>NZ_CM155268.1:0-3742019 GCF_056680155.1 Arthrobacter sp. BG5 | reverse complement strand
GCCACTATCACGAGCATCGAAGTAATCAGGCCGGCATCGTTTCCGGTCTTGCAGCACCAACTAATATGGGCCCCCGAAGGGGCCCATCAGAGAAGATTTGTGCACACTCAGCGGCTCAAAGCCCCTGAACAGGGAAACACTGTGCCCGAGGTGGGACTCGAACCGGGTTCCAGCACTTGAATTTCCGCTGCTCCCCCGAAAACCTCGCCAATCCGGCCCAGTCCGGCACCAGTACGACCCGGTCCGAAGCCCAGGGTGTGCACATTGTGCACACCCATTTTTTGCAGCTGGCTGGTCCCGTGGCCTAGGACTCCACGAGCCGGCGGGCGGCCTCGACCACGCTAGCGCGGCGGCGTGCCGCCTCGGCCTGGTCGGTGACTTCCGCGCCCGTCATCATGCGCCCTACCTGCGGCAAAACCGCCCAGTATCCCGCGAGAGCGAGCAGCAAGAAATTCAGATGATCAGGCGCGATGTCGCTCTGGACGGCTCCGGCCCTTTGCGCCTCACCGAATGCACGGGTTTTCTGCGCGTAATAGTCGCGGCGTTGCTGCTCCTCGGGAACCTGGGTAGTGAATGAGAGCGACTCCCAAAGGACCAAGCGGACGAGTTCCGGATGTTCGCAGTTGTAGTCGAAGAGTCTCCCGGCGTACTCACCGATCCCGTCCGGAGTGAAGGACTCCATGGCAACGGTCTCGGCGACCCCGGCCAGCTTCTCGCGCAGCACGACTTCGAAGAGTTCCGGCTTGCTGCCGAAGTAGTTGTACACCCGCTCCTTGTTCACGCCCGCGAGCTTGGCGATCCGCTCCATCGTGGTCCCATCGGGGCCGCGGACAGTGAACTCCTGTGTCGCCGCGTCGATGATCTTGCTTTTGGTGCCCTCAACGTCCCATGCCATACGACTCCTACCCTTTTCCAACGTTGGCGTTGCTTTCTTGCTTCAATCCTACTATATTTAATACCAACGCCAACGTTGGGGACGGAAAAAATGGTTCGCGTCGACAACGGACGCCGACAGCTGAATCCCAGCCACACAACCCAGCACCTCGGAAAGAGAACCCGCAATGACAGACCAGCAGACCCCGATGCAGAAGATGATGGGCGATTTCGCCCCCACCTTCGTGTCCCTCACCGACGACGTCCTCTTTGGGCAGGTGTGGTCCCGCCCCCAGTTGTCCCGCCGCGACCGCAGCCTGATCACGATCAGCAGCCTCGTCTCCGCCGGCAATATCGAACAGCTCCAGGCGCACATCCCGATGGGCATCGCCAACGGCCTCACCAAGGAGGAAATCATCGAGGCGATCACCCACGTTGCGTTCTACGCAGGCTGGCCGCGCGGCGTCTCCGCCCTCACCCTCGCTCAGAAGCTCCTCACGGACTGATGACAGAACGATCCGAGCTCGCCTCGATCCACGCTCCAACCAGGGCGACACCCTCAACCGACCAGATGAATTCCTCAGCTCCGGCATTGAATTTCACGAAGCCTGAAAATCCCAAGGAGAAACGCACATGATCATCGAACCCCAGCGCGAGACCATCCTGAACCCGGAAGCACAGTTCCCCGGCGGAGTGTGGCTCGACGTCATCGCAGCACCGCACGGACCCGAGCAGCGCGCGACGATGGCGAAGGTGCGCTTCCAGCCCGGAGCCCGCACCGCCTGGCACTCCCACGCCCGCGGCCAGTACCTGCACGTCACCGACGGCATCGCCCGGTTCGGCGACCGCGACGGCAACATCATCGAAGTCCACCCCGGCCAGACCCTCTATACACCCCCCGGCGAAGAGCACTGGCACGCAGCCGCCCCCGGCATGTTCATGGAACACATCGTGCTCCTGGAAGCCGACGACGGCGCCGAGATCGCTTCTTGGTGGGGCGAACAGATCACCGACGACGAATACGAAGGCAGCTGAAACGCCCCGCTTCACCCCTCTTGTACCGGGCTCACTAGCCCTGGAAGGCCCTATCTCCTCATGCGCGCAACCACTCTCCACGCACCCGGCGACGTCCGGGTCGAGGACTACGACAAGCCCACCATCCAGCAACCCACCGACGCGATCATCAAAGTCGCAGCGGCGTGCGTGTGCGGATCCGACCTCTGGCCCTACCGCGGCACCGTTCCCACAGACGAGCCGCAGCCAATGGGTCACGAATACGTCGGCGTCGTCGAGGAAATCGGCGATGACGTGCACACCATCCAAGTCGGCCAGTTCGTCGTCGGCTCGTTCTTCACCTCCGACAACACCTGCGACATTTGTCTGTCCGGGTACCAGTCCAGCTGCATCCACCGCGAAGTGATCGGAACCGCGCAGGCCGGGTACCTCCGGGTTCCCCTCGCAGACGGTACCCTCGTCGCAACCCCGGAGGTCCCTTCCGCAGACAAGATCCCGTCCCTGCTCGCTGCCTCGGATGTGCTGGGCACGGGCTGGTTCGGCGCGAAGGCCGCCGAAGTCGGCCCGGGCAAGACCGTCGTCGTGGTCGGCGACGGCGCGGTCGGTCTCCTGGCGGTCCTTGCCGCGAAACGGCACGGTGCGGAGCGCATCATCGCGATGTCCCGCCACGCCGACCGGCAGGCCCTCGCCCGTGAATTCGGCGCGACCGACATCGTCGAAGAACGCGGTGATGCCGGGATCGCGAAGATCAAGGAACTCACCGCCGGCCTCGGCGCGCACTCGGTGATCGAGGCCGTCGGCACGCAGGAATCGATGATGCAGGCCATCTGGTCCGCCCGCGCGGGCGGGCACGTCGGTTTCGTCGGCATGGGCCACGAAGTCTCCATCCCCGGCATGGACCTGTTCATGGCCCACGTGCACCTGCACGGCGGACCCGCTCCGGTGCGGGACTACCTGCCCGAGCTGATCGACCTCATCCTCCGCGGCGAGATCAACCCCGGGAAGGTCTTCGACCTCCAGCTGCCCCTCGAAGACGCCGCCGAAGGCTACAAGGCAATGGACGAACGCCGCGCCATCAAGACGCTCCTCCACCCGTAAAACTCCTCGACCGGGCCCGCGCCGACCGGCACAGGCCCGACCCGATTCAAGAAGGAAAGCGAACAATGACTGATTCAACCTCAACCCCCCAGGCCCTCATCGTGGGCGTCGGCCCCGGCCTCGGCATCTCCCTCGCCCGCCGCTTCGGCCGTGAAGGCTTCGCCCTCACCATCGCCGGCCGCAACGAACAAAAGCTCAAAGAGTTCGCGGAGCAGCTCCGCGGTGAGGGCATCACCGTCGACACCGCGATCGCCGACGCCGCCGACCCCAAGGCTTTCAAGGCCTCCCTGCAGGAGCTGGCCGAAAAGATCACTCCGAGCGTAGTCGTCTACAACGCCGCGATCGTGGCCGCCGACAACGTCCTGACCAGCGACCTCGACTACCTGATCACCAACTACAACATCGATGCCCTGGGCGCGATCGTGACCGCCCAGGTATTCACCCCCGCGATGCGTCAGGCAGGGAAGGGCACGTTCCTTGCCTCCGGCGGCTACGCCTACATCGACCCGAACCCCACGTACGCCACGATCTCACTCGGCAAGGCCGGTCTCCGCACTGCCACGACCCTGATCCACAAGGAGCTCAAGGACGAGGGCGTACACGCCGCATCCGTCACCATCGCCGGCGCCATCGAGCCCGGAACCCCGATGGCACCTGAGCTGATCGCAGAAACCTTCTGGGCACTGCACACCCAGCCCGCCACCGACTGGACCCCAGAGACCGTCTTCGACGGCAACAACTGAGCAACCGCCGAGGGCGGCGGCCGTGGCAACACCTCGTCATGCGGCCGCCCCTGGCAGTCCCGGCAACGCGACGCACCCGCTACCGGCCCCACACCACCCCGCCGAAGTTGAGCATGCAGCCGCACGACACTTTTGAAAGAGACACACCTCCCATGACCACAAACCCCCAGCGATACCCGGACTGCCGGCATGACTCGGGGCCTCACCCTTGTGTTTGCGATCGCCGCCAGTGCCGCGGTCGGCAACCTCTACTGGGCGCAGCCGCTCCTCGGCATCATCGGTAAAGACTTCTCCGTCCCCACCGGCTCCACCGGTCTCATCGTCACCGTCACCCAGATCGGCTACGCCATCGGCGTGTTCCTGCTGCTGCCCCTGGGCGACATGGTGAACCGGAAACGATTCATCCCCGGTCTGATGATCCTCACCGCCGTGTTCCTTCTCGCCACCGCCGCAGCCCCCACCTACCCGGTGCTGCTCGGAACGCTCGCTCTAATCGGATTCAGTGCCGTGGCCGGACAGTTCCTCATCCCGCTCGCCGGCGACCTCGCCCACGACGACCAGCGCGGCCGCGTACTCGGCACCGTCGCTGCCGGCATCATGATCGGACTGCTCATCGCCCGCGCGCTCAGTGGCCTCGTCGCCGAGCACTTCGGATGGCGTGCCGTGTTCATCATGGCTGCCGTCATCATGGTCACCCTCGCCGCCATTCTTGCTCCCCGCATCCCCAGACTGGAACCACGCGGGAAGGTGCCTTACGGCACGCTGCTGCTCGCAGTGCTTCGCACCGTTACCGGGAACCGGACCGTGCAGGTGACGATGCTGATCGGCGCCAGTGCAATGTGCGTATTCACGATGTTCTGGACCGGGATGACGTTCCTGCTCTCTTCCCCACCGTTCGGGTTCTCTGTGTCGCTGATTGGCGCGTTCAGCCTCGTCGGTGTCGTGGGTGCTCTTGCCGCGCAGCGCGTGGGCGTGTTCTTCGACCGGGGCTTGTTCATCCCGGCGCTCGGCATTGGGCTGGCCGTCACTCTCGCTGGCTTGGTTGTCTCCGCGTTCGGATCGACGTCGATTATCGTCCTCATCATCGGCGCGGTCGTGTTCGGTGTTGGTCTCCAGACCGTGCAGATCCTCGCGCAAACCCGGATGGTCTCCATCGACGCCTCCGCCCGGAGCCGCCTCAACACCGCCTTCGTCGGCGGGAACTTCATCGGCGGCGCCATCGGGTCAGCCCTCGCCGGCGCCTTCTGGCAGCTCGGCGGCTGGGTACCGGTCATGACCGCCGCAGCCGCCATCGCCGCCCTCGCCCTCCTGACCTGGCTGATCACCCGCACCGGTGTCCTTGCCCGCTGAGCCAACGCGCACACTCCAGCCCCAGAGAAAGAAGAACCATGAAAATCGCAATTCTCGGTACCGGAATCGTGGGACGCACCCTCGCAGATCGCCTCCACGAGGTCGGGCATGACATCGTCATGGGCACCCGGGACCCCAACGCCACTCTCGCCCGTACCGGAACCGATGCTCGCGGGCAGGTTCCGCTCCATGACCGGCTCTCGGAACACCCCAAGATACGGCTGACCGGCATGTCCGACGCTGCAGCTCACGGAGAGCTTATCGTGAACGCCCTGCCGGGTGTCGTGACCCTGGATGCCCTCTCACACATTGATCCGGGCGCGCTGGAAGGCAAGGTTCTGCTCGACACTGCGCTCCCGCTAAAACGTCACGAGAGCCTTCCTCCCACCCTGACCGGGGTAGAGGAACTAAGCCTCGCCGAGCAGATCCAGCACGCTCACCCCGGCGTGCGGGTCGTGAAGTCGCTGAACACGATGGCGGCACACCTCATGGTCGATCCGGGACGGGTACCCGGTGACCACGTCGTCTTCGTCACCGGCAACGACATCGAGGCCAAGAAGACCGTGCGGGCCCTCCTGAAACAGTTCGGCTGGGAAGATGACGTCATTCACGACCTCGGCGACGTGCGGGCCTCCCGCGGACCCGAAATGTACGCCTACCTTCTGTTTCAGCTCGCAGCCTCGTTCGGCTCGTTCAACTTCAACATCGCGATCAACCGCGCAGCCTCAACGGGCGCTGACATCCGTACTGCCCACGAAGGAGAGTAATCATGGCTCGCATCCTGATCACCGGGTCAGCTGACGGACTGGGCCGCCTCACCGCAGAAGCCCTGCACGCCCAGGAGCATCACGTCATCGTGCACGCCCGAAACACTGAACGGGCAACGCACCTTCACCCTCTCACCGACCACGGTGCCGGCATCGTCATCGGAGACTTCGCCGATCCCGACGCCGTACGCCGTATCGCCGCCGAACTGGTTGAACAGGCACCGCTGGACGCCGTCATCCACAACGCCGGCGTCTGGAGCGGGCGGGACGTCATGCCCGTCAACATCATCGCCCCGTATCTGTTGACCGCGCTTCTTCCGCTCCCGGAACGGCTGGTCTACCTCAGCAGCGGGTCCCACTTCGGCGGCCAACCGCGCCTGGACGGTGTCGACTGGCAAGGCGAGAGGGCCGGCTCCTACAGTGACAGCAAGCTCTACGTCAGTACCCTCGCCGCGGCCATTGCCCGCCTGTACCCGGAGGTACTGTCCAACTCCGTCGACCCCGGATGGGTACCCACCCGAATGGGCGGATCCGGAGCCCCCGACAGCCTCGAACTAGGCCACCGCACGCAGGAGTGGCTCGCCACCAGCGATGACCCTGAAGCGCGCACCAGCGGCAGATACTGGCACCACCAGCACCGACAAGAACCCCACCCCTCCGTTCACGACACGGCCTTCCAGGACCGGCTCCTCTCGGCCCTCGCCGACGAAACCGGTGAACACCTCCCCCGGCGCTGAAGCATGCACCCATCTCAAGTGGGGGTGTCTGACAGACACTGCCACCAACGGGGCGGCCTGCGTAGCGTGGTGGTTGTGGACAGAAAAAACGAAATCCGTGAGTTCCTGATCTCGCGTCGCGCGAAGCTCAGTCCGGAGCAGGCGGGCATCCCCAGTTACGGGGAGCTGCGCCGCGTGCCGGGCCTGCGCCGTGAGGAAGTGGCGCAGCTCGCTGGCGTAAGCACGGACTACTACACGCGGCTGGAACGCGGCACCATCCGCGGCGTCTCAGATTCTGTGCTCGAGGCTGTGGCCTCTGCTCTTCAGCTGGACGAGGCAGAGCGGATGCACTTGATGGATTTGGCGCGGACGGCCAGCACGCCGTCGCGCCGGGCGCCGCGACGGCCAGCGCAACAGCGGGTCCGTCCAGGGGTGCTGCGACTTCTGGACGGGATGAACGCAGTGGTCGCCATCGTGCAGAACGGCCGTTCCGACGTGCTGGCCGCAAACCTGTTGGGCCGTGCGCTGTACGGGCCAGTGTTCGAATCGGCAGCAGCGGCTGGCCCGGATGCTCCAGGCAGTCAGCCAAACCAGGCGCGCTACCTCTTCCTCGATCCGGGTGCAGGGGACTTCTACCCCGATTGGCGTGCGGTCGCGGCCACCACCGTTGCGATGCTTCGCCTGGAAGCGGGGCGAAACCCCCACGACAGGGAGCTGAACGAACTGGTCGGAGAATTGACCACCCGCAGCGGACTGTTCGCCGAATTATGGGCCGGCCACGACGTGCGGATCCACACCACCGGGACCAAACGCTTCCACCACCCGGTCGCCGGGGACCTGTCCCTGCAGTTCGAGACGCTTCACCTCCCCAGCGACGAGGGACAGACCCTGTTCACCTTCACCGCGGAGCCGGGCTCCGCATCCGAACACGCACTGGCGTTCCTTGCCAGCTGGGCGGCATCGCCGCCCGAAACAAGCACCGCCGGCAGCTCCGCCGCCGAACCCTCTGTCCCGGACACCCGCCACCGTGCGCAGCCAGGACCACACAACCCAGGAAAGACAGAACCAAACACATGACTGAGAACACCCTCATTGAACAGAACCAGACCACGACCGGCAAGAAGGTCTGGTTCATCACGGGAGCCGGACGCGGCCTCGGCACAGACATTGCCAAGGCGGCCCTAGCCGCCGGCCACGCGGTCGTCGCCACCGGCCGCAACCCTGAAAAAGTCACCCAGGCCATAGGCGAAAACGAGAACCTGTTGACGGTAAAGCTCGACGTCACCGACCCCGCCGACGCGGCGGCCGCCATACAGGGTGCCGTGGACCGCTTCGGCCGGATCGATGTCCTGGTGAACAACGCCGGTAACTTTCACGCCGGGTTCTTCGAGGAAATCACCCCGGAAGACTTCCGGGCACAAATCGAAACCACCATGTTCGGGCCCATGAACGTCACCCGTGCGGCCCTGCCTGTCCTGCGCGCCCAGCGCTCGGGCCTCCTCGTCACAATCTCCTCGACCGCCGGCCTCGCCGGCGGGGAATTCCTGACCGCCTACGCCGCGTCAAAGTTTGGCATCGAAGGCTGGGCCGAGTCACTGGCCCCCGAGGTCGCACCTTTCGGCATCCGCTCCATGATCGTGGAACCGGGCTTCTTCCGCACAGAGCTCCTCACCCCGGAATCCACCAGCTACGCCGAATCCACCATCGAGGACTATGCCGAGCGCACCGAACAGACCGTCGCCTCCTGGCAAAGCATGAACGGCCTTCAGGGCGGGGACCCGGCCAAACTCGCCGACGCCCTCATCCAACTGGCTGGACTGGATGCACCGCCGCTGCGCTTCGCCGCCGGCCCCGACGCCGTCGGAGTATTCGAGACCAAGGCAAAGGAACTCCAAGCCCAGGCCGACGCGCACCGCGAGCTCTCCAGCAACCTCGCCCACGACGACGCCTAACTACCCCCTATAGGCCACCGGAAGCGTCAAGATGTCCGAGGCAGCGGCACTCGTGGGAATGTCAGTGTCCAACTTCTCGAAATACTTCAAACGCGCCACGGGGCAGAACTTCAGCGACTTGGTCCGCAAACTTCGGCCGGCACACGCTCGGCGCCTGCTCGAACACAGCGACAAAGCTATCTCAACCATTTGCTACGAAGTGGGCTTCTCGAACCTGTCCAACTTCAACCGGCATTTTCTGAGCGACTCCGGCGAAACCCCCGGGAACTACCGCCAAAGGCTTAGCGGACGGACGTCATAAACCCCGATAACCCTCCCCGAGGGCTTGCAGGGAAAGCGGCTGAAGTCGAGAAGTCTTCCACGACCGCAACGGGTCATGTCGCCCGCTCCCCTAGAGACTATGAAGTAACAACAAAGTGCCGAGCCATCAAAGTTCTTAGTGGAAGGAGCGACCCGGCCACAGCAACGGCCACCAACCGAAAAGGGCCCCAAAGGGGCCCATCAGTGAACAGTTGGTGCACACTCAGAGGCCCACAAGCCCCTGAACAGGGAAAACACTGTGCCCGAGGTGGGGCTTGAACCTGGTTCCAGCCCTTGAATATCCGCAGCTCCCCCGAAAGCATCGCCAATCCGGGCCAGTCCGACTCCGGTACGACCCGATCCGAGACCCGGGGTGTGGACACTGTCCACACCCCGGGTCAGCCAGCGCAGAGCGCGCGGCGGGTGATGGCTTCGATGAGCTCCTCCCGGGTCAGGCCGTTCTCGATGGCGCGGCCGAGGCGGAGCCCAGCTGGTCGGTGTTCCCGCCAGCAGTGAGCACGGCAACTGTGATGACGCTGCGGTCGCAGGCGTTCAGTTCGAGCCGGTTCCGGGAGTCCTCGAAGGACACGTCGTCGGTGAGCTCGGCCAGCTTCGGAGCGAAGTCGCCGAACATCTCCTACGCCACTACTATCCCCACAGGACCCATACCGGCATCGGAGGCAAAACCCCCGGTCAGCCGCGCTCACAACGTCGTGGGAATTACACCGAGGGGACGCCTCTGACACGATGATGATCCATCTCCTGGCCCTGCGGCTGCGCAGTTTGCAGTCCGCGCTCGAAGTCGATGTGGACAAGAACACCACTGTCGTCTTCCCGGCACGCTCATGAGCACCAGCGGGGAACTCTCCGCGTTCGTCGCCCGGGAAACCCAGGCCGCGGCGAGTTCTCACGGCAAACTACCCATCCGGGCCGCGTGAGCCCTCGACTAGATCGTGCATGCGCGCGGGACAAAGACTCTTCCACTTCCTCCGGCCGTAGTCAGGCCTTGGCGATAACGTCCTCATGACCCGGCTGGGGTCACTCCGGGCCAGATCGGAATAGGTCCATTATCGGGGGTGGTTGTTGGCCCATGCAGGGGCCGTTCGCTATTGCGCCGATTAAGGCGCATGCTGATCCGGAGGACAACCATGAAATTGAAGCCTAAGACGTTTCCGTAACTGGCTGTTCTCGAAGTAACCAGGCCCTCTAAACACCGGTCCGGGCTCCGTTGGAGCCGTCAAGCAGCCGGCGGTTTCCATGGCGGTAAGACGCTGCGGCCTCTGGAACGGATATACGCTCCTGCCGAGCACATCTTCAATGGAGGAGGCTCCGGTGCTCATCACCGCCCCGCCGGAAACCGAAGCAATCCTGCGCCGGCCTGCCTTGCCTGGCCGGCGGAAGACTTTCACAGCACCAACGCTCCCACGACCGTGAGATGCGTGAGGAAGTGCTCGGACAAACGGCTGCGTCCGTTCATATTGACGATAAATAGGGAAAGCCCCATCGGAGGGGCTTTCAGCGGGCTGGGCAGTTGATCCATGATATTGGTCAGCTGTGATGCGCTCCTCCTCCCCGGGCGCTGTTCGCGCCCCTGGCGGTTTTCGTAATTAGAGATTCTAGTAAGCACCACGGCTGATGGTCCAGCGCAATGACGAAGAATTTCCGGCGGCCAGGCAGGATCGTTGTGGGCATGCTGGATCGCTGACGGATAGACGGATCCCGATGACAGAGCCCGCATGGGTTCAGCACGCTCTCTAGTGGCAGGTGCACCCTCCTGGCTTCGTCGGGGCGGAGCCTGGGTCCGAGGCACTGAAGCAACCGGTGGCGCAGCGACGGGCCACTTGATCCCCTGGCTCGATCACATCGTGGAACTTGGAGCTTCGGTTCTTGCCCTGAGTCCCGTCTTCTCCTCGGAGACTCACGGTTATGATTCCATGGACTACTACCGCATCGACCTGCGACTGGGCGATAACGCGGACTTCGACGATCTCATGACGCAGGCTGACACCCGTGGGCTGAACGTCCGGAGCTGCGGACAACTCGGGCGCATGCCGAATGGCAGCTACCGTAACGGGATTTCCGCACCGTCGCTCGCGGAACTCGATTAGCCTTTATCAGGCTTGAGGCGGGGAAACAGCGCCTCGGAGTTGCCCCGGTCTATCGCCGCGCGCAGGGAGGGGCCCAGCGGGTAAGTCTCGTACTGCATGTTCAGGAAGTCGATCGCCGCCGACGGGGCGAACGGGAAGTCCGTGCCGTACGTGATGCGGCCGGGGCCGGCTACCTCGAGCAGGCTGGGCAACGCCGACGGACTGGCGGACAGCGCAACGTCGTAATAAAACCGCCGCAGGACGGACTGCTCCTTATCTGTCAGCGCCGCCAGCGCGCTGAGAGCCAACTCCCTATTGCTAAGCATTGTCAGCAGGATCCTGTGGGCGATGTAAGGTACGAAGCCGCCCGCGTGGGCGAGGATGAACTTGATGCCCGAATATTTCTCCATCGCACCGGACAGGATCAGGCTGAGAGCAGCACGGGTGGTGTCGAGCAGGAAATCTGCGGCGAAAGCGGGTATGCCCGGTACCGCCGGCGCGGGCAGTTCGCCGGGATGGATGAACACTACGGCCCGGCGGTGGTGCAGGAACTCCAGGAGAGGCTCAAAGCCCGGATCGCCCAGGTAGCGTCCGTCGTTGTTGGCCAGCAGGACGATTCCGTCCGCGAGCAGGGCGTCCAAGGCGTACCGGGCTTCCGCGAGGGCACCCTCCACGTCCGGCAGCGTGAGGGTCGCGAAGAAGCCGAACCGGTCTGGCCGCCCGGCAACCACCTCCGCACTGTACTCGTTAACCTCCCGCGCCCGCTGCCGCGCCTCCAAGACGTCCCCGAAGTACACTCCGGGCGTGGACAGGGACAGGATGCCGGTCTGCACATCGTGCCTGTCCATGAACTTCAACGCTGAACGTTCGGACCACGACGGCAGGCCCACGCCGCCGGGGCGGATGCCCTTTTCCTGCATCCAGCCCGCATAGCCCGGCGGAACGATGTGCTGGTGAGTGTCGATGCGGTACGGCCGGCTCATCCGGGTCCTTGTCCACGTGCCCGTTTGGCTGATCCGCGCGACCCTGAAAGATCAGCGGATACGAACAACCTACTCGCAATACGGGGCCCAGGCACGGAGCCGCAGACGAGACCGAGGCACTCCGGTGACTTCATAGCGGTTTCCAGGCCCCCGCTGCCCCGAAACCAAAAGAAGGAGCCACCGGGCCACAGCGTCGGCCAACGAAAGGGCCCCCTTGAGGCCCATGGAGCGGCCGCTTGGCATCCGCAGGAATCTCAACGTTGCTGTCAACCACATTGGTGTGCCGCTGTTCGTTCCAGGTAACCGGGCACGAACAGGGCTTCTGGTTCGCCCGATTGCAATGCGGTCCTTGCGGGGTATTTGAGCGGCCGGGCCGGCGCGGAAGAGGGTCGCCAGCCAATGCTCCTTCGGTGCTCCTCGGGCCACCGGCGCGGGCACGGCTCGACTTGACGGCAATCGCGGGCACCGGGCACCGCTTCCCCGGCCGCCGGTCCGGTGAGCTAACTCCGTCGCCCTTGCCCCCGGAGCTGATCGGGCATCGCGGCGGTTCGTCAGTTCGGGCGTGCCCTGTCCGGCGCGGCATTTTGATACCAGTGGCGGGCGAGCTTCGTGCTCTTAGCGCTGTTGGGGCAGTTGATATTGCTGCAGTGCGACGGGACTTCAGTCGGCGGCGTCGTTGTCGTTGCCCCAGCGGCCCTGAGCCGAGAAGAAACAACTGCTGATCCACAGGCGGAACAAATAACGAGAGTCCGCATGATTACCCAGCCACCCCGTGGCTTGTCGGTGCCCGGAAGCAGGGCCGGTGGCAACTAGTCCTCCCGGCGCCGCCGCCGGGTGTGCCGGTTTGGCCTATGGCTTCCATACATCCCCTGTCGTAACGTGCTTCCAGCGTACAGCGCCCGCCCTCACCGAAACCGAATAAGGGCAGGAGGCAAGCGGCTCTGTCAATCCGGATGACCGGTCTTATCCCCGACCGAATTACCCGGGTTCCCCAGCCGGGGCCGGTGCGCTGTCGGACAGTCGCGGGTTCGGGCCCCGGTGCTGTGGACTTACAGCTCGGCGGCGCAGTACGATGCGGGCACGACCCTCCGCCCTTCGGGGTTCCGAATTCTGGACGTGGGGGCCGGTTCCGGACTCAGCCGGAACGCGGATCAAAGGAATCATCCATGTCGATGGAACCGTTGTCCCTGCCAGCGTGCGCCGACAGCGGCCCGGCACCCGGCGCTCCTTCTGCCGACGCCGTAATGGGGATACGCCGGCAGGCCTCGGCCATTATCGATGCCGTCCTCTCATCGCCGGCTCCCGTGGACGCCGGGGTCAGGGACCGGCTCCGGGAACAGGTTGCTGCCCACCCCGGGCACCCGGAGACTGCGCTGGCGGAGCACCTCCTGGCCATCAGGTCGCTGACCGGGCTCCCGGGCGGGGTCTCGATGGCGTTCGCCCCGGCCGTCCGGCCCGCCGTTGAGCCGGCGGCCAGGACCCCGGCACCGGCGGAGCGCGCCTCGCGGATACAGGCGGTCCTGAACGGCAGGATGCTGCTGACCGCCTTTCAGCCCATCTACGAACTCGCCACGGGCGCCGTTGCCGGCGTGGAAGGATTGACCCGGTTCGTCACCGACGGGGCCGACAACGCTGACTACTGGTTCGCCGAAGCCGCCGAGGCGCGGCTGGGAAGTGAACTTGAATTCGCTGCCCTGGAGTCTGCCCTCGCGGCCGCCCGGCACATCCCGTCCCATCTGTATGTGGGATTGAAATTGTCTCCTGCCACCTGTCTGGATCCCTTGCTGCCGGGGTTGCTGGAGGAATCCCTGCTCGCCCCGGACCGCATCGTCCTTGAACTCACCGAGGCCCTGTCTGAGGGGCAGCCCGCAGCCCTTCACGCTGGCCTACGACCCCTGCGGGAGCGCGGAGTCCGGCTCGCGGTCGACCATATCGGCTCGTACTTCGACTCGATCCGGCACATCAGGCAGCTCAAACCGGACATCATCAAACTGGACCGCGACCTGATCACCGGAATCGACACGGACATTCTCCGCCATGCCTTCGGCGAGGCCATGGTCGGCTTCGCCGAGCAACTCGGAGCAACGCTCATCGCCGCAGGCATCGAAACCCGAGACGAGCTGGCAACTGTCACCAGTCTCGGCGCAACGGCCGCTCAAGGCTACTTCCTCGGCAGGCCCACAACCAGGCCCCAGGACTGGGCCCGATGGAACCTCCCGGATCCTGCCAAAGCTGGATCCGACACGTCTTCCCCAAGCGCTTCGATCTGGTTCTGACCGCCGCTCCCCAAGCGCCGTAGCCCGGCCGGATATCAGCACTTACACGCCACGACATTCCTCAGCCCGGATAGAACCTCGAGCGGTACAGTGCCGAGGCTACTTCGCCGCCCCTGCCCCTCCGTCGTGAGCGGGGAACTTTCCGGGTGGAGAACCTAACGCTCTAGATGGGCGGAGGTCAGGACCGGAGACGCGGCCAGGACGTTTCGCGCGCGTTTACGTGCCGGCGCGGTCTGGCTTGATGAGATCCGACCGAATCTGCCTTCCGGATGTGAAGTACTAACCCACGTGCTGGCGAGGCGGACCCCGCTCGGGCTGGGGCAACTCCTCCATTAATTGGGGAAACAGAGGAGTCGCACCTGATGCTACTGCCGCGAGACTCAGGCTCAGTGGCAGTTGGCGCACCCATTGTCAGCCAGGGCCAGAGCGCCTACCCTAGCGTTGGGAGTGGCCCGAGCAACCGTTGGGGGCAGACCACGTGGCGGGCGCGCACCGCCAATCCCTGCACAACGCTGGCTCCATGGTCTCAACGCGATGGAGCCAGCTTGCAGGATTAGCCACCCCTCAATCCTGAACAATATGGCGTGGGGAGTCGCTGAGTTGTTGGACGGCATTTAGAGACAGCTGAGTCCTGGTCGCGACACGGATTTCTGAAGCCAAACACCAGCCTCCATTCTGTCTCAGTAATAGATCGATCAATGAAATTGGCTGGCCGCTCCATGGGGCGTCAGGATGTGACCCGCAGCGATAAGAGGCGATTTTTGGCGGCCCTAAATGGCACCCTAATGCCCGCAAGCCGTTACCGGAGAGGGGCCCGCCCGAGCGTCTGCCTGTTGAGCTGCGCCAAACCGGGAGCCTTGATCGCATCTCCCGTTGACCTGACTCCTTCCATACCCTTGAAATTGACGACCAAAAGGGCTCATCGTTCCGCTTCATGGTGGAACAACCAACCGATCCGCAGGTAAAGCGAGAAAAACAGTGAAGCAGTGTCCTATTTCCGATGACGGCGTCGCGATCTGCCAGCGCAGGTCAGATCCGAGCGATTCCCCCGGGACTCTTACGATCAACCAATTACTACTTGAGAGCCGCATCGGGCTCGAGCGTGTCGATCCTTCGGATCTTGAGCGGGAGATGGCAGCAGGCGCCCTTGTCGTTGACACACGACCGGTCGATCAGCGAGACCGCGACGGTGATCTTCCAGGAGCGGTCGCTATTGACCGAAACGTTCTTGAGTGGCGCCTCGATCCTTCCAGCCCCCACCGGCTCCCGATCGCTGACGACCCCGCTCGGCGGATCGTGGTCGTCTGCAACGAGGGCTACAGCTCAAGCCTCGCTGCACACACCCTGCAGCGGCTGGGGCTGACCCGTGCGACTGACCTTATCGGCGGTTTCCAAGCCTGGGCAGCACTGCGCAAGCAGTCCGACTAAATTACTTGCCTGCGTCCCCGGCCCGCCCCGCCGGGGAGCTTTCCGCCGCGTGCCCCACACATAGGGGCCATGGACCCCTTCCGCATCATTACGAGCATCGACGAGCTGGCCGCAATGGGCTGGATCTGACTGTGTGCCCGCCACGGCTGCCCTCGTGCGCCTACCGCGTCGGCCGGGGTTCTGTGGAATTCCGCCGCAGAGGCGCCGCGCTCATGAAGCCCGCCTCATGGACGACCATCATTCCCTCCCGGCAACCGGCCAGAAAGGCACATACGTCCCTCGGTTACGCCAAGGCGGCGATCACGCACCAGTTGTCCCGGCTTCGATCACGACGTCATTGTTCGTTCAAAGACACGAGCACCATGACAAGCTAATCGGCTGCTCTCGGGCCGAACTTGCCTATTCACCCTCAGGTGGCTGAAGAGCGGATCCATGCCAAGCACGAGCTACCGGAACGAACCCCGACCTGCCCTAAGCTTCCCTATTCCTCGCTCGATGACGAGTAGCCAGTCAACAACCGCACTAAGGGCTGCTCGCGAAGGGCCGCAGTATCAAAGCGATATGGGTTCTTGTCGGCCGGAGGGGCCGCGGTGTCTCACCACTTTGTCACGCAGTCATCCAGCCAGGCCGCCGGCACCCCAGTTCGGGATCCCGGTAGAAATCCACAGCGCCCTGTGGCTGACGCCTAGGTAACGATGAACAGGTATCGGCGCAAAACCACCGAGCCGGGGAAGTAAGACGGTGAGCTTCATGAGTTACATGTACGACGATGCTGGCTCCCCGTCGCGCACGGTGACTCGTGTCCGACCGCTTGCGGGAGTCGCGCAGCACCGGTTCCCCCAGAAGTTGGCACAAAGTCACGTCGCCCTCCCCCTCGCCCACCATGAAGAAGCAGGAAAGCCACCACAAACCGACTAGGAGGAGCGCGATGAACGACAAACGACGCAGGAAAGAACCTCAGCCCCGGTTCGTTTCAGGTCATGTCGCACAAGCCAAGGGCGTCCATGAACAGGTAACGAAGGACAAACTGTCGATCTAGACAAGCAAGGAGGCAGACGGCCACGGCCGCGGCCACCACTAGAAAAAGGCCCCCGAAGGGGGCCCACATGTGAACAGTTTGTCCACACTCAGAGGCCTACAAGCCCCTGAACAGGGAAAACACGTGCCCGAGGTGGGACTCGAACCCACACACCTTTCGATACCGCATTTTGAGTGCGGCGCGTCTGCCAATTCCGCCACTCGGGCGCGGAGTACACCGGATGTCATATTCGCCTGCTCCATGGTGCTGTGAGCAACGCGATCGCTTCCGGTGCGCGAAATTACTCTACATGCAGATAGGCTGAATTCCAGAATCGCGCCAGTGACGCCGCATCGATCCCAACCGGCCCCCAGTACACCAGCGGACTTGCCTCAGATGGACCAGTTCCCGCCGTACCTTTCCAAGGAGTACCCGTGTCAGAACAGACGGAGTCAACCCCCACCTCCCAGCCGGCGCGCCGTGTCGTGGTCGCCGAGGATGAGACCCTCATCCGCCTGGACATCATCGAGATCCTGCGCGGCGAAGGCTACGACGTCGTCGGCGAAGCGGACAACGGCGAGAAGGCCGTGCAGCTCGCGGAAGAGCTGAAGCCCGACCTCGTCCTGATGGACGTCAAAATGCCCGTCATGGACGGCATCTCCGCCGCGGAAAAGATCGTCAAGGCCCGCATCGCCCCGGTGGTGCTGCTGACCGCGTTCAGCCAGAAGGAACTTGTCGAGCGCGCCCGCGACGCCGGCGCCATGGCCTACGTGGTCAAGCCCTTCACCCCCGCGGACCTGATCCCCGCCCTGGAGATCGCCCTGTCCCGGCACGAGGAGATCAAGGCGCTCGAAAGCGAAGTCAGCGACCTGCAGGAGCAGTTCGCCACCCGCAAGCTCGTAGAGCGCGCCAAGAGCCTGCTGACCACCAAGATGGGCCTCACGGAGCCGGAAGCCTTCCGCTGGATCCAGAAGACCTCGATGGACCGCCGCCTGAGCATGCGCGAGGTTGCCGAGACCATCATCAACCAGGTCAACTAGCGCCCGGCAGGGCCCGGCCAACGGGCCCGCCAACAAGGGGAGGGTCCCGCCGCTGAATACCAGCGGCGGGGACCCTCCCTTTGTTTATTGCCTGAAGAACTAGACCTTGGTGTTCTTCTTCTTCTTTTCCGGCCAGGGGCCGAGCTTGTCCTTGGTGACGGCCTCGCCGTGGCTGCCGGCGTCGGCCAGGTCGCCCACCTTGTGGACCTTCAGCATGTTGGTGGAACCGGCCTTTCCGGGAGGCGAACCGGCCGCAATGACCACCATGTCGCCGTCCTCGACGAGGTCCATCTCGAGCAGGTTGCGGTCAACCTGGGCGGTCATCTCGTCGGTGTGGCCCACCATCGGGACCAGTACCGGCTGGATGCCCCAGGTCAGCGCCAGCTGGTTCCAGACGTGCTCCACCGGGGTGAAGGCGAAGACCGGGCGGATCGGGCGCAGTCGCGAGAGGCGGCGTGCCGAGTCGCCGGACTGGGTGAAGGTACAGATGTACTTCGCTTCCAGCTGGTCGGCGATTTCGACGGCGGCCCGGGTGATGGCTCCGCCGCGGGTCTTGGGCTTGGTGCCCAGCGGGGGGACGCGCTCCAGGCCGTGGACCTCGGTGGATTCGATGATCCGGGCCATGGTCTTGACGGTTTCGATCGGGAACTTGCCCACGCTGGTCTCGCCGGAGAGCATCACGGCGTCCGCGCCGTCGAGCACGGCGTTGGCGCAGTCGGAGGCCTCGGCGCGGGTCGGGCGCGGGTTGTCGATCATGGACTCGAGCACCTGGGTGGCCACGATGACGGGCTTGGCCCAGCGGCGGGCCAGTTCGACGGCGCGCTTCTGCACGATCGGCACTTCCTCGAGCGGAAGCTCCACACCGAGGTCGCCACGGGCCACCATGATGGCGTCGAAGGCGTCGATGATTTCGGGGAGCTGCTCCACGGCCTGCGGCTTTTCGATCTTGGCGATCACCGGCACGCGGCGGCCTTCTTCGTCCATGATTTCGTGGACGCGCTTGATGTCCGAGGCGTCGCGGACGAAGGAGAGTGCAACCATGTCCACGCCGCGGCGCATGGCCCAGCGCAGATCGTCCTCGTCCTTTTCGCTCAGGGCGGGGACGTTGACGGCGACGCCGGGCAGGTTGATGCCCTTGTTGTTGGACACGTAGCCGCCGACGACCACCTGGGCGACGACCTTGACGTCGTCGACCTCGATGGCGCGCAGGGCAACCTTGCCGTCGTCGATCAGCAGCGAGTCGCCGGGGTTGACGTCCTCGGTGAGGCTCTTGAGCGTCGTGGAGCAGATGTCCTTGGTGCCCGGGACGTCCTCGGTGGTGATCGTGAAGGTGTCACCGACGGCGAGCAGGTGCGGTCCGTCGACGAAGCGGCCGAGGCGGATCTTCGGGCCCTGCAGGTCGGCCATGATGGCGACGGCCTTGCCGAGCTGCCCGGCGGCCTTGCGGACGTTGTCGTAGGTGTTGTCGTGCACGGAGTAGTCTCCGTGGCTCATGTTCATGCGGGCTACGTCGACCCCGGCTTCCAGCACGGCGAGCGTGTTCTCGAAGCTCGCGATCGCCGGTCCGAAGGTGGCCACAATTTTAGCGCGTCTCATATACCTACCCTAGTTGTCTCTTGGTTGTTTTAAGTTCTCGCGGGGATGAACGGCCGGTGTTCGGCCCGGGCCGCAAGGGGCCGGGCCGGACTACAGGACGGCGATCGCCCGGTCGGTCGGCGCTACCGGCGCCGGGAGAACGGTGCTGCCCATCAGGAACTTGTCCACCGCGGCGGCGCAGGCGCGCCCCTCGGCGATCGCCCAGACGATCAGGGACTGGCCGCGTCCGGCGTCGCCGGCGACGAAGACGCCTTCGGTGTTGGTCATGTAGTAGCCGTCCCGGGCCACGTTGCCGCGGCCGTCGAATTCGGCGTGCACCTGGTCGGTGATTCCGGCCGGTTCGGCGCCGGTGAAGCCCAGCGACAGGAAGACCAGATCCGCCGGGATGATCCGCTCGGTGCCGGCCTTGGGCAGCCGCTTGCCGTCAACGAATTCGGTCTCGGCGACCTTGACGCCGGTCAGCTTGCCGTTCTCGCCGACGAATTCGACGGTGGACGCCAGGTAGGTGCGCTCACCGCCTTCCTCGTGGGCGCTGGCCACCTCGAACAGGGTGGGGAACGTCGGCCAGGGCTGGTGCGCGGCCCGCTCCGCGGACGGCTGCTTGCCGATCGCCAGCGTAGTCACGGACGCGGCCTGGTGCCGGTGGGCGGTGCCGAGGCAGTCCGCGCCGGTGTCGCCGCCGCCGAGGATGACCACGTGCTTACCGGCGGCGTTGATCTGGTTTTCCACGCTCTCGCCAGCCACCACACGGTTGGCGGGGACCAGGTAGTCCATCGCAAAGTGCACACCTTCGAGCTCGCGGCCCGGGATCGGCAGGTCCCGCGGGACGGTCGCGCCGGTGGCGACCACGACGGCGTCGTAGCGCCGGCGCAGCTGCTCCCAGGTCACGTCGGTGCCGACGGCCACGCCGGTCCGGAAGCGTGTGCCCTCGGCCTTCATCTGGTCCAGGCGGCGGTCCACGTGCTCTTTTTCCATCTTGAAGTCGGGGATGCCGTACCGCAGCAGGCCGCCGATCTTGTCGTCGCGCTCGTACACGGCGACGGTGTGGCCCACCCGGGTCAGCTGCTGCGCGACGGCGAGCCCGGCGGGGCCGGAGCCGACGACGGCGACCGTCTTGCCGGAGAGGCGCGCCGGCGGCAGCGGGGTGACCCAGCCGTTGTCGAAGGCCTGGTCCACAATGGAGACCTCAACCTGCTTGATGGTCACGGCAGGCTGGTTGATCCCCAGCACGCAGGACGCCTCGCAGGGTGCCGGGCAGAGCCGCCCGGTGAACTCGGGGAAGTTGTTGGTGGCGTGCAGCCGTTCCATCGCTTCCTCGCCCTTGTCCCGCCAGACGAGGTCGTTCCACTCCGGGATGAGGTTGCCCAGCGGGCAGCCCTGGTGGCAGAACGGGACGCCGCAGTCCATGCAACGGCCCGCCTGGCTTTTCAGGACACCCTTTTCCTGGGCTTCGTAGACCTCTTTCCAGTCCATGATGCGGACCGGAACCGGACGGCGGGGCTGCGTTTCACGCTGGCGTACTTTCAGAAATCCGCGTGGATCAGCCACCGGTCACCTCCAGGATTCGAGACCAAACTTCTTCGCCGTCGGGGTCCAGGCCCTCTTCGATGGCGTCAAGACGGGTTTGCAGCACCGCCGCGTAGTCGCGCGGCAGCACCTTGGTAATGCGGGCGGCGGTGTCGTCGAAGTTCTCAAGCAGCCGGGCCGCGTGCAGCGACTCGGTTTCCTCAAGGTGCTTGACCAGCAGCCCGTGGACAATTTCGCGGTCCTCGGCGTCCAGTTCGCGCAGCTGCAGCTCGCCCGCGTCGAGGGCCTGCTTGTTGACCCGTTCGGTCTGCAGGTCCAGGACGTAGGCGGTGCCGCCGGACATGCCGGCGCCGAAGTTGCGGCCGGTGCGCCCAATGATCAGCGCCTGGCCTCCGGTCATGTACTCGCAGCCGTGGTCGCCGATGCCTTCGACCACCGCGGTGGCGCCGGAGTTGCGCACCATAAAGCGCTCCCCCACCTGGCCGCGCAGGAAGAGCTCGCCGCTCGTGGCGCCGTAGCCGATCACGTTGCCCGCGATCACGTTCCGCTCCGCGGCGAACACGTTGGTGCGGTCCGGGCGGACGATGATGCGGCCACCGGAGAGTCCCTTGCCGACGTAGTCGTTGGAGTCGCCGAACATCCGCAGCGTGATGCCGGCCGGCAGGAACGCGCCGAGAGACTGCCCGGCGGTGCCGGTCAGCGTGATGTCGATCGTGTCCGTGGCCAGCACGTCGGTGCTGAAGGTCTTGGTGACCACGTGGCCGAGCATGGTGCCCACGGACCGGTCCGTGTTGATCACGTCGACGGCGATCTTCACCGGGGTTCGGTCGCTCAAGGCTTCCGCGGCCATCGCGATCAGTCGCTGGTCGAAGTGCTTGTCCAGCTCGTGGTTCTGGCCGGTGAGGTTGCGCAGCGGGGCGTCGTCGTCGAACTCCAGTCCATGCAGGATGGGGTCCAGGTCCAGCCCTTCGGCCTTCCAGTGGCTGATGGCCTCGCGGGTGTCGAGCATCTCGGCGTGGCCGATCGCTTCTTCCAGGCTCCGGAAGCCGAGCTCGGCGAGGATCTCACGGACTTCCTCGGCCAGGAATTCGAAGAAGTTGACCACGAATTCGGGCTTGCCGTTGAAGCGTGAACGCAGCTCGGGGTTCTGCGTCGCGACGCCCACCGGGCAGGTGTCCAGGTGGCAGACGCGCATCATGATGCAGCCGGAGACCACCAGCGGCGCGGTGGCGAAACCGAACTCCTCGCCGCCGAGCAGCGCGGCGATCACCACGTCGCGGCCGGTCTTCAGCTGGCCGTCCACCTGCACCACCACACGGTCGCGCAGGCCGTTGAGCATCAGGGTCTGCTGGGTCTCGGCGAGGCCGAGTTCCCAGGGCACGCCGGCGTGCTTGAGCGAGTTCAGCGGCGAGGCGCCGGTGCCGCCGTCGTGGCCGGAGACCAGTACGACGTCGGCCTTGGCCTTGGTGACGCCGGCGGCGACAGTGCCGATGCCGACCTCGGAAACCAGTTTGACGTGCACCCGCGCCGAGGGGTTGGCCCGCTTGGCGTCATAAATCAGCTGCGCGAGGTCCTCGATCGAGTAGATGTCGTGGTGCGGGGGCGGCGAGATGAGTCCGACGCCGGGCGTGGAGTGCCGGGTACGGGCCACCCAGGGGTACACCTTCTGGGCCATCAGCTGGCCGCCCTCGCCGGGCTTCGCGCCCTGCGCCATCTTGATCTGGATGTCGTCCGCGTTGGTCAGGTACAGGCTGGTCACTCCAAAGCGGCCCGAGGCGATCTGCTTGACCGCCGAGCGCCGGGTGGGGTCCAGCAGCCGGTCCACGTCCTCGCCGCCTTCGCCGGTGTTGGACTTGCCGCCCAGCCGGTTCATGGCGATCGCGAGGGTCTCGTGGGCCTCCTGCGAGATCGAGCCGTAGCTCATCGCGCCGGTGGAGAAACGCTTGACGATGCTGGAGACGGGCTCCACTTCCTCGAGCGGGACCGCCGGGCGCAGTCCGCCCTTGAACTTCAGCAGCCCGCGCAGGGTCATCAGGTTCGTGGACTGGTCGTCCACGCCGCGGGTGTAGGCCTTGAAGATGTCGTAGCGGCGCTCCCGCGTGGCGTGCTGCAGCCGGAACACCGTTTCCGGGTTGAACAGGTGCGGTTCGCCGTCGCGGCGCCACTGGTACTCGCCGCCGCCCAGCAGGGGCTGGTGCGGCAGTTCGATCCCGCTTTCCGGGTAGGCCATCCGGTGCCGCGCCGCGACCTCGGCGGCGATGACGTCCAGGCCGACGCCGCCCAGCTGGGAGTGCGTGCCGGCGAAGTATTCGTCCACCAGTTCCTGGCCCAGGCCGAGCGCCTCGAAGGTCTGGGCGCCGGTGTAGGAGGCGACCGTGGAGATGCCCATCTTGGACATGATCTTCAGGACGCCCTTGCCCAGGCCCTTGATCAGGTTGTAGACGCCGTCCTGGGCGGTGACGCCGGTGACGTCGCCGGAGGAGATCAGCTGCTCCACGGATTCCATCGCCAGGTACGGGTTGACGGCGGACGCGCCGTAGCCGATCAGCACGGCGACGTGGTGCGTCTCGCGGACGTCTCCGGCCTCGACGACCAGCGCGGTCTTGGTCCGGTTGGCGCTGCGCAGCAGGTGGTGGTGCACGGCGCTGACCAGCAGCAGCGACGGGATCGGCGCCCACTGGGCGTTCGAGTCGCGGTCCGAGAGCACCACGTACTGGACGCCGCGGTTGATGGCGCCGGAGACCTGCTCGCAGATTTCGGTCAGCCGGGCGCGCAGCGCGTTTTCGCCGCCGTCGGGACGGTACAGGCCGCGCACCTTCATGGCGACCCGGTCGCCGTCGGCGTTTTCAATGTTGGCAATCTTGGCCAGCTGGTCGTTGTTGATCACCGGGAACGGCAGCGAGACCTGCGGCTGGCGGACCTGCTTGGTGTCCAGCAGGTTGCCGTTGGGGCCGATCGCGCAGGTCAGCGAGGTGACCAGTTCCTCACGGATGGCGTCCAGCGGCGGGTTGGTGACCTGTGCGAAGGACTGCACGAAGTAGTCGAAGAGCAGCCGGGGCCGCTTGGAGAGCACGGCCACCGGGGTGTCCGAGCCCATCGCGCCGAGGGGTTCGGCGCCGGTGCGGGCCATCGGGCCGAGCAGGATCTTCAGTTCCTCGGTGGTGTAGCCGAAGGTGCGCTGGCGGATGTTGACCGAGGCTGCGGTGTGCACCACGTGCTCGCGTTCGGGCAGGTCCGCCAGGTCGATCAGGTTGTCCTTGACCCACTCGGCCCAGGGGTTCGCCGCGGCGACCTCGGCCTTGACCTCGGCGTCGTCGATGATCCGGCCCGCCTCGGTATCGACGAGGAACATTTTGCCGGGCGAGACGCGGCCCTTCTTGACCACCTTGGAGGGTTCGACGTCGATCACGCCCACCTCGGAGGCGAAGACGACCAGGCCGTCCTCGGTGATCCAGTACCGGCCCGGGCGCAGCCCGTTGCGGTCAAGGGTGGCGCCGACGAGGTTGCCGTCGGTGAAGGACACGGCGGCGGGGCCGTCCCACGGTTCCATCAGCAGCGAGTGGTACTCGTAGAACGCGCGCCGGGCGGGGTCCATCGTGGCGTGGTTTTCCCATGCCTCGGGGATCATCATCATGATCGAGTGCGTGATGGGCCGGCCGGAGAGCCAGAGCAGTTCCGCGACCTCGTCGAAGGAGGCCGAGTCCGAGGCGCCCGGGGTGCAGATCGGGTAGAGCTCCTCGGGGCTGTCCCCCAGCAGCGGGTTGGCCAGCTGCGACTGGCGGGCACGCATCCAGTTCCGGTTGCCCTTGACCGTGTTGATCTCGCCGTTGTGCGCGATGGTGCGGAACGGCTGGGCCAGCGGCCAGGACGGGAAGGTGTTGGTGGAGAAGCGCGAGTGGACGATCGCGAGCTTGGTCTTGAAACGTGTGTCCGAGAGGTCTGGGTAGAACGGTTCAAGCTGCGCCGTGGTCAACATGCCCTTGTAGACGATGGTCCGGGAGGACAGCGAGGGGAAGTACACGCCGAACTTGTTCTGGGCGCGCTTGCGGATCCGCCAGGCCCGGGAGTCGAGTTCGTTGCGGGAGAGCGACTCCCCGGTGCTGGAGGCGAAGAACGGCTGCGAGAAGTACGGCATGCAGGCCCGGGCCATGGCGCCAACGAGGTCGGCCACAATCGGGACTTCACGCCAGCCCAGGACCGTAAGCCCCTCGTCGGCGGCGAGGCCTTCGATGCCGGCCTTGGCGGCGTCGGATTCACGCTGTTCGGCCGGCAGGAACGCGGTACCCACCACGTACTGGCCGGCGGCGGGCAGCTCGAAGTCGGTGACCGCGCGGAAGAACTCGTCCGGGACCTGCATGAGGAGGCCGGCACCGTCACCGGTTCCCTCATCGGCGCCGACGGCACCGCGGTGCTCAAGGTTGCGCAGGGCGGTCAGCGCGGCGTCAACAATGTCGTAGCCGGGTTCGCCGCGCAGGGTGGCAATGATGGCCAGGCCGCAGGCGTCCTTCTCCTGCTCCGGGTTGTACAGTCCGGCGGCGTCGGGCAGTGCCGCGAAGCGCTTGAACGGTGAGATAGCCGTGGCGGGCTGGTCCGGACCGGACCAGCTGGGGCTGTGCAGGGTTTGGGTCATGGGAGACGTCCTTCCTCCTGATCGTGCGTATGGGAGGGACAACATTGGCCCGTATCGGTGCGCCGGTGTGACGGGCACAACAACGTGTTTTTCCTACTCGAATTGTAGGCCAGCGCCGCTTGCTGTACGAACAGTTACGCGGGCCGCCAGCCCGGGTTTGCATAGCGTGCAGCTGTCTGCTGCTCCATGCAAACCATCTCGCCACGACGCTGTGGACTCGGGCCCAGCCGGCGTTCGCCCTGCAGCCCGATTGCCGGTGCTGAGCTACTTGGTGCTGTCAGCTTCCGGCGCGGTTCCGGTGCCCCTGCTGCCGGATGCTCCGGTGGCAGGTTCTCCGCTGGCGGGTTTGGTGCCGCCGGTGGATTCGCCGGGCGCTTCGGCTGGGGCCGAAGCGCGGTCCGGACCGCTCTGGTTACCCGGGACATTAGCACGCGATTCAGTATCTGAGACAGCTGTGTCCGAATGGCGGATAGCAGCGGGGGCGGCCGGCACCGTCGCCGGTTCCGCGTCGGCGTCGGCGTCGGCGTCGTCCGCCGAATCCTGCCCGACGGCGTCGTCCCCCTTCACGTCGTCCGTCGTCACAGCAGCCTCCGGTTCGCGACCCGGCAGGTAGGGGGTGTCCGGGACCTCGCGCTTGCGCAGGCCCAGGACGATGAAGACCGCCAGCGCGGCGATGAGCACGAAGATGCTGGTCCAGACGTTGAGCCGTGTGGTGATGCCGAAGAGGTTGATCTGCTCGGCGTCGTCAATCCGCATGGCCTCGATCCAAACGCGGCCCAGCGTGTAGTAGATGGCGTAGAGCCAGAACAACCGGGCGCGGCGGAAGGAGAACTTCCGGTCCAGGGCGAGCAGCACCACCACTCCCACGAGGTTCCACAGGGATTCGTAGAGGAACGTGGGGTGGAACAGCGTGTCAGCCGGCATGCCGGCCGGGAAGTTGGGGTTGTCCGCGTCGACCTGCAGGCCCCACGGCAGGGTGGTGGGGCCGCCGAAGAGTTCCTGGTTGAAGTAGTTGCCCCAGCGGCCGATCGCCTGGGCGAGCAGCAGGCCGGGGGCCGCGGCGTCCATGAAGGCGCTGAGCTTGACGCCGGCGCGGCGGCAGCCGATCCAGGCGCCGACGGCGCCGAGCACCACGGCCCCCCAGATCCCGAGGCCGCCGCGCTGGATCTGCGGGATCAGGGACAGGTCCCCGGTGCCGTCGAAGCCGGGGCCGAAGTAGGCGTCCGGGGAGGACACCACGTGGTAGAGCCGGCCGCCGATGATGCCGAAGGGGATGGCCCAGATGGCGATGTCCCAGACGCTGCCCTCAGGCGCGCCGCGGCGGGCCCAGCGCACGGAGGTCAGCCAGAGGCCGGCGATGATGCCGGCCAGGATGCACAGCGCGTAGGCGTGGATCCGCAGGGTCCCCCAGGGCAGCGGGATATCGAAGCCGGACCAGTCCGGGCTCGGAATGCTCGCGGGAACCATCGCTGCCGCGTGGAGGATTGACTGCATTGCTTACGCTTCTTCCTTGCTCAAGCCGGTGCTGAGCTCTTTCGTCAAGGACGCTACCGCATCCACGCCGCCCTCGCCGATCGCCGCGACCAAGGCGGTACCGACGATCACACCGTCGGCGTAGGCGGCGATTTCGCGGACGTGGCCGGCGTTGGAGACGCCCAGGCCCACGCAGACGCGTTCGGCGCCCGCCGCCCGGGCCGCGGCGACGACGTCCTTGGCCGCGGAGCTGACGGAGGTGCGGGCGCCGGTGACGCCCATGATGGAGACGGCGTACACAAACCCGCGGCTCGCGTCGACGGTGCGCTTCATCCGTTCCGGCGAGGACGACGGTGCCACGAGGAACACCCGGTCCAGGCCGTACTTGTCCGAGGCGGCCATCCATTCTGCGGCTTCGTCCGGAATCAGGTCCGGCGTGATGAGCCCGGCTCCCCCGGCGTCGGCCAGGCGGCGGGAGAACTCGTCCACGCCCATCCGGACCACGGGGTTCCAGTAGGTCATGACCAGGACGGCAGCCTCGGTCTTGCTCGTGATGCCGCGGACGACGTCGAAGACCTGGCTGACGTGGAAGCCTTTGGCCAGCGCCTCGGTGGTGGCGGCCTGGATGACCTGGCCGTCCATCACCGGGTCCGAGTACGGGATGCCGATCTCAATCAGGTCGGCGCCGTTTTCGGCCAGCGCGATGCCGGCGGCGATGGTGTCCTCAACGCTCGGGTAGCCGGCGGGCAGGTATCCGATCAGGGCGGCCCGGCCCTGGGCCCTGGCCCGGTCGATGGCCGCCGCGGACTTGCTGGCGGACTGCACTTTGCCTTCGGCGTGGCCGTCGGTCTGGCCTTCGGTGTTGTTGTCGGTGTCGCTCACAGCTGCTCCCCCTCCTGGGCGATCTCGTGCTCGGGTGAATCCTTGTCCAGCAGGTCGAACCATTCCGCGGCGGTGGCCACGTCCTTGTCGCCGCGGCCGGAGAGGTTTACGAGCACGATCTTGTCTGAGGCGCCGCCGGGGGTATCGCCGGCGTCGGCGGCCAGGCGCTGGCCGATCTTCATGGCGCCGGCCAGGGCGTGCGCGGACTCGATGGCCGGGATGATGCCCTCGGTGCGGCAGAGCAGGCGGAAGGCTTCCATGGCCTCGCTGTCCGTGATCGGCTCGTAGCTGACCCGGCCGATGTCGGCCAGGTAGGAGTGCTCGGGTCCGACGCCGGGGTAGTCCAGGCCGGCGGAGATGGAGTGCGACTCGATGGTCTGGCCGTCGTCGTCCTGCATCAGGTAGGAGCGGGCACCGTGCAGCACGCCGGGCTTGCCCAGCGTGATGGTCGCCGCGTGGCGCCCGGTTTCGACGCCCTCGCCGCCGGCTTCGAAACCGTAGATCTTCACCGAGGGATCATCGAGGAAGCCGTGGAAGATGCCGATCGCGTTGGAGCCGCCGCCGATGCAGGCGCAGACGGCGTCCGGCAGCCGGCCGGTCTGTTCCAGGATCTGGGCGCGGGCTTCCTCGCCGATGACTTCGTGGAAGTACCGCACCATGGCCGGGAACGGGTGCGCTCCGGCGGCGGTGCCCAGCAGGTAGTGCGTGTTGCCCACATTGGCGACCCAGTCCCGGAGCGCCTCGTTGATGGCGTCCTTGAGCGTCTGGGAGCCGTTGGTCACCGGGATGACGGTGGCCCCGAGGAGCTCCATCCGGGCCACGTTGAGGGCCTGCCGGCGGCAGTCCTCGGCGCCCATGTAGACCACGCACTCCAGGCCGAGCAGGGCCGCGGCGGTGGCGCTGGCCACGCCGTGCTGCCCGGCCCCGGTCTCGGCGATGACGCGGGTCTTGCCCATCCGCTTGGCGAGCAGCGCCTGGCCCAGCACGTTGTTGATCTTGTGCGAGCCGGTGTGGTTCAGGTCCTCGCGCTTGAGGAAGATCCGCACTCCCCCGGCGTGCTCGGCGAAGCGCTTGGCTTCGGTAAGCAGCGACGGGCGCCCGGAGTAGTTCTTGTTCAGCTCCGCGATCTGCGCGGTGAACTCGGGATCGGCCTTGGCCTTCTCGAAGGTGTCCTCGAGCTCGTCCAGGGCGGCGATGAGGGACTCGGGCATCCAGCGGCCGCCGTAGGAGCCGAAGTAGGGTCCCGGGTTGTGGCGCAGGGAGGGTGCGCCCTGCGGTCCGTCTTCATCCGGTCGGCTGCCCTCCAGGAACGCATCCACGGGGCTGTCCTCTGAGCCGGCTGTTGGCGCATCGACCATCAGTCTCACCATCCTGTTCCACTGCTAACTAGATCTTCGGTGCCGCACGGAAGCGCCGCGGAGTCCGGCCGGGGATCCGGCCGGACGCGGTCAGGAACGTGCGGCGATTTCTTCGGCTCCGGCGGCCATGAATTCGGCGATCCGCTCGCGCGGGGTCGCGTCGCTGACCAGCGCCTCGCCGACCAGGACGGCGTTGGCGCCGCTGGCCGCGTAGTGCCGGACGTCGTCGACGCCGCGTACACCGGATTCGCCCACCACAAGCGACCCGGCCGGGATGCCGGCGGCGAGTTCGGCGAAGACGGAACGGTCGACGTCGAGCGTCTTGAGGTTGCGGACGTTCACGCCGATGATCCGGGCTCCCGCGGCGACGGCGCGCTCAACTTCTCCGGCGGTGTGGGTCTCCACGAGGACGTTCATGCCCAGCTCGTGGCTGAGCGCGCTGTACTCGCGCAGCTGCGCGTCGGACAGGGAGGCGACGATCAGCAGGATCAGGTCGGCGCCGTGGGCCCGGGCCTCCCAGATCTGGTACTCGTCGATCATGAAGTCCTTGCGCAGCAGCGGGATGTCCACCGCGGCCCGGACGGTGTCCAGGTCCGCGAGCGAGCCGTTGAAGCGCCGCTGCTCGGTGAGCACGCTGATCACGGCCGCGCCGCCGTCGGCGTACTGCGCCGCCAGCGAGGCCGGGTCCGCGATGCTCGCCAAGTCGCCCTTGGAGGGGCTGCGCCGTTTAATTTCGGCGATCACCTTGAGCTGCGTCCGCTCCGTTGGCCCGCCCAGGGCGGCCCAGGCGTCGCGCGCCGGGGCGGCCGCCGCGGCACGCTCCTTCAGTTCGGCGAGCGTGACGAGGCGCTGGCGTGCCTCCATATCCTCCCTGACACCGGCATTGATGTCATCGAGAACAGTCACTCTTAGTGGCCGGAGTTCTTCAGCTTGCTGCCGCCGACGCCGTATCCGGCTTTGCGCATCACGAAGCCCACCACGAGGCCAATCAGCATGACGGCCGCGCCCGCGATAAAGATCGGGGTGTTGGCGATCACGAAGGCGATGGCTGCGATGAGGGCACCGATCAGCATCACGATCACGGTGGTCCAGGCCGCCGGGCTGTTGCCGTGGCCGGTCGGCTCGCTGTGGTCGACGCCGTCGTAGACGCCGGTGCCGGCGGCGGGCTTGGGTGCAGAAACAGGGGCTTTGCTCATGGAAATCTCCTCAGGATCAATACTGCTTACATTCTGCCATTTATTGGCGGCGCCGTTGGCCGCGTTACTGGCCGGGTGGCCGGCAGCGTCCGCGGGATCACCCGCGGCACCGGCTCAGGTGGGATCGTCGCCGCGGGAGAGCCGGTCCCAGCTGTCGATCTCGTCGGTCGGCCCGGCGGGGTCCGAGGCGCCGCCGGTGGCGGCGGCGTCGTACTTGGTGCGGCTCTTCCAGTACCGTCCGGCGGGCACGATCGCCAGGGCGCTGAGCCCCAGCAGGGAACCGGCGACGACGGCGAGGACGGGAAAGGCGGTGGTCGCCACCTGGACGTTGCTGCCGCTGATGCCGGTGGCGGCGGCGATGGAACCCTGCGCCGCGGCCAGCGGGTCGGCCAATACGGTCGCCGCGGCGGCAACGATCCCGGCGGCGGCGAGCAGGATGATCGCCGTGATGACCCACCGGGCGATGCGTCCGGCGATCGACGCGGCGAGGCCGCCGGCCAGCGCAACCAGGGCCAGCGCCGTCACCGTGGTGGCTGCCTTGCTCCCCTGGACCTGCAGTCCGTCCTGGCTGCTGACGCCCTGGCCGAGCTGGCTGGGGTCCAGCTGGACGGACAGCCAGGTCTGGGTGGTGGTGCCGAAGACCGCCAGCGCCAGCGCGGCGACGACCAGGACCAGGGTGGACTTCCGGGCCCAGCGCGGGACGGCCGGGCTGGTGCTCTTGATCGTTCCTGCGGGGCCGGTCATGGCTGCTCCGTCCCGGTCCCGGGCACCGTGTCGGCCGTGATGTTGCGCAGCGACTGGGCCGTGTGGACGGCGCGCATGGGGGCGGCGGCCTTGTTGATGGTTTCAATCGCCTCGGTGGCGTTGACGGAGTCGGCCACGATCCCGCCGCCGGCCTGCACGTAGGCGCGGCCTTCGCGGAGCAGCGCGGAGCGGATGGCGATCGCCATGTCCAGGTCGCCGGCGAAGTCCAGGTAGCCCACGACGCCGCCGTAAATGCCGCGGCGGTGCGGTTCCAGCTCGTCCAGCAGCCGCAGCGCGCGCGGTTTTGGGGCGCCGGAGAGGGTGCCGGCCGGGAAGGTGGCTTTGAGCACGTCGTAGGCGGTGGCGGACGGCGCGAGTTTGCCCACCACCGTGGACACCAGGTGCATGATGTGGCTGAACCGCTCCACCTCCATGAACTGGGTGACGTCCACGGTTCCGGCCACGCAGACCTTGGAGAGGTCGTTGCGGGAAAGGTCCACGAGCATCAGGTGTTCGGCGCGTTCCTTCTCGTCGGCGAGCAGTTCCTCGGCGAGGGCCTTGTCCGCTTCGATGGTCTTGCCGCGCGGCCGGGATCCGGCGATCGGGTGGGTGATGACGTCCTCACCGGTGACCGTGACCAGGGCTTCCGGGGAGGAACCCACAATCGAATACTGGCGGCCCGCGGCGTCCTCGAGGCTGAAGATGTACATGTAGGGACTGGGGTTGGTGTTCCGCAGCACCCGGTAGACGTCCAGCGGGTCGGCTCCGCATTCCATTTCGAAGCGCCGGGAGATCACCACCTGGAAGACCTCGCCGTCAACGATTGCTTCCTTGCCGCGGTCCAGGGCGGCCAGGTAGTCGTTCTCGTCCCAGCGCTCCTGCACGCTGGAGGCGAAGTCGACGGCAGCGGGCTGCAGCACGGAGATGGGCTGTTCCGTCGGGGTGCTGACCTTGGCCAGCAGCTCTTTCACCCGGGCGACGGCGTCGTGCCAGGCCTCGTCGACGCGCTCGGAGCTGTTGTCGAAGTTGATCGCGTTGGCGATCAGCAGCACGGTGCCGTCCATGTTGTCGTGCACGGCCATGTCCGTCACGAGGTTCAGCGCCATTTCCGGCAGCTGCAGGTCATCCTCGGGCGGGCTGGTGAGTTTCTCCCAGTGCCGGACGGTTTCCCAGCCGAGGAAGCCGACCAGGCCGGAGGTGAAGGGCGGCAGGTCCTCGAAGCGGTCGGTGTGCAGGACGCGCAGGGTGTCCCGGATGGCGTCGACCGGGCTGCCGTCCAGCGGCACACCCACGGGCGGCTCGCCGAGCCAGTGTGCCTGCCCGTCCCTGGTGGTCAGCGTGGCGCGGGACCTCGCGCCGATGAAGGAGTAGCGGGACCAGGCGCCGCCCACCGCGGCGGACTCCAGCAGGAAGGTTCCCGGCTGGCCCTGGGCGAGTTTGCGGTACAAACCGATCGGCGTTTCGGCGTCAGCCAGCACCTTCAGCCGGACGGGGATGACGCGGCTGTGGCCGGCGAGCTCCCGGAACTCGTCCAGGCTGGGGCTGATGATTCCAAGGTCCTGCATGGCTGCGTTTTTCCGCCTGTTCTCTTGGTCTGAAGCTGGTGGGGTGCCGCGGTGCGCGCCGCGGTGGGCGCGGCTATGCATGCGGGGTCAGTCGGCGTGGCCGACGACGGCGTCCAGCGCGCGTCCGTCGAAGCACGTCCGGGTGCCCGTGTGGCAGGCAGCGCCGACCTGGTCGACGCGGACCAACAGGGCGTCGCCGTCGCAGTCGATCGCGAGCGACTTGACCCACTGGACGTGGCCGGAGGTGTCGCCCTTGCGCCAGTATTCCTGCCGGGAGCGGGAGTAGAAGGTGACGCGGCCGCTGGTCATGGTGCGGTGCAGCGCCTCGTCGTCCATCCAGCCGAGCATCAGCACCTCGTTGGTGTCGTACTGCTGGACGATCGCTGCCACCAGGCCGGCACTGTCCCGTTTCAGGGACGCGGCCAGGCCGGCAGGGAGCGGAGTTTCGCTGACGGGGGCGGGGGCGGGCTGCTCAGACATCAGCTCAAGTCTAGTGCCTCGGGACCGGCTGCCGCCCGGCGCCGAGGGGCCCGCGCTTAACATGTGCGCTAAAAGCCCGACGCCGCCAAAATCACGGCGCCCGCTGTGCACACGGACCGGCGTCTCGTGCTAGTTTCACAAGTGATGCATTTCGTCGATCCATCCCGAGAAGTTCTGGCCGAAACCTTGCTGGCGGCCGGTCCTGACTCCCCCACGCTCTGCAAGGGCTGGCAGACCCGGGATCTTGCCGCGCACCTGTATCTGCGGGAGCGAAAAGCCCGCGTTGGACTGGGCCTGCTGATCAAGCGCCTGTCCAAGGCCTCGGACGAAGCCACGGCCGAACTCGCCGCCAAGGTCCGGACGCCGGACGCGTACGCCCGGCTGGTCAACACCTTCCGCGCCGGTCCGCCTGCGCTCTCCCCCATGTTGATCAAAGCCCTGGACGAGAGCTCCAACCTGATCGAATATTTCGTGCATACCGAGGATGTCCGCAGGGCGGTGGACCGTTGGGCCCCGCGCGCCCTGGACGAGGCCTACTCCGACGCTCTCTGGGATGAACTGATCAAGCGGGCCGCCATCCTGTACCGCGGCGTGGACCTGGGCATCGTCCTGGTGCGCCCGTCCGGTCCCCGGCATGTGGCCAAGCGCGCGCCCGTCTCGGTCGCGATCGTCGGCGAACCGGGCGAACTCCTGATGCATGCGCATGGCCGCACTAGGCACGCGCTGGTGACCTTCGAGGGCCAGCCGGACGCCGTCGCACTCCTGCAGTCCGCCGAAGTCGGCCTCTAAGCTCGCACTAAACCAAACAACGCGGGGTCACATCGCGCCCATATTCCCCTTCGGGTTGGGCGCAATGTGACCCCGCGTTGCTTTAAACCGCGGTGGTCTCGGCAGGTGGTCAGCGGACTTCGAAGCCTGCCTCCCGGATGGCGGTTTTGACCTGGGCGATCATGTCCAGCGGGCCGAAGTGGAACACCGAGGCTGCGAGTACGGCGTCAGCGCCCGCGGCCACCGCCGGCGGGAAGTGCTCGGGCTTGCCGGCGCCACCGGAGGCGATCAGCGGCACCTTCACGCTGGCGCGGGCCAGCCGGATCAGCTCCAGGTCGAAGCCGTCCTTGGTGCCGTCGGCGTCGATCGAGTTGAGCAGGATCTCGCCGACGCCGCGGTCGGCGGCCTCGCGCGCCCAGGCGAGGGCGTCAATGCCGGTGCCCTGGCGGCCGCCGTGGGTGGTGACCTCGAACCCGGACGGGGTCGGCTGCGAGCCGGGCCGGGTGCGCCGGGCGTCGAGGGAAAGCACCAGGACCTGCGAACCGAAGTGCCGGGTGATCTCGTCGATCACGTCGGGCCGGGCGACGGCCGCGGTGTTGATGGCCGCCTTGTCCGCGCCGAAGCGCAGCAGTTTATCCACCTCGGCGACGCCGCGGACACCGCCGCCGACGGTCAGCGGGATAAAGATTTCCTCCGCGGTGCGGCGGACGACGTCGAAGGTGGTTTCGCGGTTGCCGGAGGACGCGGTGACATCCAGGAAGGTCAGTTCGTCGGCGCCGCCGTTGTCGTAGCGGTGCGCCAGCTCCACCGGGTCGCCGGCGTCGCGCAGGCCTTCGAAATTGATCCCCTTGACCACGCGGCCGGCGTCGACGTCCAGGCACGGGATGACGCGGACGGCTACGGACATGGCTGCTCCTGGAATTTGCTCACGGCTGATGGTTTCACGGGCGGGCCGCTAGATCCGGCAGGCGTGGATGCTGCTGACCAGGATGGCGCGGGCACCGAGGTCGTAGAGCTCGTCCATGATCCGGTTGGTTTCCTTCTTTGGCACCATGGACCGGACGGCCACCCAGTCCGAATCGCGCAGCGGCGAGACGGTAGGCGATTCCAGGCCGGGGGTGAGGGCCGCGGCCTGTTCGACGAGCTCCTTGCGGATGTCGTAGTCCATCAGCACGTACTGGCGGGCGACGAGGACGCCCTGCAGGCGGCGGATCAGCACCTCGGTGGCCGGGTTCTGCTCGCCCTTGCGGCCGATCAGGACCGACTCGGAGTTCAGGATCGGCTCGCCGAAGATTTCCATCCCGGCGGCCTTGAGGGTGGTGCCGGTTTCGACGACGTCGGCGATCGCATCCGCGACGCCGAGCCGGACGGAGGATTCGACGGCGCCGTCGAGACGGACGACCTTGGCGTTGATGCCGCGCTCGGCGAGGTAGCCGCGGAGCAGCCCGTCGTAGCTGGTGGCGAGGCGCTTGCCCTCGAGCTGGTCAATGGAGTTGAAGTCCCCGACGGGGCCGGCGAACCGGAACGTGGAGGCGGCGAAGCCCAGCGGCAGCAGCTCCTCGGCCTCCACCTCGGCGTCGAGCAGCAGGTCGCGGCCGGTGATGCCGACGTCCAGGGTGCCCTGGCCTACGTACACGGCGATGTCGCGCGGGCGGAGGAAGAAAAATTCAATGTCGTTGTCCGGGTCCACCATGACCAGTTCGCGGCTGTCGCGGCGCTGGCGGTAACCGGCCTCGGCGAGCATGGCGGAGGCGGCTTCGGACAGGGATCCCTTGTTCGGGACGGCAACTCTCAGCATGGGAAGTTCTTTCTGGTTAGGAAGTCATCGGGTGCAGGCACAACGGGCCACGCGGTGCGCCGGACTGCGCGGACTTCAGTCCGCGCAGCCCGGCGCGACGTGGCTAGAGATGCTTGTAGACGTCTTCCAGGCTGAGTCCTTTGGCGAGCATCAGAACCTGCAGGTGATAGAGCAGCTGCGAAATTTCTTCCGCGGCGGCCTCGTCGGATTCGTACTCGGCAGCCATCCAGACCTCGGCTGCTTCCTCCACGACTTTCTTGCCGATGCCGTGGACCCCGGAATCCAGTTCGGCGACGGTGCGGGAGCCCTCCGGACGGACGGCTGCCTTCTCACTCAGTTCTGCGAACAGCGATTCGAAATTCTTCACACCGTCCAGCCTACTTGTTCACCGCCGGGCCACGCCTGCCGGGCCCCAGCATGACGCCCCGGATGTGAGGGAATACACAGCCTACGAGTACTGCTTGAGTGTGACGGCGGTGGCGAGGGCGGCGGTGACGGCTTCGTGGCCCTTGTCCTCGGTGGAGCCCGGCAGGCCGGCCCGGTCAATTCCCTGCTGTTCGGTGTCGCAGGTCAGCACGCCGAAGCCCACCGGCACGCCGGTGCGGACGCTGACCTCGGTCAGGCCGAGGGTGGCGGCCTCGCAGACGTACTCGAAGTGCGGGGTTCCGCCGCGGATCACGACGCCAAGCGCGACGACGGCGTCGAAGTGCGGTGCCAGCCGGGCCGCCGCGACCGGCAGTTCAAAGGTCCCGGGGACGCGCAGGACGGTCGGTTCGGCAATGCCGGCGTCCTTGGCGGCGCGCAGCGCGCCGTCGAGCAGGCCGTCCATGATTTGGGTGTGCCAGCTGGCGGCCACGATGGCCAGTTTCAGCCGGGAGGTCTCGTCGGGCTGGAAGGTGGTGAGGTCGATCTGGGGTGCGCCGTGGCCGCTCATGCAGTTTCCTATGCTGTGGGGGTGGGTCTCTGGTGGTGGGCTGTTAGCCCTGTTCGTGCTCGAAGCCGAGTGGTCCCGCGGCGGGCGCGGCGGGCTCCATGTCGAGGACCAGGCGGTGGTCCATCCGGTCCTTTTTGGTCTGCAGGTAACGCAGGTTCTGCTCGCGGGACGGCACCTCGGTGGGGACCATCTCAACGACCTTTACTCCGGCCTGGGCCAGCCGGTCCTGCTTGTCCGGGTTGTTGCTCAGCAGGCGGACCTCGTGCAGGCCCATCTCGGCGAGGATCTGCGCCGCGGCGTTGTAGCAGCGGGCGTCCACCGGCAGGCCCAGCTGCTCGTTGGCCTCGACGGTGTCGAAGCCGGCCTCCTGCAGGGCGTAGGCCTTGATCTTGTTCGCCAGGCCGATGCCGCGGCCTTCCTGGCCGCGGAGGTAGAGCAGGGTGCCGCCGAATTCGTGGATCATTTCCAGGGCGTAGGCCAGCTGCTCGCCGCAATCGCAGCGGTAGGAACCAAACACATCCCCGGTGAGGCATTCGGAGTGCAGCCGGACCAGGGGTGGCTGGCCGTCCGTAGCCGGCAGCGGGGAGCTGACGGCGAGGTGCTCGGCGCCGGTGTCCAGGTCGGTCCAGGCCTGCGCCACGAAGTCTCCGTACGCGGTGGGCAACTGGACGATCGGTCCGCCGCTGACCGGATGCGGCTGCTGTCCCGGGGTGGCCGGCTGCGCTTCAGAAGTCGTCATTGTCTCTCCTCAATTCAGGGTGTCAGGCGGATTCCGCTGCGTGGCTGCCGGTGTTACCGGCCTCAAGGTACGCCACCAGGTCGGCAATCGAAATCAGCGGGCAGCCGTGTTCCCGCGCGAAGCCGCGAAGTCCGTCCAGCCGCATCATTTCTCCGTCGTCGTGCACCAGTTCTGCGATAACGCCCACGGGCTCCAAGCCGGCCAGCCGGCACAGCTCGACAGCCGCTTCGGTGTGGCCGGGACGCTCCCGCACACCCCCCTTAACGGCGCGGAGCGGGAAAACATGCCCGGGACGGGTCAGGGAATTCGGCTGGCTGGTCGGATCGGCCAGGATCCGGGCCGTCAGGGCGCGGTCGGTCGCGGAGATTCCGGTGCTCACGCCTACGGCCGCGTCGCAGGACACCGTATACGCGGTGCCCTTGGAGTCCTGGTTGATGGTCACCATCGGCGGCAACGCGAGTGCATCGGCCCGTTCGCCGGGCAGCGGCACGCAGATCACGCCGGAGCTGTACCGGATGGTCCAGCCCATCAGCGCCGGCGTCGCGTGCTGCGCGGCGAAGATAATGTCGCCCTCGTTCTCGCGGTCCTCGTTGTCCACCACCAGCACCGGCCGGCCGGCGGCCATGGCACGGATGGCGTCCTCGATCGGGTCCAGCGCCGACGGCGTGTCGACGGCGACACCGCGGTCCTCCTGCAATTTGCTCATGATGCGGCCTCCTGGCGGTGCGCGGCGGGCGCCGCGGGCGCGAACGCGAGCAGCCGTTCGGTGTACTTGGCCAGCACGTCCACTTCGAGGTTGACGCGGGCGCCGATGGACTTGGCGCCGAGGCCGGTTTCGGCCAGGGTGGTCGGGATCAGGCCGACTTCGAACCACGGGGCCGGCTCCGGCGCCGGGCTCACGGCCGTGACGGTCAGGGACACGCCGTCGACGGCGATTGAGCCCTTCTCCGCGATGTAGCGGGCCAGCGCGGCCGGCACGCCGAAGCGCAGCCGGTCCCAGTTGCCGAGCGCCTCGCGTTCCAGCAGCTCGCCGACGCCGTCGACGTGCCCCTGCACCACGTGGCCGTCGAGCCGGCCGCCGGCCGGGACGCAGCGCTCGAGGTTGACCGGATCGCCTGCGGCCAGCCCGCCGATGGTGCTGCGGACCAGGGTCTCGCCCATCACGTCGACGCTGAAGTCCGTGCCGTCGATGTCCGTGGCGGTCAGGCAGACACCGTTGACGGCGATCGATCCGCCGTGGGCCAGGCCCTCGGTGCTGCCGGGGGCGTGCAGGCGCAGTGTGGCGCTGGTGTCGCCGTCGCGCTCGACGGACAGCACCTTCCCCTGTTCGGCGATAATTCCGGTAAACATCAGTAGCCTCCTGCGGCAGTGTCCGCGTCGCTGCGCGGGGTGGAATCGGATGAAGTGTCGGTGGCGGGGCGCAGGTGCAGCCGCAGGTCGCGGCCCAGTGTCCGGACGGCGCCGCCGGAAGCGTGGTCCCAGTCCCAGTGCTGGGCGTCGGCGAGGGTGCCGATGCCGAGGTCTTCCAGGGCGGCGGTGCCGGAGCCAAGCAGCGTCGGAGCGAGGTAGACGATGAGCTCGTCGACGAGGCCGGCGGCCAGGAACGCGCTCAGGATCCGCGAGCCGCCCTCCACCATCAGGTGCCGGACGCCGGCGTCGAACAGTTGGTCCAGCGCCTCGCGCGGCTCGCGGGTGGGCAGGTGCAGCACCTTGCCGTCCTCGCCGTTGACCGCGGCGTCCTCGGGGATTCCGCGCAGGCCCATCACTGCGCGCAGCGGCTGCTTTTCCGCGGGTGAGCCGTCGGGGGTGCGGGCGGTCAGCCGCGGGTTGTCCACCAGGACGGTCTGCGTGCCGACCAGGATCGCGTCGATCCGGCCCCGCATTGCGTGGTTGTCGGCGAGCGATTCGGGACTGGAAATCCACTGGCTGGTGCCGTCGCTGGCCGCGATCCGGCTGTCCAGGGTCTGCGCGATGTGCAGGGTGACGAACGGCCGTTTGGCGGCGACGGCGTCGAACCAGCGCCGGTTGAGCTCCAGGGCGGCCACGGCGCCGAGTCCGGAACGGACCCGGACCCCGGCAGCACGCAGGGTGGCCGCTCCCCCGGCTGCCGGATCATGCGGGTCATCGACAGCGTAGACGACGTCCGCGACGCCCGCCTCGATGATCGCCTGGGCGCAGGGGCCGGTGCGGCCGCAGTGGTTGCATGGTTCGAGCGTGACCACCATGGTGGTGCCGGTCAGGTCGAGCCCGGCGTCCGCGGCCTGCGCGATCGCGTCGGCCTCCGCATGCGGGGTGCCGGCGCCGCGGTGGTAGCCGGTGACCAGGGGCGCGCCGTCGGTGCCGATGACGACGGCGCCCACCAGCGGGTTCGCCCCGCGCGGACCCTGTGCCGCCGCAGCGAGGGCAGTGTCCATGGCGGCCGTCTCGGCGGCGCTGAAACCGGCAGCGGCGGCGAAATCCGCCCTGGCCGTTTTATGGCCCGGCTCTTCGATATCCTGCGGCCTGGCGGCCGGCTGCTGAACGCTCATTTGCCGTCCGCCTGGTCCGGCTGGACCGCAGGGTCGGCGTAGAGCCATCGCAAGGGGTTCATGTCTGTCGTTCCTTCCCTCAAGAACCGCGATGGCTCCGGGGGTATACGACAGCGCAATTCCGCGGCGCCGTGGGGCGCCGCAGTAACAGCTGTACGTGCTTCTCTCATCCAGACTTTAACTGTCGGTACCGGAGTTCCACCGGTTCAACCGTCCGCCGTCGGCCTCCCCCAGCGGGAAAGTGACGGCTCGCGGGTCGCGGACTATAACCGCCGGTTCGGACTTACACCGACCCCGGAGCACGTATGTGTGTAGCTATTCTGACACAACCGCCGGTACCGCCCCGCTATTCCTCGCGGGCGGGCGGTACAACTTTCGTCATGTTCGCGTCAGCGGCCGCCGGCGGTTCGCAGCCGCGCGATCGCGTCCGCCGGGTCGTCGGCGCCGTACACCGCGGATCCGGCAACAAAGACGTCCGCGCCTGCCTCGGCGGCACGCCAGATGGTCTTCTCGGTGATGCCGCCGTCCACCTGGAGCTTGATGTCCAGGCCGGAAGCGTCGATCGCCGCCCGGGCCCGGCGGATCTTGGGCAGCGTAAGGTCCAGGAATTCCTGGCCGCCAAAACCGGGCTCCACCGTCATGATGAGGATCATGTCCAGCTCGCCGAGCATGTCCAGGAACGGCTCCACGCCGCTGCCGGGCCGCAGCGCCAGGCCCGCCTTGGCCCCGCGGGCGCGCAGCTCACGGGCCAGCTTCACCGGCGCGATCGAAGCCTCCGCGTGGAACGTCACCGAAGCCAACCCGGCGTCGGCGTAGGCCGGCGCCCAGCGGTCTGCGTGATCGATCATGAGGTGCGCGTCCAGCGGGATCGGGCTGACTTCCTGCAGCCGCTGGACCACGGGAAGGCCGAGCGAGAGGTTGGGCACGAAGTGGTTGTCCATCACGTCCACGTGCACGGCGTCCGCGGTCCTGATTTTGTGGAGCTCGGACTGGAGGTTCGCGAAGTCCGCCGACAGGATGCTGGGGTGGATGCAGCAATGGGCCATGGATTTCCTCTTCATTGTGCTGGTCGGAAGGTCGGGTAGCTGGTGCCAGTATGGCCCGGGACTCAGGCCTTTTTGTGGATGAGAGCCAGGAACATGGCGTCCGTGCGGTGCCGGTGCGGCCAGAGCTGGGCGGTGAGGTCGTGGCCCGCCTCGAGGTGGCCGGTGAGGCTGACGGCGTCCAGGGCGGCGCCGGCGTCGAGCAGTTCGAGGTCGTCCCGCTTGCGCAGCGCATCGCTGACGACGGCGGTGGTCTCAGCCGGGTGCGGGGAGCAGGTCACGTACGCCACGACGCCGCCGGGCTTGACCGCATCCAGGGCCGACTTCAGCAGTTCGCGCTGCAGCGGGCCGAGGTCCACCAGGTCCTTGGGGGTGCGCCGCCAGCGGGATTCCGGCCGCCTGCGCAGCGCGCCCAGCCCGGTGCAGGGCACGTCCACGAGCACCCGGTCGAAGCTTTCCGCCTGCTCGGACCCGACCTCCCGGCCGTCGCCGGTCCGGACATGCCACACCTCGTGCGGGACGGCTGCCAGCGCCTGCCGGACCAGTTTCGCGCGGTGCGGCGCCGGCTCGTTGGCGAGCAGCGTGGCGCCGTGCTGCCGGGCCAGGGCGCCGAGCAGGGCCGCCTTGCCGCCCGGGCCGGCGCAGAGATCAAGCCAGCGTTCGCCGTCGGCGCCGGGCTGGCTGCCGTCGGCGCCGGCCTGGCTGCCAGCCCCGGTTCCCGCGGACAGGTCCACCGATGCCAGGGCGCGGGCCACCAGCTGGGAGCCGACGTCCTGGACCCGGGTGCTGCCGTCCCGCACGGACGCGAGCCGGCCGAGGTCACCGCCGCTGGACAGCGCCGACCCTTCCACGAGCTCGCCGGGGGTGGCGCCGCTTTCGAGGGCCTCGTCCAGGCTGCCCAGGCCGGGAAGGGCCACCAGGTTCACCACGGGGGCGGCGTTGTCCGCCTCCAGGAGTTCATTGATTTCCGTGACCGGGCGGCCGTGCGCCACGAGCGACTGCCGGAAGGCGCGCACGATCCACTCCGGGTGGGCGTACCGGACCGAGGCCACCTTGGTTTCGTCCTGCTCATCACTGAGCAGCAGTTCCAGCCACTCGTCGAGCGTGTGCGCGGAGACTTTGCGGAGCACCGCGTTGATCAGGCCGGACGGGCCGGCGCCGATCACGGCGCGGGCCAGGCCCACGGTTTCGTCGAGGGCGGCATGGGCCGGGACCCGCATGGCCAGCAGCTGGTGGGCGCCGATCCGCAACGCGTCGAGGATCGCCGGATCCAGCTGGTCCAACGGGCGGTCCACGCAGCGGGCGAGGATGGCGTCGTAGGTGCCCTGGCCGCGGAGCGCGCCGTAGCTGAGCTCGGTGGCGAACCCGGCGTCGCGCTTGTCCAGTCCGTGGTGCCGGATCCGGGCCGGCAGCACCAGGTTCGCGTAGGCGTCCTCGGCGGCCACCGCACGCAGCACTTCGAAGGCCACCAGGCGGGCGGGATCGGCGCGCCGGGTGCGCTGGGAGGGGGCGTTTTCGGTGAAGCCGCGCTGCGGTCCGCGGTTCCGTTCGCGTCCCTGCGCGTTCCGCTTGACGCCGCCCCGGGGACCCTGGCCGCCGCGGCCGCCTTGGCCGGACTTGCCGGAGGACGGACCGCCGGCGGCAGCGCCGCGTCCCCGGCCGTTGCCGTTGGATCCGGATTCGCTCATTCGAAGACCACGCTTTCCAGTGTTGCCTGTCCGCGCGCCCAATCAGCGGCGGTCATCATTTTTTTGCCCGCGGGCTGGACCCGGGTGAGCTCAACGGGGTGCGAGCCGGTCCCGACCAGGACCGACTTCCCGTCCAGGGCCAGTTGCCCCGGACGCAGGGCCGGGGCCACCGGGCGGAGCAGCACCGGTTCGAGTTTCACGCGTTGACCCTCCAGCGTGGTCCAGGCGCCGGGCTCCGGCGTCACACCGCGTGAGCGGCGCCCGATCGCCAGGGCCGGCTGCTGCCAATCGAGCCTGCCGTCCTCGAGGGTGAGTTTGGGGGCCAGGCTGACGTCCCCCTGCTGCGGGACGGCGGTGGCTTTGCCGGCGTCGACGGCGGACAGGGTCTGGGTCAGCAGCACGGCGCCGCTGTGGGACAGTCGCTCCAACAGCTCGCCGGCAGTGTCAGCAGGCCGGACGGCCTCGGTCAGGGTGCCGTACACCGGCCCGGTGTCCAGGCCCTCTTCGAGCCGGAATGTCACGGCGCCGGTGATGTCGTCCCCGGCGATCAGGGCGCGCTGGACCGGCGCTGCGCCGCGCCAGGCCGGCAACAGCGAAAAATGCAGGTTGATCCAGCCGTGCCGGGGAATGTCCAGGGCCGCCCGCGGAATGAGGCCGCCGTAGGCCACGATGGCGGCGACATCCGGTGCGGCGGCATCGATCCTGGCCGTCACGCCGGCGTCGACCTTGGCGGCATGGATGACGTCGATGCCGAGCTCGGCGGCGCGGGCGGCGACCGGCGAGGGCGTGAGGACCCGTTTGCGGCCCAGCGGTGCGTCGGGCCGGGTCAGCACGGCGACGACGTCGAACCCGGCGGCGAGGAGGGCATCCAGCGACGGAACGGCGACGGCCGGGGTTCCCGCGAAGAGGACCCTCACTGGCCGGTTCCGAACGCGGATCCCGCGCCGAAGCTCGAGCCCACAGTTTTGGCCCGCTTCGACGTCGTCTGCTCGGTAATGGAGTCGTAGTTGGCGTTGCGGATGGCGCGCAGGGCGGCCTTGCGGTCCTCGCCGTCGAGCCGGTCGGTGAAGAGAATCCCGTCCAGGTGGTCGGTCTCGTGCTGGAAGACCCGGGCGAGCATGCCCTCACCTTCGAGCACCACCGGGTTGCCGTGCACGTCGACGCCGGTGACGCGGGTGCTGCGGTGCCGGCGGACGGGGAACCCAAGCCCGGGAATGGACAGGCAGCCTTCCACCTCGTCGGGCTGGAAGTCATCGCTGTTTTCCAGCACCGGGTTGATGATGTGGCCCTCCACCCCGCGGATGCGGTAGGTGAAGACCCGCTGGCTGATCCCGACCTGCGGGGCGGCCAGTCCGGCGCCCTCCACGTCCTCCATGGTTTCGGTCATGTCGGCAACGAGCTTTTCCAGCTCAGGCCCGAATTCCGTCACGGGATCGGCAACTGTGCGCAGCACAGGGTCCCCAATGATGCGGATATTCAAGATGGCCATGGGCGGTGTGTCCTCACGGTGGGCGGCTTCGGGATCCCGTCCAGTTTAGTGGTTGCCGCGGGTTTCCGGCTCAGCGGGCCGCGGGCGGCGCGATCGGCAGCAGGGCCGGTCCGGCGGCCAGCGTGTCGGCGGACATCTCCCAGACGCGCCGCAGCGCGCAGAACTTCCACCAGTGATGCTTGAGCACGTCCGGGTTGGCCCGCTGCGGCCGCACCTCCGTCTCACCGATGGCCACCGCGAGCAGGATCGGGGAGTCGCCGTGCTGCCACGCTTCCCACTCCCCTGCCACCGGGTCCACCAGGCTTTCTTCGGCCTTCATGCCGGCCACCAGCTGCATCACCACTTTGTCGTCGAGCGGCTTGACGGTGCCGTCCCGGCTGGTCCCCTTGGTCTTGTAATCGATGAGGCAGGTACGGCCGTTGATTTTGGCCACCAGGTCCAGGGTGCCGGCATAGCCCACCGTCTTGTTCCAGACCGTGATCTCCGGAGCGACCGGCTCCACCTGGAACAGCTCCCACCACTCGTCAAAGCGCGCGGCGAACGCTTCCTCGCCGTTGGCGGCCAGGGCCTCCCGGGTTTCCTTCATCTGGTGCGGGCGGCCAAGCGCCCGCAGGGCCACCTGTTCGCAGTAGTTGTGGACGCGGTCGCCGCGCTTGGCGGCGTCGTCCCGGTGCGTTTCGGCTGCCTTGGCGGCCCGGCTTACCGCCTGCCGAACCTTGGCCGGGCTCCCCAGGATGGCCGGCAGCGTGGGATCCGCGGCGAGGCTGTTCGCGCCCATGTAGCCGAACCAGCCGTCCAGGCCGTGGGGCTGCTGGCCGATCACCGTGGTGATGGACGGGACGGAGAACTGCTCGGACGTGGAACGGGCATACATCCGGCCGTATTCGGTGGCGTGGGCGAGGAGCGGGGCGGTCATAGAAAGACTCTTTCACAGGGGTCGGACGCTGCAGGAAAACAAGCCACAGGAGAACAGGCCGCAGGCAACAGGCCGCGGAAAAACAAGATGGCCCGCCCCGCTCTGTGAGCGGAACGGACCATCTTTCGGGTGGGCGATACTGGGTTCGAACCAGTGACCTCTTCGGTGTGAACGAAGCGCGCTACCACTGCGCCAATCGCCCCGGTGCCATTGAATGCTAGCCCACCCCGGCGGAATTTAGAAATCGGCGCTCCCGACGGCGGCGCGGCCCCCTTAGGAACCGGGGCCCGCTGCGCCCATCTGACGAAGATGGCCGCTTTGAGGGCAACATAGCGGCCACCATTGGCGAATCGTCGGGCCCGCTTCCCCAGTGGGCCGCAGACCCGCGAGACCCGCGCCCGGCCTCGCACCCGGCGCGGCGCCCGGCCGCCGTCGTCCAACCCCACAAGCGCCCGGCCGCCGTCGTCGCCCCACCGCTCAGGCGCCCGGCCCCAACGCCGCCAGACCCGGCGCGAATTACACCCCTGTAATTAGCAAAATCCGCTAGATTGCAGCGAAGGACGGGGGTCAGGGGGCGGGGAACGCGCACCGATTTGTAAGTTCCCTGAACCTCCTATAGAGTTCTTACTCGTTGGAACGCGAGGAAATGCCGATTGCGGCAGTGAATCGCAGGCAACAATGCGGACGTAGCTCAGCTGGTAGAGCACCACCTTGCCAAGGTGGATGTCGCGAGTTCGAATCTCGTCGTCCGCTCGCAGGACACTGTCACGGATATGGTTCTTCTGGAACCCTGTCTACACGGTGGGTTGGCCGAGAGGCGAGGCAGCGGCCTGCAAAGCCGTATACACGGGTTCGAATCCCGTACCCACCTCGGTGAAAACCCTGGTTTCCGGTTCCGGCCGGTTACGAAGGGGCGATTGGCGCAGCGGTAGCGCGCTTCCCTGACACGGAAGAGGTCACTGGTTCGATCCCAGTATCGCCCACCAAAGCAAGGCAACTTGCTTGATCCAGTACCGCCGGCATTGCCGGAACGGACTAAAATGCGGACGTAGCTCAGCTGGTAGAGCACCACCTTGCCAAGGTGGATGTCGCGAGTTCGAATCTCGTCGTCCGCTCTCTTGTTTCGAAGCTTCACAACTCCACTCCGGATCCTTCCGGTTGCGGGCGATTGGCGCAGCGGTAGCGCGCTTCCCTGACACGGAAGAGGTCACTGGTTCGATCCCAGTATCGCCCACCATGAAAGCAGCTCCCCTGGGGCTGCTTTTTTCGTTGCCCTTCCAGGGTTCCCCCGCCCAGGTCTTTCTCCTCTGGGCGTACACCCTTGGCACGTTTCCACCCGGCGGTTAGGATCGAAAGCGCTAGGAGCGATCTGGCTCCGCGACTGAAGGGAGGTGCCCGTGGGTTTAATTGACGATCTAAAGGGCAAGGCTCAGCATCTGATTGGTGGCAACGAACAGGCCATCAAGGACGGCATCGAAAAGGCGGGTGATTTCGTCGATTCGAAGACCGGCGGAAAATACGCCGACAAAGTAGATTCCGCCCAGCGAGGCGCCTCCGGCTTCGTGGACAACGCGGACGGCCGGCCGGCAACGGCCCCCGCCGCAGAGCCGCACGTCGCGGGTGAGCCACCCGTCGCCGGGGAACCCCGGCAGCAGGGCCTCTGACCCAGGTACGTCAGCGAGGTGCCGGTCCCGCCGAGAGGCGGCGCCGGCACCTTTGTCGTTTAACGACCGACGCGGGGTCACTTCTGCCCATCCGGAGACTCCGAATCGGCCAAAAGTGACCCCGCGTTGCAGTCACAGGCTAGGAGGGCTCGTGGTTCTGGCCCTCCCGGGCCAGGGCGGTGAGCCGGGACACGGCGCGGAAGTACTTCTTCATGTACCCGCCGGTCATCATTTCCTCGGTGAAGAGCTGGTCGAACGGCACGCCGCTGGCCAGGATCGGCACGTCCTTGTCGTACAGCCGGTCCGCCAGGACCACAAAGCGCAGCGCCACGGCCTGCTCGGTGATGGTCTCGACATTGCGCCACACCACGCCGTCGATCCCGTCGATCAGCTGCCGGTAGCGGCTCGGGTGCACGCCGGCCAGGTGGTTGATCAGGGTGCTGAATTCGTCCTTGGCCACCGTCCGGCCGTCGAACTCCGCCTTCATGTGGTGCGTCAGCTCGTCGTTGCGCAGCGGCGCGGGCGCCTTGGGCAGGCCGCGGTGGCGGAAGTCCTCGCCGTCGATCCGGACGACGTCGAACTGGTCGGCCAGGACCTGGATCTCGCGGGCGAAGTCGACGGCGGCAAAGCGGCCGTCGCCGAGGGAACCGGGCAGGGTGTTGGACGTCGCGGCGAGCTTGACCCCGGCGTCGGCGAGCTCGCGCATCAGCCGGGACATCAGGACCGTGTCGCCCGGATCGTCGAGCTCGAATTCATCAATGCAGACCAGCTTGTAGTGGCTGAGCGCCTCTACGGTCTTGCGGAAGGACAACGCACCCACCAGGTTGGTGTACTCCACGAAGGTGCCGAAGGCCTTGGGCCCCGGGGCGGCGTGCCACAGCGAAGCGAGCAGGTGGGTCTTGCCAACGCCGAACCCGCCGTCGAGGTAAATGCCCGCCCGGGAGGTGTCCTTTTTGCCGAAGAGACGCTTGAACAGGCCGTCACCGTCCCGGGAGCCGACGCCGGCAGCGAAGCTCTGCAGCGCATGGACCGCATGGGCCTGGCTGGGCTGGGCCGGGTCCGGCCGGTAGCTGGCGAAGGACACCTCACCGAAGCGCGGCGACGGATAAAACCCGTTGAGGAGTTCATCCACGGAAACCGCCGGCGTTCTGGCGGCGAGCTGTTCGATCTGTACCAAGGTGGTCCGTTCTGCTGGTCTCGTGTCCCCAAAAAGAATACCGGCAACGGCGGGTTTCCCTTCCGGGCGCGGCAACGGACGTGACGAAGGCCATATTTCCGCGCATGGAGGCCCGGGAAGCAATCCTGCCGGAGCGTGGTTACTGTGGGTAGCAGGCCCGGCGCCGCTCACCACCCTTGGCCCGGCCCCCACGACCGCCAAGTGAAAGGCCATCTTCATGCCCTACCCCGTTGAGCAGAACGACAAATTCGCCGCCTACGCCCACCCCGAACGCCTGGTTTCCACCGAGTGGCTCGCGGCGGCAATCGAGGGCGGTGCGCTCGACGGCGGCAAACTGGTGGTCGTCGAATCGGACGAGGACGTCCTGCTGTACGAAATCGGCCACATCCCCGGCGCGGTAAAGATCGACTGGCACACCGACCTGAACGACGAGGTCACCCGCGACTACGTCAACGGTGAAGCGTTCGCCGCGCTGGCTGCTGCCAAGGGCATCTCGCGCGACAGCACCGTAGTGATCTACGGCGACAAGTCGAACTGGTGGGCCGCCTACGCGCTCTGGGTCTTCACGCTCTTCGGCCACGAGGACGTCCGGCTGCTCGACGGCGGCCGCGACAAGTGGATCGCGGAGGGCCGCCCGATGACCACGGACCGGACGGTCCCCGTGCCCGGCGACTACCCGGTGGTCGAGCGCAATGACGCCCCGATCCGCGCCTTCAAGGACGACGTGCTGGCGCACTTCGGCAAGCCGCTGATCGACGTCCGCTCGGCCGAGGAATACACCGGCCAGCGCACGCACATGCCGGCCTACCCGGAAGAGGGCGCCCTGCGCGGCGGCCACATCCCCACCGCAGCGTCCGTCCCCTGGGCCCGCGCCGCCGCCGAGGACGGCACCTACCGCAGCCGTCCCGAACTGGAGGCCCTGTACCTGGACGAAGCCGGGCTCAAGGCGGGCGACGACGTCGTGGCCTACTGCCGGATCGGTGAGCGGTCCAGCCACACCTGGTTCGCACTCAAGTACCTGCTGGGCTTCGACACCGTCCGCAACTACGACGGCTCCTGGACCGAATGGGGCAACGCCGTGCGCGTTCCGATCGTCAAGGGCACCGAGCGCGGCACCGTGCCGGCAGGAAAGTAAACTGGAACTGATGAATACCTCTGCCCTCCCCGCCGCCTTGGCGGAAATCGTTGACGACTTCCAGGCCCTCGAAGAAGCCGAGCGGCTGCAGCTCCTGCTTGAGTTTTCGCGCGAGCTGCCCGATCCCCCGGCGCGCCTGCAGGACCACCCGGAGCTGATGGAGCAGGTGGTTGAATGCCAGTCGCCACTGTTCCTGACGATCGAAACGGAGCCGGCCGGCGGCCAGTCCGGCAGTGCGCCCGAGCGGGTGCGCCTGTTCTTCAAGGCCCCGCCGGAGGCTCCCACGACGCGCGGATTCGCCGGCGTGCTGCACGAGGGACTCGACGGGCTCAGCCCCGCGGAGATCCTCGCTGTTCCGGACGACATGCCCGAACTGCTGGGGCTCACCCGGGCCATCACTCCGTTGCGGATGCGCGGCATGACGGCGATGCTCGGCCGGATCAAGCGCAAGGTCGCCGCCCTGCCGCAACAGGCCTGATCCGCACCATGGCCCGCAAACAGGCGTCCCAGGGAACCCCTGCCACCGCGGTACTCGCGGCGGCCGGGGTTTCCTTCGTTGCGCACTCCTACAGCCATGACCCCGCCGCGACGAGCTACGGGCTGGAGGCCGCGGAGGTGCTGGGGATTGACCCGGCCCGGGTCTTCAAGACACTGGTGGTCGACGTCGACGGGCGGCTCGCCGTCGGCGTCGTGCCGGTGAGCGGCAATCTGGACCTGAAGGCGATGGCCGCAGCCTTGGGCGGCAAGAAGGCGGCGATGGCGGACCCGGCGACGGCGGAGCGCCGTACCGGCTACGTGCTCGGCGGCATCTCGCCGCTGGGACAGCGCCAGCCCTCCCCCACCGTGGTCGACGAAAGCGCGCTGCAGCTGGAGACCATCCTGGTCTCGGGCGGCCGCCGCGGACTGGACCTGGAACTCAGCCCCGCCGAACTGATCCGGCTGACCGGCGCCCGCACGGCCCGGATCGGCACGTCCCGCAGCTGACCCGGGTCCCGCCCGCCGCCCAACTGACAGTTAACGCCAATCCCGCGGGCCAACCCTGCCGTCACCTGTCAGTTCGACGGCGTCTCCGGGTCGGGCTGGCCCGGATTAGACCGCGGCGCCAGCTGTTGCCGCAGCCAGGCCGAGACCAGCGACTCCCAGCGCTCCGGATCGACGTTCCATTCCTTGGTGTGCCGCGCCGTGCTGAACGCTTCGAAGGTCACCATCTCCGGGTTCTTCTCCGCGAGGTCCGCGGACGGGCCGTAGGGGACGTACTCGTCGTCGACGGAGTGCAGGATCAGCGTCGGCGTCCGGAGCTCGACGGCGCGGGACACCCAGTCCATCGCCTTGAGGTCCACCGGGGCGGCCAGCCCGGTCAGCCGGCGGCCCAGCGGGTGGCTCATCATCAGCTGCCCGTAGCGTCCGACGGCGGACGGGATCCGGTTCAGCTCGGCGTGGTGCGCCAGGACGTTGACCCAGTTGATCACGGGCGCATCCAGCACCATGGCCCGGATCAGGTGGTGGTACCGGGACAAATCCGCGGTCTGCAGGCAGATCGCGCCGCCCATGGACCAGCCGAAGAGCACCACCTCGTGGGCACCCTGCTCCAGCGCATATCCGATCGCGGCTTCGACGTCACGCCACTCGGTGGAACCCAGGCCGTAGCGGCCGTCCTCGGCCGAGGGCGCCAGCCCATCGTTGCGGTAGGAAATCAGCAGGCTGGACAGGCCCAGCTCCCGGGCCACCCGGACGGCCCGCAGGCCCTCCTGCCGCGAGGCGCCGCGCCCGTGCACCATAATCGCCCACGTGTCCGACGCCGGCGCATCCGCCGCCGGGGCGGCCCGAACCAGCCACGCCGGCGCTGTTCCGCCGTCGACCTCGATCTGCACGTCTTCGAACGGCAGCCCGATGGCCGCAGGATCCGGATGGACGGCCCCGCTCCAGTAGCCGCGGCGCGCCGTCGCCAGGTCCCCGCTGTAGACGGCCTCAACGTCGCGCAGGACGGTCTGCTCGGCCGGGGAATAGGACAGAACCCGGCCCAGCCGGGCGTGCCCGCGGCCGCCGTCGAAAAAGAAACCGTAAACGCCCTCCACGGTGGAATCCGGGGTCGCCTTGAGGATGATCTGCTGCCCGCGGCCTTCCCGGATCACCGCCAGCACCTCCTGGTCCTCCTCGCGGACCCGGACCGGGGTGATGACCCGCCGGGCAAAGTACAGGGCCAGCGCCGAGGACCCCGCGGCGAGGAGGCCGGCCGCGGCACCTCCGCCGATGATGCCGCCCACCGCCCATTTAGCGCTCCCCGGGACAGACGTATCCGCAAGGGGGGTGTCCGGCACCGCCGCCTGCAGGATGCGGGAGGCCCCGCGGGCAGTCGGGGTCCGGGGCTTTTGCGGGACGAGGCGCGGGGTGGATGCCATGGCACCATTCTTACCGAACTCCCGGTCAAGCCCGGCATCCGGCGCACCGCGGCCCATTCGGTGCCGGGGCGGCGGCCCCCGGCGCATTAACAGTTAGGCTGGGGGCATGAGCGACCCAATCGTCATCCTGACAGAAGAGCCCCTCGGCGCGGACGACCGCGTCAACATCGAAACCCTCGTGGCCGGCGGTGATTCGCCGCTGGTGGTCCTGGTCCCGGCGAACACCGAGCGGCACCTGCTGGTGGACTTCCTGGAGAACCTGTCCATGCTGGAGATCGCCAAGGCGTTCCGGGACTTGACCGCCAAGCAGCCGGATCCGGCCGTGGAACGGACGGCTGCGGCCGAAACCCTTGCCGCCTCGCTGGCCGCGTTGGGCGGCCTGGGCGGCGGCGTGACCGGTGAAGTCGTCGAGGGCCGGGCCGTGGACGGCCTGGTCGCCAAGGTCAAGGAACTGAACGCCGGGCAGGCTGTGGTCATCACCCGTCCGCACGCCGTCGCGGACACCTTCCACACCGACTGGGCCAACGAGGCACAGGACAAGCTGGGCCTTCCGGTGCTGCATTTGTACGCCGGATCGGGATTTATCGGGGACTCCTGAGCGTTACTGACGTCATGAGCATCTTCAGCAACAAGCCCAAAGTCACGCCCGTCAGCTCCCCCGCCGGTGATCCGGCCGGCAACCCGCCGGCGGCCGGACCGGCACCGGTTGAAAAAACGGACCAGCAATGGCGCGAGGAGCTGAGCCCGGAGGAGTACCGGGTCCTGCGCCAGGCCGGAACGGAACGGCCCTACACCGGCGAATACTGGGACACCCATACCGAGGGCGTGTACCAGTGCCGGGCCTGCGGCGCCGAGCTCTTCACGAGCCGGGAAAAGTTCGACTCGCACTGCGGCTGGCCTTCATTCTTTGCGCCGCTGGCGGACGGCACCGTGCGCTACATCCATGACCGCACCATGGGGATGGACCGTATTGAGGTGCGGTGCGCGGCCTGCGATTCACACCTTGGCCACGTCTTTGAAGGCGAGGGGTACGGGACGCCCACCGACCAGCGCTACTGCATCAACTCGGTCTCGCTGAAGCTGGTCCCGGCGGCCGGCACGGCCGCCGCCGGCCAGGAGTCCTAAGCAACCCCCGGCCCCGCTGGAGCTGGGACGCTTGCGGGTGCCCCAATGACTCAGAGTTCCTTACGCTCGACCGCTTTTTGAGTTAGAGCTGCTGTTTGCTTGCTACGCTCGCCGTAGACGTTCCAAGCAACCAGAAAGGCGACCGACGATGACCATGACCGCCCTCACCGCCCCTGCCCCGATCACCGCCGAATCCCCCGACTGGCAGCGGCTCAAAGCCGCTGCCACGGCCCTGCAGGCGCTCCAGATCCAGGACGGCTCCGTGCCGGAGCCCGCCGACCACGAGGCAGCGGCCGGGCACGTCGCCACCATCACGACGGCTGTCGCCGCCCTCGCCCCGGCGTTCCCGCATGACGAGCGCTACCTGGACCTCCTGGTTGCCGACTTCCAGCGTTGGGCCGACGGCGGCTTCGGCGTTCCAGACTTCCTCGACTCGCTCCAGGCGTTCCAGCCGCAGCAGCACCGCGTCAACGGCCTGCAGCACCTCGTGGTCTTCCCGATGTACACGCAGAACGGCAGCAGCAACCGCCTGGTCGAGGCCGTGCTGATCGAGGTCATCTGGCCCGAGTTCATCGCCGGACTGGAAGCGGGCGACTACTCCAACAAGCTCTTTGTCCCGATCCGCTTCCTCGACTTCACCCCGGGCTACGACACCAACTCCGCGGTGCTCTTCCCGGAAACCGTGGCCGTCCGTGAGACCCCCACCTTCACCTGGGGCGCCATCTTCGCCGACCGCGAGGCCGCCCGTTTCCGCCGCGTCCTGCGGGCCGCCGCGGACATCACCTCGCTGCAACTGCCCGAGGACGCCGCCGGCCTGCTCGCGGACCAGGAACTGACGCAGGAGACCTTCGTCATGTGGGACCTGATCCACGACCGCACGCACATGCGCGGGGACCTGCCGTTCGACCCGTTTATGATCAAACAGCGCATGCCGTTCTTCCTGTACTCGCTCGAGGAACTCCGCTGCGACCTCACCGCCTTCCGCGAATCGGTGAAGATCGAAAAGGACGAGGAAGCGGACCCGGAAGCCCGCCGGCACGCCAAGCTGGTCCAGTACGCCGTCATTTTCGACCGCATCTTCCGGTTCGCCATCACCGGCAGCCGCGTCCGCAACTACGACGGCCTTGGCGGGCAGCTGCTCTTCGCCTGGATGCACCAGCACCACGTGCTGCACTGGACCGACAGCAAGCTCAGCATCGACTGGGACGAAGTGGCCGACGTCGTCGTGGAACTCGGCGCCCGGATCGAGGAACTCTACTGGCGCTCGATCGACCGGCCCAAGTTGGCCCACTGGCTCGCCGCCTACGAGCTCATCTCCGGCACCGTCACGCCAAACCCGGCCTCGGTCTGGGCCAAGGGCCCAGGCGCCCTGCCGCTGGACGGCCCGCCGCGCGGCCTCACCGACCAGGTGCTCGACGACGAGTTCCCGCTCTCCATGTTCTACGAGGCGCTGGAAAAGAAGATGCGGACCGTGATCGAATCGACCGCCGGCATCACGGGGTCGACAGACACCAGCACAGACACCCACCCGGACACGGCCGCCGGCCCCGCCACCCAGGCCATCAACGCCGGATGAGCAGCGGACGCACGCTCAACATCCTGGTGGCCGGCGGCAGCAGCCCGTCCGGAATCGCCGTGGCCCGCGCCCTCCGGGGCGCGGGGCACACGGTTTTCACCGTCGGCTCCGATGCCGCCCGCATCCGGGCCGCCGCCGCCGAAGCCGGCAGCGGCGTGGTGCCGCTGGCCTGCGACCTCGCCAATCCGGCGGCGGTCCGGGACCTCCACGCAGAGCTGACGGCACGGGCCGGACACATCGACGGCGTGATCCACCTGGTGGGCGGCTGGCGCGGCGCGAAGGGCATCACCGACCAGAGCGACGAGGACTGGGAGTTCCTGGAACGCAACGCCGTCACCACGCTCCGCAACGTCAGCCGGACCTTCTACGAGGACCTCGCCGCCTCGGACACCGGGCGGCTGGCCATCGTCTCCTCCAGCGCGGTGGCCAGCCCGACGGCGGGCGGCGCCAACTACGTGGCGGCCAAGGCCGCCGCGGAAGCCTGGACCCTCGCCGTGGCCGACGGCTTCCGGCGCGACCAGGCCCGAAAGTCCGGAAACCCGGCCGACGCAGCGAATGCTGCAAACCCGGCCGCCTCCGGAACGACAGCAGGCCCGGAGCAGCAGCACAGCGCCGCCGTCGTCTTCGTGGTGAAAGCCCTCGTCGATCCGGCCATGCGCGAGGCCTCCCCCGAACGCAAATTCCCCGGCTTTACCGACGTCGAGGAGCTGGCGGCGGCCGCCGTCGAAATTTTCCGGACCCCCGCCGCAGAACTGAACGGCCGGCGCCTGCCCCTCAACCGGTAAGCCGGCACCCCTAGACTGAAAGCGTGAGCAAAGAGATGACCAGCACGGTCGAAACAAACCCGGTCGAAACCACCACCCTTGACGCTGCCCCCGCGGACACCGCGGCGCGGCTCCACGACCCCTCCGTCCGCGGCTTCGCCTCGGACAACTACTCCGGCGTGCACCCCGAGGTCCTGGCCGCCCTGGCCGCAGCCAACGAGGGCCACCAGGTGTCCTACGGCGAGGACGACTACACCGCCCGCCTGCAGGAACTGATGGAACAGCACTTCGGCGCGGGCATCGAGTGCTTCCCCGTCTTCAACGGAACCGGCGCGAACGTCCTGTCGCTCCAGTCGCTGCTCCCCCGCTGGGGCGCCGTCATCTGCGCCTCCACCGCCCACATCAACATGGACGAGAACGGCGCGCCGGAGCGGATCGGCGGCATCAAGCTGCTGCAGGTCCCGACGCCGGACGGCAAGCTCACCCCCGCCCTGATCGACCAGGAGGCCTGGGGCTGGGGCGACGAGCACCGGGCACAGCCGCTGGCTGTCTCCATCACGCAGACCACCGAGCTGGGCACCTGCTACACCCCGGACGAGGTCCGCGCCATCGCGGAGCATGTCCACTCCAAGGGCATGAAGCTGCACATGGACGGCGCCCGGCTGGCCAACGCCGCGGCCCACCTGAATGTGCCGCTGCGCGCCTTCACCCGCGACGCCGGCGTGGACATCCTCTCCTTCGGCGGCACCAAGAATGGCCTGCTCTTTGGCGAGGTGGTGGTCGCGCTGAACCCCGAGGCGGCCCACGGCCTGGTCTACCTGCGCAAGATGAATATGCAGCTGGCCTCCAAGATGCGCTTTATGTCCGCCCAGTTCATCGCGCTGCTCGAGGGCGACCTCTGGCTGCGCTCGGCCTCGCACGCCAATGCGATGGCTGCCCGGCTGCGCGCCGGCGTCGAGTCGATCCCGGGCGTCGAACTGAGCCAGAAGACCGAGTCCAACGGCGTCTTCGCCGTCCTGCCCGCCGGCGCGGCGGACCGGCTGCGGGAGTCCTTCCGCTTCTACGACTGGAACGAGGCGGCCCGTGAGGTGCGCTGGATGTGCTCCTTCGACACCACCGAGGAAGACGTTGATTCCTTTATTGCCGCGATCAAGCGCGAGCTCGCGGACGGCTAGCAGCACACCCGTCCCGGCCCGGCGGCGAGCCTGCCGGGCCGGGACGGACCCCGTGCATAATCTTTCACTGTGAACCCACTCGACCAGGTTCCGGCGGATTTTCTCTTCGCCCTGGGGACGCTTCGAAAAGCACGGTGCCGCAGCGAACTGCGCCTCGATGAGATCCCGGCACCCGGCCGGCTCGCCCCCTACGCGGTGGCGCTCGGCGCGGAAGTGGTCGTCCCCGGCGACGCGGCATCGGGCGCGGTCCATGGCCCGGCGGCCGCCGCGCTGGCGCCGGCGTCCGGCAGCGACGACGTCGAACTCGCCACCGGCCGCTTCATCCTGCTGCACGACCCGGACGGCTCCGCCGTCTGGGACGGCGAATTCCGGATTGTCACCTACATCCGGGCCCAGCTGGAGCCGGACATGGGCAATGACGAGATGCTGGGTTCCGTTGCCTGGACCTGGCTCGTGGAAGCACTGGAAAACCACCACGCGGAGTACCGTTCGGCCGGCGGCACGGCCACCCGGGTACTCTCCGAGAGCTTCGGCACGCTCGCCGACCGGCCCGGAACCATCGACATCGAACTCCGCGCCTCCTGGACCCCGGCCGGCCGGGACATCACCGCCCACCTGGAGGCGTGGTCTGACATGGTCTGCACCTTTGCCGGCCTGCCGCCGCTGCCCGAGGGCGTCTCCGCACTGCCCCGACGGCGTCCACGGCGGGCATGACCTGGCCCGGAGCGCCGCAGCCTCGGCCGGCAAGGACAGCGTTGTCGGTAAACTGGAACCATCATGACCCCTCATAATCCGGAAATCAGCACCGCGGGCACCGCCACCAACCCAGTCCCCAGCGCAGTGTCGGGCGCAACCGACGCCGCGGACACGGCAGCCCACATCACGGTGGAAGGCTTCGACAGCCTGGTCCCCGAGGTCATTGACCTCGACGCCCCCCGTGACGGCGTCCCCCTCGTCATCGAGACCCGGGCAGGGCTGGAACGCTGCGCCGCCGCCCTGGCCGCCGGCCACGGACCCGCGGGGGTGGATGCCGAACGCGCCTCCGGATTCCGCTACGGCCAGCGCGCCTTCCTCGTGCAGATCCGCCGCGAAGGCGCCGGCACCTGGTTGATCGACCCGGAGCCGTTCGGCGACCTGCGCATCATCAACGAGGCACTGCGCGGCGTTGAATGGATCCTGCATGCGGCCAGCCAGGACCTCCCCTGCCTGTCCGAACTCGGTATGTGGCCGGACAAACTCTTCGACACCGAACTCGCCGCCCGGCTGGCCGGGCTGCCGCGGGTGGGCCTCGCCGCCGTGATCGAACAACTCCTGGGCTTCGGCCTGGCCAAGGAACACTCCGCCGCCGACTGGTCCACCCGGCCGCTGCCGGAACCCTGGCTGCGCTACGCCGCGCTCGACGTCGAGGTCCTCACCGAGCTGCGCGAAGAGCTGATCGAACTGCTCACCGCAGACGGCAAACTGGACTACGCCGAGCAGGAATTCGCCGCGATCCTCGACGCCGGCCAGGCCCCGCCGCGCGTCGATCCCTGGCGCAAGACCTCCGGGCTGCACCAGATCCGCGACCGGCGTCAGCTCGCCGCCGTCCGCGAACTGTGGCTGGAGCGCGACTCGCTGGCGCAGAAGCGCGACGTCGCCCCGGGCCGGCTCATCCCCGACTCGTCCCTCGTCGCCGCCGCCAAGGCCATGCCCAGCACCGTCCCGCAGCTGCTGGGAACGAAGGGCTTCCACGGCCGGGCCGCGCAGCGCGAGGCCCCGCGCTGGCTGCGCTGCATCAGCGCGGCCCGCAGCCTTGAGGAGCTCCCGCCGCTGCACCTGCCCACCAACGCTCCCCCGCCGCCGCGCGTCTGGGCCGACCGGGATCCCGAGGCTGCCGCGCGGCTCGCCACCGCCCGGCCCAAGCTGCAGGCCCGGGCCGAGGAGCTGAACCTGCCGGTCGAAAACCTGCTCACCCCGGATTACCTGCGCCGTGTGGCGTGGCGGCCGCCGGCCGAGATCAGTGAGGAAGGCATTGCCGAGGAGCTGCAAAACCTCGGCGCCCGGCAATGGCAGATCCAGCTCACCGCCCCGCTGATCGCTGATGCTTTCCTGAACCCCCAGCCGCTGCCGCCGAAGGATACCAAGGCAGCCCCGGCGGAAGCGGCAGCACCCTCCGACGCCGTGTCCTGAAGCCCGGCATACCTACTCCTTGCCAGCTATGTTACTGATGAGTAACATAGCTAGGGATGCCGCCTGATCAGGTCCGTCCATCCGAGCCCCAGCCGGCGGACGGAGATCCGGCACCCATGTCTCAATGAGGAGTAATACGTGAGCCAAGCCAGCAGCGGAACCCACAGCAGCGCCCATCCGGGCAGCGGACGACGCAACACCGTCCGCGATGTCGTCTTCGTCGACGGCGTCCGCACCCCCTTCGGCCGCGCCGGCGAGAAGGGCATTTACGCCGGAACCCGCGCCGATGACCTTGTGGTCAAGTGCATCCGCGAACTGATGCGCCGCAACCCGTCGTTGCCGGCGCAACGGATCGATGAGGTGGCCATCGCCGCCACAACCCAGACCGGCGACCAGGGCCTGACCATCGGCCGCACCGCCGCCCTGCTGGCCGGCCTGCCGCGGACCGTACCGGGCTTCGCGATCGACCGGATGTGCGCCGGCGCGATGACCGCGGTGACGACGACGGCCAGCGGCATCGGCTTCGGCGCCTACGACGTGGTGATCGCCGGCGGCGTCGAGCACATGGGCAACCACCCGATGGGCGCCGGCGCGGACCCCAACCCGCGCTTTATGTCCGAACGGATCGTGGACCCGGCCGCCCTGAATATGGGCAACACCGCGGAGAACCTGCACGACCGTTTCCCCGCCATCACCAAGGAACGCACGGACGCCTACGCCGTGGCCTCCCAGGACAAGCTGGCCGCGGCCTACGCCAGGGAGCAGATCCAGCCGGACCTGGTCCCCGTGGCCACGATGAAGCCGGGCCAGGGCTGGACGGTCAACACCGTGGATGAGCCGCCGCGGCCGGGCACCTCGGTCGAGGACCTCGCCGCGCTGCGCACCCCGTTCCGGGCCCATGGCCGCGTCACCGCCGGCAACGCCGCCGGCCTCAACGACGGCGCCACCGCGGCACTGCTCGCCTCCGCCGACGCCGCCGAAGAGCTGGGCCTGCCGGTCAAGATGCGCCTGGTCAGCTACGCCTTCGCCGGCGTCGAACCGGAAGTCATGGGCATCGGCCCGGTCCCCGCCACCGAAAAGGCGCTCAAAAACGCCGGACTCGGCATCGGGGACATCGGCCTGTTCGAGATCAACGAGGCGTTCGCCGTGCAGGTCCTCAGCTTTCTGGACCACTTCGGCATCGCCGACGACGATCCCCGGGTTAACCGCTACGGCGGCGCGATCGCCGTCGGGCACCCGCTCGCCTCCTCCGGCGTCCGGCTGATGAACCAGCTGGCCCGCCAGTTCGAGGAGGACCCCGGCGTCCGCTTCGGCATGACCACCATGTGCATTGGCCTGGGCATGGGCGCCACGGTCATCTGGGAAAACCCGCACCACGCCGACTACGGCACCGATTACCCCACCACCGAGACTGGAGCCGCAGCATGAGCGCCGCCGATTTCCGCAAGCTTGCCGAGCTGTTTCCGAACGAAACCGTAACGCACTCCTACGTCCAGGACATCCAGCTCCCCGCCGTCGACGGGAAGAGCCCGGGCACGTTCGCCCTGGTGACGCTGGACAACGGCCTGGACCACTCCAAGCCCACCACGCTTGGTCCCAACACCCTGATCGAGCTCGGCACCGTGCTGGAGGGGCTGCGGGAGCGTGCCGCGCGCGGCGAGATCGTCGGCGTCGGCGTCACCGGCAAGCCCTACTTTCTGGTGGCCGGCGCGGACCTGTCCACGGTCAAGTCGGTCAGCGGCCGTGAACAGGGCCTCTGGATGGCCCAGCTGGGCCACGACGTCTACGCCACCCTGGCGAACCTCGGTGTTCCGAGCTTCGCGTTCATCAACGGTCTGGCCCTGGGCGGCGGGCTGGAGATCGCCCTGCAGTCCACCTACCGCACCGTCTCCACCGGGGCCGGCGCGCTGGCCCTGCCGGAAGCGTTCATCGGCCTGATCCCGGGGTGGGGCGGGGTGTACATCCTGCCGCGGCTGATCGGCCCGGAGAACGCGGTCAAGGTGATGATCGAGAACCCGCTGAGCAACAACCGCACCCTGACGGGGCCGCAGGCCTACGAGCTCGGCGTCGCGGACGCCATCTTCGAGCCGGCCGACTTCGTCGAACAGTCCGTCGCCTGGGCCGCCCGGGTGATCGCCGGCGCCACCGTCCCCGAGCGTGCCAACGCCGTCGACGCCGCCGCGCCGGACGTTGCCGAACGCTGGGCCGGCGCTGTCGCGGCGGGCCGCGCATTCGTGGAGGCCAAGACCTCCAATGCCTCCCCCGCCCCGGCCAAGGTGCTGGATGTGCTGGAAGCCAACCGCACCATGACGCAGGCCGAATCCGCAGAGCTCGAATGCCAGACCCTCGCGGACCTGATGCAGACGGACGAGTTCCGCTCCACGGTGTATGCCTTCCTGGACCTCGTGCAGCGCCGCTCCAAGCGCCCCGCGGGTGCCCCGGACCGCAAGCTCGCCCGCCCGGTCACGAAGATCGGCGTCGTCGGCGCCGGCCTGATGGCCAGCCAGCTCGCGCTGCTCTTCGCCCGCCAGCTCAAGGTGCCCGTGGTGATGACGGACATCGACCAGGCGCGCGTGGACAAGGGCGTGGACTACGTGCATGCCGAGGTGGACAAGCTGCTGGCGAAGAAGCGGATCAGCGCGGACGCGGCCAACCGGACCAAGGCCCTGGTCAGCGGCTCGGTGTCCAAGGAAGCCTTCGCCGACGCCGACTTCGTGATCGAGGCCGTCTTCGAAGAGCTCAACGTCAAGAAGCAGGTTTTCAAGGAAGTCGAGGCGATCGTCTCGCCCGAGTGCATCCTGGCGACCAACACTTCCTCGCTGTCCGTCACCGCCATGGCGGAGGACCTGCAGAACCCGGAGCGCCTGGTGGGCTTCCACTTCTTCAACCCGGTGGCCGTGATGCCGCTGCTGGAGATCGTCCGCGCGCCGAAGACCGACGACGCCGTGCTGGCCACCGCGTTCGAGCTGGCCAAGGGCCTGAAGAAGTCCGCGGTGCTGGTCAAGGACGCCGCCGCGTTTGTGGTCAACCGGCTGCTGCTGCGGCTGATGGGCGAAGTGACTGCCGCCTTCGATGAGGGCACCCCGGCCGAGGTGGCGGACAACGCGCTGCGCCCGATGGGCCTGCCGATGACGCCGTTCACGCTCGGCGCCATGGTGGGGCTGCCGGTCGCGCAGCACGTCCAGGAATCCCTGCACGCCGCTTTCGGGGACCGCTTCACGGTGTCGAAGAACCTGCAGGCCCTGATCGACAACGGAGTCAGGTCCCTCTGGGATCCGGCCTCGGTGAAGGCCGGCACGCCGGTGATCCCGGCGGAGACCCTGGCCCTGATGTCGTTCGGCGATTCGCCCTCCACCGCAGAGGAAGTGCTGCGCCGCACGCAGGACGCCCTCGCGGAGGAAATCGGCCTGATGCTGGCCGAAGGCGTGGTGGCCGGACCGGAGGACATCGACCTCTGCATGATCCTCGGCGCGGGCTGGCCGATGTTCCTGGGCGGCATCACCCCCTACCTGGACCGGGTGGGCGCCTCCGAGCGGGTCAACGGCAAGAAGTTCCTGGCACCGGGCGTGGCGTCGGAACCTGCCGCCTAGCAGCCGAAGACGAAGGCGCCGCCGCCCCTGCCGTTATGGCGCGGGCGGCGGCGTCTTTGTCTGTTCGGCCTTGCCGGGGTCTGTCGCCTGTCAGAGTTCCCGCAGGCTCCCGCCGTCGAGAGCCAGGACGCGGTGGGCGTTGGCGCGCGCGTAGGCGAGGTCGTGTGTGACCAGTACGACGCCGGCGCCGCGAGCCGCCTCCGCGGCAACGGTGTGCTGCAGCCGCTCAAGGCCGTGCCGGTCCAGTCCCACGGTCGGCTCGTCCAGCGCGATGACCGCCGGGCTGCGGGCCAGGACCGTGGCCAGGGCCAGCAGCCGCTGCCGGGACGAGGGCAGCTCGGCCGGGTGCGTCTGCGCGTCGGCCGCGAGCCCGACGGCGGCCAGCGCCTTGTGCGCCAGCCGGTCCGCCGCCGCCGCACCGAGCAGCCGGCGCAGCCCGAAACCGACTTCCCGCAGCACCGTCCGTTCAAAGAGCTGGTCACGCGGCTGCTGGAACAGCAGGCCGACCGATGCGGCTACGCGGCCGGTTGGGATCCCGTGGATGCTTCGTCCGCCGACGAGCACCTCCCCGGCCTGCGGCCGCAGCAGCCCGTTCAGGTGGCGGAGCAGCGTGGATTTGCCGGTGCCGTTGGGACCGGTGATGGCGACAATTTCACCGGGCCGGACGGTCAGGTCCAGATCGCGCAGCAGGGCCGTGCGGGTCTCCTGCCGTGCGGGCCGGGCGGGCTTCCTGGCAGTGGCTGTTGCCGGTCCGTAGCCGAAGCTGATGCTCCGCAGTTCAAGCACCGGGACCGCGGCGGCGGCAGGGGCCGGCGGCTGCGCCGGGGTGCCGGCGCTGCCGGACTCCGTCACGACGCCGGCGTCGCTGAGCTCGGGCCCGACGGCCAGCTCGGCCGGGAGGCCTTCCGCTGTTGCCGTGCCGCCGTCCAGGACGAGCCAGTGCCCGGCACGGCGGGCCAGCGCGTCGGCCCGCTGGCTCAAGAGCACGACGGCGGTGCCGGCGTCGAGCAGGCCCTCCACCAGCTCCGCCACCTGGCTGGTCCCTGCCGCGTCCAGGGAGGCCAGCGGATCGTCGAGGACCAGCACGTCGGGCCCGGCGATCACGGCGCAGGCGACCGCCAGCCGGCGCAGTTCGCCGCCGGAAAGCTCCGCAGGGTTCCGCTCCAGCAATCCGGTCAGGCCGGTCTGTTCGGCGGTCCGGGCCACCCGCCGGATCATCTCCGGGCGGGGCACGCCGCGGTTTTCCAGCCCGAAGGCCAGCTCCTCGGCCACGGTGGAGCGCACCGAGGACAGCACGGCCCCGGCGTCCTGCGGCACGTAGCCCACACGGCCGGACCAGGCGGCGGGGTTGATCCGGGGGTCGCCGGCGCCGCCGCGGAAGTCCAGGCGGTCCGCGCCGAGGGCCAGGCTGCCGCGCAGGGAGCCGGAGTGGCCGTCCCGGACCCAGCCGGCGAGCAGCTTGCCGAGGGTGGTCTTGCCGCTGCCGGAACCGCCCAGCACGGCGGTCAGGGATCCAGGCAGGACGGAGAGCTGCACGTCCCGCAGCACCGCGCCGGTGTCCCCGTGGAAGCTGAAACTGGTGATCCGGGCAGCGGCCGCCGGCAGCGCGGCGGTGGCGGGCTGCCCAACTCCTGCGGGTGGCCCGGCCGGTGCTCGCTCGTCCCCGGTCACGAGGGCACCCCCGCCGGCCAGGCCGTGATCAGCCGCAGCACCACGGCGGCCGCGGCCAGCAGCAGCGCCGCGGCCCGGAAGATCCGCTGCCCGGGCGGGTCCTGCAGCTGCCGGTAGCTGGTCCGCGGGCCGGGGGCGCCGAAACCCCGCGCGTCCAGGGCCTGCGCCCGGAGCCCGGCGTCCTCCACCAGGCCCAGGACCAACGGAACCGCCTGCAGCCGCGCGGCCCCGAGCCGGGACAGCAGCCCGCGCCGGACCACGAGGCCGCGCGCTTCCTGGGCGTGCCGGATCCGGGCCAGCCGGGCCGCCATGGCGGGAACCAGCGTGAGCGTTGAGGCCAGCACAAAGCTGAACTGCGGCGGGAGGCGCCGCGCGGCCAACGCCGTCGTAAGGTCCGGGACGTTGACGGTGAAGGAAAAGAGCAGGAAAGACAGGACACACGCGGCCGTCCGCGAGGCCAGCTCCAGGGCGAACCCGAGCCCCTCGGCGGTGACCCGGGCCGGCCCCCACTGCGCCAGCACTGTGTGGCCCTCGGGGAAGAACAAGCCGTGCAGCAGCAGCAGGGACAGGAACAGCGGCGCCAGGATGACCGTGCCCGCCCCCAGCACCCGTGCTGCCACGCGTGCGCGTGCGGCGAGCAGCACCGCGGCGAGGGCCACGCCGACGGAGAGCGGCCAACTGCCGGCCGCCGTCGTCATGACCGCGGCACAGCCGGCCGCGGTCAAGGCCGTGAGCGGGTGCAGGCGCATGGCTTAGGCTTCGTGCGCCGCCGGGACCTTGCCTGCGAGCACCCGGAAGCGGCGGACAAAGGCGAACTGGAACGTGGTGCGCCGCGGCAGGGCGTAGGCCAGCAGTGCGGCGATCGTGAAGACAATTGCCTTGTCCATCGGGTCGGAGATGAGGGCCTGCTTGGTGATCGCGGCCAGCAGGGTGTCGCCCATGGCCCGGAACGCGCTGACGATCGCGCCGGTGCCCAGTCCCGCGGTTCCGCCGTAGACAAACGCCGCGATCGGGGCGGAGACGACGCCGGCCAGGATGCCGGTGACGAAGCCGGCCACGGGGGCGAAGTAGAAGCGGCGGAAGAGTCCGGCGCGGGCGGCCAGCCCGGCGAGGAAGCCGATCAGCGCCGCTCCGGCGGCGAAGGGCAGCACGGTGGGGTTGAAGAAGGACCAGACGATGCTGCCGAGCACTCCGGCGGCGGCGCCGGCGGCCGGTCCGGCGAGGACGGCGATCAGGACCGTGCCGATCGCGTCGAGGTAGAAGGGCAGCCCGGTACTGCCCATCAGCTGGCCGAGGACCACGTTGAGCACGATCGCTACCGGCATCAGCACCAGGGTGGAGGTGGGCAGCACGGGCAGCACGGCCAGGAGCAGCAGCACCGCGCCGAGCAGGAAGCCGCCGAGGGCCACCAGGGCGGAGAAACTGGCGGGTCCGGTGGCGATGTCCGCGGGCTGGCTGAGGACCAGGAAAACGTAGGTGGCCGCGATGGCCGCGGCACCGGCAAGTTCGAGCAGCCGGCGGCGGCCGGGAGCCGTCCCGGCGCGGGCGTCGGCGTCGGGCAGGGTCAGGGGTTGCGGTGACATGGGAAAAGTCCTTCGGCTGGGGTCTGCTGTCGTCCGCCTCATGTCACCTCGGCGCAGCTATCATCTTAGCGATCCGGCGGGCCAGCCGGGACCACAAGCACCGCGGGCCCGCCTGACGCCCGCTGCTACCTCGTGCCCAGGGAGCGTGCCAGCGCGCCCACGGAGGAGATCAGCTCGTCGAAGCACTGCCCGGGATCATTGCCGGTGACGATCCTGGCGTTCGGCGGCAGTCCCCACAGGCCGCGGAAGTCGGCCACCGTGGTGCCGGCCAGCAGCGGGGACTCCGTCTCGACGTCGACCGTTGCCAGCCGGGTGCTGACGGGGGTGCGTCCGACGGCGGCGCAGGCGGCGAACGCGTCATGCATGTGCGCCACATAGCCCTGGTCGTAGAGCCGGTGGAACTCCATGTAGAAGCGGATCGCGTCCGACAGGCACGCCACCAGCGGGCTGCTGGAGCTGCTGCGCAGTCCTTCGGGCTGCTCCGGGAGCACCAGCTCGGGTTCCGGCGCGCCGGCGGCCTCGCCGAGCCGCCGCAGGTGCTCCGGCAGCATCTCGATCCGCTCCGTGGTTTCCAGCGCGCAGACCACCGGCAGCTTCTCCTCGGGCATCCCGCGGTAGGCCGCGTAGACCTCCTTGGCGGCGTGCGGGTCCACCGCGGTGTTCCACTCCGCCGTCGGCGTTGTGTTGCCCTGGTAGTAGAAGCTGCCGCCCATGATCACCAGGCCCTTGAGTAGCCTGGGCAGCTCCGGTTCGCGGCGCAGGGCCAGGGCAAAGTTGGTCAGCGGTCCGGTGATCAGCCCGGTGATCTCCCCCGGATGCGCCTGGGCTTCCTCCACCCAGACGTCCACGGCGTGCCGTGCCGAGATGGCCTGGGCGGGGGCCGGCAACTCGGCGTAGCCGACCCCCTGCGGGCCGTGGGTCTCCTCGGTCGTCACGAGCGGAATCTGCAACGGAACCTCGGCTCCGACCGCCACCTCAATCCCCTCCCGGCCGCACAGTTCCAACAGGGACAGGCTGTTCAGCGCCACCTGGTGTGCCCCGACGTTGCCGGCGGTGCACGTGATGGCCTGCAACCGGACCTCGGGCCGGGACAGCAGGTACACGATGGCCAGGGCGTCGTCGATCCCGGTATCCACGTCCACCAGGATCCGGTCTCCGGCGGCGCGCCCTCCAGGCGGTACAGCGTTCAACACGGTGCGGCTCAGATCAGGGCGGCTCAGAACAGGGCGACCTTCGGCGTGCGCGGGAAGATCTCGTCGAGTTCTGCCAGCTCTGCGGCGTCCGGGACCCAGGCAACGGCGGCGGCGTTCTGGCGGACCTGTTCGGGACGGGTGGCGCCGGCGATCACGCTGCTGACGGAGGGCTGGGCGGCGAGCCAGGAGAACGCGACCTGGATCTCGGTCAGGTTCCGCTCGGCGGCGAAGGCGGAGAAGGCGCCCAGCTGATTCCAGTCGGCGTCGTGGACGAGGTTGGTGCGAGTGTGGCTCAGCCGCGATCCCTCCGGTGCCTCCCCCTCGGAGTACTTGCCGGTAAGCAGGCCGTTGGCCAGCGGGAAATAGGGCAGCACGCCCAGGCCGTACGCTTCGGCGGCCGGGGTGACCTCCAGTTCGGCGCGGCGGTCCAGCAGGTTGTAGTGGTTCTGGCTGGAGATGAAGCGTGCTCCGCCGCGGCTGCGGGCCACGAATTCGGCCTCCGCGATCTGCCAGCCGGCCCGGTTGGAGTGGCCGATGTAGCGGACCTTTCCGCTGGTCACGAGCTCGTCGAGGGCCGCTAGGGTCTCATCGATGGGCGTCAGCGGATCCGGCGTGTGGAACTGGTAGAGGTCGATCCAGTCCGTTCCCAGCCGGCGCAGGGAAGCCTCGGCCGCCTTGATGATGTAGCGGCGCGAGCCGCGGGCACCGAAGTCGTTGCCGTTGGTGCCGCGCATGTCCAGGCCGAATTTGGTGCCGATCACGGCGTCGTCCCGGCGGCCGCCGAGAGCCTTGCCCAGCATGGTTTCGCTGAGCCCGGGCTCCCGGCCGTAGGCGTCGGCGACGTCGAAGAAGGTGATCCCGTTGTCCAGGGCCGCATGCACGACGGCGTCGGTCCCCTCCTGCGTCTCGGTGGCCGTGTTTGCCCGGCCCAGGTTGTTGCAGCCAAGTCCCACCACGGAGACGGTCAGTCCGGAATTTCCTACGCGTCGGTATTCAGTCATGGGATTCAGCCTATAACGGCCGAGGGCGGGGCCCGGGCAGGCTCCCGGGCGGCGCTATTCCGGGCAGGCTATCCCGCGGGCAGTTCCAAACCGTGTTCGTCCATGGCGTCCTGGAGCTGCGCGAGGGTGCGCGGGCAGATGCCGGGCATCCCGGCCAGTTTCCGGCGGCCCAGCAGCACCAGGTGTTCCAGGGTTTCCACTCCCGCGTGCGCCAGGGACTTGCGCGCCGGCGCCGCCAGTCCTACGGGTAACGGGGTGCTGCCTGGTCGAGGGGATTTACGCGTCATTGCCGTACCTTCCAGTCGCTTGCCCCCAAATTGATGTGAGCCGTGCCCGGCTCCTAACAGGTGGTGCCCGGAGCTCGTGGTGGCCGCCGGTGCCGCCTAGAGCGTGAAGCTGTTGGCCGGTTTGGCTGAGTGCTTGAGCTTGTACTCGGTGCTGCCGAACGGGGCGGCGCCGATGCTCAGCTTGGTGAAGTCCAGGTCCTCGCCGCGGATGCAGACCTTGATCGCGTTGACGGTCTTGTTGACGTCCGGGGTGAGGCAGAAGATGTTGAGCTTGGCGTCGGCGAACTCGGAGCGGTCCACCACACCGAGGCCGCGCCAGGCGAGGTGGCTGATCAGGGCGTCCTTGGCTTTTTCCTCGAGGTAGCGGTCCCGGCTGGTGCCGTCCTTGGTCTTCAATGCGTACTGCGCCACCACCCAGAACTGTTCCTCGTCCGGGATTTCCGCGTAGCCGTCCTCCGCGCACTGCGCCGCGAAGGCCTCCATCAGTCCCTCGCCCGCGGCGGCGTCGGCAGCCTCGGTTTCCTCGGTCTTGCTCTGGTGCCCGACGACGCCGTGGTTCATCACGAACTCGTGGTATTCCTCGTCGATCCAGGCCTCCCGGAAGTGCAGGACTCCTTCTTCGTCGCGTTTGTAGACCCGAATGATGCCGCTCATGGTAAGTCCCTTCGTATACCGTCCGCGGTCTTTGCCGTCGAAGGGTGCTTGCTGTGCCTTGACGGCCTGGTAAAGCTGGTGGGGCGCGGGGTTCCGCTCACAGGATCGGCAGGCTGCCGGTGCTGGGGTGCTGTTGGCCTGGCAGCGGCCGCGCGAACGGGACCTTGGTTCCGAGGACCTGCGCGACGACGTCGTGGGTAATTTGCTGGGCGGTCAGCCCGACGCGCTCCAGGACCTGGCTGCGGCTCCCGTGGTCGAGGAACTCCACCGGCAGGCCCACCTCGTTGAGCGCGGTGTCCACCCCGGCGGCCCGCATTTCCTGCCGGATCCGGGAACCGACGCCGCCGGCACGGACCCCGTCTTCGATGCAGATGACCAGCCGGTGGTGCGAGGCGAGGGCGATCACGGATTTGGGTACCGGGAGGACCCAGCGCGGATCCACGACCGTGGAGCTGATGCCCTGGGCGCCGAGCCGGTTGGAGACGTCCAGCGCGAGTTCGGACATGGCGCCGACGCTGACGATCAGCACGTCGTTGTCGCTGGAGCCGGCCGGGCGGCGGGCCAGCACGTCCACGCCGTCGCTGAGCCGTTCGAGGGCTTCGACTTCGGCGCCGACGGTGCCCTTGGAGTAGCGGATCACGGTGGGGGCGTCTTCGACGGCGACGGCCTCGCGCAGTTCCTCACGCAGCCGGGAGGCGTCGCGCGGCGCGGCGAGGTGCAGGCCGGGAACGATTTGGACCATCGCCATGTCCCACATGCCGTGGTGGCTGGCGCCGTCGGGGCCGGTGACACCGGCCCGGTCCAGGACGATCGTGACGCCGGCCTTATGCAGGGCGACGTCCATCAGGAGCTGGTCGAAGGCGCGGTTCAGGAAGGTCGCGTAGACGGCCACCACCGGGTGCAGTCCGCCGAACGCCATGCCGGCCGCGGAGGTGAGGGCGTGCTGTTCGGCGATGCCGACGTCGAACACCCGCCCCGGGTGGCGGGCCGCGAGCTTGTGCAGTCCCACCGGGATCAGCATGGCGCCGGTGATGCCGACGATGTCCTTGCGTTCGTCGGCGATGTCGGCGATTTCGTCGGCGAAGACGGAGGTCCAGGACTTGGCGCCGCCGGCGTCGGTGGGCTCGCCGGTTTCCGGATCGATGATCCCGACGGCGTGGAACTGGTCCTCTTCGTGGGCGCGGGCCGGGGCGTAGCCGTGGCCCTTTTCGGTCATGGCGTGGACGATCACGGGGCCGGCGTAGTTCTTGGCCGTGGAAAGGGCGTGTTCCATGGCCTGGAGGTTGTGGCCGTCCACCGGGCCGATGTACTTCATGCCGAGGTCCTCGAACATGCCCTGCGGCGCCCACCAGTCCTTGATGCCCTTCTTCATGGCATGCAGGCTCTTGTAGGTGAACTGGCCCGCCGGGCCGCCGCTCTGCAGCCGTTTCTTCCACCAGTCGAGGGCGCCTTCGTAGGCCGGCGCCGCCCGGAGTGAATCGATGGTGGGGCGCAGCGAGGCGAGGTAGTCGGCCACGCCGCCGACGGTCGGGGCGTAGGAGCGGCCGTTGTCGTTTACGACGATCACCACGCGGCGTTTCTTGTCCGCGGCGATGTTATTGATCGCTTCCCAGGCCATGCCGCCGGTCAAGGCGCCGTCACCGACGACGGCGATCACGTAGCGGTCCCCGTCGCCGGTCAGCTGCCGGGCGCGGGAGATGCCGTCGGCCCAGGACAGCGAGGAGGAGGCGTGCGAGCTTTCGACGATGTCGTGCTCGGATTCCGCCCGGTCCGGGTAGCCGGACAGGCCGCCCTGCTGGCGGAGCGTGCTGAAGTCCTGGCGCCCGGTGAGGAGTTTGTGCACGTAGGACTGGTGGCCGGTATCGAAGACGATGCTGTCGCGGGGGGAATCGAAGATCCGGTGCACCGCAATGGTCAGTTCAACGACGCCGAGGTTCGGCCCGAGGTGCCCTCCCGTCTGGGAAACGTTGCCGATCAGGAACTCCCTGACCTCGGCTGCCAGCTGGTCCAGCTGCGCCTGGGACAACTTGCTCAGGTCCTGCGGATTCCGGATGGTCTCCAAGATTCCCAACGGCCCCTCCTTGCGGGTAGTAGACATGCCTTTTAACTCTAACGCCTCTTCGGCGCGGCCCGGTGCCGGGCGGGTGCGGTAACGGGAAAGCCCCGGTCCGTCGGGGACGGACCGGGGCTTTCGCGTTTGGCTGCTCAGTCTGCGCTAGTTAGCGGAGATCTGGCGCAGCACGTACTGCAGGATGCCGCCGTTGCGGTAGTAGTCGGCTTCGCCCGGGGTATCGATGCGCAGGACCGCATCGAAGGACGTGACGGTGCCGTCTTCGGCCGTGGCGGTGACCTTGAGGGTCTTCGGCGTGGTGCCTTCGTTGAGGGCGGTGACGCCCTCAACCGCGAAGGTTTCCGTGCCGGTCAGGCCCAGGCTGGCGGCGTTCTGGCCGGCCGGGTACTGCAGCGGCAGGACGCCCATGCCGATCAGGTTGGAGCGGTGGATGCGCTCGTAGCTCTCCGCGATGACAGCCTTGACACCCAGCAGTGCGGTGCCCTTGGCAGCCCAGTCACGGGACGAGCCGGAGCCGTACTCCTTGCCGGCCAGGACGACCAGCGGGGTGCCGGCGGCCTGGTAGTTCTGCGCGGCGTCGTAGACGTAGGCCTGCGGGCCGTCGGCCTGGGTGAAGTCGCGGGTGAAGCCGCCCTCCACGCCGTCGAGGAGCTGGTTCTTGATCCGGATGTTGGCGAAGGTGCCGCGGATCATGACTTCGTGGTTGCCACGGCGCGAGCCGTAGGAGTTGAAGTCCTTGCGCTCCACACCGTTGGCCAGCAGGTACTGGCCGGCGGGGGTGTCCGACTTGAAGGAACCGGCCGGGGAGATGTGGTCCGTGGTGACCGAATCGCCGAGCTTGAGCAGCACGCGCGCCCCGGTGATGTCCTGGACGGGTTCCGGCTTGGCCTGCATGCCCTCGAAGTACGGGGGCTTCCGGACGTAGGTGGACTTTTCATCCCAGGCGAAGGTGTCGCCGGCCGGGGTGTCGAGTGCCTTCCAGCGGTCGTCGCCTTCGAAGACACCCTCGTAGCCGCGGGCGAACATTTCCTTGTCGATCGAGGAGTCGATGACCTGCTGGACCTCGACCGGGTTCGGCCAGATGTCCTTCAGGAAGACGTCGTTGCCGGCTTCGTCCTGGCCCAGGGCGTCGTTCTCGAAGTCGAAGTCCATGGTGCCGGCCAGGGCGTACGCGATGACCAGCGGCGGGGAAGCCAGGTAGTTCATCTTGACGTCCGGGTTGATCCGGCCTTCGAAGTTGCGGTTGCCGGAAAGTACGGCCGTGACGGAAAGGTCGTTGGCCTGGATGGCCTCGGAGATTTCGGCGTCGAGCGGACCGGAGTTGCCGATGCAGGTGGCGCAGCCGTAGCCGACGATGTAGAAGCCGAGCTTCTCCAGGTACGGGGTCAGGCCCGACTTGTTGTAGTAGTCGGTGACGACCTTGGAGCCCGGAGCCACGGAGGTCTTGACCCACGGCTTCGAGGTGAGGCCCTTGTCAACGGCGTTGCGGGCCAGCAGTGCGGCGGCCAGCATCACGGACGGGTTGGACGTGTTGGTGCAGGAGGTGATCGAAGCGATCGACACCGCGCCGTGGTCCAGCTCGAACTCGCGGCCGTCGGCGGTCTTGACGGCCACCGTCTTGGACGGGCGGCCGTTGGACTTCGGACCATGCCCGTGCGGCGCCTGCTCCGTGAGGTGGGTCGCCGAGGCGGTGAACGACGGCGAGTCGGACGCCGGGAAGCTCTCGTCGATCGCTTCGTCCAGGCTGCCGTCCGGGAGCTCTTCCTTCACGTAGTTGCGCAGGTCCTCGCGGAACTGGGCCTTGGACTCGGTGAGGATGATGCGGTCCTGCGGGCGCTTCGGGCCGGAGATCGACGGGACAACCGTCGACAGGTCCAGCTCGAGGTACTCGGAGAACTTGATCTCGCGGGAGGGATCGTGCCAGAGGCCCTGTTCCTTCGCGTAGGCCTCCACGAGGGCCACGTTCTCGTCGGAGCGGCCGGTGAGGCGCAGGTAGTCGAGGGTGACGTCGTCGATCGGGAACATCGCGGCGGTTGAGCCGAACTCGGGGCTCATGTTGCCGATCGTGGCGCGGTTCGCCAGCGGCACTGCCGCGACGCCTTCGCCGTAGAACTCCACGAACTTGCCGACCACGCCGTGCTGGCGCAGCTGCTCGGTAATGGTGAGCACGACGTCGGTGGCGGTGGCGCCGGCCGGGATGGAGCCGGTCAGCTTGAAGCCGACGACGCGCGGGATCAGCATGGAGACGGGCTGGCCCAGCATGGCCGCCTCGGCTTCGATGCCGCCGACGCCCCAGCCGAGCACGCCCAGGCCGTTGACCATGGTGGTGTGCGAGTCGGTGCCCACGCAGGTGTCCGGGTAGGCACGGAGCGCGCCGTCGATCTCACGGGTCATGACGGTGCGGGCCAGGTATTCGATGTTCACCTGGTGCACGATGCCGGTGCCCGGCGGGACGACCTTGAAGTCGTCGAACGCGGTCTGGCCCCAACGCAGGAACTGGTACCGCTCGCCGTTGCGCTGGTACTCGATCTCCATGTTGCGCTCCAGCGCGCCGGAGTTACCGAAAGCGTCGATCTGGACGGAGTGGTCAATGACCATTTCCGCCGGCGCCAGCGGGTTGACCCGCTTGGGGTCGCCGCCGAGTTCCTTGACGGCCTCGCGCATGGTGGCGAGGTCGACAACGCAGGGCACGCCAGTGAAGTCCTGCATGATCACGCGCGCCGGCGTGAACTGGATTTCAGTGTCGGGCTCGGCGTTGGGGTCCCAACCGGCCAGTGCGCGGACGTGATCGGCCGTGATGTTGGCGCCGTCCTCGGTCCTCAACAAGTTTTCAAGCAATACCTTGAGGCTGAACGGAAGGTTTTCTGCACCTTCAACGGAGTTCAACCGGAAAATTTCGTATTCGGTACCGGCTACATTAAGTTTGCCTTTTGAACCGAAGCTGTCCACAATGCTCATCGCAGGACTCCTCTCGCAACAGTTTCATCTTTGTCGCGCCGCAGACCCCTTGCTAGTTAGGTCATCCTAACTAGAGCTTTTCCTTGTTTGCACAAGGATCGGCACTTGGGTGCAGGAGGTCAGCCGTGATTACGGAGCGCGACGTCGGACTACTCCGCCCATCCTAGTGGCCTCAGGCCCGGGGAGTCAGTAACGCCACAGTCTCCATGTGGTGGGTGTGCGGGTACAGGTCGAAGGCACGCAGTCCCTGAAGCCCCCACCCGGCCTGCTGGAAGTAGCCCACGTCGCGGGCGAAGGACGCCGGATCGCAGGAAACGTAGGCCACCGCCCGGGGCCCTGCCGCGACCAGCTGGTTCACGACCGTCTTGCCGGCGCCGGCCCGGGGCGGGTCCAGGACGAGGGCGTCAAAATTGCGCGGCTTCTGCCGCAGCACCCGCTCCACTTTCCCCTGGATGATTTCGACCTGGGTGGCGCCGTGCAGGTTCTTGCGCGCATCCCGGCTGGTGCCGGGCGCCCCTTCCACGGACAGCACCGACCCGGTGACGCCGACGGCGTCGGCGAGCGGGGCGGTGAAGAGTCCGGCGCCGGCGTAGAGGTCCGCCACCACGGAGCCGGCGCCCAGGTAGCCGCCGTCGTGCAGGAAGCCGGTCACGGCCCCCACCAGGGTGTCCGGGGCGTCGCGGTGGATCTGCCAGAAACCGTCGCCGGTGACGCGGTAGTCGTGGCCGGCGGCGGTTTCCTGCACCCAGGTGCGGCCCCGCAACTGGGTCACGGCGCCGGTGCCGGGATCCATCTGCGCCACGGAGACGTCGGCAGGCAGCTGGGCGACGATGGAGCTGAGCCGCTTGGCGCGGGTGCCGGCGGCCGGGACTAGGAGCACCAGCGGCCGCGAACCGTTGGCGGGAGCTGCCACCTCGACCCGTTCGATCCCCTGCAGGTCGATGTCCCAGAGCCTGAGGGCGTTGATGCCCTCGACGGCCAGGGGCATCTCGCGGACCGGGAAGACGGCGTCGGAGCGGTGCGCGTGCATGCCGAGCTTGCCGCCGGGCGTCACGGCGAACCCGGCGCGGGTCCGCCAGGCCAGGCCTGTCGCGGTGCCGCCGCCGCCGGCGGCCTCCCCCACGGCTTCGACCGTGACGGGCATGTCGACGCCGGCCAGCCGGTGCAGCTGTTCGGCCAGGACGTCGGCTTTGAGGCCGCGCTGGCGTTCCAGCGTAATGTGGCCCAGCTCGGCGCCCCCCACGGGCGGATGGCCGTGGGACCAGGACCGCTGCGCGTCGGCCGCGTGCCAGAAGTGGTCCACCCGGTCCGGGGAGGGCTCCAGCACCTCGACGACGTCGGCGCGCCAGAACTTGGCGGACTCGCCGTCGTCGGTGAGCCGGATCCGGACCTTTTCGCCGGGGATGCCGTGCCGGACAAAGATTACCCGGCCCTCGTGCCGGGCCACGCAGTGGCCGCCGTGCGCGACGGGGCCGACGTCGACAACGAGCTCGGTGCGGGCGGGGGTCCGGGTGTCGGTGCTCATTGGATATCCTGCAGTTTCTTGGCTTCTTCGGACGATTTCAGCTGCCACGGCACGCTGGCGACCATAACCCCGGGCTCAAAGTGCAGCCGGGTCTTGATCCGCAGCGCCGTCTGGTTGTGGACCAGCTGCTCCCACCATTTGCCGACGACGTATTCGGGGATGTACACGACAATCAGGTCGCGCGGTGAGTCGCGCCGCATGTTCTTGATGTACTCCATGATCGGTGTGACCGTCTCACGGAACGGGCTGGCCAGCACCGTCAGCGGCACCGGGATCTCCAGTTTTTCCCAGTCCGCCAGCGTCTGCTCGGTCTCCTCCGGGCTGATGTCCACCGTGATGGCGTCCAGCCGGGAGGGCCGGGAGGCCCGGGCGTAGGCCAGTGCCCGGAGCACGGGCTTGCGCACGTGCGAGACGAGCAGCACGGCGTGGACCCGGGTGGGCAGCGCGCGGGGCGAGGAGTCCTCGTCGACGGCGAGTTCTTTGGCCACGTTGTCGTAGTGCGCGCGGATGCTCCACATGATCAGGAACAGGATGAACATGGCCAGCAGCGCGATCCAGGCGCCCTGCTCGAACTTGGTGATCAGCACGATCACCAGGACCAGGGCCGTCATGCCGAAGCCGATGGTATTGATGGTGCGCGACTTGATCATCCGCAGTTTCGCGGCCGGGTCCTTGGCGAGCTTCAGTTCGCGGCCCCAGTGCCGGATCATGCCGAGCTGGCTGAGGGTGAAGGAGATGAAGACACCCACGATGTAGAGCTGGATGAGCTTGGTGACGTCGGCGTCGAACGCGATGATCAGTACCAGCGCGCCGGCGGCCAGCGCCAGCACGCCGTTGCTGAATGCGAGCCGGTCGCCGCGGGTGCGGAGCTGGCGCGGCAGGTAACCGTCCTGGGCCAGGATCGAGCCGAGGACCGGGAAGCCGTTGAAGGCGGTGTTGGAGGCGAACACCAGGATCACGCCGGTAGCGGCGACCACGATATAGAACGGGATGGAACCGGCGCCGAAGACCGTCTGCGCGATCTGGCTGATGGCCGGGTTCTGGATGTAGCCCTCCGCCACCGGTTTGCCGTTGAGCAGGAATTCGGTCGCCGGGTCCAGCACAATATGCACTTTGGTGGCATTGGCGAGGTAGATGATCCCGGCGAGCATGGCGGCGGCGATCGCGCCGAGCAGCAGCAGCGTGGTGGCGGCGTTCTTGCTCTTGGGCTTCTGGAAGTTCGGCACGCCGTTGCTGATCGCTTCGACGCCGGTCAGGGCGGCGGCGCCGGAGGAGAATGCGCGCAGCAGCAGGAACGCGCCGGCCAGCCCCACCAGCCCCTCGTCGAAGCCGGCAGCCGGGACGATCTCGAACGCCGCCGAGGGCGCCTGGCCGAGCTGGCCGGTGGCGGCCTGGAAGATGCCCACGGCGGTCATGCCGAGGATGGAGAACATAAAGATATAGGTCGGGACCGCGAAGACGCTGCCGGCTTCACGGATGCCGCGCAGGTTCACAAGGGCCAGGATGACGACGCCGATCGTGGCGATCGCGGCCTGCTGGCCGTGCAGCGACGGGACCGCGGTGGTCAGGTACGCGGCGGCCGAGGACATCGACACCGCGACGGTCAGCACATAGTCCACCAGCAGGGCCGAGGCGACCGTGAGGCCGGCGTACTTGCCCAGGTTGACGTTGGCGATCTCGTAGTCGCCGCCGCCGGAGGGGTAGGCGTGGACGTTCTGGCGGTAGGAGGCCACGACGGTGAGCAGCACCACCATCACGGCGAGCCCCACCCAGGGCGAGAACGCCACAGCGCTGACGCCGGCCAGCGCCAGGGTCAGCAGGATTTCGTCCGGTGCGTATGCCACCGAGGAGAGCGCGTCGGAGGCGAAAATGGGCAGCGCAATCCGCTTGGGCAGCAGGGTGTGGGCCAGACGGTCGTTCCGGAAGGGCCTGCCTACCAGCACCCGCTTCACGGCGTTGAAAATTGTCAGCACCAGACAAAGCTAGTCTGATTCTGACGCGATGTCATGACGGCGGAAGCGCCCTGACGGCCGCCGGCTTGCCGCACCGCCGCCGGAGCGGCTCCGGGGTCCGGGTGGCCGGTAGAGTTTTACGCAGCATCAGACACAGAAAGCTTGAGGAGGCACGGGTGGCGCACTTCGTGATCATGGGTTGTGGCCGTGTTGGGGCAACCCTGGCGCACACACTGGAGGACGCCGGCCATTCGGTCGCGATCATCGACCAGGACGACCGTGCTTTCCGGCGGCTCCGGACGGGTTTCACCGGCCGCAAGGTCACCGGCGTCGGCTTCGACCGGGAGACGCTCAAGCAGGCCGGGGTCGAGGAGGCCTATGCCTTCGCCGCCGTGTCCAGCGGTGACAACTCGAACATCCTGGCCACCCGTGTGGCCCGCGAGACCTTCCACGTGCCGCATGTCGTGGCGCGGATCTACGATCCGGGCCGCGCCGAGATCTATCAGCGCTTGGGCATTCCCACGGTCGCGGCGGTGCGCTGGAGCGCGGACCAGGTGCTGCGCAGGATCCTTCCCGAGCAGCACCTGGCCGGCGACTTCCGTGATCCTTCCGGCCGGCTGGTGCTGGCCGAGGTGGACGTGCAGTCCGGCTGGATCGGGCACCCGGTCACCGCGCTCGAGAAGGCTGCCGACATCCGCGTCGCCTACCTCACCCGTTTCGGCGAGGGCATCCTCCCCGGGCCCGGAACCCTGTACCAGGACGGCGATACCGTCCACGCCATGCTCAGCGTGGACCGCACCACCGAGGTCGCCCACATTCTCGCCAAGTCCCCCGCCAAGGAGTCCTAAGTGAAAGTCGTTATCGTCGGGGCGGGCAGCGTCGGTTCCTCGATCGCCCGTGAGCTGCTGGCCCACAAACACGAAATCCTGCTGATCGACCTCAAGCCCGAGGTGATCGGCCGCAGCGGGCTGCGCGGCGCGCACTGGCTGGTCGGCGACGCCTGTGAACTCAGCACGCTCAAGGACGCCCGGCTGGAAGACGCCGACGTCGTGGTCTCCGCCACCGGCGACGACAAGGTGAACCTGGTGGTCTCGTTGCTGGCCAAGACCGAATTCGGCGTCGGACGGACCGTGGGCCGGGTCAACAACCCGAAGAACGACTGGATGTTCGACGATTCCTGGGGCGTCGACGTCGCGGTGAACACCCCGCAGCTGATGACCGCCCTGGTGGAGGAAGCCGTGGAGATCGGCGACCTGGTCCGGCTGCTGACCCTACAGACCGGTGTGTCCTCGCTGGTGGAGTTCACCGTGCCGCATGATTCGCACGTGATCGGCCTGACCGTGGGTGATATCGAGTGGCCGGAAGACGCGACGCTGGTGGCGATCCTGCGGGACCAGGCGCCCATCACGCCCAGCCGGGACGACGTGATCGACGGCGGTGACGAGCTCTTCTTCGTTACCACGATCGCGGCGGAGGACGGGCTGCGGGCACTGCTCGCGGCGCCGGAGTCCGCCGACGACGCAGCCGACCAGGCTTCCGGGAGCGGGCAGCCGGCCGGCGCGGACCAGCACAGTCGCGAGACCCAGCCCGCCGGCGACGACGGTTTCGACGGCTGACCCGCCCGACCGGCTGTTGTCGTTGTGAAGGCTCACAACGACAATAACTGGGGGTTAGTTGGGTCCGGCCGGCCCGTCAACCGGCGCCGGGGCGTCAACCGGGGCCGGGCGGGTGAGCAGCCACGCCACCCACATGCCGAGGATGTACAGTGGCGCGCCCATGATGAGCCGGGTGGTCGCGAGGCCCGCGAGCCCCTCCTCCCCCATCAGGTACAGCGGGACCTGGACCAGCAGGCGCAGAACGAGGACCGCGATGATCACCCAGGTGCCGATCCGGTATGCCTTCACCCGGGCCGGGTGCTTGCGCCAGTCCAGGCCTTCGTTCCGGATAAAACCGAACAATAGCCCGGCTAAAGGCCAGCGCACGGCGATCGAGAGGGACATCGCGAGGATGTACCCGAGGTTGGTGAAGAATCCCAGGACGTAGAAGTCCTCGGCCTTACCGGTCGAGTTCGCCAGCCAGGCTGACAGCCCGACGCCGACAATACCGGCCAGCGCCTGCGTCAGCGGCTTGCGCTGGACCAGCCGTGCGACGGTGAACACCGCGGCCACGGCCAGCGCGCCGATCAGGGCCGGCGGGAGTTCCCGCGTCACCGTGAACGCGATCAGGAAGACCAGGCCGGGGAGGACGCTTTCGGCGATGCCCTGGACGCCGCCGGCGCTCTTGAGCACGTCGATATTGCCGTTACTGGAGCGGTGCAGGCCCGCCTTGGCCGCGTAGCCTTCGGCGAGCTGGGCCACGGTGGGCTGCGGGTCTTCGGGCGTGCTCATTGCTCCTCCTTGCGGGAGAGTATTTCGTAGCGCGGATTGAACATGGTGGGCAGCCCGTCCCGGACCGTGACCATACCCTCGAGCCGGAGCTCCAGGCCGGCCTGGATGCCGGGGATGCGGCGCCGTCCCAGCCAGACCACCCGGAGCCGGTCAGCGGCCACGGCGGGCCGCTTGCGGCCGACGCCCTGCTGGGCGGGCCGGGCGGCCCCGACGGACGACGCCGCCGGCCGCACCTTGGCCGGCGGGGCGTCGTGGTCGGTGACAATCGCGGTGAAGGCGGCCACCTCGCTGGCCGGGGCGTACGTCACGGATTCAATGAAGCCGCGGCACAGCACCCGTCCGCGCTCCGGCAGCCCCCGCACGGGGACGGCGTCGGCAGGTTTCCTGCCGGGGGCATCAACCAATCTGGGTAATCTCCGGTCCGCGCTCGGGCTGTTCGAACTCCGGGGCGCCCTGCGGCGCCGACACGCCGGAGTCACGGGGAAGGCGGAGCTGGAGCAGGTCGCGCGGCGGCATGGGGTTCTCGCCCCGCACCACAACGATCTGGCGGAACAGCTCTTCGAGGCCGGCGGCGGCGGCGCGGTCCAGTGCCGCTTCGCCGCCGAGCACACCGCGGAGGAACCAGCGGGGACCGTCGACGCCGATGAAGCGGGCCACCCGGTAGCCGTCACTGCCGTCACCGGCGGGGAGCTTGGCGACCAGCTCGATGCCGAAGTGGCCCTCGATCTCTTCGACCTGGCCGCCCTGGCTGCCGACGGACTGGCCGATCTGCTCGCGGATTTCGTCCCAGAGTCCCTCGGAACGGGGCGCCGCGAACGCCTGCAGCTGGAGGCTCGAGCTGTCCAGGTCCATGGTGACGGCCACCACGCGCTGGGTGGCTTCCTCGACCTCCAGCCGGAGCTGCAGCCCTTCGCGCGGTGCAATCAGCAGGGCGCCGAGGTCCACGTAGCCGTCCTGGTTCTCAATTTCCGAGACGTCGTACGGACCGGCGCTGCGGAGGGCGCCATCGCTGGCCTCGGCCGACGCGTCGGTTCCAACAGTTGCGTCCTCCGGGGTTTCGCCGGTGTCCGTCATCTGCTCCTGCTTGGCTTTTCTGCCACGCCCAAAAACCATGGGGTTTGTCTCCTTAGTTGTGATCCTGTGCGAAGGGCCTAAGCGCCGCACAGGGAACAGCTGCGTCAGTCGGACGGGCGCTCAGGCCCCGGGGGCGCCGAAGCCGCCGGTGGAGCCGAAACCGCCGCCGCCGCGGACTGAATCGCTGAGCTCCTGGACAGGCACGAATTCCGCGTACTCCACCCGCTGGATGACCATTTGTGCAATTCTATCGCCGCGCCGCAGTTCAATCGCCTCGTCGCGGTCGGTATTCAGCAGCGTCACGGCAATCTCCCCGCGGTACCCCGCGTCCACCGTGCCGGGCGCGTTGACCACGGTCAGTCCGTGCTTGGTGGCGAGGCCGGAGCGCGGGTGGATGAGGGCGACAAAGCCGTTGGGCAGGGCGATGGACACACCGGTCGGCACCAGCCGCCGCTCCCCCGGCCCGAGCACCACGTCCTCGCGGGCGCGCAGGTCCGCGCCGGCGTCGCCCGGGTGGGCATACGACGGCGGCTGCAGCCCATCGTCGAGCATTTTCAGCTGCACGGTCAGGGTGGGCTCTCCGTACGCGGGAAGGCCGCCGGCTGCGGGCTCTGCCGGCGGGGTGTTCACGGCAGTGGTTTCTTCAGTCACAGTTCCCCACTGTAACGCCCGCGGAGAGAATAGGCCTACCGCGCGCTGCTCCCCCGGGGGCTCCCCGGCGGGCCGGGCGACGGCCGGCCCGGCCCCGCGGGACGGTCAAGGTGAAATGGCCCGGGAAAAGTGGAAAGCTGGGCTCATGCCCGAATCCAGTGCAGCTGTGCCTGCCTCCAACAGCACCCCCGACGACGCGACCGTCCTGTTCAGCGAAAAGCTTTGGCCGAATTTCTGGATCTGGCTGGTGGCTGCCGGGCTGGCCGGGGCCGGGATCCTGGTGTTCGCGCCGATCAGCATCGCAGCGGGCATCACCGCGGCCGTGGTGCTCTTCGCGATTCTGGCGGTGTTGCTGGTCCTGTCCACGCCGTCCATCTCGGTCACGGCCGCCACGCTGCGCGTCGGGCGGGCGACAATCGAGCGCCGCTTCGTCGGCACCGCCCGGGCTTTCCGCGGCACAGAGGCGACGGCGGAGCGCGGAACCCGCCTTAACGGGCTCGCTTTTATGTGCATCCGCGGCTGGATCGACCCGGTGGTCCGGATCGAGATCACCGACCCCTCGGACCGGACGCCTTACTGGCTGGCGTCCACCCGGCACCCGGACGAGCTCGTCGCCGCCCTGTCCCGCTGAGTGCTGCGGCCCCGCTGACCGCCGGGCCTCGCAGTCCTTTTAACCCTCGCAATCCTTGCAGTACTTCAGGCCGTCCTTTTCGCGGGCGATCTGCGAACGGTGGCGGACCAGGAAGCAGGAGGCACAGGTGAATTCGTCTGCCTGGGCGGGCAGCACCCGGACCAGCAGCTCCTCGCCGGACAGGTCGGCGCCCGGGAGTTCGTAGCCTTCAGCAAGGTCCGTCTCGTCTTCATCGACCACTGCGGAGGGCTTGTCCGTACGCCGCGACTTCAGCTCCTCGATGGAATCCTCATTGAGGTCTTCCTCGGTCTTGCGCGGCGCATCGTAGTCTGTCGCCATTAGTAGTTGCTCACACTCCGCAGTCGTTTGGTTGGATCGCCGCCTCCGCACCGGCGGGGCTGGTAGCCCCCGTACGGCCCGGGTTTGGTTCACCGATGTCAACGCCGGACAAACGCTTTTTGTGCCCGATGTCGGGTCATTTTTGCGCACATCCCCTGCCAAATACCAGAGGCCAGTGGTCCGGCCGCAGCTCCGCCGGACCGGGACGGGCCAAATAGGCCGGAAAGTCGCGGAAAATCACGGCGCGCCCTCCCTCCTACCCCGAATTGCGGCCCAACGGTGGCAGAGTTTCGAATGTTAGTAATGCCAGGGTGGAGGATTTGTATGCAGGATCTACGGCTTGTAGGCGTCCACGACGGCGGGGAGCATCTCCTGTTGAGTGGCACCGGCGGCGAGATGTTCCAGCTGCCGATCGATGAGGCACTTCGGGCGGCTGCCAGCCGGGCGCCGGCGAGGGCCGCTTCCGGCGTGGGCGCTGAACCCATTGCCATGTCCCCACGCGATATCCAGGCCAGGATCCGCAGCGGTGCCACCGCGGCGGAGGTGGCGGAGCTCTCCGGCATTCCGCTGGCCAAGGTACAGCGCTACGAGGGTCCAGTGCTGGCCGAGCGCGAGTACGTGGCCCAGCAGGCCCGCAAGGTCGAGGTGGCCACCCCGTCCGCGGGACATGACAGCTACCGCTCCTTCTTCGGCGACCAGCCTGCAAGTCTGGACGACATGGTCATGCACCGGCTCCGGGCGCACGGGATCGAGCCCTCCTCCGTGGAATGGGATTCCTGGCGCCGGCCGGATGGAAGCTGGAATGTGGTGGCGCGGTTCGCAACGCAGCCCGGCGCCCACGCAGCCATCGGTGAAGAGCCGCCGGCCATGTGGACGTTCAGCCCGGCGCGCAAGTCGCTGCAGAACGCCAACCGCTGGGCGCAACAGCTCAGCGAACTGGAGCCGATGGACGGCCCGGTCCCGGCACGCCGCCTCTCCGCCGTTTCGGACCGGCCCTTTGACTTTGAAACCGACGCGGAGGCAGCCGCGCGCGGTGCCACCGCGCAACTCAGCATCGTCCAGCAAAACGGCACCCAGCAGCACGGCACCCAGCAGGAAAAGGACGCCGACGGCCTGCTGGACATGCTCCGCACCCGCCGCGGGCAGCGCCTCGGCCTGGACGAGGACGCCGACGACGCCTTGGCACTGCTGTTGACCAACGGAGTGCCCGCAGCCCACCCGCGGCCCTCCGAAGTCCCGTCGCTTGATGACGCAGAAGACGACGCGGCGGAAGTTGAGGCACCCGCGGAGGACGCCGAGGCCGTGGAAGAGACCCCGCCCGCGGCGTCAGCCGAACCGCATTCCATTCCCAACCCCGACGTCCTGTCCCGCCGCAGGGATGCACGGCCGTCCATGCTGTCCCGCCTAAGCCTGGCGCCGCGGCACCAGGACACCGGCGACGACGACGCGCTGAAGCTCCACGACGGGGTCAGCACCGAAACCCGTGAAATCACCATCGCCGCCTCACAGTTGCGGCCGGTGCGGACCGGTCCCACGTCGAGCCCCGGGCTTGACGAGCTGTTGGGCGGCGGACCGTCGCGGCGCGCGCAGCACGACTCCCCCGCGGCTCCCCGCCCGGACGCATCCCGCACCGGCACACCGCGCGCCGAGCGGGAGCCCGAGACCCCGGAACGCCAGCCCTCCAAGCCCAAGCGCTCCAGCGTGCCCAGCTGGGATGAAATCGTCTTCGGGACCCGCAGCGACTAAAGCCGCTGGCCAACCGGAACGAGCCGGCCTAGCGGCGCGGAGCCTTCCCGGCGGCTTTTCCGCCGCCGGCCTTGGCGGCGCCTGATTTTCCTTCGGCACTGAAGCACAACAGCGGCACCTCCCGCTCCGCCTTGGTCAGCGAGCCGTGCTGCCCCACCACCTCGAGCGCCCTGGCCTGGACGCGGCGGGTGTCGTAGAAGGCCAGCGCGTCGCGCGCGGCGATCATCACGTCGCCGATCCGAGGTCCGACCCCGGTCCGGACCTCGCCGAACAGTCCGGCGGCCACGGCCTCTTCCCGGGTGAAGGCCCAGATCCGGTCACCGAACCGCGACCGCCACGCGTCCAGCAGCTGCCGCCGGCCGGCGTCGTCCGCTTCGGCGTCGAGGTAGAGGTGCACCATACGAGGCTCCCCTGCCGTGTGCCGGACTCCGGCGATGAGTTCCGCCTCGGCGGAATAGTCGATCCGCTGCGATGCCGGCACGTCCAGCATGCCGTGGTCTCCGGTGACCAGCACGGTGGTGCCGGCCGGAAGGGTGGCATTGAGCCGGCGCACGGTGGCGTCGAGCTCTTCGAGCTGGTGTTCCCACTGCGGCGACTGGCAGCCGTACCGGTGGCCGGCCTTGTCCAGTTCGTGGACGTAGAAGTACATCAGCGAGCTGTCCGCGCCGGCCATGGCCTCCGCGGCGGCGGCCGTCCGGGCGTGCGAGGTGGTGCCGGCCAGGAAGCGGCCGCCCCTCAGCGCGGCCCGGGTCATGGCGGAATCACTGAACCGCGGCAGCGCGACGGTGCTGACGTCCACGTGCCCGGCGGCCCGCTCGAAGACGGTGGGCAGGGGCTGCCATTGCAGCGGGTCCACGCCGTCGTCCCAGTTGCCCAGCATGTTGACCACCCGGTCCTGGTCCGGGTCCAGGACGTCGTAGCCGACCATCCCGTGCTGCCCGGCCGGCTGGCCGGTCCCGAAGCTGGCCAGCGACGCGGCGGTGGTGGAGGGGAAGGCCGCGTCGAGCCACACCGGCACGGCGCCCTGGCCGGCCTGCAGCACGGAGCGCAGGAACGGCGTGTGCGCGGTCTTCTGCTTGAGCAGCTGGCGGCCCAGACCGTCGGCCAGCACGACGCAGACGTGCTTCGCAGCGGGAAGGTTCAACCGGTTGTCGAATCCCGGGACACCGAGGCTGGCCGCGGCGCTGCTGAGCACCTCGGCAATGGAACGTTCCCCGTAGACCGGGGGCGAGGGCATTCCGGCGGGGCCGCCGGCCGGGGCTGACGCCGGGGCTGACGGTTGCGGGGAGGCTACCGGGGACGCGGCGGCTCGGTCCGGCGCCATCTCAGCGCTGGTGGCCGCGGCTGAGGCGGTTGCCGAAGACACCGCTGCGGGGGCGCTGCGGAAGGGCGGAGACCCCGTGTGGGGCGGCCGCAGTCGCTCCGGTGTTCACGGCCCGGAGCGCCCGGGCGAAGAGCTTGGCGTCCTGGACGGCCTGCAGGCCGTCCGCTTCGGCACTGATCCGCAGGACGATGTCCTCCTGCGCGATCGTGCCGCTGTAGCCGTGGTCGGCCTCGCACTGCGGATCGCCGCAGCTGGCGGGGCCCATGTCGAGGCGCTGCCCGCCGGACCAGGCGATCGAGAGGGTCAGCTCACGCACCGGGTCCGAGGGCTTGTAGTCCTGCGGCTGGGCGTAGACGTAGCTGAGCACCACGGAGCGGATCTGCGTCACGGGGACGGATTCGGTGGAGACCTGGGCGACGATCTGCTCGCCGGCTTCGTCGAGCTGCTGGTCGTCGACGTGGGTAATGACCAGCATGTCCTCGGTCAGCACCAGCACGGTGATGTGCCGGCGCACCTCGGCCCGGTCGAAGTGGGTCTCGAGATGCACCAGGTGGGCCACGCAGTCGCGGCCGTCCAGCGCGTCGGCGACGACGTCGGCCACCAGGCGGGGGTAGAAGCCTGCCTGCTGGAGGGCGCCTTCCAGGCTCTGGCCCTGCGCGCTGTGGTCGTGCAGGCCGTGGTGCGGCGAGCCGTGGCGGCCGGGGACGGACACCTGGGGCTTGGATGCTGGAGGCTGGGAACTCATGGCTTCCATTTTCACAGATCGGCTGGGGACATGCTAACTGCGGCGCTAGCTGCGCATCGCGCGGCGGGCCGTGTCGGTGCGCTGGGCGGCGTTGGCAATCCGGACGTCGGCGGCCAGGATGACCGCGCCGTCAGGGCCGGCCAGGACCGGGTTGAACTCGACCAGGACGATCTCCGGGTGGTTGTCCTTGAGCCGGGTCAGCCGGGCCGCGAGGTCCTCGAGCGCGGCGGCGTCGACGGCGGGCAGGCCCTGGTAGCCGAAGAGTTTGCGGGAGGCGCGGGGCGCGCGGATGAAGTCGTGGACGTCGGAGCCGGAGAGCGGCGGGACCCGGTGCGCCCAATCGTCCAGCAGGTTGACGGCGTCGCCGGCCAGCCCGAACGACACCACCGGGCCCAGCAGCGGGTCCTCGATGGCGCGGAACGTGCAGGCCTGACCCACCGGGGCCATGGACTGGACCTCCAGCGACGGCGAGCCGTAACGCTGCAGTGACTTGCGCATCTGGACGATGTTGCGGCGCAGCGAGTCGGCGTCCTGGATGTCCAGGCGCACCCCGCCGAGGTCCAGCCGGTGCCGCAGCGCCGGGTCCGTGGTCTTGAGCGCCACCGGCCAGCCGAGCCGGTCCGCTGCCGCGACGGCGTCGTCCTCGCCCTCGAAGCCCTCGGAGGGCAACACGCGGATGCCGTAGCGGCCCAGCAGCTTCGCGGCGGAGTCGGGGTCCAGTCGCACCAGCTGCTCGCCGCCCACGGGCCGGAGCAGCTCCTCGAGGTCCTCGTGGGCGCCCTCCGGATCACAGCCTTCGGGCTCCACAAAGAGCCCCTGGTCGCGGACCACCCACTGGGCGTAGCGGACCACGGCCGCGAGGGCGGCGACGGCGGACCCCGGGTTCGAGTAGCAGGGGACGCCGGGGGCGGCCTCCGGTGCGGCGTCGTCGGCGGCTGCCCCGACCATGCCCTCCACGTAGATGGAGGGGTCAAGGAGGCCGGTGAAAGCCGCGACCACCGGTTTCCCGGCGGCCGCCGAACATTCGGCCAGCACAGCGCCGATCTTTTCGACCGTGAGGCCGCGGGCCGGCAGCAGCGCCACCACCACGGCGTGCACCGACTCGATGGTCAGCGTCTCCTGGAGGCTGCGCCGCAGCGCCGGCAGCGCCCGGGACATGCCGGTGTCCAGGTCGACGTCGGCGACGATGCGTTCCACGCCCAGGCCGGCCGCGGCGGCGCTGTCCGCCACCACTTTGCCCAGCGCGCGGGAGTTGCTGAACACGGCCACGCCCGGGCCCTGGGGCAGCGGCTGGCTGGAGACAATCTGCGCCACGTCCATGAGTTGTTCGATTGTTTCCACCCGGATCACCCCGGCCTGGCGCATCATGGCATCCAGGGCCTCGGGCGGCGCCTGCGTGGTGCGCACGGCGTGGCCGGGTGGCAGGTTCAGACCCATGGCGTCGGATTTGGCCACGATCACCGGTTTGGTCCGCGCCAGCCGCCGGGCCAGCCGGGAGAACTTACGCGGGTTGCCGATGGATTCGAGGTAGAGCCCGACGGCGGTGGTGTCGGCGTCGTCCTCCCAGAACTGCATCATGTCGTTGCCGGACACGTCGGCGCGGTTGCCGGCCGAAAGGAAGGTGGAGATGCCCACCCGGCGGCGGCTGGAGGCGGCGTAGAGCGAGACGCCGATCGCCGCGGACTGGCTGAACAGGCCGAGGCCGCCGCGGCGCGCCAGCGACGGCGCCATTGAGGCGTTGAGGGACACGGCGGGGTTGGTGTTGACGATGCCCAGCGAGGCCGGGCCGATCACGCGCATGCCGTTGGCGCGGGCCTGGCGGACCAGGTCGCGCTGCCGGGCGAGCCCGCGTTCGCCGTCGTCCGCGTAACCGGCGGTGGCCACCACAATTCCCTTGACCCCGGCCTCCCCGCACTCCTGCACCACCTTGGGCACCTCGTCGTACGGCACCGCGATGATGGCCAGCTTGACCGGACCGGGGACGTCGGAGAGCCTGGCGAAGGACAGCATGCCGGCGAGTTCGAGCGCCTCGGGGTTGATCGCGTAGACCGGGCCGGTGAAGTGTCCCTCAATGATGTGTTCCAGCAGCTGGTAGCCGACCGTTCCCCATTTGCGGCTGGCGCCGATCACGGCCACGGAAGACGGGGCCAGCAGTTCCTGGATGCTGCGGGCCTCGGCGCGGTGTTCGCGGGACTCCATCACGGCACGGGACTTGTCCGTGGGGTCGATGTTGAACTCCAGGCTGACGACGCCGTCGTCGAAGTGCCGCTTAACGTCGTAGCCGGCGTCGGAGAAGACCATCAGCATCTTGCGGTTCTCCGGCAGCACCTCGGCGCTGAACTTGCGGACGCCGTTTTCGCGGGCCGCCGCGGCGAGGTGTTCGAGCAGGATCGAGCCGATCCCGCGGCCCTGGTGCGCGTCGGCGATGTTGAACGCGACCTCCGCCTCTTCCGGGTCGTCGAGCCGGTCATAGCGGCCGATGCCCATGATTTCGCCGCCGATGGTGATCACCAGGGCCACCCGGTCCTTGTAGTCGACCTCGGTGAAGCGCTTGAGTTCCTTGGCGGAGAGCTTGGACTTGAACGCGAAGAAGCGCATGTAGATGGACTTCTGCGACTGGCCCACGTGGAAGGCCTGCACCGCGTCGGAGTCGGCGGGGTGGATGGGGCGCAGGTGCGCTGTCCCGCCGTCGCGCAGCACGACATCGGCTTCCCAATGTTCCGGATATACGCCGTCCGCGGGCTGATCCACCATAGGCTTAGCCTAGCCATAAACTTGAGCTGCCCGCCGTCATCGCGCCTCAACAGCCACGCACCATCAATTGAGTAACCCGTAGAAGGACCTACCAGCCCCATGGCACGCCGCCAAACCACGCCCCCGGCAGGGGAAGCCAGCCCGGATTTCACCGAGAACATCGTCGACATCGACGTCACTTCCGAAATGGAAGGCTCGTTCCTGGAGTACGCCTATTCGGTCATCTACTCCCGCGCCCTGCCCGACGCCCGCGACGGCCTCAAGCCCGTGCAGCGGCGCATCCTGTACATGATGAGCGAGATGGGCCTGCGCCCGGACCGCGGCCATGTCAAGAGCGCCCGTGTGGTGGGCGAAGTGATGGGCAAGCTGCACCCGCACGGCGACACCGCGATCTACGACGCCATGGTCCGGATGGCGCAGGACTTCTCGCTGCGGCTGCCGCTGATCGACGGCCACGGCAACTTCGGCTCGCTCGACGACGGTCCGGCTGCCCCGCGGTACACCGAGGCCCGGCTGGCGGCGGCGGCGCTCACCCTGACGGACCACCTCGACGAGGACGTGGTGGACTTCGTCCCGAACTACGACAACCAGCTGACCCAGCCGGATGTGCTCCCGGCCGCGTTCCCGAACCTTTTGGTCAACGGCGCCACCGGCATCGCCGTCGGCATGGCCACCAACATGGCCCCGCACAACCTCGGCGAGGTGGTGGCGGCGGCACGGCACCTGATCGCGCACCCGGACGCCTCCCTCGAAGACATCATGAAGTTCGTCCCCGGCCCGGACCTGCCCACCGGCGGCCGGATCGTGGGCCTGGACGGCATCCGCGACGCGTACGCCACCGGCCGCGGCTCCTTCAAGACCCGGGCCAAGGTCGAGGTGGAACAGCTTTCGGCGCGCCGCACCGGCCTGGTGGTCACGGAACTGCCGTACATGGTGGGCCCGGAAAAGGTGATCGAGAAGATCAAGGACGCGGTCAACGGCAAGAAGCTGACCGGCATCAGCGACATCGTGGACCTCACCGACCGCAAGCACGGCCTGCGGCTGGTGATCGAACTGAAGAACGGCTTCAACCCGAACGCCGTGCTCCAGCAGCTCTACCGCTTCACGCCGATGGAGGACTCCTTCGGCATCAACAACGTCACGCTCGTCGACGGGCAGCCGCAGACCCTGGGCCTGCTGGAACTGCTCTCCGTTTACGTCAACCACCGCATCAACGTGGTGCGCCGCCGCACCTCCTTCCGCTTGGGCAAGAAGAAGGACCGCCTGCACCTGGTGGAGGGCATGCTCATCGCGATCGTGGACATCGACGAGGTGATCCAGATCATCCGGTCCTCGGACGAGGCCGCGGCGGCCCGCACCCGGCTGATGTCCATCTACGACCTGTCCGAGATCCAGGCCAATTACATCCTGGAACTCCGGCTGCGGCAGCTGACCAAGTACTCCCGGATCGAGTTGGAGAAGGAACAGGACGAACTGCGCCGCGAGATCGCAGAGCTCCAGGCCATCCTGGACTCCCCCGAGCTGCTGCGCGGGCTGGTCTCCGACGAACTCGGCGAACTCGCCGACAAGTACGGCACCCCGCGCCGGACCGTGCTGCTCGAATCCGAGGCCGTCTCCCCCACGGTCGCCGCGGCGCTTACCGCCGCGCCCGGTGCCAAGGGCAAGGCGGCGCCGCTGGCCCTGGAGATCGCGGACGACCCCTGCTGGGCGATCCTGACGGCGTCCGGGCAGATCGCTCGCACGGCCAACCAGGACAGCCTTGCCGAATCCGGGCCGCGGACCAAGCACGACGTCTTCCGCTCGGTGGTCAAGACCTCGGCGCGCGGCGAGATTGCTGCGGTCACGTCCCAGGGCCGGATGCTGCGGCTCCAGGTGATGGACATGCCGGTGCTGCCGCCCACGTCCGGGACGCCCAACATGGCCGGCGGCGTTCCGGCCAAGGACTTCATCACGCTGCTCAAGGGCGAGTCCCTTGTGGCGTTTGCGCCGCTGGACCAGGTCCTCGCGATCGGGACCGCGCAGGGCGTGGTCAAGCGCGTCCAGCCGGACTACCCGTTGAACCGCGAGGACTGGGAAGTGATCGCGCTCAAGGACAAGGACACCGTGGTGGGCGTCGAGCCCGCCGCCGCGGACGACGTCGAGCTGGTCTTCGTCACGCGGCAGGCCCAGCTGCTGCACTTCAGTGCCTCCGCGGTCCGGCCGCAGGGCCGCACCGCGGGCGGCATGGCCGGGATCAAACTGGCCGCCGGTGACCGGGTGCTGCACTTCGGCACGGCCCGCTCCTCCGACGACGCCGCCGTGGTGGTCACCATCGCCGGCACCGAGGGGGCGCTGCCCGGCACCGCTCCGGGTGCGGCCAAGGTCACGGCGCTGAATGAATACCCGGCCAAGGGCCGCGGTACGGCCGGCGTCCGTGCGCACCGCTTCCTCAAAGGCGAGGACACCCTGCTGCTCGCCTGGGCCGGCCACGGCCCAGCCAAGGCTTCCTCTCTGGCCGGGGTGGCACGCTCCCTGCCGGGCGAGCACGGCCGCCGCGACGGCTCCGGCATCCCGCTCTCCCAGGCCGTCGACGCGATCGGCCCGAGCATGGCGTGGGCCGCGGAGGAAGCTGCAGCGGAGGGGTAGGCGCGCCGTTAGACCGGTCATTCGGTACCGTGCGGGCCGGCGCAAGCGACCAGGTCCACCCATTTGCCACGAATGGCCGCTAACTTGCCCGGATTAGCGGCCATTTCTGGCAAATGGCCGGGGTGCATTCAGTTGCAGCCCCGCAGCGTGGCAGAGCCAGGCCGCGGGGGCCACGGTGGAACCTGTGTTTTGGACTTCGCGGTGAGGTGCCACTGCCGGCAGGGGCTGCAAAAGTACGCCCCGCTGGCGGCTTTCGTCCCCGCGTCGAAGCGATCCTTTGGATGGCACGAAGGGCGATCTCTGCAGACCGGCGTGTTGGATAGGGAATTTTCGAGCAAACGGACACTGGTGTAGGTCCTGAATTGCGGCGAACTCGGCACGCTCTATGTCGTGCCCCGCTCGAGGGTGCACACCCCTATCGATGCTTGGCCCACGGCTGGGACGGAAGGCTAATATCCTTCGGGTTCCAATTGCGGGAAGGTTACCCCCGGCGTGGATCGGAGCGCAAGGCAACAGACTGCAGTAGGGAACGGCACGCCGCTGTGTCCCAGCAGTTCACGAATGTGGAAGGCTTCCCGCCTGGGCAGGCGGCACCCAGCACACAGCGATCCCGGGCCGCCGCCTGGTGCGGACGCCCGGGGTCAGCTGGCGGGACCTTACATCCCCGAGTTGATGTTCAGGATGTTGCCCTCGCTGTCGAGGAACCAGGCTGCGGAGTTTCCGTCCGGCAGCGTGGCAATGCCGTCCTCGGTCTTCAGGCCCGGGAAGTCGTAGTCCTCGAAGACCACCCCTGCCGCGCGGAGCTCGGCGACGGTGGCCGGGAGGTCGGTGACCATCCAGCCCATCTGGGTGTTTTTGGCGGTTCCGGCGTTGGACGTTTGGTACAGCATGAATCTGCTGCCGGCGCCGCAGGTGTACTGCAGGTTGTCCTCGGCATCCGGGTTATCCGGTTCGAGTCCGAGTTTGTCGCGGTAGAAATCGCGTGCGCGGGCGAGGTCCGCGGCCGGCAAAACGGCGCCGACAGGTTGGTCTTTGAGCATGGCTATGTCCCTTTCCAGGCCCTTCCCCCGGTACGCATCCTACTCCTTCGCCTAGACTGCAGACATGCCTATCGTGCCCGATCAAAAGGACTGGACTTGGGTGCTCGCACGGCCGTGCCCCGAGTGCGGTTTTGACGTCTCCGCTTGCACCCCCGCCACGGCGCCTGGACGGCTCGCCAACATGCTGCCGCGCTGGCGTGCTGTGCTGCGGCGTCCGGACGCGGCCGTGCGTCCGGACGAGGACACCTGGTCGCCGCTGGAGTACGCCTGCCACGTCCGGGACGTCTTCACCCTCTTCGACCACCGCCTCGACCTCATGCTCACCGAGGACGACGCCCGCTTCGAGGACTGGGACCAGGACCGGACCGCGGTGGAGCAGGATTACGCCGGCTCCGACCCGGCCGAGGTGAGCGCCGAGCTGACGGCCGAAGGCGAGCAGATCGCCGCGTCCTTTGGCCGCGTCCCGGAGCGGGACTGGGGCCGCAAGGGCACCCGCAGCAACGGCTCGGAATTCACGGTGCTGAGCTTCGCGCAGTATTTCCTGCATGACGTCGTGCACCACCTCCGCGATGTGGATGGATAGCGCGTGGACGGATAGCGTGTGGATGGCTGACGTGCCGGGGACTGCCTAGAGGTCCTTGTCCCAGGCCATGCTGCGGTTGACCGTGCGGTATCCCATTTTGGTGTAGAGCGCCAGGGCTCCCGTGGGGTTCTCCGAGTCGACATCGAGCGAGGCCTTGTCCATTCCCGCCGCGGCGAAGCGGCGCATGGCGTCGGCCAGCAGCGCCTGGGCGACGCCCCGGCCGCGGAACTCGCGGGGCACCCCGAGCAGGTCGGTGTACCCTTCCTTGAAGCCGCGGTCCGCCGCGCCGTCGGCGTCGTGGCTGGCGAGCTGGTAGCCGGCCACCCGGCCGCTGGCCTTCTCCACGACGACGGCGCTGAGGTCAGGCCGCGCCTGCGGATCGTTCACGACGAATCCCCAGGCCTCGTCGTCGCGGGGTTCGCTGCCCCAGTGGTCCCGGAAGGCGTCATTGTGGGCCAGCCGCACGGACTCGTGCAGATCCGGCCCAAAGCCCACGAGTTCCAGCCCGCCGTCGAGGCCTGCCTCCGGAAGGGCCTGGTCCAGCGGCCGGTGCATTTCGTTGTAGTAGCGGACGACCCGGTAGCCGCAATTGCCGAAGAGCGCCGCCTGATGGGCATGCTGTTCTTCCATGTAGAGGCGCAGTTTTGGCACGGCCGCCCGGGCCGCCGGGTCCCCGGAGTCCGCAATCTCTTTCGAATCTTCGGCGAACCGCTGCCGGGTCCGCGCTTCCAGCCAGGCCAGGAGCCCGGTTCCGACGCCGCTGCCCTGCCACCCGGGGTCCACGCAGCCGAATCCGACGGCCTTGTCCCCGTCCGGGTTTTTCGTGAGCCTGGCGTAGGCGCGCGCGATCCCCTGGCCGTCGAAGCCGAGGACGCTGTTCGTGGCCGCCGGGTTCGTCCGGGAGTCCAGGATCTGGGCCAGGTCCGCACGCCGTTCGAACCAGACCGGCCGCTCGACGGCGGCCGTGCGGGCAATCAGGGCCGCCCAGTCGTCCAGCTCGGCGGTGCCGGCGGGCCGCCACGTCAGGCGGGGGTCCAGGCCGGCCTGCGGGTCGGTGCGTCCGTTCATGGCTTACAGGCTAGTGCCGGCGCTACCCCCGCGCCAGCACCGGCGTGGCCTGCCGGAGTCCGGCTACGTCCAGGTCCAGCCGGTTGTCCTCCGGGCTGATGTCCTCCGGGTTGTGGGTCACGAGGACCACCGTGCGGCCGGCCAGCCCGCGCCGCAGCTCGGCCAGCATGGTCCGGCCCGCTTCCGCGTCGAGGTGGGCTGTGGGTTCGTCGAGCAGGATCACGTCGGCGCCGGTCAGCAGCGTGCGGGCCACTGCCAGGCGCTGCCGCTCGCCGCCGCTGAGGAACGCCCCGCCGGGCCCGATGGGAGTGTCCAGGGCCCGGTCGAGCCGTTGCAGCAGCGGTTCCAGGCCGACGGCGGACAACGCAGCGGTTAGCTGCCGGTCAAGCCCGGCGGCCACGGCCGGATCGGCTTTTCCGGCCGTGGGACGCTCCCCCTCTGGCAGCCCCAGCATCAGGTTGCCGCGGATGGTGGAGTCGAACAGGTGCGCCTCCTGTGGGCACCAGGCGGCGCGGCCGGTCAGGAAGAGGTGGCCTTCCGCGGCCGGCAGGAAGCCGAGCATCACGGCCAGCAGGGTGGACTTGCCGGACCCTGAGGCTCCGGTCACGGCCAGCCAGCGGCCGGGTTCTGCGCTGCCGGTCAGCCCGGTGAAGACCTCCGTGCCGCCCGGCCACGCGGCGGCCAGGTTGTCCATTTCCAGGCCGGACCGCCCGCCGGGCCGCTCCGACACCGGCATGGGTCCGCCGGTTTCGTCCGGCGCGGCCGGCGTGAGGACTCCGGACGCGCTGATCCGCCGCAGCACGGAGCGCAGTGCCGGGTACTGGCGGACCGCCGTCGTGATCGCCGAATACGGTTCCACCAGCGCCAGTTGGAGCAGCACCACGACGGCGACGGTTGCCGGCTCGGCAGCGCCGCTGAGGGCAAGCGGGGCAGCAAGGACCGCGCTGGCCAGGGCGGCGGACCCGCAGGCCAGCACGGTGAGCGCCTGGCCGAGTCCCTCGGCCCGGGCCGATCGCTGGGACGCCGCTGTCGCAGCCCGGTCGGCCTCGTGGATGCCGGCCAGGACCGGGGAGCCTACGCCGTTGGCGTGCAGTTCGGCGCGGGCGTCCAGCGCCGCGGCGACCCGGCGCAGCACGCCGGAGCGAAGTCGCTGTTCGGTCCCGGCGGACATCCGGTCCGCGAGCAGCGCCAGGGCGGGCGCGGCGGCGAGGCTGACGAGCGCGGCGCCAATCACGGCCGGCAGCGCGGCGGGGAGCAGCAGCCCGACGCCCGTCACGGCGGCCGCACCCACGGCGACGGCGGTCAGCGGCGGCAGCACGACGCGCGGCAGCAGTTCACGGACGGTGTCGACGTCGTCCACCACGGCGCCCAGGACGTTGCCGCCCTGCAGGAGCCGCCGCAGCGACAGGGCCCGCCGGCTCAGCGACTCCCACAGCTGGCCGCGGAGCCGCGTCAGCGCGGTGAAGATGGCGTCGTGCAGGAGCAGCCGTTCGGTGTAGCGCAGGGCGGCGCGGCCGACACCGAAGAAGCGCACGCCCACAATCGCGGTGAGCAGGTACAGGATGGGCGGCTGCTCGCTGGCGCGGATGATGAGCCAGCCGGACAGCCCGGACAGCGCGACGGCGAACAGCGCGGCCAGGACCGCGACCGCGCCGGCCGCGGCAAACTTCCCGGCGACGGGGGCAAGCAGCCGCCGCAACAGGGCGGCCGCCGTTCCGACACGGGCAGCACCAGCACTGTCCGTTCCGGCGCTTGCAGCACCCTTCGTGGAGCCCGCCCCGGCCTGGGCGGGGGCTGATAGTCCGGAGGTGCCGGCAAGCTGAGGGCCAGCAACCGGGAAGGCATGCGGGGAGGCGGGGCCGGCCGGGGCGGCGCCGGAGCGTCCGCCTACCGCCACCAGCCGGTCCGCGAGTTCGCGGGTCTGCCGGTCGTGGGCAACCAGCAGCACGGTGACCTTGCCCCGGAGGCCGGCGATGGTGCGGCTGACTGCGTCCGCGGATGTCCGGTCCAGGTGCGCGGTGGGCTCGTCGAGCAGCAGCAGCGTGGCGCCGGCGGCGATCCGGGCCAGCCCGCGGGCGACGGCCACCCGGCGCAGCTCCCCCGGGCTGAGCTCGGCAGGATGTTTCCCGGCGAGGTGTTCGGCGGCGCAGGCGGCAAGGCACCGCCGGGCCTCGGCGTCGTTCTGCGCCGGGGACCGGTCCGGGGAGGTGCCCAGGTAAAGCAGGACTTCCGCGAGCACCGTGGTTTCGACCAGCACGGGGTGCTGGGGCACCCAGGCGAGATCATCCCTGGTGAACCCCGCCAGCTGGCCGGTGAGCTCCGTGCCGGCGCCGGCGCCGATGGTGCCGGCCAGCACGCCCAGCACGGTGCTCTTGCCGGCCCCGCTGGGGCCGTCCAGGGCAGTGACCTGACCGGGGGCGGCCGTGAAGCTCAGCGGGCCGACGGCGGGTTCCGCGCGGCCGGCGTAGCGCACGGCCAGGCCGTGGACCGTGACGGCCGGCGGACTAGCGGCGGACCGGCCGGCGGCTGGGCTGGCGGGGACGAGCGGCAAGGCCTGGGCGGCGCCAAGGACGTCCGTGGTGTCCGCGAGCGCGGCACGGCCTTCGTCGCTGGCGTGGTGGGCGGTGCCGAGTTCGCGTAGCGGGAGGTAGCAATCCGGCGCCAGGATCAGGGCCAGCAGTCCCGCTTCGAGGGCCATGTCCCCGTGCACCAGCCGGACGCCGATGAAGACGGCGACCACGGCGACCGAGATCGTGGCGATGAGCTCCAGCGCCAGGGCGGAGAGGAAGGCGGTGCGCAGGGTCCCCATGGTCTTGGCACGGTATTCCTCCGAGATGTCCTCGAGGGCCTTGCGCTGGGCGGCGGCACGGCCCAGGCCCACCAGCACGGGCAGGCCCTTGGCGAGTTCCAGCATGTGTCCGGAGAGCCGGGACAGCGCCGACTGGGCTTCCCGGACCCGGTCCTCGGTGTAGCGGCCGATCAGGATCATGAACAGCGGCACCAGCGGGACGGTCAGGACGATCACCACCGCGCTGATCCAGTCCGCGAAGAGGATCCTGGCCCCCAGCAGCAGCGGGATGGCGGCGCAGTTCACCAGCGCGGGCAGGAACTGGGTGTAGTAGTTGTCCAGGGCGTCCAGTCCCCGCGTCGCAAGGACCGCGAGTCCGCCGTCGGCAGGCCCGGCCGTGCGGGTGCCGGTGTGCAGGGCCCGGTCCAGCAGCCGCGAGCGCAGCTCCTCCTTGACCCCCAGCGCGGCGCGGCGGGATGCCACTGCCTGCGCCCACACGGTGAGCGAGCGCAGCACCACCCCGGCCAGGCCCCAGCCGAGCTGGTCGGCCCAGGCGGGGTTGTGCCCCATCAGCCCGGTCAGCATGGCTGCGACAGCCTGCCCCATCAGCACAAGGGACAGCGCCTTGAGGGCGGCCAGCAGCCCCAGCAGGTAGAGCGCTGAGCGGGTGGCCGGTCCGGTCGGGAACTGCGGTCTCATGGCCGGTTAGTCCTTCGGCGCCAGGGCCTTGGCGGCAATCGCGGGCAGGAAGCTGTGCGCCTCGGGGATGTGGGCGGCGCTTACCCGGCGGCGGAACACCCAATAGGTCCAGGCCTGGTAGGCGAGGACGAGCGGGAGCCCGATGCAGGCAACGATCGTCATCAGGCCCAGGGTGTAGTCCGAGGATGAGGCGTTGGTGACGGTCAGGCTGAAGTCCGGGTTGAGGGTCGAGGGCAGCACCACCGGGAAGGCGGCGCCGAAAATCGAGGCGCTGCCTAGCAGCAGGAAGGCGCCCAGGGACAGGAAGGCCCTGCCCTCCGCGCCGCCCCGGGCGAAGTTCCAGGCCAGGGCGGCGGCCACGACGGCGGCGACGACGGCGGCCCAGGTCCACGCCTTTCCGCTCTGCAGCTGCAGCACAATCGCCCAGCCGGCGATCGGCAGGAGCAGCGCCGGCAGCAGCCGGACGAACCACTGCCGCGCGCGGTGCCGGACCTCGCCGTCGGTCTTCAGGGCCAGGAACGCCAGCGCGTGCAGCAGCGAGAAGCCGACGACGGCGAGTCCGCCGAGCACGGCGTAGGCGCTGAACCAGGCGAACGGCCCGCCCTCGCGGTCACCGTTGGCGTTCAGCGGAAGCCCGGTGGTGGTCAGTGCCAGGGCCGCGCCGACGCCGAACGCGGCCACCAGGGAGCCCAGCACGATGGCCCAGTCCCAGCGCGCACGCCATTGCGGGGTGTCCACCTTGCCCCGGTATTCGAAGGCCACCGCGCGGAAGATCAGCGCCACCAGGACCAGCAGCAGCGGCAGGTAGAGGGCGGAGAACAGGGAGGCGTACCAGAGCGGGAATGCCGCGAAGGTGGCGCCGCCCGCGGTGAGCAGCCACACCTCGTTGCCGTCCCAGACCGGGCCGATCGTGTTGAGCAGGACCCGGCGTTCGGTGTTGTTCCGGGCGAAGCCCTTCATGAGCATGCCGACGCCGAGGTCGAAGCCCTCCAGGAAGAGGTAGCCCGTCCACAGCACCGCGATGGCAATGAACCAGATGGTGGGTAGCAGTTCCATGCTGAATATCCTCTGCAGCTTGTTTTCGCGGCCGTTAGTAGGCGAAGGCCAGGACGTCGTCGGCTTCGGGCTTGCCGGGGGTACCGCCGGGCGGGATCTGGTCCTCGTTTTCGTCCGCCGGGGCGTGGGCCAGCTCGGGCATTGCGGAGACGACGCCGCCGCGGATGTACTTCACCAGCAGCTTCACCTCAACCACCAGCAGCACGGCGTACACGGCGGTCAGCACCACCAGGGAGGTCAGAAGTTCCCCGGCGGAGACCCCGGGTGAGACGGCCGCCGCGGTGAACATAAAGACCTGGTCGATGCCGCTGGGGTCCGGGTTGGGAGCGACGACGAAGGGCTGGCGGCCCATTTCGGTGAAGATCCAGCCGGCGGCGTTCGCGCCGAAGGGGGCCAGGATGCCGAAGACGGCGAGCCGCATCAGGCCGCGGGAGGCCGGGACGGTGCCCTTGCGGGTGATCCAGAGCGCCACGAGGGCGGCCAGGGCTGCCACACCGCCGAAGCCGATCATCATCCGGAAGCCCCAGTAGGTGACTTCCATGACCGGGACGTACTGGATTTCCTGGCCGGCACGGTCACCGTAGATCGGGTTGTCCGGCAGGTGCGTGCCGTAATCGGCCTTGTACTGATCCAGCAGGCTGTTGACGCCCTTGACCTCGGTGGTGAAGTCGCCCTTGGCCAGGAAGGACAGGATGCCGGGGACCTCGATCACGGCAACGACGTCGTCGCAGTTTTTGGAGCCGACGTTGCCCACGCTCAGGATGGAGAAGCCGGTGCCGTCGTGGCAGGCGGCCTCGGCGGCGGCCATCTTCATGGGCTGCTGTACGAACATGAGCTTGCCCTGCAGGTCGCCGGTGATGGCGGTGCCGGCGAAGGAGATCATCGCGACGACGGCGCCGATCCGCAGCGAACGGATCCAGACGGCGTGGTCGGCACGGTCGCGGCCGGGAATCCGGGACTCCCCGGGAACGACCCTGCCGTCCGCCCCCACCGTGTCGATGCCGTCGTGCCGGCGGCGCCACAGGTGGTACCAGGCGATGCCGAGGAGAAAGGAACCTGCGACGGCGAGGGCGCCGAAGAGGGTGTGCGGCACGGCCACGAGGGCGGTGTTGTTGGTGAAGACGGCCCAGGCGTCGGTCATCACCGGCCGCCCGTCAATCATCTCGACGCCCACCGGGTGCTGCATCCAGCTGTTGGCCACGATGATGAAGTAGGCGGAGAAGACCGAGCCGATCACGGCAATCCAGAGGCAGGCCAGGTGCACGCCGCGTTTGAGCTGCTTCCAGCCGAAGATCCAGAGGCCCAGGAAGGTGGACTCCACGAAGAAGGCCAGCAGCGCCTCCATGGCGAGGGGGGCGCCGAAGACGTCACCGACGAAGCGGCTGTACTCGCTCCAGGCCATGCCGAACTGGAACTCCTGCACAATGCCGGTGGCGACGCCCATGATGAAGTTGATCAGGAAGAGCTTGCCCCAGAACTTGGTCATCCGGAGATACTCCGGCTTGCCGGTGCGGTACCAGAGCGTCTGGATCACCGCCACCACCAGGCCCAGGCCGATGGTGAGCGGCACCATCATGAAGTGGTAGACGGTGGTGATACCGAATTGCCAGCGTGCGATTTCCAAGGCGTCCAAGGCAGTCCCTTTGGCTAGGTTCCCGAGAGTTTTCTACGATGCGTAGAACTAATACTTCTACAGAGTGTAGAACAAGTTCGCACCCTCCCGCACCCAGCGTGGCACGGCACGCCGCTCCCCGCAATGGAGCGGCCGCCCGCCGCCGCGCCGACCGCACGCCCCGCAGGCCCGCTGCGGCCGACACGCCGCGGCGGGCCTGTTCTACCTCATGTAGAAACTGCGCGTAAAACACTGTAAATTTAAGGCTGAAGTATCGGCACACCATCCGGGGCGGAACCAACTCCCCAGGGCGGCACTCAAGAAGGACGTACGGAATGGCAAGTCTCGGCGAACTGGAACGGGCAGTGATGGACCTGCTCTGGGCAGGCCAGGAGGCTGCGACCGCGAACACCCTGCGGGATCTGCTCGCGCAAAGCACCCGCGCGGCGGGCGGCACGGCCGGCCACGAGGGCAAGGACCTGGCCGTCACCACGGTGCTGACCGTCCTGTCCCGGCTTGAGCGCAAGGGCCTCGTGGAGCGTGAACGCGGCACCCGTCCGCACCGCTACCAGGCCGTCTCCAGCCGCGCGGACCACACCGCGGAACTGATGCACGAGGTGCTCGGCTCCGCGCCCGACCGCGAGGCCGTGCTGGCCCGCTTCATTGGCTCCGTGTCCGCCACCGAGGCGGAGACGCTGCGCAAACTGCTGGGCCACAGCTAACACCGGTGTTCTGGACCTCATATTTTCTGGCGGTCCTGGCGATAGCACTGGCCTGGCCGGTGCCTATCCTTCTTTCGCGCGCCCAATGGCCGGCCCGCTCCCCCTTTACGGCCATGCTGCTCTGGCAGGCGATCGCCCTTGCCGGCGGCCTGTCCATGATCGGAGCCATGCTGGTTTACGGCCTGGAGCCAGTCGGGGACAACCTCCTGGCCGGCCTGCGGTCCCTGGCCGGAATGGTCTTCCGCAATGAGCCCACCACGGCGCTGGGCTTCTGGCATATCTTCGCGCTCTCGGCCGCGGCGCTGCTGAGCGCCCACCTGGTCTTCACCCTGCTGCTCACCTACTACAAGATCCAGCGCCAGCGGCGGCGGCACCGCGAGCTGCTTGCCCTGCTTGCCTCCCCCTCGGCCGACGGCCCGCGGACCATGGTGATCAGCCATGACTCGCCCGTGGCCTACTGCCTGCCCGGCGGCGCCCGCTCGGTCACCGTGCTCTCGGACGGGCTGATGGCGGCGCTGGAGCCGGACGAGCTGCGCGCGGTACTCATCCACGAAAACGCCCACCTAAGCCAGCGCCACCACCTGCTGTTGTGGGCGTTCGCGGCCTGGCGGCAGGCCCTGCCCTGGCTGCCGACCACCCGGCTGGCGCAGGAGGCGGTGAATTCGCTGATCGAGATGCTGGCCGACGACGTCGCCCTGAAGACCGAGAGCAAGGCCACGCTGATCAAGGCGATCGCGATCGTGGCGAGCGGGTCCGCCGGCGCCCCGGGCGCACGGATGGCCTTCGGCGAGGCGGGCGGCGAGGCCGACGCCCGCCAGCCCGGAGCCACCGGCGGCGCCGGTTCGGCCGTCACCACAGTGTCCCGGGTCAGCCGGCTGCTGTCACCCCAGCCGCCGCTGCCGGGGGCCCTGCGCTACGCGGTGCTGGGTGCATGCCTGCTGCTGCTGGCGGTGCCCACGGCGCTGCTGATCGTGCCGGGCCTGCTCGGCTGAACCGCTCGAACCGACTGAGCCGGCTTACCCGGTTGGCCCGGCGAGCCCGACTCCCAGTCCCGGAAACCGGGCCCGGTCAGGCGTCGATGCGCTCCCGGTCCAGGCTTGCGGCCCCTGCGATGATGAAGTCCTTGCGCGGGGCGACGTCGGAGCCCATCAGCAGGTCGAAGGTTTCCTCGGCCTGCTTCGCGTTTTCGATCCCGACCTTGCGCAGGGTGCGGTGCCGCGGATCCATCGTGGTCTCCGCGAGCTGCTCCGCATCCATTTCACCCAGGCCCTTGTAGCGCTGGATCGGCTCCTTGTACCGCTTGCCTTCCTTGGCGAGGCGGTCCAGCAGCACATGCAGTTCCGCCTCCGAGTACGTGTAGATCATCTCGTTGGCCTTCTGTCCCGCGTTGATGACCTCTACGCGGTGCAGCGGCGGGACGGCGGCGAAAACGCGGCCCTCATCGATCATCGGGCGCATGTAGCGGAAGAACAGCGTGAGCAGCAGGGTCCGGATATGGGCGCCGTCGACGTCGGCGTCGGTCATCAGGATCACCTTGCCGTAGCGGGCGGCGCTGATGTCGAAGCTGCGGCCGGAGCCGGCGCCCACCACCTGGATCAGGGCGGCGCATTCGGCGTTGGAGAGCATGTCCCCCACCGAGGCCTTCTGGACGTTCAGGATCTTGCCGCGGATCGGCAGCAGCGCCTGGAAGTCCGAGGAACGGGCCAGCTTCGCGGTGCCGAGGGCGGAGTCGCCTTCCACGATGAACAGCTCGGAACGCGCGACGTCGTCAGTGCGGCAATCCGCCAGCTTGGTGGGCATCGAGGAGGTCTCCAGGGCGTTCTTGCGCCGCTGGGTTTCCTTGTGGACGCGCGCCGAGATGCGCGACTTCATCTCGCTGACGACCTTTTCCAGCAGCAGCGCCGACTGGGCCTTGTCGTTCCGGTTGGCGGAGGTGAGCTTGGCGTTGATCTCCCGCTCGACCACCTTCGCCACGATGGCGCGGACGGCGGAGGTGCCCAGGATTTCCTTGGTCTGGCCCTCGAACTGCGGCTCGGCGAGGCGGACCGTCAGCACGGCCGTGAGCCCGGCGAAGATGTCATCCTTTTCGATCTTGTCGTTGCCGGCCTTGAGCTTGCGGGCGTTGGTTTCCACGGCCTTGCGGAACGTCTTGACCAGGGCCTGCTCGAAGCCGGACTGGTGCGTCCCGCCCTTGGGCGTGGAGATGATGTTGACGAAGCTGCGCACGGTGCTGTCGTAGCCGATGCCCCAGCGCAGGGCGACGTCCACCTCGCAGTCGCGCTCCACTTCGGCCAGCTGGCTGTGGCCGCGCTCGTCCAGGACCGGGACCGTTTCCTTGAACTTGCCGGCGCCGTGCAGCCGCCAGACGTCGGTGACGGCCGGATCGGCGGCGAGGAACTCGACGAACTCGGAGATGCCGCCGTCGTGGTGGAAGAACTCCTCGTGCGGGCCGGATTCGCCCGGGGTGCCGGCAACCCGGCGTTCGTCCCGGACGGTGAGTTTCAGCCCGGGGACCAGGAAGGAGGTCTGCCGGGCGCGGGCGGCGAGTTCGTCATAGGAGAACTTCGCGTCCGGTGTGAAGATCTGCCGGTCTGCCCAGTAGCGGATCCGGGTGCCGGTGACGCCGCGCTTGGCCTTGCCGACGACGTCGAGCACCGAGCCGTCCACAAAGGGCTCGAACACGGCGGCCGGGTCCGGTTTGGTGCCGGGGTCCTTGAAGCGGCCGGGTTCGCCGCGGCGGAAGGACATTTTGTAGGTCTTGCCGCCGCGGTCCACCTCGACGTCCAGCCGGGAGGACAAGGCGTTCACCACGGAGGCGCCAACGCCGTGCAGGCCGCCCGAGGCCGTGTAGGAACCGCCGCCGAACTTGCCGCCGGCGTGCAGTTTAGTGAAGACCACCTCGACGCCGGTGAGCCCGGTCTTGGGTTCGACGTCGATCGGGATGCCGCGGCCGTCGTCGTGGATCTCGACCGAATTGTCCGCGTGCAGGATGATCTTGATGTCGTGGCCGAATCCGGCGAGGGCCTCGTCCACGGAGTTGTCGATGATCTCCCAGAGGCAGTGCATCAGGCCGCGGGAGTCGGTGGATCCGATGTACATGCCCGGGCGCTTGCGGACGGCCTCGAGGCCTTCCAGCACGGAGAGATGCCGGGCGGTGTAATCAGAACTTGGTGCCACGGGTCGGAAACTCCTTCAGGGATGGAACGTGCAGACGCTCTTCCTAGGTTAGTCGTCCTGCCGCCGGAAGCCGGGTTGCCACTCCCCCGGAGGGACAACACAACGGAGAGGACCTGGCCGCCGTTACTGAGCCGTGATACGCGGACAGCGAAAGTGTCCCATCCTTGCCATGGAACGGCCGCGAATGCTGGTTATATAGATGTATCGATCTACCAAGGAGGCCGAACATGACAACAGCAGTTGCGGACCGCACACTCACCACCGTTGACCGGTGCGACCGTTGCGGAGCTCAGGCATACGTCCGGGTTGTTCTCGGAGCCTCCGGCGGTGAGCTTCTGTTCTGCGCTCACCACGCACGCGCCGTAGAGCCGAACCTTCGCCCGCTCAGTTCCGACTGGCACGACGAGACGGGCCGCCTCCACGAGAAGGCACCGGTTCCGGTCGACTAGACGTACTCAGGGATCCCCAAGGATCCGCCAGTAGGGCCCCTCCGTTGCGGAGGGGCCCTACTGCTTTAACATCCCAGACGGGCAACGACTTCGATTCACGCCGCCGCCTAAAACAAACAACGCGGGGTCACGTCGCGCCCGTAAATCCGAAGATCATGGGCGGGACGTGACCCCGCGTTGGCTGAACCGGCACCCGGTCCGGGCAGCTTAGTCCAGGTAGTCGCGCAGGACCTGGGAGCGGGACGGGTGGCGCAGCTTGGACATCGTCTTCGATTCGATCTGGCGGATGCGTTCGCGGGTCACGCCGTAGACCTTTCCGATTTCGTCTAAAGTCTTCGGCTGCCCGTCGGTCAGGCCGAAGCGCATCGCCACGACTCCGGCCTCGCGCTCGGAGAGCGTGTCCAGGACCGAATGCAGCTGTTCCTGGAGCAGCGTGAAGCTCACGGCGTCAGCCGGAACCACCGCTTCGGAGTCCTCGATCAGGTCGCCGAACTCGGAGTCGCCGTCCTCGCCGAGCGGGGTGTGCAGCGAGATCGGCTCGCGGCCGTACTTCTGGACCTCGACGACCTTTTCCGGAGTCATGTCCAGCTCGAGGGCCAGCTCTTCCGGGGTGGGTTCGCGGCCGAGGTCCTGCAGCATCTGGCGCTGGACGCGGGCCAGCTTGTTGATGACTTCCACCATGTGCACCGGGATGCGGATGGTGCGGGCCTGGTCGGCCATGGCGCGGGTAATGGCCTGGCGGATCCACCAGGTGGCGTAGGTGGAGAACTTGAAGCCCTTGGTGTAGTCGAACTTCTCGACCGCACGGATCAGGCCCAGGTTGCCTTCCTGGATGAGGTCCAGGAACAGCATGCCGCGGCCGGTGTAGCGCTTGGCCAGCGAGACGACGAGGCGGAGGTTGGCCTCCAGCAGGTGGTTCTTGGCGCGCTTGCCGTCGTGGATTACGAACTCGAGTTCGCGCTTGAGCTTGGGATCCATGGAACCGTCGTCCGCCGCGATCTTCTCCTCGGCGAACAGCCCGGCCTCGATCCGCAGGGCTAGGTCGACTTCCTGCTCGGCGTTCAGCAGCGCGACCTTGCCGATCTGCTTCAGGTAGTCCTTGACCGGGTCGGCGGTGGCGCCGGCGGACATGACCTGCTGCACGGGGGCGTCATCGTCGTCGGCGTCGGAGTAGACGAAGCCGGAGCCGGTGGTGGCTGCTGCCGCCTTGCCGGCTACCTCTTCGCCGTCTTCACCGAGCTCGACGGCGTCAGGGGTCACCTCATCGAGGTCCTCTTCGACCTCGACGTCGTCGGAATCTTCGTCCCGGGACTTGCTTGCGGCTTCGGCCGCGGCTTTGGCGCCGGGCTTGGGCCCGCGCTTCTTGGGCTCAGGCTTGGCGACTGCCGAGGCGGTGTCATCACCCGAGGCGGCGTCTTTTGCAGCCTTGTTGGCTGCACGCGTGGCGGCACGCTTGGCGTTTGCCGCCGCCTTCTTCTCCTCGGGGGACAATACGGCCTGGTCGGCGGGTTCCTTCTTCGCGGAAGACGGGGTCACAGAAAACCTTTCTAGCGGCGGTCTGTGGAATCACCATACGGGCAACACCACTATGACCCTGTCAAGTCCGTGTTTCACATCAGGCGCAATCACGTCCAGCAGAGCCACTTAGTAGAACTGCCGGGGCGACCGTAATGTTCCCTGTTTCCAAGGTTCGCTACACGCACTCGATACACGGACCCAACCGGGTCTCGCCAACCATTGTCTCACGACTTTTGCGGTTCGGGGCCCCGGAGCCCGCGCCTCCGCGCAACGTGGCGGCCCCAGCCGCCGCGGTTCAGGCTGCATCCGGGTCGAACTTTTGCCAGGCGGCCTCCTTCCGGCGCGCCCAGCCGCAGAGCGTTCCGCGGCGGCCCAGCTCGGCCAGCAGCTCCGCGAGCCGGTAGCCGGGTTGTTCCGCTGTGGCGGCGGCAAACAAGGCGTCGGCAAACGAGCCGCGGCCACGGCACCATTCGATCCAGCCCCGGGCTGTAAGCGCCGCGGCCCGGGCTTCGCCGCCGCCGCAATCGCCCAGCCGGATAAGGACCCGGTCGAGTTGCGCCAGGCGCATCCAGTCGGGTAGCGGCGGTTCAAGGCCCAGGAGAACGTCCCCGTAGCCGGGGGCGGCGGCGGCTACGGCCCGGGTCCGCCGTGCTGCCGGGTCCGGTGCCGCCGCCGTTTCCGAGGCCGCGGCCGGGAATCCCTTGAGGTCCGGCAGCGGGGCGGGCCTGCCCGGGCGGCCGTCGAACATGCCGAAGTCTTCGGCACCGGCGACGGCTGCGTCCCGACCGGCCGCCGCCATCACGAGAACTGCGTCGCGCCACGCCGCGACGCACAACGTGGCCCGCAGGTACCCGGTGAGTCCTACCGGCAGGGCGGCGGGCAGGGGCCCTGCCGCGGAATCCGCCCCGCCCGGCGGACGTGCTGCCTGGGGCGCACGCGCCACGGGCGGGGCGGGTGCGAGCACGCGCTCCCAGATGTCCAGCACCGCGCCGAACTGTGCCCGGTCCCGCCACCGGCCGGAGAACTCCCGGGCCCAGGTTTGCTGGGCTTCCAGGACGCCCGGCTCCGGCTGGTCCGGCAGTACGGCCGGTGCGGATTCCCCCGGGGCGGCGCCCACGCTGCTGCCGCGGAAGACAAGCTCGGCATTCAGGCGGCTGTTCCTGATCTCTTCGATCGGTCGGCCGGGCGGCGCGCAGCACGCGGGGTCCAGGCAGCGGGCGTTGCGCCAGTACCGCTCCCCGACCAGCCAGGCGTCCCGCACCGGCAGGCCCGCTTCGCCGAGGGTTCGCTCCAGCTCCTGTAGCAGCCTGGCCAGCGCGGTGGCCTCCGGGCCGCGGTCATCCGTACCGCCGTCGTCCGCACCGCCAGGGTCAAAGCCGACAGGGTCAAAGCCGACCTCTGCCGTGTCCCCGGCAGTATCCTCCGCCGGCGGGCCTGCAAAAAGGGCGAGCAGGGTGCCGTCCGCGTCCTCGTCTGCCTCGAGGTAGTCGCGGACGGTCCGGGCGAAGGCTTTCAGCCCGGAGCCGCGGCAGCGGGACGCGTCCGGAAGGTCGACGCGGAGGGTGGCTCCGAGCCGCTTCCCCTGCATGGTCATGGCAACGAGGCTGTTGGCCGGCCAATAACCGAGCGAATGCGGGATGAAGCCGAGGATGTCCTCAGGGCCGGTGATTTTCAGGTGATCAGGAGCTGTCATGGTGCCAGCTTCGTTCGTGCCGGCGCAGGGAGTCAGACCCGATGTTTCCTATGTGGATAAGTCCGACAGGGCGGATAAGTCCGTCAGGGCGTACGGCGGCGTTGCGCGACGACCCGGCGCTGCTGGGCGAGGGCTTTGAGCAGCGGCGGGACCACAACGCCCTGCGCCGCCATCTGCCGGCGCACCTTCTGCCTGGTAATGAGGATGGCGGCGGCGCCAAAGGCCAGCAGCACGAACTGCACGCTCAGCGCGATCCGGAAAGCGCCGAGGCTGTACAGCCCGCCCGGCGAGGCCCCGGCCAGGTGCAGCGCGTCCAGGGCCAGTCCGATCAGGTAGATGGACAACAGCGCGGCGATGAAGCCGCCGACATTAACGATGCCGGTTGCCGTCCCGATCCGGTGGGCCGGGTTGAAGGTCCGGGCGAAGTCGAAGCCGATCATCGAGCCGGGGCCGCCGATCGCCAGGACCACCACGAGCCCGGCCAGCAGCCAGAGTGGCGACCGGCCCGGCTGGAGCAGCACCGCGGCCCAGGCCGCTGCCGTGGCCCCGGAGATCAGCAGCACCATGGTGGAGCGGCGCAGGGGGTGGCGGGCCACGAAGCTGCCCATCAGCGGCCCGGCGGCGATCGCGGCTGCCACGTAGAGGGCCATCAGGGCGGACACGGTCCCGGCGTCCAACCCCTGGGCCGAGATCAGGAACGGGTAGCCCCAGGTCATCGCGAAGACCGTCCCGCTGAACTGCACGGTGAAGTGGCTCCACAGCCCCAGCCGGGTGCCCGGCTGCTGCCAGGCCCGGGAGAGAGAAACGCCGGTGGCGCGCAGCCCCTGGGACGGCTCCGGCGCGGGGTGGCCCGGCGGCAGGTCCTGCAACAGCAGCACCGTCAGCACGACGGCGAGCCCGGACATACCGGCCAGGGTCAGGAACGCCGGGGTCCAGCCGGCAGAGTGCAGGATCATGGCGAACGGCACCACGGAAAAGAGCTGGCCCAACTGGCCGGACATGCCGGTTAACTGGGTCAGCAGCGGCACCCGGGACGGGGCAAACCACAGCGGGATGAGCCGGATCACGGAAATAAAGGTCATGGCATCGCCGGCCCCCACGAGCACGCGGCCCAGGACTCCGCCCGGAATGCTGTCAGCGAACGCGAGCTGGAGCTGGCCCAGGCCCATCAGCAGGGCGCCGCCGGCAATCATGGCCCGCGAGCCGAAGCGGTCCACGAGGACCCCGACAGGGATCTGCAGGCCCGCGTAAACCAGCAGCTGCAGCACGGTGAAGAAGGAGATTTCGGCGGCGCTGGCGTGGAACCTCGCGGTGGCTTCGAGCCCGACAACGCCGAAGGAAGTGCGCTGGCTGACCGCCACCAGGTACGCGAAGATCCCGATGATCCAGATCAGCCAGGCGCGGGGGGAGGTCACTCCCCCATTATGCCCCGGCCGTCATAAATAGTATTTATTCGCCGGGTTCTTTACGGGCAAGATAAGCCTCAACGGCGGCGCCGAGCGCGTCCGCATTCGGGAGCTGGTCGTTCTCGTCCGCGAGCAGCGAGCGGCGCACCGTCCCCTCGGCCTTCTCGTCGTACCGCGTTTCCAGCCGGGAGACGACCTGCTGGACCTCCTCGGAGGCATCAATCTGCTCGGCTATCTGCCTGCCGACCTCCCGGCCGGCCTCGCGGAGCCGGTCCGTGGGCAGCATCAGCGAGGTGGCCGCGCCCAGGTATTCAAGTCCCGCAACGGCGGCCGTCGGGTATTCGGCCTCGGCCAGGTAGTGCGGGACGTGGATCACGTACCCGGCGATGTTCCGGCCGGCCTCGCTGAGGCGGAGTTCCAGGATGTGGCCGACGGCGGCGGGCACCTCCACGGTGGGTTTCCAGACGGAGATTCCCTCGATCAGCTCCGGCCGGTTGCCGTGCACGGTGACTCCAACCGGCCGGGTGTGCGGCACCGGCATCGGAATGGAGTGGATCCAGGCCGCCAGGTTGACGTCCAGTTCCGCCACGATGCCCACCACGGCGCGGGCGAACCGCTCCCATTGCAGGTCCGGCTCGAACCCGGCCAGCAGCAGGAACGGGTTCCCCAGTCCGTCGATAAGCCGGTAGAGGGCCAGGCGCGGAGCCTGGTAGTCCTGCAGATGGTCCTCGACGAAGCTCACCTGCGGGCGCCGGGAGCGGTAGTCGATCAACTGGTCGGCGTCGAACTCGGCAACCAGCTCATGGTCCAGGCTGTCGAGCAGTTCGGTGGTGATCTGCTTGACCACGTGGCCGGCGTCGGCGAACCCGGTGAAGCCCATCAACAGGTTCAGCCCGCGCAGCTCAGGACTGCGGAACAGCGCGTCATCACGGACGTAAAGCGTTTCGGGGTCCAGCAAGGAGCCGGAAATCCGTTCCATCACGGCATGTTCCTTTCGCAGTAGCAGGACGGGTGGGGCGGCGGCGCCCGCGGCAGTGGACCGTGGGGCCCAACGCAGGGCGCCGAAGTGCCGATACCAGCTACAACGCGCCGCCGGCCGGGGTAATTCCTGCCCCGGGTGTGTGCCAGCTCTCATTAAATTGAACTCCGGTACCGGGGAGAGACTACGATCGGAACTGGCCTTATCGATGGCCTTGCAGACACTGAGGTTACGTGCAATACCGATGGTGGCTCAGGTACCCATGGCAGGGCGCCGAACATGCAGTTCCTGCCGAAAAATCACAGAGAATTGAGGATTGTCCTCGTGGTCAAGAATACCGAAGTCAAACTGAGTGCGGTCGCCGGAGACTTGAAGAAGTCCCCGTCCGACGCCCTCGTCGTGGGCGTGGGACAGGGCACCGACGGCCCCGTGCTGCTGGAGAACCCGCTGACGGCCAAGGCTGCCGAGGCGCTGGCCGAGTCGCTGGGCGTTCTGGGCCTCACCGGCGCCGCAGACCAGGCGCACCGCCTTCCCGGCCTGCCCGAGGCCGGCGCCTCCGTCCTGGTCCTCGCCGGCGTCGGGAAGGTCACCGCCGGCACCCCGCTCTCCGAGGAGGCACTGCGCCGCGCGGCCGGCTCGGCCGTCCGCCAGCTCGCCGGGGTCACCACCGTCACCCTCGCGCTCCCGACGCCGGACCTCGCCGCCGTTGCTGCCGTCGCCGAGGGCGCCGCGATGGGCGCCTACTCCTTCACCGAGTACCGCTCCGCCAAGGACGGGCTCAAGGACCCGGTCAAGAACGTCCGCATCCTCACCGACTTCGCGACGGACAAGGCGCTGGCGTCCGTGCTGGAGCGCGCTTCCCTGATCGGCAAGGCCGTCAACGCCACCCGCACGCTGGTCAACCAGCCGCCGAGCCACCTCTACCCCGAATCGTTCGCCGACGCCGCCAAGGACCTGGCCAAGGGCCTGCCGGTCAAGGTGACCGTCTGGGACGAGAAGCGCTTGGAGAAGGACGGCTTCGGCGGCATCCTTGGCGTCGGCAAGGGCTCCACCCGGCAGCCGCGCCTGGTCAAGGTCGAATACGCCCCGGCGAAGGCCACCGCGAAGATCGCCCTCGTGGGCAAGGGCATCACCTTTGACACCGGCGGAATCTCGCTCAAGCCGCACCTGGGCATGGGCGACATGAAGTCCGACATGGCCGGCGCCGCCGTCGTCCTTAACACCGTGCTCGCCCTCGCCGAGCTGGGCCTGCCGGTCAAGGCGACCGCCTGGCTGTGCATTGCGGAGAACATGCCCTCCGGTGCCGCCCAGCGGCCCGCCGACGTGCTCACCATCTTCGGCGGCAAAACCGTCGAGGTCCTTAACACCGACGCCGAGGGCCGCCTGGTCATGGCCGACGGCATCGTCGCCGCGAGCCAGGAGTACCCGGACGCGATCATCGACGTCGCCACCCTCACCGGCGCCCAGCTGATCGCCCTCGGCGACCGCACCGCCGGCGTGATGGGCTCCGACTCCGTCACCGGAGCACTCAAGGCCGCGGCGGACCGTGCCGGCGAACTCGTCTGGCCGATGCCGCTGCCCGAGGAGCTGCGCCCCAGCCTGGACTCGCAGGTCGCGGATATCGCCAACATCGGCGAACGCCACGGCGGCATGATGACGGCAGCCGTGTTCCTGCGCGAGTTCGTGGGCAAGGGCAAGGACGGGGAGCAGATCCCGTGGGCCCACATCGACATCGCCGGCCCGTCCTTTAACAACGGCAGCCCCTACGGCTACAACCACAAGCAGGGCACCGGCTGCACCGTGCGCACCCTGGTGTCCTACGTCGAGGACATCCTCGCCAAGGCCGTCTGAACCCGCACGCCTTAAGCACCGGCTGAGGCACCGTCCGGTCCAGCGCGGCCTTGCGGCCCGGGGCTGATACCCCGGCCACAAGGCCGCGTGACACTGGACACAAGCGCTCCACAAACGCCACGGCAAGGTGGAGCATGTATTAGTGGTTCGCTAAGGTGAACCGTAGTTTCAAAGCAAACAGCTTCATAGAAGTAATTCCAAACGAAAGGGAACCGGCCTGCTGGCATAATCACGGCAGACAGTTCCAAGACCAGATGATGCGTACTCTCGTGTCATCGTTCACGCGAGGGAGCGTTTTAGTGGCCGATCAGGCAACTGCGCAAGAATTCGACATCCTGGTACTCGGCGGCGGCAGCGGCGGCTACGCAACTGCGCTCCGCGCCGTCCAGCTTGGCCTTACCGTCGGCCTCATCGAAAAGGGAAAGCTCGGCGGCACCTGCCTGCACAACGGCTGTATCCCCACCAAGGCCCTGCTGCACTCGGCCGAACTGGCCGACCACGCCCGGGACTCCGCGAAGTACGGCGTCAACGTGACACTGGACGGCATCGACATCAACGCCGTCAACGCCTACAAGGACGGCATTATTGCCGGCAAGTTCAAGGGCCTCCAGGGACTCATCAAGGGCAAGAAGGGCATCACCGTCATCGAGGGTGAGGGCAAGCTCCAGGGCACCGACACCGTCGTCGTCAACGGCACCGCCTACAAGGGTAAGAACATTGTCCTCGCGACCGGTTCCTACTCCCGCACCCTGCCGGGCCTGGAAATCGGCGGCAAGGTCATCACCTCCGACGAAGCCCTCACCATGGATTTCATCCCCAAGAGCGCGATCATCCTCGGCGGCGGCGTCATCGGCGTCGAGTTCGCCTCCGTCTGGAAGTCCTTCGGCGTCGACGTCACCATCATCGAAGGCCTGCCCTCGCTCGTCCCGAACGAGGACGCGACCATCGTCAAGGCCTTCGAGCGTGCCTTCAAGAAGCGCGGCATCAAGTTCTCCACCGGCACCTTCTTCCAGGGCGTTGAGCAGAACAACGACGGCGTCAAGGTCACCCTTGTCGACGGCAAGACCTTCGAAGCTGACCTCATGCTGGTCGCCGTCGGCCGCGGCCCGGTCACGGCCAACCTTGGCTACGAGGAAGCCGGCCTGACGATCGACCGCGGCTTCGTCATCACCAACGAGCGCCTCCACACCGGCGTCGGCAACATCTACGCCGTGGGCGACATTGTCCCCGGCGTCCAGCTCGCACACCGCGGCTACCAGCAGGGCATCTTCGTGGCCGAGGAAATCGCCGGCCTCAAGCCGGTCGTCGTCGAAGACGTCAACATCCCCAAGGTCACCTACTCCGAGCCGGAAATCGCGACCGTCGGCTACTCGGAGAAGGCCGCCAAGGCCAAGTTCGGTGACGACCAGATCGAAACCCAGGAATACAACCTCGCCGGCAACGGCAAGAGCTCCATCCTGGGAACCAGCGGCCTGGTCAAGCTGGTCCGCCAGAAGGACGGCCCCGTCGTGGGCGTCCACATGATCGGCGCCCGCATGGGCGAGCAGATCGGCGAGGCCCAGCTGATCGTGAACTGGGAAGCCTACCCGGAGGACGTGGCCCAGCTGGTCCACGCACACCCGACGCAGAACGAGTCCCTGGGCGAAGCCCACCTCGCCCTCGCCGGGAAGCCCCTGCACGGCTAACAGCCCCGCACCACCGCAAGAACTCCGTGCTTAGTGCGCCCGGCCCGAAATGCCGGGTGCACTAAGCTCGAACAAGGCAGCAACCATCCGCACTAAAGATCAATAAGGAGAACGGGGACGACATGTCTGAATCCGTTAACTTGCCCGCCCTCGGTGAGAGCGTCACCGAAGGAACCGTCACCCGCTGGCTCAAGCAGGTAGGTGACCGGGTAGAGGTGGACGAGCCCCTGCTCGAGGTTTCCACCGACAAAGTAGACACCGAGATCCCCTCTCCGATCGCCGGCGTGATCGAGGAAATCCTCGTCGCCGAAGACGAGACCGCTGAAGTCGGCGCCCCGCTGGTCCGCATCGGCGACGGCTCGGGCTCCGCTGAGGCTGCCGCCCCGGCCGCCGAGGAAGCCCCCGCCCAGGAGGCGCCCGCCGAGTCACCGTCCGGCGCCGAGGCTCCGGCGCCCGAAGCTGAAACCCCCGCCGCCGCCGCCGAGCCGGCCGCCCCGGCCCCGGCCGCCGAGGCCGCGCCTGCCGGTGAGGGCCACGAGGTCACCCTCCCCGCCCTGGGCGAGAGCGTCACCGAAGGCACCGTCACCCGCTGGCTGAAGAGCATCGGTGACACCGTCGAGGTGGACGAGCCGCTGCTGGAAGTCTCTACCGACAAGGTCGACACCGAGATTCCCTCCCCGGTTGCCGGCACGCTGCAGGAAATCCGCGTCGCCGAGGACGAAACGGCCGAGGTCGGCTCTGTCCTCGCCGTGATCGGCTCCGGCGCGGCCGCCCCTGCCGCCGCTCCGGCCCCCGAGGCTCCGAAGCAGGAGGCACCCAAGCAGGAGGCCCCGAAGCAGGAAGCACCGGCTCCGGCTGCGGCTCCCCAGCAGGAGGCCCCGAAGCAGGAGGCACCCGCTCCGGCTGAAGCTCCCAAGCAGGAAGCACCGAAGCAGGAAGCTGCCCCGGCCGAGTCCGGCTACGTCACTCCCCTGGTCCGCAAGCTCGCCAACCAGCAGGGCGTGGACATCTCCTCGCTGACCGGCACCGGCGTCGGCGGCCGCATCCGCAAGCAGGACGTGCTGGCCGCGGCTGAGGCCAAGGCAGCCCCCGCCGCCGCACCGGCAGCGTCCTCCGCCCCGCAAGCTGCTCCGGCTGCGCGCCCGTCCGCTGATCAGTCCTCCCTGCGCGGCACCGTGCAGAAGGCCCCGCGGATCCGCCAGGTCATTGCCCGCCGCATGCGTGAGTCGCTGGACATCTCCACCCAGCTGACCCAGGTGCACGAGGTCGACATGACCAAGGTCGCCAAGCTCCGCGCCAAGGCCAAGAACTCCTTCCAGGCGCAGAACGGCTCCAAGCTGACCTTCCTGCCCTTCATCGCCAAGGCTGTTGCCGAGGCCCTGAAGCAGCACCCGAAGGTGAACGCCTCCTACGACGAGGACAAGCAGGAAATCACCTACCACAACGCCGAGCACCTGGCGATTGCGGTGGACACGGACAAGGGCCTGCTGGTTCCGGTCATCGCCGACGCCGGCAACCTGAACCTGGCCGGCCTGGCCGGCAAGATCGCCGACGTGGCCGGCCGCACCCGCGACGGCAAGATCGGCCCGGACGAGCTGTCCGGCGGAACCTTCAGCATCACCAACATCGGTTCCGTGGGCGCCCTGTTCGACACCCCGATCATCAACCAGCCGCAGGTCGCCATCCTTGGCACCGGCGCGATCGTCAAGCGCGCCGTGGTGGTCTCCGATGAGAACGGCGACGACTCCATCGCGATCCGTTCGATGATGTACCTCTCGCTGACGTACGACCACCGCCTGGTGGACGGCGCCGACGCAGGACGCTTTCTGCAGACGCTGAAGGCACGCCTTGAAGAAGGCGCGTTCGAGGCAGACCTCGGCCTCTAGCCGCTAGCTCATCCGAACGGGTGAGAGAAGGGCACCTCCCCGTTAGGGAAGGTGCCCTTCGCTATTTATGGACACTTTGTCGCTAAGCTAGGTCCCATGAACATCGTCTATAACATCATGGTTTTCCTGCACATCATCGGCGCCGCCATGATCGTGGGCATCTGGATTGTCCAGATGAAGCAGCCCACCGTCCACCCCCGCCAGTTCGACGGCGCTGCCCTGCAGCTCATCACCGGCATCGTGATGATGGGCCTGATTCCGGCTCTCGACATGGACGCCAACTACGCCAAGCTCGGCATCAAGTTCGCGATCGCCGCGGTGGTGGCCGTGCTCGCGTTTATCGGCAGCCGCAAGTACAAGAAGGACCAGCCGGTCAGCAAGGGCCTCGCCCATGCCGTAGGCGGCCTCGCGCTGCTCAACGTGGCCATCGCCACCCTCTGGCAGTAGGCACCGAAACCACAACGACGACGGCGACGCACCCCGCGCGGGTGCGTCGCCGTCGTCGTCAATCCCCACGGATTCGCGCCGGGCGCTCAGCCGGCAGACGGTGGAGCCGGTGGATTCCAGACAAATCCTCTGACAGCGGACACCGGGTGCGCCGGCGGGGCCCAATCCCTAGGATGGGAGGCGGCAGGATCCGCTTAACTGGCCGGATCGCTGATTCAACGACTCTAAGGAGTGGACATGGCAGCAACACGCACCGCACACACTGTATGGAACGGCGACCTGATGACGGGCGCCGGCAACACCACGCTGGACAGCTCCGGGCTCGGCAACTTCGACGTCACCTGGAAGGCGCGCGCGGAGGCCTCCGAGGGCAAGACCAGCCCCGAGGAACTGATCGCCGCCGCACACTCGGCGTGTTTCTCGATGGCGTTCAGCCTTGCCGTCGCCCAGGCCGGCCACTCGCCGGAGGAAGTCAACACCAAGGCGGACGTCACCTTCGTCCCCGGCACCGGCATCACGGACAGCCACCTCACCGTGGTCGCCAGGATCCCCGGCATCTCCGAAGAGGAGTTCCAGCGCATCGCCGAGGACGCCAAGACCGGCTGCCCGGTCTCGGCCGCCCTGGCCGGCATCAAGATCACCCTGGACGCCACGCTGGCCGCCTAACAGCCGGCAGCCTCTGACACAGCAAGGCCCCCGCCCCGGATTCTCCGGAGCGGGGGCCTTCGCCGTGTCCGCTAGTTGCCCGGCCGGCGGGCCGGCAGCGGGGCGGGCCGCACCGTGCGGTAGCCCTCGCGCAGCGGCGGGCGGTCGGTGGGAAGCTCCTGGATCATTTCCTTGAGCGCGCCGATGCCGTATTCCAGCTGCGGGTCTGACCCGGCCGCGTAGGCGTGCGGCGGGAATGCCACCTCGATGTCGGGGGCAACACCGTAGTTTTCGACGCCCCAGCCCACGCCGCCGGTGAACCAGGTGGCGTAGCGCGGCTGGGTCACCCCGGTGCCGTCCGCGAGGGCGAACCGGTTGTCGATGCCGACGACGCCGCCCCAGGTCCGGGTGCCGATGACCGGCCCGATCCCGCGCAGTTTGGAGACCTGGGTGATGATGTCGCCGTCGGAGCCGGCAAATTCATCGGTGAGGATGATGACCGGGCCGCGCGGCGCGTGGTGCGGATAGGTGCGCGGACGCTCGCCGCGCGGCATGCTCCAGCCGGTCACCTTCCGGCCGATCAGCTCCGCCACGAGCTGCGAGGTGTGGCCGCCACGGTTGCGGCGGACATCCACGATCAGGCCGTCAAGGGAGGTCTCGGTATCCAGGTCGCGGTGCAGCTGCGCCCAGCCGTTGGCCATCATGTCCGGGATGTGCAGGTAACCGAAGGTCCCCTGCGACGCTTCGCGCACGGTGCGGCGGTTCGCCGCGACCCATTCCTGGTAGCGCAGCCGCTCTTCGTCCTTGACCGGCACGACGGCGACGCGGCGCTGCTTCCGGGCGTCGGCACCATGCCCGGCGCCGTTGCGCAGGGTCAGCTCGACGGCGCGGCCGGCGGCTCCGGCCAGCTGAACCGCCGGGGTCAGCGACGCCGAGAGTTCGACGCCGTCGATGGCCAGCAGCACGTCGCCTGGCCGGGCGTCCACGCCCGGCCGGGTCAGCGGCGAGGTGGCCAGCGGGTCGGAGGATTCCCCGGCCAGGATGCGGGTGATTTCCCAGCCTTCCCCGGTGAATGCGAGGTCGGCGCCGAGGCGGCCCTGGCCGTTGCTGCCGTTCTCCGTCACCATGGCGGGGCGGACGTAGGCGTGCGAGGTTCCCAGCTCGCCGTGGAGTTCCCAGAGCAGGTCCACCAGGTCGTCGTGCGAGCCGAGCCGGTCCACGATCGGCCGGTAGCGGGCATGCACGGAATCCCAGTCCTGGCCGGCCATGTCCGCGGTCCAGAAGAAGTCGCGCTGCAGGCGCCAGGCCTCGTCGAAGGCCTGGCCCCAGACGCTGACCGGATCCAGCCGGACACGGATGCGGTTCAGGTCCACCTTTACCAGCTGCCCGGATTCCTCGTCGGCCTTCGACGCGGCGGGCGAGACGCGGATCTGCTTGTCCTGGAGCAGGACCACCTTTTCGCCGTCGCCGGTGAGCCGGTAGCTGTCCAGCGCGTCAACAATGGTGGTGGTGCGGCGCTTGGCCAGGTCGTAGCGGACCAGGCTCGGGGCCGCGTCCTTGTCCTCCAGGCTGGCCCGGCCGTCACCGGTCACGCCGGCCAGTTCGTGGTCGAGCCAGAGCAGGGCACCGGCGGTGGCGGCAAGGTGCGAGTAGTTGCCCTGCGGCACCGGGACGCTGATGACCCGGTGCGCGAGGCCCTCGGCGTCGACCTTGACCGTCACGGCGGTTTCCGCGCCGGCGTCCTCCGCGGCGGCGGCGGCGGCCGCGCTGTCTTCGGGGAGCGCGACGCTGGGGCCGAACGGGGACGGCGTGTCCGCGGCCAGGGCCACCAGGTAGGGCTTAATCGGGCTCGGGAAGGACAGGTCGAAGGAGTGTCCGTCGTAGACCGGGTCGAAGCTGCGGTTGGACAGGAACGCCAGGAATTTGCCGTCCGGGGTGAACGCGGGCGAATCGTCCCGGAAGCGGCCGTCGGTGACATCGATGATCGCGGCCCCGCCGTCCCGGTCCGCGGCCGGGGACTGCGTGGCCGCTCCGTCCGCGGAGATCCGGGCCAGCCGCAGGCGGGTGCGGGAACCGAAGGAGGTGACCGGCTCGGCCCAGCCCAGCCAGGCCGAGTCGGGCGACCAGGTGAAGCCGTCGATGCTGCCCTCGCCGATGCTGCTTAGCAGGGTCAGGGTGCCGGTTCGGCTGTCCGCGAGGTAGATATCGCCGAACGAGGTGCCGATGGCCAGCCAGTTGCCGTCCGGGCTGGCTTCCATGGCGCTGGCACGGCTCGGCTTCGGGAACTCGATCCGGGCCGTGTCCTTGGCGCCGGCGCGTTCCGGTGCGGGGCCGGCAGCGGAAGAACTGTTGTCTGCACCTTCGCCGGCGCCGGGCGCGGCATCTGCGGCGACGACGGCGGCCGGCGCGGGAACGGGGGCAGCGGCGGTGTCCGGCCGGGTCAGGGCGGCTGCCGAGACGGGGCTGGGCAGCGGCGTTCCGCCGTCGGGGTCCTGCGGGGCCTTACTGTTTGCCGGGGCGCCGGCTGCCGGCGCGGTGTTGTGCGGCTGGCCGGACCCGTGGCCGTCGTCGCCGTGCAGGGGCGCGGCGATGGACTTCAGGTAGAGCGCCTCGGCGCCCTCGTGGTCCGCGATGTAGGCGATCCGGCCGGCGCCGAAGGGGCGCGGCAGGCGTGCCCGGACGCCCGGGGTCGCCTCGAGGATGCGGGACGGTCCGTCCTTGTGCCGCAGCCAGTGCAGGGTGCCGTGGGCCTCCACGGCGCTGGAGTCGCCGGTGTGGTCCGGGATGACGTCGCCGAGGTGGCGAGAGGGCTTCAGCGCGGACGAACGCCGGGCCTGCGAAGCGGAACCCAGCGTGATGCCGAGTTTGACCGCGTCGGCGTCAAGCCCGGCGAGGAGCCAGAGTTCACCGGCGGATTCGAAGACCACCCGTTCGCCGTCGGTGGCCGCGTGCCGGACGTAGAAGTCCTCGTGGTCCGTGTGGCGGCGGAGTTCCGTGCCGTTGGGCAGCACGGAATAGAGGTTGCCGTAGCCCTCGTGGTCGGAGAGGAACGCGATCCGGCCCTGGACCCACATGGGGTCGGTGAGGTTGCCGTCGAGTTCGGGCGCGAGCCGCTCGAACTCACCGTTGCCGTCCGCGTCGATCCACAGCTTGCCGGCAGTGCCGCCGCGGTAGCGCTTCCACCAGGCCGGTTCGCGGGAGAGCACACTGGCCAGGACCACGGGGCGTTCGTCCCCGACGACGGTTCCGTAGGCCACCGACTCGACCGGACCGAACGGAAGTTCCTCGGCCCAGCCGCCGTCGACCGGGAGGCTGTAAGCGTGCGTGAGGCGGCTGTCCGCCTGCCGGAAGGCGCTCGTGACCACCACGTCGCCGTCCGGGGTGAAGCCCTTGACGCGGGTGGAGCTGTGGCCGAAGTAGCTGAGCTGGCGGTACCCGCCGCCGTTGACGTCCGCGGTGACGACCTCCGGTGCCGTGCCCTGGATGACCGTCCAGACCAGGCGCTGCCCGTCGGGGGTGAAACGGGGGTTGCGGGCGGGCAGCTGCAGCGAGGAAACCCGCCAGGCGCGGCCGCCGGCGAGGGGCGCGATCCAGACGTCGTCCTCGGCCACAAAGGTGACCAGATCGCCGTGCAGATGCGGGAAACGGAGGTAACTCGAAGAGGTCATCGTTTGATCATAGTCAAAACCGTCCCGGCGCCGGGGAGGTTTCCCTGCCGTGCCGGGCATGGTGAGATGGATCATGCGAATCCTAATTGCCGGCGCCTCCGGGCTGATCGGAACGGCCCTTTCCAGCACGCTGCGCGGCAGCGGCCACGACGTCGGCACGCTGGTCAGGCGGGCGCCCGCTTCGCCTAGCGAGTTCCAATGGAACCCGGCGGAGGGCAGCATCGACGAGACCGCACTGAAGGGGGCTGACGCCGTCATCAACCTCTCCGGCGCCGGCATCGGGGACCGGCCCTGGACCCGGTCCCGGATCAACGAACTCCGCAACTCACGCCTCGGGCCAACGCGGACCCTGGCGGCGGCCATGGGGCGTTTGGACACGCCGCCGGCGGTCTTCCTGAGCCAGTCGGGCTCCAACTACTACGGCAACGCCGGACTGGCGCAGCTCCGGGAGAACTCACCCGCCGGCAGCGGCGTGCTGGCCCGGATCTGCGCCGACTGGGAAGCAGCCGCGCACGAGGCACCGGCCGGCGTCCGGGTGGTCACTCCCCGCACCGGCGTCGTGTTGAGTCGCTCCGGCGGTGCACTGGGACGGCTGCTGCCGCTGCTGCGCCTGGGCGTTGGCGGCCCGCTGGGCAACGGCCGGCAGTATTGGCCGTGGATCACGCTGCCGGACGTGGCGGGCGCGTTCGAGTTCCTGCTGACCGCACCGCTGGCCGGCCCGGTCAATGTCTGCGCCCCGGAAAGCGCGGACGTGAACTCGCTGATCGCCCGGCTGGCCGAGGCACTCCACCGGCCGGCCCTGCTGCGGGTACCCGCTCCCGTGCTGCGCCTGGTGATGGGGCAACTGGCCAACGAACTGCTGCTCGCCAGCCAGCGGATGGAGCCCGCGGCCCTGGCCGGGGCCGGGTTCCAGTGGCAGCACCCCTCGCTGGCCAAGGCAGCGGCCTGGGTCGCGGACCGCAGCTAAGCGGTAAGCCCGGCTAAGCGGTACCGCGGCTAAGCAGCGCCGCGGCTAACGGGTACCGCGGGACGCCGTCGGGCTAGCTCCCGGCGGCGGGCAGGATCTCCTGGATCCGCCATTTGCCGTCCACCGGCACCAGCACCAGGCGAAGCGGCTGCTCGCCGACGGCGGCCGCTTCGGCGACCACTGCTCCCGTGGCGTCCCGTTCCCGGTAGGGCGGTGAGGCCACCCTGACCGAGACGACTGCCCGCGACGCGGTGCTTTCGGGCCGGCGCTGCACCAGGCTCAGGCGCGTTTCGAAGCCGTCCAGCACGTGTCCGGTCTCCGCCAGCCGGGAACCGACGCCGGCGTCCGCGGCGGCCGCCGGCGACGCCGGGGCGTTGACCTGGTCGAGCAGCCCCAGGTTTCCCGTGGAGAGCGCGTAGGAGCGCAAACCCGCGAGCCCGCGGACGGCGTCTTCCGGCTCCGCTGCGGCGAGCAGCTCCCGCAGTCCTGCCGGCACGGCCCCGGCCGTGCCGGGAACCGGCGTCGTGGCGGGAACCGGCGTCGTGGCGGGAACCGGCGTCGTGACGTGCCGGGCGGACGGTACGGACGACGGCCGGACCTCCGGCGCCCATTCCCCGGCAGCTAGCCTCCCGGCCAGCAGCAACGTCCCGAAGACACCTGCCGCCGCGACGCACACGGCCGTGACGAACGCTGCAGCTGCCCGCCGGACGCCCGGTGCACGGCAGATCGGGCCAGGGAAGCGCAGGCCACTGCGGGTCCGGCCACGGCCGGGGCCCGCGGCGTGCCGCGCACGGCGTCCTGCCGGGGCCGGATCCGCCGGGCCCGGGGGCGCACTTCGGCGCTTCCGGTTCCGGAGCCGTGCCGCCCGGCGTTCCCGCGCGCTGGCAGGAACGGAGCGCCGGGTCAGCAGCTGCGGCACCACGGTCGGATGCACGGAGACGGAGAGGTCCACGGGTGCCGGCGGCGCGCTGCGGAATATTGCGGCGGCGAGCTCCGCCGCGGAGGGCCGCTGGCGGCGGTCGGCACGCAGGCCCGCTTCGAGCGCATCGGCGAGCCCGGCCGGGACCGCCGGGACCAGCAGCGGCAGCGGCGGACGCTGCGGCTCCGGCTCGGGTGCCCGGCCGGTGAAGCAAAACCAGCCCAGTGCGGCCAGCGAGTAGACGTCGCGTTCGGGCTGGAGTCCGGCGCGGACCGCATCAACCGGGGAAGGGTCATGGAACCCGTCCGTGCCGGCCCGGCCGGACTCCTGCGGGTCCGCCAGCATCCGCGCCACGCCCAGGTCGGCCAGCAACGGCTTCCCCTGGGCAGTGAACAGCACGTTTCCCGGTGACACATCGCCGTGGGTGAAGCCCTTGGCGTGCAGGTAGGCCAGGGCCTGCGCGATCGGGGTCAGGATGGTGACGGCCTCCCCCGCCGCCAGGTTGCCGCGGGCCGAGAGGAGCTGCCCCAGCGATCCCCCGGCGGCGTAGTCCAGCACGAGCCCCAGCCCGGCGCCGCCGGTTGGGTAGCCCACCCGCAGCACCGCGTGCGCCTTGACCAGGTGCTCGTGGTCGAGGGCGGAGAGGATCCGCACCTCGCGCCGCACCGCCTCCTCGGCATCCGTGGCCCGCCCCGGCCCCGGCGGCGCCTCCCCCGGCGGCCCGATGAAACACTTCAGCGCGACGTCACGCCGCGTCATCCGGTCGGTGGCGAGCCAGACGGCGGCGGTGCCGCCGCGTCCCAGCAGCCGCCCGACGTCGTAACCGTCAACCTCCGGCACCGGTGCGGGATCAGATGCGGATTCGGCGGGCGCGGACCGTTCGTAATCATCCATGGTTCAGGAATAGCGGATCTGAGGCATCCCTGCAGAAGTTATCCACAGGCATGAGAGGTTCACCACAGAATCGGTGGGCCGGACAGCCGAGGACTAAGCTGGATGCCATGACTCTTGAGTTCTCCCAGCTGGGTCTCGCTCCGGACTTCGTCGACTACACCCGCGGCTGGGACATCCAGCGCGAACTCCACGGGAAAGTCCTCGCCGGAACCGCCCCCAGCACCGTCCTGCTGCTCGAACATTCCCCGGTCTACACCGCAGGTAAACGCACCGAGGACCACGAACGCCCCTTCGACGGGACCCCCGTTGTGCCCGTTGACCGCGGCGGAAAGCTGACCTGGCACGGCCCCGGACAGCTGGTGGGCTATCCCATCATCAAGCTGAAGAACCCGGCCGGCATCCGCGACTACGTCGAGCGCCTCGAGGCCGTCATCATCGCCGTCCTCGCCGATTACGGCATTGACGCCGTCCGGATCAAGGGCCGCGCCGGCGTCTGGATCGAACAGGATGAGAAGGGCCCGGCGCGCAAAATTGCCGCCATCGGCATCCGGGTCCACGAAGGCGTGACCATGCACGGCTTTGCCATCAACTGCAACAACGACCTCGCCCCCTACGGCCAGATCATTGCCTGCGGCATAACCGACGCCGGCGTCACCACGATCGCGCAGGAGACCGGCCGGGACGTCACCCCGGCGGACCTCGTGTCGCGGATCACCGAGGAACTGCGCAACAATGAAGAAGCCCTAGTTGCAACCCATGAAGGAGCCCTACTGTGACACTGGCACCAGAAGGCCGGAAGATGCTGCGCATTGAGCAGCGAAATGCGGCCACCCCGGTGGAACGGAAGCCCGAATGGATCAAGGCCAAAGTCCAGATGGGCCCGGAGTTCGTCCAGCTCAAGAACCTGGTTAAGAAGGAAGGCCTGCACACGGTGTGTGAAGAGGCCGGCTGCCCCAACATCTTCGAATGCTGGGAAGACAAGGAAGCCACCTTCCTGATCGGCGGCTCCGAATGCACCCGGCGCTGCGACTTCTGCCAGATCGACACCGGCAAGCCCTCCCCCGTGGACATGTTTGAGCCCACCAAAGTGGCCCGCTCGGTCCAGGCCATGCAGCTGCGCTACGCCACCGTCACCGGCGTGGCCCGCGACGACCTCGCCGACGAGGGCGTCTGGCTCTACGCCGAAACGGTCCGCAAGATCCACGAACTGAACCCGGGCACCGGCGTCGAGCTCCTGATCCCCGACTTCTCCGGCAAGCCCGAGCACATCGCCGCGATCTGCGATTCCAAGCCCGAGGTCTTCGCGCACAACGTCGAGACGGTGCCCCGGATCTTCAAGCGCATCCGCCCCGCCTTCCGCTACGAACGCTCCCTGGACGTCATCACGCAGGGCCGCAAGCTCGGCATGGTCACCAAGTCCAACCTGATCCTCGGCATGGGCGAAACCCGCGAAGAGATCTCCGAGGCCCTGCGCGACCTGCACGAGGCCGGCTGCGACCTGATCACCATCACCCAGTACCTGCGCCCGTCCGAACGGCACCTCCCGGTGGACCGCTGGGTCAAGCCGCAGGAATTCGTGGACCTGCAGCACGAAGCCGATGAGATCGGTTTCCTCGGCGTGATGTCCGGACCGCTGGTGCGCTCCTCCTACCGCGCCGGCCGGCTCTGGGCCACCGCGATGCGGAAGAAGGGCTGGGAAATCCCCGCCGCCCTCGCGCACATCGAAAGCTCCGGCAGCACCCGACAGGAAGCCAGCTCACTGCTCGCAGCGCACTCCTGAACCACCCGCACCCCCTTGCCGCCCAGGGCCGGCTCCGGAGCAATCCGGTGTCCGGCCCTGAGCCGTGCATCACGTAGAATTAAGGCACTATGGCGAATTCCCCTGACCCCCGCATGCCCAGCTCTTCAGCCCACGGCTCTTCTGCCGTTGAGCCGAAGCGTGGCCTTTTCTCCCGCAAGCCCAAGGAAGCAAAGGTCAAGAAGCCGAGCCGGCTGAAGCAGATCCGCGACGTCTTCCAGATGACCCGCCGGCACGATCCGATGGTGCCGTGGCTCATGCTGCTGGCCTTCCTCGGCGTCGTCGCCGTCAGCTTCCTGGTCGGGTTCCTGCTGGATAACTGGATCACCGGCCTGATCATCGGCATTCCGCTGGGCATCCTGGCCGCCACCCTGATCCTGTCCCGCCGCGCCGAGCGCGCAGCGTTCGCGCAGATCGAAAACCAGCCGGGCGCCTCGGGCGCCGCGCTGGGCACGCTGCGCCGCGGCTGGATCACCGAGGACCAGCCGGTCGCCGTGAACCCGCGCACCCAGGACGCCGTCTTCCGCGCCATCGGACGCCCCGGCGTCGTCCTGGTCAGCGAGGGCCCCAGCCACCGGGTCAAGCCCCTGCTCGACGGCGAACGCAAGCGCCTCGCCCGAATCCTGCCCAACGTCACCATCCACGTGATCGAGAGCGGCCGGGGTGAGGGCCAGGTGCCGATCAGCCAGGTCGCCAAGAAGATGGGCAAGATGAAGAACGAACTGACCAAGACCGAGGTCAGCACCGTTTCGAAGCGCATTTCCTCGCTCGGCAACCGCCTGCCGATCCCCAAGGGCATTGACCCGTACAAGGCCCGCCCGGACCGCAAGGCGGCCCGCGGCCGCTAGGTGCGGACCTTGGCAAGAAGCTTTCCGGGACGCCCCGGTTACCGGCAGCACGCCGGCAGCCGGGGCGTTCCGCTTTAACCCGCGCCGCCCCTAACGATCCGGCTAACGACGCCGACGCCGTGCGCCGGCGTCCGCGCACGCCGCCCTGACGACCCACACCCACGACCCACCCCGGAGGACTGCACCCATGAAATTTCCCTCGACGAACGCCGTGATCAGGATTTTCCGCACCCTGGCCGTAGCCGAGGCCTTCAGCTGGGCGGCGCTGCTGGTGGGGATGTTCCTCAAGTGGGTGCTCCGGACCACCGAACTGGGCGTCCAAATTGCCGGACCGGTGCACGGGGCGTTCTTCATCGGCTACGGCCTGGCCGCCCTGTCGCTATGGCGGCTGCAGCGCTGGCCCTTCCGGGTGGCGTTCTTCGCCGGGCTCGCCGCAGTCCTGCCGTTCGCCACCATCTGGTTCGAACGCTGGGCCGGACGCCGCGGCTACCTGGCGGTCCGGGCCGGCGGGGCAGAGCCGACCCGCGCGCAGGAGACGGCCGGGGTCTAGTTCCGCTGCCAGCGGGGTGCAGCAGGTCTTCGCTGCGCCCAGCTGACGCAAATGGCCGCTATCCGGGGAGGATTAGCGGCCATTCGTAGCAAATACCTGCGGCCGGGGCAAACTTCGGAGCTGCGAACGCCGCAGGCGCGTCCTGCAGCGGCTACATCCGGACGAGGACGGTATTCATGGCCTTGTCGTGCAGGCCGCGGTGGTCCGGGTCGAAGATGACGGCGGGGACCACCAGGCAGAGCAGCACGCTGCGGACCAGCGCCGGGAGCGGCCCGGCCGGACCGCCGTCGAGCCGGACGACGTGGATTCCCACGATGCGGTGGCCGATGCTGTAGCCCAGCGTTCCGACCAGCAGGGCCTGCTCGACGGCGAAGACCGCAAGGTTCGCCCAGGCGTTTCCGGCGAACGCGAAGTTGCTGATCAGGAGGGCAATCCCCCAGTCGATGCAGATGGCCAGGATCCGGCGGCCCGCGCGGGCGATGGAGCCCGGTCCTGACTCGGGCAGGCCCAGCCGCTCCCCCGGGTACTTGGAGATGCCGGACGTGTCCGGTCCGCTGAGCCAGGAGCCTATATCTTTGCGATCAACCACCCTCCAAGCCTATCGGCTCCGGGGCAGGGCGACGGGCTGTTCACAATATGGACGCTTCCCGGTCACAGGGCGGACCCGGATAGGCCACACTGTGGACAGCGACTAGCTTTAACACGTCAGCGCATTCTGTAACCTGCCTGAAACAAAGCGGACACCGTGGGGAAATCCCGTGTCCTTAGGGTGGTAACAGTTGCTAGCGGCATCGTGGGCGGGGTGGACACTGCGTTTTCCCCGCCGTTGGACTGCGCTGGACCACACGGCCTGACGGCCAGATCTTTCATATGCGTAAGGAGCATAGATGTTCAAGACTGCGGACGAAGTCCTCAAGTTCATCAAAGACGAAGACATCAAATTCGTTGATATCCGCTTCACCGACCTCCCGGGCGTTCAGCAGCACTTCAACGTCCCTGCCAAGAGCGTTGACGCGGACTTCTTCGTCAACGGCCAGCTCTTCGACGGATCGTCGATCCGTGGCTTCCAGGGCATCGCCGAGTCGGACATGCAGCTCATCCCGGACGTCACGACGGCGTTTGTTGACACCTTCCGCATCGAGAAGACGCTCGCGCTGAACTTCTCCATCGTGAACCCCCGCACGGGTGACCCGTACCACCGCGATCCCCGCGGCGTAGCCGAGAAGGCCGAGGCCTACCTGGCCTCCACCGGCATCGCAGACACCGCGTTCTTCGCCCCCGAGGCCGAGTTCTTCGTCTTCGACAACGTCCAGTACCAGTCCTCCCCGCAGGGCAGCTTCTACAAGATCGACTCCGAGGAAGCCCACTGGAACACCGGCCGCGAGGAAGAGGGCGGCAACCTCGGCTACAAGACCCCGGTCAAGGGCGGTTACTTCCCGGTCTCCCCGACCGACAAGCAGGCCGACCTGCGCGACGCCATGTGCATCGCCCTGGACGAGGCCGGCCTTGAGGTCGAGCGCAGCCACCACGAGGTCGGTTCCGCCGGCCAGGCCGAGATCAACTACAAGTTCACCACGCTGACCCACGCGGCTGATGACCTGCAGAAGTTCAAGTACGTCATCAAGAACACTGCCGACGCCTGGGGCAAGTCGGTGACCTTCATGCCGAAGCCGGTCTTCGGTGACAACGGCTCCGGCATGCACTGCCACCAGTCGCTGTGGAACGGCGGCGAGCCGCTGTTCTACGACGAGAAGGGCTACGCCGGCCTGTCCGACACCGCCCGCTGGTACATCGGCGGCCTGCTGAAGCACTCCTCCGCCGTCCTGGCCTTCACCAACCCGACGGTCAACTCCTACCGCCGCCTGGTCAAGGGCTTCGAAGCCCCGGTCAACATGGTCTACTCGCAGGGCAACCGCTCCGCCGGTATCCGCATTCCGATCACGGGCTCCAACCCAAAGGCCAAGCGCATCGAGTTCCGTGCGCCGGACCCCTCCTCCAACCCGTACCTGGCGTTCGCTGCCCAGCTGATGGCCGGCATCGACGGCATCCGCAACCGCATCGAACCACCGGCTCCGATCGACAAGGACCTCTACGAGCTCCCCGCCGAGGAAGCCAAGGACATCCCCAAGGCCCCGGGTACGCTCGAGGAAGCCCTGGAAGCCCTGGCCGAGGACAACGAGTTCCTGCAGGCCGGCGGCGTCTTCACCCAGGACCTGATCGACACCTGGATCGAGTACAAGTACGAGAACGAGATCCGCCCGCTCTCGCTGCGCCCGAACCCGTACGAGTTCGAGCTCTACTACGGCGTCTAGCCCATAGGCACAACGAAAGGCCGGCCCGGGGTTTCACCCCCTCGGGCCGGCCTTTTGTTGTGTCAGTATCCGCTTGGCCGGGCTATCCGGTCCGCGGGTCAGGCGGCGGCGTGCGGCACCTGCCGAGAATAACCCACCTTTGCCCCGCGTACGAGGCTACGCTTGGTCCTAGGAACTACATCGAGGAGCGGTGATGTCCCGGTTCCGAAGCTTTATACGCCAACACCTTGTGGCCGACGACCCGGCACCCGGTTACTCGCGCCTGGACCGCCTTGATGGCCTAGATGGCCTAGATGCATCATCGACCGGCCAGTCAATACCGGACAACGAAGCAGAAGCAGCCCCGTCATCCAGTCAGGCGGACTCCCAGGCCGCGGCTCTCGCCTCCATCGAAGAACGACTCACGGCCGATGAGAACGAATTTGCCGGCGGTGTGGCCGATCAGTCCGCCCGGGACAGGCGCTACCTCCTCGCCCTCGTCGAGGAGTGGCGGGCCCAGATTGAGCGGGTGGAGGAACTGGCGTCGTACCTGGACCGTCTGGCTCCCCATGACCGGCACTACTCCCGGCTCATCCGGGCAGCCCTCACCCCAGCGGATGACAATCGGCCCGAGGGTGGCGAAACCTCCCATCCGGCGTAGTGGCGTGGCACAATCCGTGGGGTGGATATTGTGGAGTTTCTGGAAGCTCGAATCGACGAAGAAGAAGCAGAGCTCCGGCACGCCCCGTTTCCGGACCACTCGGTGCCTCCCCCGCTCGCCGCGCCGATGCGCGCTGAGTGTGCCCAGAAGCGGGAGATCCTGGCGCGCTGGAAGCGGGCCGCCGAGGGCGCCGTTGACAGCACGGATGCCCCGGGTGAGCTGGCCATGGCCCGCCGCGCCATGCTCAACATCCTCGCCGCAGGCTATGAGGACCACCCGGACTTCGACCCGGAGTGGGCCGCAACCTTAACCTAAGGGGCGCCAGCTCCCCACGTGCATCCCACCCGCAACATCCCGGGCGGACCGTTCCGTGCGCCGGTCAGAACTCGCGGTACATGATCCGCTGCGGGCCGGCGTCCCCGCCCAGGTACTGCCCGCGGTCCTCGAAGCCGGCTTTGCGGTAGGCGGCCTGCCCGGCGGGATTGGCTTCGTTGACGGACAGGACGACGCCGCGCTGCTCGCCGCCGAGCGCGGCCGTCAACCGGGCGGCTTCCCGCACGGCGGCTGCCGCCGCGGCGGCGCCGAATCCCTTGCCCTGCTGCCTCCGGTCGACGAGGAAGCCGCGGAGCAGCCAGACGGAATCGTCGTCGTCCCAGCCGGCGGCGCGTGCCGCCCCGGCCTGCAACGTGGCGACGCCAACGGCCGAGCCGTTTGAATCCATCACATACGGGAAGCGGGAGTCCTCTTCGAGGCCCATCAGCATCATCCGCAGCGGATCACCGACGAACATCCGCTGCCCCTCGCCCAGCTCCAGCCCGGCGACCTCCCCCAGCTTGATGGCCCGGGCGTCGTCGTCGAGGTTCTTCAAGGCGATCAGCCACACGTGTTCAGACATGTCAGAAGCGTATCCAAAGCCGGGCTGCCCCGCTGTCCGGGCAGCCCGGCGGCAAACGCCTAGAGCACCTTGGAGAGGAACTCCCGGGTCCGGGGCTGCTGGGGGTTGCCGAACAGCTCCTCCGGGGCGCCCTGCTCGCAGATCACGCCGTCGGCCATGAACAGCACCCGGTCGGCCACTTCGCGGGCGAAGCCCATCTCGTGGGTGACCAGCACCATGGTCATGCCCTCGCGGGCGAGGTCCTTGATCACCTGCAGCACCTCGCCCACCATTTCCGGGTCCAGCGCGGATGTGGCCTCGTCGAAGAGCATGATGTCCGGGTTCATCGCCAGCGCCCGGGCAATGGCGACGCGCTGCTTCTGGCCGCCGGAGAGCGACGCGGGCCGGGCGTCCGCTTTCTCCGCGAGTCCCACGCGGTCCAGCAGTTTCAGGGCGCTGGCCCGTGCTTCGTCCTTGCCCTGCTTCTTGGACTCCACCGGCGCCAGCATGATGTTCTCGATCACGGACATGTGCGGGAACAGGTTGAAGTGCTGGAAGACCATGCCGATGTGCCGGCGGACCTCGTTGATGTCCACCTTGGGGTCGGTCACGTCGAAGCCGTCCACCGTGACGTGGCCGGCGGTGATGTCCTCGAGTTTGTTCAGGCAGCGCAGGAAGGTGGACTTCCCGGAGCCGGAGGGGCCGATCACGCAGACCACCTCGCCTTCGGCGACCTCGGCGTTGATGCCCTTGAGGACCTCGTTGGAGCCGAAGGACTTCTTCAGTTCCCGGACGGAAATTTTGCTCGGTGCAGTGACTGCCGTGCTCATTTGTTGAACCTCTTATCCGCAACGTTGGCCAGCTTGGTCAGCAGCATGATCACCACGAAGTACAGGACCGCGACGATCAGCAGGGTTTCGGTGATCCGGAAGTTCCCGGCGTAGATCTGCTGGCCCTGGTAGAGCAGTTCGGCGAAGCCGATGGCGAGCAGCAGCGAGCTGTCCTTGAGCATGATGATGAGCTGGTTGATCAGGGACGGCGTCATGATCTTGAACGCCTGCGGGACCACGACTTTTTGCATGGACTTGGAGTAGCCCAGGCCCAGGCTGCGGCTGGCTTCGAGCTGGCCGGGGTCCACGGATTGGATGGAGCCACGCACGATTTCGGTGATGTAGGCGCCGGCATTGAGGCTCAGCGTCAGCACGCCGGCCACCCAGATGTCGATCGGCTGGCCGGTCAGCTGCGGGATGCCGAAGTAGAAGAAGAAGGCCCAGACCAGCAGCGGGGTTCCGCGGAAGATGCTGACGAAGGTGGTGGCGATCCCGCGCAGCAGCGCGCTGGTGGAGATCTTCAGGAACCCCATGAACAGGCCGATCAGCATGGCGAGGGCGAAGGAGATCGCGGTGACCAGCACGGTGTTCCCGAGCCCCTTCATCAGGGCGGGGAAGCTGTTGGCCAGCAGGTCCCAGAAGCTGGACGTTGCGGCCTGCGTGGGATCCTTGAGGTATTTGTCCAGGATCTCCTGGTATTTGCCGCTGGACTTCAGCTCCGCCAGGCCGGTGTTGAACGCCTTGAGCAGTTCGGGGTTCTTGCCCTTGTTGACGGCGAAGCCGTAGGAGCCGCCCTTTTCCTTCTCGGACACGGCCTTGAGGCCGTTGTTCTGGCTGATGCCGTAGGCCAGCACCGGGTAGTCGTCAAAGACGGCGACGGCGTTCCCGGACTTGACGAGTTCGTACATGGTGGCGGACTGGTCCAGGGACTTGACCGTGAAGCCGTACTTGCCAGCGATCGACTTGGCGAACGTTTCGCCCTCGCTGCCGGTCTTGGCGGTGACGGTCTTGCCCCGCAGGTCCTCGTAGCCCTTGATCTCCGTGTTGGACTTGGCAACGGCCATCTGGACGCCGGACTCGAAGTAGGGGTCGGAGAAGTCGTAGATCTTCTTGCGCGGTTCCGTGATGGACATGCCGGCGATCACGCCGTCCACCTGGTTGGAGGACAGCGCCTGCAGGGCCGCGTTGAAGCCGAGCGACTTGATCTCGACGGCGAAGCCCTGGTTCTTGGCGATCTCGCGGATCAGGTCCATGTCGATGCCGGTCAGCTCACCGCCGGCGTCACGGAACTCGAACGGGGCGAACGTGGTGTCGGTGCCGATGACGAAGGTTTTTCCGGTCAGGCTCGACGGCGCGGCGGCCGGATGCGCTGCACCGGCGGACCGGAGCGTCGCGCCTGCGGCGGGGGGCGCGTCCGCGGGGGCCGCGGCGGCGCCTGTGGCACCGAGGAGCATGGCGGCGAAGGCCAGCAACGCTCCGATGACCGTGGCCGTCCGCGGCCGGGCGGCCCCGGTCTGCTGGAGTCTGGGCAAGGTAAACAACCCCTAGGTAAGTGCGGTAGCCGGCCCCGGGGACCGGCAAAGTACCCCTCGAGGCTACCCGCATTTGCCCGCTGGCACCCGGCGGGGCCGGACGGCCCGGCTATTGGCCGTAAAAGACGCGCTCGAAGACGGCGCGGGCCCGCCGGCTGAGCCGCAGGTAGTCCTCCTCAAGTTCGGCGGCGTTCCCGTGGCCGTAACCGCACCAGCGAGCCACGGCTTCCAGGTCGCGGCGTGAGGAGGGCAGCAGGTCCGAGGCGCGCCCCGTCCAGATCACGTTGGCCGAGCGGATCCTGCTTGCGAGCCGCCAGGCCCGCAGCAGCAGCACCACTTCCCCGGCCTCCAGCAATTCCAGGCTGGCTGCCGCTTCAAGGGCCTGGACGGTGGAGGTGGTCCGCAGTTCCGGATGCCGGCCGGCGTGCCGCAGCTGCAGCAGCTGGGCGAGCCATTCGACGTCGCTCAGGCCGCCGCGGCCCAGTTTCAGGTGCCGTGCCGGGTCCGCGCCGCGGGGCAGCCGCTCGGATTCCATCCGGGCCTTGATGCGCCTGACCTCGCGGAGGTCCTGGTCCGCCACGGAGTCCGGGTAGCGGATGGGATCGATCAGCGCCAGGAAGTCGGCGGCGAGTTCGTCGTCGCCGGCCATCGGCCGGGCCCGCAGCAGCGCCTGGGCCTCCCAGATCAGGGACCAGCGGCGGTAGTACTCGGCGTAGGACTCCAGCGACCGCACCATCGGCCCGTTTTTGCCCTCCGGGCGCAGGTCCACGTCCACCATCAGCACCCGTTCGGCGAGGATCGCGGGTTTCAGCGGCTGGGTCAGCAGGCTGGAGAGTTTGCCGACGATCCGGGCGGCCTGCTGCTGAGCCTCGTCCTCAGGTACCCCGGGCAGGCCGCGGTGGACGTACATGACGTCGGCGTCGGAGCCGTAGCCGATTTCCCGGCCGCCCTGCCGTCCCATCGCCACCACCAGGACCTTGGTCTTGAGCGGATCCCGGGCTGTGACCACCGTCTCGGCCACCCGGAGCGCGCCGAGCATGGCGGCGCGGTCCGTGTCGGCCAGGGCAGCACCCACCTGGTCCTGGTCCAGCAGTCCGGCGCTGTCCGCGATGGCGATCCGCAGGATCTCGCGCCGCCGGATCAGCCGGATCAGGCGCATGGCGCTTTCCGGGTCCGCGTGCCGGGACATTTTGGAGGTGATTTCCAGCCACTGCGCCTCATAGCTGAGCGGGACCAGGTCCTTGTCCGAGCCGAGCCACGCCACCGATTCCGGCGAGACCTCCAGCAGGTCCGAGATGAGCCTGGAGTTGGAGAGCACGTGGCAGAGCCGCTCGGCTGCCGCCGTCGAATCCCGCAGCAGGCCGAGGTACCAGTGCGTGGTGCCCAGGGCCTCGCTGACCCGGCGGAACGCGAGCAGCCCGCCGTCGGGGTCCACGCCGTCGGCGAGCCAGCCGAGCAGGATCGGCAGCAGCTGGCGCTGCAGCGCGGCGCGCCGGCTGACCCCGCCGGTGAGCGACTCGATGTGCCGCATGGCGCCGGGCGGATCCAGGTAGCCGAGCGCGGCGAGCCGGCCCTGCGCGGCCTCGGGCGTGAGCTTGGCTTCCTCGCTGCTCAGCGCGGCGGCGGTGTTCAGCAGGGGCCGGTAGAAGATGCGTTCGTGCAGTTCCCGCACCGAGCGCTTGGTCTGGCGCCAGGCCTTCAGCAGCGCATCGGGGTGTGGGCGTTCGTCAGAGAACGGGCCCAGCACGGCTTTGGCCAGGGAGCGCAAGGAGGCTTCCTTGACCGGCATCAGGTGGGTGCGGCGCAGCTGGAAGAGCTGGATCCGGTGCTCGAGCAGCCGCAGGTACCGGTAGTCGCGGTCGAATTCCTTGGCGTCGGAGCGTCCGATGTAACCGCCGGCGGAGAGGGCCGCGATCGCCGAGGTGGTGTCCCGGCAACGCAGCGTTTCATCCGATTTGCCGTGCACCAGCTGGAGCAGCTGGACGGTGAATTCGACGTCGCGCAGGCCGCCGCGGCCCAGTTTGATCTGCCGCTGCTCCTCCTCGGCCGGGATGTGTTCGGTGACCCGGCGGCGCATCGAGCGCACCGATTCGACGAAGCCTTCGCGGCCCGCGGAGGACCAGATCAGCGGCGCGACGGCGGCCTCGTAGCGGGCGCCGAGCGCGGCGTCGCCGGCGATGGTGCGGGCCTTCAGCAGCGCCTGGAATTCCCAGCTCTCGGCCCAGCGCGCGTAGTAGCTCTCATGCGAGGCCAGGGTGCGCACCAGCGGCCCGGACTTCCCCTCGGGGCGGAGGTTCGCGTCAACCTCCCAGAGCCCCGGCTCGCGGCTGGTGGACATGATGGCGCGTGAAATCCCCGAGGCCAGGGCGGTGCCGATGGTGTTCGCCCGGGAGTCCTCCAGCGCCCCGGGGTCGATCACGTAGATCACGTCGACGTCGGAGATGTAGTTCAGTTCGCGGGCGCCGCATTTGCCCATCCCGATCACGGCCAGTCCGACGTCGGCGACGTCCGCGGCGCTGAACTGCTCCGCCGCTTCGGCCCGGGACACCGCGAGGGCGGCTTCGACCGCGGCGCCGGCCAGGTCCGCCAGTTCGGCCCCGACGGAGGGCATGAAGTCCAGCGGGTCGGCGGCGCAGAGGTCCTTGATGGCGAGCTCCACCAGGCCCCGCCGGTACGCGGCGCGCAGCGCCGCGTAGCCCTCCTGCCCGGTCAGCGCCGCGACCGGGCGGGCGGCCTTCGGGTCGGCGCGGACGGACTGCAGCAGCCGGGTTCGCAACTCACCGGCGTCGGCGGCCTGCGGCTCCGGGCTGGCGGTCGCGTGGAAGGCGTCCAGGTGTTCCGGGTGCCGGATGAGGAATTCGCCCAGCGCCTCGGACGCGCCCAGCACCCGGTACAGCGGTTCGCTCCGGTCCGGTTCGGCCGCGGCCAGCTTGCGCAGGTCCGGGTGCTTCTCAATCAGCCGGACAAGGGACTGCAGCGCGGTGTCCGGGTTGGCGGCGAGCTGCAGCCCGGCGAAGAGAGCGTCCTCATCCAGGCCCGCCAGTTCCGGGGCAGCGAGGAACCGCTCGCCCTTGTCGAGGTCGTTGAAACCTGCGGCGATGAGGCGCCGTGCCAGGCTCACCGCAACCGCCTAAAGGATGGCCAGGTTGCGCTGCAGCTCGTAGGGCGTCACCTGGAGGCGGTAGTCCTGCCACTCGGCACGCTTGTTGCGCAGGAAGTGCTCGAAGACCTGCTCGCCCAGGATCTGCGGCATCAGCTCGGAATCCTCCATGGTGCGGATCGCGTCGTGCAGGCTGGCCGGCAGCGGGTCGTGGCCCATGGCGCGGCGCTCGGCCGAGCTCAGCGACCAGATGTCGTCCTCGGCGGCGGCGGGCAGCTGGTAGCCCTCCTCGATGCCCTTCAGCCCGGCGCCCAGCAGCACGGCGTAGGCGAGGTACGGGTTGGCGGCGGAATCGATGCCGCGGTACTCGATCCGCGCGGACTGGCCCTTGCCGGGCTTGTAGAGCGGAACCCGGACCAGGGCCGAGCGGTTGTTGTGGCCCCAGCTCAGGTAGCTGGGGGCTTCTCCCCCGCCCCAGAGGCGTTTGTAGGAGTTCACGAACTGGTTGGTCACAGCGGTGAACTCGGGGGCGTGCTTGAGGATGCCGGCGATGAACTGCCGGGCAGTTTCGGAGAGCTGGAACTCCGCTCCGGCCTCGTAGAAGGCGTTGGTGTCGCCCTCGAACAGCGAGAAGTGGGTGTGCATGCCGGACCCGGGATGCGCGGTGAACGGCTTCGGCATAAAGGTCGCGTAGGTCCCCTGCTGCAGCGCGACCTCCTTGATCACGGTGCGGAAGGTCATGATGTTGTCCGCGGTCTGCAGGGCGTCCGCGTAGCGCAGGTCGATCTCATTCTGGCCGGGGCCGGCCTCGTGGTGGCTGAACTCAACGGAGATACCCACGGATTCCAGCATGGTCACGGCGGTCCGCCGGAAGTCCTGCGCCACGCCGCCGGGCACATGGTCGAAGTAGCCGCCCTCGTCCACCGGAACCGGCGCACCGTCCGGGCCGGGCTGCTGGGACTTGAGCAGGTAGAACTCGATTTCGGGGTGGGTGTAGCAGGTGAAACCCATGTCCGCGGCCTTGGCGAGGTTGCGCTTGAGGACGTTGCGCGGATCCGCCGCGGAGGGCTCGCCGTCGGGCGTCAGGATGTCGCAGAACATCCGCGAGGTCGCTTCCGTCTCGCCGCGCCACGGCAGGATCTGGAAGGTGGAGGGGTCCGGCTGGGCCAGCATGTCGGATTCGAAGACGCGGGCCAAGCCCTCGATTGAGGAGCCGTCGAAGCCCAGGCCCTCCTCGAAGGCGCCTTCCACTTCGGCGGGGGCGAGCGCCACAGACTTCAGCGATCCCACGACGTCGGTGAACCACAGACGCACAAAGCGCACGTCACGCTCTTCGATCGTCCGCAGGACAAACTCTTGCTGGCGGTCCATGGTGCCTCTTTCCGGGTTTACGTCCGTGCCCCGGACCCGTCCCGACTACTCGTCTTGGCTGGCGCCCGCAGCTGCTCTCGAATCACTCTACTAAGCATTTGAGGCGATTGCTGGCGTAGCGCACCGGCGTAACACGCCGTTAACACAATGGCCGCCGGAGCGGCGTTCCGGAGGCTCCCCGGCCCTGCCAAGGGACCTGGTTTGTTACGGCATTCACCGGACGGCCGGGCCCGCCCGGTAGCTAGGACCCCGGGTATCGCACTACGCTCGTGGCATGGCCCCCAGCAACAGCCCCGAATCCAGCATGTCCGCAGAACTCGCCGCCCCCTACGGCAACGGCCCCGCATCCGGCGTCCCGGCGGAGTCCGGCGCAGCCCAGGTTCCGGCGTCGGACAGCGCCAAAGACAGCGGTGCCAAGGACGGCAGTGCCAAGGAGAGCGCCAAGCCCGTCGCCCGGATCCGCACCCACCACCTGCGGCAGGCCAAACTCAACGGTGAGCGCTTCGCCATGCTGACGGCCTACGACCAGTACACCGCGGAGATCTTCGATGCGGCCGGCATCGAGGTGCTGCTGGTGGGAGACTCCGCCTCCAATAACGTGTTCGGCAACGAAACGAGCCTGCCCGTCACCGTGGACGAGCTCATCCCGCTGTGCCGGGCGGTGACGCGGTCCGCGCGGCGCGCGCTGGTGGTGGCCGACCTGCCGTTCGGCAGCTACGAGGTGTCTGCCCAGCAGGCGGTCGCGACAGGCGTGCGGTTCCTCAAGGAGGGGCTCGCACACGCGGTCAAGATTGAGGGCGGCAAGTTCTACGCGGACACTGTCCGGGCCATGGTCCAGGCCGGCATCCCGGTGATGGCGCACATCGGCTTCACCCCGCAAAGCGAACACGCCCTCGGCGGCTACCGGGTCCAGGGCCGCGGCGACGACGCCCAGCGGCTGATCGACGACGCCGTCGCCCTGGCCGACGCCGGTGCGTTCTGCGTGCTGATGGAGATGGTTCCGGCGCCGACGGCGGCTGCCGTGGACGCCGCCGTCGAGGTCCCCACCATCGGTATCGGGGCCGGGAACGCGACCACCGGCCAGGTGCTGGTCTGGCAGGACATGGCCGGGCTGCGCGGCGGGAAGATGGCCAAGTTCGTCAAGCAGTACGCGGACCTGCGGACCACGCTGAGCGACGCCGCGAAAGCCTATGGCGACGACGTCCGCTCAGGCCATTTCCCCGGCCCGGAGCACTCTTTCTAGCCGGAGTCTCCGCTAGTCCTCGTCGCCCTTTTCCCAGGCCTCGTTGCGGGCCTTGACCTTTTCAAGGGCGTGTTCGGCTTCCTCGCGGGTCTTGTAGGGGCCGATCAGCTGGCTCCAGTCGGACATCGCGTCTTCCTCGATCTCGTGGGTGTTGACGTTGTACCAGTATTCGGTCATCGGTGGTCCTTTCGGGTGTGCCCGCCGGTTGCTTTCGACTGTCTTTTCCGGCTGTATTTTCCGCTGTATTTTCCGGGCTGCGCCCGGGGGCTTATAGAATCAATCTATGCCTTCCCTCACCTCGACTGCACCCATCGGCACCCTTGTCCCGGGAACAGTCAGCCCCCAGCTTGCCGTGCCGGCGTCCATCCCGCGCCCCGAATACGTCGGCAAGCCCGCACCGGCCAAGTTCACCGGCTCAGAGGTCAAGTCCGCAGAGACCATCGAGAAGATCCGGATCGCCTCGCGGATTGCAGCGCAGGCGATCGTCGAGGTCGGCAAGCACATTGCCCCCGGCGTCACCACGGACCAGCTGGACAAGGTGGGGCATGAGTTCCTCCTCGACCACCAGGCGTACCCGTCCACCCTGGGCTACCGCGGCTTCCCCAAATCCCTGTGCTCCTCGCTCAACGAAGTCATCTGCCACGGCATCCCGGACAGCACCGTGGTCCAGGACGGCGACATCCTCAACATCGACATCACGGCGTTCATCGGCGGCGTGCACGGCGACACCAACTACACCTTCCTGGTGGGCGACGTCGACGAGGAGTCCCGGCTGCTGGTCGAACGCACCGAAGAGTCGCTGCGCCGCGCCATCCGGGCGGTGGCCCCGGGCCGCGAAATCAACGTAATCGGGCGGACCATCGAGTCCTACGCCAAGCGCTTCGGCTACGGCGTCGTCCGGGACTTTACCGGCCACGGCGTCGGCGAGGCTTTCCACACCGGCCTCATCATCCCGCACTACGACGCCGCACCGGCGTACAACACCGTCATTGAGGCCGGCATGGTCTTCACGATCGAGCCCATGCTGACGCTGGGCACGGTCGAGTGGGACATGTGGGCTGACGACTGGACGGTCGTGACGCGTGACCGCAAACGGACTGCGCAGTTCGAGCACACGCTGCTGGTCACGGAGTCCGGCGCCGAGGTCCTGACCCTCCCCTGATCCCCGCAACACCCGCAAAATACCCGAAGACCCACCCCGCCCCTGCCACGAACGGAAGCCCATTGGCCAAGAAGGACGAGAAGTCGAAGAAGAACGCACCGCTGATCGGCATCGACATCGGTGGCACCGGCATTAAGGGCGGCATCGTCGACTTGAAGAAGGGCAAGCTGGTGGGCGACCGGCTCCGCGTCCCCACCCCGCAGCCGTCCACCCCGGAAGCCGTCGCTGAAGTTGTCGCGCAGGTCGTCACGGAGCTCTCCAAGCGTCCCGACGCCCCGGCTCCCGACTCCCCGGTCGGCGTGACCTTCCCGGGCATCATCCAGCACGGCGTCGTGCACTCGACGGCGAACGTGGACAACTCCTGGCTGAACCTGGACATCGATGCCCTGCTGACGGCGCGCCTCGGCCGCCCGGTTGAGGTTATCAACGACGCCGACGCCGCCGGCCTGGCCGAAGCCCGCTACGGTGCCGGCGAAGGGATCTCGGGCACCGTCCTGGTCATTACGCTGGGCACCGGCATCGGCTCCGCCTTCATCTTCGACGGCAAACTCGTCCCGAACGCCGAACTGGGCCACCTCGAAATCGACGGCTTCGACGCCGAAAGCAAGGCCTCCGCCGTCGCCCGTGAGCGGGACGGCCTGAGCTGGGCCGAATACAGCGTGCTGCTGCAGCGCTACTTCTCCCACGTCGAGTTCCTCTTCTCACCGGAACTGTTCATCGTGGGCGGCGGCATCTCCAAGCGCGCCGACGAGTACCTGCCCCACATGTCGCTGCGCACGCCCATTGTTCCGGCCGAGCTGAAGAACGACGCCGGCATCGTGGGCGCGGCGATCGAGGTCGCCCTGACGCACAAACTGGCCAAGTAGCCCCGCACGCAAGACTTGGAGCCGGTGGTGGCCGCGGCTTCCCCTCCGCTGCCACCACCGGAGCTTGGCTGAGCCTAGAGCGGGCTCTTCTGCGAGTTCTTGCCTTCGCGCCCCTTGGTCTCCGCCTCGTGGCGGAGCAAGGCGATGGCGGACTCGAAGTCTTCCAGCGATTCAAAGGCCTGGTACACGCTGGCAAAGCGCAGGTAGGCCACCTCATCGAGGCGCTGGAGGGGGTTGAGGATGGCGAGGCCCACCTCGTGGGCGTCGATCTCTGCGGCGCCGGAGGCCCGGATGGTCTCTTCGACTTCCTGCGCCAGCATGGCCAGGTCGTCTTCCGTGACGGGGCGGCCCTGGCAGGCCTTCCGCACGCCGTTGATGACCTTGCTGCGGCTGAACGGCTCGCCGACGCCGGAGCGCTTGATGACGGTGAGGCTGGTGGTTTCCACGGTGGTGAACCGGCGCCCGCATTCGGGGCACTGCCGGCGGCGCCGGATGGCGGAACCGTCGTCGGCGATGCGGCTGTCCACCACGCGCGAATCAGGGTTACGACAGAACGGGCAATACACGTCGGTTCCTCCCTGCCGCAAGCCTGGACACCATCACAGCGCCGGAGCACCGTGATGGCGCTTCCGGGATCAGTTTACGACTAGATGTTGCTGAATAACAAGCCTGTAATTACTACATGTTGTGGTCGGGCGCTGCTCCGGCCTGGCGCCCGGCGCCCGGTTTACGCCCCTGCGGCGAACCGTGCCGTGACGGCCTGGCCGTGCGCCGGCAGGTCCTCGGCGCCGGAGAGGCTGACAATGTGCCCGCTGACCTCCTCCAGCGCGCCCCGGCTGTAGTTGATCACCTGGATGGCGCGAAGGAAGGTGGTCACGTTCAACCCGGAGGAGAACGCAGCCGTGCCGCTGGTGGGCAGCACGTGGTTGGAGCCCGCGCAGTAGTCCCCCAGGCTGACGGGACTGTAGTCGCCCACGAAGATTGCGCCGGCGTTCCGGATCCGTGCGGCCACTCCGGCGGCGTCCGCCGTCATGATTTCCAGGTGTTCGGCGGCGTAGGCGTCGCAGGCGGCGATGCCCTGCTCAAGGTCCTCGACCAGGACGACGCCGGACTGCGGACCGGACAGGGCCTGGCACACGCGGGCGCTGTGCTTGGTCGCGGCCGCCTGGATGCCGAGTTCGCGGCGGACGGCGGCGGCCAGCTCCTCGGAGTCGGTGATCAGCACGGACGCGGCCTGCGGATCGTGCTCGGCCTGGCTGATCAGGTCGGCTGCGACCAGCCCGGGCCGGGCCGTGGCGTCGGCCAGGATGGCAATCTCGGTAGTTCCGGCCTCGGAGTCGATGCCCACGACGCCCTTGACCAGCCGCTTGGCGGTGGCGACGAAGATGTTTCCCGGCCCGGTGACGACGTCGACCGGGTCGATGCCGGCGTCGGTGCCGTCGTCGGAGTTACCGGTGCCGCCGGGGATGCCGTAGGCGAACGCGGCGATGGCCTGGGCGCCGCCGATTGCGTAGACCTCCTCGATGCCCAGCAGGCACGCGGCCGCCAGGATCGTGGGGTGCGGCAGTCCGCCGAAGTCTTTTTGCGGCGGCGAGGCCAGCGCGATCGACTCCACGCCGGCGGCCAGCGCCGGGACGACGTTCATGATGACGGACGAAGGGTAGACCGCCAGGCCGCCCGGGACGTACAGCCCGACGCGGGCCACCGGGACCCACTTCTGGCTGACCACGGCGCCTTCGCCGAGTTCAACGTCGGTGTCTGCCGGCCGCTGCGCATCGGCGAAGCGGCGTGCCCGGCTGATGGACTCCTCCAGGGCGGCGCGCACGGCCGGGTCCAGCCCGTCCAGCGCGGCCTTGAGGGCCCCGGCGGGGACGCGCGGGTGGGCCTGGTCGACGCCGTCGAAGTTCAGTGCCAGCTCGCGCAGCGCCTCGAAGCCGCGGCTCCGGACCGCTGAAATAATGTCCAGGACCTTTTGCTCGGCATCGGCCACGGTGCCGTGCTGCGCCCGCGGGACGGCGGCGCGGAGCCCGGCGAGGGACAGCCGCTGCCCGCGCACGTCCACGGTGCGGAAGTCGAGGGTGGCGGGCGCCGTGGGCAGGGAGGCGGAAGGTACGGGGCTGTCAGCAGTGGGGGTCACGCATCCATTTTACGCGCCGGCCGGGCCGGGCCCGGACGCTGTTACGCGGCACCCCGCCCGGAGCGTCCCGGGCGTCCGGAGGACGCTGTGTCAGGCCTGCGGCCCGGGCGCCTGGTTCGGCTCGGAGTGGCCGAAAACGGTGGCGAGGAAGATCGCCAGGGCGACGGCGGCCGGCCAGATGGCCAGCATGGCGTAAGCGCGCAGCGAAAACGCGATGCTGGCGCTGGCCGAGGTGTCCTCCGCGGCGCCCCACACACTGCCGGCGAACACCCCGGTCCCCCACGCCAGCAAGGCACCCGCGGCACCTGCGGCGACGGCCAGGACCACCGTCGCGGTTCCCAGCCGCGCGGGCCGGTTCCCGGCAATAAGCACCCCGGACAGGCAGCCGACCAGCAGGAACAACCCGGCCAGGACGAGGTCGCGGGGCAGCCAGGTCTCGGGGTTGCTGCCGGTGGCGAGGGCGGGGTCCCGGGTGAGGAGGTTCAGGCCGGTCGGCGCCAGGAGCCACCACAGCAGGCCGACCGGGAGGCCCGCCGCGGCGATCACGGCCAGCCCCGTCCACGGCACGGCGCGCCCGGGCCGCCGGGGTGCGGCGTGCGCGGGGGCGCCGTCGTAGTCGTCAACGGGCACGTGCACCGCAGGTTGTGTCATGCAACAAACCTTAACAAAGGATCCGGCGGCGCCGGACATTACGCCGCCGCAGGGCACGTGACGCCCGGACGCCTCCTGGGCGCCGGCCGAATACCGCGGGCGGCGCCCGCAGGAATACGCTGGCAGTGAGCACCAGTCGCAGAACAGCAGGGAGATGAACCACAGTGGCCTCAGCCGAAGAAGCCTTCGAAGGAACGTTCAAGGAAATGTTCCGCCGCCACGCGGCCGGAGTCGCCATCATCACCGTGAACTACGACGGCGTGCCCTACGGTTTCACCGCCACCTCGGTGGCGTCCCTCTCGGCCAAGCCGCCGCGGTTCACCTTCAACATGGCCCGGACCTCCCGCTCCTGGCCCGCCGTCGCGAATTCCGCCTACATCGGAGTGCATATGCTCGGGCTGGAGAACCAGGAGCTCGCCGACCGGTTTGCCCGCACCAGCAACCGGTTCGAGGGTGACCACTGGGCGCTGGGCCCGCACGAGGTCCCCATCCTCAAGGACGTGACCGGCTGGCTGATCGGCAAGATCCAGATGCGGCTCTCCTTCGAGAACAACGCCGTGGTGGTCGTCGAGGTGGTCGACGGCGCGCTCGGCGGCGACAGCGCACCGCTGCTTTACCACGGTGGCAGCTACAGCCAGCCGGTGCCGCTCGACTACGAAATCTAGGCCGCAGGCCGCCCGATTCGACGGTCAGCGGCCCGCGGCACGTTTACCGTCGTCGAGCGGGCAGGGAACCATCGAAACGGGCAGGCTCAGCTGTCCAGGCAGGTCGGGCCCAGCAGCACCTTGAGGTCGCCGAACAGGGACGGGCTGGGGTTGACGCGCAGATGCACGGGCAGTCCCATGACCTCCACCCGGGAGTCGCCGTGCAGGTGCAGCCGGACCTCGGACTTGCCGCGGTGCGTCCGGAGCACCTCCCCGAGTTCGTTCACCACGGCCTCGGTGGCCTTGTGCGTCGGCATGGTGATCACCAGCGGCCCGTCCAGGCCCTCGCTGAGGTCGGGTACCGACAGTTCCATGCAGTTCAGGGCCACTGCGCCGTCGTCGCGGCGCTGCAGCCGTCCCTTGACGACGACGATCAGGTCCTCGGCCAGCACGGAGGCGATCGGGCCGTAGACCTGCCCGAAGAACATCACTTCCACCGAGCCGCCGAGGTCTTCGATCTCGGCCCGGGCGTAGGCGTTGCCGCTGGCCTTGGCGATCCGCCGGCTGAGCGAGGTGATCATGCCCGCGATGGTGATGATGGCGCCGTCGTGCGGCCCGTCCTCGGCGATGATCGAGGTGATGGACTGGTCGGCGTGCTGGCTCAGCAGCCCTTCAAGGCCCTGCAGCGGGTGGTCCGAGACGTAGAGGCCCAGCATGTCGCGCTCGAAGGAGAGCTTGTCCTTTTTCTCCCATTCGGGCAGCTCGGGGATCTCGATGCTCAGCGAGGATTCCGACTCGGTGTCGTCGATGCCGGCGAACAGGTCGAACTGGCCGATCGCCTCGTTGCGCTTGAGCGTGATGACCGAGTCGATGGCTTCTTCGTGGATCATGGCCAGGGCCCGGCGGTGGTGGCCCAGCGAGTCGAAGGCGCCGGCCTTGATCAGCGATTCGATGGTGCGCTTGTTGCAGACCACCGCCGGCACCTTCATCAGGTAGTCCTTGAAGGAGGTGTAGGCGCCTTCGCGTTCGCGCGCAGCCACCATCGCGTCGACGGCGTTGGCGCCTACGTTGCGGATCGCCCCCATGCCGAAGCGGATGTCATTGCCCACCGGGGTGAAGTTAAGCGCCGATTCGTTGACGTCCGGCGGGAGCACCGTGATGCCCATGCGGCGGCACTCATTGAGGTAGATCGCCGACTTGTCCTTGTCGTCGCCCACGGAAGTCAGCAGCGCGGCCATGTATTCCGGCGCGTAGTGCGCCTTCAGGTAGGCGGTCCAGTAGGAGATCACGCCGTACGCGGCCGAGTGCGCCTTGTTGAAGGCGTAGTCGGAGAAGGGCAGCAGGATGTCCCAGAGGGTCTTGACCGCGGCCATCGAGTAGCCGTTGTCCTGCATGCCCTGGGAGAAGCCGGCGAACTGCTTGTCCAGCTCGGATTTCTTCTTCTTGCCCATGGCGCGCCGCAGGATGTCGGCCTGGCCCAGGGTGTAGCCGGCGAGCTTCTGCGCCACCGCCATCACCTGCTCCTGGTACACGATCAGGCCGTAGGTGCCGCCAAGGATCTCGGCGAGCGGCTCCTCGAGTTCGGGGTGGATCGGGATGACTTCCTGGATCTTGTTCTTGCGCAGCGCATAATCGGTGTGCGCGTTGGCGCCCATCGGTCCCGGTCGGTAGAGCGCCAGCACGGCGGAGATGTCTTCGAAGTTGTCAGGCTTCATCAGCTTGAGCAGGGACCGCATGGGGCCGCCGTCGAGCTGGAACACGCCGAGCGTGTCGCCGCGGGCCAGCAGTTCGTAGGAGGCGGCGTCGTCGAGGGCCAGGGACTCGAGGTCGAGGTCGATCCCGCGGTTCATTTTGATGTTTTCCAGGGCGTCGGAAATGATCGTCAGGTTCCGCAGGCCCAGGAAGTCCATCTTGATAAGGCCGAGGCCCTCGGAGGTCGGGTAGTCGAACTGCGTGATGACCTGGCCGTCCTGGAAACGGCGCATGATCGGGATGACGTCGATGATGGGGTCCGAGGACATGATGACGCCGGCGGCGTGGACGCCCCATTGCCGTTTCAGGCCCTCAATGCCCAGCGCGGTCTCGAAGACTTTCGCGGCTTCGGGGTCGGTGCTGATCAGCTGCCGGAAGTCGCCGGCCTCGCCGTAGCGCTTGGCCTCGGGGTTCTGGATGTCCGCCAGCGGGATGTCCTTGGCCATCACCGCCGGCGGCAGGGCCTTGGTCAGCTGCTCGCCCATGCTGAAGGGGTAGCCCAGCACGCGGGAGGAGTCCTTGAGCGCCTGCTTGGTCTTGATGGTGCCGTAGGTGACGATCATGGCGACGCGTTCGTCGCCGTACTTGCGTGTCACGTAGTCGATCACTTCCGAGCGGCGCCGGTCATCGAAGTCGACGTCGAAGTCGGGCATGGAGACGCGGTCCGGGTTCAGGAAGCGCTCGAAGATCAGCCCGTGGTGCAGGGGGTCCAGGTCGGTGATGCGCATGGCGTACGCCACCATGGAGCCTGCACCCGAGCCACGTCCGGGACCCACCCGGATGCCGTTGTTCTTGGCCCAGTTGATGAAGTCGGCAACCACCAGGAAGTAGCCTGGGAAGCCCATCGAGGTGATGACCTCCAGCTCGTAGTCGGCCTGCTGGCGGACCTTGTCCGGGATGCCCTGCGGATACCGGTAGTGGAGGCCCTTGTCCACTTCCTTGACCAGCCAGGACGTTTCGTCCTCCCCTTCCGGGCAGGGGAACCGGGGCATGTAGTTGGCGCCGGTGTTGAAGGACACCTCGCAGCGTTCGGCAATCAGCAGTGTGTTGTCGCAGGCGTCCGGGTGGTCGCGGAACAGTTCCCGCATTTCCTGCGGGGACTTCAGGTAGTAGCCGCTGCCGGAGAATGCGAAGCGCGAGCCGCCGTTGTCGTAGGTGGGTTCCAGCAGGGTCGAGCCGGACTGGATGGCCAGCAGCGCCTCGTGCGCCTTGGCGTCGTGCTCGTGGGTGTAGTGCAGGTCGTTGGTGGCCACCAGCGGCAGGTTCAGTTCCTTGGCCAGGCGCAGCAGGTCGCCGGTGACGCGGCGTTCAATGTCCAGGCCGTGGTCCATGAGTTCGCAGAAGTAGTTCTCGGCACCGAAGATGTCGCGGAACTCGGCCGCGGCCTCGAGGGCCTCGCGGTACTGCCCGAGCCGCAGCCTCGTCTGGACCTCGCCGGACGGGCAGCCGGTGGTGGCGATGAGGCCCTCGGAGTACGTGTTCAGCAGCTCGCGGTCCAGCCGCGGCCACTTGCCGAAGACCGAGTCCAGGGAGGCGATCGAGGAGGCCCGGAACAGGTTCCGCATGCCCACGTTGTTGTAGCTGAGCAGCGTCATGTGCGTGTAGGCGCCGCCGCCGGAGATGTCGTCCTTGCGCTGGTTCTCTTCGCCCCAGCGCACCCTGGTCTTGTCGGTGCGCGCGGTGCCCGGCGTGACATAGGCCTCGACGCCGATAATCGGCTTGATGCCCTTGTCCGTGGCCCGCTTCCAGAAGTCGAACGCCCCGAAGAGGTAGCCGTGGTCCGTGGTGGCCAGCGCCGGCATGCCCAGCCGCTCGGTCTCATCGAAGAGTTCCCCGAGGCGCGCCGCACCGTCCAACATGGAGTATTCGGTGTGGTTGTGGAGGTGGACGAACGAGTTGTTGCTGGAAGTCACCGAATCATTCTAGTGCCGGGCACGGACACTGACGTGCCCGGCACGACGGCGGGGCGGACCGCCGCTTAGGCGTTGCCGGACTCCAGCACCTCAAGGGCGTACCTGAGGTCCTGCGGGTACTCGCTGGTCACGGTGACCCGTTCCCCCGTCCGCGGGTGGTCGAAGGACAACTGCCGGGCGTGCAGCCACTGCCGGGTCAGGCCCAGGGTGGCGGCCAGCCGCGGATCGGCCCCGTAGGTCAGGTCGCCGGCGCAGGGATGGCGCAGCGCGGAGAAATGCACCCGGATCTGGTGGGTGCGGCCGGTTTCCAGGTGCACCTCCACGAGCGAGGCCTTCCCGAAGGCTTCGAGCACCTCGTAATGGGTCACCGAGTCGCGGCCGTCCTCGATCACGGCGAAGCGCCAGTCGTGGCCGGGATGCCGGCCGATCGGCGCATCGATGGTGCCGGCCAGCGGGTCCGGCAGGCCCTGCACGACGGCGTGGTACACCTTGTCCACGGTGCGTTCCTTGAAGGCCCGCTTGAGCGCCGTGTAGGCGTTCTCGGTCTTGGCCACCACCATCACGCCGGAGGTGCCGACGTCGAGCCGGTGCACAATCCCGGCGCGTTCCGGCGAACCGGAGGTGGAGATCCGGTAGCCGGCGCCGGCGAGGCCGCCGACGACGGTGGGCCCGACCCAGCCCGGCGACGGGTGGGCGGCCACCCCGACGGGTTTGTCCACGACGACGAACTCTTCGTCGTCCAACAGGATCTTCAGACCTTCCACAACTTCCTCCACAACTTCCAGCGGGTCCCGGCGCTCCGGGACGACGACGTCGAGCTCGCCGCCGGCGCTGAGCTTGAGGGACTTCCCCACGGGCTTGCCGTGGCTGCTGACATGGCCTTCGGCGATCAGCGTCGCGGCCTGGGACCGGGAAATCTCCATCAGTTTCGCCAGCCCCGCGTCCACCCGGGTGCCGGCGAGTTCGGCCGGGATGCTGAAGTGCCGGCGTGCCTGCTCCGGTGCCGGGCCGGGCTCAGACATTGTGGCCGTTCCCGGTGTGGTCCGGTGTGGTGGGCTCCGGCGCGGGCGCGCCGGTGGCTGCCTTGTCCTGGCGCTGGTTGAGGCGGGAGCCGTCGAGGCCGATGCCGCGCAGCGTGAGCAGGCAGATGATCACCACCGCGGACACCACGGCCGAATCGGCGATGTTGAAGATCGCGAAGTTGGGCAGCTGGATGAAGTCCACCACGTGGCCCATCGCGAACGAGGGCTCACGGAACAGCCGGTCGGTCAGGTTGCCCAGCGCGCCGCCGAGTAGCAGCCCCAGCGCCAGCGCCCACGAGGCGGACCCGAGCCTGCGCAGCTGCAGCAGGATCGCGACGGAGACGGCCGCCATGATGATGGTGAACACCCAGGTGACGTTCTCGCCGATCGAGAAGGCGGCGCCGGAGTTACGAATGTAGTACCAGTGCAGCAGCGGCGGGAGCACCGGGATGCGTTCGCCCTCGGTCATGGTGCCCGTGACCCAGAGTTTGGTCAGCTGGTCGAACACGTAGGCGAACACCGCGAATCCGGCGAACAGGGTCAGCAGCAGGGCGCGCCGCGGTTTGCGCGCCGGCGGCTGCACGGCCTCCGCCGGCTGGGCATCGGCGGGCTGCACGGCGTCCGCGGGCTGGGCGGCGTCTGGGGTTGGTGCGTCAGTCATAGTGCTTTCGTCCGGGTTAATGCCAAAAGCCGGCGGCCGAGGAGTCCTCAGCCACCGGCTTTCAGAATACGTGTAAAACGTCCTAGCTGGCTTCGACCTCGGGGGCCGCCACCGAACCACGGGCATCCAGGTCACGCAGCTGGCCTTCGATGTAGGCCTTCAGGCGGGACCGGTAGTCGCGCTCGAAGCCGCGCAGCTGCTCGACCTTGCGCTCCAGCACGGACCGCTGCTGTTCGAGGGCGCCGAGGATCTTGCGGGACTTTTCCTGCGCGTCGTTGACCAGGCTGCTGGCTTCGATCTGCGCCTCGGCGATGATCTTGTCGCGCTGCTGTTCGCCGTCGGCGACGTGCTTGTCGTGCATCTGCTGCGCCATGGCCAGCAGGCCGGCGGCGGACTCGGCGGACGCGGACGCAGCAACGGGTGCCGGGGCAGGTGCCGGAGCGGGAGCCTTGTCGGCTTCCTTCTTCTTGGCAGCTTCGGCGGCTTCGGCGGCCTTGGCCTCGGCTTCTGCCTTGGCGCGGTCTTCCTTCTCGGCCTTGACGGGTGCCGGCACCTTCTCCACGACGGGAGCGCCAGCAGCGGAGCTGGCGGCCGTGCCGGAACCGGCTTCGGCGAGCTTCTTGCGCAGCTCGTCGTTCTCCTGGTTCAGGCGTCGCAGTTCGACGACGATCTCGTCCAGGAAGTCATCAACCTCGTCCTGGTCGTAGCCTTCGCGGAACTTGGTCGGCTGAAAGCGCTTGTTGACAACGTCTTCTGGCGTCAAAGCCATCTGGTCACCTCGTTGGTCTAGTTAGTCAGTAGGCCTTCCGGCCGTCAAAACTACGGTACCTAAATATGGTCTGGTTCCTCTAATTCAACACCGCAGTGTCAAACCGGAGTTTTTATCTTTTTGGCGGCGGACCTGGTCCGGCGCCCAGGTTATGCGGCGATCGGCTGCGCGTAGGTGAAGTACCGGGCAATACCCATGGCCACCGAGACGGCGATGAACAGCACCAGGAACGCGAGATCCAGCGAGATTCCGCCGAGCCGCAGCGGCGGGAGGACCCGGCCGAGCAGCTTGAGTGGCCTGTCTGTGACCGAGTACACAGCGTGTGCGGTGACGAGCGCCACGCCGTGGGGACGCCAGCTGCGGGCGAACATCTGCACCCAGTCGAAGATCAGGCGGATGATGAGGGCCACAAAAAATAGCAGCAGTGCGATATAGACAAGTCCGAAAACAATTCCCATGAGTTAACTCATATCTCCATGATCATTCCGGATACCGCAGTAGCCTGGCAGGTGGTCGCATCTATTCCAACACGTCTATTCCAACACGGATCACCCAGCACGGATGCCAGGCAGGTATCCCTGCCTGGCATCCGGACGGATTCCTGGACTAGCTCTGGTTGAAGAAGCTGGCCTGCGTCTCGCTGATCTTCTTGTCGTCGCCGATCACTTCGACATACGACGGCGAGAGCAGGAACACCTTGTTGGTCACCCGTTCGATGCTGCCGCGCAGGCCGAACACCAGGCCGGCCGAGAAGTCGACCAGGCGCTTCGCGTCCGCTTCGCCCATGTCGGTGACGTTCATGATGACGGGGATGCCGTCACGGAAGCTTTCACCGATGAGCTTGGCGTCGTTGTAGGACCGCGGGTGGATCGTCGTGATCTGCCGCAGGCCGGTGGTTTCTTCGCGGCTCGCGGCCGCTCGCTTGATGGGTGTCACGGGTGCGCGGTATTCCTCTTCAGCGGCGTAGGGCTCTTCCCTGGGGACTTCGCGGACGGGCGCCGGCGCACGGCGCTCCTCGCGGTCGTGCTCCATGGATTCGTCCTCATCCTTGTGCGGTGTGTGATGCTCGGACTCGTAGTGTTCGTCGCCGTCAGCGAGCCCAAGATAGATCATTGTCTTGCGCAGAGCGCCAGCCATGGTCGACTCCTAATCGTGTCCGTATGCGGGCCGCTCAGTGACGTGACCGTGTGGGAGTCACTGCTTTGAATTCACTGCATTGGAATCCCCGCCATTACCTTCCAATACGTTGAACCTACCGCAACGCCGGGCGCGGACCGAGAATATCGGAACCAATTCGAAGGTGTGTCGCCCCGAACCGGATGGCCGCTTCCAGGTCCTGGCTCATTCCGGCGGAAATGCCGGTAGCCTGCGGGTGCTCGGCGCGGAGCCGGGCGGAGATCTCCGCCAGTTTTTGGAACGCCGCCTCCGGTGCTGCGCCAAGGGGCGCCACGGCCATCACGCCGGCCAGCCGGAGTCCGGCGGCCGCTGCGAGCTGCGCGGCCAGCTCCGGGACCTCCGCGGGCAGGGCGCCGCCGCGGTGCCCGTCGGCGTCGTCGTCCAGGCTGACCTGGATGAAGCAGTCGAGGTCTCCGCGGCCGGTGCGTTCCTGCTCCGCGCGGAGCGCCCTGGCCAGTGCAGCGACCAGCTGGGGCCGGTCCACGGAGTGCACCGAGTGGGCGTACCTGACGACGGATTTGGCCTTGTTGCTTTGCAGCTGGCCGATGAAATGCCAGCGCAGGTCCAGCTCCTGCAGCGCCGCGGCCTTCCCTGCCGCTTCCTGGTCCCGGTTTTCGCCGACATCGGTGACGCCGAGCGCGGCCAGCCGCGCGACGTCCTCGGCCGGGTGGAATTTGGTGACCACGATCAGCTCCGGAGTGGACTGGCGCCCGGCGGCGGCCACGGCGTCGTCGATCCGCTGCCGGACCGCGTCAAGGCGTTCGCGCAGCTGGGCGGATCTTGGGTCCGCCGGAGCAGCGTCCGCTGCGGGCACCGTCATGTGAGGGCCCCGGCGGGCGAGGCGGTCCAGACCAGGCCCGCGAAACGGCCGGTGCGGCCGTCGCGCCGGTATGAGTACAGCTCTGCGTCTTCCCGGGTGCAACCGCCGGAATACTCGACGGCGACACCCTCGGCCGCAAGCTGGCTGCGGACACCGGCCGGCAGATCCAGTCCGGGCGCGCCCTGGGCCGTGGTGCACCAGGCCGCCGGAACGGACCCCGCAACCTCCGCGCGCATGCTGTCCGGCACCTCGTAGCACTGACCGCAGATGGACGGGCCGATCCACGCGCTGATCCCGGTGGCTCCGTGTTCACGCATTTGCGCCACCGCGGCGGGAACCACCCCGGCGGCCAGGCCCGGCCGGCCGGCGTGGACGACGCCGAACACGGGCGCAGCGTCACTGCCCGCCGCGCGCTCCCCCACCAGGACAATCGGCACGCAGTCCGCCACCATAACCGCCAGCGCCCCGCCGGCGGACACCATGGCGTCGGCGGTGGGGGCATCGGCAGCCGGCGGGTCAGGTTCCCCGGCCGGGGTGCCTCCGCCAACGACTGCCACTGCATTGCCGTGCACCTGGTTCATGAACTGGAAGCGGCGGGGGCCCACCCCGGCGGCTTGTTCGAGCCGTTCCCGGCGGCGGTGCACCTGCACCGGGTCGTCGCCGACATGGAGCGCCAGGTTGCCCGCCGCTACGTTCGTGAACGCCACCCAGATGCCGGGCCGCACCTCAGCTCGCCAGGAAAACACTCAGCACACCGCCACTTCAGGAACCGCAAACATTAGAAAACCCATATCGACTACCGTAACCCCCGCGAAAGCACCATGGCACTGCCGTCAGGGCAGTGCCATGGTGCTTGGTGCTGGTTTGTGAAAGCGACGGCCTACTTCAGGAAGTCCGGCACGTCGAGGTCATCCGAGTGGCGGCCGGAGAGGTCCGGCTCGACGACGGAGGGAAGGTCCACGTCAAAGCCCGAGTCGGCCGGGACGGCCGAGGGGCGCTGCTGGCCCCAGTTGCTGAGCCCGGACGCGCCGACGCCGGCGTGCAGCGGCTGGACCGGCGCCGCGGCGGGAGCCTGGGCCGGAGCCGGTGCGGGCGCGGCAGGACGGGCCGGGGCCGGCTGGGACTGGTCCATCGAGGGCGAGGTGGCCTTGACGTCGTCGAACCCGGCAGCGATCACCGTTACGCGGGCTTCGTCCCCGAGCGCGTCGTCAATCACGGCACCGAAGATGATGTTGGCCTCCGGGTGGGCCACTTCCTGCACCAGGCGGGCGGCCTCGTTGATTTCGAAGAGTCCGAGGTCCGAGCCGCCCTGGATGGAGAGCAGGACGCCATGGGCGCCGTCGATGGAGGCTTCCAGCAGCGGCGAGGCGATGGCCAGCTCCGCAGCCTTGACGGCGCGGTCTTCGCCGCGGGCCGAGCCGATGCCCATCAGCGCGGAACCCGCACCCTGCATCACGGACTTGACGTCCGCGAAGTCAAGGTTGATCAGGCCCGGGGTGGTGATCAGGTCGGTGATGCCCTGGACACCGGACAACAGGACCTGGTCGGCGGAGCGGAAGGCGTCCAGCACGGAGACGTTGCGGTCGCTGATGGACAGCAGCCGGTCATTCGGGATCACGATCAGGGTGTCGACCTCGTCGCGCAGCGCGTCGATGCCGGCTTCGGCGGAGCCGGCGCGGCGGCGCCCCTCGAAGGTGAACGGGCGGGTGACGACGCCGATGGTCAGCGCACCCAGCGAGCGGGCGATGCGGGCCACGACGGGCGCGCCGCCGGTGCCGGTGCCGCCGCCTTCGCCGGCGGTGACGAAGACCATGTCTGCGCCTCGGATAACCTCTTCGATCTCGTCGGCGTGGTCCTCGGCTGCCTGCCGGCCTACCTCAGGATTCGCACCGGCTCCCAGGCCGCGGGTCAGCTCACGTCCGACGTCGAGCTTGACGTCCGCATCGGACATCAACAGCGCCTGGGCGTCCGTGTTGATGGCGATGAATTCGACGCCGCGAAGACCCACCTCGATCATGCGGTTGACTGCGTTCACGCCACCGCCGCCGATGCCGACGACCTTGATGACGGCCAAGTAATTCTGCGGAGCTGCCACGTTACGTGTCCCTTGTTCGTGTTCTATTGCGAAAACTGATGGAGTCGAGCTTGAAGCTTTGAACCTTAACCTTCCAGTTGAAGGTTATAGTTATGTCAAGTAACTCATGTCTGTGACGCTATTTCCTATGCCGGGGACATTCAATAACCGGCTCCGCGTGTCGCGGGAATACCGGAAAAATGCCCTCTGATTCTGCTTTTTCGCCGCTGATCGGCGCCGCCGCGTCCCCGCGGCGGCACCATGGTGACCACCGCCCGGCCGCGGACCGGGGTAGGTGATGGGGAGCTATCGGGTGACCGGGTGGCGCGGCACGCTCACGTCGTACACCGCCACCGGATTTTTCGGATCCGCAGGCGCCTTCAGCAGGGCCGAGAGCACCCTGGCTTTGAGTTCCTTGTCCCCCGCGTTGCCCCAGACAATCGTCCGGCCGTCCACCAGCTTGAGTTCGACGGCGTCCGCGGATTTGGCCGAGGCATCGGAAAGCCGGGCCAGGACATCCGGCGGGAGCGCACCGAGCACCGCGGTGACGGCGTGGAACAGGTCCTTGGGCAGTGCGCCCCGGCCGCTGTCGATCACCGGAAGCTTGATCGACGCGGGATCCTTGGTCGTGCCCAGCTGGACGCCGTCGACGTCCACCAGCTGGTAGGCCTGCCCCTGCTTCACCAGCGCCACCGGGACGCGCTCGGTGATCCGCACCTGCAGCGTTGAGGGCGGCCGGGCTTGCGTGGTGACCGCCTTGACCTGGACCAGCGGCCGCAACAGCCGGCCCACCTCGTCATCGCTGATTTGCGGCAGGGGCTTGCCCTGCAGCGGCGCCAGGGCCGCCTTGACCTGGTCCGCGGTGAGCATCCGGGTGCCCTGCACGGTGACCGTGTGGACCGCGAGCCACGGCGAGTAAATGGCCGCCGCCACGACCGCCGCAGCCAGCAGGGCGATCGCCGCGACCGTGCTGATGATGATCCGGCGGCGCCGCTTCGCCTTCGGTTCCGGGAAGGCGAGCACGTTGCCGCGTTGCGGGCCTGTTCCGCCGGTCCCGGCCGCGTCAACGGCTGAGGGTGTCGGGGCGGACGGCTTGGGCGCTGCCGGATCCCCGGCTGCCGGATCGGCCTTGGACGCCGAGATGACGTCCTCCTGCCCGGCTGCCGGCCGGCCGGAAGCGGAGCCGCGCGGCCCGGACGGGTAGGCGGGCCGGCGCGTGCTAGGCATCCGGCGCCCCGAGGGTCAGTGCGTCGACGATGCGCGGGCCGTAGGCGGTCACGTCGCCTGCGCCGGCTGTGAGCACAATGTCCCCCGGCGCGGCAGCCTCGAGCACGGCCCGGACGGCCTCCTCGCCGGGGCCGACGAGCCGTCCGCCGGCGCCCAGGTGGTCGGCGATGAGCTGGCTGGTGACGCCGGGAATGGGATCCTCGCGGGCCGGGTAGATGTCGAGCAACAGGGCGGTGTCCGCCGCGTTCAGGGCCTCCGCGAACTCGTGCGCGAACTCCCGGGTCCGGGAAAACAGGTGCGGCTGGAACAGCACGTGGACCCGGTGGTCGCCGGCCACCGAGCGGGCCGCGGCGAGGGCCGCCCGCACCTCGGTGGGGTGGTGGGCGTAGTCGTCGTAGACGCGCACACCGCGGCCGGCGCCCTTGAATTCAAAGCGGCGCGAGGCGCCGGAGAAGGTGGCCAGCGCGCCGGCGGCCGTTTCAGGGGCAACGCCCAGCTCCAGAGCCACCGCAAACGCCGCGGCGGCATTGAGCGCGTTGTGCCGGCCGGGGACCTGGAGTTCGACGGCGAATTTCCCCGCCGCGGTGGAGATCCAGACGTCGCCCGGGCCGCCGTCGTGCAGCGTCACGTCGGCGTCCGCCGCGGTGCCGTACAGGACCACCCGGGTGTTGCCCCGCTGCCGGGTGCGCAGCGCGAGGGCGCGGGCGCCGTCGTCGTCGGCGCAGGCGACCAGCACGCCGTCCGCGGGGAGGAGTTCGGCGAAGCGGTCGAAGGAGGCGTAGACCGCCTCGGCCGTCCCGTAGAAGTCCAGGTGGTCCGGCTCGACGTTGGTCACGACCGCGATCTGCGGCCGGTAGTTCAGGAAGGAGCCGTCCGATTCGTCGGCTTCAGCGATGAAGACCGGGGATGCTCCGGAGGCCGCGTTGACGCCCAGGGCGGGGACGTTGGCGCCGATGGCGAAAGACGGGTCCAGGCCGGCGCCCTGCAGGAGCACCGTGATCATCGACGTCGTGGTGGACTTGCCGTGTGTACCGGCGACGGTGACGGCCGTGTCCTGCGCCATGGTGGCGGCCAGGGCCTCGGAGCGGTGCAGCACGGGCAGCCCGGCGGAGCGGGCCGCGGCCAGCTCGGCGTTGTCCGGGCGGATGGCTGAGCCTGCGACGACGGTCTGGGCGTCGCCCAGGTTCGCCGCGTCGTAGCCGACCGCAATCCGCGCGCCGGCCGCGGCGAGCTCGGCCATGACGGGCAGGTCCTTGGCGTCCGAACCGCTCACCGTCATACCGCGGGTCACCATGATGCGGGCCACCGCGGACATCCCCACCCCGCCGATGCCGATGAAGTGCACGCGGCCCAGGGAGTCCTGGGTGCGGGCCGCCGGCGGGGTGCCGTTCTGGGCCTGGGTCATTGCTTTACCGCTTCCTGCCTGCTGTTCACTGTCGCTGCCGTGTTGGTGTCGCTGCCGGGTCGTTGCCCGGGGTTCTGTGCCGTCCTGCTCATGGTCGCCCGGTCATGACCGTCATGGCTGCCCGGGGGTGCGGCCGGCCGCGGGCTGCGCGGCTTCGAGGACGAGGGCGGCCATCCGACGGTCCGCGTCCCGGATGCCGAGCTGTTCGGCGGCGGCGGCCATGGCCTCCAGCCGGGGGCCGTCGCCCAGCAGCGCGATGATGTGCCCGCTGATCCAGGCGGCGTCGAAAGCGCTGTCCTCGACCAGGAGCGCCGCGCCGGTGTTGACCAGGCCGGCGGCGTTGAGCGCCTGTTCACCGTTGCCGATCGGGAGTGGAACGAAGACGGCCGGAACGCCGACGGCGGCGACCTCGCAGACGGTCGCGGCGCCGGAGCGGGCCAGCAGGAGGTCGGCGGCGGCGTAGGCCAGTTCCATGCCGTCCACGTATTCGACCTGGCGGTAGCCGGGCGCTGCCAGCGGTTTGCCCTGGGCGTCGTGGACGGTCTTGCCGCGCCCGGTGATGTGCAGGGTCTGGATGCCGGCGTCGGCCAGGGCGTCGACCGAGGCGGCGATGGCGCGGTTGATGCTCTGCGCACCGGACGAGCCGCCGGTGACGATCAGGGTGGGCTTGTCCTGGTCGAGGCCGAGCGCGGTGCGCGCGGCGGACCGGGCAGCGGCCCGGTCCAGGCCGGAGATCTCGCGGCGCATCGGCATGCCGACGTGCCGTGCCCCGCGCAGCCTGGTCTCCGCGAACGCCACGGCCACGTGGCGGCTCAGCCGGGCTCCGACGCGGTTGGCGAGCCCGGGCCGGGTGTTCGCCTCGTGCACCACGATCGGGATTTTGCGGCGCCACGCGGCAAGGTACAGCGGGGTGCAGACGTAGCCGCCGACGCCGACGAGAACGTCGGCCCGGGCGTCGTCGAGGATGGAGCCGGCCTGCCGGACGGCGGCGGCGAGCTTGCCCGGGAGCCGCACGAGCTCCATTGAGGGCTTGCGCGGAAACGGGACCCGGCTGACCGTGGCCAGGTCCAGCCCGGCGGCGGGCACCAGCCGGGCCTCCATGCCGCCCGGAGTGCCGACGGCGAGCAGCTGCGCGCCGGGCCTGACCTCACGCAGGGCGTTGGCGATGGCGAGCAGCGGGCTGATGTGCCCGGCGGTGCCGCCGCCGGCAAGGACGACGGACAAGGACGACTCGGTCTTCATGGCGGGCTAGGTACGCTTTCGTGCGGGGTTCTTGGGGGCGGGTGTCCGGGTGCCGGGCCGGCGGACGGCAGTGCTGCCGGCCGGTGGGCGGGACGCAGGGACCAGGTCATTGGCAGCCGGGGCCTTGGACGTCTGGGCTTTGGCTGCCGGGGCTTTAGGTGCCTGGTCCCTGGCTGCCGGGGGCTTCCGGGATGGGGGGCGGGTACCGGCCGGACGCTTGGCGTCCCGCCGCGCGGCCGCCTGCTTGCGCAGTACTTTGGCGAACCCGGCGGGCCCGAACCTGAACATCCCCTTCGGCTGCATGTCCGGTGCCATTTGGGCCCGGGCCAAGGACAACACTACGCCGATGGCACACAGCGACATGAGCAGGGCCGAGCCGCCGTAGGAAATGAACGGCAGCGGAATGCCGACCACGGGGAGCAGGCCGGTGACCACGGCCATGTTGACGGAGGCCTGGCCGAGCAACCAGACCATGATGGCGCCGGCGAGGACCCGGTGGAAGAGGCCCTGCTGCGCCACCACAACGCGGTAGATCGCCGTGCCCAGGATCGCGAACAGGATCAGGACGACGATGGTGCCGATCAGGCCGAGCTCCTCGCCGATGATGGCGAAAATGAAGTCGTTGTGGGCTTCCGGAATCCAGCTGTATTTTTGCCGGCTCTGGCCCAGCCCCACGCCGAACCAGCCGCCGGACGCCAGGGCGTAGAGGCCGTTGGTGGACTGGTAGTTCACGTCCGAGCCGTCCGCGCAAGTCTGGCCGGTCCAGGACAGGATGCGGCAGACCCGGTTGGGGCTGGTGATGGCGAGCACCGCGGTGCCGACGGCCAGTACCACCCCGGCGATGCCGAACAGATAGAGCCGCACCCCGGCGAAGTAGAGCGCGGCGGCCGTGATCAGCATGACGATCATTGCCGTGCCCAGGTCGTTGCCCAACAGGATCAGGCCGATCACGCCGGCCGCTCCCGGGAGCACCACCGGGATCAGGGCGTGTTTGGCCTGGTGCAGGAGCTTGGCCTTGGCGTTCAGCACCGTCGCCATCCAGAGGGCGAGGGCCAGCTTGGCCGCCTCGGAAGGCTGGAAGGTGAAGGGTCCGACGTCGATCCAGTTCTGGTTGCCGAGTGCGCTCCGGCCCACCAGAAGCACCAGGACCAGCAGGACAAAGGCCCCCAGGATGGCGGCCCAGGCGCCGCGCTTAAGCCAGACGACGTTGACGCGGGAGAGCACGAACATGCAGAACAGGCCGATGCCGGCGAAGAGGCTCTGCTTGCCGGCTGCCGTGTAGGCCGACTCCCCCGCCGCGATCGCCTCCACGCTCGAGGCGGACAGCACCATCAGGATGCCGATCGCGGTCAACGCGAGGGTGGAGCCCAGGATGAGGTAATAGGTGGAGCCGTTCCGTGACCTGCCGGTGCCCTCCAGCGCGGCCCAGAAGCCGCGGTACCAGCCGCGGACCCTGGCCACGGGCGTCGGACGCGGCCCCGCACCGGCTGCCGCGCCGGCGGCGGTGCTGCCGGCTGTCCCGGCTGGTTGTCCGGCTGGTTTTCCACCTGGTTTTCCACCTGCGGTGGAGGCCGTCCGCGCCGTGGCGGGACGGGTGGGCGTGCTGACCATTGCTACTCCTCGGTGGTCTGAGCCTGCCCTTCCACGAGCTCGCGGACAGCTTCGATGAAGGCGTCGCCACGGTGAGCATAGGAAGAGAACTGATCCATGGATGCAGCTGCCGGGGCCAGCAGCACAGTGTCCCCCGGGGCGGCCAGCTGCGCCGCCGATGCTACGGCCCGTGCCATCACAGTCTCACCAAAGATCGGTGAGGGGGCTGCGTGGGCGTGGGCCGTTTCGGCAGTCTGCACCTCTTCAGTCTCGCCCTTGGCCTGGCCGATCACGGGGACATCCGGCGCGTGTCGCTGGAGCGAGGCCAGCAGGTCCGACGAGTCCGCGCCGATCAGCACCACGGCCTTGAGCCGGGCGGCGTTGTCCCGGACCAGTGAGTCGTAATTCACACCCTTGGACAGCCCTCCGGCGATCCAGACCACGTCCTGGAACGCGGACAGCGCGGCCGCGGCGGCGTGCGGGTTGGTGGCCTTGGAGTCGTTGATCCAGAGCACACCCTCGTGCCGGGCGACCGGCTGGATGCGGTGGTCCCCCGGCAGGTAGTTCTGCAGCCCCCGGCGGACGGCGGACGGTTCCACGCCGTAGGCCCGGACGAGGGCGGCCGCGGCCAGGGCGTTGGCCACCATGTGCCGGGGCGCCACCGGCCCCAGGTCGGACATCGCGGCCAGCTCGGCGGCGCTGTCCTTGCGCTCGGGGATGAACGCACGGTCCACCAGCAGGCCTTCGACGACGCCGATCATGCTGATCGCCGGCGTGAGGGTGGTGAAGCCCACCGCGCGGCAGCCCTCCACCACGTCGGCGTCTTCGACCATCCGCTCGGTTTCGATCTGCTCGGCGTTGTAAATGCATGCCTTCTGCGTGCGCTCGTAGACCTTGGCTTTGTCCGCCAGGTAGGAGTCGTAGGAGCCGTGCCAGTCCACGTGGTCTTCGGCGACGTTGAGGCAGACGCTGGCAACCGGCGACACGGAGTGGCTCCAGTGCAGCTGGAAGCTGGAGAGTTCGACGGCGAAGACGTCATAGTCCACCGGGTCGCGGAGGGCGTCGAGGATCGGCGTGCCGACGTTGCCGACCGCAATCGCCTTGAGGCCCGCGGCCTGCAGCATCGATTCGGTCAGGCCGACGGTGGTGGTCTTGCCGTTGGTGCCGGTGATCGTGAGCCAGTCCGCGGTCTTGCGGCCCTTGCGTTCGCGCACCCGCCAGGCGAGTTCGACGTCGCCCCAGATCGGGATGTGCGCCCGGGCGGCAGCGGCGAGCAGGGCCTGGTCGGGCCGCCAGCCGGGTGAGGTGACGATCAGTTCGGGCATTTCGCCGTCGACCCTGGGCACTGAGTCCACGGCGTCCTCGCCGAGGAGCACGTCCGCGGCGCCGACAATCCGGAGGGTGTCCGCCTGGGCGCGGGCCTTGGCGCTGTCCGCGGCATCCACCACGACGACGCGGGCGCCGAGCTCAATCAGGGTGTCCGCGGCGGCGAAGCCGGAAATCCCGATGCCGGTGACAACCACGCGGAGCCCGGCCCAGTCCGAGTCCCAGCTCGTCAGGTGCTCCAGCCGCGGCGAACTGGACAACGGTTCCGGAATAATGCCGCTCACAGCAGCACCACCCATTCGGCGTAGAAGATGCCCAGGCCGGCGGCGACGAAGAGCCCGCAAAGGATCCAGAACCGGACCACGACGGTGACTTCCGCCCAGCCCTTGAGTTCGAAGTGGTGCTGCAACGGGGCCATCTTGAAGAAGCGCTTTCCCTTGGTGATCTTGAAGTAGCCGACCTGGATGATCACCGAGAGGGTGATCAGCACGAAGAGGCCGCCGATGAAGGCGAGCAGCAGTTCGGTGCGGGACAGGATGGCGAAGCCGGCGACGGCGCCGCCGATTGCCAGCGACCCGGTGTCGCCCATAAAGATCTTCGCCGGGGACGTGTTCCACCACAGGAAGCCGACCAGGGCGGCGCTCAGGATGGCGGCGAGCAGGGCGAGGTCGAGCGGGTCGCGGACGGTGTAGCAGCCGCTGCCGGCCTGGCGGGGTGAGCCGCAGGCCTGGTTGCTCTGCCAGATCCCGATGATCGTGTAGGCACCGAAGACCATCACGGACGCGCCGGCGGCCAGGCCGTCGAGGCCGTCGGTGAGGTTCACCCCGTTGGTGGCGGCGGTGACGATCAGGTTGGACCAGAGCACGAACAGGATGGCGCCGAGCACGGTGCCGCCGAACGCGAGGTTCAGCCACGGGATGTCGCGGACCAGGGAGATCTGGTAGGACGCTGGCGTGACGTTGTTCTCGTCCGGGAAGTTCAGGGCCAGGATCGCGAAGATGATGCCGACCGCTGCCTGCAGGATCAGCTTGGCCTTGGCGTTCAGGCCCAGGCTGCGCTGCGCCGAAATCTTGATGAAGTCGTCCAGGAATCCGACAAGGCCCATCCCGACCATGAGGAAGAGCAACAGCAGCGCGGAGGCGGACGGGCCCGGCGACCGGGGGTTCATCATCCACATCACCAGGTGCGTGATGCCGTAGCTGACCAGCACCGCGACCACGACGACGGTGCCGCCCATGGTGGGTGTGCCGCGCTTGGTGTGGTGCGAGGTGGGCCCGTCGTCCCGGATGAACTGTCCGTAACTCTTGCGGACCAGGAAGCGGATAAAGAGCGGGGTGCCCAGGAAGGACAGCAGCAGGGCCAACCCGGAGCCCATCAGCAGTGCGATCACGGCAGCGTGCTCCCTTCAGCGGTGGTCGCCGCGGTGGATTCAGCAGCGGTCCCGGCAGGATCCCCGGCAGCCGCCTCCGGTGCCAGTGGGGGTAATGCTATCCGATCCCCCAGATGGCGCAGTCCGATGCTGTTGGAGGACTTGAAGAGGACCAGGTCGCCGGGCTCGAGTTCGGAGCGCAGGATCTCGTAGGCTTCGTCCACGGTTTCGGCGAACAGGCATTCATCTCCCCAGGAGCCCTCGTTGACCGCGGAAACGTAGAGGGCGCGGGCCTGGCGTCCGATCACCAGCAGCCGGGAGATATTGAGCCGGACCACCTGGGTGCCGACGGCGGTGTGCTCGCGGATGGAGTCTTCGCCGAGTTCCAGCATGGCGCCGAGCACGGCCCAGGTCCGGCGGCCGCGGCCCAGGTCCGCGAGCGTGCGCAGGGCGGCGCGCATGGACTCGGGGTTGGCGTTGTAGGCGTCGTTGATGATGGTCACACCGTCGGGGCGCTCGGTGCGTTCCATCCGCCAGCGGCTTGCCGCTTTCTGGGCGCTCAGCGAGGCGGCGATCTGCGCGCCGGGGATTCCGGCGGCGTGCGCAGCGCCGGCCGCGGCCAGCAGGTTGCCCACGTGGTGGGCCCCGATCAGCTTGGCCGAGACGTGGTGGCGGGCGCTGTCGCCCGGAAGCAGGAGGTCGAATTCCGGGTTGCCTGCGGCGTTCAACTCGACGTCCTCGGCCTGCACGGCGGCGCCTTGGCCGGCCCGCGCGGGCTGTGCGGAGAAGCCGAGGACCGTTGCGGACGTGCGGGCGGCCATGGCAGCCACGCGGGCGTCGTCCAGGTTCAGCACGGCCGTGCCGTCGGCGGGCAGGGCTTCAACCAGTTCGCCCTTGGCCAGGGCGATGTTCTCGACCCCGCCGAATTCGCCGGCGTGGGCCGTGCCGACGGCCAGCACCACGCCGATCTCCGGGCGGACCATGTCCGCGAGGTAGCGGATGTGGCCGATGCCGGTGGCGCCCATCTCGATCACGAGGTAGCGGGTCTCGAACCCGGCCTTGAAGACGGTCAGCGGGACGCCGACTTCGCCGTTGTAGGAGCCCTGCGGCGCTACCGTCTCGCCGTCTTCGGCGAGGATTCCGGCCAGCAGGTCCTTGGTGGTGGTCTTGCCCGCGGACCCGGTGATACCGATCACGGTGAACGCCGCTCCCCCGGCGGCGCGGCGGGCGCGGATCCGGCGGACGGCCTCGGCGGCGAGGGCGCCCATGGCCAGCACGGAGTCCTCGACGACGACGGCCGGGTAGTTGCGCCCGTCGGCGTCGGCCACGTCCTGCTGGACGAGGGCCAGGACGGCTCCGCGGTCGAACGCGGCGGCCACGAAATCGTGCCCGTCGGCGGCGTCGCCCGGCTTGGCCACATAGAGGGAACCCGCCGTGGCTTCGCGGGAGTCGGTCACCACAGAGCCGGGCGTGATGCCCGGTTCGGCGGCCAGCCGGCCGTTGGTTATTTCGGCGATTTCCGCCGCGGTAAATGCAATCATCTCGGTTTAGGACTCTATCCGCTGGTCATCGAGAACGGTGAATCCTCGTGCTGTCAAGGCGGAGCGCAGCTCCACCCGGTCATCGAGCGCCAGGTTGACGCCCTTCACCTCCTGCCAGACCTCGTGGCCGCGGCCGGCGACCAGGATCGTGTCCTCCGGGGCGGCGAGTTCCACCGCTTTGCGGATGGCTGCGTCGCGGGGGAAAACCTCCAGCACCGTGCAGTCAAGGTGTTCGGCGGCCTTGGCCTCGAGGGCCCCGGCCAGCACATCGGCGCGGATGGCGGCGGCGTCCTCGTCGTGCGGGTCGTCGTCGCTGACGATCACAATGTCCGCGAGCCGGGCCGCGATGGCCCCCATCGCGGGCCGTTTGCCCTGGTCGCGCTGGCCGGTGGCGCCGAAGACGATGATCACCCTGGAGCCCGGCTGCGGTGAGCGCACGGCTTCCAGCGCGCGGGCGAGGGCGTCCGGGTTGTGGGCGAAGTCGACCACGGCGGCCGGGGCCGTTGCCACGAGCTGCATGCGGCCGGGGACGGCCACGGTGAAGGGGTCCGCACTGTCGAGGGCGGCCTGCACTTGCGCCGGGGCGGCGCCGCCGGCCAGGACCATGGCCGTGGCCAGGGCGGCGTTGGCCACGTTGAAGCTTCCGGGCAGGCCGGTGTGCACGCGCAGTTCGGTGCCGTCCCGGTGCCGCAGGCTGAACTCGGTGCCGAGTCCGCGCGGCTGCGGGTCCAGGACCCTCCAGTCCGCTGCCGGGCCGCCCGCGTCGCCGTCCCCTGCGCCGGTGTTCGTGGCGAGGGTGGTGACGGGGATGCCGGCGCCGACGGCGAGCTTCCGGCCCCATTCGTCGTCGACCGTCACGACGGCGGCGCGGGCGCGCTGTGCCGTGAAGAGCCGGGCCTTGGTCTCGAAATACTCCTCCATGGTCCCGTGCAGGTCCAGGTGGTCCTGCGTCAGGTTGGTGAAGCCGGCGACGTCGAACACCACGCCGTCGACCCGGTGGAAGGAGATGGCGTGCGAGGACACTTCCATCGACGCGGCATCGAGGCCGCGTTCGCGCATTAGCGCCAGCAGGGCGTGGACGTCGGTTGACTCGGGGGTGGTGAGCAGGCTGGGGATCGCTTCGCCGCCGGCCAGGATCTCGATGGTTCCGATCAGCCCGGTCTTCTGGCCCAGCGCCTGCAGCAGGGAGTTGATGAAGTAGGTGGTGGTGGTCTTGCCGTTGGTCCCGGTGACGCCGTACAGGGCCGGCGACGCGCCGTTCTCCGGCCGGCTCCGGTAGATCAGTGCGGAGAGGCGCCCGACGAGGCTGCGCGGCACCGCGGCCAGCAGCACCGGCACCGCGATGTCGTTGGAGAGCGCCAGCAGGCGCGCCCCGGCGTCGTCGGTCAGCACCGCGACGGCGCCGGCGTCCACCGCCTGGGAGACGAAGTCCGCGCCGTGCCGGGTGGCGCCGGGGAGCGCTACGTACAGGTCCCCCGGCAGGACCGTCCGGGAGTTCAGCGAGATCCCGGTCACCGCGACGGCGGCGGAGGCTCCGGGAACGACGACGCCGATCCACTCACCAATGGTTTCCAGCGGCACCGGGGCGACCGACGTGGGCCGGAACGCCGACGTGGAGTCCTGGCCGGACGGCGCGGCTGCCGCGTCCTGGGCATTGAGCTCTGACAAGGGGATCTCCGTTGCGGTGCTGGGGCATCGGGCGCCGCGCGCGGAGAAGGCCCCGCACGCAGGCCGTGCTGCGTGGAACTGGTTGGTGCTGCTGACTCGTGGTGCTGGATGCTACTTGGCGTACTGCGGCAGCCGGACCGGCTTCCCGGTGGACGGCTCCACATTGTACGTGCGCAGCGTCTGGCTCATCACCGAACGGAAGACTGGCCCGTTGGTGATGCCGTAGATGCTGCCCTTGGGCCGTTGCAGGACCACTTCAACAATAAACCGCGGATCGTCCATCGGCGCCATCCCCACCATCGAGGCGGTGTAGCCGCAGAAACCGGACTTGCCGTCGTCGCACGGTGACTCGGAGGTGCCGGTCTTGGCCCCCACACGGTACCCGTCAATCGCGGCGTCCTTGATTTCGCCCTCGGTGACGGCGCTCTCCAGGATGTCCCGCACCTGCCGGGCGGTGTCTTTGGACACAACCTGCCGGCTGGGCTTGGCCGGGACCTTCTCCTCGGAGCCGTCGGGGCTGATGTAGCTGTCGATCAGGCGCGGCTGGAGCATCACGCCGCCGTTGGCGATGCTCTGGTAGGCGCGGACCGTTTGCAGGGTCGACTGGGCAACGCCCTGGCCGAACAGCACGGTGTACTGCTGGCGCCCGTCCCACTGGTCGGCGGGCGTCAGGATGCCCTTGGCCTCGGCGGGCAGGCCGATGTCCGGCGCCTCGCCGATGCCGAACTTCTGCAGCCAGTCGTGCCGCTTCTGCTTGCTGAGCCGCTGGCCCACCATGACCGTGCCGGTGTTCATGGAATAGCCGACGATGCCCGCCAGCGTGCGTTGCTCGGTGCCGTGCTCGAAGGCGTCGGTGAACGTCTGGCCGTCCACGGTGTACGTCGGCGGAATGGTGAATTTGTCCAGCGGGCGGGCGGTGCCCTCCTCGATTGCGGAGGCGGCGGTGATCATCTTCTCCACCGAGCCCGGCTCATAGGCGGCGGTCACCGCCCGGACGCCGCGATCCTTGGCGTCCACCTTGCCGGGATCATTGGGGTCCGGTGCGTCGGTGTCCGCCATCGCGATGATGTTGCCGTTTTTGGCGTCGGCGACGACGATGATGCCCCACTCGGCGCTGAGTTTGTCCTTCTGGCTCTGGATGGCCTGCTGGGCGAAGTACTGCAGGTCCGAGTTCAGGGTGAGCTTGATGTCCTTGCCGTTGACGGCCGGCGTGAACTGGTCCACGCCCACCGGGATCCGCAGCCCGTCGGCGCCGATTTCGAAGAGCCGCTTGCCCGCGGTGCCACGGAGCACCTCGTCCTGGGTTTGTTCGAGGCCGGCCTGGCCGGTGGTGCCGTCCTTGAGGAAGCCCACGATGCCGCCGGCAACGGAGCCGTTGGGGTAAACACGCTTGCTGGTGCCCTCGGTGACGATGCCGGGGATCTGGAGCTTGGATATGCGGTCCTCGACGTCGGGCCGGATGTCCTTGGCCACGATGTAGTAGCGCTGGGTTCCGGTCAGCGCCGCCTTGAGGTCGTCCTTTCTCATGCCCAGCACGGTGGCGAGCTCTTCGATGCCCTGGTCCCGGGGGATCTTGACGACCGTGTCCTTGCCCTCGACTTTTTCAAGCCGCGGGAAGGATTCGGTGTTGGTGTTCACGGTCTGGTCCACCACGACGTTGTAGCGGATCACGCTGCTGGCCAGGACCGTGCCCCGGGAGTCGAGGATGCTGCCCCGCTCCGCGGGCAGCTCAATCGGCTTGAGCCGGTTCTGCAGTGCCGCCTCGGCCATGCCGCCGACGTCGAGGCCCTGGACCAGGAACAGCTTCCCGCCGACCACCAGCAGGAGCGAGAGCATGATGCCCAGCCCGAGCCGCAACCGCCGCGTGGCGCTCGGCGTCTTGCCTGTGCGTGCCTTGCCGGTGTTCTGCGCCACGATGTTTCCTTGCTGCTTGCCTGGCTGGTCGGTTGGTCCCGTCCGCTACTTACCGGGGGCCTTCTGCGCGGGGGCGGGGACGGACCCACCGTGCAGGTCCACGGCCGGCGCGGGCGCCTTGACGGCCGGGGCCTGCGCAGCCGGTGCGGCGGCCGCGGGGGCCGTGCTGGGCTCGGCCGGCTTGCGGTTGAGCAGCGGCTCGGCCTCCGACACCGAGGGGACCACATTGATCTGGCCCGCAACGGCCGGCGCGGCAATGACGGCGCCGGGGGCGTCGCCCTTGACTGCCGGTTTGGCCTGCCCGGTGACAGACAGGGTGGACAGGTCGATCTGGCCCTTGCCGGCGGAGGCCACCATGCCCAGTTCCGTGGCCTTGGCGGCCAGGTTCTGCGGGGCATCAAAGTTCTGTACCTGCTGGGTGAGGTCCTGGTTCTGCTTGGTCAGCGTTGACTGTTTGGCCCGCAGTTCCACCAGCTGGTACTGCGCCGAGGAGACGGAGATGTTCAGGACCAGCACCGCCATCAACGCCAGCGCCAGGATCCCGAAGCACATCACGACGAACGGTGCCCGGCGTTTGCGCGGAACAGTCCGGACGACGGAGAGCGGGGTGCGGGACTTGCGGACGGGCGCAGCCGGCTGCAGGTCCGTGAGGGCACGGGCGGTGGCAGCGGTGGCAACGGGGAAGCTGTTGACGGCGGCGGTGCTCATGCGACTCTCCTGGCTTTGATACGTTCCACGGCGCGGAGCCTGGCGGAAGCGGCGCGTGGGTTTTCTGCGATTTCTGCTGCGGTGGGCACCTCGGTGCCCTTCGTCAGGGTCTTGAGTTCGGCCTTGTGTTCCTCGAGCTCCACCGGGAAGCCGAGCGGAGCCGAGGACTTGGAGCCGGCCTGGAAGACCCCCTTGACGATCTTGTCTTCCAGCGAGTGGTAGGACATCACAACGACCCGGCCGCCCAGGGCGATCGCGGCCACGGCGGCCGGGATCGCACGCTCCAGGACTTCGAGTTCCTCATTGACCTCGATCCGGAGCGCCTGGAAGGTCCGCTTCGCGGGGTGGCCGCCGCTCTTGGCGGCACCGGCGGGAACGACGGCGCGGATGGTCTCGACAAGTTCCCCGGTGGTGGCGAAAGGCTTCTGCGCCCGGGCCGCCACAATCCGGTTGGCGATCCGGCCGGCGAACTTCTCTTCGCCCCACTTCCGGATGATCCGGACGAGGTCCTCTTCGCTGTAGTTGTTGACGATGTCGGCGGCGGTCTGGCCGCGGCTGGTGTCCATCCGCATGTCCAGCGGCGCGTCGAAGGAATAGGCGAAGCCGCGTTCCCGCTCATCCAGCTGCAGGGAGGAGACGCCAAGGTCCATCAGGATGCCGTGGACCTCGTTGAAGCCCAGGTCCGCCAGGACGTCGGGGATCTCGTCGTACACCGCGTGGACCAGGTCGATCCGGTCGGCGAAAGGCGCCAGGCGTTCCCCGGCCAGGGCGAGCGCCTCCTCGTCACGGTCGATGCCGATCAGGTGCAGATCCGGGAACCGCTGCAGCATCGCTTCGGAGTGCCCACCCATGCCCAGCGTGGCGTCGACGACGACGGGCGTCTCGCCGCGGCGTCGGGCCTCTTCGAAAGCCGGTGCCAACAAATTGATGCACCGGTCCTTGAGGACCGGTACATGGCGTTCGGACGTAGGCTTCGCCTGGTTGGAGTCGTCACTCATGCCTGCGTCCTTTCGTTGCTGGGAGTGGCTGTCAGGTCCTGCTGCGGATCGTGCTCTTTGATCTTGCTTGCGGCTTTGCTGCTTCTTGATCCAGATCCCCATCCGCGCCTACCCTGCGGTCCGCCTGGCTCCGGGGAAGTGAGCCAGGTGAACTGCCGGATGGGCGGCTGGAGATCTCGGTCAAGAAACGGGTGGTGCTGGTGGTGCCGGCGCCTGCGGGGTTTTTAGAGGATCCCCGGGATGGCGTCGTCGGTTTCCGAGAAGGCGGTTTCCTTTTCGGCCAGGTACTCGTTCCAGGCCTGGGCGTCCCAGATCTCCGCCCGGGTGCCGGCGCCGATGACGGCCAGCTCCCTGCCGAGACCTGCGTACTCCCGGAGCGCCGGCGGAATCGTCACGCGCCCCTGCTTGTCAGGTACCTCGTCGGAGGCTCCAGAGAGGAAAACGCGGATGTAGTCGCGAGCCTGCTTGGAGGAGATTGGAGCCTCCCGCATCTGCTCGTGAACCCGGCCGAATTCCGCCTCGCTGAAGACGTAGATGCAACGTTCCTGGCCCCGTGTGAGAACCAGGCCGGCGGCGAGTTCCTCGCGGAACTTCGCCGGGAGGATGATGCGACCCTTTTCATCCAGACGCGGCGAATGTGTGCCGAGAAACACGGCCCACCGCCTGTCTGTTGTAGGAAGTCCAACGTCCCCTGTGCTGCCACTACCCTCTTACGTCCTCCACATTACTCCACTTCGCTCCCCCGTCAACGACATCCGGTGTATTTCGACCCATTTTCGGCAGTTTTTCGGCCAAATTTTCCTTGGGAACAAAGGGAAGCCTCAAAAGTGGGGCGCAGTGGAGGGATTTGCGCTGGGCGTGCCACCCATCGGCTGCTCCCTAACCGCCGTTTAGGCACCCCAAAAGGGCGGCGTCGGAGCAATCGACGCATGAAACCCGTGGAAACGACGGTCAGTTAAACGGCGAAAGACCCGCCGAAGCGGGTCTTTCGTGGCCTAAGGAAGTCTTAGTGGTGCGGAATGGAGGATCCGGGGTGGCCGCAGAAGCAGCCCTGCCTCAGGAGTCCCCGCGGTGCCGTTCCTCCCAGCGCTCCTCAAGGCTGCTCATAAAGGAACTGCGCGGCTTGCCGGACTTTCCGCCGGCGGCCCCCGGCCTGGCCTTGCCGCCTGAGCTGCGCATCGTGGCGAAGTAAACGCCGGCGCCCATCACGACGAAGCCAAGCACACCTACCACAATGCTCTGCAACGAGACGCCCAGCAACAGCAGCAGGATGCCCGCGAGGGCGCCGAGGACCCCGATGACCAGATGACGGGTGGACCAGGAACGACCCGGATCCGAGCCCATCGAACTGGCAAACTTGGGATCGTCCTCGTGCAGCTGCTTCTCAAGTTGCTCCAGCAACTTCTGTTCGTGCTCCGAGAGCGGCATCACGACCTCCTTAAGTCGGCCAACGTCCGGACTTGACGCGGCCCTTGTCCCTAAACCCCTAACGACCGGGCTTCCCGGCTGGTTCCCGCTTCCCGTTCCCATTTCCCGTCGTTGGTGAAATGCGGATCCGCGGTTCCCTGTGAGGTGTTTAGTTGGCTGGCCGGCAACCCGAACGTTTGATCCGGTCGTTCTAAAACTGCGTATACCTAAGGATAGTTTGTTGCGCCCTGTTCTGAAAGACGCCGGCCCTGCTCCGCGGCGCCGGGAGGGCCCTTGCGCGCAGCCGGATCCGCACCCCGGCCGGGACGGCCTGGTTCCCGCAGGCTTTGAGTTCAGCCGGGGCCGGGTCCCGGGTCCAGCAGCCGGGCCGGGAGGACCGATTTGTTGCCGAACTTGCGGGTGACGCGGTCCAGCGCCTGCTCCGCCGCGCGCCAGTTGTCATCCCGGCGGTCCAGGCTAAGCTGCAGCGGCGCCTGGGCGGCTTCCTCGAGCTGCTCCGCCCGGATTCCGATCAGGCGCACCGTCATGGGCCGCTGGCCCACGGACTCCAGCAATTGCACCGCGACGCCGTAGAGCAGCTGGGCGCTGTCGATCGGGGTGCTGACGGTGCGGCTTCGGGTGATCGTGGAGAAGTCCGCGTAACGCAGCTTCAGCGCCACGGTCCGGGCGTGCATGCCGGCGCTCCTCAGCCGCTCCGCCGTGCGGTGCGAGAGCCGCAGCAGCTCGCGGTGCAGCAGGGCGTCGTCGGCCGTGTCCACCGCAAACGTCTCTTCCGCCCCGATGCTCTTTTCCAGCCGGACGGGGGTCACCGGCCGGGGATCGATGCCCCAGGACAGGCGGTAGACGTGCTCCCCCGTGGCTCCGAGGATCTTCCGCAGGGACGGCAGCGGCGTCGCGGCTACATCGGCGACGGTCCGGATGCCCATCCGGGCGAGCACCTCGACGGTCTTGGCACCGACGCCCCAGAGCGCGTTGACCGGCAGGGTGTGCAGGTACGGCACCGTCTCGTCCGGGCCGATCAGCAGCAGGCCGTCCGGCTTGCACCGGGTGGACGCGATCTTGGCGACGAACTTGCTGGCCGCGATGCCCACCGACGCCGTAATGCCCAGTTCACCTTCCACCCGGCGGCGGATCAGTTCGCCGATTTCCCGGGGCGGGCCGAGGCGCCGGATGGCGCCGCCGACGTCGAGGAAGGCCTCGTCGACGCTCAGCGGCTCCACAAGGTCGGTGATCGACCCGAAGATGGCCATAATCTGGCCGGAGACTTCGTAGTACAGCTTGTGGCGGGGTTCGATGATGGTGGCCGAGGGGCACATCCGCGCCGCGACCGCCATCGGCATCGCGGACTTGACGCCGAATTTGCGGGCCTCGTAGGAGGCCGACAGCACCACGGACCGGTCCGCGGGGTAGCCGACGATCACGGGCCGGCCCTTGAGCTCTGGCCGGCTGCGGAGCTCCACCGAGACAAAGAAAGCGTCCATGTCCACGTGCAGGATGCTGCTGCGCCGGAGTTCGCGAAGCCTGGCTTCGCTGTTCTGTTCCCCATGCTGATTTTCGCTGTCCGGCCCCACACAACAATCCTATCCGCAGCGACTGACTAAACTGGAGGCTGAATCCGGCGTCAACACCAGGAGGAAGACCCCCGTGAAGGTTATTGGAGAGCGCAACCGCGCCGTGACGGCACTGGCCGCCGCCGGCGCTTTGCTGGCCCTGGCCGCGTGCACCCCCGCCCCCGGGGCCACGGCGGCGTCGTCGCCGACGGCCTCGGGGTCAACGTCCGCGGCACAGTCCACCGCCCAGGCCTCCACCACGGCCCCTCCCAGCCCCTCAGCCGAACCCGGCACTTCCGCCACCGTGGGCGCCCTGGTGGAAGGCTTCCCGAAGACCCTGCTCCCGGTGATGCCGGGCGCCCAGGTGGAATCCAGCAGTTACGACAAGACCGACACCCCGGCCACGGTCGCCATGGTGGCAAAAATCAGCTCGCCGGCCGCCGGAGTCGTGGCGTTCTACAGCAAGAAGCTGGAGAGCCAGGGGTTCAAGGCCGTCCCCGGTGAGAAAGTCGGGTCGGTGGCCTCCAAGGATTTCCTGCGCGGGGGCAATGAAACCGTGAACCTCGCCGTCGTGGAGACGGCCGGCGTCTCCACTTTCACCATCGGCGCCAACGTCGCCGCGAAGTCCGTCAAGTGAGCCTGGCCGAACAACTCCGGGTGGAGCAGACGGACTTCGTGGCCGCCGTCGCCGGCAAGCTGACCGATTTCCTGACCGCCCGCACCACCGTCATGTCCGCCATTTCCCCGGACATCGATCCCTTGATGGGCTCCATCTCCAACCTTGTCACCGGCGGCAAGCGCCTCCGCGCCCTGATGTGCTACTGGGGCTGGCGCGGCGCGGGCGGCGACGCCGGGGCCTGCGAAGTGGTCACGGCCGGCTCCGCGCTGGAGCTGTTCCAGGCCGCAGCACTGATCCACGACGACATCATTGACCGGTCGGACACCCGCAGGGGCGGCCCCAGCGTGCACCGCCGCTTCACCGAGCTGCACGCGAGCCAGGGCTGGGCGCTGGATCCGGAGCGCTTCGGCCATGCCGCCGCCATCCTGACCGGCGACCTCTGCCTGTCCTTCAGCGAGGAATCGTTCACCGAAATCGGCGACCGGGCCGCTTCCGGCAGCCAGGCCCGGCTCATCTTCAACCTGATGCGCGCCGAGGTCATGGCCGGCCAGTACCTGGACATCCTCGAGGAAGTCGCCGGCCCGCACCGCGACCGAGCCGGTGCCGTCAGCCGGGCCCAGTCCATCATCCGCTTCAAGTCGGCCAAGTACTCCACCGAGCACCCGCTCGCGCTGGGCGGCGCACTGGCCGGCGCCTCGGACGAGCTGCTGCGCGGCTACTCGGCGTTCGCGCTCCCCCTCGGCGAGGCCTTCCAGCTCCGCGACGACGTGCTGGGAGTCTTCGGCGACCCGGTCACCACCGGCAAGCCGGCCGGCGACGACCTCCGGGAGGGCAAGCGTACGGTGCTGGTGGCGTTCGCACTCGACCAGGCCGCGCCGGCGGAATCGAGCTTCATCGACGCCAAGCTCGGCAGCCCGGACCTGACCGCCGGGGATGTCGAGGAAATCCGCCGGATCATCGTCGACTGCGGTGCGCTGCAGGCCACCGAGGTCCTGATCGAGGAATTCGGCCGGGCCGCCTTTGACGCCCTGGACCTGCTGCCGCTGGACGAGCTGCCCAAGACGGCGCTCCGCAAGCTTGCCGAGGCCGCGGTCAGCCGCACCGCTTAACCAAGCACTTAGCCGGGCTACAGCCAACCCGGGTACAGCAAAGGCCGTGCACAGCGCCAGGCGCCGTGCACGGCCTTCATCGTGCTGACAGGAAGGGGCCTACCAGGCCATGGTCTGCGCGCGGCGGCGGATTTCAGTCTTGCGTCCTTCGCGGAGCGCGTCGATCGGGCGCCCGCGCAGGGACTCGTCCGGGGTGAACAGCCAGGTGATGAGTTCTTCGTCCGAATAGCCGGCGTCGGAGAGGACAACGATGGTGCCCTTCAGGCTCTCCACGGCGTGGCCGTCCTGGATGAACGCCGCCGGGACGGAGCGGATCCGCCGGTCACCAATCCGGATCGCTGCCAGCGCGCGTTCGTCCAGCAGGGCATGAACCTTGGTGATGGAAACGTTCAGCAGCTGGGCTACGTCGGGCAGGGGCAGCCATTCGCCTACAAGGCTTTCTACAGTACTCACGGATCAAGATTGCCATGCCGGACCGGAATGCGCCTAGTCAGCCACGACCCGCCGCCGCGACCTCTTAATACAGTCGTACTTAATACCTCCCGGGACAAGGCTCCTGAGTGCTCCGAAATGGCCGCCCCGGCGCGCCTTCCCCTCGCGCCGGTCCGGGCAGGCCCGCGGGCGGCGGCGACACGCGCCGAACGCCCGTGGTTGCAGAATGTCAAACAGTTCTTGTGCTAATTCGCAATTCATGAGAGATTTGCTTAGATCACATTTGTAACTGCAGTATCTTTAGTCACACTGTTAACACCAGTAACACCGGCCTGAACTGCAGCGTCCGCCGCTGAGAAGAGGATTTTTCCCATGACGACGTCACGTTCGCCAAAAACCAACCCGAGGCCCGGCCTCCCGCTGATTGCGGCGACGACGGCGGCGCTGCCCGCTGTCGTGCTTTCCTCCCTGGCAATCGCCCAGCCGGCCGCTGCGGAATCCCGGCCCCGGGCCATCCCGGCGACGCTGGCGGCCGCGATGAAGGCCCAGGGCGTGGCCCCCACCTCGCAGCCGTCCACGCTGATTCCTGCCGGGTCCGTCCCCGCCACGCTCCCCGCCGGACTCCGCCCGGCGAAGGTCTCCGCCCCGGCGCAGTACACGATTGTGCGCGGCGACACCATCAGCGGGATCGCCGCCAGGTACGGCCTGAGCACCCAGTCCGTCCTGACGCTGAACAAGCTGCGCGCCAATTCGGTGATCTACCCCGGCCAGAAGATCAAGCTCACCGGCACAGCCGCCGCCCCCGCGAAAGCTGCGGCGGCCAAGCCCGCACCCGTCCGGGCCAGCGTCAGCGGCGGCACCGTCTACACCGTCAAGCCCGGCGACACCCTGAGCGGCATCGCTGCCCGCCACGGCGTCAAGCTGTCCGAGGTCTTCAGCCGCAACGGGCTGACCATGCGCTCGGTGATCTACCCCGGCCAGAAGATCAAGATCGGCGCCGGCACGGCCGCGCCCGCCCCGGTCCGCACCGCGGCACCGAAGCCCGCACCGGCCCGGCCCGCGGCGCCGAAGCCCGCGGCCGCCCCGGCGAGTTCCGGTTCCTACACCATCAAGTCAGGCGACACCCTCTCCGGCATCGCGGCCCGGCACGGCGTGAAGCTCTCGGCCGTTCTCTCGGCAAACCGGCTGACCATGAGCAGTATCATCTACCCCGGCAACAAGCTCGTCATTCCTGGCGCGAGCACGGGGACCATCAAGCCTTCGTCGAGCACGCCGGTTACCCCCGTCACCCCCGCCGCGCCGCTGGTACCCAGCTCGTTCCTGGGCTTCAGCTACCCTGCAGCGGTCGTCAGCTCCGCCAACCAGAACAAGGCGCTGCTCAACGCTTCACCGGTTCCCACGCGCGAGCAAATGAAGCAGATTGTGGCCGACACGGCGCGCCGGATGGGCGTGGAACCGTCCCTGGCCCTGGCCTTCGCCTACCAGGAATCCGGCTTCAACCACCGCTCGGTGTCCCCCGCGAACGCGATCGGCACCATGCAGGTCATCCCGTCCTCCGGCGGGTGGGCCTCTGACCTCGTGGGCCGCAAGCTGAACCTGCTGGACCCGTATGACAACGCCACGGCCGGCGTCGCCATCATCCGCCAGCTGGTCAGCACCAGCAAGAACCTGGACTACGCGATCGCCGGTTACTACCAGGGCCAGTATTCGGTGAACACCAGGGGAATGTACGAAGATACGAAGGCCTACGTGGCTTCGATCAAGAGCCTGAAGAAGACCTTCAGCTAAAACCACCGGCGCGGGGCCAAGGCCGCCGCCGCGTAACGATACGGGCCCGGGTTGCATGTCAATCCGGGCCCGTTTCCGTGCAGAGCTTAGGATCAAAGGGTGCAGGAATACACATCGGACGCTCTCGTCGGGACCCTGGTGGACAACCGGTACCTGATTCGCTCAAAGCTGGCCCGCGGCGGGATGTCCACCGTCTACCTCGCCACCGACCGGCGGCTCGAGCGGGACGTGGCGCTCAAGGTCCTGCATCCGCACATGGCCGGGGACCCGCAGTTCCTGGACCGGCTGGGCCGCGAAGCCAAGGCGGCGGCCCGGCTCTCACACCCGCACGTCGTCGGGGTCCTGGACCAGGGTGAGGACGGCCCGCTGGCCTACCTGGTGATGGAGTTCATCAAGGGTCACACGTTGCGGGATGTGATCAAGGACAAAGGCGCCCTCACCCCGCGGCTTGCCCTGGCGCTGATCGATCCCGTTGTCGAAGGCCTCGGAGCCGCCCACGCCGCCGGCCTCATCCACCGGGACGTCAAGCCGGAAAACGTGCTCATCGCCGACGACGGCCGGATCAAGATCGGCGACTTCGGGCTGGCGCGGGCGATCACCACGACCACCAGCACCGGCGCGCTGATCGGGACCGTCGCCTACCTGTCCCCCGAGCTCGTGACGGGCCAGCAGGCCGATGCCCGCAGCGATATCTACTCGTTGGGGATCATGCTCTACGAGATGCTCACCGGACGGCAGCCGTTCGACGGCGAGGTCCCCATCCAGGTTGCCTACCAGCACGTGAACTCCACCGTGGGCCCGCCGTCGGCGCTGGTCCCGGGACTTGCCGAAGAGCTCGACGAGCTGGTGCAGTGGTGCACCGCCAACGACCCCGACAAGCGTCCCGTCGACGGCAACGCCCTGCTCTCGGAACTCCGCCACATCCGGACCAACCTCAGCGACGCCGAACTGGACCTGCGGCCCCCGGCCGCCCTGCCCGCCGCCGCTGCGGCCCCCGGAACCGGCCCCGCGCCGGTCCGGCCCGCCCCGCCCGGGCGCCCGGCCCCCGGGGAAGGGCACACCGAAGTGCTCGGCGGCCTCCAGCAGCACACCGAAGTCATCAGCCGTGGCAGCAACCCGACCACCGTCTTGTCCGGCATGCCCCGGCCGGGCGCCTACGGCCCGCTCGCTGCCCCGGAGGAACGCGGGTTCGGCGCCTATGCGGAGGACGCCTCCGCCGGCCGGCCGGAACCCGCCAGCAAGCGGGCCCAGCGCAAGCAGGACCGCGACGACGAGAAGGCCCGGCAGCGGGCGGCAGCAACACCCAGCCGCAGTCTGCGGACCGGCAACCCGCGGCGCCGCGGACTGGCCTGGATCCTGGTGCTGGTCCTGGTGGCGCTGCTCGCGGCCGGTGCCGGCTGGTTCTTCGGCATGGGGCCGGGGTCCCCGGGAACTATTCCGCAGCTGGCCAACAAGACCGTGGCCGAGGCGCAGCAGTTACTCCGCACGGCCGGATTCGAGTCGACCACCCGGGATGTCTTTGATGACAACGTATCCCCCGGGCTGGTGGTGGCCTCGGAGCCGCAGGCCGGTCAGGTGGTCCGCAAGTTCCAGTCCGTCTCGCTCGCCGTTTCCAAGGGCCCGGAACTTTTTCCCCTCCCGGAGCTGACCGGCAAATCGCTGGACGCGGCAAAGACGGCGCTCAACGGCGCCGGGATGGCGCTGGGCCCCGTCACGGAACGCTATGACGAGACGGCAAAAGCCGGGACCGTGCTGGCGCAGAAACCCGGGAAGGGCACGCCGGCCAAGCACCGGACGCCCGTCGGCCTGACAGTCTCCAAGGGGCCGCAGCCGATCCCGGTGCCCGACGTCCGCGGCCAGGACCAGGAGGCCGCGGTAAAGGCCATCGAGGCCGCAGGGCTCAAGGCCGTCGTGGCCCCCGAGCCGGTCTTTGACCGGGACGTGCCCAAGGGGGCCGTCGCCAGCCAGGACCCGGCCACCGGGAACCTGACGAAGGGCGGCGCCGTGACCCTGACGATCTCCAAGGGACCGAAACTCGTGGACGTCCCCAGCTTCATAGGCAAGCAAGCCAGCGAAGCCCGCAAGCAACTCGAGGCGCTCGGGTTTGAAGTCCGGATCGAGAACATCTTCGGAGGCTTCTTCGGCACCGTCCGGGAACAGGATCCCAAGGACACCCGCGCCCCCGAAGGCTCCGTTGTCACGCTCAAGGTGGTCTAACCAGGAGCCCGGCCGCTCGGCCCGCACTCCGCAAGTCCTCCAGAAACAGCACCGCCCCGGCTGAACCCAGCCGGGGCGGTGCTGTTTGCCTGCTGTCCCACGGCGCCGGTCCGCGCCTAGCGCTTGGCGAGGGCTCCCGCCACCAGGAACGCCATTTCGAGGGACTGCATGTGGTTCAGCCGCGGATCGCAGACCGACTCGTAGCGGTCCAGGAAAGCGTCCTGGTCGATCGGGTCAGCGCCGCCAAGGCACTCGGCCACATCGTCGCCGGTCATTTCCACGTGCAGGCCGCCCGGGACGGTGCCGAGGCCGTGGTGCACCTCGAAGAACCCGCGCACCTCGTCGATGACGTCGTCGAAGTTGCGGGTCTTGTAACCGTTCGGCGAGGTGACCGTGTTGCCGTGCATCGGGTCGGTGACCCAGAGGACCTGCGCGCCGGAGGCGGTGACGCGTTCGACGATGGGCGGCAACTTCTCCCGGATGTTCCCGGCACCCATCCGGGTGATGAAGGTCAGCCGGCCCGGCTCCCGGTTCGGATCCAGCTTGTCGATCAGGCGCAGGGCGTCCTCGCCCGTGGTTGACGGGCCCAGCTTGACGCCGATCGGGTTGCGGACGCGGGACAGGAAATCGACGTGCGCGTGGTCCAGTTCCCGGGTGCGCTCCCCGATCCACAGGAAGTGCGCCGAGGTGTCGTACGGCAGGCCGGTCCGCGAGTCGATGCGGGTCAGGGCGCGTTCATAGTCCAGCAGCAGGGCCTCGTGGCTGGCGTAGAACTCCACGCGCTTGAGCGCCTCGAAGTCAGCCCCGCAGGAGGCCATGAACTTGATGGCCCGGTCGATGTCGCGCGCCAGCGACTCGTAGCGTGCGTGCGCCGGGTTCTCCGTAAAGCCCTTGTTCCACTGGTGGACGAGTCGCAGGTCGGCGAAGCCGCCCTGCGTAAAGGCGCGGATCAGGTTCAGGGTCGACGCCGAGGTGTGGTACGCCTTGAGCATCCGGCTGGCGTCGTGGGCGCGCGACTCCGGGGTGAAGTCGTAGCCGTTGACGATGTCGCCGCGGTAGGCCGGCAGCGTGACGCCTTCGCGGGTTTCATCGTTGGAGGAGCGGGGCTTCGCGAACTGGCCCGCCATGCGGCCCATCTTGATCACGGGCATCGCCGCGCCGTAGGTCAGGACGACGGCCATCTGCAGGATTGTCTTCACCCGGGCGCTGATCTTGTCCGCCGTCGCCGCTTCAAAGGTTTCCGCGCAGTCTCCGCCCTGGAGCAGGAAGGCCTTGCCCTGCGCCGCAGCGGCGAGCCGTTCGCGCAGGATGTCCACCTCGCCGGCGAACACGAGCGGCGGCAGGACCGAGAGTTCCTTCACCGAGGCTTCAAACACTGCGGGGTCAGACCAGCTGGGCTGCTGCGAGGCCGGCAGCTCCCGCCAGTGGTCCAGCCCGGGATAATTCGCGGCACCGCTCTGGGCCGTGCTGGTCAGCGAGCCCAGGGCGGAGCCGGCCAGCGTGGAGTTGTTGAGGGACGTCGAAGGCGCAGATAGCTCAGTCACCCTCTAAGGATAGTTGCCTCCGCAGTGAACGGCGGCCCCCGGCGTCATTGACTGCGGGCGTCCCGTCACACAGTTCCGGGCGTCTCCGGCCCCTGGCCGGCGCCGGCCTCAGGCGCCTCGGTGGCTTTCCCGGCGAGCCGCAGTTTGACCACGGCGGCGTACTCGTCGACGTATTCCTGGCCCGAGAGCCGCATCAGTTCGTACATGATTTCATCGGTGACGGAGCGCTGGATCAGGCGGTCGTCCTCCATGCCGTAGTAGCGGCTGAAGTCCAGGGGTTCACCGAAAATCATGCCGATCCGCCGGATATTCGGCATCCGCTTGCCGATGGGCTGGACCTTGTCGGTGCCGATCATCGCGACCGGGATCACCGGGACCCGGGCCTGCAGGGCAAGCCTGGCGACGCCGACCTTTCCGCGGTAGAGCCGGGCATCGGGGCTGCGGGTGCCCTCGGGGTAAATGCCCAGGAGCGAGCCGTTCTTCAGTACGTCCATCCCGGCGTCGAGCGAGCGGGCGGAGGCCGCTCCTCCGGACCGGTCCATCGGCAGCTGGTTGGTCAGGCGGAAAAAGGCGGCGGTCAGTTTGCCTTTGATTCCCTTTCCGGTGAAGTACTCGGACTTGGCCAGGAACACCACGGGCCGCGGCACCATCAGGGGCATGAAGATGGAGTCGGAGAAAGAGAGGTGGTTGGAGGCAAGGATCGCGGCGCCCTCTGCCGGAACGTTGTCCAGTCCCTTGACCCAGGGCCGGAACAGCGACTTCAGGACCGGCCCAAGAACGAACGTCTTCATGAACCAATAAAACACGTGGTGTACCTCTCCGGCAGGCGTCCGGCCGGCCCTTCCTCGGGCCCGGCCGGGACTTCAATGACACCCTACTCTAGTGAGTTTTGCCGCGAACAGTGACACGATGGGCTCATGAGCGAAAGCAGCACTCCGATGACGCCTGCCGCTTTTCGCTACCCCGGCCACGGCGCCAACGCGGACACCGGAGTCGCCATCTGCCACGGCTTCACCGGAAGCCCCCTCAGCATCCTGCCCTGGGCCGAACACCTGGCCTCCCAAGGCTTTGCGGTCTCCGTGCCGCTGCTGCCCGGACACGGCACCGACTGGCGGGATCTCGCGCGACACGGCTGGCAGGACTGGTACGGCGCCTTCGAGGCCGCCTACCTGGAGCTGGCCGCCGGGACCCGGTCGTGCTTTGTGGCCGGCCTCTCCATGGGCGGGACCATCGCTTTGCGCACCGCAGCCCGGCACCGCGTCGCCGGCGTCGCCGTCGTCAACCCCGGGCTCAGCTTCTACGACCGCCGGGTGCGCTACATCGGGCTGCTTAAATACCTGCAGCGCACCACCGTCCCGCTCCAGGAGGCGGAGTCGACGGCGGCAACTACGCCGGACGGCGACTATTCGCTGACCCCGCTCGCGGCCGTCCACGAGCTGCGCAAGCTCTTCACCGCGACCCTGCGCGAGCTGCCCGCCGTCGATGCCCCGGCGCTGGTGTTCAAGTCCGACGCCGACGCGGTGGTGCCGCCGTCCTCACTGGCGCTGCTGCGCGAACGCCTTGGATCGCGGGAGCTTTCCGTAGTGCGGCTGCCGGACAGCGGCCACGTCGCCACGCTCGACGTCGATGCCCCTACAATTTTCGCGCGGTCCGCCGGCTTCTTCCGCGGGCACGCGGCCCCGTCCGCAACCGAGCCAGCAACCACGTCCGCCGAACAGTCCACCGTCCCCGCCGGCCGCGCGCCGGGAGACACACCACAGCCACGAAACCCGGAGCACCCATGAGCGCAGCCGCCGACCACTCGCCGTTCAGCAGCCCGTTTACCGGCTCCGGCCCCAAGACCGGGGTGGTGGTGTCCCACGGTTTCACCGGCAGCCCGCACGGCGTCCGGGCGTGGGCCGAGTTCCTGGCCGAGGCCGGCTACGCCGTCCGGATGCCCCTTTTGCCCGGGCACGGCACCAGCTGGCAGGAGTTGGCGCGGACACGCTGGCAGGACTGGCATGCGGGGCTGGACGCCGCGTACCTGGAGCTGGCCGGCGAGTGCGACCACGTGGTGGTGGCCGGGCTCTCGATGGGCGGTGCGTTGGCGCTGCGGCTGGCGGCCACCCGCCCGGTGGCGGGGGCAGTGCTGGTCAACCCCGGCCTGGTGATCGATGATCCCCGCGCCCCGCTGGCCGGAACCCTTAAGTTCGTGCTCAAAAGCACCCCGGCGATCGCCAACGACATCCTCAAGGAGGGCGTGGATGAGGGCGCCTACCCGCGGACCCCGGTCGCGGCGGCCCACGAGTTGAACAAGATGTTCAAGGACACCGTACGGTTGCTGCCGCGGATCACCGCCCCGGTCCGGGTCTACCGGTCCGCGGTGGACCACGTCGTCTCCGACGCCAGCCTGGCCGCCCTGCGCCGGGGACTGAGCAACGCCCCGCTGGAGGTGATCCGGCTGGAGAACAGCTACCACGTGGCTACCATGGACAACGACGCGCCCCGGATCTTCCGCGGCACTGCCGACTTCATCCGGTCGGTGGTGGACGGCCACAACCCGGGTGCCCCCAGCGCCAGCCAGAAAGAAACGGCAGATGACTAGATCCGATCCCGACTCCCCCGATCCTGATTCCCCGGACCCCGGCGCCAACCAGGACGACGCCGTCTGGCTGGATCTGGTCGCCAGGCTTGAGGGCACCGATTCCGGTCCTGCCGCCGGCCCGGCTGCCGGAACCCCGGCATCGCGGTCCTTCCGCGACTTCGACCCGCTGGGCCTCGCGGCGCCGGCGCCCCTGGAGCCCCCGGCCGCGCGACGGCCGGACTCCCCCGGCATCGTGGACGACGCTCCGGCGGGCCGGGGCACCGTGACCGGCCCGCGGGACTACGAGCCGGATGAGGACGACGGCGCGTTCGTCCCCGGGGACCCGCCCAGCCTGGCCGGGTCCGATCCCCTGACGGTGCTGGCCTGGCTGGGGGCCGTCGGGGGCCCGGTCGCGCTGCTGCTCTCCGTCATCTTCTGGCGGTCCGCACCGCTGCTGGCGATCGTCGGCATGGTGGCCGCCTTCGCAGCCGCGGTGGTCTTCCTGATCATGAAGCTGCCGCAGGAAAAGGACGAGGACGACGACGGGGCCCGCGTCTAGCCGGACGTTGCCCGGCCGGCCGCGGGCCGGCGCTAACTGCGCATCCGGCTGCTGACCCGGGAGAGGTCCGCGGCGCCGATCAGTCCGGCGTTCGGCCCCAGGGCCGCAAGTTCGATCCTGGCCGCCGGGCGGAAGCCGCGGCCGGTCAGGTTCCGGGCGAAAGCCTTCCGCGCCGGGGCCACGAGCAATTCGCCGGCGTCGCAGAGTCCACCGCCGATCACAAAGGTGCCCGGGTCCAGGGCCGCTGCCAGGTTCGCGAGCCCAAGCCCCAGCCACTCCCCTACCTCTTCGAGCAATTCACGGGCGGTGGGATTGCCGGCCTTGGCGAGCTCCGTCACGATCACGCCGGTGATCCGTTCGGCGTGGCCGTCCACTGCCTTGAGCAGTTCCTGGGCCACCGGCGAGTTCGCCGCGGCCAGTTCCCGGGCCTCCCGTCCGAGCGCGTTGCCTGAGGCGTACTGTTCCCAGCAGCCGCGGTTGCCGCATTCGCAGCGGTGCCCGCCGGGCATAATGATCTGGTGGCCGAATTCGCCGGCGACGCCGAACCGTCCGCGCTCCAGCCGGCCGTCCATCACCATGGCGCCGCCGATCCCGGTGCCGAGGGTGATGCAGACCAGCCGGCTCTCGCCCCGGCCGGCGCCGAAGCGCCACTCCGCCCAGCCGGCGGCGTCGGCGTCGTTGGTCAGCAGCACCGGGCGGCGGAGCAGCCGCTGCAGGTTTTCGCGCAGCGGCTCGTTGCGCCAGGCCAGGTGCGGGCTGAACAGCACGGTGGCACCGTCCAGGTCCATCCAGCCGGCCGCTCCGATCCCGACCGACCAGATGCGGTGGCCGCGGCCCAGTTCCTCCACGAGTTCCACGATCACCTGCTCGACGGCGCGCGGATCGTTGCCGGGCGTCGACCGCCTCGCCTGGCTGAGGATGCGCCCCTCGGCATCCACCACGCCGGCCGCCACCTTCGTGCCGCCGATGTCGACGCCGATCGCCAGGCCCTTGCGTCCGAGCCGCAGGTGTCCGCGGAAGGCGCCCGCCTCCGCGGCGCCGGGAAAGCCCCGCGCCCTGCGCCGCCAGGCGGCCGTCCTGCGCTGCGGTGCGGGCTGTTGCCCGGGTGTTGGTATATGCATCGTGTCCCATTCTAGGGGCCGCAGCAGTAGGCGCAGCCGGGCATCCGGCTCTGCCGCGAAGTGGCGCAACGGGGCCCCTGACCGTAAAGTTACTCGCCAGTAGGTGAAGTGGAACACACCCCGCGGGGGCCACATACTACTGTTAGTCGTACCCCCCTTGCGGGTCAATGGATATCAAAGGAGCTATCGTGCGAGAAATCAGTGTCCCGCCCCTGGTCACCGTCCCACCGGAAACCAACATCACCGACCTGGTGCTGCGCCAAGCCGCCAAGGCGTCCAACCCGGCCCTGTTCTCACGGCTCGACGCCGCGGGCCAGTGGCAGGACGTCCGGGCCACCGATTTCCTCGCCGACGTCTCCCTGCTCGCCAAGGGCCTGATGGCCAGCGGCGTGGGGGCCGGCGACCGCGTCGGCATCATGTCCCGCACCCGGTACGAATGGGCCCTCGTCGACTTCGCGATCTGGTTCGCCGGTGCCGTCTCCGTACCGATCTACGAGACGTCCTCCCCCTCGCAGGTGGCCTGGAACCTCGGCGACTCGGGCGCGGTCGCCGCCTTCGGCGAATCGGCGCACCACGAGGACATCATCCGGCAGGCAGCGACCTCCGAGGGCCTGACCGGCCTGCGGCACGTCTGGCAGCTCGAAGGCGACGCCCTGGACGAGGTCCGCGCCGCCGGCACCGGGATCAGCGATGAGGAACTGGAAGCCCGGCGCAGCCAGGCCTCCCTCGAGGACCTCGCCACGATCATCTACACCTCGGGCACCACCGGGCGGCCCAAGGGCTGCGAGCTGACCCACGGCAACTTCGTGGAGCTTTCCGACAACGTGCTGGCCACGTCGCTGGGCCAGATCGTCCACGAGCAGGCGCGGACCATCATGTTCCTGCCGCTGGCGCACGTCTTTGCCCGCTTCATCTCGGTGCTGGCGGTGGCGGCCGGCGTCACCGTGGCGCACACCCCGGACATCAAGAACCTGCTGCCGGACCTGCAGAGCTACAAGCCGACCTTCATCCTCGCGGTGCCGCGGGTCTTCGAAAAGGTCTACAACTCCGCCCTGACCAAAGCCGAGGACGGTGGCAAGGGCGCCATCTTCCACCGCGCCGCGGAAACCGCCATCGCGTATTCGCGGGCCAGGCAGGCCGGCAAGGTCGGGCTGGGCCTCAAGCTCAAGCACACTTTGTTCGACAAGCTCGTCTACGGCAAGCTCCGCGACGCCATGGGCGGCCAGGTCGCGCACGCGGTCTCCGGCGGCGGCCCGCTCGGCGCCCGGCTCGGCCACTTCTTCCAGGGCATCGGCCTGCAGATCCTCGAAGGCTACGGCCTGACCGAAACCACCGCACCGGTCACGGTCAACACGCCGTCGCTGATCAAGATCGGCACCGTCGGCGCGCCGATCCCCGGCAACGCCGTTAAGATCGCCGACGACGGCGAGATCCTCGCCAAGGGCGTCTGCGTGATGCGGGGCTACTTCAACCGCGAGGACCTCACGGCCGAGACCTTCGAGGACGGCTGGTTCCGCACCGGTGACATCGGCCAGTTGGACGAGCAGGGCTTCCTGACCATCACCGGCCGGAAGAAGGAAATCATCGTCACCGCCGGCGGCAAGAACGTGGTGCCGGCGCTGCTCGAGGACCAGATCCGCGCCGACGCGCTGGTCTCGCAGGTCCTCGTGGTGGGCGACAACCGCCCCTTCATCGGCGCGCTCGTGACCCTCGACGAAGAGGCACTGCCGGGCTGGCTGCAGCGCCACGGCCTCCCGGCGTCGACCACCGTGGCCGAGGCCACCGGGAACCCGGCCGTCACGGCGGCGGTCCAGGAACTCATCAACCGCGCGAACCAGTCCGTGTCGCAGGCCGAGGCCATCAAGTCGTTCCGGATCGTGCCCTCCGACTTCACTGAAGCCTCCGGCCACCTGACGCCGTCCATGAAGGTCAAGCGTGCCCAGGTGATGAAGGACTTCGAGAACGTGATCGAGGAGATGTACTCCGCGAAGCGAACCACCAACGCCTGACACCCCGCGCCACGAAGGAACACAGAAGGGCTCCCCCGGCCGAAGCCGGCGGAGCCCTTTCTGCTATGCCGTGGCCGGCCGCGCTATTCGACGACCAGCAGCAGGTCCCCGCCCTGGACCTGCTCGACGGCGCCGACGGCGAGGCGCGCCACGGTGCCAGCCACCGGCGTCGTGATGGAGGCTTCCATCTTCATGGCCTCGATGGTCGCAACCGTGTCCCCGGCCTTGACCGCATCGCCGGCCTTGACGGTCAGGGTGACGGCGCCGGCGAACGGCGCGGCGACCTGGCCCGGCTGCGAGGAGTCGGCCCGCTCGGCGGCCTTGACGTTGCTGACCACGGAACGGTCGCGGACCACCACGGGCCGGGACTGTCCGTTGAGCGTGCACATCACGGTGCGCATGCCCTTCTCGTCCGGTTCGGAGACGGCCTCCAGCGAGGCGATCAGCCGGACGCCCTTCTCCAGCTCGATCTCGTGTTCGGCACCGCGCTGCAGGCCGAACAGGTAGTCACGGGTGTCCAGCACCGAGAGGTTGCCGTACGACTCGACACTCTTCTGGTAGTCCTTGGTGGGCCCGGCGAAGAGCAGGCGGTTGAGAGTCTGCTGGACCGTCTTGGAGTCGCCCTTGAGCGCCGCGCTGTCCTCGGCGCTGAGCTCGACGTCGCGGACCTTGACGCTGCGGCCCTGCAGGGCCTTGGTCCGGAACGGTTCCGGCCAGCCGCCGGGAGGGTCACCGAGTTCGCCGGAGAGGAAGCCGATCACGGAGTCCGGGATGTCGTACTTCTGCGGGTTCTCATTGAAGTCCGCCGGGTCGGCGTTGAGGCCGACCAGGTGCAGGGCCAGGTCGCCCACCACCTTGGAGGACGGGGTGACCTTCACCAGCCGGCCGAGGATCCGGTCCGCTGCGGTGTACATATCCTCGATCGCCTCGAAGCGTTCGCCCAGTCCCAGCGCGATCGCCTGCTGGCGCAGGTTGGAGAGCTGGCCGCCGGGGATCTCGTGCTGGTACACCCGGCCGGTGGGGCCCGGCAGTCCCGATTCGAACGGGGCGTAGACGCGGCGCACCGCCTCCCAGTACGGCTCCAGGGCGCACACACTGGCCAGGTTCAGGCCGGTGTCGCGCGGGGTGTGGGCCAGTGCCGCAACGAGCGCCGACGCGGACGGCTGGCTGGTGGTCCCGGCCAGCGAGGCGGAGGCCACGTCGACGGCGTCCACGCCGGCGTCCACGGCGGCCAGCAGGGTGGCCAGCTGGCCGCCTGCGGTGTCGTGGGTGTGCAGGTGCACCGGCAGGTCGAACTTCTCCCGCAAGGCCGCCACCAGGCGGGCAGCGGCCGCCGGGCGCAGCAGGCCGGCCATGTCCTTGATCGCGAGAATGTGCGCCCCGGCGTCGACGATCTTCTGGGCCAGGTTCAGGTAGTAGTCGAGGGTGTACAGCTTTTCGTCCGGATCGAGCATATCCGCGGTGTAGCAGAGGGCGACCTCGGCCACGGCGGTGCCGGCTTCGCGGACGGCGCGGATCGCCGGGGCCATCTGGTTCACGTCGTTGAGGGCGTCGAAGATGCGGAAGATGTCGATGCCGGTCGCGGCGGCCTCGTTGACGAAGGCCACGGTCACCTCTTCCGGGTACGGCGTGTAGCCCACCGTGTTCCGGCCGCGGAGCAGCATCTGCAGGCAGGTGTTCGGCAGCGCCTTGCGCAGCTCGGCCAAGCGTTCCCACGGGTCCTCGCCCAGGAAGCGCAGGGCGACGTCGTACGTCGCTCCGCCCCAGGCCTCAACCGAAAGCAGTTCCGGCAGCAGCCTGGACACGGCCGGCCCGGCCGCCACGAGGTCGCGGGTCCGGACCCGAGTGGCCAGCAGCGACTGGTGCGCGTCGCGGAAGGTGGTGTCCGTGACAGCGACGGCATCCTGGCCGCGGAGGGCCTTGGCAAAGCCTTCCGGACCGAGCTCGAGCAGCCGCTGCCGGGAGCCGGCGGGAGCCTCGCCTTCCGGCAGGGCGGGCAGCTTGTCGGCCGGGTCGGTGTGCACCGTGAGCTCGCCGTTGGGCTTGTTGACCGTGACCTCGGCGAGCCAGGTCAGCAGTTTGGTGCCGCGGTCCGCGGAGACGCGGGCCTTGAGCAGTTCGGGGCGCTCGTCGATAAACGAGGTGGCGACGTCGCCGGCAATGAAGTCCGGATCGTCCAGGACCGCCTGGAGGAAGGAGATGTTGGTGGACACACCGCGGATCCGGAACTCGGCGAGGGCGCGCCGGGCGCGGGCGACGGCGGTCGGGTAGTCGCGGCCGCGGCAGGTCAGCTTGACCAGCATCGAGTCGAAGTGCGGGCTGATCTCGGCGCCGGAGTACACGGTGCCGCCGTCGAGCCGGACACCGGCGCCGCCGGCGGAACGGTAGCCGGTGATCTTTCCGACGTCGGGCCGGAAGCCGTTGGCCGGATCCTCGGTGGTGATGCGGGACTGCAGCGCGGCGCCGTTAAGCTTGACGGTCTCCTGCGAGAGGCCCAGATCGGCGAGGGTCTCCCCCGAGGCGATGCGCAGCTGCGCCTGGACGAGGTCGACGTCGGTGACTTCCTCGGTGACGGTGTGCTCGACCTGGATGCGCGGGTTCATTTCGATGAAGACGTGCTGGCCGGCCCGCTCGCCCACGGTGTCGACGAGGAACTCCACGGTGCCGGCGTTGACGTAGTTCAGGGCCTTCGCAAATTTCACGGCGTCCCGGTACAGCGCCTGGCGGATGCCTTCGTCGAGGTTCGGCGCGGGGGCGATCTCGATCACCTTCTGGTGGCGGCGCTGGATCGAGCAGTCGCGCTCGAAGAGGTGCATGACATTGCCCTCGGCGTCGGCGAGGATCTGCACTTCGATGTGGCGCGGGCGCAGGACCGCCTGCTCCAGGAACATGGTGGGATCGCCGAAGGCGGCGTCAGCCTCGCGCATGGCGGCCTGCAGGGCCTCGGGCAGCGCCTCCCGGGTGTCTACCCGGCGCATGCCGCGGCCGCCGCCGCCGGCGACAGCTTTCGCGAAGATGGGGAAGCCAATCTCGTCCGCGGCGGCGATGAGTTCGTCCAGGTCCTTGGACGGCTGGCTGGACTTGAGCACCGGGACTCCGGCCTTGCGGGCGGCCTCGAGCGCGGCGACCTTGTTTCCGGCGAGCTCCAGGACCTCCGCCGGGGGCCCGACGAAGGTGATGCCGGCCGCAGCGGCGGCGCGGGCCAGGTCGGGGTTCTCCGAGAGGAAGCCGTAGCCGGGGTAGATCGCGTCGGCGCCCGCCTCCTTCGCCACGCGGACGACCTCGTTGACGTCGAGGTACGCCCGGACCGGGTGGCCTTCTTCACCGATCAGGTACGCCTCATCCGCCTTCTGGCGGTGGATCGAGTTGCGGTCCTCGGTAGGGAATACTGCAACGGTCTTGGCACCCAGCTCGTAGCTGGCGCGGAAGGCGCGGATCGCGATTTCGCCGCGGTTGGCCACCAGAATCTTGGAAAACATACTTCTCCTGCATCATCGCGGGTGGTTCGGTAAGTCGTCACAGTTTCTAAGACTGGTGTGCGCAAACACAAATCATTGTGGCGCCCGTCACAGCATTCTGCGTCATTTCGCCTGCAATAAGCAGAACACCGCGATGGCGGCGGCGCCGCGACCGTCCGGACGGCCGCCGGGCCGGACGGGACGGGCCGATGAGAAAGGTTTCGGCGGCGCATCAACATATGATGAGTTGGTGGGTGGCGCACGCACGCCCCGGTCCGAAGGAACGCACGGGCCGGCACGACCCAGTCCCGCAACCGGCGTTAGGTATTGGTTTTTCAAGTGCAAGTAGTCAGCATCAGCAGCCTCAAAGGCGGTGTCGGCAAGACCTCGGTGACAACCGGGCTGGCCTCGGCCGCCCTCGCAGCCGGCATTCCCACCCTCGTGGTCGATCTTGACCCGCACGCGGACGCGAGCACGGCCCTCGGCGTCCGGCCCGGCGACCAGCTGGACATCGGCCGCATGCTCAAGGCCCCGCGCCGGGCCCGCCTGGCCGACAACGTCGTCCCCAGCGGCTGGGTGGAACGTGCCGGCGACGCGTCCTCCCGTGGTGCCGCAGCGCCGGTGCTGGACGTTGCCATCGGCTCCGCGTACACCGGGATCTACGACCGGCCCGACCTGGGCCGCCGCGACCTGCGCCGGCTTTCCACGGTGCTGGCCGGCGCCGGTCACTACGACCTTGTGCTGGTGGACTGCCCGCCCTCGCTGAACGGACTGACCCGGATGGCCTGGTCGGCCAGCGACAAGGTGGCCCTGGTTGCCGAGCCGGGGCTGTTCTCCGTCGCGGGCACCGAGCGCACCATGCGGGCGATCCAGCTCTTCCGGCAGGAATTCGCACCCGGCCTTTCGCCTGCCGGCATTGTGGCCAACCGGGTGCGCAGCGGTTCCGCGGAGCACAGCTTCCGCCTCGCCGAGATGCAATCCATGTTCGGCGAACTGCTGCTGAGCCCGCACATCCCGGAGCAGGCCAACTGGCAGCAGATCCAGGGCGCCGCCCATTCGATTCACCACTGGCCCGGGGACTCGGCCAAGAACGCCGCCGCGCTGTTCGACTCCCTGCTGGCCAACCTGATGGGAACCGGCAGCACCGGGGAGCTGGTGTCTGCCGGGATGGTCCGCAACCGGAGCCAGCGCTAGCACCACAAAGAAAAGCAACGCGGGGTCACTTCGCGTCCATCCACCACGGTGTGATGGGCTGAAGGGTGACCCCGCGTTGCTTTGCGGAGGGGGTGGTGCGCCGTGCTAGCCGATCTTGCGGGCGGCGCGGCGCTTGCTGAGTTCGTCGTCCGGGAAGGACTGGTCAGCGGCGTGTTCGCTCGGAAGGGACGCGAGGCTGCCTTCCACTTCCCGCCAGACCCGGCCGACGGCGATGCCGAAGACGCCCTGCCCGCCCTGGACCAGGTCAATGACCTCATCCGCCGAGGTGCACTCGTAAACGCTGGCGCCGTCGCTCATGAGGGTGATCTGGGCGAGGTCCTCGACCCCGCGCTCCCGGAGGTGTTCCACCGCGGAGCGGATCTGCTGCAGCGAGACACCGGTGTCGAGGAGCCGCTTGACGACCTTGAGGACCAGGATGTCGCGGAAGCCGTAGAGCCGTTGTGAGCCGGAACCGGCGGCACCGCGCACGGCAGGCTCGACGAGCCCGGTGCGTGCCCAGTAGTCGAGCTGGCGGTAGGTGATCCCGGCCGCCTTGCAGGCCGTCGGGCCGCGGTAGCCCGCGTCTTCGTCCAGGACAGGAAGATCCTCGGTGAAGAGCAGGCCCTGCGCGCCGCTCGCGGGCACGGCAACACCTGCCGTCGAGGCCTGCTTGAGCTCGCCTGCTTCGCCTTTCGGACTCACGTGGATCCTCCTTGTCATGAGTTCCCGCGGGAACTTGCAGCAACAACACGCGGTCCGGGACCGTCATCGGACCGACACGGCACGAAAATCATTCGTGTAATTTCGGATCCGGCTGCACTGTCCAGTGTGACTTGCGCTGCTGTTGTATGCAATGGGAACTTGTACCTCCGACGTTAGGCCTGCCGGGGCCCAAGGTCAAAGACGTTGGGGGTATTGCGGGGGCGTGTCGAAACTTTCGACCACAACTTTAAGCTTTGGCCGGTCTCAGCCGGCAAAATCCTCGGGTTCGACGTCGTCAAGGAACTCCCGGAAGCGGCGCAGCTCACCCTCTTCGTCGACGGCGGGGCCGGGCTGGGCCGCCTCGCCGTCGTCGTGTTCGGTGATCCGCACACCGGCTTCCTCCATCACGGAATCCGCACACCAGATCCTGCACTTTGCCCGCAGGGCCAGGGCCAGGGCGTCCGAGGCCCGGGAGCTGACGGTGGTGCCGTCTTCGAACTGCAACTGGCCGTAGAAGATGTTGTCCTCGACCGCCACGATGTTCACGCTGACGATCGTATGGCCCAGCGCCTCGACGACGTCCACGAGCAGATCGTGCGTCATTGGCCGCGGCGGGACGACGCCCTGCTGGGCCAGGGCGATGGCGCTGGCCTCCGGGGTACCGATCCAGATCGGGACGTGGCGCTCACCGTGCATTTCCTTGAGCAGGACCAGCGGCTGGTTGGACGGCAATTCAATCCGTACGCCGACGATCTCCACCTCAATCATCAGATGTCCATCCTTGAGATGCGGTCCTGGACCAGGGCGCGGTGCAGCGACAGGCAGAGTTCGCTGATTTCGCGGGCGGCCTCCGCGGCGCGGGCGTGCGAGGCGGCGTCCTTGCGCGAGGTCAGGGTGGCCACCGCACGTTCCACCAGCCCGAATTCGCGGTCCGCGGCGGCCTGGAAGGGCCGCAGGTGGCGCGGCTCCAGGCCGTGGCCCTCCAGCTGCACACAGGCCCGGGCAACCTGCAGCGCGTGTTCATCGAATTTGCCGTTGACGTGCCCGATCAGGCCGAAGCTCAGCAGCGACTCGAGCAGCGGAACGCTGGCCCCGGACTCGGCGCGGAGCTGCTCCTCGGTGAGCAGGCGCACCCGGTTGTTCAGCTCGGCGGCGAGCTGGTCCGAGACGATCCGCGGCGAGACCGTGACGCCGGGCGGCAGGTTGTCCGGCCGTTCGCCGCGGTCGATCGCGTCGAGGTAGTCCTTGATGACCTTCAGCGGCAGGTACTGGTCCCGTTGCAGGGCCAGCACGAAGCGGAGCCGTTCGACGTCGCTCTCCGAGTACTGCCGGTAACCCGCGGGGGTCCGTTGCGGGTTGATGAGTCCCTTTTCTTCAAGGAACCTGATTTTCGACGCGGTCATGTTGGGGAAGTCGTCGCTCAGTTGAGCCAGGACCTCCCCGATGTTCAGGACCTGGGGTCCGCGCCGTTCGGCTTGTGCCATGGCCACAGGCAACTACCCCGATATCAGACGTTGCCTGCGGTACGGGCAGGGCTGAGGTAGAAGGTGAGCCGGAACTTGCCGATCTGCACCTCGTTACCGGACTTCAGCTCCACGCTGTCGACACGGTCGTGGTTGACGTAGGTGCCGTTCAGGCTCCCGGTGTCCACAACTTCGAAGCTGCGCGCCGTGCGGCGGAATTCGACGTGGCGGCGCGAGACCGTGACGTCGTCAAGGAAAATGTCGGCGTCAGGGTGGCGGCCCGCCGTCGTGACGTCCGAGTCAAGCAGGAAACGGGCGCCGGAATTGGGGCCGCTGTGGGCCACCAGCAGGGCGGAGCCGGCCGGCAGTGATTCGATGGCCGAACGTTCCTCGGCCGAAACCTTCGGGGTGATGGCGGGCTCATCGCGCACAGGGGTGAGATGGATCGATGTGGTCTCCGAGGCTTTCACTCCACCCGTGCCGTAGTCACCGGTGTCGTTCTGTCCGTGCCGAACCATTGAGTCCTCCTCATTCGTTGCAGGTGTCCCCCCTGCAAACAACGCATGCCGTCCGGAAAAGCCTGGCAGATCCGGTAGTCAGTCCCCCCGGCCGGGCACCGGATCCAATCAATTGCTGTGTCCAACAACTGATGTGTCCAGTAACACGGCCCGGAGACCTTCCCTTTAGCCTACCTGTTGTTCGTACTCCGATGCACTGAGCAATGACTCCACGGCGTCGGCTTCAGCGAGCTTGATTTCGATCAGCCAGCCCTCGCCGTACGGATCAGAGTTGATCAGGGCGGAATCGGTGTCCAGCGCCTCGTTGCGGGCCACCACTTCGCCGCTGACCGGGGCGTAGATGTCGCTGACGCTTTTGGTGGATTCGACTTCCCCGACGACGTCGTTGGCCTTGATGTCGGTGCCGACCTCCGGCATCTGGGCGTAGACGACGTCCCCCAGCGCGTCCTGGGCAAAATCCGTGATCCCTACGCGCACGACGCCGTCCGCATTCGGGGCGGAAACCCATTCGTGTTCGGCGGTGTAGGACAGCTCTTCGGGAATGATGCTCATGGCGGGCCTTTCGTCGGGTCAATCACCAAGGTCGACGGCGGCCGATCGGACAGGCCGCCGCTGAAAGTATAGGCATATCCGGCCGGGCCCCGGGAGGACTCTGGCATGATGGGGCCATGGCAGCATGTGCACCCGTACCGGCCGGATTTGGCCGTGCCTGAGCTACCCGAAGTGGCGGCCCTGGCGGACTTCCTGGACACGAACCTGCGCGGGGCGGTTCTCACGAAAGTCCAGATCGTCTCCTTCGCAGTGCTGAAGACGGCGGATCCCCCCATCTCCGAGTTGGCGGGCAGGACCGTGACCGGGGTGCGCCGGCACGGCAAGTTCGTGGATCTGGAGGCCGGCGGGCTGCATCTCGTTTTCCACCTGGCCCGGGCGGGCTGGGTCCGCTTCACTGACGCGCCCACCGGGACACCGCTGAAAATGGGCAGCGGCCATCTCGCGGCGCGGCTGTCGTTCACCAGCGGGGCCGGTGCGCTGGACCTGGACCTGACCGAGGCCGGCACGAAGAAGAGCCTGGCGGTCTACCTGGTCCGCAGCCCCTCCGACGTCCCCGGAATCGCGGCTCTGGGCCCGGACCCCTTCAGCCCCGGGTTCGACGTCGATGCGCTGGCCGGGATCCTGGCGGCCAGCAACCAGCAGATCAAGGGGGTGCTGCGCAGCCAGGGCGTGATCGCCGGGATCGGGAACGCCTACAGTGATGAGATTCTGCACGCGGCCAGGACGTCCCCGTTCGCCATCGCCAGTTCCCTGGACCGCGCCGCGGTGCAGCGCCTGTATGACGCCATCCACGAGGTGCTGGGAACCGCGCTGGCGGAGGCCAGCGGCAAACCGCCCAGCGAACTAAAGGACACAAAGCGGGGCCATATGCGGGTGCATGGCCGGGCCGGCGAAGCGTGCCCGGTTTGCGGAGACACAGTGCGCGAGGTTTCCTTCGCCGATACCGCGCTGCAGTACTGCCCGGGCTGCCAGACGAAGGGCAAAATCCTGGCCGACCGGCGGACGTCGCGCTTTCTGAAGTAGGCGCTTTTTACGCTGGCGCGTCCAGAAATAAGTGCGCGGATTAAACAGAAAACCCCGCCATTCCGTTGCCGGAATGGCGGGGTACTTTCTGTTGGTCGGGCTGACAGGATTTGAACCTGCGACCCCTTGACCCCCAGTCAAGTGCGCTACCAAGCTGCGCTACAGCCCGCTGGTTCCGCCGTTCTCCGCTCTTGATGATCTCCTGTTGTTATCCAAAGGATTTCATCCGAGCAGTCCGGCCGAACCACCTCCAAAAGCTTACACGATTCCGGAGGGTGCCCGTGACACTTTCACCGTGTCACGGGCCACGCGTGTCGGAGTTAGCGCTTCTTGCCGCGCTTTTCCCGGACCCGCATGTTGACCTCAATCGGCGTGCCCTCGAAGCCGAAGGTTTCGCGGAGCCGGCGGGTGATGAAGCGGCGGTAGCCGGGGTCCAGGAACCCGGTGGTGAAGAGCACGAACTTCGGCGGCCGGCTCGAGGCCTGGGTGCCGAAGAGGATGCGGGGCTGCTTGCCGCCGCGGACCGGGTGCGGGTGCGCGGCCACCAGTTCGCCGAGGAACGCGTTGAGGCGCCCGGTGGGGATGCGCTTGTCCCAGCTCTCCAGCGCGGTATCCAGGGCCGGGACCAGCCGGTCCTTGTGCCAGCCGGTCTTGGCCGAAATGTTCACACGCGGGGCCCACGCCACGTGCGCGAGGTCCTGTTCGATTTCGCGTTCCAGGTAGGTGCGGCGTTCGTCGTCGAGCAGGTCCCACTTGTTGAACGCGAGCACCAGCGCGCGGCCGGACTCGATCGCCAGCTGCAGGATGCGCACGTCCTGCTCGCTGAGCACCTCGTCCACGGCGAGGAGCACGACGGCGACCTCCGCCTTTTCGAGCGCGCTCTGCGTGCGCAGCGAGGCGTAGAAGTCCGCACCCTGGGCCATGTGCTGACGGCGGCGGATGCCTGCCGTGTCCACGAAGCGCCAGGTCCGGCCGCCGAGTTCGATGAACTCATCGACCGGGTCGCGGGTGGTGCCGGCAGTGTTGTCCACGACGACGCGTTCGGAGCCGGCAAGCTTGTTCAGCAGGGAGGACTTGCCGACGTTCGGCCGGCCGATCAGCGCGATCCGGCGGGGTCCGCCGCTGCGCTCGAGGCCTTCGATGGTGGAGAACTCCGGCAGCGTGTCCATCACGTGGTCGAGCAGGTCGGCGACGCCGCGGCCGTGCAGCGCGGAGACCGGGTACGGCTCGCCGAAGCCGAGGCCCCAGAGCGCGGCCGAGTCGGCTTCCTGGGCGAAGTCGTCCACCTTGTTGGCCACCATGATGACCGGCTTCTTGGACTTGCGCAGCATCTTCATGACGCCCTCGTCCGTGGCGGTCGCGCCGACGGCGGAGTCCACCACGAACAGCACGGCGTCGGCGAGTTCCACGGCCATCTCGGCCTGCTCGGCAACGCGGGCGTGGATGCCGCGGGCGTCGTGCTCCCAGCCGCCGGTGTCGACGACGGTGAAGTTCCGGCCGTTCCAGTGCGCGGAGTACATCACGCGGTCGCGGGTGACGCCGGGGGTGTCCTCGACCACGGCTTCGCGGCGGCCCAGGATGCGGTTGACCAGGGTGGACTTGCCGACGTTGGGGCGGCCGATGATGGCCAGCACCGGGTCAAGCTTGACCGGGCCGTCGAAGTCCTCGTCCTCGTAGCGGCCGCTGAGCAGGGCCGCGTCTTCCTCGTCCAGCTCGTAGTCGTCCAGGCCGGCCCGGAGCGAGGCCGCGCGGAGCTCGGCTTCCTCGTCGTCCAGGGCGGCAAGATTCTCCGCCACCTGGTCCGTGCCGGTGGGCGTGTATTCGTCTTCGCCGGCGCCAAAATGGCCGGGGGTTTGAGTCGTATCGCTCATTGCACTTTCCTTTGGTGGTGATCTGCCGGCGTCCCGGCTACTGCTGTCTGTCGTTCTTGCGGGGAATCCGCGTCGGGCAGTCCCTGCCCGCTGTACTGAATTGTGTCCTGGACGTGGCGCGCCAGTGCGGCGCGGATCTCGGTTCCCACCCTGTCCATTGAAGCACGCCCGGTCTCCCCGGGCCTGCGGCTGACGGTGAGGGCACCGCCGAAGCTGACCTGCAGCCGCCGGCCGGGCCGGGGAACGGCGTTGAGGTGCTCGCCGCTGATCCTGGTTCCCAGGATGGCCACCGGGATGACGGTCGCGCCGGAGTTCAACGCGAGCCAGGCCACGCCGTTGTTGATCGCCGCCGCCTCTCCACTCCCCCGCGTGCCTTCGGGCAGGATCCCGACGCACCGTCCGGCGTCGAGGACGCTTTTGGCCCGCTCCAGCGCCGCCCGGTCCCCCGAGCGGTCCACCGGCAGCTGGCCGGAAGCCCTCAGGACCAGGCCGAGGAACCCTTTGAACATCTCCTTTTTGACGAAGATGTGCATGGGCCGCGGCGCGGCGCCGAACATGACCGGGCCGTCGAGGAAACTGATGTGGTTGCCGGCGAAGATCACCGGCCCGGCCGCCGGAACATTGGCGCGGCCCCTGACGGTGGTCCGGTACACCAGGTGGTCCAGCAGCCAGCCGACCGGACGGCTCCAGGCCATGGTCCCGAACAGGTACCAGCGGCCGGGAAGCTGCGCCCCGGCTGCGGCCTCAGTCACGGTCGATGGCCGGGGGGTTGATGGCCGTGTGGCTGATGACCCGGTGCACGATCCCGAGGGCCGCGTCGACGGTTTGGGCGAAGTCCAGGTCCGAGGAGTCCAGGGTGACCACGCCGTCGGCGGCTTGGGTGAAGTTCACCACGGTGGAGTCCTTGGCGTCCCGCGCCGTGACCTGCGCCGCGAGCTGTTCGGCGTTCTGGCTGCCGCCGAGCTGGATGCCGCGGCGGCGAAGCCGGGCCTCCTCGCTGGCGGTGAGCAGCATGCGGACCTCGGCGGACGGCGCGACGACGGTGGTGATGTCGCGTCCCTCCACCACCATGCGGCGGTGGTGCTTTTCGATCAGTTCGCGTTGCCGGCGGATCAGCTCGGTCCGGGCGCCGAGGGTGGTGGCAACGGCGCTGACCGCCGCGGAGATGGCCGGTTCACGGATGGCCTCGGTGATGTCGGCGCCCGCCACCCGGACGTACTCTTCCTGCGGGCTGGTGCTGATCTCCAGTTGGAGGGCCTCGGCAGCGGCTTCGATGGCCTCGCCGTCGGCGAGGTCCATTCCGCTGTCAAGGCAGAACCAGGTCAGGGCCCGGTACATGGCGCCGGTGTCGAGGTAGGCCAGCCTGAGCCGGCGTGCCACCTCTTTGCTGACGCTGGATTTGCCGGAGCCGGAGGGGCCGTCGATTGCGACGACAAGGCTCTTGCCGGGGCGGACGACGTCCACCGTTTCAATAAGTTCCTGGGTCATTACTGGAGTACCCGCCATCCACGGTCGTTGAGGGCTTCGATGAGCAGTTCATGTTTGTTGGGCAGCACGGAAATTTCCACCATGCCGACATTCTGTCCTGAAGAGTGGTCCAGGCGGAGGTCCTCGAGGTTAACGCCGATCTCGCCGATCTCCGTCAGGAGCTTGGCGATCTGTCCGGGCGTGTCATCCACCAGGACGGTCAGCCAGGAGTAGGCCTGCGGCGGGCCGCCGTGCTTGCCCGGAATCCGGGACTGGCCGGCGTTGCCTTCGCTGATCAGCTGCGCGAGGTCCAGCCGGGCGCCCGGCGCCGTCGGGTCCTCGAGGGTCCCGATCAGCCGGTTAAGGTCATCCCGGACGCCGTAGAGGATCTCGACGACCTTGGCCGCGTTGGCGCCCAGGATCTGCACCCAGAGCGTGGGGTCACTCGCGGCGATCCTGGTCACGTCCCGCAGTCCGTTGCCGGCCAGCGACAGGGCGTGCAGCGGCGTTCCCTGCAGCCGGCTGGCCACCAGGGAGGACATGACCTGCGGCAGATGGGAGACCAGCGCCACGGCTTCATCGTGTTCCTCGGCCCCGAATTCGGAGACGACGGCGCCCAGGTCTCCGGCCAGCGACCGTGCCGCCTGCAGGGCCTCGGGCCGGGTTTCCGGCGAGGGGCAGAGCACCCACGGCATCGAGGTAAACAGCTCACCGCGGGCGGCGACCGGGCCGGATTTCTCCCGGCCCGCCATCGGATGGGTGCCCACGTAGCGGCCCAGGTCGGCGCCGCGCGTGCGCAGCTCCGCCAGGATGGACGCCTTGACGCTGGCGATGTCCACCACCACGGCCTGCGGGTAGTCCTCGAGGGCCCGGGCGACGACGTCGGCCGTGACATCCGGCGGCGCGGCGACCACCACGAGTTCCGGCGTTTCGCCGTCCAGGCGCGCCAAAGGCAGGCCCGCGCCGATGTCGACGGCAACGGCCTGGTTGGTGGGCGAGGGGTCGGAGAGGAACACGGCGACGCCGCGGCCCCGGAGTCCCAGACCGATGCTGGTGCCCAGCAGCCCGGTGCCCACGACCACGACCGGCCCGTTGAGGTGGCCGCGGCCGTGGGTGCGAAATGCGGACATGCCTTACAGCCCCACGGATGCCAGCAGGTGGCCGACTTCCTGCTTGCCGAGGTTGCGGATGCTGCCCTGGCGCTGGTCGCCCAGGCCGATGGGGCCGACCTTGACACGGACCAGGCGCAGCACCGGGAAGCCGACGGCGTCGAAGAGGCGCCGCACGATGCGGTTCTTGCCCGAGTGCAGCACGACCTCGATCAGCACGTGGCCCGGGGTCGAGTCGACGAGCTTGAAAGAGTCGACCGAGGCGATACCGTCTTCGAGTTCGACGCCGGCCTTGAGCTGCGCACCGACGCCCTGCGGGAACGGCCCGCGGACCTGGACGAGGTAGGTCTTGGGAACCTCGTAGGAGGGGTGCGTCAGCCGGTTGGCGAGTTCGCCATCGTTGGTCAGCAGCAGCAGACCCTCGGTGGCGACGTCGAGCCGGCCGACGTGGAAGAGGCGTTCGCCGTGGTGGTTGCGGACAAAGTCGCTGATGCACGGGCGGCCGTCCGGGTCCTCCATGGTGGAGACGACACCCTTGGGCTTGTTGAACACCATGTAGACCATGTTCTCGTCCAGCTGGATGCGCAGGCCGTCCACGTGGATCACCGAGGTCTTGGGGTCGACGCGCACGCCGAGCTCCGTGACGACCTGGCCGTCGACCTCGACGCGGCCTTCGGCGATCATTTCCTCGCAGACGCGCCGCGAGGCGACGCCGGCGGAGGCCATGACCTTCTGCAGCCGGATGCCGTCGGCGTCGTGCAGCTCAGACTGCGGCACCTCGGCGCGCGGGCCGCGCTTGCGGGCGGGCTTGCGGACCGGGCCAAGGTTTTGCCCGAAGCGTTCGCTGCCGAAGGCGCGGGAGCCGGTGGCCTTGGCCGCGCCGGCGCCGATGCGCGGTTTGGGCTTGAGTGCGCCCGGCGTGCCGGGAACCTTGCCGGCGCCGGGCTTGCGGGCCGCCGGTTTGCGTGCGGCCGGCTTGGCGCCCTTCCGGTCACCCTGGTCCGGGGCCGCGCCGTCGGCGGTTCCCGGGTTGAGGTCCGGATCGACGAATGCTTCTTCGCGCGGCTTGGGCCGCTTGAACGGGCGGTCGCCGCCGCCCTTGCTGAAGTCGCGCTGGCCCCGGCCGGCGCCGCCCGCACCCTGGGTGCGTGCTGATTGGTGTCCGGCGCTGGTGCGTCCCGAACCGTTACGTGGTGAACCCTGGCGTCCCGCCTGTGTCATGACCCGTCCTTCGTTTGTTGGCCTGTGGCGGCTGCCCCACGGCAGTCCCCCACCCGCCGGGCAAATGGTTCTGCCCTGGTGGATACTCGTTACGCAGGCAGCATTCCTGCCTACATTCTTCCTGCGTCGTAAAACTCTGCTATGCCTTCAAGCCCTGGAAGATGGGGTGAAAGCTGAGGCAACTCAGCCACCGAGCCGATTCCCATGCGTTCAAGGAAATACGACGTCGTGCGGTACAGGATGGCCCCGGATTCGGGATCGTGTCCCGAATCCTCGATCAGTCCGCGCTGGGTCAGCGTCCGCACGACAGAGTCAACATTGACCCCTCGAATTGCAGACACCCGCGCCCTTGATACAGGCTGGCGGTAGGCGATGACGGCGAGCGTTTCGAGCGCCGCCTGCGTCAGCCTGGCTGTCTGTCCTTCCAGCACGAATCCGCCTACGACGTCGGCGAACTCAGCGCGGGAATAGATCCGCCAGCCTCCGGCGATATTCCGCAATTCAAAACCCCGGGGGGCGGCACTGAAAGCAGTATTTTCAGGTGTACTGCCGGCGTCGTCCGCATCCGGGGCATTAACAGTATAGCCGTTGTACTCCCGTTGCAGTTCCCCGAGCAGGCGCTCGACGACGTCGACGGTCAGGTTCAGGCCGCTGGCCAGCTCCGTGGCCGTCGCCGGTTCGTCGATCACCATCAGCACGGCTTCGAGGGCGGCGCGGGCGCCGCCGGGCAGGTTGGCGACATCCGGCCCGGTGTCAGGCGCGGTGTCAAGCGCGGTCTCAGGCGCGGCGTCAGGCCCGGTCTCAGGCCCGGTCCCAGGCAGTTGGTTGGTCACGGCTGCTCCTCGTATTCTTCACTGAGATTCTCGCTGCTCCAGTCCGTGCCGTCGGCGGTCCAGTGCACGGACAGCTCGCCCAAGGGCAGCAACTGGTCGAAGGCCACCGCCTTGTCCCGGAACATTTCCAGCAGGGCCAGGAACCGGGCCACCACCACAAGGGTTGACTCGGCGTCGGCGATCAGGGCCCGGAAGGTGAGCGCTTTACCCATCCGGAGCCGGTGGCCGATGATTTCCGCCTGTTCCTTCACACTCACCGGCGTCCCGTGCAGATGCGCCAGGCCTACCTCAGTGGGGGCCGCTGCCTTGGGTGTAAGGGCCGCTTCGGCCAGGGCCGCGAACTGTTGCGGGGTGTGTTTCCAGACCAGTTCCGGCAGCAGTGCCGCGAAGTGGCTTTCCAGCGCGACCTGCCGAGGGTAGCGCCGGCCTTCCAGTTCGAGCGTCGAGCCGATGAGTCCGGCCACCTGCTTGAAGGCCTTGTATTGCAGCAGCCGGGCGAAGAGCAGGTCGCGGGCCTCGAGCAGTGCGATGTCTTCGTCGTCCTCGACCTCGCCGGCGGGCAGCAGCCGCGCCGCTTTGAGGTCCAGCAGGGTGGCGGCAATCACCAGGAACTCGCTGGCCTCGTCGAGCGCCCAGTCCTCCCCCAGCCGCTGCAGACCCTTGATGTACTTGATGAACTCGTCGGTGACCGTGGCCAGGGCCACCTCGGTGATGTCCAGCTGGTGCTTGGAGATCAGGCCCAGCAGCAGGTCGAAAGGTCCGGTGAAGTTGGCCAGCCGGACCTCGAAACCGGGCTTTTTCCCGGGCGGCGACACTTCCGCCTTCGGGGTCGCTGTAGCGGTCACAGCCCTGGCTAGGGCGCGCCGCCGCGCGAAATCAGCTCTTTGGCCAGGCGGCGGTAGGCGTCGGCGCCGGCGTGGTTGCCGGCGTAGCTGGTAATGGGTTCGGCCGCCACGGTGGCGTCAGCGAACTTGATGGAGCGCTTGATGACGGTCTCGAAGACTTTGTCGCCGAAGGCCTCCACCAGCCGGGCGATGACCTCGCGGCCGTGCAGGGTGCGGGCGTCGTACATCGTGGCGAGCACGCCGTCGACCTGCAGGCGCGGGTTGAGCCGGTCCTGGACCTTGTCAATCGTCTCGACCAGGAGCGCGACCGCGCGGAGGGCGAAGAATTCACAGATCAGCGGGATGATCACGCCGTGGGCTGCGGTCAGTGCGTTGACCGTGAGCAGGCCGAGCGAAGGCTGGCAGTCGATCAGGACGACGTCGTAGTCGTCCTCGACCTTTTTCAGGGCACGGTCCAGGACCTGTTCCCGGGCCACTTCGTTCACCAGCTGGACTTCCGCGGCGGAGAGGTCGATGTTGGCCGGGAGCAGGTCCACGTTCTCGACGCCGGTCTTCTGGATGGCGTCGCGGATGTCGACCTTGCGGTCCATCAGGACGTTGTAGACCGTGAGGTCGAGTTCATGCGGGTTGGTGCCCAGGCCGGCGGAGAGCGCGCCCTGCGGGTCGAAGTCGACCAGCAGCACGCGGCGGCCGTATTCGGCCAGGGCGGCGGCCAGGTTGATGGTGGACGTGGTCTTGCCCACGCCGCCCTTCTGGTTGACCATGGCGATGACCCGGGCCGGGCCGTGGGATGACAGCGGCGCGGGCTCCGGGAAGTCGCGTTGGGGGCGCCCGGTGGGGCCCATGATGGCGTCGTCCAGGTCGAGTTCGGTGCCTTCCAGAGTGGCTGACCCCTGTTCGCTGCTCACGTATCTATCCACACTTTCGATGACGGTGATTTAGTGCTTGATCCGGCTGGCTCGGTGTCGCTGCCTGGTACTGCCGGCTTGCTGCTGACTGCTTAATCCTGCTGGCGGCCCGCCAGTCGCGGATCGTCGTTCCTCCCAAGGTTACAGCCCCCGACACGGTATTCGACGGACCTTGACAACCCTCGTTCCGCGCGCCTTTACCCTCTGGTAGAGGTCGAGGGTTGCTTCGGCGGCGGGGTTTCGGAACACACAAAACCGCCCGGACGCGGGGGTGCGCGTCCGGGCGGTTTCAGGTCCTTCGGGGTGGTGCTCAGGCGTTGGCGGGCACCGGCTGGCCGGTCTGGACAGCCGGTTCAACGGCGGCCTCGTGACCGGCGTGGCCGGCCATCATCGTCTGCTCGTCGAAGGGCTCGGCGCCGGAGAGGACACGCTCAACCTGTCCGCCGTCGATTTCCTTGACCCAGGTGCCGATCAAGACCGTCGCCACGGCGTTGCCGGTGAAGTTGGTCAGCGCGCGGGCCTCGGACATGAAGCGGTCGATGCCGACGATCATGCCTACGCCGCCGAGCAGTTCCGGGCGGTGGGCCTGCAGGCCCGCAGCCAGGGTGGCGAGGCCGGCGCCGGTGACACCGGCGGCGCCCTTGGAGGCGATGATCATGAAGATCAGCAGTGAGACCTGCGCGCCCAGGTCCAGCGGAGTGCCCATGGCGTTGGCGACGAACAGGGAGGCCATGGTCAGGTAGATGGCCGTGCCGTCGAGGTTGAAGGAGTACCCGGTGGGGACGGTGACGCCGACGACGGGCTTGGACACGCCGAGGTGTTCCATTTTCGCGATCAGGCGGGGCAGGGCCGACTCCGAGGAGGAGGTGGAGAAGATCAGCAGATATTCGCGGCCGAGGTACTTCATCAGGCGGAAGATGTTCACGCCGGTGACCACCTTGAGCACCCCGCCCAGGATCACGACGATGAACACGGCGCAGGTGATGTAGAAGGCGACCATCAGGGTGGCCATGCTGATGATGGCCTGGACGCCGGTGGCGCCGACGACGGCGGCGATCGCACCGAAGGCGCCGACCGGGGCGAGCCACATGATCATGATGAGCAGGCGGAACACGAGGACCTGGCCGTGGCCGATGGCCTTCAGGATCGGGGTGCCCTGCGGGCCCATCTTCTGCAGCGCGAAACCAATGAGGATGGCCGCAAAGAGTGTGGGCAGCACGGGGAGGTCACCCGGAATAATGCCAAGCAGGAAGTCAACGGTGCTGTCCGTCGCGGCCTTCTTGTTCGGATCGTAGGGGGCGATCTTGAGGCCCTCACCCGGGTGGATCAGGTTGCCGACAACGAGGCCGATGGCCAGGGCGAAGGTCGACATAACGATGAAGTAGCCCAGGGCCAGGCCGCCGACCTTGCCGACCGTGGCCGCCTTGGCGATGGAGCCGATGCCCAGCACGATGGTGCAGAAAATGACGGGGGCGATCAACATCTTGATGAGCTTGATGAAGCCGTCGCCCAGCGGCTTGAGGGACTTGCCGAACTCGGGGAAGATCAACCCGACGAGGGCCCCGAGAACAACAGCGATAATAACGGCCATGTACAGGTAGTGGGACTTGTCCAGCCCCTTGCGCTTCTTGACCGGCGCCGCGGCTTGTGCCGCTGACTCTCCTCTTTGAGAGGCCATGGTGTTCTCCTTGGATAGGCTGGACTTCGATGCGGCTTGGGGTGCGCATCACGTCCGTTCTGCGTGTTCCTCCATCTTTGGGTATGAAGTGACGCGCATCACCGTTGCGTTCATATTGGTCATGGAAGGTGCAGTTGATCCATCACTGGAGCATCGCCCGCAGGCTGTTTGTGTCCCATCTGCTGTTCATGCTGGCCCTGACGGCGATCGTTGGCACGGCCACCTTCGTGGACGCCCGCGACCACGCCTACGAGGAGGCCGGCCGGCGGATGGCCGGGATCGCGACCGCCGTCGCGGACAACCCGCTGGTCCTGCAGGCCGCGAGCGCCGCTGATCCCTCCGCGCAGCTGCAGCCCTACGCCCAAAAGGTGATGCGGGATGCCCGGGCGGACTTCATCACGATCATGGCGCTGGACCGGACCCGGTGGACCCATCCCCGCGACGAGGAGCTGGGCAAGCCGTACATCGGCTCGATCGACGCCGCCCTGAAAGGCGAGGTCTTCACCGAGATCATGGCCGGCACCCTCGGCCCGTCGGTGCGCACGATCGCGCCGGTGAAGGACGCGGACGGCAAGGTCCGGGCGCTGGTGGCGGCCGGCGTAACGGTGGGGACGGTGGATGTGGCGTTTTCGGGCCGACTGCCCGCCCTGCTGGCGATCGCTGTGGCGCTGCTGGTGGCCGGCTCGGCGGCTTCGTGGCTGCTGGGGCGCTATCTTCGCCGGGTGACCCGCGGCTGGGGTCCGGAGCAGCTGGCGCAGCTGTTCGCCTACTACGAGTCGGTGCTCCACTCGGTCCGCGAGGGCGTGATCCTCATTGACCCGCGCGGCAAGGTGGTGATGTACAACGACCAGGCGGCGGCGCTGCTGGGGGTACCGCCCCGCACTGTCGACGGCGGTTCCTCCGGCGGCCGGGGCGCTGAGTCGCCGTCGCTGGCGGACCTGCCGCTGGCCCCCAGCCTGAAGGAGCTGTTTGAATCCGGCCGGACCGCCCAGGACGAGATCCACCTGACGGGCGCGCGGGTGCTGGTGGTGAACCAGGGCCCCGCCGTGGGTCCCCGCTCCGCCGCGGGCCGCCAGCGGCCGGCGCCATCCGGCGCGGTCTACGGCACCGTGGCCACCATCCGGGACCGGACCGAGATCGAGTCACTGGGCAGTGAGCTGGAAACCATGCGGACGCTCTCCGACGCGCTTCGGGCCCAGACCCATGAGCACGCCAACCGGCTGCACACGATGGTGTCCCTGATGGAGCTGGGCCGCAGCGCCGAGGCGCTGGACTTCGCCACCAAGGACCTGGAGCTGAGCCAGCGGCTCACTGACGACCTGGTCAGCTCGCTTGAGGAGCCGGTGCTCGGCGCCCTGGTCATGGGCAAGGCGGCCGAAGCGCACGAACGCGGCGTCGAACTCATCCTCACGGCGGACGGCTCCACGGCCGTCACCGGGCTGGCCGTCCAGGACCTTGTTACTATCCTCGGGAACTTGCTGGACAACGCGATCGACGCCGCGGCCGACGCGCCGCCGCCCCGGCTGGTGGAGCTCTCCGTCGCCGCGGAGGGCGGAGCCCTGGTGATCTCAGTGGAGGACAGCGGCCCTGGCATCGATCCCGATGCGGTGGAAGACGTGTTCCGGCACGGCTTCAGCACCAAGGCGGCAGGGCGCTTCGGGCGCGGACTCGGGCTGGCGCTGGTCCGCCAGGCAGTGCAGCGCCTGGGCGGTAGCATGACAATCACCAGCCCGGCCGGGGCACTGTTCCGGGTCACCCTGCCGGCGGTTCCGGTGGCAGCGACAAGCGCGCCGGCAGGCACCCCGGAAGACCCCACAGAAGCCCCCCGGGTAAAACCCGCCCGGACAGCAGAGGAACAGCAATGAGCGACATCCGCGTACTCGTCGTCGAGGACGAGCCGATCGCGGCCGCGGCCCACGCCGCGTACATCGGGCGGCTGGACGGCTTCACCCTGGCCGGGTCCGCCCCGGACGGGCAGTCCGCCCTGCGCCTGATGACGGAGCTGTCCGCCGCGGGCCAGCCGGTGGAACTGGTGCTGCTGGACATGAACCTGCCGGACCTGCACGGGCTGGACATCGCCCGCCGGATGCGGGCCGCCGGTCTTTATGCCGACATCATCGCCATCACGGCCGTTCGCGAACTGAACATTGTCCGCAGCGCCGTGGCCACCGGCGTCGTGCAGTACCTGATCAAACCGTTCACCTACGCGACGTTCGCGGACAAACTGCGCAGCTACCGGCAGTTCCGTGAGCAGCTGGCCTCCCCCGGGCCGGGCGGCACCGGAGCCGGCGCGTCGCAGAGCGATGTGGACCAGGCTTTCGCCAGCCTGCGGGCACCCTCCGAACTGCCGCTGCCCAAGGGCCTGTCCACCGCCACCCTGGACTCGGTGCAGGACTTCATGAAGCTGCAGACCGGGGCGGTGTCGGCCAGCGAGGTGATGGAGGCGCTGGGCATGTCCCGGGTGACGGCGCGGCGCTATCTGGAGTACCTGGCCGACGCCGGCACGGTGATCCGCACCGCCCGCTACGGCGCGCCGGGCCGGCCGGAAAACGAATACCGCTGGGGCCGGGCAGGGTCCTAGACCTGCCGCTCCCCCGCTGTACCGGGGCGGAGTACGCCCACCAGCTGGTCGATCACCCCGGCGTCCTCGATTGTGGACGGCACCACGTAGTCGTCGCCGTCCGCGATCTGGCGCATGGTCTTGCGCAGGATCTTGCCGGACCGGGTTTTGGGCAGGGCGTCCACGACCATGACGTGCTTGAAATCCGCCACGGCGCCAATGTCCCGCCGGACCAGGGCGATCAGGTCCTTGACCAGGATCTCCTCCGGCACGTCCACCCCGGATTTGAGGACCACGTAGCCGCTGGGGCGCTGGCCCTTGAGCGGGTCCGCGAGTCCGATCACGGCGCATTCGGCGACGGCCGGGTGCTGGCCGATCACCTGCTCCATGGCGCCGGTGGAGAGCCGGTGGCCGGCGACGTTGATGATGTCGTCGGTGCGGCCCATCACAAAGAGGTAGCCGTCCTCGTCCCGGTAGCCGGAGTCGCCGGTGGCGTAGCTGCCCTCGAAGGCCTGCAGGTAGGAGGAGATGTAGCGCTCGTCGTTGCGCCAGAGCGTGGCCAGGGTCCCCGGCGGCAGCGGCAGGTCCAGGACGATGTTGCCCTCGGTGCCGGGCTCCACCTCGTCGCCCGCGCCGTCCAGGATCCGCAGCTTGAAGCCGGGCATCGGCACACTCGGCGATCCGGCCTTGATCGGCAGCCCGTCCAGGCCGCGCGGGTTGGCGCAGATGGCCCAACCGGTCTCGGTCTGCCACCAGTGGTCCACCACCGGGACGTTCAGGATCCGGGAGGCCCAGTGGAAGGTGTCCGTGTCCAGCCGTTCGCCGGCCGCAAACAGGGTGCGGAGGCTGGAGATGTCGTACTGTTCGAGCAGCTCGGCTTCGGGATCGGCCTTCCGGATGGCCCGCAGCGCCGTCGGCGCAGTGAACAGCACGTTGACCTTGTGGTCCTGGATGACCCGCCAGAAGGCTCCCGCGTCCGGGGTGCCGACCGGCTTGCCCTCATAGATCACGGTGGTGGCTCCGGCCAGCAGCGGGCCGTACACGATGTAGGAGTGCCCCACCACCCAACCGACGTCGGAGGCGGTCCACATAACGTCGCCGGGGCCGACGTCGTAGATGTTCTCCAGCGTCCAGCGCAGGGCGACGGCGTGGCCGCCGTTGTCCCGCACCACGCCCTTGGGCGCCCCGGTGGTTCCCGAGGTGTAGAGGATGTAAAGCGGGTCCGTGGCCTTGACGTCCACCGGCTCGGCCGGCGCAGCGGACGCCATCGCCGTGTCCCAGTCCAGCCAGCCGTGGCCGGCCGCAGACGCCGTGAAGCCGTCCCGCGCCTTGACCAGCACGGGTGTCTCCGGCGCGCCTGCCAGCTCCAGCGCCTCGGCGACGGCGGGCAGGTACTCGATCCGGCGGGAGGGTTCGATACCGCCGGACGCGGTGACCACCGCGGCGGGCGCGGCGTCCCGGATCCGGGCAGCAAGTTCCTTGGGCGCGAAGCCACCGAACACCACCGAATGGATTGCGCCCAGCCGGGCCGTGGCCAGCATGGCGATGGCGGCCTCCGGGATCATGGGCATGTAGATCACCACGCGGTCGCCCTTGCCCACACCCTTGCTGCGGAGGACCCCGGCGAAGCGGGCGACGAGGTCGGTGAGCTCGGCATAGCTGAAGCGCTGCTGCGTGCCCAGCATGGCGGAGTCGTAGATCAGGGCGTCTTGGTCGCCGCGGCCTTCCGCCACATGACGGTCCAGGGCGTTGTAGCAGGTGTTCAGCACGCCGTCCGGAAACCAGCCGTACAGTGGCGCACGGCTGGAGTCGAGGGCTCGGCCGGGCGGGGTGCTCCAGGCGACCTTCCCGGCCGCCTCAAGCCAGAAGTCCTCCGGCTGCTCAACGCTGCGTTCGTAGCTGTCCCGGTAGCTCTTGGTGACCATGAAGTAATCCCGTCCACGACATTGTGATGCAGCTCATGGTAGCCCGCAGCGTGTCCCATCACAAGGGCTGTGTATACAGCGGACGGTGGAATTTGCCCTTTCTGCCCAATATGCTGGGGTGCAGCACCAATTGTGTATACACTGATGAGGTCAGCGAACGAAGGAGTCACGATGCGCGCCAGCGACAAGGCCTATGCGGCCCTGCGCGAGGACATCATCGAATGGCGCCTGCTGCCCGGTACGGTGCTCGCCGAAGTCGAGCAGTCCGAACGCCTGGGCATCTCACGCACCCCGCTCCGGGAGGCGCTCAGCCGGCTCACCGCGGAGGGGCTGACGACAACGGCCGGCGGCCGCGGCGTCGTCGTCACCGACATCTCACTCGAGGACATCGACGAACTGTTCGAACTGCGCGAAACCCTTGAAGGCAAGGCCGCCGCGTTGGCCGCCGAGCGCGGCGACGCCGCGACGTTCGAGCAGCTGCGGCGGGAACTCCTGCGCGCGCCCGAGCTGATTAACGGCGCCGACCCTGCCCGGCACGACTACTACAGCCTGGTCGGCCGGCTGGACTCGGCCATTGACGCCGCGATCTCCAACTCCTACCTGGCCCAGGCGATGCGCAGCCTGCGCGTGCATCTGGTGCGGGTGCGCCGGCTGGCAGCCGACGACGCCGAGCGCCTCACCGCCGCGGCCGCCGAGCACGCCGCCATCGCCGAGGCGATCGCCGCCGGCAATCCGCGGCTGGCCGAGGCCGCCACCACGCTGCATCTTCACCGAAGTCTTTCCCACGTCAAAGCAACCCACGTACCTCACTAAAAGGAGCACCATGGTTAAGGAACACCACGTCCGCGTTTACAAGAGCGAGGAAAACCTGGCCCGCGAGGACCAGCTCGCCTACAAAATCGCCAAGGTGGCCGCCGATCCGGTCGCCGTCTCCGCCGAGGTCACCGACATGGTGATCAACCGCGTCATCGACAACGCCTCGGTGGCCATCGCCTCGCTGAACCGCGCCCCCATCGTCGCGGCCCGCGCGCAGGCGCTCACCCACGGGCCCAGCACCGGTGGCAAGGGTTCGAAGGTCTTCGGCATTGAGGAGCGGGTCGCACCGGAGTGGGCGGCCTGGGCCAACGGCGTCGCCGTCCGCGAACTCGACTACCACGACACCTTCCTCGCCGCGGACTACTCCCACCCGGGCGACAACATCCCGCCGATCCTCGCCGTCGCCCAGCACGTCGGCTCCAGCGGCAAGGATCTGATCCGCGGCATCGCGACCGGCTATGAGATCCAGGTCAACCTGGTCAAGGCCATCTGCCTGCACAAGCACAAGATCGACCACGTGGCGCACCTGGGCCCCTCCGCCGCCGCCGGCATCGGCACCCTGCTGGGCCTCGACGTCGAGACCATCTTCCAGTCCGTCGGCCAGGCGCTGCACACCACCACCGCCACCCGCCAGTCCCGCAAGGGCGAAATCTCCACCTGGAAGGCCCACGCCCCCGCCTTCGCCGGCAAGATGGCCGTCGAATCCGCCGACCGGGCCATGCGCGGCCAAACCTCCCCGGTGCCGATCTACGAGGGCGAAGACGGCGTCATCGCCTGGATGCTCGACGGCCCCGACGCCAACTACACGGTGCCGCTGCCCGAGGACGGCGAAGCCAAGCGCGCCATCCTGGACACCTACACCAAGGAACACTCCGCCGAGTACCAGGCACAGGCGTGGATTGACCTGGCCCGCAAGCTGCACGGCGAGCACCCCGAGGTCACCGACCCCGCCAACGTCGAATCCGTGCTGATCAAGACCAGCCACCACACGCACTACGTGATCGGCTCCGGCGCCAACGATCCGCAGAAGTACAGCCCCACGGCCAGCCGGGAAACCCTGGACCACTCCATCCCGTACATCTTCACGGTGGCCCTGCAGGACGGCGCCTGGCACCACGTCGATTCCTACGCCCCGGAGCGCGCAGGCCGGCCCGATACCGTGGAGCTGTGGCACAAGGTGACCACGGTCGAGGACCCGGAATGGACCCGCCGCTACCACTCGCTGGACATCGCGGAGAAGGCCTTCGGCGGCTCAGTGGAGATTACCCTCAAGGACGGCACCGTCATCACCGACCAGATCGCCGTCGCCGATGCCCACCCGCTGGGCGCCCGGCCGTTCGCGCGCGAACAGTACGTCAACAAGTTCCGCACCCTCGCCGCCGGGCTCGTGGCCGAGGACGAGATCGAGCGCTTCCTCGACGCCGCCGCACGGCTTCCCGAGCTGGCTGCCGGCGAGCTGGACCAGCTGAACATCAAGGCAGCCGACGGCGTGATCGACCTGGCAGCCGCACCGAAGGGACTCTTCTAATGCTGTATTCGAAGACCACGCCGGAGCAGAAGCGGATCCGGTTCCGGGAGCTGCTTGCCTCCGGAACCATCGCGCAGTTCCCGGGTGCGTTTAACCCGCTCTCGGCCCGGCTGATCGAGGAAAAGGGATTCGCCGGGGTGTACATCTCCGGCGCCGTCCTCGCCAATGACCTCGGCCTGCCGGACATCGGGCTGACCACGCTCACTGAGGTGGCCACCCGGGCCGGGCAGATCGCCCGGATGACGGACCTGCCCTCGATCGTCGACGCCGACACCGGCTTCGGCGAGCCCATGAACGTGGCGCGCACCGTGCAGGAGCTCGAGAACGCCGGCCTGGCCGGCCTGCACATCGAGGACCAGTTCAACCCGAAGCGCTGCGGCCACCTCGACGGCAAGAACGTCGTGGACCTGGAGACCGCCACCAAGCGGATCCGGGCCGCGGCCGACGCACGCCGGGACCCCAACTTCCTGATCATGGCCCGCACCGACATCCGGGCCACGGACGGCCTTGAGGCGGCGCAGCAGCGGGCGAAGGCCCTCGTGGAGGCTGGCGCGGACGCGATCTTCCCGGAGGCCATGAAGGACCTGTCCGAATTCCAGGCGATCCGCGACGCCGTCGACGTGCCGATCCTGGCCAACATGACCGAGTTCGGCAAGAGCGCGCTGTTCACGGTGGACGAGCTGGCCGGCGTCGGGGTCAACATGATCATCTACCCGGTGACGCTGCTGCGTAGTGCCATGGGCGCTGCTGAGCGTACTCTGGAATCGATCAAATCCGACGGCACCCAGGAGGCCCAGGTTTCGAGCATGCTGACCCGTGCGCGTCTCTACGACCTCGTCGACTACGAGGCCTACAACCGCTTTGACACCGGGGTCTTCAACTTCCAGATCCCGGGTGTCTGACACCCCACCGGACTGCCGGCCCCGGCCGGTCAACAGGCGTTAGGAACAAAGGAGTTTCAGCATGGCTGAAAATGAGATCAAAAAGGGCCTTGCCGGCGTTGTGGTGGACTACACCGCGGTGTCCAAGGTCAACCCGGACACCAATTCCCTGCTGTACCGCGGCTACCCCGTCCAGGAGCTGGCCGCCAAGTGCAGCTTCGAGGAAGTGGCCTACCTGCTCTGGAACGGTGAGCTGCCCACGGAAGAGCAGCTGGCGGAGTTCACCAGCGCCGAACGCGCCGGCCGCGCCCTGGACCCGGTGGTCAAGCAGGTCATCGACGCACTGCCCGTGACCTCGCACCCGATGGATGTCTGCCGGACGGCGGCTTCGGTGATGGGTGCCCGGCACCCGCTTGCCGAGGATTCCTCCCGCGAAGCCAACATGGCCAAGGCCGTGGACCTGTTCGCGGCGATGCCGGCGGTGGTGGCTTACGACCAGCGCCGCCGCCACGGCCAGGAGCTCGTGGAGCCGCGGGAGGATCTGGGCTATTCGGCGAACTTCCTCTGGATGGCCTTCGGCGAGGAGCAGGTTCCGGAAGTCGTTGAGGCCTTCAACGTCTCGATGATCCTGTACGCCGAGCACTCGTTCAACGCCTCGACCTTCACGGCGCGCGTGATCACCTCAACGCTCTCGGACCTGCACTCGGCCGTGACCGGCGCGATCGGCGCCTTGAAGGGCCCGCTGCACGGCGGCGCGAACGAGGCCGTGATGCACACCTTCGACGAGATCGGCATCCGGCAGGAGGAGTCGCTCGAGGAGGCGGCGGTCCGGGCGAAGGCCTGGATGGAAGACGCCCTGGCGCACAAGAAGAAGGTCATGGGCTTCGGCCACCGTGTGTACAAGCACGGCGACTCCCGGGTTCCGACCATGAAGGCCGCCCTGGACAAGATGATTGCGCACTACGGCCGTCCGGAGCTGCTGGGACTCTACAACGGACTCGAGGCGGCGATGGACGAGGCGAAGGCCATCAAGCCGAACCTTGACTACCCGGCCGGACCCACGTACCACCTGATGGGCTTCGACACCCCCACCTTCACTCCCCTGTTCGTGGCCAGCCGGATCACGGGCTGGACCGCGCACATCATGGAGCAGCTGGACTCGAACTCGCTGATCCGCCCGCTGAGCGAATACAACGGTGTGGAGGAACGGCACGTTCCGTAAGCCCTTCACGGCAGTAAAAGCGTGGGCCGGCCACCTCCTGGAGGTGGCCGGCCCACGCTTTCTTATTGCCGGTGTCAGCCTTCGTTGATCTTCAGCGAGGTGATCATCCGCTTGGCATTCAGGTACTCCGGGGTCTGCATGTAGGCGCGGGCCGCGTCCATGGAGGCGAACGTCTTGGCTCCCTTGCGCGTAGGGTCGTCCTCCGAGTCACCCACGCGGACCAGGAAAGCATCGGCGAAGGAATACAGCGGCGGATCGGCCGGACCGTTCACCACGTTGTAGAACATGCAGGTGACGCCACCCTGGCCGGCCAGGGTACTTGTCAGTCCGTAGGACGCGGTGACGTGGTCCGCTTCCTGGAGGGCACGGAAGGCGAACCTGGGCGTGACGGAGCCCTTTGAGGGCTGGTACGGGAGATTCACTTCGGCCGAATCAAGCACTGTGTAGGGAACCGCGCCCTGGCACGCGCCGCCCATCCCACCTGACGGCCCGAAGCGCAACGACGCCACTACCACGGCGGATTCGTTCGCAACGTCAACATTGACCCCGCCGGAAGCGGAGGCACCGGCGGCGGGGGAAACACGCCAACTGGCCGGGTACTCGAAGCTGACCTTCGAATCGGTGCTGGTGAAGGTCCGCCAGGCCCCGGGCGAAGGTGCGGGGGTGGCCGAAGCGGAGGTCGAGGAGGTTGCGGAGGCCGATGGTGTCGCGGATTCCAATGCCGCAACGGTGGACGACGGGGCCGTGGTCACGGTAGCGGACTCGGTCGGCGCAGGCAGTGCCGCCGTCGAGGCCGCTGCGGGTGCAGGGTCTGCGGACCGGAAGTTGCCGGCCACGGCAACACCCCCGGCGACGGCCGCCAGGGCGACGATAACGACAGCAGCCGCCAGCGGCCAACGCCGGCGCGTGCCGGGTCCGGCCGGCTGTTCATCGTCGTAGGGCTCCCCGCCCGGAAAATCGTGCTTGCTTGAGTCCATGCCCTGCTCCCAATGTGGTCCGTGTGCCGCTTGCCGGTTAGCGAAGGAAGTGCCTGGACCGCCGCTGCGCAATGCTCGAAGCCTAGGCTACCGGCCAAGCCGCGGCATTCGCCGCATCGAGGTTTCGAGTCGCGGAAAATATTCGGCGGGAACGCCGGCTCAGCCCTGGGCCAAGGTCAGCCCTGGGTGGAGGGATAGCGGATGGACGCCACCGTCTCGTTGTCCTCGTTGAGGACAACAACGACGTCGATCGTCTCGCCGGCCAGGGCGGGCGGAAGCCAGTGCTCCGCGTCCTGCCACATACGGTGCAGCGGTAGCGCTTCGACGCTGAACCACTCGGGCGTGATTTCCCGGCTCTCAGTTGCTTCGCCGCGCCATTGCCGGGCGGTAAAGAGGCGGCAGGACATGTTCCACTCGGGCCGGGCGGGGAAGATGAATTCGACGACGCCGGCGTGGGCCAGGTCCTCCTCACGCACCTCCAGGCCGACTTCTTCCCACACCTCGCGGACGACGGCTTCCGCGTCGCTCTCCCCCGGCTCCACGTGGCCGCCGATGCCGACGATCTTGCCGATGCCGAAGCCGGTCCGCTTCAGACCCAGCAGCACCTCGGTGCCGCCCGCCGCGTCACGGAGCAGGAAGCAGAGAGTGACCGGCGTGAGGTTCATGTAGTCCACCCTAATGGCCGCCGGCGCCGTAGCTACCCGGCTGCCGGGCCCTCGCCTACCAGCTTTGGCCGCAGTTTGACCGGAATCCCCTTGGCCGCGAATTCCTTGTCCATGGCCTGCTGCGCAGTGAGTCCCTGATTGTTCGTCGCCTGGAACTCCCAGTTGAAGACATAGGCCCACTCTTGCCGGACATCACAGAGGAAACGGCCGTTTTGCAGCTTGGCAATCTTGTACCACGCGTTGCCGCCGTCGAGCTGGAGCGCCCGGACGCCATTATCGGAAATGGAGTAGGCGAGCCAGCCGTCAGCGCAGCCCAGCACTGTGTAATAAGCCCGCTCGGCGGCGGGTATCGCCTTGATGGCACGCGTCTGGTCATTGCGCTGCTGGTCGATGTTGGACAGAGTGCACGCGACGCCGCCGGTGCTCAACGCACCGGCATTCGTTGGAGCGGGAGCGGCGGTGGACGAGGGCACGGCGGGGCTGGCGGGGCTTGGTGAGGAGCTGGCAGGACCCGGTGAGTGGCTGGTGGAGGCGGTAGTCGTCGGGAAGCCGGTCTGGGCAGGGCCGGGCGCCGATTGCGGCATCAGGTTCCCGCCGATAACCACTGCGGCAACGACGGCCGCAGCGGCCATCACCGTCGCCGCCGCAGCCCGGAAGGTTTTGCGTCGTGCCGGTGTTCGCCCTGCCGGCGTGCGCTCCGCAAGGTGGACAACGTTCGGATCCATGGACGAAACGATCGAGCGGACGGAGTCGCTTTCGGTGGCTGCACCCGGCGCACCGACCCGTGGCTTGGCATTCTTCATGAGCTGTTCGATGCGGTCCATGGCTAGTCCTTGCGTTCGTTCATGAGATGGGAGGGGGCGGCTTTCGCGAATGCCCGCCGCGCCCGGTGGAGGCGGACCGCGGCGGCAGAAGTGGAACATCCGAGCACCTGGGCCAATTCAGCCGTGGGGAGTTCATCCCAGTAGCTGAGCATGAGGACTTCGCGGTCCCGCTCCCTGAGTTGGACCAGGACATCCGCCACTGCCGAGCGCTCTTCGGTGTCCGGACCGGGGACTTGGCTGCGGGCCTCATCCTGGAGCCGGTCGAGCAGTTCCTGGCGGCGCCGTCGGCCTTTGTATTCATTGCCGATAACGTTCCGGGCCGTCGCTAACAGCCAGCCAATGCCGGGTGGTTCCGAGAGCTGCTTTTCCCACGCGATCCTGAAAACGTCGGCGGCCAGTTCCTCGGCGCGGTGCCGGTCGGCTATCCGATAGGCAATATAGCGGTATACCTGCGCGGAGTGCTGAGTGTGCAGGTCAATAAACGCTTGCTCTTTAGCCGCCAACATGGTGCTCCCCCGGACATCGGATGACTTCTTTCTGATCTTCTTCCTGAAGACTAAGTGTCCCGCGGAGGGTCTTTTCTTACGCGGACCGCCAAGAAAATTCCCGGATGCGGGGATTCTGGCAGGATGTCGTCATGTCCTTCACCTTGCGCGAGCCCGCGCTTCTCGACGCGGCAGAGATCGCCGAACTGCATGTGGCCACCTGGCGGGAGGCGTACTCCCAGTTGCTTCCCGAGGCGTTCTTCACCGATGAACACATCCAGGGACGTCATCAGATGTGGAACCACGTCCTGCGGAGTCCACGCGAGGAATGGGACATCACAATCGCGGAGAGCAGCGGACGGATCATCGGCTTCGCCTTCATGGGCCCCAGCGTCGGCCCGGAAGGCCATGCGCCCCCGCGCGACCGTCAATTGTTCAGCATCTCTACGTGGCGGCAGAGTTCTACGGCACCGGAGTAGGTCAGGCGTTACTTGACGCGACGGCGGGTGATGGTCCAGCCATGCTGTGGGTCGCAAAGGACAATCCGCGAGCGGTGGCTTTCTATCGCCGCAACGGGTTCGAGTTTGATGGAACGGAGCAGACCGATCCCGGCGCACCAATGCTCGTCGACGCCCGCATGGTGCGATAGGCAGTCTTGCCTGGAGCAGAGGGTCCGGTCTCAACCCGGTCCGCCATCGTATGTCTGCCGAAGTCATGCCCGGTGACGCACTCCGGGAAGCCTATTGGCCTATTAGGCACCCTGGAGCAGAAGGGTCTCGGGTGAGCGGCACCCTGCCGCGACCAAGTTCCAGCCCGGGAACAGATCCGGGGGCATGTCCGGCCAGGCTTGATCGTCTGGGTGGTCGTCCAGTGGTTCGTCCCGGGCGGTGAAGTGGTACCAGTCCGGGAACGGGTCCGGGGGCAGGTCCGGGTCGGGATGACCGCCGGCGTCCGGGAACGGGTCCGGGGGCAGGTCCGGGTCGGGGTAGCCGCCGGCGTCCGGGGGCATGGCTTGGTTCAGCTCAGCTGGGGTCGTGGTGTTGCCCGGGAGCGGGGTGTTGTCTGTGAGGGGGAAGTTGTTGGGCCAGTGGGGTGGTTCCCAGTCTTGTTGTTCGCTGGCGTAGGTGCGGCCTGTCGGGGAGACCCATCCGGGCGGGCTGGTGGTGGTGGCGGGGGTGGGGGTCCATGCGGTGGTGTGTTTGAGGCCGTGGTGTTTTCGGCAGGGCTGGCCCAGGTTGGTGATCCCGGTGGTTCCGCCGTCGGCCCAGGCCAGGAGGTGGTCCGCGTCGTTGTCCAGTGACGGGTTGTTGCAGCCCGGGAACGGGCACTTCCCGTCCCGCAGCCGGAGCCATTGCCGCATCGTTTTGGGGAGCCGGTAGCTGGTCCGGCCGATTTCCAACGGCGCCCCGTCGCGCGGGTCGGTCAGGACCCGGTAGAACGACCCGGCCCCCTCGGCGACCAGGCGGCGGGCCATCGAGGGCGGGATCGGACCGTACCCGTCCAGCACCGCCGGCTCCTCGGTCACGCCCAGCAGGGACAGGACCGGGACGGTGACGAGGACCTGCGCCCGCGGCACCGGCACACACCCGGACAAGCCAACACCCATACCGGTGGCGCGGCCGGTGGCGTCGTCACTGGTGCCGGCGCCCAAGTTGGTTGCCGCACCGGTGCCGTCCCCGCCGGGGCTCGTGTTGGTGCCGGTGGCGGGGAGGTTGTTGGTCAGGAGCAGGCCCGCGGCGACGTCGGCGCGGAGCTGGGTCAGGGTCCGGGCCTCGGCCGGGCCCTGCAGCGCCCGGGCCGCCGTCGTGGCCCGTTCCCAGATCCCCGCAGCCGTGTGCGCGGGCAGGTACGCGTGCAACCAGGCCATGCCGTCCCGGTCCGGGCAGAACTCGACCCGCCGGTCCGCCGCGCTCTTCACGTGCCGGGCTTCGATGCTGACCCGGTGGTGGCGCTCGCGCCAGGTGCGCGCTTTCGCCCGGAACCGGCCCGGCACGAGCTCCCCGGCCGGGCAACCCCGGGCAGGGTTCGGTGCGTCCGGGTCCAGGAAATGCGCTTCCAGCGCGGCGGCGCCGGCCGGGTCCAGGTTCGCGGCCTCATCGACCATGATCCGGGCGTGCTGCCACGACAGCTCACCGGCCTGGAGCGCCGTCAGGGTCAGCGGCAGCGTCTCCGTCAGGGCCAGGGAATTGGAGATCAGTGCCCCGGCGCTGCGTTCGCTGACCGTGAGGACGCAGGCGATTTCCGCGACCGTTGACCTCTCCTGGACCGTGGCGTCCCGCAGGTTCGCCGCCGGCCCCGCCAGGGCCTCGGAAGAGCGCACATACCCGGCGGTCAGCAAACCTTTCACCGCCGCGAGCCGGGACTCAGCCCGGGCCACCTCCGCCAACCCGTCCAGGCACGCGTCCGCCACCTCACGCAACGGATCAGCCGAATCACCGGTACCGACGCCCTCGAGCAGGGAAGCCAGCGCGGCAGAAGACGCCGCGACGGCCGCCGCCGCACCGATCTCTGCACTCAAAGCCACCCCGCTTTTCATACCCACAGCCTAGATGCGGGCACCGACAATAAAGGTGGGATAGTCGCGCTTGACCGGGCTACATGACCGGTCGAAGCAGTGGTGGCGGGCACGGCGCCGGGCAGGGCGTCGGCGAGGGCCGCCACAGCCGCTGCACCGCCATCCGCATTCCAAGCCGCAACGCTTCTCATACCAACATGGCACCACACACCACCGACAATTTCGGGGTGTCGCCAGGTCGATGAGGTCGCGACGGGCTTCCGTCAGCCGCGGGCCAGCCTCAGGCCCGCGGCGGGCGCAGCCGCCGGCCCAGCTGCCTCAGCCCAGCGCCCTCGGATGCGCGGCGGCGTAGATTTCGCGCAGGGTATCGGCGGTGACCAGGGTGTAGACCTGCGTGGTGGTCACGGAAGCATGGCCCAACAGTTCCTGCACCACGCGCACATCCGCCCCGCCTTCCAGCAGGTGCGTGGCGAAGGAGTGCCTGAGGGTATGGGGCGAAACGTCCTTGGTGATGTTGGCCTTCTCGGCGGCGGCCTTGAGGATGGTCCAAGCGCTTTGCCGGCTGATCCGGCCGCCCCGGGCGTTCAGGAACAGCGCAGGAGTGCCCTTGCCCTTGGCCGCGAGCAGCGGCCGGCCGCGGACCAGGTAGGCGTCCAGGGCACGGGCCCCGTACGATCCCAGCGGTACCAGCCGTTCCTTGGAGCCCTTACCGAACAACCGGACGATCGCCGGACCGGCGGTGCCAGGCTCGCCGGTGCCGGGCCCGTCGCCGGCTTCGCCGTCGCCCTGCAGCGAGATGTCATCGACGTCGAGGCCCACAGCCTCGCTGATGCGCGCCCCGGTGGAGTAAAGGAATTCAAGCAGGGCGCGGTCGCGGAGCCCGGTGGCGGTATCCGTTCCGACCGCTTCCAGGATGCGGGTTACCTCGTCTACCGAGATGGCCTTGGGTAGCCGCTTCCCGGGCATCGGCGGGTGCACATCACTGGCGGGATCGGTGGGCGTTACGCCTTCCAACGCCCAGAATTTGTGCAGTCCGCGGACCGCCACCACGGTGCGGGCTGCAGAGCGCACGCCCAGCGCCGACCCGCCGTCGGATCCGTCGGAGAGCGCCTGCACGAAGCCGGTCACGTCCCGTCGGGTGATCTCCTCCGGGCGCCGGCGCCCGGCGCTGGCGAGGTGCCGCGCGTAGCGGGCGAGGTCGCGCCGGTACGCGGAGAGTGTGTTCGCGGCCAGTCCGCGCTCCACCCCCATGTGCTGCAGGTAGTCGGTGACGGCCCGGTCGACGGCGGTCAGCGGCCGGGCGGGCTGCTCGGCGTGAGGCTCGACGGCCTGCGCAGGCTCGCCGACGGCGTGGGGCCGTCCCGCGGGAGGCTCAGCGGCGGGTGGCTCGGCCTGCGCAGGCTCGACCGCGGAAGGCTCAGCGGCGGGTGGTTCGGCCGCCAGCAGACCGGTCATCAGCGCTGGCTGGGGTGGGCCGGCCACGGCGCGTCGGCCGGGCGGAGTCCCCGGAACCCGTCACCGCGGGCCGCGGCGGCAGCGAGGATCCCGACGACGGCCGACGGGTTGTGCAGCCGCCCCTCCAGCACCGCCGCGACGGCTGCGTCGAGCGGGATCCAGTGCAGCTCGATTTCCGCTTCCTCGTCGGTGCGGACATGCAGTTCGTGGCCGGGAACGTCACTTAGGCCCCGGGCCAGGTAAATGCGGATGGCCTCGCTGGAGGACCCGGGCGAGTTGAAGAAGTCGGCCAGCACGTTCCACTGACCGGCCACGAGGTCCGCTTCTTCAGCGAGTTCCCGGGCCGCGCCGGCTACAAAGTCCTCGCCCTCGACGTCGAGCAGTCCGGCCGGAATCTCCCAGAGGGCCATGCCGACCGGGTGCCGGTACTGCTTGATCAGCAGGATCTCGCCGTCGTCGTTCATCGGCAGCACGGCGACGGCCCCGGGGTGGTCGATATAGTCGCGGACCAGGGGCTCGCCGTCGTCGCTCAGTTGGAAACTGTCGCTGACCACATCCCAGATCCGGCCTTCGTAGACCTTCTCGGAAGACAAAAGACGGCGCGGGCTCGGCTCATCCGAAACCTGCCGTGCAGCATTGGGGGTCTCAGACTTACCGGGCATCGCGCCGTCCTTTGATTCAGTTGGGGGTTACTTTGACTCTGCCGGAGTCGACTTGGCAGCAGCAGCCTTGCCAGTGGCCGCGGCCGGCTGGCCTGCGCCGTGCTGGTGATCCAAGGCGGCCTTGACCAGTCCCGCGAACAGCGGGTGCGGGCGGGTGGGCCGTGAGCTGAGCTCAGGGTGCGCCTGCGTGGCCACGTAGTACGGGTGGACTTCACGGGGAAGCTCCACGTACTCGACCAGCTTGCCGTCTGGTGAGGTACCGGAGAACACCAGGCCCTGGGCGGCGATCTGCTCGCGGTACTTGTTGTTGACCTCGTAGCGGTGCCGGTGGCGTTCGCTGACCGTGGTGGTGCCGTAGGTCTCGGCGACGACCGAACCCTCGTCCAGCTTCGCCTCGTACAGGCCCAGGCGCATGGTGCCGCCCAGGTCGCCCTTGCCCTCCACGATGTCGAGCTGTTCTTCCATCGTGGCGATGACCGGGTACTTGGAGTCCGGTTCGAACTCGGACGAGGACGCGCCCTCGAGGCCGACCACGTTCCGGGCGTACTCGATCACCATGCACTGCAGGCCCAGGCACAGGCCCAGAACCGGGAGCTTGGTTTCGCGGGCATACTTCAGGGCGCCGAGCTTGCCTTCGAGGCCGCGGATGCCGAAGCCGCCGGGGACGCAGATCGCGTCCACGCCGGCCAGGGACTTCACGGCGCCCTCGCGGGTGTCGCATTCGTCCGAGGGGACCCAGCGGATCTTGACCTTGGTGTCGTTCGCGAAGCCGCCGGCGCGCAGCGCTTCGGTTACGGACAGGTAGGCGTCCGGGAGGTCGATGTACTTGCCGACGAGGGCAATCTCAACCTCGTGCTTGGGGTTGTGGACGGCTTCGAGGAGCTTGTCCCAGCTGGTCCAGTCGACGTCCTTGAACGGCAGGTCCAGGGCGCGGACGATGTAGGAGTCCAGTCCCTGCGAGTGCAGTGTCTTGGGGATGTCATAGATGCTCGGTGCGTCCGGGCAGCCGATGACGGCGTCGATGTCGACGTCGCACATGCGGCCGATCTTGTCGCGCATGGCCTGCGGCACTTCGCGGTCGGAGCGGATCACGATCGCCTCGGGCTGGATGCCGATGGAGCGCAACGCGGCGACGGAGTGCTGCGTCGGCTTGGTCTTGAGCTCCTGCGAGGGCCCGATGTACGGGACCAGGGAGACGTGCAGGAAGAACACGTTGTTCCGGCCGACGTCCTGGCGGACCTGGCGGGCGGATTCGAGGAACGGCTGGGACTCGATGTCGCCGACGGTGCCGCCGATTTCAGTGATGATGACGTCGGGGGCGTTTTTGCCCTCGGCGGGGAGCCGCATGCGCCGCTTGATCTCATCGGTGATGTGCGGGATGACCTGGACGGTGTCACCGAGGTACTCGCCGCGGCGCTCCTTGGCGATGACCGTGGAGTAGACCTGGCCGGTCGTGACGTTGGCCGAGCCCTCGAGGTTCTCATCGAGGAAGCGCTCGTAGTGGCCGACGTCGAGGTCCGTCTCGGCGCCGTCGTCGGTCACGAAGACTTCGCCGTGCTGGAAGGGGTTCATCGTGCCCGGATCCACATTCAGATAGGGATCGAGCTTTTGCATAGTTACAGACAGGCCGCGTGCCCGCAGGAGGTGACCGAGGCTCGAAGCCGTCAGTCCCTTACCGAGCGAGGACGCCACACCACCGGTTACGAAGATGTGTTTGGTCGTCTTGGACGAGCCCGGGAACCGGGAATTTACACGGGAATTTGATCGCTGCACCACGGAATTTGAGCCTATCATCAATTCGGTCTTCCTAGGGTCGGTAAAACGCCGCTGTGATGGTCATCCCAGTGCCGGCGCCGGCTGGCCGTTAGGCCTGCGGCAACAGCTTGGCGTCGTCCAACAGCTCCTGGGCGTGCGCGCGGGCCGATTCGGAGTCTTCCTGACCGGCCAGCATGCGGGCCAACTCGCGGACCCGTTCCGCCTCGTCGAGCAACTGGACGTCGCTGGAGGTGAAACCGGTCGCCGTCGCGCCGTCGGCCCCGCGCACCGAGGTCTTGGTGACCCGGATGTGCTGGTCGGCGAAGGCGGCCACCTGCGGCAGGTGCGTCACCACGAGCACCTGGACGTGCCGGGCGAGCATGGCCAGCCGGCGGCCGATCTCGACGGCGGCGCGGCCGCCGACGCCGGCGTCGACCTCGTCAAAGACGAACGTCGGCACCGGGTCGACGGCGGCCAGCACCACCTCGATGGCGAGCATCACACGGGAGAGTTCACCGCCGGAGGCACCCTTGCCCAGCGGCCGGGCCGGTGCGCCGGAGTGGGGCTGCAGCAGGAAGGCAATCTCGTCGGTACCGAACGGGCCCAGCTGCTCGCCGGGGTCGACGTTGATGACCAGGGTGGCATCGGCCATGGCCAGCGCGGTCAACTCGGCACTGACCCGGGCGGAGAGGTCCTTGGCGGCCTTCTTCCGCGTCTTGCTGATGGCCGCGGCCTGTTTGCGAAGGTCCGTCTCGGCGCGGGCCACCTCGGCGTCCAGCGCCTCGATCCGGGTGGAGTCGTCCTGGAGTTCCTCGTAGCGTGCCCGGGCCTGCTCCGCCCAGACCAGTACCTCGTCGATGCTGGGCGCGTATTTGCGCACCAGCTTGGCCAGCGCGGCTCGGCGGTCCTCGATCTCCGCGAGCCGTTCCGGGCCCTCCGTGTCGAGGGAGGCCTGGTAGCTGGCCAGGTCGCCGGCGATGTCGTTGAGCAGGAAGCCGACTTCGGCCAGCCGGGCAGCGGCGGAGCCCAGCTCCCCGTCGTGTTCGGCGACGTGCTCCAGGGTGCGCTTGGCGGCATCCACCAGGGTGGTGGCGTCGGCGTCCTCGCCGAAGTCCTCGGAGATCAGTGCCTGGTGCGCGGTGCTGGCTGCGATCCGGAGCTCTTCGACGTTGGCGAGCTTGACGGCCTCGGCCTTGAGCGAGTCGTCCTCGCCCGGCTGCGGGTCGACAGCGTCGATCTCGGCCAGCGCGGCCTCAAGGGATTCCGCCTCGCGCAGCCGTTCGCGGGCGGCGCTGCGGAGTTCGTCCAGTTCGGCCTGGCTGGCCTTCCAGTGCGCGTGCAACTCCTGGTAGGCGGCCAGCGAACCGGCGAGGGACTCCCCCGCGAACTTGTCCAGGGCTTCGCGCTGCGCGACGGGGCTCTTAAGCCGGATCTGGTCCGACTGTCCGTGGACCACCACCAGCGTCCCGCCGATCTCGGCAAGGACTCCGACCGGCGCGGCGCGGCCGCCGAGGTAGGCGCGGCTGCGCCCGTCGGCACCGACGCTGCGGGCGAGCAGCAGTTCCGCGCCGCCGTCGAACTCCTCCACCTCCGCACCGGCCTCGCGCGCACGGGTCACCGCGGCGTGCCCGGCATCAAGCTTCAGCACGGCTTCGGCGGAGGCGCTTTTCGCGCCGCTGCGGACGGCGCCGGCGTCGGACCTTGCGCCGAGCAGCAGCCCGACGGCGGTGACCACCATCGTCTTGCCGGCACCGGTCTCACCGGTCACCACGCTCAGGCCGGGGCCCAGCGGCAGCGTCGCGTCGGTGATGACGCCGAGGTCGCGGATTCTCAGTTCTTCAAGCATGGGTCACTTCGCAGTCGAGGGATCGGTTGGTGCTTCCGGGTCCGCGCCGGGGCCCGCATGACGGGGCGTGGGCAGCGCACGGCTGGGCCGCGGGGTGCGCACCACCGGGAGGGGCCCGGTGGGGATGGCGTCGGTCTGCGGAACGGGGCCGCGCCAGCCCTGGATGGGGAGTTCAAATTTGCGGACCAGGCGGCCGGAGAACGGGGTCTGGTGGGTGCGGGCCAGCCGGACCGGGGTGGCCGAGCGGGTGACTTCCACGCGGGCGCCGGGCGGCAGGTCCACCGAGCGCCGGCCGTCGCACCACAGCACGCCCTGGGCGTCGGTGCGGTTCAGGATTTCGACGGCCAGCCGGGACCGGGGCGAGACCACGAGCGGCTTGGCGAAGAGCGCGTGGGCGCTGATCGGCACGATCAGCAGCGCCTCGACCTCGGGCCACACCACCGGCCCGCCGGCGGAGAACGCGTAGGCGGTGGAGCCGGTGGGGGTGGCGAGGACGACGCCGTCGCAGCCGAAGGAGGTGAGAGGGCGTTCATCGACCTCGGTGACCACCTCGAGCATCCGTTCCCGGTTGCCCTTTTCAATGGCGGCCTCGTTCAACGCCCAGGTGTGCCAGATCTTCTGCCCGCGGACCCACACCTGCACGTCAATGGTCATCCGCTCCTCCACCGTGTACTGGCGGCTGGCGATCCATTCCACGGTCTGGGCCAGGTCCGCCCGCTCGCTCTCGGCGAGGAAACCGACGTGGCCGAGGTTGACGCCGAGCAGCGGCACGTCCACCTCGCGCACCAGCTCCGCGGCGCGCAGGATGGTGCCGTCGCCGCCGAGCACCATGACCAGTTCGACGTCGGGCAGTTTGACGTGGTCGTGCAGGACCTCGACGGGCTGGTCCAGCCGGCCAAAGAACCTGACCATGTCGCCGAGCTCGGATTTCTGCATCACGGCGACAAGGCCGAAGGCGTGCAGCTGGGCGCACGCTTCCCAGGCGGCTTTGAGGGACTCCTCGCGGCCGGTGTGGGCAAGGATGAGGACACGCCTGCTCATCGGGTTCCGCCTTCTAGTGCTTCTCGTGCTGCTTGTGCTTTCAGGGCTACGGCCAGATCGTTCCGAGTAACGCAGCAACGGCTGCGTCCCGCTCCTCGATCTTAGGCAGGTCTGTCCGGATCCCGCGTTTTATCCACAGGAAGTACTCCACGTTTCCGTCCTGGCCGGGCAGCGGGCTCTGCGCGAGACCCGCCAGGTCCAGGCCGGCGTCCATCGCCGCGGACGCTACCTTGGCGACGGCCAGGCGGCGTTCCCGCTCGGAGGTGACCACGCCGGTGCGGCCCAGCCGGTCCTTGCCGATCTCGAACTGCGGCTTGACCATCAGGACCAGGTCCCCGCCCGGCTCGGTGCATGCCGCCAGCGGCGCCACCACGAGGGTCAGCGAAATGAAGGACAGGTCCGCCACGGTCAGCGCCGCCGGGCCGCCGATCATTTCCGGCGTCATGTAGCGGACGTTGAGCCCTTCATGGACCGAGACCCGGGCGTCGCTGCGGATGTGCGGTACCAGCTGGTCATGCCCGACGTCGACGGCCACGACATGCGCGGCGCCGCGCCGCAGCAGCACCTCGGTGAAGCCGCCGGTGGAGGCTCCGGCGTCGAGGCAGCGTTTGCCGGAAACCTCGACGGCGGGAAAGGCGTCCAGGGCACCGGCCAGTTTGTGGGCGGCGCGGCTGACGTAGTCGTCCTCGGCCGTGCCGGCGACATCAAGGGCCATGCCGTCCTGGACCTGCAGGGAGGCCTTGGCGAGCACCTCGCCCCCGGAACTGACTTTGCCTTCGCCGATCAGGCGCGCGGCATGGGTACGTGACCTCGCCAGCCCGCGGCTGACCAGGGCCTGGTCAAGCCTGGTCATCGTGGCGCGTCTCCCGCAGGCTGCCCGGTCACGTCCTCGTTGAGGGCGGCGGCCAGCTCGTCGTGCAGGCCGGCATAGAGCTCGCCGTGGTCCGCGACCGGCAGCTCCGGCAGCGCACCGAGGCGTCCCAGCAGCGCGTCAACGGCAGGGTCGCCAACGGCGGTGTCCTCCGCGGGCTCGGGCCAGTCGACCCGGGCGGCATCGCTGCCCGGGTGCGCGTCAAGGGAGGGGTTTGGCTCGGTCATGCTCTCCAGTCTAGTGATTCAGCCATTCAAGGCGGGGCGCCTGGGCGCGCGGGGCCTCGGGGTTCGCGGCCCACCAGGCGGCGCAGGCCGCCCGCCAGGCGTCGAGGTCCGCGGGGTCTCCGCTCACGTGCACGGTCGTGCCGTCCACGATGGCGGAGGCGGCTCCGCAGCGGTAGTGTCCCTCGCCGTCGTGCTCCACCGCCGGGTACGGGCGGTAGAGGTCGGTGAGGTCATTGATCAGGAAGGTGGGCCGCTCCAGGGTGCGCGCGGCGAGGATGGATTCACGGGTGTCGACGCCGGTCAGCACGGCCACCGTGGCGAAGCCGGCGTTGTTGCCGCCGATGATGTCGGTATCCAGCCGGTCGCCGACCACAAGCGGGCGGTCGGCGGCCAGCCGCTTGGCCGCGGCGTGGAACAGCGGCGCTTCCGGCTTGCCTGCGACCTGCGGCTGCCTGCCCGTTGCGGCCGCGACGGCGGCAACGAGGGTGCCGTTGCCGGGCGCCATGCCGCGGGCCTGCGGAATGGACATGTCCGTGTTCGTGGCCACCCACAGGGCACCGGCGGCGACGACGTAGGACGCCTCCGCGAGGTCCTTCCAGCCCAGGTCCGGGTGGAAGCCCTGCACGACGGCGACGGGGTTCTCGGCCTCACTGCGGACCGGCACCAGCCCGGCGAGTTCAATTTCGCGGGCCAGGGCGTCACCGCCGGTGATCAGCACCCGGGCGCCGGCGGGCAGCAAGGAGGCTAGCAACTCACCGGCGGCCTGGGACGAGCTCACCACCTGCTGGTCTTCGGCTGGGGCGCCGAGGTCACGCAGGTGCTGCGCCACCTCGGCGGGCGTGCGTGAGGCGTTGTTGGTCACGTAGCCCAGCCCGACGCCGATGCCGGCGAGCCGGCGGAGCGACTCCACCGCCCCGGGAATGGCGTGCGGACCCGCGTAGACGACGCCGTCCAAGTCGGCGAGGAGCGCGTCAAACCGGGAAATCAGCTCAGCTTCGGCCATGAGCGACTACTCCTCGGCGCGTTCCGGCCGGTGGGACTCATCGGCGGGGGTGTTCCCGGTTTCGAGGTCGTCGGTTTCCACCCCGTCGCTTTCCACCCCGTCGCTTTCCAGTTCGTCGGCTTCCACGGAATCCTCGTCCGACTCGGCGTCGTCGGACTCGAAGAAGTCCGGCTCTTCGTCGTCGGAGCCGGCCTCAAGATCGCGGGCGGCGGACTGCGCTGCGGCGGTTTCCGGGAGGCCGGCGACGGCTTCCGCGCCAGCGGCGCGGGGTGCGGGACCGCCGGTAGCTGCGGCTGCTTGCTGCTCGGACTGCTGCTGCAGGGTCCGGCGGCGCTGCGCTTCCTCGCGAGCTTCTTCTTCCTCGTCCCAGCCGAGGTCAATGATGTCCGGCTCCTCGTCGATGCCCAGGCCCAAAGCCTTCTCGGCGACGGAGGCCTGACGCTGCCACTTCCCGGCTTCGGCTTCACGGCCGGCTGCGGTCAGGGCATCGGCGTAGGCACGGAAGAGCCGCGGGCTGTAGGAGAAGGCACGGTTGATGTCCAGCTGCGCGATTTCCAACTCGGAGACCGCGGCATCGAACTGGCCCAGGTCGGTGCGGGCGCCGGCCGCGACGATGGCCAGCTCCACCTTGCCGGGAGCGTCGAGGTCCTTGGCTTCTTCGGAGCGGGCCATGTCCAGGGCGCGGTCCGGGCGGCCGAGGCCACGCTCGCAGTCGGCCATCACCGGCAGGTGCATGTTGGATCCGCTGATCCGGCGGTAGGTGCGGAATTCACGCAGCGCCTCGCCGTAGTGTCCTGCGGCGTATGCTGTCAGGCCAACGGCTTCGCGGACGGCTGCGAGGCGGCCACCGCGGCGGCTGGCCGCCAGGGCGTGCTGGAAGGCGAGTTCCGGCTCTTCATCGAGCAAGCGGCCGGCCATCACAAGGTGGCGCGCCACCCATTCGGCGCTGTTGTCCTCGAGCGTTTTGATCTGGTGCTGCGTGGCGCGGTCGAGCTCCTTGCCGGTGACGTCCTCATCGATCTGCGGTGACCGCTCGCGGTCCGGGCGGTTGGCGCTGCGCAGGTCCCTGGCATTCGGTTCGCGTACGGGGCGGTCCTCGGCGCGGTCGCGGCCGAAGGTGCGGGGGCCCGAGTCCCGGTCAAAGCTGCGGGCCGGACGATCGTCCCTGTTGCCGAACGGCTTACGGTTGTCTCCACCGCTGAACGGTTTGCGGTCTCGGTCGCTGCCGAAGCTACGACGCTCCCCGCCTTCACGGGATGGACGATCACCAAACGGCTTACGGTCACGGTCGCCACCACCGGCGAACGGCTTACGGTCACGATCGCCACCACCGGCGAACGGCTTACGGTCACGATCGCCACCACCGGCGAACGGCTTACGGTCACGATCGCCACCACCGGCGAACGGCTTACGGTCACGATCGCCACCACCGGCGAACGGCTTACGGTCACGATCGCCACCACCGGCGAACGGCTTACGGTCACGATCGCCACCACCGGCGAACGGCTTACGGTCACGATCGCCACCACCGGCGAACGGCTTACGGTCACGATCGCCACCACCGGCGAACGGCTTACGGTCACGATCGCCACCACCGGCGAACGGCTTACGGTCACGATCGCCACCACCGGCGAACGGCTTACGGTCACGATCGCCACCACCGCTAAACGGCTTACGATCACGATCGCCACCGAAGCTACGACGCTCCCCGCCCTCACGCGACGGGCGATCACCAAACGGCTTACGGTCATCCTTGGCCCGAAAACCACGGGGGTCTCCCCCGGAGTTGTTCGTGCCGCGGAACCCGCCGCCTCCAGAGTTACGGCCCCCGCCGAAGTTGCCGCGGTCGTTGCCGCCGCGGTTGCCGTCGTTGTGCTCAGCCATGGTGGATTCCTCCTGTTATGAGCTGACCACTGGCGCAATCGCAGCCGCTCTGTTTCCGTGTTTCGTTCCCTACGCAACCCGAAATCAAGCGCTTCGAAGTCCGTACATCTCAATCAATTCTAGGCGAGACGCCCCCGCCCGGCTAACGGCACGGACGCTGCCGGTCGCCGCGGTGGCGAGTCTCACAAGCCGCCCCGGAACGACCTGCCGGAGGGTTCTCGTTTTAGCGGCCTCTTGTGCGGGAGCGTCGTTGACATGCTGGCAGGATCTGCGGGAGGGTTCGGTGTTCGTCGCCCGGCTCTGCGGGTTTGGGTGTTAAAGAGCTCAGGCCCCGACACGTGGTGTCGGGGCCTGGCTGTAATGGTTGTCCGGCGGTGACCTACTCTCCCACACCCTCCCGGGTGCAGTACCATCGGCGCTGTGGGTCTTAGCTTCCGGGTTCGGAATGGGACCGGGCGTTTCCCCCACGCTATGACCGCCGTAACCCTTGCTCCACACCCGTGGGCCCCTTGTGCGGGGTTCCCTGGGCGGGAAATCTGTGTGGTTACAACTTCCTGCCCCTTGGGGGCAGTGTGGTGTTGTTATTTAGTTTTGGTTCCTCAGCAACGTGCCCGTGGCGGGTTTGTTGTTTGGGAACCACATAGTGGACGCAAGCAGTCTTGTTTCTTTGTACCCTCCCCATGGGTGCGAACCCCTTTTGATGTTGGTTCGCGGGGTGGGTGTGTGGTGTAAGTTATCGGCCTATTAGTACCGGTCAGCTTCACGAGTCGTTAGTCCTCGCTTCCACATCCGGCCTATCAACCCAGTGGTCTGGCTGGGGGCCTCTCACACACAAGGTGTATGGAAATCTCATCTCGAAGCGAGCTTCCCGCTTAGATGCTTTCAGCGGTTATCCCATCCGAACGTAGCTAATCAGCGGTGCACTTGGCAGTACAACTGACACACCAGAGGTTCGTCCGTCCCGGTCCTCTCGTACTAAGGACAGCCCTTCTCAAATTTCCTGCGCGCGCAGCGGATAGGGACCGAACTGTCTCACGACGTTCTAAACCCAGCTCGCGTACCGCTTTAATGGGCGAACAGCCCAACCCTTGGGACCTACTCCAGCCCCAGGATGCGACGAGCCGACATCGAGGTGCCAAACCATGCCGTCGATATGGACTCTTGGGCAAGATCAGCCTGTTATCCCCGAGGTACCTTTTATCCGTTGAGCGACGGCCATTCCACAATGTACCGCCGGATCACTAGTCCCGACTTTCGTCCCTGCTCGAGATGTCTCTCTCACAGTCAAGCTCCCTTGTGCACTTACACTCGACACCTGATTGCCAACCAGGCTGAGGGAACCTTTGGGCGCCTCCGTTACTTTTTAGGAGGCAACCGCCCCAGTTAAACTACCCATCAGGCACTGTCCCTGACCCGGATTACGGGCCGAAGTTAGATGTCCAAAGTGACCAGAGTGGTATTTCAACGATGACTCCACCCGAACTGGCGTCCGGGCTTCAACGTCTCCCACCTATCCTACACAAGCCACTCCGAACACCAATACCAAACTATAGTAAAGGTCTCGGGGTCTTTCCGTCCTGCTGCGCGTAACGAGCATCTTTACTCGTACTGCAATTTCGCCGAGTTTATGGTTGAGACAGCGGGGAAGTCGTTACTCCATTCGTGCAGGTCGGAACTTACCCGACAAGGAATTTCGCTACCTTAGGATGGTTATAGTTACCACCGCCGTTTACTGGGGCTTAAATTCTCAGCTTCGCCTTGCGGCTAACCGGTCCTCTTAACCTTCCAGCACCGGGCAGGAGTCAGTCCGTATACATCGTCTTGCGACTTCGCACGGACCTGTGTTTTTAGTAAACAGTCGCTTCCCCCTGGTCTCTGCGGCCCCTGCACGCTCCGGACAGCTAGTGTCCATCACGATGGGGGCCCCCCTTCTCCCGAAGTTACGGGGGCATTTTGCCGAGTTCCTTAACCATAATTCTCTCGATCGCCTTAGTATTCTCTACCTGATCACCTGTGTCGGTTTGGGGTACGGGCGGCTAAAACCTCGCGTCGATGCTTTTCTAGGCAGCATAGGATCACCGAATCCCCCCATACGGGGGTCCCGTCGGGTCTCAGGCATCATGAACGGCGGATTTGCCTACCGTTCGCCCTACATCCTTAGACCGGGACAACCATCGCCCGGCTCGGCTACCTTCCTGCGTCACACCTGTTAATACGCTTGCCTCCCAGGTTTCGGTCCCGCGCTCCACCAAAACCCTCACACCACAAGGGTGATCGGGCAGGTCTCGGGCGGTTAGTATCCCCTGTTCAGCATGGGCGGTTTTTCGCCGGTACGGGAATATCAACCCGTTGTCCATCGACTACGCCTGTCGGCCTCGCCTTAGGTCCCGACTTACCCAGGGCAGATTAGCTTGACCCTGGAACCCTTGATCATTCGGCGGACGGGTTTCTCACCCGTCTTTCGCTACTCATGCCTGCATTCTCACTCGTGTAGGCTCCACCGCTGGTTTACACCGCGACTTCACTGCCCACACGACGCTCCCCTACCCATCCAGACGCCTGAACCACAAGGGCTTAGCTAATATCTGAATGCCACAACTTCGGCGGTGTACTTGAGCCCCGCTACATTGTCGGCGCGGAATCACTTGACCAGTGAGCTATTACGCACTCTTTTAAGGATGGCTGCTTCTAAGCCAACCTCCTGGTTGTCTTCGCAACTCCACATCCTTTCCCACTTAGCACACGCTTAGGGGCCTTAGTTGGTGGTCTGGGCTGTTTCCCTCTCGACTATGAAGCTTATCCCCCACAGTCTCACTGCTGCGCTCTCACTTACCGGCATTCGGAGTTTGGCTGACGTCAGTAACCTTGTAGGGCCCATTAGCCATCCAGTAGCTCTACCTCCGGTAAGAAACACGCAACGCTGCACCTAAATGCATTTCGGGGAGAACCAGCTATCACGAAGTTTGATTGGCCTTTCACCCCTACCCACAGCTCATCCCCTCCATTTTCAACTGAAGTGGGTTCGGTCCTCCACGACGTCTTACCGTCGCTTCAACCTGGCCATGGGTAGATCACTTCGCTTCGGGTCTAGATCACGCCACTGCAACGCCCTGTTCAGACTCGCTTTCGCTACGGCTTCCCCACACGGGTTAACCTCGCGACGTAACACTAACTCGCAGGCTCATTCTTCAAAAGGCACGCCGTCACCCCAACACAGCAAGCTGCGGAGGCTCCGACGGATTGTAAGCACACGGTTTCAGGTACTGTTTCACTCCCCTCCCGGGGTACTTTTCACCTTTCCCTCACGGTACTGGTCCGCTATCGGTCATTAGGGAGTATTTAGGCTTATCAGGTGGTCCTGACAGATTCGCACGGGATTTCTCGGGCCCCGTGCTACTTGGGATACTTCCCAGGCGGCACACTACATTTCGGTTACGGGGCTCACACCCTCTCTGGCCGGCCTTTCAAGACCGTTCACCTATGCACATGCTCTCACCCCACTGTCCCGGCAGAGACAGAACGGAAAGTCCCACAACCCCGACCATGCAACGCCCGCCGGCTATCACACATGGAACGGTTTAGCCTGATCCGCGTTCGCTCGCCACTACTAACGGAATCACTATTGTTTTCTCTTCCTGCGGGTACTGAGATGTTTCACTTCCCCGCGTTCCCTCCACGCACCCTATGTGTTCAGATGCGGGTCACCAGGCAACTCGCGTCCCTGGCGGGGTTTCCCCATTCGGACACCCTGGGATCACAGTCCGGTTATCGACTCCCCCAGGCTTATCGCAGATTCCTACGTCCTTCTTCGGCTCCTAATGCCAAGGCATCCACCGTGTGCTCTTAAAAACTTGACCACAAAAGATCAAGGAGTAATTTCGAGAGAACCACAGAAACCAACCACACCCAACAACACCACCCCAAAAGGGTGACACCATCACGCGCAGCCAGATCCAGGTTCATATTCTTGGAAATTGCTTCTTATAAAAGATGCTCGCGTCCACTATGTAGTTCTCAAACAACAACCCCGTACCACACACCCCACACACCAGACCCCCACAAAAGGGACCGAACAGTGCATGAAACGTCGCAGCCGGGAAACCAGAAACACAAGTCCCACACCCCGCACCCCCAAACCCCCCGAAAGGAGAAGAACGCGCAGGCCATGGTCCTGTTGTCTCAGGACCCAACAGTGTGCCAAACACTAAACCGCCTGCGTCCCGCCCCCGCCGTTCCAGGACACCCTGCTCCACAAGAGAGCAGCACATCCGTACTGGGCAAGGACAAAACCATGCGGCCGCTATTTGTTGATATTCCACCCGTGAGCACCCGCCGCAGAACAATCGTCTGCGCAACGGGCGTACTCCTGACAACACCACCACACGGGCATAACGCCCGGCGGGGTTGTTGTAGGTGCTCCTTAGAAAGGAGGTGATCCAGCCGCACCTTCCGGTACGGCTACCTTGTTACGACTTAGTCCCAATCGCCAGTCCCACCTTCGACAGCTCCCTCCCACAAGGGGTTAGGCCACCGGCTTCGGGTGTTACCAACTTTCGTGACTTGACGGGCGGTGTGTACAAGGCCCGGGAACGTATTCACCGCAGCGTTGCTGATCTGCGATTACTAGCGACTCCGACTTCATGGGGTCGAGTTGCAGACCCCAATCCGAACTGAGACCGGCTTTTTGGGATTAGCTCCACCTCACAGTATCGCAACCCTTTGTACCGGCCATTGTAGCATGCGTGAAGCCCAAGACATAAGGGGCATGATGATTTGACGTCGTCCCCACCTTCCTCCGAGTTGACCCCGGCAGTCTCCCATGAGTCCCCGCCATTACGCGCTGGCAACATGGAACGAGGGTTGCGCTCGTTGCGGGACTTAACCCAACATCTCACGACACGAGCTGACGACAACCATGCACCACCTGTGAACCGGCCCCAAAGGGGAAGGACTGTTTCCAGCCCGGTCCGGTCCATGTCAAGCCTTGGTAAGGTTCTTCGCGTTGCATCGAATTAATCCGCATGCTCCGCCGCTTGTGCGGGCCCCCGTCAATTCCTTTGAGTTTTAGCCTTGCGGCCGTACTCCCCAGGCGGGGCACTTAATGCGTTAGCTACGGCGCGGAAAACGTGGAATGTCCCCCACACCTAGTGCCCAACGTTTACGGCATGGACTACCAGGGTATCTAATCCTGTTCGCTCCCCATGCTTTCGCTCCTCAGCGTCAGTTAATGCCCAGAGACCTGCCTTCGCCATCGGTGTTCCTCCTGATATCTGCGCATTTCACCGCTACACCAGGAATTCCAGTCTCCCCTACATCACTCTAGTCTGCCCGTACCCACCGCAGATCCGGAGTTGAGCCCCGGACTTTCACGGCAGACGCGACAAACCGCCTACGAGCTCTTTACGCCCAATAATTCCGGATAACGCTTGCGCCCTACGTATTACCGCGGCTGCTGGCACGTAGTTAGCCGGCGCTTCTTCTGCAGGTACCGTCACTTTCGCTTCTTCCCTACTGAAAGAGGTTTACAACCCGAAGGCCGTCATCCCTCACGCGGCGTCGCTGCATCAGGCTTGCGCCCATTGTGCAATATTCCCCACTGCTGCCTCCCGTAGGAGTCTGGGCCGTGTCTCAGTCCCAGTGTGGCCGGTCACCCTCTCAGGCCGGCTACCCGTCGTCGCCTTGGTGAGCCATTACCTCACCAACAAGCTGATAGGCCGCGAGTCCATCCAAAACCACAATAAAGCTTTCCACCCCCCACCATGCGATGAGGAGTCATATCCGGTATTAGACCCAGTTTCCCAGGCTTATCCCAGAGTTAAGGGCAGGTTACTCACGTGTTACTCACCCGTTCGCCACTAATCCCCCAGCAAGCTGGGATCATCGTTCGACTTGCATGTGTTAAGCACGCCGCCAGCGTTCATCCTGAGCCAGGATCAAACTCTCCGTTGAAGAAAAACAGACACAACCAAAGAACCACGGGAAAACGCGGAACCAGGCTGCACAAAATTTGAAACCAGCTAAAAACACCAGACCCACCACGGGGTGGCAGATCCGGCACAATCAACCAATTCAATACAATAAATTGGTATCAACAAACTTGGCACACTATTGAGTTCTCAAACAACAGACACATTCGGATACTTGTCGAAACAATTCACTCAGTGAATTTATTCATTTCGCTTTTCTTCGCTGCGATGTTTTCAGCTTATTTCATTATTTTCTACTTTGCAAACCCGGAAGTTCTTCCGGAATTCACTCCGCAGAAGCGAATCCACCCAGCAAAATGCGAAGCAATTTCGATTTCCCACATCGTGTGCAGGAAGAATTGCTTCTCTTTGTTGGGGGTTTGTCGCCACTCAGCGGCGGCGACTCAGAAAACAATACACGCTCCCCTCCGGCCGTGCAAATCGGACGGAGAGGAGCGTGCAGGGGCCCCGGAGATTGCCCGCAGCCAGCTCGAAAGCGTGGCGGCTAGGCTCCCGAAACCTCCACGGTGGCCAGGTTCTTCTTGCCGCGGCGCAGCAGCAGGTAGCGGCCGTGCAAAAGCTCCGCGGGAGCGATAACTGCATCAGGATCGGAGATCTTGGTGTTGTTCACGTAGGCCCCGCCCTCCCCCACGGTGCGCCGGGCCGCAGACTTGCTTTCGGACAGCCCGGTAGCCACCAGAAGATCGATGATCCCGAGTCCGGAGCCGTCCACGGTCGCAGAGGGCAGTTCCGCCGTGGCGGCCCGGAGGCTCTCTGCGTCCAAGGCGGCCAGGTCCCCGCCGCCGAACACGGCAGCGGACGCGGCGATGACTTTTTCGGTGGCCTCGACACCGTGCACCAGTGAGGTCACCTCGTAGGCAAGCTTCCGCTGGCCTTCACGGGCGAACGGCCGCTCCGCGACCGAGGCTTCGAGTGCTTCGATCTCGGCACGGCTGAGGAAGGTGAAGACCTTGAGCCGGGCGGCGACGTCGGCGTCGGCGGTGTTGAGCCAGAACTGGTAGAAGGCGTACGGGCTGCACATTTCTGCGTCCAGCCAGATCGCGTTGCCCTCGCTCTTGCCGAACTTGGTGCCGTCCGAGTTGGTGATCAGCGGCGTGCCCAAGGCGTGCACGTGCTTGCCCTCCACCTTGCGGATCAGGTCGGTGCCGCTGGTGAGGTTGCCCCACTGGTCCGAACCGCCGGTCTGCAGCACGCAGCCGTAGTCGCGGAACAGCTGCAGGTAGTCCATGCCCTGCAGGATCTGGTAGCTGAACTCGGTGTAGCTGATCCCCTCATCCGAGTTCAGTCGGGTGGCGACGATGTCCTTCTTGATCATGGTGCCAACGCGGAAGTGTTTGCCGATGCCGCGCAGGAAGTCGATGGCGCTCAGCGGGGCGGTCCAGTCGAGGTTGTTCACCATCCGGGCCGCGTTGTCCCCTTCGAAGCTGAGGAAGCGCTGGACCTGGCCCTGCAGCCGGCCCACCCATTCCGCCACGGTTTCCGGGGTGTTGAGCACCCGTTCGGCGGTCTGCCGGGGGTCACCGATCAGTCCGGTGGACCCGCCCACCAGGCCGAGGGGTTTGTGCCCGGCCAGCTGGAGCCGGCGCATCAGCAGCAGCTGCACGAGGTTGCCCAGGTGCAGGCTGGGCGCGGTGGGATCAAAGCCGCAGTAGTACGTCGCGGGAGCGCCGGCAAGCAGTTTCTCCAGCTCCGCCTCGTCCGTGGAGACGTGGACAAGGCCGCGCCATTTCAGCTCCTGCCAGATGTTGGCGAAGCCGGGGTCGTTCTGCTGGGACTGAAGATCATTTAGCTGGGACACGGAATCTAAGTTAGCAGGATCGCCGGGGCCGGACCGCCCCGCTGCAGCTCGTGACGGAACGTCACCCGCCGCCGCGTCCTGACGTAACGGCGCGACACAGCGGCGGGCAGCCGCCCTACTCTTCGATGCCGGCGGGCACGGGCGCGGCTGCGATGAGGCGCAGCCGCTGGGTGGGGCGGGTCATCGCTACGTACAGGTCGCCCACCCGGCCGTGCTCGTGGTTAAGCATGGCGGACGGTTCCAGCACCACGACGCCGTCGAACTCCAGCCCCTTGGCCTCGCGGGGGCTGATCACCACAATATCCTGCTCGTAGCTGCCGGCCCCGGTGCCGACGCGGCGGCCGTACGCGGCGCGCAGCGCGGAGGTGGCCTCCGGCAGGAGCCCGCCGTCGGCAATCACGGCCAGCAGGCCGCCGTCGAGCGCGTCCAGTTCCTCCGGGAGCACCTCGAGGAGCCGGCCGACGATCGCGCCGGACTCGACCCGGTCGATCACCGGCGACCAACGGCCCTCCCTCACGGCCTTGGGCGCGGAGACGACGAGCCCGGCCGCGTTGGCCATCCGCGCTGCCGCCTCGGCGATCTGCGACGGGGTGCGGTAGTTGACGGTGAGTTCTTCCAGCTGCCAGCGGTCGCCGAACATCGGGGCCAGGGCGCTCTGCCAGGACTTAGCCCCGGCGACCGAGCTGGTCTGGGCGATGTCACCGACGATCGTGAAGGACTTCAGCGGGCAGCGCCGGACCAGCAGCCGCCATTGCATGGGCGAGAGTTCCTGCGCCTCGTCCACCACAATGTGCCCGAAGGCCCAAGTGCGGTCGCTGGTGGCGCGCTCGGCTGCGGTCAGCCGCGCCTCGCGTTCCTGGTTCTGGTCCACCAGCTCTTCGGCCGAGATGAGGACATCCACACCGGCCGTTTCCATGTTGACGAGGGTTTGTTTGGCGTTGGCCAAGTCGCGGGCGCGGTCGTGCTCCTGCTGGGCCAGTCCCCGGCCGGCAGCCGGATCCAGTTCGCCGAGCAGTTCAGCGGCCTCGTCCAGCAACGGCACGTCGGCCTCGGTCCACGGCGATCCGGCCGGCCGGAGCAGCAGGGCGCGTTCGGCGTCACTGAGGTGCGGGGTGCACGCCTCCAGGATGGCGGGCTTGCTCAGCAGCTCCCCCACCAGTTTTTCCGGAGTCATCGGCATCCAGCACAGGTTCAGGGCCACCCGGACGTCACGCGCCGAACGGACGTCCTCGGCGAGGTAGGAACGGTCGGCGTTGTTGCCGATGCTGCCGGCCTCCACCAGTTCGGTCATCTGCTCGGTCAGTTCGCGCAGCAGGATCTTGACGAAGGAGACCCGTGCCTCGTTGTGCGGCTTCCCGGTGGCGCGTGCCTTCTCCCGCGCCCGGCGGACCTGCCGCGGGGTCAGCACGAGCTTGCGGCCGTCCACTTCGAGGATGCGGTTCTCGGCCGGGACCCGCTGCCGGTTGGCGACGGCGTTCGCCACCACCTCGGCCATGTCGAGCCGGCCCTTGATGGCCGCGACGTCGGAATCGTCTTCGGCGACGGCGTGGATGCCGGGCATCAGACGGCCCAGGCTGGCCATCACAACGCCGGTTTCGCCGAGGGACGGCAGCACCCGCTCGATGTAGTTCATGAACGACGACGACGGTCCGACCAGCAGCACACCGGCGGTCTTGAGCCGGTCGCGGTGCGTGTAGAGCAGGTAGGCGGCCCGGTGCAGGGCCACAGCGGTCTTGCCGGTGCCGGGTCCGCCCTGGACCACGAGGGCTCCGGAGATGGAGGAGCGGATGATCCGGTCCTGCTCGGACTGGATGGTGCCGACGATGTCCGACATCCGGCCGGTGCGCTTGGAATTCAGGGCGGCGAGCAGCGCGCCCTCGCCCTGCAGGGAGTCGTTGTCCGCCAGCAGGTCGGCGTCGAGCACGTCATCCTCGATCGCCTTCACCTGGCGGCCCTGCAGGATCAGGTGCCGGCGGCGGCGTACGCCCTGCCGGTCGAAGGCGGTGGCCTGGTAGAAGTGGCCGGCTTCGGGCGCCCGCCAGTCCACCATCAACCGCTGCAGGTCCTCGGTGGTCAGGCCGATGCGGCCGATGTACTGGGCCTCGCCGGAATCGAGGTCGAGGCGGCCGAACACGAGGCGATCGTCGACGGCGTCGAGCTGGGCGAGGCGGTCCTCGTAGAGAGCGGCGAACGCGTCCCGCTCGGAGACGTTCTGCATGGTGCCCACGGCACCTGCACGGCGGACCTGGGCGAGCTGGGCGCGCTTTTCCGCCCGCAGCTCGTCCAGCCGGGCGTAAAGTCCGGCCACATAGTCGCGTTCATGGGCCAAATCAGCGTCGTGCATCGAGCGTTCCCCTATCGAAAAAGACAGACCAACCATTCTACAGCGATTTCGGCTCCCGCTCCCGAAATATGTCGGTTTTCTTCCGGCCGCACTTTTTCAGGCATTCTACCGACGCGGCCGCCACCGTCCAGTCAGAGGATCCCGCCGTCCGGCCCGCCGCGCCTACAGGCTCAGCAGGGAGTGCACCCGGTGTTCCGCCAGGGCGTCCCGCCCCTTCAGCTCGCCAAGCTCCATCACGACGCCGACGCCGGCCACCTCCACGCCGCAGCGTTCGAACAGCCGGGCGGCTGCGCCCAGGGTGCCGCCGGTGGCGAGGACGTCGTCGAGGATGAGCACCCGGGTGCCCGGCACCAGGTCCGAGCTGTGTAGTTCAAGGGTGGCGGTGCCGTATTCCAGGGAGTAATCCTCGGAGACCACCTCGCGGGGCAGTTTGCCCGCCTTGCGGACGGTCACGACTCCGGTGTCCGTGGCGTAGGCGGCGGCCGCGGCCAGCAGGAAGCCACGGGCTTCGACCCCGGCGACGGCGTCGAACTGGCCGCGGAAGGGTTCCACCAGCGCATCCACCATGGCCTTGAGCGCAACGCCGTCGGCGAAGACGGGGGTCAGGTCCTTGAAGACGATGCCCGGCTTGGGGTAGTCCGGGACGGTGGCACATAGGCTGGTGATCAGCTCCTGCACCGGAATTGCGTTGCTGGTTTGGGGCTGGGCCTGCTCGCTTTGTTTCACCCATCAATCTTACTGGCTGGTACCAAACGGCCGGTCTTGACCGCCGGCCGGCTCCGGTGGCCCGCCTTCCCCGCCTGCCGTGCGCGGGGACTTCAAGAGGTTATTGGCCAATCCGTACCGCACCAGCTCCAGCGCTTCTGAAAGCGCGTGCTCCGCGTCGAACCGGCTGGCCGCCGCGGCACTCAGACGGAGGGTGTCGTTGGCCCAGGCGGAGCGGTGGAAGCGGTCGGCGTCGCCGTGCAAAAGCCGTCCGTAAAGGACGTCCTCGAAACGGTCCGGCCCTTCGTCCGGTGCCGGACCTTCGCCCTGGCCGGGCCCTGGCAGCACGTGCTGACGGCCCTGGACCATCTCGGGGGTGAACAAAGCGACGACGCCGTCGGCCACGTCCGCGAGGTGGCGGTCCGCCGAGTAGTTGCAGAGGCGCAGTGCCCGCACCACCAGCTTGAGCGAGACGTGTTCATCGCGGACGATGAATTTGCGCAGCAGCGCGGCCCTGAAGAGCTCAAGCCAGCGCCTGCGCTCCGCCTCGGCCGAGTGCACCGGCGGCTCCCCGTCGGGCGCACAAAGGGCCACCATCGAAAAGTACTCGGTGGCCAGCTCCTGGAAAATTTCCAGCCGTTCAAGCTCACTGCCCGGCTTCCCGCGCTTGCCTTCGCCCATGATGGCCGGCTACGCCGTCCGCACCTTCGCCGCCTTGTAGCGTGAGACGGTCGGGTCGCCAGTGAGCCAGAACCGCCACGGGTAGTCGTCGCTGCCGCCGGCGCCGGAGACGCCCACCCGTGGCCCGGAGCTGATTGCCGACGCCGGTTCGTCCGGCAGCTCAAGCCGGAACGGGGCGCTGAGCGCGTCCCGGCCGCTGTCCGCCGTCGTCAGTCCCAGCGCCGTCGCGAAGCGGGCGGGCCCGCTGGCCAGGTCCTTGGGGGCTTTCGACGTCGGCCGCCGCGCCAGGGCCAGTTCCTCCCCGGCGACCACCTCCCCGGCACGCAGCAACAGGGCGGAGGCAACCCCCTCGGGGCCGCAGACAATGTTGGCGCAGTGGTGCATGCCGTAAGTGAAGTACACGTAGAGAGACCCGGCGGGGCCGAACATCGGGGCGTTCCGCCGGGTCTGGCCGCGGAACGTGTGCGAGCCGGGATCCGGGTGCAGCGAATCCTCCGGCCCCAGGTACGCCTCGACCTCGGTGATCCGCACCGCCACCGGCCCGCCGTGGCTGCTGTGCGTCAGCACCGCGCCAAGCAGCAGCGGCGCCACGGTGCGCGCATCGGCGGACAGCAGCCCGCGCAGGGCCTCGGGCGTGACGCTGGAATCCATCCCCCGACTTTAACAAACCCCTCCATCCCCGGAGTAGCGGCCCTCCACGGCGGTGTCCGATTTCCGCTAGCGGGGGCGGACGCGGGCTGGCAGGATGGAGCCATGGACTTTTGGCAGCGCTACCGGGCAATCGATGCCCGGGACCCCCGTTTCGACGGGCAGTTCTACACCGCTGTCCGCACCACCGGCATCTACTGCCGGCCGTCCTGCCCGGCACGGACCCCCAAGGCCGGCAACGTCACCTTCTACGAGACGTCCGCCGCCGCGCATGACGCGGGCTACCGGGCGTGCAAGCGCTGCCTGCCCGAGGCGGTGCCGGGTACCCCGGCGTGGAATGTCCGCTCCGACATCGCCGGCCGGGCCATGCGGCTGATCAACGACGGTGTGATTAACCGCGACGGCGTGGAGGGGCTCGCCGCGCGGCTGGGCTACTCCTCGCGGCAGCTCAACCGGATTCTCAGCCATGAACTGGGCGCCGGTCCGCTGTCGCTGGCACGGGCCAGCCGGGCCCAGACCGCCCGGACGCTGCTGGTCTCCACCTCGATGAAGGCCGCCGATATCGCCTTCGCCGCGGGCTTCAGCAGCGTCCGCCAGTTCAACGAGACCATTGCCGAGGTCTTCGCCATGACGCCGTCGGCGCTGCGGGCCACTGCGCGGCACCCGCAGGCGCCGGCCCGTACCGCGGTGGCCTCCACGGCCCTGGCCCTGAACCTGCCTTACCGCGACCCGTTTGACCCGGGGGTGTTCGGCTTCCTGGCCGTGCGCGCCATCCCGGGGATCGAGGAGGGAACGGCTACGTCCTATGCCCGGACAATGCGGCTGTCCCACGGGGACGCGCGCTTCCGGGTGGACTACGACGTCGACTCGCCGGGACGCCCGTTGAAGCTAAGCATCGGTGCCGTGGACCTGCGGGACCTGGCCTCGCTGCTCAGCCGGGTCCGGCGGCTGCTGGATCTCGACGCCGACCCGGTCGCTATTGACACGTCCCTCGCCGCCGATCCGCGGCTGGCGGCCAGTGTTGCGGCCGCCCCTGGGATGCGGATGCCCGGGGCCGTGGACCCGCAGGAACTGTTGATCCGCGCCATGGTCGGCCAGCAAATCACCGTGGCGGCGGCGCGGACGGCACTGGTCCAGCTGTCGGCATGCGGCAGCGAGAGTGTGGTTCCGGCAGATGGCCTGCACCGGATTTTCCCTACACCGGCCGAGATTGCGGACACCGGATTCCAGTTGCTCCGCGGACCACAGCGCCGCATCGATTCGATTCGCGGAGCCGCCGCGGCGATGGCCGCAGGCGATCTGGACTTCGGCTACGGCGACGACCTGGCCGGACTGCAGGCCAAGCTCCTGCCGTTGGCCGGCGTCGGACCCTGGACCGTGGGGTACCTCGCGATGCGGGTGATCGGCGCTCCGGACGTGTTCCTGGCCAACGACGCCGCGGTCCGCAACGGTATCCGCTCGCTGGCGCAGAACCCGGACAGTACCGACGGCGCCGGCCCGGCTGCCGCTATCCCTGTCCCCGGCAGGTACTCCCACGCTCCACTTGCCCCGGCTTCGCTCTCCCCCGATTTTCGGGAGGTCAGCCCGTGGCGCTCCTACGCCACCATGCACCTTTGGCGCGCGGCCGCAGCAGCCCGGCCCGCGGCGCGGACAAAATCAGCCCGGACACAGCCAGGCCGGACGACATCAGCCGGCAGCAAGACAACAGCCCTGAAGAAAGTGACGCAATGAAAGCGCAGCTCCTCACCCTGTCCACCCCGGATGGCCCGTTCACCATCATTGCCCGCGACGGCGCCGTCCTGGCCTCGGGCTGGACCGCGGTGCCCGGCGAACTCACCGGCCAGATCCACGCCGACCTGCTGCCCGAGGGCTACGAGCCGGTCCCGGACCTGGGCAGCATCTCGGACGCCGTCGAGCACTTTTATGCCGGCAACCCGCGAGCCGTGATGGAGGTCCCGGTGCTGCAGAAATCCGGCCCCTTCCGCAGCCATGCCTGGGACATGCTCCGGACTGTGGCCGCAGGCAGTCCCGTGACCTACACCGAATACGCGGAGCTCTCCGGCAACGCCAAAGCCGTCCGCGCGGCGGCCAGCGCCTGCGCCTTCAACGCGGCCGCCTTGTTCGTGCCCTGTCACCGGGTGATCCGCACCGACGGGAGTCTGGGCGGGTTCCGCTGGGGGCTCGCCATCAAGGAAAGCCTGCTGGACCGCGAGCGTCAGCTGGCCCTCGCGGTGCAGGCCTAGTACTACGGCTGGTTCCTCACCGGCCTACTGTGTCACCGGCACACCCGCGGGCCAGGGCAGCAGTGAGGGCAGTTCGGCGCCGTCGGCCGCTGCGGTGGCACGCAGGCTTCCCAGGGTGGGGGTGCGGCCTGCCAGCCACGCCGCGATATCGGTGAGCATGCCGTTAATGGCGGTCGAGCGTCCGCCCGCGGCACCGATCGTGACGGAGGGCAGTCCCAGCGGCTGCAGCACGAACCGCTCCCCCTCGGGCACCCGGGCAGCCAGGAAGTCGAAGAGGTGTTCGCAGAACGGCCTGCTCCAAGTTTCGGGGCCGCGGCCGGTGCCGAGGTCGGTGGCGTGAATGGTGAGTTCGCGCCAGAGCGCCAGTCCGCCGTCGAACACCACGCCGCCGCGGTAGCTGATGGGTTCCTGCCAACCTGCCGCATCAAGTGCCCCGAACGCCGTGAGTGCGCGCTCGAAGGCGGCGGCCACGGCCGTCCGGTGCTCCTGGGCGCTGTGGCCGGCCGCCAGTTCGATGGCGCGGGTGCGTCCCTCGAAGCCGCCGTCGTAGAGTTCGATGCTTTCGCCGCGGGCGGCGTATTCGGCCTGACGGGCCATCGCGTTGCCGATTCCGGCGAGGTGGGCCAGCACGTGTCCGCGGGTCCAGCCCGGGAGTTCGGACGGGGCCTGGACATCCTGGTCGTTGAGTTTGACGGCGATTCCGGTCACGACGTCGGCGGCGCGGCGGAGTTCCTCCAGCAGGGTTTCAGGGGTGATTGAGGTCATGGCGCCCATCCTAACGGAGCGACCGGATTAATCGCGGCTAACTGGGCCGGCCGTCCTGGCCGGGACCGTAGCGGTGCCGGATGTGCCGCCGGTCGTGCCGTGCCTGCCAGAATTCGAGTTCGCGGGGCCGGAGCGAGTAGAGCTGCCAGCGGGGGTTCGCGCTGCCGTCGGCGCCGGGCCGATCGTTCCAGTCGACGGCGGAAGCTTCCGCGGAGAGCTCCACGACGTCGCCTGCCACGCGGACCTGGCGACCCTGCTGTTGCCAGAAGAAGTTCAGCGCGGCGTGCGGGTTCTCCGCCAGTTCCCGGCCTTTGCGCGACCGGCGGGACGTCGCGAAGTGCCAGCCGTCGTCGTCGATGTCCTTGAGAATCAGCATCCGCGAGGACGGCCGGCCGAGCGCGTCGGCCGTAGCCAAGCTGCAGGCATTCGGCTGCGGAACGCCGGCCGCCAAGGCTTCGGCGAGCCACTGCCGGAACAGCTCGGCGGGGTCCGCGGGCGCCTGCTCCGGGTCGAAGTCCGGGAGCGCGTCGGGGAAGTCAGGCAGCGCACGCAGGAATTGGCGGAACGATTCGCTCATGCGCCCATGCTAACCGGACGCACAAACGCTCCCTCACCTCTGGCGCGGATCCGGGCGGCGCTCCGGCAGTAGGTGCAGGAGCGTCGGCGGAAACGTTGCCAGAGGTGAGGGAGCGTCGGGTACCTAGCCGGCGTAGGCGCGCACGCCCTCAAGCTCCGCCTCGAGCGCCAGCAGCTGGCGCTCGACGGCGGCCGGCGCGGTGCCGCCCTGCGAGTTCCGGCTGTTGAGCGAGCCTTCGGTGGACAGCACGGTGCGGACTTCCGGCGTCAGGTGCTCCGAGATGGCGGCGTATTCCTCGTCCGTCAGGTCCCAGAGTTCGACGTCGCGGCTTTCGGCCTGCTTCACCGCGGCGCCGGACAGTTCATGCGCCTCGCGGAACGGAACGCCCTGCCGGACCAGCCATTCGGCGATGTCGGTGGCCAGCGCAAAGCCCTGGGGTGCCAGGGATTCCATTCGCTCGGTGTTGAACTTCAGGGTCGCGATCATGCCGGAGACGGCCGGAAGCAGCAGCTCCAGGGTGTCGGCGGCGTCGAAGACCGGTTCCTTGTCCTCCTGCAGGTCGCGGTTGTACGCGAGCGGCAGGCCCTTGAGCGTGGCGAGCAGCCCGGTCAGGTCGCCGATCAGCCGGCCGGCCTTGCCGCGGGCGAGTTCGGCCACGTCCGGGTTCTTCTTCTGCGGCATGATCGAGGAGCCGGTGGAGTAGGAATCGTGCAGGGTCACGAAGGAGAACTCCTTGGTGGCCCACAGGATCACTTCCTCCGACACCCGGGACAGGTCCACGCCGATCATGGCCGACACCCAGGCGAACTCGGCAAAGACGTCGCGGGAGGCGGTGCCGTCGATCGAGTTGTGCGTGGCCGAGTTGAAGCCGAGGTCCGCCGCGACGGCCTCCGGGTCGAGGCCCAGCGAGGATCCGGCGAGGGCGCCGGATCCGTAGGGCGAGACGCCGGCGCGCTTGTCCCAGTCGGCCAGCCGCTGAACATCACGCAGCAGCGCCCAGGCATGGGCCAGCAGGTGGTGGCTGAGCAGCACCGGCTGGGCGTGCTGGAGGTGCGTGCGGCCGGGCATGGCCACCCCGCGGTGCTCCTTGGCCTGGCCGACCAGCGCATCGATCGTGGCGAGCACGCCGCGGGCGATGATCCGTGCGTGGTCGCGCAGGAACATCCGTCCCAGCGTGGCCACCTGGTCGTTGCGGGACCGGCCGGCGCGGAGCTTGCCGCCCAGCTGGGTGCCGGCACGCTCGATCAGGCCGCGCTCCAGCGAACCGTGCACATCCTCATCCGATTCGGCCGGGGTGTACGCACCGGAGGCGACGTCCGCGTCCAGCCGGCCCAGGGCGTCGAGCATGTCTTCCAGCTCGGCGTCGTCCAGCAGCCCGGCCTTGTGCAGCACTCGGGCGTGCGCCTGGGACCCGGCAATGTCGTAGCGGGCCAGGCGCCAGTCAAAGTGCGTGGACTTGCTCAGCGCGGCGAGGGCGTCGGCGGGGCCGCCGGCGAACCGGCCGCCCCACAGGGCCCCAGTATTAGTCGCCCCGGACTTGGTGGTTTCCGACTCAGCCACGCGGGCTACTTTCCTGCGACGCGGATGTCGCGGCCGGAGGCGACCTTGGCGGACATGCCCCACAGCTCGATGAAGCCGCGCGCCATCGACTGGTCGAAGGTGTCGCCGGTGTCGTAGGTGGCGAGGTCGAAGTCGTAGAGCGAGGTCTCGGAGCGGCGTCCGTTGACGATCGCCTGGCCGCCGTGCAGCACCATGCGGATGTCGCCGGAGACGTAGCGCTGGGTGTCTTCGATGAAGGCGTCCAGGGAGCGCTTGAGCGGGGAGAACCACTGGCCGTCGTAGACCAGTTCGGACCAGCGCTGGCCGACGGTTGCCTTGAAGCGGGCCTGCTCGCGCTCGATCGTGATGTCCTCGAGGTGCTTGTGCGCGGTGATCAGCGCCATCGCGCCGGGGGCCTCGTAGATTTCGCGGGACTTGATGCCGACCAGGCGGTCCTCGACGACGTCGATCCGGCCGACGCCCTGGGCGCCGGCGCGGCGGTTCAGTTCCTTGATGGCCTGCAGCGGGGTGACCTTGACGCCGTCGATCGCGACCGGCACGCCGGCTTCGAAGGAGATGGTGACTTCATCCGGGGCCGGCGGGAATTCCGGGGTGGCGGTGTAGTCGTAGATGTCCTTGGTGGGGGCGTTCCAGATGTCCTCGAGGTAACCGGTCTCGACGGCGCGGCCCCAGACGTTCTGGTCGATCGAGTACGGGTTCTTCTTGGTGGTCTCGATCGGCAGTCCCTTTTCCTCGGCGAAGGCGATGGCCTTGTCGCGGGTCAGGGCGAGGTCGCGGACCGGGGCGATGCACTTCAGGTCCGGGCCGAGGGTCTGGATGCCGACCTCGAAGCGGACCTGGTCGTTGCCCTTGCCGGTGCAGCCGTGGGCCACCGTGGTGGCGCCGAATTCGCGGGCGGCCTTGACCAGGTGCTTGACGATCACCGGGCGGGAGATCGCGGAGACCAGCGGGTAGTGGCCCTGGTAGAGGGCGTTCGCCTTCAGCGTGGGCATGCAGTATTCGTTCGCGAACTCATCCGACGCGTCGGCCACGTAGGCTTCGACGGCGCCGCAGCCCAGGGCACGCTGGCGGATGGTCTCCAGCGACTCGCCGCCCTGTCCGACGTCGACCGCCACGGCAATAACCTCGGCGCCGGTCGCTTCACCGATCCAGCCGATGGCTACGGAAGTATCCAGGCCACCGGAGTAGGCCAGCACAATACGCTCAGTCACTTCAAATGCTCCTTAGTTGTTGGGTTCTTGGGGTCTCTGGTGAAAGTTCACGGGTAAGTCCTACTGGCCGGCTTCTTCGGCCAGCTGCAGGAAGCGGGCGGCGACGGCGGCGCCGCCGGCCGGGTCGCGGGTGACCAGCAGGACGGTGTCGTCCCCGGCGATGGTGCCGAGGATCGAGGGCATCACCGAATGGTCGATCGCGAGGGCCAGGAAGTTCGCGGCGCCCGGCGGGGTACGGAGCACCACGAGGTTCGCGGAGGCCTCGGCCGTGACCAGCAGTTCGCCGCAGAGCCGCGCAAGCCGCGCGTCGAGGATTTCCTGGGTCACGCCGCTCTTGGCCGCGCGTTCCCCGCCCTCCCCCGGCACCGCGTACACCAGCACGCCTTCCTTGCCGCGGACCCGGACCGCGCCGAGCTCCACGAGGTCGCGGGACAGCGTGGCCTGGGTGACCTGGACGCCGTCGTCCGCGAGCAGCGCCGCCAGCTCGGCCTGCGAGCGGACGGATTCACCGGTGAGGATCGCGGTGATCCGCGCCTGCCGGGCCGTTTTGGTGGCCGGGCTGGCCCCCTGGGCGGCGGGCTGGACGGACATCAGTCCAGCCCGTCCACCGGCGCCAGCCCGTCAACCACAGCCAGGCCGGAGCGGTGCATGAGCCAGGCCATCAGGGCCTTCTGCGCGTGCAGCCGGTTCTCGGCCTCGTCCCAGACCACGGATTGCGGGCCGTCGATCACGCCGGCGGCAATTTCGTAGCCGCGGTAGGCCGGGAGGCAGTGCAGCACGACGGCGTCCGGCGCGGCGAGTTTCATCGCGTCCTCGTCCACGGAGTAGTCGCGGAACAGCTGCAGCCGGGCTTCCTTTTCGTCCTCCTGGCCCATCGACACCCAGGTGTCGGTGGCGACGACGTCGGCTCCGCGGAGCGCCTCGGCGGCGTCAACCGTGACCAGCACGGAGCCGCCGGTTTCCGCGGCGCGCTCTTCCGCGGCGGCAACGATCTCCGCAGCGGGGAGGTAGCCCTCCGGGCCGCAGATGCGCACGTGCATGCCCGCGGTGACGCCGGCCAGCAGGTAGGAGTTGGCCATGTTGTTGGCCGAGTCGCCGAGGTAGCTCATGGTGAGCCCCGCCAGCGTGCCCTTGTGCTCCTTGATGGTCAACAGGTCGGCAAGGAGCTGGCAGGGGTGGTAGTCGTCGCACAGGGCGTTGATCACCGGGACGTGGGCGTTTTCGGCCATCGCGACGAGGCCGGCGTGCGCGCCGGTCCGCCACACGATGGTGGAGACCATACGTTCGAGCACCTTGGCGGTGTCCTCGACCGACTCCTTGTGGCCGATCTGGGCCTCACCCGGGTTGATGATCAGGGCGTTGCCGCCCATATCGGCGATGCCGGTAGCGAAGGAGACCCGGGTGCGGGTGGAGGTCTTGTCGAAGATCACGGCCACAGTCTTGCGGCCGCTGCCCTCCGCGGCGAAGGGCTGGACGCTGTACGGGGCTGCCTTCATCCGGAGGGCGAGGTCCAGGACCTCGCCCTGCTCGGCCGGGGTGAGGTCCGTGTCCTTGAGGAAGTGGCGGATGGGCACGGATGCGGGCACGGAGGCGGTCACTGGGCGTCCTTTGCGGTCTGGAGGAGGGCCGGCAGCGCGGCGAGGAAACGGTCGGCCTGGGCCGTGGTCAGGATCAGCGGCGGCGCGAGCCGGATGGTGTGCGGGCCGGGGCTGTTGACGATGAACCCGGCGTCGAGTCCCGCGGTGACGACGGCGGGGGCCACGTCGGCGTCGAGGTCGAAACCGATCAGCAGGCCTTCGCCGCGGACTTCGGTGACGCCGTCGATTCCCGCGAGGCCGGCGCGCAGGTACTCCCCCACTTCCCGGACGTGGGCGAGCAGCTGCTGGTTTTCCAGCACGTGCAGGGTGGCCAGGGCCGCCGCAGTGGCGACCGGGTTGCCGCCAAAGGTCGTCCCGTGCTGGCCGGCGGACAGCAGCGATGACACCTCGGGTCCGAAGGTGAGCAGGGCGCCGATCGGGAAGCCGCCACCCAGGCCCTTGGCAAGGGTCACGGCGTCGGGCACGATCCCGGCGTCTTCGCTGGCCAGCCACTTGCCGGTGCGGCCGATGCCGGTCTGGACCTCGTCCAGGATCAGCAGGGCGCCGGCGGCGCTGGTGGCCTCGCGGGCAGCCCGCAGGTAGCCGGCGGGCAGCGGCCGGACGCCCGCCTCGCCCTGGATCGGTTCGAGGAAGACGGCGGCCGTGGTCTCGTCAATCGCGGCGCGGAGCGCGTCGATGTCACCGAAGGGGACGTGCACGACGCCGCCGGGCAGCGGCGCGAACGGCGCCCGGTAGGCCTCCTTCGAGGTCAGCGCCAAGGCGCCCATGGTGCGGCCGTGGAAGGCGCCTTCGAGGGCGATGATCTTGGTCCGCGGCTGCGCCTCCGAACCGGAATTCCGCCTTGCCAGCTTGAACGCCGCCTCGACGGCCTCGGTACCGGAGTTGGCGAAAAACACCTTGGACCCGGCCGGCGCCTGGGAAATTTCCAGCAGCTTCTCCGCCAGGGCAACCTGGGTGGGGCTGGTGAAGAAGTTGGAGACGTGGCCCAGGGTGGACAGCTGGCTGGAGATCACCGAGGTGACGAAAGGGTGGGCATGGCCCAGCGCGTTGACCGCGATCCCGCCGAGCAGATCCAGGTATTCCTTCCCGTCGGCGTCCCAGACGAGGCAGCCCGCGCCGCGGACCAGCACACGCTGCGGGGTGCCGAAGACGCCCAGCAGCGAGGACGAGTAGCGGGACAGCCACTGCGCGCCGGTGGTTTGACCAACGAGCGCGGTTGCGGCGGCCTCCGCAGCGATGGGGGCCCCACCCGTCCCCTGCCTCACCCCGTCCTCGCCAGCTCGGACGGGGACCCCGGAGGCCGTGGGCCCATCGCGGTGCCCGACCACACCCGGCCCCCCATCGCTGCTGCGGCCTTCGGCGGAATGGTTCAGTTCAGTGCTGCTCACTTTGCGTTCACTTCCTCGTCCGGGACGACCTGGGTGCCGATGCCGGCGGTCGTGAAGGTCTCCAGCAGCATCGAGTGCGGCAGCCGGCCGTCCACGATGTGCGCGCGCTCGACGCCGTCGTCTATCGCTTTCAGGCAGGCCGCCATCTTCGGGATCATGCCGGACTCCAGCCGCGGCAGCATCTCCCGCAGCTCCGAGGCCGTGAGCGAGGAAATCAGCGATGACCTGTCCGGCCAGTTGGCGTAGAGGCCTTCGACATCGGTCAGGATGACGAGCTTGGAGGCCCCCAGGGCCGACGCGACCGCGGCCGCGGCGGTGTCCGCGTTGACGTTGAGTACCTGGCCGGTGGTGGATCCGTCGTCGTGGATTTCCGGCGCGACGGTGGAGATCACCGGGATCCGGCCGGCCGCCACGATGTCCAGGATGCCTTCCGGGTTCACCCCGACGACTTCGCCGACGAGGCCCAGGTCCACCTCTTCGCCGTCCACGACGGTGCCGGTCCGGACGGCGCGCAGCAGCCCGCCGTCTTCACCGGACATCCCGACGGCGTAGGGGCCGTGCGAGTTGATCAGGCCCACAAGTTCGCGGCCCACTTGGCCGGTGAGGACCATCCGGACCACGTCCATGGCCTCGGGGGTGGTGACGCGCAGGCCGCCCTTGAACTCGGATTCGATGCCGAGCCGGCTGAGCATGGCGTTGATCTGCGGGCCGCCGCCGTGCACCACCACGGGGTGGATGCCGACGTGGTGCAGGAAGACGACGTCTTCGGCGAAGGCGCGGCGGAGCTCGTCGTTGACCATGGCGTTGCCGCCGTACTTGATCACCATGGTGGTGCCGGCGAAGCGCTGGATCCAGGGCAGCGCCTCGATCAGCGTGCCGGCCTTGCTCTGCGCGTCGGCCATGGATGTGGTCTCGCGGGTCTGGGTGCTCATGGCGTTCGTCTTTCTGTTCGTCCGTTACCAGACGGCCTAGCTGGAGTAGGCGCTGTTTTCGTGGACGTACTCGTGCGTCAGGTCGTTGGTCCAGATCGTGGCCTCGGCGGAGCCCGCCTGCAGGTCGATCTCGACCAGGACCTCGCGCGGTTCCAGGTCCACGAGGCCGCGGTCCTCGCCGATGCTGCCGTTGCGGCAGATCTGCACGCCGTTCATCGCAACGTTCAGCTGGTCCGGTTCGAAGGCCGCGTCGGTGGTGCCGACGGCGGACAGCACGCGGCCCCAGTTGGGGTCTTTGCCGAAGATGGCGGTCTTGAAGAGGTTGGAGCGCGCCACGGCGCGGCTGACCACCTCGGCGTCCTTCTCACTGGCGGCGTTGAAGGTGCGGATGGCGATGTCGTGGCTGGCGCCCTCGGCGTCGCCGATCAGTTTCCGGGCCAGGTCCGCGCAGACCTGGGTGAGGCCCTTGCCGAAGTCGACGGCGGACGGGACGGCGCCCGAGGCACCGGAAGCGAGCAGCACCACGGTGTCGTTTGTGGACATGCAGCCGTCCGAGTCGGTCCGGTCGAAAGTGACGCGGGTGGCGTCGCGGAGTGCGACGTCGAGCAGTTCTGGCTGGACCTGCGCGTCCGTGGTGAGGACCACGAGCATGGTGGCCAGGCCCGGGGCGAGCATGCCGGCGCCCTTGGCCATTCCGCCGATAGTGAACTCCTTGCCCTCGGCGTCGGTGCCCGTGAAGACCGCCTGCTTGGAGACCGAGTCGGTGGTCATGATCGCGGTGGCCGCTGCCGGGCCGCCGTCGGCGTCCAACGCCGCGGCCGCGGCACCGATCGCCGGGACCAGCTTGTCCATCGGAAGCTGTTCGCCGATCAACCCGGTGGAGCAGACGAAGATGTCCGTCGCGGAGACGCCGAGTGCTTCCGCGGTCTTCTCCGCGGTGGTATGGGTGTTCTGGAAGCCCTGCGGCCCGGTGCAGGCGTTGGCGCCGCCGGAGTTGAGGATCACGGCGTCGACGCGGCCGTCCTTGATGACCTCGCGGGACCAGTGCACCGGTGCTGCGGCCACCCGGTTGGAGGTGAAGACGGCGGCGGCTGCCTTGTTGGGCCCGTCGTTGACGACGAGCGCCAGGTCCGGGTTTCCGGAGGCCTTGAGACCGGCCTTGACGCCGGCGGCGCGGAATCCCCGGGGTGCGGTGATGCTCACGGTGCGACTCCCTGCAGGTTGAGGCCGGCGGTTTCCGCGAGGCCGAGGGCAATGTTCATGGACTGCACGGCGCCGCCGGCGGTCCCCTTGGTGAGGTTGTCGATGGCGCAGCTGACGATCACGCGGCCGGTGTGCCCGTCCAGGGCCAGCTGCATGACGGCGTGGTTGGAACCCTGCACTGACTTGGTGGTGGGCCACTGGCCTTCCGGGAGCAGGTGGACGAACGGCTCCTCGTCGTAGGCCTCGGCCCAGGCGCGGCGCAGTTCCCCGGCGGTGACGCCGGGCCGCACCTTCGCGGTGGCCGTGGTGAGGATGCCGCGGCTCATCGGGGCCAGCGTGGGGGTGAAGGACACGGTGACCGGTGCGTTCAGCGCCTTGGAGAGCCCCTGCTCGATCTCCGGGGTGTGCCGGTGTCCGCCGCCGACGCCGTAGGGGCTCATTGAGCCCATCACTTCGGCGCCGATCAGGTTCACCTTCGCGGCCTTGCCGGCGCCGGAAGTACCGGAAGCGGAGACGATCACGACGTCGTCGGCCTGGAGCAGGTGGTTGCTGAAGCCCGGGGTGAGGGCCAGCAGGGCCGACGTCGGGTAGCAGCCGGGCACCGCGATCCGGGTGGCGCCGCGGAGAGCCTCGCGCTGGCCCGGGAGCTCCGGCAGACCGTAGGGCCAGGTGCCGGCATGCGGCGAGCCGTAGAATTTCTCCCAGGCCGCCGGGTCCTCCAGCCGGTGGTCCGCGCCGGCGTCGATCACGACCGTCCCGGCGGGCAGTTGCGCCGCGATCTCCCCGGATGCGCCGTGCGGCAGGGCGAGGAACACGACGTCGTGCCCGGCGAGGTTCTCCACGGTGGTGTCTTCGAGGATGCGTCCGGCCAGGCCATGGAGATGCGGCTGCAATTCGCCTAGTCTGGAACCGGCGTTGCTGTGGGCGGTGATGGCGCCGATCGTCACGTCGGGATGACCGGCCAGGAGCCTCAGCACCTCGCCGCCGGCGTAGCCGCTAGCGCCGGAGACGGCAACAGAAATAGTCATAGCCCCGAGTATACAGCAAGACTATGCATAGATCCCGATATTTATGCATGCATGCGGCCGTGTCCGGATGCTGCCGGAGGCGTCAGCGTATGCTGGACAGAGGGTGATCCAGACCGTGCCGCTGCAAATGCCAGCTGCAACGTTGCCCGTAACAGTTACGAGGCATGCGTTTCATGACCCCCACCACCACACTTTCCGCGGAAACGCCGGCGCGCCCGCAACCGCGCGTCCGTCAGCCCAACGCCGTCGTCCTGAGCTATTCGGAACTGCTGAAGGCCGTCAAGGCCGCGGGCCTGCTGGAACGCCGCACCGGGTTCTACATCACGGTGTTCTCCGTCCTGGTCCTGCTAATGGCCGCCGCCTGGTTCGGTTTCGCGCTGATCGGTGACAGCTGGTTCCAGCTCCTGATCGCGGCCGCCATTGGCATCCTGTGCACGCAGCTGAGCTTCCTCGCCCACGAGGCCGGACACCGCCAGATCTTCGCCTCGCGCCGCGCCAACGACTGGGCCGCGCGGCTGCTCGCCACCTCCGTGGCCGGCATCAGCTACTCCTGGTGGGAGCAAAAGCACGGTGCGCACCACAACCACCCGAACGTCATCTCCAAGGACCCGGACATCGCCACCGGCGCGATCGCCTTCCACCCCGACGGCGCCGCCACGCGGCAGGGGCGGTTCTCCTTCCTGACCCGCAAGCAGGGCTGGTTCTTTTTCCCGTTGCTGTTCCTGGTGGGCCTGGGCCTGCAGATCGATTCGGTCAAGTTCATCTTCCAGCGCGCCAAGGTCACGCACCGCTGGGTGGAGATCCCGATCCTGGTGGTCCGCCTCAGCCTGCTTCCGGCGCTCGCCTTCACGTTCCTGCCCTGGGGCATGGCGCTGGCGTTCATCGGCGTCCAGCTCGCCGTCTTTGGTTTCTACATGGGCGCCTCGTTCGCGCCGAACCACAAGGGCATGCCCGTCCTGCCGGCGGACAGCCGGGTGGACTTCTTCAGCCGCCAGGTCCTGACCTCCCGGAACATTTCCGGCGGCCGCTTTATGGACATCCTGCTCGGCGGCCTCAACCGCCAGGCCGAGCACCACCTCTTCCCGGACATGGCCCGGCCCCAGCTGGACAAGGCCGCCGTGATCGTCCGCGAATTCTGCGCCAAGCACCAGGTCCCCTACACGGAAACCACCCTGCTGCAGTCCTACGGCATCATCGTGCGCTACCTCAACGACGTCGGCCTCGCCGCGGGCCGCCACTTCGAATGCCCGATGGCCACCGTGACCCGGCGTTACTAGCGGCTCTACAGGACCGGAGGCTGGCTTCATGCAAGCAGAACAGTGCACCGATCCCGTCGCGTACCACGGCGAAGGTCCGGTCTGGTCCCCTGCCTGGGGCGGTCTGCGCTGGGTGGACATGCTCGCCGGCGACATACTGTCCCTCACGGCATCCGGGTCCGTCACCCGCCGCCACGTCGGCACGGTTGCCGCCGCCTTGCGGCCCCGTCAGGGCGGCGGCGCGGTGATCGGCGTCGAGCGCGGTTTTTGCCTTGAAGAGGCGGACGGGACGCTCACCCGGCTGAGTGATGTGTGGACCGACGCCGGCGTCCGGATGAATGAAGGTGCCTGCGACCCGGACGGCCGGTTCTACTGCGGTTCGATGGCCTACGACCAGCGCCCCGGCGCCGCCGCGCTGTACAGGCTCGACCCGGACCGCTCAGTTCACCAGGTAGTGCCCGGCGTCAGCATTTCCAACGGATTGGACTGGAGCCCGGACGGTTCCCTCGCCTATTACAACGACACGGCAACCCACTCCGTCGCCGTTTTTGACTACGACCGCGACGCCGGCCTGACCGGGCGGCGCACCTTCCTTCGCCTGCCGGACGACGAGCAGCCCGACGGCCTCACGGTCGACGCCGAGGGCGGCGTCTGGGTGGCCGTCAACGGCGCGGGCGAGGTCCGGCGATATTCCCCTGACGGCCGTCCCGACGGCCTCGTGCAGGTGGGGGCGCGCCAGGTGACCGCCTGCACGTTCGGCGGGCCCGACCTGAACCAGCTGTACATCACGACCTCCCGCGAGAATCTTCAACCCGGGGACGACCCGCTGGCGGGGTCCCTTTTCCGGGCCGACGTCGAGGTGGCCGGCCAGGCGGTCCGCGGGTTCGCCGGCTGAGTTCCCGCGGCGCGGATGGAGTGCAAGGTCTTCGATGCCGGCTCAAGGGTGCCTAGGATGGGTTGGGAATCCGGGCCAGGAATTCTCCTCCCCGGAGCGGAGACCTTTCAGAAGGAGACACATGACGCACGCAATCCTCGCCCGGCAGTCCGGCGGACCCGAGGTCCTCGAGCTCGCCGAAGTTGACCGTCCGGTCCCGGGTCCCGGCCAGCTGCTGATCAAGGTCGCCGCCGTCGGCGTGAACTTCATTGACACCTACAAGCGCAGCGGCGCCTACAAGGTGCAGTACCCGTTCACGCCGGGCTCCGAGGCCTCCGGAACCGTGGAAGAGCTCGGCGACGGCGTGACCGGGTTCTCCACCGGGGACCGCGTCGCCACCGCCGAGGGGGTCAACTGCTACGCCGGCTACGCCCTCGTGGACGCGGACAAGGCCCTGCCGGTGCCCCGCGGCGTCGACGACTTCACCGCGGCTGCGCTCCCCCTGCAGGGCATCACCGCGCACTACCTGATCAACTCTTCCTTCAAGGTGGAGCCGGGCCAGACCGTGCTGCTGCACGCCGGCGCCGGCGGGGTGGGCCTGCTGCTGATCCAGCTGCTCAAGGCCCGGGGCGCGCACGTCCTCACCACTGTCTCCACCGACGAAAAAGAGGCGCTGGCCCGCGGCGCCGGCGCGGACCACGTGCTGCGCTACGACGGCTTCGCCGCGAAGGTGCGCGAACTGACCGACGGTGCGGGCGCGCACGTCGTCTACGACGGCGTCGGGAAAGACACCTTCGACGATTCGCTGGCCGCGCTCCGGATCCGCGGCACCCTGGTGCTCTTCGGTGCCGCGTCCGGTCCGGTGCCGCCGTTCGATCCGCAGCGGCTCAACGCCGGCGGCTCGCTCTACCTGACCCGGCCCACCATCAACCACTTCCTCCGGAACGCACAGGAACGCCGCTGGCGCTCCGACGAGCTCTTCGCCGCCGTGGCGGACGGCAGCCTGAAGGTCCGGATCGGGGCCCGCTACGACCTCGCCGACGCCGCCGCGGCCCACACCGATCTGGAGCAGCGCCGCACCACCGGCAAGGTCATCCTGGTCCCCTGATCCGCACGGAAGCGGCACCGGTGTCTTCCGTTCATCTGCCGCGAGGAGAATCACCCTGTGATTGAGCAGCAACCGCCGGCCGGCGGCGTTTCTTTGGGCGGCAGCGCCCCGTTCGGCTCCGCGGCCCGTCCCCCGGCCGCCCCCGCCTCCAGCCCCGCCTACCAGCCGCAGCTGCCCGGCGCCTCCGCCGCGCCGCCGGAGCGGACACTGATCGACGTCCTGCAGGAGACCGCGGCCCGCTTCCCGGACGCCTCCGCGCTCGACGACGGCCGCCGTTCGCTCAGCTACGCCCAGCTGATGGACGAGGTCCGTGCCGCCGCCCGGAAGCTGCACCTGGCCGGGCTGGGAGCCGGGGACAAAATCGGAGTCCGGATCCCTTCGGGAACCAACGAACTGTACATCGCGATCCTGGCCGTGCTGCTGGTCGGGGCCGCCTACGTGCCGGTCGACGCGGATGACCCGGATGAACGGGCCAAGCTGGTGTTCAGCGAGGCTCGGGTTTCCGGAATCCTCCGGGCGGGCGGCACCATCGTCATGGATTCCGGCCGGCCCCGGCCCTTCCCGGCCGCCAGGCCGCCGGTCCCCGGCGACGACGCCTGGGTCATCTTCACCTCCGGCTCCACCGGCACGCCCAAGGGCGTCGCGGTACGGCACAGCTCGGCCGCAGCCTTCGTCGACGCCGAGGCGCGGATCTTCCTCCAGGCCGAGCCGATTGGTCCGCAGGACCGGGTGCTGGCCGGACTCTCGGTAGCCTTCGACGCGTCCTGCGAGGAAATGTGGCTCGCCTGGCGGCACGGGGCGTGCCTGGTCCCGGCGCCCCGCGCCCTGGTCCGGACCGGCATGGACCTTGGACCCTGGCTCATCAACCACGGCATCACGGTGGTCTCCACGGTGCCCACACTCGCCGCGCTGTGGCCCGTCGAGTCCCTGGAAAGCGTTCGGCTGCTGATTTTCGGCGGCGAGGCCTGCCCGCCCGAACTGGCCGAACGCCTCGCCGTCGACGGACGGGAAGTCTGGAACACCTACGGCCCCACCGAGGCCACCGTCGTGGCCTGCGCGGCGCGGCTGGGCGGCCCGGGACCGGTCCGGATCGGACTGCCGCTGGACGGCTGGGACCTCGCCGTCGTGGGCTCCGACGGCGTGCCGGTCGCCGAGGGCGGAATCGGGGAACTGATCATCGGCGGGGTCGGGCTTGCCCGCTACCTGGATCCGGCCAAGGACGCGGAAAAGTACGCTCCGCTGCCGGCGCTGGGCTGGTCGCGCGCCTACCGCTCCGGCGACCTGGTCCGCTACGAGCGGGCCGGCCTGCTTTTTGTCGGCCGCGCCGACGAACAGGTCAAACTGGGCGGCCGCCGAATCGAACTCGGCGAAATCGACGCCGCACTCCAGTCGCTGCCTGACGTCGCCGGGGCGGCGGCCGCGGTACGGACGACGGCGGCCGGGAACCAGGTGCTGGTCGGCTACCTCGCGCCGGCCGACGGCAGGACCCTGGACCTGGCGGCCGCGCGGGCCTTGCTCGCTTCGAGCCTGCCCGCCCCGCTGATCCCACTGCTTACCGTCGTGGATGCCCTGCCGACGAAGACCAGCGGCAAGGTGGACCGGCATGCCCTGCCGTGGCCGCTGGCCGGCGCTGGCGCCGCGGACGCCGCGGCGGCGCCGTTGAACCTGCCTGATGATGCCCGCTGGATTGTGGAACAGTGGTGCGCTGTGCTCGGCGGGACCGTCGCGGACCTCGACGCCGACTTCTTCGCCTTTGGCGGCGGCTCGCTGGCCGCGGCCCAGCTCGTCTCCGCCTTGAGGGTCCGCTACCCCACGATCACGGTGGCGGACATCTATGCCACGCCCCGGATCGGGGCCCTGCTCGACACGGCGCGCCAATCGCTGCCGGACGGCGCGGCCCCCGCGGCCGGCGAGCGCTCCGTGCGCCCCACCTCCCGCCGGGCCCAGTGGGCGCAGACACTGCTGGGCGTCCCGCTGCACATCCTCGTCGGGATGCGCTGGCTGACCTACCTGATGGCGGCAAACAACTTACTCGCGTCCCTGGCCGGTTTTACCGCGGCACCGACCCTGTCCTGGTGGTGGGTGGGAGCGTCCTGGCTGGTGTTCGTCAGCCCGGCCGGCCGGATGGCGATCTCCGTGGCCGCTGCACGGTTCCTGCTGCGCAACGTGGCGCCGGGAAGCTACCCGCGCTCCGGCCGCGTGCATCTGCGGCTGTGGCTGGCCGAACAGATCCAGGACCTGGCCGGTGCCGTCAGCCTCGCCAGCGCCCCCTGGGTGCCCTACTACGCCAGGGCCCTCGGCGCCAGGATCGGCCACAACGTCCAACTCCATTCGCTGCCGCCGGTCACCGGGCTGCTCTCGCTCGGCAGCGGCTGCAACATCGAACCCGAAGTGGATCTCTCCGGCTGGTGGATCGACGGCGACGCCGTCCACATCGGCGCGGTCCACATCGGCGCGGGGGCCGTCGTCGGCGCCCGCAGCACACTCATGCCCGGGGCCAGCATCGGCGCCGGCGCGCAGGTGGAGCCGGGCTCCGCCGTGCTCGGACGGGTCAAAGCCGGCCATCTGGTGGCCGGCTCCCCCGCCGAACGGCGGGGCAAGGCCAAACACGGCTGGCCGGACACCCCGCCGGAACACCACCTGATCGGCCGTCTGTGGTTTGCCGGCTTCGCTTCCGCCTCGGCCGTCCTGGCACTGATCCCCTACCTGTCCGCCGCGGCGGCAGCCCTGGTGATGTTCCTCTTTATCCAGGGGCGCGACTCGCTGCTCGACGCGCTGCCGCAACTGGCCGCCGCGCTCCCGCTGGCCGCCCTCGCGTGGTTCGGCACCAACCTGCTGCTCATCCTCGGCACCACGCGCCTGCTCGGCCTGGGGCTGCGCGCCGGCTACTACCGGGTGCGCAGCCGGATCGGCTGGCAGGTCTGGGCCACCGAGCGGGTCCTCGACCTGGCCCGGGACCTGCTTTTCCCGGTCTACGCCAGCCTCTTCACCCCCGTCTGGCTGCGCCTGCTCGGCGCCAGGATCGGCCGGAACGTGGAGGCGTCCACGGTGCTGCTGATCCCGAAAATGACGACCGTGGGCGAGGGCGCCTTCCTGGCCGACGACACCATGATCGCCTCCTACGAACTCGGCGGCGGCTGGATGCGGATCGCGCCGGCGAAGGTGGGCAAACGCTCCTTCCTGGGCAACTCCGGCATGACCGCCGCGGGCCGCAGCGTGCCCAAGAACTCCCTGGTCGCGGTGCTCTCCGCGACCCCCGCGAAGGCGAAAGCCGGCAGCTCCTGGCTGGGCAGCCCGCCGGTGCGGCTGCGCCGGACCGCCATCGCCTCCGATGACACCCGTACCTTCCAGCCGCCGCTGCGGCTCAAGCTGGCCCGGGCGCTGTGGGAGCTTTGCCGCTTCGTGCCGGTGGTGCTGACGGTGGCCGTGGCCGCCGGGGTGCTGGTGGCGCTCGACTGGCTGGCAGGCAGCTTCAATTACGCGGTGGCGGCCCTGGCATGCGGCGTCGTGGTCTTGCTGGCCGGGGCGGTTGCCGCCGGCAGCGCCGTCGTCGCCAAGTGGCTGCTGGTGGGCCGCATCCGCCCGGGTGAGCACCCGCTCTGGAGCTCCTTCATCTGGCGGAACGAGGTGGTGGACACCTTCATCGAAATGGTCAGCGCCCCCTGGTTTGCGCGCGCTGCGTCCGGCACCCCGGCCCTCGTCTGGTGGCTGCGCGCCCTGGGGGCCAGAATCGGGGCCGGAACCTGGTGCGAAAGCTACTGGCTCCCGGAGGCGGACCTCGTCACCCTGGGCCGCAGCGCCACGGTCAACCGCGGCTGCGTGGTCCAGACCCATCTGTTCCACGACCGGGTCATGAGCATCGACACTGTTACGCTCGAGGACGGGGCCACGATGGGCCCGCACGGGGTCATCCTGCCGCGGGCCCGGATCGGCAACGGGGGCACGGTGGGGCCGGCATCACTCGTGATGAGGGGTGAAACTGTGCCCGCCGCGACGTACTGGATGGGAAATCCGGTCAGCCCGTGGGGCGGCCCGGATGTTCCCGCGCCCAAGCCGAAGTAGTCCCGCACCGTCCGTGTACCGTCCGGAAGGCGCCCCGCGCCGACCGCAACCACCGAAGGCCGTCCCATGACTCCCACCGCATCCGCCGCCGGAGAGCTTCCTGCCGAAGCGCCCGCGGCTGCCCCGGATCCCTACATGCCCGGCCACGGCACCGACGTCTACCGCGTCACCCGCTACGAGCTGGAGCTCGACTACCGGATCAACAGCAACCACTTGAGCGGCCGCGCGAAGCTGCACGCGGTCGCCCGGCGCCAGAGTTCCGCCGTTGTCCTGGACCTGACCGGGCTGCGGGCCACCAAGGTGCTGATGCCCGGGAGGAAAGTGCGCAAGTTCAACCAGCGCGCGGAGCGGCTGGTGGTGGTGCCGGACACGGCCCTGCTGCCGGGCGACGAATTCACCCTGGACATCCGCTACGAAGGCAATCCGGCTCCCCGCCGCGGGCTGTGGGGCGAGGTGGGCTGGGAGGAGCTGAGCGACGGCGCCCTGGTCGCCGGGCAGCCCAACGGTGCGGCATCGTGGTTCCCCTGCAACGACCATCCGCGGGACAAGGCCAGCTACCGGATTGCGGTCAGCACGGACGCCAACTATCGGGCTGTCTGCAACGGTGTTCTGGTCTCGCACCAGGCCCGTTCCAGCCGCGAAACCTGGGTCTACGAGCAGGCCGAGCCGATGGCCAGCTACCTCGCCACGGTCCAGATCGGCCGGTACGAGCTACTGCAGCTCAATCCGGACCGGGCGCCCGGCGACGTCGCCCAGACCGCCGCGGTGCCGGCAGAGCTGGCCGCCGAGGCCCGGGCCGGGCTCGCCCGCCAGCCGGAGATGATGCGCGTTTTCACCAGCCGCTTCGGGGCTTACCCGTTCGCCGACTACACCGTGGTGGTGACGGAGGACGCCCTGGAGATCCCGCTGGAGGCCCAGTCCCTGTCCATTTTCGGCCGCAACCACCTGGCGCCCGACTGGGAATCGCAGCGCCTGATCGCGCATGAACTGTCCCACCAGTGGTTCGGGAATTCACTGACGGCAGCCTCGTGGAAGGACATCTGGCTGCATGAGGGCTTCGCCTGCTACGCCGAATGGATCTGGTCCGAGAAGGCCGGCATCATGAGCGTGGCCGACCGCGCCCTGGCGGCGTGGCGTCGGCTCAACCTCGAGGGCCAGGACCTGCTGGTCGGCGACCCGGGTCCGGAACTGATGTTTGACGACCGGATCTACAAACGCGGCGCCCTGGCCCTGCACGCCGTCCGCCTCCACTGCGGCGATCTCGCGTTCTTCGCGCTCCTGCATGACTGGACCGGCAGCCACCGGCACGGCTCCGTCACCACGGAGGACTTCATCCTGGCAGCGGCCCGGGTGACCGGGATAGACGCCGACGCCGTGCTGCACCCCTGGCTCTACGAAGAGGCACTGCCGCCGCTGCCGGCCGGCTGACCGCCTGACTAGGTGCCCCGGAGACCCCGCTGGTCCCCCTCCGGGAGCCCGGCCAGGGCGACGGCGGCAGCGAACTGCGCGGGCAGTCCGGATTCGTCCGGTGCCAGGTCCCGGATGCCGCCCTGGTGCAGCACCTCCACGCTGGCCGGCGCGGTGCGCAGTCCGGTACCGCGGAGCTTGAGCCAGGCCTCCTTGCGCGCCCAGAGCCGGGCCCGTCCGCGCAGCAGCGCGCCGCCGGAGAGCCCGCGCAGACTGTATCGCTCCGCCGGGCCCAGCGCCACCTCATCGAAGCCGTCAAAATCGGCACCCGCCGGGTCCTGGACGTCGACGCCCAGGCGGAGCCCCGGTTCAGGATCACGCACGGCTGCCAGCAGGACCCAGCCCGCGCTGCGGGACAGGCTGAGCAGCAGCGGTGCCGGCGCACCGTCCAGCGTGTAGCCGGGCCGGCCGTGCGGGCCGCCGGGACCGCACTGCGGACAGTCGTAAGCGGCGGTGAGCTCCGTTGCCGGCACGCCCAGCAGTTCCGCCGCGAGGCGCCGCTGGGCCAGCCGGCCGGCCAGGAACGCCTCCCGCGGCCCGGGTTGCATGCCCCGGGCGCGCCCGAGTTCGACGTCGTCCAGCTGTTCCCGGGCGGCGGCGGCCAGCACCCCGGCGGGTCCGCCGGGGACGCGAAAGGGCGGGACCGACCGCACAATCAGCTGCGCTGCCATGGTCCCGCCCTCCTGCTTTGACGTTCGAGGCCTTCCGGTGTCGCTCGCCGGGCGCTCCGGGTTCTTAGCGCTGCACGGCGCCGAAACGCTCGTGGGCGGCAGCCACCGCGCTGTCGCGGGCGGCCGAAGCCTCGTCCGCGGTCAGCGTCCGGTCATCGGCGCGGAAGCGCAGGTTGAACGCGAGCGACTTCTTGCCCTCCTCGATGCCCTTGCCGGCATAGACGTCGAACAAGGACACCTCCTCGAGCAGCTCCCCCGCGCCGTCGCGCAGCGCAGCCAGCACCGCGTCCGCCGGGACGTCGGACGCGACCACGAGGGCGACGTCCTGGGTGGCCACGGGGTAGCTGGAGATGTGCCGGGCGACGATCACGTCGGCGGCTGCCTCGAAGAGCGCATCGGCGTTCAGTTCCAGCGCCACCGAGCGGGCCGGCATGTCGTGCGCCGCGAGCAGTTTCGGGTGCAGTTCGCCGGCGTAGCCCACGACCTCGCCGCTGCGGAGTGCCAGCTGCGCGGCCCGGCCCGGATGGAAGGCCTGGTGCTGGCCCTGGCCGACCACGAGCTCGACGCCAAGGACGTCGCCGGCGAGCCGGGCGATGTCGAGGGCGTCGGCCCAGTCCCAGGCGCGCGGCGTGTGGGCCGGTGCTGCCGGGGAATCGTGGCCGGTCAGCACCGCGGCGAGGTGCAGCGGCTGGTCCGGGACGCCGTCGTACAGGCCGTCCAGCACCTCATCGGCGGGCTTGGCGCCCAGCGGCGGAATCGAGGCGGTGCCCAGCGTGCCGCCGGGCAGGAAGACCAGCCCGGACTCGAAGAGCGCGAGGTCGCGGAAGCCGCGGGAGTGGTTGCGCTTGGCGACCTCGATCAGGCCCGGCAGGATGGAGGTCCGCAGGTAGCCCTGCTCCTCGCTGATCGGGTTGGCCAGCTTGAGTGCCGTCCGTTCCGCGCCGGCCGCGGGGACCCCGAAGCTGTCGTTGGCGGCCTTGGAGACGAACGGGTACGCCATCACCTCGGTCAGGCCGGCGTCGGCCAGGGCCTGGACGAGCCGGCGGCGCTGCTGCTGGACGCGGGTCAGGCCGCGGCCGGGGGGCGCCACCGGCAGGGTCGCGGGGATCTTGTCGTAGCCGACCAGCCGCGCGATTTCCTCGGTGAGGTCTTCCTTGGTTTCCAGGTCGTTGCGCCAACTCGGGGCCGTGACACTGTAGCCGGCGCCGGTCTTTTCGACGGCTGCGCCGAGGTCCTGAAGCGAGGTCAGGATCTGTTCCTCGGTGAAGTCGATGCCGATCCGCTCGGCGGCGAATGCGGCGGGCAGCTGGACGGTCACCGGCGCGGGCGCGGTCCCGACGTCGGTGCCCTCGGCGGCGGGGGTGCCGCCGGCAAGTTCCACGAGGAGATCGACGGCACGCTGGGCGGCCACGTGGGCGACGTGCCAGTCCACGCCGCGCTCGAAGCGCTTGGACGCCTCGGAGGGCAGCTTGTGGCGGCGGCGCGAACGGGCAATCGAGACTTCCTCGAAGTGCGCGGCCTCGATCAGGATGGTCGACGTCGCGTCGCTGACCTCGGTGGCGGCGCCGCCCATCACGCCGGCGACGCCGATCGGGCCGGAGCCGTCGGTGATCAGGAGGTCCTCGGCGTCGAGCGTGCGCTCCTTCCCGTCCAGGGTCTTGAGCTTTTCGCCGGCGACGGCGCGGCGCACCACGATCCCGCCGGTGAGCTTGTCCTGGTCGTAGAAGTGCAGCGGCTGGCCGAGTTCCAGCATGACGTAGTTGGAGATGTCCACCGGCAGCGAGATCGAGCGGATGCCGGCGAGCCGGAGCCGGGCGGCCATCCACGGCGGGGTGGGGCGGGTGGCGTCCACGCCGTGCACGGTGCGGGCCACGAAACGGTCGCAGCCGGGCTTGCCGTAGATCGGCGCGTCGTCGTTGAGCTTGACCGGGTAGCCGCCGGCCAGCGCATCGGGGGCCTGGACCCTGGACGCCGGGTCGGTGAACTCGGTGCCGGTGGCGTGCGCGTATTCGCGGGCCACGCCGCGGATCGAGAAGCAGTAGCTGCGGTCCGGGGTGACGTTGATTTCCGCGGCCTGGTCGTAGAGGCCGAGCAGTTCCATGGCGTCGGTGCCGATTTCCGGGTCGAGGCCGATCCGGGACAGCACCAGGATGCCATCGTGGTCCTCGCCGATGCCAAGTTCGCGGACGGAGGCGATCATGCCGGCGGACAGGTGGCCGTAGGTCTTGCGGGCGGAGATCCGGAAGTCGCCCGGCAGCACGGCGCCCGGAAGCGTGACCACCACCTTGTCGCCTTCCACGAAGTTGTGCGCGCCGCAGATGATGCCCTGCACACCGGAGGGGTCGATGCCGTCGCCGGCGAGGGTCTGTTGCTGGCCTTCGGGGACCACGCGGACCTGGCACCAGTTGATGGTCTTGCCGTTGGACTGCGGTTCCTTGACCAGGCTCAGGACCTGGCCCACCACGATCGGGCCCTGGAGCGCGTCCGTGGGGCGGTGGACCGCTTCCTCTTCGAGGCCGACCTTGACCAGTTCGGCCATCACGTCTTCGGCCGTTGCTCCGGCCGGTACCGCTGCGAATTCACGCAGCCAGGAAAGTGGGATACGCACTGTTAGATCTCCATCCCGAAGTGCTCGCTGAAACGTACATCGCCTTCGATCATGTCGCGCATGTCGCCGACCTCATTGCGGAACATGAGAGTGCGTTCGATGCCCATGCCGAAGGCAAAACCTGAATAGACGTCCGGATCGATGCCGGCGGCGCGGAGCACGTTGGGGTTGACCATGCCGCAGCCTCCCCACTCGATCCAGCTTGGGCCGCCCTTGGCTCCCGGGTGCCAGATGTCCAGCTCCGCGGACGGCTCGGTGAACGGGAAGTAGTTCGGGCGCAACCGGATCCGGGCCTCTTCGCCGAACATCTGGCGGGCGAAGTGCTCCAGGGTGCCGCGCAGGTCGGCCATGGACAGGCCCTTGTCGATGGCGAGGCCCTCGAACTGGTGGAAGACCGGGGTGTGCGTGGCGTCCAGCTCGTCGGTGCGGAACACCTTGCCCGGGCACAGCACGTAGATCGGCACCTCGCGTTCCAGCATGGAGCGGACCTGGACCGGCGAGGTGTGGGTGCGCATCAGCAGGTGGGCCTCGGGCGGCTCCACGAAGAAGGTGTCCTGCATTTCACGGGCCGGGTGGTCCGGCTTGAAGTTCAGCGCATCGAAGTTGAACCACTCCGACTCGACCTCGGGACCCTCGGCGATTTCCCAGCCCATGCCGACGAAGATATCCGCGACGCGGTCCTGCAGCGTGGACAGCGGGTGGCGGGCACCGGCACGACGGCGGCGCGGGGCGGCAGTGACGTCGACGGTCTCCTCGACCAGGATGCGCGCGTCGTTCTCCGCTTCGAGCTCGGCGGCGCGGTCCGCGAGCGCCTTGTTGACCCGGCCGCGGGAGGCGCCCATGAGCTTTCCGGCGGCGGCCTTCTGGTCCTTGGGCAGCGCACCGATTTCACGGTTGGCCAGGCTGAGCGCGGATTTCTCCCCGGTGTGGGCCAGGCGCACGGCCTTGAGTTCATCGAGCGTCGACGCGGCGGCAATGGCGGCGACGGCCTGGTCTACGGCGGCGGTGATGGCGGCTTCATCCAGAGGGTTCGGGACGGCGGCGCCCGGCAAAGTTTCAGTCATCTACTGTTCTTAGCTACGAGTCGGGTGATGCCAACGCACGCAGGGCCTTCAACGGGTGCAGGGACCGGTGCGTTGGCAAAGGGCAGGGCTCGCCAAAATGGCTCCGGCGGGCACTCCCGTCCAGTCTAGTTGAACCCGTCCGGCCGCCCGAACGTGACGGGCGGGGCCGGTGCCGGGCGGGGCCGGTGCCTGGTGGCACGGCTCCCCGCTAGCATGGCCTCATGACGTCCGGACAGCGGCTGCGGCAGCTCGCCAACGTAGTGAATGCCTCAACCCCGCTGGGGTTGCTGTTGGCTGTGTGTGCCCGGGCCAGGATCCGACGCGGCCCCCGGGGCCTGATCCTCGCCACCGGCTATCGCTGGCGCCTGCCGTGGGCGGCGGCATTCACCGTAGGCAATGTGGTGCTGTTCCGCGCCGGTCCCGCGGAAGCCCTGGGCAACCCGGTACTGGTGGGGCACGAGGAGCGCCACAGCACCCAGTACGCCTGGTGCCTGGGCGTGCCGTTCCTGCCGCTGTACTTCCTGGCGGCCGGCTGGTCCCAGTGGCGCACGGGCAACCCCGGATCGGCCAATCCCTTTGAACGCCACGCCGGGCTCCAGGCCGGGGGCTACCCGCCGGCCCGCGCCAAGACCGTTACCCGGCCCCTTCCCGGGAACTCCCCACCGAACACAGCCGGCACAGCCCCCAACCGGAACGAGGCATGACATGACGGAACATCCCAGGTCGATCGCGGTCACCGGATCCGGCACCGCGGAAGCGGCGCCGGACCTGCTGACCCTCAGCATCGGCGTCGAATGCCGGCGCGCGGGCGTGGAAGCGGCCTACGCGGACGCTGCCCGCGCCTCATCCGCGGTCACGGAGGTGTTGCGCGGGCACGGTGTGGCGAACGCGGACATCACCACCTCGGGGCTGAACATCCGGGCGGAGGTCAGCTGGCAGGAGGGCCGCGGGCAACTGGTCTCCGGTTATCTGGCGTCCAGCACGCTGCGGGTCCGGCTCCGCGACCTGGCCGCGTCCTCCGGCCTGATCGCCGCCGCGGCCGCGGCCGGCGGGGACGATGTGCGCCTCAACGGCCTGGAGCTGGGCTGGGCCGACCCCGCCGCGGTCGAGGCCGCCGCCCGTGAGGCGGCATGGAACGACGCCCGCGGCGCGGCCGAGCACTTTGCTTCGCTGGCCGGCGCCCGGCTGGGCAAGGCCCTCTCGGTCGCCCGGCGGCCGGGGTCAGCCGTGCCCATCCCGCTGGCCGGAATGCAGCGCGCCGTGGCGTCCGAGCCGCTGACCGTCGAGGCGGGCAGCTCCAGCGTCAGCGCGGACGTGGACGTGGTCTGGGAACTGCTCGACTGACCCTGCCTGCGCGGGGCCTCGCGACCTTGGTCCGGGCGTCCGTCGTGGGTGGTGCTAGTGCGTGGCGCCGGCGGCGAGCTTGAGGTCCGCCGTCGTCGCCTGCGCGGTCCGAACGACGACGGCGAGCGCTTCCGTCATCTGTTCCAGCGGCAGCGAGGCGAGCCCGCTTCCCGCCGGAACCTGGTCCGGCCCGTACGGGACGTGGACAAAGCCGCCCCGCACCCCGGGACTGTCCCGCAAGGAGTGCATCAGGCCGTAGAAGACGTGGTTGCACACGTAGGTCCCGGCCGTCTGGGACACTTCGGCGGGGATCCCGGCAGCTCCCAGCCCCGCCAGTGCCGCCTTCACCGGCAGGGTGCTGAAATAGGCGGCCGGAGCGCCTGGCACCACGGGCTCATCGACGGGGGCGTTGCCGGCATTGTCCGGAATCCGCGCGTCATCGCAGTTGATGGCAATCCGCTCCAGCGAGACAGCACTCCTGCCGCCGGCCTGGCCGGCACAGACCACCAGCTCCGGGCGGTGCTCTGCCAGCGCCGCACGCAGGACCCGGATGGCGTCGCCAAAGACGCAGGGCAGCTCAACGGCCGCCACGTCGTGCCCCTCGGCCTTCAGCACGGCCGCGGCCCCGCGCGCCGCGGTCCAGGACGGATTGGTGCTTTCGCCGCCAAACGGTTCGAAGCCGGTCAGGAGAATCATGGGCCCAGCCTAGCAACGCCGCAATAAGCGCGGGCACCGTGTCGCTGACCGGCGGTCCTTGACTTAAGGTCGAACATATATTCGAATGTAGCCATGAGGTGGGACGCGCAAGCACTGAGGCCAAACGGTGAAACTCTCCCTGCCGGTTCGCCTGCCACCGGGCCTGCCTCTCCGGCACTGCTGCCGCTGGCGGGCCTGGTGCGGTCCGTCTCCACCCCCGAGTTTGCCGGCGTCACTTTCCATGAGGTCACCGCCAAATCGGTGCTCAACAAGGTGGTGGCCGGGTCCCGGATGCCGTTCGACTGGACCGTCAATCCCTACCGCGGCTGCAGCCACGCCTGCGTGTACTGTTTTGCCCGCAAAAGCCACACCTACCTGGACTTCGACGCCGGACTGGACTTTGACAGCCAGGTGGTGGTCAAGATCAACGCCGCCGAGGTGCTGCGCAAGGAGCTGGCCAAACCCTCCTGGCAGCGCCAGCACGTCGCCCTGGGCACCAACACGGACCCGTACCAGCGCGCGGAGGGCCGGTACCAGTTGATGCCCGGCATCCTCGGAGCCCTGGCCGACTCCGGCACTCCCCTGTCCATCCTGACCAAGGGCACGCTGCTGGCCCGGGACATCCCGCTGCTCAAGCACGCCGCCGCCCAGGTCCCGGTAGGCGTCGGCATCTCCCTGGCCATGACGGACGAGCGGCTCTCCGAGGCTGTCGAGCCGGGTACCCCCGGCCCGCGGGCCCGGCTCAAACTGGTATCCCGGCTGCGGGACGCGGGGCTTCCCTGCGGAGTGATGGCGATGCCCATCCTTCCCTGGCTCTCCGACTCCGACGAAGCCCTGGATTCCCTGTTCGGCTCGCTCGCGGCGGCAGGCGCCACCGGTGTCACCGCCGGGGCGCTCTATCTCAAGCCGGGCACCCGCGAGTGGTTCATGCAATGGATCGCCAAAGAGCACCCCCAGCTCGCCGGCAAGTACCGCCGGCTGTACGGCAGCGGATCCTACGCCTCCAAGGAATACCGGGCGTGGCTGGCGGGCCGGATCCGGTATTTCAAGTCCCGGCACGGCTTCCTGGGCTCCTCGGGCTTCAGCCACCGTGACCTCAACGACGACCCGCGGGAAGAGGAAGCCCAGTACCCGGCGGGCAGCATTCCCGAGCCGGCTGCCCAGCGCGCTGCCGCTGCCGGTTCAGGTTCCGGTGCGGCCCAGCCCACGTTGTTCTAAACGTCGCTGTTCCCGAAGCCTAGAGAATCTTGACGGCGCCGAGGACCTTGGAGAGCGAATCCTTGGCGTCGCCAAAGAGCAGGGTGGTCTTGGGATCGTGCAGGAGTTCGTTCTCGATGCCGGCGAAGCCCGGACGCATCGAGCGCTTCAGGAAGACCACCTGCTGGGCCTGGACCACCTCGAGGATCGGCATCCCGTAGATCGGCGATCCCGGGGACGACTTCGCCGCCGGGTTGACGACGTCGTTCGCCCCCACCACCAGGGCGATGTCCGTGTTGGCGAATTCCGGGTTGACCTCTTCGAGTTCGCGCAGCGATTCGTACGGCACGTTTGCCTCCGCCAGCAGCACGTTCATGTGGCCGGGCATCCGGCCGGCGACCGGGTGGATGGCGAACACGACGTCGACTCCCCTGGCGGTGAGGGCGGTGGCGAGTTCGGCCACGGTGTGCTGGCCCTGGGCGACGGCGAGGCCGTAGCCGGGCACGATCACCACGCGCTGGGCGTAGCCGAGCTGGACGGCGACGTCCTCGGCCGAGGAGGAGCGCACCGGCCGGTCGCTGAGGGTGGTTGAACCGGCGGTGGACCCGCCCCGGAAGGCGCCGAACATGATGCCGGCCACGCCGCGGCCCATCGCGGAGGCCATCACCTTGGTCAGGATCGTGCCGCTGGCCCCCACCAGCGTCCCGGCGACGAGCAGCAGCACGTTGCCCAGCACGATCCCGGACGCCGCCACGGCGAGGCCGGTGAACGCGTTCAGCAGCGAGATCACGATCGGCACGTCCGCACCGCCGACCGGGAGCACCAGCAGCAGTCCGGCGGCCAGGCCCAGCACCAGCAGGGCAGCGGCCCAGGCCGGTGAACCCGTCAGCACCACGAGCCCGCCGGCGGTGAGCGCGCCCGCCAGGACGAGCACCATCACCACCGGCATGCCCGGGAACAGCAACGGGCGGGTGCTGATCAGCTCCTGTAGTTTCCCGACCGTGACGGCCGACCCGGCAAAAGACACCGCGCCGACCAGCATGGTGAACACGACGGCCAGCCGGACCCAGGGCTCCGCGCTGTGCCCCAGTTCCAGCACCGCGACCAGTGCCGCCGCGCCGCCGCCGACGCCGTTGAACAGTGCCACCAGTTGCGGCATCTGGGTCATCTGCACACGCCGGGCCACCGGAACGGCGAGGGCGGTGCCGACGGCGATCGCGGCGAGGATCAGCGGTATGTTCTCCAACCGGGCGGAGAGGAACACGGTCAGCACCGCCACCGCGGCCCCGGCGGCGCCGATGGCGTTGCCGCGCCGGGCGGTCCGGGGCGAGCTGAGGCCCTTCAGCGCGAGGATGAAGCAGACGGCCGCCACGAGGTAGAGCAACGCGGTCCAGGCCGGGACGAGGATACTCATCGTTCCTCCTCCCCCGCCCGGTCAGGGGTCCGCGCCGCGGTGCCCGGAGGGGCGGCCTTGCGCGGGCCGAACATCTCCAGCATCCGGTCGGTGACGACGAAGCCGCCGACCAGGTTGACGGTCGCGAGGACCACCGCGAGCAGGGCGACGGCGAGCAACCAGGGGTCGCCGGCCTGGCCCGCCACAATGACCGCGCCGACCAGGATGATGCCGTGGATGGCGTTGGCGCCGGACATCAACGGGGTGTGCAGTTTGCTGGTGACCTTGGAGACGACTTCGAAGCCGACGAAGACGGCGAGCACCACCACCGTGAGTAACGTGACCGCATCCATTAGCTGTGGGCCTCCATAGCTGCCGCTGTACCGGCGTGCCGGACGGCGCCGTCGTGGGTCAGACACGCTCCGGCGACGACGTCGTCGTCAAAGTCCGGGGCCACCGAGCCGTCCGTGGTCATCAGGGCGAGCAGGTTGGCGACGTTCTTCGCGTACAGGCGGGACGCGTCGGAGGCGAGGGCCGAGGCCGCGTCCTGCATCCCGACCAGCGTCACGGCGCCGCCCGGGACCGGTACCAGGATGTCCCGCCCGGCAATGACGCCCTCGACGTTGCCGCCGGACTCCGCGGCGAGGTCCACCACGACGGACCCGGCCCGCATCCCGGCCACCATCTCGGCGGTGACCAGCAGCGGGGCGGCGCGGCCCGGGATCGCCGCGGTCGTGATGAGCACGTCCGCCGCGGCGACGTGCGGCGCCAGCAGGGCCCGCTGCCAGGCGGCACGGTCCTCGCCAAGTTCGCGGGCGTAGCCGCCGCTGCCCTCGGCGGACGTGGCCGCAGCCCGGGTGTCCAGTTCCAGGTTGATGAAGGTGCCGCCCATCGAGGCGACCTCGTCGGCGGAGGCGGCGCGGATGTCGTTGGCCGAGACCCGGGCACCGAGCCGTTTCGCGGTGCCGATGGCCTGCAGTCCCGCGACGCCGGCGCCCAGAACCAGCACCCGGGCCGGCGGGATGGTCCCGGCGGCGGTCATGTACAGCGGAAAGAACCTCGGGTAGCGCAGGGCCGCCTCCAGCACGGCGCGGTAGCCGGCGACCAGGGACTGCGAGCTCAACGCGTCCATGGACTGGGCGCGGGAGATCCGGGGCACGAGTTCCAGCGCGAAGGACGTCACGCCCGCGGCGGCGAGGGCTCCTACCGCGGCCAGTTCCGAGGCTGGCGAAGCGAAGCCGATGGTGATGGTGCCCGGCCGCAGCGCGGCGGCCGTCTCCGGCGTGAGCGGGCGGACATGCAGCAGGACATCCAGGGCGTCCAGCGGCAGTTCCGGGGCGAGGCGGCCGCCGGCCTCCGCGTAGTCGGCGTCGCCGTAGCCGGATTCGGCGCCGGCACCGGATTCGACCAGCAGCGACAGGCCAAGACCCGTCAGCTGCCGCACTGTCTCGGGGGTGGCCGCTACCCGGCGCTCCCCCGCACGCTCTTCCCGCCTGACCCCGACCTGCACGCCCAGCTCCTCCCGGTTGGCCCCAGCGTAGCCACACCGGGCTCAGTTTGGCGAGGGTTCCGCCGCGACAGCCGCCAGGAGCGCTTCAACGATCGGCAGGTCCGCCGGGATCCACGGCAGCCCCAGGACTTCCGCCGGGTCCGCCAGCGCCACCCAGCGCAGTTCGTCATGGTCCTCCAGCGGCTGCGGCGTGCCGGCTGCCAACTCGGCGAACCAGACCCGCATTGCGGCCCGGTCGTTGAGTGTCCAGCCGGAGGCTGCCGCCGCGGGCAGTTCGGGCCCCAGCCGGACCTCCACCCCGAGTTCCTCCAGCAGTTCACGGTGCAGGGCGCGTTCCGGTGTCTCGCCGGGATCCACCTTGCCGCCGGGGAATTCCCACATGCCGGCAAACTGCGGCGGCGCCGTCCGCCTCGCCACCAGGAGGGACCGGGGGGCGGCCAGGGAATCCACTACCGCGCCGCCGACGACGTTGATGAGTTCAGTCACGTCCACCAGTCTAGGGGCGCCCGGTGCCGCGCTGCCGGGGGACAATGATGATAGACCCGGCGTCCGGCGCTGGGATAGGCGCCGGAATACCGGGGCAGGCGCCCCGCGTTCCCTGCCCGGAGACCTATAACGGCCAACCGCCTAATCAGCACGCAGCATTCCCCCGGCTCGGCCGGGATCAATTCCGAAAAGCAGAGCAGATGACAACCACCAAAGACGCCCCCGCGACGCCGAAAACCGGCTCCCGCCACCTTGCCCTCGCCATCGTGTCCCTGGCCATGGGCGGATTCGGCATCGGCACCACGGAATTCACCATGATGGGTCTGCTCAAGGAGGTGGAGCGGGGCCTGGGCGTCAGCACCCCGGAGGCCGGGCACCTGATCTCCGCCTACGCCCTGGGGGTGGTGGTGGGCGCGCCGGCGCTGGCCGCCGTCGGGGCCAAACTGCCACGCAAGTACCTCGCACTCGGACTCATGCTGTTCTTCAGCCTCGCCAACCTCAGCTCCTTCATCGCCCCCGACTACGGCACCATGCTGGTCTCCCGCTTTGCCGCGGGGCTGCCGCACGGCGCCTTCTTCGGCGTTGCCGCGGTCATTGCCTCCTCCCTGGTCGCGCCGACCAAACGCGGCTGGGCCATCTCGATGGTGATGGCCGGGCTCACGGTAGCCAACGTCATCGGGGTGCCGTTCGGGACCTGGCTGGGCCAGGCCTTCGGGTGGCGGCTACTCTTCCTGCTGGTCGGCCTGATCGGGATAGCCACCATGGTGATGCTCTGGAAGTTCGTGCCGTTCCAGAAACCCCATGCGGACGCCAGCATCCGCCGTGAACTGGGCGCGCTGAAGCGGCTGCAGGTCTGGCTGGCCGTACTGATCGGCGTGGTCGGCTTCGGCGGGTTCTTCGCCACGTACACCTACATTGCGCACACCATGACCTCGGTGGCCGGCATCGCCGCGGAGTGGCTGCCGCTCGTCGTCGCCCTGTACGGCGTGGGCATGGTGGTCGGCAACATCGTCGGCGGACGGATCGCGGACAGGTCCGTGATGGGCACCATTTACTGGGTGCTGCCCGGCGTCGCCGTGGCGCTGGTGGTCTACGCGGTGGCCGTGCACTGGCCGTGGTCGGCCTACGTGATGGTCTTTGTAGTGGGAGCGGCCGGCTCCATGCTGGTCCCGGCGCTGCAGACCCGGCTCCTCGACGCCTCCCCCGACGCGCCGTCGCTCGCGTCCTCGCTGAACCATGCGGCCCTCAACGTGGCGAACGCCCTCGGCGCGTTCCTCGGCGGCCTTGTCATCGCCTGGGGCTGGGGCTACGTGGCACCTGCCCTGGTGGGGGCGGTGCTGGCCCTCCTGGGCCTTGGCGTCACGGCCCTGAGCGGTGCGGTGGAACGCCGGAGGCCGCTGGTCCGGTAACCGCGCCATGCGGTACCGGCCCGGCGGCCTCCGGCGGATCGTCCGCTTTAGCGGGCGCTAACGCGCTGCACGTCCGGTTCCAGGTAGATGACGCGCGCGGTCGGTACCGCCTCCCGGATACGGACCTCGGCGGAGTCAATGGCCACCGCGATGTCCCGGCCCGAATCGGCCGCGCCGACGCTGATCTTGGCTGCCACCAGCAGTTCCTCCGGACCCAGGTGCATGGTCTTGATGTGGATGATGCTGGTGCCGTCGGCCTCAATGGCGCCGCGGATTTTCGCGGCGTCGGCCTTGGTCGCGGACTCACCCAGCAGCAGGGACTTGGTTTCCACCGCCAGGATGGCAGCGATTGCCACCAGCAGCAGGCCGATCATGGCGGTTCCGAGGGCGTCCCAGATGCCGTTGCCGGTGACCAGCGTCAGGCTGACGCCGAAGAGCGCGAAGAGCAGGCCCAGCAGGGCGCCGAAGTCCTCCAGCAGGATGACGGGCAGCTCGGGCTGCTTGGCGTTGCGGATGAAGTGGACCCAGCTCTGCTTGCCGCGCAGCGGGTTGGACTCGCGGATGGCGGTCCGGAAGGAGAAGGACTCCGCGATGATGGCGCCGGCCAGCACCGCCAGCGGAACCCACCAGAAATCCCCTTCAATGCCGTGCGGGTGCTGGATTTTGCCCCAGGCCTCGTAGAGGGCGAACAGGCCGCCGACGGAGAAGAGCACGATCGAGACGATGAAGGCGTAGATGTAGCGTTCCCGGCCGTAGCCGAAGGGGTGTTCCGGGCTCGCCTCCTTCTTGGCCCGCTTGCCGCCGACCAGCAGGAGCAGCTGGTTCCCTGAATCCGCGAGCGAGTGGATGGCCTCCGCGAGCATCGACGAGGAGAGCGTCAATATGAACGCGATGAACTTGAGGACTGCGATCGTCAGGTTGGCGGCCAACGCCGCGACGATCGCCTTGGTACCGCCGTTTGCAGCCAAGAGAGCTTCTCCTTTGGAGGTTTTTCTTCGGTGGACGCGGAAACCGCCGGGTGCCCGTGTCCGCAAGGAACACCGTACCTTTTTCGGGCCCGCTCCCGCACCGCGGCAGGGCCGCAGGAGGTACGTAACGATTGAGTGTGATGTTGCTGACACGGGAACACGCCTGTGTTAGCTTGAAGCCATAATCGGGATTCCTAAGGTGAATGCCGACGAATATGTAGGAGGAGACATGGGCTTTCTAGGCTGGATCATTCTCGGACTCATTGTAGGTGCAATCGTTAAGGCAATCATGCCTGGCAAGGTCGGCGGCGGCTGGGTCACCAGCCTCGTGCTCGGCGTCGTCGGGGCCATTGTCGGCGGCTGGATCGGCGACCTGCTGTTCGGCGGCGGCAAGATGGAATTCTGGAACCTGGGTTCCTGGATTTTGGCCATTGTCGGCGGCCTCGTCGTTGCCGGCATTTACGGTGCCGTCACCGGACGCAACCGGACCACTTAATTCGCTCAAGTCAGCGTCCCGGCCGCCGTGCCGCAGCGCTGAAAGAACGACGGCGGGGGCTCACCGAATGGTGGGCCCCCGCCGTCGTTGGTTGTCCGGGAGGTGCTGCAGCCTACGCGCCGCGCTGTTGCGACCGCGCGCTGGCGTACAGGCAGACCGTCGCCGCTGTGCCGAGGTTAAGGCTCTCGGCCGCTCCGTAGACCGGGACGGCAACACGGTGGTCCGCCAGGGCGAGTTCATCCTCCGACAGCCCCTGGGCCTCGTTGCCGAACAACCAGGCCGTGGGGCCCTCCAGCGCATAAACCGATTCGGCGGCGGACGCCCCCAGCCGGCGGGCCGCATTCTCGTCCTGCAGCCGGTCCAGGTTCAGCTGGCCCTGGCCGTCCGCCGCGAGGATTCCAATGCCGCGTTCCTTGCAGCGGGCCACCAGGTCCTCGACGTCGGCGCCCAGCACCACCGGCAGGTGGAAGAGCGACCCGGCCGTGGACCGCACGGCCTTGGGGTTGTAGATATCAACGCTCGACGCGGTCAGGACGACGGCGTCCGCGCCGGCTGCGTCGGCTGCCCGGAGCACGGTTCCGGCGTTGCCGGGGTCGCGGACCTGGCACAGGACCGCGATCAGCCGCGGACCCGCGTCGAGGACCCGGTCGAGGCCGACGTCCAGGAAGCCGCAGACCGCGAGGATGCCCTGCGGGGTGACGGTGTCCGCCATCGCGGCCAGCACTTCGTCAGTAGCGAGGTAGGCGGCGGTGCCCTCGGCAAGTGCCTCCAGGTCCGGGTGCCGGTCGAGGCAAGCCTCGCTGGCGTAGACCTCGTAGACGATGCCGGGCTCCCCCGCTGCAATCCTTTTCTGGTGCAGGACCAGGGCTTCGCGGACAGCCTGGGGGCCCTCCGCCAGGAACTCGCTGCGCTTTAAACGGGCCGGGCGCCCGGCAAGCTGTGCCACCTTCCTCACTCGATCGGCTCGAGGATTGGAAAGTGGAAAGTCTTGCGGGCGCCCGGTTTCGTTCATATAAGAACCTTAGTTGCTCTCGCGAGCAGTTCTTGAACGACGCTGTCTTTCGACGGCGGGAGGAACTACTTTGCGGCCTCGGCGTCAGCCTTCTTGGCAGCAGGCTTCTTGGCGGCAGGCTTCTTCGCAGCCTTCGGGGCCGCAGCAGCCTCGACCTGGACGGCCGGAGCGGACGTGTCGGCGGGCAGCGAGTCCTTGGCGACCTTGACCAGCGCGGCGAACGCGTTGGCGTCGGAGACGGCCAGTTCGGCCAGCATACGGCGGTCAACCTCGACCTCAGCGGCCTTGAGGCCCTGGATCAGACGGTTGTAGGTGAGGCCGTTGGCGCGGGATGCAGCGTTGATGCGCTGGATCCAGAGGCGGCGGAAGTCGCCCTTCTTCTTCTTGCGGTCGCCGTAGCTGTACACAAACGAGTGCAGCAGCTGCTCTTTCGCCTTGCGGTACAGGCGTGAACGCTGTCCACGGTAGCCCTTTGCGCGTTCGAGGATAACCCTGCGCTTCTTGTGGGCGTTGACCGCCCTCTTCACACGTGCCACGTGCGTACTCCTTCGAAAATTCTGATCCCAAGCGTCTACTGCCGGGAAACCGGCTGGCCTGAGAAGCCTTTTTGGTAGTGGACCGCCGCCAGGTGGCTACCGGTCCGTGAACTTGGAACTTAGATGCCGAGCATCTTCCGGATGACCTTGGCGTCGCCCTTGAAGACGATCTTGTCGCCGGCGAGGCGGCGGGTCAGCCTGGAGGACTTGTGCTCGAGGTAGTGGCGGCGGTTGGCCTGCTGGCGGCGCAGCTTGCCGCTGCCGGTCAGCTTGAAGCGCTTCTTAGCACCGCTGTGGGTCTTCATCTTCGGCATGGGAACCGATCTCCTTACGTATCCGCAGACGGGTCTGCAGTCTTTCGTGCAGCCACCCCTGCGGGCGGCGTGCTGGTTGCCTGCTGCCGGACATTGCGGTCCGGCAGCCGTGAACTAGTTGGTCTTCTTGCCGCCCGGCTTGGCGGCGGCCTTGGGAGCCGCCGGCCGTGCGGCAGGCTTCGGCGCCGCTGGACGTGGAACCGGCTTCGGAGCAGCAACGGGCTTCGGTGCCGTGGCAGGTGCGGCCTTGTCAGCCTCGGGCGCCTTGGCGGCAACCGGGGCCTTCTCAGCGGCCTTGGGCGCTGCGGGCGCCTTGGCTGCGGCCGGCCTGGCCGGGGCCTTGGGAGCCTCAGCCTTGGGGGCTTCACGCTTCGGAGCGGCCTTGGGAGCCTTGGGAGCCTCCTGCTTCGGCGCTTCCTGGACGGGAGCCTTCGCAGCCGGGGCCTCCTCAGCCGGGGCCTCGGCAGCTACCGTTGCCTCGGCCGGAGCTTCCGTTGCGGGAGTCTCCGTTGCCGGAGCCTCCGTCGCGGGGGCCTCGGTCCGGACCTGGTAGCCCTCCGGAAGAAGATCGGCAAGCGACTGCGTCAGGGGCGCCTCGGGGCCGGACGTGTCAACGCGGCCACCGCCTGTTGCCTTGGCTTCGTTCTCGGCCTTGGCTTCGGCGCGCTGCGTTGCGCGGCGGGCCTCTGCCTTGGCTTCTGCCTTGTTCTTCAGCGGTCCGACCACCATGACCATGTTGCGGCCGTCGATGCGCGGGCTGGACTCGACAACGCCCACTTCGGCGACGTCGTCCGCGAAGCGCTGGAGCAGGCGGATGCCCATCTCGGGGCGCTGCTGCTCACGGCCGCGGAACTGGATCATGGCCTTGACCTTGTCACCGGCGCCGAGGAAGCGGAGCGCGTGGCCGCGCTTCGTCTCGTAGTCGTGGGTGTCGATCTTCAGGCGGAAGCGGATTTCCTTCAGGACCGTGTTGGTCTGGTTCTTCCGGGCCTCGCGCGCCTTGACGGCGGCTTCGTACTTGTACTTGCCGAAGTCCATCAGCTTGCACACCGGAGGCTTGGCCTGCGGTGCAACTTCAACGAGATCAAGGTCGGACTCGGCAGCCAAACGCAGGGCATCCTCAATACGGACGACTCCTACCTGTTCGCCTGCAGGGCCGACCAGCCGCACCTCGGGGACGCGGATACGCTCATTGATTCTTGGCTCGCTAATGTTAAAGCTCCTGTGTTCGTGACGGGTACTCCGCCGGCAAATGAAGAAGGCCTCCAATTGCCGGAGCAATCGAAGGCCTCAAAGATCGGTACTGCCGTCCTCGCGAGGAGGCTGCATGCATACCCGCCAGGCGTAATGCCCGGTGAAAATGCCCGACCAGGTACCCGGCAACCTTGATTCCTAGGGAATACTCGCGGCTGACGCGGGTGGGAGAGAACTCCGCTTGCAAACTGAAAACCGATTCTACAGAAAGATACCGGCTCAACGCACGTGGCGCCGCCGGATCCCTGTTCCGTTTGTGGACTTCTGCAGAAATAACGACATTCAGTTGGTCTGTGACAAGCTTACCAGCATGAGCACTCCAGAGCGTAATTCACACGTTTACCAGCCGGCCGACGCCCAGGCCGATGTCTCCCAGCAGATCCGCGACATCTCCGAGGTCCCCGCGATCGAAGTCATTACCACCGCCGCCGTGCACCTGATGAGTGCCGCCGCAGTGAAGCTCGGCCTGGCCGCCGAGGACAACGCCGAAGAACTCAAGGACCTGGACGAGGCGCGCAAACTGATCACGGCCCTGGCCGGGCTGGTCACCGCCGCGGCTCCGGAGATCGGCTCCCAGCACGCCGGGCCGTTGCGCGACGGACTGCGTTCCCTGCAGCTGGCCTTCCGCGAGGAATCCGTTATCCCGGACGCACCGGGCAAGGGCCCGGGCGAGAAGTACACCGGGGCGGTTAACTAGCCATCCGCCGCCTGCCCGGCAGGGTAGCGCGCCAGCAACAAATGACGACGGCGGCGGCCGGACCACAGCGGTCCGCCCGCCGCCGTCGTCGTTAAGGCCTATCCCCGGCGGGGGCGCTGCCGGCGAAGCCACGCCCCCTAGGCTGCGGCGAGCCGGCGCCGGCGGCGGCGCTGCAGGACCAGGCCGACAAGGCACAGCGCAACGCCGGCCACCCCCACGGAAATGAACCCCGCGCCCGGACCTACGCCGTCGATGAAGAGCCCGGCCAGCGGGGCGCCGAGGGCGACGCCGCCGGTGAGCGCCGAACCGTACCAGCCCATGGCCTCGCCGCGGCGGCCCTCCTCCACCAGTTCCGCTACCTTCTCCGACGCGGCGGAGAGCACCGGGGCACAGAGCAGGCCCGGCAGCAGCGACAGCAGCGCCAGCGTCCAGGTGTCCTGCGCGAACGCCATGGGAAGGGTCAGCGCGGACATCCCCAGCAGCAGCAGGACGGGTGATACGGGCCGGTGCATGGCGCCGTAGACCAGGCCGCCCAGCACCGACGCCGCGCACCAGAACAGGAAGACGATGCCGATTTCGGCCTGGTGGCCACCCGTCTGCAGGGCGGCTACGATTCCGACGTCGGTGCCGCTGAGCACCATGCCGGCACCGGCGGCGACGGCGAAGACCGCCGCCACGGCGGCCGTGAACCAGGCGAAGTTGTGGCGGACCTTGTGCCGCAGGCCGGGGCGGCCCTGCCGCCGCTGCTCCGCGGCCGCCAGCGGTGCCAGCTCGGCCGCGGCCTCCTGCAGGTGGGCGGGCGCCGCGGCGACCAGGGCGGTCTCCGCGCCCTCCTGCTGGCATGCCTCGAACGCCGGATCCGGGGCCAGGCCGGACACGGCGCTGCGGGTGGGCGGGTTGATCCACATCAGGAACAGGCCGGAGAGCGAGGTGGCGACGCCAACCACGGTCAGGCCCAGCACGGAATAGCCTGCGGTGGCGACCAGGGCGCCGGCGGCGGGGCCGATCATAAAGACCAGTTCGGTGCTGATCGCGTCCAGGGCGAAGGCCGTCCGGCGCTGCTCACCGGTGGCGAGGATGCCCAGCGACTGGCGCACCACGCTGAAGATCGGCAGCGTGAGCAGGCCGCCAACGAAGACCAGCGGCAGGAGCAACTGGTAGCTGACGTGCGGCACGATCGACCAGATGACCGTCTCGGAGACGACGGACGGGATCAGCGCCCGGCGCAGGCCGACCGTGTCCACCCGGCGGCCGCGCCACGGGGCGCCCACGGCGATGCCGATCGTCATGACCGCGGCGGCCGCCCCTGCGGCGGCGTAGCCCTGCCCCAGGGTCAGGACGATGTGCAGGGTCAGCAGCACCCCGGCGGCGGAGTGCGGGATGCGGGCAACCATGCCCACGAGCAGGAGGTTCCTAATGGGCCTCACGGCCAGCAGGTCCCGGTAAAGCGCGAAGTTCACGAAACTGCATTCCTTTGTGTACTGCCCTCGGCAGCACCGGAATGTCTCCGCGCCGGTTCCCGGCTACTGTGCTGCGCGCTGCAACTTGATTTCGATCGAGTCGACCCGTTCGGCAAACGTGACATCCCGGGCCCAGGCGTCGTTGAGTCCGGCCACGATGGACTGTACCGCAGCGGGGTCGAGGCCGTCTTCAAGGTACAGCACCACGCGCAGCTCCGGGCCCGCGCCACCGCCGGGAAGCTGTCGACCGCCGGCCTGCGCCGAGGCAACGCCGCCGCCGGGATGGATTTCCACCCGGCGCAGCGCCGGAACGCCGGCCGCGGCTGCGCCCACTGCCTCCGCCACCGCCGGGTCGCTGTAGCTGGGTATCCAGCCGTGCTGCCGGGCCAGCGCCCAGACGCCGGGACGGCGCACCACGAAGGTGGTTGCCGAGCCGGGATCCAGCACCAGCAGCTCGGCGCCCTCGGCGACGGCAGACAGGGCCGCCCGGGCGGCGTACACCGCCACGGGCCGGGCCCCGGGGTGCCAGGCGGCGAGGGCTTCGGCCGAGGTGAAGACCGGCAGCGCCGTCCGGCCGTCCGGCGCCTTGAGCGTCACCAGGGCCATGTCCGCTTGCTTGTCGCCGTGCACTTCGCCGCCGTGCTGTTCCTTGCCTTCCTGGCCTCCCACCGCGTCACCTTCTTCGGCGAGGCTGGCGAGGATCGGGACAAAGACGCGTGCGGCCGCCAGCGACGCGACCACGGCTGCCTCGTCGGCTTCACCGGACGCGAGGCCCGCCAGCGCGGCGAGGTAGCCGGCGTCGGCCGCGCCGTCGTCGTCCTCGAAGTTGTGGATTCTGGCGTCCTCACCGCTGAGGCTGCGCCCGGCCCAGGGCTGCCCCGCGGAGTCCGTCGCGCCGCCGGCGCCGGCGAGGGCGGCAGCGATGTGGCCGGGCAGGGGGCGCCCGCCGGGCTCGGTGGTGTGTTCCATGGCCGGGACGTGCTTAGCGGCGGCCGGCGACGTCGAGGGCTTCGGGCAGCGTGAAGTTGCCGTTGTAGAGGGCCTTGCCGACGATGGCGCCCTCGACGCCTAGCGGCACGAGGGAGCGCAGGACTTTGAGGTCTTCGAGGCTGGAGATGCCGCCGGAGGCCACGACGGGCTTGCCGGTCTTTTCCACCATCTGGCGCAGCAGCTCGACGTTCGGGCCCTGCAGCGTGCCGTCCTTGGTGACGTCGGTGACGACGTAGCGGGCGCAGCCGGCTTCCTCGAGGCGGCCCAGGACGTCCCAGAGGTCGCCGCCTTCCTTGGTCCAGCCGCGGCCGGCGAGGGTGGTGCCGCGGACGTCGAGGCCGACGGCGATCTTGTCACCGAAGCGCTCGATCACCCGGTGCGTCCACTCGGGGTTCTCCAGCGCCGCGGTGCCCAGGTTCACCCGGGCGACGCCAAGGTCCAGGGCCTTTTCCAGGGAATCGTCGTCGCGCAGCCCGCCGGAGAGTTCGACCTTGATGTCCAGCCGGCCGACGACCTCGCGCAGCAGTTCGGCGTTGGACCCGCGGCCGAAGGCGGCGTCGAGGTCGACGAGGTGGACCCATTCGGCACCCTGTTCCTGCCAGTTCAGCGCGGCTTCCAGCGGCGTGCCGTAGCTGGTTTCGCTGCCTGCCTCGCCCTGGACCAGGCGCACGGCCTGGCCGTTGACGACGTCGACGGCGGGGAGCAGCTCGAGTACCGGCAGCGGGGTTTCGGTGGTCATCGGAAGGTCCTCACGGTGTTGGGGCGGCGGGTCGGGGAAAGGGTGCGCGTTTTGCGGGCGGTCAGTTGCACGGCAGGGTCAGTTCCCCGGCAGGGTCAAGAGGTAGGCGGCCAGCAGGGCCATGCCGGCCAGGACGTAGAACACGACCTGCACCCACAGCGGGCTTTTTTGCTGCCGGAACGACAGGGCGCCGCCAACCAGCAGGCCGGCGAGGCCCATCAGCACTATGGACCACATCTAGTCGGTCTGTTCCGGTAGGGCGGCCTGGTCGGTACCGGCTTTGCCGCCGCCGCGGAGGCTGTCCACCCAGTTGCGGAGCAGGCGCGCACCGGCGTCGCCGGACTTTTCCGGGTGGAACTGGGTGGCGCACAGCGGGCCGTTTTCGACCGCGGCGATGAACGGGGCGCCGTGCTCGGACCAGGTTACGAGCGGGGCGGCCATCCGCGGCTGGACCACGTCGAAGTCCCAGTGCTGGACGCCGTAGGAGTGCACGAAGTAGAAGCGTTCGTTTTCGACGCCGGCGAAGAGCCGGGAGCCCTCCGGCACGGTGACCGTGTTCCAGCCCATGTGCGGCACGACCTCGGCCGGCAGGAGCTCGACCTTGCCCGGCCACTCCCCCATACCCTCGGCCACGGTGCCGTGTTCCACGCCGGCTTCGAACAGGACCTGCAATCCGACGCAGATTGCGAGCACGGGCCGGCCGCCGGCAACGCGGCGGCCGATCATGCGGACGGCGTCGACGGCCTTGAGCTCGTTCATGACGGTTTCGAAGGCACCGACGCCGGGAACGACAAGCCCGTCCGCGTTGAGCACATCCTCGGGCTTGGAGCTGAGGATGACCTCGGCCCCGGCGCGTTCGAGGGCGCGGACGGCGGAGCGGACGTTGCCGGAACCGTAGTCGAGCACGGTGACGGTGGGCTTGCCCTCGGGCGAGACCGGCTTCCTGGCGGCGTCCGGGTTGATGATGGCCCCGTCCCGGAGCACCTTGCCGGTCACAGCGCGCCCTTGGTGGAGGGGATGCCCTCGACCCGCGGGTCCGGCTCCACGGCGGCGCGCAGTGCGCGGGCGAAGGCCTTGAACTGAGCCTCGACGATGTGGTGCGGGTCCCGGCCGGCAGTGACGTTCATGTGGAGGCAGATCCCGGCGTGCAGGGTGATCGCCTCGAAGACATGCCGGGTCAGGGAGCCGGTGAAGTGACCGCCGATGAGGTGGTACTCCTGACCGGCCGGTTCGCCGGTGTGCACCAGGTAGGGACGGCCGGAAACGTCGACGACGGCCTGGGCCAGCGCCTCGTCGAGCGGCACCGTGGCCTCGCCGAAGCGGCGGATGCCGGCCTTGTTGCCCAACGCCGTGCGAAGGACCTCGCCGAAGGTAATCGCGACGTCTTCCACGGTGTGGTGGACGTCGATGTGGATGTCGCCGGTGGCCTTGACCGTCATGTCGATCAGGGAGTGCTTGCTCAGCGCGGTCAGCATGTGGTCGTAGAACGGCACGGAGGTGCTGATGTCCGAGACGCCGGTGCCGTCCAGGTTGATCTCGACCAGGACGGAGGATTCACTGGTGGTCCGCTCCAGGCGTGCGGTCCGGGCAGCGGCTGATCCGGTGTTGCTCATGTGGGATGTCCTTTGGATGAGGCGGGCGCCCGGCGAACGGGACGGTGTGCGTGGGTCCTGGCTTAAGTCTAGGCGGACTGCACTTCGTGGCCGGCCAGGATCCGTTCGAGGGCTTCCAGAAACGCTGTGGTTTCCGTCTCAGTTCCGGCGGTCACGCGCAGGTGGCCGGGGATGCCGACGTCGCGGATGAGCACGCCGGCGTCCAACAGCCCTTGCCAGGTCTCGTGCGGGTTCTCGAGGCCGCCAAAGAAGACGTAGTTCGAATCGGAGGCGGCGGGCTTGAGGCCCATCCGGGTCAGCTCCGTCACGATCCGGTCGCGCTGGCGCTTGATGTCCTCGACGTCGGCCATCAGCGCCACCCGGTGGCGCAGGGCGGCCAGCGCCGTCGCCTGGGTGATTGCGGAGAGGTGGTACGGCAGCCGGACCAGGCGCAGCGCGTCGGTGACCTCCGGGGCCGCCGCCATGTAGCCGAGCCGGGCCCCGGCCAAGGCGAAGGCCTTGCTCATGGTGCGCGAGACGATGAGCCGCTCGCGGCCCGGCAGCAGGGTCAGGGCGCTGGGCGTGCCATCGTGGGCGAACTCGTGGTACGCCTCGTCGACGATCACGATTGTCTGGCTGGCTTCGCCGGCTTCGTAGACGGCCTCGACGACGTCGAGACCCAGGCCGGTGCCGGTGGGGTTGTTCGGTGAGCAGAGGAAAACGACGTTGGGCTTCAGCTCCCGGACCTGGCGGGCTGCCGATTCGGCGCTGAGCCCGTAGTCCTCGGCGCGGACCCCGACGATGTATTCGGTGTCCGTACCGGCGGCGAGCAGGGGGTACATCGAGTACGTGGGAGGGAAGCCGAGCGCGGTGCGGCCCGGGCCGCCGAAGGCCTGGAGGATTTGCTGCAGGACTTCGTTCGAGCCGTTGGCTGCCCAGATGTTGCCGGCGTCCAGGCCGTGGCCGAGGTATTCGGCGAGGGCTTCGCGCAGTTCGGTGAACTCGCGGTCCGGGTATCGGTTCAGTCCGGCGGCGGCCTCCGTCACGGCCTCGGCGATGGCCGCGCGGACGTCGGCCGGGACGCCATGGGTGTTCTCGTTGACGTTCAGCAGGATGGGGACATCCAACTGGGGCGCACCGTAGGGGCGCAGTCCGCGCAGATTGGTCCGGAGGGGCAGTCGGTTGAGGCGCTCTAGCTGGTCAGTCACCTGCCCAGTTTAAGTGAGACCGGCCCCGGCCCCGAAACTGTGACCGCCCGGGGCCCGCCGGGGCGGCCGACGGCGGCCTTGGCGGGGTGGTCTATTTGGCGGGTACGTAGAGCTGCTGGCCGGGGATGACCCGCGCGGCTTCGAGGTTGTTCAGCTGCACGATGTCGGCAACAACGTCGCGGGGGTCCCGCTCCGGGGCGACCTCACCGGCGATGGCCCAGAGCGACTCCCCCGGCTGGACCGTCACCGTGACGGTCGGTGTGAGCGAGAGCTCCGCGGCCGAGTCGGCGGCCTTGGCCGGGGCGTTCAGGAACCCGGCCAGGGAGAGGACCAGGGCGGCCAGCAGGATCAGCGGCAGGCCGAAGAAGACGAAGCGTCCGCGGCGAGTCAGCCTCAGCGGAGCCTGCCGGGAGGCAGCAGCGGGCGCCGCCTCCTGAGCGGGAGCGGAAACGGACGAACCGGAAATAGCGCTTACTGCTGACATGAGCTGAGCCCTCCTGGACTTATCTGTGCCGCCCGGCGTACTCCACGTACCTGCCGCCAACCGGCCGAACCATCGAACGCATTACCTTCGATCGCGAACCCTCGAACACCAAACTTCGAACACACCGCCGAACCCTAAGAGCCAGCAAGGCTTCGAAACTTCGAACACATATTCGAACTTCGCTGCTTCTGTTTTAGCACTTATGAACGAACATTGTCGAGACTCGCTAGAACAAATGTTTGAAAAACCCTGGCGGCTGCCCTACTTTTGAATCACAGGACAACCACTTGGGTTGGTCAGCAACAGTTGATCAGCGGGGTCTGACATTGTTCGGACCGAACGGTCCCGGCAGCCACGGCAGCCGGGCGGAATGGAAAGGCATGGCGAACATGGCAGCACAAGCCGCCGGCGGGAGGGCCGCTCAGCGGAGCCCCCAGACCGGCCGGGCGCCGAAGAGCCTTACCGTCCGTCAGAAGAAGATCCTGGAGACCATCCAGCGTTCCGTGACAGACAACGGCTACCCGCCCTCCATGCGCGAGATCGGCGACACCGTCGGGCTGGCCAGCCTGTCCAGCGTCACCCACCAGCTCTCGCAGCTGGAAAAGCTCGGCTACCTGCGGCGTGACCCCAAACGTCCCCGCGCCATGGAAGTGCTGATGCCGCTGACCCTGGACGAGGGTGCCACCACGATCTCCGGTGTGGAGAAGTCCAGCGGCCTGCGCGCCGTCGGCGGCCAGGCTGTCGCCGAGCTCGCCAGCGCCACGGACACCGCGATGGTCCCGTTCGTCGGCCGCATCGCCGCCGGCGGCCCGATCCTGGCCGACCAGGTGGTGGAGGACGTGATGCCTCTGCCGCGCCAGCTGGTGGGCCACGGTGAACTGTTTATGCTCCGGGTGGCCGGTGATTCAATGATCGACGCCGCCATCTGCGACGGCGACTGGGTCGTCGTCCGGCGTCAGAACGATGCCGTCAACGGCGACATCGTTGCCGCATTGCTCGATGACGAGGCCACGGTCAAGACGTTCCGCCAGCGCGACGGCCACACCTGGCTGCTCCCGCAAAACACCCAGTACGAGCCGATCCTCGGCGACCATGCCGTCATTATGGGCAAGGTCGTCTCGGTGCTGCGCTCCCTGTAGCCTCCCCCGCCGGCTTCCCGGCCACACCACCCCTGCCAGCCACACCCCACCGGCAGCGCCAAAGGCCCCGTCCGAGGTTCCGGATGGGGCCTCCGTGCGTTCCCGCCCGGTTGTCGGCAGCACGACGGCGTGCGGGGCCGCCGCAGCCGCGGAAACCCGGCTCTGCCGGCCCCGGGGCTCACAAGAACCGGGCGGGAACGCCAGCGCGGCCCATTGGTACCCCCGCCGGCCCTTCCCGCCTACTTGGCGGGTTGCTGGGCCTGTTGCTTGGCCGGGGTTTCTTTGCCGAGGCGTTCGAGGGCTGCCAGCGCCACCGACGGGTCGGTGGTGGGCCAGAACGGCGGCAGCGCGGCCCGGAGGAACGCGCCGTACCGTTCGGTGGACAGCCGGGAATCGAGGACCGCCACCACGCCCTTGTCCGACGTCGAGCGGATCAGGCGTCCGGCTCCCTGGGCGAGGCGGATCGCTGCGTGCGTCGCCGAGACGCTCATAAAGCCGTTGCCGCCGGCTTGGGCCACCGCCCGGGAGCGGGCCGTCATCAGCGGGTCATCGGGCCGCGGGAACGGGATCCGGTCGATCACGACGAGGCGGCAGGAGTTCCCTGGCACGTCGACGCCCTGCCAGAGCGACATGGTGCCGAAGAGGCAGGTGTCCGGCTCGTCGGCGAACTGCTTCACCAGCGCGGTCATGGTCGATTCACCCTGGCAGAGAATGCTCATCCCCAGCCGGGGCCGCATCGCCTCGGCCGCCTCTTCGGCGGCGCGCCGCGACGAGAAGAGGCAGAGGGCGCCGCCGCCGGAGGCGCGGATCAGCTTCTCGAGCTCGTCGAGGGCTTCCGGCGAGGTCCCCCGGCCCGGCTTGGGCAGGTGCTTGGCAACGTAGAGGATGCCTTGTTTGGGATATTCGAAGGGGGATCCGACGTCGACGCCGGTCCAGCTGGGTGCGCCGGGACCCACCAGGCCGAGGCCTCCCGCCGCCGGCTCGAAGGCCGAACCGATCGCCAGGGTTGCCGACGTCAGGACGACGGTGTGGTCGGCGAACAGTCCCTCGCGCAGCCGGCCGGCGACGCTGAGCGGAGCAACGTTGATCAGGGCAGGCGCGGAGTCGTCAGGCTGCGAGTAGCCCTGCTGCGGATCGAAGCTGCTATTGCGGGAGAACCAGACCACTTCCCGGTTCTCCTTGGCGGCCAGGAGCCGTTCGCAGAGCTCCAGGATCACCATCAGCCGGGAGCGCGCGAGCTGCCGGCCACCGTCGGCCGTGTTGGCGCTGTCGCCCTTGGAGTCCGAAAGCGCGGCGCGGCAGGCGTCGCGGAGCTGGTCTACGCAGTCGAGCTGTTCGCTGTTCAATCCGTTGGGCATCAGCCCGCTGGGGACGCCTTCAATGGCGAGCTCGAGGTTGGACGCGGCGTTGTTTAGCGCATCCACGGTGATCCCGGTGTGCTTGCGGGCGCCCGAGGCGGCGGCGTGCACCATGGCGACGGACAGCTGGCCGGAGACGGCGCCCGTGACCCGGTCCTGGAGTTCGTGCGCCTCGTCGACCACCACCACGTCGTATTCGGGCAGCACGGCGAGGCCCTCGAAGGCGCTGACGGCCAGCATGGCGTGGTTGGTGACCACCACGTCGGCGTCGGCGGCGTTTTGCCGGGCCAGTTCGCTGAAGCATTCGGCGGCGAGCGGGCACTTCTGCGCCCCCAGGCACTCCATCGAGGTGACGGAGACCTGCCGCCAGGCGCGGTCGGTCACGCCGGGCAGCAGCTCGTCGCGGTCCCCGGTCTGGGTGTCCTCGGCCCACTCGCGAAGCCGGACGACCTCCTTGCCGAGCTGCGAGGACGGACCACCCACCGCGGCGGCGAAGTGCGGCACGGAGGTGTCTTCGCCGAGGGAGAACAACTGGCCCTCGGACGGTTCCTCGGAGGGGAAACCGCCTTCGAGTTTGTGCCGGCAGACATAGTTGGAGCGGCCCTTGACCAGCGCCACCTTCACCGGCCGCTCCAAGGCCGGGGTGATGGTCTTGAGCAGCCGGGGCAGGTCCCTGCCGACAATCTGGGTCTGCAGGGCCAGGGTTGCGGTGGAGACCAGGGTGGGCTTGTCGCTGACCAGCGAATGCGCGATCAGCGGAATCAGGTAGGCAAGCGACTTGCCGGTGCCGGTGCCGGCCTGGACCAGCAGGTGGTCGCCGGTGTCGATCGCGCGCGCCACCTGCCGCGCCATTTCGTGCTGGCCGTCGCGGCTCTGACCGCCCATGCCGGCGACCGCCCGGTCGAGCAGTTCAACCACAAACTGCTCGCCGGCCGGGCCGTTTCGAGGCTTGCTCTTAGCCGGGCTGCTTTTGGCCGGGCCGCTGTCCGACGGCGCGGCCGCCCCCTCGGCCACCGCTGGTTCAGTCATTGCTGACGAAGGCATCCAGTTCGGCCGCGAGCCCCTCGCGCACCATCACCACGGCGCGGGTGCCGGTCTCCTCGTGGTCGAGGCTGATGATCTCGGCGTCGGTCTCGTGCAGCTTGCTGAGCAGGTCCCCGCGGTTGTACGGAATCATCAGTTCCAGCTTCACGCTGGGCCGCGGAATACCCTCGCTGATGGCTTTGAGCAGCTCCGGGATGCCTTCCCCGGTGCGGGCCGAGACCACAACGTGGCGCGGTTCGCGCTGCTTGAGCCGTTCGATCACGAACGGGTCGGCGGCGTCGGCCTTATTCAGGACGATGATCTCCGGCACCTTGCGGGCGTCGACTTCGCTGAACACGGTGCGGACGGCCGCGATCTGGCCCTCCGGGTCGGGGTGCGAGACGTCGACGACGTGCAGGATCAGGTCCGAATCGGCGACCTCCTCCAGGGTGGAGCGGAACGCCTCCACCAGCTGGGTCGGCAGCGAGCGGACAAAACCCACGGTGTCGGCGAGGGTGTAGCCCAGCCCGTCGGAGGTTTCAGCCTTGCGGACGGTCGGGTCCAGGGTGGCGAACAGGGCGTTCTCCACCAGCACACCGGCGTCGGTCAGGCGGTTCAGCAGCGAGGACTTACCAGCGTTGGTGTAGCCGGCGATCGCCACCGACGGCACGGCATTACGACGGCGGTTGGCGCGCTTGGTTTCCCGGGCCGGCTTCATGGCGGCAATTTCACGCCGCAGCTTGGCCATTCGGGTGCGGATCCGGCGGCGGTCCAGCTCGATCTTGGTCTCACCGGGGCCGCGCGAACCCATGCCCGCTCCGGCGCCGCCCACCTGGCCACCGGCCTGCCGGGACATCGATTCGCCCCAGCCGCGCAGGCGCGGGAGCAGGTATTCGAGCTGCGCCAGTTCCACCTGGGCCTTGCCTTCGCGGCTCTTGGCGTGCTGGGCGAAGATGTCCAGGATCAGGGCCGTGCGGTCGATGACTTTGACCTTGACGATGTCTTCCAGGCCGCGCCGCTGGGACGGGGCGAGCTCGGCGTCCACCACCACGGTGTCGGCGCCGGTGGACATCACGATGTCCTTGAGCTCCTGGGCCTTGCCGGAGCCCAGGAAGGTGCCCGGGTCCGGCTTGGCGCGGCGCTGGACGAGCCCGTCAAGCACCTCGGATCCGGCGGTTTCCGCCAGGGCTGCCAGTTCGCGCAGGGAGTTCTCGGCGTCGGCCAGGGTGCCTTCGGTCCAGAGCCCAGCGAGTACCACGCGCTCAAGGCGCAGCTGCCGGTATTCGACTTCGGTGACGTCCTCGAGTTCGGTCGACAGGCCGGCGGTGCGGCGCAGGGCGTGGCGTTCCTCGAGGTCCTGCTGGTCGCCGTCGTAGCTGCTGTGTTCCTCATCCAGGTGCGAAATCGCCTGGGCCTTGCCGAACACGGCCCTAGGCTCACCGGCGGCCCCGGTGCCGGTACTGCGTCCGGTCTTCGGGGCGGGGGCGTCTTTGGAGAGGATCCGGTCGATGACAGCCTGGATTTCCGCAGGGCTCATGTCCTGGGCGGCTGAATCGGGTCCGGTGTTGGGCTGACTGGTCATGGTCTCCTTTGAAGGGTCTACATCTTCAGAATAGTGCTGATCGGTGTTTCGTGGCGCGGTATTCGCGCTGGGCTGACGACTAGTGATCATCCGTGCCTCCTGGGATGCCTGGCGACTGCGGCGCCGCGGGCAGGACGGGCTCCGTGCCGGAGCGGTAAATGCGGAAGGGATCCGGCGTAATAACGCCGGGTGGCGGGGAGGTACGTTCCGTTCAGCGCTCCCCCGGAAACTGCTGCCGGGCGCTGCGTGGTTTTAAGCCCTGCGGCTTCAGGCTTGACTCCAAGTGGATCTGGCGCCGACAGGTGATGCACGGCATCACGGAGGGGCGCACTGAGCGGAAGGTAACAACCTGCGTCGCTGCGGGGACGGGGCTTGCGCTAAGGAAGCGAAGGCCCGTGCCGGCTACTTGAAGTTCAAGATCATGTCTTTAAGACTAGCAGACCGTCGCTGTGCGCCTGCGCTGCCCGGCGGCACCGGTGCCGGGCGCGGCGGGGACCGGTTTCCCGGCCGGTTTCCCATAGCGCCGGGCCGCCAACTAATCTGGCCAGTTATGGAGTCTGCACACTATTTCAGCGCCCAGCCCGCCGGGCCGTTCACCCGCAAGCCACTGACCGTGGAGCTTGCCGGCGAACGCCGGCAGCTGCAGACGTCCTCCGGAATTTTCAGCCCGGACGGGATCGACAAGGGAACCGCGGTGCTGCTGGCCGAGGTCCCTGCCCCGGCGCCGCAGGGCAACCTGCTGGACATCGGTTGCGGCTGGGGGCCGATCGCGCTGACCATGGCCCTGCGGGCGCCGCACGCCCGGGTCTTCGCCGTCGACGTCAATGAGCGCTGCGTGGCGCTGACGAACGAGAATGCGGCCCTGCTGGGGCTGGAGAATGTCACCGCCAGCACACCTGGCGAGGTCGATCCGGAGCTGCGCTTCGACACGATCTGGTCCAATCCGCCCATCCGGATCGGCAAGGACGAACTCCACGCCCTGCTGCTGCTCTGGCTGCCCCGGCTCGCCCCGGGCGGGTCGGCCTGGCTGGTGGTGCAGAAGAACCTTGGTTCGGATTCGCTTCAGCGCTGGCTTGCGGCGGAGCTGGACGGCAGCTTTACCGTCACACGCGAGAGCACCTCGAAGTCGTTCCGGATCCTGAAGGTCAGGAAAGCGTCCCGCTAGCGACGATCACAGCGGGTCCGCTGAGCTCCACGTGCTCGTGCCCGTCCGCTGACAGGAAGAACTTCACGCCTACGACGCCGCCGGGTACCGTGACGTTCCAGGCGTCCGGCGCGCCCTGGCCGGCCCAGTGCCGGATCGCGACGGCGGCGGCACAGGCGCCGGTCCCGCAGGACAGCGTCTCCCCCACTCCCCGCTCGTGCACGCGCATGGTGATGGTTCCGACGCCGTCGTGAACGAGCGGCTCGGACGGCACGACGAACTCGACGTTGGTGCCGTGCGGCGGCGTCGGGTCGACCCGGGGCGCCTTGAACAGCTGCGTGGCGTCGAGTTCCGCGAGTTCGGCCAGGGCGACGACGGTGTGCGGGTTGCCCATGCTGACGGACAGTGCCGGCCTGGCCACCTCCAGCCCTTCGGCGCTGACCAGTGAATCCATGGCGCGTGCGGTGGCCTCGCCCGGGAAGATGAACTCCCACGGCCCCATGTCCACGGCGTAGCCGCCTGCGGTGCGGACGACGGTCTTCATGCCGCCGCGGGTTCCGATGGTCAGCGATTCGCCGGCCGGCAGGTCCACGAGTCCCTCGGTGATGAGGAAGTGGACAAAGACGCGCACGCCGTTACCGCACATCTCCGACAGCGAGCCGTCCGCGTTGTGGTAGTCCATAAACCACTCGGCCGCGGGGTGCGCGGCGAGCAGTTCCCGGCCTTCCGGGAGCAGCCGCGAGGGTACGGCGCGGATGAGTCCGTCGCCGCCGATGCCGCGGTGCCGGTCGCAGAGGGACGCGACCTGTTCCGGGGTGACGGAGAGCGCGCCGTGGGGGTCCGCGATCAGGACAAAGTCGTTGCCGGTTCCGTGGCCCTTCGAGAACTTCAGGCCGGCGAGGGCGCCGGTGTCAGACGCGGGGTGGTCAACGGCTGCGGCAAGGGTTTCGTCCATGCTCCAAGGTTACCGTTCCGGCCGGGCCGGGACGGAACCCGCTGCCTGGATGTAACGGGGCTTCAGCGGCGGCAGGCCGTGAGCGGCGGATATGAGCGGCAAATCTTTAGCGGCAGGTCTTTAGCGGCACAGCGCGGCGGCCTTGGCCGCCAGCCGGGGGTCCTGCCAGTCGAGCCAGTTGATCCGGGGGTCGGCGCGGAACCAGGTGAGCTGGCGGCGGGCGAACTGCCGGGTCGCGACAATGGTTTCTTCGGCGGCCTGCGCCACGTCCGACTCCCCGTCGACGACCCTGAGGAACTGCGCGTAGCCCAGGGCCCGGGAAGCGGTCCTGCCGCGGCGAAGCCCCAGGCCGTCGAGGCGCCGTACCTCCGCCAGCAGTCCCCGGTCCACCATAGTGTGGACACGGGCGGCGAGCCGCTCCCGGAGCTGGTCGCGGTCCACGTCGAGGCCAATCTGCACGGCCGGCTGGAAGTACTCGCGGGTGGGCATAAAGGAGCTGAAGGGACGTCCGGTGAGTTCGAAGACTTCCAGGGCGCGGATGACGCGGCGCGCGTCGCCCAGGCGCCCGGCGGAGACCGGGTCCACGAGTTCCAGCCGTGCCCGCAGCGGCGCGAGGCCGGCCGCTTCCTCTTCGGCTTCGAGGCGGCGCCGGATGGCGGGGTCGGTGCCGGGGAATTCAAGCACGTCCAGGGCGGCCCGAACGTACAGGCCGGAACCGCCGGCGAGGATGGCCCGCTTGCCCCGGGCGTGGATGTCCGCGATCACGGCTCGTGCCTGCTGCTGGAAGTCCGAGACGCTGGCTTCCTCGGTCACGACGAGGATGTCCAGGAGGTGGTGGGGCACTCCCCTACGCTCGTCCCTGGTGATCTTGGCCGTGCCGATGTCCATGCCGCGGTAGAACTGCATGGCGTCGGCGTTGACGACCTCACCGTCGAGGGCCTGCGCCAGCGAGACCGCCAGATCCGACTTTCCGGATCCCGTGGGCCCGACGACGGCGATGACCGGTGGGGTGGATTCGGGTGCGTCGGAGCGCACCGGCGCGGCGGAACCGTCGGATACGCCGGCGTTGTCGGAGCTGTCGGGGCCGTCGGGTTGAGCGGGGGCGGCCACGGGCTAGCGGGCGCGGACTGGAAGGGTTGGCATGCCGAGCGAGACACCGGACGTGCCACCGTTCCGGGCCGGGGTGGGGGCGCCGCAGGATTCGGCCTGGGAACGGTCCCAGGCGTCGCCGGCGCGGGAGCGGCGCAGGCTGTAATCGTCTGTGGTCGCCGGGTCGGCGACGAGGTGGAACGCCGCGGCTTCGGTGACGGTCACGGTGACGAGGTCTCCGGGGCGCGGTGTTTCGGCGCCCGCGGGCACGGAGAAGTGCACCAGGCGCTGGTCCTGGGCGCGGCCGGAGAGGCGGTGGGTTTCCCCGGCTTTCCGGCCCGGCTGGGCGGTCACCATGACCTCGACGCGGCGGCCGAGCTGGCGGGCGTTCTCCTCCGCGGCAATACGGTCCTGCAGGGCGGTGAGCCGTTCGAAGCGTTCCTGGACCACGGCCTTGGGCAGCTGTTCCTCAAGCTCCGCGGCCGGGGTGCCGGGCCGCTTGGAGTACTGGAAGGTGAAGGCGGTCGCGAAGCGGGACCTTTCCACGACGTCGAGCGTGGCCTGGAAGTCTTCCTCGGTCTCGCCGGGGAAGCCGACAATGATGTCGGTGGAGATGGCGGCGTGCGGGATCTTCTCCCGGACCTTGTCCAGGATCCCGAGGAACTTGGTGGACCGGTAAGACCGTTTCATCTCCCGGAGGATCCTGTCCGAGCCGGACTGCAGCGGCATGTGCAGCTGCGGCATCACGTTGGGCGTCTCGGCCATGGCGTCGATGACGTCATCGGTGAAGGCTGCCGGGTGCGGGCTGGTGAACCGGACGCGCTCCAGGCCGGGGATGTCGCCGCAGGCGCGCAGCAGTTTGGAGAAGGCCTGCCGGTCGCCGAACTCGACGCCGTAGGAGTTCACGTTCTGGCCCAGCAGGGTGACCTCGATGGCGCCGTCGTCGACGAGGGCCTGGATTTCGGCGAGGATGTCGCCGGGCCGCCGGTCCTTTTCCTTGCCGCGCAGTGCGGGAACGATGCAGAACGTGCAGGTGTTGTTGCAGCCGACCGAGATGGAGACCCAGCCGGAGTAGACGGAGTCCCGTTTGGTGGGCAGCGTCGACGGGAACACGTCGAGCGATTCCAGGATTTCCAGCTGCGCCTCGTCGTTGTGGCGTGCGCGGTCCAGCAGCGCGGGCAGGGCGCCGACATTGTGGGTACCAAACACGGCGTCGACCCAGGGTGCCTTCTTGAGGATGGTCTCGCGGTCCTTCTGCGCGAGGCAGCCCCCGACGGCGATCTGCATGCCGGGGTTGGCTTCCTTGACCGGTCGGAGGATGCCGAGGTTGCCGTAGAGCTTGTTGTCGGCGTTTTCCCGGACGGCGCAGGTGTTGAAGACGACGACGTCGGCCAGTTCGCCTTCGGAGCGGACGTAGCCGGCGGCTTCGAGCATGCCGGACATCCGTTCGGAGTCGTGCACGTTCATCTGGCAGCCGAAGGTCCGCACCTGGTAGGTGCGGGCCGGGGCGTTCTCGTCCGGGAATGGGGTTCCGCCGGCGGCGGGGGAAGGAATGGTCAAACTCACCTGTTAAGGGTACCGGTTAGGCGCAGCCGTGTTCACAGCGTTGCCGGGGCCGGGGTCAGGCCTCGCCGTCCGGCTCGTCGAGGGCTGCGTCCAGGGCCTCGCCGACGATGCGGAAGGCCTGCGAGGGCTGGTAGCCCTTGCGGGCGAGCATGGACGCGAGCCGGCGGACGGTCTTGTCCCGCTCGGCGCGGTCCTCGAGCCCGCGCACGTTCCGCAGCTTGCGGTCCACGAGTTCCCGGGCGGCCGATTCCTCATCCTCGTCGCTGAGCTGGTCGAGGGCGACGGCTGCGGTTTCCTGGTCGATGCCCTTCTCGGCGAGTTCCCGGCGGAGGGCGCCCTTGGCCAGTTTCCAGGTTTGGGACCGGCTCCGCACCCACAGCTGGGCGAACTCGGCGTCATCGATGAGGCGGACCTCTTCGAAGCGGTCCAGGACCGCCCCGGCAACGTCGTCCGGAATGTTGCGCTCGGCCAGTTTGCGGGACAGCTGCAGCCGGCTTTTGGGCGAGTTGGTCAGTTGCCGCAGCACCACGGCGCGTGCGACGGCGGCGGGATCAGCGTCGGGGTCCTGCTCCGGCGCTGACCGCGCGGACCGGCCGGGGTAGCCGGGGTCTGCGGGGTCTCCGGGGTCTCCGGGGCCGTCAACGACGCCGGGGCCAGGATTCCGGGACGGGAATCCTGACCCCTTGCGGCCTCGTGCGGCGGAGGCCCGGTTGTTAGAAGCCGTCAACGGCCTTCAGCTTCGGTGATTCCTCCGGGTCCGCTGCCTTGACGCCGACGCCGAGCTTTTCCTTGATCAGGCGCTCGAGTTCGGCGGCGAGTTCCGGGTTGTCGCGCAGGAAGCGGCGGGAATTCTCCATGCCCTGGCCCAGCTGGTCGCCGTCGTAGGTGAACCACGAGCCGGACTTCTTGATCAGGCCGTGCTCGACACCCATGTCGATGATGCCGCCTTCGCGGGAGATGCCCTGGCCGTAGATGATGTCGAATTCGGCGATCTTGAACGGCGGGGCCATCTTGTTCTTGACGATCTTCGCTTTGGTCCGGTTGCCGACGGAGTCAGCACCCTCCTTGAGGGTCTGGATACGGCGGACGTCGATGCGGATCGAGGCGTAGAACTTCAGCGCCTTACCACCGGTGGTGGTTTCCGGGGAACCGAAGAAGACGCCGATCTTTTCGCGCAGCTGGTTGATGAAGATGGCGGTGGTCTTGGTCTGGCTCAGCCGGCCGGTGATCTTACGCAGCGCCTGGCTCATCAGCCGGGCCTGCAGGCCGACGTGGCTGTCGCCCATGTCGCCTTCGATTTCGGCGCGGGGCACCAGGGCGGCGACGGAGTCGATGACGATGACGTCCAGCGAGCCGGAGCCGATCAGCATGTCCATGATTTCGAGCGCCTGCTCGCCGGTGTCCGGCTGGGAAACCAGGAGCGCGTCGGTGTCAACGCCGAGCTTGGCGGCGTACTCGGGGTCGAGGGCGTGCTCGGCGTCGATGAAGGCGGCGATGCCGCCCTGGCGCTGGGCGTTGGCGACGGCGTGGAGTGCGACCGTGGTTTTACCGGAGGATTCAGGGCCGTAAATCTCAACCACGCGGCCGCGGGGCAGGCCGCCAATGCCGAGGGCCACGTCCAGCGCGATGGAGCCGGTCGGGATGACTTCGATGGGCGCGCGGACTTCGTCGCCCAGGCGCATGACGGAGCCTTTGCCGAACTGCTTGTCAATCTGGGCAAGCGCTGCGTCGAGCGCCTTCTGGCGATCCGGGGCTGCGGCCATGATTCACACCTCTAATACTTTCTCGCTGGAGAGTGGCCGTCGCGGCCGTTGTTATGTCATCACTGACGCTAGTGGCGACCACTGACAATGTTGCCGCCGCCGTCGCGTATGTGGAAAACGCTCTGAAAAAAGCATAGCCGGACCCGAACAGATATTCGAACAATCGAACGGCGTGTCAGTCCCCCAATGCCTGCGGCCGGGTGCCGGGCTGCGGCCGAATCCCTGCGGCCTGCTATCAGTGGCCGCACCGTCAGCGGGGTTTGACGTCGCGGCCGAGCCGCCGTTCCGCGGGGACATCCTGGACATCGCAGAGGGCCAGCCAGACCTGTTTGGGCGGCACTCCGGCGGAGAGGGCCTGGTCCGCGGTGCGGCCGCCCACTCCGGCCAACACCAGGGAGCTGCTGAGCACCCGGGAGTATCCCGCGCCGAACTCGTCGTCCATAAGCCGCCAAAAGTCGCTGATTCTCACCGATAAAGTCTCTCACGGGCACGGCCCCTAGAATGGTTGCTATGAGCAACCCACGCGACGCCGCCCCGGATCCGGCGCCAGTCTCCGGGACCGGCGACCCGTCCGCTGAGGAGGCGCTGGCCGCCGTCGAGCGCCAGCTGAGCCTGCTCTGGCGGCGGGCCCGCTCCATGTCGCAGCAGCTGTCCCGGCAGGTGCATCCCGAGATGGAGCCTGCCGCCTACGGGCTGCTGTCCGTGGTCCGGGCCAAGGGGCCCATCCGGCTGACCGAACTGGCCTCCTGCATCGGCGTCGGCAAGCCCTCGGTGAGCCGCCAGATCGCGTTCCTTGAAGGCCTGGGTCTGGTGGCAAAGGAAGCCGACCCGCTGGACGGCCGGGCGCAGGCCATCAGCCTGACGGCCAAGGGCGAGGAGAAGATGCACCTGGTCCAGGATGCGCGGCGCGAGGTCTTCCGCGAACGGCTGGCGGAGTGGCCGGCCGCAGAGCTGGAAGCCTTCGCCGGCTACATGGCGAAGCTCAACGCCACCTACGAACGCGACGGTTTTCCCCGGGACGAGGGCCTCTAGGCCCGTCCCGGACACGGAAAAGGTCCCCGGCGCTGCTGGGGACCAATTCGTTAATCTGAAGTGCCTTGGGCCTAGCGCGCCCCGGAGAGCAGGCCGGTGGCCAGCTCATCGTTCAGGTCGGTGTTGAGCTCACGGTCAAGGTCACGGCCGTAGCGCTGGGCGAATTCCTGGGGGACGGTGTCCGGTACCGCAACCCCCTCGGCCACGGCGACGCGGTCGCTGACTTCACGGAGCATGCTGGACAACGGGACGTCAAGGGCCGAGCAGATCGAGGAGAGCAGCTCCGAGGAGGCTTCCTTCTGGCCGCGTTCCACTTCACTCAGGTAGCCCAGGGATACACGGGCACTGTGCGAGACTTCGCGGAGGGTACGGCCTTGGCGTTGGCGGACATCGCGCAGGACATCACCAATTTCGTGACGAAGTACAACCATCTTGCGCTCCTTCTGTTCGCTCTTTGCCTGATCGGCGAGGCCCACATCCTTCCAGCGGACAACGCCGTTTACGGATACGGGCTGCTTTACCATCTGTATCGCCTTGCTCCCTCGTATGTCTAGTTCGCGGTGGACTGCGAACGTTGTGATGATTTCATCCTAGGCGCCACCCTTATTCCGGGGCGACACAATGTAACAACTATTCGGAATCAACTTTTGTTCCCGGCAACTTTACCCGCGGTAGCTTGTCGTGGACAGGGCTTCGAGCAGGCGTTCCAGGGCGGCACCGCAGGCCAGCGCACGGATCTCCTGGCGGCTCCCGTCGAAGTGGTAGGCGAACGACGTCGCCCCTTCCGCCGTGGCGAGGCCGATGAAGACCGTGCCTACGGTCTTGCCGTCATGCGGCTCCGGGCCGGCCACCCCGGTGGTGGCGACGCCGACGGCGGCACCGCACGCCGCGCGCGCCCCGGAGGCCATGGCCGCGGCGACCTGTCCGTCCACCGAGCCCACGGCGTCGAGGACGTCCGGGGACACGCCCAGGATGTCCGCCTTGACCGTGTTCGCGTAGGCGACCACACCGCCCTGCAGCATGGCGGAGGCGCCGGGGGTGTCGGCCAGCACGGCAGCCACCATCCCGGCGGTGAGCGACTCCGCGGTGGCCACGGTCAGTCCGTGCTCAATGGCGCGCCCCACGGCCTGCTCGGCGAGGCGGTGCAGGTTCGGGTGCAGCCCCGGGTGGATGGTGGGCTGGAGATTGCTCATGGCGTTCCCTCCTGGACCTGCTGTTTCCCGGCCCGGATGCCGCTGGCGCGCAGTTTGAGGGCTTCAATGACATATTCGACGCCGGTCCAGACCGTGATCGCCAGGGCGGCCATCATGACGGCAAAGGCCAGGAACCCGAGCCACGGGGCGATCGAGGCGAGCGGCATCACGTAGAGGAAGATCGCCGCGGTCTGCACCACGGTCTTGAGCTTGCCGCCGCGGGACGCGGGGATGACGCCGTAGCGGATCACGAAGAAGCGGAGCGCCGTGACGCCCCACTCGCGGACCAGGATCAGGACGGTGACCCACCACGGCAGTTCGCCGAGCAGCGAGAGCATGGCCAGTGCGGAGCCGATCAGCAGCTTGTCCGCGATCGGGTCCGCGATTTTGCCGAAGTCGGTGATGAGGCCCCGGCTGCGGGCGATGTCGCCGTCGAGCTTGTCCGTATAGATCGCCACCGCGAAGACGACGACGGCGGCCCAGCGCCAGGGGCCGTTCTGCGCGTCCAGGCCCGGGGCGTCCGCGACGAGGCACCAAACGAAAAAGGGCACCAGCGCGATCCGCAGCATCGTGAGGATGTTGGGCAGGTTCCAGATCCGCGGGGCGGACCCGGCGTTGGTTTCGGCGCTAGTCACCTTCCTAGGCTACCGTCTCGCCGCAGGCTACCGTCCGGTCAGCGACCAGGCGTCCTCCGAGCCGTCCTCGTCGTCCGAACCGCCGTCGGCACCGTCGTGATACTCGATGGACTGGGTGCGGTTGTCGAGGTCGGCGGCCACCAGGTCCTCTGCATAGCCGCCCTGGGCGATGTTGGCGTTGGCGTTGTCGCTGAGCGCGGCCGTCTGCGAATCGGCGGCGACCGGTCCGTCCTGGCCCTTCATGGCCGCCAGCACCGCGGCCAGGTCGTCCGGCTTGACCAGCACGTCGCGGGCCTTGGAGCCTTCGGACGGGCCCACCACTCCCCTGGACTCGAGCAGGTCCATCAGCCGGCCGGCCTTGGCAAAGCCGACCCGCAGTTTGCGCTGCAGCATCGAAGTGGAGCCGAACTGCGTGGTGACCACCAGTTCGGTGGCCTGCAGCAGGACTTCGAGGTCGTCTCCAATGTCGTCGTCGATCTGCTTCTTCTGCGTCTCGGGCGCGACGTCGTCCCGGTAGACGGCCTTGAGCTGGCCCTTGACGTGTTCGACGACCTTGTGGATCTCGGACTCGGTGACCCAGGCGCCCTGGACGCGCATCGCCTTGGAGGCGCCCATCGGCAGGAAGAGCGCGTCGCCCTGGCCGATCAGCTTTTCGGCGCCCGGCTGGTCGAGGACCACGCGGGAGTCGGTCACCGAGGACGTCGCAAACGCCATCCGGGACGGGACGTTGGCCTTGATCAGGCCGGTGACGACGTCGACGGACGGCCGCTGCGTGGCGAGCACCAGGTGGATACCGGCCGCGCGGGCCAGCTGGGTGATGCGGACGATCGAGTCTTCGACGTCGCGCGGGGCCACCATCATGAGGTCGGCGAGTTCGTCCACGATCACCAGCAGGTACGGGTACGGGCGGATGACGCGCTTGGAATCGACGGGCGGGTGGACCTTGCCGGCCCGGACGGCCTTGTTGAAGTCGTCAATGTGCTTGAAACCGTAGTTCGCGAGGTCGTCGTAGCGGGCGTCCATTTCGCGGACCACCCACTGCAGTGCCTCGGCGGCCTTTTTGGGGTTGGTGATGATCGGGGTGATCAGGTGCGGGACGCCTTCGTAGGCGGTCAGCTCCACCCGCTTGGGGTCCACCATGACCATCCGGACCTCGTCCGGGGTGGCGCGCATCAGGATCGAGGTGATCATCGAGTTCACGAAGGACGACTTGCCGGCGCCGGTGGCGCCGGCCACGAGCAGGTGCGGCATCTTGGCGAGGTTGGCCACGACGTAGCCGCCTTCGACGTCCTTGCCCACGCCCATGACCATGGGGTGGTCGGTGCGGCGGGCGTTCTGGCTGCGCAGCACGTCCCCCAGCGAGACGGTTTCGCGGTCCGTGTTGGGGATCTCGATGCCGATGGCCGACTTGCCCGGGATGGGGCTCAGGATGCGCACATCGGAGCTCGCGACGGCGTAGGAGATGTTCTTGGACAGGGCGGTGACACGTTCCACCTTGGTCCCCGGCGACAGCTCGATCTCGTAGCGGGTCACGGTGGGCCCGCGGCTGAACCCGGTGACCTGCGCGTCCACGTTGAACTGGGTCAGCGTCTCGGTCAGCGAGGCAACGATCGCGTCATTGGCCTCGGTGCGTTCCTTGGGGATGGAGCCGGGGGTGAGCATGTCCGAGGACGGCAGCGTGTAGGTGACGTCGCCGGCGAGAGACAGCTGTTCGGTGCGTTGCGGGATCGGCGTGGGCAGCGGTGCGGGCGCAACTGGGTTGGCGGGGACCTTGGGGGCGGCCGCGCCGGTGCCGGCACCCGGGGACGGGTTCAGCGACCCGGCGGCGACCATGCCCGGGGTGATGAGCGGGATCGCCTCGGTGGCGTTCTCCGCCGCGGCCCCGGCCGTGCTGCTGCCCAGGCCTTGGGCGGCCTTGATCTTCTCGACGGCGATTTCGGCCTGTGTGGGCCGCCGTACGCCGGGCGCCACGGCCTTGGAACCTTTGCCGGCCCCCCTGGTGCTCGCAGCGCTGGCGGCTGTTTCGTCATCGTCGTCGACGACGGCGTGCTCGAAGGCCTCGTCGCCGACGTAGCCTTCGAGCCGGGCGTCGGCGTCGTCGTCCTTGCCGAAGAGGCGCTTTCGCTTCTTCTTGGGCGCGGGGGTGTCATTTTCGTACAGGTAGCTGCGGTCGTGGGAGTCGTGGCCGGCCTGGGTTTCATGGTCCTGCAGGTCGATGCCCATCAGGTGCTCGTAGGCGCCGCGCAGCCGGGACGGGATCGCGCCGAAGGGGGTGGCCGTGACGATGAGCAGCGAGGTGAAGGCCAGGAGGCTGTAGAGGGCGATCGGAACGGCGGCGTGGATGGTGGCCAGCGGCGCGGCAGCGAGGTAGCCGAGCATGCCGCCGGCGCGGCGGAGCCCGTCGAATCCGTCGGCGACTGTGGGCTGGCCGCCGATGATGTGGGCCAGCCCGGAGCCGGCGAAAGTCATGATCAGGAAACCGATGCCGATGCGGTTGTTGCCGCGGCCGTCCCACGGCTGGCGGAACAGCCGGAAGGCGCAGACGAACAGGATGAGCGGCAGCAGCAGGGACATCCAGCCGAAGGTGCCGTTGACGATTGCGAAGACCATGTCCGGGAACCAGCCCTGGAAGCCCCACCAGGCGAAGGTGGCGATGAAGACGCCGAGCGCGAGGTTGAACAGGGCAGCTCCGTCGCGGCGGTCCGCCGGGTCGAGGTCACTGACGTCATGGCCGATCCGGCGGACGCCGGCGCCCACCACATGGCCGATGCCCAGCCACGCGCCGGCCACCACCCGCACCAGCCAGGGCTGCCGGGGTTCGACGGCGGGCAACTGGCGGGTGCGCGCGGTTCCCGGGGAACGGCCGGTCTTGGACGCAGCTGCGCCGGAGCCCCTGCCTGAAGAGCTGCCGGTGTTGCCCTTGGAGTTGCCGCTTGAGTTGCCTCTAGGCGCGGAGGAGGTGCGTGTCGCCATACCCGCAACGGTACCCGACGCCGGGCCGAAAACCGCGGATTTCCGGGCCGGGCGGGGATCATGTTGGGCGGCGGAGGCCGCCCGCGTACGGTGTGGGCGGCCGCATTCGAGCTATTTGGGGGCGTCTTTTCAGGAACGGAAACGGCCTCCCCCGCCGGCCGCCGCCTGGAGGCGGTGCCGGCGCGGAAGGCCGTTTCAGTGCAGCTGTGGTGCTGGTTCGTGACCGGGCGTGCTGCCCTGGCGCTGGGCCTAGGCTTCCAGGACCACCGGGATGATCATGGGCTTGCGGCGCAGCTTGCGGTTGACCCAGGTACCGACGACGCGGCGGACAACCTGCTGGAGCTGCTGCGAGGTGTGGTCCCGGTTCTGCACGGCTTCCTCGAGCGCGGCGTTGATCTTGGGGATGATCTCGTCGAAGACCGAATCGTCCTCGGCCACGCCGCGGGCGTGGATTTCCGGCCCGGAGACCACCTTGCCGGTGGCGCGGTGGATGACCGTGATGATCGAGATGAAACCCTCGTCGCCAAGGGTCTGGCGGTCCTTGAGGTCGGCTTCGGTGACTTCGCCGACGCTGGAGCCGTCCACATAGACAAACCCGACCTCGACCTGGCCCACAACGTCGGCCTGGTGATCGCGGAGGTCGATGACGGTGCCGTTGTCCGCCAGCAGGATGCTCTCCTCGGGGACGCCCGATTCGAGGGCGATCTTGCCGTTGGCGATCAGGTGGCGCGTCTCGCCGTGCACCGGCATCGCGTTGAGCGGCTCGAGGATGTTGTAGCAGTAAAGGAGCTCGCCGGCGGCCGCGTGGCCGGAGACGTGGACCTTGGCGTTGCCCTTGTGGATGACGTCGGCGCCGAGCTTGAGAAGGCCGTTGATAATGCGGTAGACGGCGTTTTCGTTGCCCGGGATCAGGCTGGAGGCAAGGATGACGGTGTCTCCCTGGCCGACGACGACGCGGTGATCGCCGTTTGCCATCCGGGACAGTGCAGCCATCGGTTCGCCCTGGGAGCCGGTGGACATCAGGACCACGCGGTTGTCCGGCAGGTTGTCGATGTTCTTGATGTCAACCAGGATGCCCGCCGGGACCTCGAGGTAGCCGAGCTTCTCAGCGATGGCCATGTTCCGGACCATCGAGCGGCCGACGAAGGCCACCTTACGGTTGTGGTTTGCGGCGGCGTCGAGGACCTGCTGGACGCGGTGCACGTGCGAGGAGAACGAGGCCACGATGATGCGCTTGGACGCCTGGCCGAAGAGCCGGTCCAGGGTGGGGCCGATCTCCTTTTCCGCGGTGGTGAAGCCGGGGACGTCCGCGTTCGTGGAGTCGGACATGAACAAATCCACACCCTCTTCGCCGAGCTTGGCGAAGTGGCGAAGGTCGGTGATCCGCCCGTCGAGGGGAAGCTGGTCCATCTTGAAGTCACCGGTGTGCAGCACGGTCCCGCCGGAGGTGCGCAGGAACACGGCGAGGGCGTCCGGGATCGAGTGGTTGACGGCCACGAATTCGCATTCGAAGGGGCCGAGCTTCTGGACCTGGCCCTCACTCACAATCTGGGTGTTCGGCTTGATCCGGTGTTCCTGGAGCTTCGCTTCGATCAGTGCCAGCGTCAGCTGGGAGCCGACGATGGGGATGTCGTTGCGCAGACGCAGCAGGTACGGGACGGCACCGATGTGGTCCTCGTGGCCGTGCGTGAGGATGACGGCGACGATGTCGTCCATACGGTTTTCGATGTAGGAGAAATCGGGCAGGATCAGGTCGACGCCGGGCTGGGTTTCCTCCGGGAAGAGGACGCCGCAGTCAACGATGAGCAGCTTGCCGTCGATTTCGAAGACCGTCATGTTGCGGCCGATCTCCCCGAGGCCGCCGAGCGGGACGATCCGCAAGGTGTTCTTGGGCAGTTTCGGCGGCGTGACAAGGCCGGGGAGGGCGGTTTGGGTCATAGTTCACTACTTTCCAGGCGAAGCAGAAGGGGCGTCTTTCGATCAGGCAATGCAGCCGGATCAGGAGAAGACGAGCCCCGCTTCCGCCAAATCCTCGCGGATAGTTTCGATCTCGGCTTCGCCCGGCTCCACGAGAGGCAAACGGACAACCGAGTTGGACAGGATGCCCTGCCACTTAAGAACTTGCTTTGCAGCAACAGCACCCTGGATATGGGTCATCACTGCACGGACCACCGGGTCCAGTTCGAAATGTATGGTGCGGGCGGTGGCAAAATCGCCTGCAAGTGCGGCATCGATCATCGCACGGTATTGCTTGCTGGCCACGTGCGCCGAGACGCTGACCAGCCCGACGGCCCCGGCCGCCATCCACGGCAGGGTCAGTCCGTCGTCCCCGGAATAGACATCCAGGTCGGTGTTCGCCATGACGCGGGTGACGGCGGCGAAGTCTGCCTTGGCGTCCTTGAGGGCGATCACGCGGGGGTGGTCCGCGAGCCGGATCATGGTTTCGGGCAGGATCGGGACACCGGCACGGCCGGGGATGTCGTAGACCATAACGGGCAGGTCCGCGGCGTCGGCAACGGCTTCGATGTGGGCCTGGATCCCGGCCTGGCTCGGCTTGTTGTAGTACGGGGTGACGATCAGCTGGCCGTGGGCGCCTGCCTTGGCGGCGCGCCTGGCCATCTCGATCGAGTGCGAGGTGTGGTTGGTGCCGGTCCCCGCGATGACCTTGGCCCGGTCCCCAACGGCCTCGACGATCACACGGAAAAGCTTTTCCTTTTCGTCGTCTTCCAGCGTGGACGTTTCACCGGTGGTGCCGGAGATAACGAGGGCGTCGTTGCCGTCGTCGACGAGCTTGTTGGCCAGCTCTGCGGACTGCTGATAGTCGACCTCACCGTCGTTGGTGAACGGAGTGACCATGGCGGTCACAAGGGTTCCAAACGTGTAAGAGCGAATGTCAGAGTCAGCCATAGGAAAAACGTTACCCTGTCCCCGGCTTGTTAGGACAATGGCGAGGCAGTGACGCGCGTCAAATTCGGCCCTCCCGCGTGGTGTCGGCCGGCGCTCCGGGGGCGGCCGACGGCCCGGCACAGTAGCGGCCCAGGGCGTCCTCGCGCAACCCCTCCGCCCAGGCGGACAGCCGCTGCGCCGCCCGTACGTAGTGGAACAGCTCGGTGGGGGTGAGCGCCTCGAGGTCGGTCTCCGCGAGCCTGCGGGCCAACTCGGCGCCGGGCGCCTGCGCAGACAGTGAGGTGCCCTCCTGGTGCCATTGGACGTCCTCCGCCGACTCTCCGGCGACCAGCCGTCGGAAGAGGAAGTCAACCACACCCGGGCTCATGGCCTTGAGGACACCGGCCGGGTTGAGCGCGGCGGCCGCCCCGCCGACTGCCCTTCCCGTCGGCGGGCCGGCGGGGTGGCCGGCCGCGTGGCCGGCGGCGGGGCTGGCTGCCCTACCCGCGGTGGGGCCGGCTGCAGGGCCGGCAGCAGTGCCGGCCTGCCGGCCGACGGCCCTGCCGGCAGGGATGGAAGAAGCGGCTCGGGCCGGCTTCGATGCGTTGTTCATGCCGCCCATGTTATTCGAACATATATTCGAACACAAGGCTTTGGACCGGTGCTGTGGACACGACGGGGACAGACCGGCAACACAACGGCGACCCGACACGGGACACCGCGGCGGGCGCCGGGAGGAGCTCACAGCCACCCCGGTCGGCACCCAGCCCGGGGGCGGGCCGGGTCCGGCCGGACGTGAGACGATCGGAGAATGACCTCGCGCGGTATGGCAACGACTTCAAGGACCGCCAGGGCCAAGGCGGCGGCGCCCCGGCTGACCGGCGTCGACGCGGCCCGCGGGCTGGCGCTGCTGGGCATGATGGCAACCCATGTGCTCCCGACATTTGGATCCGACGCGCAGCTCACCCCCACCTGGGTCGGGCTGGCCTTTTCCGGCCGCGCGGCCGCACTCTTTGCCGTGCTTGCGGGGATCGGCCTGGCGCTGTCGACCGGGAAGGAGCGGCCGCTGGAGGGTCCGGAATTATGGGCGGCCCGCCGGGGCATCGCCCTCCGGGCACTGGTGGTGGCCGCGGTGGGCCTCACCCTCGGCGGCCTGGAAGTCAACATCGCGGTCATCCTGGTCCACTACGCCATATTGTTCCTTTGTGTACTGCCCTTCCTGGGTCTGCCCGCGAAACGCCTCTGGGGACTGGCGGCGGCGTGGCTGCTGGCAACCCCGGTCCTCGCCTACCTCCTGCGGCCGTGGCTGCTGGCGGCGGAGCCGCCGCTCCGGCTCGGCCACAACCCCGGCTGGGAGGACCTGACCACGCCGGCCCGGCTGCTCGGCGACGTGTTCCTGACCGGTTACTACCCGGTGCTGCAGTGGCTCGCCTACCTGCTCATCGGCCTGGCAATCGGCCGGCTGGCGCTGTCCACGGCGGCTGTTCCGTTGCTGTTGCTGGCCGCCGGAAGCAGTGCCGCGGTGCTCGCCAAATGGCTGAGCCTGGTGCTGATGGAGGACTGGGGCGGCCGGGCAGCGCTGCACGAGCAGCTGGGCGACCCGGCGTACCCGCTGGCGAGCCTGCTGCAGGTAAACCTCGCGGGCATCGACCAGTCCGGTTCCGCGTGGTGGCTGGCCTCAAGCGCCCCGCATTCGGGCACTACGCTGGACCTGTTGCACACCTCGGGGGTCGCGGCCGCGGTGGTGGGCCTCTGCCTGCTGCTGGGGCGGCTCGCCGACTGGGTGCAGCTGGATCTACTGCTCCCGTTGCGCGGCGCCGGTTCGCTGACCCTGAGCCTGTACACGGCGCACGTGTGGCTGATGGCGTCCCTGTACGGCCGCCCGCTCCCCGCCGGCTGGAGCGTGGAAGGCGTGTACTGGGCGCAGGCGATAGCCGCGCTGGTCATTGGCGGCGTCTTCGCGGCGCTGTCCTGGCGCGGGCCGCTGGAGTGGGTAGGCCACGGCGCCAACCAGCTGGGCCGCGGCCGGCGGTCCCGAAACCGCTAAACGAGGAACCGCTAAACGACGAACCGCTAGGCGCCGGCGTCGGGCGAACCGGCGCGGAACAGGCGGACGGCGTCGCGCATGGAGGCGCGGGCGCGCTTGCGGTCCCCGGCGGCGTCGTACGCGCAGCTGAGCCGGAACCAGGAGCGCCAGTCCCCGGGGGCGGCCTCGGCTTCCGCCCGGTATTTCTCGAATTCCAGATCGGCGGCCTCGCGGATGATCCGGCCGGCGGGCGTGCGCGGCAGGGTGTCCTCGGGCAGCCCGCCTTCGGCTTCCAGGATCTTCGCCAGCTGCTCGGTCCGGGCGCCGAACAGCAGTTCCCGCACCAGCGCCCAGGCCCCCACCACCGGCAGTACCAGGTAGGCCAGGCCAAGGGCTTTGGCCACCGGGTTGGGATCGGAGAGCAGCAGCACCGAACGCTGCAGGGACACCACCAGGTAGAACACCAGCAGCAGCGTCACCGCGCCCACCCAGATCTTGGTGCGGTTGGCCTTGAAGGCAGCCAGGACGCTGGCCATCAGAGGCCCAGGTCCAGGTAGCCGTCCAGGCCCACGGTGAGTCCGGGATGCGCCGCGACGTTGCGCACGCCCAGCAGCACGCCGGGCATAAAGGAGGCGCGGTCGAAGGAATCGTGGCGGAAGGTCAGCTGCTCCCCCGGCCCGCCCAGCAGGACCTCCTGGTGCGCCACGAGGCCGCGGAGCCGGACGCTGTGGACGCGGACGCCGTCGACCTCGCAGCCGCGCGCTCCGGGGCGCTCGCTGGTGGTGGCATCCGGGCTGGCCGCGACGCCGGCGCCGGCCCGTTCCGCGGCGATCAGCTGGGCGGTCCGCACGGCGGTGCCGGAGGGAGCGTCGACCTTGTCCGGGTGGTGCAGCTCGATGATTTCGACCGATTCGAAGTAGCGGGACGCTTTCGCGGCAAAGGCGGAGGCCAGGACCGAGCCGAGGGCGAAGTTGGGGGCGATGAGGACGCCGACGCCGGGCTGGCCGGCGAGGTGCGCCTCAAGCCGTTCCAGCCGGTCCGCGTCCCAGCCGGTGGTGCCGACGACGGCGTGCATGCCGTGTTCGACGGCGAAGCGGACGTTCGCTTCGGTGCTTTCGGGCACCGTCAGGTCCACGACGATGCGGGCGCCGGAGTCCACCAGGGTATCGAGGGAATCGCCCCGGCCCAGGGCCGCGACGAGCTTCAGGTCTTTGGCGGCTTCCACGGCTTTGACGGCCTCGGCGCCCATGCGCCCGTTAGCGCCCAGGACGGCGACGGCGAGTTGTTCGGTCATGGCACCAACCCTACCGCCGGGGCGCTTCCCGGCTGGAACCGGGACCCTTGCGTTACCCTGCCCGCGGGGCAGTGACTACTCCCCCGCGCCGACCCACTCGACGGTTCCGTCGGTGAAGAATTGTTCCTTCCAGATCGGCACCTGCTCCTTGATCCGGTCCACCAGCTCGGAGCACACCGAAAAGGCCTGCCCGCGGTGCGCCGCCGAAACCGCGCAGACCAGGGCGGGATCGCCGATCTCCAGCGGCCCGGTGCGGTGCGCGGCCCAGATCCGCACCGGCTGTACCGGCTGGTCCGGCCCGTCCGCCCCGGCCGCCGAGTGCTCGGCGACGAGCTGCGCGACGACGTCGGCCAGCACCTGGTGCGCCGTGGGATGCGCGCTGTAGCTGAGCCGTTGCACCGGTTTGCCGCCGTCGTGGTTGCGGACGACGCCGCTGAAGCTCACCACGGCGCCGGCGGTGTCGGATTCGACCGCGGCGATGGCCTGGTCCACCGAGATGGGCTCGGCGCTGAGGACAGCGTGCACGACTTCGAAGCCTGATTCAGTGTCCATGGCTGCCTTCCAGCTGGTCGCAGAGGTGTCCGATGATCGGGTCCAGCACGCCCAGGCCGTCCATGACGCCTTTCGGGGAGCCAGGGAGGTTGACGATGAAGGTGCTGCCGGCGGCGCCGGCGTGGCCGCGGCTCAGCATCGCCGTCGGGGTCTTGGCCGTGCCCGCGCTGCGCAGGCCTTCCATGATGCCGGGGATTTCGCGGTCCAGCAGCGGCAGCGTCTGCTCGGGGGTGGCGTCGGTGGGGCTGAGGCCGGTGCCGCCGCTGGTGATGATGACGGCGGGGTGCTGGGTCAGCAGCGCACGCAGGGCGGCGCCGACGGGCTCGCCGTCGGGAACCACCAGGGCCGGGAACGGCTCGAAACCGTGCTCGGTCAGCCAGTCGGCGATGACGGGACCGGTGAGGTCTTCATAGACCCCGGCCGCGGCGCGGGTGGAGGCGATCACGATGCCGGCCTTCCGGCCGGTGGCGTCGCCGTGGCGGTGCGGTTCGGGGGTGCTCACAGTGTCCAGTCCCCGCTCTTGCCGCCGCTTTTGGCCAGCACTTTGATGTCGGTCAGGACCGCGTGCTTGTCCACGGCCTTGATCATGTCGTACACACTCAGGGCCGCGACGGAAGCCGCGGTGAGCGCCTCCATCTCCACCCCGGTCACGCCGCGGGTCTTGACCGTGGCGAAGACGGTCACGGACTCGGCGTCGAGCTCGAAGTCGACGGTGACCTTGGTGATCGGCAGCGGGTGGCAGAGCGGAATGAGGTCCGGTGTTTTCTTTGCGGCCAGGATCCCGGCGACCCGCGCGACGGCCAGCGCATCGCCCTTGGGCAGTTCTCCGGCGCCGAGCAGGGCCAGGACCTCGGCGGTGCTGTTCACGGTGGCGGTGGCGGTGGCTTCCCGCGTGGTCTCGGCCTTGTTGGACACGTCGACCATCTGGGCAGTGCCGTCCTGCCGGAGATGGGTCAGCACGGGCTTGTCCGGGTGCTCTGGTGTGTTGTTCTCTGCTGCGTTCACAGGATCCATACTTCCACCTCGTCGCCCCCGGCGAGCGCCGCCGTTCCCACCGGGACGTGCACCAGGGCGTTTGAGTGCGCCAGGGCGTGCATCAGGTGTGATCCGGCGCCGCCTTCCAGCCGGACGGTGCCGTCCGGGCCGAGCGTGCCGCGCCGGACCTGGTGTTTGGCTTCCGGGGAGGCCAGGGCTTCGGCCAGCCGGGCGCGAATCACGGTGCGCGGCGCCGGCGAACCGAACAGGTCCGCCAGCACGGGCCTGAGGAACATTTCGAAGGAGATGAGGCAGCTGACCGGGTTGCCGGGGAAGCCGAGGACCGGGATGCCGTCGAAGGTGCCGAGGCCCTGCGGGCCGCCCGGCTGCATGGCCACGGGGCCGAACTCGACGTCGTGGTTCGCCAGTGCCTGCCGGACCACCTCGTAGGCGCCCTTGCTGACTCCCCCGGTGGTGACGATCAGGTCCACGTCGGGTGCGTGGCGGCGCAGCAGCGCCTCCAGCTCTCCGGGGTTGTCGGCGGAGATGCCGGCGCGGGTGACGCGGAGGCCTGCCTGGCGCAGGGCGGAGTCGAGCAGGGCGCCGTTGGCGTCGTAGATCTTGCCGGGCTGCAGCGGGCTGCCGGGTTCCACCACCTCGTCCCCGGTGGTGACCAACAGGACCCTCGGCACGGCGTGCACCGGCACCTGGCTCAGGCCCAGCCCGGCCAGCAGCCCCAGCTGGCCGGGGCCCAGGAAGGTGCCGGCGGCCAGGGCGGTTTCCCCGGCGGCAATGTCGCTGCCGGCCTCCCGCACGTAGTTCCCCGCCGGGGCGGCGGGCAGCCGGACGGTGGCCGGCGCCCCCGGGGCGGGGAAGGAATCGGGGACGGCCTGTTCAATGGGGACGACGGCGTCGGCCCCGGCCGGGATCATGGCGCCGGTCATGATGGGCGCGGCGGTGCCGGGGGCCAGTTCGGCGGGCTCGGCACCGGCCGGAACGGGCGCGGCGACCCGGAGTTCGGCGCCGCCGTCGGGCACCTCGGCGCTGCGGATCGCGAAGCCGTCCATCTGCGAGTTGGCAAACGGCGGAAGGTCCATCGGGGCCACGACGTCGGCGGCCAGTCCGCGGCCCAGGGCGTCCCCGAGCGCCACCGTGTCGATGCGGGCGGCAAGCGGTGCCAGCAGGGCGCGGACCTTGTCCCGGTGCGCTTCCACGGTGGCGGGCCTGTTCGCGGTGCGGTGCATGGGTTCTTGACCTTCGGCTCGGCGGGCTAGGACTTCACGTCCACTGTAACCGTGTGGTAGCCGGTGGCCCCGCTGGGCGCCGCCGGGGCGCGGTCCTCCACTTGCGGGACTCCGGCAAGATCGGTAGCCCGGACCTGCACCTCGTGCTGTCCCGGGTCCAGCGGCAGGGTGATCCTCCATTGCCGCCAGGTGTCCGTGGAGATCGCCGGTGCCAGCTCGGCCTGTTTCCAGTCGCCGCGGTTCACGCGCACTTCCACCGTGCCGATGCCGCGGTGCTGGGCCCAGGCCACGCCGCCGAAGGCCACCGGCCACGCGTTCACGCTCCGGCCGGCACGCGGCACGTCGATCCGCGACGACGTCTTGATCGGTCCGCGCTCGCTCCAGCCCCGCGGTGTCCAGTAGGCGACGTCGGCGGCGAACCGGGTGACCTTCAGTTCGGTGACCCATTTGGTCGCCGAGACGTAGCCGTAAAGCCCTGGCACAACGAGCCGGACGGGAAAACCATGCTCGAGCGGCAGCGGCTCCCCGTTCATGCCCACCGCCAGCAGGGCGTCGCGGGTGTCCGTGAGCACCTCCAGCGGTGTCCCTGCGGTCCAACCGTCGGCGCTGCGCGAGAGCACCATGTCCGCTCCCGGTTGCGGGCCGGCCTGGGCCAGCAGTTCGCGGACCGGCCAGCCGAGCCAGCGGGCGTTGCCGATCAGGTCGCCGCCCACCTCGTTGGAGACGCAGGCGATGGTGATGTACCGCTCGGTGAGGGGCTTGGCCAGCAGGGCGTCGAAGTCGAGTTCGAGCTCGCGGTCCACCAGGCCGGTGACCTTGAGCCGCCATTCGCGGGGATCCACCAGCGGGACACGCAGGGCGGTGTCGATCCGGTAGAAGTCCTTGTTCGGGGTGACCAGGGGGTCCAGGCCCGCCAGGGACAGCTCGGCCCCGGCGGGTATCGCCGGGGCGCGCGAGGCCGGCACGGGCAACGCGAGCTTGTTGCGCAGCCCGGTAACGGCCGCGGCGGCGCCGCGCAGGATGGACGCAAGGACCCCGCCGGCGGCGGCGATGACCGTGGTCACCGCCAGGGCCTGCAGGAAGGCGCGGCGGGCGGGGCGGGGCGCGGGTTGGCCCTCGGGGTCCCTGTCCGCGGGTGCCTGGCCGGCGGGTGCCGGCGCGGCGGCCGGCTGGCCGGCGGGTGCCTGGCCGGCGTCGGACCACTCGGTGAGCCGGCGGACCAGCCAGCGCAGCAGCACCATGCCCAAGGCGGCGGCCAGCAGCGGCCCTGGGACGGCGGTGATACCCGCCTCGGCCCGGGTCAGCACGGCCGCGACTCCCACCAGCCCGAAGACGGCGATCACGGCCAGTCCGGCGAAGCGGCGGCGCCATTCGAGCACTCCGGACAGTGCGGCCAGCGCCGCGATCACCAGCGCCATCCCGCCGAGCAGGGCCAGTTTGTCCGCCGTGCCGAAAAGCGAAATCGCCCAGTCTTTGACGCCCGGAGGGACGGCGTCGATCACCGCGCCGCCGACGGCCGTCACCGGCGAGACCGAAGGACTCAGCAGCCCGGCAGCCAGTTCGCCGACGGCGACGCCGGCACCCACCGCCACCACGCCGGCCGCGGCAGCCCACCGCACCGGGCGCCGCGGAACGGGCAGCGGTGGTCCGCCGGTAGCCGCTGCCGGAGCGGCCGGAGACGTGTTCACGCCTCCAGCATAAGTTCGTTGGCGCCAGTTCGTTCTTGCCGGGGCGTGATGCCCGGGCCGCAGTGGCGTAGCCTGACATTATGAGTGTTCAGCTTGGCATGCCCCAGCCCCGCGCGGAAAGCGGCCCCGGCGCGGGCGTCCCGGCGCCGCAGCCGGCCGGACGCCCGGCCGGAATGCCTGCCGGATTGGTGGACCGCTACGGCCGCCGGGCCACCGACATGCGGCTCTCCCTGACCGACAAGTGCAACCTGCGATGCACCTACTGCATGCCTGCCGAAGGCCTCGAGTGGCTGGCCAAGCAGGCCGTCATGTCCGCGGAGGAAATCGTACGGATCGTCCGGATCGGCGTCGAACAGCTGGGCGTGCGTGAGCTCCGGCTCACCGGTGGCGAACCGCTGGTGCGGGCCGACCTGCTGGACATCATCTCCGCCCTCCGCCAGGCCCACCCGGACCTGCCGATCTCGATGACGACCAACGCCGTCGGCCTGGACAAGAAGGCGGCCGGCCTGAAGGCCGCCGGCCTCACCCGGATCAACGTCTCGCTCGATTCGCTGCACGAGGAAACCTTCACCAAGCTAACCCGGCGCCCGTTCCTGGACCGCGTCCTCGCCGGCGTGGACGCCGCCTGGGCCGCCGGGCTGGGGCCCGTGAAGCTGAACGCGGTGCTGATGCGCGGCATCAACGACGCCGAGTCCCCCTCGCTGCTGGCCTGGGCCCTGGACCGCGGCTACGAATTGCGCTTCATTGAACAGATGCCGCTCGACGCCGACCATGGCTGGACCCGCCGGAACATGATCACGGCCGCGGAGATCCGGGGCCTGCTCTCCGTCGACTACGTGCTCAGCGCCGATCCGCGGGAACGTGACGGCGCCCCGGCCGAGCGTTTCGAGGTCCGCGCCCGGGTGCCTGGCACGGACCAGGCTACCGGCCCCGTGCTGGGCACGGTGGGGATCATCGCCTCGGTCACCGAACCGTTCTGCGCGGACTGCCGCCGGACCCGGATCACCGCGGAAGGCAAGATCATGAGCTGCCTGTTCTCCCACGAGGAGACCGACCTGCTGGGGCTGCTGCGCGGCGGCGCCAGCGACGAACAACTCGCCGAGCGCTGGCAGGACGCCATGTGGCTCAAGCCCAAGGCGCACGGCATGGACCACGTCGGACTGGACGCCCCGGACTTCGTCCAGCCGGACCGCAGCATGAGCGCCATCGGAGGCTGAACCACCCGTGAACGTACGTTACTTCGCTGCCGCGCGCGCTGCCGCCGGTATGGACGAGGAAAAGTTCGAGCTGCCCGACGGCGCCAGGCTCGCCGAGCTGCTGGAGGCGATTCTCGCCGTCGAACGCCCCGAGCCGCCGGCCGGCACCCCGCCGCTGGCCCGCATCCTGTCCCGCTCCAGCTTCCTGCTCAACGAGGTGGCGGTGCGGAACTCGTCGCCGGTGCTGGGTCCGGACGACGTCGTCGACGTGCTGCCGCCGTTCGCCGGCGGCTAGGCTGCCCGGCTGGTCCTCACTGTCCGTCAGACGCTGCCGCGGCGGGAGGCGGCACGGCCGCGGCTCCAAGGGCCAGGCCCAGCAGCGCGCCCCGGCTCCGTACACCGCAGGTCACGAAGAGAGCCTTGAACAAGTCCTGCACGGTGTAGGGGCGGATCTGCAGGGCAGCTGCCAGCTCCGAGGTGCTGAGGCCGCCGGCGGCGAGCCCCAGCAGCCGGTGCTGCTGCGGCGTCAGCGCAAAGCAGCGCGCGAACGCTTCCAGCCGGTCCGCCGCCGGGCAGTCCTGGATGGTCACCGCGAGCGAAGTCGTTGCCCCCGTCCCGGGGTCCATCCGGGTGGAGCGCAAAAGAGCCCAGCCGCCGCGCCCCACCGGCACGCGGGACATCGCCGGGTGGGCGTCCACCCCGGCTTCCTCCGCCAGGAGCTGGGCGGCGACATTCAAGACCTCGGCAGGGATCCCCTCGTAGGGCCGGGGCCCGCGCTGCAGCAGCCCCAGCCAGTCCGCGGCCGTCGCCGTCTGGCCCGTCACGGCGAGCCGCTCGTCCAGGACCAGCACGGCCTGCGGCGGCAAGGACTTGCCGACGCCCGCCCGGGCCGCGGCACCGACACCCTGCCGCCATTGTGCCGCCCGGCTCCGCCGCAGCCCGGCTGCCACCAGCGGGGCCGCCGTGGCCAGGAAATCGGTCTCCGGCTCCGAAAACGTGCCCTCGTCCCCGCCGCGCCACAAGTCGAGCCAGCCCCAGCACCCGTGTTTATCGGCGAAGACCACGGACAGCACGTCCGTCACGCCGTAGCGGCTCAGCAGCCCGTTCCAGAGCCGGCTGCGCGCCGGCTGCCCGCCGGTGGCCACCAGCAGGGTCGTCGCCGGCCGGCGTTGACCCATCAGGGAGGTCCAGCGGGCGTCCGCCGTCAGGTACTTAAGCCGGATCAGTTCAGGCAGCTCCTCCGGACAGGGAATCCTGGCCATCGGCGAGATACCGGTTGCCGATTCCGGGTCTGACAACGGCCAGGCATAGGCGCTGAATGGCACCATCCTTCCGAGTTCAGCCAGTAATCCCCGGCGCAGCTCATGGTCATCCAGCACGTCGCGGCAGAGGTTCCCGATGCGTTCCAGACTCCGGCTCAGCGCCCAGCTGGTGGTCATGACATCAGTATGTACCTTGGGCCTTGCCTTCTGAACCGACCGGCTCAGGGGCGCTCCGGACCCCGGCGCGGGCGCGGCCGCCCTCCCAGATATCTGGGATACCGCGGGCCGCCCCGCCGCGCCTACCGTGAAAACATCCCGCAGCCACAGAAGAGACGTAAGGAGGGCTCGTGATGTACACCTTGCAAATTGAGCACAGGATCAGGGATTTCGACCTGTGGAAGACAGCGTTCGACCGTGACTCCGTCAACCGTGCGGAGTCGGGGGTTACCGCGCACCGCATCAGCCGACCGGTGGACGATCCGCAATACGTAGTGGTGGAGCTCGATTTCGGGCAGCGGGCCCAGGCGGAAGCCCTGCTGGCAAAGCTGCAGGAACGAGTCTGGAATTCGCCCTCCGCGGCCCCCGCCCTCCAGGGCGCTCCAACAACCCGGATCCTCGAGTCCGCCGGCTGAGGCGCCGTGCCGCCCGGCGCCTGCGACGCGGGGGGTTTCCCGCGGCGGCCCTCCCTCAACTGCCTGCCAGGGCCTCCCGGACACTGTCGGCCACGGCGCCGGCACCGGCCTCGCCCATCACGATCGTGTAGTGGTTCACGTCCGGCACCTCACGGACCCGCAGGGACGGGAGTTTCGCGGCCCAGTCGTCCAGGTAGCCGGGCGCGTAGAGGGCGGACGGCTCGTTGAGCAGCCCGCGCGGCGCCCGGAGGACCACGGTGTCCACGGCGAGCTCCGCCAGCGCCTTCAGCAGCGAGGCACCGCGGTGCAGCTCGGCGGTGTCCTCGGCCATGGCCTGGTACCGCGTGGCGGGCCGCAATTCAGGCTCCTCGCCGGTCAGGTCATAGTCCACGTAGGCCTCCACGAGCGGTCCCCAGTCAGCGCTGAACGCCGGATGCTGCCGCCAGAAGGAGCGGTACACCTCACGGCTGGGGAAGGTGGCGTTGAGCCGCTCGGCGGCCGGGCCGAGCACCGAGGAGATGAGCTGCTCGTCGGAGATTCCCTCCGGGACCTGGAGCGGCAGTCCGCCGTCCACCAGCACCAGCGACCGGACGCGCTCCGGGAACAGGTTCGCCAGGACGAGTGAGGCGAAGCCGCCCATGGAGTGTCCCACCACGACGACGGGCCCCGGGGCCAGCTCCGCCAGTACGGCGGCGAGGTCCTCCGCATGCGAGGGCATCCCGTACGGGGCGGGCAAGTCATTGCTGCGGCCGCGTCCGCGCAGGTCCGGGGCGATGATCCGGACATCCGGCAGCGCCTCGGCCAGGTACGGCCAGGCCTTGTGCGAGGCGGTGACCCCGTGGACGGCCAGGATGGTCGGGGCGCCGGGGTCGTCCGGACCCCAGATCGCGGTGTGCAGCGTGCCGCCGCGAACCTCCACTTCGGCGGTGTGGTACGTGTCCTTGCTGGCTGTCTGGGTCATGGGGATGTCCCTTCCTGGGGCGGGGTGGGGTTCGCGGTGGTTGCCGGGGTGGAACCGGGGGCGGGCGCAAGCGCCCGTTCGATGAACTGCATCATTTCCTCAAAGACTTCTTCGGGCACGTCGGGCCGGGCTCCCGCGGCGGGTTCGGCGCCTTCCTCGTCCCAGAGGACCCAGCGCATGCCGATCAGCTCGCCGATGCCCATCAGGGCCCAGGCGGCCACGGTGGGGTCCATCTCCCGGACCTCGCCGCTGAGCTGGGCCGCTTTCAGGCCTTCGATGTAGCCGTTGACGACCCGGGTGTAGTGCAGCCGCAGGGCGCCGGGCGAGACGAACTCGGCCTGCCGAATGATCCGGTACAGGGCGGGGTGCTGCGCGGTGAAGCGGAAGAAGGCCCGGAAGCCGGCCCGTTCCGCCTCGAGCCGGGTTCCTGCGCTTTTGGCCGCGTCGGTCATGGCGTGCCGGACCCGCCGGTTCAGGTCCTCGACCACTTCGTCGAAGATGGCCTGTTTGCCGTCGAAGTACAGGTAGAACGTGCCGAGGCCGACGCCGGCCGCCTCCGTGATCTTGACGATCGAGGCCTCGTGGTAGCCCACCGAGGCGAAGACCGACTCCGCGGCCTCGAGCAGCTTGGCCCGGGTGCGTGTTCCCCGGGCGGTGCGCGGTGCGGCGCTCATGCCCGGCCCCCTGCCGCGGGAGCGCTGGCCGGGGCCGGCCGCGCGGCCAGTTCCTGGCGCAGCTTGGCGCGAAGCACCTTGTTCAGTGCCGTGCGGGGCAGCGCCGCGACCAATTCGACCCGGGCCGGGACCTTGAAGCGGGCCAGCTGGGAGGCGCAGTGCTCCAGCAGCTCCTGTTCGTCGGTGGCCATGCCGGGACGAACCACCACGAACGCCAGTCCGCTTTCGCCCCAGCGAGCGTCCTCCACCCCGACGACGGCGGCCTGCGCCACCGCCGGATGGGCCAGCAGCGCGGCCTCGACCTCGGCCGGTGCCACGTTCTCGCCGCCGGAGATGTAAATGTCCTTGAGCCGGTCCACCACCTTGATGTACCCCTCGGCGTCGCGCTCCACGAGGTCGCCGGTGCGCAGCCAGCCGCCGGCGAGGACGGCCGCCGTGGCTGCCGGGTCGCGGAAGTAGCCGGCAAACACGCCCGGGCCGCCGACCAGCAGTTCGCCGCTGGCGGCGCCGTCGAGGATTTCACCGGTGACGGGGTCCGCCACCGCGACGGCGACGTGCGGGTAGGGCTTGCCGGAATAGCCCACCATCCGTTCGGCGTCCTCGTTCGGCAGGCACAGCACGTTCGGTGAGGCCTCGGTCAGGCCGTACCCCTGGCTCAGCGCGACTCCCCGGCGGTGCCAGATCCGCAGCAGGGGCGCCGGCATCGGCGCCCCGCCGACCACGGCGTGGCGCAGGCTGCCGAGTTCGGCGTGGGCAAAATCGGGGTGTTCGGCCAGCATCAGGTACTGGGTGGGGACGCCCATCAGCATGGTCACGCCGCGCTCGGCGATGAGCTGCAGGACGCGGCCCGGATCGAACCCGCGCTCCAGGACCACGGTGGCCCCCACCCACCAGGCCAGCAGCGGCTGGATGTTCCAGCCGCCCACGTGGAACTGGGGCAGCACGGCCAGCACCACGTCGTTGCTGCCCATGTCCAGGGTCCGCGAGAGCGAGAGGTTGTTCCAGAAGCAGTTGGCGTGGGTCAGGACGGCGGCTTTGCCGGCGCCCTCGGTGCCCGAGGTGAAAATCATCAGCAGGGCATCGTCGTCGCGCACTTCGCGGCGGGGTGTGCCGGCGTCGGTGGGCGCCGCCGGGCGCACGCGTGAGGGCGGCGGTACCGACTTTTCGACGCCGCCGGGGCCCAGGGCAGCGGTCCGCGGCCGGTGCGGCAGCAGGGCGCACGCCGCGGCGGCGAGGGCGTCGAGGTCGCCTTCCACCAGCAGCAGCTGCGGCTCGGCGAGCTCCAGCTGGGCCGCGAGCTCCTTGGGCGAGAGCCGCCAGGACAGCGGCACCAGGACCAGCCCGGCCTTGGCGCAGGCGAAGAACGCCACCACGTGGTCCGAGCTGTTGCCGGTCAGGCTGGCGATCCGGTCCCCGGTCCCGTAGCCCGCGGCACGGAACCCGTCGGCCAGGGCGGAGGCGCGGCGTTCCAGTTCGCTGTAGAGCAGGGTGCAGCCGCGGTCGTCGATGGCGACCCGGTGCGGGGTGGACAGGCTGCGGTCAGTGGTCCAGCGGCCCAGGGTGTGCAGGCCATCGGCGCGGTTGGGACCGGTCGGGTTGCTCATGCGGCGTCCTCCAGGATGTTTTGGGGAGTCTCGGTACCGCCGCTGCCGGCACGGGCGCCCCGGCGGCGCTGCGCCAGCCGCTCGGCGGTCCCGGCGAGGCCGCCGGGCAGGAAGAGCACCACCAGGATGAAGAGCGTGCCGAGGATGAACAACGGTTCTGACAACGGTACCCGCAGGATGTCCGGCAGGGACTTCACGGCCTCGGAGTTGGCGAGTGTCGTCAGCCGCTGGTCGAGGATGGTGTAAAACACACCGCCGACCACAGCGCCCCAGCGCGAGCCCACCCCGCCCAGGACCACCATCACCAGCAGCATGATAGTGAGATCCGAGGAGATGGCCCGCGGCACGGCTCCGCTCTGCAACAGCAGGAAAACCATGCCAATCACGGAAACCAGAATCGCGGAGAGAACGAAAATCAGCAGCTTGACGAGGTAGGGCTGCAGGCCCAGGACCCGGACCCGCAGTTCGTTTTCGCGCACGGCCGCCGCGGCATGCCCGGCCCGGGAGGACTGCACCCAGGTGACGATGACGAAGACGGCCACCAGCACGGCCAGTGCCAGCCAGTACAGGTTGCGGGTGTTGACCACGCCGACCAGGAAATCGGGCAGGTTGTCGGTGCGCAGCGTCATACCCTCGTCGCCGCCGGTCCTGCCGTCGGGGTTACGGCCCACGATCACCGACCCGGCCTGGGCGAACGCGAGCGTGACCATGGCGAAGGGGATGCCGCTGACGCGCAGGCTGATGCTGCCCACCACGTGGGCCAGCACGACCACGATCAGCAGGGTCAGGCCCATCGCCGGCAGCAACGGGATGTCATAGTTCTGCAGAATGATCGCGAGCCCGTAGACGCCGGCGCCGAAGTAGAGCGCATGCCCGAAGGACAGCAGCCCGGCAACACCGAGGAGCAGGTGGTAGGTCAGGGCCGCGGCCGCCATCAGCATGGACATGGCCAGCAGCTGCAGGGATCCCGGGGTGTAGCTGGGGCCAGGCAGCACGCCCGGCAGCGAGATGTTCAGCAGCGGAAGCAGGACCAGAAGCAGCACACCGGCTGCGCCTGCGGCCCACGCCGCGAGCCTTCGGGCTGCCGGGCCGGGGCGCGCTCCGTCGGGAGCGGCGCCGGGTCCTCCCCCTACGCCGGCTTTCCGGCTCCGGCGGGCTGCGCCGCCGTCGGCCGCCGGCTGCTCGGTGTTGGTGCCGTCGGTGCTTGAGGTGTCGGTTTCGGTGCTCATGCGGTTCTCCCAAGCAGGCCGGTGGGACGAAACAGCAGCACGAGCGCCAGCGCAAGCACGACGACGAAATCGCCGGTGCCGCCGAGGTAGAAGTTCGCGAACTGCTGCAGGACGGCGACGGCGACGGCGGCGATGGCCGCTCCGGTCAGCGAGCCGAGCCCGCCGATCACCGTGACGATGAAGGCGAAGATCAGCAGCGAGCCGCCGAGCATCGGTGAGACGTAGCCGAAGTAGTGCGAGGCGAGAACGCCCCCGAGGCCGGCCGCCGCCCCGCCGATGGTGAAGACGAGGGTGAAGGCCTTGCGGACGTCGATGCCGAGGGCGGTGACCATGGACCGGTTTTCCACGCCGGCGCGGATGATCATGCCGTAGCGGGTCTTCTTGAGGAAGAACACCAGCGCCAGCAGCACCAGCAGGGCGGCGATGATGCAGACGAAGCGGTCGTTGGGAACCCGGGCACCGAGGATATCGGTAGTGTCCTTGAACCACGCCGGGCCCTGGATGTACACCGGGTCGGTTCCCCACGTACCGTCGAACAGCGCGACGGCGGCGAGGGAAAGGCCCAGCGTGACGAGCACCTGTTCGATGTGGCGCTGGTAGAGCCGGCGGATCAGGACGAACTCCGTGAACGCGGCAAAGGCGGCGCCGGCAGCGGCCCCGATGACGAGTGACAGCAGGAAGACTCCCCAGTTGTCGGAGCCGGCGCGGCGGGCCATCTCCCAGCCGGTGAAAGCACCCAGGGTCAGGAAGGCGCCGTGCGCGAAGTTCAGCACCCCCATCAGCCCGTAGATCAGGGACAGCCCGGCGGCCACGAGGAAGTACAGTGCACCCAGGCCGAGGCCGGTGAACAGCAGCAGGACGAGGGTGCTCACAGGGCGGCGCCTTCCTGGGCTGGTTCCGCGGCGGGCTCTCCGTGGGAAGCGGTGTCGCTGGAGACACCCAAATGCCGTTGGATCAGGCCGGCGTCATCGAGGAAATCGAGGGCACGGCCGGTGTGGACCACGCGCCCGCCGGAGAGTACGACGGCGCCCTCCGCAAGCTGGCGGACGACGTGCAGGTTCTGCTCGACCAGCAGAATGGGGACGGTTTTGGCCGCTTCGGCCAGGGTTTCCGCCACCTCACCGACGATCTTGGGCGCGAGGCCCTTGGTGGGCTCGTCGACCAGCAGGACCTTGTTGGTGTTCAACAGGGCCCGGGCCAGCGAGACCATCTGCTGCTGGCCGCCGGACAGCGTTCCGGCCATCTGCCCGGAGCGCGCCAGCAGGTCCGGGAAAAGCTCCTCAACGAGCTGCCTGCGCGGGGCGGCATCGCGTTCGGCAAGCCGGAGGTTCTCCGCGACAGTCAGCCCGGAAAAGACCTCACGGTCCTCCGGGACGTAACCAACACCGCGCTGGATGATCTTGAAGGTGGCTTCCTTCTCGATCCGTTCGCCGGCCAGTTCGACAATGCCCGCGCGGTCAATCAGGCCGATGATGGCCTTGATGGTGCTGGTCTTCCCGACGCCGTTGCGGCCAAGCAGTGCGGTGATTCCGGTCGCGGGGACGGTGAAGGACACATCCTCCACCACCTGCTGCCCGGCTATCCTGGCGTTGAGGCCCTCGACCCGCAGGATGGGCGGGGCTTCGGTGGCGCGGCGTTCGGCTGCGGTGCTCATACGGGTTCTCCGAGGTAGGCGCTTTGCACGGTGGGATCGGCCATAACGGCGGCCGGGCTGTCCAGGGCCAGCAGGCTGCCGTGGTGCATCACGGCCACCCTGTCCACCAGGCCCAGCACGACGTCCATGTGGTGCTCGACCATCATCACGGTGCAGCCGCGGTCCCGGTGCATTCCCCGGATGATCGCGGTGAGGGACGGGACGTCCCCCGACGCCACCCCGGCCATCGGCTCGTCGAGCAGGACAATGGCGGGGTCGGTGGCCAGCAGCACGGCGATCTCCACCTTGCGCTTCTCGCCATGCGAGAGGTCCCCCGCGGCCGTCGTGAGTTTACCGGTGAGGCCTACTTCCGCGATGGTGCCCCGTGCGGTCCGGGTGGCTTCGTCCGAGGCAGACGGAAAGCGCAGAACGCTGAAGCTGCCGCCCAGTTTCGCCTGGGCGGCGAGCCGGACGTTCTCCAGCACGCTGAGCCGGGGAAACAAGTTGGAGGTCTGGAAGGTCCGTCCCAGCCCTGCCTTCGCCCGGCGGTGGATGGGCGCGGCCGTGATCTCCCTGCCGTTCAGGGTGATGCTGCCCGCGGTGGGCCGCATCACGCCGGAGATCAGGTTGAACAAGGTGGTCTTGCCGGCCCCGTTGGGGCCGATGACGCCGATCATTTCGCCGGCGCCGACGGCGAAGCTCACATCCTGGAGGATGCGCGCACCGCCAATCTGCAGACCGAGGCCATCCACCGCGAGGGCGGGCAGAGCTGGGGTTGTCATACGGTTCCTTTGTTCTAGCTCGCTGGTCCGGGTAGCGTGCCGGGCGCCGAAGCGCCTGGCGGCTACTTCTTTTCCGGCGGGGCGACGGTGTCGCCGGGAATGACCTTGACGAGCTCGGGAGCCCAGGTCTCACCCTTCTGGACCAGCTTGGCCTGGTACATGTCCTGGATCAGGGCGTGATCCGAAGCGCGGACGGTTTGCTTGCCCTTGGGGCCATCGAAGGTGAAGCCTTCAAGGGCCTTGACCATTGCGTCAGGGTCCGTCCCGCCGCCTTCCTTGATTGCCTGGGCGATCAGCTGGCCGAGGACGAAGCCGTCCGGGGTGAACAGGTCGGCCTTGTGGCCGGCCTTCTCGACGGAGGAGATCATCTTCTTTTCCACCTCGGTGCTTGAGGCACCCGGGAAGTAGTGACTGAGGAAGCTGATCTTGGAGCTCGCCGGGCCGTAGGCACCGAAGCTGGATGCGTCGCCCAGGCCCGTCACGACGGGCGCGGCGTCAAACACGCCCTGCTGGCTGAGCGCCTGCCACATGCTGCCCGTGGTTGCCCCGGCCCAGGCCACGAAAACCATATCCGGCTTGGTGTCGAGGAGCTGACGCGCAAACGGGGTCAGTTCCTGGTTTTCCGGGACCAAGACGGAGCCCACAGTGGCGCCCTTGGCTCCGAGGACTGCCTTGACGGCGGCGACGTTGCCCTGGCCGAACGCGTTGTCCTGTGCGAAGACGACGACCTTCTTGCCCTTGGTGTCGATGAAGGTGCCGGCGGTGGCGACGTCCTGCAGGCTCTGGCGGCCGGAACGGAAGGTGTACTTGTTAACGCCCTGGATCGCGTCGGTGGCCGCTGCCCCGGAAATGTACAGCACCTTGTTCTGCTGCGCCTGCTCCGCGAGCTTCACGGCGATACCTGACGACGCCGTGCCGCCAATAATCTTGTAGCCCTTGCCGATCATGTCCTTGGCGGCGGTGACGGCTTTGTCCGGGTCGCCGGCGTCGTCCGCGTACGTCAGGTTGATCTTGGCGCCGTTGATTTCGCCGGTGCCGCCGGTGGCGTAGTCGATGCCGGCCTGGAGGCCCTCGTAGTAGGTGGCGCCGTAGGCCGCGAGGGGCCCGGTCTTGGAATAGATGATGCCGACATTGACTGGCTCGGCGGCTTTGCCGGCACCGCCGGAGCCCGCCGGCGCGGCCGACCCGGCGGTGGGGGCGCAGGCGCTGAGGGCGAGCCCGGTGGCCATCACGGCGGCCATCAGGAACTTCTTTGTATCCTTCACGGGATGCCTTTCGTTGAGAATCCGCGGAATCCGGGCAGGAGATCCGGCAGGAGGTCTGACAAGGGATTGCAGCTGAACCTGAAAGGTGATTCAGATTACGGCAAATCTATGTTCCAGCTCACACGGTGTCAACGGGATTCTGCGCCCGTCCGGTAACGAACCGGCAACTTTCCGGCACGGCGTATGGCTGCGGCCCTCCCTCAGAAGGGGGGCGGGAGCACCCAACCCTCCCGCAGAAAAGGAGCGGGAACACCCAACCCTCCCTCAGAACAGGGGCGGGAACACCCAACCCTCCCTCAGAACAGGGGCGGGAACACCCAACCCTCCCTCAGAACAGGGGCGGGAACACCCAACCCTCCCGCAGAAAAGGAGCGGGACGGTCGGGCCCTCCATCAGATCCAGCCCGGGTTCGATCCTTTACAGCCGCGGGACACGGCGTGATGATGGTGGCGGGGCCAGCCGGAGGGAATCCCACTCGGAGGAAGCATGGATCGACCGCTGCCAGGCAGCGCACACGAGGCCCTTGAGTCATTTCTGGGGCAATGGAGCGGGACCACCCAGTGGGAAGCCACCGCCTGGGGTCCGGCCCGTACCGCTGCGGCCGAGGTCGTGTTCGCCCGGGCCGCTGCGGGCTTGGCCGTGACCATGAGCTACCGCCATATCGAGGCCGACGGGTCCAAAACCGAGAGCGTCGGCGTCTTCACCATGGACCCTGTCCGTCCCGATACGCTCTGGTACCACGTGAACAGCCTGGGCCTGCCCCCGGAGGCCCCGGCCCGCGCCAGCTGGCAGGACGGCACGCTGACCATCGAGCGGCGCAGTGACCGCGGCACCGCCCGGCACACCCTGCGGGTTGAGGACGGCCAGCTAACCCACGCCGCCGGGCTGCGGCTGGGGAGCGCCAGCGAGTTCAGCCCTTTTATGACCACCGTGTGCCGCCGCGTCCCCGAGCCCGCGCCCGTCGCCGCCTGATCTGAGGGAGGATCGGCAGTTTCCACACCGGATCTGAGGGAGGATCGGCAGCTTTCCCACCTGATCTGAGGGAGGGTCCGGATCAGAGGCCGAAGGTCTCGGATTCCTCGAACGGACCTACCACGGTGACGGTCCGCGGGGCGGCCGCGAGTTCGCGCGCCAGCTCCTGCACCTCGGCCGCGGTGACGGCCTTGATCTGCCGCAGCGTCTCATCGATGTCCTGGTATTCGCCGGACACCAGCTCGGCGCGGCCCAGCCGGGACATCCGCGAACCGGTGTCCTCGAGCGCCAGGACAATGCCGCCGCTGAGCTGGCCCACGGCCTTGCGCAGTTCCTCTTCGGAGATGCCGCCTTCGGCCAGTTTGTCCAGCTCGGCGCTCAGGAGCTCCAGGACCTGCCGGACCTTCGAGGGCGTGCAGCCGGCGTACATGCCGAAGTACCCGGCGTCGGCGTAGGAGGAGGCGAAGGAGTAGGTCGAGTACACCAGGCCGCGCTTCTCGCGGACCTCCTGGAACAACCGGGAGGACATGCCGCCGCCGAGCACGGCGTTGAGCACGCTCATGACGAAGCGGCGGTCGTCCGTGGCGACGATCGTGGGGCAGCCCATGATGATGTTGGCCTGTTCCACCGGACGCTTGACCACATGCAGCCCGGCGGTGCCGGTGATGGCGGCGCGCTCGGTGGAGCGGCGCTGCACCGGGGCGGCGTCGTGCTCCAGTTCCCAGCCGGCGGAGTGCAGGGCACCCACCACCAGCTCGCAGACGACGTCGTGGTCCAGTCCCCCGGCGGCCGTGATAACGAGCTCGTCCGGGCGGTAGTAGCGGCGGTAGTGGTCCCAGACCGAATCGCGGGCGACGGCGCGGATGGCATCCGGCGTGCCGCCGATCGGGCGGCCCAACGGGTGCGTGCCCAGCACGGCGGCAACAAAGTGTTCGTGCGCGACGTCGGTGGGGTCATCGCTGTCCATGGCGATTTCCTCGAGGATGACGTCGCGCTCCTGCTCCATCTCCTGCGGGTCCAGCACGGCGCCGGTGATCATGTCCGCGATGACGTCGATCGCCATCGGCAGGTCCGTGTCCAGCACGCGGGCGAAGTAGCAGGTGCTTTCCTTGGCGGTGGCGGCGTTCGATTCCCCGCCCACCTCATCGAAGGCCGACGCGATTTCCAAGGCGGTGCGCCGCTTGGTGCCCTTGAACAGCAGGTGCTCCAGGAAGTGGGTGGAGCCGTGCTGGCCCGGGGCCTCGTCGCGCGAGCCGACGCCAACCCAGAAGCCGATCGTTGCCGAACGCTGCCCCGGCATCGCCTCGGTCAGCACCCTGACACCGCCGGGCAGCACCGAGCGCCGCACCTGCGAGCCGCCGTCGGCGCCGTGAATGAGGGTGTCAGCGTGCTGGTTCTGCTCAAGCGGCAGGGGGACGACAGTCATTAAGGCCTTTCCATAAAACCGTTCCTAAAAACGTGCCAAATCTGCCTGCAATCCTACCTGCCTTTAACGGCAGCGGGGCCGGTGGACGAATCCACCGGCCCCGCTGCGCGAGTCAGGAAAGACTACTCTGCGGACTCCTCGGCGACCTCAGTGTTGGCAGCGTCCGCAGACCCTTCCTCGTCGGCCACGACGGGCGAGAGGGAGAGCTTGCCGCGGTCGTCGATCTTGGTGATTTCCACCTGGATCTTCTGGCCGACCGAAACGACGTCCTCGACGTTGTCCACGCGCTTGCCGCCGGCGATCTTGCGCAGCTCGGAGATGTGCAGCAGACCGTCCTTGCCCGGGGTCAGGGAAACGAAGGCGCCGAAGGTCGTGGTCTTGACGACCGTGCCCAGGTAGCGCTCACCGATTTCCGGCACCTGCGGGTTGGCAATGGCGTTGATCGCGGACCGTGCTGCGTCGGCAGACGGGCCGTTGGTGGCGCCAATGTAGACGGTTCCGTCGTCCTCGATCGAGATGTCGGCTCCGGTGTCTTCCTGGATCTGGTTGATCATCTTGCCCTTCGGGCCGATGACCTCGCCGATCTTGTCTACCGGGATCTTGACCGCGATGACGCGCGGCGCGAACTCGGAGAGCTCGTCCGGGGTGTCGATCGCGGAGTTCAGCACGTCCAGGATGTGCAGGCGGGCTTCGCGGGCCTGCTTCAGGGCGGCGGCCAGGACCGACGCCGGGATACCGTCGAGCTTGGTGTCCAGCTGGATGGCCGTGACGAACTCGGAGGTACCGGCAACCTTGAAGTCCATGTCGCCGAAGGCATCTTCGGCGCCGAGGATGTCGGTGAGTGCGGCGTAGCGGGTCTGGCCGTCGACCTGGTCGGAGACCAGGCCCATGGCGATACCGGCGACGGCGGCCTTCAGCGGTACGCCTGCGTTCAGCAGGGACAGCGTGGAGGCGCAGACGGAACCCATCGACGTCGAACCGTTGGAGCTGAGAGCCTCAGACACCTGGCGGATCGCGTAGGGGAATTCCTCACGGGACGGCAGCACCGGCATGATGGCGCGCTCTGCGAGGGCGCCGTGACCAATTTCGCGGCGCTTCGGGGAACCGACGCGGCCGGTCTCACCGGTGGAGTACGGCGGGAAGTTGTAGTTGTGCATGTAGCGCTTGCGCGTCACGGGAGACAGCGAGTCGATCTGCTGTTCCATCTTGAGCATGTTCAGCGTGGTGACACCCATGATCTGGGTCTCGCCACGTTCGAAGATGGCCGAGCCGTGGACGCGGGGCAGGACCTCGACCTCGGCGGTGAGCTGGCGGATGTCCGTCAGGCCACGGCCGTCGATGCGGATCTGGTCCTTGAGGATGCGCTGGCGCACGACCTGCTTGGTGACGGAGCGGAAGGCTGCGGACAGTTCCTTCTCGCGGCCTTCGAACTGGCCGGCCAGGGAGGAGATGACCTCATCCTTGAGCTCGTCGGAGGCGGTGTCGCGCTCCTGCTTGTCGGCGATCTGGAAGACAGCGGCCAGCTTCTCGGCGGCAGCGGACTCCACAGCGGCGTACACGTCGTCCTGGTAATCCAGGAAGACCGGGAACTCGACGGTCGGCTTGGCGGCGCGGGCTGCCAGGTCGGACTGTGCTTCGCAGAGGGCCTTGATGAACGGCTTGGCGGCCTCGAGACCCTCGGAAACAACCTCTTCGGTCGGGGCGGTGGCGCCCTGTTCCTTGATCAGGTTCCAGGAGTTGTCCGTGGCTTCGGCTTCAACCATCATGATGGCGACGTCGTCGCCCGCGATGCGGCCGGCAACAACCATGTTGAAGACGGCGTTCTCGAGCTGCGAGTGCTTCGGGAACGCGACCCACTGCGAGCCGTTCTCGTCGGCGACGAGGGCAACGCGGACGCCGCCGATCGGGCCGGAGAAGGGCAGGCCGGACAGCTGGGTGGACATCGAGGACGCGTTGATCGCGACGACGTCGTACAGCTCGTCCGGGTTGATGGACAGCACGGTGACGACGATCTGGACCTCGTTGCGGAGGCCCTTCACGAACGCGGGGCGCAGCGGGCGGTCCATCAGGCGGCAGGCCAGGATGGCTTCCGTCGAGGGGCGGCCTTCGCGGCGGAAGAACGAGCCCGGGATGCGGCCCGCGGCGTACATGCGCTCTTCGACGTCGACGGTCAGCGGGAAGAAGTCAAAACCTTCGCGCGGGTGCTTGCCGGCGGTGGTTGCGGACAGCAGCGCGGTCTCTTCATCGATGTAGACCATGGCTGCGCCAGCTGCCTGCTTGGCAAGACGGCCGGTTTCAAAGCGGATAACCCGCTTGCCGAAGCGGCCATTGTCAATGACGGCTTCTGAGAACTGGATTTCGGGACCCTCCAAGAGAGTCACCTCCGTTTCTTGATTTACGGAGTCCAGCCGCATCAACCCAGTCCAGCATCTGTCTACTGGCCTGCACTGCACCCGGCCATCGATCGAGATCCACGGGCTAGGGCCACAGTTCCTTGTGGCCGTTCCCGGAGATCACTACCGAGGACCGCGAATGCGTGATGCGGTTGATCCTCCTGTTGAGTTTTTTGAAGAAGGCGGCCCCTTCCCGATGGAAGGGGCCGCCCCTTAGAGCTGACTAGCGGCGCAGGCCGAGGCGCTCGATGAGCGCACGGTAGCGGTTGATGTCAGTGTTCTTGAGGTAGGTGAGCATACGCTTGCGACGACCGACCATGGCCAGCAGACCGCGCTGGGTGTGGTAATCGTGCTTGTGTTCCTTCATGTGCTCAGTCAGATCCTTGATCCGCTGGGTCAGGACTGCAACCTGGACCTCCGGCGAACCGGTATCGCCCTCGGACGTTGCGAAATCCTTCATGATGGACTGCTTTACAGCGGCTTCAAGTGCCACGTTAACTCCTAGAGATGTGCCGTGAGGCCCGAAACAGTAATTCACTGCCGGGGGTGCCGCGCCGGAATCCTTATCCCAGTGGTACAGGATTCCTACACAACAAGAGCCAGCCGCCACGGACTGCAGCCGGATCCAACGTTTAGTTTACTGGCACGCCGCCGAAGTTGTCTAAACCGCCCGGCGCGGCGGCCGCTGAGCCGGACGCTTACCCGGCGTCGGGGAGCAGGTCGCGGATCGCCGCGACGCCCCGGTAAAGCTCGGCGAACGAGGTGCTCAGCGGCGACAGGCCGATCCGGATGCCCTGCGGCGCCCGGAAGTCCGGGATCACATCCTGCTCCCACAGCGCCGCCGTCATTTCGCGGAAGGCCGGGTGATCCACCGTGATGTGGCTGCCCCGCAGCTCCGGGTCCCGCGGAGTTGCCAGCCGCACCCCGGCCGGTTCCAGCCAGGCGTCATGGAGTTCGACGGCGAACGCGGTCAGCAGCCGGGATTTCTCCCGCACCGGGGCCATGCCGACTTCCTCAAGCAGGTCCAGCGTGCCGCGCATGGCGAGCATGCCGAAGACGGCCGGGGTGCCGCTGAGGAAACCCCGGATGCCGGCAGCAGCCTCATAGCCGGGCCCCATTTCGAAGGCGTCCTTGCGCCCCATCCAGCCCCAGATCGGCTGCTGCAGGCCGGGCAGGTGCCGGGCGTTGACGTAGGCGAACGCGGGCGAGCCCGGTCCCCCGTTCAGGTATTTGTAGGTGCATCCGGCGGCGAAGTCCACGTCCGCGGTATCCAGGCCGATCTCCACCGAACCGGCGGAGTGGCACAGGTCCCACACCACCAGCGCGCCGGCGTCGTGGACGGCGGCGGTGATAGCGGGCAGGTCCGCGAGGAAACCGGAGCGGTAGGCAATCTGGCTCAGAACCACCACAGCGGTGGCCGGGCCGGTGGCGGAGCGCACCTGTTCCACGGTGACACCGGAGGCAGGGTCCGCCTCGATCCAGCGCAGCGTGAGACCCTCTTCGCGGGCGATACCCTCGACAAGGTAGCGGTCGGTCGGGAAGTTGTCCGTATCGAGCACGATCTCGGTGCGGGCCGGGTCCGTGACGGCGGCCAGCGCGGCGCGGATCAGCTTGTAGAGCACCACAGTGGTGGAGTCGGCGATGATGGTCTGGCCTGCGGCGGCGCCAAGCACGGCGCGGCCCAGCTGGTCGCCGATGGCCTGCGGCAGCTCCAGCCATTCCTCGTCCCAGCCGCGGATCAGGCGGCCGCCCCAGCTGTCCTCGATGAAGCTGCTGATGTCCGTGACGGTGCGCTTCAGCGGCCGGCCCAGCGAGTTGCCGTCCAGGTAGGACAGGTCCGTGTCGGTGCCGACGAAGTGGCCGCGGTAGGAGGCGAGCGGGTCCGCAGCGTCGAGGTCGAGGGCACGCTGCCACAGGGCGTCGGCGGCCTGCCCTGCCGGTTCGGCGCTCACTGGCCGATCTCCGTGCGGACGGCGAACAGTTCGGGGAAGAAGGTCAGTTCGAGCGCTTTTTGCAGGAAGGCGGCGCCGCTGGAGCCACCGGTGCCGGCCTTCATGCCGATGGTGCGCTGCACGGTCCGCAGGTGCCGGAAGCGCCAGAGCTGGAAGTTGTCCTCCAGGTCCACGAGTTCCTCGCAGGCCTCATAGGCGCCCCAGTTGCTGGCCGCGTTTTCGTAGATGTACTTGAAGACCGGGACCAGCTCCGGGCAGAACTCGTGGGCCTGGCTCACGTCGCGGTCCAGGACCGAGGCCGGCACGTCGAAACCCTGGCGCTTGAGGTAGGCGAGGAAGTCGTCGTAGATGCTCGGGGATTCGAGCAGCTCCAACAGCATCCCGTGGGCTTCGGGGTCCGACTCGAACACCGGGAGCATCTTGCGGTTCTTGTTGCCGAGCAGGAATTCCACCGCCCGGTATTGGCTGGACTGGAAGCCTGAGGAGTTGCCGAGGAAGCCGCGGAACTGGGAGTACTCGGTGGGCGTCAGGGTGGCCAGTACGGACCACTGCTCGGTCAGGGTCTTCTGGATGTGCTTGACCCGGGCGATCGCCTTGAGCGCGGAGCCGAGGTCGTCGGTGCGGAGCCAGGCCGCGGCGCTTCGGAGTTCGTGCAGCACCAGCTTGAGCCACAGTTCCGTGGTCTGGTGCTGGATGATGAACAGCATCTCATCGTGGTGCTCCGGCTCGCTGACCGGCTGCTGGGCGCTGAGCAGGGTCGGCAATTGCAGGTACGAGGCGTAGCTCATCCGGGAGCTGAAGTCGCGGACAATGTCCTTGTCCAGCTCCCGCGTGTTCTTCTCAATCGTCACTACTGGCCTTCCTTGCCAAACGGGGCGCCCTAAGCGGCGAACAGGATGCCGTGCGCCTGGATGACGTCCAGCCGCATCTGCTCAACCAGCGCTTCAGGGCCACGGTACGCGACCATACCGCGCAACCGGGCCACGAATTCGACCACGACTGTCTGGCCGTACAGATCGAAGTCCTCGACGGCTTCCTCCGGGCGGTCGATCACGTGCGCTTCGACCTGCCGGCTGACGCCGTCGAAGGTCGGGTTGGAGCCGACGGAGATGGCTGCCGGCCAGCGTGTGCCGGCCTGGTCTACGAGCCAGCCGGCGTAGATGCCGTCCGCCGGGATGTAACCGCTGGCGGCGGAGGAGAGATTGGCCGTGGGGAAGCCGAGATCGCGGCCGCGGGCGGCACCGTGGACCACTTCGCCGCGCATCCGGTGCGGCCGGCCCAGGACGGCGGCGGCGGTGGCGACGTCGCCCTCCCGCAGGGCTTCGCGGACCCAGGTCGAGGAGCAGCGCCGGTCCCCCGCGCCGTCGTCGTCGGTGTCATCGGTGCGGTGCAACGGATAGCCCTCTGAACCAAACTCGCTGATGACCTGGACCTCGAAGCCGAACTTCTCGCCCAGCTCCTTCATGGTGTCCAGGTCTCCGGAGTTGCCGCGGCCGAAGCGGGCGTCGTGGCCGATCACGACATGGCTGGCCTTGAGCGCGTCGACGAGCACGGTGGAAACAAATTCCTCGGGTGTGAGGCTAGCCAGTTCCAGCGAATACTTCATCACCAGGACGGCGTCCAGGCCCAGCTCGCCGAGGGCGACGAGCTTGTCCTCCAGCCCCATGATGAGCTCGGGCGCGGATTCGGGGCGGTGTACCTGCGCCGGGTGGGGGTCAAAGGTGATGGCGACGGCGCGGGCGTGGTTCAGGCGGGCGGTGCGGATGAGTTGCGAGAGAACCTGCTGGTGGCCGCGGTGCACGCCGTCGAAGTTGCCGAACGTGACCACGGAGGGGCCGAAGTCCGCGGGGACTTCGGACGGATCGTTCCAGATGTGGACCATCTACCTCGCCTTTTGCTGCCTGCCATGAACGCCTCCGGAGGGTTGGGCCGGCTCCGGAACTCTCTAAGATTACCCGCATTCGCCCCGGTTCCCGGACGGCACCTGCGGCGTCGGCGGCCGCCTTTCCGCCCTCCCGGGCCCGGGCTACGATGCAAGGGCACCAGTTCGGCGACGGCCAGGCGGCCGCCGCCGCCATCAATGTCCGCGGCGCGGCCCGCGGCTGAAGGAGAACGCCATGACTGAGCTTCAGGACATCCTCGGGCAGATCCCGGTAGACCAGATCGCCGACATGCTCGGGACCGACCGGCAAACCGCCCAGACCGCAGTGGAGGCCGCCGTGCCCACACTCCTCGCCGGGCTGCACAGCAACGCCCAGGCTCCGGAGGGCGCGGCCTCGCTGGAATCCGCCCTCAGCCAGCACCACGACGGGCTGGTCGACGGCGGTGTGGATGCCGCGCAGGTCGATACTGCCGACGGCGAAAAGATCGTCAACCATGTCTTCGGCGGCCGGCAGGACCAGGTCGCGAACCAGCTGGCGGGCACCGCGCAGCTGGGCGGAGTGGGCGGGGACCTGGTCCGCAAGCTCCTCCCCCTGCTCGCACCGATCGTTATGTCCTACCTCGCCAACAAGGTCCTGGGCGGACGCGGCCAGGCGGGCGGCGGCGCCCTTGGGGGCGGTACCGGGGGCGGCCAGGATGCCGGGGCCGGTGCCGGGGGCATCGACGTGGGCGGCATCCTCGGCGGAATTCTCGGTGGTGCGGGCGGTGCGGGCGGCGCCGGCGGCCTGGGCGACATCCTCGGGGGCATACTGGGCGGCGGGCAGCAGCGCACGGCCAATGAGGCGGTAGCCTCCGACGCCGGCGGCCCGGACAATGCTGTCGAGCCCGAGCTGCAGCCCCAGGCCGTCCCGCAGGCTGTCCCACAGGGCCAGCCGTCCGGCAACGAACCCCGTCCGGGCGAGCTGATCGACATCGACCTCCCCGGACAGCAGGAAGGCGTTCCGCAGGACACGCAGAGCGACACCCGGAAGAACGACGGCGGCCTCGGCGGCCTGCTGGGCGGGCTGTTCGGGAAGAAATAGCAGCCGCGTAACGGCGGCCGGGCGGTCCGGCGTCGGGCCATTGACGACGCCGGGGGCCGTCCGCCGTCGACGGGCGCGGTGAGCCAATCCGCGGGTGAGGGCCGGCGTCGTCGGGAGGTGCGCACCGGCCCTACCGGGCAGGTTGCGGGTCCCCTTCCGGGAGGCCCTGGAGCCACGCCGCGAGTTCGCGGGGGTGGCGGAAGATGAGGACCTCCGCGGTGCCCGGAGAGCTCTCCAGTTCGCGCATGACCCGCCGTTTGCGGCTGAACGAGCGGAAATGCCAGCCGATGATCGAATCGGGCGCGAGGAGGCGGCCGAACGTTTCCCGGTTTCCGTTGCAGACCTCTTCCCGGGCGATGACCCGGCGAAGTGAGCGGCGGATCAGCCGGAGCAGTGAAAGCCACCGCGGATAGTCCAGGCCCACGATCAGTTCCGCGCGCGGGACAACTAGGTCACGCCAGACTCCGTAGGCACTGTCTAGGACCCACTTGTCCTGGCCGGCGATGCGCGCCGCGAGCTCCCGCTGCTCGGCGGTATCCGGCTGGCGCCAGCCCGGGAGCCAGCCGATATCGTCGTCGGCACAGAACTCCGGGAGCCCCGTTCTCGCCGCATAGGCACGGGCCGCGGAGGACTTGCCGCTTCCGGTGACACCGTAAAAGAGGACCCGCGAGGGGGCAGCGGTTGGATTCCGGGGGTGCACGAAGCTCAGCATGCCACACTGGTGCGATGCCTCAGTTCTCTGTCTCCGCCAGCGCGGATGTGTCCGACGTCGAGGCACTGGCGCTGTACGAATCCGTCGGGTGGGCTGCCTACACGCGGGACCCGGGACTGCTGGTGCGGGCCATCCGTAACTCATCGTTCGTGGTCACCGCACGCCGTGCCGGCGGGGAACTCGTTGGCCTTGTCAGGGCCGTCTCGGACGACGCGACGATCTGTTATCTGCAGGACATCCTCGTGGCTCCGGAGTTCCAGGGAAACGGGGTCGGACGGCAGCTGCTGGAAGCCGTCCAGGAACGGTACGGGCACGTTCGGCAGACCGTCTTGCTCACCGACGACGAACCGGGCCAGCGCGCCTTCTACGAGGCCCTCGGTTTCACGGAGGGCGCGGATTTCCGCCCGGGCCCGCTGCGGGTTTTCGCGCTGTTCCGCTGACGCGCCGTCCCGGTGGCCGCTTGCCGTAGACCTTGTTCCCCGACTGCGGTTATGGTCTGAGCATGCGCAGAATGGCGGGGGCAGCCTGGCTGGGAGTAGCGCTGGCCATGCTGCTTTGCGGTTGCTGGCTGGTGCCGGTTGCGCGCACGGATGTCTGCGTTGACTGGGTCCGATTCGAGACGATGCAACAGCGGTTTGACCATGCCGGCGCCGTTTTGGTCGGCAAGCCGGTGCAGCGGGACGGCGAAGTCCGTATCTACGGTTATCAGGCCAACGTCCACGTGGTGGAAGTAGAGAGAGTACTCAAGGGCAGTCCTGGACACGGTACCGTCCGCATCGCATCCATGCCGGTCACTTGCGGCAAGGCTTACCCCGACGGCGACCCGCTCGACGCCGGCGACAGGTTGCTTTTCTTCGTGACGGAACAGAACGGCCAGTGGTTCACGATGACGCCGGAGCAGGGCGTCGTCCCGTTCCCGGCTGGCAAACCGCTTCCGTTCAAGACCGGGTGATCGGTGCTTCAGGGTGCAGTAAGCCGGTAGGCCGACACGTGGCTGCGGGATTCGCCGGTGGATTCGCTGCCGTCCCAGTCCGCCCACCTGGACTCCAGCTCAAATCCGCCCAGCCGCGCCATCAGATGGAACCAGCAATCCTGACGGCACCGTGGTCGTGACCGGCAGCGGCACTCCTGGGCCACTCCCCCTGACGGCTTTCCTTTCGGATTCCGGTCGGCGGGGTGTGTGGTTCAGCATCTGAAGTAGTGGTTTCTTTGGGGTGCTTGGTGGGGGTCGAGGTGGGGTGGCGGGATGAACCAGGGGATTCCGGCGCGGAGTTGGATGGTCCATTGTTCTTTGTGGATCAGGTGGTGGTGGTGGGAGCAGAGGAGGACGCCGTTGTCGGTGCTGGTGTTGCCGCCGCGGGACCAGTAGATGATGTGGTGGGCTTCGCACCAGGTGGCGGGCATGGTGCAGTTGGGGAAGGCGCAGCCTTGGTCGCGGGCGGTGATGGCTTTGCGGATGTGGGGCGGGAAGATCCGGGTGGTGCGGCCGATGTCGAGGATGCGGCCCTGGCCGCCGAGCAGGATGGGGATGATGTCGGCGTCGCAGGCGATTTTGCGGATGGTCGCTGCGGTGACGGGGCCGGTGAAGGCCAGGGTCCCGGTACCGGTGAACCCCATCGGGCGTGTGCCGCGTCCGCCGGCGTCCCCGGTGCCGGTGAACCCGAACGGACCGGCCCCGGTGCCGGTGAACCCGAACGGACCGGCCCCGGTGCCGGTGAACCCGAACGGACCTGTGCCGCGTCCGCCGGCGCGGGCGTCAACGGCCCTGGCGAACGGGCCTGTCTGGCTGTCGGTGGCAGGGTCAGCGTTGGTGTTGGTGGCGTGTTGGAGGCGTTCGAGGAGGTCGCGGTAGTCGATGGTGACCATGATCTGGGGCCGGTGTCCGCCGGTGGCGGGCAGCGCGCCGGACGCGAGGGCTATTTTGCAGCCGCCGACCAGGCCGTCGAGGTATTTCTGCGGCCGGGACCGCCAGTCCAGCCCGCCCGGCACGAACCCCTCAGCCCCGTCCTCCCCGGTCACGCCCGCCCCCGCCTCCCCGCCGCCGTCCGCCCCGGCCTCCCCGCCGCCGTTGGCCCCGCCACTGTCCGCAGCGGCCGGGCTGCCGTTTGCTGTCCCGGCGCCGGTGGTGCGGGGGTTGGTGGCGGTGTTCATCACGGTGAGGAGGGTCTCGAATTGTTCCGTGGTGGCGAAGATTTCCAGGTGGTGCAGGCCGTGACGGGGTTTACGGATGAACGCGCCCTGTAACTGGCGCAGGACCTCCTCGGAAGGTTCGGCGCCGTCCTGGTCGATGGCGTCCAGCCAGCGCCGGGTGACCCGGGCCAGGAAGTCCGGATCGTGCCCGGCCGCGGTGGCGGTGAGGGAGTGTTCCATCCGGGCGGTCGTGGCCGGGTCGCACAGGGGCCGGACCCGGTCCAGGGCCTGGGCGATGATGGTCGCGGACCGGGACGGCACGGTCCCGGCGGCCACGGCGGCGGCGAGTTCCTCATGCAGGGGCGGGAGGATCTGGCCGGTGATCCCGGTGCGGGGCAGGACCGCGGCGGTCAGGGACAGCCGCCGGTGCGCTTCGGTGCCGGTGATCTGCAGCCGGTCCCGGAGGAAGTCCCCGCTCTTGCGGTAACCGTCATCCAGGACCGGGGAATCCGCGGCGGCGGCCTCCTTGCGGGTCCGGTCCACCGCGGCCGCGCCAACGAGCTGCAGGAACTCCAGCCCCCGGGCGAGTTCCTCGACCCCGGCGGCGTACTCCGCGGCCTCCGCGAACCCGAACAGCGCCGCGTCCCTAACCGCCGTCGCGCACAGCTCCCGCACCTGCCCCAGAATGTTTCCCAGTGCAGGGACCGGGCGGGCAGTATCACCGGGCCGGGTGGCCGGAGAAACGGTGAGAGCTGCGCTGGTTCCCATGAATCAATCCTGCCGCTGACCTACGACACTATTAGCCGCACCAGGGCACGCACCAGAACAGCCGGCACCCGCCCCGGGCCAGGGCAGCACACCCCGCACCACCGGCACCCACCGCGCAGCACCACCGGCCCGGGTGGCCGGAGGAAAGGTGAGAGCTGCGCTGGATCCCATGAACCCATACAACCAGGGACCTACGACAGTAATTGCGGAAACAGAACAGCAGGCAAAATCGTCGTGCGGGAGCGAAACACCCCGTGCCACGGACACCCGGCGTGCGCCATATCCGAGCCGATGGGCCGGAGACAAGGCGAGAGCAGGACTGATTCCCATAAATCCATCAAACCAGGAGCCTAAGACACTTTTAGAAACAGCCCGACCCCCGCCAGGATCCCGCAGTCGCCGGCATGACAGACTATCCAGATGGACAGCTCAGTCTCCCCGCAGCCCGCTCGAAACAACCCCGCCGAAGATCCGACGAGCGCAGCCGCCAAGCCTGAAGAGCAGGAAGCAGCGCCTCGGAACCCCTATCACGATCCGCGACGGCCGCTAGGGCCTCGGGACCCCGGCGATGCCTGGGTGGAGGGCGAGCACGGCCGCTTCTGGGGACGCTTCGGTTCCGCGGGCCTGCTCGTGCATGATGCGGAAAAGGGCGTCCTGCTGCAGCACCGCGCCACTTGGAGCGACCATGGCGGAACCTGGGGACTCCCCGGCGGCGCCCTGCATCAAGGCGAAGACGCCGTCAACGGCGCGCTCCGGGAGGCCAAGGAAGAGGCCGCCGTCCCGCCCGGATCCGTCCGCGTACTCTTCACCACCGTGTTCGACGTCGGGTATTGGTCCTATACAACGGTCGCCGCGAAAGTCGTGGAGCCCTTCGAACCCGCCATCAGTGATCCGGAAAGCCTCGAGCTGCAATGGGTCAGCCTTGAGGGCGTCAGTGACAAGGAATTGCATCCGGGCTTCGCGGCAGCCTGGCCTGCCCTCCGGCGCAGGCTTCAGGCGCCCGAGGAACTGCACGGCGACGGCAAATAGCGGCTACGAGGGCGGCGACCGCGCTGAATAGCGCCGACGACGGCGGCGACCGGGCTGAATAGCGCCGGCGACGGCGACCACGTGAGATCACGCCGCTGCCGCCTTCGTGCGGCCCGCGCAACTAGCCGCCGAACGTCCGCCCGCTGAGCAAAGAGTCGCGGCGCGCGCCGGCGGGCCCCGTCACGGCCCCCGGTCAGGAGCTTCCGGGGACCTCGAAAGCGGCCAGGATTCTGGCCAAGTCCTGTTGCAAGTGGGTCCAGCCTTCCAGGTCCTCGGGCAGCGCGTTGCGTTCGATCTCGTGCGCCGTTGCTAAGGCCGCGCTGCCGGAAGCCGTCAGGGCCACGGAAAACTGCCGCCGGTCACGCTGGTCCTTGGTTCGCGTGACGAGTCCAGACTCTTCGAGCCGGCCCAGGACCTTCCCCAGGGATTGGCTCTGCACCGCGATCCGGCGCGCCAGCTGCTCTTGGTTCAGCGGCCCGGCGGCAAGCCCCTGCAGGGCGATCACGGCGGCGTGTGTCAGACCCAGGGCCGCCAGTGCCTGGTCCTTGCGGCGCTCGACCACCCGCGCGGCCATGGACAAAAGCTGATCAGTCCGCCACTTCTTCGTTTCCGGGCCGGTGCTCATTCGCGGCACCCGCATCGGCGCCCCTCGCCTGCTGTTTTAGGTTCCCATGTTGCTCGGGGAACGGCGTTCACATTGCTCATGCTGCCTCCCTCGCTCCGGTGGACAAACGGTGGGTACAGGCTGTGGCTTTCCGCACCAGACACTACAATAAGCATGCTTACTATGCATTTGGCAAGTTTGCTTACTATCAGGCGCCGCGGCGGGACGCCAAAGGACCCCTCGTCAGGGGCTTAGGGGGCTTGAAGGAAGACCGGGCTGGTTGAGCGAGTGGCGCAGTCAGGCCTGCTGCGGCGCCGGGCGGCGGCGGTAAAGCCAGATGAGCCCAAGGATCGGCAGCAACAGCGGGATGAAGCCATAGCCGCGTCCAAACAGGGACCAGACCGTCTCGTGCGGGAAGTTCACCGCGTCGAAGAGGCTGAGCGCTCCGACCACCAAAACACCGATCAACTCGACCAGCACGGCGGCCACGGACACCTTGAACCAGGTGCGGCCGGCCTTCGCGAGGGAGACGGTCGCCACGATGTACACGACGGCGGCGAAAGCGGAGAGCAGGTACGCGAGCGGTGCCTCGGCGAACTTGGTCAGGATCTGGTAGCCGGCCCGGGCGGTTGCCGAGAGCGCGAAAACCGCGTAGACGGCAATCAGCAGCCGGCCGGGGCCGGTGTTGCGGGTGTCCTTCGCCGCCACCCCGCCCTGCCCTGCGGTCCCTGCGCCGTCGGCCCCTGCGGTCCCTGCGGCGTCCCCGGTGTCCTGCTGTGAAGCCATCATGTTCTTCTTTGCCTCTTCCACGTCAGTACCAGATCTGGTTCATTCGAGCCGCCATCACCAGGGCGGTGACGCCGACGGCCGCCAGCACGAAGTTGCTCCACCGGGTGCGTTCCAGGATGGCCCAGTACACCGCGCCGACCGGAAGCATCAGCGCCGTGACGAGATAGCCCCAAAACTCCCAGGGCTCCCCAGCGATCTGCTCCCCCGACGCGACCCGGACGATGGATCCGACGAGGTAGACCAGCAGGGACAGCTCGACGGCGGCCACCGACAGGATGGTGGCATCGTTCGGCGCCTTTTTCAGGACGCCGGCGCCAACGCAAAGGAAGGTTGAGAGCAGCCCCACCACCAGGATGATGTAGAAATATGCGTCCACGGCTAGCCTTCCGGCTCTGCGACGGCGGGCTCGACGGCGGGCTCGACAGCGGGCTGGGCCGCGGGAAGCGCTGCGGCGGCGGCCTTCCCCGCAGCGGGCTTTTCATTGTCCGGCGCGAAGACCAGTACCGGCTTGGCGTAGCTTCCGGCGTCGGCCAGCAGCGCCACGAGCGAGCCGTCCGGCGCGAAGGCTGCCGCAGGCTGCTCCGCCGTCGCGGCATCCGGCGTGCCGGCGGCGGGACCGGCCGCGATCCGGCGGCCGAAGGACAGTTCTATGGTTTCCTCCGCGGTGAGCTCGCGGTTGGGCATCAGCGCCCGGGCGGCCTGCGACATCTCCAGGACTTCCAGTTCGTCGGCCAGCTGTTCCAGGGTGCGGGCCTGGTCCAGCGTGTAGGGCCCCACCTGGGTCCGGCGCAGCGCAGTCAGGTGGCCGCCCACCCCCAGGGCGTCGCCAAGGTCGCGGGCAAGGGCCCGGATGTACGTGCCGGAGGAGCACTCCACGGTCACGTCCAGGTCCAGGACCTCGCCGTCCTGCGCGCGGCGGAGTTCGTGGATATCGAAGCGGTGGATCGTCACCGGCCGTGCGGCAAGTTTGACGTCCTCGCCGGAACGGACCCGGGCGTAGGCACGCTCGCCGTTGACCTTGATGGCGCTGACGCTGCTGGGCACCTGCTGGATCTCGCCGGTCAGGGCGGCGACGCCGGCCCGGACGCCGTCTTCGGTGACTGCGGCGGCACTGCGGGTGGCAGTGACCTCGCCCTCGGCGTCGTCCGTGACGGTCGACTCGCCAAGGCGGATGGTAGCGGAGTAGGTCTTGGAGGTCCCCACAATATAGGTCAAGAGGCGGGTGGCCTTGTTGATACCGAGCACCAGCACCCCCGTCGCCATGGGGTCCAGGGTGCCGGCGTGGCCCACCTTTCGGGTACCGGCGATCCGCCGCATCCGTCCAACCACATCGTGGCTGGTCCAGCCTTGCGGCTTGTCCACTATCACCAGTCCAGAAAGCACGCCTCCCAGTATATCCGCGCCGCGACTGGCCCCGGCGCGGACGCCCGCGCCCGGATGCCGCCGGCGGCTAGGATGGCAGACATGCCTGAGCTCGCCGCCCACGTCCGCAACGTTCCCGTCAACCAGATCCGGGAGATCACCGAAGCTGCCTGGCACACCCCCGGCGCGATCGTGTTGAGCATTGGCGAGCCGGGCTTCGCGCTCCCCCGCCATATCCTCGAGGCGGGAATGGCGTGCCTGGACCGGGACGAGACCAACTACACCCCCAACGCCGGCATCCCGGCGCTGCGGGAGGCCTTCGCGGCCAGGTTCCGGGAGCACAACGCGACGCCGGTGGGCGCAGACCGCGTGTACGTCGTCGACGGCGCCCAACAGGGATTGCACTTCGCGATGACGTTGCTGCTCTCCCCCGGCGACGAGATCCTGATCCCCAATCCCGGCTACCCGACGTTTGCGATGACCAGCCGCCTGCTGCACGCCGTGCCCGTCGAGTACCCGCTCTACCCGGACCACGACTTCCAGCCGAGGATCGAGGACATCGAAGCGCTGATCACGCCGCGGACCAAGGTCCTGATGCTTAACTCCCCGTCCAACCCGCTGGGCGCAGTCCTCGGCGAGGAACTCACCCGCAGCCTCGTGGACCTGGCCCGGCGGCACGACCTGTGGATCATCTCGGACGAATGCTACGAGGCCTTCACCTACGACGTCCCGCACATCAGCCCGGCCCGCTTCGACAGCGATGTCCCCGGCGAGGCCCGGGTGTTCACTTCGCTGACCCTGTCCAAGACCTACGGGCTTACCGGGCTGCGGATCGGGGCGCTGATTTGCCCGCCCGGCCTCGAGCAGCAGATGAACAACGTGATGGAGGCGATCGTTTCCTGTGTCGCGTCGCCCTCGCAGTACGCCGCCCTGGCAGCCCTGACCGGTCCGCAGGACTACGTCAGCCATGCCCACGCCCGCTACCGCGCCAACCGGGACGCCGCCTCCGCCGTCCTGGAATCCAAGGGCATCCCCTTCCTGACCGCGCAGGGCGCCTTCTACCTCTGGGCGGACGTTTCGCACGTCAGCGGAGGCGACGTCCGCGCCTGGGTGCGGCGCTTCCTCGCCAACTCCGGGGTGTCCTTCGCTCCGGGCACCGCCTTCGGCTCGATCGGCGAAGGCTGGATCCGGATTGCCCTGTGCGGCAGCCAAGCGGAACTCGTGGAAGGCCTGGGCCGGCTTCCCGCCCGCGCCGCGGACCTTTAGTCCTACCGCCCGGACGCACCAGGCAGTAGCCTGACCGGACGCGGGTGCGGGCGGATTCACGGCGGGTGCGCGGTCGGCCTGGGAGGAGGACCTCATGTGGTGGCAGGACTTGTTGTGGGGCATCTGGAACGGGCTCACGGCCTGGATTGTCCTGATCGCGCACGTCTTCGGGGCCTGGCGGGAGTTCCCTTTCTACAACACGGGACGCGCGGGCAACTGGTATGACTTTGGCTTCCTGCTGGGGATGGGTTCCCCGCTGCTGGGTGGCCTGGGCGCCCGACGGCGGCGCTAAGGCAGCGGTTCGGCGCAGCGGCCTGAGTCCGCCGGCGCCCCGGGCCGGCGGACCGGTTTGGCAGACTGGGTGGTTTGGCAAACAGGGTTCAGAGCTGGATTTCGTCGTCCGGCGGCATCGGCTGCGACGCCGGCGCGGTGAAGGACATCTTGACGATAAAGTGCCCTTCGGAACAGTTCCTCGCGATGATGGCACCGGCTTCCCCGGCCAACTTCACGCCGAACTGGAGTTCCAAATGTTCGGGAGCCAGTTCCCGCATCACCTCGGCGGCGGCCCTGGCGGCCGGCCGCACGGCGGCAAGCGCGTCCTCCAGCCGTCGCCCCGCGTCGAGGATTCCCAGCTCATTTCGCGCCGGACGTTCGACGCCGAAGCTGCCCTCGTCGACCTCCACCAGAACCGTTCCGGACCCCACCTCGTAGCGCAGGATTTCAGTCATGGCGTGCCCCCTCCGGGCCGGGCTGCCAGCGCGCCGTCCAGCCAGCTGCGCAGGGCTGCGGCCGGCGGGGCTCCTGCCTGCCGCGCCACCACTGTGCCGTTCGAGATCACCAGCATCGTGGGAATCGCCTGCACATCGAAGCGCCGGGACAGGGCCGGCGACTTGTCCACGTCCACCTTGACGAGCTTGACCTGGCCCGCGCGTTCCTGCGCCAGTTTGTCCAGCACCGGGCTGACCATCCGGCACGGACCGCACCACGCCGCCCAGAAGTCGACCAGCGCGGGAACCGGGGACTGCTCCGCGACGGCGGCGAAGTCGGCGTCGCCGGCCTCAACAATCCACGGCAGATCCCGGCGGCATTTGCCGCAGCGCGGGTGCCCGACCGCCGTAGCCGGAATCCGGTTGGTGGTACCGCACTGCGGGCACTTCAGCAGCGCAGTGGTCACGGCCCTTCGCCGCCGTTCCGCTCGCCCGCAGTCATGCCTCCATACGACGCTCCAGAGCCTTGCGGGCATAGAGTCCAAAGTCCCCGGAGCCCAGATACAAAACTGGCCGGACCCTTCTCCGGGTCCGGCCAGTGCTGCTGGAAGCTTATTTGTTGCGGTCTTCGTCGATGTCGGCGCCAGCGCTGAGGTCCTTGTTTTCCTCGTCAAAGTCGTCTTCGTCGAAGTCCTCTTCGTCGAGCTCGACATCTTCGGGGATGTCGCTCTTGTACGGATCGGCGTCACCGGCGTGCTTGGCGCTGGCGGCAAGGGCTGCCACTTCAGCGTCGCGCTTCTTGGCGGCCCGCAGGAGCTCCTCAAGGTTGGAAGCCACCACGGGGATCTGGTCGGCGACGAATTCCAGCGTCGGCGTCAGCCGGACGGTGATGTTACGGCCGACTTCCTGGCGCAGCACGCCCTTGGCTTTCTCCAGCCCCTTGGCCGCGTCGGCCTGGGCTACCTCGTCGCCGAAGACGGTGTAGTAGACCGTGGCATGCTGCAGGTCGTTGGTCACGCGAGCGTCGGTCACGGTCACGCCCTCCAACCGGGGATCCTTGACCCTCCGACCCAAAGCCTCAGCAACGACAACTTTAATCCGCTGCGCCAACTTGGCAGCCCGTGCGGGATCAGCCATTTCCACTCCTAAAAAATTTGGATGTACGACGGCGCCTGTGAGGCGGGGTCGCTCGTTTCAGTTTTCTGCCACGCACTACGGCGAGTCTACGACGGACTCCCGTTGGATTTTTTCCGGCGGCCTTTGGCGGGTGGCATCTAAGGTGGCAGCCGAGGGCCCCGATGCGAGCTTGCGAGCATTGGGAAGGCTGACACCGCTGACGGAGCCGGACGGTTTGCGATCGAAGATCGAAAACCGTCCGGCGAAGGGGCGGGGCCGCCGGAAGAAATCCAACGGCCCCGCACCTCTTGCTACTGATTCGCCAAAGGCGGACCGACTAGACGCGCGGCTTTTCGCGCATCTCGAAGGTCTCGATGATGTCACCTTCGTTGATGTCGTTGTACGAGCCAAGACCGATACCACACTCGAAGTCCGTGCGGACCTCGGTGGCGTCGTCCTTGAAGCGCTTGAGCGTCTCAACGGTGAGGTTGTCGCCGATGATCTTGCCGTCGCGGCTGATGCGGGCCTTCGCGTTGCGCCGGATAACACCGGAGCGGACGATCGAGCCTGCAATGTTGCCGAACTTGGAAGAACGGAACACTTCGCGGACCTCTGCGGTACCAAGCTGGACCTCTTCGTACTCCGGCTTGAGCATGCCCTTGAGGGCTGCTTCGATGTCATCGATTGCTGCGTAGATGACGGAGTAGAAGCGCATGTCCACGCCTTCGCGGTCTGCCAGTTCGGCAACACGCTCGGCGGGCTTGACGTTGAAGCCGATGATGACGGCGGAGTCGACCGTTGCCAGGTTGACGTCGTTCTGCGTGATCGCACCGACACCGCGGTGGATAACACGGAGCTGGACGCCTTCGCCGACATCGATCTTCAGCAGCGCGTCTTCGAGGGCTTCGACGGCACCGGAAACGTCACCCTTGAGGATGAGGTTGAGGGTGTCGATCTTGCCTTCGGCGACGGCCTGGTCGAAGTCTTCCAGGCTGATGCGCTTGCGGCGCTTGGCCAGGGCGGCGTTGCGGTCTGCGGCTTCACGCTTCTCGGCGATCTGGCGGGCGGTACGCTCGTCAGCGGTCACGAAGAAGGTGTCACCGGCACGCGGGACGTTGGACAGACCCAGCACCTGCACGGGGCGGGACGGGCCGGCCTCGGTCAGCGCGCTGCCGTCGTCGTCGAACATGGCGCGGACGCGGCCGTGGGCCGTGCCTGCCACGATCGTGTCGCCGACGTGCAGCGTACCGGACTGGACCAGGACGGTGGCAACCGCGCCGCGGCCCTTGTCCAGGTTGGCTTCAATCGCGATACCGCGGGCGTCCTTGTTCGGGTTGGCTCGCATGTCCAGGGCAGCGTCTGCGGTGAGCAGGACTGCCTCGAGCAGCTCGTCGATGTTGAGGTTCTGGCGGGCAGAGACCTCCACGAACATGGTGTCGCCACCGTACTCTTCCGGAACCAGTCCGTACTCGGTCAGCTGGCCGCGGACCTTGTCCGGGTTGGCGCCTTCCTTGTCGATCTTGTTCACGGCCACGACGATCGGCACGTTGGCCGCCTGGGCGTGGTTGAGGGCTTCAATGGTCTGCGGCATCACGCCGTCGTCCGCTGCGACCACGAGGATGGCGATGTCGGTGACCTTCGCACCACGGGCACGCATGGCGGTGAACGCCTCGTGGCCCGGGGTATCGATGAAGGTGATCTTGCGATCGGTGCCCTCGTGGTTGTGCGTGACCTGGTAAGCACCGATGTGCTGCGTGATGCCGCCGTGCTCGCCCGCCATAACGTCGGACTTGCGGATGGCATCGAGCAGCCGGGTCTTACCGTGGTCAACGTGACCCATGACGGTGACTACCGGAGGACGCGCTTCGAGCTCTTCGTCGCCTTCGGCTTCCAGCTCTGCTTCGAAGTCAATGTCGAAGCCGGAGAGGAGCTCGCGCTCCTCGTCCTCCGGCGAGACGACCTGGAGCTTGTAGCCAAGCTCCTCGCCCAGCAGGGCAAAGGTTTCCTCGTCCAGCGACTGCGTGGCCGTGGCCATTTCGCCGAGGTGGAACAGGACCGTCACCAGTGCTGCGGGGTTTGCCTCGATCTTGTCGGCGAAGTCCGTGATGGACGAGCCGCGCCGGAGCCGGACAATGGTGTTGCCGTCGCCGCGGGGTACGCTCACGCCACCCAGCGACGGAGCACTCATCTGCTCAAGTTCCTGGCGCTTTGCACGCTTGGACTTGCGCTGCTTGCCGCGGCCTGCGCCGCCCTTGCCGAAGGCACCCTGGGTGCCACCGCGACCGCGGCCACCCTTGCCGAAGCCACCGCCGGCCGGAGCGCCGCCGCCGGCACCGGGAGCACCGGTTCCGGGAGCGCCACCCGGGCGGCCGGGGCCACGCCCGCCGCCACCGGGACGGCCGGCACCAGCGGGTGCGGGGCGTTCGGTGCGGTTGGGCATCATGCCGGGAGTCGGACGGTTTCCGCCGGCTCCGGGACGTGCGCCGGGAGCGCCGGCCGGACGCGGAGCGCCCGGACGTGCACCGGCAGCGCCGGCCGGACGGGGTGCGCCCGGACGGGGACCACCAGCGCCTGCTGCGGGACGGGGGCCGCCGGGGCGTTCGCCCTCGGTGCGGCTTCCGCCCGGACGCGGCATGCCCTGGGAGGGAGCGAACGGGTTGTTGCCCGGACGCGAGGTGCGTTCGTTGTCGCCGCCGCGGCCGCGGGGCATGCCCTGCGACGTGGCGAACGGGTTGTTGCCGGGGCGAGGTCCGCCCGGACGCGGCGCCGAGCCGCCCTGGCGCGCCGGAGCAGCCGGGGTTTCAGCCTTCGGTGCCGGACGTGCGCCGGGCTTGGCGCCGGCGGAGGGAGCCGCCGGGGCCTCGGCAGCCGGAGCGGCGGCGGGTGCCGCTGCTGCAGGCGCCTCGGCCGGAGCCGAAGGAGCCGACGGAGCCGGAGCTTCAGTCTTGGTTTCGGCGGCCTTCGGCGCGGCCGGAGCCGGCGCGGGCGCCGGTCGTGTCGCTGCGGGGCTGGCCTTGGGGGCGGACGCGGGCGCTTCGGACTTCGAAGCGGCAGGCGCGTCGGGGTAGGCGTTGCGGAGTTTCCGCACAACGGGGGCCTCAATGGTGGAAGAGGCGGAGCGAACGAATTCGCCCAGTTCCTGCAGTTTGGTTACTGCATCTTTGGAAGTAATACCGAGCTCTTTTGCAAGCTCATGTACGCGGACCTTGGCCACATTTCTCCTGTCTCGGTCCGCACCGAGCCAGGCACGAACCGTCTACTTCTTACTGCGGGCCTCCGCCGCGATTGCAGCTGAAAGGCCCATTGCAGAGCGCAACAAAGTTGTCATCGTTGCGCACTCATCGCTGGGAACTCATCGGGTTTCCATCAGTTTTCTGACCCGCTTTCAGGTTGGACGGTTGTTGCTGCGGCCACCGGGGTGTCCACTGCTTGCGTGCCTGCCATGATCCGGCGTTCGACGTCGGCGGTTCCGGCAGCGCCATTGAGGGCGCGTCCGAACGCTCGACGTTTAACCGCCAGTGCCAGGCACTTTTCGCTGGGGTGCAGCCATGCACCCCGGCCAGTCATCCGGCGTCGTTCATCCACCACGACAGCGGATGTACCGCTGGCGTCGGCGACGAGCCGAATTAACTCCGACCGCAGACCCTTCTTCCGGCATCCGATGCAGGTGCGCTGCGGCTGATTCCCGAGGTGTTGCACTTCTGCCACTACGAGTATCTTCCTGCCAGTACGCATCTGCCGGCCCCCGGCTCCGGTCGGAAAACCGGTCGCGTCGAAGGCACGCGGACACCGGCCGTTAGGCGCGGTCATGTCTATTCTAGCCCCTCCGGGCCCCGTCACCCGAAACGGGGGCTGAGCGGGAACCCCGGAAGGGCCGCGGGTGCGGGTGCCGCGGGACGGCCCCGAACCACCGTTATTTGTCGCGGTTCTCCGCGGCGTCGGAGACGATGTCGATCCGCCAGCCGGTGAGCTTGGCGGCCAGGCGTGCATTCTGGCCTTCCTTGCCGATGGCGAGGGACAGCTGGTAGTCCGGCACGACCACACGGGCGGACCGGGTGGCCTCGTCCGTGATGGTGACCGAATTCACTCGCGACGGCGAGAGCGCGCTGGCGATGAACGAGGCGGGATCGTCGCTGTAGTCGACGATGTCGATCTTTTCGTCGTTCAGTTCGGTCATCACGGCCCGGACACGCGAACCCATTTCGCCAATGCAGGCACCCTTGGCGTTGATGCCGGGGGTGTTCGCCTTCACCGCGATCTTGGTGCGGTGGCCGGCCTCGCGGGCCAGCGCGACGATTTCGACCGAGCGGTCCGCAATCTCCGGGACTTCCAGCTCGAACAGCTTCCGGACCAGCCCGGGGTGGGACCGGGACAGCGTGATGGAGGGGCCCTTGGTGCCGCGGTGCACGTCGATCACGAACGCGCGGAGCCGGTTGCCATGGGTGTACTTCTCGCCGGGAACCTGCTCGGGCGGCGGCAGCAGTGCCTCCACCGTTCCGAGGTTGACCTGGATCATGTGCGGGTTGTTGCCCTGCTGGATGGTGCCGGCGACGAGTTCGCCCTCCCGGCCCTTGAACTGGCCCAGCACGTTGTCATCCTCGGCGTCGCGGAGGCGCTGCAGGATGATCTGCCGCGCGGTGCTCGCCGCGATGCGTCCGAAGCCGGCCGGGGTGTCCTCGAACTCGCCGATCGGGGCGCCGTCGTCGTCGATTTCGGTGGCCCAGATGGTCACGTGGCCGCTCTTGCGGTCAAGCTCAGCGCGGGCCTTTTCGAAGGCCCCCGGCGTCTTGTGGTAGGCCACCAGCAGTGCCTGCTCGATGGTCGGAATCAGGAGATCCAGCGGGATTTCGCGCTCACGCTCCAGGAGTCTCAGTGCGCTCATGTCAATATCCATTAGGCCTCCTCGGAAGGTCCATTGTCGTTCTCCAGACCGGCCTCTGCGAGGTGGCTGAACTCTATCTCGACTTTTCCACTACGGATCCTGTCGAAAGGAAGTTTCACGGGGTCGCCCTGCTTGGGCTTCATTCCCTTTTTGACCGCCAGCTCCGGGACCAGGGTCACGCCGCCGTCGTCCACGGACTGGATGCGGCCGGTGATGTTGTCGCCCTGGATCACGTTGACCGTGACGAGGCGACCGCGGGCACGGTGCCAGTGCCGCTCCTCGGTGAGCGGCCGCCCGACGCCGGGCGAGGACACCTCAAGGTCGTAGGGGCGCGAGTCGGTGCTCGGATCGTTGTCCAGGATGTCCGAGAGGGTCTTGGAAATCTCGGCAATGACGTCAAGGCTGACGCCGCCAGTCTCCTCCTGCGGCAGGTCCACCACTACGTGGACCACCCGGTTGGCGCCGGCAATGTGGATGGAAACGTCCTCCAGGTACAGCCGGTTCGCCAGGACTGCAGGCTCAAGGAGCGCGTGCAGGCGCTCGGCCTCCAGGTTGTGAGCGGGAGCGGCGTCAGCCTTCCCCGTCCCGGTCCGGTCTGTCGAAGTCGTGGCTTCTGCGTTGGTCATGATGCCGCCCGCCTCCCGCTAGATGATGTTGTGTGTACTAGCGTAGCGATATTCCCGGCGCCGTGGTGCACTTCAGTTCCCGGCCGGCAGGCCAGCCATGACAACATGGTCTGTTGTGAAAGACGACAGCGGGCAAGAACGGCGGTGGGTCCGGCTGCCCGGGCACCTCCCCCGGCTCGCCCTCCTCGTCTGCGTGGCCCTCGTGGTGGTGAGCCTGGGCATCGTTTTTAGGCCCGGAGCCCCGCTGAAACCGCCGGAACCGCCCTTTTCGGAGCAGGCCCGCGCCTCTGCCCTGGCCGCCGCCCTGCAGTTGCGGACCGCCAGCGAACAGCTTGGCGCCGCCCCCTCCGGCACCGCGGGCCCCGCCGCAACAGCCGCCGTCCGGTCCGCCGTGACACGTACTGTGAGCTTGCTGACAACCCAGGCCCGGGCCCTGCTGCGCCCGGGTCAGACGCCGGCAGCCGCGCCGTCGCCGACGGGTTCTCCGACCCGCCCTGCCGTCCCGGGCACCGCCGCCGGGCTGGCTGCGGACCTCGCAACGAGCGGGCGGCAGCGGCTTTCCGATGCCGCCGCGGCCGACGGCGGAATGGCCAGGTTGCTGGCCGCCGTCGGGACCGCCCAGCTGCTACAGTCGTCCTCCCTCGCCGCCGCTGCCGGGGCCCCGGACCCGGCACCGGCGTCCCTTGGCCCGGTCCCGGCCGTCCAGTCCCCCGCAGCCGGATCCTGTCCCGCCGGGACCGCGCCGCCGTCGGCTGCAGCCTTCCGCAGCAGTGCATCCCCCGCTGCGGACGCTGGCCGGCCGGACTCCGGCCTGCCGGGCGCCGACCTTCCGGACGCCCTGGCCGCCCTGGTCCGCACCGAGCTGGAGACTGTCTACGGCTACCAGGTGGCGCTGACCCGCCTGGACGGCGCAGCGGCTAAATCCGCCGCCGCCCAGCTGGCGCGGCACGAGGCCCTTGTGGCAGGCGCCGAAGCCCTCAGCCGGTCGCACTGCGCCCCCATGCCGCCCCGGGAACCGGGGTACGCCCTGAACCCTTCCTTCCTCGGCGCCCCAGGGCCGGGACTGGCCGCGCTGGAGGCCGCCTCGCTGCCCGCCTACGGGGATCTCGTCGCCCTCAGCGACGGCGAGACCCGGAGATGGGCCATCTCGGGGCTGCTCGGCGCCGCCCGCCGGTCCGTCCTCTGGGGCGCGACACCGGGGCCGGTGCCCGGACTGGCCGCCGATCCGGCGTCGTTCCCCACCCTGCCCGCGGACTGACGCCGGCCTGACACCGGCCGTTCCCCGGCCGCCCCGCGGCCGCCTAAGCAAGGCCCGGCTTAATTTGCTTAGCCTTCCAATACTGGCCACCCGGGGCCGCCAGTGATTTGCTGTAGGCATGGAACCCAGCAGCGCAGCAGCCCTTCACGACAACGAGCCCCATCGCAACGACATCGCGCACCGCCTCAACTGGCTCCGCGCCGGCGTCCTGGGCGCGAACGACGGCATCGTGTCCGTCGCCGCGATCGTGGTCGGCGTCGCCGGCGTCACCACGGATTCAGGGCCGATCCTCATCGCGGGCACCGCCGGCGTCGTGGGCGGCGCCATCTCCATGGCCCTGGGCGAGTACGTCTCGGTCAGCAGCCAGAAGGACAGCCAGCAGGCGCTGATCGAAAAAGAACGCCGCGAACTGGCCGAACAGCCCGAAGAGGAACTGGCCGAACTCGCCGCCATCTACCAGGGCAAGGGCCTCAGCGCGGATACCGCCCACCAGGTGGCCACCGAGCTGACCGCCCATGACGCCCTGGGCGCGCACCTGTCGGCCGAGCTGCACATTGACGAAACGGACATCGTCAGCCCCTGGCACGCCGCCTTCGCCTCCGCCATCGCTTTCCTGATCGGTGCCATCCTGCCCATGCTGGCCATCCTGCTGCCGCCGGAAAATATCCGCGTCCCGCTGACCTTCGCCGCCGTGCTCGTGGCGCTGGCCGCGACCGGAGCCATCGGCGCCTGGATCGGCGGCGGCTCGAAGACCAAGGCCGCAATCCGGGTGGTCATTGGCGGCGCTGCGGCGCTCGTCGCGACGTTCCTGATCGGCAGCTGGCTGGGCGCCAGCGGCATTACCGCCTAAGCTTCGGCAACTACGCTGGAGCCGATGAGAACCCCGGCAGCCGTCCAGATTCCGCCCTCGCTCACCCGCCGCTATGGCAGCAGTGCCGAGGGCCGGGCCTGGTTAGCGTCACTCCCCCGCCTGGTGGTGCAGCGCCTGGACGACTGGCAGCTCGAGCCTGACCTCGTTGCCGGCGCGCTGCCCTGGAGCGGCCACGGCGCCATCGTGATCCCGGTCCGGCGGGCCGCCCGTCCCGGCCCCGGGGATGCCACCGGCTCCGGCCCCTGGGAGGCTGCCGTCCTCAAAATTGCCTATCCGCACGACGAAGCGCTCGTCGAACCGCAGGCCCTTGCCCTCTGGAACGGGAACGGGGCGGTCCGGCTGCTGGCAAACCACCCCGACTCCGGGTCGCTGCTGCTGGAGCGCCTGGACGCCGGCCGCTCGTTGCAGGACGAGCCCCTGGACGTGGCGGTGCCGGTGTGGGGCGGCGTGGTGCGCCGGCTGTCCCTGCCGCCGGACGGCCGGCCGGAGTGGAGCGGGTTCGAACACATCGCGGCCTGCGCCGAGCGGTGGAGCGACGAACTGCCGGAGAGCTGGGAACGGCTGGGCCGGCCCTTCCCGCGCTGGCTGTTGGAGGCGGCCCTGGAGGTCTGCCAGACCCGCGGCGCCGTCGGCCGGCGGTCCGGCACGGACGTGCTGGTCCACACCGATTTGCACTTCCTGAACATTCTCGCCCGTGAGGGCGCTCCGGCGCTGTCCGGTCCCCGAGGCGCCGCGGCAGGCGACTTCAAGGCGATCGACCCGCAGCCCATGGTCGGCGAAGCCGAGTTCGCGGTGGCCCCGCTGCTCTGGAACCGGTTGGCCGAGCTCCCCCGCTCAAGCCCCGGCGAGGCCCTGCTGGAGCGCTGCTTCGACTTCAGCGCCGCCGCCGGGCTCGACGGCGAGATCGCCCGGCAGTGGGCCGTGGCCCGCGAGGTGGAGAACGCGCTCTGGTACGCGGCCAAACGCAACCACGGCGGCGACGTCGCCCGCTCCCTCTGGGTCGCCAGCACCCTCGCCGGGAACACCCTTCCCAGGCTGCCGGCCCCGCACGAGCTGCCCGCGCCCGGGCAGGCCGTTAGCCCCGCAGGCTAGCCCTAGCCGTGGGACCGGACTGTTGCGACTGCGTCCCGTACGGCGTCGACGGCGGCCGCCACGTCGGCGTCGTCCGTGCTCCAGTTGCTCACCGATATCCGCAGGATGTCCCGGCCCTGCCAGCGTGATCCGGACATCCAGACGCGTCCGTCGGCGATGACCTGCGCCGTCACCGCCAGGGTGGTGGCGTCGTCGCCGAAGGCCAGCGAGACCTGGGTGTAGTCGACGTCGTTGAGCACCTCGACGCCGTCGAGTGTGGACAGCCGTTCCGCCAGTTCCTTGGCGTTCAGCACCAGCCCCCGGACCTGGCCGGCGACCCCTTCGCGGCCGAGCGACTTCAGCGCGGCCCAGACCGGCACGCCGCGGGCCCGGCGGGACAGCTCCGGCACGGACTCGAAGGGGTCGGCCGCGCCGTCCGCGTCCTGGATCAGGTAGCTGGTGTGCACGCCCATGGCCGAGCGCAGCGCCTGGGTATCCCGGACCACCGCGATCCCGCAGTCGTAGGGCACGTTGAGGGTCTTGTGCGCGTCGGTGCCCCAGGAGTCGGCGCCCGCCACGCCGGCGGTCAGGGCCGCAAGCTCCGGCACCGCGGCGGCCCAGAGCCCGAACGCGCCGTCCACATGGACCCAGGCGCCGTGGGCTTTTGCGACGGCGATGGCCTCCGTGAAGGGATCAAACGCGCCGGAGTGCAGATTCCCGGCCTGCAGGCAGACCAGCATCGGGGTGCGAACGGGTGCTTCGGGACCGCCTGAGGCACCGGTCAGGGCGCGGTCGAGCTCGGCCGGGTCGATGCGGCCCTGCCGGTCCGCCGGAACCACCGTGGGCCGCCCCAGCCCCAGGTACCGCAGACCGAGGTCGATCGTGTCGTGCCGCTCCTGGCCTACAAAGCACTGGATGCGGGGTGCGCCGGCGAGCCCCTCCGCGTCGAGGTCCCAGCCGGCGTCGGCCATCAGCCGCCACCGCGCGGCGGCCAGACCGGTGAAGTTGGCCATCGTGGCGCCGGTGGCGAAGCCGACGTCAGCGTCTTTCGGGAGGCCCAGCAGGTCGAGCAGCCATTTACCGGCGGCTTCCTCGATGGCCGCCGTGGCGGGCGTGGCGAACCGCAACCCGGCGTTCTGGTCCCAGGCGCTGACCAGCCAGTCCGCGGCCAGCGCGGCCGGCAGGGTGCCGCCGATCACCCAGCCGAAGAACCGTCCGGAGGGCATGGCCATCAGCCCGGGTTCGGCCTTGGCCGCCAAGTAGTCCACCACGTCGGCGGCCGGCGTCCCCGCCTCCGGCAGCGGGCCGCCGAAGTCGGCGGCAAGGTCGGCCGCGGTCAGCCGGGGGCCGACCTGGCGTGTTTGCTGGCTCTCCAGCCACTGGCTTGCGTGCCGGGACGCGGCTGCCAGGGCATCGCCGTAGCGTTCAAAAGGTGCTGACATAGCTGTATGCTACGCTCGTGGCCAGCGGACGGGGAGTCCTTCCGGACCGGGACTCCGTCCGGCCGGCCGGGGGGCCGGCCGGACGGTCGGGGGGCCGGCCGGACGGTCGCGCTAGGCGAAGACGTCGTGGAAGACGTCGGAGCCAAGCTTGATGATCAGCGCCCCTACCACCACGAGGAACACGATCCGGATGAACTTGCTGCCCTGGCTGACGGCGGTCCGGGCGCCGAGGTAGCCTCCGGCCATGTTCGCGGCGCCGAGGACCAGGCCGAGACCCCACAGCAGCGAGCCGTGCGGCAGGAAGAACAGCAAGGCGCCGGCATTGGTGGCCATGTTGACGATCTTGGCCTTGGCGCTGGCTTCCAGGAAGGCGTAGCCCATTGCGGACACCAGCGCGATGATCAGGAAGGAGCCTGTGCCCGGGCCGATCATGCCGTCGTAGAACCCGATCACAGCCCCGATCAAGCAGGCTACAACGTAGTGCCGGTGCCCGTCGTGCCGGAGCTTGGTCAGCTCCCCAACGTTGGGACGGAACGCGGTGAACAGCGCGACGGCGACCAGCGCCGCCACGATGATGGGCTTGAACACACTGGCCGGCAGGGATGCTGCCAGCACCGCCCCGCCGAAGCTGCCGGCCAGCGCGATCACCGCCATCGGCACCGCGGTGCGCAGGTCCAGGCGGACCCGGCGGTAGAAGGTGATGGCGCTGGTTGTGGTGCCGAAGATGGAACCCATCTTGTTCGTCGCCAGCGCCTGCACCGGGCTGATCCCGGGGATCAGCAGCATGACCGGCAGCTGGATCAGGCCGCCGCCGCCCACCACGGCGTCCACCCAGCCGGCGGCGAAACCGGCCACCACCACCAGGATCAGCGTGGCGAGCTGGATCGATTCAAGTCCGGAGACCATTCCCTGCAACGCCGGTCGCGGTCAGTTGTTGCGGACGGCGTTGACCACGTACTCAACAGCCTTGTCCACGGCCACGTTCTCGGCATTGCCGCTGCGGCGGTCCTTGATCTCCACGACGCCGTCCACCAGTCCGCGCCCGACGGCGAGGATGGTGGGGACGCCCACGAGCTCGGCGTCGCCGAACTTGACGCCCGGAGACACCTTGGGGCGGTCGTCGTAGATGACCTCGAGGCCGGCGGCCTCAAGCTCAAGGGACAGCTGCTCGGCGGCGGCGAAGATCTCCTCGCCGCGGCCGACCGCGACGACGTGGACGTCCGCCGGTGCGACGGCGCGCGGCCAGACCAGACCCTTGTCATCGTGGTTGGATTCGGCCAGGGCGGCCACCGCGCGGGTGACGCCGACGCCGTACGAGCCCATGGTCACGACGACCTGCTTGCCGTTCTGGTCCAGGACCTTCAAATCCAGTGCCTCGGCGTACTTGCGGCCCAGCTGGAAAATGTGTCCCATCTCGATGCCGCGGGCGGTTTCCAGCGGGCCGGAACCGTCCGGGGCCTCGTCGCCGGCGCGCACCTCGGTGCACTCGATCACGCCGTCCCAGCCGAAGTCGCGGCCGGCGACCAGGCCAAAGACGTGCTTGCCGGCCTCGTTCGCGCCGGTGACCCAGGCGGAGCCGCGGACCACACGGGGATCAACAAGGTAGAGCAGCTTCGAGGCGGCCTCGGCACCGAGCAGCGGCGCGTCCAGGGACAGGCCGGGGCCGATGTAGCCCTTGACCAGGAGGGCCTGCTTCTTGAGGTCTTCCTCATTTGCGGCCTCAAGCGTGATTTCACCGCCGATGGGCAGGAAGGCGCCGATGTTCGCTTCGACGCGCTTGAGGTCCACACCGCGGTCGCCGGGCACGCCGATGACGACGAGCTGGCGTTCGCCGGTGGGCAGGGTGACGGCGAGGACCACGTTCTTGAGCGTGTCCGCGGCGGTCCAGGCACCGCCGTCGGCCTCGCTGCGGGGGGCCAGGGCGTTGGCGGCGTCGACGAGCGTTTCGATCGTGGGCGTGTCCGGGGTATCGCGGACCTCCGCGGCCGGAGCGTTGGAAAAGTCGATGTCCGCGGGCACCACCGTGGTGACGGCCTCGACGTTGGCCGCGTAGCCGCCGGCCGAGCGCACGAATGTGTCCTCGCCGATCTCGGTCGGGTGCAGGAATTCCTCGCTCTTGGACCCGCCCATGGCGCCGGCGGTGGCGGTGACCGGGACGACTTCGAGGCCGAGGCGCTCAAAAATCTTCAGGTACGCGCTGCGGTGCGCGGCGTAGCTGGCGTCCAGGCCGGCGTCGTCCACGTCGAAGGAGTAGGAGTCCTTCATGATGAATTCGCGGCCGCGCAGCAGGCCGGCCCGGGGACGGGCCTCGTCGCGGTACTTGTTCTGGATCTGGTAGATGCTCAGCGGCAGGTCCTTGTACGAGGAGTACAGGTCCTTGACCAGCAGGGTGAACATTTCCTCGTGCGTGGGGGCCAGCAGGTAGTCGTTGCCCTTGCGGTCCTTGAGCCGGAAGATGCCCTCGCCGTACTCGGTCCAGCGGTTGGTCGCCTCGTAGGGCTCCTTAGGCAGCAGCGCCGGGAAGTGGACCTCCTGGGCACCGATCGCGGTCATTTCCTCGCGGATGATCTGCTCCACCCTGCGCAGCACGCTCAGCCCCAGCGGCAGCCAGGTGTAGATGCCCGGAGCCGCGCGGCGGATGTAGCCGGCCCGGACCAGCAGCCGGTGGCTGGCGACCTCGGCGTCGGCGGGGTCTTCACGCAGGGTGCGCAGGAACAGCTTGGAAAGACGAAGGACCACTGGAAGGTATCCATTTCTGAGGAAGTGCGGTGCGAACTGGGCATTGACGAAAAATGTCCAGACACTAATCTACCGCCAAGCCGCGCGCCGGATTCCCGGCCGGCAGGGGAAGAGCCACGCCATGACACGGAAGCCCCTGGCCGTTTCCGGCTGGTCATCCTGTGATGGCGTGGCCCCTGCGACCCCAGTGCCGCTAAATCCAAGGCTGCTGGTGTACCTGGTCCTGCCCTTTCGGGCGGCACCTGCAGCCACTGGTTGGTTCTTCCCTGAGACCGCTCGCGCCTGCTCGGCGCGGCTAGCTAGAACCTATGTGATGTACGTCGCCAAAACAAGAGTTTGCAACCAGATTTTTGTCAAAACCGCGTGTCAAGATCGTGTCTAGAAGAGAACGGTCGCGAAGGTTCCCACCTGGTGGAAACCGACGCGCTCATAGCTGGCGCGGGCCCGGGTATTGAAGTCGTTCACGTACAGGCTTGTCACCGGCGCCAGGGTCTGGGCATGGACCACGACGGCGGCCATGTACCCGGCGCTCAGGCCCAGGCCACGGTACGCGGGATTCATCCAGACCCCCTGTACCTGGGTCACGTCCGGGGTCACCGCCCCGAGCTCGGCCTTGAACACCACCTCGCCGTCCGTGCCCAAATGGACCAGCGAGTGGCCGGCCCGGATCAGTCCCTTAACCCGGCGGCTGTAGTAGTCGCGGCCGCCGAGGTACGGCGAGTAGCCAACTTCTTCCTCGAACATGGCTGCGCAGGCGGGGAGGATCCGGTCGAAGTCCGCGAGCTGGCCGAAGCCGAGGGCCGGGTTGGGCTCAATGTCGGGTGGGCCTTCGATACTCAGGAGCGGCTGGTCCCCGCGGATTTCCTGGGCTGAGTGGCCCAGGTGCTCCAGCGCTGCATGGAGCGCCAGGACCGTCCCGGCCGGACCGAAGATCGAAGCGTAGCGGCGCCCTGTCCGGTGCGCTGCGCCGGCCACCACGGACGCCAGGTCCGGATCCAGTTGGACAGGCACCAGGTTGGCGCCGGCCCAGCACGCGCCCAGCAGCGCATCGCCGTCGAACACTCCGAAAATGCTGGCGCCGCCCGCGGTGGGCGACGCCGTGCCGGCGGTCTCGAGGTGGGACAGGATAAAGACATTGGCGACGGCGTCCTGCCGCGCCAAGGCCAGCAGGGCGCCGGTGTCCGAACCCGTGAGGACCCGGACGGTAGTGCCGGCCGCGGCGCCGGCGCCGTCCCTACGAGACGCTAACCACGGGGCTACCCTGGACAGCATCTTCGCCATCGGACTCCCCCATCTCTTCAGCGAGACGCATGGCCTCTTCGATCAGTGTCTCAACAATCTGGTCTTCCGGGACAGTCTTGATGACCTCGCCCTTGACGAAGATCTGGCCCTTGCCGTTGCCGGAGGCCACGCCAAGGTCCGCCTCCCGCGCCTCGCCGGGACCGTTCACTACGCAGCCCATCACGGCCACGCGCAGCGGGACCTCCATGCCCTCAAGGCCCGCGGTGACCTGCTCGGCCAGCGTGTAGACGTCCACCTGGGCGCGGCCGCAGGACGGGCAGGAGACAATCTCGAGCTTGCGCGGGCGCAGGTTCAGCGACTGCAGGATCTGGTTGCCCACCTTGATCTCCTCCACCGGCGGGGCGGAGAGGGAGACCCGGATGGTGTCGCCGATGCCGCGGGAAAGCAGCGCGCCGAAGGCGGTGGCGGACTTGATGGTGCCTTGGAACGCCGGACCCGCCTCGGTCACGCCGAGGTGCAGCGGCCAGTCACCCTTCTCGGCCAGCATCTCGTAGGCGGCCACCATGATCACGGGGTCATTGTGCTTGACCGAGATCTTGAAGTCGTGGAAGCCGTGCTCTTCGAACAGCGAGGCTTCCCAGACGGCGGATTCCACCAGGGCTTCCGGGGTGGCCTTGCCGTACTTCTTCAGGATGCCCGGCTCCAGCGACCCGGCGTTGACGCCGATCCGGATGGAGGTGCCATGGTCCTTGGCCGCGCGGGCAATTTCCTTGACCTGGTCGTCGAACTTGCGGATGTTGCCCGGGTTCACGCGGACGGCCGCGCAGCCGGCCTCGATGGCCGCGAAGACGTACTTGGGCTGGAAGTGGATGTCCGCGATTACCGGTATCTGCGACTTCCTGGCGATGATCGGCAGGGCCTCGGCGTCGTCGGCGGAGGGGCAGGCGACCCGGACAATGTCGCAGCCGGAGGCCGTCAGTTCGGCGATCTGCTGCAGGGTCGCGTTGATGTCCGTGGTCGGAGTCGTGGTCATCGACTGCACGCTGATCGGCGAGTCGGAGCCGACCCCGACCGAGCCGACCTTGATCTGGCGGGTCTTCCGGCGCGGGGCAAGAACGGGGGGCGGTGCCGACGGCATTCCCAGGCTGACCGAGGTCACGTGGACTCCTCTGTGTGTCGAATTCTAAGTCGAACGATCGATGGCGGGCAGGCGGTGCAGACTAGGCCGAGTGCCCGGCCAGCAGGCCGGTCAGCGGCGCCCACACCATCGTGCGGGTGCCCGAAATGGCGCCGGCATCGGCGAAGGGGTCCTGCTTGAGGAGGTCGTTCAGGGCCTGCTCGTCGGCCGCCTTGAAGATGAGCAGGGCGCCTGCGCCGTCCGTGTAGGGGCCGCTGGCAAGGAGCGTGCCATCCTGCGCAAGTCCCGCGGTCCATTCACGGTGGGCCGGGCGGGCGGCGTCACGGGTTTCGGCGGATTCGGCATCGTAAACGTACTCAACAGCAAAAACAGTCATACGGATACCCTATCGCCTGTCCGGCGCGTCAGCCGAGCAGGAGCACCTTGACCAGGGCCGCCACCCCGGCCGCCCACAGCATCGAGGTGAGGGTGCCGATGATGAACCGCTCCGCGGCCACCGGAGTTTCCTTCAGTTCGGCGAAACGTCCGAGGCCTTTGATGGCGACGACATAGGCGATGGCCACGGGCTGGCCGGTCAGGATGGCGAGGCAGACGGCCAGCCGTTCGAGCACCCCGATGATCGCGCCGCCGCGGAGGATGCGGGTGCCGGCTGCCGGCGCGGCCGGAACCTGCCCCGGCCCGCCGGCACCGGCTTCAGCGGGCGCCGCCGGCCGGGTGATTTCGCCGTCGACCGTTCCGTCCGCCGGACCGTCCGCCGCTCCGCCGGCCGCGGGGTCGTCGGCCGAGGGGTCGTCGGCGGTACCGGCGGCGCCGGCGGCGTCGCGGGTGTCCGAGCGGTCATCGATGGTCCGGGCCAGCCGGAACACCAGGGCGGTGACCGGCCAGCCGGCGAACCCGGCGGCCAGCAGGGCCAGCGTGATCCAGAGGGCGTTCACCGGTCTCCTTCGTTACGTGTGTGCCGGGCGGCGTTATCCGACCCGGCGCTGTCCGGCCCGGCGCTGTCCGGCCCGACGGCCAGGCCGTGGGCCAGGTCCAGCAGCATCTCCGCCGCGGGCCTCGCCGCCCATTCTTCCTGCCAGCCCGAGCGAAGCAGCGCACGGCTCACCGATTGTTCGGTGATTCCCAGTTGCCGGGCGGCGATCTTCTGCGTCCCGTGGGCGGCGGCGTGCCCTTGCTGGATGCCGCGCAGCGCATCGACCACCTTCCACTGCGCAGCGGTCCGGTCCTGGACCAGGCGTCCGATCAACCGCAGCACCGCTTCGGCGGCGGAACATTCCCGCGCTCCCGGGGGACCCCCGGCCTGGCTGCCGGCCGGGGTGGAATCAGCGGCGGCGGCCGGGGCGCCGGCACCCGGGCGCCGCTGCCTGTCAGCCACGACGACCGCGAGCGGCACGTGCGGCGCGGCGGATTTGGCCCTTTCCACCGCGAGGCGGGCCGCAACGAAGGCCGCTCCCGACCCTTCCCGCGGGCTGGCCGGTAGCGGCAGGTCCACCGGGCCCACGCCGATGCCCACGTACCAGCGGCCGCTGCGGAGGACATGCAGGGCGATCTCGACGACGTCGTTCGGGCGCGCCGGCACGCCTTGGACCTCGTCGCCCACGGAACGTTCGAAGCGCGCCCCGGGGCACAGCTGCGCCAGTTCGGCCAGCAGCGCCGGGACGCGGTCGACGTCGGCGGTGCTGCCGCGCTGGTCCATGGTCATCACGTACATAGCCCAACCCTAGGCGGCTGATTCCGATGGATCAACCATTTTCAACTGATTATTAAAAATCAGCCGAAGTAAGCTAAGTTTCGATAAACAGCCTGCGCCGGTTAACGGACCTTTTCCGGCGTCGTGCCGGGCGTTGTCCCGGGGCGACGCTCCCGCCCGGTTGTCGCGGGCCTGCACGCCCGGCGCCCCCGGAATCCCGCGGCCCAACGAAGCTGATCCGGTCTCCTGCCGCGTAGAACTGGGCGGGAACGTCTGCAACTCCCGCGCACCGCCCGGCGCGGACACAGTTGTGGTCCGTGACCACTGCGGACCCGGGCGGCGCAGGCCTAGCCGAAGAGGTTGACCGGTTTGACGATGTCCGCGTAGATCAGCAGCGCGCCCATCCCCATCAGCAGCGCGGCCACCACGTAGGTCACGGGCAACAGCTTGGCGATGTCGAACGCGCCGGGGTCCGGGCGGCCGAGCAGCCGGGCAATTTGGCGGCGGGCGCCCTCGTAGAGCGCCCCGGCCACGTGGCCGCCGTCGAGCGGCAGCAGCGGGACGAGGTTGAATACGGCCAGTGCGAAGTTGAGCCCGGCGAGCAGCCCGACCAGGGCGGCGAGACGGCTCTGCAGCGGAACCTGTTCCATGGCGGCGACTTCACCCGCCACCCGGCCCACCCCGACGACGCTGATGGGGCCGTTGGGGTCGCGAGGCTCCTCGCTGAAGGCGGCCTGCGCCACGCCGGCCACGCGGGCCGGGAGGTTCAGGACGACGCCGGCGATCTGCTGGATGTTCTCGCCGGCCATGGGCAGCACGGCCGACGCCGGCTGCTGCACCAGGGTAGTCTGGGCGCCGATGCCGAGGAATCCGACGTCCTGGTACTGGAGCTTGCCGTCGGCGTCCTTGGCCTGCCGGCCGTCTGCTCCGACGACCGGGCGAGCAGACAGCACCGGGGTGACCGTGGTGGTGACCGGGGAGCCGTCGCGCTCTACCGTGATGCTGACCTGCCGGCCCGCGGAGGCACGGATCCAGCCGGTAAGTTCTTCCCAGCTGGTGACCGCCTTGCCGTCGAAGGAGGTAATGCGGTCGTTGGGCTTGAGCCCGGCGGCGGCGGCGGGGGTGGGCTTGCAGTCAGCCGAGTTGGGATCCACGGTCTCGCCTGCCTTGACCTGGCACTTGGAGACGTCGGCGATGGTGGTGGTGGAGGCGGACACTCCGAACCCCATCAGCAGCACTGCCGTCAGGACGACGCCGATCAGCAGGTTCATCGCGGGGCCGCCGAGCATGATGATGATCTTCTTCCAGACCGGGAGCCGGTAGAAGACCCGGTTCCCGTCCCCGGGGCCGATTTCCTCATGCGCGAGGGAACGGGCGTCGGCCGCGAGCGACTGGAACATCCCGGTGCTGGAGGGCCGGACGCTGCCATCGGTCTTGTTCGGCGGGTACATGCCGATCATGGACACGAAGCCACCCAGCGGGATCGCCTTCAGGCCGTACTCGGTCTCGCCCCGGCGCTTGGACCACAGGGTGGGGCCGAAGCCGATCATGTACTTGGTGACGCGCACCTTGAACAGCTTGGCCGGGACCAGGTGCCCCACCTCGTGCAGGGCGATGGACACGGCGATGCCGATTACGACGAAGACGACGCCGAGGATAAAGAGGACAACGGGGCTCATGCTGGGTTTTGCTACTTCCTGGGCATTGGTCGGCTACTTCTTAGGCACTTCCCACGGCCAAACGCTCGAGAGTCCGCGCGCGTGCCCACTGTTCAGCATCCAGCACGGATTCGACCGTCAACCCGGAGGATCCTGAGTGCTCGCTGAGGACGGCTTCGATGGTATCGACAATATCGGTGAAGCGGATCCGGCCGGCGTGGAACGCCGTCACAGCTTCCTCGTTGGCGGCGTTGAAGACCGCCGGGAAGGTGCTCCCCCGCCGGGCCGCTTCCTTGGCCAGGCCGACGGCGGGGAACGCCCGGGTGTCCAGCGGCTCGAAAGTCCAGCTGGTCGCCTGGCTCCAGTCGCAGGGCCGCGCGGACCCCGCCACCCGGTCCGGCCAGCCCAGGCCCAGGGCAATGGGCAGCCGCATGTCCGGCGGCGAGGCCTGGGCAATGGTGGACCCGTCCACGAACTGGACCATGGAGTGCACCACCGACTGCGGGTGGACCACCACGTCGATCCGCTCCAGCGGGATGTCGAAGAGCAGGTGGGCCTCGATGACTTCCAGGCCCTTGTTGACCAGGCTCGCGGAGTTGGTGGTGACCATCAGGCCCATGTCCCAGGTGGGGTGCGCCAGGGCATCGCGGGGCGTGACGTCGCGCAGCTTTTCCCGCGTCATGCCGCGGAACGGGCCGCCGGAAGCGGTCAGCACCAGCCGGTCCACCTCGGCGGCGGAGCCGGAACGCAGGCACTGGGCGATGGCGGAATGTTCGGAGTCGACCGGGACGATCTGGCCTTCGCGGGCGGCCGCCTTGACCAAGGCGCCGCCCACGATCAGGGACTCCTTGTTTGCCAGGGCCAGCGTGGCGCCGGACTTCAGCGCGGCCAGGGTGGGGGCGAGTCCGATCGAGCCGGTGATGCCGTTGAGCACGACGTCGGCGGGGATTTCCGCGATCCGGGTGGAGGCGTCCGGGCCGGTGATGATTTCCGGACGGTAGCCGGAGACGCCGGCCGCGCGGGCGGCGTCGTCGATCAACGCTTGGAGGACCGCGGCGTTCCCGCTGGCGACGCCGATGGCCCGGGCCCGGGTGTGCACGGCCTGCCGGGCGAGGAGTTCGAGGTTGCCGCCGCCGGCGCTAAGGGCCATGATCTCGAAGAGGTGCGGGGCGCCGTCGACGACGTCGATGGCCTGGGTTCCGATGGACCCGGTGGATCCGAGAAGGACGATTGTGCGCGGCTGCATGATTCAAGTATCCCGCACCGGTCCGGTAGCCCGGTTCCGCCCGGGCCTCCCGGGCGATGTGGCAGATCACGGCAGTGTTTCCGAAGAACACTGCCGTGATCTGTATCCTCGGCGATTACACGGACACCGGCGGCATTACGCCGGCTTCAGCTCGTAGCGTCGTTCGGGGCGGCCCGCGCCGTACTTGAGGCGGACCTCGACCCGCGCCTCATCGTGAAGGTATTCGAGGTAACGGCGTGCGCTGACGCGGGACGTGCCCAGCAGGTCCGCGACTTCCGCCGCTGACAGATCCGCCTCGGCAGTCTGGAGCACGTCCACCACCAGTCGGAGGGTTTCGGCGCTGCAGCCCTTGGGGAGGCGGACTTCCGCCCGTTCGGCGCGATCGGTGCGTTCCAGTCCAAAGACCCGGTTCACGTCCGCTTGTTCGGCTATATTCTTGGCCAGGTCCAGGCCCTGGTAAGCGTTGCGATAGTGCTCCAGCCGCTCCTGCAGGTCCGACTGCGAAAACGGCTTAATCAGGTAGTGGACGATTCCGCCGCGCAGGGCCCGGCGGACGGTCTCCACCTCGCGGGCCGCGCTGATCACCAGTACGTCCAGCTCCGGCGCCGTCTCCCGCAGCCTGGCCATCAGGTCCAGTCCGTTGATGTCGGGGAGGTGAATGTCCAGCAGGACCAGGTCGGGCTGCAGCCGGGCGGTTTCCGCCAGCGCCTGGGCTCCCGTATGTGCGAGGCCGACGACGGCGAAGCCCGGCGTGCGCTGGATAAAACCGGAGTGGACTTTTGCCACCATGAAGTCGTCGTCGACGATCAGAACATTAATCACAGCCGGCCCACCTTTCCTTTCCCCGGCGCCCGCTTGGCCGGCGCCCTTTTCAGCCGGGCCGTAAAGACCGCCCCGCCGTCGTTAACCACTGCGAGGGCTCCGCCGCTGCGCTGGCAGACCACCCGCGAAAGTGCCAGGCCGAAGCCCCGGCCGCCGTCGGGGCCGGGTTGTTTGGTACTGAACCCCTGGCGGAAAATTTCCTCGGCCGCCGCGCCGTCAATGCCCGGGCCGGTGTCCCGGACGGTCACAATGACTTCCCCGCGGCGGTCCTCGACGAGGACCCGGACGGAAGCCTCCGCCGCGCCCGTGACGGCGTCAAGTGCGTTGTCCACGAGGTTGCCCACTACGGTGGTCAGGTCCCGGGAAAGTTCGTCCTCCACCCGCGACAGGGACGAAGCGGGGTCCAGCTGCAACAGCACTCCCCGCTCCACGGCGAGGCTCGATTTGGCAATGAGCAAAGCGGCGAGCGCCGGGTCCTGGATGCGGCTGGTCACGTCGTCGTTGAGCCGGGTCCGGTCGACGGTAACGCCGTTGACGAACTGCACCACGGAGTCGTACTCGCCAATCTGGATCAGACCCGAAATGACATGCAGCTGGTTGGCGAACTCGTGGGCCTGCGCCCTGAGGGTGTCGGTGGCCGTGCGCGTTGCACCCAGTTCGCGTTCAAGCGACGAGAGCTCCGTCCGGTCCCGCAAGGTAGCAACGGAACCCATAACCCGGCCCTTGGAACGGATAGGCACCCGATTCATCACCACCAGGCGCTCCCCCACCAGAACCAGCTGGTCCTGGCCGGGCTGTTCGCCGGTCATCACTTCCTTGAGCGCCGGTTCAACCGGCAGGCCGGCCAGATCCTTTCCCACGCAATCCGACGGCAGGCCCAGCAGCGCCCGGGCACTGTCGTTCGCCACGGTAATCCGTCCGCGGAGGTCCAGGGCCACCACCCCCTCTTTGAGCCCGTAAAGCATCGCCTCGCGGTTCTCAACCAGGCCGGAGATCTCGCTCGGCTCCATGCCGAGGGTCTGCCGCTTCACCCTGCGGGAGAGCAGGAGGGAACCTGCCACCCCCAGGACGCTGGCCACTCCCAGGTAGGTCAACAGGTTCGGGACCGCGTCCCCCAACCGCTCCCACGTGGACGGATAGTTCCGGCTGATCGACGCAATACCGATCATGGTGCCCGAATCATCCAGGACCGGGACGTGGGCCGAAAGCACCGGGATGGCCGTTCCACCAACCACCCCCGTCCAGGCCCGGCCTTCCATCACCCGGCTCGCACCAAGCTCCAACGGCCGGCGCAGCAGTCCGGGGTCGCTCGACGCCACCACGGTGCGGTCGAGCCGGGCAAGGGCCACCCGCGCGGACCCGGAGACAGTGCGCACTGACTCGGCGACGGCGGACAGCGCCGCGCTGCCCCGGGGCTCCGCCGAAGGCAGCAACGCACGCACGGTGGGATTGTTGCCCAGCGCTTCCGCCGCGGACAGGGCCCGCCGCCCCTCGACCCGCTCAAACGCGGCCGCCGACTGGGCCAGGGAGATGGCCACGACGCCGACCAGGACCGCCAGGACGATCAGCAGCTGCAGGACCAGGTATTGCCCGGCGAGGGACATTCCTCTTCGTCGAGTCACGAGCCGTTTTTCCCAATTCTTTGTTGTGGTTGCGCGGGCTTCCTCGAAGCGGAGGAACCGGGCGCGCCCCCCGAAGGCCCCAAGCTCCGGCGGTGGGGTGAACTATACCCCACCGCCGACTACCGTTTCCGCCGCAAATTTAGGCATGGTTGGGAGTCGGAAACGTGAACGAAATGAACTTAACTTTCTCTGCGTACACAAGAGTGATGCCCGTCACTTCGCCGCCTAGCATCAAAGCACCAGTCAGTTTTGCTGACCAGTTTCACCGAGAACTTTACTGAGAAGAGGAACACCATGCGCCAAGTCCGCGCATTGCGAATTGCCGCCGTCGCTGCCGGCATCGCCCTGATGGCCACCGGTTGCGGGGCCACCGCAAAGAGCTCACCGAGCGGCAGCTCCAGCGCTTCCGCCGGCCCCGTCACCGGGCTCCAGATCCTGGTCCCCAACACGGCCGGGGGCGGCTACGACACCACCGCACGGGCGGCAGCGAAGGTTCTCGACGACGAGAAGATCGCCGCCAACACCGAGGTCTTCAACCTCGCCGGCGCCGGCGGAACCGTTGGCCTGGCCCGCGTGGTCAACGAAAAGGGCAACGGCGACCTCGCCATGCTGATGGGCTTGGGCGTCGTCGGCGCCAGCTACACCAACAAGTCCACGGCCAAGCTGACGGACACCACGCCGCTGGCCAGGCTGATTGAAGAGCCCGGTGCCATCATGGTTGGCAAGGATTCGCCCTTCAAGACCATTGATGACCTGGTGAAGGCGTGGAAGGCCAACCCGGGTTCCATCGCGGTCGGCGGCGGGTCCTCGCCGGGCGGCCCCGACCACCTGCTTCCCATGCAGCTCGCCGGAGCAGTAGGAATCGACGCCACCAAGGTCAACTTTGTCTCCTACGACGGCGGCGGCGACCTCCTCCCGGCCATCCTGGGCAACAAGCTCGGCTTCGCGGCCTCCGGCGCCGGTGAGTACCTCAAGCAGATCGAATCGGGCGAGGTCCGCGTCCTGGCTACCAGCGGCGCCGAGCGGTTGGACGGCGTTGACGCACCCACCCTCAAGGAATCCAACATCGACCTGGTGTTCACGAACTGGCGCGGCGTCGTCGCCCCTCCGGGGATCAGCGACGCCGACAAGGCAAGCCTGATCGCAGCCCTCGAGAAGATGCACGGCACCGCGGCCTGGAAAGAAGCGCTGAAGACGCACAGCTGGACCGATGCTTTTGTCACCGGTGACGAGTTCAAGACGTTCCTGACGGAGCAGGACAAGCGGGTGGCGGACGTCCTCACGAAGCTTGGTTTGGCGTGAGTTCTGCACCAACGGCGGCCTCACGGCTCACCGGCCGCCCCGAGCTGGGGGTCGCCCTCCTGCTCGGGGCGGCCGGCGTGGTGGTCTTTCTCGACGCCAACGGCCTGGCGACGCCGTATTCGCAGTCGGATCCGGTGGGCCCGAAAACGGTCCCCTTCATCGTGGCCGGCCTGCTCATCGTCTGCGCCCTGCTGTTGGCAGTGGACGTATTGCGCGGCGGCAAGGGCGAGGCCGAAGGCGGCGAGGATATTGATCTGGCGCATCCCGTGGACTGGAAGACCGTGCTGCCCCTCGTGGGCGCTTTCGTGGTCAACATTCTGCTCATCGACTGGGCCGGTTGGGTGATTTCGGGAACAGTTCTGTTCTGGGGCAGCGTCTGGGCCCTCGGCGGGCGGCACTTCGTCCGTGACGGCCTCATTTCCCTGGCCTTGTCCGTCCTGACCTTCTATGGCTTCTACCTGGGCCTCGGCATCGCCCTGCCTGCCGGTTTGCTGGAGGGGGTTCTCTGATGGATGTCTTCTCCTCGCTCATGGACGGCTTCGCCACCGCCCTGACCCCCATGAACCTCCTGTACGCGGTCATCGGCGTCGTCCTCGGCACCGCCGTGGGCGTCCTGCCCGGCTTGGGCCCGGCGATGACCGTGGCCTTGTTGCTCCCTGTCACCTACGCCCTTGAACCGACGAGCGCGTTCATCATGTTCGCCGGCATCTACTACGGCGGCATGTACGGCGGCTCCACGACGTCCATCCTGCTCAACACCCCCGGCGAGTCCTCATCGGTGGTCACGGCCATCGAGGGCAACAAGATGGCAAAAGCCGGAAGGGCGGCGCAGGCTTTGGCCACGGCAGCCATCGGTTCATTCGTAGCCGGAACCATCGGTACAACACTGCTGGCCGTGTGTGCGCCGATCGTTGTCCAGTTCGCCGTCAGCCTGGGCTCGCCCAGTTACTTCGCGATCATGGTGCTCGCCCTGCTGGCTGTCACTGCCGTGCTGGGTTCCTCCCGGCTGCGTGGATTCGCGTCCCTGGGCCTGGGCCTGGCAATCGGACTTGTTGGCATAGATTCCGTCACCGGCCAGCAGCGCCTCACCTTCGGTCTGCCGCTGTTGGCCGACGGCCTGGACATCGTGGTGGTGGCGGTGGCCATCTTCGCCGTCGGCGAGGCACTGTGGGTTGCCGCGCACCTGCGCCGCAGTCCCCTGCACATCATCCCGGTGGGCCGTCCGTGGATGGGCAAGCAGGACTGGAAGCGGTCCTGGAAGCCCTGGCTCCGCGGCACTGCCTTCGGATTCCCGTTCGGAGCCCTTCCGGCAGGCGGCGCGGAGATCCCAACCTTCCTGTCCTACGTGACGGAGAAGAGGCTCTCCAAGCACCCCGAGGAATTCGGCCACGGCGCCATCGAAGGCGTTGCCGGCCCGGAAGCCGCCAACAATGCCGCAGCTGCGGGCACGCTGACGCCCATGCTGGCACTGGGCCTGCCCACGAACGCCACGGCCGCCGTCATGCTGGCAGCCTTCACGTCCTACGGCATCCAGCCCGGCCCGCAGCTGTTCTCCAGCGAGGGGCCGCTGGTCTGGGCGCTGATTGCCAGCCTCTTCATCGGCAACCTGCTGCTCCTGATCATCAACCTTCCGCTGGCACCGGTCTGGGCGAAGCTCCTGCAGCTCCCCCGCCCGTACCTCTACGCCGGGATCCTGTTCTTCGCCACGCTGGGCGCCTATTCGGTGAACCTGCAGGCGTTCGACCTGGTGATGCTGCTGGTCCTTGGGGCGCTGGGGTTCATGATGCGGCGCTTCGGGCTTCCCGTCCTGCCGTTGGTCCTGGGCGTAATCCTGGGGCCGCGCCTCGAGGGGCAGTTGCGCAAGACGCTCCAGCTCTCCGCCGGCGATCCGGCCGGTCTGTGGAGCGAGCCGATCGCCGTCGGAGTCTACGTCATCGTGGCTATCATCCTGCTGTGGCCGTTCGCTTCCAAGCTGATCCGCCGCAACCGCCCGGATCGCGGCTCACTGCTTCCAGCCAATTCCGGCGCAGCCGACTACAGCGACTGAGTAGGCGCCCTGCGCCTTTCGCCGAACCCATCTACCCACATTCAGCAGAAACAAGGAGCTACCATGACGATCGTGGTGGGATACGTCCCGACACCCGAGGGCGAAGCAGCACTGGCCCAGGCCATTGGCGAGGCGCGGAAAAGCAACAAGAGGCTGCTGGTCATCAACTCCTCCAAGGGTGATGCGCTGGTGGATAACCGGTACGCGCAGGAGCCAGAGATCCAAAGCATCGAAGACCGGCTCGCTGCTCAGGGAATTGACCACGTGATCAAGCAGCCGGTCCGTGGCCATGATGCGGCCGCGGAGGTACTGGATGCCGCAGAGGAGCATAATGCTGACCTGATTGTGATCGGTCTGCGCCGCCGCACCCCCGTGGGCAAGCTGATCTTGGGCAGCACGTCCCAACGGATATTGCTTGAGGCGGAGTGCCCGGTACTGGCAGTAAAGGCCGGCCCCCAGCCCTAATCGACGGGAGCCTGCGGGCGCCGTCGGCATATAAGAAGCCGCAAAACATGAAGCACGGGCCGGGAGTCCTCAGACTCCCGGCCCGTGCTTTTGTTTTTTACTGGTAGCTGTGGCGCTGCTAAGCCCGAGATGACACTTCGCGGCAGTGCCAGAGTGAAACACTGCCGCGACCTGCCATCTCGCGGAGGCCAAGGTCAGGAGCGGCCCGCGCGGCGCAGTGTGGCCTCGGCGTGCCTGAGGATGGGCCCGTCGATCATCTTCCCCTGGTGCTGGAACACCCCGGAGCCGGCGGCAGCGGCGGCGTCGAGCAGCTCGTTGGCCGCGGCCACCTCCGCCTCGGACGGGGCGTAGGCTTCGCGGACGACGGCGACCTGGTTCGGGTGGATGCAGGCCTTGGAGCCGAACCCGGAGGCGACGGCGTCCCGGGCCTCGGCGGCGAGGCCGTCCAGATCCGGGATGTTGACGTAAACGGAGTCGATCGCGTCCTTGCCGGACGCCCGGGCGGCCAGCAGCACGGTGGAGCGCGCGTGCAGCGCCACGGCGCGGTAGCCGCCGTCGTCGTTCCGGCTGGAGGTGCCCCCCAGTGAGGCGAGCAGGTCCTCGGCGCCCCACATCAGGCCCACCACGTTGGGCTCCGCGGCGATGGCGGCGGCGTTGATGATGCCGGCGGCCGTCTCGCACAAAGCGATGACGCTGTAGCCCTCAAGCTCCTTGAGCTGGGCGGCGCTCTCTGCCTTGGCGAGCATGACGTGCCGGTACGGGGTGTGCTTCAGGCAGTGCAGGTCCTTTTCGAATTCTTCCGTGCCGGCCGGGTTAATCCGGATGATCGTGCGGCTCGGGTCCAGCTCGGGGACGTCCCCGGCGGAGCCCAGCTGGGCGAGGATGGCGCCGCGGGCGCGCTGCTTGTCCGCGGGTGCGACGGCGTCCTCGAGGTCCACGATCACGGCGTCGGAGCGCTCGGCCGCCTTCTGGTAGCGCTCGGGGCGGTCGGCGGGGCAAAACAGCAGGGCGGGGCCCATCAGGAAACTCATGGTTCTATTCTGCACTTTTGTGCGCGTGGCGGGCTTCGGAATGCGCGTCCCGTGTCCACATCAGGCAGCTGCGGGTGGCGAGCGCCACGACCTTGCCGTGCTGGTTCCGGCCGGTGTGCTTCATAGTCACGATCCCCTGGCCGGGCCGGGAGGAGGACAGCCGCTTTCCGGTCACCACCGTCTCCGTGTACAGCGTGTCGCCGTGAAACATGGGGTGCGGGAAGGACACGTCCGTGAGCCCCAGCTGCGCGATGATGGTGCCCTGGGTCAGCTGCGGGACGGACTGTCCCACCACCGTGGCCAGGGTGAACATGGAGTTCATCAGGCGCTGGCCGAAGGGCTGCTCAGCGCTCCACGCTGCATCAAGGTGCAGCGCCTGCGTGTTCATGGTCATGGTGGTGAAAAGGACGTTGTCCGCCTCCGTGACCGTCCGGCCGGGCCGGTGCGCGTAGACCACGTCCTCCTCGAGCTCGTCGAAGTAGAGTCCGCGCTGTTCAATGACACGGGGTTCGATGACCCGGGGTTCAGCCGCGTGCTGGGAATCAGTTGTCATACCGTCAGTTCCTGGTCTTCCTCGAAGAGTTCGGCGCCGGTGGCCGCGGCCACGTCCTCCGCGGTGACGTTGGGCGCCAGCTCGCGCAGCACCAGCCGGGACTTGCCGCCGTCGGTCACGACGTCGATCACGGCAAGGTCGGTGATGATCCGGTCCACGCAGGCCTTCCCGGTGAGCGGCAGGGTGCACCGCTCCACGATTTTCGGGTTGCCGTTGCGGTCCACGTGCTCCATCATCACGATCACCTTCTTGGCGCCGAAGACCAGGTCCATCGCCCCGCCCATGCCCTTGACCATCTTGCCGGGGATCATCCAGTTGGCGAGATCCCCGTTTTGCGCCACTTCCATGGCGCCGAGCACCGCCACGTCGACGTGGCCGCCGCGGATCATGCCGAAGGAGGCGGCGGAGTCGAAGAACGCGGCGCCCTTGTTGACCGTGACGGTCTCCTTGCCGGCGTTGATCAGGTCCGGGTCCACCTGGTCCTCGGCCGGGTACGGCCCGACGCCGAGGATGCCGTTCTCCGAGTGCAGCACCACCTCGACGCCGGCCGGGATGTAGTTGGGGATCAGCGTGGGCATCCCGATGCCCAGGTTGACGTACTGGCCGTTGTGCAGTTCCTGCGCCACCCGGGCGGCCAGCTCGTTGCGGGTCCAGCCCTTCCCGCCGTCGCCGCCGGCGTGCTCGACGGCTGGGCGCCGGTATTCGTGGCGGACCGCTTCGGGCCGGGGCGGCGCTCCCTGCGAGTTGTTCGTCTCCACGGCTAGGCTCCTGGCTTCTGGGTGGTTGTGGAAGTGATGGGGGACGCGGTGCCGGCGGCGGGCACCGCGACGGTGCGCTTTTCGATCCGTTTTTCCGCCTGGGGCGCGAGGACCACCCGCTGGACGAAGATCCCGGGGACGTGGACGTGCTCCGGGTCCAGCTCGCCCGGCTCCACCAGCTCCTCGACCTCGGCAATGGTGACCCTGCCGGCCATGGCGCAGAGCGGATTGAAGTTCATCGCGGTGGCGTGGAACACCAGGTTGCCGTGCCGGTCGCCCTTCCAGGCGTGCACCAGTCCGAAGTCCGGGGTCAGTGCCTCCTCCAACACATAGTCGGCGCCGTGGAAGCTGCGGACTTCCTTGGCCGCGGAGGCGATCGCGACGTTCCCGTCGGCGTCGTACTTCTGCGGCAGGCCGCCGTCGGAGACCTGGGTCCCGACACCGGCGGGCGTGTAGAACGCCGGGATGCCGGCCCCGCCGGCCCGCAGCTTCTCCGCCAGCGTGCCCTGCGGGGTGAGGACTACCTCGAGTTCCCCGGCCAGATACTGGCGGGCAAATTCCTTGTTCTCCCCCACGTAGGAGCTGATGGTGCGGCGGATCCGGCCGTCCTTGAGCAGGATGCCGAGCCCGCAGTCGTCCACGCCGCAGTTGTTGCTCACGGTCTCCAGGTTGGTCGCACCGCCCTCGTGCAGGGCGTCGATCAGGGCCACCGGGATGCCACACAGCCCGAAACCGCCGACGGCGAGCGACGCGCCGTCGTGGATGTCCGCGACGGCCTCGGCGGCGCTGGCAACAACTTTGTTGATCATCGCAGGATCCTTCCGGCCGGCTACAGTCCCAGTTCGCGGGCGATCAGCATCAGCTGGACCTCCGTGGTGCCCTCGCCGACTTCAAGGATCTTGGAGTCGCGGTAGTGGCGCGCCACGGTGAATTCGTTGATGAAGCCATAGCCGCCGAACACCTGGGTGGCGTCCCGCGCGTTGTCCATGGCTGCCTCGCCTGCGACCATCTTAGCGATGGCGGCCTGCGTCTTGAACGGCTTGCCGGCAAGCATCCGGGCGGCCGCGTCGTAGTACGCCAGCCGGGCCGTGTGGGCACGTGCTTCCATCCGGGCGATCTTGAACGCGATGGCCTGGTACTTGCCGATGTTCTGACCGAAGGCGCTGCGCTCCTTGGCATATTTCACGGCCTGGTCCACGCAGCCCTGGGCGGCGCCCACCGCCAGCGCGGCGATCGCGATCCGGCCCTCGTCGAGGATGGAGAGGAAGTTCGCGTAGCCGCGGCCACGGGTGCCGAGCAGGTTCGCTTCCGGAACGCGGACGTCTGCGAGAGTCAGCGGGTGGGTGTCCGAGGCGTTCCAGCCGACCTTGTTGTAGGCCTTCTCCGCCGTGAAGCCGGGGGTGCTGGTGGGCACCAGGATGGTGGAGATTTCCTTCTTGACGCTGCCGTCCGGGCGTTCCTCCTGGCCGGTCACAGCGGTGACGGTGACGAGTTTGGTGATGTCGGTACCGGAGTTGGTGATGAACTCCTTGTTGCCGTTGATGACCCACTCCCCGCCTTCGAGGCGCGCGGTGGTCTTGGTGCCGCCGGCGTCGGAGCCGGCCTCGGGCTCGGTCAGGCCGAAGCCTGCGAGCGCCTTTCCAGAGGCCAGCAGCGGCAGCCACTCCTGTTTCTGCGCGTCGTTGCCGAAGCGGTGGATCGGCATGGCGCCGAGCGAGACGCCGGCCTCGAGGGTGATGGCGACCGACTGGTCCACCCGGCCGAGCTGTTCGAGGGCCAGGGCCAAGGCGAAGTAGTCCCCGCCCATGCCGCCGAACTCTTCCGGGAACGGCAGGCCGAACAAGCCCATGTCCGCCATCTGGGAGACGACCTCGTAGGGAAAGCTGTGCTCTTCGTCGTGCTTGGCGGAGACCGGGGCCACCACCTGGTCGGCGAATTCGCGGACGGTTTCGCTGAGGTCCTGGTAGTCCTCGCTGAGTTCAAAGTCTGGCATGGGGTGACTCCTGTGTCTGGGGTGGCTGTGGTGCGGTGTGGTGTTGAAAGTGTGGGGCGCTAGTCCGCGGCGCCCATGGCGATGACGGATTCCTCGACGGTGTCCTCCGCCGCGTTGTCCGGCGGAACCGGCGCGGCGGGGTGGATCGTGGCGAGGACCTGGTCCGCCTTGACCAGGTCGCCGGAGCTGACACTGATGTGCACGGTCCCGTCGAGGGGCGCCACCAGCTGGTGCTCCATCTTCATGGCCTCCACCGCCAGCAGGACCTGTCCGGCTTCCACGGTGTCGCCGTTGCCGACCGAGACGGACACCACGGTGCCGGGCATCGGCGAGCGCACCGCCGGGTCCGCCGCACCCTCCTCGCGTTCGACGGCGGCGAGCACCCGGGCAAGCCTGGTTTCGCGAGTGAGGACCTCGAGGCGGCAGGACCAACCCTCGTTGCCGAGGAATATGTCGGTGGGCGCCGGGCTGTCCGGCCCCGGGTGGTGGGGTCCCGTGGAAACCTGTGCGAGGGAGAACCGCCGGGCTTCTCCGCCGAGGGTCACCTCTGCGTGGTTGCGTCGGGCGAAACCCAACGATGCCGTGCGTTGCGGGCCGCCATTGACGCTGACGGTCGCCGTCCCCTGCCCTACCGAGCCGGACACCTCAACGGTGGCGACCCCGCCGTCGGGTGTTCCGAGACTGACCCGGCGCGGGGCGGCTTCACCGAGCCTCCACCCGTCACGGCGATGCCACGGGCCTTCCCCGGCGTCGTCTGGACCGGGTTCCCGCGTCGCCGCGGCGAAGACGCCGGCAGCTGCCAGCTCAAAGTCGCCCGCATGCCGGAACGTGAACTCGGGCATCTTGCGTTCGATCAGGCCGGTGTCGAGCCGTCCGGCACAGACATCGGCGTCGTTGATCAGCAGCCGGAGGTACTCGACGTTGGTATCGATCCCCAGGGCGGTATAGCCCGCGAGCGCCGCATCCAGTGTGGCCAAGGCGGCATTGCGGTCCTCGCCCCACGCGATGACTTTGGAGATCATCGGATCGTAGTTTGAGGAGATCAGCAGGCCCTCCAGCAATGCGGAGTCGACACGGACGCGGCCCGCTGCGGCATCCAGTCCTTCGTCCAGCAGCACGACGCGTCCGATAGACGGCAGGAAGTTCTTCTCCGGTATCTCGGCGTAGACGCGGGCCTCCACCGAGTGGCCGGTGAGGACGACGTCGTCCTGGGTCACCGTGAGTTCCTCGCCTGCAGCGATCCGGACCTGCCATTCGACCAGGTCCACGCCGGTGACCATCTCGGTGACGGGATGTTCGACCTGCAGCCGGGTATTCATCTCCATAAAGAAGAACTCGTCCGGGGCGTTGTCCGAGACCAGGAACTCCACCGTCCCGGCGCCGGAGTAGTTGACGCTGCGCGCGGCCTGGCAGGCGGCTTCACCGATCCGAGCCCGGACGTCCGCGCCGTCGGGCAGGGACTCCAGCAGCGGGGACGGTGCTTCCTCGATAACCTTCTGGTGGCGGCGCTGCAGCGAGCACTCGCGCTCCCCGAGGTGGATGACGTTGCCGTGGTTGTCCGCAAGAACCTGGACCTCGATGTGCCGCGGGGTGGTGACGAGCCGTTCGAGGAACAAAGTGTCGTCGCCGAAGGCGCTGGCCGCGACCCGGCGTGCGGTGGCCAGGGTCGCTTCAAGGTCCTCGGCGCGTTCGACGATGTGCATACCCTTACCGCCGCCGCCGGCGGAGGGCTTGATCAGCAGCGGGAACCCGACGCCGGCGGCGGCTTCGATCAGCTGAGCGTCGCTCATGCCGGGTTCGGCGATGCCGGGCACCACCGGGACGCCGTAGCCGATGACGTGGTTCTTGGAGCGGATCTTGTCACCCATGACGTTGAGGGATTCGACGCCGGGGCCGATGAACGTGATCCCAGCGGCTTCCAGGGCGCGGGCGAACTCCACGTTCTCGCTGAGGAACCCGTAGCCAGGGTGCACGGCCTCGGCGCCGGTGTCGCGGCAGGCCTGGATGATGGCCTCGATCTTGAGGTAGCTCTCGGTGGCGGCCGCAGGGCCGATCCGGACGGCGACGTCGGCATCCCGCACGTGCCGGGCGTCGGCGTCGGCGTCGGAATAGACGGCGACCGACCGGATGCCGAGGGTGCGGAGGGTGCGGATCACGCGGCAGGCGATCTCGCCGCGGTTGGCGACGAGGACGGTGCCGAAGAGCGGCTTGGTTGGGGTGGGGGTAACAGTCACAGCGGGGCTCACATCCGGAACAGGCCGAAGGAGGTCTCCGGCAGCGGGGTGCGGGAGACGACGTCGAGCGCCAGTCCCAGGACGGTGCGGGTGTCCGCCGGGTCGATCACGCCGTCGTCCCAGAGGCGGGCGGTGGAGTAGTAGGGGCTGCCCTGGTCCTCGTACTGGGCCTTGATCGGGGCCTTGAAGGCCTCCTCGTCTGCGGCGGACCATTCCTCGCCGCGGGCCTCGTACTGGTCCCGCTTGACGGTCGCGAGCACGCTGGAGGCCTGGTTGCCGCCCATCACGGAGATCCGCGACGCCGGCCACATCCAGAGGAAGCGCGGCGAGTAGGCCCGGCCGCACATCGAGTAGTTGCCGGCACCGAAGGACCCGCCGATTACCACGGTCAGTTTGGGCACGCGGGCGGTGGCGACGGCGGTGACCATCTTGGCGCCGTTCTTGGCGATGCCACCCTGCTCGTAGTCCTTGCCGACCATAAAGCCGGAGAGGTTCTGCAGGAAGATCAGCGGAATGCCGCGCTGGTCGCAGAGCTCGATGAAATGGGCTCCCTTGAGCGAGGATTCGCTGAACAGCACACCGTTGTTCGCCACGATCCCGACCGGGTGGCCGTGCAACTTCGCGAAGCCGGTGACCAGGGTGGTGCCGTAGTTCTTCTTGAACTCGTGGAAGCGGCTGCCGTCCACCAGCCGGGCGATGACCTCGCGCACGTCGTACTGCGCGTTGACGTCGGTGGGGACGGCGCCATAGAGCTCGTCCGGGTCGGCCAGCGGTTCGACGACGGTGTCCACGTCCCAGGCGGGGGCCGCCGGCTTCGGCAGGGTGGAAACGATGTCCCGGACAATCTGCAGTGCGTGTTCATCGTTCTCGGCGAGGTGGTCGGTAACGCCGGAGATCTTGGAGTGCACCTCGCCGCCGCCGAGTTCCTCGGCCGTGACGATCTCGCCGATCGCAGCCTTCACCAGCGGCGGCCCGCCCAGGAAGATGGTGCCCTGGTTGCGCACGATCACGGTCTCGTCGCTCATTGCGGGGACGTAGGCGCCGCCGGCGGTGCAGGAGCCCATTACGGAGGCGATCTGCGGAATCTTCGCCGCGGACATCTTCGCCTGGTTGAAGAAGATCCGGCCGAAGTGCTCCTTGTCCGGGAAGACCTCGTCCTGCTTGGGCAGGAACGCGCCGCCGGAGTCCACCAGGTAGATGCAGGGCAGCCGGTTCTCGAGCGCGATTTCCTGCGCCCGGAGGTGCTTTTTCACCGTCATCGGGTAATAGGTGCCGCCCTTGACCGTGGCGTCGTTTGAGATGACCAGGACCTGGCGGCCGTGGACCAGACCGATCCCGGCAATCACGCCGGCACCGGGTGATTCATCGTTATACATGCCGTTGGCCGCAAGCGGGGCGATTTCCAAGAAGGGGCTGCCGTCGTCGAGCAGCCGGTCGATGCGCTCGCGCGGCAGGAGCTTGCCGCGCGCGACGTGGCGTTCCCGGGACTTTTCCGGGCCGCCCAGCGCGGCCGCGGCGAGGCGCTCCTTCAGCTCACGGGCCAGGCCGAGCTGTGCCTCGCGGTTCGCGGCGTAGCCGGCGCTTCCGGCGTTCACCTGGCTGGCGATGGTCTCCATTGACTGCTTCCGTCCTCGGCCGTGGTGCGTTGGCCCCAGTGGGCATCCCGGCCATTTCGGTTAGTAACGCATAACTGAGATTTAGGTTAGTCTCTATTAACTGTGATGTCCAACACAGGACAGTTAAGAAGGGACGCGCCGGTGACCGAGTCCAGCCAGACCACCCAGCGAAGCCAGGCCAAGGAGAACCGCCGGAAGGCGCTCCTTACTGCGGCCGCCGCCCTCTTCGCCGCCGACGGTTTCAACCGCGTCTCGCTGGAAGACCTCGGCGCCGCGGCGGGGGTCAGCGGACCCGCCGTCTACCGCCACTTCGCAGGCAAGCAGGCGGTCCTGGGGGCCCTGCTACTCACCGTCAGCCAGGACCTGCTGGAAGGCGGGCGCAGCGTGGTCGAAGGCTCCGACGGCGCCGCCGCGGCCCTCGCCGGCCTGGTCGAGTTCCATGTCGACTTCGCCCTCAGCAACCCTGATGTCATCCGGGTCCAGGACCAGGACTTCAGCAACCTCGACGACGGCGACGAGGCCGAGGTCCGCGCCCTGCAGCGCAGCTACGTTGAACTCTGGGTAGACGTCCTGGCCGGGGTGCATCCCGACACCGATCCGGCCGAGCTGCGGATGCGGGCACACGCCACCTTCGGCCTGATCAACTCCACACCGCACTCGGTGCGGAACCACGGCCGCCGGATGGCGCTCAAGCGGGCCCGGCCGCTGCTGGAAAGCATGGCCCTGGCCGCCCTGACGGCACCGGCGGCTCCCCCGCCCCTCGGCTGACGGCTCCCCCTCCCGATTCGCCTCCGCGGATCAAACCCGCCGCGCTCCCCTCCGCGGTCACACCGGCCGCGCTCCGGGGGAACATTGGCACGGACACGCCGACATCCAGCGCCCCGCCGTCGAATACGGGCCTCAAAGTGCCCCCGGACGGCAAAAGGCCGGGCACCCATCCCGAGGATGGATGCCGGGCCTTCTATCCGAAACGGCTAGACCATCGCCAGGGCCATGCCGGGATCGGCGAGGATGGCGCCCAGGTCCTGCAGGAAGCGGGAACCCTGTTCGCCGTCGACCAGCCGGTGGTCGAAGGAGAGGCTCAGCGTCATCACCTGGCGCAGTGCCACCTCGTCCTGGTACTCCCACGGCATCTTCCGCACCGCGCCGAGCGCCAGGATGGCGGCCTCGCCCGGGTTGAGGATGGGCGTGCCGGCGTCGATGCCGAAGACGCCGATGTTCGTGATGGAGATCGTTCCGCCGGAAAGGTCCGCCGGGGCCGTCTTGCCGGCCCGCGCGGTCTCGGTCAGTTCGGTCAGCGCCGTGGAAAGCTCCAGCAGGGACATCCGGTCCGCGTCCTTGATGTTCGGAACGGTCAGTCCCCGGGGCGTCGCGGCCGCGATGCCGAGGTTGACGTAGTTGAACTGGACGATCTCCTGGTTGGCTTCGTCCCAGCGGGCGTTGAGCGTCGGGTGGTTGCGCAGCGCGATCAGCACGGCCTTGGACACCAGGGTCAGCGGTGTCAGCTTGTACCCGGCGAAGGCGCGGCTGGCCTTCAGCCGGCCCAGCAGTTCCATGGTGGGCGTGACGTCGAGGGTCAGGAACTCGGTGACGTGCGGCGCCGTGAAGGCGCTGGACACCATGGCCGCGGCGGTGAACTTCCGCACGCCCTTGATCGGGGTCCGGGTTTCCCGCTCGCCCTGCGCGGGCGAGGGCGCAACGGTCTGGCCGCCGGCCAGTTCCTGGGGTGCGACCGGAAGGTCGCCGCCGCCGACGAAGTTCCGTACGTCGTCGCGGGTGATGAGCCCGCGCTCCCCCGTGCCGGTGATGGCTGCGAGGTCGACGCCGAGGTCCTTGGCCAGCTTGCGCACCGGCGGCGTGGAGCGCGGACGCTCGGCCGGGTGCGCGCCGGCGGGCTCCGGTGCAGCCGGGGTCTCGGCCGGGACAACCGCCGGGGCCAGGGCCTGGGCCCGCTCGACGGCGGGTGCGGCAGCCGCTGCTTCGGCCGGCGCCGGGGCCGCCGTAGCGACGAAGCTGCGGGCGCGGCGCGCCGGACGGCCGGAGCCTTCCAGCACGGCGCCGTAGCCGACCAGGTTCGGTTCACGCTTGGCGGGGGCGTCGCCGGAATCAGCGGCGCCGTCGTCTCCTTCGATCTCGAAGGAGACGATAGGCTTGCCGACCTCCACGACCGTGCCCGGCTGTTCATGCAGCGCCGTGACGACGCCGGCGAACGGTGAGGGCAGTTCCACCACGGCCTTGGCGGTTTCCACCTCGGCGATGATCTGGTTGAGCGTGACGGTGTCCCCGACGCCGACTTTCCACGCGACGATTTCTGATTCCGTCAGGCCTTCGCCGAGGTCCGGAAGCCGGAATTCCTTGATCATGGTGGCGGTCATCCTTCCAGCCCGCTCAGGGAGTTGGGGCGGCCCAGGGCCCGGTCGACGCCGTCGAGGATCCTGTCCAGGCCCGGCAGGTGGTGCAGTTCAAGCTTTGAATACGGGTACGGGACGTCGAATCCGGTCACCCGTACGGGTGCGGCTTCGAGGTGGTAGAAGCAGCGTTCCGTGATGCTGGCGGCCACTTCAGCGCCGAGGCCGCCCGTCTGGCTGGCCTCGTGCGTGATGACGAGCCGCCCGGTCTTCCGGACCGATGCTTCCAGGGTCGCGAAGTCCAGCGGGGCCAGCGAGCGCAGGTCGATCACCTCGATGGAGACGCCCTCATCAGCGGCCGCGAGGGCGGCGTCGCGGGCGGTCTTGACCAGCGGGCCGTAGGCGACCAGGGTCACGTCAGTGCCGTCGGTGACCACGCGTGCCTTCTCCATGGACAGGGCGGCGGAGAGGTCAAGCGACTCGTCCACCTCGCCCTTGTCGTGGTAGCGGCGCTTGGGTTCGAAGTAGAGCACCGGATCGTCCGAGGCGATGGCCTGCTGGATCATGGTGTGGGCGTCCTGCGGGTTGGACACGCTGACCACACGCAGGCCCGAGGTGTGGGTGAAGTAGGCCTCGGGCGATTCGGAGTGGTGTTCCGGTGAGCCGATGCCGCCGCCGAAGGGGACGCGGATGGTGATGGGCATCTTGACGGCGCCCTGGGTGCGGTAGTGCATCTTGGCGACCTGGCTGACGATCTGATCGAACGCCGGGTAGATGAAGCCGTCGAACTGGATCTCCACCACCGGGCGGTAGCCGCGGTAGGCGAGGCCGACGGCGGTGCCGAGGATGCCGGATTCGGCCAACGGCGTGTCCACCACGCGGTGCTTTCCGAAATCTTTTTGCAGACCGTCGGTGACGCGGAAGACACCGCCGAGGGTGCCGATGTCCTCGCCCATCAGGATCACCTTGGGATCGTTTTCGAGGGACTTGCGCAGGCCCGAATTAATGGCTCGGGCAAAGGTCATCTGCGTCATCAGCGTGCACCTTCTTCGGAAGCGGCTTCTGCGGGATAGCCGAAGGAAGCCAGGTAACGGGTGTAGTGGTCCTGCTGGCGTTCCAGCGAGGAGTTGGGGGTGCTGTAGACGTGCTTGAAGATGTCCAGCGGCTGGGGTTCCGGCATGTTGATGGTGCCGGAGCGCAGTTCCTTGGCGACCGCGTCGGCCTTGGCGGCGACGGCGGCCTCCAGCTCTGCGGTGAGCAGGCCCTTGCGGTCGAGCAGGGTCTTGAGCCGGGCGATCGGGTCTTTGGCGGCCCAGTCCTCGAGCTCGTTGGCGTCCCGGTAGCGGGTGGGGTCGTCCGCCGTCGTGTGCGGGCCCATCCGGTAGGTGACGGCCTCGATGAAGGTGGGCCCGCCGCCGTGGCGGGCCCGGTCGATGGCGATCCGGGTGGCGGCCATGACCGCCAGCACGTCGTTGCCGTCCACGCGCATGCTCGGAATGCCGAAGCCTGAGGCGCGGTCCGCGATCTGGATGTGGGACTGCAGCATCACCGGTTCGGAGATGGCCCAGTGGTTGTTCTGGCAGATGAACACCACCGGGGCCTGGAAACTCGCCGCGAAGACCATGGCCTCGTTGACGTCGCCCTCGCTGGTGGCGCCGTCGCCGAAGTAGGCCACGGCCACCGAGTCGGCGCCGTCGTTCTGGATTCCCATCGCGTACCCGGTGGCGTGCAGCGACTGCGCGCCGATAATGATCTGCTGCGTCGCCACGTTCACCGTGTAGGGATCCCAGCCGGCCAGGGCGTTGCCGCGCCAGGCCTTCACGATGTCCGCCGGCCGCACCCCGCGGCAGTAGGCGACGCCGTTGTCCCGGTAGCTGGGGAAGACGAAGTCGTCGTCGCGGAGCGCGCGCGCCGAGCCGATTTGCGACGCTTCCTGGCCGAGCAGCGGGGGCCAGAGTGCCAGTTCGCCCTGGCGCTGCAGGGCGGTGGCCTCGGCGTCGATCCGGCGGATCGCGACCATGTCCTCGTAGAGCGAGGCGAGCTGTTCATCGCTGACGTCCTGGACCCAGGCGTCGAATTCCGGATGGCTTATGCGTTCACCCCCCGGGGTGATGAGCTGGACGAGATCGCCGCCCGAGCGCCTGTTTGATTCTGCACTGTTCCCGGGGCCGCCGGCGGCAATGCCGCCCTTGCCCGCGTCGTCGGTAAACACAGTTTGTCCGCAACCTTCTGACGTCGTCTGACCCTGCCCGCGGAACTCGTGATCCCTACGCGCGACGGCCACCCGGGCGCCGTTGCCCCGGATAATTGTGACCCTACTCACAACTGGCATTGGGTACAACCACCATTGAAAAAATTGAGCATTCTGCCCTGTGTGCGATCTTGTGACCGTGCTAACGTTGCGCATTATGCAAGCTTTGGATGGCACTGACACCCGCCTGCTTTCGGCCATGGCACGGGATCCCCGCCGCACCGTGGTGGCGCTGGCCCAGAAGCTGGGCTTGTCCCGGAATACCGTGCAGGCCCGGATGGCCCAGCTGGAGAAAAAGCACGTCTTCCTCTCCTTTGAACGCCGCATCAACCCGGCCGCCCTGGGCTATCCCCTGATGGCCTTCATCTCCGTCCACGTCCAGCAGCAGAAGCTGGGCCAGCTGGCGGTGGAGCTGGCCGGCATCCCGGAGATCCTGGAGGGCTACGGCCTCACCGGTTCGGCGGACCTGCTGCTCCGGGTGGTCGCCCTCGACGCCGAGGACCTGTTCCGGATCAACGGCAAGATCCTCGCCTGCGACGGCGTGGACCGCACCGATACCGCCCTGGCCATGGGCGAACTGATCCCGTTCCGGATCCAGCCGCTGCTGGAACGCGGCGCCGCGGAGTCCTGAGCAGCTGACGCGGCAACCCCCGCCACACACAGAGGAACCCCCGTGCTGATGCACAGGGGTTCCTCTTCGTTAGTTGCGGCCGCCCGGGCCAGCAGGGTTGTCGTTCCCTGCCGGCCCTTGCCCGGCCGGCATGCGGCTAGTGGTTGGTGGCCTTTTCGGCGCCCACCCCGGTCAAGGAGCGGACCTCCATCTCGGCCTGCTTCGTGGTGTCTTCGAGCTTCTTGTCCAGGACCGTGCCCAGCCAGCCCAGGAAGAAAGCGAGCGGGATGGAGACGATGCCGGGGTTGCTCAGCGGGAAGATCGCGAAGTTGGCTCCCGGGATCATCGACGTCTTGGCGCCGGAGACCACCGGGGAGAGCGCGATCAGGATGATGGCGGAGCCGAGGCCGCCGTACATGCTCCAGATGGCGCCCTGGGTGGTGAACTTCCGCCAGAACAGCGAGTAGATGATGGTCGGAAGGTTGGCCGAGGCCGCCACGGCAAAGGCCAGGGCCACGAGGAAGGCGACGTTCTGGCCGTTGGCGAAGATACCGCCGATGATGGCGAGCAGACCGATCACGACAACCGTGCGGCGGGCAACCTTAACCTCGGTATCGGCGTCGGCCTTGCCCTTCGCAATGACGCTGGCATAAATGTCATGCGCGAAGGACGCCGCCGCGGTAATCGTGAGACCGGCTACCACGGCGAGGATCGTGGCGAACGCCACTGCGGAAATGAAGCCGAGGAGCAGCGGTCCGCCCAGGTGGAAGGCCAGCAGCGGTGCTGCCGAGTTCACCCCGCCCGGGGCTCCCTTGATCGTGTCGGCACCAACCAGCGCCGCGGCGCCGTAGCCCAGGACCAGGGTGAACAGGTAGAAGATACCGATCAGCCAGATCGACCACACCACGGATTTGCGGGCTTCCTTGGCGGTCGGAACCGTATAGAAGCGCATCAGCACGTGCGGCAGGGCCGCGGTGCCGAGCACCAGGGCAAGGCCCAGGGACATGAAGTCAAGTTTGGAGGTCTCGGTCTTGCCATACTGCAGGCCCGGGTTAAGCACGGCCGGGTTTTTCGAGGTTTCAACCGCGCCGCCGAGCAGATCGGAGAGGTTGAAGCCGTAGATCGCCAGGACCCAGAAGGTCATGACGGCCGCGCCGGCAATGAGAAGCATGGCCTTGATGATCTGCACCCACGTGGTGCCCTTCATGCCGCCGATCAGCACATACATGATCATCAGGGCGCCGACGACGATGATCACGAGCGCCTGTCCGCCCCAGTCGCTGATGCCCAGCAGCAGCGAGATCAGGCTGCCGGCTCCGGCCATCTGGGCCAGCAGGTAGAAGAAGCAGACGGCCAGGGTCGAGATGGCCGCAGCGATGCGGACAGGTCGCTGCTTGAGCCGGAACGAAAGGACGTCGGCCATGGTGAACTTGCCGGTGTTACGGAGCAGTTCAGCCACCAGGAGCAGCGCGACGAGCCAGGCCACCAGGAAGCCGATGGAGTACATAAAGCCGTCATAGCCGTTGATGGCGATGGCGCCGGTGATGCCGAGGAAGGAAGCCGCGGAAAGGTAGTCGCCGGCGATGGCGGTGCCGTTTTGCGGGCCCGTGAAGGACCGGCCGGCAGCGTAGTAGTCCGCCGCGGTCTTATTGTTTCGGCTGGCCCTGATGACGATCACCATGGTGATCGCGACGAAAAGGGCGAAGATGCCCATGTTCAGCAGGGTGGTGTCCTTGAGATCCGCAACGTTGACCGCGGGAACCATAAAAGTCATTTCGCTTCTCCGCTCACTCGGTTGCCGTGCTTGTCGAACTCGTGGCCTTCGATTCCGTGACGGATCTCGGCGGCAATCGGGTCCAGTTTCCGGTTCGAGTAGCTGACGTACCAGCCGGTGATGGCGAACGTGGAGACGAACTGCAGCAGGCCCAGGATCAGGCCGATGTTGATGTTGCCCCAGACCTTTGTGGACATGAAGCCCACCGCATAGTCGGCCAGCAGGACGTAGGCGAAGTACCACAGCAGGAATGCGATGGCCATCGGAAAGACAAAGCTGCGGTGACGTTTACGCAGTTCCTGGAACTGCTCCGTGGATTGGACTTCCTTGAAGTCCACGAACGCCGGTGCGTCCGTTTCTTGGGCTTCGTGACCCATCGTTCCTCCTCATTGAGACTGGCGAGCCACCGCCCGTTACCCCGGGGCTCCCGGCAAGTACCCGGGCTCCGGTAAACATGCGCACGGCACGTGTGACTGCAATCACTGTGCATCGTGATGCGTATTACATTCCAGCACCGCCGTGTTTCCTGTCGCTCAACGGTCGAAACGCTGCGCCCAACGGCACCATGAGGCCGTTCACCGCGGCTGCCCGGCCGACAGACGGCCTGCCGCGCTACGCTGGCAGCATGCCGGACTCTCCCCTGTTCACCGCCGCGGCGATCGCCGTGATCGCCCTGGCGATCGCCGTCGTCGTGGCCGTTGGCCTCAAGGTTCTGCGTTCCTTCCGCGAGCTGGGCACCGACGTGGAACGCGCCACGCACAAGACGCTGCACGCTGCCTCGCGTGCCGGCCAGTACCTGCGCACCGGCCTGAACCCGGCCGGGGCGGCCAAGGCGAGCCGGCAGCTGCGCAGCCTGTTGGGCTGCGACGCCCTGGCGATCACCGACACCACCGGTGTGCTGGCCTGGGACGGTGCTGCGGAGGAGTTGAAACCGGCCCTCATGGGCCTTGCCGCCAAAGTGCTGGAGGGCGGCCACACCGCCGTAATCCCGGCCGGAGAACTGCAACTGCTCGCCAACGGCAACGCCTCCGCGCCGCTGGCCCCCGGTGTGGAACGGGCCGTGGTGATCGCCCCGATCAAGGCCGGCACCCGGGTGGTGGGCGTGGTGGCGGCCTTCGCCCCGGCAGCCGGCGCCGGGCTGGTGCGCGCCACCAGTGAGGTGGCCGACTGGGTGGCGACCCAGGTTGAACTGGCCGAGCTGGACGCGTCCCGGACGCTGCTGATGGAGGCCGAAGTCCGCGCGCTCCGGGCCCAGATCAGCCCGCACTTCATCTACAACTCGCTGAACGCAATCGCCTCGTTCATCAACACAGACCCGGTCCGGGCCCGGGAACTGGTGGTGGAGTTCGCCGACTTCACCCGCTACTCCTTCCGCCGGCACGGGGACTTCACCACGCTGGCCGAGGAGCTGCGGTGCATTGACCGGTACCTGCTCCTGGAGCGGGCGCGCTTCGGCGACCGGGTGCAGGTGAGCCTGCGGATCGCGCCGGAGGTGCTCAGCACCGTCATCCCGTTCCTGAGCCTGCAGCCACTGGTGGAGAACGCGGTCCGGCACGGGCTGGAGGCCAAAGAAGGCCCGGGCCACATCAGCATCACGGCCAACGATTCCGGCGCCTTCGCCGAGGTGATCATCGAGGACGACGGCGTCGGCATGGATCCGGAGAAACTGCGCGCCGTCCTGGCCGGGCGCAGCGACGGCGAACACGTCGGCCTGCACAACGTCGACGCGCGGCTGCGGCAGGTATACGGCGAGGACAACGGCCTGGTCATCGAGACGGCGCCCGGCGAGGGCACGCTGATCACCATGCGGGTACCCAAGTCCCAGCCGCGGCATGACGCCTGAGACCGGCACGGCGGATGAAGCCTGCGGCGCGGCAGTACCCTTGAACCATGATTAACGTCCTCGTCGCCGATGACGAGCTGCCCGCTGTCGAGGAGTTGGCCTTCCTGCTCGGCCGGGACGAACGGATCGGGGCCATCCACCGCGCGTCCTCCGGCGCCGAGGCGCTGCGCGCCCTGGAGGCCGAGGAGGTCGACGCCGTCTTCCTGGACATCCACATGCCGGCGCTCTCCGGGCTGGACATCGCCCGGGTCATCTCCCGCAGCGCCAAGCCCCCCGCCGTCGTCTTTGTCACCGCCGACGAGGACTGCGCGCTGGAAGCGTTCGAGCTGGCCGCCGTCGACTACCTGCTCAAGCCGGTCCGCGCCGAGCGGCTGGCCCGGTCGATCGGCCGGATCAGCGAGCTGATCCGCGAGGGCGCTCCGGCGCCGGAGATGATTACGGTGGACCTGGGCGGGACCACCAAGATGATCCGGCGCGAGGACGTCACCTACGTCCAGGCGCAGGGTGACTACGCCCGGCTGCACACCGCGGACGCGAGCTACCTCATCCGGGTGCCGCTGGCGGACCTCGAGCAGCAGTGGGCCGACGCCGGTTTCCTGCGCATCCACCGTTCCTACCTGATCGCCCTAAACCACGTCAGCCACCTGAAACTGGCCGCGGCCCGTCCGAGCGTGACCGTGGCCGGGGCCGAACTGCCGATCAGCCGCCGGCACCTGCCGCCGGTCCGGGAGAAACTCGAGGCGACCCGGATCCGGCCGCAGGCATGACCCGGGTCCGTGTCACCGCACCGCGCAGCGTCAGGGCCGGCAGCGCGGCCGCCGGACGCTCCGCCGCGGACACCCGCGAGGCCGCCGAGGAGTCCGACGCCGGGCAGGTGTTCGTCCGCTCGCTGATCCGGTCCCAGCTGCGGCTCGGCATTGTGGTGGCCGCCGGGTTTCTGCTGATCCTGCTCGCCTTCGCCCTCATGCTCGGGTTGGTGCCGGGCCTGGCCGAGCTGCGGATCGCCGGGCTGCCCTTCGACTGGGTGCTGCTGGGCGCCGGAATCTACCCGGTGATCGGCCTGAGTGCCTGGCTGTACGTCCGGACGGCGGCACGGAACGAGTCCCGTTACCGCGATCTGGCCGGGGACAAGTGAGGCGCGGGTGAATCCGGTGGTGGGGGTCGCGGCCTTCGCGGCCGTCTCGCTGGCCACCGCCGTGATCGGTTTCTACGGGCTGCGGGTTTCTCGCACCACCGGGGATTTCTACGTCGCCTCCCGTACGGTGCGGCCCTGGTGGAACGCCTCGGCGATCGGCGGGGAGTACCTCTCGGCCGCCAGTTTCCTGGGCGTCGCCGGGCTGATCCTGCTCTCCGGCACCGACGCCCTGTGGTACCCGGTCGGCTACACGGCCGGGTATTTGATGCTGTTGTTGTTCGTCGCCGCCCCGCTGCGGCGTTCCGGCGCCTATACGATTCCCGATTTCACCGAAGCCCGGCTGGATTCCCGGGCGGTGCGCCGGGTCACGAGCTTCGTGGTGGTGGTGGTCGGCTGGCTCTACATCGTGCCGCAGCTGCACGGCGCGGCGCTGGCGATCCGGATCACCACAGGCCTGCCGGCCTGGGTGGGGCAGGTGGCCGTGGTCGCCGTCGTCTGCGTGACCGTGGTGTCCGGCGGGATGCGGTCCATCACCTTCGTCCAGGCCTTCCAGTACTGGCTGAAACTGACCGCCCTGGCCGTTCCCGCGCTGTTCATCCTGTTCGTCCTGGCCGGCACCGGATCCCCCGCCGTCGCCGAAGCGGCCGTGAACCCGACGGCACTGGCACCGGCGGGCCCGTACCAGAACATCTCACTGCTGGTGGCGCTGCTGTTCGGGACGCTGGGGCTGCCGCACGTGCTGGTGCGCTTCTACACCAACCCGGACGGGCAGTCGGCGCGCCGGACCACGCTGATTGTGCTGGGACTGCTCTCGGTGTTCTACCTGTTCCCCACGGCGTACGGCCTGATCGGGCGGACGTTCGCCCCCGGCCTGGCGAAGAGCGGCCAGGCCGACGCCCTGGTGCTGCTGCTGCCGGGGCGCATGGTTGGCGGAACGGCCGGGGACCTGCTCTCCGCCCTGGTGGTGGCGGGGGCTTTCGCGGCCTTCCTCTCGACCACCTCCGGCCTGGTGGTGTCGCTGGCGGGCGTGATCAGCCAGGACGTCCTGGGCGGCAGCGTTCGCGGCTTCCGGCTCGCCGCCGTGATTTCGGCGGTGGTGCCGCTGGGGATTGCGACCATGACGGACTCCACGGCGTTGGCCGGGAGCGTGGGTCTGGTGTTCGCCTTTACGGCCTCGACCATCTGCCCCGTGCTGCTCCTGGGCATATGGTGGCGCGGGCTGACCGATGCCGGCGCGATCGCCGGGATGCTCACCGGGGCGGTGTTTTGCGGCGGTTCCATGATGGCCGGCGCGGTGCTGGGCGCCGCCGGCACGCCGCCGTGGCTCGCGCAGCCGGCCGCGTGGACGGTCCCGGCCGCCTTCACGGTGATGGTGCTGGTGTCCCGGGCTACCCAGGGACGCGTTCCCCGGACGATCACCCGGCTGATGACCAGGCTGCACACCCCGGAGCGGCCGCTCGCGACCGAACGGTAAGGCGTCAGCCGCCGTCGGCGTCGGGCACCGGCGTGTGGCGCGTCAGTCGATGGCGGCCATGAGTTCGACGACGCGGTCCAGGAACGCGTCGACCTGGCTTTCCTCGTAGCCGTCGCGCCCGACGGCGGGACGGAAGACGGCGCGGCGGATGTTGTCCACGCTGAGCGGCTGGTCCTCCTCGAGGTAGCCGATCAGCTCGTGGCACAGGTCGTCGACGTCGGCGGTGTTGTAGCTGCGCACCTTTGCCTTGGCGGGGCGGCGGAAGCGCTCCCCGTCGGGGCGGTGCAGGCGGCCCCGCAGCAGGCCGGCGAGCCGGCCGATCTCCCGAAGCCAGGCTTCCTCGCCGCGCTCCCCGATCAGTTCGTCGCGTTCCCGCCGGGCCAGGGCGTCCTCGAGGCGGTCCAGGGCGGCGTCCACGCCGGCGGCCGAGTAGCCGCCCTTGACCGGGTCGAAGGAGACGGCCCGGACGTCGGCGCTCTTGACCGACCGTCCCGCGGCGTCGGGCGACTCGAACGACACCCGCGCGCGCTGCAGGAACTGATCCACCTGCTTGGCGTTGTAGCCGTACTGGTTCCGCTCTACGCGGTCAAAGGAGGCCGGAATCTGCCGTTGAATGTCCACTGTAACTATGTTTCCTTCGATGCCGTTCGGCTCTGGTTGCGCCGACTTCAGGCGTAGTTGCCCGGCACCATTCTAGGCACCGAGGGGGCGGGGCGCTGGGTTAGCCGGCAGCGCCGGCGGAGAAGATCATAAAGGCCACCGGGGACGCGAACACGATCGAGTCCAGGCGGTCCATCACTCCCCCGTGGCCGGGCAGGATGCTGCTCATGTCCTTGATGCCAAGTTCCCGTTTGACCATGGATTCGGCCAGGTCGCCGGCGGTGGCCGCGGCGACCATGCCCACGGCGAGGGCAGCGCCAAACCACCAGGGTTCGCCCAGCACGTAGATGCTGGCGAGCACCCCGACCAGCACGGCCCCCGCGATTGACCCGCCGAAGCCTTCCCAGGACTTCTTCGGGCTGATCTTCGGGGCCATCGGATGTTTGCCCAGGGAGGCACCCACGAGGTAGCCGAAGGTGTCATTGGAAACCACCAGCAGCAGCAGGGTGCCGATCTGCCAGGCCCCGATCGGCACGACCCCGCCGGGCCACGGGCCGATCGGGGTGACGCCGCCGGAGGCGTGGAGCGGCAGCACGGCGAAGCTGATCAGGAACGGCACCCAGGCCATGGTGAAGACGCCGGCGAAGATGCTGCGGGCGGATCCGGCCGCGCCTTCCAGGGAGCGCCACAGCAGGACCGCGACGCTGCTCAGCAGCAGGGCGAACAGCAGGCTCTCAGGCCCGCCGAAGTAGGCCGCGAGCGGCATCGCCACGGTGCCCGTCATCGCGGGGATGATCGGCAGCCGGGTGCCCGAGGCCTCCAGCGCACGGAAGACCTCCCAGACGCCGAAAACGGCGAAGGCGGTGACGGTCAGTACAAAGGCCAGGGGCAGGAACAGCAGGCCGCCCAGCACGGCGAAGAGCATGGCAAGGCCAACCGCCGTGGCGGCAGGAAGGTTCCTGCCGGCTTTGGGCGTCGGATTTTTCCGCTCTTTCCCCCGCACCCGGACACGCGGTCCGGGGGCCTGCTGTTCGTCCCCCATCAGACCTCGAGCAGCTCGGCTTCCTTGCGCTTGAGCAGCTCGTCGATACCGTCGACGTGGGCCTTGGTGAGCGCGTCCAGTTCCTTTTCGCCGCGGGTTCCCTCGTCCTCGCCGGCTTCGCCGTCCTTGACCAGCTTGTCCAGGGTTTCCTTGGCCTTGCGGCGGATGTTGCGGATGGACACCTTGGCGTCCTCGCCCTTGGCCTTGACGATCTTGACGTATTCCTTGCGGCGTTCCTTCGTCAGCTCCGGGATGGTGATCCGGATGACGTTGCCGTCGTTGGACGGGTTCGCACCCACCTCGGAGTCGCTCAGGGCCCGCTCGATATCCCGCAGGGCGGTCTTGTCGAACGGGGTGACGAGGATGGTGCGGGCGTCCGGCACAGCGAAGGAGGCAAGCTGCTGGAGCGGCGTCGGCGAGCCGTAGTAGTCCACCAGGACCTTGTTGTACAGGCCCGGCGTGGCGCGTCCGGTACGGATCGAGGCGAAGTCTTCCTTGGCTACCTCAACCGCCTTGTCCATCTTGTCTCCGGCTTCGAGCAAGGTTTCTTCGATCACGTTTTCTCCTCAGAAATTGGTGCGCGCCCCATGACCCGGGGAGCGGAACTGTCCTAAAAAATATCCTAGCCGCAGCTAAGGGGTGACCACGGTGCCGAGGTCCTCGCCGCGGATGGCCCGGGTGACGTTGCCTTCGCCCTCCATGCCGAACACCACCATGGTGAGGTTGTTGTCCTTGCACATGGTCATGGCCGTCTGGTCCATGACGCGGATATCGCGGCGCAGGGCCTCGTCGTAGCTGAGCCGGTGCAGCTTCTCGGCGGAGGGGTCCTTCTTCGGGTCGGCGGTGTAGACGCCGTCGACCCCGCTCTTGGCCATCAGGACGACGTCGGCGTGCACCTCCATGGCGCGTTGCGCGGCGACGGTGTCGGTGGAGAAGTACGGGAGTCCGGCGCCGGCGCCGAAGATCACGACGCGGCCCTTCTCCATGTGGCGGATGGCGCGGCGCGGGATGTAGGCTTCCGCGACCTGGCCCATGGTGATGGCGCTCTGGACCCGGGTCTCCACGCCGGCCTGCTCCAGGAAGTCCTGGAGGGCCAGGCAGTTCATCACGGTGCCGAGCATGCCCATGTAGTCGGCGCGGGAACGGTCCATGCCGCTCTGCGAGAGTTCAGCACCGCGGAAGAAGTTGCCGCCGCCAACGACGATGGCGACCTCGACGTCGGGGACGGCGGCCGCGATCTGCTTGGCTACCCCGCGGACGGTGTCCGGGTCAACGCCCAGTTTGCCGCCGCCGAAGACCTCGCCGGAAAGTTTCAGGAGTACGCGGCGCCTGGTCTTCTTTGGCTGGGCTGAATTGTTGACGGTATCCATGGTGCCTTCCCGTTGGTGAGCTCTGAAAAAGGGTATCGTGCCGGGGGCCAAAGGATGCATTCCGCCCCGGAGCCCGCGTCCTGCGGGTGCATGCAAAAGGGGTGGCCACCGCAGTGACCACCCCCTCAGCGTGACTTACTTAGGAACCGACGCGGAAACGCGTGAAAGCGGTTGCCTTGACGCCGGCCTCTTCGAGGACCTGCGCCACGGACTTCTTGGCATCCTTGGCGAATGCCTGGTCAACGAGGACCTCGCCCTTGTAGAAGCCGGTAACGCGGCCTTCCACAATCTTGGTCATCGCTGCCTCGGGCTTGCCCTCGGCCTTGGCGGTTTCCTCGGCGATGCGGCGCTCGGACTCGACCAGCTCGGACGGAACGTCCTCGCGGGTCAGGTAGTTCGGGGCCATCGCGGCGATGTGCACGGCGACGTCGTGGGCGGCGGTGGCAGCAGCTTCACCTTCACCGTCAACGGCGAACAGCACGCCGACCTGGGCCGGGAGGTCCTTGGAGGTCTTGTGCAGGTACGCGTCGACCGTCGGGGCCTCGATGCGGGCAATGCGGCGGACGACGACCTTTTCGCCCAGGATGGCGCCTTCTTCGACGACAACCTCGGAGAGCGGCTTGCCGTCGACGTCGGTGGCCAGCAGGGTGTCGAGGTCGGCCGCGCCGGACTCAACAGCAACAGCCAGCACCTTGTCGGCGAGCTGGATGAACTTGTCAGCCTTGGCGACGAAGTCGGTCTCGCAGTTGACCTCGATCATCACGCCAACGCCGCCGTCGACCTTGGCAGCAACCAGGCCTTCCGCGGTGGAGCGGCCTTCACGCTTGGTAGCGCCTTTGAGGCCCTTGATGCGGATGATTTCGATGGCCTTCTCGGCGTCACCGTTGGCTTCGTCAAGAGCCTTCTTGACATCCATCATGCCGGCGCCGGTGCGCTCGCGCAGAGCCTTGATATCAGCGGCAGTGTAGTTCGCCATGTGAACCCCTCTGTCTAGAAATTTGTGTGGTGTACGGACTGACAGGACGGCTGCTCACCTGCGGTGAGCGGCCATCCTGTCAGTACCCCTTACGCAGCGGACTGCGCGCGGGGAGATCCAGATTTATTTGTCTGACTACTTGGCTTCGTCGGCGGCCGGAGCAGCTTCGGCAGCGTCAGCGGCCGGGGCGGCTTCAGCGGCCGGGGCGGCTTCAGCGGCCGGGGCCTCTGCGGCTTCCGGAGCAGCAGCTTCGGCGGCGGCCGGAGCGGCAGCCTCTTCAGCCTTGCTGCCTTCGAGGAGCTCGCGCTCCCACTCGGCCAGCGGCTCTTCCGGAGCTTCCGTGGTGCCGGTGGCGCGCTGGTTGCGGGCGATGAGGCCCTCAGCAACGGCGTCGGCAACAACGCGGGTCAGCAGGTTGACGGAGCGGATGGCGTCGTCGTTGCCCGGGATCGGGAAGTCGACTTCGTCCGGATCGCAGTTGGTGTCCAGGATGGCCACAACCGGAATGTTCAGCTTCTTAGCCTCGTCAACGGCGAGGTGTTCCTTCTTGGTGTCGACAACCCAGAGGAGCGAAGGCGCCTTGGTCAGGTTGCGGATACCCCCGAGGTTGGTCTCCAGCTTGGTCAGCTCGCGGCGAAGGAGCAGCAGTTCCTTCTTGGTGTAAGCGGAACCGGCGACGTCGTCGAAGTCGATCTCTTCGAGTTCCTTCATGCGCTGGATGCGCTTGGAAACCGTCTGGAAGTTGGTCAACATGCCGCCGAGCCAACGCTGGTTGACGTAGGGCTGGCCAACGCGGGTGGCCTGCTCGGCAATGGCTTCCTGTGCCTGCTTCTTGGTGCCGACGAAGAGTACGGTGCCGCCGTGTGCAACGGTGGCCTTCACGAACTCGTAGGCACGGTCGATGTAGGACAGCGACTGCTGCAGGTCGATGATGTAGATGCCGTTGCGCTCCGTGAAGATGAAACGCTTCATCTTCGGGTTCCAACGACGGGTCTGGTGTCCAAAGTGGACGCCGCTGTCAAGCAGCTGGCGCATAGTTACGACGGGCATGCCGACGCTCCTTCCGGCAGGTCATTCATGAGAGAGCCCTGGGCTCTCTTACCCTGCCAATAGTTGACGGTTATTTAGCAACACCCAGGCGGGTGTTCCTCCTGGCATCCACCGCACCCCTCATCCGGACCCTGGGGCCGGACCGTAAGAGGCGCAGTCCTCCGCACCCGGAAGCCGGGCTTCGGATAGGGAGGGCTGGATACGCGTAGTCAGCCACTGCTCCCGCACTCCTGAATGAGACGTGCTGCCTCTCCAAATCAATAAAAGGAGGCATGAGGGCACAGCAAACTGCTCCACCAAGTGTACTACAGCGGACCCGCAGGAATGGACCTGTCCCGGGCAGGCATCCTGACCGTAATCCGAGGGGAACCCGGGCGGAAAGCCGGGCTGGAACCCCGCCTGGAATCCGGGGCGGATATCCACATAGCCGCCCCGGGGACTTCCCCGGTCAGGCCGGCCAGCCAAAGCTGGTGGCATGAAGGTTTCCGATGCGCCGGCCGCACAGTTGATGGCACTACTGATCACCCTGGTCCCGCTTTCGGCGGCGCCGGCGGCTGCTCCGGCGGCGGCCGGCAGCTGGAGCTGGCCGCTCTCCCCCAGGCCGTCCGTGCTGCGTGTTTTCGACCCGCCGGACCGGCCCTGGCTCAGCGGCCACCGCGGCGTGGACCTCCGCGCTGCGTACGACGGCGCGCCGGTCACGGCGCCGGCTGCTGGCAAGGTCAGTTTCGTGGGCTTTGTGGTGGGCCGCCCGGTCGTCACCATCGATCACGGCAACGGCCTGCGGAGCAGTTTCGAGCCTGTCCAGAGCACCCTGCGGACCGGTGATGCCGTCGGCGAGGGGTCGGTGCTGGGACGGGCGCTGCCCGGCCACTGCGGCGGAACGCCGTGCATCCACTGGGGCGTGCGGCGCGGCGACGAGTACCTCAATCCGCTGGCCTTCGTGATGGACCTGCGGCCCTCCATCCTGCTTCCGCCCGTGAATCCCGGTTCGGGACAGGGCGGCTCCGGATGAAGGGCCGCAAGGGTGCTGCGCGGGCAGGCCCTGTGTGCAGGGCCCGCCGCGGAGCGGCTAGACGATGGCCGAGATCCCGGTGATGGCCCGGCCGGTCACGAGGGTGTTGATCTCGTGGGTGCCTTCGTAGGAGTAGATCGCCTCGGCGTCGGAGAAGACCTTGGCCATCTCGTAGTCCGTGACGATGCCGTTGCCGCCCAGCAGGCTGCGGCCGATGGCGACGCTTTCGCGCATCCGCGCCGTGGTGAATGCCTTGGCCAGGGCCGACTGCTCGTCCTTGGCCTCGCCGGCATCCTCGAGCTGGGACAGGCGGACCATCATGCCCATCGAGCTGACGGCGTTGCCGAGAATCTGCACGAGCTGGTGCTGGACCAGCTGGAAGGAGGCGATCGGGCGGCCGAACTGGCTGCGCTCGACCGCATAGCGGCGGGCGACGTCGAACGCGGCCAGTTGCTGGCCGACGGCCTGCCAGGCGACGGCCAGGCGGGTGACCTTGAGGACCTTGTTGGTATCCCGGAAGCTGTTGGCGTTGGCCAGCTTGAAGAAGTCCGGCACCACGACGTTCTCAAGGGTGATGTCGGCGTTCTGCACGGTGCGCAGCGAGATCTTGTTCTCGATCTTGGTCGCGGTGTAGCCCTCGGTCTTGGTGTCCACGAGGAAGCCCTTGACCTGGTTGTCGGCAAGGTCCCGGGCGTAGATGACAACCCAGTCGGAGAAAGTGGCGTTGCCGATCCAACGCTTGGCGCCGTTGAGGACCCAGCCGTCGCCCTCACGCCGGGCCGTGGTGCGCGTGCCGCCGGCGACATCGGAGCCGCCCAAGGGCTCGGTCAGGCCGAAGGCACCGATCTTCTTCAGCGAGTAGATGTCGGGCAGCCAGGCCTCCTGCTGCTCCTCCGACGCGAGCGCCTCGATCGAGCCGGTGAAAAGCCCGTCATGCACGCCCAGGAAGGTGGCGATGGAGGTGTCCGCGCGGGTGGCCTCGGCGTGCAGGATGCCGGCGAAGAGGTTGGAGTAGCCCTGGCGCTTGACCGGGCTGACCAGGTCGATCTCCGCCAGTTTGGGGATCAGCTCCATCGGGAATTCGCCGCGGTTCCAGCAATCCACCGCGATCGGCTTGACCTCGCGGGCCAGGAACTCGCGGACCTCCGCCAGCCGGTCCCGCTCCTTGCCGCTGAGCAGCTGCTCGAAGGCGAAGAAGTCACCGTCGGCGTAGGGGAGGTTGTTGACGTCGATTGCAGCTTTGGACATGTTGTTCCTTCACTTGTGATCAGCAGCGACCAAAAGGGCGCGGGCGTCGCGCCGCGGGGATGTTACTCACCAGTAACATATCCCAGCATTTGGCCGGGTGGCAAGTGACGCGGCACACGCCCGGAAGTGGCTCCGCTTCGTGCGGGCGCTGATGCGCGGGCCGGGCGGGACGCACGCGGGGTGCCGGACGGGCGGGACGCACACGGGGTGCCGGGCCGCACGGGGGTGCCGGGCGGTACGGGAACGCAAAAAGGGGCCGCGGCCGGCGTCGTACGCGCCTGCTGCGGCCCCGGGGACACGGCGGGTGTCCAGGTCGTTCCACTTGTGATGTAGGGCTACTCGGACTTGAACCGAGGACCTTAGGATTATGAGTCCCGCGCTCTAACCAGCTGAGCTATAGCCCCAAGGGCCGGGACGGCCGGGCCCCGGAGGTCCGGACCGTTCCGGGCAAAAACACTCTAACAATAGTAGTCGCCCTGGCTCGGGGCAACCGTCGCAGCCGGGGTGCGCCTAGACGACGAGGTCGTCGTAGCTGGCGCCCCGGTAGATGTCCTCGAAGGTCTGGAGCGTGCGTTCAATGCTGTGGCTTTCCACCATGCTCCGGCTGGCTTTGCCCATGGCGGCCCGCTCGTCGGCGGGCAACGACAGCACACGTTCGATCTTGGCGGCCAGGTCGCCGCTGTCGTTCGGCGTGAACAGGTAGCCGTTCTCGCCGTCGTGCACCAGGTGTGGCAGGGCCATGGCGTCGGCCAGCACCACCGGGGTGGACGCGGACATCGCTTCCAGGGTTACCAGGGACTGCAGCTCGGCCGTGCCGGGCATGCAGAACAGGTCGGCGCCCAAGTAAGCCCGGCGCAGCTCCTCGTCGCTGGCCAGGCCAAGGAACTTCACCCGGTCCTGCAGGCCGAGGCGCTGCACCTGCGCCTCCAAGGCGGGCCGCACCTCGCCGCCGCCGACGATTTCCAGGTGGACGTCCAGCGCGGCCGGGGTCTTGGAAACGGCGTCGATCAGCACATCAATGTGCTTTTCCTCCGCGAGGCGGCCCACGAACAGCACGGTGGGGCTGGCATGGTGCACCGCTTCCTCGCCGGGCTTCAGTTCGTAGGCGGCGGCATCAATGCCGTTGGACAGCGGCAACACCTTACGCAGGAAGGCGTGCTGGTGCATGGCCTTGGCAGCGAGCGGAGTCGGCGTCGTGACAACGTCGGCCTGACCCATGACCTTGCCCATGTCGCGCCAGGACACGCGGCCCACGATGTCCTTGAACCACTGCGGGAACGGCAGGAACGGGTTGAGGTTCTCCGGCATGAAGTGGTTAGTTGCGACGATCCTGATGCCGCGCTTTATCGCCTCGTAGAGGACGTGTTCACCGATCATGTAGTGGCTCTGGATGTGCACGACGTCCGGCTGGATCCGGTCGAACAGCAGGCTGATTTCCTTCTTGATTTCCCACGGGAAGGTGATCCTGAAGTATTCGTGGGTGGGTACCGAGTGTGAGCGAAGGCGGTGCACGGTGGCCTCGTCACGGAACTCGCTGAAGCTCTTGCCCTTCCCGGGCCGGCACGCCAGGACGTGGACGTCGTGGCCGCGCCCCGTCATGCCCTTCGCCAGACGGTAGCCGAACTGCGCGGCACCGTTGACGTGCGGCGGGTAGGTATCCGCCGCGATCAGGATGGTCAGCTTTTTGTCGGGTTGGTCGTTCTCGGGCATGGTCACGGGGATAGCTCCTGGTGGTCACGGTGCGGTCAGCTGGGCTGTAGTGGCCGGCTGGCCGGGGGCGCTGGCGCGGTGCCTGCGCCTGAAGTCTGCGGCGCCGCCCTAGGACAGCCGTCCCGCGGCCTTTCGCGCGTCCTTCTTGCGCTTGGTGACCTCGGGGTGGTGCCGGGAAAGAGCGATCACTCCCACGATAGCAAGGAGTGCCGCCGTGCCCATGGCAATCGCCGTCACGGCGTGGACGTCGGGCCGCAGTTCCCCCAGGATCACGATGCCGATCGCGATGCCGATGATCGGGTCGATGACCGTGAGGCCGGCGATCACGAGGTCAGGTGGTCCCCCGGAGTAGGCGCTCTGCACAAACCAGGAGCCCAGGCCGCCGGCGGCCACGATCGCGACCAGCGTGTACCACTGCACATTGAGCAGGAACTGCCCGTTCGGGTCGAGCAGGTGCTTGCCGATGATGCGGGTCAGGACGGCTACGAAGCCGAACAGCACGCCGGCGCCGAGGATGTAGACAAAGGCGCTCATCCGGTGTCTGAAGAGCAGCGCCAGGGTGCCGAAAAGGCCCACGGCCAGGGCCAGCAACAGCACGATGGTCAGTTCGTCCGAGCCGCTGACGTGGTGGTTTTCCTGCGTGACGTTGACGGCGAGCACCACGAAGAGTGCCGATCCGGTGACGCAGGCGGTGATGGCCACGACCGTGGCCCGGTTCATGCTGAGCCCTTGGTCCTTGGCATTGATGATTGTGGTGATAACCAGGGCAATCGCCCCGATCGGCTGCACCACGGTGAGGGGTGCCGAGACGAGTGCCACGGCGTTCATCGCCGTGCCGACGCAGAGCAGCAGCAGGCCGAGGACCCAGCGCGGGTTGCGGATCAGGCGGAGCAACCCGTGGGAGCTGAGCGCCAGGCCTCCGGTGTCCGCTTTGACGGCGCTTCCCTGCCGTTGGGCGCCGAAGGCCAGGAAGAAGGCGCCAAGCACCGCCAGGACAACTGCCAACCAGACCATCAGCGCGGGCCGCCGTCGCTAGTGCCGCCGTCGTTAGTGCCGCCGTCGTTAGTGCCGCCGTCGCTGGTGCCGCTTGCCTTGCTGCCGCCGCCGTCGTGAGCGGGCCGACCGCCGGGGTTCGCGGTGGCGACGTTGCGGGACCTGAGTTCTTTGCCCTTGCGGATGATGGCCCAGAAGTAGTTGTAGGCGGCGATCCAGTGCCCCACCAGGCCCAGCCCCAGGAAGATCCAGGCAGCCACGAAGTAGGCATCCGTCCCCGGAATGGGCAGCTTGGACAACACCAGCAGCGGCGTCCCCACCAGCAGCAGCGCGGTGCGGATTTTGCCGATCCGGCTCACGGGCAGGTCGGGGTGGCTGTGGAAATAGAAGAGCGAAATGGAGAGCAGCACCAGGTCCGGAACGAGCAGGGCCGTCAGGTACCACCATTCGACGACACCGGCGATCACGAGGGTCACGGCGACGGCAATGAGGGACAGCCGGTCCGCGATCGGATCCATGATGCGGCCCAGCTTGGACATCTGGTTGAACCGGCGGGCGATGTAGCCGTCCACCCAGTCGGTGCTGCCCATGATGGCCAGCACCAGCGCGGCGGTGCCGTACTCCTGCTTGGCGAGGACCAGCCAGATAAACAGCGGGACGCCAAGGAACCTGACCACGGTCAGCAGGTTGGGAACGGTGAAGACCAGGTCGTGATGGATCTGCGGCTGCCCCGGCCGCGTGCCAGCGCCGATGAACCTCATCCGTTCCCCCTTTCCACAGCCGGCAACGAGTTAGCGTCGGAGTCCAGGGTGCGGCCTAGCCCTTGAGCAGTCGGCGCAGCATGACCACGAGGGCAGCCGTCGAGGCAGCGAGGGCCGCCAGCGGCTTCCAGCGCTTGGCGAGCTCGTCCGCCACGGCGGACACGCCGGCGTTGCCGGCGGTACCGGGGGTGCCGGTGGTCTTGGCCTGGCTGCGGAAACCGGCGATCTTGTCGTCCACGAGCTCCTTGCCTTCCTCCAGCTTGTGCTGGGTGGCGGCAAAGAGGATCTGGGCCTGGGTCTTGACGTCGAGTTCCTGCCCAAGTTCGTCGCGGACGCCGGTGAGGTGCTGGCGGCGCTGGTCGAGGCGGCGGCGCAGCTCTGCCTCGGTGGGGGCGGGGCCGAGGTCGGGCTGTTCGGCAGCTTTCTTGGCTTCCTTCTCGGCCTTGGCCTTGGCCGCAGCCTCGTCCTTGGCTGCCTTCGCTGCCTTGGCCTGCGGAGAATTGGGGTCCAGGACGGCGGCGTCGAAAGATGAACCTTCCTTCGCGATGCCAAGATCGTACTTGAGGCCGCGGATGGTCTCCTCGGGGAGCAGCGGCATCGCCTTCTTGAACCGGCTGTAGCCGATCAGGCCTACGATCAGGGCAATCACCAGGAAGGCGGCGCAGACCAGGAGGGCTGCGAGCCAGGCCGGCATAATCGTGGCCAGGCCCATGATCGCAGCCACGATGAGCCCGATCACCAGGAACGCGACGAAGACGAGTGCGACGGCCAGGAAGGCCGCCGCGACGCCGAGCTGGATGCCCTTGCGCTTGAGTTCCGCCTTGGCGAAGGCAATCTCGTCGTTGAGCTGCCGGGGTGCCAGTTTAAAGATCAGTTTTACGGTCTTGGGCAGCGCGGAAAGGCGCAGTCCCCCGTTTGTCCTGCCGGTGTGCCGTCCGCTCATCGGGTCCGCCTAACTGGTTCCATCTGTGATTCCGCTTCCGCTGGATTGCCGGGGCGGTGCGGTTTCCCGCACGCCTTGGTGTCAAAACTACCATTCAGGGTCCGGACGGCGCCGCGCGGGCGGCCGCAACGGGGTGTGGCGTGCAGGTGCACCGCGGTTGCGGAACCGGCGATGCGCGCCGTCGGGATCTACGGGGGGCTTTCGGCTGGCTCCGCGGCGCGCTCCAGCTCGCTCCGGCGGAGTCCGCCGCGCGGACCGGGAGGCCTTCGCCGCGCGGACCGGGCTGACTTCTCTTCAGGGACGACGGCGGGTGGGCAGTTTGTCCTGCGCGGCGCGGGCCTAGGATTGACCTCTGTGCATACACCCAGCAATCCCGGCGATTCCCTGACCCGTCGTCGTAAGCTCCTCTACATCCTGATGCTCGGTGCCTTGACGGCCCTTGGGCCGTTCACGGTGGACCTCTACCTCCCGGCGTTTCCCGCCCTGGAGGCGAGCCTTGGCGTCACCGAGGCCGCGGTGCAGCTGACGCTGACCGGCACAACCGTCGGTTTCGCCCTGGGCCAGCTGGTGGTGGGGCCGCTGAGCGACAAGTTTGGGCGGCGGATTCCGCTGATCCTGGCCACAGCGGTGCACATCGGCGCCTCACTTGGCGCTGCCCTGTCCACGGACATCGCCACGCTCGGCCTGTTCCGGGTGCTGATGGGAATCGGTGCCGCCGGCGGAGGCGTGGTGGCGATGGCGATGGTGCGCGACCTCTTCAGCGGCTACGCGATGGTCCGGATGTTTTCCCGGATGGCGCTGGTCAACGGGCTGGCCCCCATTTTGGCGCCGGTGATCGGATCGCAGTTGCTGCTGCTCATGCCGTGGCCGGGCATCTTCTTCTTCCTCGCCAGCTACGGCACCTGCGTGATCATCGCGGCCCTGTTTGTGGTGCGCGAAACCCTGCCGCGCGAACTGCGCGGCATCACCGGACTGACGGTCCGCCAACGTTACGGCGTCCTATTCGCCGACCGGATCTTCGTGGGCATGCTGCTGCTGGGCGGCATGAACTTCGGCGGCCTCTTTACGTACCTCTCGGCCTCGCCGTTCCTCTTCCAGGACGTGTACGGCTTCTCGCCGCAGCAATACGGCCTGCTGTTCGGTATTAACTCGCTGGGGATCGTGGCGGGCGTCCAGACCAGTTCCCGGCTGATCAAACGCGTCCCGCCGCAGTGGATTCTGGCCTGCTCGACGGCGTGGATGTTCCTGATGGCGCTGCTGATCGTGGTCTTCGACCAGCTTGGCTTTGGCCTGTGGGGCGTTATGGTGCCGCTCTGGTTCTACATCCTGGGCGCCGGGTTCACCTTCCCGTGCGTTCAGGTGCTGGCCCTCGCCAACCACGGTGCGCAGGCGGGAACCGCCGCTTCCCTGCTCGGTGCCGCGACCTTCCTGATGGCCGGCATCATCTCCCCCGTCGTAGGCTGGCTGGGCCTTGGCTCGTCGACGCCGATGGGCGCCGTCCAGGCCGGCTGCATCCTGCTGGCCGCCGCCTCCCTCTGGTTCGTGGTCCGTCCGCGGACCGTGCCCTCCATCCACTAGCGAGGCCCGCTCCCGCCGACGGACCGAAGTGGCATGTCCACCGGCCGGCACGTGCACCGGACACGCTCCCCGAGGGACATGCCCAGCCTCCGCAACCAACAATGGGCAGAACGGGCATATGCCCACCCTTCGACGCGCAGGAGGGGCATGTCCCCTGGAGCAGGATGCGCGGGGCCATGCTGCCCTGTTCGTGGCCCGTGGCTGGCGATAAAGTTGTTGTGTGCCTGACTGGCAGGACCCTCCTCCCCTACCGGCCACGTGGCAGCGGTGCGACGACGGTATTCTGCCCCTGTGGTGGGAGCGGCTGTGCTCGCAGACCAGCCCCCAGTCGGCGGCCCTCTATGCGGCCGGGCTGTTCACCGAGGACCGGCGTCGACCGATCGCCCAGTGGTACAACCCCGCCTACGATTCAGCCTTGCTGGTCGCCCCCGAGACCTCCCCCGAGTGGCCCGTGCAGCGTTTCGGCATCTTCTACGCGCCCCCGCGCGGCGGCTTCACCCGCGTGCATTCCTCCGCCCACGAATGGCATCCGCGGGAACCCCGGCAGTCCCCCACCGAGGACGAGGCCTTCCAGGCGGCGGTCACCGAGGCGGAACGGTTCCTGCAGGTCGAGATGTTCTTCGTCTGATGTGCCGTGCCTGGCCCTGGTGTGGCGGGGAAGGACACAGCAAGAAAAAAGGCCCCGCAGCCGGTTATTCACCGGCCGCGGGGCCTGTTCGCTCCTCCTGCTGGACTTGAACCAGCAACCCTTCGATTAACAGTCGAATGCTCTGCCAATTGAGCTAAGGAGGAATGAAGCAGGTATGACATTAGCAAAGGTTTTACCGCTAAGGAAATCGGCCGGGGCGTCGGCAGGGCACCCGGACTCCGAACCCGGAACATACCCCCGCCGGGTATAGAAAAAGTCCCCGTCCCGGTGACCCGGAACGGGGACTGCGCGCTCCTCCTGCTGGACTTGAACCAGCAACCCTTCGATTAACAGTCGAATGCTCTGCCAATTGAGCTAAGGAGGAATGAAGCGGATATAAGCCTAGCAAACACCGCGCCGGGAAGTGAAATTGGCACCCGGCGGGACGCTGTAAAACGACCTAGGAGTCCATCCGGAGCGAACGCCGCTGCATCTCCAGCTCCATCAGCTCCCGGTTCAGCCGCTGGAACTCCTCGGGGTCCGCCGAGGCGTCCAGGCGCTGCAGCTGGCCCATCTTGTCGGCCTTGACCCGGGTGATCTGCAGCTCGAACAGCCGCGCCAGAATGTCGCGGCAGTACCGCTGGACCGCTTCGGCGGTGCTCGCGGGCAACGGCACGACGGCGAGCTCGGACACCAGCGGCCGGAGCGGCTCGGGGACTTCCTGCAGCAGCTGCTCCACCCACCGCGCTGGGTCGCCGATGGACCCCTGTCCGGTGGCCCGGATGGCTTCGTGGATGGCCAGGTAGGCCGGGGTGGAGAACCGGGCCTCGGAGAAGCGCTGCCAGGTGGCCCCTTCGAGGCTTGCCGGCTCCTGCAGCACGACTTCGAGCGCTTGGCGTTCCATCGCGGCCACCGGATCGCGCGGGTCCGGGCGGTTGAACGCCGGCAGCGTGGCCGACGGCGGCAGGGGCGCCACGCCGGGCGCGGACCCGCGGCCCGGCCCGCCCCCGTGGCCCGCCCCGGCGGGCCGGGCCAGGTTCTGGCCTGAGCCTTGGCTGTAACCCTGCCCGGAGCTTCCGGACGGGCCCTGGGCGGCACGCTTGGCTGCGGCACCGACGGCCCGGCTGACTTCCTCGACCGGCATGCCGAGCCAGCCGGCCAGTTCGCGCGCATACGCCGGCCGGATGCCGGCGTCGCGGATCTGCGCGACCACGGGAGCCGATTCCCGCAGTGCCGCGATGCGTCCCTCCACGGTGTCCAGGTTGTGCCGCCTCAAGGTTGCACGGATGGCGAACTCGAACAGCGGCCGCCGGGTGGCGATCAGGTCACGGACGGCGGAATCGCCCTTGGCCTGGCGCAGCTCGCAGGGGTCGGACCCGCCGGGTTCCACCGCGACATAGGTCTGGGCAACGAAGCGCTGGTCCTCTTCGAAGGCCCGCAGCGCCGCCTTCTGGCCGGCGGCGTCGCCGTCGAAGGTGAAAATGACTTCTCCCCCGCTGCCGTCGTCGGAGAGCAGCCGGCGGGCGATCTTGATGTGTTCGGTGCCGAACGCCGTGCCGCAGGTGGCGACCGCCGTCGGGATCCCGGCCAGGTGGCAGGCCATCACGTCGGTGTAGCCCTCCACCACCACCAGTTGGCGGTCCTTGGCGATGTTCCGCTTGGCGAGGTCGATCCCGTAGAGGACCTGCGACTTCTTGTAGAGCGCGGTCTCGGGCGTGTTCAGGTACTTGGGGCCCTGGTCGTCCTCGTAGAGCTTGCGCGCGCCGAAGCCGATCGTGTCTCCGGCAATGTCGCGGATGGGCCAGATCAGCCGGCCGCGGAAACGGTCGTAGATCCCCCGGCCGCCTTCGGAAAACATGCCGGTGAGCTTGAGTTCCGCGTCGGTATAGCCGCGGCCGCGGAGGTGCTTGAGCAGTGAGTCCCAGCCCTGCGGCGCGTAGCCGACGCCGAACTGTTCCGCGGCGGCCCGGTCGAAGCCGCGGCCGTAGAGGAAGTTCCGCCCCTCGGTGGCGCCGGGGGTCAGCAGTTGGGCGCGGAAGAATTCGTCGGCGATCTTGTGCGCGTCGAGCAGGCGCTGGCGGCGGCCGATTTCCTCCCGGTTCGGGCCCGAGCCGCCGTCCTCGTAGCGCAGTTCGTAGCCGATCCGGGCCGCGAGCTTCTCCACCGCCTCGTGGAAGGTGGTGTGGTCCAGTTTCTGCACGAAGGAGATGACGTCACCGTCTTCGCCGCAGCCGAAGCAGTGGTAGCGGCCCACCTGGGGGCGCACGGTGAAGGAGGGCGAGCGCTCGTCATGGAAAGGGCACAGGCCCTTGTAGGACCCCAGGCCGGCGCCCTTGAGCGTCACGTAGCCGTCGACGACTTCCTTGATGTCGGTGCGCTGGCGTACTTCGTCGATATCTTCGCGTTTGATCAGGCCGGCCACAGTGCCATCCTAGTACCGGGGTACGACGCCGGGCGGCGGCTTATGGCGCCGGTCACCACAGCGACGGCAGGCTGCCGACGAGGCGTTCGTACATCGCCAGCGCTGAGCCGTCGGTCAGCGAGGCCACCTGGTCGATGACGACGCGCAGCCGTGCGCCGTCGTCCGGCGCGGCCCGCCAGTCGGCGGCGAACATCGGCTCCAGGTTGCGGTCACCGGTGGCGCTGAGCGCGGTCACCAGTGCGTGCAGGACCTCGCGCTGGCGTTCGTAGATGGGCTGCCTGTGTTCGGTGGTCATCACAAAGGTGGTGGCCAGGCCCTTCATCACGGCGATCTCCATGACGGTCTCGTCCGGGACGATCAGTTCGGCGTTGTAGCGGGTCAGGTTCTCCGGGCCGTAGAGGGCACGCGTGGTCTCGAGTGCGCTTTGGCAGAACCGGCCGATCAGTTGGCTGGTCATGTCTTTCAGCGCGGCCATGGACTTGCGGCTGCCGTCGGCCTCGCGTACCCACACGCTGGTGGCTTCGAGCCGGGCCAGGGCGGCGTCGATGGCGGCAGGGTCGTTGTGCGGCAGGTACCACTGCTTGGCGTAGCCCACCACCCGGGCCCGGTGGTCCGGGTTGTCCATCCAGCGCAGCTGGAAGTGCCCGGCGACGATCGCGTCCTCAACGTCGTGCACCGAGTAGGAGATGTCGTCCGCGAGGTCCATGACCTGGGCCTCGAGGCAGGAACGGCGCTCGGGCGCGCCTTCGCGGATCCAGTCGAAAATCGGCAGGTCGTCCTCATAGGCGCCGAACTTGCTGGTCCGCTGGCCGTGGATCACCGGGGCGTTCTCCGCCGACCACGGGTACTTCGCGGCCGCGTCGAGGCTGGCGCGCGTCAGATTGAGGCCGGCGGGGCGGCCGTCCGGGGCCAGGACCTTGGGTTCCAGCCGGGTCAGCAGGCGCAGGGTCTGGGCGTTGCCTTCGAAACCGCCGATCGCGTGAGCGACCTCGTTCAGGGCCGACTCGCCGTTGTGGCCGAAGGGCGGGTGGCCGAGGTCGTGGCTCAGGCAGGCCGTGTCCACCACGTCCGGGTCACAGCCCAGGGCGCGGCCCAGTTCACGGCCCACCTGCGCGACCTCGAGGCTGTGGGTCAGGCGGGTGCGGACGAAGTCGTCCGTGTCCGGCGCGACCACCTGGGTCTTGGCGCCCAGCCGGCGCAGCGCCGAGGAGTGCAGCACGCGGGCGCGGTCCCGTTCGAAGTCCGATCGGTAGGTGCTCTTGGGTGGTTCCTCGACCCAGCGGGCGCAGTCGCGGTCCACGTAGCCGTCCAGCACGGGCGCGGAAGTCCTGGTCTCAGCCACCGGAGACGTCCAGTTCGGCGAAGGAGATATCCCGGGACTGCTCCGAGTCCAGGCTGCGGTTGAGCAGCCAGTCCTTGGGCAGTGCGGGCTTCTTGGGTGAACCGGCGCGGCCGCGGGGGCCCTCGGCGTCGGCGCCCGGGTAGGGCGAATCGAGGTCCAGTTCGTCGAGGGTGCCGCGCAGTACTTCAAGGCTGGTCACGAGCGCCAGCCGGTTGCGCAGTTCGCTGCCCACCACGTAGCCCTTGAGGTACCAGGCCATGTGCTTGCGGATCTCGCGCAGGGCCTTGCCCTCGTCGCCGAAGGTCTCGACCATCAGCTCGGCGTGGCGGTAGATGCTTTCGGCCACCTGGCGCAGCGCCGGCGTGTGCCGGGCGTCGCTGCCCTCGAAGGCGGCCATAAGGTCCCCGAACAGCCACGGCCGGCCCTGGCAGCCACGGCCGACCACCACGCCGTCCACGCCGGTTTCGCGGACCATCCGCACCGCGTCTTCGGCGGACCAGATGTCCCCGTTGCCGAGCACCGGGATGTCCGGGAGCGCTTCGCGCAGCCGTGCGATGGCGGACCAGTCGGCCTTGCCGGAGTAGAACTGCGCGGCGGTGCGGCCGTGCAGCGCGACGGCGGCGACGCCGGAATCGCGGGCGATGCGCCCGGCGTCGAGGTAGGTGAGGTGGTCATCGTCGATGCCCTTGCGCATCTTGATGGTCAGCGGGATGTTGCCTTTTGAGGCTTCCTTGACCGCGGTCTGGACGATCGAGGTAAACAGGTCCGTCTTCCAGGGCAGCGCCGAGCCTCCGCCGCGCCGGGTGACCTTGGGCACCGGGCAGCCGAAGTTAAGGTCGATGTGGTCGGCGCGGTCTTCCTCGACCAGCATCCGGACGGCTTGGCCGACCGTCACGGGGTCCACGCCGTAGAGCTGGACGGAGCGGACTTTTTCATCCTCGTCGTGCGAAATGATGCGCAGTGATTCGGGTGTGCGCTCCACGAGGGCCCGGGAAGTGACCATCTCCGCCACATACAGGCCGCCGCCGTATTCACGGCAGAGCCTGCGGAAGGCGGAGTTGGTGATGCCCGCCATCGGGGCCAGGATCACGGGGGTGTCCACCGTGAGCGGGCCCAGCTTCAGGGGCGGCAGTTCCAGCTTGGGGGCAGGAGGCGTTGCTACAACAGTCACCTGTCCATTGTCTCAAAGCCGGGCAAATCGGCAGGATTCCGGCACTGCTATGTGGAAAACGCCGCGCGCACGTGACGTCGCGGAGCAGCCCGGTCAGCCGGGAACGGCTGCCCGTCGGCCGCGGCGGGTCGCCGGCACCGGCCCGGAGTCGCCAGATCCGCCGCCGTCGGTTGACCCGCCATCGGGAGTCCCGCCGTCGGGAGCGCCGCCGACATCGGCGGCTGCCCGGCCGCCGTCGTCCGCCGCGGTCCCAGTGCCCGCAAGCGCATCGCCCGAGCCGCCTTTGAGTCCAGTGGCTTTCACTACGAGGACGGCAATCAGCGTGGTGACCGGAATCGCCAGGACCAGCCCGATGGAGCCGACGAGCGTGCGGATCACTTCCTCGGAGAGTTCGGCGCTGGTGAGCGTGTCCCCCAGCGGCCGCTCGTAGAGCATCACGATGATCAGGATCGGCAGGGCCGCGCCGGCGTAGGCGAAGGCGATGGTGTAGACGGTGGAGGCGATGTGGTCCCGGCCGATCCGCATGGCCGCGGCGAACAGCTTTCGCGCCGGCGTTCCGGGGGCGAGTTCCCAGAGTTCCCACACCGCGGAGGACTGAGTGATCGTGACGTCGTTGAGCACGCCGAGGCCGGAGATGATGAGCCCGCACAGGATGATCCCGGAGATGGAGATGTGGTCCGAGACGTTCGCGAGCGTGGCGGCGTCATGGCTGCCCACGCCGGCGAGGTTGGCCGCGTCGGTGGCCCAGGCCGCGAGCGCGGCGGTGATGCCCAGGCCGAACATGGTGCCCAGCAGCGCGGTCGAGGTGCGGGCGGTGAAGCCGTGGGCAAAGTACAGCACGCCGATCATGATCACCGTGGACCCGACGAGCGCCAGCAGTAGCGGCGGTTTGCCTTCGACCAGGCCCGGAAGCATAAAGGAGACCAGCACGGCGTAGGCGCCGACGAGGCCGATGAGGGCGCGCAGCCCGCGCCAGCGCGCCACCGCGATCACGACGACGGCGTAGAGCACGGCGAGCAGGATGATCGGGAGGGTCCGGACGAAGTCGACGAAGACGTAGGCGGGTGTGCCCTGCGCGGCGGCGCCCTGGGCCTTGGAGAGGTTCAGGTAGCGGATGTTGTCGCCGACCTTGACGCCGTGGGACTTGGCGACGTCGGGGTTGATCACCACCTTGACCGGGTTTCCGCCCTTGTCCGGTTCGGTGTAGGCGAAGGTGCACTGCGAACCCTGCCCGGCTCCGGCGGGGGCGTCCGGCTGGGCGCCCGTACAGCCTTCGACGACGACGCGCTGGATCCTGCCGGTGTCGAAGCTGACGCCCGGGGCTGCCGCGTAGGGGCTGGAGAGCTTGATGCCCTCCTTGCTGCCGGACGGCCAGAGCGACACCATCGCGGCGAGCGTCAGCAGGGTCAGCGGAACCAGCACGGCGGCGAGGATCCAGTTGGCCTTCTTGCGTGCCGCGGCCGCCCGGGGCGAGGTGTCGAGGTGCCCGCCGGTGGTGTGTGAATGTCCGGCGCCCATCAGCAGTTCAACCTCATGCCGAAAACTCTACGGCGTCGGCGGCGTCGGGTGCGTCCGCCGCGTCCGCGGTGTCCGCGGTGTCCGCGGTGTCCGCGGTGTCCGCGGTGCCGTTTAGGCAGGCGCGATGTTTTGGTTGACGTGGAACAGGTTCTGCGGATCGTACTTGGCCTTGACCTCCTGCAACCTGGCGTAGTTCGGGCCGTAGTTGTCCGGGACCCGGCCCAGGTCATCGCCGTCCATGAAGTTGATGTAGCCGGCGGTCTCGGAGAAGGGCTGCAGCGCCGCCGCGTAGTCCCGCACCCAGGCGATGTTTGCTTCGCTGTCCGCCGGGTCCTCCCAATGGCAGGCGATCACCGGGGAGAACCTGGCTTTCCGGTTCGGAAACGCCGTGTCCGTGACGCCCACCCGGTGCACTGCCCCGTCGATCGGGTAAATGTGCACGGCGGTCTGAAGGCTGGGCACCCGGCGGCCGTAGTCGAGGTGGGCGTCGATGGCTCCGTCGTTGAGCTCGGACAGGAAGGCCGCCTTCCAGTAGGCCAGGAGACCCTTGGGGTACATCCCGTCGAAGGCCGAGTTCAGGGCCGGATACGGCATTGGCCCCACCATGGATCCGGCCACTGGCGCCGCGTCGAGGAATGGCTGCCACCGGGCCGGCCCCTCGGCGGGGTCACCGGTCCACATGCCGACCACTATGCAGACCGGCTTCCCGTGCCACTGCTCAGGGAGGAACGGGACGGGCGGACCCTGGTGGAAGGCGAGGAAGGCGCCGAACTCTTCCGGGGCTGCCGCCAGTTGCTCCCGGTAGAACTTCGCGACGGTTTCGGCGTGCTCCCCCGGGAAGATGATGATCCCGGCGTGGACCATGTCCACGGGATGCAGGCGGAATTCCAGCGAGGTCACGACGCCAAAGTTCCCCCCGCCGCCGCGCAGCGCCCAGAAGAGATCCTCATGCTCGCTCTCGCTCGCCGTGAGAAATTTGCCGTCCGCGGTGACGACGTCGGCCGAGAGGAGGTTGTCGCAGCTGAGCCCGTATTTCCGGTCGAGGTACCCGATGCCTCCGCCGAGGGTCAGCCCCGACACCCCGGTGGAGCCGACGACGCCGCCGGTGGTCGCCAGCCCGAAGGCATGCGTGGCGTGATTGAAGTCCGCCCAGGTTGCGCCGGGCTCGGTCCGGGCCGTTTTGGCCGCGGGATCAACCCGCACACCCCGGGTGTTGGCAAAGTCGATGACCAACGCGTCATCCGCCGTGCCAAAGCCAGGTCCGCTGTGGCCTCCGCCGCGGACTGCCAGCGGCAGGTTGTTATCCCGGGCGAAGTTGACGGCCGCGATCACGTCCGCCACCTGGGACACGCGGACCACCACTGCCGGCCGCTTGTTGATCATGCCGTTGTGCACTGCCCGGGCCTCGTCATAGGCCGGGTCGCCGGGCGTGATGACGTGCCCGCGGACTTGCCCGCGCAGGCTGTCGAAGTCGGTTCCATCCATTTTCTGTACCGTCGATTTCGTCGTGGTTTCCGACCCGGACGGTGATCTGTGCTCCCAGCCGGCATGGCGCCCGGAGGCTTACGAGCACAGGCCTACTCTTCGGCCCGCACCGCGTCAAGGGGTTCGCACCGTTGCGCCCCGGGTTCGCGGCACGAGGCCGGGCCGCGTCCGTCGTTGCCGGGCCCATCCCGCGGCGGCACCGCTGCGAATGTCCTGAGGGAAGACGTGTGCAAACCAGCCGGTAAACGCTGACGGGAACGCCCGCGGGCAACTTATTGTTGGTAATTGCAGGGACCAAACGAGGTGGAGGACACAAACGTGGCCAGACGCAAGACAGACGACCGGGAGCACCAGGCGGCCGGAGCCGGCCCGGCGGCCCGGGCCGAGCTCAGCATCGCCGACGCGTCCGGGGAGACCCGCGGCGTCGCCCTGGTGCTGCACGGCGGCCGCGCGGACAGCTTCGAGGCGGTCCGCGCCCGGCACCTCAGCCCTGCCAGGATGCTGCCCTTCGCGCAGGCTCTCCGGAACGAGGGGGGCCCGCACGGCCTGGCCGTCTGGACCCTCCGGAACCGGTACCGGGGCTGGAACGGGCCGGACATGTCACCGGTCCAGGACGCCCGCTGGGCACTCTCCCAGATCAGCCGCGAGCACCCCGGCGTTCCTGTCTACCTCCTGGGCCACTCGATGGGCGGCCTCACGGCGCTCTGTGTCGCGGACGACCCGCAGGTGGAAGCCGTCGTCGCCCTGGCCCCCTGGCTGGAGCGGTCCACCCCGGTGGAACCCGTCGCCGGGCGCCGCGTGCTGATCGTGCACGGCAGCGAGGACCGCTGGACCAGCCCCAAAAACTCGCTGGCCTTTGCCCGGCGCGCGGAGGGCGTGGCCGGTTCGATCAACTACATCTCCCTCACGGGCGCCGGCCACTTCATGTTCCGTCGGGTCCGGCTCTGGAACTCGCTGGCCAACGGTTTCATCCTGGACTCCTTCGCCAGCAGCGCCGGCACCGAACTCCGCGGCACGGACACCCTCCGCCAGGTTCTCCCCGCCGCCGCCGGCCTCCCGGTGGTGCTCTGATGCCGGCCTTCCCGCTGGACGCTTTCCTGGCCAGCCTGCCCTGGGTGGCGCTCGGTCTCCTGGCCCTGCTGGCCGTGACGTTCGCCGTCGCCGTCCGCCAGAGCCGCCACTCGGTGATTGACACGGTCTGGGGCCTGGGCTTCGTGGTGGCAGGCGCCGTCTCCTGGCTGCTGTCCGCGGGCCACGGCGACGCCGGCCGCCGCCTGCTGCTGCTGGCCCTCGTGGCGGTCTGGGGCATCCGGCTCGCCGTCCACATCGGCGTCCGCGCCCGCGGCGGCCATGAAGACCCGCGCTACGTGGACATGCTCTCCTCGGCGCCGGGTTCCCGCAACACCTACGCGCTGCGCCGGGTGTACCTCCCGCAGGGCATCGTGATGTTCTTCGTCTCGCTCACCGTCCAGGTGGGCATGTTCAGCACCGGCGCCCTGGGCTGGCTGGCGCTGCTGGGCGTCCTGTTGTGGATTGTCGGCTTCGTCTTCGAAACGGTCGGCGACTGGCAGCTGGCACAGTTCAAGGCGGATCCGGCCCGGCGCGGCACCGTCCTGGACACCGGGCTCTGGCGCTACACCCGTCACCCGAACTACTTCGGGGATGCCGCCGTCTGGGCCGGGCTGTTCCTCGTCGCCGCGGACTCCTGGCCGGGGGTGTTGACCATCCTCTCCCCCGCCCTGATGATCTGGACGCTGGCTGGCAAGACCGGCAAGCCGCTGACCGAGAAGGCCATGTCCGCCCGGCCCGGCTACAAGGAATACGTCGAATCGACCTCCGGCTTCATTCCCTGGCCGCCTCGCCGGCCGGCGGACCGCTGAAATGTGCGGTTCGGCGTGAGCTGGCGGCCGCAGCCGAACGACCGCTTTTACCGGATGATCGTCCGCACCGGCCAGGTGCTGCGCTGGCTGTTCCGGATCCGGGTCCTCGTGACCGGCGTCGAACACCTCCCGCCGGCGCAGCCGGACAACCCGCCGGACAACCAGCCGGGCAGCCGGCCGGAGGACCAGCCGCGCAGCTCCTCCCGCCGCCCCACCCCGGGGACGGGCGCCGTCGTCGCCATCACCCACTTCGGCTACCTCGATTTCGCCGTCGCCGAGCTGCTGCTGTGGTGGCACAACAAAGCCCAGATGCGCTTCCTGATCACGCAGGGCGCGGCCGACCACTGGTTCGCCGGGCCGGCCGTCAGCGCCGCCGGGCACGTCGTCGTCGGCTATGACACCGGAGCGCACGCCTACGACGCCGCCGTGCAGAAGCTCCGCGACGGGGAATACGTCGCGATCCTGCCCGAGGCAGGGGTCAGCCGCAGCTTCACGGTGCGCGAGTGCAAGACCGGCGCGGTGCGGATGGCAGCGGAGGCCGGAGTCCCCATCATCCCCGTCTCGGTCTGGGGCGCCCACCGGATCATGACCCGGCACCACGGCTTCTCCCCGCTGCGCGCCTGGCGCGCACCGGTCCGGGTCCACGTCGGCGAGCCCTTCACCCCGGACCCCGGACTGGACGTCCCGGCAGCCACCGAGGCCTTGCGCGAAGCCCTCCAGCGCGGGATCGACGCCGGCATCGCGGACTTCCCGCTCACGCCCGAACCGGGCGCCTGGTGGATGCCCGCAGCGCTCGGCGGCGGCGCCCCCACCGAGGAGGAACGCCGGCGGCTGGACCTGGCCGAGGGCCCGCGGCGCGCGCGCAGCCGGCGCCGCTAAGCGCGGGCTCCGCCGGTTAACCCAACTGACCCGCAGTGGTTGTCGCGTCAAGGCGACAACCACTGCGGGTCAGTTGCGTTTTAGGGCTTAGGCGGGGTCGGAGACGATCAGCGTGTCCGCGCCGGCCTGCCGGGCCTTGCCGGTCTCCAGCAGCGGCTCGACGACGGCGCGCAGGGCCGTCATCGAATCGTCCAGTTCCAGCAGCACCGGGTACTGGTACGCAATCAGCGCCAGCAGGTCCCGGACCGCGGCCTGCGCCTCGTCGTCGGACAGCTCCGGGTCGTGGCCCAAGAACACGTCCGAGGGATCGCCGGCCTTCGTGCTGTGCCCCTCTTCGGGGCCGCCCATCTCCGGGCCGCCCTGCGCGTAGCTGACCGCGAACGCCTGGAGCCGGCCCTTCTTGCTGGCCGGCACGCCCGTTCCGAACGCGCTGGCCTTGGGCGCTCGCAGCACGATCGCGCCGTGCGCGCCGCTGAGATCGTCAAGGAAGAGCCGCTGCACGGTGGCGATGCTGAGCTCGCCGGGGCTGTCCCAGTGGTGCACGGCGGTGTAGTACCGGCCCACGACGTCGCTGAGCTCCACCGAGCCGGTGGCCAGGTCCTCTACCTGCTCCGACGCCGCGGCCTCGGAGCCGTCGCCGAAGACCGGGAGCTTCAGGGCGCCGGGTTCGACGACGACCAGGCGGGAGCGTTGGATCGGGGCCAGGCCGGCCGCCTCGGCGAAGGCGGCGCCGGGCGTGCCCGGCTCCACCTTGGTCCGGAGCCGGGACACGCCCGACGGCGCACGCCCGGCCTCGTGCCGGAGCATGGCCAGCAGCGTGGAGCCGATGCCGGTGCGGCGGTGGTCGCGGGCGACTTCGACGTACACCCAGAGTCGTTCCGGGTGCAGCGTGGCCTCGTGGACCACGCCGGCCGCGACGGGGATGGCGACGCCGTCAACGACGTCCTCGGCCACGATGCAGCGGCGCCACGGGGCGTTGCCGGAGGGCGCGAGGGTGCCGCGGAACTGCCGGGCCAGCTCCGTTTCCGGCCCGCCCCAGATTTCCAGCAGCGCCAAGTCGTCGCCCTCGTGCCATTCGCGGTACTCGATCGCCATGCTCAGGCGCCGATCAGCCGTGCGGCCAGGTAGCCCTCCACCTTGTCCAGGGAGACGCGTTCCTGGCTCATGGTGTCGCGTTCGCGGATGGTGACGGCCTGGTCTTCGAGCGTGTCGAAGTCCACCGTGATGCAGAACGGCGTGCCGATCTCGTCCTGCCGGCGGTAGCGGCGGCCGATCGCGCCGGCGTCGTCGAACTCGATGTTCCAGTTCTTGCGCAGCTGCGCGGCGAGGTCCTTGGCCTTCGGGGACAGGTCCTCGTTGCGGCTCAGCGGGAGGACCGCCGCCTTGACCGGCGCCAGCCGCGGGTCCAGCTTGAGCACGGTGCGGACGTCGACGCCGCCCTTGGCGTTGGGTGCCTCGTCCTCGGTGTAGGCGTCGATCATGAACGCCATGAAGGAACGGGTGAGGCCGGCGGCGGGCTCGATTACGTACGGGGTGTAGCGCTCGTTGGTGGCCTGGTTGAAGTAGCTCAGGTCCTGGCCGGAGGCCTTTGAGTGCGTGGAGAGGTCGAAGTCGGTGCGGTTGGCGATGCCTTCGAGCTCGCCCCATTCGGAGCCCTGGAAGCCGAAGCGGTACTCGATGTCCGTGGTGCCCTTGGAGTAGTGGCTGAGCTTCTCCAGCGGGTGCTCGAAGAAGCGCAGGTTCTCCTCGCGGATGCCCAGGCCGGTGTACCAGGCCATGCGCTCCTTCATCCAGTACTGGTGCCACTGCTCGTCGGTACCGGGCTCGACGAAGAATTCCATCTCCATCTGCTCGAACTCGCGGGTGCGGAAGATGAAGTTGCCCGGCGTGATCTCGTTGCGGAACGACTTGCCGATCTGGCCGATGCCGAACGGCGGCTTCTTCCGCGAGGTGGTGAGCACGTTGTTGAAGTTCACGAAGATGCCCTGCGCGGTTTCGGGGCGCAGGTAGTGCAGGCCCTCTTCGCTGGCGACCGGGCCCAGGTAGGTCTTGAGCAGGCCGGAGAACTCCTGCGGCTCGGTCCATTCGCCGCGGGTGCCGCAGTTGGCACAGACGATGTCCTTGAGGCCGTTCTCGGCGGGGCGGCCCTTCTTCTCCTCGTACTCTTCCTCGAGGTGGTCGGCGCGGTAGCGCTTGTGGCAGGAGAGGCACTCGACCAGCGGGTCGGAGAAGACCTCGACGTGGCCGGAGGCTTCCCAGACCTGGCGGGGCAGGATCACCGAGGAGTCGAGGCCGACGACGTCGTCGCGGCCGCGGACCACGGACTGCCACCACTGGCGCTTGATGTTTTCCTTCAGCTCGGCACCGAGGGGGCCGTAGTCCCAGGCAGAACGGGAGCCACCGTAGATTTCACCGGCCTGGAAGACGAAACCCCGTCGCTTCGCGAGGGAAATGATCTGGTCGAGTACGGATTTTGCTGCCATGGGAACTCCAATTTCTACAGGGCCGCTGGGTGCGGTCCGTGCTGTCAGCCCCGGGTCACCGGCTGGTTGCCGGGCGGGGTAGTGCGGACGGTGTGATGCAAACTCCTAGCCTACCCGCGCTGCTACCGCTTCAGGGCGCCGCGGGACCAGGGCAGGCTGGCCAGGACAATGGCGGCCAGCGTCAGCAGCGTGCCCAGCACGGTGGGCAGCGCGACGACGGTGCCGGGGGCGGGCAGCACCAGGTCGAGCCCGAGCGAGCCCAGCAGTTGCCCGGCGATCATGCCAAGCCCGGTGATCAGGACCCCCAGGCTGCGGACCAGGAGGGCGGCGACGCCGATGAAGATGCAGCCCATGGGGCCGCCAAGGTAGTACCACCACTCTGTGGGAAGAGCGTGGCCGGGCCCGGCGACGGCCAGTTTGATCAGCCAGGCAAGCCACAGCACCACACTGCCGGCGATGAAGTTCACCAGGGTGGCGGTGATGGGCGTGCGGTAGCTCACGGTGGCCGTGCCGTTCATCGCCTGCTGGAAACTCATCAGGAACCCGGCGAGGACCGGCAGCAGCACCGGCAGCAGCAATTGCAGCGGGCCGGCCTCCGCGCCGGAAGCGGCGCCTGCGCTGCCCGCCGCACTGCCGTCGAAGCGCGGCGACACTGCCCAGGCGACGGCGGCGACGGTCAGCACGCTGCCGAGCACGCGGATGCCGGTGACCGGCCTCTTGCCCGCCGGGCCGATCCCCATCCGGTCCACCAGCAGTCCGCTGAGCGTCTGCCCGGTAACCGCCGCGACCGTGAACAAGGCGACACCGAGCAGCCCGACCGTGAAGGACTGGGCAAAGACGAAGAACGCCCCGATGCCGCCGGCCAGCACGTAGTAGCGGGGGAAGCGGCGCTCCCGCAGCGCCGGCAGGACTTCAGCGAACCCGGCACGGCCCTTCGGCAGGACCAGCGAGACGACGATCATCAGCGCCAGGCCGACGCTGAAGCTGACCACCGCGGCCGCGAGGCCGTCGGCCAGGACGGTTCCCAGGGCGCCGTTGATCCGGCCCTGGACGGGGACGAAGAGTCCGGCCGCAACGGCAAGGAGCAGTCCGACGGGCAGAGGGATCCGCGGTGCGTGGGTCATTGGTGCCACCTTTGGTCAGGCATTATTGCTTGTATGAGCAACCCGGAAATTGAAGACATTCCCATCCGCGACGACATGATCCGGCTGGGCCAGCTGCTGAAGCTGGCCAACCTGGTCGAGGACGGGGTGGAGGCTGCCGAGCTGGTCAAGAACGGCTTGGTCAAGGTCAACGGCGAGATTGACGACCGCCGCGGACGCCAGCTCCACCACGGCGACACCGTCACGGTGAACGGACAGACCGTCCGGATCGTCACCCCCAGTGGAGTTTAACAGCGACTAGCAGCGCCTGACAGCGCTCAGTGGCTCCGGGCAGCGCCGGCCCGTCCGGGCTTATTTGTTGAGCACCTCGTGGGTGAGGAACTCGCCGACGTGCCCGATCTCCTGCTGGTTGATGCCGTGCCACATGCCGGTGTAGAGCACCTTGGTGAGCTTCACGTGCTTGCGCACCCAGCCCATGGTGAACTCGATCTTGTCCGGCGTGATGACGGGGTCCTGCTGGTCGCGGCCCCAGAACATCGGCACGGTTCCGTCCAGTTCCGCATCGCGGAAGCTGGGGTCCCCGCCGGCGTCGACGGCGAACCCGGAGAGACCGACGACGGCGGCGTAGCCGTCCGGCCGCAGCCGCAGCAGCGTGGTGGCCATGGCCATGCCCATCGAGAAGCCGAGCAGGGTGACCGAGGAGTGGTTCGCCCTGACGGAGTCGATCCAGTCCTGCGCGTACGCGGCGGCGTGCTTGACCGCGTCGAGCGAATACTCAATGGATGCGGTCAGCGGGAACCAGGTGAAGCCCGGTCCGGAGACCAGCGGGGCACGCAGCGAGGCCACCACAAACTCCTCCGGCAGCATGTCCGCCAGGCTGAGCAGATCCTGTTCGTTGGCTCCAAAGCCGTGCAGCAGCACCAGTAGCGGCTTGCCGGCGCGGTCCTCCTCGGGCCGGGACCACAGGACAACGGGTGCGGGAAAGGCAGCGGGAAAGGACGGGGCTTCAGTCATGGCTCCATTCTTACAGTTACCTAGGAGTAACAAGCTACGGTGGCGCCCGTTTGCGGGAACAGTGCAGGATATGAAGGTGAGCGAAACAGAAGCGCTGGAGAATTACCCGGACCGTACTGTCAACCACCCCTGGACCCGCTACGTCGCCATGGGCGATTCCTTCACGGAAGGCATCGGCGATCCCGAGCCGGCCCGCCCGGGCGGGCACCGCGGCTGGGCGGACCGCGTGGCCGAGGAACTGAGCCGCGGCCACGACGATTTTGCCTACGCCAACCTCGCCGTCCGGGGCCGGCTGCTGCAGCAGATTGTGGACCAGCAGCTGGCCCATTGCCTGTCCCTGAAGCCGGACCTGGTGACCCTCTCCGCGGGCGGGAACGACTTGATCCGGCCCGGCGGGGACCCCGATGTCCTCGCCGAACGGCTGGACTCCGTGGTGCAGATCCTGAGTATGGGCGGCGCCACCGTGGTCCTGTTCAACGGCCCGGACACGGGTTCGTCGGTGCTGGGCCGGATCCGCAGCAAGGTGGCGATTTACAACGAGAACCTGCGCACCGTGGCGGCCCGGCACGACGCCGTCATCGCGGACATGTGGTCACTGCGGCAGCTCAACGACCCGCAGATGTGGGACGCGGACCGGCTGCACTTCTCGCCGCTGGGCCACCACACGATCGCGGCCATGGTGCTTGATTCGCTGAATGTGCAACACACCCTGGAGCCCCTCTCCCCCAAGCCGCTGCCGCAGCGCAGCTGGCGGGAGGCCCGCACCGGGGACCTGATCTGGGCCCGGGAGCACTTTGTCCCGTGGGTGGTCCGCCGGCTCCGGCACCGCTCCTCCGGCGACGGGATCACGGCCAAGCGCCCGCTGGCCGGACCGGTGTTCGGCCCCGGCGTGCCGCTCGGTTCGGGCGAGGGCCCGCCCGGCACCGAGGACGCCTTGCGGTCCTGAACGGCCCGGGCCGACGCCGGGCCCGGAACCCGGCCGGTAACCCCGCCAACGCTCCCGGCACCCGGGGCGGGCCCTGCGCGTTAAGCTGGAAAGACACCTTTTGAGAGGCCCGGTACCGTGAGTATTTTCTTTTGGATCATCCTGTTGTCCTTCCTGGTTCCGGCGGCCATGCGCCTGTACCGGAAATCCGTCCGCGGACGGAACCAGGACCCCGGCATGCCGGGCCAGTTCCCGGGGCAGTTTCCCGGCCAGCAAAGCAACCAGCCGCGGGACGGGTTCACCCAGCGGGACTACTTCGGCGGCTTCGGCCAGCTGGGCGCCCCGCAGCCTCCGGCCAACCAGCCGCCCGCGAACCAGCAGTACCCCGTCCCGTACGAGGACAGCCCGGAATACCTGAACAACCCGCCGCAGCCCACCGGACAGCAGTGGCAGCAGCCCTGGCAGCCGCCGGCCCAGTCCCAGGCGCCCGCTCCTTCCCCGGCCCCCGTCCCGGACGTTCCGCCGGCGCCGTCGGGGCCGCAGGGGTACCGCGCACGCAAGCTCGCCGAGCTGGACCAGAAGTACAGCAACGGCGAGCTCGCCATGGAGGATTACATGGCCCAGCGCGCGGAGATCATGAAGGGCTAAAGCACCGACCTAAAAGCAACGCGGGGTCACATCCGGCCGGAAATCCACTTGTGGATGGGCCGGGAGTGACCCCGCGTTGCATTTATCGCCGAGGCAGGCGGGACCCTAGTCGACCTGCGGGAAGCCGAGGTCAATCACCGAGGTGGACGGATCCGGCCAGCGGGTGGTGACCACCTTGCCGCGGGTGTAGAAGCGGATGCTCTCCGGGCCATACATGTGCGTGTCGCCGAAGAGCGAGTTCTTCCAGCCGCCGAAGGAGAAGGTCCCCACCGGCACCGGGATCGGCACATTGACGCCCACCATGCCGGCCTCGACGTCGAACTCGAACTGCCGGGCAGCGCCGCCGTCGCGGGTGAAGATCGCCACGCCGTTGCCGAACTCATTGTCATTGACCAGCTTGACGGCATCGGTGTAGCTCTCGACCCGGACCACGGAGAGCACGGGGCCGAAGATCTCGTCGTCGTAGACCTTCATGCCGGGCTTGACGTGGTCGATCAGGCTGACGCCGATGAAGAAGCCGTTGGAGTCGAACTCCTGTTCGCGGCCGTCCACCACCACGGAGGCGCCCTCATCCGCGGCGCCGGCCACATAGGAGGCCACCTTGTCTCGGTGTTCGGCGGTGATCAGCGGACCCATCTGGGAGGCGGGATCAGTGCCGGGGCCGATCTTGAGGGTGGCCATCCGGGTCGTGATCGCGTCCACAAGCTCATCCGCGATGTTCCCGACCGCCACCAGGACGCTGACGGCCATGCAGCGCTCACCCGCGGAGCCGTAGGCGGCGGAGACGGCGGCATCTGCGGCCATGTCCAGGTCCGCGTCCGGGAGCACCACCATGTGGTTCTTGGCGCCGCCGAGTGCCTGGACGCGCTTGCCGTGGTCCGCGGCGCGCCTGTAGATCGACTGGGCGATCGGCGTCGAGCCCACAAAGCTGACGGCCTTCACGTCCGGGTGCTCGAGCAGGACGTCCACGGCTTCCTTGTCGCCGTGGACGACGTTGAGGACGCCGGCGGGCAGGCCTGCCTCGGCGAAGACCTGGGCGATGAAGACGGCGGAGGAGGGGTCCTTTTCGCTCGGCTTGAGCAGCACGGTGTTGCCGCAGGCCAGGGCGCTGCCGATCATCCAGAGCGGCACCATGGCCGGGAAGTTGAACGGCGTAATGCAGGCGACGACGCCGACCGGCTGGCGGACGGAGTGGACGTCGACGCCGCCGGACACCTGCTCGGAGCGTTCGCCCTTGAGCGCGTGGGACAGGCCGGTGGCGAATTCGATGTTTTCCAGGCCGCGGGTGATCTCGCCCTCGGCGTCGGAGAGGACCTTGCCGTGTTCGCTGGTCAGCAGGGCGGCCAGTTCGGGCCGGCGCTGCATCAGCAGTTCGCGGACCTTGAAGAAGATGCTGGTGCGCTTGGCCAGGCTGGTGGCGCGCCAGCCGGGCAGCGCGGCGCGGGCGGCGGCGATGGCTTCCTCGACGCGGGCGGCGGAGGCGAGGGCCACCTCTTTCTCCTGCTCGCCGGTGGCGGGGTTGAAGACGGGGCCGTACCGGTCGGCGTCGGACACCAGGGCGCCGTTGATGAAGTGCGGGATGCGTTCCATGGGGAGGATCTCTTTCTAAAAGTTGGGGGCTACTTGGCGGACTCGAACGAGCCGTCGACCAGTTTGACGATGGCGGAGCAGTCGGTGCCGGACTGGCCGCCGTCGATGAGCCGCTGGAAAAGCTGCTGGACGTGCTCGCCGATCTCCAGCGGCGTGTTGGTGTCGCGGGCGGCACTGATGGCCAGGCCGATGTCCTTGTTGGCCAGCTCGGCGGTGAACGTCGGCGCGAAATCGTTGTTCGAGGCGGCGGTCGGCACGACGCCGGCCACCGGGTACCAGGTGCGCAGCGCCCAGCTGTCGCCGGAGGAGACGGAGGCGATGTCCCAGAAGACCTGCTTGTCCAGGCCCAGGCGGTCCGCGAGCACTGCGCCCTCGGCGGTGGAGGCGAGGTTGATGAAGAGCATCAGGTTGTTGCAGATCTTGGCGGCCTGGCCGGTGGTGGCGCCGCCGGTGGGGATGATGTTGGCGGCCATCGGGCGGATGTATTCGGTGGCGTCGGCGACGGCGCCGGCTTCCCCGCCGATCATGAAGGTAAGGGTGGCGGCCTTGGCGCCGCTCATGCCGCCCGAGACGGGCGCGTCGACAAAGCGGAAGCCGGCCTCCGCGGCGGCGTCGTGCAGGGCCTGGGCCGACGCGATGTCGATGGTGGAGGAGTCCACCAGCAGGGTGCTGGTGTCGGCGTGGGCCAGTACGCCGTCTTCGCCCAGGTAGACGGCCCGGGCGTGCTCGCCCTTGGGAAGCATGGTGAAGACGACGTCGGCGCCGTTCACCGCCTCGGCGATGCTGCCGGCGGGCTTGACTCCCCCGGCCTCGGCTGCCGCCACGGCCTCGGGGTTGAGGTCGAAGCCGCGGACCTCGTTTCCGGCTTTGGCGAGGTTCACGGACATGGACCCGCCCATGTTTCCCAGTCCAATCCAGGCGACAACTGCCATGGCATAAGCTCCTTTGCTTTGCATTGTGTCCGGCGCAAGTGCCGGATGTTTCCGTGTCAACCATCACACCCTGTTACAGTGCAATCAAGGGGAAAAAGTGAAGATGCCATGTGCAGTGATGCACATTGGCTCAGGGTTATGCGCTGCTAGGAAAGGCCAAAGGTGGACTTGAAACGGCTCCCCAGTCCGGACGACCTGCTGATCCTGCTGACCGTGGCCCGGCTGGGCCGGTTCAACGCGGTCGCAGAGACGCTGGGCACCACGCACACCACGATCTCGCGCCGGATCCTGGCTTTGGACAAGCAGCTGGGCGGCCGGACGCTGGAACGCAGCCCGCACGGCTGGGAGCTGACCGAGCTCGGGTCCCAGGCGGTGGCGGCGGCCGAGGCCATCGAAACCACCCTGGGCGCCCTGTCCGGCCGGATCGCCCGGACCGAGGACGTGCTCTCCGGCCTGGTTAGGATCAGCACCCCGGACGGCTTCGGCGCGGAATTCGTCGCCCCGGCCCTGGTCCGGCTGCAGCAGGAACATCCCTTGCTGAACGTGGAGATGCTCAGCGCCACCCGCAAGGTCAGCCAGAACCGCTCCGGGGTGGACCTCGAGGTGGTGGTCGGCAACATGGAGGTTAGCAATGCGCAGACCATTTTCCTGTCCAACTACTTCCTGCGGCTGTACGCCAGCCCGGAGTATGCGCGCGGCCACGGGCTTCCGGAGACGCTCGACGACGTCCGGCAGCACGGCTTCGTCTCCTACGTGGAATCGGCGCTGCAGGTCGCCGAGTTGGGCCACCGCTCCACCCAGCTGCCGATGCCGCGGTCCAGCTTCCAGGCCACCAGCATCTTCGCCCAGCTGGAGGCCGTCCGCCGTGCGGCCGGGATCGGGCTGCTGCCCAACTTCCTCGTCGTCGGCAAATCCGGATTCGTACCGGTGCTGCCGGACGATTTCCAGCGGCAGCTGCCGATCTGGGCGGTGGCGCGGGCCGAATCGTTGCGTTCGGCGCCGGTGCAGGCGGTGGTGGCGGCGGTCCGGGCCGAGGTCGCCGAACGCCAGGACGTGCTGGCGGGCTGAGCCGGGTTCGCCGCGTTTGCGCCGGAGTTTCCCGGACAACAGCAGCCCCCGTCCCCGCAACGCGGGGACGGGGGCTGCCTGTTCTTAGGGTTACTCAGCTGTTCGCCAGCTACTTCTTTCCTGCGGCGAGCAGGTCGGCAGTGCCCTGGGCGTCGGCGGCGTCGACGTCGTGCAGCGAGATGCCGCGGGTTTCCTTCAGGAAGTAGACCGCCACGATGGTGACCAGGCAGGCGCCCAGCAGGTAGATGGCAACCGGGGTGGAGGACTTGTACTGACCCAGCAGCGAGCTGGCGATGATCGGGGCCAGCGAACCGGCCACGATCGAGGTGACCTGGTAGCCCAGGGAAACACCGGAGTAGCGCATCCGGGTCGGGAACATCTCGGCCATGATGGCCGGCTGCCCGGCGTACATCAGGGCGTGGAAGAGCAGGCCGATGGTGATGGCGGCGAGGATGATGAAGTCGTTCTTGGTGTCCATCATCGGGAAGGCGAAGAAGCCCCAGGTTCCGCCCAGGACGGCGCCGGCCATGTAGACCGGCTTGCGGCCGAAGCGGTCGGAGAGCTTGCCGACCATCGGCACCACGGAGAAGTGGATGAAGTGCGCCACGAGGAGCAGCAGCAGGATGCGCGAGGTGTCGGCCTGGACGATCACCTTCAGGTACGTGATGGAGAAGGTGACCACGAGGTAGTACAGGACGTTTTCGGCAAAACGCAGGCCCATGGCGGTGAACACGCCGCGGGGGTAGCGGCGGAAGACCTCGGCCACGCCGTAGCCCTTGTTTTCCGTAACAACTTCCTTCTGCGCTTCCAGGAAGATCGGGGCGTCCTGGACCTTGGTGCGGATGTAGTAGCCAATGACCACGATCACGGCGGAGAGCCAGAAGGCGATCCGCCAGCCCCAGCCGAGGAAGTCCGCCGAGGACAGGATGGAGGACAGCAGGAAGAGCACGCCGGTGGCAAGCAGGTTGCCCATCGGGACCGCCGACTGCGGCCAGCTGGCCCAGAAGCCGCGGGACTTGCTGGGGCTGTGCTCGGCGACGAGCAGGACGGCGCCGCCCCACTCACCGCCGACGGCGAAGCCCTGGGCAAAGCGCAGGAAGACGAGGAGTGCCGGAGCCCAGTAGCCGATCTGCTGGAAGCTCGGCAGGCAGCCCATCAGGAAGGTCGAGACGCCGACCAGAATGATGCTGAGCTGCAACAGCTGCTTGCGGCCGAACTTGTCTCCGAAGTGGCCAAAGACGATGCCGCCGATGGGGCGGGCAACGAAGCCCACCGCGTAGGTCAGGAAGGCGGCGATAATGCCGTCCAGTTCCGTTCCGGAATTGGGGAAGAACATCTTGCCAAACACCAGCGTCGCCGCCGAGGCGTAGAGGAAGAATTCATACCACTCCACCACCGTGCCGGCCATCGAGGCTGCCACTACTTTCTTGAGACCTGACGCCTTGACGTCGGTGTCCTCTGCGCGCCTTGCGGCGGCGTTTTCCGTGCTCATGCGAACTCCTTCGGTGTCGCCTTCGACACCCTGTGGACCATTGGGCTGACTAACGTGTGTGTGAGTTGGGACACACGGCGTCATTCTCCACGAGTATGGACTGCGGGCGCGGAAGGCTCAACGACCAATCGCGCAGAGGGCGTCTGCAAAAATGCACACGTGCTGGTCCCGGCTAGGCGAAGAAGTTGCTCCGGAGCTGCTCGCTGAGCTGCCCGATTTCGGTCAGGAAGCCGTCATGGCCGATCGGCGCCTCGATGACGTGCACCGGCACCTCGCCCGGCAGGGCGCCGGCAAGTTCACGGGACTGGGCCGGGAAATACAACCGGTCCGAGTCCACGGCCGCCACAAAGAACTCCGCGGTGGCCCGCGAAACAGCCTGCTCCAGGCTTCCCCGGCCGCGGCTGACGTCGTGGCTCATCAGCGCCTCGGTAATGGCGATGTAGCTGTTGGCGTCGAACCGGCGGACCAGCTTGTTGCCCTGGTGGTCCAGGTAGCTCTCCACCTGGTACCGGCCCCGGCCGGCCAGCGAGCCGGCTTCCAGCGGGGCCTCCGCCGCCTGGGCGTTCCGGCCAAAACGGCCGTCCAGCTCTGCGGCGGAACGGTAGGTGATGTGGGCGATCCGGCGCGCCAGGGCCAGGCCGGCGTCCGGTTCCGGGCCTCCGTAGTAGTCCCCGCCGTTGAAGTTGGGGTCCTGGCGGATCGCCAGGGTCTGGGCCTGGGCGAACGCGATCTGCTCGGCAGTGCTGCTGGCGCCTATCGAAATGACGGCACAGCGCCGCACCCGGTCCGGGTAGCTGACCGCCCACTCCAGCGCACGCGCTCCCCCGAGCGAGCCGCCCATCACGGCATACCAGCTGCTGATCCCCAGCGCGTCGGCGAGCCGCGCCTCGGCGGCGGTGCTGTCCCGCAGGGTGACCAGCGGGAACCGCGAACCCCAGGGCTGCCCGTCCGGCGCCGGGGTGGACGGCCCGGTGGAGCCGTAGCAGCCGCCGAGGATGTTGATCGACACCACAAAGTATTTGTCCGTATCCACCGGGGCGCCCGGGCCGGCCAGCTGCTCCCACCAGCCCGGCTCTTCTTCGGCACCGCGGGTGACATGGGTGTCTCCGGTCAGGGCGTGCTCGATCAGCACGGCGTTGGACGCGTCGGCGTTCAGCGTCCCCCAGGTCTCGTAGGCGAGGGTGACCTCCGGCAGGGTGGCACCGCATTCAAGGGCCAGGGAACCGATCGGGAGGTACTGCACCGTCCCATCAGGAACAGTGGAGGGCTTGCATTCCGGTACACCCGTGCGGGTGACGGCAATCGTCATGTGAGGACCTAACTTCGCGCTTGCCCGCCGTCAGCTGACCGGCAGGCCAGGTCTTCACCCGGGGCACCCCGCCGCAAATGGAGGGTTGCCGGCCAGCAAGCCGGGGCTGTCGCTGGCACTCATGACCTGCCTCGATTCTACGAAACCCGGCGGCGCAAGCGCGAAGATTGTGACGGCTGTGTGACACCCGGTCCCGCTGGCGCCGCGTGCCTCAGGCGTTTTTGGCCGCCCGGAACCCGGCGTCGAGGTCCGCGATGATGTCGTCGATGTGCTCAAGTCCCACCGAGAGACGGACCAGGCCGGGGTTGACGCCGGCCACCGTCTGCTGCTCCGGGGAGAGCTGGCTGTGCGTGGTCGACGCCGGGTGGATGACGAGGGACCGCACGTCGCCGATGTTCGCCACGTGCGAGTGCAGTTCGAGGGCGTCGACGAAGCGCTTGCCGGCCTCCGCTCCCCCGGCCAGGTTGAAGGAGACGACGGCGCCGGTTCCCTTCGGCCCGTACTTGCGGCCACGCTCGTACCAGGGGCTGGACGGCAACCCGGCGTAGGCGACGGATTCGACGTCGGCCCTGGCCTCCAGCCATTCAGCGACCCTGAGGGCGTTGGCGACGTGCCGTTCCATCCGCAGGCTCAGCGTCTCGATGCCCTGGGAGATCAGGAACGCATTGAACGGCGAGACGGCGGAGCCGAGGTCGCGCAGCAGCTGGACCCGGGCCTTGAGGATGAAGGACAGGTTGGCGCCCAGCGCCCCGTCCGCCCCGAGGTCACGGGCGTAGACCAGGCCGTTGTAGGTGGGGTCGGGGGTGTTGAAGCCGGGGAAGCGCTCCGGGTCCTTGCCGAAGTCGAAGTTGCCGGAGTCGACGATGACCCCGGCGATCGCGGTGCCGTGACCGCCGAGGTATTTGGTGGCCGAGTGGACCACAATGTCGGCACCCCACTCGAGCGGCCGGATCAGGTACGGGGTGGAGAGGGTGTTGTCCACGATCAGCGGCACCCCGGCCCGGTGCGCCACGTCCGCGACCCCCTCAATGTCCAGCACGTCCTGCCGCGGGTTGGACACCACCTCGCCGAAGAACAGCTTGGTGTTGGGCCGCACGGCGTCGCGCCACTGCTCCAGGTCGTCCGGGTCCGCGACGAACGTCACCGAGATGCCGAACTTCTTCAGCGTGTGGGCCAGCAGGTTGTAGGTCCCGCCATAGAGGCTCGGGCTGGCCACCACATGGTCCCCGGCCTCGGCGATGTTGAGGATCGCCAGGGTTTCAGCGGCCTGCCCGGAGCTGAGCAGCAGCGCCCCGAGGCCGCCCTCGAGGCTCGCGACCCGCTGCTCCACCGCGTCCTGGGTGGGGTTGCCGATCCGGGTGTAGATGGGGGCGAGTTCGGCGAGCGCGAAGCGGTTGGCCGCACTCTCCGCGCTGGGGAAGACGAACGACGTCGTCTGGTAGATCGGCAGCGACCGCGCACCGGTAGCGGAATCCGGCTCCTGGCCGGCGTGGATCTGGCGGGTTTCAAAGGACCAGGCGTTGGACATTGGGGATCTCCTGAGTGACTGGGCACAGGCCCTTCCCGTCCTCCCAGGACCGGAACGGTTCTGCCGCCGCGCTTGCCTCCCGGCGGGCGCCGGAGGGCCAGGTCTTCACCCGGGGCACCCCACCGCGCAAGGAGGGTTGCCGGCCAGCAAGCCGGGGCTTGGTGCTGGCACTCATGACCTGGCTCCAGTTTAGGAAGGCTCGACGGCGGCTGGATAGCTTTGTGACGAATATGAATTTGGCCCGTTGACCGGCCGTGGAGCCCCGGAAAACGACATCCCATCAGGGTTAGGACAGCCTAAGCTGAGAGCTCCATCACAAAGTGCCAAGATGAGGGCATGCGCATGGATCACGTCTCTTACGCCTGTGAACAAGATGGCTTGGCTGCCACCACCGAACGTATCGCGTCCGCCCTCGGGGTCGAAGCCGTCAAGGGCGGAGTCCACCCCCGTTTCGGGACCCGCAACATGATTATTCCGCTTGCCGGGCACAAGTACCTGGAGGTCGTGGAGGTCCTGGACCACCCGGCCTCGGACAAGGCGCCGTTCGGGCAGGCCGTCCGGGCCCGTTCCGCCGCCGGCGGCGGCTGGATGGGCTGGTGCGTCGAGGTTGACGACCTGGCACCCTTCGAGGAGCGCCTGGGCCGGTCGGCCGTCAACGGCAACCGCAAGTTCCCCGACGGCCGCGAACTGGTCTGGAAGCAGATCGGCATCCTGGGCCTCATCGCGGATCCGCAGGTCCCCTACATGCTCAAGTGGGAGGGCGATCCCGCCCTGCACCCGTCCAACGCCTATGAGAGCGGCGTCAAGATGTCCGCGCTCACCATCGCAGGCTCCGCCGAGCGGGTCACCGAATGGCTGGGCGAACCGGTGGAGAAGCCGCTGGAGGATGTGGACGTGAACTGGCTGGCCCCGCACGGGACGCCGGGCATCCTGTCCGTCACCTTCGAGACCGATTCCGGAGCCGTCACCATCTGACGCTTCCTGCACGAAAAACTTCGGCCGCCAGCAGCGGGTGCCAATGATGCCACCCACCGCTGGCGGCCGAATCCTTTTAAGGCCTGGTGCGCCTAGCCGAGGCCGATCGCCTTGCCGAAGAGGCTGAAGCCGACGAAGGCCACGATGTCCAGCAGCGCATGGGCGATCACCAGCGGCATTACGCGGCGCGTCTTTGTGTAGACCAGCGCGAAGATGACGCCCATGATGGCGTTGCCGATAAAGGGCCCGAAGCCCTGGTACAGGTGGTAGCTGCCGCGCAGCATGGAACTGGCGAAGATGGCCAACGGCATCCCCCAGCCGAACTTGCCGAGCCGGTCCAGCAGGTAGCCCACCACAATGACCTCCTCCACGATCCCGTGCCGGATCGCGGAAAGGACCAGCACCGGAACGGTCCACCAGTAGGAGTCCAGCGCGCTGGGGATGATCGCCGTCGTAATCCCCAGGGCCCGTCCGGCCGCGTACAGGCCCAGCGAGGGGATGCCGATCAGGGCGGCGAGGCCCAGTCCCTGGGCCAGGTCCTTGCCGGGCCGGGCGAAGTTGAAGCCCAGCTTCCGGAACGCCGACGTCCCGGTGCCGGCGGCCAGGCCGGCGGGCCGGTGTTCGGTCAGGAAGTAAATCACCAGCACCACCGGCACCAGGGCGAAGATGATGTCCAGCAGCTGGTAGGTGAGGTCGAAGTACTCGCGGCTGCTCTGCGAGCGGTTCAGCGTCGAGGTTCCCTGGGCCAGCGGCGCACGGGTCAGTTTGTCCAGCAGCTGCACTACGGAGTACACCGCCGACTGCCCGAGCGACAGTCCCAGGACGATCCAGACTTCTAGCCGCAGCCGACGGCGGGAGGGAACCAACATGTTCCTATCTTGCCTGCCGTTGCCGGGAGTTGACTGCACGTGCCTATGCTGGGGCTGTGAGTGCGCCCGGGAGAATCTTTATGATCCGGCATGGCCAGTCCGCCGCCAACGCCGACACCTCGATCTACAACCGGGTGCCCGGATCCCGCTGACGCCGCTGGGCATCGAGCAGGCCACGGCCGCCGGCGAGCAGCTGCGGCGGCAGCTGGACGGCGAGCGGGTGTGCGTGTACGTCTCCCCCTACCTGCGGGCCTACCAGACCCTGGAGGCACTAAAGCTGGGCTCCCTCACGGAACGAGTGATCGAAGAGCCGCGGCTGCGTGAACAGGACTGGGCGAACTTCCAGATCGCCGGCGACATCGAGGACCAGAAGGAGCTCCGCAACGCCTACGGGCACTTCTTCTACCGGTTCCGCGAAGGCGAGTCCGGCTCCGACGTCTATGACCGGATTTCCTCCTTTATGGAGACCCTGTACCGGCACTGGTCCAAGCCGAACTACGCCCCGAACGCGCTGTTCGTCACGCACGGGCTGACCATGCGGCTGTTCTGCATGCGCTGGTTCCACTGGTCGGTGGAGTACTTCGAGTCGCTGAACAACCCGGACAATGCCGAGATCCGCACGCTGCTGCGCACCCGGCAGGGCAAGTACAAGCTGGACAAGCCGTTCAGCCAGTGGGAGGACCGCCGGGTGGATGAGACCGTGCTGGACGCCCCGCCGATGTTCTTCTAAGGGCCGCCCGGTCTTCTACGAGCCGCCCTGGGCGCGCTTGCGCGCGATGACCTGGTGGAACTTGCCGCTCGGGCCGGTTTGCTCCGGCGCCTCAGCAGCCCGGACCAGCTCCACGTTCGCCAGGCCCTGGCCCGCGAGGAAACCGGCGAGCTTGGCTGCCACGTCCTGCCACACCTCATCCGCCGCGGCGCCGGGCTCCAGTTCAAGCCGGACCCGCAGCTGCGCCGGGCCGGACTGGACCAGCTGGCAGCGGTGCACCCCGGCGGCGTCGTCAATCGGCGCCGTGATGGCCAGCGGCAGGACGCTCACCGTCCCGCCGGCGGCGTTGTCCAGGTGCAGCACGTCGTCGCGCCGGCCGGCCACCTGGACCGCGGGCAACGGGTTGCCGCATTCGCAGGGACCGGGCTTGGCGAGGACGGAATCACCCAGGTCGTAGCGGATCAGGGGCTGGACCCGGTTGGCGAGGTTGGTCAGCAGCACGGTGTGGGATGCCGTCCCCGGAGGTGTGGGCCGGTAGTCCTCCTCCACCGGTTCAAGGATCACCCAGTCGCTGTTGACGTGCAGCCAGCCCCGCGGACAATCCAGGGCGATGGGGCTGAACTCCGAGGCGGCGTACACGTTGTGGACCGCGCAGCCCAGCGACGCGGCCAGCCGGGCCTGGTCGCCGAGGGACTCGCCGCTGGTCTCGACAACGGCGGGCCGGATCCGCAGCCGGCCCGCGTCCTGCTCCTCGGCCAGGAGTTCGAGGGCGCTGGGATAGCCCACCACGAGGGCCGGGTCGAAGTCGTTGAGAGCCCGCACCAGCGCCTCCAGCGGCTGCTGCACGGAAAACAGGCGGTAGGCGCGGCGGCGGCCCCGGCTGCGGCGCCGTTCGGACTCAAGCCACACGGCGCCGGCGAAGTGGCCGCCGGCACCCACCACCACGGCGGTACGGATTCCGCGCCGCAGGACGGCCAGCAGCACGCCGGCGTTGACGGTGCTCCGGACCGCCCGGATCCCCTGCGCCCGGTAGCACGCGACGGCGGCGGGGTCGTGCACGAACAGTCCCGGGTGTCCCGTGGTCCCGGAGCTGGTGCACGCGAAGTACCGGCCGCGGTAGCGGCTGCCGACCAGGGACGGATCGGCGACGAAGGCCTCCAGCTCGGTCCGGGTGACATCGGGGTCGGTCACCCAGTCATCGAAGCGGGCCATCAGCTGCGGTTTGGTGACCGGCAGCAGGTCCCGGAGTGAAACGTCCCCGAGCGGGACGTTCCCGGCTGGCAGGCCGCGGTACAGCTCCCGGTAGAACGGGGAGCTGGTGCGGGCGTGCAGCACAAGCGCGGCCAGCCGCGCCTCCCGCCGCCGGGCAAGGGCCCGCGGGCCGCCGCGCTCGGCCCTCAGGAGATCGAGCATGATGCCCAGCTCCCTCGCAGACCCCGCCATAGCGTGCCTCCCGTGTCTGCGCGTCAGCGGGCGCGTACCCCGGCGCGCCAGACAGCGTGGGTGAGCGGCATCCCCGGCCGGTAGGCCAGGTGGGTTGCCGAAGGGGCGTTGAGCAGGTGCAGGTCAGCCCGGTGCCCGACGGCGATCGAGCCGACCGCGCGCTGCCCGTCGACGTCGTTCCCGGACTCCCGGCCGAGCGCCAGCGCACCGCCGTACGTCGCCGCGCGGACCGCCTCGTGCACGCTGAGCCGCATCTGCAGCACCGCGGTGGTGACGCAGAACGCCATCGAGCTGGTGTAGGAGGTGCCGGGGTTGCAGTTGGAGGCGAGCGCCACCTGGACGCCGGCGTCCAGCAGTTCCCGGGCCGGCGCCAGCGGCTGCCGGGTGGACAGGTCGCAGGCCGGCAGGCAGGTTGCGACCGTGCCGCGCTCGCCCGCACCGGCCGCGGATTCCCAGCCGGACCAACTGTCCGCGAGGGCGTGCACGTCGGCGCGGGAGAGGTAGTTCACGTGGTCGACGCTGGCGGCCCCGAACTCGACGGCCAGCCGCACGCCGGCGCCCTCCCCGAGCTGGTTGCCGTGCACGCGCAGGCCCAGTCCCGCGTCCCGGCAGGCCGCGAGCACGCGGCGGGACTGGTCTTCGTTGAAGGCGCCGCGCTCGCAGAAGACGTCGGCCCAGCGGACATAGGGCCGGACCGCTGACAGCATGGGACCGCAGACCAGGTCCGTGTACTCCTCGGCGTCCATGCCGCCGGGGACCAGGTGCGCACCGAGGTAGGTCACCTCGTCCGCGACGGTGGAGGCGATCCGGGCGCTGCGGGCCTCGTTGTCCACATCCAGTCCGTAGCCGGTTTTCGTCTCCAGGTAGGTGGTGCCCTGGGCGACCGCCTCGGCGACGCGGCCGAGCGCGAGCCGGGTGAGGTCGAAGTCGCCGGTGGCCCGGGTGGCGCCGGTGGTGACCGCGATGCCGCCGGCGCTGTAGTCCTCCCCCGCCATCCGGGCCTCGAACTCCGCGGTCCGGTCGCCGGCGAAGATCAGGTGCGTGTGTGAGTCCACCCAGCCGGGCAGGAGCGCGCGGTGCCCGGCGTCGACGGCGTCGTCCGCCGCCGGGGCGTCCGCGGCGGCACCGAGCCAGGCGATGCGTTCGCCCTCGATCACGACGGCCGCATTCCGGAGGACCCGGTGGTCCGCGTCCTGGGTCATCAGTTCGGCGATGTTGGTGATGAGGGTGCTCATGGGTCCATTCTTCAGCCCCGGATGGACATCCGGGTCGCGGCCAGTGCCGCGGCTGTCCGGGATGCCGGACTGTCGGCCGGGAGCGGCTCCGCGGCGCCCTGGCCGGCCAGGATGAGCTCCGCGGCCAGCTCGGCGATGCCGGAGGAGGTTTGGAAGCCGTAGCCGCCCTGGCCGGCGAGCCAGAAGAAGCCGGTGGCCTCGGCGTCGAACCCCACCACCGGGACGCCGTCGGACGCCTCGGTCCGCAACCCGGTCCAGGCCCGGCGGATGTCACCGATGCCCATCGTGGTGACGGCATTCAGCCGGGTGATCAGCGCCTCGATATCGCCCGGGTAGGGCCGGGCGTCCTCCGGGCCGCTGGGCACGGTTTCGGACGGGGAGATCAGGACCTGCCGCCGCCCGTCCGGCCGGAAGTAAAAGCTGCCGGCCGACGCCACCATCGGGCAGCCCTGCGGGAGGGGGTGTTCGACGTCGACGATTGCCGCGGTCCGGCGGAAGGGCTGGAGTCCGAGCTTCTCGACGCCGCTGAGCACCGCGAATTCGTCCGCCCAGGCGCCGGCGGCATTGACCACAACGGCGGCCTCGAAGCCTTCCTGCCCGGCGCCGAGTTCCCAGCCGGAGCCGAGTCGCTGCGCCGAGTGGACCCTGGCGCCGGTGATGATGTCCACGCCGCCCTCGACCGCGCGCTCCCGGTGGTCCTCCAGCAGCAGGGACGCGTTGCAGGCGAAGGATCCCGAGTCCAGGCCGGCGGCCTCGAATGAATCCGGCTTGAGCGCGGGACAGATGTCCAGGGCCTCGGTGTGGCTGATCCGGTGCATAAAGCCGCTGGCCTGCTGCTGGACGTCTTCCTCGCTGCCGATCAGCATAAAGCGGCGTGGTGAGAGCACGGGTTCGGGCCGCGTGCCCTCCTTGGTGCCGATCAGCTCCAGCGTGCGCATGGTGAGCTCCTGGACCACGGGCGGGCCGTAGCTGGGGATCAGCTGCCGGGCCGAGCGTGCGGAGGTGTGGTAGCCCAGTGACTGCTCGGCTTCGACCAGAGCCACGCGGCATTTGCCGGCGAGGGCGGAGGCAAGGGACAGGCCGGCAATGCCGCCGCCCACAATCACGACATCGTAATTAGCTGACATGCCTCCATCCTTGCACCGGCAGGAGGCCGCGTCAGTACTTTTCCGACTACAACGCCGCGGCCACCGCCGCGCGGCTGCGCACGAAAGCCTGGACGCAGCTCTCGACGTCGTCGGCGCTGTGCGCGGCGGAGAGCTGGACCCGGATGCGGGCGGCGCCCTTGGGCACCACGGGGTAGCTGAAGGCGGTGACGAAGACGCCGTTGGCGAGCATCGCGTCCGCCACCTTGGCGGCCATCACGGCGTCGCCGAACATCACCGGGACGATGGCGTGTTCGCCGTCGAGCAGTTCGAAGCCTTCCTCGCCCATCCGGCGGCGGAAGAGTTCCGCGTTGGCGAAGAGCTTGCTGCGCAGTTCGCCGGAGTTCTCCACCAGGTCCAGGGCCTTCAGCGTGGCGGCGACGATGGCCGGGGCCAGCGAGTTGGAGAACAGGTAGGGGCGCGCCTTCTGTCGGAGCATGGCGATGACCTCGCTCCGGCCCGAGACGTAGCCGCCGGAGGCGCCGCCCAGGGCCTTGCCGAAGGTGCCGGTGTAGATGTCCACCCGGTCCGAAACACCGGCGTGTTCCGGGGTGCCGGCACCGGTGGCGCCCATAAAGCCGACGGCGTGCGAATCGTCCACCATGACCATGGCGTCATACTTCTCGGCGAGGTCGCAGATCGCCTCCAGCGGGGCGAGGAAGCCGTCCATCGAGAAGACGCCGTCGGTGACGATGATCTTGCGGCGGGCCGGGTTCTCCTGCGTGCTGGCCTCGATCAGCCGGGATTCGAGGTCCGCCATGTCCTGGTTGGCGTAGCGGAAGCGCTGGGCCTTGCACAGCCGAATGCCGTCGATGATCGAGGCGTGGTTCAGCGCGTCGGAGATGACGGCGTCTTCCGGGCCGAAGAGCGATTCGAAGACGCCGCCGTTGGCGTCGAAGCAGCTGGAGAACAAGATGGTGTCCTCGGTGCCGAGGAACTTCGATACGCGTTCCTCCAGGGCCAGGTGCAGGTCCTGGGTACCGCAGATGAAGCGCACGCTGGCCATGCCGAAGCCGCGGGAGTCCATGGCCTCTTTGGCGGCAGCGATGATCTCCGGGTGGTCCGCGAGGCCGAGGTAGTTGTTGGCGCAGAAGTTCAGCACCTCCGCGCTGCCCTGGCCGAGCTGACCCGCCTTGATGTGGCTGGCCTGCGGGGAATCGATGTGCCGTTCGGTCTTGAACAGGCCGGCGCCGCGGATCTCGTCGAGTTCGTGCTGCAGCTGGTCCTTGATGGCTGAATACATTGCGGTGGCTCCTCAGCAGGGGTGAATTTTTGTACGGTACCGGAAATGGGCGGGGGCTAGAAGCCGGTCCAGTCGAGGACGACCTTGCCGCCGACGCCGGCGCGGGCAATCTCGAAGCCCTTTTCCCAGTCCGAGGCGGGCAGGGTGTCGGTGACGACGGCGGAGATGTTGGCGTGCAGCACCGGGTTGGAGGAGAGCATGGCGCTCATGGCGTACCAGGTCTCAAACATCTCGCGGCCGTAGATCCCCTTCATGGTCAGCATGTGCGTGACCACCTTGCCCCAGTCGATGTCGATCGACTGGCTGGGCAGCCCCAGCATCGCGATCCGGCCGCCGTGGTTCATGTTGTCGATCATCTCAGGCAGCGCCGTGGGGTGGCCGGACATTTCCATCCCGATGTCGAAGCCTTCGCGCATGCCCAGTTCGCGCTGGGCGTCCTTGACGCGCGTGGTGGAGACGTCGATCGCGAGGTCGACGCCGAGCCGGCGGGCCAGTTCCAGGCGTGGGGCGGAGACGTCGGTGATGGCGATCTTGCGCGCCCCGGCGTGGCGGGCGACGGCGATAGCCATCAGGCCGATGGGTCCGGCGCCGGTGATGAGCACGTCCTCGCCGACCAGCGGGAAGCTCAGAGCAGTGTGGACGGCATTGCCGAACGGGTCAAAGATGGCGCCGAGTTCCGGGGTCACGGAGTCATCGTGGTGGACCCAGACGTTGGTTTCCGGGATGACGACATACTCCGCGAACGCGCCGTCGCGCTGGACGCCGACGCTGACGGTGTTGATGCACATCTGCTTGCGGCCGGCGCGGCAGTTGCGGCAGATCCCGCACACGATGTGGCCCTCGCCGGAGACCCGGTCGCCGACCTTGACGTCCAGGACGTCTTCGCCGGTCTCCACGACTTCACCGTAGAACTCGTGGCCGGCGATCAGCGGTGCGTTGATGATGCCCTGCGCCCAGGCATCCCAGGACTGGATGTGCAGGTCCGTGCCGCAGATTCCGGTGGTCATGACTCGGATTTTGACGTCCCCGGCCCCGGTCCCCGGCTCCGGGCGGTCGACGAGTTCGAATCCCGCGTGGGCGCCGGACTTGTAGAGAGCCTTCATGGGCCTGCCTAACTGTGCTGGCCGCTCCCTGAGTTCGGAGCGGGGGTGTGGGACAACTCACCTCATTAGACCGGGCGGGATGCGTTAGCACAACCGGATTTTTCTCAATCGACGATTTAGTTTTTGCTTGCCCATAAGATGAGGGCATGGAGATCCACCAGCTCGAAATGCTCCGCGAACTCGGCGCCCTGGGCAGCGTCAAGGCCGTCGCCGAAACGCTGCTGGTCACCCCCTCGGCGGTGTCCCAGCAGCTGGCCGCCCTGCAGAAGTCCGTCGACGTGCCGCTGACCCGGAAGGAGGGCCGGAACCTGGTCCTCACCGAGGCCGGTCAGGTGCTCGCCGACGCCGGCGCCGCCGTCGTGAGCGCCATGGCGGACGCGAGGACGGCGATCGGCGCGTACCACGGCTCGCCGGTGGCGCCGGTGACGCTGAGCGGGTTCCACAGCGCCGGCCAGGCCTTGTTCGCGCCGCTCGCCCGCCTGCTCGCAGGGCCGGGGCAGCCGCGGATCCAGCTCTCCGACGAGGACGTCGCCCAGCAGGATTTCCCGGCGCTGACCGCCCGCTACGACCTGGTCCTCGCACACCGGATGGACCACAGCCCGCGGTGGCCGGAGGAACGGGTGGCGGTGATCCCGCTCGCGCATGAGCCGCTGGACGTGGCGCTGCCGGCCGGGCACCGGCTCGCCGGGCAGCGGGCGGTGACGGCGGACGACGTCGTCGGCGAACCCTGGGTGACCAGCCACACCGGCTACTCCCCCGCGGACGTGCTCTCCGCCGTCGCCGCCGTGTCCAGCCGGGAGCTGAACATCGTGCACCGGATCAACGACTACTCCACGGTGGCGGCCCTGGTGGCGACCGGGAGCGTGATCGGGCTGCTGCCGCGGCATACCGCCCGGCCGGTGCTGAACCCGGAGATTGTGCTGAAGCCGCTGGAGGGGATCAGCACCCGGCGCCGGATCGACATCCTGGCCCGGCCGGAGAACCTTAAACGCAGATCGGTCATGATGGTCTGCGAGGCGCTGCAGACCATCATGACCGATTTGGTGGGTGGCTAGGGTCTAGCCTTCGACGCCGAGGCGCTGGTCAAATCCACGTACCTGTGTGTCGGCACGCAGGTGGAGGTCGGTGGCCCGACTATTTCCAGTCATCCTCTAGATCTTTGAATATCTCATAGAGCTCGTCGTCGGTGAACAGTTCGTGGTCATAGTCATCGACTTCGGAATCGACCTGAACTTCGCCGTGAAATCTAAACTGCGCGTACGACCTGTAGACAGGTTCAGCGAAACGGTACCTCTTACCGGACATGCGTAGGATCGCTCCGTCGCCGGCGATCATGCGGTTCAGGTAGGTTGTTAGGTTGCTGGCGCGGTATTCGGGTTCCTCTTTTTGAATTTCAGCAAGAATTTCGGAGTGGTTCATACCCGAAGGCGCACCAAGCGCCAGCGACTTTAGAATGAGCCGACCATTGTCGAACTTACGGACCCTCTTGCGCTCCACGGCGTCCTCAAAAATAGCTCGCAGGCTGTCCGACGATGTCTCTACGTAACGTGTTACTGCACGTCTGAGGTGTGAGGGATCTATTTTTACAACTTCGTCTTGACGCTCATAGACGTCAGCATCCCTGCAACAGTCAAGCGCCAGCCGATGGCAAACGCTGCCAAGCCCGCTGGAAAACCGCACGATGTCCTTGAGAACCAAGGACATGTCGATGTTCAGCAATCCGGAGCCGTTGGTGACAATTGCGGCAAGCTCTGCGTCGCTAAGTACGGGTACTTCGATTTCTGCAACGCGGTTCTTCATTTCCGCGTCGTACTCAACAACAAGTCGGGCCGAATCGACGGCCCCAACGAGGATCAGTCGGAGGTCTTCATAATCCGCGGCACCGTCGCAGAAGAGCTTCAGTGTCTGCGCAATCGACGTGCGTACGCTGTCGCCAACCTTGTGGAAATCCTCCAAGACCCAACATGCTCTGAGGGAGCCTAAGAGCTCCGCGAGCTTCTGGGCTGTGAGCTGCGGGGGAACGAGCCGAAGTTCCTTGTCAGCAGATGCCGATTTGTAGTTCGCTTCGATGCCGGCTCGAATGACGGTGATGCTTGCCTTCAAACTGGCGTTGGCCGTCTGCTCTGTACTCGAAGTTACTTCGGCCGTATAAGTGGCCTCAAGCTGATCAAACGCATCCAGCAAGAGGCCCTCATACGACGAGTCAGTGGTACATCGCGATGTGATGACAGGGTACTGGTAGTCTTCGAGCTTCTTTCGCAGCAGGGTTGTCTTCCCGGCGCCAGATTCACCGTAGATAACCACCTGCATGCCGGGAGTGGTCAGCGCGTCGAAAACCATGTCATTCAGGTATTGGCGATCTACAAAATTGGCCTTGGCCTGGCTTGTAGGAGTAAACACCTTGGTCACACTCGGTTCAGTCACACGTAGACCTTTCAACAATGCAGTGTTCGGCACTCTCACCGGGCTCGGTCGCAACTGCTGTCCATCCGTCGGTCGGAAGGACAACAGCTGCGACCCCTTTGGGCTACAAAGGCGATTTAGCCTTCGACTCCAAGCTTGGTCAGGATCAGCTCACGGACACGGCCAGCGTCGGCCTGCCCTTTCGTGGCCTTCATGACGCCACCGACGATCGCGCCGATCGCCTGAACTTTGCCACCACGGATCTTGTCCGCGACGTCGGGCTGCGCCGCCAGGGCATCATCAACTGCTTTTTGGAGTGCATCCTCATCGTCCATCGCCAGCAGCCCCCAGGCCTTGGCCTGAACAGGGATGTCGGCTGCGGACGTTTGATGCTTCCGTGCTTGGAAGTAGATCTGCTTGGCCATTGCGGGATGTGACTTCCCAGAGTTCACCAGTTCTTGAATGCTGTAGAGAACGTCGGGGCCCACATTGAACGATGAAGGATCAACATTTTCCTGCCGAGCGAGTGGAACGATAGTTCCCATCCACCACTTACGAGCAGCATCGGGGGTCAGCCCGGCAGCGATGGTTTCCTCGATCTCATCCATCACACCGGCGTTGACGACGTCGCGGAACTCCAGCTCCGAGTAGCCCCAGTCGGCCTGCAGGCGCTTGCGGCGGGCGGCCGGCGGCTCGGGCAGCGTGGCCCGGAGCTCCTCGACCCACTCGCGCGAGGCGACGATCGGCACCAGGTCCGGTTCCGGGAAGTAGCGGTAGTCGTCGGCGTCGGACTTCGGCCGGCCCGAGGTGGTGGAGCGGGTGTCCTCGTGCCAGTGCCGGGTCTCCTGGATGACCGGTTGCCCGGACTCCAGCACGGCGGCGTGCCGCTGGATTTCGTAGCGGACGGCGTGTTCGACGGCGCGCAGCGAGTTGACGTTCTTGGTCTCGGAGCGGATGCCGAAGCGTTCCCGGCCGTGCGGGCGCAGCGAGACGTTGGCATCGCAGCGGACGTTGCCGCGTTCCATCTTCGCGTCCGAGACGCCGAGGTTCTTGACAATCTCCCGGACCGCGGCGACATACGCCTTGGCCAGCTCGGGCGCGCGGCTGCCGGCGCCCTCGATCGGCTTGGTGACGATCTCCACCAGCGGCACACCGGAGCGGTTGTAATCCACGAGCGAGTAGTCTGCGCCCTGGATCCGGCCGGCGGCGCCGCCCATGTGGGTGAGCTTGCCGGCGTCCTCCTCCATGTGGGCGCGTTCGATCTCGACCCGGAAGACGGTGCCGTCGGAGAGCTCGATGTCCAGGTAGCCGTCGTACGCGATTGGCTCGTCGTACTGGGAGGTCTGGAAGTTCTTCGGGGTGTCCGGGTAGAAGTAGTTCTTCCGGGCGAAGCGGCAGGTCTCGGCGATCTTGCAGTTCAGCGCCAGGCCGATTTTGATCGAGGATTCGATCGCGGTCTTGTTCACCACGGGCAGCACGCCGGGCATCCCGAGGTCCACCTCGTTGACGTTCGTGTTCGGCTCGTCGCCGAAGACGTTCGGTGCGGAGGAGAACATCTTGGTCTTGGTGTTGAGCTCCACGTGGACCTCGAAACCCAGGACGGGGTCGTACTTCTCCATAGCCTCTTCGAAGCTGAGCGTTGCGTCAGTCATTAGTGTGAACCTCCGTGGCTCGCGGGGGCGCCGGCAGCAACCGCCGGTGCGGAATCAGTCAAAGAAGGCTCCGTCAGCGAGGGGGCGCGGTCCAGCAGCGGTCCGCCCCACTGCGCCTCGAGCAGCGACTCGAGCACGGCGCCGACGCGGTAGAGCCGGGCGTCCTGGCGGGCCGGGGCGAGCAGCTGGACGCCCACCGGCAGTCCGTCCTCGTCGGCGAGGCCGCCGGGCAGGGACAGGCCGGGGACCCCTGCCATGTTGGCCGGGATGGTGGCGACGTCGTTGAGGTACATCGCCAGCGGGTCGTTGAGCTTCTCGCCGAGCTTGAACGCCGTGGTGGGCGCCGTCGGGGAGATCAGCACGTCGGCCTGGGCGAACGCGGCGTCGAAGTCGCGCTGGATCAAGGTGCGCACCTTCTGGGCCGAGCCGTAGTACGCGTCGTAGTAGCCGGCGCTGAGCGCGTAGGTGCCCAGGATGATGCGGCGCTTGACTTCGTCGCCGAAGCCGGCGGCGCGGGTGGCTCCCATCACGCGCTCGATCGTCAGCGGGCCTTCTTCGGGGAGTACCCGCAGTCCGAACCGGACGCCGTCGAACTTGGCCAGGTTGGAGGAGGCCTCGGAGGGCATGATGAGGTAGTAGGCGCCCAGGGCGTACTTGAAGTTGGGGCAGGAGACCTCGACGATCTCGGCGCCGGCGCCCTTAAGCAGTTCGAGGGCCTCGTTGAAGCGGTTCTCGACGCCGGCCTGGTAGCCCTCGCCGTGGAGCTCCTTGATGATGCCGATCTTCATGCCCTCGACGTTGCCGGTCCGGGCCGCGGCCACGAGGTCCTCCAGCGGGTCCGGCAGCGAGGTGGAGTCGCGCGGATCGTGGCCGCCGATCACCTGGTGCAGCAGGGCCGAGTCCAGCACGGTGCGGGAGACCGGGCCGATCTGGTCCAGCGAGGAGGCCATCGCAATGGCGCCGTAGCGGGAGACGCCGCCGTAGGTGGGCTTGACGCCGACGGTGCCGGTGACGGCGCCGGGCTGGCGGATGGACCCCCCGGTGTCCGTGCCGAGCGCGAGCGGGGCTTCGAAGGCCGCGACGGCGGCAGCGGAACCGCCGCCGGAACCGCCGGGGATGCGGTCCAGGTCCCAGGGGTTGTGGGTGGGGCCGAACGCGGAGTGCTCGGTGGAGGAGCCCATGGCGAACTCGTCCAGGTTGGTTTTGCCCAGGATCGGCATCTTGGCGGCGCGGAGGCGCTCCACCACGGTGGCGTCGTAGGGGCTGTGCCAGCCCTCGAGGATTTTGGAGCCGGCCGTGGTGGGCTGGCCGACCGTCACGATCAGGTCCTTGACGGCGATAGGGACGCCGGCGAGCACGTGCAGTTCCTCGGCAGCGGCGCCTCCCGCGGCACGGATGGCGTCCACCTCGGCGGCGACGGCGAGGGCTTCCTCGGCGTTGATGTGCAGGAAGGCGTTGACCTTGCCGTCGACGGCGGCGATACGGTCCAGGTGCGCCTGGGTGACCTCGACGGCAGTGATCTCGCGCGCGGCGAGCTTCTCGGCGAGCGCGGCTGCGGTGAGGCGGAAGAGTTCGGGGCGGGTTTCAGTCATGGTCTTAGTCCTCATCCAGGATTGCCGGGACCTTGAAGCGGCCCTCATACGCGTCGGGGGCTCCGGAAAGCGCCTGCTCGGCCGTGAAGGTGTGGCCCACAACGTCCTCGCGGAACACGTTGGTCAGCGGGATCGGGTGGGACGTGGCCGGGACGTCATCACCGGCGGCTTCACTAACGGACTTAACCGACTCCACGATGACGGCGAGTTCGCCGGCCATCCTGTCCAGCTCTTCAGCACTCATCTCGATGTGCGCGAGACGCGCGAGATGCGCGACGTCGTCGCGGTTGATCGCAGCCATGGATCTCCCCTGCAAGTTCGGATTATTTTCCGTCCCAGTCTACGTGGGTTGACGTGTGGTTACTTCCCGGCATATCGCCGGCTGTGGTCGCCTTTCGGCGGCGAGCCGGACATCCTCCGCGTGCTCGCTCGTTCCTCGCTTAGACGCACGCTTCCGGATGTCCGTCCCGTCGCCGATGTGCTGCGCTCACCTCCACCGACCACGGGCTCCCCTCACGTGCACAACGAGGCAGGGTGCGGAAAATTTTCCGCACCCTGCCTCCTCTTGTTTATTGGTTTTGTTAGCCGATGCCGATGGCTCCGGTGAGGACTCCTACTCCCAGCATGACCAGGGAGATCACGGCCGTGCGCCAGAGGACCTTCTTGTGGTGGTCGCCCAGCTCCACCTTCGCGAGGGAGACCAGGAGCAGGATGGCCGGGACCAGCGGGCTCTGCAGGTGGAAGGGCTGGCCGGTGATGGAGGCGCGGGCCATGTCCGCGGCGCTGACGCCGTAGTGACCTGCGGTTTCACTCAGCACCGGGAGGACACCGAAGTAGAAGGCGTCGTTGCTCATGAAGAACGTCATCGGGATGCTCAGCACGCCGGTGATGACGGCCATGAAGGGGCCCATGTCCGCCGGGATGATCGCCACCAGCCATTCGGACATGGCCTTGACCATGCCGGTGCCGTTGAGGACGCCGGTCAGGACGGCGGCCGCCATGACCATGCTGACGACGGCGACGATCGAGGGGGCGTGGGCGATCAGCTGGGCGCCTTGGTCCTTGACCTTCGGGAAGTTGACCAGCAGGGCGATGGCGGAGGCCACCATAAAGACGAACGGAAGCGGAATAACGTTGGCGACGAGCGTCACCATGACGGCAACTGTCAGGCCCAGGTTGAACCAGAACAGCTTGGGACGGAGGGTCTTGCGGTTCGGGTCCAAGGCGGTGTCCGCCATCGCGGAGTCACGGTCGTCGACGAGGTCCTCGGTGCGTTCCAGGACCGCGACGGAGGAACCGCCGCCGGCGGCGGGAATTTCCGCGACGGGGCCGGGGCCCTTGCGTCCGAAGCCGCCGGTGCCGCCGGTTCCCCCGGTGGGCGAGCCGCCGTCGAACTCAACACCCTCGGCCCAGATTTCGGGGGCCACGGCGCGCAGCCGGTTGCGTTCCTGCAGGCCCAGCAGCCAGGCGAAGACAAACACGACGACGAGGCCGGCGACCAGCGAGGGGATCATCGGAACGAAGACATCGTTGACGTCGATCTTCAGCGCGGAGGCGGCGCGGGCGGTGGGGCCGCCCCAGGGCAGGATGTTCATGGTGCCGTTGGCCAGGCCGGCCACGCAGGTCAGGACCACGGGGCTCATCTTCAGCCTCAGGTAGACCGGGAGCATGGCCGCGGTGGTGAGGATGAAGGTGGTGGACCCGTCGCCGTCGAGCGAGACAGCCGCGGCGAGGATTGCGGTGCCCAGGACCACCTTGGCCGGGTCGTTGCCGAGCTTGCGCAGGATGAACCGGACCAGCGGGTCGAAGAGCCCGACGTCGATCATCAGACCGAAGTAGATGATGGCGAACATCAGCAGCGCGGCCGTGGAGGTCATCGACTTCATCGAGTCGAGCACCATGGGGCCGATGCCCAGGCCGGCGCCAGCGAACAGCCCAAAAACGGTGGGGACGATGATGAGCGCCAGCACCGGCGTCAGCTTCTTCGTCATGATCAGCACCATGAAGACCGCAATCATGGCGAATCCAAGTAATACCAGCACGGCCGGCTCCTTCTTCTGTGTTCCGCACCACTCCGCTGTGATGCGCACTACAGACGTTAGGGTGGCCTGCGTCACGGGAGTGCCTTTGCCTCAATTGATTGGCATACTGCTTGTTGGACGCATTTTGCGCATTTAGCTCACAGGCTGTTGAGGCCGCCGGATTACCAAAGGAGGGCCACCGTGCAAGCCCTCAAACGCCGCACTCCGCTGAAATTCACGACCCAGACGCTGCTGTTGCAGCTGGGGGTGGTGGCCCTGGTGGTGCTGCTCAGCAGCGCCGTGCACGCCTGGCTGACATACGAACGGCTGGGCCGGGAGGCAGAGAACCAGGCACTCACGCTGGCCCGGACGGTGGCGTCGGACCCGGCGGTCCGGGCCGAGGTGCAGCAGATCAGCGCTCGGCCCGGCACTCCCCCGCCCGCCGAGCTGCTCGCCGGTCCGCTGATGGCCGCCGCGGAGGGCGCCCGGGCCCGCACCGGCGCGCTGTTCGTCGTCATCACCGACGAGACCGGCCTGCGGCTGGCCCACCCCGACGCCGACCGGCTGGGGATGAGGGTCAGCACCGATCCCTCCGAGGCCCTCTCCGGCAAGGAGGTCACCACCCGGAACACCGGCACCCTGGGCCCCTCGGCCGGGGCCAAGGTGCCCGTGTTCGCGCCGGGTTCAACCACGGTGGTGGGCGAGGTCAGCGTGGGCTACTCCACCGAGACCATCGGCACGAGCCTGGCCCGGGACATCGTCCCGATCGCCCTGACCGCGGCCGGCGCGCTGCTGGCCGGCGTCCTGGTCTCCTTCCTGCTGCGGCACCGGCTCCGGCGGCTGACCCTCGGACTGGAGCCGGAGGAAATCAGCACCCTGGTGCACGACCAAGTGGCGGTCCTGCAGGGCGTGGACGACGGCGTGATCGGCGTGTCCGCCGACGGCCGGATCAGCGTTTTCAACGCCGCGGCCCGGCGGATGCTGGAGCAGCCGGACCTGGCCGGAACACGCTGGGCCTCGGCGCCGGTGCCGGCCCCGCTGACGGCCCTGACCAGGCCGGACGCCACCGAGGGCGACGCCGTGGAGTTCCTGGCCGGCGGCCGCGTCCTGGTGGCGAGCGCCCGCAAGGCCCTGCACGGCCGGGAGGACCTGGGCTGGGTGGTCATGCTGCGGGACCGCACGGAGCTCCAGCAGCTCACCCGCCAGCTCGACGCCGTCGGCACAATGTCCACGGCCCTGCGCGCCCAGCGCCACGAGTTCGCCAACCAGTTGCACACGATCGCCGGGTTCATGAGCATCGGGCAGCACCAGCAGGCGCGTGACTACCTGGCCCGGCTGGCCGCCACCGGGCCCTTGAAGTTCCCGGTGGACCAGGCCGAGCTGCTGCAGGACCCCTACCTCCAGGCCTTCCTGGGCGCCAAAGGGGTGGAGGCCGACGAACGCGGCGTCAGCCTGCGGCTCGGGCCCGAGACCCTGGTCCGCGGCCAGGTCGTCGAGCCGCAGGAGGTGACCACGGTGTTGGGCAACCTGATCGACAACGCCGTGAATGCCGCCGTCGCCGGCGCCGCAACCGACCGCTGGGTGGAGGTCGAGGTGCTGGACGCACCGGGCGAGGGTGGCGCGGCCGGCACCCTGCACATCATTGTGGGCGACTCGGGCGACGGCCTGCCGGCCGGCGCCGCCAGGGCTGAACCCGGCGGGGCTGATTCCGGCGGGGCTGATTCCGGTGGGGCTGAGAGTGTCTTCGCCGAAGGGTTCACCACCGCCGGCCGGCCGGCCCGGGCCGGCGGCGGGCAGGGCCTGGGGCTGGCGCTGGCCCGGCAGCTGGCCCGGCGCCGCGGCGGTGACGTGACGGTGCTGGAGCGGGGTGCGCCCGGCGGGCCTGGCGCGGTGTTCATGGCGACGCTTCCGGGGACCATCGCCGGTGGCGTTGAGGACGTGGCAGCAGATGTGGCAGAAGGAGACAACGATGTCTGAAGATTTCCGGGTGCTGATCGTGGATGACGACTTCCACGTCGCCAAGCTCCACGCCGCCTATGTGGACTCCGTGGCGGGCTTCCTGGCGCTGGCGCCGGCCGGCTCGGCGTCGCAGGCCCTGCAGTCCATCCACAGCCTTCGCCCGGACCTGGTCCTGCTGGATGTCTATCTGCCGGACGCCTCGGGCCTGGATCTGCTGCACCAGCTGGATGTGGACACCATGATCCTCAGCGCCGCCTCGGACGCGGCGTCAATCCGGGTGGCCTTCCGGCGCGGCGCCCTCGGGTACCTGCTCAAACCCTTCACGGCCGAGTCCCTGTCCCAGCAGCTGCGCTCGTACGCGCGTTACCGCCGGATCCTGGCCCAGCCGGGGAACCTGACGCAGGAGACGGTGGAGCGGGCCAAGCGGGCCCTGATCCCCGGCGACGTCACGGCCTCGGCGCGGCCGCGCTCCGCCACGGAGGCGGCGGTGCTGGATTCGCTGGAACCGGGGCTCCAGTACTCGGCGGCGGAGGTGGCGGCCCGGGTGGGCGTCTCCCGGGCCACGGCGCAACGCTACCTCTCCGCACTGGCGGACGACGGAGCCGTCGACATCCAGCTGCGCTACGGCACCACAGGCCGGCCGGAACACCGCTACGGGGTGCCCCCGGGCCCCGGAAGTTAGGCAGTCCGGGACACCGCCCCCGCCCCGCGCTGTTATTCGGCGATGTCGCGGGCTTTATGGAAGGCGTTGCTGCGGGCGTGCTCATGGACGCGGTCCAGCGCTTCGATCTGGGACCGTCCTTCGGCCGTGAGGCCGGCGAACCGTGACGGATCGAGCCCGAGTTCCGGCGCCAGCTCCTCCAGGGTCTGCCAGCCGCCGATCTTGGCCAGGATCGCGGCGCGCATCAGTTCGGATTCCAGGACCAGGGTCATCGGCGACCTGCTCAGCACCCGGCCGTTCAGCTTCAGGCGGCCGGCGCGTTCGGCCAACCAGGCGGCGGCCTGGCGGTGCGGGCGCTGGCGGATGCCGAGCTCCTGGATCAGATCCTTGAGCAGCTCGCGCTCCCGGCGGATCTCCGCGGCCACGGTGGCCAGTTCGGCGTGGACCGGGGTGTCGGTGAAGTCCTTGGCCATCCGTTCGATCCGGCCCAGCCCGGCGGTGGAGCCGGTCAGGTGGTCCGACAGGTAGAGGCCGAGCAGCTTTTCGTCGATGGTGTCAGGGATGTGCGGGGCCATGCTTCCTCCGGCTGTACTCGTGCTGTTCCCAGCGTGGGTCACGGTGGTGCTCTGGGTGCAAACCTTACCGCAGTGCGTCGCGGCGGCAACGGTAGCCCCTGACTCCGCCGGGCCGGGGCCGGAAGGGGCTAGAGGTCCAGGCGGTAGACGAGCAGCTTGATGTCGGTATCCGGGACGAACCAGTCGCGCTCCGGGGCGCGCTGGAAGCCGGTCTTCCGGTACAGGCCGTGCGCGCTCTCCCAAGTTACGCCGGTGGTCAGTGCCACGCCGGAGATCCCCGGAAGCGACCGGGCGTGTTCGATGATGGCCTGCACCATGGCCTTGCCGGCGCCGCTGCGTTGCACGGCCGGGTCCACCACCAGCATCCGGAATTCCAACTCGTCCGCCTGGGCGATGTCCGCGTAGGGCTCCCCCGCGACGGCGAGCGTCACCGAACCCACGACCCGGCCGGCGCGCTCCGCCACCCAGATGGTCGCGTCCTCGTGCCGCTGCGCGACCCTCTGGATCTGCTGCATGTACGGGTGGTCCGCGTCCTCGAAGTGGCCTGCGGCCAGGTAGGCATCCCGGGTGATGCGGGCGACGGCGTCGTAGTCGGCCGGGACGGCGGGGCGGATAAGGATCTGCGGATTCACCTGTCCATGTTACGGGCGCGCCCGGCTGCCGCGCAGCCAAACAGTACTTTCCGTGACTGAGCTATCAGTTCCGGGCCACCATCAGAGCGGGAACTTGCCGGAGAGCTCCAAGGGCCCGGCGCAGGTCCAGGCCGCGAGCCGCTCCTCGTCGGAGGGCCCGCCGTCGAGCACGCTGGTCAGCCGCGGACGGCGCACCCAGCAGCCGGCCTCCTCCGCGATCAGTGCGCCGGCGGCGAAGTCGTGCTCGTTGAGCCCGCGTTCGCCGTAGGCGTCGTGGGTGCCGTCCGCTACGAGGCAAAGATCCAGCGCGGCGGATCCCAGCCGGCGGACATCGGCGAAGCCGTCCATCAGCCCGCCCAGCCCGGTGGCCTGCTCGGCCCGGACGCCCGCGTCGTAGCTAAAGCCCGTGGCCAGGATCTGGCCGGTCCGTCCCGGCACCGGCCCGTTCAGCGGCACACGCCGCCCGTGATCTTCGAGCCAGGCGCCGTGGCCGCGGGCGGCATAGTAGACCCGTCCCAGCGCCGGGGCGTGGACGACACCGGCCAGCCAGGCGCCGTCGGGGCCGGCCACCGCCACCGAGGTGCCGTAGTAGACGATGTTGCGGATGAAGTTGGTGGTGCCGTCGAGCGGATCGATCGACCAGCGGAAGCCGCTCGGGCTGCCGGGCAACACGGTGCCGCCCTCTTCGCCGGTGATGGTGTCCTGCGGCCGGGCGCGGGTGATGACCTCGCGGACGGCCGCCTCGGACGCGAGGTCGAAGGAGGTCACCCAGTCCCCCGAGTCGCCCTTGTTGCTCACGCCCAGCTCGGCCGCGCTGCGGCCGGCCAGCACCGCGGCGCCGGCGGCGGCAGCCTCACGGGCCAGGTCCAGGAACGCCGCCGGCGCCGGAAAGTCTGCCGGACCGGGTCTCACTCGGCCGCCTCCTGGTGGTCTTCGCCGCTGTCCTCGGCCGGGGCGGCCGGGCCATCCGCCGCGTCGTCGCCGCCGTCGTCCGCTCCACCGCCCAGGCCGGCCGGTCCATGAGCGAGCAGCGCTCGGAAGCCGTCCTCGTCCAGGACCGGCAGGCCAAGCTGTTCCGCCTTGTCCAGCTTGGTGCCGGCGTTCTCACCGGCCACCACGTAGCTGGTGTTCTTGGAGACCGAGCCAGCGGCCTTGCCGCCGCGGACCAGGATCGCTTCCTTGGCCTCGTCCCGGCTGAACCCTTCCAGGCTGCCGGTGACCACCACGGTCAGACCCTCAAGGGTCCGCGGCGTGGACTCGTCGCGCTCGTCCTCCATCCGGACGCCGTCGGCTGCCCAGCTGTCCACGATCTCCCGGTGCCAGTCCTCGGCGAACCATTCCTTGAGCGCCACGGCGATCACCGGGCCCACGCCGTCGACGCCGGCCAGTTCCTCCTCGGAGGCCTGCCGGATGGCGTCCATCGTGCCGAAGGCCGTGGCCAGGGCCCGCGAAGCCCGCGGCCCCACGTGCCGGATGGACAGCGCCACGAGAACACGCCAGAGCGGCTGGGTCTTGGCCTTTTCGAGTTCGTTGAAGAGCTTCTCGGTGCTGGCGGTCGGCTTGGACGGGACCTTGGCCGTGCCCTTGGTGTAGAAGTACGGCACCAGCTCGAACTCGCCGGTCGCCACGCCCTTGCTGCGCTTTTCACGGCGGATCCGGACCCCGGCAAGGTCCTCGGGCTTGAGCCGGAACAGGTTCGCCTCGGTGGTGAGCGGCGCCACGTCGGGCTCGGCCGGCTGGGTCAGCGCAATCGCCGCTTCCCAGCCGAGGGCCTCGATATCGAAAGCGCCGCGGCCGGCCAGGTGGAAGACGCGTTCGCGCAACTGCGCCGGGCAGGAACGGGCGTTGGGGCAGCGGATGTCCACGTCGCCCTCCTTGGCCGGCGCCAGCGGCGTGCCGCAGGCGGGGCATTCGGTGGGCATCACGAAGTCGCGCACCGGTGGGTCCTGGGCGTCGCGGAGCGCCAGCACGGGTCCGACAATTTCCGGGATGACGTCCCCGGCCTTGCGCAGCACCACGATGTCGCCGATTTTGACGCCCTTGGCCTTGACGACTTCCTGGTTGTGCAGGGTGGCCATTTCCACCGTGGAACCGGCCACTTTGACGGGCTCCATCACGCCGTAGGGGGTGACGCGGCCGGTGCGGCCGACGTTCACGGCGATGTCCAGCAGTTTGGTGTTGACCTCTTCGGGCGGGTATTTGTAGGCGACAGCCCAGCGCGGCACGCGGGAGGTGTAGCCGAGGGCGCGCTGGGTAGCGAGATCATCCACCTTGACCACGATGCCGTCGATCTCATGGCTGAGGCTGTGCCGCTTGTCGCCGTAGCGCCGGATGAAGTCCAGCACCTCGGCCAGGCCGGGCAGCACCTCGAAGTACGGGCTGGTGGGCAGCCCCCAGTCGGCGAGCTGGCGGTAGGTGTCCGACTGGCTGACGGTCTCCAGGCCTTCGCGGGCGCCGATGCCGTGCACGTACATCTTGAGCGGGCGCTTGGCGGTCTCCGCCGGGTCCTTCTGTCGCAGCGAGCCGGCGGCGGCGTTGCGCGGGTTGGCCAGCGGGGCCTTGCCGGCCGCGATCAGCGCGTCATTGAATTCAGCGAACGCCTTGGACGGGATGAAGACCTCGCCGCGGATCTCCACTTCGGCCGGGAAGCTGTCACCCTTGAGCTGCTGCGGGATTTCCTTGATGGTGAGCACGTTGTGGGTGATGTCCTCCCCCGTGAAGCCGTCGCCGCGGGTGGCCGCCCGGATGAGCACGCCGTCGCGGTAGAGCAGGTTCACGGCAAGGCCGTCGATCTTCAGTTCGGTGAGCCACGCCGGCGGATTGCCGCCGTTGCCGAGCTTGGCGACGCCGGCCTCGGCCTTGGCGATCCAGGCCTCCAGTTCCTCCAGCGAGAACACGTCCTCGAGGCTGTACATCCGGGTCAGGTGTTCGACGGCGGCGAAGGCGGCGGAGACCTCGCCGCCCACCTCCTGGGTGGGGGAATCGTTGGCCACCAGTTCCGGGTGCATGGCCTCGATGGTTTCCAGCCGCCGGAAGAGCTCATCGAACTCGGCGTCGGAGATGATCGGGGCGTCCTCCTGGTAGTACGCGAAGCGGTGCTTCCGGACCGCTTCGACCAGTTCCTCGTACTCTTCGCGGACCGCCTCGGAGGGGACCAGTTCCCCGGCGGGGCTGCGGGTGTCGGTGTCTGTTGAAGTCTTCCCTGTGCTCACAGACCTATCCTGCCCTAGATCCCCGACGTTGTCCGGTCAGCAGCCCGCCCCGTTCGCACCGCCAGCCCTGCCCGGTTGCTTAAACGGAGGGCCCGGACGCTAGTGCGTCCGGGCCCTCCCTGACCATGCTCCGCCTTAGTTGGAGGAAGCGCTTTCCTGGTCGGCGGCATTGCGGCTGGCCTGCTGGCTGGCCTGCTGCAGGGCCTGGGCCGCCCGGGTGAGGTTGGCCGAGTGCTCGCCGTTCCACTCGTTGCGGAACTTCGTCGCGTCCGGTCCCATCCAATCGGTGGACGCCAGCGCCTTCGTCAGGAGCGACCTCTGGTTGTCGATCTCCTGCGAACCCGCCAGCAGCTTCGAACCCAGCGCCTTGAGCTGAGTAACATCCGCACCCCACATAGCCATTGAAAAAACTCCTTAGTTCATCGGACCCGAACACTCTCGGCATCCCCAGCGGCCCCCGGCTGTTCCGGAAGATCCAATGCCTCGAACCTACCCTGCCCCGCAAAAACCTGTCGATGGGCAGCACTCCCCATCCCCGCGGCCCCGGGGAAGGGTCAGGTGCGGTTCTCCGGCGGCAGGGCGACCTGGAGCTTGCGGACCTTGCCACGGCCCACAATGTAGCCGCGGCCCGGGATGAACTCGCCGCTGACCCGGCCCAGCGAGGTGCTGAGCAGGCTGTCGCCCTCGATGTCGCCCGGGTTGAGCAGCAGCCCGCGGCGGCCGGACTTGAACGGTTGCGCCAGCGACCAGGCCGAGGACCAGGTGGAGGTCTCGGATTCGCCCACCACCCACTGCTCGGCCTTGATGGACGCCGTGACCAGCCGGCCGATGCCGGACTCGGCCAGGCTGTCGGTGAAGTCGGTCAGGCCCTCGATGAAGATCGCCAGCTTGCCCGGCGTGCCGGTGGAGTAATCCACCAGCTCGTCGATGGCTTCCTCGACGTCGTCCGCGCCCACCACGGAGCGGTCCCAGAGCTTGAGCGACGCCGCGGCGGAGCGCCGCGAACCGAGGTAGATCAGCTCCACGCCCGGGTTGGAACGGCGCAGCGCGTAGGCGAGGGTCACCAGCGCCACCGTGCGGCCGGAGCCCGGCGGCCCGGCCAGCAGGAGCGGGCCCTTCGCCAGGATCTCGGCCGGCTGCAGCGTCTCGTCGTCGACGCCGATCACCGGCAGGTCCGGGCTGCCCGCGGGAAGCAGGTCCAGGTCCACCGAGTCCGGCAGCCGTTCGATCTGCGGTGCCCGCTCCACGCCCTGGCGCAGCATGGCCTCGCGGAGCTTGTGCACCTCGCGGGCCTGCACGGCCAGGTTGGAGTTACCGCCCAGCACCGCCAGCTGCACCTCGAGGTTGCCCAGCAGGCCGCGGCCCGGAGGCGTGCCGGCCCCGAGGACGTCCTTGGGCACGTCGAGGGACATGTAGTCGTCCTCGGAGGAGAGCCGCAGCACCAGGCGGCGCTGGATCGAGGCGAGCAGCGACGCCGGGACCGCGTTGGGCCGGTCGCCGCTGACCACGAGGTGGATGCCGAGCGGGCGGCCGTCGGTGGCCAACTGCAGGAAGATGTCCCAGAGCGCCGACAGCTTGCTGTACTCATAGCCCTCGCGGAACGAGGACATGCCGTCCACCAGGACGAAGATGCGCTTCTCGTCCGGCATGTTGGCCAGCTTCCGGTACTCAACGATCGTGGCGGCGCGGACCTCGGCGTAGCGGGCCGAACGGTCGTCCGCCAGGTCCCGCAGCCAGCGCAGCAGCCGGCCGACCCGTTCGACGTCGTCGCCGTTGATGATCTCGCCGACATGCGGCAGCTCGTCGAGCATCTTCAGGCCCGAGGAGCCGCAGTCGATGCCGTAGACGTTGACCGGGCCGCCGCGCGGCGTGACGGCGGCGGCGATCGCGATGCCGCGCAGCGCGGCCGACTTGCCGGAGCCGCCGGTGCCGTAGATGGCCATATTGCCGTCACGGTCGGGTTCGTAGAAGACCGTCGGCTGGTCCTGGTGCGCGGGGTCGTCCGCGACGCCGAGGAGCAGCCGCTCGTCGGTGCGCGGGTTCGGCAGCCGCGAGAAGTCATAGGTGGTGGCGAGCTCATCCAGCCACGGCTTGCGCGGCGGTTCGATGGCCAGCACGTTAGCCGCCTTGATGATGTTGGCCGTCATCCGGGCGATGTCGTTGGGCCCGGCGGGTTCCTCCCGCACCGGAGCCTCGGCGGCCGGCGCGGCCCAGGCGGCGCCGGAGCCGAACGCCATCTCGACGACGTCGATCCGCGGCCGCTGCGGCTTCTCCGTGGTCCAGCCGCCGGCGTAGCCGGTCTGGAAGCCCTGGATCCGACCCGGTCCGGTTTTCGCCGCACCGCGTCCCGGGATGGACGGGTCGAAGTACGCCGCGGTGGGCACGCCGAGGATGTCCACCGCGTCGTCCTCGTCGGCCATGCGCAGCGCCACGCGCAGGTTGGTGTTGGCGCGCAGGCTGTCCTTGATGACGCCGGCGGGCCGCTGGGTGGCGAGGATCAGGTGCAGGCCCAGCGAACGGCCGCGGGCGGCGACGTCCACCACCCCGTCGACGAATTCCGGTACCTCGGTGGCGAGGGCCGCGAACTCGTCCACGATGATGATCAGGTAAGGCGGAGCTTCCGGGTCCGCCTGGCGCTGCAGTTCCAGCAGGTCCTTGGCCTTCTTGCGGTTCAGCAGCCGCTCGCGGTGGTGCAGCTCGGCCCGGAGCGAGGTCAGGGCGCGGCGGACCAGGTGCTGCGACAGGTCCGTGACCAGGCCCACCGTGTGCGGCAGGTGCAGGCAGTCCGCGAACGCGGCCCCGCCCTTGTAGTCCACGAACAGGAAGCTGACCCGGTCCGGGCTGTACGCCGCGGCCATGCCCATCACCCAGGCCTGCAGGAACTCGGACTTGCCGGCACCCGTCGTGCCGCCGACCAGGGCGTGCGGGCCCTCGTTCTTCAGGTCCAGGTAGAGCGGTTCGATGCCCTTGGACCCGACCAGGGCCCGGAGCGTGCCGTTGTCCTTGCGGTTCGGTTTGGCGGTGGCGTGCACGGAGTTGTTCTCGGTCCAGCGGTCCGCGACGGCCTGCGGGTTGTCCAGGAAGTCCTTGCCGATCAGCGTCGCGTAGGACACTGCACGGGGCAGGTCCGAGTCGTCCTCGAGCGGCTTGCCGACGTCGACGACGGGGGCGAGCATGCGCGCCAGCTGGGCGGCGAGCCCGGCGTCGAGGCTTTCGCAGCTGACCGGGAAGGTGTGCCGGCCCAGCCGGACCTGGCCGGTGGTGGTGCCGTGTTCGCCGTCGACCGCCATGAAATCGCGGCAGGCTGCCGGGAGTTGCTGGACCGAGGTGGCCACCCACATGACGTGGACGCCGGAGTCCGGTCCGCGTTCCAGGACCCGGGTGAGCCGCCCGCGGTCCACCGGGGCGTCGTCCTCAACCACCAGCAGCACGGTGGGCAGCTGCGGGCCTGGCACGTCGGCGCCCTCAAGTTTGATTCCGGGGCGCAGTTCCGGGCGCGGCGACTGGGCCGCGGCCTCGCGCTGGTCGATCAGGTCTTCCAGCCTGGACAGCAGGGCCGAGCCGCCGGCGGGACCGGCGGCGAGGTGGTCGCCGCTGAGCGGGCTGTGGCCGGAACCGGCGTGCGGCAGCCACTGCAGCCATTCCCAGCGCTCCTTGGACTGGGCCGAGGTGATGGCGGTGAGCACCACTTCGGCGGGCGAGTGCAGCCCCACAAGCTGGAGCACCATGCCGCGGGCCACGTCGTCGACGAGGCCGCGGGCACCGGCAAGGCCGAATGAGCCGGAGCTGCGCAGCTGGGAGACGATCGGCACGCCCTCGATGCTGCCGAACTGGGCCATGCACTGCTGGATCTCGGCCATGTACTCGGGCTCGGTCTCGTTGCTTTGCGGCTCCTCGAACTGGATCCGGGACGGTGCCGTGCCGAGTCCGAACCGCAGCCCCAGGAAGCCGTCGTGCTCGGGCCGGTGGGTCCAGAGCAGCGGGCCGAGTTTGTAGATGGAGTCCACGGTGTCGCTGACCGACGGCGCCTCCTGCAGCCGGACGGAGCGTTCCACCTTCTGCAGCTCGGTGATGTCAGCGCGGAACGCGGCCATGGCGGCGCGGAACGCCTTGAGCTGTTCCCTGCGTTCCCGCTTGGACTGCATTTTCTGGTCCACGTAATGGCCCACGATGAACAGCGGCATCATCATCATGAAGAGCACCGACATCATGTTCTGCGTGACGGCGAAAAGGACGGCGCCCATCATCAGCGGGGCCACCAGCATGATGTAGGGGAACGGGTGGTGCTCTTGGCGTTTGGGACCGGCCGGCAGGGTCCGTTTGTGCGGTTCGAAGCGGGGCACCACGCGCGGCGAGCGGTTGAAATTGATCAGCGGTGAACTCGGCGCGGCGCCCTGGCTGCCGCCCAGGGACACCACGGACACGGTGGTGTCACCGAGCGTGACGGTGTCCGAGGAGTTCAGCGTGGCGCGGCTGACCGGCAGGCCGTCCATCAGCAGGCCGTTGGCGGAGTTCGTGTCCACGATCTCCACGGTTTCGCCCACCGTGATGCGGGCGTGCCGCTTGGAGGTCAGCGGGTCGGTCAGCCGGATGTCCACGTCGCGGTCCCGGCCGATATAGCTGGTGCCGGAGGGCAGCGGGAATTCGCGGCCGACGTCGGGGCCGGAGAGGATGCGCAGGGTCGCCGCCGCGGGTCCCCGGTTCGCCCCGGGGACGCCGAACTGCTCGCTCACCTGGGTCAGCGAGACGATCGAGCCGGACCGCAGCCCGGATTCGAGCAGGTTGTCCTCCCGGTTCAGGACGCTGCCGTTCAGGCCGCCGGCGGCGAAGGCCTCCTCGATGCTCAGTGAGAGGTTCGACGGCGGGGCGGTGCCGCGCCGCGCGGGGTCAGCCGCCCAGAGTTCGGTGGCGATGTCCGCCACGGTGGCGAGGCCGTCTACGGTGACGGCGAGGTCCTTGGCCTCGGCAGGGTCACGGCGCAGGGTCAGCCGGATCCTCATGCGTCGTCCCCTCCGCGCTGCGTTTCCAGCAGCACCAGGTCGGCCGCGGTGACGAGGTGGGAGGTCACGGCGTGTTCCACCAACCGCGCGCGGCGGTTCGTGGCGAGCTTGCCGCTGCCGCCGCGCAGGCCGGCGACGCCCACCCGGTCAAGTTTGTCGCACACGTTGTCCAGCTTTCTGTTGAACCGGGTCAGCGCCCAGCCCAGGGTCTTGGCCGCTTCCGCGGAGGAAGGGATGGCGCTGAAGCCGGTTCCTTCGCGCCGCAGCATCGGTTCGGCGAGGGCCACGATCAGGGCCTTCTGCGAGTCGGTGAAGACCACCGGGCCGATTGTGGTGTCGCCGCCGCTGTCCTCGCTGCGGGCCTGTTGCCGGAAGGCGGGCGTCCGGAGATGGACGGCAAACTCGTAGGTGGTGGGTCCGGCGGTGAAAATGATGTTGGTCTGGCTGAAGACCAGCGGGATCCGGGCACCCGGCGCGAGCCAGGCCTGCATGCCGCCGGAGGCGTCGGCCACGGTCGCGCAGAGCATGCTGCCGACGTTGCTGAGCCACCAGATGCCGTCATACCGGGCAATCTGCAGGAACTGCCGGTGCAGGTACGGGTTGTCGTCCACTTCGAGGTCGCCCTCGCGGCCGATGCTGAAGATGTCCTCGTCGGATGGCTCGTGCCATTCGCCGCAGAAATCTATCGCCAGATCCCCCATTGTCCGTGTCTCCTTGTTGGGCGCTAAGCCGTGCTGTTCGTGGGCCGGGCAGGGCGCCCGTGGTGTGCTGCTCAGGGTTTCCCGGCGCAGGCGATGGAGTCCTGCTCCATCGGTGAGGACGCGCCGTCCGAGCGGACGATCATCACCTGGATGCAGGTCTGTCCTTCCGGGCGGGGCTTCACGCGGACGGGCGCCTGCTTGGCGGCCTGGAATTCCCCGTTGCCGGTCGGTGAGTAGGTCCGCCACTTGTATTTGTCGCCGGACTTGGGCTGCGGGTTGGTCCAGGTGAAGTAGGCGTAACCGTCTTGATCCACTCGCCCGGCCAGGTCTTCGACGTCCGGGACGGTGCCCTCATCGATGGCGTCCGCGGGCGGCCTGCTGACCTGCTCGGACGCCCTGGGGGCCGGCTCGGGCCTGGTGGTGCCGGCAATGATGCCGACCACGACGGCGACGGCCAGGACGGCGCCGCCCACGATCGATAGCACCAGGTTCCGGCGGCCGTGGCCGGCCGGAGCGGCGCCGGCAGGTTCGGCGGGGGTTCCGCCTCCGGCCCCGTCCCGCGGCGCGACGCTGGAGCGGTTGACGGTGGCCGCAACGTCGTCGTCTCCGGCCGGGCGCGGCGCGGCAGGCGGCGCGGCAGAGAAGGACGGCGCGGCGAAGCCGGGTACGGCCGCGGGCCGCTGGACCGTGTCTCTTCCGGCGTCCCTACCGGTCCCGGTGTTGACGCCGTTGTTGAACGTCGTCGAGTCGTCCGGCGCGGCGGCGCCCGGCAGCCGGGTCGGGAAGGTCGGGGCGTGCCCGGTGGCATCCGGGTCGATCGCGGCGACGCTGCGGACCCGGGTTTCCTCGAAGCTGTCATCCGGGTGCGGCTCGTCGGTCCGGGGCTCCTCGAGGACCTCGAACGGTGTCACGGAGAGGTTCAGCTCGGCCTGGATGCGCTGCAGCGCCAGGGCGAAGGCGTGGGCTGAGGAGTACCGGGAGTCGGGCGACTTGGCCATCGCCGTGGCCAGGGCCAGTTCCAGGGACTCGGGGACGTCGGCGCGGCCCAGCTTGGGGACCGGCAGGCTGGTGATGCGGGAGATCAGCTCGCGCTGGGAGTTGTCCGCGCCCGGCAGCACGAACGGGGACCGGCCGGCCAGCAGGGTATAGAGCGTGGCGCCGAGCGCCCAGACGTCCACCAGGACGCCGTCGACCTGCCGGTCGCTGAACTGTTCCGGCGGGGACCACGGGATGGACATGCCCGCGTCCTCGTCCTGGTCTCCCGCCAGGGTGCCGGAGATGCCAAAGTCGGTCAGCGCCGGCCGGTTGTAGTCCGTGACGAGGATGTTTGCCGGTTTGATGTCGCGGTGCGCGATCCCGGCGCGGTGCGCGGTTTCGACGGCGGAAGCCACCTGGATGCCGACGGCCAGGACCTCGTCCACGCTGAAGCGCTGGCGCCGGTAGCGGACATCCAGGCTCGGCCGCGAGCAGTACTCCATGGCCAGGTAGGAGTGGCCGGAATCGGTGATTTCCGCTTCGAAGATCGTCACGATGTAGGGGTGCGAGGACAGCTGCGCCATCAGGTTCGCCTCGGATTCGAAGCGGCGGCGGGCTCCCTCGGTCTTGAGGTCCGAGAGGAGCACCTTCACCGCCACCTTGCGGCGCGGCCGGTCCTGTTCGTAGAGGTAGACGTCGGAGAATCCGCCGGAGCCGAGCAGGCTGATGTAGCTGAACCCCGGGATGCTGGGCGGCGGGGCCACGGGGCGTTTGGCGTTCACAGCAGCTCCTCGAAGCGCAACTGGATGCCGTCGCCCAGTTCGGCGATGTCGCCGTCGAACAGGATCGCCATTTCGCCCTGGGCAAGCCGGCGCGGGGCCTGGCCCTCGCGCAGCAGCACGGTGCCGTTGGTGGCCTTGAGGTCGCAGAGCATCACGTGCCAGCCCTCGAGCCGGACCTCCACATGCGAGCGGGAGATGTCGCCGCCGGGGCTCGCCACCTGGACCAGTTTGGGCATCACGGCGCCCTGGACGCGGGAGACCGACGGTTGCCGGCCCACGATGAGCGACTGGTCAAGGTCGATCAGTTCGCCGGTGGACAGCCGCATCCGGCCCAGCCGCGGGCGCCGGACCTGGACGCCGTCGCCGGGGAGCGCCCGGCCGCAGTAGGCGCACTGGGCGTTGGTGGGCGGGTTCGCGTGGCCCTGCGGGCACACCCTGGCCAGCACCATGGGACCGGTGCCGGGGTTGTGGGCGTCCGACGGCGCGGCGCGCTGCCCGGCAGTGCCGGGCCCGTCGATGGCGTTTTTCATGATGGTCTGGCCGTCGTGGTCCGCGTCATCGGCCGGCGCGGTGGGCAGTGGCGGGACCGGCGGCGGGGTAAACAGCGACGGCGGAGCGTCCGGCCCGGCGGCGGCGCGCGGCGCCGGCGGGACCGCGTTCGCCGGCCGCTCACCGCCGGTCTGCCACGGCACCGAGTCGATCAGGCCGGTGGGGACCGCCGAGACGTGCGCGGGCTCGGCCGCCGGAGCCGCTGCCGGCTCCTCTTCGGCGGGCTTTTCCGCCGCGTCGGACGCCGGAGCAGCCGTGGGGTCCTCCGCGTCGGCGGGCTCCGGCGCGGCGGGTCCCGGGCCGGGCTCCGGTTCCGCATCTGGGTCCTCGCGCACGGCGGCGTCTTCAATGCTCCGCATTACCGTCTGTTCCCAGAGGTGGTCGTAGCTGCCGGTTGGCTCGTCTTCGGCGGTGTCCGGCGCCGGGGTGTCCTGCATGGTGCCCGCGAGGTCGGGACCGGCGTCGAGGTCCTCTGCCGGGAAGTCCAGCACCGTCTCCGCGGAGCTGTCGTGCTCCGCCTGCTCGACGGCGATGTCCGCCTCGGCGGCGGCCAGCAGCTGTTCGTCCCCGGCGGCACCCGGTGCAGCGGCACCAGCGTCCGCGGAATCGGGGACAGCATCAACGGGGACGGCGGCACCCGGCACAGCGGAATCAGCCACAGCCGCCACCGGCACGTCCGCGGAAGTCCCGTCGCCGGTCAGCGCGCAGTGCAGCCCCTGCAGCAGGACCACGCCGTCGCCCAGCGGCAGCGGCGCGGCATGGGCAGCCGCCGCGGCGCCGGCAGCGAAAGCGGCCTCGGGGACGGCAATGCTGAAGCCGTCCGGGGCCGCGAAGCGCCGCTCGGTCCATGTGGTGACGTCACGGCCGCTGAGCTCGACGGATTCCCCGCCGTCCAGCCGGACGTCAAGGTCGATCCCGCCGCGCAGGAAGACCTGCAGAGAACCGCGCAGCCCCACGATCCCGAACCAGGGCAGCCGCGCAAGCGGACCGCCCGAGGCCGACGTCACGGCGTCCAGGACCTCAGGGATCTCCGGGCTGCCGGCCAGCAGCGTCCAAAGCGAGTCGACCAGGGCGCGGTCCGTGTCCGGGCGCAGCAGCACCACCGTTCCGGAGCGGACCACACCCAGCCAGGTTCCCGGCGTGTAGCTGACGGCGGCAGTGCGGCTAGCGGGAGCCATGGCGCCCCTCGCCGGAGCCGGCCGCGGATCCGCCTTCGTTCCCGCCGACGGCACCGTCGGGGGCTACATCCAGGACCTCGGTGCGCGGCAGGGTGTTTTCGTCTTCGGCTTCCGCCGGCGTGCGCGGGGCGGTCTGGCTGCCGTCCTCGCTGGCAACGTTGCTCGCGTCCACCACGATGCAGGTCACGTTGTCACGGCCGCCGCTGCGCAGGGCCGCCTGGATCAGCTGGTCCACGGCAGCCTGCGGGTCCGGTTCGGAAACCAGGATGCGGGCAATCTGCTCGTCGTCGAGCTCGCCGTTGAGCCCGTCCGAGCAGACCAGAATCCGGTCGCCTTCCTCAACGGGCAACAGCCAGTAGTCGGCTTCGGTCTCGTCGCCGGTGCCGAGTGCCCGGGTGACGACGTGCCGGCGCGGGTGCACCGCGGCCTCGGCCGCGGTGATCTCGCCGGCGTCCACCAGCTCCTGCACTTCGGAGTGGTCCACGCTGACCTGGCTGAGCTTGCCCTGGCTGAGCCGGTAGGTGCGGGAGTCGCCGATGTTCAGGACCAGCCAGTACGGGATCCCCATTTGCTCCACCACAACGACGCCGGAGAGCGTGGTGCCGGCGCGGGAGCCGGTCTCCTCGCGGATGCCGGCATCGGCCTGCAGCAGGTACTGCTGGACGACGGCGGCGGTAGCATCCCGCTCCCCCGTGGCGAGCTGGGGGATCTCTGACAAGGTACGCACGCAGATGCCGCTGGCGACTTCGCCGGCCTCGTGGCCGCCCATGCCGTCGGCGACCGCGAAGACCGGGTCGGCCGCGATGAAGGAGTCCTCGTTCATCTCGCGGCGCAGGCCGCGGTCGGTGCCGTAGCCGCAGCTGAGCCGGAGGCTGGGAGCACTGCTGGGAACACCGCTGGGAGCACTGCTGGGAACACTGCCGGGGGCGGTGCTGGGGTCGGTTCCGGAGGAGGCTGCGGAAGCCTTGGCGGGAGGAACGGAAGCCGGCTGGGATGTCATGCCTGTCCTAGGTAGAAGGAGCGGTCACCGAAGTGCACGGTGGATCCGGGGCGTACGTGGGTGGGTTCCCCGGGTGCCAGTGCGGTGCGGATGCCGTCCGGCGTCGTGACGGCGCTTCCGTTGGTGGAGTTGCGGTCCGTCACCCAGATGCCGCCGGTTCCGGCCAGCACATGGAGGTGGGTCTTGGAGATGGAGCGTCCCGGGTCGGCCACGGGCAGCAGTTGGACGGATTCCTCGCCGGGGTGGCCGGCGGGGTTGCGCCCGATCAGCAGGGAGCCGTCCAGTTCAACCTCCCGGCCGTCGTCGATCCTGATCCGCAGGAAGGCGACGGTGACCGGGGCGGAACCGTCGCCGCGGACCTGGGTGCGGTCGTGGTCGTCGTCCGGGTGCGGGCTGAACGCCCGGCTGTTCACGGCCCGGCTGCGGGCGGCCTCGATCGGCGCGGGCCCGGGGTCGGCGGAGGCGGGCATGGGAGCCGGCTGGAACGGCGCGGGCTGGAACGACGCCGGGGCCGCGGGAGCCAGGGCCCCGGCGGGCGCGGGCGCGGGCTGCGGCTGGAGCCGGGCGGCGCCCGCCACCGGTGAGGCGACCTGCTGCACCGGAGGAAGGTCCAGCGGGGCAAAGCTTTGGGGTCCCTGGATGCCGCCGGTGGTGATCGGGTTCCGGCCGGCCTTGATATCGAAGACCAGGGTCTTGGCGGCGGTATCGTGCCAGCCGCGCAACCTGCTGTTGTTGTCCCAGCGGTTGGAGATCACCACCAGGACGGCCCAGCCGGCACCCAGCAGGGCGAGCGGCCCCAGGAGGACCAGCGCGGCTCCGAACCACTGGAAAACCACCACCAGCACGGCGGCGAGGGCGGCGAGCAGCACACCGGCTCCGGTGATCAGGCCTCGGAGGAAGACGGCTCCGCCGCCGGGCGCGTACCCGTCGGCGTCGGCGCTGCGGATCCCCACGATGCGGTTGCCGAGGGTGGCGCCGGACCGGCCCTCCAGCGCGGCCTGGACCAGGATGTACACCAAAGTCGCGCCGAGCCCGATGCCGCCGTAGAGGACCAGTGAGGAGGTGTTGTAGATGATGGAACCGCCGCTGCGTGTCTGCGTGACCCCGGCGAAACCGACAGCGAAGAGCACCACGAGGAGCGCCGCCGGGCCGGTCCAGTCCAGCACCGCGGCCCCGAGCCGCTTTCCGGCGTCGGCGGGAACCAGCTCAAGCTTGTTCGGCAAAACGGTACCTCCCCCCTGTCCGCGGACACCCTGTCCGGGGCCCGCCTGCCCCGGCACGGACGGTCCGCCCTGCCCCGAAGGCGCTACCGGGATAGTACCGGGTGTTGCGTCCGGCCGCCGGGCGCTGCGCGCCGAGCGGTTCCCCAGCGGCGCCCCGCAGGAGGTGCAGAACGCGGCGCCCGGGCGGATCGGCTGCTGGCAGCGCGGGCAGCGCTCGACGTCGTCGGTCATGGCTCGTTGCGGTTCTTCCTGGCTGTTCCCTGCGGTTCCTGGTTCGGACCGGGCTCCACTGTACTAGCTGGAGCGTTGCGGCCCCGGCCCGGCAACACCGGGCGGAGCCCGCGCAACTTCAGCGCGGCCCGGCCGTCGGCCAGCAGCGAACGCGGCGAGAAACGGGCCTGCTGGCGGCGCCAGAAGCCCACCGTCCCGGTCATCTCCTTCAGCGAGCCGTCCACGATCTCCCAGTATTCACGCACCTGGTCCTCGCTTGGCTGGCCCGCGCCGAAGATCGCGGCGTCGGCCCGGTGCGCCAGCAGCGTGGTGCTGCCCTGGCTTGCCGGGAAGGCCTCGCCGAGCACGGCGGCGGACTCCCGCCGGGTGGCGCGGTGGTCCACCCCGGCACCCAGGTCGGTCGCCAGGCTCAGGACTTCGTTCCAGCCGCCGCCGACGCGCTGCGCGGGGTGCCCGTCGGTGAAGCGGGCCTTCCGGCGTCGGGACTTCAGCAGGGCGATCAGCAGCAGCGGCAGCGCGAGGACCGCCACCGGGATCAGCGCCGTGCCGATCGCGGCGAGCAGGGGCCCCCAGAACAGCCAGGGGTTGTTCTTCTTCTCGTCGGCGTCCAGCGCGTCCGGCGAGGAGTCCGGCGGCAGCTCGGCCGGCTCCTGCGGCGGGGGCGGCGGCTGGAGGACCTGCGGCTTGGGCTTGGATTTGTTCTCCGGGTCCGGCGGGATCGGCACGTTGTCCTTGGGCGGGGTGGGGTCGAAGGACACCCAGCCCACCCGGTCGAAAGCCACCTCGACCCAGGCGTGCACGTCCTTGCCGGTGATCTGCACCTCGCCGGCGCCGTTCTCGAGGCTCTTGGGATCCGGGTAGAACCCCATCACCACCCGGGACGGGATGCCCAGGTGGCGCAGCATCAGCGACATCGCCACGGCGTACTGCTCGTCGTCGCCGAGCATCTGCTTGGCCGTGAGCAGGCTGCGGATCCGGTTGGCGCTGTGGCCGGAGACGCTGGGCAGCTGCCCGTCGGCGATCAGGCCGTTGCTGAAGGCGCCCTGCTTCTGGAAGTGCGCCTCGATCTGGCGCACCCGGTCGATCGCGGTGGGTGCGTCCGCGGCGAGATCGTTGGCCTGCGAGCCGACCACCGGCGGGACCTCGGCCGGGTCCGGCAGCGACACCTTGGCAAAGTCGTACTGGGTCAGCTGCCCGTGCTCGAGCATGGCCGGGTCGGCCACCTGCACACTGTAGGAGTCGCCATTGCCCAGTCCGCGGGTGGTCACGGCGGTGTCGGTGCCCGAGTTGAAGTACAGCCCGGACGCCGCGCCGGAGCCGTCCCGGGCAAAGCTGATGCCGGTGGTTTTGCGGCCGCCCGGGAGGAAGTACCCCTGGTAGTCCTCGATCGTGATGCCCACCGTGTAGTTGTTCGTCGGCACAATCCCGGTGGTGTCGGCGAGGGTGTTGAGGGACTTCGCGTCGCCCACCTTGCTGAAGCTGCCCGAACCGTTCGGGTCCATGGTGTAGTTGGTGCCGTTGAAGGAGTCCAGGGCGGCGAGGCGGACCCGGCCGTCCTTGGGCAGGCCCTTGACCAGGAAGAGGTTGTCGTCCTTTTTGTCCTTGACGAAGTTGCGGAAGCTCGCCAGCGGGGTGACGTAATCCTTCGGATCGAACGGGGGCACGATCGTGTTGCGCAGCACCTTCCGGTCATCGTCCGCGGTCACCAGCGGGGACGCGACGGCGGTGATCCCGACGGCGACGGCGATCACCGCGGCGGCGGTGCCCAGCCGGCGGAGCCGCGCGGCGCCGGCCGCGGCCTTGTCCGTGTCCGGCCGGTTCACCGACACCTTGCGGGTGTCGCCGCTGCGCAGGGCGTCCCGGCGGAACGTGGCCCAGGCGATCGCGCCCACGGTCAGCGAGATGCCGCGTTCCACGGTGAGGAACCCGGCGTTGGTGCTGAAGGCGATGCCGGTGACGAACAGCACCAGCACCGGCAGCAGCGGCCAGTACGGGCTCCTGAGCCGCCAGGTCAGCAGTCCGGCCGCGAGGGCGGTCAGCAGCGAGCTCAGGAACGGGACGATCAGGGTGCCGCCGGCGGTGCCGACCGGCACGCCGACGGTGAGCATGTCCTTCCAAGCGAAGACCACGCCCGCCAGCAGGGTCCGGAGCGATTCGAGGGTGGGCAGGACCCCGGCGATCGAGGCCTCCGGGACGGCCAGGGCGGTGCCGAAGACGAGGTAGGCGCCTACCGCCAGCGCGGTGGTGATCAGCACCCCGAGCCGGAAGTGCACCTTGGCGGCGGCGACGGCCAGGCCCAGCAGGATCCCGCCGAAGCCGGCGGCCAGGTAGTACGGGTCGCCGCCGAAGCTGAGGCTGAAGCCGAGCACGCCGAGCCCCAGCAGCACGGTGAGGGCGCCGGCGTCGAGCGCGTAGTGCCAGGCCGGCTGGCTGCCGGCGAAGCCGGAGCGGCCGCTGGCCGGAGGGTTGTTGCGGGGACGGCGGCCCGTGGCGGTGCTCATGCGGCCGCCTTCCTCAGCACGATGGCCAGTTCGGAGAGATCGCCCAGGGTGAGCACGGTCAGGTCCGCGATGTTCGCCCGGGCCGGGGCGGCGCCGGCCTGGATCCGGACCGCGAGGCTGCGCACCCCCGGCGGCACCGAGGCGGAGGCGGAGCGCAGCTGGGTGGGTGTCACGTTGCTGCCCACGACTAAGAACACCACGGAGGCGTTCGGGACGGTGTCGGCGAGGGTCCGGGCCAGGTCGACGGCGTTTTTGCGTTCCGGCGCCCCGACCACCCGGGTCAGGTCATCGAGCAGGTTCCGGCCGGTCTCGCAGCGCAGCGGCCCTTTCTGGGTGAGGACGTCGAGGTTGCGCTGCTCCCGGATGGCCTGCAGCCCGATCGAGGCGGCGGCGGAGACGGCCAGCTCGAACTCCTCCTCGGAGGCGTACTCGTCCGTGTTGGTGGAGAGCGAGATGGCCAGGTGCGCCCGGCGGGTTTCCTCGAACTGGCGCACCATGAGCTTGTTGGTCCGGGCCGTGGTCTTCCAGTGGATGTGCCGCCGGTCGTCTCCGGGCACGTAGTCGCGCAGCGCGTGGAAGGAGACATCGGCGCTGGAGAGGTCCGTGGTGGGCATGCCCTCCAGGTCGCGGATGAAGCCGGCGGCGGAGCCGGCCAGGGCCACGGTCTTGGGGTGCACAAAGAGGTCCTGCGGTTCGGTCCAGAGCACCTGGCGGCGGAGCAGGTGCAGCGGGTCGGCGCGCACGGAGCGGACCGGGCCCACCACGATCACGGCCCGGCGGGCGGTGGGGATGGTGAAGAGGTCCTCGTGGACCTGCCCGGGATTCATCCGGGGCAGGTGGAACACAGCGGTGGCGGCGCCCACCGGGAGTTCCAGCACGGCGGGCAGCAGCGGCCGCGCCGAGGTGTTGGACACCGCGATGCTGCCGACGGCGCTGTCCCCCACGGCCACCCGTGTCCGGGCGAGATCCAGCAGCACGCCGTAGGAGGAGCGGCCCAGGATGAAGCCGACCGCCAGCACCAGCAGCACAAAACCGGCGATCGCGGCGGCCTTGGCCTCCTGCCAGCCGTAGGCCTGGCCGGCGGTCCAGAGCAGCGCCGCGGCCGCCAGCACGGACCAGCCGAGCACGCTCACCACCGAGAGCACGGGCCAGAGGTGCCGGCGGAAGCGCTCCCGGACGGCGCGTCCGGCCGGAGCCAGCGCCAGGGCGGCGGTGCTGCGGGCTTCGGCCCAGACGGCGGACGGGTGCAGCCGGGCGGGCCTGCCGCCCCCGGCGAGGGGGTGCTTCAGGCGTTCAGCAAGCCGGGTCAACGGTGTGCCGGTGGACATAGGGTGGCCTTTGTTCGTGCATGGTTGCGGGGCTGGAATCGGGCCCCGCGGCTGGACTCGGTCGGATGCGCCGCTTAGACGGCGGCCCGCTGCTGCGGGGCGGCGACGTCGGCGAGCACCCGGGCCAGGACAGCGTCGGGGGTGGCGCCGGAGAACTCCGCTTCCGGGTCCATCACCAGGCGGTGGGTCCAGACGACGGCGGCGAGGTCCTTCACGTCGTCGGGCAGCACGAAGTTCCGGCCCTGGCTGGCCGCCCAGACCTTGGCGGCGCGGACCATCGCGAGGGCGCCGCGGACGGACACGCCAAGGCGGGTCTCCGGGGCGCTGCGGGTCTCCTCGCAGAGCCGGGAGATGTATTCGAGCACCGCGGTGTCCACGTGGGTGGTGGCGGCGAGGTCGGCCATGTCCGCGACGGCCTGGGTGGTGATCACGGCCGTGATGTCCTTGGACCGGTCCTTGAGGTTGGCGCCGCCGAGCAGCTGCACGGTGGAGGCGTGGTCCGGGTAGCCGATGGAGGTCTTGATCAGGAAGCGGTCCAGCTGGGCCTCGGGCAGGCGGTAGGTGCCGGCCTGCTCGATCGGGTTCTGCGTGGCCATCACCATAAAGGGGCGGCCGGCCTCGTAGGTGGCGCCGTCGACGGTGACGCGGGATTCCTCCATGACCTCCAGCAGCGCCGACTGGGTCTTGGGCGAGGCGCGGTTGATTTCGTCGGCGAGGACGATGTTGTTGAAGATCGGGCCCTTGTGGAACTCGAACTTCTGCGTCTTCTGGTCGTAGATGGTCACGCCGGTGACGTCCGAGGGCAGCAGGTCCGGGGTGAACTGGATGCGGTTGTTGGAGCCCTGGACGGTGGCCGCGAGGGCCCGGGCCAGCGAGGTCTTGCCGGTGCCGGGGGCGTCCTCGAAGAGGACATGCCCCTCGGCCAGCATCGCCATGAAGGTCAGCCGGATGACGTGGGACTTGCCCAGCACGGCCTGCCCCACGTTGGCAACGAGCTTCTCAAAGGTGCCGGCAAACCATTCGGCCTGCTCAGTGGTCATAGTCATACGGTGGTTCCTCTTCCATTCGGGTTAAGCATCGGGGGTCCGCCGGCAGGGAGTCCCCGCATTGTCCGGCGTTTAGTCTAGGCGACGGGTTTGCGCTCACCGCCGGGGCATTCCGGGCGGCGGGGTGGAGCCCAGGCTGGTGGTGTCGCCCCGGGCAAAGTTTCCGGCGGCGGGCCCGGAGGTCAGGTGGTACCAGAGCCGGCCGGACGAACCCCAGCGGACGTAGTAGTCCGCCTGCGCGGTGATCCCGGTGTCGAACCACTTGCCGGGGCTGATGCACTGGTCCGGGTTGGTGTTCCGGTAGCTGTTCGTGCCGCTGTTGGGCTCGGTGCAGGTGCGCACCGGGGTGGCGCGGATGTCCCACGAGGTCGGCGGCGGCGGGGTGGGGTCCGCCCCGGACGTGGAGGTGGCGGTGTCATCGAAGCCGCAGTCGTTGTTGCCGTCTGTGCCGTTGCAGGCTCGGACCTTCAGGGTGTGGGTTTGACTCCAGCCGCCTGCGTTGTGGTCGTAGCGGAGGGTCAGACCGACGCTCTTCCAGCCGGTGCCGTCGTAGTTCACTTCGTACCGGTTGATCGGCCGGCCGCCATCGTTCGGCTGGGTCCAGGTCCAGTGCACCTGCCCGTCGCCCTTGGTGGAAGTCTCCCCGGTGACGCTGGGGCGCCCCGGCTGGCCATAGGGAACGGCGGAGCCGATGTTCTTGCCGTCCCCGGAGACGTTGTTCTTCGTGGAGACGGCGATGATGTTGACGGTGACGTTCTTGCCGTTCGGCTGGCCGGTGATGGTGCCGCCCGGGGCGTTGATCGGGCCTGAGCCGTAGGCCGTAGACCAGCGGTAGCTGATCTCCGAGGCCTGCGAGCCGTTGCGCTGGGCCTGGGTCAGGGGGGTGAAGGCCACTTTGAGCTCACCGCTGTTGCCCGGGGCCGCGACGGTGCCTCCGGACACGGTGCCCGGCTTGCCGGCTGCCCGGACGGGCGAGGACTGCGGACTGGTTCCGGAGGTGCCGGCCTTGTTGGTGGCGGCCACCGTGAAGGTGTAGTCGGCCTCGGAGTTGTCCACCGTGATGTTTTGCGAGGTGCCGGACACCTGCTGGCTGCCCACCACGGCTCCACCGCGGAGCGTGGTCAGCTTGTAGGAGGAGACTGCGTCGCCGTTGTTGTTCGGCGCGGCCCAACTGACTTGGAGCTGGCTTTGCGTCCCTACGGAGCCGGCCTGGCTGGCGCGCGGCGCCGCCGGGGTGACGGGCACACCGGCGGGGGTCTCGGCGGCCGAGTAGGCGCTCCATTCGGAGGGTTCTTTGGCGTCGTTGCGGGCCAGGACGCGCACCTTGTAGGCCACGCCGTTCTCCAGGCCCTTCCAGACGTAGCTGACCGACGTAAAGTTCTGGAGCTGGGCGTTCTGGCCGGGCGGCGCGGGCGAGATCTCCAGGTCGTAGGACTTGACCGGTGAGCCCTTGGAGGCCGGGGCGGTCCATGCAATAGAGAGCTGCCGGTCGCCGAACTTCAGCGACGGCGCGGCCGGGGTTTCCGGTTTGACGTCCGGGCGCACCTCGGCCGACGCCGGGGACCGCTCGGATTCGTCGATGGCGTTGGTGGCCGTGACCTGGAAGTGGTACTTGGTGTTGTTGGTCAGCCCGGTCAGGGTGCAGCTGTTCGCCGGGCAGTCCTGCCGGAAGCCGCCGTCGCCGTAGACGGTGTACTTGGTGATGGGCGATCCCCGGTCCGCCGGCGCCGCCCAGTTCAGCAGGGCGGTGCCGTCCCCCACGCTGGCCGCCGACGGGGTGGTGGGGGCCTGCGGGCGGTCCTTGACGGTCAGCCGGATCCGGGCGGTTGCCTGCCGGGAGGGGTCGTTGGTCTTGTCGGCGATGGTGTAGGCCACCACCATGGTCCCGGAGAAGCCCTCGGCCGGGGTGACCACCACGTTGCCGCCGTCGACGGCGACCTTGCCGGAGCCGGTTTCCGTGGTCGCGGCCACGATTTTCAGCGGCGTTTCCGGGAACGGGTTGGCGTCGTTGGCCGTCACCGGCACGGTGACGGGTTTGCCCGCGGCGGCGTTCGGTTCCAGGTCATCGTTGGCCACCGGTTTGGGCCGGTTGGAGGCGGTGACGGTGAAGCGGTAGGTCGCCGTGGCCTCAAGGCCGCGCGGGTCCCGGGCCCTGACCTGGACGGCCCCGGTGGACCCGACATCTGTGCCGTCCTTGGCCGACGTCTTTAGGGTCTTCCCGTCGACGCCGGCGGTGAAGCCCGCCGGGACCTCGCCCACCAGCTCGTATTTCATGTTTTGCACGTCCCCGTCGTCCGGGTCGGTGGTGAGCGGGCCGAGGTCGAGGCTGGCGGCGTCGCCGGTGGGCACGTCCACCTCGCTGCCCAGCAGCTCGGGCGGGTTGTTCCGGTTGGGGTTCGGGAGCACCCGGGTCCGGATGCTGAGCGTGGACCTCAGCCCGGCCGGGTCGTCCGGGCCGGTGCCGTCGGTGACTTCGAAGCTCAGCGAACCGGGGCCGGCGTAGTCCTTGCCGGCCGTGTACTTCAGCGCGGTGCCGCCGTTGGCCACGGGGTCCGAGCCGTCGGCGCCGATCAGCTTGATCCGGTCCGTCTGGGTGATCCGCGGCGAGCGGCCCTCGCGGACCTTGATCCATTCCTTCAGGTCCACGGTGACGGACTGTCCCGCCACAACTTCCACGACATCGTCCTTGGCCAGGGTGGGGACCTGCTGCCCCAACCCGGGGACCCAGACGATCGCGGTGGACTTTTGCCCGTCGACGTCCTCCACGGTGTACGGGACCAGCTGCGGCTGCTCGGTGAGTTCCACGATCAGGTTGCCGTCCGGGCCGGGTCGCGCCGTTTTCACCTCGCTGCCGACCTTGAGGTTTTCACCGACGCCGTCGGGGTCCTCGTCGTTCTTGAGCACCGGGACGTCGACGGCGGTCTTGCCGAGCGTCTGCGCGGAGGTCACCCGGTCGTCCCGGGCGATCGGCGCCTGCAGCGGCACGTCCTTTTGGACCTTGACGGCGACGGCGGCCTGCGCCGTGGCGCCGCGGTCGTCGGCGACCTTGTAGCGGACGTTGACGGTCCCTTCCTGGCCGGGGGCCAGCAGGATGATCCGGCCGCTTTGCTTGCTCACGGTGGCTTCGAGCTCGGGGCCGGCCTCGATCCCGTTGGTCAGGATCCGGATCGGGTCACCGTCCGGATCGGTGTCGTTGCCGGCGGCGTCGACGGCGATCTGCCGGCCGGGGCGCACCGCGACGGCGTCGTCCACCGGCGTCGGTTTCTGGTTGGTCTCCCCGCGCGGGGCGATGCCGACGGTGACGGTGCCGGTGTTCACGGCGCCCTGCCGGTCCACAACCTTGTAGCGGAAGGTGTCGGTGCCGGCGCCGTCGCCGGCAGCGGTGAAGTCGATGAAGGTGCTCCCGGCGGCGGCGGTGCCCATCGCCGGGGTGCTGTCGATGCCGGTGAGCTGGACGGAGTCGCCGTCCGGGTCGATGCCGTCCAGTTCCACGGGGATCCGGACCGAGCCGCCGGCTACCACCCGGGCGGTCAGGTTCTTCGGCTGCGGCCGCGAGTTCTCGGCGCCTTCCAGCGGCAGGATGTGGATGGTGACGGCGGCCGCGCTCTTTTGGCCCTGCGGGTCCACGGCGTTGTAGATGGCCCGGACGGTCTTGGGCGCGGCGCCGGCGATGAAACGCAGCGTGTTTTCGGAGACGAAGCTTTTGCCGTCCGCGGCCGGGACGGGCTGCGGCAGCACCGGGTCCACGGTCAGTTTGGCGCCCTGCGGGTGCGTGTCGTTGGCCAGCACCGGGATGGTAACGACATCGCCGGCGCGCACGTTTACCTCGTCCGGTTTGGGTTGCGGCGCCTCCACCACGGCGGGTGCCGGGACGGGGACGACGGAGACGCTGCCGGTGGCGGACTTGCTGCCGTTGGACATGGTGTAGCGGAAGACGAAGGGGTCCTTGCTGCCGCTGATGTCGGTGATCCGCAGCACGGCATGGTCGATCACGCTGACGGAGGCGGTGGCGTTCTCCGGCAACTGCACGGACTGCAGCACCAGCACTCCCCCGGCCGGGTCCGAGTCGTTCGCGAGCGGGTCCACCAGCACGCTGCCGCCGGCCGGGAGCAGCGCGACGTCGTGCACGGCGACGGGGTCGCCGGTGTCCTTGCCGGACTCGACGTCCACCCGGATCAGGCCCTGGGTGCTTTGCGGGCCGTTGCTGGCGATGTAGGTCAGGTAGACCGGTCCCGGGGTGCCGCTGCGGAACGTGAAGGTTCCGCCGTCGGTCACGGGCCCCAGTTCGGCGGTCCCGGCGGCCTCCACCTGGGCGAGGCGCAGCGCGCCGCCGTTGGGGTCGACGTCGTTCTTCAGCGGGGCGATGACCAGGTCCTGGCCGACGACGGCGGTCACGTGGTCCGCGTTGACCACCGGCTGCAGGGCTCCGGGGGGCTGGACGTTGACCGTCACTTTGCCGGTGGTGGTGGCGCGGCCGTCCCAGACCGTCACTGTGACGGTCTTTTTGCCGGGGGCGGCGCCGGAGTCCTGGTAGCTGAGCAGGCCGTCGCGGCGGACCTTGACCTGGTCCTGGTCGTTGTCGGCCTTGGCGTCCAGCAGGACCAGGTCGTCGCCGTCGGGGTCGGTCCAGTCGGTGAGGATGTTCTGGCTGACCGTTTTGCCCTGCTCCACCAGCATGGTGGTGGGCTCGCCGCGTTTGAACAGCGGCGGCTTGTTTTCCTCCGGGCCGACGACGTTGAGGGTGATGCTGCCGCCGGCGGAGAGCCCGCGGCCGTCCGCGGCGTTGTAGCCGAAGGTTTCGGTGCCGGGCTTTGCGTCGGCCGGGACGGTGATCTGGAAGGCAGTGCCGCCGTAAATGTTCTGCAGCCGGCCGGCCTCGGGGCCGGCGCCGGCGACCGAGGCGGTGAGGACGTCGCCGTCGGGGTCGGAGTCGTTGTCCAGCACGCTGAGCACGGTGGTGCGGCCCGGGCGGACGCCGACTCCGTCGGGTTTGGTTTCCGGCGGCCGGTTGGGTTTGGTGCGATCCGGCAGGATGTTGATGGTGTTGTTGTCCGCGGACTCCTGGTCCTGGTCATCGGACTGGTTTTTCGGCGGGATGACGTCGTCCCAGTTGTTCACCAGCTGCATGTTCTGGTTCACCAGCCACACATTGCCCGAATTCACATCATTAAGCACCACCAAATCCCGGTTCACCCGGAACACATACGACGGCGACGCAGACGCCTTTGGCACCGCAACATTCCGGTCGCCGGCATCATCGGCGCAATCCCGCACATACTTATTCGCCCCGGACCACGCCGCATGCACACACCCGCCCAACTGCACCGGCGCCGCCGGAACCCCCTGCCCGCCAAACGTCACAGTCTTCGCCGCCGAACCATCCAACGGCACCTCAAGCAGCGCCTTCGACGTCGCCACCGCCACCGCATCCGCCCCCGGACCGGGCTGCTGCAACCGCGCGTCCCGCGCCTCCGCCAACAACACCTCACGCCCGCCCGGCAAAAACAACTTCCCCGCGCCCGCGTCCAGCACCACCGGCCGGTCCCCCACCACACTCAGCTGCAGATCCCCCGCACCCTTCAACCCCTCCCAGGTCTCCGCCTGCGAATCCGTCACCCGGCCCTCGGCATCCACCGACGTCACCGTCACCCGCCCCGACCCGGGATCAGCACTGTAAATCCGGTCATCAGAGCCCACCGCCGAGACCGTGCCTTGCGCCCCCGCCAGCACCGGCTCGGAGTTCTCCTCATCAAAACCATTCACCGTCGACGGCGACAACGCCCACACCCGGCCCCGCGCCGCATCCGTCACCGCAATCACCCGCGACCCGAAACTCACCACCGCCGAACCCGGCAACTTCTTATCCCCGCCCAACCGCATCTGCGCCGCCGACACCTGGTTCAACGTCGAACCCGAGGCATCATCAACAAACACCGTCCCCGCATCCTGCAACACATCAAACGTCGTCGACGCCGGCGTCACCGCACCATCCAACACCCGCGACGGATAATTCAACCGCCCCACCGCGTTCTTCGCCTTCGACACCACCCACACACCACCATCGTTCAACTCCACCTCAGCAGTCTTGAACCCCGGATAAATAACCGCCCCCGTCACCAACACCGCCGCCACAGCAGCCAACGAGGTGCCGGTGACGACCTTGCGGCGCGTGCGTGAGCGCGGTTTTATGAAACCCGGCTTCCTGGCACCCAGCATGGCGAAAAGTCGTGTCACAGCGTTAGATTTCCTTCAAGATTGTGGTGCTCGTTCCCCCGGTGGATCCGAGACCGGTCCCCCACTTCCCGCGACAGCCTACCCAACCGTCCCCGGGAGTGCGATGGGGAGGACTGCCCGCCGGCCGGTGCCGGCCCGGGCCGGCTATGGCGTGGCTCCGGTCGGGAAGGTGCACAGCGGCACGCCGCTTTGCGCCGGGGAGCCGAGGGTGGTGTGCAGCGACTGGATCCAGCGGGTCCCGTTCGGTGAGCCGCGCATGATGTAGTACCACTGTCCGTCGCCGCTGTAGGTGGTGCCGTGCGGCTTCCAGCACATGATGTCGAAGCTGTCGAAGTGCGACATCCAGGGCCGGTCGTAGCCGCTCTTGCCGTCGCAGGTGAACTTCTTGGGGTCATAGGAGGTGGCGCCGGGCAGGTCGGTGCAGCTGCGGTCCATGCCGGAGTTGAGTCGGGTGGACCAGCGCGTTTTCTCCGCCCCGGACTGGGCGGACGCCGAGGCGATCGGGCCGCCGGTGCCGCGCGAGTTGACTGTCTGGACCTGGATCGTGTGCCGCTCGTTGAAGCCGCTGGTATTGACCGTGCGGCTGCCGGAGGCGGCCACCCGTTCCCAGCCGCCGTCGTCGATCTTGATCTGGGTATAGGCGATGTCGTGGCTTCCGGCGTCCGGCGAGGCCCAGTTCAGCGTCAGGTTCCGCTGGTTCTCCGCCCCGTCGCTGCCGGAAGCGGACGGGGTCCCCGGCGAGCCGTACGGGTTCGCGTTGGCCCCGGCGCTGGCGTCCGAGCTGGGCGCGACGGACGAGTTGGCCGTCACCGTGATGGTGGTGGCGGCGCCGTTGGCGAAGCCGCCGACGGTCTGGCCGGGCTTGATCGGGCCGGCCTGGCCGGTGCTGGCCCGGTAGGTGTAGCCCACCTCGGAGTAGGCGGAGCCGTTGCGTTCCGCGGCGCTGAGCTCGCGGAAGTTGATGGTGACGGCACGCCCGGCGCCGCCGGTGTTGGCCTCGGTGGCGCTCACGCCGGAGACCTGGCTGAGTTTGCCGGTGGCGCGGCGCGGGGCGGACGCGGCGCTGACGGCGCCCTTGCCGGCCTTGTTCTCGGCCTGGACGGTGAAGGTGTAGGAGGCTTCGGAGTTATTGGCGGTGAAGTTCGCCGTCCGCACAGTGCCGGCGACCCGCTGGGTCTGGTCCGCACCGCCGCCGCCGCTCATGGTGACGTAGTAGTTCTTGATCGCGTCGCCGTTGGTGTACGGCTCGTCCCAGGTCACCTTGAGCTGGTTGGAGGTGCCGACGGCGGACGCCACCGACGTCGTCGGCGCGCCCGGGGCGGCCGGGACGCCGGCCGGGTTGTCCTCGGCGGAGTACTGTCCCCAGTCCGAGGGGCCCAGTTCGTTAACGGCCTGGGCCCGGACCTTGTACCGCACGCCGTTGCTGAGGCCCGGCCAGGTGTAATTCAGCCCGGTCACACCATTCTTCACGGCGACCCCGCTGGCCGGCGGCGGCGAGATTTCCAGGTTGTAGTTCTTCACCGCGGAGCCCTCGGTCTTCGCCGCGGGCCAGGCGATCACCATGTTCTTGTCGCCGGCCTTGACCGTGGGAGCCTCCGGCGGCGACGGTTTTTCATCCGGCCGGATCTCGTTGGAAGCGGGCGAGGGGTCGGATTCGTTGACCTCGTTGGTGGCGGTGACGGTGAAGACGTATTTCACGTCATTGGTCAGTCCGCTCAAGGTGCAGGTGGTGGTGGCGCAGTCCTGGCTGAAGCCGTTGCCGGAACGCACGGTGTACTTGGTGATGGCGGCCCCGTTGTCCGACGGCGGCGTCCATTTGAGCACGGCCGTGCGGCTGCGGACATCCGTGGCGGACGGTGCCGACGGCGCGTCGGGCTTGTCCCGGACGGTGATCCGGACCCGGCCGTCGGTCTGCCGGGACAGGTCCCCGGTCTTGTCCATCACGGTGTAGCGCACCACCATCACGCCCTTGAAACCGGCGGCCGGGGTGACGGTGATGGAGTCGCCGGCCACCGCGGGCTGGCCGGCGGCCGAACCGGTCTCCACCGTGGCGGCGACGATCCGCAAGGGCGTCTCCGCGAAGGGGTTGAAGTCGTTGGCGAGGACGTTGACGGTCTCCGCCTTGCCGGCGTCGGCCTTCTCCACGACGTCCTCGTTGGCGACCGGCAGCGGCCGGTTGGAGGCCGTGACGGTGGCCGTGACGGTGGCCCGGACCGGCTCGGAGCGGCCGTCGGTGACCTTGAGCGGGATGCTCCCCTTCCAGCCGGCGGCCTTGGCGGCGTCCGCCGTCACTTTCAGGGTGGCGCCGTCGATGCTGGCCTTGAAGCCTTCCGGCAGGGTGCCGTCGAGTTCGAACCGGAGTTTGTCCTGGTCCCCGGAGTCCACGTCCTTGGCCAGGTTGGCGAGCTCCAGGCTTGCGGACTCGGCCTTGGGCACGTCCAGGGTGGCGCCGCTGAAGGTGGGCGGATGGTTGGCGTTGGGGTCCGGGATGACCCTGGTGATGATGCTGAGGGTGGACTTGAGCCCCGCCGGGTCTTCGGGTCCGGTGCCGTCGGTGACCTCGAAGGTGACCGAGCCGGGTCCCACGTAGTCCTTCAGGGCGGCGTAGCGCAGGGCGCTGCCGTTGCCGGCCACGACGTTCTCCGGCTGTGCGCCCTGGACCTTGACCTTGTCCACCTGGGTGATCCGCGGCGTGCGGCCGTCCCGGACGCGGACGTACTCGGCCAGGTCCAGGGTGACGTCCTTGCCGGCCATCACTTCGACGGGCTCGGTCCTGGCCAGGGTAGGGTGCTGTTCGCCCTGGCCAGGGACCCAGATGACGGCGGTCGCGCTTTGGCCGTCCACGTCGGTGACGGTGTAGGGAACCAGCTGGTCCGTCGGCGCAAGGGCCACCCGGACGGTGCCGTCGCCGGCCACGCGGGCGTTCGGGTTGCCGTCGGGCAGGCCGATCTTGAGCTCGGCGGCGATCCCGTCCGGGTCGGCGTCGTTCTTCAGCACGGGGACGTCGACGGCGGATTTGCCCAGCGTCTCCGCCGGGGTGACCACGTCGTCCTTCGCGAGCGGGCGCTTGAGCGTGGCGTCCGGGCTGACCCGGACCCGGATCACGGCGCTGCCCTGGGCTTTTTTGTCGTCCTGGATCTTGTAGCTGATGCTCTCGTTCCCGGCGGCACCGGGCGCCGTGAGCAGCACCTTGCCGCCGTCGGCGGGCTCGACGGCGAGCTCCGGCCGGGCTTCGAAGCCGTTGCCGACCAGGCTGATCGGGTCCCCGTCGGGGTCCGAGTCGTTGGTGAGGGCGTCGACGGCGACCTTGCGACCGGGCCGGACGTCCACGGCGTCGTCCACCGCGATGGGTTTCTGGTTGTTGGTTTCCTGCGGCGCGATGCCGACGATCACGGTGCCGGTGTTTTCGGCGCCGATCCGGTCCCGGACCCGGTAGCTGAAGGTGTCCGTGCCGGCGGCGGTGCCGGCGGCGGTGAATTCGAGGTAGCCGTCCTTGACCACCGCCGTCCCCATGGCGGGGGCCTTGTCCACCCCGGTCAGCTGAACCGAATCGCCGTCGGTGTCCACGCCGTCCAGCGGCACCGGGATGCGCACGGTCATGCCGGCCACCACGCGGGCGGTCAGGTTCTTCGGTTCGGGGCGGGTGTTGCGTTCATCGTCGCGGGCCCGGATCCGGATGGATACCTGTTGGGAGTCGGACTGGCCGGAGGCGTTGGTGACCTTGTAGATGGCGTAGACCGTTTTGGGGACCTCGCCGGCGATGAAGCGCAGGGTCTGGCCGGAGGTGAAGATGCGGCCGTCGGCGGCGTCCGGTTGTTGTGCCAGTTCCGGTTCGAGCGTGAGCCTGCCGCCGTTGGGGTCGGTGTCGTTGTCCAGCACGGGGATGGTGACGACGTCGCCGGCGCGGACGGTGGCCTCGTCGGGTTTGGCTTGCGGGGCCTGCAGCTTCGACGGTGCGGGGACCACCAGGACGGCGATTTCGCCGCTCGCGGAGGACTTGCCGTTGGAGATCGTGTACTTGACGTTGAGCTGGCCCTGGGCGCGGATGTCGGTGATCCGGATGACCGAGTGGTCCAAGACGGCCACGCTCAGCGGCAGGCCGTCCGCCGCGGTCACGGACTGGACCACCAGGACGCCGCCGGAGGGGTCGGAGTCGTTGCCGAGCACGTCCACCAGCACGCTGCCGCCGGAGGGCAGCAGCGCGGTGTCGCGGACCGCCACCGGCGCGCCGTCGCCGCCGCCGGGGACGACGTCGACGCGGACCAGCTGCTGGGCGCTGGCCGGTCCGTTGGTGACGAGGTAAGAGACGTAGTGGGCGCCCTGGGCGGTGGAGTTGAAGGTGAAGGTCTGCTGGTCGGCGCCCAGGGTGGCGGTGGAGTTGCCGTCCGGGGTGACCTGCGCCAGCCGCAGCGCACCGCCCTGCGGGTCGGAGTCGTTCTTCAGCGGGGCAATCACCGTGTTCACGCCGGCGACGGCCACGAGGTGGTCCGCGTTCGCGATCGGCGGCAGGGCCCCGGGCGGGCGCACCTCGACGGTGACCTTGCCCTCGGACGTGGACCGGCCGTCGGAGACGGTGACGGTAACCGTTTTGCGGCCGGGTTCGGAGCCGGAATCCTGGAAACTGAGCAGGCCGTCGGGCCGGACCTTCACCTGGTCACGGGGGTCGCTGCCGGTCGCGCCGACGACGAACAGATCGTCGCCGTCGGGGTCGGTCCAGTCGGTGAGGATGTTCTGGCTGACCGTCTTGCCGGTCTGGACCACCAGGGTGGTGTTCCGGTTGGGTTTTTGCCGCGGCGCGGAGTTTTCCCCGGGCGGGACGATGTTGAGCGTGACGTCGGCGGAGGCGGAGAGGCCGCGGCCGTCGTCGACGGTGTATTTGAAGGTTTCGGTCCCTGCCTTGTCCGCGCCGACGCTGACCTGGTAGCCGGTGGCGCCGTAGATCGGCGCGAGCAGCCCGGATTTGAGCGGCTCCGGGGTGCGGACGGTGAGGATATCGCCGTCGGGGTCGGTGTCGTTGTCCAGGACCGGAAGGATGGTGGTCTTGCCGGCACGGACCCCGAAGGTGTCCGGTTTGGCGACCGGCGGGCTGTTGGGTTTGGTGCGGTCCGGCAGGACGGTCTGCTGCACCTCGTCGGCGGAATCCTTGTCCGCGTCGTCCGAGGTTTGCTGCGGCGGGATGACATCGTCCCAGTTGTTCACCAGCTGCATGTTCTGGTTCACCAGCCACACATTGCCCGAATTCACATCATTAAGCACCACCAGCTCCCGGTTCACCCGGAACACATAACTGGGCGACGCAGACGCCTTCGGCACCGCAACATTCCGGTCACCGGCATCATCGACGCAATCCCGCACATACTTATTCGCCCCGGACCACGCCGCATGCACACACCCGCCCAACTGCACCGGCGCCGCCGGAACCCCCTGCCCGCCAAACGTCACAGTCTTCGCCGCCGAACCATCCAACGGCACCTCAAGCAGCGCCTTCGACGTCGCCACCGCCACCGCATCCGCCCCCGGACCGGGCTGCTGCAACCGCGCGTCCCGCGCCTCCGCCAACAACACCTCACGCCCGCCCGGCAAAAACAACTTCCCCGCGCCCGCGTCCAGCACCACCGGCCGGTCCCCCACCACACTCAGCTGCAGATCCCCCGCACCCTTCAACCCCTCCCAGGTCTCCGCCTGCGAATCCGTCACCCGGCCCTCGGCATCCACCGACGTCACCGTCACCCGCCCCGACCCGGGATCAGCACTGTAAATCCGGTCATCAGAGCCCACCGCCGAGACCGTGCCCGCCGCCCCCGCCAGCACCGGCTCGGAGTTCTCCTCATCAAAACCATTCACCGTCGACGGCGACAACGCCCACACCCGGCCCCGCGCCGCATCCGTCACCGCAATCACCCGCGACCCGAAACTCACCACCGCCGAACCCGGCAACTTCTTATCCCCGCCCAACCGCATCTGCGCCGCCGACACCTGGTTCAACGTCGAACCCGAGGCATCATCAACAAACACCGTCCCCGCATCCTGCAACACATCAAACGTCGTCGACGCCGGCGTCACCGCACCATCCAACACCCGCGACGGATAATTCAACCGCCCCACCGCGTTCTTCGCCTTCGACACCACCCACACACCACCATCGTTCAACTCCACCTCAGCAGTCTTGAACCCCGGATAAATAACCGCCCCCGTCACCAACACCGCCGCCACAGCCGCCAACGAGGTGCCGGTCAGGTATTTTTTCCGGTTCCGGGCCTGCGTGCCGGTCCGGTTGGTGGGGTTGTTCTTCCAGGCAGGGCGGAAGCCGGGGCGTGTTTTTGCCCGCACGGCATCGAGGATGCGTTTCATGTTTCCTGCTGTCCCCCAGTGTCACGCCCGCCGGGCGTGGTGAAGTGCTCTTGGCGTGGCCGGATCACCACGACTATGACATATTGACCATCGAATTGAGAAACCCTGCCGGCCGGTTTGCGCGGGCGGCGCCGGCCGTCGCCGGGATCCTTAGTCCAGGACCAGGCCCTTTCCGCTGCCGCGCTGCAGCTCCACGGGGTGGATCTCGCCGAAGCCGCGGACGTTTTCGGCGTCCCGGGGCAGCAGCACAAAGCGCTCGTCGTGTTCCAGGGCGGCGGCCGTCATGGAGTCGACCAGCACGGTGCCCGGGTCGGCGAGCGCCGTGAGGCGGGCTGCCAGGTTCACGGTGGGCCCGTAGATGTCGCCCAGCCGGGAGAGGATGCGGCCCCATACCATCGCCACCCGGGCCTGGGGCAGGATTTCGTCCTCGTTGAAGGCCTGCGAGAGGGCCAGCGAGATCTCGGCGCCGGCGGCGGGTGTTTCGGCGATGTAGAGGACTTCGTCGCCGACCGTTTTGACGAGGCGGCCGCCGCCGACGGAGATGATTTCGGCGCACTTGTTCTCGAAGCGCTGCACCAGCTGCGCGAGGGTCTTTTCGTTCATTCGGCGGGACAGGCTGGTGTAGGAGACCAGGTCCGCGAAGCCGACGGCGCGCGCGAGCGGCAGCGGGGCGTCGTCCTCGTCCCCCTCGCGGCCTTCCTCGCTGGAGGCCAGGCCTGCCTCGGCGCGCACGGCGAGTCGCTGCACCCCGGCGTTGAGCTGGCGGCGCCAGGAGTAGACCAGCATTTCCTCGAGCGCGTCCACAAGGGAGGGCAGTTCGCTGACCAGCCGTTTACGGGCGACGGCGTCGGTGACGCCCTGTTTCTGGACCATGTCCTCCACCAGGGCCTCGATCTGCCAGACCACCATGCGGTCCGTCATCTGGCCGATGGCGCGGGTGACGGAGATGGCGGCTTCCTCGGTGAGTTTGCCGGTGCGGACCAGGTCCACGATCGTGTTCAGCGCGGTCTGGTCCTTCTCGGTGAATGCCACGTCCTCGTCGCCGAGGTTGGGGAACCCGAGGGCGCGCCAGAGTTTCCGGGCCGACAGCAGCGACAACCCGGCGCCGGCGGCCACCTCGCGGCGGCGCAGCTTGCGTTCGCCGCCCAGCAGCCGCTGTTCCAGGGCCTTGGCGGCGAGGCGTTCCGCGGACATGGTGCCGGTGGGGGGCGCGGCCGGGGGCTCTTCGACCGCAGCCGGGCCGTCGTCGTCCGCGTCGTCTGCCGGGTCTGCGCCGTCGTCGTCGCTTTCGTCGTCAGCGTCGGAGGCATCGGCGTTGGGAGCTCCAGCAGCGCCGGCGGCAGCGTCGTCGTCGGAGGCGGCGACGGAGTCCAGCACGGCGGCTTCCAGGGAGGCGGTGTCCAGGACCGCTTCGGGGACGTCCGAGGGTTCGGCCGCCAGGAGTCCGGTGTCAGGGTGCACGTGCTCAGCGTTCATCTCTTCCACCTTCTCTCATTTCCCATGGCCACCCGCCGGAGCCGGGCATCGTGTCGTCGGCCTCAAGCAGTTCGCCCTCCGGAAGTTCGTCTATCGCGTCGAGGATGAAGTTCCGGAACGTCATCACCTCGGGGACGTCCGGAATCACGGTGCCGGAGGGGTACCCGGTCTCCAAGGATATATTCCCCGAGCGCAAGGACCGTTGGAGCAGTGTCTGTTCGATGAACACATTACGGACTGCGGCCAGCGGAACCTGTTGGTCGCGCCGGCGCAACATGCCGTAACGGGCAACCAGGCGCCGGCTGGTCAGCGTGTAGCGGCTGGCGTGCCAGGTCACGACTTTGGGCAGGCAGGCAGCCAGTAGCACCCACGCCGCGAGCGCCAGGCAGCCGCCGATCAGCCACGGCGTCCACTCCGGGGTGATGAGCGGGACGAGCCTGGCCGGGCCGCCTTTCAGGATCCAGGCGCAGGCGAAGGCGGTCAGGGCGCAGACCAGGATGAACAGCAGTGCCGGGACAATAAGTGTCCGCGGTTGCGGGCGGGTAACCACAATGACTTGCTCGCCCGGGAGGAGCTCTTTACGCATAGCCGCTTTCGCCGCCGGCTTCGCCGGGAGGGGTCCAGGGGCGCAGGTGCACGACGTCGCCGGCGGTCACCACGTGCTCGTGCCCGGCGGAGTCGACCACCAGCAGGGAACCGTACTCGTCCAGCCGGGTGGCGTGGCCGATGATTTCGTGGTCGCCCGGGAGCTGGGCCCGGACCTGCTTGCCGAGGGTGGTGAGCACGTGTTCCACCCGCTTGTGCAGCGAGGGACCGCCGGCCATGCCCGCGGCGGGGTCGCCGTCGGCGTTGCAGAAGCTGCGGTAGAGCGTGGCGAACCGGGAGAGGTAGCTCTTCAGCAGCGCGGTCCGGTCCAGTGTCGTCGGGTGTTCCAGCAGGATGGAGGTGGCCGTGGGCACCGGAAGCTCGGCCTCGGTGAGGGTGACGTTCAGGCCGGTGCCAAGCACCACGGGCGGCACGGCGCCGTCACCCATCGGGCCCAGCTGCGCGAGGATCCCGGCGATCTTTTTGCCGCGGACCAGGACGTCGTTGGGCCATTTGAGCTCGGCGGGGATCCCGGCGGTTTCCAGCAACGCCTCCCGCAGCGCGAGGGCGGCAAGCAGCGAGAGCCAGGAATAGCTTTGGGTGGGCAGCGGGCGGCCCTCGGCGTTGACCGGCCGGAGCACGATCGAGACGGAAAGTGAGCTGCGCGCCGGGGCTTCCCAGTGCCGGTCCAGCCGGCCGCGGGCGGCGCTTTGGAACTCGGCGGTGAGCACGGACAGATCCGGCCAGGCCCGGGGATCCACGGCCACGCCGCGCAGCAGGTCCGCATTGGTTGACCCGGTGGACTCCACCACGGTCAGCTGCGGGATGCCGTGGGCGGAGAGGAATGCGGCGTCGCCCAGCGCCTCCTGGTCCAGGGGTGGACGGTCCGGTGTCTCGTGCGCGGCGTGCATGCTTGAATCCTACCGAGTAACCGACACCGCAGCGCCGGGCCGGGCGCACCGGCCCGGCGGAACGTCCCCATCTTTGGACGCCGCTGCCGGCGGGTCGGACCGACACGCCGCGGTATTCCGGCGTCGAACACGCAAGAGTGGGGAATTCCGGCTGCCCGGGCCGTCCCTGAGCGGCGGGAAGCCGCCGGAAACTCAGAGGAAAATGTCAGGAACCAGCTGGTCTTCCGGCGCACCCAGGCTGTACGGCGTGAAGTCCGTGACACCGGCCGCGGCCAGCACCTGCTCGTCGGTGTAGAAGTTGCCGCTCCAGCTGCCGGATTCGGGGATGGCGTTGCTGGCGGTCAGCACGGCGTGGGCGGCGTCGGCCATGATCTGCGGGCCGCGCGCGCCGCGGACGATCTGCTCGCCGCCGGGCATGTTGCGGATCGCGGCGGTGTCGATCAGGGTGCAGGGCCAGAGCGAGTTCACGCTGATGCCGTCCACCTTGAGTTCCTCGGCCAGGCCCAGGGTGGTCAGGCTCATGCCGTACTTGGCCATGGTGTAGGCCAGGTGCAGGCCTGCCCATTTGGGGTCCAGGTTCAGCGGCGGCGAGAGCGTGAGGATCTGTCCGGCCGCGGATTCGCGCAGCGCCGGCAGGGCGAGCTTGCTGAGCAGGAAGGTGCCGCGGACGTTGATGTCCTGCATCAGGTCGTAGCGTTTCATGTCCACGGCGTCGGTCTTGGACAGGTCGATCGCGGAGGCGTTGTTGATCACGATGTCGATCCCGCCGAAGCGTTCGACGGCGGCGGCGACGGCGCCGGCGACGTCGTCGTCGTTGCGCACATCACCGACCAGCGGCAGCGCCTGTCCCCCGGCCGCCTCGATCTGTTCGGCGGCGGAGTAGACGGTGCCCTCGAGTTTGGCGTGCGGCTGGCCGGTCTTGGCCAGCAGCGCGATGTTGGCGCCGTCCCGGGCGGCACGGATGGCGATCGCCAGGCCGATGCCGCGGCTGCCGCCGGACATCAGGATGGTGCGGCCGGCCAGGGAACCCGAGGCCTGGTACGGCCCCTGCTGGCGGGAGTGTGGGGACGTGGCCGAAGCGTCGTTGCTTGAAGTCATAGGCCCACCTTAGCCGATGTTACTGGTCAGTAACATACGCGGCGGCCCGCGGCGGTGTGGCGTTCCTGCCCGGTTCTTGGCTGACCGGGCCGGAAAATGCGCCCCGCGGCCGCGGAAACCCAGGGGCCCGGCCGGGTGCGGCAGGGGTGCCACGGCGAAGAACCGGGCGGGAACGCCGCGGCCGGGGACGGCTGGTCCGGCGAGAGTCGTGGGGAAAATTGTAGGTTTTCTACAGCGGCGCGGGCGAATACCGTCACTAGACTTGCCAGCACGGCCATGTTTTTGTGTGGAATCCACTTAAGCGCCACCGCACGGGCCAGCGACAGCCGTAACGAAGAACAGCTAAGAACAACAGAGCCGGAGACACTTGATGAGCCACGATCTGACCACGACTGCGGGAAAGATTGCCGATTTCCGCGACCGCCAGGCCCGTGCCGAGCAGCCCTCCGGCCCGGAAGCGATCGAGAAACAGCACGCGCGCGGCAAGAACACCGCCCGCGAGCGCATCGAACTGCTGCTCGACGCCGGATCCTTCGTGGAGTTCGACGCCCTCGCCGTGCACCGCTCCACCGCGTTCGGCATGGAGAAGAAGAAGCCGCTGGGCGACGGCCTGGTCTCCGGCTACGGCACCGTGGACGGCCGGCCCGTGGCCGTCTACAGCCAGGATTTCTCCGTCTACGGCGGGTCGCTGAGCCAGGTCAACGGCGAGAAGATCGTCAAGGTCCAGGAGTTCGCGCTGCGCAACGGCTGCCCCGTGGTAGGTATCCTCGACGGCGGCGGCGCCCGGATCCAGGAAGGCGTCGCCTCGCTGGCCATGTTCGCGGACATCTTCCGCAACAACGTCCACGCCTCCGGCGTCGTCCCGCAGATTTCACTGATTATGGGGCCCTCCGCCGGCGGCGCCGCCTACTCCCCCGCCCTGACCGATTACGTGGTCATGGTGGACAAGACCTCGCACATGTTCATCACCGGCCCGGACGTGATCAAGACCGTCACCGGCGAAGACGTGGACATGGAGACCCTTGGCGGGGCGCGGCAGCACAACGCGAACACCGGCACCTCCACCTACCTCGCCGCTGACGAGGCGGACGCCGTCGAGTTCGTCCGCGAACTGCTGGACTTCCTGCCCTCCAACAACCTCGCCGAGGCCCCGGTGCTGGAACACAGCCAGCAGCCGGAGCTCGACGACGACGACCTCGCCCTCGATGTGCTCATCCCGGACTCCGCCAACCAGCCGTACGACATGCGCAAGGTGATCGAGCAGATCGTCGACGACGCGCATTTCCTGGAGATGCAGTCGCTCTACGCGCCGAACGTGATCATCGGCTACGGCCGCGTCGAGGGCCACACCGTGGGGATCGTGGCCAACCAGCCGATGCAGTTCGCGGGCACCCTGGACATCGCCGCCTCGGAAAAGGCCGCCCGCTTCGTGCGGCACTGCGACGCCTTCAACATCCCCATCATCACGCTCGTGGACGTGCCGGGCTTCCTGCCGGGCAAAGACCAGGAATTCCAGGGCATCATCCGCCGCGGCGCCAAGCTCCTCTACGCCTACGCCGAGGCCACCGTGCCCAAGCTGACGGTGATCACCCGCAAGGCCTACGGCGGCGCCTACATCGTGATGGGCTCCAAGAAGCTCGGCGCGGACCTCAACCTGGCCTGGCCCACCGCGCAGATTGGCGTGATGGGCGCCCAGGGCGCGGTCAACATCCTGTACCGCCGCGAGCTCGCCGCGGTCGCGGAGGCCGGCGGCGACGTCGAGGCCAAGCGCGCCGAGGTCATCCGGCAGTACGAGGAGGAGCTGCTCAACCCCTACCAGGCTGCCCAGCTCGGCTACGTGGACGCGGTGATCGCCCCCTCCGAGACCCGGCTGCAAATCGTCAAGGGCCTGCGCGCCCTGCGCGACAAAAGAGCCAGCCTGCCCGCCAAGAAGCACGGGAACATCCCGCTGTGACGGCACCCGAGATGGACCCCGGAACCACGCCGGTGGAACAGCCGCTGCTGGCCGTCGTCAAGGGCGAGCCGACGGCGGAGGAGCTCGCGGCGTTGACCGCCGTCGTCCTTTCCCTCGGCAGCAGCGAATCCGCCGCCCCGGAAAAGCCGGGCGTACGGCACTGGCTCCGCCGGCAGCAGCTGCAGCTGGCGCCGAAGCCCGGCCCCGGCTCGTGGAAGCGCAGCCGCGGCTAAGAAAAGTTCAGTAACCCTTTCATAACCGGCGCGGCCCGGCTAGTCTCGTTCGGGTGACTACCGAAACAACTGAGAACACCACGCCCGCCACCCCGGTTCCGGCACGCCCGCAGACCGCGATCGACGCCGTCGCCGACGCCTTCACGGACACGCTGATCCGGCTCAACCCGAGCTTCGCCACCGAACTTGGCCTGCCCGGCCACGAGACGGAGTACCAGGACTTCTCCCCCGCCGGGCACGAGGACTTCGCCGCCGCGGCGCGCGAAACCCTCGCCGCGCTGGAAGGGCTGGAGCCGGCTGACGACGTCGATGCCGTCACCCTGGATGCGATGCGCGAGCGCCTCGGCCTGCAGCTGGAAATCCACGACTCCGGCTGGGACCTGGCCGAGCTGAACAACATCGCCTCCCCGGCCCAGGAGATCCGCGCGATCTTTGACCTGATGCCGACGGACACCGCCGCGCAGTGGGACCACATCGCGGGCCGCGCACACAACGTCCCGGCCGCCCTGGACGGCTACATCGAATCGCTCCGTGCAGCCCGCAACGCCGGCCGGGTCTCCGCCGCCCGCCAGGTGCGGATTGTGATCGAGCAGGCCACCAAGCACGCCGCGGACGACGGGTTTTTCGCCAAGCTGGCCGCCGAGGCCAAGACCGCCGAGGGCCCGCTCCCCGCGGACGTGCAGTCCAGGCTCGACGCCGGCGCTGCCGCCGCCCGCACTGCCTACGCCCGGCTGGCCGGCTTCCTAGAATCCGAACTGCTGCCCGCCGCCCCGGAGAAGGACGCCGTGGGCCGCGAGCGCTACGCCCTGGCCTCCCGCTCCTTCCTGGGCGCCACCGTGGATCTCGAGGAGACCTACGCGTGGGGCGTCCAGGAACTCGACCGGCTGATCGCCGAACAGGAACGCGTGGCCGACCAGATCCGTCCCGGCGCCACGGTCGAAGAGGCCAAGGAGATCCTGAACAACGATCCGTCCCGCCAGCTCAAGGGCACCGACGCGCTCCGCGCCTGGATGCAGGAGCTCTCCGACAAGGCCGTGGCCGACCTCGCCGGCGTGCACTTCGATATCCCGGACGCGATGAAGACGCTCGAATGCAAGATTGCCCCCACCCAGGAAGGCGGCATCTACTACACCGGCCCGTCGGACGACTTCAGCCGGCCGGGCCGCATGTGGTGGTCCGTGCCGCCGGGCGAGGACACCTTCACCACCTGGGCCGAGACCACCACGGTCTACCACGAGGGTGTACCGGGCCACCACCTGCAGGTCGCCACCGCCACCTACCGCCGTGAGCTGCTGAACAAGTGGCGCCGGAACGTCTGCTGGACCTCCGGCCACGGCGAGGGCTGGGCGCTGTACGCCGAGAAGCTGATGCAGGAACTGGGCTATTTGAAGGATCCGGGCGACCACATGGGCATGCTGGACATGCAGCGCATGCGGGCGGCCCGGGTGGTGTTCGACATCGGCGTGCACCTGGAGTTGGAGGTGCCCGAGCGTTGGGGGTCGGGCACCTGGACGCCGGACACGGGGTACGAATTCCTGAAGCAGAACCTCGCGATCAGCGAGGGGCAGCTTAAGTTCGAATTCACCCGCTACCTCGGCTGGCCGGGGCAGGCGCCGTCGTACAAGGTGGGCCAGCGGCTCTGGGAACAGATCCGCGGCGAGCTCGAATCCCGTCCGGGCTTCGACCTCAAGGCCTTCCACACCAATGCCCTCAACATGGGCTCGGTGGGGTTGGACACGCTGAAGCGGGCGCTGCTGGGGTAGGGCCGGCAATAGTCCCGGGGGACAGACATCCTCTGCGTGCTCGCTCGTTCTCCCCACCGTCCCCCTAGCCTCGCAAGCTCGGCCGGGGAACCCTGACGGCGTGGGCCCACGCTTAGACGCACGCTGCCGGATGCCTGCTCCCCCGGGACTCCGCGCGAGACAATCGCCACACCCGGGACCGGAATAACTTCATAAACGGGTCGTCTTTCGGCGTCTTGGCGGGGATTTTGTGCGCGGGGGAATATTCGGGCCGCGTAATATTTCTCAACGTTCGTTCGCCGTGTTATGCAGGCCGGTCCTAGCGTAGTCGGGTGACCACTCAGACAAGCACCCCCGCAACCGCAGGCAAGCCCGGTTTCCGGCTGCCCAAATGGACCGGCTCTTTCGGCTTCCAAATCATCGCCGCCCTGATCGTAGGCCTGGGCCTTGGCCTGCTCGCGAAGTACACGGGCAGCACCAAGACGAACCCCAACGCCCTCGGCGCCACGCTGCAGACCATCGGCTCGAGCTACGTCTCGCTGCTGCAGACCGCCGTCGTGCCGCTGATCTTCACCGCCGTCGTCAGCTCCATCTCCAACCTGCGCGCCGTCGCCAACGCGGCCCGGCTGGCCTGGAACACGCTGCTCTGGTTCGCGATCACCTCGCTGATCGCCGTGCTGATCGGCATCGGCCTGGGCGTACTGCTGCAGCCGGGCGCGAGCACCGGCATCACCCAGCAGGCCAAGTACGCCGGCAAGTCCGGTGACTGGTGGGCCTTCCTGACCGGGCTGTTCCCGAAGAACTTCCTGGGCCTGGGCGCGAGCACCACCGTCACCGACGGCGTCGCCACCACCGCGGTGAGCTTCAACGTCCTGCAGATCCTGGTGATCGCAATCGCCGTCGGCATTGCCGCGCTCAAGGTGGGCAAGGCCGCCGAGCCGTTCCTGAACCTCAACGCGTCCGCCCTCGCCGTGATCCAGAAGGTCCTTTGGTGGATCATCCGGATCGCCCCGCTGGGCACCGTCGGCCTGATCGGCAACGCCGTCGCCGTCTACGGCTGGGACACCATCGGTTCGCTGGGCAAGTTCACCTTCGCCATTTACGTCGGCCTTGCCCTGGTGCTGTTCGTGGTCTACCCGGTCCTGGTCCGCAGCCATGGCCTGTCCGTCAAGCAGTACTTCTCCGGTGTGTGGCCGGCCGTGCAGCTGGCCTTCGTGTCGCGCTCCTCGGTGGGCACCCTGCCGCTGACCCAGCGCGTGACCGAACGCTCCCTGGGCGTGCCGCGCGCCTACGCCTCCTTCGCCGTGCCGCTGGGTGCGACCACCAAGATGGACGGTTGCGCCGCGATCTACCCGGCCATCTCCGCGATCTTCGTGGCCCAGTTCTTCGGCATCCAGCTGGACTTCAGCCAGTACCTGCTGATCGCACTGGTCTCCGTGCTGGGCTCCGCCGCGACCGCCGGCACCACCGGCGCCGTCGTGATGCTTACCCTGACGCTCTCCACGCTGGGCCTGCCGCTGGCCGGCGTCGGGCTCCTGCTCGCGATCGACCCGATCCTGGACATGGGCCGCACCGCGGTCAACGTGGCCGGCCAGGCCCTGGTCCCCACGATCGTTGCCAAGCGCCAGGGCATCCTGGACGAGGCGCTCTACAACGCCCCGCGCAACGGTGACCCGTTCAGCGACGACGTTGTTCTCACCGCCGACGACGTCGACCCCTCGGCGGCCGCCGGTACCCGCGGCGCCGGGTCCGACGCCTTCGAAGGCGGCAAAATGGCTGGCACGCGGGCCTAAGGCTTCACCGCCGCAGGGCACCCGCGCAGCACAAAAGTAGTCCCCGGGATTTTCTCGGGGACTACTTTTTTGCCGTATTTATTTTGCCTTGGTGCTGGCGCCCCAGGGCTGGAGCAGGCTAGTGACGGCCTCCGCCGAGAACGCCCTTTTCGACGGCCTTCGTGACCGCGTCGGCCTCGGCCTGGGTCAGGGTGCCGTCGCTGACGGCCTTGTCCAGCCTGGTCTTCAGCGCGGCGGCGCGGTCCGTCTGTTCCGCCGTGCGGAGTTCCGTCAGGGCCGCGGTGACCTTGGCTTCGTCGATGCCCAGCGACGCTGCGAGGGACTTGGCCAGTTCAGCCTCCATCGCCGTGCGGTCCGGTTTGGTGCCTTCGGCCGGCGGGGTGGTGGGCTTGTGGGCGTCGCGGAAGGCCTTCAGCGCGTCGGTGACCTTGGCTTCATCGACGCCGAGCTTGGCGGCGAGTTCGGATGCCTTCGCCCCGCCAAAGCCGCCCCGTTCGCCGCCGTGGCCGTGGCCGCCCCGCATTCCCATTCCCATCCCGTCACCCTGCGTGGCGCTGCCGTCCGTGGAAGCGGTAGAGCTGGGGCTGGGGGCCGGCGTGGTGGTGGCGGAAGCCATCCCGGCGACGCCGACGCCGGCGCCCAGCGCCAGGGCGGCGGCGGAAATGCCGAGCGTGATTCTCTTCGTACGTGACATGTGCTGTCTCCTGGATCTGCCGTACGGCGACGGCTTGCGTTGTCGGAAGTCTTTTTCAAGACGTGACTCCAGTGTGTGCCGCCGGCTTCGGCGGGAGCTGTCCAGAACCTTTCTTCTTCCTGTGAATGTTTGCGGCGACACTGTTCCCTTGTCCGGTGCCGCAAAGTGGCTAGGCTCGGGTCATGCTGATCGTCACCTCGAACGACATACCCGGCCACCGGATCGATGCCGTCTTCGGCGAAGTCATGGGACTTACCGTCCGTTCGCGGGACGTCGGCGCCCAGGTTGTGGCGGGACTCCGCTCGCTGGCCGGCGGCGAGCTGCGCGAACTCACCCAGGTTCTCTACGAGAGCCGGCAGGAAGTCATGGCGCGGATGGCCGCCGAGGCCGCCCAGCGCGGTGCCAACGCAATTGTGGCCATGCGGTTCGATACCGCCCACATGGCCAACAACTGGACGGAGATCTGCGCCTACGGCACGGCGGTATACGCGATCCCGCTGGCCGACGGCGAGGCCGGCGCCACCGGACAGTCCATCCAGCTGACCGGCACAAGGGCCGCCGGCAGAACCCGGGCCCAGCAGGCCCGGCCGCTGCTGGCGGCGCGGCCGGCGGCACCGGCCCGGACACCGCCGGGAGCTAAACTTGCCCGGAGTGCAAACATGCACATAGTGTAAGTCCATGCCCACCCCACCCCTCTCCGGCCCCGATGACGGGGCTGCGGCGCCGTCGCGGCGCGAGCTGAACAAGGCCGCCACCCGGCAGGCCATCACGGACGCCGCCCTGGGCCTGCTCCGCACCCGGGGGCCCGGCAACTTCACGGTGGAAGACATCGCCGAAGCCGCCGGCATCTCCCGCCGGACGTTCTTCAACTACTTCAGCAGCACCGAAGTGGTCATCGCCTCGGTGACCCGCGGATTCCTTGACACCGCGCTCCAGCAGTTCCGCCTCCGGCCCGCCGGCGAGCCCGTCCTGGAATCTGCGCGTGCGGCCCTGGTGGCACTCGCCGACCCGATGACGATCGCCCCGCTGGCCGAGCTTTACAGCCTTGGCCAGTCCAACCCGCAGCTCAACCGCTCCGAGCTGGAAGCCTGGGACCACTGCACCGCCGAGATCATCGACGCCGCCCGGGAGCGCTTCGCCCAGGGCTCCGCCGGGGGTTCCGGCGTCGAGATTGACGAACTGTACCTGCGCGCCCTCGCCGGCTCCGTCATCTCCTGCGGCAAGGCCGCGATGGACGTCTGGTTCGCGCGCTGCGAGGGCTCCCTCTCCCCCGAATCACTCTCCAACCTGCGCCAACTACTGATCGATTCCATGAGCCTGCTGGGCTCCGGATTCGCGTCCCCGGCGGCCGACCCGGCCGCCAGCCCCACCGCCGCCCCTTCCCCAGATCGGTTCTGACATGGCCCTGTTGCTTTATCGTCTCGGCAAGTTCTCCTACCGCCACCGCTGGCTCGTCATCTCCCTCTGGCTCGCCGTGATGGTGGCCGTCGGCGGTGCCGCCGCAGCGTTCCACGGCACGCTGTCCAACAACTTCCAGATCCCCGGCACCGAAACCCAGCAGATGGCGGACAAGCTTAAGAAGGACCTCCCGTCCTCCTCCGGCGGCTCGGCCAGCATCGTCTTCGAAGCCAACGACGCGCAGTTCAGCCAGGCCGGCAAGGACGCGGTGTCCGCCGCGCTGGCCAAGCTGAAGACCATCCCCGACGTCCAGGGCACGGTGGACCCGTTCGCCACCCAGGCCCAGCTGGACAAGGCCGTCACGGACCTCGCCGCCGGCGAACAGAAGGCCGCCGCGGGCAAGGCCCAGCTGGACAAGGCCGCCGCGGACCTCGCCGCCGGCAAGGCCCAGCTGGCCGGCGCCGAGCAGCAGATGGCCGCCGCCGGGCTCCCGCCCGCGGCCATCGAGGCCCAGCTCGGCCAGCAGAAGGCCGCCCTCGCCGCCGGGCAGGCAAAGCTCGACGCCGGCACCAAGGACCTCGAGGCCGGCAACACCAAGCTGGCGCTCGGCAAACGCCAGCTCGAAGCGTCCCAGGGCCTGCGCTTTGTCTCCGAAGACGGCAAGGCCGCCATCGCCCAGGTCCAGTTCAAAACCTCAATCAACGGCCTGAAGCCCGAGGTCCGGCAGGAAGTCCAGGACATCGTCAAGGAGGTCTCCGCCGCCAACGTGACCGCGCTGCCCAGCAAGGAAATCAGCGAGGACATCTCCGAGATCTTCGGCACCGCGGAGATCATCGGCATCGCCGTCGCCGCATTGGTGCTGATCGTCATGCTCGGCACCCTCGTCGCCGCCGGACTCCCCCTGCTGATGGCGATCGTCGGCGTGGCCGTCGGCGTCGGCGGCACCTTCGCGCTCAGCGGCGCCGTGGACATGAGCTCCATTTCCCCGATGCTGGCCCTCATGCTGGGCCTCGCCGTCGGGATCGACTACTCCCTGTTCATCGTCAACCGGCACCGCGGCCAGCTGCGCGCCGGCATGGATCCCGAGGAATCCGTGGCCCTGGCCACCGGCACCTCCGGCAACGCGGTGCTCTTCGCCGGCCTCACGGTGATCATCGCCCTCGCCGCCCTCGTGGTGCCGGGGCTGCCGTTCCTGGCCGTGATGGGCTTGTCCGCAGCCGCCACGGTGGCCGTCGCCGTCGTCGTCGCCCTGACCCTGACGCCGGCCGTGCTGTCTCTAATAGGCCGCAAACTGATTTCCAGGCGGGCCTGGGCCAAGGCGGAGCAGCACAACGCCGCGCCGGGCCACGAGACCGAGGACCGGGCCCGGGACGAATACCGCAGCAGCCACGGCTGGGGCGGCGTTGTCACCCGGCACCCCTGGCTCTCGCTGGTGGCCGGCGTGCTGCTGCTGGGCGTGGTGGCCCTGCCCGCCAGCCAGCTCCGGCTCGCCCTGCCGGATGCCAGTTCCGAGCCGGTCGCCTCGCAGGCTTTCAAGGCCTACGACGTCACCAAGCGGAGCTTCGGCGAAGGCATGACCGGGCCGATCATCGTCGTCGGCGATTTCCCTGCCGGGCTCAGCGCCGAAGAGGCGCAGGCGAAGCAGTTCGACGTCGCGGACATCCTGCGCAAGGCGGACAGCGTCACCGCCGCCGTGCCGCTGGCGCTGAGCGAGGACCGCCGCACCGCAGTCTTCCAGGTCCTGCCCAAGGAAGGCCCGGCCAGCGCCAGCACCGTCGACGTGGTCTCCGAACTCCGCGCCGAAAAGGCCCGGATCAACGACACCACCGGGGTCAGCATCGGCCTCACCGGCCAGACCGCCGGCAACGTGGACGTCTCGACCAAGCTGGGCGACGCCCTGCCGCCGTACCTGGCGATCGTCGTCGGGCTCTCCCTGGTCCTGCTGCTGCTGGTGTTCCGGTCCATCGTGGTTCCGCTGCTGGCCACCGGCGGTTTCCTGCTCTCGCTCGCTGCCGCGTTCGGCGGCGTCGTGGCGGTGTACCAGTGGGGCTGGCTGGGGACCGTGTTCGGCGTCGAGAACCCCGGCGCGGTGCTTAGCTTCCTGCCCATCATCCTGATCGGCGTGCTCTTCGGCCTGGCCATGGACTACCAGGTCTTCATCGCCTCCGGTATGCGCGAGGCGTACATGCACGGCGAGACGGCCAGGCACGCGGTCCGCTCCGGCTTCAGCCACGCGGCGGCCGTGGTCACCGCCGCCGCGATCATCATGGTCAGCGTGTTCTCCGGCTTCATCTTCTCGCACCTGAATATGGTCCGGCCGCTGGGCTTCGCGATGGCCTTCGGTGTGCTGGTGGACGCTTTCGTGGTGCGCATGACGATCGTGCCGGCCGTGATGTACCTGCTCGGCCGCAAGGCCTGGTGGCTGCCGCGCTGGCTGGACCGCATCCTGCCGGACGTCGACGTCGAGGGCGCCAAGCTGCGCAAGCCGGACGCCGACGGCGGTGCCGCCGCGGCAGACGCCGGCGAGCCGGAGGAAGTCGCCGCGCGCTAACCACCGCCTCAAAGCAACTCGGGGTCACTTCGCGCCCATAAATCCCCTTGGGGTGGGCGCGAAGTGGCCCCGCGTTGCTGTGCCGCGGTGAACTAGGCTGGAGCCGTGACCCGCCTCATTCTTGCCTCCCAGTCCCCCGCCCGTACCAAGCTGCTCAGCAACGCCGGGATCGCCCACGACGTGCTCGTCTCCGACGTCGATGAGGACGCCGTGCAGGCCCGCTACGGCGTGACCGACCCGCACGACACCGCCTTGCTGCTGGCCCGTGCCAAGGCCGAGGCGGTTGCCTCGCTGCCGGAGGCGGACGGCGCCCTGGTGATCGGCTGCGACTCGGTCTTCGAGTTCGACGGCGAGGCCCACGGCAAGCCGTACACCGCCGACGTCGCCAAGGAACGGATGCTCCGGATGAGCGGCAGCATGGGCGTGCTGCACACCGGCCACTGGCTGGTGGACTGCCGCGACACCGACCCGGGCTCCCGGGACGACGGCGCGGGCGCCGGCACGGGCGCGACGCTCGGCGCGGTTTCCTCCGCCGAGGTGCACTTCATGGAGATGAGCGAGGCGGAGATCGACACGTATATCGCCACCGGCGAGCCGCTCCAGTGCGCCGGCTCCTTCACGATCGACGGCTACGGCGGGGCCTTCATCCGCAAGGTCGACGGCGACCCGCACACCGTCGTCGGGCTCTCCATTTCGACCCTGCGCGGCCTGCTGGGCCAGGCCAAGGTGAACGTCACCGAACTCTGGACCGGCGGCGCCGCGGATCCGGCCGACATCCGCGCCGAGTGAGCCATTTCGCACCGCCTTGTAGGAACCCCACAAAGGATCGGCGGTTTACGCGCGGGATCCGCAAGTAATATCGGCGGAACCCACAAAACCGCGCTAGGCTCCCTGAAGGAAAGAAGGAGACGCCTTGTCAGCAAATTCGGAGCAGTCCGCCACGCAAGTGCCCGCAGCCACCACCCCGGGCACCCATCCCCTGAGCAAGGTGCTGATCGCCAACCGCGGCGAAATCGCCGTGCGCATCATCCGCGCCGCGCGCGATGAAGGCATCGCCTCCGTGGCGGTCTACGCGGATCCGGACCGCGACGCCCTGCACGTCAAGCTCGCCGACGAGGCCTACGCCCTGGGCGGCAACACCGCCGCCGAGTCCTACCTGGTGATGGACAAACTGATCGAGGTGGCCCAGCGTTCCGGCGCCGACGCCATCCACCCCGGCTACGGCTTCCTCGCCGAAAACGCCGACTTTGCGGCCAAGGTGATCGCCGCCGGCATCACCTGGATCGGCCCCTCCCCGGAGGCCATCTCGGCCCTGGGCGACAAGGTCCAGGCCCGCCACATCGCCGAAAAGGTCGGCGCCCCCCAGGTCCCCGGCACCGCCGACCCGGTCCAGTCCGCCGAGGAAATCCTCGAATTCGTCGACAAGTTCGGCCTGCCGGTCGCCATCAAGGCGGCCTTCGGCGGCGGCGGACGCGGCATCAAGGTGGCCCGCACCCGCGAGGAAATCCCCGAACTCTTCGAATCCGCGGTGCGCGAGGCCACCGCGGCGTTCGGCCGCGGCGAATGCTTCATCGAACGCTTCCTGGACGCCCCGCGCCACGTGGAGACCCAGTGCCTCGCCGACGCGCACGGCAACGTCGTCGTCGTGTCCACCCGCGACTGCTCGCTGCAGCGCCGCAACCAGAAGCTGGTGGAAGAGGCCCCCGCGCCGTTCCTCACCGAGGAGCAGAACCGGCGGCTCTACGAATCCTCCAAGGCCATCCTCAAGGAAGCCGGCTACCTCGGCGCCGGCACCTGCGAATTCCTCGTGGGCAAGGACGGCACCATCTCCTTCCTCGAGGTGAACACCCGCCTCCAGGTGGAGCACTGCGTCTCCGAGGAAGTCACCGGGATCGACCTGGTCCGCGAGCAGTTCCGGCTGGCCCGCGGCGAGGAACTCGGCTACGGCGACCCCGAGGTCCGCGGCCACTCAATCGAATTCCGCATCACCGGCGAGGACCCGGGCCGGAACTTCATGCCCGCCCCCGGCACCATCACCGGGCTGAAAAACCCCACCGGTCCGGGCGTACGGATCGACTCGGGCGTGGAGGAGGGCGACGTGATCAGCGGCAACTTCGACTCGATGCTCTCCAAACTGATCATCACCGGCGCCACCCGCGCCCAGGCGCTGCAGCGCTCCCGCCGCGCCCTCGAGGAAATGGTGGTGGAGGGCATCCCCACCGTCATCCCGTTCGACCTCGCCGTCGTCTCCAACCCCGACTTCGCCCCCGCCGAGGGCCCGTTCAAGGTCCACACCCGCTGGATCGAGACCGCCTTCGTCAACGACATCCCCGCCTGGACGCCGGCCGGCACCGCGGCGGAAACGGCCGACGCCGGCGAACGCCAGCGCGTCGTCGTCGAGGTCGGCGGCAAGCGCCTGGAAGTGGTGCTGCCGGCCTCGCTGGGCACCGTCTCCGGCGGCGGCAAGCCCGCCAAGGCCAAAAAGCGTACCCGCGCCGCAGGCACGGCGGCACCGGCCGGCGGAAACGCCCTGACCTCCCCCATGCAGGGCACCATCGTGAAGGTGGCCGTCGCCGAGGGCGAGCGGGTGGCCGAAGGCGACCTCGTCGTCGTGCTCGAAGCCATGAAGATGGAACAGCCGCTCACCGCGCACCGGGCCGGCATCGTGATCGGGCTCTCCGCGTCGGCCGGCGAGACGGTCTCGGCGGGCGCTGTCATCGCCATGATCGAGGACGGCGACGCGGCCGAATAGCGGCAACGGTGCGGCGGGGGCAGACTTAGTTACGTGAAGCCATTCCTGCTCCTCGCCTCCCGTGCCGAGGACGCCGCCGCCGACGACGAATACCTCGCCTACCTGCGCTACACCGGCCTGGCCGAGGCCCAGCTGCACCGGATCCGGATGGAAGCCGCGCCGCTGCCCCGGCTGGAACTCAGCGAGTACTCCGGCGTGATTGTCGGCGGCAGCCCCTTCACCTCCAGCGACCCGGCCGAGCACAAGAGCGACACCCAGCACCGGGTGGAGCGCGAACTGTTCGCCCTGCTGGACCGGATCGTGGCCGAGGACTTCCCGTTCCTGGGCGCCTGCTACGGCGTCGGCACCCTCGGCCTGCACCAGGGCGCCGTGATCGACCGGACCTACGGCGAGGGGCTCGGCGGCGTTACCGTCAGCATGACCTCCGCCGGGCAGCAGGACCCGCTCCTGCGCGGACTCCCGGAGCAGTTCACGGCGTTCGTGGGCCACAAGGAAGCGTGCACCGTGCTGCCCGGCGGGGCGGTGCTGCTGGCGAGCTCCGAGACCTGCCCGGTGCAGATGTTCCGGATCCGGTCCAACCTCTACGCCACCCAGTTCCACCCCGAGCTCGACGTCCAGGGCCTCACCACCCGGATCGACATCTACCGGCACGCCGGCTACTTCCCGCCCGACTCCGCCGAGGAGCTGATGGCGCAGGCCAGGCAGCACAACGTCACCGAGCCGATGGCCATCCTGCGGAACTTCGTGGAGCGCTACGCCCGGTAGCGCAGAATCGCTCCCTCACATCCGGCACCCCACTCGACGACCCTCCCGCACATCCGGCCGCCGCTTCCAGGACGCTCCCTCACATCCGGCACCCCATTCGACGACCCTCCCGCACATCCGGTCGCCGCTTCCAGGACGCTCCCTCACATCCGGCCGCCGCTTCCACGACCCTCCCGCAAATCGGGCCGTCATGAGGACGACGCTCCTGCACTTTCCGAAATGGACTTGCGGGAGCGACGGCCCCTAGCGACTAAACCTGCGGGAGCGACGGCCCGTAGCGACTAAACCTGCGGGAGTGACGGATCCTCGCCGGCAGGAACTGCGGGAGCGTCGGGCCCACAACCACCAGACCTGAGGGAGCGTCGGGCCCACGCCGGCACAACCTGCGGGAGCGTCGGGCCCACAACCACCAGACCTGAGGGAGCGTCGGGCCCACAACCACCAGACCTGAGGGAGCGTCGGGCCCACAACCACCAGACCTGAGGGAGCGTCGGGCCCACAACCACCGGACCTGAGGGAGCGTCGGGCCCACGCCGGCACAACCTGCGGGAGCGTCGGGACGCGGAAAAGCCCGGCGTGTCCGCAGAACACACCGGGCTTTTCGGCCAAGAACCGGGCTGGAGCGTCAGGCTACGTTGTTCTCGTAGTCCAGGTCGCGGGTTTCCTTGCTAACAAACAGGGCGATCAGCGTCAGCACGGCCATGGCGGTGAGGTACACGCCCACCAGCACCGGGCTGCCCTTCGCCATTTCCCAGAGCCAGACGGCGATGAACGGCGCCACGGCCGCGCCAAGGATGGATGAGACGTTGTAGCTGACGGCCGAGCCGGTGTACCGGACGTTGGTCGGGAACAGTTCAGGCAGCAGCGCGCCCATCGGACCGAACGTCAGGCCCATCAGCGAGAAGCCGATGATCAGCAGGCCCATGGTCCCCGCGAAGCCGGCGCTGAAGAGCGGAACAAACAGCAGGCCGAAAACGAAGATACCCGCGGTGACGGCGATCAGCATCTTGCGGCGGCCGTACTTCTCGGCCAGCGGGCCGGAGACCAGGGTGAAGATGCCGAAGAACACGACGCCGGCAATCAGCATCCAGAGGAAGTCGTTGCGGGTGTAGCCCAGACCCGGAACGAACGCCGCGGCGGCCGCTTCGGTCATCGGCTTGCCGGCCTTCTCTGCGGCGGCCTTGGCGGCGTCCAGGGTGGACGCGCGGGTGCCGTAGGTCAGCGTGAACGTGGTCATCAGGTAGAAGAGCACGTAGGTGGCGAGCATGATGAACGTGCCCAGGATCAGTTGGCGCCAGCTCGTCTTGAAGACGCGGCCCAGCGGCAGCTTGGCGACCTCGTTGGATTCGAGGACCTTGGTGAAGGCCGGGGTTTCGATCAGCTTGAGCCGGACGTACAGGCCGATGATGACCATCACGGCGCTGAGCAGGAACGGCACACGCCAGCCCCAGGCCTCGAAGGCCGACGGGGACAGGGTGTAGCTGAAGACCAGGAAGATAACGTTGGCGATGATGAAGCCGATCGGCGCGCCCAACTGCGGGAACGTGCCGTAGATGGCCCGCTTGTTCGCCGGGGCGTTCTCGGTGGCCAGCAGGGCCGCGCCGCTCCATTCGCCGCCGAGGGCGAGGCCCTGGGCGAACCGCATGACCACCAGCAGTGCCGGGGCCCAGAAGGTCCAGCCGGGAACGGTCGCCGTCGGGAGGCAGCCGATCAGGAAGGTCGCGATGCCCATGGTGAGCAGTGAGGCGACCAGGGTCCCCTTGCGGCCGAACTTGTCACCGAAGTGGCCGAAGACGATCGAGCCGAGCGGGCGGGCAATGAAGGCGACGCCGAAGACGGCGAAGGAGCTCAGCAGCTGGGTCGTCTCGTTCTGGCCCGGGAAGAAGAGCTTCGGGAAGACCAAGACGGCGGCCGTGGCATAGACGTAGAAGTCGTAGAACTCAACGGTGGTGCCGATCAGGCTGGCGACGATCACGCGGCCGCGCGAGTTCACCTGCTTGGCAGACCCCTGCTCCGCTGAAGTGGCAGTGGATGACATGTAGTGACGCTTTCATGAAGACCGGCCCGCCCTGCGAAAAGACGACCGGCAAAAGGAATGGATATAGCTCCGATAATAGTTCGCCGCGTCCACACAATGGACAAATGTTCCACTATTTGGACGCCGCGTGTCGTCCGGATACGGCTCAATACAAAATTGCCTGAATACATGCGCCGATGTACTTTGGGGAGATGGAAACCCTCACGCATGCGCCGGTGTTGGCCCGGTTCGGCCACGCGGTCTCCGACCCCACCCGGGCGCGGATTCTGCTGGCTTTGGCGAAGGCGGCCGCGTACCCCTCGGAGCTCGCCGATTCCCTGGGGGTCTCGCGGCAGAGCATGTCCAACCACCTGACCTGCCTGCGGGGCTGCGGCCTGGTGGTGGCCGTCCCGGACGGCCGGCGGACCCGGTATGAGCTCGCCGACGCCCGGCTGGGGCACGCGATCAGTGACCTGCTCGGCGTCGTGCTGGCCGTTGACCCCGCCTGCTGCACCCCGGACGGGACGTGCCTGGCATGACCACAACAATCCAAGCAGCCCCTACCGCCGCCCGCCGTGCCACCCTCAGCCGGCGGATCCGGCTGTTCGCGGCCACGACAATCACCTACAACATCGTTGAGGCCGTCGTCGCGCTCTGGGCAGGCAACCTCGCGGACTCGTCCGCCCTCATCGGCTTTGGACTTGATTCGGTGATCGAGGTCGCCTCCGCGGTCGCCTTGTCCTGGCAGTTCTCCGCGAAAGACCCGGAACGGCGTGAGCACCTGACCCTGCGGATCATCGCGATCTCCTTCTTCGCCCTGGCGCTGTTCGTCTCCGTGGACTCCGTCAGGTCGCTGACCGGAGGCGGCGAGGCACAGCACTCCATCCCGGGCATCGTCATCGCTGCCCTGAGCCTGGCCGTTATGCCCGTCCTCTCCTGGCTGCAGCGCCGGGCCGGCCGCGAGCTCGGCTCCAGGACCGCGGTGGCAGATTCCAAGCAGACGCTGCTGTGCACGTACCTCTCCGCGGTCCTGCTGCTCGGCCTCGTCCTGAACAGCATGCTGGGATGGTGGTGGGCGGACGCCGGCGCGGCCCTGGTCATCGCCGGGATCGCCATGCGCGAAGGCATCAACGCCTGGAAAGGCGACGTTTGCTGCGCCGTCCCCCACGCCGTGGCCGACGACGTCGACGCCGCCCACAACGCCGATGCCACCGACGTCGACGACGTCGACGCCGCTGGCTGCTGCGAGGGCTGCGGATCCGGTCCCGAACCCAAAGTCGCCAGCCTCCCCATCCCGCCACGGCACGGCTGAGCTATGAACCCCGCCCGCACCGAAGAGAACAGCATCCGCCACCGATGACACAGACCCTGAATAACAAGCCGTCCCCCAGCGACCCGGCAAGGACGGCCCGGACGGCCCGCCTGCTGATCTGGATCCTGCTGGGACTCGTCGTCTTCGGCGGGCTCATCTGGTACGCGGCCTTCACCGCCAGCAAACCCACACCCACACCCGCACCCCCGCCTGCGGCCGCGGACGCCCAGCTCGTCCGGGAGGACAGCCACCGGGTGACCTCCCCGGCCACGGAGAAGGCGCAGCTGGTCGAGTTCCTGGACTTCGAGTGCGAATCCTGCCACGCCGCCGAGCCGCTCGTGCAGGAGCTGAAGCAGGAGTACGGGGACCGGATCACGTTCGTCCACCGCTACTTCCCGCTCCCCGGGCACCGGAACTCCGGCAACGCCGCCCTCGCCGTCGAAGCCGCGGCCGCGCAGGGCAAGTACGAACAGATGGCCGCAAAGCTGTTCGAAACCCAGCCGCAGTGGGGCAACAAGCAGGATTCCCAAAGCGCGGTGTTCAGGACCTTCGCGCAGGAGCTGGGCCTGGACCTGAAGGCCTACGACGCCGCCGTGGCGGATGAAAAGACGAGAGCCCGGATCCGCCAGGACGTCGCGGACGGCACGGCCCTGGGGGTGACCGGGACACCCACGTTCTTCCTCAACGGCAAAAAGCTCGTCCTCAACAGCGAAGAAGAATTCCGCCAGAAACTCACCGACGCCGCTAAGTAGGCCGGAGACCGGACAGGAACCAGCTCCGACATCTTCCCCGGCGGGCCGCCCAGCGGGGAGCTCGCTTGCCGCATCTACCCGACGCCCGGCGGCCGTGCGGGCGCGCCGACCGCCGGCCAGGTCATAGAAGCGCTGAAGAGCCGCGGCCTCACGCCGTTACATAGCCGCCGATAGGCAAACGTCACAGCACGTTAACAATGCGCGAGCCTCCCGGAAACGCGGCGTCCCTAGTTTTGAGGGACACCCCGAAGGAGGTCCCCGTGACTGCTGAACGCATTGCCGACGCCGCTACCGGCGTTTCCCCGAACCACGACGCCGACTCCGCACCTGCCGCCCCGGAACGCGCCTCGCTCGCCGAACGCACCGCCGTCGGCGCCCCCGCCCTCGAGTACCGCCCGGGCCGCTGGATCGCCAACTGGGACGCCGAGAACAAGGCCCAGTGGGAGTCCCTGGGCCGGGGCATCGCGCGCCGGAACCTGAACTGGTCCATCGTCGCCGAGTTCCTGGGCTTTGTGGTCTGGCAGCTCTGGTCGATCGTGGTGGTCCAGCTCCCCGCGGCCGGCTTCCGCTTCTCCACGAACGAAATCTTCTGGCTGATCTCGATGCCCAGCCTGGTGGGCGCGACGCTCCGGATCCCCTACACCTTTATGGTTCCCCGCTTCGGCGGCCGGAACTGGACGATTGTCTCAGCCATGCTGCTGCTGATCCCGTCGACCGGACTGGCCCTGTGCGTGGGCAACCCCGGCACCCCGTTCGGCGTCATGCTGCTCGTGGCCGCCCTGGCCGGCTTCGGCGGAGGCAACTTCGCCAGCTCGATGGCCAACATCACCTTCTTCTACCCGGCCCGGGAAAAGGGCTGGGCGCTGGGGCTGAACGCCGCCGGCGGGAACCTGGGCGCCGCCGTCGCCCAGCTCGCCGTGCCGGTCGCCATCACCGTACTGGCCGCCGGCACCGTGAACCTGCCGGTGGCCGGGCTGATGTGGATCCCGCTGATCCTGCTCGCCGCGTTCGGCGCCTGGAAGTACATGGACAACCTGACCAGCGCCAAGGGCGACGTCGCCGGTTCGCTTGCCGCGGTCAAGGAACCGCACCTGTGGGTCATGGCGCTGCTCTACATCGGCACCTTCGGCTCCTTCATCGGCTTCGCCGGCGTGTTCCCCAAACTCATCAAGGACTACTTCCCGGCGTTCTCCTCGATCGGCGTCGGCACCGTGGCCCTGTCCCTGGCGTTCCTCGGCCCGCTGGTCGGGTCACTGGCCCGGCCCTACGGCGGACGGATGGCGGACCGGCTGGGCGGCGCGCGGATGACCGTGACCGCGTTCGCCGCGATGGCCGTCATCACCCTGACCATGGTCTGGACCCTGCCGCTGGGCAACTTCTGGCTCTTCCTGGCCCTGTTCCTGGCGCTGTTCACGGCCAGCGGCTTCGGCAACGGCGCCACCTACCGGATGATCCCGGTGATCTTCGCCCTGCACAGCCGGGCAGCCCTCTCCGGGGCCAGCACGGTGAACACCCAGCGGCTGGCGTCCTCCGCGCTGGGCCTCATCTCCGCGATCGGCGCCTACGGCGGCTTCGTGATCCCCCAGGTCCTCAACGCCTCCAACACCGCCAGCGGCTCCTACACCCCGGCCTTCTACGGCTTCGTCGCGGCCTACCTGGTGATGCTGGCCGTCTGCTGGGCCTGCTACCTGCGCCCGGCAGCACGCCACGGCAAAGGACACGTCTAAATGGGCGACGGCGCCGCCACCCACTGCCCGTACTGCGCGCTGCAGTGCGCCATGACGCTGACCGCTCCGGCGGCGGATGCAGCTCCGGCGGCGGCTCCGGAGGCTCCGGCGGCGGCTCCGGAGGCCCCGCTGGAGGTGGCCGGCCGCGACTTCCCGACCAACCGCGGCGGGCTGTGCCGCAAGGGCTGGACCTCGGCGTCGCTGCTGAAGCACCCGGGGCGTGTCACCGAGCCGCTGCTCAAGGGCCCCGACGGCGTGCACCGCCCGGTCAGCTGGGACACGGCGCTGGAGCTCGCCGCCGCGGCGGTCAGGGACACCCGCGCCGCGTCCGGGCCGGACGCCGTCGGCGTGTTCGGCGGCGGCGGCCTCACCAACGAGAAGGCCTACCAGCTGGGCAAATTCGCCCGGCTGGCCCTCGGCACCTCGCGGATCGACTACAACGGCCGGTTCTGCATGTCCTCGGCCGCCGCGGCCGCGATGCGCGCCTTCGGCCTGGACCGGGGCCTGCCGTTCCCGCTGGCGGACCTCGATACCGCCAGCACCATCCTGCTGCTTGGCTCCAACGTCGCCGAGACCATGCCGCCTTTCGTCCAGCACCTGCAGGGCGCCCGCGACGCCGGCGGGTTGATCGTCGTGGACCCGCGGCGCTCCGCCACCGCGGCGTTCACGGCCGACGGCGGCGGCCTGCACCTGCAGCCGCTGCCGGGCACGGACCTCGCCCTGCTGCTGGGCCTGGCCCACGTGGTGGTCCACGAGGGCCTCACGGACGCCGGGTACATCGCGGACCGCACCACCGGCTACGACGCCCTGGCCCGCAGCGTCGCCCCCTACTGGCCCGAGCGCGTGCAGTCCCTCACCGGGGTCCCGGCCGGGCTGATCCGCGACACCGCCCGCCGACTGGCCGAAGGGGCGCGGCAGGACGGCAGCTACATCCTCACCGGCCGCGGCGTGGAACAGCACGTGGACGGCACGGACACCGCCACCGCCGCCATCAACCTCGCCCTGCTGCTGGGCCTGCCGGGCTCGGCCCGCAGCGGCTACGGCACCCTCACCGGCCAGGGCAACGGCCAGGGCGGCCGCGAGCACGGCCAAAAGGCGGACCAGCTCCCCGGCTACCGCAAGATCACCGACCCCGCAGCCCGCGCCCACGTCGCCGGCGTGTGGGGCGTCCCGGAGGCGTTGATCCCCGGGCCGGGCGTCCCCGCCGTCGAGCTGCTGAAGTCCCTGGGGCGGCCCGACGGCGTCCGCTGCCTGTTCGTGCACGGCGCCAACGTGGCGGTCTCCGCCCCGGACGCGAACGCCGTGATCGCCGGCCTGCGCAGCCTGGACTTCCTGGTGGTCTGCGACTTCTTTATGTCCGAGACCGCGGCCGAGGCGGACCTGATCCTGCCGGTCACCCAGTGGGCGGAGGAGGAAGGCACCCTGACCAACCTCGAGGGCCGGGTGCTGCGCCGCCGCCGGGCCATCGCTCCCCCGCCCGGCGTGCGCAGCGAACTCTGGATCATGACCCGGCTGGCCGGCCTGCTCGAGGCGCCCTCGACGTACAGCGAGAACCCGGAGACCGTATTCGAGGAACTCCGGCTCGCCTCCGCGGGCGGCCTGGCCGACTACTCCGGGATCGACTACGCCCTGCTGGACCGCGGCGAGGAAGCCTACTGGCCCTACCCGGCCGGGAGCACCGGGACGCCGCGGCTGTTCCTGGACTCCTTCGCCCATCCGGACGGCCGTGCGGTCTTCACTCCGGTGGCGCCCCGCCGTCGGACGCCTACGCCTGCCGGGACGGCCGCCGGCCCGGCGGACGCTGGCCCGGCCGGCACCCCGATGACTCTGATCACCGGGCGACTGCTGGAGCATTACCAGTCCGGCGCCCAGACCCGCCGGGTGGCCGCCCTCGCCGCCGCCCGGCCCGGGGCCCGGCTGCAGATCCACCCGGCCGCCGCCGCGGCGCAGGGCATCGCCGAGGGCGACGCCGTCGTGATTGCCAACGGGCGCGGCGAGGTCCTGTGCCGGACGGAGCTGAGCGCGGAAATCCGGCCGGAAACCGTGTTCCTGCCGTTCCACTTCCCGGGCCTGGAGAGCGCCAACCGGCTCACCGAGGCGGCCACGGATCCGGTCTCCGGGATGCCGGAGTTCAAGACCAGCATGGTGTGGGTGCGGCCGGCCGTGTCGTCGGGCTCCCGCGCCGAAGTTCTGCAGATGGAAGGTGCCCCATGACGGAGCGGATTGTGGTGGTGGGCTTCGGCCCGGTGGCGGCGCGGCTGATCGATGAGCTGCTGCCCGCGGTGCGGGACGGACTGGTGGAACTGACGGTGGTCGGCGAAGAGCCGGAAGCGGCCTACAACCGGGTGCTGGTGGCCGACCTCGGCGTCGGCCGGACCACAGCCGGGGCGCTGGCGCTGGCGGACGCGGCGGCGCTGGTGGCCGACGGCGTGGACGTGCGGCTGGGTACCCGGGTCCGCCGGGTGGACCGCGCCCGGCAGCGGGTCCTGCTCAGCGACGGCAGCTCCCCCGGCTACGACCGTCTCGTCTTCGCCACCGGTTCCCGTCCGGCGATCCCCAACCTCACCGGCCTCAACCCGGACCCGGCCGCCCCGGTGCTCCCCGCCGGCGTGACGGCGCTGCGGGACCTGGCGGATGCCTCGGCGCTGCAGGCGGCGGTGGCAGGCGGCAAGCGCGTGGTGGTCCTCGGCGGCGGTGTGCTCGGCCTCGAGACGGCGCTGGCCGCGGCCGAGGAGGGCGCCGCCGTCACCGTGGTGCACAACGGACCGCACCCGCTGGGCCGCAACATCGACCGCGGCGGCGGCGCGGTGCTCGCCGCTTCGCTGCGCAACTGCGGCGTGCGGGTGGCCGGCAACGCGCGTTCGGTTTCAGTGGAGACCGGGCCCGACGGCGGCTTCTCGGCGCTGCTGCTGGCGGATGGTTCCGCGATCGACGGCGATCTGCTGGTGCTCTCCTGCGGCGTCCGGCCGCGGACCGAACTCGCGGCGGGTTGCGGGCTGTCGACGGCGGCCGGCATCCTGGTGGACCACCGGCTGCGGGCGCACCACGAGCCCCACATCTTCGCGATTGGCGACTGCGCCGAGGTCCGCTGCCCCGACCCGGAGTGCGTGGCCTGCCGGAGCGCACGCGGCCCGTCCGGGCTGGTGGGACCGGGCTGGCGGCAGGCCGAATGGCTGGCTCATTACCTGGCTCTCCTGGCAGCCGGCGCTTCCTCCGAAGCCGCAGCTTTGCCGCCGCTGCCGGCCGAACAGCCGGGGGTGCTGGTGCTCAAGGCCCGAGGGCTGACCCTGGCTGTGGCCGGGGAAGTGTCTGCCGAGCCGTGGGACGAGGAGTCTTTGACGGCGGGGGCAGCCGTCGGACGGGCGCGGCTGCAGGTCGCGCAGTGGGCGGACCCCGAGCACGGCCGCTACGTCAAGATGACCACGCGCGCAGGGGTGTTGGAAGGCCTGGTGGCCGTGGGCATGCCCCGAACCGCGGCGGAGCTGATGCAGCTCTTCGAGCGCGGCGCGGAACTCCCCGCGGACCGGTCGCTGCTGCTGCGCCTGGACGGACCGGACCAAGCTGCTTCTCCTGTTACCGATCCGGAGCGCACCGTCTGCCGGTGCGCCGGAGTGAGCGGGACTTCCATTGCCGCCGCGGTTTCCTCCGGTTGCAGGACGGTGGCCGAGGTCTCAGCCTCCACCCGCGCCGGAACCGGCTGCGGCGGCTGCCACGAGGACATCAAGGGGGTTATCGAGAAGCATTTCCAGGGCGTAAAGGTTTGAGGGCGTGACTGCACTGACGTCAGGCGGACAGACCTATACCTAAGCCAAGTTCAGGAGCGATCACTCCCGTGCACCCGCGCCTCCGACGGGGCTTCGCTAAGTCACGCTGTCGAACTGCTTCTGCCAGTCATCATGCTCGCGATCAGTGTAAAACCGGCGCGTGGTGGTCCATCTGGGCAGGTAGTCCGGTGCCGGCAGCTCACGCGCCGGCATAGGCTTGGGCTTGGCTAAGGACTCCCGGCCGCCCCTAGGCACAGGCATGGCCAGGACGGGCTGGGGCATGGGCGGCCGCTGCGTTCTCGGCGCCGGATACGGGTCGGCGTTCTTGCTCAGATGGACCTTCCACAGGACCCGGAAAAGTACGTAGAGGATGATTCCGAGCAGGATCCATTGCCAGAACGTGACCACCAGCGCAATGGCGATCAGCGCGACTACAAGGCCGGCGGACGGTCCGTCATTTTTGCGGGATTTTCCCATGGCGGACACTATGACATAGCCGCCACAGCCGGAGATAGAGGACTTAATCCCTGGTCGCCCGCACCGGAACCGTCGTCCGTGTGGTCCACGCCCATCAGGCCTTTGTCCCCTTGGCTTATCCGCCCCACGCGGTTTCAATGGGCGCAGGTTCTCACCGTCTCCAGGAGGCAGCAATGTCCGTTCCCGTCATCCTGGCGGTCGCCGCCATCGTCGTGGTCGCCGTCGTGCTTGGAGTTGTCTTCAACCGGCAGAAGGATCCGCAGCGGCGGGCGACCGTACTGACGAGGACGGGCGTAGTGCTGATGGCGGTCTTCACCGTCTTCGGCGGCGCGTTCATCGGCGCTTACGCCATGGAGGAACCGGGCGGGTCTGCCGGGCTGATGATGATCCTGGCCTGGGCTGCGCCGATGCTGGTCCTTGCCGCCCTCGCCTGGTTCTGGCCGGCCGGAACCGCTCCCCTACTGATGGTACTGACTGCCGCCTTCATCGCCGTCTGCGTGTGGTTCGCCGTCGACCCGGCGACGGCGCGCAGCTTCCAAGCTGCCAACGGGCCGGTGCTGGCTGTGGGCGTCGTCGCCCTCGCATTCCCGGCCGCCGTCCTCGGTCTGAAGCGCACCGCTCTGGCAGGGTGGCTGCTGCTGGCGCTGGGGGCGCTGCCGCTGCTGATCACCGTCCTGGGCAGGTCCGGCCCGGCGGCCTCGCTCGCCGCGGCAAGCGTGGTCCCGCTGATCACCGGAATCGTCTACCTGGTCGCCGCCCGGATGGCCCGGGGAAGTTCGACGTCGGGGAACGTGCGGGCCGCGGCCGTCTAAGCGCCGGCTGCAGGCAGCCCGGCCAGGAAGTCCTCCGCGAAGCGGCGGACGCCGTCCCACTCGGTGTAGACGTAGTCACGGGACATGTCAGTGTCCGAGGAGCCCTGGCCCCTGACGATCTTCTTCATCATGTGCCGCTTTAGGAAGCCGTACTGGCTGTAGAGCAGCGCCCCGCCGAACAAGCCGACATGCGCCGGGCGCCACCCTGTTTCCTCCTCGAACTTCTCCACGTAACCTTCCGCCCGTTCTTCGTCCCCGACCACGGCGAGGCTGACCGAGAACAGCGCCGAGGGGAGACGTTCCAGCGCCGCCTTGTTCGCGCGGACAAAGTCGGTGACCACCCCCTCGTGCTTGCCCATGTGGACCGAGGCGCCGACGATGACGCCGTCGTAGTTGTCCGGGAGGGCGGTGCCGGAGGTCTGGAGGTCGGCGGTCCGGGCTTCGTGGCCGTGTTCACGGATGACGTAGGCGAGGTACTCGGCGATCCGGGCGGTCTGGCCCTCGACGGTCCCGAACGGAAGGTAGATGTTGGCCATGGTCCACTGTGCGAGCGCCCATCAGCGCCGGGCTAGGGCCGAACGTCACCCTGCGGGCCAGGGGAGGGCCTATGCGAGCGGCAAGGCGGCAACGCCGGCCGCGGCACAAAACCAAGTAGTGGCACCCAAGAAAACGAGTACTCCGGTAGCCGGCTCGGGCGCGATCAGTGTTTTAGGGTTAGCTGAAATCCTGCCGCAGGAAACCTGAGGGATCCTGCGCGGGGGACGCGGGAGCCGAGGACGGCTTCCATCCATACCAAGTTCTGGGGGACCTCTTTTGAAAAAGCCATTCCTTGCCGTGCTCCTTGCTGCCGGTTTCGCGGGAGCCGGGATCGCGGCGCCGGCGGCCTCCGCTGCCGCGCTCCACACCGTCTGCGCCGAGGGCTGCAGCTACACCTCCATCCAGTCCGCCGTGGACGCGTCCCAACCCGGAGACACCATCCAGGTCCAGGGCGCACTGACAGTGTCCGGCACCACCATCGTGAACAAAGACGTCACGGTCACGGGCACCAGCGGCGCCACCCTTAAGCAGACCTCGGATGCCGTGACCGTCCTGCTGGCCGCCGACGGATCGAGCCTGACGGACCTCACAATCACCAGCAGCGTCCCGTACCCCAAGGAATTTATCCAGGTCGGTGCCGCCGATGTCACCATTTCCGGCACCACGGTTTACGGCCCCAACCAGGCACTGCCGATGACCGGCTGGATTGCCAACCGCGGCGTCGTCACCCAGGGCAGCATCACCGGACTGGCCCTGAGTGGGAACACCTTCCACTCGCTGCGCAGCGGCGCGTACCTGAACCCGAACGGCAGCGGCGTGATCGAAGGCAACACGCTTTACAACACCAAGGGCGACTTCCTGATCGACAACGCCGACTTTACCTTCCAGGACAACCGCGCTGGAGATGCGGCCCAGCCCAGCGAGTGGGGCTTCGTCGTCTTCGCCGGCACCAGCGCAGACCGGTACCCGTCCATGGCAGCCCTGAGCGCGGCGAATAACGGCATGTCCGCGTGGGACCAGCGCAACGGAGAGAAGGTCGTCGTGCCGCTGTCGGCCGAGAGCTGCAAGGACAGCGGCTGGAAGAGCTTCGTGCCGGCCTTCAAGAACCAGGGGCAGTGCATCAAGTTCGTCAACGCAGGCTAAGCCAGGCCCTTCCGGCGCAGGGCACTCCACAGGGATGCCCTGCGCCGGCCTGCCGCTTGGGTGCCGCGGCGATCCCGCTTCGGTAGGCTTCGGTCAAGCGACATCCCACGATGAAAGGACACCTCATGTCCCTGCTCGACTCCGCCCTCTGGGAGGGCAAGATCTACCTCAACGGCTGGCGCACCGGCGGCGGCGGGACCGCTGACGCCGTCGAACCAGCCACCGGCGACACCCTGGGCAGCTACGGTGTCGCCTCCGTTGCGGATGTCCGGGAGGCCGCCACGGCCGCTGCCAAGGCACAAAGGGAATGGGCCGCCCGCAATCCCGAGGACCGGGCCGCCGTGCTGCGCCGCGCCGGCCAGCTCTGGGAGGAGCACGCCGCCGAAATCCAGGACTGGATTGTCCGCGAATCCGGCGGCATCCCGCCCAAGGCCGGGCTGGAAACGCACATCGCCGCCAACGAATGCTACGACGCGTCCGCGCTGCCCTCACTCCCGGCCGGCGACGTGCTCACCTCCAACGAAAACCGCTGGTCCTTCGCCCGGCGCCGGCCGGTGGGCGTGGTTTCGGTGATCGCCCCGTTTAACTTCCCGCTGATCCTTTCGATCCGCGCCGTCGCCCCGGCCCTGGCCCTCGGCAACGCCGTGCTGCTCAAGCCGGACCCGCGCACCGCGGTCTGCGGCGGGGTGACGGTAATGCGGATCTTCGAGGAGGCCGGCCTCCCGTCGGGGCTGCTCTCCCTGCTCCCCGGCGGCGCGGAGATCGGCGCCGCCGTCGTCGAGGCCCCCGAGGTCCGGGTCATCGCCTTTACCGGCTCGACGGCGGCCGGCCGCAAGATCGGCGAAACCGCCGGCCGGCTGCTCAAGCGCGCGCACCTCGAACTAGGCGGCAACAACGCACTGATCGTGCTGCCCGGCGCCGACCTGGCCAGGGCGGCCTCCGCGGCGGCGTTCGGATCATTCATGCACCAGGGCCAGATCTGCATGGCGGCCGGCCGGCACATTGTGCACGAGGACATCTACGACGACTACGTCGCCGCCCTCGCCGAAAAAGCCGGGCACCTGCCGGTGGGAGATCCGAAGAGCGGCACCGTGGCACTCGGCCCGGTGATCGACGAACGCCAGCTGCACCGGGTGGACGGGATCGTCCAGGACGCGGTGCAGGCCGGCGCCCGGCTGGCCGCCGGCGGCACCCACGACGGACGGTTCTACCAGCCCACCGTGCTGGTGGACCTCAAGCAGGACAGCCCGGCGTGGAAGGACGAAGTCTTCGGCCCGGTGGCCCCGGTGATGAAGTTCTCCACCCTGGACGAGGCCGTGGCGCTGGCCAACGACAACGAATACGGGCTGTCCATCGGCATCCTGGGCGACGTCGGCATGGCCATGACCATCGCGGACCGGCTGGATTCCGGCAAGGTCCACATCAACGAGCAGACGGTCTCCGACGAGGCCAACTCCCCGTTCGGTGGGACGAAGAACTCCGGCAACGGCTCACGGATCGGCGGGCACCACGCCAACATGGAGTCCTTCACCGAGATCCAGTGGCTCACCATGCGCCCGGACATCGCACCGTACCCGTTCTAAGGCTCGGGCCCGTTCTCTACGGGAGAAGGCAGGGGGAACCGGCGCCAACTGCCGCCGGTTCCCCTGCCCGGTTCAGTGTTCCGCGGCGAGGTGCGTGGCGGGATCAAATGGCTCGAACACCGACGAACCGATCATGAAGATGCCGCGCTGGGGAATCCAGAAGTCCCCCAGCCTGTCCTGGACCGGCAGCGCCGAAGCCTGCCCCAGGCTATGCCCCCGCAAGTGCGCTGTGCTGTCGCGGATAAACCACATCCGGCGCGGGCGCGCACCGAACGTCTGGCCGTTGGGCACCCTGCCCGTCAGCCCGATGTGCCCGGCACCCAGCACCGGTCCGGCGACGGCCCCCATGGCGCGCAGAAATGTCCGGTTGCGCCATAGCGGCTCCGGGACCGACCCCGCCACCGCCGACATCAGCCGGGTGACCGGCGTCGCAGCCAGCGTCAGATCCCAGGCCAGGTCCACCCCGTCACCTACCTCCACGCTGAAGGAGTAGTCGTCATGCCAGCGGATGGAAATCCCCACCGTGGACGAGGAGCCGAGGGCGCTGCCGAAGTAGCGTGGACAGGACGACGCGGCGGCGGTGGTGCTGTGCATCGTCCAGACCCGGGCGGGGTCACGGATCCAGACCGAGCTGTAGCCCGGGCCGACGGAGGACGCGGCAAAACGCCGCAGGGCCAGGATGTAGCCGGAGCTGAACGGAACGCCCATCACGCCGTAGCCGGCAAAGCGTTCCTCCGGGCCGGACGGCAGCGCGGGATGGTGTTCCACGGACTCAACCAGGGTGCGGGGACTCTGCATGGCTACTGCCTCCGTTAGTTGCTACATGTGGACGTGCAACCGCCGCGCCGCCTCGGAGATGGAACCGCTCAGCGACGGGTAGACGGTAAAGGTGCTGGCGACGTCGTCGACGTGCAGCTTCTGCGTCACCGCGAGGGAGATCGCGAAGATCAGCTCCGAGGCGTTCGGCCCCACCACGACGCCGCCGATCACGGTGCCGGAGCCCTTGCGGGCGAAGATCTTGATGAAGCCGTCCTTGTGGTTGCGCATCTTGGCGCGCGCGTTGCTGCGCAGTGAGAGCTTGACGACGTCGCCCTGGTACTTGCCGGAGTCGATCTCGGCCTCGGACACACCGACGTTGGCGATCTCCGGGGAGGTGAAGATGTTCGAGGCCACCTGGTGCAGCTTGAGCGGGGTGACGCTGTCGCCAAGGAAGTGCGCGATCGCGATGCGTCCCTGCATCGCGGCGACCGAGGCGAGGGCCAGCACGCCGGTGCAGTCGCCCGCGGCGTAGATGTTCGGCGCGGTGGTGCGCGAGACGCCGTCGACCTTGATGTGGCCGCTCTCGGTCAGCGCGACCCCGGCCTCCTCCAGGCCGACCCCGGCGGTGTTCGGGATGGAGCCCACAGCCACCAGGCAGTGGCTACCGGTGACCTTGGAGCCGTCGCCGAGGGTGACCACGACGCCGTCGTCCGTGCGCTCCACGGTCTCGGCGCGCGCCCGGGACAGCACCTTCACGCCGCGGCGCTCGAAGACGCCTTCCAGCACCTCCGCCGCGTCCGTGTCCGAGCCGGGCAGTACCCGGTCGCGGGAAGAAATCAGGGTGACCTTGGAGCCCAGGCCGTTGTACGCGGAGGCGAACTCGGCGCCGGTGACGCCGGAACCGACCACGATCAGTTCCTCGGGCAGCTCGTCCAGGTTGTAGATCTGCGCCCAGTTCAGGATGCGTTCGCCGTCCGGGCGGGCCGTGGGCAGCTCGCGCGGGTGGGCGCCGACGGCGAGCAGGATGGCGTCGGCTTCAATGGTCTCGGTGCCCTCGGCGGTGAGGACCTCAATCGTGTGGTTGTCCAGCATCTTGCCGGAGCCGAGGAGGATGCGGACGCCCTGGCCCTCCAGGCCCTTCTGGATGTCGGAGGACTGCTGCCGGGCCAGGCCCAGCAGGCGGTCGTTGATGTGCTTGAGGTCCGCGCGCATCGTCGGGCTGCAGTCGCCGCCGTCGAGGTCGAACTTCACGCCCAGTTCACCGGCCTCGCCCACGCGGGTCATCAGGTCCGCCGTCGCGATCAGCGTCTTGGACGGTACGACGTCGGTCAGCACCGCGGATCCGCCGAGCCCGGCTCGCTCAATAATGGTGACCTGCGCTCCCAGTGAGGCGGCGACCATGGCGGCTTCATAACCGCCGGGCCCTCCGCCGAGAATCGCGATACGGGGTGCACTGAAATCGGGATGCGTAGTCACAATCATCCATTGTCCATCATCCGGACCGGCGCCACCAATAAAGATGCTGGGCTGGGCGGTAGCGGCACGGTAGCTTGTACCAGTGAGTAATACAGAATTCCTGAACACGGACCCCTTCGACGCCGCCCGCGCCGCCGCCGACTACATCGCCGAAGAGACCGGCGTCGACAGCCACGACGTGGCGCTGGTGCTCGGCTCCGGCTGGGGTGACGCCGCCGAACTGATCGGTGAGACCACCGCCACGCTCTCCGCGGACGAGGTTCCCGGCTTCTCCTCCCCCTCCGTGGTGGGCCACGTCGGCACCATCCGCTCGGTGCTGACCCGCGAGGGCAAGCGCGCCCTGGTTCTGGGCGCCCGCACGCACTATTACGAGGGCAAGGGCGTCCGCGCGGTGGTGCACGGCGTGCGCACCGCGGCCGCCGCCGGCTGCAAGACGCTGGTGCTGACCAACGGCTGCGGCGGCTTGAACGAGGACTGGGCGCCGGGCACCCCCGTGCTGATCAGCGACCACATCAACCTCACCGCCACCTCACCGCTGGAAGGCGCCACCTTCGTGGACCTGACCGACCTGTACTCCTCGCGGATCCGCGGCCTGGCCCGCGAGGTCGATCCCAGCCTGGACGAAGGCGTCTACGCCCAGTTCACCGGCCCGCACTACGAGACCCCGGCCGAGGTGCAGTACGCCAAGCGGATCGGCGCGTCCCTGGTGGGCATGTCCACCGCGCTCGAGGCCATTGCCGGCCGCCACGCGGGCATGGAGGTCTTCGGCATCTCGCTGGTGACCAACCTCGCCGCCGGCATCAGCCCGGTCCCGCTGAGCCACGCCGAGGTCCTTGAGGCCGGCCAGGCTGCCGGCCCGCGCATCTCCAAGCTGCTCGCGGAGATCATCGCCAAGCTCTGAGCCAGGCGCCCCTGGACCAGGGGCGGTCAGCTGCCGGGGGCGGGGGTCAGCTGCCGGACGGCTTTGGCCCGGTCATCGGGGAACCGGCGTTCCATCGAGTCGGCGATTCCGGCAATGGTCTGCCGCGCCAGTGCCTGCCGCCACGCCAGCTCCGCCTGCCGCATGGTCTGGGAGATCAGGCAGGTCCGGATGAAGTTCTCCTGCCGGTCCGCGTCCGGCATGTCGCCAAGGATGGCCTCGCAGCGGAAGGCCGGCTCCGTTCCTTCCAGGGCCAGCACCACGTCCAGCACGGAGATATTCTCCGGCCGGCGCGCCAGGTGGAAGCCGCCGCGCGGGCCAGAGACCGAGGTCAGGATGCCGGCCCGGACCAGGGCCTGGAGCTGCTTGTTCAGGTACGCCGCGGGCAGCTTGTAGAAAGCCGCCAGCCGGGCACTGTTCACGGCCTCCCCCGGCGGCGTCCATGACATGTTGACGCAAGAGTGCAAAGCCCACTCCACCCCACGGCCCATTTTCATATTCCAGACGTTACGTGTCCGGAAAATCGGGTGTCAATGAGCAACCGCCCCGGGACCCCGGTTCTGCGCCGATCTTTCGCTGACCCTGCGCCGAGCTGGCAGTCCGCGGCAGTCCCGGCCGGGAACATTGCCGCGGAGTGTCACTTCGGCGGCCCCTTCGGCGGGCGCCAAGACAGCGTCAAGTTGGCCGTAACGCGGGTACGTGACAGGACCGGACGGGACTTCCGCCGGCCCGGGTGTGATGGAACTGTAAGCCCGGCCCGCGCTTGTCGGGGCGCACCGCGCCGCAGTTTGACGCTAGTTTGGTACTCATGACGTCTTCCGATGCCGCATTGGCCCAACTGTTGAGCGACGCCCGTACGTGGGCGGCCCAGGACCCGGATCCCGGGACCGCCGCCGCCCTGACCGAGCTGGTCCGCCTCTCCGACGAGGGAGTCGCGGCAGCCCGGCAGGAACTCGCCGACAGCTTCAGCGGCACGCTCCAGTTCGGCACCGCGGGATTGCGGGCCGCCCTCGGAGCCGGACCGAACCGGATGAACCGCGTTGTGGTGCGCCGCGCCGCCGCCGGCATCGCTGCCTTCCTCGGCACCGCCGTCGCGCAGTCCGCCCCGGGAACCCGGCCGCGCGCCGTCGTCGGCTACGACGCACGCCACAACTCGGACATTTTCGCCGAGGAGACCGCGGCAATCTTCACCGCCGCCGGCATCGAGACGTTCCTGATGCCCGCCGCGCTGCCCACGCCGCTGCTCGCCTATGCGGTCCGCGCCCTGGACTGCGACGGCGGCGTGATGGTCACGGCCAGCCACAACCCGCCGCAGGACAACGGCTACAAGGTCTACCTGGGCCGGCACGCCGTCGAAGAGAGCGGCCGCGGCGCCCAGATCGTGGCGCCGTACGATGCGCTGATCGCCGCGGAGATCGACGCCGTCGGCGCGCTGGACTCGATCGCGCTGGCCGGCGACGGTTGGACGGTGCTGGATCCCTCGATCGCCGCCGACTATGAGGCCGCCGTCGCCGCCCTGGCCGTCCCGGAGCGCTTCCCGGCCCGCGAGCTGAAGATCGTCCTGACCCCCATGCACGGTGTGGGCGGCGAGACCGCCGTCTCCGTACTCAAAGCCGCGGGCTTCGCCGACGTCACGCTCGTTGCCGAGCAGGCGGAACCGGACCCCGACTTTCCCACCGTGAATTTCCCCAACCCCGAGGAGCCCGGCGCGCTGGACCTGGCGCTGGAAACCGCGGCGCGGGTGGACGCCGACATTGTGATCGCGAACGATCCCGACGCCGACCGCGCCGCGGTGGCTGCGAAGGACCCGGACACCGGCGCCTGGCGGATGCTGCGCGGCGACGAGGTGGGCGCCCTGCTCGGCGCGCACGTCGTGGCCCGGCTGGCCGCCGCCGCTGGTGGTGCCGCCGGCGGCGCCACCGACGGCGTCTTCGCCAACTCGATCGTTTCCTCCCGGCTGCTGGCCCGCATCGCCGCCGCCGCGGGCTATGCCCATGAGGAAACCCTCACCGGTTTCAAATGGATCGCCCGGGTGCCCGGCCTGCTCTACGGCTACGAGGAGGCGCTGGGCTACTGCGTCGCGCCGTCACTGGTGCGGGACAAGGACGGGATCTCCGCCGCCGTGCTGATCGCCGAGCTCGCGGCCGCCGCCAAGGCCGAGGGCAAGACCATCTTCGACACGCTGGACGAGCTCTACCTGGTGCACGGCCTGCACGCCAGCGACCAGCTCAGCATCCGGGTCGCCGACCTGGGGCTGCTGGATGCCATGATGAACCGGCTGCGGGTCAGCCCGCCGGACTCGTTCGGCGGATCCGCCGTCGAAACCGCCGCGGATCTGGCCGAAGGCAGCGACCAGCTTCCGCCCACGGACGGGCTGCTCTACCTGACGAAGGACGGCAGCCGCGTCATCATCCGCCCCAGCGGCACCGAACCGAAGCTCAAGTGCTACCTCGAGGTGATCCGCAGCGTCGGATCCGCCGCCGAACTGCCGCAGGCGCGGCTCGAGGCCCGCGCCGCCCTGGACGGCGTCCTGGCCGACGTGCAGGAGGCGCTGGGGCTTTAGAGCTCCACCTCGACGATGCCGTCCGTGACCCGGACGGGGTAGGTGCCCAGGCGCAGCTCCGGATCGCCAAGGCATTCCCCCGTGCCGAGGTCGTAGATCTCCTTGTGCAGCGGCGAGGCCAGCGTGGGGCGGGCGCCGCGGGAACCGGTGATGCCGCGGGCCATGACATGCGCCCCGGTGGCGGGATCGGCGTGCTCGACGGCGAAAACCTCGCCGGCGGCGGTCCGGATCAGTGCCACCTGGCGTCCGGCGATCAGCGCGGCTTCGCCCCAGCCCGGCTCCAGGTCCTCGACGGCGCATACCCGGTGCCAGCCGGCTCCGCCTTCTCCCGCGACGCGCTCCACAAAGCTGCGGGCTGCGCTTTCCAGTACGGCAGTCATCTTGGCCCCTCTCCAGGTTCGTACGGCCACTGCTGCGGCCATCCCCCCACGCTAGGACCGCGGTGTTTCAACGGCATGCGGCCAATGTGTCCGGCCGGTAAAAGAGACCTCACGCGGCCCGAAATGCGCCCGTGATGCAGAAGTTAAGATCACGAAACAAAAGGGAAACTGAAGCGAAACTGCCAATCCCTAGGCTGACCGGACCAGCTGATCGAAGCTGCTGAGAGCACGAGTCGATCGAAACAGCTGGATCGAACCGTTGCAGAGCACCGCCTGCGGCCCAACGAAAGGCCACCCGTGACCGGACAGACCGCCAGCCCCGAAAACGCATCTCCTGAGACGGCACCCGGGCAGACCCCGCGCCGCGTCATCGTCGCCGGCGGCGGACCCGCCGCGCACCGCTTTGCCGATGCCATGCATGCCCGCGGCCTGGGCGGCTGGCAGGTCACCGTCCTCACCGAGGAAGCCCACCTGCCCTACGACCGGGTCGCGCTGAGCAAGGCGCTCACCGACGCGGACGTGGACCTCACCCTCGGCAGCGCGTCAATGTGGGACCACGACGCGCTCACGCTCAGGACCGGCGAGCGCGTCACCGGCATCGACACCGCCGCGAAAACGGTTGAAACCGCTGCCGGCACCGTCTACCCGTACGACGAACTGGTGGTCGCCACCGGCTCGGACGCGGCCCGCCTGCCGATCCCCGGCGCCGAACTCACCCACGTCTACCGCACCCTCGAAGACGTCTGGTCCATCAACCGGGCCATCGCCGAGCTCACCGCTAAGCTGGGCCGCAAGGTCAACGCCGTCACGATCGGTGGCGGCCTGCTGGGCCTCGAATCCGCGGCCGGCACCGAACAGCTCGGCGCCACCCCGATCGTCATCAACGGCTCCCCTTGGCTGATGAACACCCAGCTGGATGAGGGCGCCGGCCAGGCCCTCGGACGGCTGATTGAGGCCAAGGGCTTCACCGTTCACGGCGGCGTCTTCCCCTCCGAGGTCCTCTCCGACGACGACGGGCAGGTCACCGGCGTGCTGATGGCCGACGGCCGGATAGTCGACGCCGACATCGTGATCGTCGCGATCGGCGTGCGGCCCCGCGACGAGCTGTTCCGGGCCGAAGACGGTGGTGTGCAGCAGTTCGAGCTCGGCCCGCGCGGCGGTGTCGTCATCTCCGACGGCTGTGAGACGCAGGTGCCTGGCGTCTGGGCGATCGGCGAGGTCGCCAACTTCGGCGGCATGTGCCTGGGCCTGGTGGCCCCGGCCAACACCATGGCGGAGATCGTCGCGGACCGGTTGCACGGCGGCGGGGCGACCTTCCCGGGCTTCGATACCGCCACCAAGCTCAAGCTCTCCGGCGTCGACGTGGCCAGCTTCGGTGACGCCTTCGCCAAAACCGAGCACGCGCTTGAAATTGTCTACGCCGACCCGGCCCGCGGCGTGTACCAGAAGATCGTCACCACCGACGATGCCAAGACCCTGCTGGGCGGCATCTTCGTCGGCGACGCCACCCCGTACACCTCGCTGCGCCCCATGCTGGGCCGCGAACTGGCCGCCGAACCCGGCGCCTACCTCACCGCGGCCGGCGGCGACGGGGCCCCGGACACCGAGCTGCCGGACGACGCGATCCTGTGCTCCTGCAACAACGTGGCCGCCGGCGCCATCCGCGACGCGGTCAACGGCTGCGGCGCCTGCGAGGGCAACGCCCCGGTCCAGGAACTCGGCGGGCTCAAGGCCTGCACCCGCGCCGGCACCCAGTGCGGCTCCTGCGTCCCGATGCTGAAGAAGCTGCTGGAAGGCGAACTGGCCAAGTCCGGGGTCGCCGTCTCCAAGGCCCTCTGCGAGCACTTCGAACTCTCCCGGCAGGAACTCTTCGACGCCATCAGGGTCCTGGAACTGGCCTCCTTCGAGGACATCCTGGCCCGCTACGGCACCGGCACCGGCTGCGACATCTGCAAGCCCACCATCGCCAACATCCTCGCCAGCCAGCACAGCGCCTACGTGCTCGACGCCGGCCGCGGCACCCTGCAGGACACCAACGACCGCGCCCTCGCCAACATGCAAAAGGACGGCAGCTACTCCGTGGTTCCGCGGATCGCGGGCGGTGAGATCACCCCGAAGAAGCTCGGCGTCATCGCCGCCGTCGCCGAAAAGTACGGGCTGTACACCAAGATCACCGGGGGCCAGCGGATCGACATGTTCGGCGCCCGGCTGGAACAGCTCCCGGACATCTGGAAGGAACTGGTGGACGCCGGCTTCGAGTCCGGCCAGGCCTACGGCAAATCGCTGCGGACCGTGAAGTCCTGCGTCGGGTCGACCTGGTGCCGCTTCGGCGTGCAGGACGCCGTCGCCCTCGCGATCACGCTGGAACTGCGCTACCGCGGACTGCGCAGCCCGCACAAACTGAAAATGGGCGTCTCCGGCTGCGCCCGCGAATGCGCCGAGGCCCGCGGCAAGGACGTCGGCGTGATCGCCACGGACAAGGGCTGGAACCTCTACGTCGGCGGCAACGGCGGCTTCCAGCCGGCCCACGCCCAGCTCCTCGCCCAGGACCTCGACGAGGAGACCCTGCTGAGGTACATCGACCGCTACTTGATGTACTACATCCGCACCGCGGACCGGCTGCAGCGCACCGCGCGCTGGCAGGAGGACCTCGACGGCGGCCTGAAGCACGTCGAGGACGTGGTGGTGCACGACTCGCTCGGTATCGCCGCGGACCTTGAGGCGGCCATGGCAAAGCACGTGGACACCTACCAGGACGAGTGGGCTGAGACGCTCAAGGATCCCGAACGGCTGCGCCGCTTCCGCTCCTTCGTCAACGCCCCGGACCAAAAGGACGACTCGATCTCCTTCGTCCTGGAGCGCGGCCAGATGCGCCCCGCCACCGCCGAGGAGAAGGCGCAGGCCGGCCGGCAGCCGGTGCTGGTCGCCGCCAGCATCCCGGTCCGCCCCGCCGACGCCGCCACCGGTACCCCCGCCGCCACTTCTGCTCCTACCGAAAGCCAGGCCTAACATGCAGCTCAGCATCGATCTCACCGGCCGCGAAGTCCTCGTCACCGGTTCGGACACCGCCGCGCGGCAGGCCGTCCGGCGCTACCGGGCCGCCGGCGCCGTGGTGTCCCGGCTCAGCAGCCCCGACGGCGGAGCGCACGACGGCCCGCTGCCGGAGCGGCCCTTCCTGGTCGCCGCCGTCGACGACGGCCAGCCGGGCTGGGCGGGCCTGCTGGAGCGCTGCCGCGCGACCGGCATCCCGGTCGCCGCCGAGCCGGCCGCCGGCCCCGCCGGGCACGTCACCCTGGTCGGCGGCGGCCCGGGAACCGCCGAACTGCTGACCGTCGCGGCGGTCACGGCCCTGCGGGACGCCGACGTCGTCTTTTACGACCGGCTCGCCCCCTACCAGGAGCTTCCCGGCCTCACGACGGCGGAGCTGGTGGACGTGGGCAAGCGCCCCGGCCACCACCCGGTCAGCCAGGCCGGCATCGAAGACCTCATGGTCGAGGCTGCGCTGGCCGGAAGGAACGTGGTCCGGCTCAAGGGCGGCGACCCGTACGTCTTCGGCCGCGGCGGCGAGGAAGTGGCCGCCTGCGTGAAGGCCGGCGTGCCCGTCCGCGTGATTTCCGGGGTCACCAGCGCCATCTCCGTCCCCGCCGCGGCCGGCATCCCGGTCACGCACCGCGAGGTCAGCCACCTGTTCACCGTGGTCTCCGGCCACGCCCCGCTGACCGAGAAGGAGCACACCCACCTGGCCGGTCTCGGCGGCACCATCGTGGTGCTGATGGGCATCGGGACCCTGCACCACCTGGCCGCCGGACTGCGCCGCGCCGGGATGCGGGCGGACATGCCGATGGCCGTCGTCGAACGCGGCTACCGCCCGGGCCAGCGGACCACCATCGCCGAGCTGGGCAGCATCACCACGGCGGCCGCGGGCTGCAGCAACCCCGCCGTGCTGGTGATCGGCGAGGTGGTCAGGGTGGCGGAGGCCAACCGGGGCTGCGCGGAAGCCGAAGCCGAGCTGGACCGCCTCGCCGCGTCCCTGATGGGAGCGTGAACGCCGTGAGCGCGCTCGAAGCCCTCGCCGGCACCGCCGGGGACGAGGCCCCGGAGAAGGCGGAGCTGCCGCTGGAGGGATTCCGGATCGGGGTCACCTCGCACCGGCGATCCCAGGACCTGGTCGAAGCCCTGGAGCGGCGCGGCGCCGAGGTGCTGCACGCCCCGGCCCTGAAGATCGCCCCGGTCCAGGAGGACCTGAGGCTGATCGAGGACACCCGCGCCATCATCGAAGCCCGGCCCGAACTCTGCATCGCCACCACCGCCTACGGCATGCGGCGCTGGTGCGAGGCGGCGGACACCTTCGGCATCGGCGAGCAGCTGCTGGAAACCCTCGGCGCCACCCGGATGTTCGTCCGCGGCCCCAAGGCCCGCGGCGCGGTCCGCGCGGCCGGGCTGGCCGACGTCGGGATCAGCAGCGACGAAACCACCGCCACCCTGGTGAACATGCTGCTGGCCGAGGGTGTACGCGGAAAGACCGTCGCGGTGCAGCTGCACGGCTACACCGACGTCCGCCAGCTGGAGCGGCTGCGGATGTCCGGCGCCAACGTCATGACCGTCACGCCCTACCGCTGGGTCAAGCCCGACGGCGCCGACCGGCTGCCCAAGCTAATCGAGGCGGCGTGCAGCGGCAATCTGGACGTGCTGACCTTCACGAGTGCGCCCGCCGTCGACGCGCTGTGGAGCACCGCGCATGAGATGGGCCTCTACAAGCAGCTGGTCGAGAGCCTGAAGACCACGGTGGCCACCGCCGTCGTCGGCCCCATCACCGCCCAGCCGCTGATCGACGCCGGGGTGCAGCCGCTCATCCCGGAACGGTTCCGGATGGGCGCCCTGATCCGGCTGGTCGTGGAGCACCTGTCCCTGAACCATGTGCGGCGCCTGGACACTGCCACGGGGGCGGTGGAGCTGCGCGGCCGGTCGCTGCGGATCGACGGCGAGGCGGTGGAACTGGCGCCGGCCCCGTTGCTGCTGCTGCGGGCGCTACTGGGCGCCGGCGGGGCCGTACTCTCCCGCGAGGCGCTCTCCGAGCTGCTGGAACTGCGCGGATCGGTGCATGCCCTGGACATGACGGTCAGCCGGCTCCGGTCCGCGCTGCCGGACGGCGGCCTGGTGGAGACGGTGGTCAAGCGCGGCTACCGGATCCGGGTGTGACCCACGGCATTACCGGCTGGTAACGGTTGGCGAACGAACCGCGAAAATACTGCAACAGGGCGGTAACCTCCGCGAAAAATCGGCCCCCTACGCTGGGGAACATCAAGAACTCGGGCCACATCCGGCCCACCAGCGAAAGGGCCAGCACATGTCCGTCACGGAAGCGTCCGCCATCCCCACCGAGTCCGCCACGCCCCAGACCCGGCCGCGGATCGTCATCGCCGGCGCCGGCCCGGCGGCGCAGGCGCTGGTCCGCCAGCTCACCCGCACCCCGTTCGCCGGCGGCATCACGGTGCTCAGCAACCGCGATGACGCCCCGGAGGAGCTGCTGGACCTGGCCGCCCTGCCCCAGGTGTCGGTCCGCTTCGGCCAGCCGGCCAGCTTCATCGACGCCGCGGAGCGGCGGGTCACGACGGCGGACGGGATGGAGTTCAGCTACGACCAGCTGGTGATCGCGACCGGCTCGGCGCCGGCCCTGGCGCCGATCGAGGGCGAGGGCCGCTGCCTGAGCTACTCCACGATCGACGACGCCGCCCGCCTGGGCGACGCCGTCAAGGACGTCACGCGGGTCCTGGGCCGCCGGCCGCTGGGCATCCTGGTGGGCACCGGCACCGCCGCGGGCCAGGCCGAGGCCGTGCTCCGGGCCCGCGGCGTCCGGCCGGTCCGCACCACGCTGCGCCCGTCCGCCGTCGTCCCCACCCTCGCCGGCTCCGCGCTGCCCGCCGCCGGGATCGTCTTCGACGACGGCTCGAGCATGAGCGGGGACCTGGTGGTCCTCGCCGAAGAGCGCATTTCCCGCGACAGCCTCGCCCGCACCGCCGGCCTGGCCACCGCGGCGCAGAGCGGGATCGTGGTGGACCAGGACTACCGCACCTCGGTGCCCGGGATCTGGGCGATCGGCGACGCGGCGGCGTACGACGGCGTCCGGCTGGGCCTGCTGGTCGCCGCCGGTTCCGCCGCGAATGTCTGCGCCGCCGGGCTGCTCCAAGCCTCCCTGTCCGGGCCCCTCGCGCAGGCGGCATAGCGCCCGCGCCGTCCGGTCCCGTTATGGCAAGATGGTGCACTGAGAAGCCACGACACACGCCGTGTCAGCAGGCCGGGCCGGGCACCACCCTGGGCCGGCAGGAAAGGGACCACCATGAGCAACGAAGCCACCACGGCTGCCGGCGCGGCCGGCACCGACCACCAGGGCACCGCGGGCAACATTGCCTCGTACATCGACCACACCCTGCTCAAGCCGGAAGCCAGTGAGGCCGAGGTCCTGAAGGTCTGCGCCGAGGCGGCCGAGTACCACTTCAAGTCCGTCTGCGTGAACCCGATCTGGGTCAAGACCGTCAAGACCGCGCTCAAGGGCTCCGGGGTGCTGACCTGCTCCGTGATCGGCTTCCCGCTGGGCGCCACGCCGAGCGACGTCAAGGCCTTCGAGGCCCGCGGTGCGGTGCTCGACGGCGCCGACGAGATCGACATGGTGATCAACATCGCCGCGGCCCGCGCCAATGACAAGGGCGCGCTGGTTGATGACATCCGCGCCGTCGCCGAGGCCGTCCACGCCGGCGGCGCCATCCTGAAGGTCATCATCGAGACCGCGCTGCTGGACGACGCCCAGAAGGTGCTCGCCTGCGAGGCCTCCGTCGAGGCCGGGGCCGACTTCGTGAAGACCTCCACGGGCTTCAACGGCGGCGGCGCCACGGCGGAGGACGTTGCCCTGATGCGGCGCACGGTGGGTCCGGGACTGGGCGTCAAGGCCTCGGGCGGCGTGCGTTCCCTGGCCGACGCGCAGGCTATGATTGCTGCAGGTGCAACCCGTATTGGCGCCAGCTCCGGCATCGCGATCGTCAAGGGTGAACAGGGTTCATCCGCGTACTGACCGCAACGAACACCGCCGCAGCCGCCACAGTTTTTAAGCCCCGCGGGGCCGAGGAGGAACGAATGTCCAGCAACAACACCAAGACCCCGCAGGGCGAGAACAGCCTGGCATCCAGCATCGTGCTGTTTGTCATCATGATGGCCCTGTTCTTCGGCGCCCTGTACTCGCTGTCCTTCCTCAGCCTGGGCAACCCGTGGCCGATGGCCGCCTGCCTGATCCTGTTCGCCCTGGCGTTCTGGATCCCGCAGACCATCACCGGCCGCTCGGACTCCGCCGGCGAGAGCTAACCGCACCTCGCGTTGATTTCCTGTTGCCCCGGCTGTCCGGGGCAACAGTTGTTTAAGCTGCGGTTCCGGAAAACTGCGGCGGTGTCGGACCAACGCACCCCGGGCCCGGGCCGCGTCCGTCCGAAACCGTAGCGGAAAGCGCAGCGCGGCCCCGCCGTCGGCCCTAGCCTCCGACGGCGGCCAGCAGGCGGTCGCGCCCCGCCGTCGCCGGCCTCGTCGCCGGGAGGTCCATACCGGGGGCACTTTGACACGGACACGCCGCCCGGCGGAGACCTGAAAGCGGAAACAGGAGCCATAGCCGCCCCGGACGGCCAACGCGGGGGCGTCCCGACGTCGGGCAGGCCATTGACGCGTCACCCTCGCCGCCCGCCAAACGGCTGATCAGCCCCATCCCACCGCCGACCTCGTCGCGGGGAGGTGCGTTCCGGGGGCACTTTGACACGGACACGCCGCCCGGCGGAGGCCTAGAAGCGGAAACAGGAGCCATAGCCGCCCCGGACGGCCGACGCGGCGGGGCCGAGGGGACGGCCCTAGGCTCCGACGGCGGCCAGCAGGCGGTCGACCAACGCGGTCCCCAGCGCGAGCGCCGCCGGGAAGTGGCCCTTGGCGACGGCCAGCGCGGCGGAGAACATGCCGACCATGGCGTAGCCGCTGACCGGGATCAGCACAAACCATTCCCGCCGCGAGCCGGCCCGGCCCAGCAGCGGGATGGAGAATGCCCCGTTGGCTTTCCAGACGTCCTTAACCAGCGGCAGCTTGCGCAGGAACTTCGGCGGTTTCACCACGATCGGCCAGAGCAGCGGCACTCCCCCGGTGGTGATCATGTCGCCCACGATGTGTACCAGGACTCCGGTCAGCATGGACACCGGCAGCCAGGTCCACTGGTCCGGCGCGAACCAGGTCACCAGCCCGGCCATGGTGAGGGCGAACACCCAGTTGCTGATCCAGCCGTACTTGGGAAACAGCTTGAGCGCCTTCGCGGCGATGTTGATCATGAACATGCACAGCAGGCCGGCACCCACGGACAGCAGGCCCCAGTCGGTCTGCAGCTGGAGTTGCCCGGTCAGCGCTGCGAGCAGCACAAAGAACGCCGCGCCCAGCACCGAGTGGGTGCCCTGCCGGTGGCCGCCGGACGCGTTTTCGATGCCCACGGCGATGAGGTTGGACAGCGGCGGGAGGGCGTGCGCCACCGTGCTGGAGCGGTGGTCCCAGTCGCAGACCAGGGCCGTGCCCGCCGTCGCCATCCCGCCGATCACGATGCCGGTGGCGTCCAGCGGATACCAGCCCAGCGCGTACGGCCCGGTCGAGGCAATAGCCACCCACGCCGCGGCCCCAGACGCGGCGTGGTGTCCTCCCATCACGGCCTAGCCGACCGAGAGCGGGACGTCGGAGAAGATCGCCTCGATCACACCGTTAGCCCAGGCCAGGATCTCGGCGTCCTGCAGGTCGCGGCCGCCGATCCGGGCCGTCTTCGGCTTGGGGATCAGCACCGCGTCCAGGGCCGGCTTCGCCTGCGAACCGGGGTACATCCGGGCCAGCCGCATCAGCTTGGACTCGGGCAGCTGCGCGGGCGAGAACTTGATGAAGTTGCCTTGCAGGGCGACGTCGGTCAGGCCGGCCTCGCGCGCGCCGACCCGGAAGCGGGCCACCGCGACCAGGTTCTGCGCCGGCAGCGGCAGCTCGCCGTAGCGGTCCACAAGTTCGGCCTCGACCTCGTCGATTGCCTCGTTGCTGAGCGCTGCGGCCAGCTTCCTGTACGCTTCCAGGCGCAGCCGTTCGCCGGGCACGTAGTCGTGCGGGAGGTGCGCGTTCACCGGCAGCTCGATCTTCATCTCCGCGGCCTTCTCCTCGGCCTCGCCGCGGTAGTCCGCCACGGCCTCGCCGACCAGCCGGATGTACAGGTCGAAGCCGACGCCCTGGATGTGGCCGGACTGTTCGCCGCCCAGCAGGTTGCCGGCGCCGCGGATCTCGAGGTCCTTCATGGCCAGCTGCATGCCGGCACCAAGTTCGTTGTGCGTCGCGACCGCCTTGAGCCGTTCCAGCGCCACCTCGCCCAGCGGCTTTTCCGAAGGGTAGAGGAAGTAGGCGTACGCCCGTTCCCGGCCGCGGCCCACGCGCCCGCGCAGCTGGTGCAGCTGGGAGAGCCCGTACTTGTCCGCGCCGTCCACGATCAGGGTGTTGGCGTTGGAGATGTCCAGCCCGGTCTCGATGATGGTGGTGCAGACCAGCACGTCGAAGCGCTTCTCCCAGAAGTCCACGATGATCTGTTCCAGCCGGCTCTCGGACATCTTGCCGTGCGCCACCTCGACGCGTGCCTCGGGAACCAGTTCGCGGATCTTCGCGGCCGTGCGCTCGATCGTGGAGACCCGGTTGTGCACGAAGAAGACCTGCCCCTCGCGCATCAGTTCGCGGCGGATCGCGGCCGAGGTCTGCTTGTCCGTGTACGGGCCCACGTAGGTCAGCACCGGGTGCCGCTCCTCCGGCGGGGTGGCCAGCGTGGAGGTCTCGCGGATGCCGGTCAGGGACATCTCCAGGGTGCGCGGGATGGGGGTGGCGCTCATGGCCAGGACGTCCACGTTGGTGCGCATCTTTTTGAGCGCTTCCTTGTGTTCGACGCCGAAGCGCTGTTCCTCGTCCACGATCACGAGGCCGAGGTCCTTGAAGGCGAAGTCCTTGGACAGCAGCCGGTGCGTGCCGATGACGACGTCCACCGAGCCGTTCTTCACACCTTCGGCGGTTTCCTTGGCCTCCTTGGCGCCCTGGAAGCGGGACAGCGGCTTGACCCGCAGCGGGAAGCCGGAGAAGCGTTCGGTGAAGGTTTCGTAATGCTGCTGCGCCAGCAGCGTGGTGGGCACCAGGACGGCCACCTGCTTGCCGTCCTGGACCGCCTTGAACGCGGCCCGGACCGCGATCTCGGTCTTGCCGTAGCCGACGTCGCCGGAGACCAAGCGGTCCATCGGGATCTCCCGTTCCATGTCCGCTTTGACCTCGTTGATGGTGGTCAGCTGGTCCGGGGTCTCCACGTAGGGGAAGGCTTCCTCAAGTTCGCGCTGCCACGGGGTGTCCGGGCCGAAGGCGTGGCCGCGGGAGGCCATCCGGGCCGAGTACAGCCGGATCAGTTCGCCCGCGATCTCCTTGACGGCCTTGCGGGCCTTGGACTTGGTGCTGGCCCAGTCCGAGCCGCCCATCTTGCTCAGCACCGGGGTGTCGCCGCCGACGTAGCGGGTGACCTGGTCCAGCTGGTCGGTGGGGACAAAGAGCCGGTCACCCGGGGCGCCGCGCTTGGAGGGCGCGTATTCGAGCACCAGGTATTCGCGCACGCCGTCTCCGCCGCCCGCGACCTTGCGCTGGATCAGCTCCACGAACCGGCCGATGCCGTGCTGCTCATGCACCACGAAGTCGCCGGCCAGCAGCTGCAGCGGGTCCACCGCGTTGCGCCGCTTGGACGGCATCTTCCGCATGTCCTTGGTGGAGCCGGCGGAGGTGCGGCCCAGCAGATCGGCCTCGGTCAGCAGGGCCACCTTCAGCCCATCCAGGACAAAACCGCGGCCGACGGCGGCCGTGGTCACCTCGATCAGGCCCGGCTGCGGGTCGGCGTCGAGGGTTTCGACCCGGGCGCACGGGATGTCATTGTCGTGGAAGAGCTCGGCGAGGCGCTGCGCCGGGCCGGGGCCCTCGGTGGCGACGACAATCCGCCACTGCTCCCGCACGTGCGAGCCGATGAAGTCCATCATCTCCGCCACGTCCCCCTGGTAGCCGCGCGGTTCGCGGGCGTGCAGGTTCAGCACATCGATCTCGGGCAGCAGCTCCTCGTCGCTGGCGAGCGAGCTGATGGACCACCAGGACACGCCGTGCGCGAGCGCCGTGCTGCGGGTCTCGCCCAGCGATCGGAAACTCGCCGAATGCAGGGCCGCCGAGGCCGCGGAGCTCAAATCCAGCGGGGCGGTACCGCCGTCGGACGCCGTGGACCACGCGGCCTCGAGGAATTCCTCGTTGGTGGCGGCGAGGTCGTGGGCGCGGGTGCGGACCTTTTCCGGTTCGATCACCACCGAGATGGAGCCCTCCGGGAACTGGTCCAGGAACGGCACCATGGAGTCGACCAGCACCGGGGCCAGCGATTCCATGCCTTCGACGGCGATGCCGCCGGCGATCTTCTCCAGCATGTCCGCCGCGGCCGGCAGCTGGGACTTCAGCGTCGCGGCCCGGGACATCACCGAGGGCGTGATGAGGATTTCGCGGCAGGGCGGGGCGTGCAGTTCGGTGGGGTGGTGCACGCCCGGCGCGGTCAGCGAGCGCTGGTCGGCGACGGCGAACCAGCGCATCTGCTCGACCTCGTCGCCGAAGAACTCCACCCGGATCGGGTGGTCCTCGGTGGGCGGGAAGACGTCCAGCATGCCGCCGCGGACCGCGAATTCTCCGCGCCGGGTGACCATGTCCACCCGGGCGTAGGCGGCGTCCGCGAGGTTCTTCACGACGTCGCCGAACGGGACGTCCTGGCCGACTTTCAGGGTCACCGGGACCAGCTCGCCGAGGCCCGCCACGATCGGCTGGACCACGGCCCGGACCGGGGCGACCACGACGCGCAGGGCGCCGCCGGCGTCCGGGTGCGCGAGGCGGCGCAGCACCGAGAGCCGGCGGCCGACGGTGTCCGAGCGCGGCGACAGGCGCTCGTGCGGCAGGGTCTCCCAGCTGGGGAACTCCGCGACCGTGTCCGCGGGCAGGAAGGCGCCCAGCGCGGCGGCGAGGTCTTCGGCTTCGCGGCCGGTGGCGGTGACGGCAAGCACGACCGGCGCGGCGCCGCCGTCCGCGCCGCCGTCGGGCGCGGATCCCGACGCGAGCCCGTCAGCCATCTCCGCCAGCAGCGCAGCGCGCAGCCCGGCCGGGGCGCTGATCTGGTAGTCCTCGCTGCGGGCCGTGACCGGCCGGGACGCCTCCGCCTGCACCCGCGCGAAGGTCTTGTCCTCGGCGAGGACACGCCGCAGACCGGTGAGAGAGGGGCCGTTGAGGCTCATGGCGGAACTCCTGAGGTGATCATGGGCATGCAGGCAACACGAATACCCGAAATTCGCAAGAATCCCGGGTCCTTCCAGCCTACCGCGACCCGGCGACGGGCCGGGACCCGGGGCTAAGCTGGCAGGACGGGTGCTGGCCGCACCGGCTGCAGTCCGGCGGGGCCCGCGCTCCGAATGGCTTATGTCCGCTGGCTGATGTCCCCGACGAGAAGGAGCCACCCATGAACGGCACCCCCAAGGCTGCGAACCCGAAAACCGTGCTGGTGACAGGCGCCACCGGTTACATCGGCGGCAGGCTGGTCCCCCGGCTGCTGGAGGCCGGGCACCGGGTGAAGGTCCTGGTCCGCACCCCGGCGAAGATCGCCGGGGTGCCGTGGCTGGAGGACGTCGAGGTAGTCCAGAGCAGCCTCGACGACGGCGCGAAGCTGCGGGAGGCGCTGGACGGCGTCGACGTGTTCTATTACCTGGTCCACTCGATGGCGGGCGGCTCCGGGTTCGAGGCCAAGGAGAAGGCGATGGCCGAGACCGCTGCGCAGGCGGCTGCGGCGGCCGGCGTCGGGCGGATCGTGTATCTTGGCGGCCTCCACCCCTCCGGCGCCGAGCTCTCCACCCACATGCGCTCCCGCGAGGCCGTGGGCAAGGTCTTCCTCGACGGGGCGGTGGACGCGGTGGTGTTCCAGGCCGGCGTGGTGATCGGCTCCGGCTCGGCGTCCTTCGAAATGATCCGGCACCTGTCCGAGACGCTGCCGGTGATGCCCGCCCCCAGCTGGGTGCGGAACAAAATCGAGGCCATCGCGGTGCGGGACGTGCTGCACTACCTCGTCGGCGCGGCGTCGCTGGAGGGCCGGATCAACCGCACCTTCGACATCGGCTCCCGGCAGGTGCTCAGCTACGCCGGAATGATGCAGGAATATGCGGCCGAGGCCGGACTGCCGCACCGGGTGGTGCTGGCCCTGCCCATCCCCGCGCCGAAGCTTGCGGGGATGTGGGTCGCACTGACCACGCCGATCCCGCTGTCCATGTCGCTGCCGCTGGTGGAGTCGCTGCAGCACGACGCCGTCTCCCGCGAGCATGACATCGACTCCTACATCCCGCTGCCCGACGGCGGCCTGACCCCCTACCGGCGCGCCGTCGCCCTGGCCCTGGGCAAAGAACGGGACGGGCAGGTGGAAACGACATGGGCCAACGCCGGAGCCGACGCCGATCCGCTGCCCAGCGACCCGGACTGGGCCGGGCACCGCGTCTACGTCGACGAGCGCAGCTACTCCAGCGCGGTGGACCCGAAACACGTCTGGACCATCATCGAGGGCATCGGCGGCCGCAACGGCTGGTACTCGCTGCCGCTGGCCTGGAGTGTGCGCGGCTGGCTGGACAAGCTCACCGGCGGGGCGGGGCTGGCGCGCGGCCGCCGGCACCCGCACCTGCTGGCCGACGGCGAGGTGGTCGACTGGTGGCGGGTCGAGCGGATCGACCGGGGCCGGCTGCTCCGGCTGCGCGCGGAGATGCGCGCCCCCGGCCGGGCCTGGCTGGAACTCTCGGTGGAGCCGGAGGGCACCGGCAGCCGCTACCGGCAGCGGGCAATCTTCTTCCCCAAGGGGCTCAGCGGCAAGCTGTACTGGCTCGCCGTGCTGCCGTTCCACAGCCTGATCTTCCCCGCCATGTCGCGGAACATCACGGCCGCGGCGCAACGCCTCGCAGAGACGGAGACAGCCGCCGAATCGGAACCGGCGGGGCCCACCGCGTAGGATGTTGGGAGCCCGAAACGACCAGCCAGACCCCATGGAGGACCCCCAATGGCCCTGAGTGCATCCACCACCCTGCCGCACAGCGTCGAGAGCGTCACGGCAGTTTTCGTCAACGAGGATTTCCTGCGGCACACCAGCGAGCTCGTCGGCGGGACCCTTGAATCGTTTGCCGTCGACGGCGACCCGGCCGGCGCTTTCAGCACCACGACGGTCCGCACCATCCCCACCAACCGGATGCCCGACCTGGCCCGCAAGTTCGTCGGCGAGAGCCTGAAGGTGACGCAGCTGGAGAGCTGGGGCGCCCCGGAGGCCGACGGTTCGCGGCAGAGCAACATCTCCCTGAAGGTCGCCGGCGCCCCGCTGGATGTCAACGCCGTGCAGCGCCTCGTCGCCGACGGCGGCAGCACCCGGATCGAGCTGGAAGGCACGGTCACTTCGTCCGTGCCGCTGCTGGGCGGCAAGATCGCCGATGCGGCCGAGCCGATGGTTGGCAAGGCCCTCAACATCCAGTCCACCCAGGCCCAGGCCTGGCTCGAGAGCCACTAGCCGATGGAACTTCCCGCGGCACTCGCCGTCGTCCTGATTGTGGCCGGTGTCTGGTCCCTGGCCGTCTGGCCGCAGTTCCTGCGCCGGGTCATGAAGGACCCGCGGGCGCGCGACGCCGGCGGCAAGGCCACCCGTTTCCTCACCGTTCACGTTGTGCTGGTCAGCATCTCGATGCTGCTCGGCGCGGCGACGGCGGCGATCGGGATCGCTGGCCTGCTCGCCTAGGTTGGCCAGGGAACCTTCCCCGCGCCGCCCGACTGGCTCGCCGTTGGTGCCGTCCTGACCCCTCAGGACTGCACCAACGGCGAGCCGGTTGGGTTAACCGCGCCGCGGCAGCGGCACCGGGGCTAAACTCAGGAAAACGCCCGCCCACTGCTCTGCTGAAGGGGGATGCCTTGCGGCCCCAGCGCGTGGCCACGTGGGGACTCATCGCCTATTTCGCGGTGCTGGCTGCTGTCGCCCTCTGGCCGCAGCCGGTGGACCGGCCCGTCGCCGGGCTGCTGCGCTCAACGCTCGGCTGGCTGCACCGCAGCGGAGTCCCGGGCTGGGTCGACTACAGCTTGGTGGAGTCCGCCGCCAATGTGCTGCTCTTCGTCCCGCTGGGCTTCCTGGTGACCCGGCTCGCGGGCCGCGGCTTCTGGTGGCTGGGGACGGCAGCCGGGCTGCTGACCTCATGCGCCATCGAAGCCGCGCAGTTCGTTTTCCTGCCGGCGCGCTACCCCACTGCCGCCGACGTGCTGGCGAACACCCTGGGCGCCCTGCTGGGGACCCTGCTCGCCGCGCTGCTGGGACGACGGCGGCCCTGACGGTGCGCTTCGCCGCCGCGCCTAGGCCCGGGTGCCCTGCTGCTCAGCGAGCGCCTGGCTGAGGGCATCTTCGGCGGCAACCCAGGAGAGCATGGCGCATTTCACCCGGGCGGCGTATCGGGACACGCCTTCGAAGGCAGCCGCGTCGCCCAGGATTTCCGGGTCAGCCGGCACCTTGCCGCGCGAGCGCAGCACCTCGCGGAAGCTGTCGATCACACTGTGCAGTTCCTCCGGGTCCAGGCCTTCGGCGAGCTCCGTCAGGACGGAGGCCGACGCCATCGAAATCGAACAGCCATCCCCGTCCCAGCGCAGCTCGCTGACCTTGCCCCCGGAGACCGAGACCCGCAGGGTGATTTCGTCACCGCAGACCGGGTTGAGCTGGTGCGACTGGCCGCTGCTGGCCCCCTCGGGCACGCCGGCGCCCGCGAGGCCGCTGCCATGCCGGGCTTTGGAGTGCTCCAGGATGATTTGTTGGTACAACTGGTCAAGACTCATGCAGTGCCGTCCTCAGGCTTGAAAGTATCCGCGGACACCGGCGACGGCGTCGAGGAACGCGTCGACGTCGTCCGTGGTGTTGTAAAGGTAGGTGCTGGCCCGGGTGCTGGCCGTGATCCCGAGACGGCGGTGCAGCGGCTGGGCGCAGTGGTGCCCCACCCGAACCGCGATGCCGCGGCTGTCCAGGAACTGCCCGACGTCGTGCGCGTGCACCCCGGCGACGTCGAACGCGGCCAGACCGATCCGCTTCTGCCCGGCGGCCGGACCCAGCACACGGATCCCGGGGATGCCGGCGAGGCCTTCCACGAGGCGCTGGCCCAGCTGCGCCTCCCAGGCGTGGATCCGGTCAAGGCCCGTCTCACTCAGGTAGTTCGCGGCCGCGGCGAGGGCCACGGCCTGCGAGATCTTCTGGGTGCCGGCCTCGAAACGCTGCGGGCTGGGCAGGAACGCGGCACGCTCCATGGTGACGGTGGTGATCATGGAACCGCCGGTCAGGAAGGGCGGCATGGCATTGAGCAGTTCCGAGCGGCCGTAGAGGCCGCCGATCCCGGTGGGGCCAAGCATCTTATGCCCGGAGAAGACGGCGAAGTCCACGTCCAGCGCCTTGACGTCGAGGGCCAGGTGCGGCGCGGACTGGCAGGCATCAAGCACCACAAGGGCGCCGGCGGCCCGGGCAAGCGCAACCAGCGCGGCCACCGGGTTGATGGTCCCCAGGACGTTGGAGGCGTGGGTGAAGGCCAGCACGCGGGTGCGCGCGCCGATCAGGCCGGCGGCGGCGTCGAGGTCCAGGGCCCCGGCATCGTCGACCGGGATGAACTTCAGGGTGGCGCCGGTCCGTTCCGCCAGTTGCTGCCACGGAATCAGGTTGGCGTGGTGCTCCATCTCGGTGACCACGATCTCGTCGCCGGCGGCGAGCGCGAAGCGGGCGGCCTCGGCCGGGGCGCCGGGCAGGGAGGCGTTCAGGAACGAGTAGCTGAGCAGGTTCAGGCCTTCGGTGGCGTTGGACGTCCAGATCAGTTCATCCGCCCCCGCTCCGATGAAGGCCGCCACGGTTTCACGCGCATCCTCGAAGGCTTCGGTGGCTTCCACCGCGAGGTAGTGCGCGCCGCGGTGCACCGCGGAGTTCCGCTGCTCGTAGAACTCCTGCTCGGCTTCCAGAACGCTGAGCGGGTTCTGCGAGGTCGCCCCGGAGTCCAGGTAGACCAGCGGGTGCCCGTTGACGGACCGGTGCAGGATGGGGAAGTCGTTGCGGATCCGCATGACCTCATCATTGCCCAGCGCCGTGGCTGAACGGAGGAGATGGGCTGGTGTGGCAACCATGGGCTGAAACTCCTGGGTCGGTCGTCGCTGCGGCGTAGCGCGTTGGCCGGCGGGGGCCGGTTCCTATTACGTCACACAGATTAGACCTAATTGTCCCACGTTCCGACGGCACCAGGTGGCGGGGTGCCGGCGCCTGGTCCCGGGACCAGATCCCGGGACGCCGAAACGCCCCGCCGGCGGGCCGTCTGACCCGGGCGGGGCGTCGATTCCAACGACTGCCTCTACTGCCTCTTCTGCCTCTTCTGCCTCTTCTGCCTCTTCTAGGGTGCCGGCCCGGTGTCCTCGCCGGGCTCCGGCAGTTCCCCATCTTTCAGTGGTGCAGACCGATAAAGGGAGCCGGCGGCGGCTGGGGGGAGAGCCTCGGTCTCAGAAGGCTCTGACGCCGCCGGCTCCGTCTTTGGGGTACGGCTGCCGGTGAAGGCACCGTACGGTTTCCAACGAAGGAAGTCGGGTTGGGAGGTGTCGACGCGGCCATGGTTTCCGCCTGGCTGCTGCGGCTGCCCGCAGTCGGGTTCCTCCCCTAGTCTGTTTTCAGTTCTGGGCTGTTGTTACTAGGTTGAGTCCCTGGGTTTGGTTCTTGCTGATTCGTTCCCGGGACTGACTCAAGTCAATCGCGGGGGCCCGATCTGCACACGAGTAGGATTTACCCGACTTCTTCCGCCACGGGCGAGGCTGCACTACTTGGGCATACTCGCGCGGCGTCCGAGTACTGCTCGGGAGACGCAGGTCCGCGCGTCACGGCGGCTGGAGATCCTTCTGGATTCCCACGAGCTCGCCGCGCCGGCTGATGCCGAGCTTTCCGAAGATCCGATAGAGGTGCCCTTCGACGGTCCGCTGCGAAACGGTGAGCTTGGCAGCGATTTCCGCGTTCGTGTCACCGCCCGCCACCAGCTTGACGATCTCGGACTCCCGGGCGGTGAGAGCGGCATGACGTTCGCCGTGGACAATGTTCAAATGGCCGGACATGCCGGCCGCGACCATCCGGTGGTGCACCTTGCGCTGCACCGCCGTGAGCTTCCACTTTTCCGGATCGTTTTCCAGCAGCCGTTCGGCCTGCTGGGCGGCCTCGAGCGCTAAAAGCAGGTGTCCGGCGCTCGCGGCCTGGTCGCTGATCGCCATGAGTCCGCCCGCATCCGCGGCGGTCACGGCGAGCGCGTAGGCACCCAGCAGGCGCCCCTCGGGCACGTCCACGCTGCTGGCGCCGGCAGCCAGGCCTGCGGCAGCCGCAGTGTCCCCGCCGCGGAGGGCGAGCCGGCGGATGTCAGTTTCAATGGCGCGCAGTCCCTGGCGCTGCGCCTCGTCCGCGAGGCGGGCCAGCTCCCGCCGCGCGTCGCCGGTGTCCCGGCCGGAGGCTTGTTCGGCGGCGGTGCAGTAGGCCTCTGCGAGGAGCCGAAGCGTTTCCGGGGCGCGGTAGTCGGCCCTGCGGAAGGCTTGCGCCTGCTCCGCGGCGTCAGCTGAATGCCCGACGGCGGAGGCGGCGTAAGCCGTGATCGCGCGGGCGAAGGCGGTCAGTTGCCAAGGGTCGGCGATCAGAAGTTCTTCGACGCCGAGCAGCAGCTCGGCCAGGCTTTCGGGGACCCGTCCCTGCCGCAGCCGGGAGTATCCGCGCATCACGTGCAGCAGTCCCCCGCTGTACAGCAGCCGCGATGGCAGCTTCGAGGAATAGTCGTCCAGGACCGAGGCGAGTTCTTCCCATTCTCCGGACCGGATCAGGCTCAGGCAGTACCGGGCCAGCACGTCCTCGTAGACGAGCGGTAGTGCCAGCCCGTCCTCACGCACCCCGCGCCATGCCTCCCGGCTGAGACCGAGTCCCGCCAGCACCCTTCCCTGGGCGTTCCAGATCGCGGCAAGGCGGGACACTGCCGGGATTCGGATGTCCGGCTCGCTTTCGGCGGCGGCAACGAGCTCCTGGAGCCCGTTCTCCAGTTTGGCCAGCCTGCCCTCCCAACTGTCCAGCAGGAGGCCGGAGGCGCGGCCCACGGTGGGTGCCGTCCCGGCCTGCCGGTCGGGGCCGCCGGATGCCGGTTCGCCGGTGCCCGGCTCGCGCGGCACCTCGAGGCCTGCGGCCGCGGGGCCGAGCCTGGCGGCCAGGAGGGCGGCAAGATAGGACCCGCGGCCGTACTGCAACGGCTGCGCGGTCTCCAGGTCGGCGGCCGCGTCGTCGCGACGGCCCAGGATGTAGTGGGCGTAGGCCAGCTGGATCCTGGCCTCCGACAGGAAGGGGCCCTCGCCCACGGCACCCGCGGCGCGGAGCGCGGTCGCGGTGTCCAGTTGTACGTTGGCCTGTGTGGCTGCCTCCAGCAGCTCCGGGGCTGCCGGCTCCGCACCGGAATCCAGCGACCAGCGCAACTGGTTCAGGAAGGCGTCCGGGAGCACTGTACCTACCCAGGGAAGGGCCAGCAGGCTCGACCGGAGGCTAGCGCTGCGCCCCGCCGGGACCCGGCGCCGGATGATCTCGCCAATCAGCGGACTGGCGGGCCTGACGATGCGGTCCAGGTCCCTGGAGACGGTGATGATCCCGGCCATTTCGAGGGCGTCGACGGCGCGTGGGCTGCTAAACCGGAGAATCTGGCCCAGCGACAGCGGGCCGGCCAGGGCAACAACGGCGGCGGCGGTCTTTTCCTCCGGTGCCATGGCATGGACCTGGTGGTCCACCAGGTCTGCGGCCGGAACGTCGCCAAGCTCCGGCGGAGCCAGCAGGAACCAGGTCCCGCGGCGCTGTCCGATGGCACCGGTGGTCCGGGCGTGCTCGATCAGGGACATCAGCATAAACGGGTTGCCCGCGGTCAAATTGGCGAACAGTTCGCTCACCCAGGGAGAAACATCGGACCGCAGCACCTGCTCGCAGAGCTGGTGCACCTCGGCCCGGCTCAGGGGTGCCAGGTCGAATTTGGAGATGAGGCCGTCGCCCCACAGCGCAAGGAACTCTTCAGGGACCAGCGGACCGGGCCGGGACGCGGCGAGCAGCCGCGCCGCGCCGGTAGCTACCGCCTGGGCGATCAGCTGGATGGTCCCCCTGTCCAGGTTTTGGGCATCGTCGATCACGAACAGCGCCAGGGCAGGCTCGGACCTGAGGCTGGCGGTCACTGCCCCAAGCACGGCCGCATAGGAATCAAGGTCGTGGTCCGGAAGGCCCGCCAGGTACGGCGTCAGCGCCCCGAACCGGACCGACGCGAGCGCCGGAGTCGCCGCGAGCCGGATCACGGTTCCCGGCGGCCGAAGTTCCGCCAGCACGGCCTTGACGACGACGGTTTTTCCCGACCCCGCACCCCCGATGATCAGTGCGCCGGCCCGGCCTTCGTCACGCAGGCAGTGGACCACATCCTTGACGACGCCGGATCGACCGATCAGTGCGGCGGCATCAGTCAGGCTTTCCACGGAGGGCTCCTCCCGCCGGCGTCGGCCGCATCCGGCACACCGGGTCTGTCACTTTCCCGGTCAGCCGATGCGGGCGCTGGCCGCCGGTGCCGAGATGACATCCTTCAGCTCCGAGCGGCTCGCGACGTGGAGTTTTGAGTAGACCTGGTAGAGGTGGCCTTCGACCGTGCGGACCGAGACGTGCATCTGTTCAGCGATTTTGCGGTTGGAGGTTCCGGCCGCGGCCCGGACAGCCACTTCGCATTCGCGTGCGGTCAGGGTCGAGGTGGTCAGCGAATGCAGGCCGTTTCCCGGGCTTCCGAACCTGTCATCGAGAGACTGTTCGGTGCGCTGCGAAATGCGGAGCGCGATCCGGTTCCCGGCTTCATTGGCGCAGAAAACCGCCCGACGGGCGACGTCGCGGGCAAACACCGCGTTCCCGGCGGCGTCCGCGTCTTTGGCCACGGCCAGCAACTGCTCGCTGGCGCCGTCCCTTACCCCGTCTGCCAGGCGCAGGCAGAGCTGGGCGAACTGCCCGGTGACCTGGGTGGCGAGGCCGGCAAGCTTCTGGCACAGCTGGCGGTCGCCAAGCCGGGCCGCCGCGGACAGGAAAAGCAGTCCCATGGCCGGGGCGCCGGCGTCCGCCTCGCTGCCCGCTTCGGCGACGAGAGTCCGGATGGCGGCCGCGCGCTGGCCAAGTTCGGCCAGCGCGCAAAGCTCGAAGTAGCGTGTCACCCGGCCCACCAGCCAGGAGCTGTGGCGTTTCGGCTGCGCCGCTTCGGCGAGCAGCAGGCTGGCTTTTTCCTCATCGCCGGCGAGCCCGGCGGCGTAGGCACACGCGGCCGTGGCCAAGCCCGCGAGGCCCTCGGGGTCGAGGGCCCGAAGCTGCCACATCCCCGCCTCCAGCAACGGAACAGCACTGTCCAGGCGCCCGGCATGGAGATCTATGACGCCCTGCCCGATTTCGAACATCCCGCCGAGCCGGGCCTGCGGCTCCGCGGTGCCGGAGGCGGCTGCAATGAAGGCTGACGCCTCCCGGAACTTCGCGGAAAGCAGCAGCAGGAGCAGGAAGCGGCCCCTGATGTCGCGCACCGTGCGGTCGGCCAGCGGAACGGTCGCGGCCGCGGCGATGATCTGCTTACCCAGTGCCATGGCGCCGAGGACATTTCCACTGACTGCCATGGTTTCGCAGAGCAGGCTCGCGGTGAGGATTCCGGTTTCGGTGCCCAGATCGGGCTCAAGATCGGCCCTCACGGCGAGGACGTCGTCATAGCGGCCTTCGAAGGCCGCCAGCTTGATCTCGGCCAGCCGCACCTGCCCGCGGGCCCGTTCCACCGCGGCCGAAGCGTCAGCGGACTGCGCGGAGAGGCGCTCCCGGACCAGCTCCAGCCGGGCCCTGGCCTGGGCTGCGGCGGCCGGGCTGCGGTGGTCCATTTCAACCCGGAGCAGTTGCAGGGTAACCCACTCGGCCAGCGGATATTCCTCACCCGCGGCCCCGTCCAGGCCCTGCAGGAGGCGCCGCGCGGACTCCTTGTTGTTGACGGCGAGGTGGGCCTGCACGGTTTCCACGGCCGCGCCGGCGAGCGCCGCGCAGCCGTCGATTTCGTGGATGAACCGCAGCGCCGAGGTCGGATCCGAGGCGTCGTTGGCCAGATGGGCGGCAGCAAGGGCGGTTTCGGCGTTGATCCGTTCCCCGCAATCCAGTGCCCAGGCGATGTCCGTGGCCCGGCCCGGTTCCGACTGCCCGGTATCCGGCAGCACGGCCGTGAGCCGGCGCCGAAGTTCCGCGCTGCGTCCGGGCGGAACCACGCTGGCCACGATGGCCGCGGTGACCGAGTTGACGACGCTGACCATCGGCGGGTGGTCGTGGCTGACCTGGATGAGGGCGCGCTCCTGGAGGTTGTCCATGTCCTGCGGATTGAAAATTCTCATCAGCGTCTGCAGCGGGACGGCGCCGGCGAGCGCCAGGAGTTCGAAGACGTCCCGCTGTCCGGGGCTGAGCCTGTTCAGCCGCGCCTTGACGACGTCGCGCACCTCCCCGGTCAAGGTGATGGGACGGCCGTCGAGGATCCATGCGCCGTCCCGCCGGACCACCGTGCCGAGCTTGATTTGTTCCCGCGCCAGCGAGTGCAGGAAGAGTGCGTTCCCGCCACTGGCGCTCCAGAGCGCCCGGGCAGCCGCATGCGAGAAGTGTCCGCGGTACTCCTGGTTGAGCGTGGCAGCTGTCTCGGCGAAGTCGAACGGCTCCAGGTCCACGCGGCGGAGCAGGTCATCCTTCCAGAGCCCCATGATGTCGCCGCCGACATGGTGAAGGTCAACGCAGGCGGCCAGCAGCCTCACATGGCCTCCCGCGCTGAGCTGGGCCACCATCATGCAGGACAGGTCGTCAAGGTCGTTGACGTTGTCCACGAACAGGACGACGGCACGCCCCTGGGCCCTGCTGTGCAGCAAGTGCGTCAGCCCGCGCAGCACCATGAGGGGGTGTTCCAGGTGGGAGGCATCCAGGTCGTTGAGCAGGACGCTCAGCGCGCCGTACGGGAGTTTTGAGGCAATGGAACTGCCCCGTACCTGCACCACGAGGTAGTCATCGCCCAGCCGCTCCAGGGCGCGTTGGGCGATGAAGGACTTGCCCGCCCCGTGCTCGCCAGCGAGGATGACGCCGCAGCCGGCACCTGATGTCAGCGTTTCGACAATGTCCGAAACGGTCTGCTGCCGGGTGAATGGTTCGTCCCGCCGTCCCTGGGATGGCCGGTGTGCTGGTGAAATCGCGTCCGTTTTACCGCTGCCAGCAGGCACGCCGGCTTCTTGCTGAAACATGGGAGAGACCTTCGCAATCAATGTTTGACCAGTGATAGCTCCACGCTATGGACTAACCTCCGCGAAGGCATCCGTAGGTAGTACTCGATTACGTGCGGGTACTGTTCCGGTCTCTACGTGGCTGTACTCGGAAACCATCGGGCGCCCGGGGGTGGCAAACCAAGTAGTCGCCAGGGGTCTTCAAGTGCCGCCGGGGTGTTTCGCTGCGGCTAAAAGGGAAACACCTACTCCGCGGCCACGTTGCGGAGCTCATCGCGCCCCTTGATGTTGAGCTTGGCGTAGCTGCGGTAAAGATGGCCCTCGACGGTCCGGACCGAGACCTGCAGCTCGGCAGCGATCTGCCGGTCGCTGAGGCCGCGCAATGCCAGCGCCACGATGTCACGTTCCCGGCGGGTCAGCAGTCCGAGGCTGTCGTCCTGGCCCGCCGGCTCTTGGCCGGGGAGGCTCTCGGCCCGGTCCCGGCAGCGCTGCCGCTGCGACGCTGCCACACGCTCCCGCAGCGTGTCGCCGGCCGCACGGTAGGCAGCGGCAGCGGCGTCGTACGCCAGCGCGGCGACGCCCCAGAGTTGCGCCTCTTCGCAGACCTTGGCAGCGTCGTTCAGCTCGGCGGGCTGCCCCGTCTCCAGCGCAGCGGCGTAGCCGCAGACGGCTGCCGCCCGGCGGCCCTCCAGCAGCGGCCCGAGTTCGCGCAGCCTTACGGCCGCGCCCTGGTCGCCCAGGGCCAGCCTGAAGCAGAGCGCATCGAACTCCAGCCCCGCGGTGTTGCGGCCGACGTCGGGCCGTCCCAGCTGCTCGAGCTCCTTCGACGCGCTGCCGTGGCCGTCCAGCCGGGCCTTGCCGTACACCACGGCCATCTGGGCGAGCGTGCGCAGGTAGCGGGACACAGCCGGCCGGGCCGATTCGTAGTCCGACAGGAACTCCGCCGATTTCTCCCTGGCGCCGGCATCGGCGGCAGCGGCAAAGGCCATCGCCGCCGTCAGGGAAAACAGCTGCTGCGGGTCGGCGACCCGCAGCGCTTCAAGAGCCGCACGCAGCGTCCGTTTGGCCTCGGCTGCCCTGCCCTGGTACAGCAAAATGATGCCGGTGGCCGCGTGGACCCCGCCGCCGAAGGAGATCAGGCTGGGGCCGAAAGCCGCCACGAATCCGCCCAGCGCTGATTCCGCCGCGCTCCAGTCACCGCCGTGGATCAGCGCGGTGACGGCACGGACGGCCAGGAAGTCGGAGAGGAAGTACAGCTCCCCGTGGTCGGCGCCGGCCGCGCCAAGGGCTGCGGCGGCCGCAGCGTAGGCGCTGTCCGGCTTGCCCTGCACCAGCAGTTGCTCCGCTTCAAGGGCCAGCCGGAAGGCCTTCTCAAGGTTGTTGGCCGGCCCGTCAGCGTCCCCGTCCGGCCCATCAGCGTCCCCGTCGGAAGCCCCGCCGTCGCCCCCGGCGAGGGCCAGGACCATGCTGCGGATGGTCCGCAACCGGTCCCTCGTGGCGGCCAGGATGCCTTCGGCGTCGCCGGGATTCTCCCTGGCCAGCCGCTCCCCGGCGGCCAACAGCGCGGTGGCCCGTTGCATGATGTCGGCCGGTGAGTGCCCCAGCGCGGACAGGACCGCAGCCCACAGCAGGGACCCGGTCAGCAGGCCGGAGACCGTCCGTCCCTTGGCGAAATCCGCCTCCAGGATGTCCCGTGCGGCCGCATGGTTTGAGGTGTTGTAGTACGTCCGCGCTATCACCGAACGCGCAGCGAGCTGCAGCTCCGGGTCCTTGACCTGGGAAGCGGCCTTGCGGGCCAGTTCGTCTTCGAAGAGCCGGCTGGCCAGCACCGCGGCCCGGAGCAGCTGCCGGTCCTCGACCTCGACGCCGCATTCCATGGACCAGCTCACATGGCGCAGGAGCCCCTCAGCCGAAGCCGGTTCCCGGTCCATCAGCCGCAGCAGGCCTTGCCGGAGCTGGAGGCTGCGAGCAGGGGAAATCAGGTTCCGGAGGGTGTCGCCGTACACCGAATGCCACAGCCGCAGTTCGGGGTCGGGCGCGTCGGAGACCCTGATGAGTTCCTGTTCAATCAGGCCGGCGACGGTTGCCTCGTCCACCATGGCTTCAATCAGGCGCCTGGACACCGGTTCGGCCAGCGCCACGAGGTTCAGGGCCTTCCGTTCCTGGGCGGAGCGCCGCAGCAGCTGCCGGCGGACGACGTCGGTCAGCCGTTCCCCGTGGCTGTTCAGTTGCCGGGTGAGCAGCCACACCCCATTGCGCTGCAGCAGCGTTCCGTCGCTTTTCGCATCGTCAACCAGACAGTTGAGCAGCAGCGGGTTCCCGGCGGACGCTTCCCAGAGGACCTCGGCGACGGCCGGCAGGACCTGGGGTCCCAGCTCGTGCGCCAGGAGCTCGGTCGTTTGTTCCTTGGTGAGCGGGCGCAGGTCGTGCCGTTCGGCAATCCCCTCGAACCAGAGCTGCAGGAGCGGCTCCGGCAGCCCCGGCCGGGCCGCCGCACCGACGAGCAGTTTGGCCCAGCCCGCGGCCGCGAGCTCCACCAGGACACCGGCCGTCGCGTCGTCCAGGTCGTGGGCGTCGTCGACGATCAGCAGGAGCGGCTTCTGGGTCGCCCGCCGCTCCGCTTCGAGGTAGCTCCAGAAGATCCGCAGCACTGCCAGCTGGGAAGTTGCATCCTCCACCGGCAGGTCCACGATGAAGGGCGCCAGCACCCCGTACGGCACATGGGTCAGGGCCGGGCTGCCGTGCAGGCGCACCGGCGTCACCTGGCCGTCAAGCGCCGCGGCGACAGCCTCCATCAGCTTCGACTTGCCGATTCCGTGGTCGCCGAGCAGCAAAACGGCGACGTGGGTGCCACCCTGGAGGGCCTCCACCGCCGAACTGACGTCCTCGGTGCGGCCGGTCAGGGCGCGGTGCTCCTCATCGGCGGGGGTCACCGCGCGGACCCTAGATGAGTCCAAGCAGATCACTCCGTGACGATACCCCGAGCTTGGTGAATACCTGGTACAAATGCCCCTCCACCGTTCGAACCGAAATACCCACTTCCAGGGCGATGTCCTTGTTGGTCACTCCGTTCCCTGCGAGGGCCGCGATCTGCCGCTCCCGTTCCGTCAGCAGGGGCCCCTTGCTCCTGGGCACGATCGGCAGCGCCGGCACCGATTCGGACAGGGATTCCAACATGGTGTGGGCCGCGGTCGCGCTTCCTGCCAGCCCGGCGGACTTGGCAAAATCGAACGCGAGCGCCGCGCACCGGGCCTGGACGGCGTCGAGCTCCAGGGCGGCGGCCAGGCCGGCGGCCTCAAGCATCGTGGCGGGGTCCTTCTTCCGGCTACCCACCGCCACCACCCGGGAAAGCTCCGCAAGGGGGCCTTGCCGGTGCGCGGCGATGTCTTCCATGAACTGGAAGTCCTTGGCGGTGCCGTTGACGGTGGCGCCCAGCATGCAGATGCCGGCCAGCGTGTAGCGGCCGTTCCGGTAGTGCCGTTCGGCGGCCTGGACCAGCCGGTCCTTCGCCCCCGGGTCGCCCAGCCACCGGGAGGCCATGTCCATGCAAAACTCGGCCGAGCTGCTGACCACAAAACGTGCCGGCCCGTCCGCCGACCGTGCGCGGTCCAGGTACACGGTGGCCTGCACCGAGTTCCCCATCTGCGCGTAGGCGAAGGCCGTGGCGGCGTAGGCCTGCCGCAGCGCATGCAGGCTGGTCCTGACTTCCAGCTGGGCGATCGCGGCCAGGAGCGGGTCTAGGGCCAGGTGCCCCCGGCCCGCGTAGACATAGGCTAGACCGACGGCGAGGTCGGTGGCGGCGCTGCCGGAATGCAGGCCGTGCCCGGCCCGGCCGCTGGCGTCCTTGAGCATGTCGATGCTCTGCCGCCACTGGCCGGAGAGCAGCAGGACGTTGAAGGCCCGCCAAGCGAAGTTTTCGCGGATCCGCGGGACGTTGGACCATTCGCCCAGCTTGCCCCCGATGTCGCGCATCAGCTCGCGCGCCTCAACTTCCTTGCCCGTCACGCACAGGGCTTCCATCAGGATGATCGAGGTCCGGAGTCGGTGGACCGGGTTGATGGCGTCGGCGTCGGCGGCCGTTGCGGCGGCCCGGAGCCGGTCCATCATCGGCTCGTAGTCGCCAATGAAGGACAGGTAGTTGAACTCGCACAGGTCCAGGCAGAGCCCCGCGCGGGCCAGGACCCTCGTGCCGGCCGGTTCCCCGTCCCGGGTGAATTCCTGCAGCCTCAGCCGGGCCTGGCGGATGAGTTCGGGGACCTTCCCGCAACGGTCCTCCAGCCACGCCATGCAATCGGCCCTGGCCGCGACCAGCTCGGCAAAGGCCTCCGGCCCGAGCCGGTTGACCTGCGCATCGGAGACGTCGTCGAGGGAGGACATCGCCTGGAGCGGAAGCCCCAGCTGCAGGTACGCGGCGGCCTTCTGCAGTTGTCCTTCCGCCCACTCACTGTCCCCGGAGCTGATACTGCCGGCGCATTTGAGCGCAAACTTCGGGTCGAACAGGCGGACGGCGGCCTGGGCCGCGGCCAGCGCATGGGCCGGCGCCAGCTCGGCATGGCAGTCGTGCGTCCACGCCGCGTAGGCAAGCAGGTCCTCGACTGTGAGCTCCGCCAGCTGATCTTCCTGATGTCCCGGGACCTTGTCGCGCAGCTCCAACCGGCGCTCCACGCTGAGCCAGTTCCGGACAATATCCCCCAAATACCGGTCCCCCAGCGTAACGAAGTGCCGGTCGGTGCGGTCGACGACGATCTGCCCCGCCTCTTCCATGTCCGCTATCAGCCCGGGGCCGTACATCCTCGCCAGCCGGGACAGGGACATGGAGCGCGCGCAGGAGAGGACCTCGATGACCTCGCGCGCCTCCGGTGACTCCCTGGCGTACCGCGCCCTGACGATATCCTCCAGGGCGGTCCTGCCGTCCAGGACGACCTCGTCGACCAGCGTCCACACCGAGCCGGACAGCACCAGGTTGCCCCGTTCGATCTGCTCGGAGACCACGGCCTGCAGCAGAGTGGGGCTGCCACCGACGAGTTCATGCAGCTGCGAAGCCAGGGCCGTCGAGACCCGGTGTCCGAGGGCGGCCTGGAGCACCTGCTGGGTTTCGATCTCGGTCATGTTCGCGAGCCGTACCTCGGCCAGCTGGCCGGAGGTGATGAGCCAGTAGAAGTCGGGCGGCAGGTCGGTGGTGCGCTGCGCGGTGGCGACCAGCTTGGCCGTGCCGGTTTGCAGCAGGTTGAGCAGGACCCCGGTGCTTTGTTCGTCCAGGGGGCCCGCGTTGTCCAGCAGGATGATGCACTTTCGTCCCGCGGCGTCATTGCGGATCAGCGAGGTGATGCCGTGCAGGATCGCGGTGGGTGATCCGAGGGCGCTTTGCGGCAGCCGGGCCAGGGTGAACGCCAGGCATCCGTAGGGTGTGGCTGAGCCTGAGCCGGTGGTTCTCAGCTGCAGGGTGTAGACGTCGGGACCGAAGCCCGCGAGGGCACTGCGCCCGACCAGGGATTTTCCTACGCCCCGATCCCCCGTGATGACCACACCCATGCTGTCGGGTGCGGTGAGGGCGTTCCGGACACGGTCAGCGTCGGCACCACGTGCCAGTCCCGACCACGCGTGTCTGCTCACCGCCCCCGCGGCCTCTTGGACTTCGGCAGGTGCCAATGCAATGGAAACATTCCCCCAGCCCAGTGAATCCCTCGACATACAGTTTCCTCTTACCGCTCTGCGGACGGCAATCCCCAGCCCGTCCGCCTAGAAGTAGCGTAACCCTATCCCCCGACAACAGAGTAGACAGATCATAACGGCATGGCCGGACGCTTGGAAAGGAAATCCGGTCCGTGAGATGGGCGGGCGGCGTCCGGGTCCCCGCCGTCGGGGCCCGGAGGCGGGGGTTACTGGGCCTTCGCGGGGTGGAACTTTTGCTGGGCTGACTGGAGTCCGTCGCGCACCAGCGCCTCGACGGCGTCGGCTGCCTCGTCGATCAGGAACGGCAGTTCTTTCTTCTCCGGCGTGGCGAAGTCCCGCAGCACAAAGTCAGCGGTGTCCATCCGGCCCGGCGGCCGCCCCACGCCCACCCGCACGCGCAGGTAGTCCTTCGTTGCCAGCGCCTTGGAGATGTCGCGCAGCCCGTTGTGGCCGCCCTCGCCGCCGCCGATCTTGAGTTTGACCGTGTTAAAGGGAATGTCGATCTCGTCGTGGACGGCAACGACGTGATCCGGCTCGATATCGAAGAACTTCGCCAGCGCGGACACCGGGCCGCCCGAGACGTTCATGTAGCTCATCGGCTTAGCCAGCACCACCCGGGGGCCGCCGATGCCCAGCCTGCCTTCAAGGACCTGCGCCCGCGACTTATGCGATTTGAAGCCGCCGCCGACCCGGTGCGCCAGTTCGTCGAGCACCATCTGGCCGACGTTGTGCCGGTTGTGGGCGTACTCGGAACCCGGATTGCCGAGGCCTACGATCAGCCAGGTGTCAGTCATGGATCCATCCTTCATAGCGGCGCGGGGCGCGGGGCGCGGGAGCGAAAACGACGGCGGCCGGGCCCCGTAGGGACCCGGCCACCTGAGAATACGCCGGAATTACTCGGCAGCAGCCTCGGAGGACTCTTCGGCTTCCGCGGCTTCGGCGGCCGGGGCCTCGGCGCCGGTCTCTTCTTCCTCGAGAGCGATTTCGACGGCCTCGGAGACGTTGACGACCAGGGCTTCGGGGTCGGTCAGCAGCACGGTGCCCTTCGGCAGGACCAGGTCGGCCGCGTGGATGTGCTCGCCGGCAGCGCGGCCTTCAATGCTGACCTCGACGGCGGACGGCACGTGGGTGGCCTCGGCCTCAAGCGAGACGGTGGTCATCTCGAGGTTGTGGACGTTGCCGGGGGCAACTTCACCGGAGACGTGGACGTTGACGTCCACGGTGACCTTCTCGCCCTTGCGGACGGTCAGCAGGTCCAGGTGCTCGATGATCTGCTTGATCGGGTTGCGCTGGATGTCCTTGACCAGCGCCAGGTGCTCTTCACCGTTGATGTCCAGGGACAGCAGGGCGTTGGCGGTGCGGACGGCCAGGGTGGTGGCCTTGGCCGGGAGGGTGATGTGGATCGGCTCGGCGCCGTGGCCGTAGATGACGGCCGGGATCAGGTTGGCCATACGGGCGCGGCGGGCAAAGCCCTTGCCGAATTCGGTGCGTACTTCTGCTGCGAGCTTCTGCTCAGCCATGGGTGTCTCCTCAGGGACTAGCGGTGTTCAGCAAGGGCGGAGGTCTGTCAGCGACCTTCAACGCCGGGCGGCCGGGCCGCCCTTCCGAAGGGAGATTCAGACCCAGTCGATAACGGAGACCAGCTGTCCGGCTGTCAAAGCCGGCGCTCTCCCTCGCCAAGGTATCGGAACGAGTTTAGCAGTGCCGGGCCCCGTCGCGAAAACGGGGCCCGGCAGGGCGGCTGCTACGCGTTGCCGTCGAAGAGGCTCGTGACGGAGCCGTCGTCGAACACTTCGCGGATGGCCCGGGCGATCAGCGGTGCGATGGAGAGCACGGTGAGCTGCGGGAAGTGCTTGCTCGCGGAGATCGGCAAGGTGTTGGTGACCACCACTTCGCGGGCGCCGGATTCGGCGAGGCGCTGCGAGGCCGGGTCCGAGAACACCGCGTGGGTCGCCGCGATGATGACGTCCTTGGCGCCGGCGTTCTTGAGCACCTGGACGGCGCCGGAGATGGTCCCGCCGGTGTCGATCATGTCGTCGATCAGCACGCAGGTGCGGCCTTCGATCTGGCCCACCACGGTCTTGGAGACCGCCTGGTTGGGCACCGTGAGGTCGCGGCTCTTGTGCACGAAGGCCAGCGGTGCGCCGCCGAGGCGTTCGGCCCACTGCTCGGCCACGCGGACGCGGCCGGTGTCCGGCGAAACGACCGTGATCTTGTCGGAGCCGACGCGGGTGCGGATGTAGTCCGCGAGGAGCGGGATCGCCATCAGGTGGTCCACGGGGCCGTCGAAGAAGCCCTGGATCTGCGAGGTGTGCAGGTCCACACTCATGATGCGGTCGGCGCCGGCGGTTTTGTACAGGTCCGCGACCAGGCGGGCCGAGATCGGCTCGCGGCCGCGGCCCTTCTTGTCCTGGCGGGCGTAGGGGTAGAACGGCGAGACCACGGTGATGCGCTTGGCGGAAGCCCGCTTGAGCGAATCGATCATGATCAGCTGCTCCATGAGCCAGTTGTTCAGCGGTGCCGGGTGCGCCTGGATCACGAAGGCATCGGTGCCGCGGACGCTTTCGCCGGCCCGGACGTAGATCTCGCCGTTGGCGAAGTCGTAGGCGTCCAAGGGCAACAGTTCGGTGCCCAGCTCCTTGGCGATTTCGCGCGCCAGCTCCGGGTGTGCCCGCCCGGCGGCAAGCACCAGCTTCTTCTCCCCGTGTGCCGTAATTTCGCTCATGTTTGCTAGCCCTCTTCTGTCGATGCCGGAGTACTGGAAGATGTTGAGGTGGCGCCGGCGGCCTCGGCCAGCGCGGCGGAGATGGAGCCCGGGCGGTGCGACACGACCCAGCCCTCGGAGTTCCGCTGCTTGGCCAGCGACAGCGCCAGGGCGCCGGCGGGCACGTCGCTGCGGATCACGGCGCCCGCGCCGCTGTACGCGCCGTCACCGATCTGGACCGGGGCCACGAACACGGTGTTGGAACCGGTGCGGACACCGGAGCCGATCACCGTGCGGTGCTTCTTCTCGCCGTCGTAGTTGGCCGTGATGTTGCCGCAGCCGATGTTGGTGTCCTCGCCGATCTCCGCGTCGCCGGCGTAGCCGAGGTGGGAGAGCTTCGAGCCGCGGCCGATGGTGACGTTCTTTGTTTCGTAGAACGCGCCGATCTTGCCGGTCTCGCCCAGGACGGTGCCGGGGCGCAGGTAGGTGAACGGGCCGACGCTCGCGTTGGCGCCGATCGTGGAGCCGGACCCGTGGGTGCGGACCACCTTGGCGCCCTCACCGATCCGGACGTCGGTCAACGTGGTGTCCGGGCCGACGACGGCGTCGCGCGCCACGGTGGTGGCGCCGTGCAGCTGGGTGTTGGGCAGCAGGCGGACATCCTCGTCGAGGGTCACCGTGGCGTCGATCCAGGTGGTGGCCGGGTCGACGACGGTGACGCCGGCGCGCATCCAGGCCTCGACGATGCGCCGGTTGTGTTCCGCGCCGAGGGCGGAGAGCTGCACGCGGTCGTTCGCGCCTTCAACCTGCCAGCGGTCCTCCGTGACGACTGCGGCGACCCTGCCGCCGGCGGCGAGGGCCAGCGAGAGGACGTCGGTGATGTATTTCTCGCCCTGGGCGTTGTCGGTGGTGACGTGCGCCAGGGAGTCGCGCAACGCAGCGGCGTCGAAAGCGTAGATGCCGGAGTTGATCTCCCGGATCTCGCGCTCGGCGTCGCTGGCGTCCTTGTGTTCGCGGATGCCGGTGACGGTCCCGTCCGCGCCGCGCAGGATGCGGCCGTAGCCGGTGGCGTCGTCGAGGACGGCGGTGAGCACGGTGACGGCGTTGCCGTCGGCCTCGTGCACAGCGACCAGCTCGGACAGGAGTTCGCCGGTGAGGAGCGGCACGTCGCCGTAAGTGACGACGACGGTGCCGCTCAGCCGGCGCTCGGGGTGAAGCGCGTCGAGGGCTTCGAGGGCGGCTTCGACGGCGCGGCCGGTGCCGGGGACGTCGTCCTGGTCGACGATCAGTGCCTGCGGATCGATCTCGGCAATGTGCGAGGCGACCCGCTCGCGTTCGTGGCGGACCACCAGGGCCAGCTCGCGCGGCCGGAGGGCACGGGCGGCGTTAAGGGCGTGGCCAACGAGGGAGCGTCCGCCGATTTCGTGGAGGATCTTGGGGGTACGGGACTTCATCCGGGTACCGGCACCTGCAGCTAGGACAATGACGGCGGCGGGGCCGGTGTTCTCGGGGCTCACGTACGGGCTCTCCTTGCTCAGTAGCCTGACTCAGTGCCACTGCTCGGTCGATCTCAGTTGACCCGTGGGCGACAGCCAGGTGGTCCACCTCGTTGCCGGCGCCGCGTGTCCGTGCCGGACCGCATTCCGGTCGCGGCATCCTCTTCATCCTACTGGACTGCCGCAGGACCGCGTCCGCCGGGACCGGTCCTGCCGGCCGCGCGCGGCAGTTCCGCCCATAGGACTCGAACCTATACTCCACGGCTCCAAAGGCCGGGGTGCTGCCATTACACCAGAGCGGACCGTGCCAACGCATCAAGCCGGTGGCACAAGAGACAATTCTGCCACGAAGGATGTTGCTCGTGCGACTCAGCAGCCGGGCGGGCGGCGACGGCCGTAGGGCATGATGGTGCTGTGAGCAACAGCGCAGGCGTGTCCGGAGGGGCGGACCACCGCACCGGCAGGCCGGTGCGGGCTCCGGGCTACATCCCCAGGACGCGGATGACCGGGCCGCAGCGCCGCATCCAGCTGATCGGCATCGGGCGGGCACTCTTCGCACTCCGCGGCCTGGACGGGACCACCCTCGAAGAGATCGCTGCTGCAGCCGGCGTCTCGAAGCCGGTAATCTACGAGCACTTCGGCTCCAAGGAAGGCCTCTACACCCAGGTGGTGGAGTACGAGTTCCGGATCTTGCTCAACTCCATCAACGATGCGCTCTCCGGGGAGGCCAAGCCGCGCGTCCAGGTCGAACGGGCTGCCCTGGCACTGCTGGGCTACATCGAGGACCGGACGGACGGGTTCCGGATCCTGATGCGCGATGCCCCGCCGTCGCAGCCCGAAGGCGCGTTCTCGACCCTGCTCTCGCAGGTGACAAAGCGGGTGGAGTACATCCTGGCCGACGAGTTCGCGCACCGCGGCTTTGGCTCCGCCGACGGCGCCATGTACGCCCAGATGCTCGTCGGCATGGTGGCGATGACCGGGCAGTGGTGGCAGGAAAGCCGGACCCCGGACAAGCGCGAAGTCGCCGCGCACCTGGTCAACCTCGCCTGGAACGGCCTCACCGGCCTGCAAAAGGACCCGGAGCTCCGCAGCGAGGCCTGAGTCTGCGCGGCCAGTCCTGAGCCCGGCCGGCTGTCATTCGGTGAGTCCGCGAAACGGCCATCCTGCGCGTGCTCGCTCGTTCCTCGCTTAGACGCACGCTTCCGGATAACCGTTTCCCGGCCTCACTCTGAGAAAAGTGCTCCTGCGGAAACGGATTGGCGCCGGGCAGTAGCCACAACGCCCAGGACCCTCTCCCAGCAGACAGGCAGCAACAGAACTTCGCGGGACATGCCCTCCCCTGGCCGCGGGCAGTGGACATATGGGCAATCTGCTCATTCCTGAGCCCAGACGCTGGGCATGTCCCCTAGTCCTGGAGGGCGGGAAGAAGCATGCCCATTCCTCGGGACGCGAACAGGGCACGCCCAGCCGTCCTGGTCCGCGGCCACCCGAGGGACATGCCCTCCCCTGGTCGCGCGCAATGGACATACCGGCACTATGTTCCTTCCTGAGCCCGGCCGCTGGGCATGCCCCCTAGTCCTGGAGGGCGGGAAGAAGCATGCCCATTCCTCGGGACGCGAACAGGGCATGCCCAGCCGCCCTGGTCCGCGGCCACCCGAGGACATGCCCTCCCGTGGCCGCGGGCAGTGGACATATGGGCAATCTGCTCATTCCTGAGCCCAGACGCTGGGCATGTCCCTTTGTCCTGAGGGGTGGGAGGGGGCATGCCCAGTGCTGAAGCCACGGACGGGCATGTCCCGCGGTAACGCAGGCGCCGGCGCGGGCGCGGGCGCCGGCTGCGGCACCCAACCCGGCGCCGGCGCGGGCAGAGCTACTCGCCGAGGACTTCGAGGGCCTCGAGCCATTCGAGTTCGAGGGCCTCGCGTTCGGCGGCGAGTTCCTGGAGCTTGGCGTTCAGGGCTGCGAGCTCGTCGAACTTGGAGGCGTCCCCGGCACCGGCCGTCATCTGGGCGTGGATCTTGTCCTCCTGCTGCTGCAGCTTGCCCAGCTGGCGGTCGATCCGGTTCTTGGCCTTGCGGGCATCCCGCTTCTCGGCCTCGGACGGTCCGGCGGCGGCGGGGGCCGACGCTCCGCCCGCGGCGGTGACCGGGTTGCCGCCGCCGGTGATGGTGGACCCGGCCAGCGCCGCCTCGCGCAGCTCCAGGTACTGGTCCACGCCGCGCGGCAGCGCCCGGATCTTGCCGTCGCCCAGCAGTGCCATCTGGTGGTCGGTGACGCGTTCGAGCAGGTAGCGGTCGTGGCTGACGACGACGAGGGTGCCGGGCCAGCCGTCCAGCACGTCCTCGACGGCGGCCAGGGTGTCCGTGTCGAGGTCGTTGGTGGGCTCGTCGAGCATCAGCACGTTGGGCTCCCCCACCAGCAGGCGCAGGAGCTGGAGCCGGCGGCGTTCGCCACCGGAGAGGTCCTTGACCGGAGTCCACTGCTTCTCATTGGTGAAGCCCAGCTGTTCCACGAGCTGTCCGGCGGTGAATTCCTTGCCGCCGACATTGAACGAGCGCTTTTCCCGCTCTATCACCTCGATGACCCGCAGGTCCGAGACGTCGTCGAGTTCTTTGACCTCCTGGGTCAGGACCGCAGTGACCACCGTCTTGCCCCGCTTCACCTTCCCGGAGCTGGGCTGGATCTCGCCGTTGAGCAGCTTCAGCAGCGTGGTCTTGCCGGCGCCGTTGACACCCACCAGGCCCAGCCGTTCACCAGGGGCGAGCCGCAGCGTGATGTTGTCGAAGAGCTTCTGCCCGGCGTCGCCGCCGAGAAAGTCGAGGGAAACGTTCTCGAGGTCCAGGACGTCCTTGCCCAGCCGGGCGGTGGCCATCTTGCTCAGCGCCGTCGAGTCGCGCGGCTCGGGGACGTCCGCGATCAGGGCGTTGGCCGCCTCGATCCGGAACTTCGGCTTGGCCGTGCGCGCAGGGGCACCGCGCCGGAGCCATGCCAGTTCCTTCTTCACCAGCTGCTGGCGCTTGCTTTCCATGACCGACGCCGAGCGGTCGCGTTCGGCGCGGGCCAGCACATACGCGGCGTAGCCGCCGTCGAACGGGTCCATGATGCCGTCGTGGATTTCCCACGTCTTGTTGCAGACTTCATCGAGGAACCAGCGGTCGTGGGTGACCACGAGGAAGGCGCCCTGGTTGGCCCGCCAGCGGGTCTTCAGGTGCCGGGACAGCCAGGCGACGCCTTCGACGTCGAGGTGGTTGGTGGGCTCGTCGAGCATAATGACGTCGTGGTCCTCGATCAGCAGCTTGGCCAGCGCCACGCGCCGCTTCTGCCCGCCGGAGAGTGCATGGACGTTGGCGTGCCAGTCGACGTCGGACACCAGGCCGCCCATGACTTCGCGGATCTGGGGGTTGCGGGCCCATTCATAGTCTGCCTGGTCGCCGACGATCGCGGCACCGACGGTGAGGTCCCCGTCGAGCACGTCGCTCTGGTCCAGGTAGCCGATATTGACCTCGCTGCGCTTGGTCACCCGGCCGGAGTCCGGGGTGGAGCGCATCGCCAGCAGTCGCATGAGGGTCGACTTGCCGTCACCGTTGCGGCCCACCATGCCGATCCGGTCGCCTTCTTCAAGGCCGAGGGTAATGCCATCGAGGACGGTACGGGTTGCGTACGAGACCGTGAGGTTCTCGCCGCCGAGCAGGTGTGCCACTGGGAACTGCTTTCCTAGAGAAAATTACTGTTGAGCGGGGTTCGGCGGACCCGGGCCCGGGATGCCGGGCGGATCACGACCACAATCCTCTTAAAGGAGCGTATCGGAGATGATGCGTGCGCCGTGCACCGGGCCGTGGACCGCCAGGGCGTCGAGGCCGTGGTGGCGCAGGTCGTCAGCGAGTCCTTCGGCAGCGGCGGGGCTGTGCGCCAGGAGTGCCACGGTGGGACCGGAGCCGGAGACGATTCCCGCGATCGCGCCGCAGGATTCGCCCAGCCCCAGGACGTCGCGCAGCCCGGGTGCCAGCTCGATCGAGGCGCGCTGCAGGTCGTTGACCAGGACCCGGCTGAGCGCGTCGGCGTCGCCGCTGCGGAGGGCGGCGAGGACGCGGGGATCGACGGCGGTGGGCGCCTCGACCTCCACCCCTTCGTCCGCGCGCAGCCGGTCGAGGGTTTTGTAGACCTCCGGGGTGGGCAGGCCGAAGTCCGCGGTGACGAGCACCCAGTCCGTCTGCGCCTTGACCAGCGCCGGGGAGAGTTCGTCGCCCAGGCCCAGTCCGACGGCGGTCCCTCCCAGCAGGGAGAACGGCACGTCGGCCCCGAGCTCGGCAGCGAGGTGAGCCAGTTCGTCCCGCGAGAGTCCGCTGTTCCACAGCGCGTCGCAGGCCAGCAGGGTGGCCGCGGCGTCGGCCGAGCCGCCGCCCATGCCCCCGGCGACGGGAACCCGCTTGGTGATTTCGAGGTGGACGCCGGTGGAGTGCTCGGAGACGTCGGCCATGATGGCCGCGGCCTTGTACGCCAGGTTGCGCTCGTCGAGCGGGATGTCCACGCCGTCCAGGTCCAGGGTGCTGGCCGGGCTGATGCTGACCGTTATCCCGCCGGTGTCCGTGCTGGTGGCGGCGACCTCTTCATACAGGGACACGGCCAGGTACACGCTCGCCACCGAGTGGTAGCCGTCCGCGCGCAGCGGTCCGACATCCAGTGAGACGTTTACTTTGCCGGGTGCCTTGACCCGGACAGTCCTCGCGGAAAAGCGCCCTCTCACTGCGTTCATGGCTCCACGCTATGGCATGGCGGGCTGTGGCTCCAAGCAGGCACCGCGGCAGTCCCGGTCAGGAAGCGGGCTGGGCGTGCGCTTCGGCAATGCGGGCGAAGGCGGCGACATCAAGCACTTCGCCCCGTGCGGTGGGGTCGACCCCGGCGGCCCGGAGGCAGCGTTCGGCTTCGGCAGCGCTGCCGGCCCAGCCGGCCAGCGCGGCCCGGAGGGTCTTGCGCCGCTGTGCGAAGGCCGCGTCGATCACGGCGAAGACCTCTTCCCGGGTGGCCGTGGTGGCCGGCGGTTCCCGGCGGGTGAAGGCGACGAGTCCGGAGTGGATCTTGGGTGCCGGCCAGAAGACGTTCATTCCGATCACTCCGGCCTTGCGCATGCCGCTGTACCAGGCAGCCTTGACGGACGGGACGCCGTAGGTCTTGGAGCCCGGGGGCGCCGCGAGCCGGTCGGCGACCTCGTCCTGGACCATGACCAGGCCGTGGCGCAGGCTCGGGAAGTGCTGCAGCAGGTGCAGGACCACGGGCACCGCCACGTTGTAGGGAAGGTTGGCCACCAGCGCTGTCGGCTGCACCGGAAGCTCGGTCACCTTCATGGCGTCGGCAAGGACCAGGTGGAAGTCCGCGACGGCGTCGGGCCGCCACCGGGCGACGGTGGCGGGGAGCCTGCCGGCGAGGACCGGGTCGATCTCGACGGCGACGACCGACTTGGCAGCGTCCAGCAGGCCCAGGGTCAGCGAGCCGAGGCCCGGGCCGACCTCCAGGACCGTCTCCTCCGCGCCGATGTCCGCGGCGGCGACGATCCGCCGGATGGTGTTGCCGTCGATGACGAAATTCTGGCCCAGCGTCTTGGTGGGGCGGACCCCGATTTCCTCGGCCAGCCTGCGGATGTCGGTGGCGCCCAGAAGCTGCGCCGGGGCGCCGGAGGGCAGATTTCCGGCAGGCTCGGCAGGGGCGGAGGGGGTCGGTTCAGTCACCTAGGTATCCTATCCCGCGGCGGCAACGGCGAAGGCCGGCCCCGGATCCGGGACCGGCCTTGATGTGTTCCGCCGTGGTGGGGTGTCAGCTGGAGGCTGCCCAACCGCAACCCCAGGGCTGCAGGCCGCGCTGCGCGTACACCCGGTTGGCGACGGCGATCTGCTGGGCCTTGCTGGCCTGGCTGGCGTTCGGTGCGTACGCGCCGCCGCCGGAACCGAGCCAGGTCTGGACGTCGAACTGGAGTCCGCCGTAGTAGCCGTTGCCGGAGTTGATGGACCAGTTGCCGCCGGACTCGCACTGCGCGATCTTGTCCCACATGGCTTCGTTCATCATCGCCGGGGCAGCGGCCCCGGTGTTGCCGCCGGTGCTGGCCGCTGCGCTGGCGGCCGACTCCACCTTGGGCTTTTCCTTGGTGCCGATGCTGACCTTCTCGGTGACCGGCTCGCGGGTGACTTTCTGGGCCACGAGCGTCTTCGAGGCGATACGGCCGTCCACGAGGACCAGCTTAAAGCTCTTGCTGATGGTGCCGGCAACACCGGCCTGAACGACCTTCTGCTCGCCCTTGGGCAGGGCGGCGTCCTCGGCGGTCAGCGTCTCGAACGGGACGGCTTCGGTGGTGGCCGCGGTCTTGGTCACGTCGACGCGGGAGACCTTGACCACCATGTTGTTCACGACCGGGGCGTTGCCGGGCTGCGAGGTGCGGTCGCTGGCGCCGAGTTTGACGCCGGCGTCGGCGAGGAGACCGGCGACTGTTGCCGCGGTCGTGGTGGTTTTGCTGGCCTTGCCGTCCGCCACGAGCGTGACGGCCTTCGGCGTCGTGATGCTAACGAAGGAGCCGGAGACGGCCAGCTGGGCGTCCTTGGGAACCGAAATCTCCGAGGCGGGGGCGACGCCGAGTTCGGTCACGAGCCCTTCGACGGTCGGGGAGGTGGTGTTAATGGTCCGCTCCGCGCCGTCCAGGTTGACTTTGACGGCCTTGGCGAGGTTCACCTTGATGACGGATCCGTCCTGCACATGCGACTCAGCCGAGGGCGACACCTTGTCCGCGGCCTGCAGCTCCACCTTGGCGCCGCGGACCACCTGGCCGACGGTGCCGCCGAAAGTCTGGACGGAGCTCACTTTTCCGTCGACGTTGAGGGTGACCGTCTTGTTGTTGCCAACAAAGGCGACCAGGCCCAGCACGAGTGCCACGAGCACCACCAGCTGCGCACCGACCTTGACGAAGCTGAACTTGCCATCCGATGTGAAGAACTTGACCACGATTGCCCATATCTTTCGGACCATCCGGGCACGGGGAAAAGCGCGCACGTTTCCCCGGCGCAAACACCCCCAAAGGGCCGTTCCGGAACAGGTCCGGATATTTGCGGAAAACGCGGGCACCGCCACACTTCCAAACGAGAGCGCACACGTGGATCCTTTGCCACGGTGCGCGCCCTGAGGTAGTGAAATTATCCGAAGGCCTTCCCCGACCCCGGCTAATAGTTGACCACTGTAACCGTAGCGTTATAAACCAACCAAGAATTTGTGCATACCCCGTATGTTGCCAGAGTGACGCCGGATGTGGGTTTTAGTCCCAGGATCCGTATGCCTGCACGGTATTTTCGGCCAGCTGGGTGCACAGCGCGGAGAGCTCGGCGCCTGTCAATTCGGCCATGGCCCGGACCGTGTACGGGACCATGTAACTGGCGTTCGGCCTCCCCCGGTGCGGGTGCGGGGTGAGGAACGGGGCGTCGGTCTCGACCAGGATCCGCGCCGGGTCGGCAATGGCCAGTGCCGCGCGCAGGTTCGCCGCGTTTTTGAAGGTCACCGTGCCCGCGAAAGACATGTACCAGCCCGCACTGTTGCAGATCCGGGCGAGCTCCTCGCCGCCCGAGAAGCAGTGGAACACCACACGCTCCGGGGCGCCCTCCTCGCGGAGCACCTGCACCACGTCATCGTGGGCGTCGCGGTCGTGGATCTGCAGCGTCAGGCCGAGCCGTTTGGCGATATCGATGTGGCGGCGGAACGAGTACCGCTGATGGGCCAGCCCCTCCCCCTCGGTGCGGAAGAAATCCAGTCCGGTCTCGCCGATGGCACGGATCCGCGGGTGCGCCGCCAGCGCTTCGATCTCCGCCAGCGCTTCTTCCAGCTCGCCGCGGGCGGCGTAGGCCGGGGCGTCGTTGGGGTGCAGCGCGACGGCGCCCAGCAGCCGGGCATCCTGGTCCACCGCCTGCACGGTGAAACGGGACGACTCCAGGTCACACCCCACCTGCACGGCTCCCCGGACCCCGACGGCCTCCGCGGCGTCGAGGGCGTCCTTGATGCTGACCGCCGTCCCGGCGTCCGGAAAGTCCAGGTGGGTGTGGTTGTCCATCACCGGGACGGGCAGTGGCTCCGGGGCCGGCGGATACGGCTTCCGGCCGGACGGGCCGGTCTTGGACGAAGCGCCGCCGCTTCCGTCGCTGCCGGTCTCGCGGAAGGGGGCGGGAGTCAGCGGGTCGCACATCCTTCCAGCCTAGCCGCGGCCCGGACGCAGAATTACCCCGGAACTCTCTGTCTGCTTTGTCAGTTGTGTTAGTACGCTGATACCAAGACAGGCGTGCACCAGAGGCGGGACCGGCTTTCCTGCCGCTCCGCCCGGGCCGCACCAGGGCTGAAAGGCTGCCGATGGACTACCACCGACGCACCTCCGTGGACGAAGCACTGCCCGAGCCGCACGACCTCCCGGCGCGAGCCGGTGTGACAGGGGCAGGTGAGACACGGGCCGCCGCGGTGGGATCAGGCGCGCGCAAACACGGGGCCGCACTGCCCGGGCCGATGGAGGCCGCGGCCTTCCACGCCGCCAGCGAGCGCATCCTGCGCGCCATCAACACCGTGATCGACGGAAAGGCCGAAGCGGCCAAACTGGCCCTCACCGTGCTGCTCGCCCAGGGCCACCTGCTCCTCGAGGACGTCCCGGGGGTCGGCAAGACCCTGCTGGCCAAGACCCTGGCGCGCACCATCGACTGCTCGGTCAGCCGGATCCAGTTCACCCCGGACCTGCTGCCCTCCGACGTGACGGGCGTGTCCATCTACAACCAGGCCTCCCGGATGTTCGAGTTCCGGCCCGGCGCGGTCTTCGCGAACATTGTGATCGGCGACGAGATCAACCGCGCCTCGGCCAAGACCCAGTCCGCCCTGCTGGAATGCATGGAGGAACACCAGGTCACGGTGGACGGGAACTCCTACCAGCTGGACGAACCCTTCATGGTGGTGGCGACGCAGAATCCGATCGAAATGGAGGGCACCTATCCGCTCCCGGAAGCGCAGCGCGACCGCTTTATGGCCCGGATCTCGATGGGCTACCCGGACCGGGACGCCGAGATGGAGATGCTCGAGACCCACCAGGCCACGTCCCCGCTGACCCGGGTCACGGCCGTGGTCAGCGCGGACGAGGTGGCCGCCATGATTGCCACCGTCCAGCAGGTGTACGTTTCCCGCTCGATCAAGGAATACACCGTGGCCCTGGGCCGTGCCACCCGGGAGAGCGCCCTGCTGCGGCTGGGCGCGAGCCCCCGGTCCATGCTGCAGCTGCTCCGCGCGGCGAAGGCCACCGCCGCCCTGGAGGGCCGGGACTTCGTGCTGCCGGACGACGTCGTGAGCGTCGCCGAATCGGTGCTGGCGCACCGGATCATCCTGGACCGCAAGGCCGCCAGCACCGGGGAGACCCCGCAAAGCGTGATCCGCTCCATCCTGGCGAAGGTGCCGGTGGGCCAGGACGCGGCACGGCCCTCGACCCAGCCCACCGGACGCTAGGGGGCTGACGCGGCCGTGGCGTTGCTGGACCTGTTCCCGAGGCACATCTTCAGCTCCCGCGGCTGGGGCCTGCTGGGGGCCGGCGTGTTCTCGCTGCTGGCCGCGCAGGTGATGGGACGCCGCGACCTGCTGGCGCTGGCGCTCCTGCTGCTGGTCCTGCCGCTGTTGTCCCTCGCCGGGACCCGTGTGCTCAAGCCCCGGTTCCGGGTCTACCGCGAATTCAGCCCGGCCCCGGTGGAGACTTCGGCCACGACAACAGTCCGGCTGGCGGTGGCCCGCACCGGGCCCGGATCCGGCCAGGCCCTGATGGAGGAGCAACTGCCGGACCGGTTCGGACACTCCCCGGTGTTCCGCTTCCCGGCGCGGACCGCCGCCGCGGGGACCAGCCGCTACGAATACCAGCTGCGGAGCGCCAAACGCGGCCAGTTCCTGATCGGGCCGGTCACCGCCGAATTCAGCGACCCCTTCGGGCTCTCCGTCCACCGCCACGCGATCGACGACGGCGACCTGCTCACGGTGACCCCGGCCGCCGTCGAGCTCCCGGTGACCGGTCTGGCCGGCGCACGCGGCAGCGACGGCGTCACCGCGACCCGGATCCGCGCCAACCCCAGCGACGACGACATCATGACCCGCGAATACCGGCACGGCGATCCGATGCGCCGGGTGCACTGGGCGGCAACGGCCCGCCACGGCGCCCTGATGGTGCGGCAAGAGGAATCCGTCACCACGCCGGAGGCCACGATCATCCTGGACCAGCGGTTCCACGCCTACGCCCAGGGCGCCGGGTACGTTTCCGGCGGAACCGCGGACGGCCACGAGCTGGTCACCAGCGACACCTTCGAATGGGCCGTCACCGCCGCCATGTCCATCAGCACCCACCTCGGTGAACGCAACTACGCGTTGCGCTGCCTGGACCCCGCCGGCGGGCCCGCCTTCCTGAATTCGCCTTCGGCGCCGGAACCGGACGCGGACGAGTTCACCGGGGCCGGCGGCCTGCAGTCCATAGCCGAGAGCCTCGCCGCCATCGCGCTCAGCGGTCCCCGGCACGCCTCGTCCGACGCCGGGCCGCAGCCTTTCGACGACCGGCTGATGGACAAGCTCTCCGCGCACCGGCTGCGCGGGCCCATCCTTGCCATCCTCGGGCGCCTCACGCCGGCGGAGGCCCGGGCGCTGGCGCCGGCGGCAGGCTTCGGCGCGAATGCCTTCGCCTTGCTGGTCACCGACCGTCCGTCCGACGCCGGCCCCGTCCTGGAAATCCTGCGCCGCGGGGGCTGGCGCGCGGCGGCCGTCACCGCGGCCACCCCGCTGCCGGCCGCCTGGGCAGCCTTCGACCAGGGCGGCGCCGCCGGGCTGCAGGCTGCCGCCGGCCTGGAGGCTGCCGCCGAGGTCCGGCGCGCCGCGGGAGGCCGGCGATGACCCTGACACCGCAGCGCAGCATGGCCCCGGAAGCGTCCGCGCCCGGCCCCGGAACGCCGCCCGCCCCCGGCGGCGGCGCGGGCCGGACCGGGGCCGGCGTCGAACCCTGGGCCATGGGGGTCGCAGTCCCGCTGGCCGTCTCCGGCGCGGCGCTGGGCCTCAACGGTGTGCTGCGCGGCTGGGCCTGGTACCCGTCAGTGCTGACCACGGTGTTCACCGTCGCGCTGGCCATGGCAGGGCTCCGGGCCCTGCGGCTGCGCGGTATCCTGGTCGGCGCCGGCGGCTTCGCGGCACTGGCCCTGGTCCTCACCTCGACGTTCTTCCGGCAGCACAGCATCGCCGGTTTCATCCCGTCCGCGGACACCATGGCCCAGCTGCAGCGCTACCTCCGGCGGGCCAGCGAGACGGTGCTGGCCGAGAGCTCCCCGGTGGCGCCGAACGCCGGGATCGTGCTGCTGGTCTGCGGGGTGCTCGGCCTGGTGGTCATCCTGGTCGACGCCCTCGCCGTCCCGCTCGCCCTGCCGGCAACCAGCGGCCTCGGCGTCCTGGCCGTCCTGGTGGTGCCGGCCATGGTGAAGCCACAGAGCGTCGGCTGGCTGGGGTTCGCCGGGGCCGCGGCAGGCTACCTGATGATCCTGGCCTGCAGCCACTGGTTCCATCCGGCCTCCCGGACCCGGATGGACACGGCACGCAACCCCGGCCAGCTCAAGCGCGCCACCCTCACCGGAGCCATGGCGCTGGCCCTGACGCTGCTGTTCCAGCTGGTCATCCCGGGCTTCGACCAGGGCACCTTCCCGCAGGGATCCCGGCTGAATCCCTGGGGCCCGGCCAGCGGCCTGAACCCGATGATCAGCCTCGGCAACAACCTGCGCAGCCCCACGGGAGACGGGCGGATCACCTACGCCACCAGCGCCGCCCAGGCGCCGTATCTCCGCTCCGTCACTGTGGACAGCTTCGACGGCGACGCATGGTCCCCGGATGACCGTGACTCCAGCCGGCAGCCCGGCACCGGACGGATCGACCCGGGTCCCGAGTCCAACGTCGAGGAACAGCTCCGGGTGGTCACGGCCGTGAACGCCGGCCAGTTCACCAGCCCCTACCTGCCGGTCCCCTACGCGCCCCAGGCGGTGAACGGCCTGACCGGCCGGTGGAGCTGGGATCCGGCAACGCTGAGCATCAAGGGCCTGGACACCAACTCCCGCAACCAGCAGTATGTGGTGACATCGGTTGCCCCCAAGCTGACCCGGGCGGTGCTGGCGGACTCCCCGGACCGGGCGCAGGGGGTGCCGGACACCTTCACCCGGACCCCCGCCAACGTTCCGCAGATCGTGCGGCAGACCGCCGAGAGCGTCACCGCGGGAAGCAGCAGCAACTACGCCAAGGCCATGGCAATCCAGAATTACCTGCGCTCCGCGGAGTTCAGCTACTCGCTCCAGTCCCCCGTGCAGGGCGGCTACGACGGCAACGGGTTGTCCGTGCTCGCGGACTTCCTGGCCCAGAAGAGCGGCTACTGCATCCATTTCTCCTCGGCGATGGCCGTGATGGCGCGGCTGGAGGGGATTCCCAGCCGGATCGCCGTCGGCTACGCCCCGGGCCGCGCCACCGGGGCCACCGTGTCGATCGCCGGCCAGGGGGCGCTGCCCGAGTACGAGGTCGACGCCCGCGACGCGCATGCCTGGCCCGAACTCTACTTCCAGGGGGTGGGCTGGGTGGCTTTCGAGCCGACACCCTCCCGAGGCGTGGTGCCGGCCTACGCCACGGAGCCGGCGGCGCCCAGCGGGGCCAGCACCAACGAAAACAACGACGGTCTGGTCCCTGAGGATGACCCCAAGCCCACGTCGGCCCCCGCGCCGGCCCCGCTGCCGGCGCCCGCCGCCGCGGGCGAGGACGGCACCGGCAACCCGCTGCCGGCCCTGCTGTACAGCGCCGGCGGGCTGCTGCTGGTCCTGCTGCTGGTGGCGGCCCCGGCCCTGCTCCGCGGCGGCGTCCGGCGGCGGCGGCTCAAGGCGTCCGACACCGGCGCGGCGGGGTCCGCGGGCCCGGCCTGGGACGAACTGCGGGACCTCGCCACGGACTTCCGGGTCCCGCCGCACAGCAGCGAAACACCGCGGCACTTTTCGGCGCGGCTGCGCGGTTCAGCGGCGCTGGGCGCAGCGGGCGGGGTGGACGCCCCGGCCCACGCTGCCGTGGACGCCCTGACCGGCGACTACGAACGCCAACAGTACGGCCGCCCGGACACGGACTCCCCCGCCGGTGCCCCACGGCCCGGCGGCGCCCCCGCGGACAGGATCGCAGCGGTGCAGGACGCGTTGCGGGCGCATGCGTCATGGCGGACACGGCTGCGCGCCACCTGGCTGCCGCCCTCGCTGACGGCCCGCTGGCGGCGCCGGGTGCCGACGCCGCGCGCCACGGCCCTGCAGCCCGGGAAGGGTACCGGGCACGGCGCCGCGCGGTCCTGGTCCAGGCTCCGCGGCGCCGTGCGCCGGCTGCGCCGGAACTAGCCGGCGTAGGGGTCGGCGATGCCGATGTACTGGGTGTAGAGGTACTCTTCGATGCCTTCGAGGCCGCCCTCGCGGCCCAGGCCGGACTGCTTGACGCCGCCAAACGGCGCGGCCGCGTTGGACACGACGCCGGCGTTCAGGCCCAGCATGCCGGTTTCCAGGCGTTCGCCCATCCGGATGCCCCGGTTCAGGTCCCTGGTGAAGACGTAGGCCACCAGGCCGTACTCGGTGTTGTTCGCGAGCCGGACGGCCTCGTCCTCGGTGTCGAAGGTGATGATCGGGGCGACGGGTCCGAAGATTTCCTCGGTCAGGATCCGGGTGCCCTCGGTAACGCCCTTGAGGATCGTGGGCTGGTAGAAGTAGCCCGGACCCTCGACGGCGGAGCCACCCAGCACCGTGACGGCGCCCGCGGAGACCGCGTCGGTCACCAGCTCATGGACCTTGTCGCGGCTCTTCGCGTCGATCAGCGGGCCCACCTTGGAGTCCGCCTCGGTGCCGCGGGCCGTGGTCATGTCCTTCATCTTCGCGGCGAATTTCTCCGCGAACTCGTCCGCCACGGACTCATGCACAATGAACCGGTTCGCCGCGGTGCAGGCCTCGCCCATGTTCCGCAGCTTCGCCAGCATCGCCCCGGCCACGGCGGCGTCGACGTCGGCGTCCTCGAACACCACGAAGGGCGCGTTGCCGCCCAGCTCCATCGAGGTCCGCAGCACGGTCTCGGAAGCGTCCGCGAGCAGCCGCCGGCCGACCTCGGTGGAGCCGGTGAAGGAGAGCTTGCGCAGCCGGGAGTCCTTGATCAGCGGCCCGGTGGTGGCACCGGCGGTGGAGGTGGGGATCAGGTTCAGCACGCCGGCGGGCAGGCCGGCCTCGAGCATCACGGCGGCGAAGAGCTGCGAGGTCAGCGGGGTCAGGTTCGCGGACTTGAGCACCATGGTGCAGCCGGCCGCCACGGCCGGGGCGACCTTGCGGGTGGCCATGGCCAGCGGGAAGTTCCACGGCGTGATCAGCAGGCAGGGCCCCACCGGCTTCTTCGTCACCAGGAGCCGGGACTTGCCGTCCGGGGACACCGAGTAGCGCCCGAACGCGCGGACGGCCTCCTCGGAGAACCAGCGCAGGAACTCGGCGCCGTAGGTGACTTCACCGCGGGCCTCGGCCAGCGGCTTGCCCATTTCGAGGGTCATCAGCAGCGCGAAGTCCTCGGCCCGTTCGGTGACGAGTTCGAAGGCGCGGCGCAGGATCTCACCGCGTTCCCGCGGCGGGACCTTGGCCCAGGACTCCTGCGCGGCGGCGGCGGCGTCCAGGGCGGCGGCGCCGTCCTCGGGGCCGGCGTCGGCGAGGCTCAGCAGCACCTTGCCGGTGGCGGGATCCTCGACGTCGAACGTCTTGCCGGACGCGGCCGGGCGCCACTGCCCGTCAATCAGCAGGCCTGTCGGCACGGTGGCCAGCAGTGCGGCCTCACGCTCCGCGGTAACGGTGGGCTGGGCAGTTACAGTCACAATGACTCCCTCGTCGGCAATGGGTTGGAAAAAATCGATGATCGGCGCCCGCGCCGTCGTGCGCCGCGGGGCTGGACTACTGCCACGGTACTGCCGGATTCTCCGGAGTGTCTACGCTTGCGCGCACTAGCCCCCGCGGGTTGTGCTGTGCAGCTGCACAAGGGCGATCCGCGTCCCGCCGGGACCGGGTCAGCGCGCGGCGAGGACCGCCGAATACAGTTCGCGCTTGCTGACCCTGGCGTCCTCCGCGACAGCGGCGACGGCTTCCTTGAGCCGGATGCCCTGCGCGATCAGCGCATTCACGGCAGCGACCTGATCCTCCGGTTTGCCGGGCTCCCGTTCCGGCGCGCCGCCCACGACGACGGCGATCTCGCCCCGGACCTCGTTCGCTTCGGTCCATTCGAGGAGTTCACGCAGGGTTCCGCGGATCACCTCCTCGTAGGTCTTGGTCAGCTCCCGGCAGACGGCCGCGCGGCGGTCTGCGCCGAAGCGATCGTGCAGCGCGCGGAGCATGGGCTCCAGCCGGTGCGGCGCCTCGAAGAACACCATGGTGCGCCGTTCGGCGTCGAGGTCCGCGAGCCGGGAGGCCCGTTCGCCGGCTTTGCGCGGCAGGAATCCCTCGAAGCAGAAGCGGTCGGTCGGCAGGCCGGAGAGGGCGAGCGCGGTCAGCACGGCCGAGGGGCCGGGGACGGCGGTGACAGTGAGACCGGCGGCGACGGCGCCCTCCACCAGGCGGAAGCCAGGGTCCGAGACCGAGGGCATGCCGGCGTCGGTCACCATGACCAGCGTTTTCCCGGACCGCACCTGGTCCAGGAGCTCGCCGGTCTTGGCCGCCTCGTTGTGCTCGTGGTAGCTGATCACCCGGCCGGCCACGGTGATGCCGAGGCTTTGGACCAGCCGGTGCAGCCGCCGGGTGTCCTCGGCGGCGACGATGTCCGCCGTCTCCAGCAGTCCGATCAACCGGGCGGAGGCGTCCCCGACGTTGCCGATCGGGGTGGCGGCCAGCACAATCCGGCCCGGACCGGCGGCCGTCCCCGCTGCCGGAGCCGCGTCGGCCGCTGCCGCGGCGGCGGCGGACGGGGCCGGTGAAGTACTCGGTGACGTGCGCTGTTCTGGATCCACCCCACCAGCCTACTGCCGGGCGCGCGGGACCGACGATCACGGCCGCGAAAGGTAGCATGGGCAACGTGACGCAGACCCCCATGCGGCCTGCCGAGGCCGGTTCAGCCGCATCGGTGCCCGCCGATGCCAGCCCGGACAACCCCCGCCCCGCCGGCAGGCCGGACCCTGCCGGTGCCGGGCGCAACCTTGAGGGGCACCGCTGGATCAGCCGCCCCGGGGAGGCGTTCACCGCCGGGGCGCTCACGGAGCGGCTGGTCGGCAATCTCCGCAGCTGGCGGGACTATCCGCCGTCGCTGCGGCTCTGGTTCTGGCTGATCCCCGCCCTCACCGCGCTGCTGGGCGGCATCCTGCGCTTCGTCCGGCTGGATTCCCCGCACAACCTGGTGTTCGACGAAACCTACTACGTCAAGGACGGGTACTCCTTCCTGGTCAGCGGCTACGAGCGTGCCTGGCCGGACAAAGCCAACGACTCCTTCATCGCAGGCAACCCCGGGGTGCTGCTGGACAGCCCGGAGTACGTGGTCCACCCGCCCGTCGGCAAGTGGATGATCGCCGCCGGCATGTGGCTCTTCGGCCCCGAAAGCTCCTTCGGCTGGCGCTTCGGGGCGGCCCTGACAGGCACCCTCTCCATCTTCCTGCTCGCCCTGATCGCCCAGAAGCTCTTCCGCTCACTCACCCTGGGCGCCCTGGCCGGCGTGTTGCTGGCGGTGGACGGGCACCACCTCGTGATGTCCCGCACCTCGCTGCTGGACATCTTCCTGATGTTCTGGATCCTGGCCGCCTTCGGTGCCCTGCTGATGGACCGCGACGACGGCCGGCGCCGGCTCGCGGCCAGGCTCGGCAGGCAGGCCGCGGCCTCCGCGGACGGCCGGCCCTCCCGGCTGCAGCTCGCCGCCGGGCCGTGGCTGGGCATCCGCTGGTGGCGGCTGGCCGCCGGCGTCTGCCTCGGCCTGGCCGTCGGGACCAAATGGTCCGCCCTGTTCTTCCTGGCCGGCTTCGGGCTGATGACGGTGCTGTGGGACCTGAGCGCACGCCGGATCGCCGGCGTCCACGGCTGGATCACCGGCGGCATCCTCAAGGACGGCATCGGCGCCTTCCTGAGCATCGTCCCGGTCGCCGGCCTGGTCTACCTGGCCACCTGGGCCGGCTGGTTCCGCTCCAACAACGCGTACTTCCGGCACTGGGCCGAGACCAACCCCTCGGCGGGCTGGGGCTGGCTGCCCGATTCGCTCCGCTCGCTGGCCCACTACCACCTTGAGGCCTACAAGTTCCATCAGGGCCTGAGCGCCGAACACCCCTACGAGGCGAGCGCCTGGAGCTGGCTCGTGATGGGCCGCCCCACCTCCTTCTTCTACGAATCGTCCAAGCAGGGCACCGCCGGCTGTGAGCTGCCCAGCTGCACGTCGGCCATCCTCTCGGTCGGCAACCCGCTGATCTGGTGGAGCGCGGCGGCCTGCCTGGGCGTCCTGCTCTTCTGGTGGGCCGGCCGCCGCGACTGGCGGGCCGGGGCCATCCTGGCCGGCGTGGCCGCCGGCTACCTGCCCTGGTTCATGTACCCGGAACGCACCATGTTCTTCTTCTACGCGGTGTCTTTCGAACCGTTCCTGGTGCTCGCCCTGGTGTACTGCCTGGGGCTGGTCCTGGGCCGGCGCAGCGACCCGCTCTGGCGGCGCCGCTCCGGCCTCTACCTCGTCGCGTTGTTCGTCGTCGCGGCCGTACTGCTCTCGGCTTTCTTCTACCCGGTCTGGACCGCGGAGCTGATTTCGTACCAGGACTGGCGGCTGCGGATGTGGATGCCGTCCTGGATCTAGGGCAGGATGACTAGCGGAGCCCGCGTCCGCCGGGCCGCGGACCGGAACGGGAGACATGGTTGTGAGAGAAGCTAGCACCGCACTGCTCGTCGAGCTGGACCCGGCGAGCAACGTGACGGACCTGCTGCTGGAGCAGCACGACAAGGACCCGGTGCACGCCCTCTACTCCCGCAAGGGGCCGTCCGGCTGGACCGACATTCCGGCCCGGCAGTTCCTGGATGCGGTCAAGGCCCTGGCCAAGGGCCTGATCGCCGGCGGCCTCACTCCGGGTGAGACGGTCGCCGTCATGTCCGCCACCCGCTACGAATGGACCGTGGTGGACTTCGCCATCTGGTTCGCCGGCGGTGTCACCGTCCCCATCTACGAGACCTCCTCCGCCAGCCAGGTCGAATGGATCCTGCACGACTCCGGCGCCCGCCGCGTCTTCGTCGAAGACCAGGTGAAGGCCACGCTGGTCCAGGGCGTCCTGGACGGCTCCGGCCTGCTCGCGGGCCGGCTGCTCGGCGTCGTCAGGATGGACTACGACGGCGCCGCCCCGAACCTCGCCAGCCTCGCGGCGGCCGGCGCCGGGGTCACTGACGCCGAACTGGAGCGGCAGCGCTCCGCGGCCGGCCTGGCCGACGTCGCTTCGCTGGTCTACACCTCCGGCACCACCGGACGGCCCAAGGGCTGCGAAATCACGCACGGCAACTTCGCCCTCGTCGCGAAGAACATCGTCCTGTTCCTGCCCGAAATCCTGCTCCAGGAACACACCCGCACGCTGATGTTCCTCCCGCTGGCCCACGTGCTGGCCCGCGCCGTCCAGGTGATCTGCCTGAGCGCCGGGACCACGCTGGGCCACACCTCCAACGCCAAGGAACTGCTGGAGGATCTTGGCACCTTCCAGCCCACCTTCCTGCTGGTGGTGCCCAGGATCTTTGAGAAGGTCTACGCCGGAGCCGAGCACAAGGCGGCGCTGGCCGGCAAGGAACGTCTCTTCGGGGCGGCCGCCGCCGTCGCGATCGACTACTCCAAAGCCCTTGATGCCGCGGCCCGCGGCGGGGGCGCCGGTCCCGGCTGGATGCTGCGTGCCAAGCACGCCGTCTTCGACCGGCTGCTGTACCCGAAACTGCGGCAGGCGTTCGGCGGCAGCCTGGGCTACACCGTCTCCGGGGCGAGCCCGCTCAGTTCCCATGACGCGCACTTCTTCCGCGGCGCCGGCGTCCCGGTCCTTGAAGGCTACGGCCTGACGGAGACCACAGCGCCGTGCACGGCCAACACCCCGACCCGCACCAAGGTAGGCACCGTGGGCATCCCGGTGCCGGGCACCACCATCAGGATTGCTGACGACGGCGAGATCCTGGTCAAGGGCATCGGCGTTTTCAAGGGCTACCACGCCAACGCGGCGGCCAACGCCGAGGCGTTTGTGGACGGGTTCTTCCGCACCGGCGACCTTGGCGCCCTCGACGCGGACGGGTTCCTCACCATCACCGGGCGGAAGAAAGACCTGCTGGTCACCGCGGGCGGGAAGAACGTGGCGCCCGGACCGCTGGAGGAGAAGATCCGCGAACACCAGCTGGTGGCGCAGGCCGTGGTGGTCGGTGACGGGCGGCCGTTTGTGTCGGCGCTGGTCAACCTGGACCCGGAAGGCCTGGAGAACTGGTGCGCCGCGCAGCGTGTTCCCGTTATGGGGACCGCCGAGGCGGCGTCCAACGATCAGGTCCGCACGGCCATCCAGGCAGCCGTTGACGCGGCCAATACGCTGGTGTCCAAAGCCGAGTCGATCCGCAGCTTCGTGGTGCTCGACGCCGACTTTACCGTCGAATCCGGGCATCTGACACCGTCCCTGAAGCTCAAGCGCTCCGCCGTCGTGCGCGATTTCGAGGCACAGATCAACCGGATTTACGGCTAGGGTCTTTGGCCACCAGGCGGCGCACACAAAAGCGGCCGGCACCGTAGTGCCGGCCGCTTTGTTGTGCCGTGGTTCGTTCCGGTCCTGCTAGCTGCGGTCCTGCTGCTTCTGCTCCAGCTTCTGCTCGAGCGTCGGGTCCTGCGCCCGGTCCTGCGCCGCGCCGGACCCGGCGTCCGCATCGCTGCCGGCCGGGCTGTCCGCGGCGCCGTTCCGGCTGCGCTTGAAGCGGCGGCCCCTCGGCCCGGCCGCGTCCGCGGCGCTGCCGGAGTGGTCCGCTGCGCTGCCCGCGGGGTCTGCGGCGTCCGACGCTTCAGACCCGTCCGCGGCGGCCGCAGCAGCACTCCGCCGGGGCGGCAGCCCGCGGCGTTTGCGGGTCGGCCAGGTGAGGACCAGGGTGAGGAGGGCGGCCAGGAGGACGAGCGCGCCGATCACAATCCCGGCGTCCACCCAGAACTGGCCGGGGAACAGTCGGATCAGCGTGTCCTCCAGGGAAAAGGTCCAGGTGCCGTTGGCGAAGAAGATCCGGTGGAACTCGGTGAAGAACTGCTCCCAGCCCAGCACCGCGAGCACACCGAGGCCGACGATGATCACCAGGGTGACGATCGAACCGGCGAACAGCCCGCGGCGGACTCCCCCGGTGCTGCGGCGGCGCAGGTAGAGGATGGCAACCAGGCTGAGCAGGATCAGCAGGGCGCCGGCGCCGAAGGCGGACAGAATAACGAGCTTGACGTCGGCCATGTGGCTGACTTCGCCTTGCTTGAACAGCGGTTCCCCGGCACGGTTGACGAGCTCCCCGAGGTACCGCGGACCGGACCAGTTGCTCAGGTAGTCGACCGCGTAGGAACCGTAGGTCATCCGGTCGTCGGTGCTGAAGCCGTAGCCGTCCCCCGGGAAGCCCGGGCGGTTGTACTCGACCCAGAGGAACAGCGGGCTGGTCACGGCGCGGACCGCGAGGACCAGCAGGATGACCGGGTAGCAGACCGCGAGCAGGACCTGCATTACCCGGGGCGCCACGGGCTTGGCGTTGGCGGCATGTTCCCGCTCGGCGTTGCGCCGTTCCACCTCCTCCTGCGGCGGCCGGACCTGCAGCGCCGAGGTGGGCAGCGACTCGCTGAAGTGTTCCGCTGCCGGCCCGTCGGTTGTGGCTGCTGTGGCTCCGGCGGATGCGCCCGCACTGCTGGCTGCGCCGGCGTCGGCGGCCTTCCGCTCGGCGCGGCGGCCCTGGCGTTCGCCCGCGGCGGCCGGCTTCATCCACTCGAAAGCGGGCTCGCCGGCGTCATCGGCAGGGTCCAGGTCCGGATCCTGCCGATTCGGAGGGGTGGGACTTTTTTCCGTCACTGCAGCTTCGCTTCCGTAGGTTTCCGCGCCGCCGTGCCTTGGGCCAGGCAGCGCCACATCTCTGACTCCGAGCCTACCGTCAGGGCCTCAACCCCGGCGAGGTGCCACCCCGTGGCCCGTCCGATTCAGGCGGAAATTTCGGTGTATCCGGCATCCCGGCTGTCCAGGTCCCCGCTGGCGCCGGCACGGTATGCCCGGCCGCCGAACCTCAGGACATAGGCCCAGTAGGCGGCGAGGACCGCGGCACCGATGCTGATCTTGGCCCAGACCGGAAGACCGCTGGGTGTCACGAAGCCTTCGACCACGCCCGAAACCAGCAGCACCAGGACCAGCCCCAGGGCCACCGTGATGAGCGAGCGGCCCTCCGCGGCGAGCGCCTGCGAGCGTCGGCGCGGGCCGGGAGCCACCACGGCCCAGAAGATCCGCAGCCCCGCCGCGCCGGCCACAAAAACGGCCGTCAGTTCCATCAGGCCGTGCGGCAGGATGTAGCTGAAGAACACGTCAAGTTTCCCGGCACCGGCGAAGACCCCGGCGGCGACGCCGACACCCTGGGCGTTGCCGATCAGGACCATCGGGACCCAGAAGCCCGTGATACCCAGGGCCACGGCCTGCGCGGCGATCCAGGCGTTGTTGGTCCACACCAGGCCGGCGAGGGACGCGGCGGGGTTCTCGGAGTAATAGTTGACGAAGTCCTGCTCCACGTAGCGGCGGACCGCGGCGTCGGAGCCCAGGGCGCGCAGGGCCTCCGGGGAGTTGCCGATCCAGACGGCGTAGGCGGCGGCGACCAGGCAGAACGCGAGCCCGCAGCAAAGCGTCAGCCAGCGGATCCGGTACAGGGCGGCGGGCAGCGCGATGACGAAAAACTGGGCAAGGTCCTCCATGAAGTTGGACCGCGCCCCGGTGAACCGGGTCCGGGCCTGGGCCAGGCTGGCCGAGAGCGCCGCGGACAGGCCGCTCTCGGGCGCCACGGAGCGCAGCAGCGAGAGGTCCGCCGACGCGCCCTGGTAGAGCCGGAGCAGCTCGTCCGCGTCGGCGCCGCTGAGCCTGCGCTGGTGCGCCAGCGCGTGCAGCCGCGCCCACTTGTCCCCGTTCACCAGGGAGAACGCCTCGATGTCCACGGCACCACCCTAGCCCCACTCCCCGACCGGCGGCGGATGATGGTTAGACTGTGCCTCACTGGCACGGAAGCGGGGGTCCGGTTTGAGTTCCATCATCACAGGCGAGGCCGTCGTCCTTGAGCTGCGTCCGGCGTCGTTCGCCGCCCGGGCGCTGGGCCTGCTGGTGGATGTCCTGGTGCACGGCGCCGCCCTGTGGGGCCTTCTCACGGTGGTCGGCGCCGCCGCCCCCGAGCTGGACGGCGCTGCGCTGGGCGCCCTGGTCACCGTCGCCGTCGTCTTCTGTTTTGTTGTCCTGCCCGTCACGGTGGAGACGCTCAGCCGCGGCCTGTCCCTGGGCAAGCTGGCCGCCGGGCTGCGGATTGTGCGCGACGACGGCGGGGCCATCCGCTTCCGGCACGCCCTGATCCGGGGCCTGATCGGGTTCCTCGAAATTTACGCGACGGTGGGCGGCCTGGCGGTCGCCGTGGCGCTGTTCAACGGAAAGTCCAAGCGGCTCGGCGACCTGGTGGCCGGCACCTACTCGCTGCGGCGCCGGGTGCGGGCCGAGGCGCCGGTGTTGCACAGCGTCCCGTTCCAGCTGCAGCCCTGGGTGGCGATGGCGGATATCGGCCGGATCCCGGACGCCGCGGCCCGCCGCGCCGCGCTCTTTCTCCGCCAGGCCGGCCGGATGGCGCCCGCTTCGAGGGCGGGGATGGCGCAATCGCTGGCCGGCGAGCTGGCGGCGCACGTCGCTCCCCCGCCGCCGGCCGGAACCGGACCGGAGGAGTACCTGGCGGCGGCGCTCGGCGAGCGGAGCCGCCGCGAACTGGATCGGCTGCGGCTCACCCGGGAACGCAGTACCAGGCTCGGCGTCCGGCTGGGCCGGCTGCCGCACCAGCGGGAGCCCTGACGGCGGAACCGGGGCCCGGGGCCCTAGTCAGCGTTGGGTTGCTCAGCGCTGGGCGTACTGCGCCCACGGGATGTTCCAGTCGCCGAAGCCTTCCAGCGGCTCCACCGGCGCCGCGCCGGTGTTCAGGGTCTGCACAATGTCGCCGGTTTTCATGTTGCTGAAGAACCACTGGGCGTCCGCCGGGAGCAGCCCGACGCAGCCGTGCGAGACGTTGAACCTGCCCACCGCACCCCATGCGGACTCCAGCGCCTGGTGCACGTAGACGCCCGACGTCGTCAGCCGGTTGGCGTATTCCACCGTCAGCGGCGGGTAGTAGCCCTTGTCGCCGGGTTTGAGGCCGATGCTGCCGGCGTTGAATTTGGAACGGCGCTCCTGCTCCATGATGACCGCGTAGCCGGAGGGCGAGAGCCAGTCCTCGCCGCCGAGGGTGACCGGCGCGGTTTTGACCAGCCGCCCGTCAAAGTAGACCTTCATGGTCTTCGTGAGGTCGTCCACGACGGCGATGCGCTGCGGGCCCACCGTAAAGGACACCGGAACATTGGAGTTGCCGACCATGCCGTTGCCGAAGTCGACGCCGAACAGTCTCAGGTCCACGGTGATCCGGCTGTTGGCCGCCCAGAACTTGGCCGGCCGGATCCGCACCCGGCGGTCCGAGTACCAGCGCCAGGCGACGGCCTGGCCCGAGGAAACCTTGACCTTGACGGCCTTCTCCATGGCCGCCTTGTTGAGCACCGGCTCGCTGAAGACGATCTCGACGGGCTGCCCGGCGCCGATCGTGCTGCCGTTGATCGGATAGACGGCGGCGTCTGCCTCGTTGGCCGTGCCGACCGTCGTGAAGCTTCGCTCCTGCTTCGTCTCCCGGCCGGCTCCGTCAACAATCGTGAAGCTGTAGCGGTACCGGGTGTTGAACGCGAGGGGGTCTCCGGCGGTCCAGGTGGAACCGTCCGCACTGAGGGTCCCGGCAACGGGGCCGCCGCCGGCGTCGGGCTCCAGCCGCACGTCCTTGACCACCCCGTTGACGGCCTTGACCGAGGGCAGGGCGGCCGGGTTGACGTCCGTGGCGCCGTCCAGCGGCGTCACCCCGAGTTCGACGGCTTTCGCCACGGGCGCGGCCAGGCCCGGGACGTTGCGCATCGGCGACGCCGACTCCGAGGGCAGGTCGCTGTCCGCCCAGACCGGGCCGGTGGCAACGCCGATCCCGCCGGCGCCGATGGCAAGGCAGATCCCGGCCACGGCCAGCATTTTCCCGGTGCTCTTTTTGGTGCTCTTCCCGGCGTTCCTACCGGGGCCAGTGCCGGTGCTCATCGTCTCGTCCATCCGGTGTCCCCCAAAGTCCTTCCCCCAACCACAATTCTCCGCGGCTTTAGTTGGCGTACTTCGCCCAGGGGATGTTCCAGTCCCCGTAGCCGTCGTCGTTGGCCGCGTAGTCCCCGTCGGTGTTGACCACCTGGACCACGTCGCCGGTCGTCATGTTGTCGAAAACCCATTTGGCGCCGGCCGGGCCCAGCCCGATGCAGCCATGGGAGAGGTTCACCTTGCCGATGTAGGGCATGGCGGACTCGGTCGCCTGGTGGATGAACTCGCCGCTGGTCGTCAGGCGGGTCGCGTAATTGACGTCGAGTTGCCCGTAGTAGGCCGGGTCGCCCGGCTTCAGCCCGATGGTGGAGGCGTCCATGTGCTCCACCCGGTACTTTTCCATCAGGACGAGGTAGCCGCGCGCCGACGGGAAACGGGTGTCGCCCAGCGTCGCCGGCCAGCTGCCGACCTGGCGGCCGTTGACCGAGGCCGTGAAGGTGTGCGCCTTGGCGTCGGCGATGGCGACCTTCTTGTCGCCGATGTGCACCGTGACTTTCTTGTTAAAGTTGCCGATCTGGCCCTTGCCGAGGTCGACGCCGAAGAGCTTGATGTCCATGGTGACGGTGCTGTTGGCCGCCCAGAAGTTCTGCGGCCGGTACCGGACCATGGTGTTGCTGTACCAGTGGAACTCGCCGGCCTGCCCCGAAGTGGAGCTGACCTTAATCGCTCTTTCGACGGCGGCGCGGTTCAGCACCGGTTCGCTGAAGGTGAGTTGGAGCGGTTGCGCGACGCCGACCTTCATGCCGTCCAGCGGATAGATGGCCGCATCCGCCTCGTTGGCGGTGCTCACCGTCGTGAAGCTGCGGGTGGCGTCCGTGCTGCGTCCCGCACCGTCGACCACGGAGTAGCTGTAGGTGTAGCGAGTGTTGAACTGCAGCGGCCCGGCGGCGGCCCAGCTGGAACCGTCGGTGCTGAGCTTTCCGTCCACGGCGTCACCCGAATCGCTGGTGAGCGCGGCTCGCTCGATCCGGCCGTTGCCCACCTTCAGGGTGACCGGGGCGGCGGGGTTGACCTGGACGGCCGCGTCGGCGGGCGCGGCGGCGAGCTGCAGCGGCGGCACGACCGGGAAGGCCAGCCCCTGGGTGGACCGCTCCGGCGAACCGGCTTCGGACGCAAAGGAAGGGTGGGCCAGGGGTCCTGCCGCGGCGAACACTCCGCCGCCGGCCGCCAGCGCGCACGCCGCCGCCAGTACGGCGGCCTTCCGGCCGGTGCTCCAGGTCTTGGGTGCGATCACAATACTCGGGTCCTTCCAGACGTTACCTTGACAGCATAAGTGAATTTCCGGTGCGGCCTGCCTTGGCCAGCGCCACGATACGGTCACAAAAGAGGCCCCGGACGCACGGTCCGGGGCCCCTATGCAGCTGGGGTGGCGCCTAGTAGCGGTAGTGCTCCGGCTTGTAAGGGCCGGCGACGTCGAGATCCAGGTAGGCGGCCTGTTCCTTGGTCAGCTCCGTCAGTTCCGCGCCAAGGGCGTCAAGGTGCAGCCGGGCGACCTTCTCGTCGAGGATCTTCGGCAGCACGTAAACCTGCTTCTCGTACTCCCGCTCCCCCTCCGGCTGGCCCGCCTTGGTGAACAGTTCGATCTGCGCGATCGTCTGGTTGGCGAAGGAATTGCTCATCACGAAGGAGGGGTGCCCGGTGGCGTTGCCGAGGTTCAGCAGGCGCCCTTCGGACAGGACGATGATGGAGCGGCTGTCCTTGCCCGTCGCGGGATCGGCCTCGAAGACCCACTCGTGCACCTGCGGCTTGATCTCGACCTTCTTGATGCCGGGAATCCGGGCCAGTCCGGCCATATCGATCTCGTTGTCGAAGTGGCCGATGTTGCCCACGATCGCCTTGTCGCGCATCCCGGCCATGTGCTCGGCCATGATGACGTCCTTGTTGCCGGTGGTGGTGATGAAGATGTGGCCTTCTTCCAGGACACTCTCCAGCGTGGCTACCTGGTAGCCGTCCATCGCGGCCTGCAGCGCGCAGATCGGATCGATTTCGGTCACGATCACCCGTGAACCCTGGCCGCGGAACGCCTCCGCGGCGCCCTTGCCGACGTCGCCGTAGCCGCAGACCACGGCGACCTTGCCGCCCATCAGCACATCGGTGGCGCGGTTGATGCCGTCCGGCAGCGAGTGGCGGATGCCGTACTTGTTGTCGAACTTGCTCTTGGTGACGGAGTCGTTGACGTTGATCGCCGGGAACAGCAGCTTGCCCTGCTCCGCGAGCTGGTACAGGCGGTGGACACCCGTGGTGGTCTCCTCGGTCACGCCGAGCAGGCGAGAACCGATCCGGGTCCATTTCTGCGGGTCCTGCTGCAGCGAGGCGCGCAGCACCTCGAGGAAGACGCGGCCTTCCTCGGATTCGTCGTCGCCGGCGGCCGGGACGGCGCCGAGGGCCTCGAATTCGGCGCCCTTGTGCACCAGCATGGTGGCGTCGCCGCCGTCATCGAGGATCATGTTCGGGCCCAGGTCCGGGTTGCTGTCCGCCCCCGGCCAGGTCAGGATCTGCTCGGCCGTCCACCAGTATTCCTCAAGCGTCTCGCCCTTCCAGGCGAACACCGGAACGCCCTGCGGGTCCTCGACGGTGCCCTGGCCGACGACGACGGCGGCGGCCGCCTCGTTCTGGGTGGAAAAGATGTTGCAGGAGGCCCAGCGGACCTCGGCGCCGAGCGCGGTGAGGGTCTCGATCAGCACGGCCGTCTGGACCGTCATGTGCAGGGAACCGGCGATCCGGGCGCCCTTCAGCGGCTGGCTGGCGCCGAATTCCTCGCGCAGGGACATCAGCCCGGGCATCTCGTGCTCGGCGAGGCGGATCTGGTGCCGGCCGGCCTCGGCCAGCGAGATGTCCGCAATTTTGTAATCGAAAGTCATGGGGATCCTTTGTGGTAGCCGGATGTGCTGAAGGGACTGCAAGTGGTTCGGCGCCGCGGCACCTGCCGATGGGCCGGGCCGCGGATTTTCCCGCCGTCGCCCGGCGCCGTGTGCCCGCGCCGGTTCCGGCGGGGGCTATTCCGCCGCGTGGCGGGGCGCGCCGTCGGCCCGGCCGCCGTCGTGCTGGTCGGAGGGGGCCGCGGTGGCCGCGGCCAGCAACTCCGGCGGCAGCAGCAGCGGGATGCCGTCCTCGATCGCGTAACGCGGCTTCTGCCCGTCCGCATCGGGGGTCGCGGCGACGAGTTCGTCGCCCTCCTGCACCAGGGCCGAGCCCGTCACGGGGCAGCGCAGGACAGACAGCAGTTCGGGACTGATCAGTGGCATGGTGAAGGCTCCCTGGGGGCGACGCCGCTGGCGCCGGTGGCGTACGGAAATTTCAGTTCCCAGCCTACCGCCAGTTCGCGGCTCAGGAGGGTTCGCGCAGGACGCGCAGGTGCCCCCGCCGGGTTCCTTCGCCGGCGGCCGGTGCTTCGAGCGCCGGGTGCGCGGCGCGCCGGCCCTGCACGGGCTCCGCCGCTGCGGGCCGCGCCGCGGCTTCGCGGACCGCATTGGCGAGGGCGAGCAGGTCATCGGGCCCGGGACCGGCCGGGGTGGCGGGCATCGCGAGGCGCAGGACTTCCCAGCCCCGCGGCACCGTCAGGGTACCGGCGTGCTGTTCGCAGAGGTCGTAACAATGGGGTTCGGCGTAGGTGGCCAGAGGGCCGAGGACGGCCGTGGAGTCGGCATACACGTACGTCAAAGTGGCTACCGCCGAATTGCGGCAGGCTGACCTTGAACACTGACGAATTGCACCCACGACATCACAGACTACTCCCCCGGGGCAGCGCGTCCGCGCATTGAAACGCCCCACCGGCCCCGCGGCCTGCCCCGCAGGCCGGCTGTCCGCCCCTTTGCCGTGTAACGCCCCTGCACCGGCACGCCCGGCCGGGGCGTCCGGAGGTGCCGACGGCGGGTCGCGGCTGCCGCCATATCGCAGAATTCAGGTGCCGGGTTTAGAGTCAAGGTATGCAGTCATCGCACCATGATCCCGGCTTTACGGTCCGGTTGGCTGACCCCGGCGCCGGCGGCACCGCGCAGGGGAAGGGCTTTCGTCAGCGCCGCAGGAACCGGCACGGCCGTGGCCTGCGCGGCGAGCTGATGCTCCCGACTTTGCCCGGGTACCGGACCCGTTCGGACCGTTTCGATGATTTTGTCCTGGATTCGGCGCAGCGCCTGCACGATATCTGGGGCAAACCGCTGGACGGCGTCCGCTTCGCGGTCGAGGAGATCCCGCCCGGGCTGGAGCAGCTTGTGGCCGACGGCACCCCGGCGCCGATGGGATCCTACGCTCCGGCGACGGCGGAGGACGGTCCCGTGATCACGCTCTACCGCCGGGTGGTGGAACAGGCCTGCGGCAGCCGCGAAGAACTCCAGGACCTCGTGCACGACGTCGTCGTGGAGCGAACGGCCGAGATGCTCGGCGTGCCGCCGGAGTCACTGGACCCGGTGTACCGCCGCCGCTACTAGGCGCCGGCCAGCGGCTAACCCCTGGCCGCTGCCCGGGCTAGTACCCGAGGGTGACCGGGACCTGCTCCTGGCCGGCCGCGCCGGGGGTGACCGGGATGCTCGCAATGTCGGCCCTGCCGTCCTGTTCCAGCAGCACGGCCCCGTAGGCCGCGTCCCCCGACGTCGAGACCAGGTACCCCACCAGCGGCGAGCCGCCGACGTCACCGGGGATTTTGATCGAGGCGGTGGTTCCGCCGGCGATGTCCGCGGTGGCTGCGGCGCGGATCTTGCCGTCGGCGGTGATTGGCGTGTAGGAGATCTTGGCACGGCCTTCCGGGGCGCCGAACATCAGGAAACGCTCGCCAGTCCGCGGCACCGGGACCACGTGCTGGCTTCCGAGCCGCGTCGAGGCCGGTGCCCAGGCGAAGTCCACAGCGTCCTCGGCCTTGAGCCCGCGGGTGACCCTGGCCGCGGCGACGAAGGAAACGTCCGAGCTGGCCGCAAGGGTGTAGTGGCCGGCCGGCACACCCGCGAGGGAAACCTCCGTGACGGCACCCGCCTTCGCGGTGACCACGCCGCCGGGCAACGCCTTCTGGCCGTCGCGTCCGAACAGTTTCACTTCAACGACGGCGTCCGCGGCGCCGGGGACAGCGATCTGCAGGGCGGGCTTGGCGTCGGCGAAGCCGGGTTTCGTGCCCAGGGATGCCAGCGCCGCCGGGCCCTGCAGGTCAATGCCGGAGATGACCTGCCCGGTGGCGGGGACTGTTCCCGGCGAAATGAAGTCCACCCCGCCCGGGGTCAGCCCGCGAAGCACACTCTGCTGGATGACGGCTGAGACCGGGCCGCCGGTACTGCGCACCCGCACGCTCAGCCGTTCCTGTCCGGGCGCCAGCCCGGCGAGGATGATGGACCGGGTGCTGCCCGGCGCCACCAGCAGTCCGCGGCTTCCGGGAGCCTGGATGGCGCCCTTGGCGCCGAACAGATCCAGGCTGACGGTGGCGGGCGTGCCGGAGGCGTTGCTGACTTTCAGGACCGCGGTCCGGCCCAAGGCGGTGTTCGCGCCGACCAGCCACAGATCGTTGGCCGGCCGCTGGCAGGCGGCGGCGGCAGCCCCGCGGAGGTCCCCGTCGGTGGCTGTGTAGCTCATCACCGCGCCGGCCGAGGGTTGCTGGTTTCCCTGCGCGTCCGCGCTGAGCACGCTGACGGCGTCGACGCCGCGCTCCGGTACAACTCCGGCGCGCAGTGCGGTCGCGGCGGGGGCCGGCGGCGTCGCCGTAGCGGACGCCGGGGTGGACGCCGGGGTGGCTTTGGCCAGTTGCACCAGCGGGGTGCCGGTGAGCGCGGCAAGCCGGCTTCCGGGAAGCACCCCGGCGCTGGAACTCAGCACGACCGCGCTGACCGCGCTCCGGGCGGTGGCCGATTCAGGGCTGAACTGCGGGTCCGTGCCCACGGGCGTGCCCTGAAGCAGCCGTGCCGGCCCGGGGCAGATGCCCACGTTGCCGCCGGCCGGCACCGCGGCCAGCGGCGCTTGGAGCTCCCTGCTGCCGGTGTTCTGCGGAGAGACGGCGGACGCCGCCACCAGACCGCCGCCAGCCGCGACCAGCAGCAGGGCGGAAAGTACCCCGCCCACGGTCCCGGAAACGCTCTTCAGCCGGGCCGGAAGCGCAACCCGGACCGCCGCGGTGCGGGGTGTGCCGCCGCGCCCGCCCCTGTCCCGTTTGTTCTCCGTTGCCGGGGCCTCAAGGTTACGGGGCTGCCCTGCGGAGGCAAGCTGTTCCGGGGGCGTTACGCCCTCGTTGTCGTCATGCATGCTGGTGTTCCTTACGCAAGGAGCCTTCGTCCCTGGAGAGCCCAGTGTTCGGCCGGCGGGCCGGCATGGGGATGGCCAGGAGGACCGTCAGGCCGATCACGACGGCCTGGCCGATGCCGGTCCAGAGTGCCCACGGGTTTTCGTAGCGGATGCTGAGCCGGCCGCCCTGGGCCGGCAGGGTGAAGGCCTGCGCCCAGTCCGCGGTGGTGGCGGTCAGGCGGCGGCCGTCAAGCCAGGCGCTCCAGCCCGGATCCGCCCGGTCGGTGAGGACCACCAGCCGGCCTTCCGGTCCGGCCGGTACGGTGGCGTCGGCGGAGACCGGCTCCGCCGGCAGCAGCCCGACGGTAGTTCCGGCCCGGTCGACGATCCGGACGCGGTGCGCGACGTCGGCGGCCTTGGCTTCCTTCTCGGTCAGCGGGTTGATCCGCCACAACCAGCCTGCGTCGGTGCGGCCGACGGCGACGAGGCCGGGGACGGCGTCCATCCGGCTGGCGGTCAGTTCGGCCGAGCCGTCGCTGGCCTCGAGCACGACAAAGCCGACGCCGAGCTGCTCCAGCTGCCGGCGGGGGTCCACGCCCTGGCCGGCGGCGATCGTGGCGACCACGCTGCGCAGGGAAGCCGCCACCGCGTCGTCGTCGCGGACTGTTTCCTTCCCCGGGGCGCCGGTTACCGGGCGGGCGGAGGCGACGGCGGAGAGGGCGTCCAGCCGGGTACCGTCACCGCGCATCAGCGAGGCGGCAAAACTTCCGTCTTCCTTGGCAGCAATGACCAGCGTCCGGGTCTGTTCCGGGCCCTCCCCCCGGTCGATCGCCGTCGTCGGGAGCAGGCGGGGCGTGCCGGCCTGGACCAGCCGGCGGACGCCGAGCGCCCCGTCAGGGCCGGCGCCGGTGCCCGCGTCGGCGGAACCGATGATTCCGGCAGCGGCGGGGGCTCCGTCCGGGTCGGTGGCGGCGGCCGCGGGCGGGCCCGGCTGCAGCACGTTGTGGGCGGCCCACGCAGCGAGTCCGGCCAGCGGACCGGCGAGCAGGAGCACCATTGCGGTGACGGCGGTGCCGCGGACCAGAATTTTGCGGCCAAGACCGCTCGCGGCGGACGCGTCGGCGGCGTCCAGGAGGGCTTCGGCACCGATCAGCGCCGCACCCAGCAGCGCGAACGCCGCGGCGGAGACCGCCGGGCCGCTGAACGGCGTGACCAGGACATCGGCGCTGGCGCCGGTGGCGATGTGTCCGGCCAGCCAGCCGCCCGCCAGCATCAGCACGGCCGCGGCCCAGAGGCAGCGGGCCAGCCACGGCCGCCGTCCCGCGGCACGCCGGCCCGGGAGGAAGAGGGCGGTGACCGCCAGCACCAGGACCGGCAGGCCGATCAGCAGGGCGAGCAGCAGCGCCCACGGCACAGCCCCGGGGCCGAAGGTGGACAGCCCGGCGAGGCCTGCGGTGCCCTCAAAGCGCAACGGCTGGCCCAGCGCCTGCTGCCAGAGCGGCGCCGCGTCGAAGCCCAGCGGCAGGCCCGGATCGGCGAGCAGGGCCCGGGGCCGGTCCAGGACCGGGAGGGCAAAGGGAAGGAACAGGGCGAGGCTGGGAAGCAGCGCCCACCAGATGGTGCGTCCCCGGCGCCGCAGCAACACACCGCACAGCGTCACGACGACGGCGGCAGGCAGCAGCAGGGACGGGGCGGCCGCGGTGATGACGGCCAGCGCGAGCCCCGCAGCGGCTGCCGCGGTCCAGGACGGCGTGCCGTTGACGCCGGGCTTGACGGGAGGCTTTTCGGTGAAGCGCCGGTCCCCCGGCACCGGAACCGCGAAGCGCCCGCGGCCCGGGACGGACCCGGTGGCGCGGAGCAGGGCAAGGACAAGCAGCGGCATCATGACGTGCGCTACAAGCGCGCCGAGGCGGCCCTGGTTCAGGGCGACCTGGAGGGCGGGCGCGCCGGCCCAGAGGAGTGCGGCCGCAAGACGGAGCCTGCGCCGGCGGGTCAGGGCTCCGGCGGCGAACCAGGCCCCCAGTGCGGACAGCGGCATGGCCAGGATGAGCAGCCAGGCCACGGCGCCGTTGGCGTTGCCCGCGCCGAGCACGCCGAGCACCCAGAGCACATAGCCGAACGGGTCGCCGTGGCCGGGCAGTCCGGCCCCGAGCTCAACCCACCAGCTCGAGGCATGGTCCCAGATGTCGCCCAGCCGGCCCGAGACCGGGATGAGCGCCCCGCCGGTGACGGCGTCGGCGCGGAACAGCCCCAGCAGGCCAATCAGCGACGCCGCGGCGGTGACCAGCAACGCCAGCAGGGCACCGTTACCCACCCAGCCGCGCTCGGTGGTGCCCAGCGCCGCGAAGTCGTCGGTGGAATCGCCGCTGGGCTGGTCGGCGAGCAGGTCCGGGCCGGCGGTGTCGCTGGAATCGTCTGATCCGAGCGCCTCCATCAGCGAGCGGCGGTGCGCCCAGACCTCGCGCCGGGGCGTCTGCAGGCCCTTGATGACGGAGCGGCGGATGCGCCGGGTGCGGGCCGCGTTCCGGCGGCCGCGGAACACGGCGGCGGGGCGGCCGAGGGCGCCCAGGGTTGCCAGCAGCTGGGAGAAACCGTGGCCGGGATCCTTGACGGCAATGCTGATGACCAGTTTGAAGAGACTGCCCAGCAGGGCCCCGACGGCGTGAACGGGGACTTTCCAGGCCGGGGCGTGCTTGAGCCGCAGGTGGACCTGCGCCTTGCGGGCCGCCGCCGCGTTGCCCTGGGCGTGCGGGCGGTGCGACACGTGGAACATGCGGGCGCTCGGGACCACCACCACCCGGTGGCCGGCGAGCCGGTTGCGCCAGCAGAAGTCGACGTCGTCGCCGCTGCCCGGAAGGGCCGGGTCGAAGCCGCGGAGGTCTTCCCAGACGTCGCGGCGGACCAGCATGCCGGCCGAGTTAACGGCGAAGGTGTCGCTGCGGCCGTCGTACTGGCCCTGGTCGAGTTCGTCGGCTTCGATCAGCGTCAGGCGCTCGGCCCAGCGGCTGGTGGAGAGTCCCACGTCGATCAGCCGGCGTTCGGCGTGCCAGTCCAGCTGCTTGCAGCCCGCGACGGTGACGGAGGGGGCCCGCTCCACGGCGTGCAGCAGCTCGGCGAGGGCTTCGGGGGCCGGTGCGGCGTCGTCATGCAGCAGCCAGATCCATTCGGAGGCCGCGGGTGCGGCCTCCCCGCGCCAGGGCGCGAGTGCCTTGAGCCCGGCCTGGACGGCGCCGCCCATGCCGCTCCGGCCGGGCTCGACGACGGTGACGTTCGCCGCGCCAAGGGCCTGGCCAAGCAGGGCCGCCGAGTGGTCGCGGGAGCCGGCGTCGATCCCGAGGGCCGCATCCGCCGGACGCGTCTGCGCCGCCAATGCCGCCAGGGTCCTGGGGAGATAGTCACCGCCGTTGTGGGCTACCACAACGGCGGTGACTCGTACTTCTTGAAGAATTAGACTGCCCGCTTCCTAAGCCGGCGGCGTTCCCGCTCGGAGAGGCCGCCCCAGATGCCGAAGCGCTCGTCGTTGGACAAGGCGTACTCCAGGCACTGTGAACGGACGTTGCACGCACCGCACACCTTCTTGGCGTCGCGGGTGGAGCCGCCCTTTTCGGGGAAGAAGGCCTCCGGGTCGGTCTGCGCGCACAGCGCGTCGGTCTGCCATCCCAGTTCGCCTTCGTCATCGAAGTCCTGCCGGGACGGCAGTCCGATCCACACCGGCTGGGCGGTGGTTCCGGAGTGCAGGGTCTGCAGTTCCATGGGCGGGTCGAGCGGATCGTCGTCCTGCTCCGGGTTCCCCGCCAGAAGTGCTTCGTGGGCTGCGAGGAAGGCCGTGGCCTGGTCCTGCAGTGAGTCCTGGGTCTGTTCGTTGTACCGCTCCGCGGCGTCCGGATCGGCGGGGTCTACGTACCAATCACTCGGCACCCCGCGTGAACGGTATTTCGCCGTCGCTTGGCCGGCGACGACTTCATCTTCATGGATACGCTCTGCAAGCCCCATTGGCGTTCCCTCTCTGATTTTGCAGCCTTTGCCTGACCCTCGGACACTCGGTTGTGTGCCGCCTGATGTGCATTGGCTTTCGATACCTAATTACACGTGTGTAAGTATCCGGGAGTCAAGCCGCGGCGGAGATAATAATCAATTTCCGCCGCATTGGCCGTGCACGCCACGCCCGGGAGTTTTCCGGCCTCCGCCGCATGCGGGCGCGGAATTGACAGCCTACTGAGTACTTTCTTGCGTCAGCGCTGCGTTCTTCCTGGGAATTTCCTGCGTTTACGCTGATTTCCCCCCGCCGGCTTCCGGAGGCCCGCCGCCGGGGCGGACACCAGGACGCCGCTGGCGTGACAGAGATCACGTACACGCCGCCGTGGCAAGATGAGGGCATGAGTATCCCGGCAATCGACCTGATGTCTGCCTTGCGTTCCGGCCAGTCCACCTCGCCCCGGCTGACCTGGTACGGGTCAGCCGGTGAACGGGTGGAACTGTCCGGCCGGGTGCTGGACAACTGGGTGGCCAAGACCAGCAACCTGCTGCAGGACGAGCTGGACGCGGAGCCCGGTACGCGGCTGCGCCTGGACCTGCCGGCGCACTGGAAGTCGCTGGTGCTGGCGCTGGCGGCCTGGCAGCTCGGCATGGAGGTGGTGCTTGACGCGGCGGAAGCCGAACTGCTCGCCACGGCCGAGCCCGGGCCGGCGGCCGCCGAAGGCGCTTTCGACGCCGTCATGGCGGTCGCGCTGCCTGCACTGGCGATGCGGTGGCCGGGCGAGCTGCCCTCCGGCGTCCTGGATTATGCCGCCGAGGTGCGGTCCCACGGCGATTTCTTTATGCCGCACGTGGAGCCGGAGGCGGACCGCCGGGCTGTCCGGAGCGCCGCCGGCACCGTGCACGCGCACGGCGGCCTGCTGGCAGGTTTTGCGGCGCCCTCGGCGGCAACGCCGGCCGGCGCGTCTGCCGAAGCGGGTGAGCGGGTGCTCGTCCGGGCCGGCGAGGGACTCGAATCGGTCCTGGCCCGGTCCCTGGGAGCGTGGCAGCGGGACGGTTCCGTCGTGCTGGTCCACCCCGACGTCGCCGTGACCGAGCGGCTGCTCAGTGACGAGCGCGTGAGCCGGAGCTGACCCGCAGCGGCAGCACCAGCGGGGAGCGGTTCAGCGGGACACGACCAGCGGGGGGCGGATCAGCGGCGCTCGGGGGTGGTGCCGGGGCCGTCCGGTTCCTGGACGGCCTGGCCGGGAACGCCGACGGCATCCTGGCCGTGCGGGTGGCGTTCGATGATCTCGTGGTCGTGCGAGAACTCCGGCTCGTCATCCAGTTCCTTGTTGAAGACCAGGAAGCGGTAGGCGAAGAACCGCACGACCGTGGCGACGAGGATGCCGACAATCCCGGCGGAGAAGAGCATGTTTTTATCCGTGATGCCCATGCCGTACTTGGCGAGGGCCGTGAAACCGGTGGAAATGCCGATCCCGATGCCGTTGATCAGAATGAACATCGCGAACTCGCGCAGCACGTTTTCCTGGCGGCGGTGGCGGAAGGTCCAGAAGCGGTTCGCGATCCAGGAGAAAATCGTGGCGACGGTCGCCCCGACGAAGCGGGCCTTCGCCTCACTGTCGGACATGGGGCCGTGCATCAGGTAATACGTCAGACCGTTGTCAATGATGAAGGCCACACCGCCGACGGCGCCGAACTTGGCCACTTCGCGCCAGAAGAGCGAGGCAAGCCCGCGCGCTCGATCTGCAAGTGTGTTAATCATGACCCTCCATGGCCCGTTGAATCTGGGGAAGCTGGCGGCCAATCGGCCAACGGCCCATTTTAGCGCTGTTTTCCGGGTACACGCCCCCGGCCGCCGCCGGTGCGGGCGGCCGGGCCGGGCAATCCGTCCCCAGGAAATGGCGCTGTTTCTGCCGCCGGGGCGGTCAAGGGCCGGTTCCTGTGAGCTTTTCGGTAGGCTGGGAGATGTGACTTTTCCAGTAATCGGTGTCGTTGGCGGCGGCCAGCTTGCCCGCATGATGGCCCCGGCCGCGACCGCCCTCGGCTTCGAACTCCGTGTCCTCGCCGAGGCTGAGGACGTTTCCGCCGTCGCCGCCGTGGCCAAGGCCCCCGTCGGCGACTATACGGACCTTGACCACCTGCTCGAGTTTTCGCGCGGGCTCGACGTGCTGACTTTCGACCACGAGCACGTTCCCACCGGGCACCTGCGTGCCCTGATCGAGGCCGGCGTCAACGTCCACCCGGGCCCGGACGCCCTGGTTAACGCCCAGGACAAGCTGGTGATGCGCGCCGCGGTCGACCGGCTGGAGCTGCCCAATCCGCGCTGGGCCGCGGTGGCCGACGTCGGGGAACTGGTGGCCTTCGGCGACGACGCCGGCTGGCCGGTGGTGCTCAAGACTCCCCGGGGCGGCTACGACGGGAAGGGCGTGCGGATCGTAGCCTCCGCCCAGGACGCCGCGGAGTCGGCGGACTGGTTCGAGTCCATGTCCCCGCTGCTGGCCGAGGCCAAGGTCGAATTCAGCCGTGAGCTCTCGGCGATGGTCGCCCGCACCCCCGACGGCGAATGCCGCGCGTGGCCGGTGGTGCACACCGTCCAGGTCGACGGCGTCTGCGACGAGGTCATCGCCCCCGCCCTGGACATCCCGGTGGAGGCGGCCGCGGCGGCCGAGGATGCCGCCATCCGGATCGCCCACGAACTCGGCGTCACGGGCGTCATGGCCGTGGAGATGTTCGAGACCCCCGGCGTCGGCGCCGGCTTCCTGATCAACGAACTCGCGATGCGCCCGCATAACACCGGCCACTGGACCCAGGACGGCTCGGTCACCAGCCAGTTTGAACAGCATCTGCGCGCCATCCTGAACCTGCCGCTCGGGGCCACCGATCTGCTGGGGCCGGTGGTGGTCATGAAGAACTTCCTGGGCGGCGCGAACCAGAACCTGTTCTCCGCCTACCCCGCGGCCCTCGCCAGCGAACCGGCCGCGAAGGTCCACTGCTACGGCAAGGCCGTGCGGCCGGGCCGCAAGATCGGCCACGTCAACCTCGTCGGCACGTCGGCCGCCGACGTCGACTCTGTCCGGCAACGGGCCGGCACCGTCGCCAACATCATCCGGGACGGACGGGCGCACGCCGGTTCCGCCGCGGGGACCTCGGAGGAGAACGCGTGAACGCCAGCATTGAAGCCCAGGATTCCGCCTCCCGGACCTCCGGCAACGGGGCCGCCCCGCTGGTGGGGCTTGTGATGGGCTCGGACTCCGACTGGCCCGTGATGGAGGCCGCCGCCGAGGCGCTGGCCGAATTCGGCATTCCCTTCGAGGCCGACGTCGTCTCCGCCCACCGCATGCCCACCGAGATGATCCGCTACGGGCAGACCGCCCACGAGCGCGGCCTGCGCGTCATCATTGCCGGCGCCGGGGGCGCTGCGCACCTTCCCGGCATGCTCGCCTCCGTGACCCCGCTGCCGGTGATCGGCGTGCCGGTGCCGCTTAAGACCCTGGACGGGATGGACTCGCTGCTGTCCATCGTGCAGATGCCCGCCGGCGTCCCGGTCGCCACGGTCTCGATCGCCGGAGCCCGCAACGCCGGCCTGCTCGCGGTGCGGATGCTGGCCTCGGGCACGGATGCCCTCGCGGACCAGTTGCGGGCCGATCTGCTGCAGTTTGCCCAGGAACTCAACGACGCCGCCACCCGCAAGGGCGCGAACCTGCGCAGCAAGGTGGCCGACGTCTTTTCCGACGAAAACAACGTTCCGCGGGGCGGCCGGTAGGGATTGCGCAGATGAGCAAAGGTTTCGCCGCTGCGCGGGAAAAATCGCAGCCGCCGCGGGGCGTCCTGACGGACCCGGTCCGCTACCCCGCCGGAGCCGCGTCGCCGGTGCTGGCCAAGCGCGCCTTCCTGCTGATCCTGATGACGCTGCTGGTCCCGGGCAGTGCGCAGACCGTCGCGGGCAACCGCCGGCTGGGGCGCATCGCACTCCGGGTCACCCTCACGGCCTGGTTCCTGGTGGCAGCGGCGCTCGTCCTGCTGGTGGTGTCCCGGCCGACCCTGATCAACCTCATCGCCAACCCCGCCACCGCGCTGGTGCTGGTCGTCGTACTCGCGGCTCTTGCCCTCGGCTGGGCGGCGCTGTTCCTCAACACCCTCCGCCTGATCCGCCCGGTTCTGCTCGAGACCGGGACACGGGCCGCCGTCGTCGTCGCCCTGCTACTGGCCATGCTGCTCAGCAGCGGCAGCCTGGGCTACGCGGCCTACCTGCTGAACGTCGGCCGGGACGCGATCGGCACCATCTTCGCCAACGGCCCCGCGATGGAACCGTCCGAGGGCCGCTACAACTTCCTGATGATGGGCGGCGACGCCGGGGCGGACCGCACCGGCCGCCGGCCGGACAGCCTGTCCGTGATCAGCGTGGATGCCAAGACCGGCAAGGCCGCCATCATTTCCATACCGCGCAACCTGCAGAACGCCCAGTTCAGCGCGGACTCTCCGATGCGCAAGATCTACCCGGACGGCTACGACTGCGGCAATGAGTGCCTCATCAACGCCATCAACACCGAGGTCACCAACAAGTACGAGGACCTCTATCCCGGGGTGCAGGATCCGGGCGCGCAGGCCACGCTGGAGGCGGTGTCCGGCACCCTCGGCATCAAGGTCCAGGCCTACGTCCTGGTGGATATGGACGGCTTCGCCAAGCTCATCGACGCGATGGGCGGCATCCGGATCAAGGCCGGCGGCTGGGTCCCGATCAGCGGCGAGACGATTGACGAAGCCAACGGCATCCACGGTATGCCGCTGGGCTGGATCCCGGCCGGCGACAACAAGCTGGACGGCTACCACGCCCTCTGGTACGGCCGTTCCCGCGAATTCGTGGACGACTACGCCCGCATCGCACGCCAGCAGTGTGTCCAGCAGGCAATGCTCAAGCAGATGGATCCGGCGACGCTGCTTTCGAAGTTCGAGGGCATCGTCAAGGCCGGCACCAAGGTGGTCGATTCCAACGTCTCCGCCAGCCAGCTCGGCAGCTTCGTGGACCTCGCGATGAAGTCCAAGGGCCAGCCCGTGAGCCGGCTGACAATCGGCCCGCCGGACTTCGACGCTTCCTTCTCCACGGTGCCGGACTTCAACAAGATCCACCAGGCGGTGGACAAGCTGCTGGGTCCCGCGCCCGTGGCGGGGCCGGCCGACGACTCCGTCCGGCAGCCGGCCGCGGCGCCCGGTCCGCTCTCCGCCGCCGGCGGGGTGCCCCGGGCGGTTCCCGGCACGCAGCCCGCGCCGTCGCCGTCGCCGGACTTCACCCCCGTGACCACCACGCCCGAGGGCGAGCCGATCACGGAACAGATGCTCAACGACTTCAAGCGCAACGGGGATGAGCAGTCCATCCGCAACCTGGTTGCGACCAACGGCCAGTGCGCCCCCTTGTAGCACCGGGCGCTTGGTCCGTCTTATCCGCACGCTCCAGTCCCCGGCTCTCCCCGAGCAGATAGGTATTCCGTGTACGAACTTGAGAACGTCCTCCGGCCCTACGCCTGGGGGTCCACCACCGCGATTGCCGGGCTGCTTGGCCGGCCGGCGTCCGGCGGCCCGGAGGCCGAGCTGTGGATCGGCGCCCACCCGGATTCCCCCTCCCTGGCTCTCACCGGGGCGGAAGGGCCCGCGGCGGACGACGGCGGACGGCTGGCCCTGGACGGGCTGATTGCCGCTGACCCGGAACACCATCTGGGGGCCGACAGTGTTGCGGAGTTCGGTCCGCGGCTGCCGTTCCTGCTCAAGGTCCTGGCTGCGGAGCGCCCGCTGTCCCTGCAGGTGCACCCGACGCTGGAGCAGGCGCGGGCCGGGTTCGCCCGCGAGGAGGCGGCCGGCGTCGACCGCTCCGCCGCCACGCGGAATTACAAGGACGACAACCACAAGCCGGAAATGATCTTTGCCCTGACGCCGTTCGAGGCGCTGTGCGGCTTCCGCCCGGCGGCGGAGTCGCGGGCCGTATTCGCGCACCTGGCGGCGGCCTTTGACCTCGCCGGACTGGAGCTGCCGGCCCTGCTCCCCCGGCTGCTGGACGACCTGGCCCGGCCGGACGAGCCGGCCGCGCTGCGCTCCGCCTTCGAGCGGCTGATCGCCGGCGGCGGGGATGTCACGGCGGCGACGGACGCCGTCGTCGCTGCGCTGGTCTCCGGAGCGCCGATGGGGCCCCACGTGGCGGAGCTGACCACGGTGGTGAACCTCAACCAGGAGTACCCCGGGGATCCCGGGGTGCTGGTCTCGCTGCTGCTGAACCGGATCTCGCTGGCGCCCGGCGAGGCCGTGTACCTGCCGGCCGGCAACGTGCACGCCTACCTGCGCGGCCTGGGCATCGAGGTGATGGCCTCCTCGGACAACGTGCTCCGCGGCGGCCTGACGCCGAAGTTCGTGGACGTACCGGAGCTGCTGTCCACGGTCGCCTTCGAAGCCGTTGGCGTCCCCATGCTCTCCGCCGAGACCACCATGCTGGGCCAGGAACTTTACCGGCCGCCGTTCCGGGAATTCGCGCTGCAGCGGGTGGAATTGCTGCCGGGCGCGGAGCCGGTCCCGCTGGCGCAGTCCGGGGCCGCAGTGATCATCGTGGTCTCCGGCGCGGTCCTGCTGGACTCCCCCAAGGGCGACCTGCAGCTGGAACGCGGCGCCTCCGCGTTCCTGCCGGCCGCCGAGGCGCCGGTCAACGTGCACCCCGTCGCCGGTGCCACCGGGCCCGCCGTGGCCTTTGCTGTTACTACCGGAATGAAGGCCTGAACCGTGGATTACTTCCTGCAGGGCCCGCACTGGGCCGACGTCCAGCGCGCCCTGGGCCGCACCGTGCACGAACTCTCCGGCGACGGCTGGCGTTTCCTGGCCGTGGAGGAAAGCAACCCGGCCGGCAAACTGCTTTACGTGCCGTACGGGCCGCTGGCCGATTCGCTCCCCGCCTTCGACGCCGCCCTCGAGTCCCTGACGGCGCTGGCCCGCCGGTGCGGGGCGGTGTTTGTCCGGCTGGAACCGGTCGACGCCGGGTTTGCCGCCTCCGACGCCGGGACCGTGCTGCGCAGCCGCGGCCTGCAGCCCGCGCCGGCGAACCTGCAGCCCGAACTGAGCTGGATCGTGGACCTGGGCCGCGACTTCAAGGACGTCTTGGCGGACATGAAGCCGGTAAACCGCAACCTCTACCGCAACATCCATAAGAAGGGCGTGACGTTCCGGTCCAGCCAGGATCCGGCGGAAATATCCGTGCTGCTGAAGTTCCTGCACCTGACCGCGGCGCGCAACGGCTTCAAGCCGCAAAGTGACGAGTACCTCAGCCAGGTGGCGCGGTCGCTGATGCCGGCCGGCGCCGCCACGCTGTTCATCGCGGAACTGGAGGGCGAGCCGATCGCCGCCGCCCTGGCCTACGACTCGGCGGATACCCGCACCTACGCCCACGCCGCCCTGGACGACACCTACCGGAAGCTCAGCGCCGGCATTCCGCTGCTGGTGACACTGATGGCCGACGCCAAGGACAAGGGCCTGGCGCACGTGGACCTCTGGGGTGTGGCGCCGGCGGACCAGCCCGATCATAAATGGGCCGGTTTCACGGCGTTCAAGAAGTCCTTCGGCGGATACGAGGCCGCGTATCCGGGGACCTGGGACCTGCCGGTGCAGAAGCTCCGCTACGGCGCGTACCAGCTCGCGCGCAAGGCCGCCCAGTCCGGGAAGAAGCTCGCCGCCGGACTGCGCGCCAAGGTCCGCAGGTAGCGCGGACACCAGCGGGCACAGTTACCCGGGGCAGCGCGCCGGCGACGGAACGCCGGGGCTAGCCTCCGGCCGAGACCGCGCGTTTCTGTGCCTCATAGGCGCTGGCCACCATCGCCTCGACGGAGTGGCGCATCTTCCAGTCAAGGTCGCGGGCGGCCAGGGCGCCGTCGGCGACAATCCGGTCAGGATCCCCGGGCCGCCGGGGCCCGATCTCCGGTTCAAAGTCGATGCCGGTCACCTGTGCCATGGCCGTCATGATCTGCCGGACCGAGAGCCCGTCGCCGGACCCAAGGTTGTAGACACGTTCCAGCGGCCGGCCCGCAGCGAGGGCCTGGGCGGCCGCCACGTGGGACAACGCGAGGTCGGCAACGTGGACGTAGTCGCGCACGCACGTGCCGTCGGCAGTGTTGTAGTCGGTGCCGAGGATCTTTGGGATCTTCCCCGACGTCAGCGCCCGCAGCACGATCGGGAAAAGGTTGTGCGGGCTCGTGTCGTAGAGCTCGGGCGATCCGGAGCCGACGACGTTGAAGTAACGCAGCGAGGTGTGCTGCAGCCCGCGTGCCCGTCCCTGGTCGCGGATGAGCCACTCGCCGATGAGCTTGCTCTCGCCGTACGGGGATTCCGGCCGGGTGGGGGTGTCTTCGGTGACAATGTCCCCGGAAGGGGTGCCGTACGTGGCTGCGGAGGAGGAGAAGACCAGCTTGTCCACCCCGGCGAGCTCCATCGCCTTCAGCAGTGCCGCGGTGCCGGTGACGTTTTGTTCATAGGTGAGCAGCGGCTCCTGGACGGAGACGCCGGCGTACTTGAAACCGGCGAGGTGGATCACGCCGGTCACCCCGTGGTCGAGCATGGTCCGGGCCATGAGCTCGTCGTCGAGGATGTTTCCGTGCACAAAAGGCACCTCGTCCGGGACGAACTCGCGGTGGCCGCTGGACAGCGAATCCACCACCACCGGCGGCATGGACGCCGCGCGCAACGCCGCGACCACATGGGAACCGATATATCCTGCACCGCCAGTAACAAGCCAAGTCATGGCTCCACCCTATCCAATGACGGCTGAAGCACGGCAAGGCGGGCCCCGGGAGACCCCGCAGACGGCATCCCGGGATCTGCCCAAGCGGCACCCGCGCTAGTTCTTGCGGGCGTAGCCCTCCCACTTGCTGGCCTGGTGCTCGCCGTCCACAAAGCGGATGGTGCCCGACTTGGAGCGCATCACGATGGACTGGGTGAGGACCTTGTCCTTGGAGTAGCGGACACCCTTGAGCAGGTCGCCGTCGGTGATGCCGGTGGCAGCGAAGTAGCAGTTGTCGCTGGAGACCAGGTCGTTGGTGGAGAGCACCCGGTCCAGGTCGTGTCCGGCGTCGATCGCCTTCTGCTTCTCTTCGTCGCTGGTGGGCCACAGCCGGCCCTGGATGACGCCGCCGAGGGACTTGATCGCGCAGGCCGCGACGATGCCTTCCGGCGTTCCGCCGATGCCCATCAGGGCGTCGACGCCGGTTCCGGCCCGGGCCGCGGCGATGGCGCCGGCGACGTCGCCGTCCATGATGAACTTCGTGCGGGCGCCGGCCTCGCGGATTTCCTCGACCAGCGGGCGGTGCCGGTCACGGTCCAGGATCATCACGTTGAGCTGGTTGACCTTGACGCCCTTGGCCTTGGCGATGAGGTGCAGGTTCTGCTTGACCGGGAGGCGCAGGTCGACCATGTCGGCAGCCTCCGGGCCGGTGACCAGTTTCTCCATGTAGAACACCGCGGAGGGGTCGAACATGGAACCACGTTCGGCCACGGCCAGGACAGCGAGGGCATTGTTGATGCCGAGCGCGGTCAGCCGGGTTCCGTCGATCGGGTCGACGGCGACGTCGCACTCGGGGCCGGTGCCGTCGCCGACACGCTCGCCGTTGAACAGCATGGGGGCTTCATCTTTTTCGCCTTCGCCGATGACCACTACGCCGTTGAAGTGGACGGTCTGCAGGAAGGAGCGCATGGCGTCGACGGCGGCGCCGTCGGCCTTGTTCTTGTCGCCGAACCCGACCCAGTGGCCGCCGGCGATGGCCGCGGCCTCGGTGACGCGGACCAGTTCCAGAGCAAGGTTGCGGTCAGGCTCGTCGATGCCGACGGCGAGCGACGGGGAAAGCGTGGAGTACTTCTGGGTCATGGACGCTGGTGACACGTGAACCTCTTCTTCGAGTGGCGATCATTGAACCCGTGGCAGCCGGTCTCCGGCGGCCGCGGTGATTCGTCTGTTACTGATCATAGTCGCGGCGGCCTCCATCGGTCATGGAATGGCCGAACCGTGGAACGCCGGCTTGCGCCCGGCGCCCAACCGCCGAATGTGAGATCGGTCCGAAATGGGCGACTATAGAGGGGTGAACGAATTGCAGGACACGCCGCCCGAGGCTGCCGGATCGCCCGCCGGCGGAGCACGACAAGACACCAACAGCGCCGCCGGCGAGCAGCCCGTCAGGCCCGTCATCCGCGCCGCGGCGGCAAAGCGGGCCAACGCCTCAGTGATCGGCATGATCATTGCGCTGGTCCTGAGCATCGGCGCCTTCCTGCCGGTGGTCTTAATGAACCCGTCGCCCAAGAGCGACGGCTACCGCCCGGACATCAACGTCAGCGCCATCGCAGGGAACGCCGCGGGTGTGGCGGGATTCACACCGGTCGCGCCGGAAACGGGCGACACATTCCGGTCAAATTACGCCCGCTGGGAGTCCGGCTCCGGCAGCGGCGTGGCCACCTGGGAGGTCGGCTACCTGACGCCCAAGGAATCTTTCATCGGCCTGGTCCAGACCCGGCAGGCCAATCCGACCTGGCTGCTGCAGCAGACCAAAAACGCCCCGGTGACCGGCACCCGGAACGCCGGCGGCCGCGACTGGGAGCTGCGCGACACGGGCAAGGGCGAGAAGTCCATGGTGCTGGACTACCGCGGGACCACCGTCATCCTGACCGGGCCCGCGCAGCTGGAGGAGTTCTCCGTGCTCGCCGCCGCGGTGGTGAAGTCGCTGGAAAGTAACCCGGCCGCAACAAGTTCCCCGTCGGGCACTCCGGCGCCGTAAAGTAAGCAGGGTGACTACTACGCTGACTCCAGCCCTCGCCTGGCGCCGCCTGCGCGAAGGCAATGACCGTTTCGTCGCCGGCGAATCCTCGCACCCGAACCAGGACGCCTCGCGGCGTTCCTCGCTGGTGGAGACCCAGAACCCCTTTGCGGTCATCTTCGGCTGCGCCGATTCCCGCCTCGCCGCGGAGATCATCTTCGACCTCGGCCTGGGGGACGCCTTCGTCGTCCGCACCGCCGGGCAGGTGATCGACGACGCCGTCCTGGGCTCGCTGGAATACAGCATCGGCGTCCTGGGCGTGCCGCTGATCGTGGTCCTCGGCCACGACAGCTGCGGCGCGGTTATCGCCACCAAGGAGGCGGTGGAGACCGGCCAGATGCCGGCGGGCTTCATCCGCAGCCTGGTCGAACGCATCACGCCCGCCGTGTTGACGTCCCTGCGCAACGAGCAGACCGACGTCAACGACATGGTGGTGGAGAACGTCAAGCAGACTTCGCAGCGCCTCGTGGACAGCTCCCGGGTGATTTCCGACGCCGTCGAGGGCGGCCGCGCCGCCGTGATCGGGCTCGCCTACCGCCTCGCCGAGGGCCGGGCGGACCTCGTCTCAGGAATCGGCGAGCTCTAGGAGCTTCGTTTCAGCGCCGGTTCACGGTTTTCGGTGGGACGCTTGGGCCGAATAAGCTAGCCCCATGACTTCCACAGCAGATTTGAACACTGAAGAGTTCCGCATTGAACACGACACGATGGGCGAAGTCCGCGTCCCCGTGAACGCGCTGTACCGCGCCCAGACGCAGCGTGCAGTCGAGAACTTCCCGATCTCCGGCAAGACCCTGGAGCGCGCCCACATCGAGGCCCTCGCCCGGGTCAAGAAGGCTGCCGCCCAGGCCAACGCGGAACTGGGAGTGCTCGACGGCGAGCTGGCCCAGGCGATTGCGGATGCCGCCGACGAGGTTGCCGCCGGGAAGTACGACGGCGACTTCCCGATCGACGTTTTCCAGACCGGTTCCGGAACCTCCTCGAACATGAACACCAACGAGGTCATTGCCGAGCTCGCCTCCCGCGCGCTCAAGGCGGCCGGCAGCGAGAAGGTCGTCCACCCGAACGACCACGTCAACGCCTCGCAGTCCTCCAACGATGTCTTCCCGACGTCGGTCCACGTGGCTGCCACGTCCGCCCTGATCAACGACCTGATCCCGGCGCTCGGCTACCTCGCCGACTCGCTGGACCGCAAGGCCGTCGAGTTCAAGGACGTCGTCAAGTCCGGCCGCACCCACCTGATGGACGCCACCCCCGTCACGCTCGGCCAGGAGTTCGGCGGCTACGCCGCGCAGGTCCGCTACGGCATCGAGCGCATCAACGCCTCCCTCCCCCGCGTTGCCGAGGTCCCGCTGGGCGGCACCGCTGTGGGCACCGGCATCAACACCCCGGCCGGGTTCCCGGAGCGCGTCATCGAGCTCCTCGCCGCCGACACCGGGCTGCCGCTGACCGAGGCCCGCGACCACTTCGAGGCGCAGGCCAACCGCGACGGGCTGATCGAAGCGTCCAGCCAGCTGCGCAACATCGCGATCTCCTTCATGAAGATCAACAACGACCTGCGCTGGATGGGTTCCGGCCCCAACACCGGCCTCGGCGAAATCGCGATCCCGGACCTGCAGCCCGGCTCCTCGATCATGCCCGGCAAGGTCAACCCGGTCATCTGCGAGGCCTCCATCATGGTCTGCGCCCAGGTCATCGGCAACGACACGGCCATCGCCTGGTCCGGCACCAACGGCGCCTTCGAGCTGAACGTCGGCATCCCCGTGATGGCCGCCAACCTGCTCGAATCCGTCCGCCTGCTGGCCAACACCAGCCGCGTGATGGCGGACAAGATGATCGACGGCATCACCGCCAACGTCGAGCGCGCCCGCTTCCTCGCGGAGGCCTCGCCCTCCATCGTCACGCCGCTGAACAAGTTCATTGGCTACGAGAACGCCGCCAAGATCGCCAAGAAGGCTGTTGCCGAGGGCCTCACCATCCGCGAGACCGTCGTCGCGATGGGCTTCCTGGAGCGCGGCGAGCTGACCGAAGAGCAGCTCGACACCGCCCTGGACGTCATGTCCATGACGCGTCCGCCGCACAAGGCCTAGTCAGTCCCGGACCCCGGTCCGGACCCCGGCGCCCGAGGCCCGCAGGGCACAGCATCCGACGGCGGCCGGCATCTTCCCAGCGGAAGGTGCCGGCCGCCGTCCTCCGTTTAACTGTCCGGCTGCCCTTCCCCCGGCGCGGGCAGGGCCCCTACTCCAGGGCAACCTCGCCACCGGCGGCTCGGCGCTCCTCCGCGGTGTAGGCGGAGTAGGCTGCGGCCTCATCCAGGCTGGCGCCCGCCATCCGGGCCTCCCGCAGCCGCCGGGTTTTGGCTGACTGGCCGGAGAAGGCAGCGTCCACGTTGCCGGCAGCGTAGGTCAGGGCGTCTTCGGCCCGGATGCCCAGCCCGTGCGCCGTCAGGACGGCGTCCTGGTTCGCTCCGAGGTAGGTGAACTGCCAGCCCCACTGGTGCTGCTGGCGTTCGACCAGCGCTTTAACCATGGCCCCGCTGGCCTCGCGGGAGGAATTTTCGTGCCCGTCGGTCAGCACCGCCACGAGCACCGTGCCCGGGCGTTCGTGTTCGGGCAGCGCCGCCAGCTCCGCGCCGGCCTCCCCGACCAGCCGTACCATGGCGTCGTGCAGGGCCGTGCTTCCGCGGGGCTGGAGCACCAACGGCGGCACATCCTGGATATCCACCGCGGTGTAGACCAGCTCGTAGACGTCGTCGAACTGCGCCAGCGAGAGCTTGCACCGGCCCGCCACGGCCTGCTGCTCGCGGACGAACGCGGCGAAGCCGCCCACCGTGTCGTCGGCGATGGAGCTCATGGAACCGGAACGGTCCAGGAGCACGTACACGTGCGTCAGTGCTGAATCTGTCATGCTTCCCCATTTCCGGCCCGGGTGCGTGACCCGGGCCCACTGTCGCCAGCTGAAGAGCTGGATGGCAGCAGGCTACGGCGGGGCTGCGACAATATTGCCGGGACGGTCAGTTCCGGAAGTGCGCTGCGCCGTCCGGATCCCTGGCCTGGTCGATCGATTCCAGATGGCCCGGCATCAGCTCGGGGAACTCCTCCGGCCGGAACCAGCCCACGGCGAGGGATTCGTCGTCGTTGACCCGCGCCTCGCCGGAGACATAGCGGCACCGGAACACCATGGTCAGGAAGTGGCAGACATCCCCGTTGGGGTAGATGGTGGGGCCCACCGCATCCACCGAGACGAGCCTCTCGGCGACGGCAACCACGCCGGTCTCCTCCAGCACCTCCCGCAGCAGGCCGGGCGCCGGCTCCTCGCCCGGTTCCAGGATCCCGGTGATCAGCCCCCACTGGCCGTTGTCGGCCCGCTGGCCGAGCAGGACCCGGCCGGCGTCGTCGAATACCACGGCGCGGGCGCCGGGGATCCATAGGCTCTCGTGGCCGATCTTTTCGCGCAGTTTCAGGATGAATTCCGGGGTGGCCATCACGACAGCCTAGCCCGCGGGCAGCAGCAGCATCGCAGCGGCAGTGCCGGCCAGCATAAAAGGGCCGAACGGGATATCCGATTTCAGCGTTCCGCGCCGCGAAACCAGCAGGGCCACGCTCCACAGCCCGCCGAACAGGAACGCCGCAAACGTTCCGGCAAAGACGTGCCCCCAGCCGAGAAATCCAAGATAAATGCCCAGCACCCCGGCGAGTTTGACGTCGCCAAAGCCCATCCCCGGCGGATAGACGGCCCGCAGGAGGAAATAGAACAGCCAGAGGACCACCCCGCCGGCCACGACCCGGAGCCCCGGCACGCCGAACAGCCCGGCGCCCGCGCCGGCTACCGCCGCGCCGACCAGGAGCACGCCGGCCGCCGCGTAGGAGGGAAAAATAATCCGGTTGGGCAGCAGGTGGTGCCTGACGTCGATGACCGTCAGCCGCGCGGCCATTACCGCGAAGTAGGCGCATGCCAGCAGCACCAGCCAGAAAGCCAGCGGGGCGGCTCCCCCGAGTTCGCCGAGTCGATGGATCACCCTCGGATGCTACTGGATTCTGCCGCTACCGGGCCGCTCCCCCGCGGGGCGTGTGTGACTGGCGGCCGCGCGGACGCGGCGCTAGGCTTCCGGGATGACTTCCCCGGACTCCTGCTGGCCACCGTTCGCCCTCACGCTGACCACGCCCCGCCTGACGCTGCGGCCCATCCGGGATGAGGACATCCCGGCGGCGGTGCAGGCGGCCCTGGACGGCGTCCACGAACCCGGCCGCAGCCCGTTCAGCCGGCCCTGGGCGGAAATGCCGGTCGAGGAGCTGGGCCCAAACATGGCGCAATGGTACTGGCGCTGCCGCGGGAATATGTCGCCGCAGGAATGGACCCTGCTGCTCGGCATCTGGCACGACGGCGAGTTCATCGGCTGCCAGGACGTCGAAGCCAAGGACTTCGCCACCTTAAAGACGGTCAGCACCGGCTCCTGGCTCACCCGCAGCGCGCAGGGCCAGGGACTGGGCAAGGAAATGCGCGCCGCCGTCGCCCTCTACGCCTTTGACTGGCTCGGCGCCGAAGTCGCCGAATCCGAGGCGGCCGCCTGGAACCAGCAGTCCCTCGGTGTCTCCCGCTCCCTCGGCTACGAGCTCAATGGAACCACCCGCGCCAACTGGGGCGGCAAACGCCAGGACTCCCAGCGGGTCCGCCTCACCCCCGCCACCTTCAAACGCCCCGACTGGACCCTGGACGTCCAAGGCCACGACCCCACCGCCAAATACCTGGGGATCGAACCGTAGGACCCCGCAAGCGGGGCCACGGCGTCCCGCCGTCGCTTAGACACCTCCCGTCGCTGCGCTGCGGTCGCTGGGCGACCTTCGCTTCGCTCTGGTCGGCGATGCGCTCCTACGCGGGACACCGCGTCCCCGCGACGGTGACGAACGCACACGCCGCGCCGCGGGCCCTCGCCAATAGGCGCCGTTCGAACCCGCCGCGCCGCGGCTCCTTCGCGTAGTCGCGCATCGCGACGCTTGCCGCCCCGAAGGTCGCCCAGCGACCGAAGCGGGTGGCAACCGTCGTGTCTAAGCGACGGCGAAGGGGCCGTGGCCGGCGAACCCAACCACGGCGAACCAGACCACGGCGAAGGGGCCGTGGCCGGCGAACCCCACCACGGCCCCCACAGTAGGCGAGCCGAAGAAAGCCGACCTAGATCTCAGCCCCCTCGAGCATGTCCGTCACCAACGCAGCGATCGGCGAGCGCTCGGAGCGGGTGAGGGTGATGTGGCCGAAGAGCGGGTGGCCCTTGAGGGTCTCGACGACGGCCGCCACGCCGTCGTGCCGTCCGACCCGCAGGTTGTCGCGCTGGGCGACGTCGTGGGTCAGGACGATTTTGGAGTTCTGGCCGATCCGGCTCATCACCGTGAGCAGCACGTTCTTTTCGAGCGACTGCGCCTCGTCCACGATCACGAAGGCGTCGTGGAGTGAACGGCCGCGGATGTGCGTGAGCGGCATGACCTCCAGCATGCCGCGCTCCATCACCTCTTCGACCACTTCCTGGCTCACCAGCGCGCCCAGCGTGTCGAAGACGGCCTGGGCCCAGGGGTTCATCTTCTCGGACTCGGAGCCGGGCAGGTAGCCGAGTTCCTGGCCGCCGACCGCGTAGAGCGGCCGGAAAACGATCACCTTGCGGTGCTCCCGGCGTTCCAGGACGGCTTCGAGGCCGGCGCACAGGGCCAGGGCGGACTTGCCGGTGCCGGCCCGGCCGCCGAGGGACACGATGCCCACGGACGGGTCCATCAGGAGGTCGATCGCGAGCCGCTGCTCGGCCGAGCGTCCGTGCAGGCCGAAGACGTCCCGGTCGCCCTTGACCAGGCGGACCTGCTTGTCGGCTCCGACGCGGCCCAGGGCGGAGCCGCGGTTGGAGAGCAGCACCAGGCCGGTGTTCACCGGAAGTTCGGCCGCGGCGGGGATGAAGACGGGTTCGTGGCCGTAGAGGGTGGCGACTTCGTCCTCGGCGGCGTCGATCTCCGCGATGCCGGTCCAGCCGGAATCCTTGACCAGCTCGTTGCGGTATTCGTCGGCGAGCAGCCCCATGGCGGACGCCTTGACCCGCATCGGCAAATCCTTGGACACCACGGTCACGTCGCGGCCCTCGTTGGCGAGGTTCTTGGCGACGGCGAGGATCCGGCTGTCGTTGTCACCGCCGCGGAATCCGGCCGGCAGCACCTCGGCGGAGATGTGGTTCATCTCGACCATCAGTGTGCCGCCGTCGTTGCCCAGCGGGATGGCACGGTCCAGGCCGCCATGCTCCACGCGGAGGTCATCGAGCAGGCGCAGCGCCTTTCGGGCGAAGTAGCCCAGTTCGGGGTCGTGCCGTTTGCTTTCAAGCTCGGTGATGACGACGATCGGCACGATGACTTCGTGCTCGGCGAAGCGCAGCAGCGCCCGCGGGTCGGAGAGCAAAACGGAGGTGTCGATGACGTAGCTTCGGGCGGTCTCCCGGCTTGCTGTTCCTTCCCCGGAAACAGCAAGACCGGCGGCAGCGTCGGAATGCGCTGCGCCGGTCTTGGAAGTGGCTCGCTTGGCGCGAGAGGTAGCTTTCTTGCCCTGGTCGGAAATGACGCCGGGCAGTTCTGCAGAAATAGCCACATCGACTCCAGCCCCGGGCCGCTGGCCCGGAATTGTTATTGGTGAGGCGGCTCGGCCTCGAGGCCGGACGCGGCCTCCCATACATTCGGTGCGAACTTCCGCTCCATGTACTGGCCTCCCCGATCAGCCGGCGGTTTGCCCGCTGATGGGATTAACGTACGTCCACGGCCCGCGCATTGCCGGTCTATTTTTCGGCGATTCTTGAAGACATCAGGTGAAGCCCGGATGAACTGCTTCAGGACCCGAAGCGGCGCTGCCGGCCGGCGTAGTCGCGCAGCGCGCGGAGGAAGTCCACCTTGCGGAACGCCGGCCACAGAGCCTCGCAGAAGTAGAACTCGCTGTAGGCGCTTTGCCACATCAGGAAGCCGGACAGCCGCTGCTCCCCGGAGGTGCGGATCACGAGGTCGGGATCGGGCTGGCCGCGGGTGTAGAGGAAGCGGGAAATATCGTCGACGCTGAGTTCGTCGGCCAGCTTGCCGATGTCGGCGCCGCGGGCGACGGCGTCGTGCAGCAGTTCGCGGACGGCGTCGACGATCTCCCGGCGGCCGCCGTAGCCGACGGCGACGTTGACGTGGATCTTTTCGTGTACGGGCGTACGGGCGGTGAGTTTGTGCAGCCGCTCGGCGAGGTAGTCCGGCAGCAGCTCCGGGGCGCCCATGGCGTGGACCGAGATGTCGGCGTCCTCGTCGAGGCGGTCCAGGGTGTTGGCGATGATGCCCATCAGCAGGTCCAGCTCTTCGCCGGAACGGTTCATGTTGTCCGTGGAGAGCATGTACAGCGTGACGACTTTGATCCCGAGCTCCTGGCACCAGCCGAGGAACTCGTGGATCTTGTCCGCTCCGGCCTGGTGGCCCTGGCTGGTGGGGGCGTTGAACTGCCGGGCCCAGCGCCGGTTGCCGTCGACCATCACGCCGATGTGCTTGGGGACGCGCTCCGGGTCCAGGGACCGCTGGAGGCTGCGCTCGTAGAAGCCATACAGGAACCCGGGCAGTTCCATCCGGAGATTCACCTGGCTTCCTTGAGGTCTGACGGCAGTGCATTCCTAGGCTACCCGCCGGACGGCTCCTCCCGCGCGCACCCCGGCCGCGATTCATGCCCGCCAGCTTTGCTACTCACCGGTAACTTACCGCACCGTAGGTTATTATGGCGGGATGGAGAGCACCAGTCCCGAGCCCGGACCCGGACGGTCCGCGGACAGCGGCACCGGCCCGGCGCGCCGCGACAACAGCCCGGTGGACGACGCAGCCGCCAGGATCGCCGAGCTCCTGATGATCAAGCCGAAATGGCGGGGCTGGATCCACACCGTCACCGCGCCGCTGGCCTTCGCCGCGGGCCTGGTGCTGGTGCTCCTGGCCCCCACCACGGAGTTGAAAATCGCCTCGGCGGTCTATGCCCTCACGGGTGTGCTGCTCTTCGGGGTCAGCGCCGTCTACCACCGCGGAAACTGGTCCCCCGGCGTGAAGATCGTGCTGAAGCGGTTGGACCACACGAACATCATGCTGGTCATCGCCGGCAGCTACACACCGCTGGCGTGGGCGCTCCTGGCCCGGCCCACCGCCGTCGTCCTGCTGTGGGTGATCTGGTCCGGCGCGGTGCTGGGCGTACTCTTCCGCCTGCTCTGGACACATGCGCCGCGCTGGCTTTACGTGCCGATCTACATCGCCTTGGGCTGCGGCGCCCTGTTCTACCTGCCGGATTTCTTCGCCGCCAGCGTTCCCGCCGCGGTGCTCATCTGCGTCGGCGGCGCCCTCTACATTGCCGGCGCCGTTTTCTACGCGCTAAAGAAGCCGAACTTCAGCTACGAGCATTTCGGCTTCCACGAGCTTTTCCACGCCTTTACCGTCTTCGCCTTTGCCGCCCACTACATCGCGATCGCGATCGCCGTCCTCGGCTGACCCGCCCTCCGCCCGCTGTTCCCGTCGGCTGACCGTTCAGTCCGGCCGGCCAGCGGCGATGAGCTCCGGGAGCTGGCGCATGTCGTGGAAGACCGTGGTGCCGGGGCCGGCCAGCCGTTTCGCCGGCGTCACGCCGCCCGCGTAGGCGAACACTTGCATCCCCGCGGCCCGCGCGGCCTGCACGCCGTAGGCGCTGTCCTCGACGACGGCGCAGCGGTGCGGCGCCGTCCCGAGCGTCCCGGCCGCGTGCAGGAAGAGGTCCGGGGCGGGTTTGCCGTTGGCGACTTCGGTGGCGCTGAAGATGCGGCCGGCGAAGCGGTGCAGCAGGCCGGTCCGGCCCAGGGTGCGCTGCATCTTGGCGTGGCTGCCGCTGGAGGCGACGCAGTGCGGAAGCCGGATCCGGTCCAGGGCCTCCTCCACGCCGTCGACGGCCGTGAGGTCCCGCTCAAAGGCCTCGTGGTACCACGGCTGGTAGCTCCGGTCCCAGCCTTCAGCCAGTTCGATGCCCAACTGCCGTTCCACAGTGGCGATGAAGTTGGCCTCACTCCGGCCGACGAAGCGCCGCACGATCTCCTCGATCTCCAGCTCCCAACCGAGATCGGCCAGCACCCGCTGGTCCACCCGGACGGAGATCACCTCGGAGTCCACCAGGACGCCGTCGCAGTCGAACACCACCAGTTCAAAGGGGTCCGGGACCACCGGCACAGAAGTCATTCAGCCATGCTAGCCAGCCGGTCCCGGAGCGCCGCGACAGAACCCGCCGGAAGCGTGCACACCATGCCGCGGCACAGGTAGGCCAGCGGCGCCCCGTCCGGCGCCGCCGCCCGCCCCCGCAGCAGGGGCACCTGCGCATCATCGACGTCGGCGGCCGGGTCCTGGAGCGCGATCACCAGCCCCGGGCTGGGCGAGTGCAGCAGCGCGCGGTGCAGCGCCCTCCGCTCCGGCGTGTCGGCTCCGACGACGGCGGCCTCCACCGGGCCCGCCAGCGCGGCCTCCGCCGTGGCCAGCAGCCACCCTGCCACCCGGGGTGCGTTGGTGGCCAGCGGCGGCAGCAGGGACAGGATGTTGCCGGCCATGGCCCGGCGATCCGCGGATCCGGACAGCGCGGCAGAGGACAGCAGGACCCCGGCAAACGCGGCCGCGCCGCTGGGGGCGGCGTTGTCGAAGGGATCCATTCCGGCCCGGCCGCCCTGCGCGTTGAGGACCTGCGCCGATTCCCCGGCGGCGTCGCGCAGCGCCCCGCCGGCGGCAAACCGAGAGCAGGCCGCAGCCACGATGGCGTCGGCGAGGGCATACCAGCGGGTCCGCCCGGAGACGGCGTAGAGGGCGAACAAGCCCTCCGCGCAGAAGGCGTAGTCCTCCAGCAGGCCGCCGATCCCGCGGGCGGCGCCGTCGTGGGAGACCCGGACCAGCCGGCCGGGCTCCGCTCCGGGCCCGGGCCTCCAGTGCACCCGCTCGAGGTAGCCGGCGATCCCTTCGGCGGCGGCCACCAGTTCGGGCCGGTCCAGCACGGCGCCGGCCTCGGCCAGGGCCGCGACGGCCAGGCCGTTCCAGCCGGCCACCACTTTGTCGTCCCGGGCAGGCTGCGGCCGCGCCGCGCGGGCCTGGCGCAGCACGGGCCGCACCCGCCGCCACAACCCGGTTTCCGGGCCGTCCAGCGCGCGGCCGGGATGCAGCGGCGAACCGGCGTCGGAGACGGTGCCTGCGTCGCGGACATGCATCAGCCGGGCCACGGCCGGGCCGTCGTCCGGTCCCAGCAGCGCCGTCAGTTCCGCGGGGGTCCACAGATAGCTGGCACCCTCGGAGTGTTCCCCGTCCACCACGGTGTCCGCATCGAGGGAGGACGCCAGCGCCGCGGCGCCGCCGGCACTGCCCCGGGCCACCGGGGACTCCGTGGCCACCTGGGACTCCGTGGCTACCGGGGACTCCGCGAGCCCCAGCGAGGACAGCATCCAGTCCGCGGTGCTGCCGGCGACGGCGGCGGCCTCCCCGGCCGGGTAGCCGTCCGTGCCGCCCAGCCGCACCCAGTGGGTGTAGCAGCGCAGCAGCTGGGCGTTGTCATAAAGCATCTTTTCGAAGTGCGGGACGGACCAGTCGCGGGTCACGGAGTAGCGGGCGAAGCCGCCGTCGAGCTGGTCGAACAGGGCCGAACGCGCCATCGCCGCGAGCGTGCGGCCGGCCAGGTCCGCGGCCGCCGCCGCGGTCCCGGAACCCGCGGCGGCGTGCCGGATCAGGAACTCCAGGACGGCCGACGGAGGGAACTTGGGGGCGGCGCCGAATCCCCCGGCGGCATCTTCGGTTCGTGCCAGCGCACGCACCGCCTCGGAGAGCAGCGCCGGGTCAAGGGCGGGCGGGGGTGCGTCGAGCCGGACGGCGGAACCCGTCTGGGCCGTGGCGATGCCGCGCGCCAGGGACTCGGCGTTCTTTTCGAGGGCGCTGCGGCGTTCCAGCCAGGCTTCGCGGACCGCCTCCAGCACCTGGCGGAAGGAGGGACGGCCGGGCATCGGCCGGGGCGGGTAGTACGTGCCGGCGTGGAACGCGCGGCCGTCGGGCAGGAGGAAAACGGACATCGGCCAGCCGCCCTCGCCGCTGATGGCCTGGGTGGCGGTCATGTAGACGGCGTCGACGTCGGGGTGTTCCTCCCGGTCCACTTTCACGGCGACGAAATTGGTGTTCAGGAAGTCGGCGGTATCCTGGTCTTCAAAGGACTCGCGGGCCATGACGTGGCACCAGTGGCACGCCGCGTATCCGATCGAAAGGAACACCGGGACGTCGCGGGCGGCGGCGAAGGCGAAGGCTTCATCGCCGAAGGGTTGCCAGTGCACCGGGTTGCCGGCGTGCTGGCGGAGGTAGGCAGAGGGTTCCCGGCCCAGGGCGTTGGCTGCCCCGGGCCGGGCCTCGGAGGGACCGCGGTCAGCGGTTTCCGGATCCTGCGTCACCGTTGGGCTCCGGCCGGGTGTCCACCTCGCGGGCCGGCGGGCGGCCGGCAGGGCCGCCGCTTTCCGGCAGCCCGGTCAGGTCCCCGCCGACGTCGTTCAGGTCGGGGTCGTTCAGGGCGGCTTCGGCAGCGGCGCGCTCTTCCTCCACCTGGGCGCGGTACCGGACCCGGCGGATCCGGCGCACCATGTCCACGATCAGCAGCGCCGTGAGCACCACGATGAACGCGGTCAGCAGGAAGCCCAGCAGGCCCGGGGTGACCTGGTCCTGGTTGAGCCCCGGGCGCAGCGACGGCGTCGGTGTGGGCGCCGGGGATGTCGCCAAGGCGGTGAGCAAGGAATGCACGGTGGAAACCTTCTGTGGGGAACGTCTTCTGCGGGTCTTCCGATACCGCTCTTCTACGCGGCATAGAAGTCCCTGCTGGATCTATCTTAGCCCGGCGAAGAAGTCCGTTTCGGGCAGGTCCGCGGGGACCCGGGACTGGATCAGCGAGTAGTCTTCCCACGGCCAGGTCTGCCGCTGCATCGCCGGCGACACGGCGAAGAAGAACCCCTCCGGATCGATCTGGGTCCGGTGCGCGCGCAGGGCGTCGTCGCGGGCTTCAAAGAAGTCCCCGCACTCGATCTGGGTTGTGGTGGGGTGCGTGGGCGCCGGCGGGGTGTGCCCCTCGGCGTCGGCCTCCAGCCACGCCGCGAGCCGTTCGGCGTACGGCGACTGCAGCCCGGCTTCCTCCAGGGCGTAATGCAGCGCGCGGAACCGTTCGGGGCTGAAGGCCCGGTCGTAGTAGAGCTTGCTGGGTTCCCAGGCCTCGCCGGTTCCGGGGTACCGGGCCGGGTCCCCGGCGGCCTCGAACGCTTCGACGGCGACCCGGTGCGCCATGATGTGGTCCGGGTGCGGATAGCCGCCGTTCTCGTCGTAGCTGAGGATGACCTGGGGCTTGAACGCGCGGACCAGCCGGACCAGCGGCGCGGCCGCCCGCTCCAGCGGCAAGGTGGCGAACGAGCCGACGGGCAGCGGCGGCAGCGGGTCGCCTTCGGGCAGGCCGGAGTCGACGAAACCCAGCCAGCGCTGGCGGATTCCGAGGACCTTGGCCGCATTGTCCATCTCCAGCCGGCGGGCGCCCGCCATGTCCCGCTTGGGGTGCGGCGCGCTCTCCATAGCCGGGTTCTGGATGTCACCGCGAGACCCGTCGGTGCAGGTGGCCACCATCACGTCGATGCCTGAGGCTGCGTACATGGCCATGGTCGCGGCGCCCTTGCTCGACTCGTCGTCGGGGTGCGCGTGGACGGCGAGCAGCCGAAGCGGGGCTGACGGGCTGGGGGACGCTGTCATCGTGGGACGGCTCCTCTTTCTTCTGCGGGTTCGGTGCTGGACGGGCGGAACAGCGGTGCGGCGACTCCCCCGCCCGATCCACACTAAACTGGACTGGTGACTTCCGAGGAGCAGCCCGCCGCGCCCGCGCCGGCATCTACCAGCCTAGCCAATCGCTACGGCGGCCAAAAGCGCGTGCTGGGCGGCCGGACGAAGCGGAACATCCTGATCGCTGCCCTCGCGGCCGGGATTGGCCTGATGGCCTGGATTTCGACGTCGGCGGCCACGGAATCCGTCAGCTTCAAGGACATCGGCTACAGCACCCCCGACGCCACCGTGGCCGAGGTCGATTTCCAGGTCACCAAGAATCCGGAAACGGCGGCCAAGTGCGCCGTCAAGGCCCTGGATGCCAAGTTCGCCGTCGTCGGCTGGAAAGTCGTCGACGTCGGCCCCCACGCCGCCGATGCCGGCACCGACGGCGGCCGCACCACCGTGCACCGGGTGAGCGTGCGCACCGAATCGCAGTCCGTGTCCGCCGTCGTCGACAACTGCTGGATTCCGGACGCCGCCAAGTAGCCGTCCGCCGGCAGGAGCCCGGGCCGCACCGGGCCGGCCGCCGGGGTCCGGGAGCGAGCCCTGGCGTAACACGGTGTGATCTGCGCCGCAGGGGTTCTTGGGTTTATCCACAGCATTGACTACAATGGATCAATACCTCTACCCCGCTGAGCTGGTTACTGAGATCCATAAGTGGCCACCGTGGCGGGGTCTTTGCTTGTTTGACCAGCTTGTTTGACCACCAAAAGGAGAAGTCCGTGTCGACCACCAACAGCGCAACTGCAGCTTGGCTTACCCAGGAAGCTTTTGACCGCCTGAAGGCAGAGCTGGACCACCTCTCCGGCGCCGGCCGTGCAGACATCGTTCAGAAGATCGAAGCTGCCCGCCAGGAAGGCGACCTCAAGGAGAACGGCGGCTACCACGCGGCCAAGGAAGAGCAGGGCAAGATCGAGGCCCGCATCCGCCAGCTGACCGTACTGCTCCGCGATGCGCACGTGGGCGAAGCCGCTGCCGACGACGGAATCGTCGAGCCGGGCATGATAGTCGTGGCCAAGATCGCCGGGGACGAAGAGACGTTCCTGCTGGGCTCCCGCGAAATCGCCGGCGACTCGGACCTGGACGTTTTCAGCGAGAAGTCCCCGCTGGGTTCCGCCATCGTCGGCCATAAGGAAGGCGACAAGCTCAGCTACACCGCCCCGAACGGCAAGGACATCACCGTGGAGATCATCTCCGCGAAGCCGTACGTCGGCTAAGTGCAGCAGCGCACGACGCCGGCCCTCCCCTGCAGCGGGAGGGCCGGCGTCGGCATTTAACTAGCGTCTGCGGCGCAGCAGCAGGGCCGCGATCACGCCGCCGGCGGCCCCGCCCAGATGGGCCTGCCAGGAGACGTAGCCCGCCACGATGGGCAGCAAACCGAAGAGGATGCCGCCGTAGGCCAGGAAGAGCACCACGGACAGCAGGATCTGGCCCCAGTGGCGGTTGAAGAAGCCTCGCACCAGCAGGAACGCGAAGAGCCCGAAGACCAGCCCGGACGCCCCCACCGTGATGTTGTGGCCGCCGATCAGCCAGACCGTCGCGCCCGAGCCCACCCAGCTTGAGGCCAGCGCCGTCGCAAAGACCCGCACCCCGGACAGGAAGACCAGGAAGCCGAAGATGATCAGCGGCAGGGTGTTGGAGAGCAGGTGGGCCAGGTTGGCGTGCAGCAACGGAAACGTCACGATGTCCAGCAGCCCGTCGGCGGAGCGCGGGCGCAGCCCGAAGGTGCCGTTCAGCGAGTGCAGCAGCAGGGTATTGAGGATCTCGATCGCGTAGAGCAGCAGCACAAAGGAGCCCACCACCAGCAGGCCCTGCCGTGCCCGGGCCGCAGGGGTGTCACAGCGCCGTTCTCCTGGGGACGCTTCGAGCACGGCGGCCGCCTAGTGCACCACGATCGGCTGGAAACCCTCGGCCCGGAGCGCGCCCAGGACCTGCTCGCAGTGCTCGTGGCCCTTGGTTTCCAGGTTGACGGTGATGGACACGTCGCCCATGCTGATCGAGCCGCCCACCCGGGTGTGGTCCAGGCCGGTGACGTTGGCGTCGTTTTCGGCAATGATCCGGGCGATGGTCGCCAGCGAGCCGGGACGGTCGTCCAGCATCATCCGCACGGTCATGTAGCGTCCGGCTGCGGAGAGGCCGCGCTGGATGACCTTGAGCATCAGCATCGGGTCGATGTTGCCGCCGGAGAGCACGACGGCGACGGTTCCCGGGTTCTCGATCTTGCCTTCCATCAGCGCGGCGACGCCCACGGCGCCGGCCGGTTCGACCACCATCTTGGCCCGTTCCAGCAGGAAGATCAGCGCCCGGGCCAGCGCATCCTCGCTGACCGTGACGACGTCGTCGACCAGCTCGCGGATGATGCTGAACGGCAGCTGTCCCGGCCGGCCCACGGCGATGCCGTCGGCCATCGTGGAGACGCGTTTGAGCGGCACGAGCGCGTCCGCGGCGAGCGAGGGCGGGTAGGCGGCGGCGTTTTCGGCCTGCACGCCGATGATCCGGATCTCCCGGCCGAGTTCCTTGGCCCGGGCCTTCACGGCCACGGCGACGCCGGCCAGCAGCCCGCCGCCGCCGACGCCCATCAGGATGGTGTCCACGTTGGGGATTTGCTCGAGGATCTCCAGTCCGACGGTGCCCTGGCCGGCGACGACGTCGACGTCGTCGAACGGGTGCACAAAGACCGCACCCGTTTCGTCCGCGTAGCGCTTAGCCTCGGCGAGCGCCTCGTCCACGTTGTGGCCGTGCAGCACCACCTCGGCGCCGTGGCTGCGCGTCGCGGCGAGCTTGGGCAGGGCGACGCCCAGCGGCATGTAGATGCGGGCCTTGATGCCGAGGGCCTTCGCGGCGACGGCCACGCCCTGGGCGTGGTTGCCGGCCGAGGCGGCGACGACGCCGCGCTTCTTCTCCTCGGCGGAGAGCTTGGCCATCCGGACGTAGGCGCCGCGCACCTTGAAGGAGCCTGCGCGTTGCAGGTTCTCGCATTTGAAGTAGACGTCGCCGCCGGCGATGCTGCCCAGCGCCCGGGATGACTCCACCGGGGTCCGCGTAATAATCCCGTCGAGCAGCTTCTGCGCCTCCAGGACATCGTCCAGCGTGACGGGCAGGCTCTCGAGGGTATTCACGAACTAGTCTCCTTTGGGGGTTCCGGCGTCGGCGCCAGGGCGGTGGACCTCCCTGGAATCCGGGTCCTGGCCGGCGCCGGCGAGGGCAGGGGCTCCCTGCCGGCTCGCGGCTGCCAGCTCTCCATCATGTTCCCACGTTCTGGCCGCAATGTACCGAACGGCCGAGTTTGCTACGGCGAGGATCGGCACGGAGAACAGGGCGCCCGGGATGCCGGCCAGGTAGGAGCCGGCGGCGACGGACAGGATGACGGCAACCGGGTGGAGCGACACGGCCTTGCCCATCACGAGCGGCTGCAGGATGTGGCCCTCCAGCTGCTGGACCAGCAGCACGATGCCGACCATGATGAGCGCGTTGACCAGGCCGTTGGCCACCAGTGCCAGCAGCACGGCGACGGCACCGGTGACGAGTGCGCCGACCAGGGGGATGAACGAGCCGATGAACACCAGCACGCCGAGCGGCAGCGCCAGCGGCACACCGATGATCGCGGCGCCGACGCCGATCCCGACGGCGTCCACGAACGCGACGAACATCTGGATCCGGGTGTAGCTGACCATGGAGCTCCAGCCGCGCCGGCCGGCGCCGTTGACGGCCGGGCGGGCCTTCCGCGGCATCAGCCGGACCAGGAACCCCCAGATCCGGTCTCCCTCGAGCAGGAAGAAGATCGTGACGAACAAGGCGATCAGGAGCCCGGCGGCGAAGTGCCCGGCGGTGCTGCCAAAGGTCAGCGCGCCGCTGAGGATGCTGCTGCTGTTCTTCTGCAGCGCGTCGGCCCCTTCCTTGACGTAGGTGTCGATCTGGGCGGCTGTCAGGTGCAGCGGGCCGTCGGCCAGCCAGGTCTGGACCTGCTGCACGCCCTCCAGTGCCTGGCCCCAGAGCTCGCCGAAGCCGGCGGTGAGCTGGCGGCCGACCAGGGCGAGCGCGCCGGCGATGAGTCCGATGAAGCCGAGCAGGGTGATAGCGACGGCGGCGCCGTTGGGCACCCGGCGCCTGCGCAGCCAGCGGGTGACGGGGCTGAGCAGTCCGGCCAGCAGGGCGGCGACCATCACCGGGATGATGAGGAAGCTGATCTTGCTGAGCAGCCAGACGAGCACCCCGGTCACCACCAGGATCAGGCCGATCCGCCACGCCCACGACGCCGCGATCCGCACACCGTAGGGAATGTCCTCGTCAACTTCCTCGTCGCTGCGGACCCGGGAAGCCGCGGTCGGCGCAGTGTCGCGCGGACCTGCTTCCGGGGCGGCGGGCAGGCCTGCGGGGGTGCCGGCAGGCGGGGCGGAGAGCCCGGGGGCGGCATACCCGGGCAGCTCGGAGTCGGGGCGGGCGGTGGCGTCCTCAGCTGGCGTCATAGCCCAATAATTCCCCAGTGCGGCCCACAAGGGAAACGGCGGCAGGGAAAACGGGCCCGCCCAAGCGGCCGCAGGCCCTTGGGGGCAGGACGCCGCCGCACCGCGTCCCGGGCCCGGTCGGGGCTAGCTCGCCAGTGACGCGGTGATTCCCCAGCTCATCGTGAAGGACTCCCCCGCGGGCAGCCAGCGCAGCCCGTCGCCGCTGTTGAACGCATTGGCCGGTCCCGTCATGGGCTCAAGCGCCACCGCCTTGGCCCGCCCGGGGTACTGGTCCGTGACGAAGACGTGGACGTAGCGGCAGTGCTCGTCCTGCCAGAGGCTCACGCTGCGGCCGTCGGCGGCGCGCAGCGTGCTGCGTGCCACGCCGCCGTCGAAGTCCAGGTCGGTGTACGCGCTGTCCAGGTCCAGGTGCCCGGCCAGCCGGCCGGCCCGGAGGTCGAAGTCCCCGGCGGCCGGTTCGGTGCTGCGTGGAATCAGCCGGTCATCCGTCACCAGCCGGGTGCGGCCGCTGACGGTGACGGTCAGTTCCCCGCTGGGCACCTCGCCGAGCCGCAGGTAGGGGTGCGCCCCGAGGACGAAAGGGGCCGGGTCCATGGAGTCGTTGACCAGCGTCTGCCGGACGGAGAGCCCCAGGGTTTCGTCCAGCTCGTAGCGCACCCGGTGCCGTAGCAGGAACGGATAACCGTGCTGCGGAAACACGGGCGCCTCCAGGGTCACGGAGAATTCCGATTCGTCCACCAGGTCGTAGGAGGCATTGCGCAGAAGCCCGTGGCTGGCGTTGTTCCTGGCCACCTCGGTGATGTCGAGCTGCTGCTTTTTCCCGTTGAGGTGCCAGAGGCCGTCCTCCACCCGGTTTGCCCACGGCGCCAGGGTGATGCCGGTGGCGCCCGGCGGGATCTCGGCGTCCCCGTAGCTCTCCGTCAGCTGGACGCCGGCACGGCTGTACAGCCGCAGGCCGGCCGCGAGTTCGGTCACCACGGCCAGGGCGTCGCCGCGGCGCAGCTCGTATTGCCGGCCGCTCGCGTAGCGCCGGGCGGAGGTGTCGGCGGACGGGTCGGAGGAAGGGGAAGCCGGGGAAGCGGTGAGGTCCATGGGCACCACGGTACCGAACCGTGCGCCCGCCCGTACACGGCGGGGCTTTGCCGGAAACTCGTGAAGTCTGATCGAATGATGGAATGTGCGCCAACAGCCTTACCAGGGGAACCCTCGCCGACGGCCGGGAGCTCTTCTACTTCGCTGACGCCGGCGGGGAGGGCCGCGACGGCGGCGGTGCCGATGCTGCCCTGCGGGCGCCCGCCGATGGCAGGACCCTCGACGCACGCGGTCCCGCCGGCGAGCTGCGCTTCGACGCGCTGACCGGTGAATGGGTCGCCATCGCCGCCCACCGCCAGTCCCGGACGCACCTGCCGCCGGCCGAGGAATGCCCGCTGTGCCCCAGCACCCCGGAGCGCCGCTCGGAAATCCCGGCGCCGGACTACGACGTCGTCGTCTTCGAAAACCGCTTCCCCTCCCTGGGCCCCGAGCTCGGACAGCTCCCGGAGCAGCCCGCGTGGGGAACCAGCCTGCCGGCGTACGGGCGCTGCGAGGTGGTCTCCTTCACCCCGGACCATGCCGGTTCCTTCGCCGGCCTCGGGGAGGCCCGGGCCCGCACCGTGGTGGAGGCTTGGGCCGTCCGGACCGCGGCGCTCAGCGCACTGCCCGGGATCCGCCAGGTCTTCCCGTTCGAGAACCGCGGCGCCGAAATCGGCGTCACCCTGCACCACCCGCACGGCCAGATCTACGCCTATCCCTACCTTCCGCCGCGCGCCGCGGTGCTGGCCGCCGCCGCGCGGAAGTTCTACGACGACGCCGGGAGCCGGGACACGCTGACCGGCTCGCTGCTGCGGGCCGAACGCACGGACGGCAGCCGGATGGTGCTCGAGGGCCGGCATTTCAGCGCCTACGTGCCCTTCGCCGCCCGCTGGCCGCTGGAGGTCCACCTGGTCCCGCACCGGCAGGTCCCCGACCTCGCCGCCCTCCACGGCGGCGAGCGCGACGAACTGGCACGGCTGTACCTGGACCTGCTGCGGCGCCTGGACGCCCTCTACCCCACACCCACGCCCTACATCGCAGCGTGGCAGCAGGCGCCGTTGGATGAGCTGCTGCGGCCCGCCGGCTACCTGCACCTGCAACTGACCTCGCCCCGCCGCGCCGCGGACAAGCTGAAGTACCTGGCCGGGTCCGAGGCCGCGATGGGGGCCTTCATCAACGACACCACGCCGGAGGAGGTCGCGGCCCGGCTGCGCGGCGCAACCGCCACACGCTCCACGGCCGGCACGGAAGGCAGCGCACGATGAGCGTCCCGCTGGGCACCAGTGAACTCCAGTCCCGGTTTGCGGACGTCTTCGGGGCGGACCCCGACGGCGTCTGGCAGGCCCCCGGCCGGGTCAACCTGATCGGCGAACACACGGACTACAACGAGGGCTTCGTGCTGCCGTTCGCCATCGACCGGACCGCCCGGGTGGCAGTCCGGGTCCGGCCCGACACCACGCTGCGGATGCTGTCCACCTTCGGAAACCAGGGGCTGACGACGGCGGACACCGCGGCCCTGGACCCCGCCGCGGCCCGGGGCTGGACCAAGTATCCGCTCGGCGTCCTGTGGGCCCTGCAGCAGCGCGGCCTCGCCGTTCCCGGCCTGGACCTGTTGCTGGATTCGGATGTGCCGCGCGGAGCCGGGCTGTCCTCCTCGCATGCCATTGAATGCGCCGTCATCCTGGCCGTCAACGAACTGACCGGCGCCGGACTCAGCGCAGAAGACATGGTGCTGGCCACCCAGCGAGCGGAAAACGACTTCGTCGGCGCGCCCACCGGGATCATGGACCAGTCAGCCTCGCTCCGGGGCGCCGCAGGCCGGGCCGTGTTCCTCGACTGCCGCGACCAGAGCGTCCGGCTGGTGCCGTTCGACGCCGAGGCCGCCGGCCTGGTGCTGCTGGTGATCGACACCAGGGTCTCGCACTCACACGCCGGCGGCGGCTACGCGGCCCGTCGCGCGTCCTGCGAACTGGGCGCCGATGTGCTCGGCGTCCGGGCGCTGCGCGACGTCGGACTCGCGGATCTCCAGGAGGCCGCCGGACTGCTGGACACGGAAACGTTCCATCGGGTCCGGCACGTCGTCACGGAGAACGACCGCGTGCTGCGGACCGTGGAGCTCCTCGAGGGCACCGGCCCGCAGGCGATCGGCGCGCTGCTGGACGCCTCCCACGCCTCGATGCGGGACGACTTCGAAATCTCCTGCCCCGAACTGGACCTCGCGGTGGACACGGCCCGCGCCGCGGGCGCCATCGGCGCCCGGATGACCGGCGGCGGGTTTGGCGGCTCCGCGATCGCCCTCATCCCCGCGGACACGGAGCAGCGGGTGCGGGCCGACGTCGGACGGGCCTTCGCGCGCGCCGGCTACGCCGCCCCGGATGTCTTCCGGGTGAGCCCCGCGGCGGGAGCGCTGCGGCTGGCCTGACCGGTTCCTGCCGGTCCGGGCCCGTTCCTGCCGGTCCGGGCCCGTTCGGGCGTAGGCTGGGCGCATGCCGGAAGCCGTCATCGTTGCCACCGCCCGGAGCCCCATCGGCCGCGCCTTCAAAGGATCGCTAAAGGACGAGCGGCCCGACGATCTTGCCGCCGCCATGGTCTCCGCGGCCCTCGCCAAAGTGCCCGCCTTCGACCCGCAGGACACCGGCCGCGGCCTCGACGACCTCTACCTGGGCTGCGCCGAGCCCAGCGGCGAGGCCGGATCCAACATGGCCCGGGTGGTGGCCATCCTGGCCGGCCTCGACAACGTCCCGGCCGCCACCATCAACCGCTTCTGCGCCTCCAGCCTGCAGACCATCAGGATGGCGTTCCACGCCGTCAAGGCCGGCGAGGGCGACGCCTTCGTCGCGGCCGGGGTCGAAGCGGTCTCCCGCTACCGCGACTGGGCCGGCGCCGGGGAAACCGACGCCGGCAGCCATAACCCGCGCTTCGACGCCGCCGGCAAGCGCACCGCCGCCAGGGCAGCGTCCAACACGCCGTGGACCGATCCCCGGCTCGGCGGCAGGATGCCGGACATCTATACCTCCATGGGCCAGACCGCGGAAAACGTCGCGACCAGCTACGGCATCAGCCGCGCCGAGCAGGACGCCTGGGCGGTGCAGAGCCAGAACCGGGCCGAGGCGGCCATCGCCTCCGGGTTCTACGCCCGTGAAATCACGCCCTACACGCGCCGGGACGGCACCGTGATCGACCGGGACGACTCGCCCCGGGCAGGGGTCACGCTCGACGCGGTGAGCGCCCTGCAGCCGGTCTTCCGCAGCGCGGGAACCGTCACGGCCGGCAACGCCTGCCCGCTCAACGACGGCGCCGCCGCCGTCGTCGTGATGAGCGATTCCCGTGCCCGGGAGCTCGGGCTGGAGCCGCTGGCCCGGATCGTCTCCACCGGGGTCAGCGCCCTGTCCCCGGAGCTGATGGGCATGGGGCCCGTCGAGGCGACCCGGCGGGCGCTGAAGTTCGCCGGCCTCTCGATCGGCGACCTTGACCTCGTCGAACTCAACGAGGCCTTCGCCGTCCAGGTGGTCGCCAGCGCCCGGGAACTGGGGATTGACCCGGACCGGCTCAACGTCCACGGCGGAGCCATCGCCCTGGGGCACCCGTTCGGCATGACCGGCGCCAGGATGGCCACCACACTGCTCAACGGGCTGCGCGAGCGCGACGGCACCCTCGGCCTGGCCACCTTGTGCGTCGGCGGCGGCCAGGGCATGGCCGTCGTCTTCGAGCGGCTCGGCTAAGGGCCGGCGACAAAAAGCGGGCCCCGCCATCCGGCGGGGCCCGCTTCGTTCGTTACGCTGTGGTTCGGCTGCGGCTAGTCGTCGCCGCGGAGGATGGCCAGCAGGCGGATGATCTCGACGTAGAGCCAGACGAGGGTGACCGTGAGGCCGAACGCCGCGGTCCAGGAGAAGCGCTGCGGGGCGCCGCTGCGGACGCCGGCTTCGATGCTGGTGAAGTCCATGATCAGCGAGAAGGCGGCCAGGCCGATCGCGAGCAGGCCGATGAAGACACCCAGCGGGATCCCGAAGATCTCGAAGCTGGTGCGCAGGCCGAACGGGGAGTCCACCGCGCCGGTCCACATCATGACCATGTTGATGAGCGCGAAGACGGCGTAGCCGATCATGGCGATCATAAAGAAGCGCATCGCCTTGGGGGTGGCGCGGACCTTGCCGCTCTTGAACAGGACCAGCGTGACGGCAAAGACGGAGAGCGTGCCGATCACGGCCTGGAGTCCGACACCGGGGAACATCCCGTCGAGGATCCGGGTCAGGCCGCCGAGGAACAGGCCCTCAAGGGCGGCGTAGGCGAGGATCAGCGCCGGCGAAGGCTGCTTTTTGAAGGTGTTGACGAGTGCCAGGACAAAGCCGCCCAGCGCACCGACGATCATCAGCATCGAGGCCAGGCCCTGCGCCACCACGAGGGTGACGGCCGCGCCCGCGATCACGGCCGCGAGGCAGGCCGTGGTCTTCATGATGACGTCGTCAAAGGTCATGCGGCCGCTGTCGGCCGGTCCGGCGGCAGGGCGGTTGTACATGTCCTGCAGCTGGTCGCTGCTCATCGCCTGCTGCGCCGGGTTCCAGCCGGCCTGGGCCTGGCCGAACTGGGGCTGGCCGTAGCCGTTCTGGCCGTACGGGGCCTGGCCGTAGCCCTGCCCGTAGGGGGCAGGCGGTGCCTGGGTGGCTCCACGGAAGTTCTTTCCGTTGAAGATCGGGTTTCCGCCAAGTGCCATTGCTGGTGTCCTCCAAATTAAGGGGGTAAGTGATGATCGGTGGTGAAGATCGTTATGACTCACGCTACCAATTTCCACGCCCGGCGGGCAGGGATAGTTCCCGGCCGGTTCCGGCCGCAACCCAACCGTGATGTGGCGGGGCCCATCCCGGACGCTGTCGGGCCCACTGTTTAGGAATCCTCGGGAACAACAAAAGTTTTCTTTAGCCTTGCTAAACCGCGCCGCGGGTCCGGCTTCACGGTTGTTACGCGATCGCGACGTTATCCCTGCTCGCGGCGGCAATAGTTGGCCTGCCCGGGCTGTAACATTGGGCCAACAGGGTGACGAACGTCACAAGGAAGGCTGCCGGAAGGCAGTTGCTCCGTCGCATCGCAGTAACCGCTCCATCCCGTCCCCCTGACCGTTCGCAGCGGTTGCAAAGGCGCAACCCAGACCATCCCCATGTGGAGGTTTTCAATTTGAGAAGCACACCGAAAGGCCTGTCGCAGAGACGGCGCGGCAGACTGCTGAAAGCTGTGGGGGCCATGTTCGCCGCCGTGGCCGCCCTTCTGCTCATCGTCGCCCCGGCGTCCCAGGCCGCGACGCCGTCGCCGACACCATCCCCGTCGAGCACCTCGTTCCAGAACAGCATCAGCGGCTTCCTGCGCGGCGATGACCGCGCTCCGCTCGCCGATGTCACCATCACCGCCAAGAGCGGTGATTTCACCGGAACGACCAAATCGGGTGCCAACGGCTCCTGGACCATCGGCGTCCCCACCCAGGGGACGTACGAGGTCGAGCTGGACGAAACGACCCTCCCCGAGGGCATCAAGCTCGCCGAGGGCCAGGAAAACCCGCGCAAGGTCACCTTCAGCCAGACGTCCAACCTCTCGGTGATCTTCGCCTTCGGCAAAGGCATCGTGGTCCAGGAACAGGACTTCGGCCAGAACCTGCTTAACCGGCTGGTCGCCGGCCTGAGCTTCGGCCTGCTCCTGGCCCTGGCATCGGTGGGCTTGTCCCTGATCTTCGGCACCACGGGCCTGACCAACTTCGCGCACGGCGAGATGGTCACGCTCGGCGCCGTCCTGGTCTTCGGCTTCAACGCCATGAACCTGCCGTTCTGGCTCTCCATCATCCTTGCGCTCCTCGGCGGCGGCCTGTTCGGCTATGTCCAGGACGCCGGGCTCTGGAAGCCGCTGCGGCGCCGCGGCACCGGCCTGGTCCCGATGATGATCGTCAGCATCGGCCTCGCCCTCGCCGTCCGCTACGTGATCCAGTTCTACTTCGGCGGCGCCACCCAGCAGCTGCCCTTCGCCCAGAGCGCGGAAATCCAGATCGGGCCGGTGTCGATCTCGCCCAACAACCTCTGGTCCCTGCTCATCAGCGTCGTCGTCATCGCCGTGCTCGGCGTCGTCCTGCTCAAGACCCGGCTGGGCAAGGCCACCCGCGCGGTGGCCGACAACCCGGCACTGGCCGCAGCCTCCGGCATCGACGTTGACTCGGTCATCCGGATCGTCTGGGTCACCGGCGGCATGCTCGCCTCGCTCGGCGGCATTCTCTGGGCGTACTACCGTCCCGGCGTCACCTTCGACATGGGTTCGCAGATCCTGCTGCTCATCTTCGCCGGCGTGACCCTGGGCGGCCTCGGCACCGTCTGGGGCGCCCTGTTCGGTTCCATCATCGTCGGCATCTTCGTGGAGCTGACCACCGTCTTCGGCCTCGCAGCCGACCTCAAGTACGTGGGAGCGCTGTTCATCATGATCGTTGTCCTCTTGTTCCGGCCTCAGGGCATCCTGGGCCGCCGCGAGCGCGTGGGTTAGGAGACAGACATGGACTTCGGATTTATTCTTACCAGCGCTGCCGGTGAACTGTTCAGCCCGACGACGGCGGCGTACGCCCTCGCCGCGCTCGGCCTGGCGGTCCACTTCGGTTACTCGGGCCTGCTGAACTTCGGCCAGGCCGGCTTCATGGCGGTGGGGGCCTACGGCTTCGCCATCTCCACCCTGACGTTCCACGTGCCGTTCTTCGTCGGCCTGCTGATCGCCGTCGTCTGCTCGGCAATCTTCGCCCTGCTGCTCGGCATCCCCACGCTCCGGCTGCGGGCCGACTACCTGGCCATCGTCACGATTGCGGCCGCGGAAATCGTCCGCTACATCGTCACCACCAACCAGCTGACCTCGGTGACCGGTTCGGCCAACGGCCTGGCCGCCTTCGAGGGCGACTTCTACGCGATGAACCCGTTCCCCGACGGATCCTACTTCGGCATGAACAACCGCGACTTCTTCATCCGCGTCGTCGGCTGGGGGCTCGTGATCGTCTGCTGCCTGGTGGTCTGGCTCCTGATGCGCAGCCCGTGGGGCCGCGTCCTCAAGGGCATCCGCGAGGACGAGAACGCTGTCCGTTCACTCGGCAAGAACGTTTACTCCTACAAGATGCAGGCCCTCGTGATCGGCGGCGTGCTCGGAGCCCTCGCCGGGATGGTGTTCACCCTCCCCCGCGGCGCGGTGCAGCCGGCGAACTACGGCACCGAGCTGACGTTCTTCCTCTACACCTGCCTGCTGCTCGGCGGACTCGGCACCGTGCTGGGCCCCGTCGTCGGGGCGATGATCTTCTGGGTCGTCCTGTCCCTCACCCAGGGCGTGCTCTACGGCCTGATCGAATCGGGCGCCGTCACGTGGCTGAACACGGTCCAGGCCGGCCAGCTGCGCTACATCCTGGTCGGCATCGCACTGATGCTGCTGATGATCTTCAGGCCCCAGGGCGTCTTCGGCAACAAGAAGGAGCTGGCGTTCGCATGAGCATGCACAGCGAAGAACCACAGGCAGGCGCCGGGACCTCCGGCGCCGCCGAGACCATCGACTACATGACGGACTCGCGTCCGATTGCCGCGGGCGAGACCGCCCCCGGCTGCAAGAAGCGCGACCCGATCCTGGTGGCGGAAAACGTCACCCGCAGCTTCGGCGGCATCAACGCCGTCGACGTCGAATACCTGGAAATCCCGCGGCACAAGATCACGGCCCTGATCGGTCCCAACGGCGCCGGCAAGACCACCCTGTTCAACCTGCTCACGGGCTTCGATACACCGAACACGGGCAAGTGGCAGTTCGAGGGCAACGGCCTGGCCGGCGTCTCCTCCTACAAGGTGGCCCGGATGGGCATGGTCCGCACGTTCCAGCTGACCAAGGTCATGGGCAAGCTCACCGTTATGGAGAACATGCGCCTGGGCGCCTCGCAGCAGTCCGGCGAGAAGCTCTCCAAAGCCCTGTTCAAGGGAATCTGGGGCGGCCAGGAAAAGAAGATCACCGAAGAAGCCAACGTGCTGCTGGAGAAGTTCAAGCTCGACGCCAAGAAGGACGACTACGCTGCGTCCCTCTCCGGCGGCCAGCGCAAGCTCCTCGAAATGGCCCGCTCGCTCATGGTGAAGCCCAAGCTCGTGATGCTTGACGAGCCGATGGCAGGCGTCAACCCGGCACTGACCCAGTCCCTGCTGGACCACATCAAGAACCTCAAGGCCGAGGGCATGACCGTGTTGTTCGTCGAGCACGACATGCACATGGTCCGCCACATCGCCGACTGGGTTGTGGTGATGGCCGAGGGCAAAATCGTGGCCGAGGGGCCACCCGCTGAGGTCATGAAGAACCCGGCCGTTATCGACGCCTACCTGGGCGCGCACCACGATGTGGACCTGGGCGACTCGGAAGGGATCAAGGTACTCGCGGCCGAACTCGAAGCCGACGAGGAATCAATCGTCGGCACCGAGAACGCGGGCATCATCTCCTCCGATGTGCTCGTCACGGAGACGCCCGGGCCCGACACCGCCAACGGCGCACCACACGGCCGGCGGAGCGCCGAGGAGCCCCACCTCGGCGAGCCCAACCGGAGAGAGAAGGACACAGAATGAGCGCCACCAGCGCGGCCCCCGCCGCTAAGAACGGATACGACGGCGACTCGGTCGTCAAAGTCACCAACCTGGTGGCCGGCTACATTCCGGGCGTCAACATCCTCAACGGCTGCAGCATCGAGGCCCGCAAGGGTGAGCTGATCGGCATCATCGGCCCCAACGGCGCCGGCAAATCGACCCTGCTGAAGGCCATGTTCGGCCTCGTCAAGGTCCACTCCGGCTCCGTGGTGGTCCGAGGCCAGGACATCACCGGGCTGAAGGCCAACAAGCTGGTGAGCCGGGGCGTCGGCTTCGTGCCGCAGACCAACAACGTCTTCGCGGCCCTGACCATCGAAGAGAACCTCCAGATGGGGATGTTCCAGCGGCCGAAGGACTTCGCCGAACGCTTCGACTTCGTCTCGGAGCTGTTCCCGGAGCTGGCCAAGCGCCGGGCCCAGCGCGCCGGGTCGCTCTCCGGCGGTGAACGCCAGATGGTTGCCATGGGACGGGCCCTGATGATGGACCCGGCCGTGCTGCTGCTCGACGAGCCCTCGGCAGGCCTCTCCCCCGTCAAGCAGGACGAGACGTTCCTGCGGGTGCACGAGATCAACCGCGCGGGCGTCTCCGTGATCATGGTGGAGCAGAACGCACGGCGCTGCCTGCAGATCTGTGACCGCGGCTACGTCCTGGACCAGGGCAAGGACGCGTACACGGGTACCGGACGGGAACTCATGAAGGACCCCAAGGTCATCCAGCTGTACCTGGGCACCCTGGCCGACACAGTCGACTAGCTGTGGCGGCGGCCCCGCAGGAGCCGTCCAGAAGGGTCGTCACCAGCCGGTGGCGGCCCTTCCGCGTGCCCGGCGTGTGTGCTGCGCTCCGGGCGCCTCCGCAGCCACTTGCTCGGCGCCTGCGCTCGTTCCTCACGCAACAACGGCGCTTTCGCAAGCGCCTGCCTCCGTCGCCCTTAGCGTTACTCTCACCGAACGTTATCCGCGGCGGGCCATGTTTCCGCGGCAGTTCCGGACTGGCGCACCCCGGATCCGCGGTGCCCTCGTCCTGTGCCGTAGCGAAAATCCGGTTCCGCAGCCCCTCAGCGCCTGCGGCCGGGCCCGACGCCGTCCGCCGGTCCCCCGGCCCTCGGCGTTCGTCTTCCCCGCCGGAACCTCGACGGCGTCACGCTGCGCAGGCTCTTGGGGCGGCTTTCGGCGGCGCGGGGCGGGTTTCCGGCGTCGGGTACTTCCCCCGCGGTCAAAAGTCGGCTGTGCGTGACGCAGGCCCCCGGCACCTTCCCCCGCACGCAAGAGACCCCCGTCCGGAGGGGACGGGGGTCTCTTGGTTGTCTGGGGAAGCGGCTTTACAGCTTGCCGAATTCTTCCTTGACGGGCTTGTAGCTGTTGTCATCCTGGAACTCGTAGATGCCGATGTAGGCTTCCGTCGGGTCGCCGGCGTCGGAGAACGTTACGGGGCCGGACTGGCCGTCGTAGTCGATGTCCTTGCCGTTGCGGAGCAGGGTGACGCAGGAGGCGTAGTCGTTGCACTTCTCGCCGCCTTCGGAGACTGCCTTGAGCTGCTTGGCGATATCGACGCCCTTGGTGCTCTTGGCAGCTTCGGAGGCCAGCGCGATCAGGTTCACGGCGTCGTAGGACTCGCCTGCGTAGCTGTAATCCTTGAGCGCCGGGTCGATCGCGAGGAGCTTCTTCTTGAAGTCATCCTTGGCGAAGGTGCCCGGGATAGTGCCCTGGGCGCCCTTCAGGGTGCCAGCCTTGAAGTCCTTGCTGTAGTCGGACATGTTGCCGTCCACCATGAAGATCTGGGTGGGCTTGATGCCCTTGCCCGTCATGAGCGGAACGATGCTCTTGGCCTGGTCGAAGGTGATCAAGGCAATGGCATCCGGCTTGGCCGCGAGGACCTTGTCCACCTGGCTGCTGAACTGGGAGTCGCCTTCGTTGAAGAGCTCTTCCGCCACAACCTTGCCGCCGGCGGCCTCCACCGCGGACTTGACGTTCTTTGCCAGACCCGTGCCGTAAGCGTCGTTCAGTACGATCATGCCAACGGTCTGGGCGCCACAGGTGGCCATGTAGTTGCCGAGGACCTTGCCCTGCAGCACGTCAGAGGGGGCGGTGCGCCAGTACAGGCCCTTGTCGTCCCATGAGGTGAAGTCCGGCGAGGTGTTGGCCGGCGAGAACTGGATGACGCCGGCACCGGTGATCTGGTTGATCACGGTCTTGGAGACACCCGAGGAAGCGGCACCGATGATGGCGCTGACGCCCTGGCCCAGCAGCGCAGTAGTGGACTGCGTGGCGATGTCCGTCTTGGTGTCACCGGAGTCGCGGTGGATGACCTGGACGGGCTTGCCGAGGACGCCGCCGGCGTCGTTGACTTCCTTGATGCCAAGGTTCACGCCCGCGATTTCGGGCGGGCCGAGGAAGGCCAGGGAACCGGTGGTCGGCAGCAGGGAGCCGATCTTGAGCGGGGTGTCCGTGGTGGTCGAGGACGCAGGCACGGAACCTTCCGCGCTGGCCGAGCTGGTGGCTCCACCGGTTGCGCTCGGGGCCGGGCAAGCGATGCCGGCGGCCTGGGCGGATGCCGAGCCGGTGGTTGCCGACGGCGTGGACGAACCGCCACAAGCCGTAGCCAGAAGGGCGACGCCGAGGCTAAGCGCTGTGAGCTTAGCGATGCGCGGCGCCACCTGGGGGAGTGAAGTCATAGAGAAATCTCCTCGATCTAAAGGTGCGAACGGCCTTTGATGCGAAAGATCAGGTGTTCCTGATTTAGCTTCAAGCTAGTGCAATTTCCGCGCGGACAGAAGTGACTACGGTCACATCCTTATAACACTCGTTGCATAGAGGAAATCAGGCGGCGGCAAAAGCGCCATAGACGACCTCCAGCCGCCCAAAACCGGGCGTTCGCCTTCGCGTTCCCGTTGGGGCTGCGGCCGGGCCGGAGGCGCTAAAGGCCACGGGACTGCAATTGTGGCGCAGGATGCGGCAATTGTGAAGTGCCCCAGGTGGGACTCGAACCCACAACACGCGGATTTTAAGTCCGCTGCCTCTGCCAATTGGGCTACTGGGGCGCCCGGTCAATGGTATCCCGCGTGGAGGCTATCCCGCCGGAGGTCATCCGACGGAGCTTCCTAGGGTGTGGCCGGGGCTTCGTCGAAGGGCGCCGCGTAGCGGAACGCCCCGCTGACGCCGCCCGGCCAGAGCGCGAGCGGCAGCAGCTGGAAATGCTCACCCCAGGCGGGATCCGGTGCCTGCACGCCCAGCGAGGTGGAGGGCACAAAGCCAAATCGGGCATAGTAGTCGGGGCTGCCGAGCAGCGCGATGCCCCGCTCCCCCGCGGCGTTGGCCCGGTCGATGGTTTCCTTCATCAGCGCCGAGCCGATGCCGTGCCGCTGCAGCCGCGGCAGCACCCCGATCGGGCCCAGCCCCAGCAGCTCCAGCTCATCCGCCCGGCCGCGGGTGCTGATGACGTGGCCGACGATCTCGCCGTCCAGCTCAGCGACAATGCTGAACTCCGGCAGGTATTCGCCGCACTCGAAGAGCCGCCGCAGCAGGTCAACTTCCTCCGGCTCCCCGTCAACCGGCAGGCCCGTGACCGGCGAGATGGAGAAGGCCGCCGCGGTGAGGTCCAGGAGCGCCGGCCGGTCCTCAGGCAGCTCGGAGCGCAGGACCAGTTGTGGCGCCGGCTGCTGCCCTCCGCCGTTCGCCGAACGGCTGTTCAGGGACAGTTCGTGGAGAACTTCGAGGGCCCGCTCTGCTTCGGCCACCGGAACGAGCAGATGGTCGTGGTGGAAGCCGGCCAGCACATTGCAGCTGATCTTCGCCTCGGTCAGGGCGGCGCTGACGGCCGCGGTGAGCCCGAGGGCTTCCAGGGAGGAGTGCACCTGCAGGGTGATCCATGCGGCCACGAAGTCGTACTGCAGGCCGAGGGCGTCGGCGTCGGCCCGCGGCAGCACCACGGTCAGGCCCTCCGCTTCCCGGACCGCGGCCGCCATGTGGCCGGCCAGCGGTTTGCCGTGCGGCCACAGGGCGTAAACGTACTCGCCCTCGCGGATCACCGGCCGCATGGTTGCGAGCAGGGTATGCAGGTCCTTTTCAGCGGGAGTCATGGGCCCAGTCTAGGCAGGTGGGCCCGCCTCCCGGCCAATCCGCCCGCCAATCCAGGCGGCGGTGGCCGGCGCTGGCCGGCGGCACCAACGACGACGGCGGCCGCTCCCCTTCGAAGGGAGCGGCCGCCGTCGTCGGGCTGCTGCGGGTTACTTGGCGTCGGCCGAGACAGTTTCCTTGGCAGGGGCCTCGGCGGGCTTGTCGGCCGCCGGTGCCGCGGGTGCGGCGGCCGGCTTGGGGGCCGGCGTCGCTGCGGCCACGAAGGCCCCGCGCGGGTTGTCGAGGTCCATCAGCTGGGTGGTGTCGCGGCCCAGGAAGAGGGCCCAGAACCAGCCGGAGATCACGCGGATCTTGCGCTCGAACGTTGGCATGGCCAGGCCGTGGTAGCCGCGGTGTGCGAGCCAGGCCAGCGGGCCCTTGAGGCCGATGCGGCCGATGAGGTTGATGTTGGCAACGCCCTTCCACTCGCCGAAGCCGGCGACGGCGCCCAGGTTCTTGTGCTTGTAGTCCTTGAGCTCCTTGTCCCAGCGGGAGGCCCACAGGTTCTTGGCAAGGCGCTTGGCCTGGCGCAGGGCGTGCTGGGCGTTGGGGACGCAGGTGCCGTCCGGCAGGCCGCTGCCGGTGAGGTCCGGCACGGCCGCGATGTCGCCGGCGGCCCAGGCGTTGTCGATGATGCCTTCGTCGCCGGAGACGCGCAGGTCCGGAAGGACCCGGACGCGGCCGCGGGGCTCGAGCGGGAAGTCGGTGGAGCGGACCATCGGGTTGGCCTGCACGCCGGCAGTCCAGACCAGGGTGTCGGATTCGAATTCCTGCGCGGGGGTCTTGTCCGGCAGGTTGATCAGCTTCAGGGAACCCTCGGCGTTGTCCAGCGAGGTGTTCAGCAGTACCTCGATGCCGCGGCTGCGCAGGTGCTCGACGACCCACTCGGCCTGCTTGGCGGTGACCTCGGGCATGATGCGGCCCATGGCCTCGACCAGGACGAAGCGGACTTCCTCCTGCTTGACGCGGGGGTTGTTCTTGACCGCGGCGCGGGCCAGGTCTTCCATTTCGGTGATGCACTCGATGCCGGCGAAGCCGCCGCCGACGACGACGAACGTCAGGGCGCGGGCGCGCTCGACCGGATCGGTCATCAGCGAGCCGGTTTCGATGCGCTCGAGGACACCGTTGCGCAGGGCGACGGCTTCCTCGATCGTCTTGAGGCCGATGCCCTTGTCCGCGAGGCCCTTGATCGGGAACGTGCGGGTGATGGCGCCGGCGGCCAGCACGACGTCGAAGTACGGGACCTCGAAGTTCTCGCCGCCGTCGGCCGGTGCCACCACGGCCGTGCGGTTGGCGTGGTCGATCGAGGTGACGCGGCCCTGGATCAGTTCGGTCTGCTTGAGGTGCTTGCGGTGCGAGACGACGGCGTGCCGGGCCTCGATGTTTCCGCCGGCCACTTCCGGCAGGAAGGGCTGGTAGGTCATGTAGGGCAGCGGATCAACGAGGGTGACGATGCCACCGGCATTCGCGATCTTTTTCTGCAGTTTGAGGGCTACGTACAGGCCGACGTACCCGCCGCCGACGACGAGTACCCTGGGACGGTCCTGGAGCTGAGGGGTGGATGCCATGGTTCAAGAATACCGTAGTTTGTGAAAAACTTCACTAACTCCCCGCGGCGCGGGTTTCCGCGGAATCCGGGGTGCTTTGGGAAGTCCCGCCGGGCGTTGCGCCCGGGCCCGTTTCAGGTGCTCCACCGGGCGCAGCCTCAGGCGCTGCGCCGGGCGCAACCTCAGGCGCTGCGCCGGGCGCCGCGTCAGGCTCCGCCCCGGGATCCGCCTCCGAGCCGGACCCGGGCCCGCGGAGCGCGCGCCGCAGCTGGATGGCGGCCGCCGCGATGATGCAGACGAACAGCCCGCCGAAGCCAAGCACCACCATGGCCGGGACGGCGCTGTCGGCCGGTGACGGGGCCGCCGCAACGGGCACGGTCGGTTCGGGCAGGGTCGGCGCCGCGCTCGAGGGGGCAGGCGCGGCAGGGGCCGCGGAGCTCACCGGGTTGCCACGCCGGTGGACCCGGATCCAGTCGGAGATCGTTCCCAGCGGGTTGGCACTGGTTTCCGGGACATCGGCCTTGAGGGCAGCCTCGGCGTTGAGCACGCCGAAGCCGTACAGCGGGTCCTTGCCCGGCAGCCCGGCGTCCTTTGCGGTGCTGACAATCCGGTTGATGACCTGGCTGGCGGACATGTCCGGCCACTTGGAGCGGATCAGTGCAGCGACGCCGGCGACGATGGGGGTCGCGCCCGAGGTGCCGGCCCACTCTGCGTAGCCGCCGCCGGGCATGCCGCCCACCAGGTTCTCGGCCGGTGCGGCGACGCCGATGCTGATGCCCTGCGAGGAGGAATCGATGCTGGCCACACCCTTGCGGTTCAGGCCGGCCACGGTCAGCACGCCGGGAATGGTGGCCGGTGCACCCACCTGGATGTTGCCGCCCACCCGGTTGCCGGCGGCGCACACAATGACCACGTCTTTCTGTTCGGCGTACAGGAAGGCGGCGTCCCAGCTTTGCGGCCATTCCGGCGAGGTGCTGCCGAGGGAGATGTTGATGACCTGGGCGCCGTTGTCGACCGCCCAGCGGACCGCCTCGGGGATCTGGTCCTGGTCGCTCTTTCCGCCGGGGTTGGCCGATCCCAGCCAGGTGGAGACGGAGAGGATCTGGGCCTCGGGGGCGACGCCCACGATCCCGTCCGGGCCGACGCCGGCGGAGGCCGAGGGGCGGGGGCTGGCCGTGGACTTTTTGGGCTGGTGGCCGCGGCCGGCAAGCATGGTCGCGACGAGGGTGCCGTGTTCGGGTTTGGCGCCGATGCTCTTGAGGCCGTCGGCGCCCCCGGCGCCGGAGACGTCGGTTCCCCCGGACAGCACGCCCTTGAGGTCCGGGTGTTTGCCGTCCACACCGCTGTCGATCACGGCGACCTTGACGTTGGCGCCCTTCGAAACTTCCCAGGCTTTTTTGATTCCGGACCCTGCCAGCCAGTATTCCTTGTCCCGCGTGGAGTCCGCGTAGGCCGGCGGGGCCGCCGTCAGGGTGCCGGCGACGCTGCCGCCGGCAAGTGCCAGGGCCATCAACGCCGAGGCGGTCCGGCGGTGCCGGGCTGTTGCTCTGGTCATTCGGGTCCAATCGGCGGTATGTCTGCGGGCGCCGCGGAGTCGGGCGCGGCAGTCGGCGGGGGCTGCCCGGCCCCGGGTCCGCCCGTGCTGGGCGGCGCCGGTACGGGCGCGGGGCTAGCTGATGCTCAGGGCAATCCCGTCAAGAATATCGTGTTCGCTGGTGATGGCAGTTTTGATGCGGCCGTCTGTGACGTCCGCCATGCGTTCCAGTACGCGGCGCCAGACGAGGCCGCCGGCACCGATCACGTCCACCCGGCCGGGATGCATGTACGGCAGGGCGGCGCGGTCCTCGCGGGCCATGTTCAGCAGCGAACTGCAGGCGTCGCGGGCGGTCTCCAGCTCCAGTTCCGTGCCGTGGATGGCCGCGGCCGAGTACTCGGCCAGCTTCAGGGCGTGGGCGGTGATGGTGGTGACGGACCCCGCGACGCCGATCACGGCGGTGGCGCGGTCGAGCGGTACGGTCAGCGCGGCATGGCTGATGGCGGCGTCGACGTCGGCCTCCGCGGCGGCGATCTGTTCCGCCGTGGGCGGGTCGGCCTGCAGGTGCCGTTCGGTCATCCGGACGCACCCGACGTCGACGGACTTGGCGGCGATGACGCCGTCGGCGTCGCCCAGCACGAACTCGGTGCTGCCGCCGCCCAGGTCCACCACCAGCACCGGGTCCTTGCCGCGCGAGGGCAGCACGCTGCTGGCGCCGGCGAAGGACAGCGCGGCTTCCTCGTCGCCGCTGATCACCTCGGGTTCGACGCCGAGCAGTTCCCGGACGCCGTCGATGAAGACCTGCCGGTTGCGGGCGTCCCGGGTGGCGGAGGTGGCCACGAAGCGGATCTTCCCGGCCCCGTGGCGGCGGATCAGCTCGGCGTAGTCGGCGGTGGCCTCAAGGGTGCGGTCCAGCGCCTCCTGGGCGAATTCGCCGGTGGCGTCGACGCCCTGCCCGAGCCGGACCACGCGCATTTCACGGACGACGTCGGTCAGCTTCGGCGAGGTGCCGCCGGCGGCGCCGACATCGGCGATGAGCAGGCGGATGGAGTTGGTGCCGCAGTCGATGGCGGCCACGCGGGTCACTGGGCCGCTCCGGTGCCATCGTGGGCCGCGTCAGCGGCGCGGGACTTGCGCACCGGGGCCGGCCGTCCGACGAATTCCGGCAGGCCCTGCGGGCCGTGGCGGCTCAGGTCCCGCGAGGGGGCCTCTCCGCCGGTGTCCCACGCGCCGTCGCAGTAGCACCGGTCGCGGGTCCACCACTCGCTGATGGCCGTGAGGGCCTCGTCGCCGAGCGGGTTGATGCCGGGGCCGGCGGCCAGCGCATGCCCCACCAGGACATGCAGGCATTTGACGCGGGTGGGCATGCCGCCGGCGGAGATCCCGTCGATCTCCGGGACGGCACCGATGCCGGAGCGGGCGCCGATCTCGTCACGGGAGCGCAGGTACGCTTCGTGCGCGGCACGGTAATCCGCGGCCAGGGCGTCGTCGGCTCCGAGCCGGTCGTTCATCTCGTTCATCAGCCCGGCTGCCTCGAGCCGGGACACGGCCGAGGTGATGACCGGGTGGGTCAGGTAGAAGGTGGTGGGGAACGGCGTGCCGTTGCTGAGCCGCGGCGAGGTCGCCGCCACCAGCGGGTTGCCGCAGACGCAGCGGGCGGGGATTTCGACGACGTCGCGCACCGGCCGCCCCAGCTGGCGGCTCAGCACGTCGAGGTCGCGGGCCGACGGCTGGCGGGACTCGGCCGGCACAGGGGCGGCGTCCTCGGGGGTCGCGTTGTTGGGGTTCCCGGCTGCCGGGGACTGGTCCACTCGGTTCTGGTCCACTGGCGCGGCACCTTCCTGCCCTGTTGGAATCACCGGGTGGCGGTAATCCGGCGGCGGGCGCCGCTCCTAGTCTGTTGCCGAACGCCGGATGGACTCCCAGAGAGTGTCCACCCACGGCAGATTGGCCGGGTCTGTGGCTGTTGCTGCTGAGGCGCCGGCACCGGAGGTCGCGGCAGGCAGATCGCTGCCGTAAACCCAGTAGCCGGTTTCGCCGGGCATAACCATGTTAATGCGGTCGCGGGCTTGTTGCTTCACATAGTTCGGGTCCTGCCAGCGCGAGACCTGGCGTTTCAGGTCCGTCTGCTTCGCCTGCTTGGCCGAGATATCCGCTTCCAGCGCCGCTATTTCGGCGCGTTTTTCGAGGAAGATCCGGACCGTGGGCGCGAGCATGATGGTGATGGCGATCATCACGACGCCGAGCGCCAGCAGCCGGCCGGAGAAGGCCTTGGCCGGAACGGGGTCCAGCCCGTCGGACTCAGCGGATTGGCCGGGTTTCGCGGACGCCCCCTTAGAGGGCCCCTTAGCCTGCCCGGCGCTGCCGGCGGAAGGCCTGCCCGCGGGCTTGGCGGGGGTGCCGCTGCCGGCGGTTGTCCTGGCTGCCGGCGCCGTTCCCTGGGCCGGGGCGCGCAACCCGGCGCCCGCCGCTTCGGCAGCGGCCCGTCCGGCGTCGTGGTTGACCGGCCGGCCGGCGTCGTGCCGCGCACCGCCGAAGTCCGCCTGGATGACGTCACCGCCGCTGGCTTCCCCCCGGCCGGTGGCCGCAGACTTCGGGGCCGCAGCGGCGGCCCGGGGAACCTTGGGACGGCGGGTTGCCATGTCACTCCTTCAAACAGGCCAAAAACCGGCCACAATAGAACCGGCCAAAACAGAACCGGTGGCCATGGTCTTTCCACCATAGCCACCGGTTCCTGGTTTTTGCGGCTACTAGCCCTTGAAACGCGGGAACGCGCTACGTCCGGCGTAGCGTGCGGCGTCGTCGAGTTCCTCTTCGATGCGCAGCAGCTGGTTGTACTTCGCGACGCGCTCGGAGCGGGCCGGGGCGCCGGTCTTGATCTGGCCGGCGTTGGTGGCCACCGCGATGTCAGCAATCGTGGTGTCCTCGGTTTCGCCGGAGCGGTGCGAGGTGATGGTCGTGTAACCCGCGCGCTGGGCGAGGGACACGGCGTCGAGGGTCTCCGTCAGTGAACCGATCTGGTTGACCTTGACCAGCAGCGAGTTGGCGGTCTTGGAGTCGATGCCGGTCTGCAGGCGCTCCGGGTTCGTGACGAACAGGTCGTCGCCCACGATCTGGACCTTGTCCCCGATCGAGTCGGTGAGGGTCTTCCAGCCGTCCCAGTCGTTCTCGTCCAGCGGGTCCTCGATGGAGACCAGCGGGTAGTCGGCGACCAGCTCGGCGTAGTAGGCGCTCATCTCGGCGGAGCTCAGGGTCTTTCCCTCGAACTGGTAGGCGCCGTCCTTGAAGAACTCGGAGGAGGCGACGTCCAGGGCCAGGGCGATGTCCTTGCCCGGGGTGTAGCCGGCGTTCTTGATGGCTTCCTGGATCAGGTCCAGGGCGGCGCGGTTGGACGGCAGGTTCGGGGCGAAGCCGCCCTCGTCGCCGAGGCCGGTGGCCAGGCCCTTGGACTGCAGGACTGCCTTGAGCGCGTGGTAGACCTCGACGCCCCAGCGCAGGCCCTCGGAGAAGGTTTCGGCGCCGAGCGGGACAACCATGAATTCCTGGATGTCCACGTCGGAGTCGGCGTGCGAGCCGCCGTTGAGGATGTTCATCAGCGGCACCGGCAGGACGTGCGCGTTGGGGCCGCCCAGGTATTTGTAGAGCGGCAGGTCCGCCGAGGCAGCCGCGGCGTTGGCGACGGCCAGGGAGACGCCGAGGATCGCGTTGGCGCCCAGCTTGCTCTTGTTGGCGGTGCCGTCCAGGTCGATCATGGCCTGGTCGATGCTGCGCTGGTCGGTGGCGTCGAAGCCGATCAGGGCCGGGGCGATCTGGTCGATGACCGCGTCAACGGCCTTCTGGACGCCCTTGCCGAGGTAGCGGCCCTTGTCCCCGTCGCGGAGTTCTACGGCCTCGTGTTCGCCGGTGGAGGCACCGGAGGGAACTGCTGCGCGGCCGATCTGGCCGTCGGAGAGCAGGACTTCAACTTCTACGGTCGGGTTGCCACGGGAATCGAGGATCTCGCGGGCGTGGATGGCATCGATAAGCGCCATGAATATGCTCCTTTGGGTGAAGCGATCTGCTGGGAATCTGACTGCTGGAAATCTAGCGGTGGATCAAGCTGGAAACCGACGTCCTCGTCGCCCCTAGCCTAGTCGAGAGTGGGGTAAGTTACGGAAAGCTATCCAGTCCCCGGACGCGGTGCTGCGGCGCCGGCGCCGCCCGGCCGGGTGTCCTGGAAGCGGCGGTTGGCGCCGCGCAGGGCGCGTTCGGCGTCGAGTCCGTTGCGCCGGGCCGCCGCGACGATGCCAAACAGCAGCTCGCCGAGCTCCTCCTCGGTCGCCGGGGCGGGGGTTGCCGGGGCACCGCCGACGGCGGTCGCTACAGCGGGCGCGGCGGCCTCCGGGGCGGGCGGAGCGGCCTCCGGCCCTGCCGGGAGTCCGGCGCGCTCGGCCCGGTCCAGGAGCTTCTGCGCCCGCGCCAGTGCCGGCAACGCCGCGGGGACCCCGTCGAAGGCGTGGCCCCGTTCCGGCTTCTCGGCCTGCTTAACGGCGTCCCATTTCAACACGATCTCCTGCACCGTGGCCGGGAAGGAGTCCTGCAGGGTGCCGTCGGGGCGGAAGACGTGCGGGTTGCGCCGGATCATCTTGTCCCGGAGGCCGTGAGCGACGTCGTCGAAGGTGAAGGCGCCGCGTTCCTCGGCAAGCCGGGCGTGCAGCACCACCTGCAGCAGGACGTCGCCCAGTTCGGCCTGCAGTTCGGCGTCGCCGCCGTCGGCCTCGATGGTTTCCGCCACCTCGTGGGCCTCCTCGAGGAGGTACTCCACGAGGGATTCGTGGGTGAGGGCACCCATCCAGGGGCAGTGGACGCGCAGCTCGCTGATGCAATCGACCAGCGCGCCCACTGCGTTGGAGTCCTTAGCCAAGATCGGCGTAGGCCTCGTTGATGTACTCGACCAGGGCTTCCTTCTCCTCCAGCGGCAGGAACGCGGCTTCGGCGGCGTTCAGCGTCAGCTCGAGCAGGTCGTCCAGGTCGTAGTCGAAGGTCTCCACGAGCAGTTCGAACTCGTCGGTGAGGGTCACGCCGCTCATCAGCCGGTTGTCCGTGTTGATCGTGACGTTGAAGCCCAGCTGGTAGAGCATGTCCACCGGGTGGCTGTCGATGCCCTCGCCGAAGCCCGCGATGGCGCCGGTCTGCAGGTTGGAGGAGGGGCAGATTTCCAACGCGATGCCGCGGTCCCGGACCCAGCTGGCGAGCTCGCCCAGGGTCACGAGGCCGATGTTGTCGTCGACTTCGTCGCTGTCCGAATCGACGGCGGCGGCGCCGGCTGCGTCATCGGCGTCCTCGAATTCGACGGTGACGTCCTCGGCGATCCGCACGCCGTGGCCCAGGCGCAGCGCCCGTCCGTCGACCAGGGCGGACTGGATGCTCTCCAGCCCGGCGGCCTCGCCGGCGTGGATCGTGGCCGGGAAGTTGTGCTGGGCCAGGTAGGTGAAGGCGTCCTTGAAGCGGGACGGCAGGAAGCCGTCCTCGGCTCCGGCGATGTCGAAGCCGACGGCGCCCTTGTAGCGGTGGCGGACGGCAAGTTCGGCGATTTCCTGGCCGCGGTCGGCGTGGCGCATGGCGGTGATCAGCTGGCCCACCTGGATCTCGCGGCCGGTCTCGGCAACGGCGTCGACGCCTGCGTCGAGGCCGGCCTGGACGGCCTCAACGGCGTCGTCCAGGGACAGGCCCTGCTGCAGGTGCTGTTCCGGGGCCCAGCGCACCTCGCCGTAGACGACGCCGTCGTCCGCGAGGTCCTCGACGAACTCCTTGGCGACGCGGAACAGGCCTTCCTTGGTCTGCATCACCGCGATGGTGTGGTCGAACGTTTCGAGGTAACGGACCAGCGAGCCGGAGTCAGCGGATTCACGGAACCACTCCCCCAGCGCGACCGGGTCGGTGGACGGCAGGGTGTGGCCGGCCTTTTCGGCAAGTTCAATGATGGTGGCCGGACGCAGTCCGCCGTCCAGGTGGTCGTGAAGGGAAACCTTGGGGAGGCCCTTCAGGTCGAATTCGAGGTCAGGGGCAGCGTCAAGAATAGTCTCAGTCACGTTCCAACCATAGGGTCGGACGGCGCCGCGCGCTACTTGCCGACGGGGCCGGTCTCCGCGGACCGGGCGGTCAGCACGGACTCGGGCCGGGGAACCGCGGCGGGCTCCGCCGCGGTGTCCTCCGCCGGCTCGGTGTCCCCCGGCTCGTCGTGCCGGCCGAGGCGCTTGTGCCACCAGCGCAGCACGTGGTCGACGGCGATGCCGAGGACGATCGCGAAGACGACGGCGATCCCGGCGCTCAGGAGCGGGTTGTGGTGCAGCCAGGGGAAGGAACTGGCGAGGATGCCGATCCCGATCGAGTAGAGGACCCAGGTGACGCAGGCGAACGCGTCCAGGAGGAAGAACCTGCGGTGCGGGAAGCCCGTGGTGCCCGCGACGTAGTTGACGGCCACCCGGCCCCAGGGGATGTAGCGGGCCGTGAAGATCAGGACGGCCCCGCGCTTTTCCAGTTCGTAGCGGGCCCAGGCGAAGACCCGCTGGACCTTGGGCTTGCGCATCCAGCGGAACCGTTCGATGCCGATCTTGCGCCCCAGCAGGTAGGCCATGTTGTCGCCGGCGATGGCGCCGACCAGGGCGGTGAGGCCGAGGATCCAGAGGTTGGGCTGGCCGCTGTGCCGGGAGTACGCGGCGAGGGCCACAATCAACGTCTCGCTGGGGACCACCATGGCGAAGCCGTCGACGAAGAAGAACACCAGCAGGAGCGGATAGATCCACCACTGCCCCGCTGCATGGAGCACGGCCTCATTAATGAACTCCACGCGGGCTGTGCTCCTAGAAAACTGATGGGGGACGTACCCGGGACGGACAGGACTTACGGCAAAGCGCACACGGCACAGACGTGACGTGAATCGCACCTAAGTGTCCCACGGGCGGGGCATCTTGCGCTACGCGCACGGCACCATGAATCCGGTGCCGGCGCGGGCGGTTCCGGCGCGGGCCCTAGCCGTCCGCCGGCGGCACGGCCCGGCCCCGGCCCCTGTCGTCCGTGGCCGGCTCCCCCGGCGCCCTGCCGCGCAACCGGCCGAGGACGACGTCGACGGCGATGCCGAGGATGACCGCGCAAATGATCGCAATGGTGGCACCCAGCAGGTGGTTTTCTTCGAACCATTGCCCGAAGAACAGGCCGATGCCTACCGAATAGCCGGCCCACAGCACCGCGGACAGCACCGTCAGGCCAACAAAACGGGAGTGCGGGTAGCTGGTGGCACCGGCGGTCAGGTTGACGGCCACCCGTCCGATCGGGACGAACCGGGCGACCATGATCAGTGACGCGGGCCGTTTGCGGAGTTCGTTGCCGGCCCAGAGGAACGCCCGCTGCGCCCGGTACCCGCGCATCCACGCCCAGCGCCCGGTTCCGGTGGCACGGCCAATCAGGTAGGCGATGTTGTCCCCGGAGAAAGCGCCGGCGGCTGCCACGGCGATCAGCAGGAGCGGGTTGGGCACATCGGCCGAGGCGGCGACGGCGGCCAGGCCCACCACCACCGACTCGCTGGGAACCGGCGGGAAGAAGCCGTCGATCAGGCAGCAGGCAAACACGAGGACCAGGACCCAGGGTTGGCCTGCGGCTGCCAGGATGAAGTCGTTGATTGCCTGCACGGTTTCCTAACGCACGGCGGTGCCCGGTTTCTCCCGGAAATACTGTGGTGCCAGTGTACTGCCGGCCCCGCCGCGGTTGCTCTCTCACTTGTGGTCCCTGAACACGGGGTTTAGGGACCATAAGTGAGAGAGCAACCGGAGGGACCTAGGCGATGCGGTCGATGATGAGCTGCTGGGCCGGGCGGGATCCCTCGGGGGCGATCACGGCTGCGTGTTCCAGTGCTTCTTTGGCCCGCTCGAACTTCTCCGGGGTGTCCGTCAGCAGGGTCATCAGCGGCTCGCCGGCCCGGACCGTGGCGCCCGGCTTGGCGTGCATCCGCACGCCGGCTCCGGCCTGGACCTGGTCCTCCTTGCGGGCACGTCCGGCGCCGAGGCGCCAGGCCGCGACGCCCACGGCCATGGCGTCGAGCTCGACCAGCACGCCGTCGGCCGGCGCGTAGATGGTCTCGGATTCCTTGGCCACCGGCAGCTTGGCACGGGGGTCGCCGCCCTGTGCCTGGATCATCCGGTTCCAGACGTCCATGGCGCGGCCGTCCTTAAGTGCGGCGCGCGGGTCGGCGTCGTGCACGCCGGCGCAGGCGAGCATCTCCTCGGCCAGCCGGACGGTGAGTTCGACGACGTCTTCCGGGCCGCCGCCGGCGAGGACCTCCACGGACTCCTCCACCTCGATCGCGTTGCCGGCGGTGAGGCCCAAGGGCGTGTTCATGTTGGTCAGCAGCGCCACCGTGTTCACACCGGCGTCCTTGCCCAGGGCCACCATCGTTTCGGCCAGCTCCCGGGCGCGGGCCTCGTCCTTCATAAACGCGCCGCTGCCCACCTTGACGTCCAGCACCAGCGATCCGGTGCCTTCGGCGATCTTCTTGCTCATGATCGAGGAGGCGATCAGCGGGATGGCCTCCACCGTGCCGGTCACATCGCGCAGGGCGTAGAGCTTCTTATCCGCCGGGGCCAGGCCCGCGCCCGCGGCGCAGATGACGGCGCCCACGTCCTGCAGCTGCGCCAGCATTTCCTCATTGCTCAGCGCCGCGCGCCAGCCCGGGATGGACTCGAGCTTGTCCAGGGTCCCGCCGGTGTGGCCGAGGCCCCGGCCGGAAAGCTGCGGGACGGCGACGCCGAACACGGCCACCAGCGGGGCCAGCGGCAGCGTGATCTTGTCCCCGACACCGCCGGTGGAGTGCTTGTCCGAGGTGGCCTTCACACCGCCGTCGGGCCGGCGCAGGCTGGAGAAGTCCATCCGCTCGCCGGAAGCGATCATCGCCGCGGTCCAGCGCGAAATCTCGGCCCGGTCCATCCCGTTGAGCAGGATGGCCATGTTGAGCGCGGCCATCTGCTCATCGGCGATCGCGCCGCGGGTGTAGGCGTCGATCGTCCAGTCGATCTGGGCGGCGCTGAGCACGCCTTTGTCCCGCTTGATGCGGATGATGTCGACGGCGTCGAACGCTTCAGTGTTCTGGGTGGTCTGGGTCACCGGGTTTCCTCCAGGTGTTGGGGGCCAAATGCGTCGGGGAGCACCTGGTCCATCGTCTTGATGCCCTGTGTGGTCATGAGTTCCATGTCCGGGGCCCGGAATTCGTAGAGCAGCTGCCGGCAGCGTCCGCACGGCATCAGCACGTTGCCGTCCGCGTCGACGCAGTAGAAGGCGCGCAGCAGGCCGCCGCCGGTCATGTGCAGGTTGCCGACCAGCGCGCACTCGGCGCACAGGGTCAGCCCGTAGCTGGCGTTTTCGACGTTGCAGCCGCTGACGATCCGGCCGTCCGCGGTGAGGGCCGCAGCCCCGACGGCGAACTTCGAATACGGCGCGTAGGCGTTTTTCATCGCGGTGACGGCGGCGGCTTCCAGCGCTGCCCAGTCGACGCCGGAATCCGGGTTGGGTGCCTGGGCACTGTTATCAGTGATGTTGTCCGCCACGGTCAGCCCTTCACGTACGGGATGCCGCTGGCCGCCGGCGGCCTGGAGCGTCCGACGAGGCCGGCGACGGCGAGCACCGTCACCAGGTAGGGCAGCATCGCCATGAACTGGCTCGGCACCGGGGTGCCGATGATGGTCACGATGCTCTGCAGGTTGTCCGCGAAGCCGAACAGCAGCGCCGCGAAGAAGGCCCCGATCGGGTTCCAGCGGCCGAAGATCAGAGCGGCCAGGGCGATGAAGCCGCGTCCGCCGGAGATCTCCTTGGTGAAGCTGTCAATCGCGACCAGGGTGAAGAAGGACCCGCCGATGCCGGCGACGGCGCCGCCGAGGGTGACGTTCCAGAAGCGGGTGGCGTTGACCTTGATGCCCATGGTGTCGGCGGCCTGCGGGTGCTCACCGACGGCGCGGACGCGCAGGCCCCACTTGGTCTTGAACAGCCCGACCCAGACCACGATCACGGCGATGTACATCAGGTAGCCGATCAGGGACTGCTTGAACAGGATCGGCCCGATCAGCGGGATGTCGCCCAGCACCGGGATGGTGATCGGGTCCAGGTGCGCCGGGGAATTGAACTTGTCCTTGTCCGCCTGCATGACGGTGCTGAACAGGAAGCCGGTGACGCCGGAAACCAGGACGTTGAGCACCACGCCGACGATGATCTGGTTGACCACGTATTTGATGCTGAACAGGGCCAGGATCATGGACACCAGCGCTCCGGCCACCGCCGCTGCGATGAGGCCCAGGAAGGGGTTGTGCGTCAGCGTGGCGATGATCGCGGCCGTGAAGGCGCCGCCCAGGAGCTGGCCTTCGATCGCGATGTTCACGACGCCGACGCGTTCGCAGAGCACGCCGGAGAGGGAACCGAACACCAGCGGCACGGCCAGCGTCACGGACCCGGCGATCAGCCCGGCCAGGGAGATGCTGGTGGTCCGGGCCCCGCCGACCACCCAGATCAGGAACGCGGCGACGAACAGCACAATAAAGGCGACCGCGACCCAGCCCGGAACCTTGCGGTTGCGGGTCTTGAGGAACACGGCGTAGCCGGCCAGCGCGAGCATGATCACGGAGAGGACGATGCCGCCCAGGAACGCCGGAATCTCCAGGGCCGGCAGCTGGAAGAAGTCACTGCCGGTGGAAATGCCGAATTTGGCGGTCTGGTGCGGACCCATGAGGCCGAAAAAGATGAACGCGACGACGGCGAGCACCAGCAGGGTGATCGGGAGTCTCCAGGTCACGGGCTTGGCGGTCACGGCCGTCTTGTGGTGCTTCGGCGACGGGGATCCGCCCCCGAGGGGCGCAGGCTGCGGCTTTCCCGGCTGGGGCGACGTTGCTGTTGTGCTCATGCTGCTACTCCGGTGGTTGCTGCCTTTTTGGATTTGGCGGCCGAGGCGGCCTTCTTCTTGCGCGGGTTCAGGCCGAACACCGCGCGGACCAGCGGCGGGGCGGCGATGAAGAGCACGATCAGCGACTGGACCACCAGCACGATGTCGATCGGGGTGCCGGTCTGGATCTGCATCTGGACGGCGCCGGCGCGGAAGGCGCCGAACAGCAGGCCGGCGGCAAAGGTGCCCCACGGCGTCGAGCGTCCCAGCAGCGCAACGGTGATGGCGTCAAAGCCGTAGGTGGCCGCGACGCCGTCGGTGAGGACCTTTTCGGTGCCGGCCACCTGGGCGACGCCGGACATGCCGGCCAGGGCGCCCGCGATCGCCATCACCAGGATGGTGGCGCGCGGCACATTGATGCCGGCGGTGAGCGCGGCCTTCGGGTTGGCGCCGACGGCCCGGAATTCGAAGCCGATCGTGGAGCGGTTCAGCACCCACCAGACGAAGACGGTCGCAGCGATGGCCAGGATGAAGCCCAGGTGCAGCCGGTACTGGGTGCCCAGGATCTGCGGGTAGACGGCGCTGGGATCCAGGATCGGGGAAATCGGGTTGGTTTCGCCGGGGCGCTGGAAGGCGGGGGTGTTGAGCAGGTACCGCAGGAAGTACAGCGCGATGTAGTTGAACATGATCGTCAGGATCACCTCGTGCGCGCCGGTCCGGGCTTTGAGGAAGCCGACCAGGCCGGCCCAGAGGGCGCCGCCGAGGATGCCGGCCACGAGGACCAGCAGCAGGTGCAGGCCCATCGGCAGGTGCAGCGCGAAGCCGACCCAGGATGCGAGGATGCCGGCCATGATGATCTGGCCCTGCGCGCCGATGTTGAAGAGGCCGGCGCGGAACGCCAGGGCGACGCCGAGGCCTGCGGTGATCAGCGGAGTGGCGATCGTGAGGGTTTCCATCAGCGGGGCGAACTGCCCTGCTGCCCCGCTGCCGCGCGGGTTGAACACGGAACCCTGGAAGAGCGCCACGTAGGAACGGGTGGCGGCGGACCAGACGGCGGAGAAGAAGTCGCTGGGCCGGGCGAACAGGTAGCTGGCGGTGGCGCTGACAGTCTTGTCCGTGCTGGCGATCAGCAGGCCGCCGAGGATCAGCGCGAGCAGCACGGCGAGCACGGAGACCATGCCGCTGCCGGTGAAGATCTTCCGCAGGAGGGAGTCGGGGCCGCCGGGGACGGTGCCGCTCTGGGCCGAGACCGGGACGGCGGAGGGACGCATCGCCCCTCCTGCGGTGTCCAGCGAGGTCGCGGTGGCGGCGTCCGTGGCGTCCGGGGTTTCGGGCGCCGGGGAGGCCGCTCCGGCGTCGGGGGTTTCCGGGGTTTCGGGCGCCGGGGAGGCCGCTCCGGCGTCGGGGGTTTCCGGGGTTTCGGGCGCCGGGGAGGCCGCTCCGGCGTCGGGGGTTTCCGGGGTTTCGGGCGCCGGGGAGGCCGCTCCGGCGTCGGGGGTTTCCGGGGTTTTCAACGGGTCCGGCTCAGCCGCGTGGCGGGGGTGGTTGGTATCAGTCATGGTGCTCTCCTACGGCGCCGGAGCGGGACTCCTGCGCGGGCTGGGCGGCGGGCGCCGGGGCGGCGGCAGCGGCCGCCAGGGTCTTGGTGGTGTCGGCGTGAGCCTCGTCTGGCGACAGGCCGGCCATCATGAGGCCCAGGACGTCGCGTCCGGTGCCGGCGGGCACAATGCCCACCAGCCGGCCCTTGTAAAGCACGGCGATCCGGTCCGCCAGCTCGATGACTTCGTCGAGCTCGGTGGAGATGATCATGACGGGTGTGCCGTGGTCGCGCTCGGCCACGATCCGCTTGTGCAGGAACTCGATGGAGCCGACGTCGACGCCGCGGGTCGGCTGGGAGGCAATGAAGAGGCGCAGCGGGCGCGACAGCTCGCGCGCCATAACCACCTTCTGCTGGTTGCCGCCCGACAGGGTGCCCGCGGCGAGCGAGCCGGACGGGGTGCGCACGTCGAACTCGTCGATCCGGGTCTTCGCGTTTTCCAGCACCTTGGCCGGGCTCATGCTGATGCCCTTGGCGAACGGCTCCTGGTCGTAGCGGTCCAGGATCAGGTTCTCGGCGATCGAGAACGTCCCGATCAACCCGTCCACCGAGCGGTCTTCGGGTACGAAGCCGACGCCGGCCTTGAGCACGTCCTTGACGCTGCGCCCCAGGAGTTCCTCGCCGTCGAGCAGAATGGAGCCGTGGACCCGGTCCTGCAGGCCGAGGATCGCCTCGGTCAGTTCTGTCTGGCCGTTGCCCTGGACACCGGCGACGGCGAGGATCTCGCCACGGGCGATGTCGAAGCTGATGCCGTCCACAACGTGCTGGCCGCTGGGCGCGATCACGGTGAGGTCCTTGACCTGGAACGTGGTTTCCTGCGGCGTGGCGGGGGCCTTGTCCAGGGTGAGGTTGACGGCGCGGCCGACCATCATCGAGGCGAGTTCCGTCGTCGAGGCCGCGGGGCTGGCCGTGCCGACGACCTTGCCTCGCCGGATCACGGTGATGGTGTCCGAGACGGCCTTGACCTCGCGGAGCTTGTGCGAGATGAACACGATCGAGGTGCCGTGGCTCTTGAGCTGGCGCATGATGTCCAGCAGCTCGTCGGTGTCCTGCGGGGTGAGCACGGCGGTGGGCTCGTCCAGGATGAGCACCTTGGCGTCCCGGACCAGGGCCTTGATGATTTCCACGCGCTGCTGGACGCCGACCGGCAGGTCCTCGATCAGGGCGTCGGGATCGACGTCGAAGCCGTACCGGTCGGAGATCTCCTGGATCTTCCGGCGGGTGTCGTCGAGATTGAGGAAGCCGCCCGCCTTGGTGGTTTCCGCCCCCAGGGCCACGTTCTCGGCGACCGTGAACACCGGGACCAGCATGAAGTGCTGGTGCACCATGCCGATGCCGGCGGCCATCGCGTCGCCGGGTCCGCGGAAGCTGACGGGTTTGTCGTCGATGAGGATTGCGCCCTCGGTGGGTTCGTAGAGCCCGTAGAGGACGTTCATCAGCGTCGACTTGCCGGCGCCGTTCTCGCCGAGCAGACAGTGGATCTGCCCGGGTTCAACCACCACGTCAATGTGGTCGTTGGCTACCAGGGAGCCGAAGCGTTTGGTGATCCCCTTGAGTTCAAGTTTCAAAACTCTGACCAATCTCGAAGTATGTCCGGGTCACGGCCCGGATGCCGGTGATGGGGCTGCAGGACCAGCCTAGTGCCTGCGGGCGCGGCCCGGGCGGGGCCGCCGCAACGAAAAGCGCCACAGCCCGTGCGGTCTGGGACCGTCCGGGCCGTGGCGCTTAGCGGCGGAAGTTAGGCCTTCGGGCTGGCTGCGGACTCAACCTTCAGCTTGCCGTCGGCGATGTCCTTCTTGATCTGGTCCAGCTCGGACTTCAGTTCGGCCGGAACCTGGGAATCCAGGTCGTGGAACGGAGCCAGCTGGACGCCGTCGTTCGCGAGGGTGCCGACGTACGGCGTGTTGGTGAACTTGCCGTCCTTGTCTTCCTTCACAACGGTCTCAACGGCCTCGCCCATCTGCTTCATGACGGAGGAGAGCATGATGTCCTTGTAATCCGGGGCGGTGAGGAAGCCGTCGGAGTCAACCCAGATGAGCTTGACGTCCTTGCCGGCAGCCTTCGCTTCCTTCAATGCGGCGCCTGCACCCTTGCCGACCGGACCGGCGACGGGCATCACGATGTCCGCGCCCTGGTCCAGGAAGTTCTGGGTGAACTGCTTGCCCTTGTCCTGCTTCTCGAAGTCACCGGTGAAGGAGCCGTCCTGCTTGGCCTTGTCCCAGCCAAGAACCTTGACGTTCTTGCCCTTCTTCTCGTTGTAGTACTTCACGCCGTCGGCGTAGCCGTCCATGAAGATGGTGACGGTGGGGATCTTGATGCCGCCGAAGGTCGCGACGGTGCCGGTCTTGGTCGTGCCGGCTGCGAGGTAACCGGCCAGGAAGGCGGCCTGGGCCGTGTCGTAGATGATCGGCTTGACGTTGGCGATCGGCTTGTCGTAGCCGAAGTCGATGATCGCGAAGTGCTTGTCCGGGTTCGCGGTGGCCTGCGCCTTGGTGGCATCACCGAGCAGGAAGCCGACCGTGACGGTCAGGTCGCAGCCGGCGGTAACCATGGCGCGCAGGTTCGGTTCGAAGTCGTTGTTGGTCTTCGATTCGACCTGGTTGACCTTGATCCCCAGGTCCTTTTCGGCCTTCTTCAGGCCCTCGTAGGAGGACTGGTTGAACGACTGGTCGTCGAATCCACCGGAGTCGGACACGATGCAGCCCGTGTAGTTGGTAGCGCTGGCGCTGGCGCTGCTGCTGGCGGTCGGGGCGGCCCCGCAACCGGTGAGCAGCAGGGCGGCCGCACCTGCGGTGGCGACGCCGGCCATTGAACCGCGCTTGAAGTTTGCGCGCAGTGAGTTCTTCAAAGTTCCTCCAGGAAGAAAAAGAGATAGGCGCTACGACGGAAGTCCAATGAGTGTCTGCTTCCGGTTTTCCCCCGAAACACTGTTGTCACTGACGGATTCGCAGCACTGCGCCGAGGCGCACTGATGGAAGCTACTTTAGTGTCATGGAACACGTCTAGTAACACACTTCACAGCCGTTTCCCGGATTGTTGAGAACTTGTTACCAACCGGTACCGCCCTCCCTGCGCGAACGCACACTTGAGGCCCCGAAATCCTTAGAAATCGGGGCCCCAAGTGTACGTTCGCGCCCTGCTGATCAGGGCCGCAGGGTCAGATGCGGACCAGCATCTTTCCGGTGTTCGCCCCGTCCAGCAGGTCCATAAAGGCCTGCGGCGCATTTTCCAGGCCGTCCACGATGGTTTCGTCGTAGCGGACGGTGCCGTCAGCCAGCCACCCGGAAAGCTTCTCGACGAACTCCCCCATGTACTGCCAGTAACCGCCGACCAGGAATCCCTTGAGGGTCAACTGCTTGCCGATCGCCAGCATGAGGTTCCGCGGCGCCGGCGTGGGCTCAGTGGAGTTGTACTGCGCGATGGCGCCGCACATGGCCACCCGGCCGCCGACGTTGAGCACCGACAGCGCAGCCTCGAGGTGCTCTCCGCCGACGTTGTCGAAGTAGACGTCGATGCCCTTCTCTCCGGCGGCTTCCTTCAGGAGGTCGCGGACCGGGCCGTCGTGGTAGTTGAACGCGGCGTCGAAGCCCAGTTCCAGGAGGCGGGCCACCTTCTCCGGAGTGCCGGCGCTGCCGATCACGCGGGAAGCGCCCATGGCCTTGGCGATCTGTCCCACCAGGGAGCCGACGGCGCCGGCTGCTCCGGAGACGAAGACGGCCTCGCCGGGCTTGAATTCGGCAACCTTGAGCAGACCCGCGTAGGCGGTCAGTCCGGTCATCCCCAGTGCGCCGAGGAACGCCGACGCCGGCGCCAGATCGGTGCGGGCCGGCGACGTGGCACCGGCGTCCAGCACCGCGTATTCGCGCCAGCCCAGGCTGTGCACGACGGTGTCCCCCACGGCGCGGTCGGCCGAGCGGGAGGCGATCACCTCACCGACGGCGCCGCCCTCCATGGCCGCGTCCAGCGCGAACGGCGCGGAGTAGGACTTCACGTCGTTCATCCGGCCACGCATGTACGGGTCCACCGAGATGAAGAGGTTGCGGACCAGGACCTGGCCGTCCTGCAGCTCCGGCAGGGCCGATTCGGCGAGCCGGAAGTTTTCCGGCACGGGCCGGCCGTGCGGGCGGGACGCCAGCTGGACCTCGCGGGTGGTGGTGGGGAGGGTAGTGATTTCGGTGCTCATGCGGCGACCTCCAGGATCTTGATGTCTACGGTGATGTTGCCTCGGGTGGCGTTGGAGTAAGGGCAAATCTGGTGGGCCTTGGCGACGAGCGACTCGGCGGTCTGCCGGTCCACGGCGGGCAAGGCAATTTCAAGTTCGGCGGCGAGGCCGTAGCCGGGCCCTTCCGCCAGCGCGCCGAAGTGGATCTTCGCGGCGACGGCGGAGTCCGTCAGGTCCGCCTTTTGCTGGCGTCCGACGAGGCGCAGCGCCGAGTGGAAGCAGGCCGCGTAGCCGGCGGCGAAAAGCTGCTCCGGGTTGGTTCCTTCGCCGCTGCCGCCCAATTCCACCGGGCTGGCCAGGGTGACGTTGAGTTTGCCGTCGGACGTCTGCGCGTTGCCGTCGCGCCCTTCGCCGGAGGCCAGCGCCTCGGCCGTATAGAGAGTCTTCATTTCGGTTCCGATCTGTTGGGACGTCAGGGAGGTTTTTAGGGAGAGCGGCGGCGCTCAGCCCCGGGCGTGCAGCGCAGCGGTGAGCCGGCCCAGCGTTTCGCGGAGCTGGTCGAGTTCCGCGGCGGAGAGGCCTGCGGCTTCGGCAAGCCGCTGCGGGATGCCGGTGGCGCGGGCGCTCAGGGCGGCGCCGTCCTCGGTGAGGAATACCTCGACGCGCCGCTCGTCCGCAGCGGACCGCCGTCGTTCCACGAACCCCAGGGCCTCAAGCCGCTTCAGCAGCGGCGAGAGCGTCCCGGAGTCCAGGCCGAGCTCCTCGCCCAGTTCGCGGACGCTGCGGGGCTGGTTTTCCCAGAGCACCATCATCGCGAGGTACTGGGGGTAGGTCAGCCCGAGTTCGTCCAGCATGGGCCGGTAGGCGGCGGTGGCGGCCCGTGAGGCCGAGTACATGGCGAAGCACACCTGCCGGTCAAGCCGGGGCGCATCCAGAGGGGTAGCTTCAGTCATGCTTCAACCATAGCCCACAATTCAATTGCACACAATTCAAACGTGCACAACCCAAAACCGTCTGGCTGAAGGCCGAACGTACACTTGAGGCCCCAAAAATCATTGATTTAAGGGCCTCATGTGTACGTTCGCGCGGGGTGAGTGGGCCCCAAGAATACGTTCGCGCTGGGTGGGGCGGGGTCAGAGGTCGCGGAGGGTGCGGAGGGCCGCCGCCGTGAGCACTCGGATGCCGAGGCCCAGGGCCCGTTCGTCCAGGATGTAATCGCCGCGGTGCAGGTCGTACTCCTCGCCGCCGGGGGTCTTGGTGCCGAGCCGCATCATGGCGCCGGGCAGGTCCGCCAGGAACCAGGCGAAGTCCTCGCCGCCCATGGACTGCGGGGTCAGCACCACGGAGCTCTCGCCGATTTCGGCCCGGGCCGCGGCCTCGATCAGGGCGGTCTCGTGTTCGGAGTTCACCACCGGCGGCACGCCCCGGGTGTGTTCCAGGTGCACGTCGACGCCGTAGGGCGCGGCGATCTGCTGAACCACCTCGTCGAGGATCTCCCCCGCGCTGTGCCAGGCGTCGCGGTCCAGGCAGCGCATGGTGCCGGCCATGTAGCCGCTCGCGGGAATGGCGTTGGGGGCCGAGCCGGCCGAGATGTGCCCCCACACCACGGACACACCGCTGCGCACATCCACGCGGCGGGACAGCACGGCCGGGACGTTGATGGCGATCTGCGCGAGGGCGAAGACGAGCTCCTCGGTCAGGTGCGGGCGCGAGGTGTGGCCGCCGCGGCCGGTCAGTTCAATCTTGATGGTGTCCGACGCCGAGGTGATGGCGCCGATCCGGGTGCCGATCTTGCCGACCTCGATCCGGGGGTCGCAGTGCAGCGCCAGGATCCGCGGCACCCCTTCCAGCACGCCCTGTTCGATGCAGGCATGGGCGCCGCCGGGCATGGTCTCCTCGGCCGGCTGGAAGATGATCCGCACCGTGCCGCCCAGCGGCGAGGACGCGTGCATCCGCTGCAGGATCAGGGCGATGCCCAGCATGGTGGTGGTGTGGACGTCGTGGCCGCAGGCGTGCGTGACACCGTGATTTTTGGAGGCGAACGGCAGCCCGGTTTCCTCGATGATGGGCAGGGCGTCGATGTCGCCGCGGAGCGCCGTGGCAATGGGGCCCTCGCCGACGTCGACCGTGAGCCCGGTGCCCTCGAGCCGGCGCGGCGCCAGGCCTGCGGCTTCGAGGCGCTGGGCCAGCTTGTCCGTGGTGCGGAACTCCTTGAAGGACAGTTCCGGGTGCGCGTGCAGGTCGCGGCGGAAGGCGATCAGCTCCGGCAGGAGTGGCTCCAGCCACGGCCCCACAAGGGTGGTGGGCTCAGCTTCAGTAGTGTAATTGCGCACACAATTACTCTAGCGAGAGTCGGAAAAATAGCGGCATCGCGGTCGGCGGGTTACGCCGCCGCAGGCAATGGGCCGGCGCCGTGGCGGGACCGGGGCCCGGCCACGGCAGCGCCATGGTCAGCGGCCTAGAGCACGTCCGTGTCGCCGCTGGCCTTGAGCGCGTCCACCGCGGCCTTGACCCGCTGGGAGTGCGCCTTCGTGGTCACCAGCAGCGCATCCGGGGTGTCCACGATGACGACGTCCTTGATGCCGATCAGGGCGATCACCCGTTTGGTGTCGGTGACCACCACGCCGCTGGCGTTTTCGGTGAACACGCGGGCGCCTTCGCCGATCACGGTGACGTCGTCGACTTCCTTGGCGCTGTTGAGCCGGCCCACGGAGGCGAAGTCTCCGACGTCGTCCCAGCGGAAGGTGCCGGGCACGACGGCGACGTCCCCGGCCGCCGCGGCGGGCTCGGCGACCGCGTAGTCGATGGCGATCTTGGGCAGCGTGGGCCAGACGCGGGCGGTGACCTCGTCGCGCAGCGGGGTGTCCCACGCCTTGGCGATCTCCTGCAGGCCGGCGAAAAGCTCCGGCTGGTTGGCTTCGAGGTGCTTGAGCATCAGCGAGACCGGAGCGACGAACATGCCGGCGTTCCAGACGTACTCGCCGCTGTCCAGGTACTGCTGGGCGACTTCCTCGCTGGGCTTTTCGACGAATTCGACGACGGTGTGGGCGCTGGGGGCGCCGGGCACGCTCAGCTTGTCGCCGGCCCGGATGTAGCCGAAGCCGGTGGACGGGTGCGTGGGTTTGATGCCGATGGTGACGATCTTGCCGGAGGCCGCGGTGTGGATGGCTTCCCGGACGGCGTCCTGGAACAGCGAGTCGGGGCTGATGACCTGGTCCGCGGCGAAGGAACCCATGATGGTCTCCGGATCGCGCTCGTGCAGGATGGCCGCGGCGAGGCCGATGGCCGCGCCCGAATCCTTCGGCTCGCTCTCGAGCACGAGGTCCGCCTCGTCCACCTCGGGCAGCTGGCGGCACACGGCCTCGCGGTGCGCGGTCCCGGTGACCACCAGCACCTTGCTGCCGGCGAGGGGTTCCAGCCGGTCGTACGTGGCGCGCAGCAGGGTGCTGCCGGACCCGGTGAGGTCGTGCAGGAACTTCGGCGCGGCGGCCCGGGACAGCGGCCAGAGCCGGGTCCCCACACCGCCCGCCGGAATCACCGCGATGAAGCGCCTCAGCGGGGAGTCCGCCGCAGCGCCCTCGGGTGAAACGTGGCTGTCCGTATTCTGTGTAGTCATCACGGGCTACTTTAGCCGAACCCCGCCCGTTGGCCGCGGGGCACGCACGCGGCGCCGGAAGAACCGCGGCGCACGCTGCGCGCACCGTGCGCGCTTGGGGAACTGTCAGCGGACGGTGCGCGAATGTGGCGTTCGTCTCAAATCCGGTCAAAAACCGCGCCGGGCGCCGTCACCATCGATCCGCTGAATTGAATAAGCTGACAGCGAAGCCTAGATTTAGGCTTGAGCTTACGAGTGCTCTCGCAGCAGGCGTTCCCCCCGCGTGGATCCCATGCCAGCGCCGCTGTGTTGCAGGGAGGTTTATTCAGTGCCGACAAAACCAGCTGGCACCTTGTACCGCGGCCGTGAAGGCATGTGGTCCTGGGTTGGACACCGCATTACCGGTGTAGTGATCTTTTTCTTCTTGTTGGTCCACGTGCTGGACACCTCATTGGTGCGTGTGTCCCCCGAGGCCTACACCGCCGTGATCGGCGCCTACAAGAACCCCCTTATGGCCCTGGGTGAAACGGGCCTCGTCGCAGCGATCGTGTTCCACGCCTTCAACGGCCTGCGGATCATCGCCGTCGACTTCTGGAAGAAGGGCGCGAAGTACCAGCGCCAGATGCTGTGGACGGTCCTGGCCCTCTGGGTCGTCGTCATGGTCGGCTTCTCCATCCGCCACCTGTCCCTCGCCCTCGGAGGTCACTAGCCATGGATGCAACGCAGATTCAGAGCCCGCGCGCGGCGAAGGTCGGCGCAGGACGCGTCGCCCCGCAGTACAACCGCAGCGGCTCCTCGAAGGGCAACTTCGAAATGCTGGCATGGCTCTTCATGCGGCTTTCCGGCGTCGTCCTCGTGGTCCTCATTTTCGGCCACCTGACCGTCAACCTGCTGGTGGGCGAAGGCATCCACGCGATCGACTTCGGCTTCGTCGCCGGCAAGTGGGCCGACCCGTTCTGGCAGGTCTGGGACCTGGCCATGCTGTGGCTCGCCATGCTGCACGGCACCAACGGCGTGCGCACCATCATCAACGACTACGCCGAAAAGGACGCGACGCGTCTCTGGCTGAAGGTCGTGCTCTACGCGGCCGCCGCAGCCATCATCATCCTCGGCACCCTGGTGATCTTCACCTTCAACCCGTGCCCCGTGGTCGACGGCGTGCAGCTGCCCGGCGGGTTCTGCCCCGCCCCGTAGCAGCCCGGTCCCCCGGGCGTTGATCCCTGCCTGCCCGCGCGGGCCTAGGATCGCAAGACTTCACTGCGCAGGCTCCGCCGGCGGTGTTTACAGCGAATTTTGAGAGAAAGAGCATCTGGTATGCAGGTCCATAAGTACGACGTCGTCATTGTCGGTGCCGGTGGCGCTGGCATGCGCGCCGCGATCGAATCCGGTCAGCGTGCGCGAACAGCAGTACTGACCAAGCTTTACCCCACGCGCTCCCACACCGGCGCGGCACAGGGCGGCATGTGTGCAGCCCTGGCCAACGTCGAGGAAGACAACTGGGAGTGGCACACCTTCGACACCATCAAGGGCGGCGACTACCTGGTGGACCAGGACGCAGCCGAGGTCATGGCGAAGGAAGCAATCGACGCCGTCCTGGACCTTGAGAAGATGGGCCTGCCGTTCAACCGCACGCCCGAGGGCCGGATTGACCAGCGCCGCTTCGGCGGCCACACCCGTGACCACGGCAAGGCTCCGGTCCGCCGCGCCTGCTATGCCGCTGACCGCACCGGCCACATGATCCTGCAGACGCTCTACCAAAACTGCGTCAAGCACAACGTCGAGTTCTACAACGAGTACTACGTCCTGGACCTCCTGACCGTCGAGGAAGACGCGGTTCGCGAGGACGGCACGCCGTACAAGCAGAAGCGCGTCGCCGGCGTCGTCTCCTACGACCTCGCCTCCGGCGAGCTGCACGTCTTCCAGGCCAAGTCCGTGGTGTTCGCCTCCGGCGGCGCGGGCAAGGTCTTCAAGACCACCTCCAACGCCCACACCCTCACCGGTGACGGCATGGGCATCGCGTTCCGCCGTGGCATCCCGCTGGAGGACATGGAGTTCTTCCAGTTCCACCCGACCGGCCTGGCCGGCCTGGGCATCCTGCTCTCCGAGGCCGCCCGCGGTGAAGGCGCGATCCTGCGCAACTCCGAGGGTGAACGCTTTATGGAGCGCTACGCCCCCACCATCAAGGACCTCGCCCCGCGCGACATCGTGGCCCGGTCCATGGCCAACGAAGTCCGGGAAGGCCGCGGCTGCGGCCCGAACAAGGACTACGTGCTGCTGGACCTGACCCACCTGGAGCCGGCGCACATCGACGCCAAGCTGCCGGACATCACCGAGTTCGCCCGCACCTACCTGGGTGTGGAGCCGTACACGGAGCCGGTGCCGGTCTTCCCGACGGCGCACTACGCCATGGGCGGCATCCCCACCAACATCAGCGCCGAGGTCCTCCAGGACAACGACACCGTCGTCCCCGGCCTCTACGCCGCCGGTGAGGTTGCCTGCGTTTCGGTGCACGGTTCCAACCGCCTGGGCACCAACTCGCTGCTGGACATCAACGTCTTCGGCAAGCGCGCGGGCATCGCGGCCGCGGAGTACGCCAAGACCGCGGACTTTGTGGAACTGCCCGCGGATCCCGAGGCGTACACGCTGAACCTGCTGGAGCACGTCCGCACCGCCGACGGCACCGAGAAGGTGGCCCAGATCCGCAAGGAACTGCAGGACACCATGGACGCCAACATGCAGGTGTTCCGCACCGCCGAGACGCTGAACCAGGTCCTGAAGGACATTGCGTCCTTCGAGGAGCGGTACCAGCGGATCAGCGTCCAGGACAAGGGCAAGCGCTTCAACCTGGACCTGCTCGAGGCCGTGGAGCTGGGCTTCCTGCTGGAGCTCGCCAAGGTCATGACCGTGGCGGCCCTGCACCGCGAGGAATCCCGCGGCGGACACTTCCGCGAGGACTTCCCCGAGCGCGACGACGAAAAATTCATGAAGCACTCCATGGCGTACAAGGATGACCACGCCCCGGCGGACGGTTCCGCCGAGTCGATTGCCGGCATCCGGCTTGCCACCAAACCGGTGGTCTTTACGCGCTACGAGCCGATGGTGAGGAAGTACTAAGATGACCGCTGAACTCGCTGAGCCAGCCTCCAAGATCGAACTGCCCGCCGGCGTCGGCGGCGGCGGGGACATCCCGTCCTTCGACGTCCACCTGCGCGTGCGCCGCTACAACCCCGAGGTCTCCGACGAGTCCACCTGGGACGACTTCCACGTCACCATGTACGGCACCGACCGTGTCCTGGACGCCCTGCACAAGATCAAGTGGGAAATCGACGGCAGCGTCTCCTTCCGCCGGTCCTGCGCCCACGGCGTCTGCGGCTCCGATGCCATGCGCATCAACGGCCGCAACCGCCTCGCCTGCAAGACCCTGCTGAAGGACCTGGACACCTCCAAGCCCATCACGGTGGAGCCGATCAAGGGCCTTCCGGTGGAGAAGGACCTGATCGTGGACATGGAGCCGTTCTTCCAGTCCTTCCGCGAAGTCATGCCGTTCCTGATCAACCGCGGCCACGAGCCCACCAAGGAACGCCTGCAGTCCGCCGAGGACCGCGAGCGGTTCGACGACACCACCAAGTGCATCCTGTGCGCGGCGTGCACCTCGTCCTGCCCGGTGTTCTGGACCGACGGCCAGTACTTCGGCCCGGCCGCGATCGTCAACGCGCACCGCTTCATCTTCGATTCCCGTGATGACGCCGGCGACATGCGCCTGGAGATCCTCAACGACAAGGAAGGCGTGTGGCGCTGCCGCACCACCTTCAACTGCACCGAGGCCTGCCCCCGCGGCATCCAGGTCACGCAGGCCATCGCCGAGGTCAAGCAGGCCATCCTGTCCCGCAAGATCTAGCACCTGCACCACCGCACCAGCTTTAACGACGACGGCGCCTCCCACCTTCCGGTGGGGGCGCCGCCGTCGTAAGCCCCGTAAACGAAAGGCCCCTGTGTCCCGCTCCGAAAAAGTCAGCTTCGAAGGTTCCACCGGGGAGCGGCTCTCCGGCGTCCTTGACCTCCCCGAGGGGACGGTGAAGGGCTGGGGTGTGTTCTCGCACGGCTTTACGCTGGGCAAGGACAGCCCCTCGGCGTCCCGGATGTGCAAGGCCCTGGCGGACAACGGGGTGGGCATGCTCCGCTTCGACAACCTCGGCCTGGGCGAGTCCGCGGGGCTCTGGTCCGAGGGGTCCTTCAGCCACAAGGTGGCGGATACCGTCAAGGCCGCCGAGTTTATGCGCGACTCCGGCCGGCCCGTCTCGCTGCTGGTGGGGCACTCCTTCGGCGGCGCCGCGGTGCTGGCGGCCGCCGGGAGCATCCCGGAGCTCGACGCCGTCGCCACGGTAGGTGCGCCGTTCTCGCCCAAGCACGTCGCGCACGTCTTTGACGCTGCGCTGGACCGCATCCTGAGCGAGGGCAGCGCCGAGGTGGACCTGGGCGGCAAGCGTGTGGAGATCCGCCGGCATTTTGTTGAGGACCTGGAGAACGCGGACCTGACCGACTGCATCCGGCGGCTGCACAAGCCCCTGATGGTGCTGCACTCCCCCACCGACAACACGGTGGGGATCGACAATGCCAGCAGCATTTTCCAGACTGCGCGGCACCCGCGCAGCTTTGTCTCGCTCGAGGGTTCCGACCACCTGCTCACCGGCAAGGGCCAGGCGGCCCGTGCGGCGAAGATTATTTCGGCGTGGGCCGACCAGTACCTCGACGCCGGAAGCTAGCCGCCGGGAGGCGGCGCTCCCGCGGCTCCACCGGGGTCTTTCCCGGCTGCACCTGGCGGGCTCCCCAGCCGGTCGTTTTGGCGGCCGTGGCGGTGCTGAGGTCTTCTTCCCGTACCGCGGACCACGCGGCGGCGACAAGGTAGACCTGGCTGACCAGGTTGAACCAGATGAGCAGCCCGATGATGATCGCAAAGGGCGCCAGGATGGGGTTCCGGCCGGCGCTGGCCAGGAGCTCGGCGCTGAAGATTTGCAGCACGCTGGTGCCCACCGCGGCCAGGATGGTGCCCTCCAGCAGGGCGCGGCGCCGCAGTTTCAGGCCGCCGGCGAGCCGGAACATGATCAGTGCGGTCACCCAGCCCAGCAGCAGCGGTACCGCGATCTTGATGGACGTGGTCAGCGGACCGGCCAGCAGCGGGTCCAGGTGGAGCTGCTCTGCCACCCACCCGGCGGCGGTGCCGAAGACCAGCGAGGCGCCGGCGCTGATCACCAGGGCGACGCCGAGCAGCAGGAGGGTGCCGACGTCGTGCAGTTTCAGCAGGACCGGGTTGATCTTGAGGGGTCCCAGCCGCAGGACGCCGCGCAGGCCGTCGCGCAGGCCGCCGATCCAGCCCAGCGAGGTCACCACGGTGACGACGGCGGCGATCACGGCCGTCCAGCCGAGGCCGTTGGGGTTCAGCAGGTCCTGCGGGTCCACCAGCCCGTCCCGGCCGCCGACCTTCAGCAGGCCGGGGGCCGCCCTGACGACGCTCTTGATGATCTGGTCCAGCAGCACGGGCTGGGCGCTGAGGAAGAGCCCCGCCACGGAGAAGCCGGTGGCAAGCAGGCCGGTGATGGAGAAGAACATCCGGAAGCCGATGCCGGCACTCAGCAGCGGGCCGTGCTGCAGGTTGTAGTGCTGGAAGGCGCGCATCGGACGGAGGACGTTGAGGCGGGCGATGAGCCACTGGACCATCGCGAGCGGCGCGGCCGGGCCCCCGCCGGAGGAGCGCCGTGCCTTGCCCCAGTCGACCCGTTTCCGGATGACTTCCAGTTTCAGCCCGGCGAGATCGGTGGGAAGTGGAGGGTCAGCGGGTGCCTGCGGCGCCGGCCGCGCCTCGGTGCTCGTCAGGTTCGGTGCCAAAGTCAAGCTCTTCCCGTAGCTGCCAGATGCCGTTGTCATCGTGCTCGTAAAGTCCCATGCTAACCACCGGGAAGCTGGCCCTGTAATCCTTGAGCGCCGCTTCGGCCTCGTCGAGGCTTTCCGGGGCCACGTCGTGGGCGACGGTGACGTGCGGGTGGTAGGCGAACGGGAGTTCACGATCCAGCGGCCCGGCCTGGAGCTGGCGGTGCAGGTTGACGCACTCGCCGAAGCCGTCTTCGACGTTCAGGAAGACCACCGGTGACACCGGCCGGAACGAACCGGTGCCGGCGATCGTCACGGTGAACGGTTCCTGCTTGCGTGCCACCTCACGGACGTGGTGGCACGTGGCCTCCCAGTCCTGCGTCACGGTGGTGGTGACCAGCGTGATGTGCGCCGGGATGGTCGCGGCCATCGGGTCACCGAACGAGGCGCGCCAGCGCTGCAGCTCCTCGGCGATGTCCGGCGGGAAGCCCAGGATGACGCCGATGCTGATGCCTTCGTCCGGAGTTCCACCGCTGGCGGTTGCCGCACTCCGGTGGGGTGCGGCACCCGAACCCCGGCGGGCGCCGTGGTGGCTGCCGCGCCCGGTGTCGCTGGCGGTGACTTTGCTGGCGGAGGACATTGGGCTAGTGGACTCCCCGTGCTCCGGCATAGGGGAGGAAACCAACCCTGGCGTAGACGTCCCTCAGCGTCACGGAGGCGATCTCCCGGGCCTTGTCGGCGCCCAAGGCGAGCAGCCGGTCCAGCTCTGCGGGATCGTCCAGCAGCTGGTTCGCCCGGTCCCGGATCGGACTCAGGTGCTCGGTGACCACCTCGGCGAGGTCCACCTTGAGGTGGCCGTACATTTTTCCCTCGTACGCGGCGACGAGCTGCTCTACGCTCCGACCGCTGATGGCCGAGTAGATCGTCAGCAGGTTCGAGACGCCGGGCTTGTTCTCGCGGTCGAAACGGATTTCGGTTTCCGCGTCCGTCACGGCGGATTTGATCCGCTTGGCAATCACCTTGGGGTCGTCCAACAGGTTGATCAGGCCGGCCGGCGACTCCGCTGACTTCGACATCTTCGCCGTCGGGTTCTGCAGGTCGTAGATCTTGGCCGACTCCTTCTGGATGAAGGGCTGGGGCACCGTAAAGGTCTCACCGAAGCGGGAGTTGAAACGCTGCGCGAGGTCCCGGCTCAGCTCCACGTGCTGGCGCTGGTCCTCCCCTACCGGCACACCGTGCGGCTGGTACAGCAGAATGTCCGCGGCCTGCAGGATCGGGTAGGTGAAGAGCCCAACGCTGGCCTGGTCCGAGCCCTGCTTCAGGGCTTTGTCCTTGAACTGCGTCATTCGGGAGGCCTCGCCGAAGCCGGTGATGCAGTTCAGCACCCAGGCCAGCTGGGCGTGTTCCGGGACCTGGGACTGGACGAAAAGCGTGCACTTGTCCACGTCGACGCCGCCGGCAATGTACTGCGCGGCGGTGACGCGGGTGCGGTGGGCCAGTTCGGCAGGATCCTGCGGCACCGTGATGGCGTGCAGGTCGGGGATGAAGAAGACGGCGTCGTATTCGTCCTGCATCCTGACCCAGTTCACCAGGGCGCCCAGGTAGTTGCCGAGGTGCAACGAGTCGGCGGAGGGCTGCATGCCGGAAAGGATGCGATGCCTGGCACCGGGAACGGCCGCTGTCTGCCCGGCGGGTGAGACGGCAACGTCGAGTGCGACGCCGGCGTCGGCGCCAGCCAGGGTCGACGCGTTGGAAGGAGAGGTCATGGGAAAAACCTTAAGACTAGAGCCGGTAGTCCACTACCAGCGGGGCATGGTCGGAGAAGCGTGTGTCCCAGGACGGCGCCCGGTCAACAACTGCTGACACCGCCGCGGCGGCGAGAGCGGGCGTGGCCATGTGGTAGTCAATGCGCCAGCCGGTGTCGTTGTCGAAGGCCTGTCCCCTCTGCGACCACCAAGTGTAGGGGCCGTCGACGGTACCCGCCAGGCCCCTGTGAACATCCTTCCAGCCGATTTCCTCGCCGAAGAAGCGGTCGAAGTAGGCGCGCTCTTCGGGCAGGAAGCCGGCACGTTTGACGTTGCCTTTCCAGTTCCTGATGTCCAGCTCGGTGTGGCCGACGTTCAGGTCGCCCACCACGAGGGCGTGGTCGCTGTGCTTGGCGAGTTCCGGCAGCCGGGTGGACATTACGTCCAGGAAGCGGAACTTGTCGTCCTGCTTGGGGGTGCCGGCCTCGCCGGAGTGCACGTACGCGCTCGCCACGGTCAGCCGCGAGGCCTCCCCCGCGGCGTCGCGGACGATGTAGTCGGCTTCGACCCAGCGGCCGGCCGTGGCGAAGTAGTCATCGCCGATGCCGTTGCGGGTGGCGGTCGGTTCGGTGCGCGAGGCGATGGCGACACCGGCGCGGCCCTTGGCTTCGGCCTCGGCGTGCAGGATGTACCAGCCGTCGCCGAGCAGTTCGCGGACGATCGCGTCAGGCGCGCGCACCTCCTGGAGGCAGAGAATATCCACGTCCCGCGGCGCCAGCCACTCCGCCATGCCCTTTTTGTAGGCGGCGCGGAGGCCGTTGACGTTGACCGATGCGATGCGAAGGGGGTCCTTCTTCAATGCCGAGCTCACCCGCTCCACTCTAGTCGATGATGGTTCCGCGGACCGGCTCGTCGGTGCCGTCCGCGGACTTGATCATGTCCCGCGCGTTGGTGGCCGTGATCTCGATGGTTTCGAGGGCGCGGCGGATGGTGTCCTGGTCCGCGGCGCCGCCCTTGGCGCGTTCCTGCTCCACCACACGGACCTGCACCTGGACGATCTTGAAGGAGTGGTCCAGCTTCATGTCGCGGATATCGTCGGTTTCGCGGCGGTCACCGACCAGGCGCGTGCCGCCGTGGTCGGCGCTTCCCGACGACGGTGCCCGGCCCACCGCGGAGTTGAACGCGTTTTGCGCCTCGTTCAGCTTGGCGCCGGCCTTCTTGGCGGCGCGCTGGATGCTGAACACCACAAAGGCTGCCAGCGCGAGCCAGAAGGCGGCGATGACCGCGACAACCCAGCCCACGACGTCGTTCTGGTTCGCCGCGAAGATGACGGCCACCAGGAACGCGATGATGAAGACCGTCATCCCGAGGCCGCTGAGGCGGAACATGGGGAATTTTCCGGCGGCGGCGTTGAACGCGGAGGGCTTGGCAGAAGGGTTGTCCAGAGATCGCATGCGCCTATTATCGCAAACCGGCCGGGCCCGGGGCTGCGCTTCCACCCCGGGCGAACGCCGCGGTCACTTCAGGAACAGTTTGCGGAGCCGGCCGGTGGTAAGCGCCACACCGAGCACGATCATGGCGAGGTAGTAGCCGATGTGCACCGCGGTGGCGGGGGTGAAGACGCCGACGCTGATCTGCCGCAGCAGCTCCACGCCGTGCCACAGCGGCATCGCCTGGATCAGCCACTGGATCCACTGGGGATACACGCTCAACGGGTAGAAGGTGGCGCTGAAGAGGAACATCGGCAGCATCACGAAGTTGATCCAGTCCATTTGCTGGAAGGTCTTCATGAAGCTGGTGATGCCCATGCCGAAGCTGGCGAAGCCGAACGCGATCAGCACCGACGCCGGGATCATCAGGATGGCCCACGGCGTGGTGATCAGGCCCATCACGCCCATCACGGCGGTGAAGCCGGTGGCGTACATCAGTCCGCGCAGCAGGGCGAGGAAGATTTCGCCCATCGCGACGTCGATCGGCCCGAGCGAGGTGTAGAGCATGCCCTGGTAGAGCTTCGCGAAGTTCATCTTGAAGAAGACGTTCCAGGTGGAGTCGTAGACGGCGCCGTTCATGGCCGAGACCGCCAGCAGGGCCGGGGCGATGTACGCGGCGTAGGAGATCTGCTGCCCGCCGGGGCCCTGCACCTCGCCGACGATCGCGCCCAGACCCACCCCCATTGAGATCAGGTAGAGCACCGGTTCGAAGAACCCGGAGAGCATGACCATCCAGTTGCTGCTCTTGGTGGCCATCAACCCGCGGGCGACGACGGCGCGCACGTTGCGCGAGTAGAGCGGCCCGAAGCGGCGGTTGCGGGCGGCGTCGGTGACGCTGCGGCCGGCGTCTTGCTTTCCCGAATCGTAGTGTCCGGCGAGCACGCTCATGATGCCATCCTTCTGGCGAACTGGCGCCGGGTCAGGACCCAGCCGAGGACGGCGAGGCCGAGCAGGAAGACGACGTGGACCAGGGTGAGCAGCGGCGCCTCCTCGTAGCCGTAGCTGAACACGCGGCCCAGTTCGGTGCCGTGCCAGATCGGGGAGATCCAGCCGATCCAGCGGACCGCCAGGGGCAGGGTGTCCAGCGGGAAGAATGTGCCGGAGAACAGGAACAGCGGCATCACGATGAAGCGCATCACCATGGCGAACTGGCCCTTGTCGTTTTTGATGGTGGCCGCGTAGGCCATCAGCGGCAGGCCGAAGGACAAACCGGCCAGCGTGGCCACCAGGATCGAGACCCAGCCCCAGCCGCCCGGGGACGCGCCGAACAGTGCCACGACGCCGAAGTAGATCGCGGACTGCAGCAGGAACCGCACCGTGACGGCAATGATCTGCCCGGCGGCGATCTGTTCCGGGGTCAGCGGCGAGGCGTGCGGGCCGTAGTAGACCCGGCGCCATTTGAAGCCGTCCATCACCGGGAAGGTGAACTCGTTGGCCGCCGTCATCACGGCGGCGGAGATCAGCAGCGCGGGGGCGATGAAAGTCAGGTAGCTGACGCCGCCGAAGGCCGCGGTGGAGTTGGTGTCCACCAGGGTGGCGAGGCCCACGCCCATGGCGAAGAGGTAGGCGACCGGCTGGCCGACGCCGTACATCACGATGGTCCAGCCGTAGCCTTTCATCACCCGCAGGACCTGCTCGGCGTAATAGAAGGCGCCCCAGCGGCGGGCGCGGGCCGCCGAGACGGCCGGCGGGTGCGCGCGCAGGGCGGGCGCCGCCGTCGTACCCGCCGCGTTGATCGGGTCAGTCAACTCTGCTTTCTTAGTCAACAAGGCTCCGTCCGGTCAACCGCAGGAAGACGTCTTCCAGCGAGGAGCGGCGCACCAGCGAGGTGACCGGGTGCAGGCCCCGGGCGGAGACCTGCTCCAGGGCGGCCTCGCCGTCGTGGGCGTAGATGAGGACGCGGTCCGGCAGGGTTTCGATCCGTTCGCCGATGCCCTCAAGCTCGGCGCCGACCGTGGCGTTGCGTTCGGAGCCGAAGCGCAGTTCGAGGACTTCGCGGGTGGAATATTCGCGGATCAGGCTGGCGGGGGAACCTTCGGCCATGATTTTGCCTTTGTCCACCACGATCAGGCGGTCGCAGAGCTGCTCGGCCTCGTCCATGTAGTGGGTGGTGAGGATCAGGGTGACGCCTTGTTCCTTGAGCCGGAACAGCCGGTCCCAGAGGATGTGGCGGGCCTGCGGGTCGAGGCCGGTGGTGGGCTCGTCCAGGAGCAGGATCCGCGGTTCGTTGATCAGGGAGCGGGCGATCGTGAGGCGCCGCTTCATGCCGCCGGAGAGGGCGTCCACCTTGGACTTGGCTTTGTCCGTCAATTGCGCGAACTCCAGCAGCTCGTCTGCTTTGGGTTTCAGGTAGCTCATCGGCAGGCCGAAGTAGCGGCCGTAGACCAGCAAGTTGTCGCGGACCTTCAGTTCCTCGTCCAGGTTGTCCTGCTGCGGGACCACGCCGAGGTGGGCGCGGACCTCGGGGCCGTGCTGCTCCGGGTCCAGCCCCATGATGCTCAGGCTGCCGGAGGTCCGCTGCGAGACGCCGCCGATCATCTTCATGGTGGTGGACTTGCCGGCGCCGTTGGGGCCCAGCAGTCCGAAGGCTTCGCCGGCGGGCACACGAAAGGAAATACCGTCCACGGCGGTGACGTCCCCGTAGCTTTTGGTGAGGTTTTCTGCGGTGATGACGTACTGGGGAGAACCGGTCTCCTCGGGGTTGCTCACGGGAGACTCTTTCGACACAAGTTCAGACACCCGGAACACGGTAGTCGATCCCGGCAAACTATGAAAGAGTCTTTTCGTAAAAAGTCCGGACTTTTTCCGCGGCGCCGCCAGGTCCGGCTGGAACTGCAGGGGCAGCAGAAGGGCGCCCGCTCCGGTCAGGAGGGGGCGCCCTTTGCGGCGGGGGTGACCTAGGCGCGTGAATTACACCTAGGCGGGAGCGTGCTCCGCCTCGAGGTGCCGTTCGGCGGTTTCCACCACGTTGGCCAACAGCATGGCGCGGGTCATCGGGCCCACTCCCCCGGGGTTGGGCGACAGCCAGGCGGCGACGTCGGCCGCGGCCGGCTCGACGTCGCCGGTCACCACGGCCTTGCCGGAGCCGTCGTCGACGCGGCTGACGCCGACGTCGAGCACAATGGCGCCCGGCTTGAGGTCCGCGGCCTTGATCATGTGCGGCTGCCCGGCCGCGGCGATCACGACGTCGGCCTGCCGGAGTTCGGCGGGGAGGTCCACGGTGCCGGTGTGGGCCAGGATGACGGTGGCGTTGACGTCCTTGCGGGTGAGCAGCAGGCCGACCGGGCGGCCGATCGTGACGCCGCGGCCCACCACCAGCACGCGTTTGCCGTTGAGGTCAATGCCGTGCCGGGTCAGGAGCTCCACGCAGCCCTTGGGCGTGCAGGGCAGCGGGGACTTCATGGGTCCGCTGACGTTCGCCACGAGCCGGCCCAGGTTCATCGGGTGCAGGCCGTCGGCGTCCTTGTCCGGGTCCATGGCCTCCAGGATGGTGTCCTGGTCGATGTGCTTGGGCAGCGGCAGCTGGACGATGTAGCCGGTGCATTCCGGGTTTTCATTGAGTTCCCGGACCACGGCCAGCAGCTCGTCCTGGGTGGTCTCTTCCGGCAGGTCGCGGCGGATCGAGGTGATGCCCACCTCGGCGCAGTCCTTGTGCTTGCCGCCCACGTACCAGGTGCTGCCCGGGTCGGAGCCCACCAGGATGGTGCCGAGGCCGGGGACGATGCCCTTTGTTTTCAGGACGGCGACGCGTTCGGTCAGTTCGGCCTTGATCGCCGCGGCGGTGGCCTTGCCGTCCAGGATCCGGGCGGTGTGCTCCTGGACTTGTGCGGAGTTGGCGGGCGCGGAGTTGGTGGCGGTCATCGGATCACCACTGCTCGTGCTGCGGGTACAGCGGGAAGTCCTCGGCAAGCTTGTCCACGCGGGCCTGGAGGGCCTCGACGTCGGTGCCGGAACCCGCCTTCAGCGCGGTCGCGATGATCTCGGCGACCTCGGTGAACTCCGCGGCACCGAAGCCCCGGGTGGCCAGTGCGGGGGTTCCGATGCGCAGCCCCGAGGTGACCATCGGCGGGCGCGGGTCAAAGGGTACGGCGTTGCGGTTGACCGTGATGCCGACCGAGTGCAGGAGGTCCTCGGCCTGCTGGCCGTCCAGCTGGGAGTTGCGCAGGTCCACCAGGACCAGGTGCACGTCGGTGCCGCCGGTGAGCACGGAGACGCCGGCGTCGGAGACGTCGGACTGGTTCAGGCGGTCCGCGATGATCCGGGCGCCTTCGAGCACACGCTCCTGGCGTTCCTTGAATTCCTCGGTGCCGGCGATCTTGAAGGCCACGGCCTTGGCGGCGATGACGTGCATCAGCGGTCCGCCCTGCTGGCCGGGAAAGACGTTGGAGTTGATCTTCTTGGCCCACTCCTGCTTGGCCAGGATCACGCCGGAGCGGGGCCCGGCGAGGGTCTTGTGCACGGTGGAGGTGACGACGTCGGAGTGCGGGACCGGGCTGGGGTGCAGCCCGGCGGCGACGAGGCCGGCGAAGTGCGCCATGTCGGTCCAGAGCAGCGCCCCGACCTCGTCGGCGATCGAGCGGAAGGCGGCGAAGTCCAGGTGCCGCGGGTAGGCGGACCAGCCGGCGATGATGACCTGGGGCTTCTCCGCGAGGGCCTGTTCGCGCAGCTTGTCCATGTCGATCCGGAAGTTGTCTTCCTCGACCTGGTAGGCGGCAACGTCGTAGAGCTTGCCGGAGAAGTTCAGCTTCATGCCGTGGGTCAGGTGCCCGCCGTGCGCCAGCGAGAGGCCCAGGATCTTGTCCCCGGGGGTGATCATCGCGGACAGCGCGGCGGCGTTGGCCTGCGCGCCGGAGTGCGGCTGGACGTTGGCGAATTCGGCGCCGAACAGGTCCTTGACGCGGTCGATCGCGAGCTGCTCCGCGATGTCGACGTACTCGCAACCGCCGTAGTAGCGGCGGCCCGGGTAGCCCTCGGCGTACTTGTTGGTCAGGACGGAACCCTGCGCCTCCATCACGGCGCGCGGCGCGAAGTTCTCGGAAGCGATCATTTCCAGGGTGCCGCGCTGGCGGCCGAGCTCCTGGGTCAGGACGGCGGCGATTTCGGGGTCGAGTTCAGCGAGCGGCTGGTTGCTCACGGCTGCTGAGGTAAGGCGTACGGAAGTAGTCACGAAGAACTCCTGGCTTGGCAACGGTCACTGCTTAAAGGTCAGGTTACCGGCTGGCCCGCCGCGGCGCCCTTAAATTACGGGGCCCGGAACGGGACCCGCAAGGCGGGGCGGGCACCCGCGAAGGGTGCCGTCGGCGGGCGGCAGCGTGGCTGCCGGCCGGAAAACATGACCCTCGGCCCAGGCGTACGATCCGTGGTCTGCGTGCGTGCCGCTCCCTGGTGGTTAGCCACCCAACGCCAGTTGCGACACATCAAGACTATCCCAGCCGCGGGTAGGCTGTCTTCGTGACTGAAGACCAGCTGACTGCCTCCTATATCCTCACCCTTTCCTGCCCGGACCGGCCCGGGATCGTGCACGCCGTGGCCGGCGCCCTCCTGGTGGCCGGCTGCAATATTACGGACTCGCAGCAGTACGGCAGCCAGGGCACCGGAACCTTCTTCATGCGGGTGGAGGCGACGACGGCGGCCCCGGCGGCCGAGCTGCACGCCGCGCTGGAACCCGTGGCCCAGGCGTTCGGCATGCAGTGGAGCCTCAACCCGGCTGGCCGGAAACTCCGCACCCTGCTGATGGCGAGCACCTCCGCGCACTGCCTCAACGACCTGCTGTTCCTGCAGCGTTCCGGCACCCTGCCGATCGAGATCCCGGCCATCGTCTCGAACCACCGGGACCTCGCCGGCCTGGCCGAGTTTTACGGCATCCCGTTCCACCACATCCCTGTCACCCGGGACACCAAGGTGGAGGCCGAGGACGCGCTGCGCAAGCTTATGGCCGAGCACGACATCGAGCTCACCGTCCTGGCGCGGTACATGCAGATCCTCTCCGACGAGCTCTGCACGGAGCTGACCGGCAAGGCCATCAATATCCACCATTCCTTCCTGCCCTCCTTCAAGGGCGCCAAGCCGTACCACCAGGCGCACGCCCGGGGCGTGAAACTCATCGGCGCCACCGCCCACTACGTCACCGCCGCCCTGGACGAAGGCCCGATCATCGAGCAGGAAGTCATCCGGGTGGACCACCGGCGCACCGCCGAGCAGTTCGTCCAGATGGGCCGCGACGTCGAAGGCCGCACGCTAGCGCAGGCGGTACAGTGGCACGCCGAGCACCGCGTGCTGCTGGACGGCAACCGGACCGTGGTCTTTAGCTAGGTTCCCTGCCGGGGGCCTGTCTCGGCCGGGGCTTGTCTTCGACCCGTTGCCGCCCTTAACTGGAGCCATGGCAACCACGCGGCAGGACGAACTCTCCGGTTTCCTCGCCCTGCTCAAGGCCGAGGGCCGCCACGGCGTGCTGGGCCTGGACTGCGGACCGGGCGCCGACGGGCTTCTCTTTGTCCGTGCCGGCATCCACTTCGCCGGCGTGGATCCCTCGGAGGAGAACATCCACGCCGCCCGGGCCCGGGGCCTCTCGGCCTCGGTCGCCACCGGGCAGGCGCTGCCCTTTGCGGACGCCGCGTTCCCTGCCGTCTGGGCGGTGGACGCACTGGCGGGACGGCCGCCCGAGGAGTGGAACGACGTCGTCCGCGAGCTTCAGCGCGTGGCCGAACCCGGCGCGCCGATCGCCGTCGTCCTGCCCGAACCCGGGCAACCGGACATCGGGCGCGGCTTCACGGTCCTCCGCAACCCCGGCTAGGCCCTCCCACCGTTCGCCTCTCACCACACGCTCCCTCACGTCTGGCCGACTTTCCCCCAACCCTCCCTCACGTCTGGCGGGCTTTCCCCCAACCCTCCCGCACATCCGGAGGGCTTTTCCCCAACCCTCCCTCACGTATGGCCGGCTTTCCTCCAACCCTCCCTCACGTATGGCCGGCTTTCCTCCAACGCTCCCGCACATCAGCCCGGCCTTCCCCTAACTCCGCACGCAGGGCGCGAGCGTTCCACCGATAACCGCCGGATCTGCGGGAGCGTCCCGTCAATAGCCGCCAAACCTGCGGGAGGGTCGCCTCCGAAACCGCCAGACCTGCGGGAGGGTCTGTCAGGGACGCTGGACGCTGCGCATGTAACCGCCTAGGAATCCGCCGCCCACCAGCAGGACGGCGCCCGCCCTTGCCAGGCCGATGCCCAGCCGGTGGCGGTCCTTGCGCCGGGCGCGCCAGGATGCGAGGAAGATCAGCGTCGCGGTCAGGTTTGCGGCGGCGTGGACGACGCCGACCCGCCGCGTAGCGGGATCGGCCCGCGCCCACTCGGCCCAGCCACTGAACCCGGTCGGCGCCGCCGCGAGGACGCCGAGGCCCACCAGCCTGCGGGCCGCGCGGCGGCTGCCCTCGTCCGGAAAAAGGTCCAGGAACATCGCCATGAACCAGGCGCCGAAGGGCACATCGGTGAGGATTGTGTGCGGCGGGATGCCGGTCGCGTCGCCGTGGAAGAAGCGCCGGAGCCGCGGGTCGGCGATCAGCCGGGCGGCCAGCGGCTCCGCGGTCCGGACGGCCGGGTCGAGCACCTCGGCGTTTTCCAACCGATTCATCAACTGCAGGAACATGACTGCCTCCTGGGGTGTGCGTTGGGATGGCCCCGATCCTACTCAGCGCCGCCCGGCCCGCAAGGGTCCGGTGTCCTAGGCTGGAGGCATGAGCCCCGTATACGCTTTCGCCGGCAACACCCCGGACATCCACGAATCCGCCTTCGTCGCCCCGAGCGCCTCGGTGATCGGCAAGGCCACGCTGGCCGAGAACTCCAGCGCCTTCTATGGCGTCTCCGTCCGCGCCGACACCGCCGCGATCACCGTGGGCGCCGGCACCAACCTGCAGGACAACGTCGTGCTGCATGCGGATCCGGATTTCCCCTGCACTATCGGCGCCCGGGTCAGCGTGGGCCACAGCGCTGTGGTGCACGGCTGCACGGTCGAGGACGACTGCCTGATCGGCATGAGCGCCACCATCCTCAACGGGGCCGTGATCGGCGCCGGTTCGCTCGTGGCTGCCGGCGCCGTGGTCCTGGAGGGAACCGTCGTGCCGCCCCGCTCGCTCGTCGCCGGGGTACCGGCGAAGGTCCGCCGCGAACTGAACGATGATGAGTTCGACGGCGTCAAGCACAACGCCGCCCACTACCAGGACCTCGCGCGCGCCCACCGCGAGCTGCACGCCTGACCGCCGGCCCCCGCGCACCCGGGCGGGAGACCCGCGGGGACACGGCTCCCGGCCGTTGCGTTAACTTCTTGACTACAAGCCCATGATGGGGCACTCTTCATTGCATGCCCTCACCAACGCGCTCAACGAGGAGCCGCACCAAAAACCCCGGGTCGCAGTCCGCCCTTCGGCATCTGAACCAGCAGCGGATCATCGAATGCCTGCTGGCCGGGCCGTCCACCCAGGCGGAACTGGCCCGGCAGACCGGCCTCTCCACGGCGACGGTCTCGAACATCGTCAAGATCATGCAGGACGCCGGGCTGGCGTCCACCGAGCCGATCACCAGCTCCGGCCGCCGCGCCCTGAACGTCCGGCTCAACAGCAACGGCGCCGTCGCCGTCGGCATCGACTTCGGCCGCCGCCACCTGCGGGTGGTCCTGGCCTCGCTGAGCTACCACGTCGTCGCCGAGGAATCGGTCCTGCTGCCGCTGGGCCACCACGCCGAGGAAGGCATCACGGCCGCCGTCGGGGTGCTGGACCGGCTGCTGGCCAGCAGCGGCGTGGAACGCAGCGCCCTGGTGGGCGCCGGCGTCGGGATCCCGGGCCCCATCGACCGCCGCACCGGCACCGTGGCGCAGGGCGCCATCCTGCCCGAATGGGTGGGCATCAACATCCTCGAACGGCTCGAAGACGCGCTGGATCTCCCGGTTTTCGTCGACAACGACGCCAACCTCGGCGCCCTGTCCGAGGTGACCTGGGGCCCGCACACCGGCATCAGCAACCTGCTCTTTTTGAAGATCGGCTCGGGCATCGGCGCCGGGCTGATCCTGAACGGAATGCCGTACTACGGCAACGTCGGCATCACCGGCGAAATCGGCCACGCCACCATCCACGAGCACGGCCTCGTCTGCCGCTGCGGCAACCGCGGCTGCCTGGAAACGATCGCCTCCACCACCACCATGATCGAGCTCCTGGGCCGCGGCGAGGACAAGCCGCTGACCCCCGAGGACATTGTGCGCAAGGCCCTCGCCCGGGACTCCGCAACGCTCCGCGTGGTGGACGACGCCGGGCTCGCCGTCGGCCGTGCGCTGGGAAACGTCGCCAACCTGATCAACCCCGAGGTGATCGTGGTGGGAGGTCCGCTGGCAGGGCTCGGCGAGGTGCTGCTGGACCCGATCCGGCGCGGCCTGGTGCGCCACGCGGTGCCCGTGATCGGCGAAACCACCACCCTGACGATGTCCTCGCTCGGCGACCGCGCCGAGGCCCTGGGCGCCACGGCCCTAGTCTTCCAACATGCCGGAATCCGGCGAAACTAAAGCAGCCGTTACCAGGCCGTTGCGTTAAAGACTTGACGACAACGGCGTGATCCAGTTTACTTTTCCATCAGACGGCCCTGCGGTTTGCAGGGGCGGACAACGAAGTCATGCATTGGAGGCGTAAGGGCAGATGACGTCCCTCAACACGCACAGCGATCCGATAATTCTCGAGATGCGCTCCATCACCAAAGAGTTCCCCGGCGTTAAAGCATTGGCCGAGGTGAACCTGCGGGTGAAGGCCGGCGAGATCCACGCCATCTGCGGTGAAAACGGCGCAGGAAAATCCACCCTCATGAAGGTGCTCTCGGGCGTTTACCCCTACGGCAGCTACACCGGCGACATCGTCTACCAGAGCGAAGTCCAGCAGTTCAAGGACATCCGGGCCAGCGAGCACGCCGGCATCGTGATCATCCACCAGGAACTGGCGCTGATCCCCGAGCTGTCCATCATGGAGAACATCTTCCTGGGCAACGAGCCCACCCGGCGCGGGGTGATCGACTGGGCCGAGGCACGGATCCGCTCCACCGAACTGCTCGCCCGGGTCGGCCTCCGCGAGGACCCGGACACCCCGGTCAAGGAAATCGGCGTCGGCAAGCAGCAGCTGGTCGAGATCGCCAAGGCGCTGAACAAGAAGGTCAAGCTCCTCATCCTGGACGAGCCCACCGCCGCGCTGAACGAGTCCGACTCCCAGCACCTGCTGGATCTGATCCTGGGCCTGAAGGGCCGCGGCATCACGTCGATCATCATTTCGCACAAGCTCAATGAGATCGAGCAGATCGCCGATTCCATCACGATCATCCGCGACGGCAAGTCGATCGAGACCCTCGACGTCAAGGCAGACGGGGTCGACGAGGACCGCATCATCAAGGGCATGGTGGGCCGGACCTTGGAATCCCGGTTCCCGGAGCACGAGCCCAAGATCGGCGAGAAGTTCTTCGAGGTCAAAAACTGGAACGTGGGGCACCCGCAGATCCAGGACCGCCTGGTCTGCAAGAACTCCAACTTCTTCGTCCGCCGCGGCGAGATCGTCGGCTTCGCCGGCCTGATGGGCGCCGGACGCACCGAGCTCGCCCGTTCCCTCTTTGGCCGCTCCTACGGCCGCTTCATCTCCGGCGAGGTCTACAAGGACGGCAAGGAACTGCACCTGAAGACCGTCAAGCAGGCCATCGACGCCGGCCTCGGCTACGTCACCGAGGACCGCAAGTCCCTGGGCCTGAACCTGCTGGACGACATCAAGGCCACCACGGTCTCGGCGGCGCTGAAGAAAATCAGCAAGCACAACGTCGTCGACGCCGACAAGGAATTCACCGTCGCCGAGCAGTACCGCAAGTCGCTGCGCACCAAGACGCCGTCCGTGGAGGAAGGCGTCGCCAAGTTGTCCGGCGGCAACCAGCAGAAGGTGGTGCTGGCGAAGTGGATGTTCACCGACCCGGACCTGCTGATCCTGGACGAGCCGACCCGAGGGATCGACGTCGGCGCCAAGTACGAGATCTACGGGATCATCCAGCAACTGGCCAACCAGGGCAAGGGCGTCATCGTGATCTCCTCGGAGCTTCCTGAACTACTGGGGCTCTCCGACCGCATCTACACCATCTTCGAAGGCGCCATCACCGGCGTGCTGAACAAAGAGGAAGCCAGCCAGGAAAGCCTCATGAAACTCATGACTTCCGCCCGCAAGACTGCCTGACCCTCTGGACCATCCAGAACATTCCGGACAACAAGGACTGACAAAATGAACGCGCTCAAGAAGCTCTTTGGCGGCAATACCCGCCAATTCGGCATGATCTTCGCCCTGGTTGCACTGATCGTCTTCTTCCAGATCGCCACCGGGGGCAACACCCTCACCCCGGGCAACGTGATCAACCTCTTCAACGGCAACTCCTACATCCTGATCCTCGCGATCGGTATGGTGCTGGTGATCATCGCCGGCCACATCGACCTCTCCGTGGGGTCGGTCGCGGCGTTCGTCGGCGTCAGCGTCGCCTTGATGATCCAGGACTGGGGCATCCCGTGGTACCTCGGCATCCTGTTCGGCCTGCTGCTCGGCGTCCTGATCGGCGCCTGGCAAGGCTTCTGGACCGCCTATGTCGGCATCCCGGCCTTCATCGTCACGCTGGCCGGCATGCTGCTCTTCCGCGGCTTCAACCAGTTCGTCGGCAAGTCCAACACCATCCCGGTCCCCGCCGACTTCCAGTACATCGGTTCCGGCTACCTGCCTGAATTCGGGCCCAACACCGGCTACAACAACCTGACCCTGCTGCTGGGGCTGGCCGGTGTGGCGTTCGTCGTCGTCAGCGAGATCCGCTCCCGCCGGAAGGCCAAGTCCCTGGGCGCCGAGGTACCCGAAGCCTGGGTGACCGTCACCAAGCTCGTCCTGATCTGCGGCGCCATCCTCTACGCGACGTACCTGTTCGCGACCGGCCGCCCGGGCACCTCGTTCCCGATCCCGGGCCTGATCCTGGCCGTCCTGGTCCTGGTCTATGGCTTCATCTCCTCCAAGACCATCGTCGGCCGCCACGTCTACGCCGTCGGCGGCAACCGCCACGCGGCCGAGCTGTCCGGCGTGCAGTCCAAGAAGGTCAACTTCCTGGTGATGATGAACATGTCCATCCTGGCCGGCCTGGCCGGCATGATCTTCGTCGGCCGCTCCACCGCCTCCGGCCCGTTCGACGGCGTGGGCTGGGAACTTGACGCCATCGCCGCCGTCTTCATCGGCGGCGCCGCAGTAACCGGCGGCGTCGGCACCGTGATCGGCTCGATCGTCGGTGGCCTCGTGATGGCCGTGCTCAACAACGGCCTGCAGCTGCTCGGCGTCGGCGCCGACCTGACCCAGATCATCAAGGGCCTCGTGCTCCTGATCGCCGTCGCCTTCGACGTCTACAACAAGTCCCAGGGCAAGCGGTCGATCATCGGCATGATGATGAAGAACTTCGGCCGCGGCAATGAAATCAAGCCCGACGAGACCACTTCCACCAAAGAGGTCATTGCCAAGGAAGCCTGAACGGCTTCCCGGCTCCCGAACCCCTGATTCTCCGAACACCATCTATAGAAAGTGAACCAAGCAATGCAAATGATTGGTAAAGCAGGAAAGGCAGCAGCGATCGCTGCTATTGCGGCACTGGCGCTGACAGCCTGCGGCCGTTCCGACAGCGGAACTTCCGGTGGCGCCAGCGGCGGCGGCGAGGCGTTCCCCAAGGACTCCTCGATCGGCGTCGCACTCCCCCAGAAGACCAGCGAAAACTGGGTGCTGGCAGAGAAGCTGTTCAACGACGGCCTCAAGGGTGCCGGGTTCAAGGCAGATGTGCAGTTCGCCAACGGCGGCGTCTCGGAACAGCAGAACCAGATCAGCGCCATGGTCACCAAGGGTGCCAAGGTCATCATCGTGGGTGCCATCGACGGCGCCCAGCTGGGCACCCAGCTCAAGCAGGCCAAGGACGCCGGCGCCACCATCATCGCGTACGACCGTCTGCTCCTGAACACCCCCAACGTGGACTACTACGTGGCGTACGACAACTTCAAGGTCGGCGAGCTGCAGGGCCAGGCCCTGCTGGACGGCATGAAGGCCAAGAAGCCCGAAGGCCCGTACAACATCGAACTGTTCGCCGGTTCCCCCGATGACGCCAACGCGAAGGTCTTCTTCGACGGCGCCATGAAGGTGCTCCAGCCGAAGATCGACGACGGCACCCTCGTGGTCAAGTCCGGCCAGAAGTCCTTCAACCAGGCCGTTACCCAGGGCTGGAAGGCAGAGAACGCGCAGCGTCGTGCCGACACCCTGCTGAACAGCAACTACGCCAGCGCTGCGCTGGACGGCGTGCTGTCCCCGAACGACACGCTGGCCCGCGCGGTCCTGACCTCGGTCAAGGCCGCCGGCAAGCCGTTGCCGATCATCACCGGCCAGGACTCCGAAGTTGAGTCCGTGAAGTCGATCATGGCCGGTGAGCAGTACTCCACCATCAACAAGGACACCCGCAAGCTCGTCGAGCACGCGATCACCATGGTCAAGGACATCCAGGCCGGCAAGACGCCTGAGATCAACGATGACAAGTCCTACAACAACAAGGTCAAGACCGTCCCGGCGTACCTGCTGGAACCGGTCATCGTGACCAAGGAAAACGTCAAGACGGCCTACGTCGACGATCCGGTACTCGGACCGATCACCAAGTAGCCTGACGCTCCAACACCTGGGCCCCGGCTCCCCCGCAAGGGAGGGCCGGGGCCTTTTTTGTGTCCCGGCCCGGCTGCGGCGTCGACGACGGGCCGGGTTGCGGCGCGCGGGCCACGCCCGACGGCGGGCCGCCGCTGCGGCGGCCTTCACCTTCACAGCGGATCCACAGCATCGGCCGGACGTTCGCACAGCCGCCGGTACCAGTGTGGGAGCAGCCGCCGGCCAAACCGTCCGGCGCCAGATCCCTAGGAGTACCGTGAGCGTCCTTGCCCGGAGTGTAGGCAACGCCTTTCGAAACAAGGTCAGAACCGCCGCCGTCGTCGCCGTCCTGGCCGTGGCCATCGGCCTTGCCCTGGCCATGCTGGTGGCCAACCAGGCAGTCACCGGCAAGGTCGCCGAACTGAACGCCTCCATGGGCACCGTGCTGACCGTCAATCCGGCCGGCGGCCAGGGCTTCGAAGGCGGCGGCGAGCCGCTGACCGCCGCGCAGGCAGCGACCGCGGCCGCGGTGCCCAACGTGAGCAGCGTCGTTGGCACCAAGGCGCTGCGCCTGAGTAACGCCACCGCAGCGGCCGGTCAGGCCGGGGGCATGCCGGGCGGTCCCGGCGGGCGGTCAGCCACCACGGTGACCACGAGCCTCACGGCTGCCATCGACGCCGGCACACTTGGCAACCGCAACCAGGCCTCGACCGGGACCGGCGGCGGCAGCACCGGCGGCACGGGCCAGGCGGCGCCTGTGTTCTCCCTCCCTGTCACCGCTACCGGTATCGGCGCCGAGGTAGACGCCACGGGCAAGGCACTGGAGCTGACGCAGGGCACCGGTCTGGGCGACTACAACGCCGCGTCCATGAAGGCCCTCCTGGGTACCACGCTGGCTGAGAAGAATGGCCTGAGCGTGGGCTCGACGTTCACCATCAAGGACCAGAAATTTACCGTTGCGGGCCTGTTCGACGCCGGCACGGCCTTCGGCAACAACGCCCTCTACCTGACCTTGCCGACGGCCCAGACCCTTGCAGCTTTGCCCGGTGAACTGTCCGCGATGATCGTGACCGTGAACAGCATGGACAACGTCGATGCCGCCAAGACTGCCCTGCAGTCTGCGCTCGGCGCCGGCAAGGCCGACATCAGCCAGGGGCAGCGGGGCCTGCAGACGGCCGTTAGCTCGCTGGGCAGCGTCAAGAGCATCTCCTTCATCGCCTTTGCCGCAGCCCTTGGAACCGCGGGCCTGATCATTCTGCTGATCATGGTCATGCTGGTCCGTGAGCGCCGCCGCGAAATCGGCGTACTCAAGGCCATCGGCGCCCCCAACCGCACGATCGGCCTGCAGTTCGTGCTCGAGGCCCTCGTGCTCGTGGCCCTCGGCAGCGTGGTGGGCGCCACGGTCGCATCCTTTGCCAGCGGCGGCATCGCCTCGGCACTGATCAGCTCCAACAGCACCACCGCGGCGACCACCGGCCAGCGCGGCCCCGGCGGCGTCGGGTTCCCGGTCGGCGTCGGGTTCCCCGGCGGCGGTGCCGGCAACCCCTTCGGCGGGGCCAACCAGCTGCTGACCTCCGTCACCGCGAGCGCCTCGCCCGGCGTCATCGCCGCGGGCATTGCGGCGGTGTTCGGCGTCGCCATCCTCGGTGCGCTCGTCCCGGCGCTGCTCACCGCCCGCATCCGCCCCATCGAAGTCCTCCGAGGAGAATAGCCATGATTGAAGTCAAGAACCTGGTCCGCACCTTCAAGTCCGGCGACCGCACCATCAAGCCGGTCAATGACGTCAGCTTCGCCCTCGAACAAGGCACCCTCGCCTCGATCGTGGGCAAGAGCGGCAGCGGCAAGAGCACGCTGCTGTCGCTGCTAGGAGCCCTCGACAAGCCCACCAGCGGCGACGTGCTGGTGGATGGCGTCAGCCTGGCCGGCATGCCGGACGGGAAGCTGACCCAGTACCGGCGCGGGGACATCGGTTTCGTCTTCCAGCAGTTCAACCTCATCCCCAACCTGTCGGCCGTGGACAACGTCATGCTGCCGATGGAATTTGCCGGCATCCGCAAGGCAGCACGGCTGGAGCGGGCGAGGCAGCTGCTGGAGCAGGTGCAACTGGACCCGGACAAGCATGTGCGGCGGATCAACCGGCTCTCCGGCGGCGAACAGCAGCGCGTGGCCATTGCCCGGGCCCTGGCGAACGAGCCCAAATTGATCCTGGCGGATGAACCCACCGGGAACCTGGACGAGCAGACCGGCGAGCACATCATCGAACTGCTCAGTGCCTTGAGCCGGGACCACAACACCACCATCCTCGTGGTCACCCACGACCGCGCCCTGGCCAACAAGACGGACCGGCGCTTCCGTCTGCAGCAGGGCCGGCTCACCGAGGAGACCGCGAGGAACCGCGCGACGGCGGGAACCGCCGGGTAGACCGGGCGCGGGTGAGAGGATGGCATCATGACTGCCCCCATCGCCAAGCCCTGGCTGTCCAGCCAACCCGACCAGGATCCGCGGACCGCCACCGGAGCCAGGCTGCGGTGGGGCGTGATCGCCACCGGCGGGATCGCCGCCGGCGTGACCCGGGACCTGGAGCTGCTCTCCGATGCCGAGCTGTACGCGGTGAGCTCACGCAGCCAGGCTGCGGCCGATGCGTTCGCGTCCGATTACGGCTTCGCCAGGGCCTACGGCGACCAGGACGGCGTGGCCGGCTACGAACGGCTGCTCGCCAACGACGCCGTCGACGTCGTCTACGTCGCCACGCCGCACGCCCACCATCACGAAATAGCCCTGGCAGCGCTGCAGGCCGGCAAGCACGTCCTGTGCGAGAAAGCCCTCACGGTCAATGCCCGGGAGGCCGCCGAACTCGTGGAGCTGGCACGGGACAAGGGCCTGTTCCTGATGGAAGCCATGTGGAGCCGGTTCCTGCCCAGCATGCAGCGGGCCTTCGAGATCGCGGCCTCGGGCGAGATCGGCGAGGTCAAGTGGGTGGGGGCCGACCTGGGTTTCCCGGCCCCCTACTCCCCCACCTCCCGGCTCTGGGCGCCCAGGGACGGCGGCGGCGCCCTGCTGGACATCACCATCTACCCGCTGCTGTGGGCGCTGGGCACGCTGGGGTTCCCACAGACGGTCAGTGCCACTGGCTGGATCAACGACGACGGCGTGGACGCCCAGAACGCGCTGACCCTGGGCTACCACCACGGTGCGCAGGCGCAGCTGACGTCCTCGCTCCTTGCCCACGGTCCGCGCGCCGCCACCGTCGCCGGCAGCGAGGGCTTCATGCAGAGCCTGGGGTCCGTCAGCAACCCCAAGGAACTCGTGGTGCGGGTCGGCTTCGAGGAGCCGCGCACCGAGCAGTTCAGTGTGGTGGGGCGCGGCTACAGCTACGAACTCCGCGAAGTGACCCGCTGCATCCAGCAGGGGCTCACCGAGAGCCCGGTCATGCCGCTGGAGGATTCCCTGAACACCATGCGGTTGTTCGACGGCGTCCGCGCGCAACTCGGGGTGAGCTACCCGAACGACGTGCGCTGACCTAAAACCCGGGCCCGTCGGCCCCAATTCGCGCTGCGCTATGGACTCGCCCCGGCCCCCGGACTTACGCTGTAGACCAATCGTCGATAGCTTTCGGGGAGGTGTGTTGCGCATGGAATTTGCCGCAAGCCCTCTCCGCCCGCACCCTCTCCACGTTCGCCGCTATCTGCGGCGGGGGCTCCTGGCGGTGGGGGCCGGGCTGACCTGGCTGGCACTGTCGGCGGCCCCGGCAAACGCCGGGGAACTCACGGTTTCCAGCGCGGTTCCGGTGCCTGGCTCGGCCGTGGTGACCATGATCCAATTGCCGAAATCCGATGATCCGCTGGCGCCCAGCCCGGTGGCCCAGTCGCCGGATGCCCCCTCCCAGCCCGCCGCCGGCCCCGATCCTGTTCCGGTTCCGGCGCCCGTTGCTGATCCGGTTCCGGCGCCCGTTGCTGATCCTGTTCCTGCCGAGCCTGTTTCTTCCCCGGTTGTTCCCCTTCCCGACCCGTTGCCGCTGCTGCCGGTCGGGCAAATGGATCTGGTCCCGCAGGTTGTTGAGGCCCCGGTCCCCGTCCCCCCGGCCTCGGAGCCGGCGGCCGTGCCTCCGGCGGCGCAGCCGGAACCGGTCCCGCAGGTTGTTGAGCCCCCGGTCCCCGTTTCCCCGGTTTCGGAGCCGCCGGTCCCCGTTCCCCCCGCACCGGAGCCGGTGTCAGAGCCTGCCCCCGGTCCCGGGCCCGTCCCGATCGGCGACCCTTCGCCGCCAGCCGTTGATCCCGCCGTTCCGGTAACGAGTCCCGATCCGGACTCCGCCCCCTTGCCCGGCACCGAACCCGGCACCCAGCCTGTTCCCGAGCCAACGCTTCCGACGGGTGACCCGGCCCCCGGTACTGTGCCGCCGGCGACGCCGCCCGCGGTGGTCCCGCCCGTCCCCACCCCCGTGGCCAGCCCGGGGACCAGTCCGGGGACCAGTCCCGTTGCCGGTCCTAACGCTCCAGCGGCTGCTCCGGCACCGCGCGTCCTGCCCCGGAGCACCGTAGCTGCTGCCTCCCCGGCGGCTGATCCTGCGAGGGCACTCAGCACGGACGCCGGAGGACAGCCGCGGCGCCTTGCCGGCATGGACGTTCAGCCTGCAGCGCTCCCCGGCGGCCTTGCCTTCCTCGCCCTGCCGATACACGGGGGCCCGCTGAGTCCGCCCGTTGACCTGGCCACTGGCGGAAACCCCGCTCCGGTCCACCCCCGGTCCTCTGGAGACGGCGCCCCTGCGGCGCCCACCGGCGGCGACGACGGGCCCCGCCCGTACGGCGGCGGTCCCGGCCTGCCGGCGCCGAACGCCCTGCCTGCGGCGCCCGGGTCAGCTTCCGGCGGCGGGTCCGCGTCCAGCGGGCCCTCCGGCGCTGCTGCGTTGACCCCCAGCGCGTTCTTCCTCATTCCGCCCATGGGCACCGATCCCATCAGCGGCCCTTTACAGCACGTCCATCCGGCTGATTCCGCCGATCCCGGGTCTTCTCCTGACTAGTCGGGCCGTCCTCTGCCATTTTCCTGCGCAGAGCACGGTCCTTCGGGTTGCCATGTGCGCCCGCCACCAGTCATTCAGGAGCTTTCCCCATGGACACCACCCTCCGCGTCCGGCCAACCACCACCGCCACCCCCGCTAGGCGCACCGTCTCAGTGCCCCCGACGGCGGGCCCGGCGGCCGTAAGCCGCGCGTTCCTGCCGCAGCACCCCACCCCCGCGATAGCCCCGGCCGCGGGACGCCCGCCCTAACCGCGGGCGCTCCCGTCCAGGTCCATTACCGCCGGAGCGAAGTCGTTGGGTCCGCTGGGGGATTCAACGGCTCCGCGGGCTCCGGCGGGAACCGATCCCTTCCCGTGAAAGGTGGAACTGCAACCACAGATGACCGTGATGAGAGGCGGGTGCCGGGCTGCCCCCGATGCCGGAACCCGATACCCGCACCCGTATTATTCTTTAGGGACGCCACCGAGGCGCCAGGAAAAAGACGGGGAATATCGTGGACGCTTCACCCAGTAAGGTCACGACCGAGATCCTCGGCGGCCGCTACCGTCTGGGCGATGTGATCGGCCGGGGCGGTATGGCGTCCGTTTACTCGGCCCGGGACGAGAACCTGGGCCGGGAGGTCGCGCTCAAGCTGTTCGCGCCGCAGACCGCGGATGCTGACGAACTCAAACGCCAGCAGGCCGAGATCGAACTGCTGGCCACGCTCAACCATCCGAGCCTGGTCACGCTCTTTGACGCGGGCACTGACACCCGGGTCCCGGACGAGCCCAGGCCGTTCCTGACCATGGAGTTGGTGGACGGCCAGGACCTGCGGAGCCGGATCCGGCACAGCCCGGTCCCGTTCGACGAGCTTGCCGTCATCGGCGCAGGCCTCGCCGACGCCCTTGCCTACGTCCACTCGCTCGGCATCATTCACCGCGACATCAAGCCGGCCAACGTCCTGCTGGTGCAGGTCCGGCCCGGCGAACCGCTGCGACCGAAACTGACCGACTTCGGCATCGCCCGGATCGTGGACGGGACCAGGCTTACCGCCACCGGCACGATGGTGGGAACCGCGGCGTACCTCAGTCCCGAGCAGGCCCGCGGCGCGGACATGGGTCCGGCGAGCGACATCTACTCGTTGGGACTGGTGCTGCTGGAATGCATCAAGGGCTCCGTGGAGTACCCCGGAAGCGCCGTCGAGTCAGCTGTGGCCCGGCTGCACCGGGCCCCCGTGGTGCCGGACGGCGTTCCGGCCGAATGGGCGCAGCTGATCCGGGCAATGACGGCGTTGGACCCCTTGGACCGGCCCGCAGCCGCCGACTTGGAAGTTGCCCTGCGCCATGCCCTGGTGTCGCCTGACTCCCTGCCCGGCCCCCTGGCCGAGGAGCGGACCCGGGTACTGCCTGCCCCACCCGCCAGGCCGCCGCTTTCGGCTTCCGCCGCGGGGGTTACCGCACCGGTGAATCCCCCGGACGCCCTCCACCACACCGCGCAGGACACGGCGCAGGACACGGCGCAGGACACCGCGCAGGAGCCGGCGCAACCCGCGCCCACCGGAGCCGGCACGCCGGGCCGGCGCGCCTTGGCCCCGGACGCCGCCAGCCGACGGGTGCGCCGCACAGGCGCCCTGTCCCGCACGGCCGCAGGATTCCGGCGGTCCCGCCGCCGCACCAAGGCCGCCGTGATCCTGGCCCTCGTAGCCCTTCTGGCGGCGGTCGCCGTCGCCTTCTCCCTGGCCACGCCGAAGCCGCCCGCCGTCGTCCCCTACCCGGCCGTCACCGGCAACCTGGGTGAGCACCTGAAACAACTGCAGAAAAGCGTGGAACCATGATCATGAGTAAGCGGCGTCGCACTCTGGCTATAGCCGGCCCCCTGGTCGCTGCGGCGCTGATCGCGGGCTCGCTGTCCGGATGTGCGGGGCCAGCTCCGGACCTGGACGGCGCCGCCGCACGCCAGCTCCAGTCCCAGGTCCTGGCCGTCACCGAAGCGGCCGCCACCGAGGACACCGCGGCCGCGCTGAAACTGCTGGATGAGCTGGCGGCCCAGCTCGACACCGCCGCCGCGGACGGCCAGGTGTCGTTCAAACGCCACCAAAGCATCACGGCCGCCATCGATGCCGTCCGCGCCGACCTCACCGCCAAGCAAGCGGCGGCTGCCAAGGCCGCGCGGGACGCCGCCGCGGCGAAGCAGGCCGCCGCCGACAAGGCAGCGGCTGCAGCCAAAGCAGCAGCCGACGCCAAGGCGGCCGCCGCAGCCCGGGCCGCCGCAGCGGCCGTGGCGCCCGCGCCCGCTCCCGCCCCGGCACCCGTGAACAACGCGCCGGGCGGAAAAGCCAAGGGCAAGGACAAAGGCAAAGGCGGAGGCTAACCGCCCCCGCCCTGCGGATCCCCGGGCACCGGAGGTTTTTGACCCCCGGCGCCCCTGAGCCTTAGCGCCCCGGCGCTAGTCCGGCACCCGGTCCCTAGGCGCCCACGGCCGGGAACCGGTCCCAGGCCCGGTGCGCCGCCAGCAGCTCAGTGAGCCGGGGCACCACATCCGCGGGCGCCTCCCCCAGTGCCAGTCCGGCGGCATCCTGCGGGATGCTCGCCGCGTCCAGGACGCTGCCGGCTTCTCCCCAGCCGCCGATTGCCTTGGAGTGCCGGAACAGTTCGGCGAGGAGCAGCACCAGCCGCGGGTCGACGGCGGCACCCGGCTCGCCCGCCTTGGCGTCCCGGCCCGCCGCCGCATCCTTCGCCGGCGCACCCGAGCCCGCCAGCAGGACGGCGTCGAACTCGGTGGAGCGCGCGGTGAGGTAACTGCGCTGGACCGGGATCCCGCCGTCGGGCCCGCCCAGAAACCCGCCCGACGGCGCGATCACCAGCGGCACGATGCCAGCGGCATTCAACGCCTCCCGGGCCGCCTGGACGGAGTCGAGGTCGCTGTCCGCGTCCGCGACGATCCCGACCACCCGGCCTGCCACCGGCCAGCTGCCGCCCAGCTGCGAAACCGCCGGGCTCGGGGCCGTGTCCGGGACCTCTTCGCTGGCTGCGGGGGCGTCCATTCCCAGCCCCGCCGCCACCGCCGCACACAGGCCGGCGTCGATGTTCGCGAGCGCCAGCAGCTGCCGCTCACGGATCGCCTGCTCGCGGCATTTGCCCAGTTCAAAGGTGTACGCCTGGATCACGTGGTCCTGCTCCACCGGTGTCAGGCTGCGGAAGAAGAGGCGGGCCTGGCTGTAGTGGTCGTCGAAGGAGGCCGGGGACTTCCGTTCCTTCACGGCTGCCGCGAGTTCTTCCGGCACATCGATGAAGGCGCCGACGTCGGCCCCGGCCAGGAAGGGGCAGCCGCCGTCCAGGGAGTTCGGGTGGTACGGTGCGGCCCCGCCGTGGACCGCCGTCTGGTGCATCCCGTCGCGCAGCATGTCGTTGACCGGTGCGTGCGGACGGTTGATCGGCAGCTGGCTGAAGTTGGGCCCGCCCAGCCGGCTGATCTGCGTATCGATGTAGGAGAAGAGGCGCACCTGCAGCAGCGGGTCGTTCGTGACGTCGATCCCGGGCACGAGGTGGCCGGGGTGGAAAGCGACCTGCTCCGTCTCGGCGAAGTAATTCACCGGGTTGGCGTTGAGCGTCATCAGGCCGATCGGCTGCACCGGGGCGAGCTCCTCGGGGATGAACTTGGTGGGGTCCAGCAGGTCGATGCCCTCGAAGAACTCCTCCTCGGTGTCCGGGAAGACCTGCACGCCCAGTTCCCACTCCGGGAAGGCGCCCGCCTCAATGGCATCGGCAAGGTCCCGCCGGTGGAAGTCCGGGTCCATGCCGTTGATCAGCTGCGCTTCCTCCCAGACGAGCGAGTGCACGCCCTGCTTGGGCTTCCAGAGGAACTTCACCAGGCTGGTCTTGCCCTCGGCGTTGACGAAACGGAAGGTGTGGACGCCGAAGCCCTCCATGGTGCGGAAGGAGCGCGGCAGGGCACGGTCGGACATGTTCCACATGGTGTGGGCCTGCGCCTCGGTGTGCAGCGAGACGAAATCCCAGAAGGTGTCGTGCGCGCTCTGGGCCTGCGGGATTTCCCGGTCCGGATGGGGTTTGCCGGCGTGGATGATGTCCGGGAACTTGATGCCGTCCTGGATGAAGAACACCGGGATGTTGTTCCCAACGAGGTCGAACGTGCCTTCGTCGGTATAGAACTTCGTGGCGAAGCCGCGGGTGTCCCGGACCGTGTCCGCAGAGCCCCGCGAGCCGAGCACCGTGGAGAAACGGACGAAGACCGGGGTCTCAACGTCCTTGGCCAGGAAGCCGGCGCGGCTGATCTTGGCGGCCGTGCCGTAGGAGCGAAAGACGCCGTGGGCGCCGGCCCCGCGCGCGTGGACCACCCGCTCCGGGATGCGTTCATGGTCAAAGTGGGTGATCTTTTCACGCAGGTGGTGGTCCTGCAGCAGCACGGGGCCACGGCGGCCGGCCTTCAGCGAGTGGTCCGTGTCGCCGAGCCGGAGCCCCTGCGCGGTGGTCAGGTAGGGCCCGGACTGTGCCCGCGAATGGACCGGGGCGCCGGTGGGGGTGCCCGTCGGCGACACGGCTTCGGGTCCTCGCTGGTCCGGTTTGGGCGGCAACGGTTCGCGGGGAGTGGTGGGTTCCTTCACGGCCGGCGGCTCAGCCGAGACGGCGCCCGGAATGTTGATGTTGCTCTCGTCGCGCATGGGATTGCTCCTCGGGGTAGGCAGTCCTGGCCCGGCCGTCCGGGGCAAACGGCACCCCCGGGGGCAGAAGCTAAGCTTGCTTAGCACCCTAGGTGAGATACTGGCGGCTGACAACCGCTGTCCGGCGACTTTCCCTCTCCGGGAGATCCGGCTAGCTTGGTCAGTCAGGCCGGAAACGGCCTGACGTTTTCGAAAGCAGTCTCCGACCACTCGTACCACCTTGTACCGTCCGTTGACACGAGGCGCAGGCAGCAGACCTGCCAGCCGAAGGAGTGAAAGCAAGCATGGCAACAGTCCAGGAATCCATCGCGGTGAACGTCCCCCTGAGCCAGGCCTACAACCAGTGGACCCAGTTCGAGGATTTTCCGCAGTTCATGAGCGGCGTCGACGCCGTCCGGCAGCTCGATGACACCACCGTCCATTTCGAGACCAGCATCGGCGGGGTCAAACGCGACTACGACGCCCGGATCACCAGCCAGGACCCGGACCGGCAGGTGTCCTGGGAAAGCCTGGACAGTCCCCGCAACGCGGGCACCGTGCGCTTCGCCGAGCTCGGGCCGGCGGAGACCAGGGTCGACGTCGAACTCAGCTGGGAGCCCGACTCCGCCACCGAGAAAATCGGCGCAGCGGTTGGACTGGACTCCCGGCAGGTGGGGGCGGACCTGCAGCGGTTCAAGAAGTTCATCGAGGGCCGCGATTTCGAGACCGGCGCATGGCGCGAGCGGGTGAACAACGGGGAAGCGGACGTCCAGCCCGGCGGCCTGACGCCGGTCACCGACCCGGACTACGACGTGCTGGGCACCGGCGCGCCGCTGGACGCGGACCCGGATCTGGCCACCGAACCGGCCAGTGAGGCAGGCGGGGACCGCCGGATTTCCGACCGCTAGGCAGTTGCCGGCCGCTACGCACAGAGCCGGCCGCTAGGCACTTGACGGGCGCGGCGGACGACGGCGGGGCGCACCGCCGCCGCCGTCGTCCGCCGCCAGGACTTAAACGCGAACGGCGCACCGGGAACTCCCGGTGCGCCGTTCGCGTTGTGCGGGCTAGCCCAGCAGGGACAGCACTTCGCTGAACTTGGCCGAGGGCCGCATCACGGCAGAGACCTTGGCGTCGTCCGGACGGTAGTAGCCGCCGATGTCCACCGGGGAACCCTGGACAGACAGCAGTTCGCCGATGATGGTCTCCTCGTTGGAGGCCAGGGCGTCGGAGACGGCGGCGAAGGCCGCAGCCAGCTCGGCGTCGTCGCTCTGGCGGGCCAGCTCGTCGGCCCAGAACTTGGCCAGGTAGAAGTGGCTGCCGCGGTTGTCCAGCTCGCCGGCCTTGCGCTTCGGGGACTTGTTCTCCAGTAGGAACGTGCCGGTGGCACGGTCCAGGGTGTCCGCGAGGACCTGCGCGCGGGCGTTGCCGGTGGAGGTCGCCAGGTGCTCGAAGCTCACGGCGAGGGCCAGGAATTCACCCAGGCTGTCCCAGCGCAGGTGGTTTTCCTTGAGCAGCTGCTGGACGTGCTTCGGGGCGGAGCCTCCGGCGCCGGTCTCGAACAGGCCGCCGCCGTTGATCAGCGGAACGATCGAGAGCATCTTGGCGCTGGTGCCGAGCTCAAGGATCGGGAACAGGTCTGTGAGGTAGTCGCGGAGCACGTTGCCGGTGACCGAGATGGTGTCCTCGCCCTTGCGCAGGCGGGCCAGGGTGAAGGCCGTGGCCTCGTCCGGGGCCATGATTTCCAGCTGCAGGCCCTCGGTGTCGTGGTCCTTGAGGTATTCCTCGACCTTGGCGATCATCCGGGCGTCGTGCGCGCGGCCCCTGTCCAGCCAGAACACGGCCGGGGTGGCGGAGGCGCGGGCGCGGGTGACGGCGAGCTTGACCCAGTCGCGGATCGGCACGTCCTTGGTCTGGCAGGCGCGCCAGATGTCACCCGGGGCGACCTGGTGTTCGATCAGTACGGTGCCGGCGTCGTCGACGACCTGGACGGTGCCGGCGGACTGGATCTCGAAGGTCTTGTCGTGGCTGCCGTATTCCTCGGCGGCCTGGGCCATCAGGCCGACGTTCGGGACGGTGCCCATGGTGGTGGGGTCGAAGGCGCCGTTGGCGCGGCAGTCGTCGATGACGACCTGGTAGATGCCGGCGTAGCTGCTGTCCGGCAGGACGGCGAGGGTGTCGGCTTCCTGGCCGTCGCGGCCCCACATGTGGCCGGAGCTGCGGATCATGGCCGGCATCGAGGCGTCGACGATCACGTCGGAGGGCACGTGCAGGTTGGTGATGCCCTTATCCGAGTCGACCATCGCCAGCTCGGGGCCGTCGTTGAGGCCCTTCTGGATGGCGGCTTCGACGTCGCCGCGGATCTCCTCGGGGAGGTCCTCGAGGCCGTTCAGGATGGAGGCGAGGCCGTTGTTCGGGCTCAGCCCGGCCGCGGCGATCTGCTCGCCGTAGGTGGCGAAGAGCTCGGAGAAGTACGCCTTGACGACGTGGCCGAAGATGATCGGGTCCGAGACCTTCATCATGGTGGCCTTCAGGTGGGCGGAGAAGAGCACGCCCTCTTCCTTGGCCCGGGCAACCTGGGCGGCGAGGAAGGTGTCCAGGGCGGCGGCGCGCATCACGGTGCCGTCGATGACCTCGCCGGCCAGTACGGGGAAGGCCCGCTTGAGGACCTTGACCGTGCCGTCTTCCTTGACCAGCTGGATCTTGAGGTTGGTGTCAGCCTCGATCACCACGGACTTCTCGTTGGAGCGGAAGTCATCGGCATCCATGTGGGCGACGTTGGTCTTGGACTCCGCGGTCCAGGCGCCCATGGTGTGCGGGTTCTTGCGGGCGTAGTTCTTGACCGAGAGCGGCGCGCGGCGGTCGGAGTTGCCTTCGCGCAGCACCGGGTTCACCGCGGAGCCCTTGATCTTGTCGTAGCGGGAGCGGATGTCCGTCTCCTCGTCCGAGGCGGGGTTGTCCGGGTAGTCCGGCAGGGCGTAGCCCTGTCCCTGGAGCTCCGCGATGGCGGCCTTCAGCTGCGGCACGGAGGCGCTGATGTTGGGCAGCTTGATGATGTTGGCTTCGGGCTTTTTGGCGAGCTCGCCCAGTTCGGCCAGGGCGTCGCTGACGCGCTGCTCTTCGGTGAGGTAGTCGCCGAAGACGGCTATGATGCGGCCGGCTAGCGAAATGTCACGGGTCTCCACTTCCACACCGGCCGTCGACGCAAACGCCTCGACAATCGGCAAGAACGAATAGGTGGCCAGCATCGGCGCTTCGTCGGTGTGGGTATAGATAATCTTGGCCATTGCTCGGGCGTCTCCCTGAAAGTCTGCGGATATCCGGAAATCTTGTGTTATCTCAACGGCTCTAACTTACCCGAGGTGGCCGAATTGACGCCTATCCGGGACGGGCGGAGTCGGCCGCGTGACTCCGGGCTCCGCCGTAAGGTTGCGGAAATCTTGCGTGACAAATGTTGACAAATCGCTTTACTCACTCGTCACGTTGACGTAGCTTCTATCCCATCACAGCGGTCCGCCCCGGCTGGCCGCCCCGCATTCCTCCCGGTTAGGACACCCATGAGAACACCCAAGACTCTGGCCACCAGCCTCCTCAGCCTCTCCGCCGCGGCCCTCCTGGCCGTCAGCGCGGCCGGCGCGGCCACCGCGTCGCCCGCCGCGGCGCAGGACAAGAAGGCCCCGCAGGTGACCAGCCAGTCCGTCGACGGCTCAAAGGCCGCCGACTACTGGACGCCCGACCGCATGAAGTCCGCAATCCCGGGCGACGTGCTGGCGGACAAGGCCCTGGCCCGCGGTAACAAGTCCCCCGCGGCCACCGTGGAGAAGGGCTCGAGCACCCAGATCTCCGGCAAGGCCGCCAGGGGCAAGACCACCCTGCATGCTTCCGAATCGCCGGTGTCCAACATCGGCAAGGTGTTCTTCACGATGGGCGGCAGCAACTACGTCTGCTCCGGCAACTCGGTGAGCTCCAGCAATAAGAGCACCGTCTCCACCGCCGGGCACTGCGTCAATGAGGGCCCGGGGGCGTTCGCCACCAACTTCGTCTTCGTACCGGCCTACCTCAACGGCGCCGCGCCCTACGGCAAGTGGGCCGCCAACGCCCTCTACACCCCCACCCAGTGGAGCTCGGCCGGCGACATGCAGTACGACACCGGGTTCGCCGTCGTCGACCCGCTGAACGGGCAGAACCTCTCCGACGTCGTCGGTGCTTCCGGTGTCCAGTTCAACGCCGCCCGCGGCCTCACCTACAAGTCTTATGGCTACCCGGCCGCGTCTCCGTTCGACGGGCAGTCGCTGATCAGCTGCACCGGGCTGGCCTCGGATGATCCGAACAACCCGCAGTTCAACTCCCAGGGCATCCCCTGCGACATGACCGGCGGCTCCTCGGGCGGTCCCTGGTTTATCGGCACCAGCTCCTCCGGTTACCAGAACTCCATCAACAGCTACGGCTACGGCACCCGCTCCACCGTGATGTACGGACCGTACTGGGGCTCGGTGATCCAGCAGGCGTACAGCACCGCCGCAGCCTCCTAAAACCTCATCCCCGACGAATCCCACCCAAGAAAGGAACAGGGCAACGCGGGGTCATTTGCCACCCATCCCCCTCGACAGGGCGGCAAGTGACCCCGCGTTGCTGTGTCCGCAGCCGGGGTCGTGTGCCGCGGCGTTGCCTCCCCGGGGCATGCCCTCCGCAGGTGACAGCCAGCGGACATAATCCCCATATGCCCACCTGTGGCCGCGAAGAATGAGCATGTCCCTCTGGCCCGAGACTTGTGCCCGCCTGTGGCCGCGAAGAATGAGCATGTCCCGCGGAACCTCGGCAGGGTCCCCCGCACCCCGAGTGGACATGCCCTCCGCACCCAGGATGGACATGCCCTCCGTAGGTGGCAGCCAGCGGACATAATCCCCATATGCTCACCTGTGGCCGCGAAGAATGAGCATGTCCCTCTGGGCCCGAGACTTCTGCCCGCCTGTGGCCGCGAAGAATGAGCATGTCCCGCGGAACCGGTGACGCCGGCCTATCCCGCATCGCGAACCGGCCCCGGCAGCACAAAAAATGGACATGCCCTCCCGGAAAAGGAGGGCATGTCCATTCTTGGCGGCAACCGCGGAGCAGGTTCCTAGTGGAAGAAGTGCCGCGCCCCGGTGAAGTACATCGTGATCCCGGCGGCGTTGGCTGCGGCGATAACTTCTTCATCCCGGACGGAACCGCCGGGCTGCACGACGGCGCGGACGCCGGCGTCGATCAGGATCTGCAGGCCGTCGGCGAACGGGAAGAACGCGTCCGAGGCCGCAACGGCACCGCGGGCCCGTTCCGGCGCCCCGCTGGCGTCGGCATTCGAAGCGCCGCCGGCACCCTCGACGTCGGACTCCACGCTGACACCCAGGGTGTTGGCCCGCGAGACGGCGAGACGGCAGGAGTCGAGCCGGTTGACCTGGCCCATGCCGATGCCGACGGCGGCACCGTCGGCGGCCAGCAGGATCGCGTTGGACTTGGCCGCGCGGCACGCCGTCCAGGCGAAGGCCAGGTCGGCCAGGGTGGCGGCGTCGGCCGGCTCACCCGCGGCGAGTGTCCAGTTGGCCGGGTTGTCGCCCTCGGCGTCGACCTTGTCCGTGGCCTGGACCAGCATGCCGCCGGAGACCTGGCGGAACTCGGTCGGGTACCGGCCGTAGCCCTCGGGCAGGGTGAGGAGGCGGATGTTCTTCTTCTTGGAGAGGATCTCCACGGCCTCGTCCTCGAAGCCGGGAGCGATGACAACCTCGGTGAAGATCCCCGCCACGGTCCGGGCCATGCCGGCGGTGACGGTGCGGTTGGCCGCGATCACGCCGCCGAACGCGGAGACCGGGTCGCAGGCGTGGGCCTTGGCGTGGGCGTCGGCGATCGGGTCCGCCGCGGTCGCGGAGCCCACGGCCACACCGCAGGGGTTGGCGTGCTTGATGATCGCGACGGCGGGCTCGGCGAAGTCGAACGCGGCGCGCAGGGCGGCGTCGGCGTCGACGAAGTTGTTGTAGCTCATCGCCTTGCCGTGCAACTGGTCGGCCTGGGCGATGCCGGCCGGGGCCGCCTTGTCCACGTAGAGCGCGGCCTGCTGGTGCGGGTTTTCGCCGTAGCGCAGCACCTCGGAGCGTTCCAGGGCCAGGCCGGCGTACGCGGGCCAGTCGATCACGCCGTCGCCGTCCTCGTCGAGGAACTGGCTGGCGGTCCAGGTCGCCACGGCCGTGTCGTAGGACGCGGTGTGCGCGAACGCCTTGGCGGCGAGCCGGCGTCGGGTCTTCAGGTCAAAACCGCCCGAAGAGGCAGCCTCCACCACGGAACCGTAGGACGCCGGGTCCACCACGATCGCGACGGCGGCGTGGTTCTTCGCGGCCGACCGCACCATCGCGGGGCCCCCGATGTCGATCTGCTCGACGACGTCGTCCTGCGCGGCGCCGGACTTCACGGTCTCCACGAAGGGGTAGAGGTTCACCACGACGAGGTCGAACGGCTCGATCGACATGTCCTCGAGGGTCTTCATGTGCGCGGGGACGCGGCGGTCGGCGAGGATGCCGCCGTGCACGCGCGGGTGCAGGGTCTTGACCCGGCCGTCCAGCATTTCCGGGGAGCCGGTGACTTCCTCGACTTCCTGCACCGGGATTCCGGCGGCGGCGATCTTCTTGGCGGTGGAACCGGTGGAAACGATCTTGACGCCGGCTTCATGCAGGCCCTTGGCGAGTTCCTCCAGACCGGTCTTGTCGTAGACCGAGATGAGGGCCCGGCGGATGGGAACACGGTCGATGGATACACGTTCAAGCTGCGTAAAGCTCACAAAAGTCTCCGTCTTATATCGCGGCGCGGCCGCGGTTGGTGGGGATGCGGCCAGTTTATCGCGTCACGGCTGCGGGGATGCCCGCGCGCCGGAGTGTGAAGCTTCCCCGCCGGCGCGCCCCGGGACGTAGAGTTTTCCCAGGAGGCCGAGATGAATACGTACACCACTGTGCCCAGCGGCGAACAGGTGGTCCAGGAACTGCCGTGGCGGTGGAAGGTCCAGGGCCGGATCTTCCTGATCGGCGGCCTGGGCTTCATGTTCGACGCCTGGGACGTCACCCTCAACGGCATCCTCATTCCGCTGTTGTCCAAGCACTGGGCCCTGAGCCCGGGCGACGCGGCCTGGATCGGCACCTCGAACCTGATCGGCATGGCCCTGGGCGCCTTCGTCTGGGGCACCATCGCGGACACGATCGGCCGCAAGAAGGCCTTCACCGCCACGCTGCTGATCTTCTCGATCTTCACGGTGCTGGGCGCCTTCTCCCCCGACTTCCTCTGGTTCGTCGCGTTCCGGTTCATGGCGGGCTTCGGCCTGGGCGGCTGCATCCCGGTGGATTATGCGCTGGTGGGCGAGTTCACGCCGCGCAGGCAGCGCGGCCGGGTCCTCACCGCGATGGACGGCTGGTGGCCAATCGGCGCGGCGCTGTGCGGCTTCGTCTCGGCCGGGCTCGTGGCCCTGTACGGGGACTGGCGGCTGACCATGCTGATCATGGTGCTGCCCGCGCTGCTGGTGTTCTGGATCCGGCGCAGCGTCCCGGAGTCGCCGCTCTTCCTGATCCGCAAGGGCCGCCGGGAGGAAGCCGCCAAGGTAATCGACAGCCTGGTCGCGGCCACCGGCGCCGAAGCCCGGGTCTACAGCCTGCCCGAACCCCAGGACGCGCCCCGGCTCTCCGCCGGCAGCGCCTGGACCCAGCTCCGCGCGCTCTGGCAGTTCAACTGGAAGATCACGACGGCGGCCTGGGCTTTGTTCTTCAGCATCCTGCTGGTTTATTACCTGTCGCTGACCTGGATGCCGCGGATCCTGATCGGCGCCGGCTTCGAGGAGTACAAGGCGTTCCTCACGACGGCGTCGATGGCCGCCGTCGGCCTGCTGGGCGTGGTGGTCGCCGCGCTGCTGGTGGAGCGGACGGGCCGCAAGTGGATCCTGGCCGTCACCGGCCCGCTGTCGGCGCTGACCCTGGTGATCGTCGCCGTCGTTGTGGACATCCCGACGGCGGCCGTGTTCTGGCTGCTGGTGTTCGGCTTTGTGGTGCAGGTGGCCATCCCGGTGCTGTACGCCTACGTGTCCGAGCTCTACCCGACCGAACTGCGCGGCTCGGGCTTCGGCTGGGCCTCGACGTTCTCCCGGCTCGGTGCCGGCTTCGGACCGCTGGTCTTCGCTGCGTTCCTGTGGCCGGAGCTGGGGCTGGCGACGTCCTTCGCGCTGGCCGGCGGCCTGGTGTTGATCTCGGTGCTCTGGATGGCGTTCTTTGCCCCGGAGACCAAGCAGCGCCGCCTGGAATAGCTCGCCGCCCGGTCCACGCGAGCCGGTCCACGCGAGATGCCCTCTCACTTGTGGTTGCCATGAGGACCTCATAAGCGCCACAAGTGAGAGGGCATCCGGGGCGCGGCTACTGGATGCAGGTCACAAACACCGAGAGCTCGTTGGCCTTCAACTGGGTGACGGACCAGCCGACGGGCTTGCCCGATGCGCCGACGACCGGCTGGCTGGCCACGACCTGATTATTGTTGCTGCTGTTGAGCGAGAAGCCTCCGCCGGTGGCGACGTGGCCGGCCGGGCAGCTGGCCACAACGGTCACCGTGGAGAGGGTCGCGGAGGCAACCGAAGCGCTCGTGGATGCCGCTGCACCGGTGGCACCAGTGGCACCTGTGGCTCCGGTGCCACCGGTGGCTCCGGCGGGTCCGACAGGGCCGGCAGCCCCGGTCTCGCCCTTTTCGCCCTGCGGTCCGACAGGTCCGGCAGCCCCGGTTTCACCCCTGGCGCCGGTGTCACCGGTGGCGCCGGTGTCACCCTTTTCGCCCTGGGCACCGGTGGCTCCGGTCTCGCCGGTGTCACCCTTTTCGCCCTGGGGACCCTGGGCACCGGTCTCGCCGGTGGCACCCGTAGCGCCGGCCTCACCGGTATCGCCCTTCTCCCCCTGGACGCCCTGGGCTCCGGTCTCGCCGGTGGCGCCCGTCTCCCCGTCAGCACCTGCGGCGCCGGTGTCACCGGTGTCGCCCTTGAGGCCCTGGATGCCCTGCGGCCCCTGGATACCCTGGATGCCCTGGATCCCCTGCATGTTCCAGGAGATGGCGGTTTCCTTCTTCAGATCACACGATCCCCCGGGCGCAAGGACCCGCAGCTGACCGCCGTTGTTGATGTTGTAGCAGCCGCTGATTTCGCCGCCGCCCGGCGTCGTCGACGCGGCGTAGGCGGCAGTAACGGCGCCCGTGCCGATGACGAGCGCCGCGGTGGCAAACAAAACTTTTGGACTTGTTTTGGCAAAGCTGAACTGAGACACAATGGACCCCCGGGACGCATGAGACGAATGAGACTGCGCCAGACTATGGCCCGGATCGGCACCGCAACCGGCCCACGGATACTCGACTTTGACCAGCCGGTACCCGACTTTTTCGCCGAGTACTCGCTTTTGCGTGCCCTGCTACTTGGAAGGGGCCGCGGCGGCGAGGGAGTTCAGCGTCGACACCAGCAGCCGGCGCTCCACCGCCTTGATCCGTTCGTGCAGGGTTTCCTCGGTGTCGTCCTCGGCCACACTCACGGCCTCCTGGGCGATGATCGGGCCGGTGTCCACGCCGGCGTCGGCCCAGTGCACCGTGCACCCGGTGACTTTCACGCCGTAGGCCAGGGCATCGCGGACGCCGTGGGCGCCGGGGAAGGCCGGCAACAGGGCCGGATGGGTGTTCAGGTACTTCCCGCCGAACGCGTCGATGAAGTCCGCGCTGACAATGCGCATGAACCCGGAGGACACGACGACGTCGGGCCGGTACGCGGCGACGGCGTCGGTGAGGGCGGCGTTCCAGACGGCGCGGTCCGGGTAGGCCTTGAAGTCCACCACGAAGGTCGGGATCCCGGCGGCCGCGGAGCGTTCCACCCCGTAGGTTCCGGGCCGGTCCGCGCCGACGGCAGCCAGCTCCACATCCAGCTCACCGGACTTGACGGCGTCGATGACTGCCTGGAGGTTGGAGCCGGTACCGGAGACGAGGACAACTATGCGCATGGACTTAGCTTATGGGGCCGCTCGCGTACGCTGGAAAACATGAATTCCCCCCACGAGCCCGGCGCACCCCAGCGGAGCCAGAACCCACAGAGCGAGGCGGCCAAAGAGTCGCTGCTCCGCACCCACAACCTGTTCCGCATGTTCATCGTGGTGGTGCTCGGGGCGTTCTTTGTGTACCAGCTCGACATCAACTACCTCTGGCTCACCGCCATCCTCACCGCTGCCGCCCTGGTGCTCGGCGTGGTGCTGATCGTGCGCACGCGGAGGCTCAAGGAATCGCGCCTGGTGCTGTTCGGGACGCTCTCCGGCCTGGTGGTCTCCGTGGTGATGGTGCTGATCATCCTGGCCTCGGCGGTGTTCTTCACCCAGGTCCGGGACTACCAGCAGTGCGCCCGCCACGCGCTCACCGAGCAGGCCGCCTCGGTTTGCCGGACGGAGCTGGAGAAGTCGCTGCCCGCCCAGCTGCGCTAAGCGGGCCAGACGTCCGGCCCGCCAACTGGCCCCGCCAGCCGGCCCAGGCAAGCGGCCCAGGCGGTGGCTCACGCGAAGCGGCTCAGTCGGCTTTGGCGGCGGGTTCCAGTTCCGCTTCGTGCAGCTTCTGCCGGCGCTCCAGCCAAGGGCCAGCGGCGTAGCCGATGACGACGCCGACGCCGGTTTCCACGGCCACGAACAGGGCCGTGCTGAGCGGGTCCGGGCCGATGTCTGTGAGCCGTCCAATGCCGGCGGAGCCGCGGGCCAGCCAGGCAAGTGCCGCCGCGAGCAGCCCTGCCACGGCGCCGATCATGGCGCCCAGGACCAGGGTGGAGACGGTGGCGGTGAACCACCGCGCCTTGACCTTGATGGAGAGCCATTCGTCGAAGTGGTTCTCCCCCTCGCGCAGGAACCACCAGCCGGCCAGGAGCCCGGCGAGGGCCGGGACCACCAGGGCCACGAACCCGTAGTCGAGCGCGCCGGAGGGCAGCGCCGCGAACACCGGGATGGACGGCAGCGGCCCGACGGCGGTGGCCAGCGGCCCTGCCTGCGAGCCGGCGCCGAGCGCGAACCCCGAGCCGGAGGTCCAGGCCAGCGCGAACACCACCAGGTTAGGCAGGTAGCCCAGCTGCGCGATGGTGAGCGCCGCGCCGCCCACCGGGCCGGCGTCGAGCGCTTCATAAACGGCAACGACGAGGTTCCAGTGGATCAGGAGGTCCACCGCGAGCAGGCCGGCAGCCATCGCCAGGCTGGCCATGGCTGCCACGAAGCCGGCCTTGGCGGCGGAGCCGAGGTAGGAGCCGGCCCAGCGCGAGTGCTGGCTGGTGCGCGAGAGCCAGGCGACGGCGTCGACGCCGATCAGCCGCCTCCAGGAGCCCGCCTCCCGGCGGGCGCCGATCACCATACCCAGGGCGAACGGGATCAACGGGACGATGGAGGCTGACCAGAGGCTCACCCCGACCTCGGAGGTGCGGCAGACGAAGCCGGTGGCGAACCCGAACGCGCCGTACATCAGCCACGAACCGAGCAGCGCCTGCCAGAGCTGGTCCGTGTAGGACGCCCGCGCCAGCCGCCGCCCCGCGCGCCAGGCCAGCAGGAACGGGATGAGCGTCAGCCCCAGCGGAATCAGCGACAGGGTGCCGGATTCCGCCCGGCCCGCGGCGCCAGCGCCAACCGTTTCCAGCAGCAGCGGGACACCGTGGATCAGCAGCCAGGCCTGGCCGGACAGCCGGGCGAGGAATTCGAAGCCGCCGTCGCGGAATCCGGCCGTGGCCCAGACCGCGAGGATCGGGGCAATCACGGCGAGCGCGGAGATCACGGCGGCCTGCGCGGACTCCAGCGCCCCCTGCAGCCATAACGGCATCGGTAGGCCACGGTTCCCGGTCTGATCAGCGCGCAGTTTCATCGTGTTCCATGGTGCCACGCGAGCACCCCTGCACCGGGTTCCGACAGGCTCTATCCCCCGGATTTCCGGCCGCCAGGAACGATGCAGCAGGCCCCGCGGCGGCGCTTTTTCCGCTACCCCGCCGTAAAATTTTAAGTGTCCGCAATCAGTGGTTGGAGGCAGAAAATGACTACCGCATCCCCACATGCGCACGGCGTGCATTTCGGACGGACAGATGTCCAAAACGTCGGCATGGGTGTGGGTATTGTCCTTATTGTCGTGGGCGTCCTGGGGTTCATCCCGGGCATCACCACGCAGTACAGCGAGCTGAGGTTCCTCGGGCCGGATTCCCGGGCCCTGTTCCTCGGCCTGTTCCAGGTGTCCATGCTGCTGAACGTCGTTCAGCTGGCCATCGGCGCCACCGGCTGGGCCATGTCCCGCAACGGCATGGGAGCCCGGAACTTCCTGATGGGCTTCGGCCTGCTGTACATCGTCTTTAGCGTTTACGGGCTGATCGTCGGCGTGGGGTCGGCGGCCAATTTCCTGTCCTTCAACACCATGGACAACTGGGCCCACATGGTGCTGGGCGTGGCAATGATTGGCGCCGGCTGGCTGCTTACACGGCACCTGGCCGATGACGCACAAACCCGGTAAGCGATCACCGGGAAAAGGGAGCCGCGGATGAGGACCGATTCTCAGTAATCCAACAAATTCGTACTACCTGCTGGTGCGGGCGCCCGGAGCTTTCCGCGGGTCCGCACCAGCTTCCTTTTGCCCGCACCGGTTGCCGTGCGTTTGCGTACGACGCCGGGTCCCGGCGGCGGCGGCGGCCAGCGAAAGCGAATCCGCCAAATGCTGGACTTATTCGGCGGGAACGGCCCAGACTGGCCTGACCCACCGACGTGAAAGGGTTTCCATGCCGGACTTGTCAGCGTTTATCCCGTTCCTCGCGGTCCTCGCCGGGGCCCTCGTCGTCGTCGCCGTCATCTGGGTGGCGGTCAAGCTGATGTGGAAGGTGGCCGAACCGAACGAGGCCCTGATCATCTCCGGCCTGACCCGCGGAACCCTTGAGACGCGCGACGGTATGGACTTCAAGATCGTCACCGGCAAGGGGGCGCTGGTGTTCCCCGGGCTGCAGACCGTGCGGACCCTGTCCCTGACCCTGAACGAGACGGAGCTCAAGGTCTCCTGCGTGACCTCCCAGGGCATCCAGGTCATTGTCGAGGGCGTGGTGATCTACAAGATCGGCGACGCGCCGCCGTTCATCGCGAACGCCGCGCGCCGGTTCCTCGGCCAGCAGCCCAAGATGCAGAGCCAGGTTTACAACGTCTTCGAAGGACACCTGCGCTCCATCATCGGCAGCATGACCGTGGAGGAGATCATCCGCGAGCGCGACAAGCTCGGCTCGCAGGTCCGCAGCGCGAGCGGGGTGGAGATGGAAAAGCTGGGCCTCGTGGTGGATTCGCTCCAGATCAAGGACCTCCAGGACCCCACCGGCTACATTCAAAACATCGCCAAGCCACACATCGCCCAGGTGAAAATGGAAGCCCGCATCGCCGAGGCCACCCGAAACCGTGAGGCGGCCGAGCGGGAGGCGGAGGCGGCCGCCCAAATCGCCGACGCGCAGAGCCTGTCCGCGATCAAACAGTCGGAGGCGCAGGCAAACGCGGAACGGGCCCGGGCCAACGCCGCCCAGGCCGGGCCGCTGGCCGAAGCCACCGCGCGGCAGCAGGTGGTGGTGCAGGAAACCGAGGTGGCCAAGCTCGAGGCGGACCGTGAGGAACAAAAGCTCCAGACCACCATCCGCAAGCCCGCGGACGCCAAGGCCTACGCCAAGCGCACCGAAGCCGAGGGGCAGAAATCCGCGGACATCAGCGCGGCTGAAGCGCTGGCCCGCCGCACCGAACTGGAGGCGCAGGTCAACGCCCGGCGCACCGAACTCCAGGCGCAGGCCAACGCGACGGCGGCCGCGGCAGCCGCCGGCGCCACCCGTGTCACCGGCGAAGCGGAGGCTGCCGCCACGAAGGCCCGCGGTGACGCGACGGCGTCGTCGATCAAGGCCAAAGCGCTGGCCGAGGCCGACGGCATCAAGGCCCGCGGCGAGGCCCTGGGTACCAACCAGGACGCGGTCATCTCGCAGCAGCTGGCCGAAAACATGCCCGCCATCATCGCGGCAGCCGCGGAGCCGTTCGCCCATGTCGGGCAGCTCACCGTCCTCAACGGCGGGGAGGGCATCAACCGGATGATCGGCGGCATCCTTGCCCAGGTCGGCGACTACCTTCCCGCGCTGCGGACGGCGTTGAAGGACGGGCAGGCAGCCAAACAACCGCCGAAAGCCCCGGATGCCTAGGAACGTCGACCGCAGCCTGACCGGCAGGATCGGCCGGGTCACCGGACGGGTGGCGCCGGGCACCATCGGGGAGGTCATGCTGCCGTTCCGCGGCGGGATAAGCGCCTTCCACGCCCACCCCTTCGACAAGGAGAGCGCCTTCGCCGTCGGGGACGAGGTCCTGGTGATCTACTACGAACCGCCCCAAACGGTCTACGTGGACGAACTCCCCGACGTGCTGCGGCACGACCCGCGCCGCTGACGCCGGCCGCGCGGGCGGCGGCGCCGGGCACCAGGCCCTGGCATTGCGACCCCGCACCAATTTGCCGGATGTGGCCGCTCCGAGGCCGGCCCTAACGGCCATCCTTGGCAAACGGGCGCCACTACGTTGGAGGGCCTCGGAACGCCGTGTGGGCCGGGCATCATTCCGGCCGAACATGCTCACTTGTCGCAGCAGCGAGCGCGCATATTGGGACTATGTCCAGCCGCGACCTCGGCCGAAGGGCATGTCCAGTGTGAGGGCGGCTCGGCTGCAGCTGCCGGTTAGGCCGGAGGACCCTGTACCTGCCTGTTAACCCATTCTTCCCCCGGACGCCACACCGGGGACCCCGCACCGTCAGCCGCCGCGGCCACGGTGGAGGCGTGAGGATCGCACTAGTCGCCGAATCATTCCTGCCCCAGATGAACGGGGTCACGCACTCGATCCTGAAGGTCCTGGAACACCTGCAGAGCCGCGGTGACGAGGTGCTGGTGATCGCGCCGTCAACGCAGGACACCGGCGTCCCCGGCGAGGTCCACGGCGCGCGGGTCCACCGGCTCCCTTCGGTTCCGCTGGCCGGCTACACGAACGTACGGGTGGCGATGGGCGGTGTGGCCCGGGTCAAGCGAATCCTTGCCGACTACGCCCCCGACGTCGTCCACCTCGCCTCACCGTTCGTGCTCGGCTGGCGGGCAGCGCAGGCCGCGCACCAGCTCGGCATCCCCGCCGTGGCCATCTACCAGACCGAAGTCCCCGGCTACGCGGCGCGCTACGGCGTCCCGTTCCTGGAGAACTGGGCCTGGACCCGGGTGGAACAGATCCACCTGCTCGCCACGCGCACCCTGGTCCCCTCCACGTTCGCCCGGCACCAGTTCCTCGGCCGCGGCATTCCGCGGGTCCACATGTGGCGACGGGGCGTGGACACCCGGCGGTTCAGCCCGGAAAAGCGCGACGACGCGTGGCGCGCCTCCGTGGCCCCCGGCGGCGAGCGCATCATCGGCTACGTCGGCCGGCTCGCTGTCGAAAAACAGGTGGAGGACCTGGCGGTGCTCGCCGATCTGCCCGGCACCCGGCTGGTGATCGTCGGCGGCGGGCCGCAGCGGGAAGCGCTCGAAGCCGCGCTCCCGGACGCGGTGTTCACCGGGTTCCTCGGCGGCGAGGAGCTGGCCCGGGCCGTCGCGTCCTTTGACCTGTTCGTCCACCCCGGCGAGTTCGAGACCTTCTGCCAGACCATCCAGGAGGCCATGGCGTCCGGGGTCCCGGTGGTCGCCACCGGCCGCGGCGGCCCGCTGGACCTGGTGGAGAATTCGCGCACCGGCTGGCTCTACGAACCGGGCGACCTCGCCGCGCTGCGGTCCCGGGTGCAGGACCTGACCGGCGACGACGCCAAGCGCCGCGCCTTCGCCGCCGCGGCGCACGACTCGGTGCAGGGCCGGACCTGGCAGGCCCTGGGCGAGGAACTGGTGCGGCACTACGAAGCGGTTGTGGCCGTTTCACTCAGCACCGGTTCACCCAACGCCGGCGCAACCACCCGCGGCGCAACCAACCCCCGTACCGCCAACCGCAGCTCAACCAGCAGAGGAGCCACCCTGTGAAAATTTCCGTGATCGGCTGCGGCTACCTCGGCGCCGTGCATGCCGCCACCCTGGCCTCGATGGGGCACACGGTCGTGGGGATCGACGTCGACGCCGCCAAGGTGGCCCAGCTGGACCGCGGCGCCGCCCCGTTCTACGAGCCCGGCCTCGACGAACTCCTGCGCGACGGCCGCGCCACCGGCCGGCTCGCCTTCTCCACCAACTTCGCCGACGCCGCCGGCGCGGAACTGCACTTCCTTTGCGTCGGGACGCCGCAGTCCAAGACCTCCGACGGCGCCGACCTCAGCTACCTGGTCTCCGCGACCGAGTCCCTGCTCCCGTTCCTGGCGCCGCGCGCCGCCGTCGTGGGCAAGTCCACCGTGCCGGTGGGAACGGTGGACATGCTCCGCGGCGTCCTGGCCGGCCGGCCGGACGTGCTCCTGGGCTGGAACCCGGAGTTCCTGCGCCAGGGCACGGCGGTCAAGGATTCCCTGGTGCCGGACCGGCTGGTGTACGGCGTGCCCGGCGGCGCGGACCCCGCCCGGAATTCGGACAGTGCCGGGCACCCGAAGAACGCCGGCGCGGCCGTCACCGCTGCCCTGGACGCGGTGTACGGGCCCCTGCTCTGCGCCGGGATCCCCCGGATCATCTGCAACTTCGCGACGGCGGAGCTGATCAAGTCCGCGTCAAACGCGTATCTCGCCACCAAGCTGAGCTTCATCAACGCGATGGCCGAACTGTGCGAGGCCTCCGGCGCGGACGTCACCGAGCTGGGCGAGGCAATGGGCCTGGACCCGCGGATCGGCGGCCGCTACCTGCACGCCGGGCTCGGCTTCGGCGGCGGCTGCCTGCCCAAGGACATCCGCTCGCTCCGGGTGCAGGCCGCCGCGCTGGGCGTCGACTCGGTGGACGCCTGGATGGCCACCGTGGACGGGATCAACCAGGACCAGCGCAGCCGCACGGTGGCGGCCGCCCGGGAACTCTGCGGCGGCCGGCTGGACGGCCGGCGCATCACCGTGCTGGGCGCGGCCTTCAAACCGGACACCGACGATATCCGCGACTCCCCCGCCCTGGACGTGGCCCGGCAACTGGCCGACGCCGGCGCGCATGTCACCGTCACGGACCCGGCCGCGATCAACAACGCCTGGCTCCGCTACCCGCAACTGCGTTTCGAAACCTCCATCGAAGAAGCGCTCGCTGGCGCCGAGCTGATGCTCCTGCTGACCGAATGGGAGGCCTACCGCACGCTCTCGCCAGTTGCGGCCGGGAGGCTGGTCCGGCGCCGGACGGTGCTGGACGCCCGGAACGCGCTCGACGCCGCCGCCTGGACCGCGGCGGGCTGGACGGTGCGGGGTCTGGGGCGCGGGCTGGGGCGCGCCGGCTCCGGGACCCGCGCGGCCGTCGCCGCCAGCTGAGCGGCCCGGCCCCGGCGGGGCGCGCCGCAACCCGCCCGGCCCCCGCGCATGGCGTCCGGGCCGTCCCGCGCCCCCTATGATTTCTGAGGGGAGGATTCACCATGCACCAACGTTGGTCTCAGATTTGTCCGGTTACGGCCGCGTGAGCACTTCCGCGCGCACCGAAGAGGACGCCCGGCTCCGCGAAGCGATGTCCCTGCTCTCCGCCACACTGGAGTCCACGGCGGACGGCATCCTTGTGGTTAGTGCCGAAGGCCGGATCTCCTCCGTCAACAACCAGTTCCTCACCATGTGGGGCATTCCGCGCGAGCTCGTGGACACCGGCGACGACGAATCCGTGATGGGTTCCGTGCTGGGCCAGCTGCAGGACCCCGAACAGTTCCGGGCCAAGGTCACCGCCCTCTACGCCGATCCGGCGGCCGAGAGCCACGACGTGCTGCTGTTCCGCGACGGACGCACCTTTGAGCGGTATTCGCGACCGCAGAAGGTCGGCGAGCAGGTGGTGGGCCGCGTCTGGAGCTTCCGCGACGTCACCGCGGCCCGGCGCGCCCAGGACCAGATCAGCCAGGCGATGGCGGACCTCGCGCAGCAGGCCAGCCAGCTGAAGGCCCTCGCGTTCCAGGATCCGCTGACCGGGCTCTCCAACCGCCAGCTCTTCAACGACAGCCTGGGGCACGCCCTCGCCGGACCGTGCGGGACCGCCGTCGACGTCCTGCTGCTGGACCTGGACGACTTCAAGGAAGTCAACGACATCCACGGCCACCACGCCGGGGACCAGATGTTGATCGAGGTGGGCCGCCGGCTCCGCGCCTGCGTCCGGCCCAGCGACGTTGTAGCACGGCTGGGCGGCGACGAATTCGTGGTCCTGCTGGTCGGATCGCTCGACGCCGATGCGGCTGCCGAACGGATCGTCGAATCCCTCAAGCTCCCGGTCTGGATTGACGGCACCATGCTGCGGCCCAGCCTGAGCCTGGGCCTGGCCTCCATCAGCGAGGACGCCGTCGACGCCTCCGAGCTGCTCCGACGCGCCGACATTGCCATGTACGCGGCGAAGTCCGCCGGCAAGAACCGCTACCTGCGCTTCCGCCCGGAAATGATGACCGCCCTGCTCGAGCGCACGGACCTCGAAGCCGGGCTGCGGGCCGCCGTCGACAGTGGGGAGATCGCGGTGCACTACCAGCCGATCGTCTCCACGACGCTGGGCACCGTGGTCAAGGTCGAGGCGCTGGCCCGCTGGGAGCGCGACGGTGTCCTCGTCCCGCCGCATCAGTTCATCCCCGCCGCCGAGCGCAGCGGCCTGATCGTGGAGATCGGGATCGAGGTCCTGCTGCGCGGCTGCACCGAGCTGCAGCCCTGGCTTTCCGCGGACCCCACCCGGTCCCTCGCCGTCAACGTCTCCGGCGTGCAGCTGCAGCAGGGCAACTTCCCGGAGCTGCTCTTCGCGACCGCCAGCTCCTGCGGGGTGGATCCGCACCAGCTGGTCGTGGAGGTCACCGAAAGTGTCTTCTTCGACGACGACTGCCAGGTCCAACGCCAGCTCGTGCAGCTCCGCAGCGCCGGCGTCCGGGTGGCGCTTGACGACTTTGGAACCGGCTACTCCTCACTGGGCCGGCTCCAGGACCTGCCGGTGGACACGCTCAAGATCGACCAGTCCTTCGTCGCCATGATCCGCACCGGCCTCGAGCGCCTGCCTATCCTGAATTCCATGATCGACATGGCCCACGGCTTGGGCCTGACCGTCACCGCCGAGGGCGTCGAGACCCGCGAACAGGCCGCGTACCTGATCGGTCGCGGCTGCGATTCCCTGCAGGGGTTCCTGTTTTCCCGGCCCCAACCGGCCCACCGGCTGCCCGCCGCGCTGTCGGCGTCGGCCTGCACCATCACCGGCCTGCGCCGCGACACCACCGCCCAAACACAGCCGTTGCTGTGATTTGGGTCTCATGGCCCTATGATGCTTGAAGTTTAATGACCACCGCCCTGCCGGTGGCTTCGAATACCGAACGCCCGGGGGCTGGCATCGACGTGGAACAAGGATTGGCGGAAACCCTGCTGGCGCAGGGTCCTGACGCGTTGCTGCAGCTCACTACCGAGGGGGTCATCTCCTACCTCAATCCCGCGGCGGAGCGCCTGTTCGGCTACTCCCGGGAAGAGCTGATCGGCGCCGCGCACCACCGGCTGCTGGTGGAGGACGACCACGGCGGCTTCCTGCGGGTCCTGAGCCGGCTCGGCCGTGCCGGCACGTTGGGGACGAAACCCTTCACCGGCCTCGGACTGCACCGCGACGGCCGCGAAATCCCGCTGGAAATCACCTGCTCGCTGATCACGACGCCGGCCGGAACGTCGATGGCGGTGGCGGTCCGCGACACCACGCACCGCCAGGACGACGACGCCGGCCGCCGCCACGCCGTCTCCCTGCTTGACGCCACTTTGGAGACGACGGCAGACGCCATCGTTGTGGTGTCCAACAGCGGCCAGATCACCGGCGTCAACGAACAATACCTGCAGTTGTGGGGCATGCCGCGCGAGATCCTGGCGGAGGACGACGCCTACGCCCTGGTCAGGTTCATCGCCAAGCAACTGGTTGCCCCGGACTGCTTCAAAGCCAAGGTCGCCGAGCTCTACGCCAACCACGAACTGCACAGCCACGACCTGCTCGAGTTCCGGGACGGCCGCACGGTGGAACTGAACTCACGCCCGCAGAAGGTCGCCGATGAAGTGGTGGGCCGGATCTGGAACTTCCGCGACGTCACGTCCCGGACCGTGGCCCAGGACCAGGCCCGCCGCGCCCTCGACGAACTGGCCCAGCAGGCGGACCAGCTCAAGGCCCTCGCGTTCCAGGATCCGCTGACCGGGCTGGCGAACCGGATGCTGTTCAACGAGCGGGCTACGGCCGCGTTGGAGTCCCCCGGCCCGGTGGCGGTGCTGCTGCTGGACCTGGACGACTTCAAGGAAGTCAACGACATCCTGGGCCACCACGCCGGGGACCAGATGCTGGTGGAGATTTCCCGCCGGCTGCAGAACTGTGTGGGCCCGCACGGCACCGTGGCCCGTCTGGGCGGCGACGAATTCGTGGTGCTGCTGGTCGGCTGCAACGACTCGGACGCGGTGGCGCAGCGGATCGTGGCCACACTGAACGCCCCGGTCTCGATCGAGGGGACCCTGATGCGGCCGGGACTGAGCCTGGGTGTGGCGGCGCGCGGAACAGAGGTCATGTCCTCCTCCGAGCTGCTGCGGCAGGCGGACGTGGCCATGTACGCCGCCAAGGAAGCCGGCAAGAACTGCTACGTGCACTTCCAGCCGGAGATGCTTACCTCCCTGCTGGAACGCACCCAGCTGACCGCGGGGCTGCGCCGCGCCGTCGAACTGGGCCAGATCAAGGTGTTCTACCAGCCCGTGATCTCCACGAACCGCCGCGAGGTGGTGCAGTTCGAGGCCCTGGCGCGCTGGGAGCGCGACGGGGTGCTGATGGCACCGGATACCTTCATCCAGACCGCGGAGCGCAGCGGCCTGATCCGCGACATCGGCGCCGAGGTGCTCCGGCAGAGCTGCACCGAGCTGCAGCCCTGGCTGGCCGAGGACCCGGGCCGGACCCTGGCCGTCAACGTCTCCGGCGTGCAGCTGCAGCACAAGGACTTCGCCGAGCGCGTGCTGGACATCGCCGCGTGGAGCCGGGTAGATCCGCACCAGCTGGTCCTGGAGGTCACCGAGAGCGTGTTCTTCGACGCCGCCTCCCACGTGATCCAGCAGCTGATCAGCCTGCGCGCAGCGGGCATCCGGGTGGCGCTGGACGACTTCGGCACCGGCTACTCCTCGCTGGGCCGGCTGCAGGAGCTCCCGGTGGACGCGGTCAAGATCGACAAGTCCTTTGTTTCCATGCTGCACACCGGCGAGGAGCGGCTTCCCATCCTGACGTCGATGATCCACATGGCCCACAGCCTGGGCCTGCGGGTGACTGCGGAGGGCATCGAGACGCCCGTCCAGGCCCGGTACCTGATGGACCACGAATGCGACGCCTTGCAGGGCTACCTGTTTTCCCGTCCCGTGCCGGCGGCGGGTCGAACAGCAGCCGTAGCGCAGTCCGGAGAGGCCTTGGAGGCGTTGCAGGTACCCGCCGCCGCCCTCTGACACCACCTGGGTGTCTGGGCATCCGGACGACACATTCGCCCGCTTTCGGGAATACCGTCCGGGCGGCACGGGACTGTGCTACCGAGCACATATGATTTCAGCAGGCGCGGCCCGCGGCGAACCCCAGACCGGTTTCCCCGCGGCGCCCGCCGTCATTCACAGATCCGTCGCTTTTGGGGGCAGCACACATCATGGACGAAGCGTTCGCACAGACAGTGCTGGAGCACAGCCCCGACGCCCTCCTGCTGCTTGCCCCGGACGGATCCATTTCCTTCCTGAACACTGCCGCGGAGCAGCTCTTCGGCTACTCCCGGGCGCAGCTGCTGGGCGCCGACTACAGCCTGCTGCTGGCCGAGTCCTCCCGGGAGGGCTTCCACCTCGTCCTGGCCGGACTGGAAGGCGGCACTGGGGGGACGCCCTTCACCGGGGCAGGCCGCCGTGGCGACGCCTCCGAGTTTCCGGTCCAAATCACCTGCGCCGCGCTTCCGTCTGCGCCCGGCACGGCCGGGACCGTCGCCGTCTCCGTGCGCCCGGGAGTCCCGGCCCGCCCCGGCGCCGTTCAGTCCTCTGCCCCGCTCGACGGCGGCACGACGTCGGGTGCCGCCGCAGCGGCAGCCGCTCCCCGCCGTCGGACGTTCAGTGAGCTGGAGGCCGAACTGGTGCCCGGCGCCACCGGCGTGCTCCCCCGGCTCACGCCCGCCGAACACGACGACCAGCTCAAGGCGGCCGTCCTGCGGGACACGCTGACCGGGCTGCCGAACGGGACGCTGTTCAACGAACGCCTCGCCGCGGCGCTGCGCCGGCCGGACCCCGTGGACGTGCTGCTGCTGAACGTGGACGATTTCAAGAGCTACAACGACATGCTGGGCCGCTCCGCCGCGGACGAGCTGCTGGTGGAGGTTGCCAGCCGGCTGCGCAACTGCGTCCGGCCGCACGACACCGTGGCCCGGCTGGGCGGCGACGAATTCGTGGTGCTGCTGACCGAGTGCCTCAACGCCGGCGCCGTGGCCAAGCGGATCTCCGAGTCCCTGTACGTGCCGGCCCGGATCGGCGGCTCGCTGGTGCGGCCCGGGGTCAGCATGGGCCTGGCGTCCAAGACGCCGCACACCCACGACGGCGCGGAACTGCTGCGGCAGGCGGACTCTGCCATGACGGCGGCCAAGGCGGCGGGAAAGAACACCTGGCTGCAGTTCCGGCCGGAGATGCTGAACACGGCCGCGCACAAGGCCCAGGGCGAGACCGGGCTCCGCCAGGCGGTGGAGCTGGGCCAGATCTCCGTCCACTACCAGCCGGTGGTGTCCCCCGGCCTCGGCGCCGTGGTGCAGTTCGAGGCGTTCGCGCGGTGGGAGCGGCACGGCAAGCTGGTGCCGCCCAACCAGTTCCTGCCCGTGGCCGAGCAGAGCGGGCTGATCCGCGAGATCGGCGACGAGGTCATGCGCCGCGCCTGCGCCGAGATCCGGCCCTGGCTGGCCGGCGACGCCGCGTACAGCGTGGCCGTGAACGTCTCCGGCCTGCAGTTCCAGCAACGCGACTTCGCCACCGACGTGCTGGGGATTGTCGCCTCCACCGGGGTGAACCCGCGCCAGCTCATGCTCGAGCTCACCGAGAGCGTGTTCTTCGACGCCGATTCGGACGTACTCCGCCAGCTGGCGCAGCTGCGGGCGGCCGGCGTCCGGATCGCGATGGACGACTTCGGCACGGGCTACTCGACGCTGGGCAGGCTCAAGGAACTGCCGCTGGACAAGGTCAAGATCGACCGGTCGTTTGTGGCGATGATCAAGACCGGCAAGGAGCACCTGCCGTTCTTCCGCACCATGATCAACACCGCGCAGGACCTGGGCCTGAAGGTCACGGCCGAGGGCATCGAAACCCCGGCGCAGGCCAAGTATCTGATGGACCTGGGCTGCGACTCGCTCCAGGGTTACCTGTTCGCCAAGCCCGCCCCGGCCAGTGACCTCGCCGGCACCATGGAGAGCGCCCTGACGGCCATCGACAAGGTCGAAGCCGCGGGTTAGCCTAGCGACGCTCCCGCAGCTCCGGTCGGCTCGGGGGTGACGCTCCCGCAGCTCCGGCGCCCCCGGGCGTGACGCTCCCGCAGAACCGGGGCCCCGGGCGAGACGCTCCCGCAGAACCGGTCGACTCGGGCGCGACGCTCCCTCAGCTCCGGCGCCCCCGGGCGCGACGCTCCCGCAGAACCGACGCCCCGGGCGCGACGCTCCCTCAGAACCGACGCCCCGGGCGCGACGCTCCCGCAGCTCCGGGGCTGACGTTCCCGCCCAGTTGTACCCTGCCGCAGCCACCCTGCGGACGGCCGGGCCGCGGGCTGACGCGGAGTTCGCCCCGCGGCCTACCTAAGAACCGGGCAGGAACGTCAGCGCAGGACCCAAACCGCTTGGCCGGGCCCTACGCCGGGCTCGCGTTAGCGCTTTTCGCAGGCGATGCCGTCGTTGTCACGGTCGAGGTCGTACTCGCCGCGGTGCCGGGACCAGCCGCCGTCGTTGTAGCTGTACAGCGTGTTGTCCACGCGGAAGGTGGTGACCCGCTTGCCGCTCGTCTTGTCCCGCGCACCCTTGCGGCCGACGCCGTGCGGATACACCTTGTTGAGCTCCGTGCAGTTCTTGTAAGACTTCGGCGCGGGCGCGGCGGACGCCGGCACGGCCGTGCCGCTCAGGACGACGGCGCTGGCCGCCAGCGAGGCAATCATCAGTTTCTTCAGGCGCACCTTCGAGCACTCCCCAACATGAAGCCCTCGGCCGCGTGTCGGCGAGGGGCAGGGAAAGACTATCCCACGCTTCCGTTGATTGGGATGAGGCTCAGCCGCGGGGGTCGAGCCTGTCGGAGTCCTGGGCCACCATTGCGGCGCTGCGCTCCCACAGTTCCCGGGCAAGCTCCGCGTCGTAGGCCTGCTTGTTGGCCTTCGCCAGTGCCCGTTTGGCGTAGTAGGCGCCCGGCACCCAGTCCTGCCCCGGGACGGCGGTGGCAAGCCACACCAGGGTGTCTGCGCCCTGCTCCGGGGACAGCATGAACCGGTTGAGGAAGCTGCGGTACATAAAGCGGAACGGGCTGGTGGTGTCCGCGGCAAAGTTGGTGGCCACGACGCCGGGGTGGAATGCCGCCGTGGAGATGCCGGCCGCGTGGTATCGGTGGTGCAGTTCGGCGGTGAAGAGGATGTTCTCCAGCTTGGCGTTGCCGTAGGCCAGGTTGGCGGAGTACTTGTTCGCGAGCTCCAGGTCGTCCATGTCCAACCGCCCATAGAGGGAGTTGGCGGCGCTGGAGGTGTTGATGACCGTGGCCTTGCTGGCGGTGAGGGTGTCCAGCAGTTCGGTGGTCAGCAGGAACGGTGCCAGATGGTTGATCTGGAAGGTCTTCTCGTGACCGTCGACGGTGAGTTCCCGGGTACCCATGATGCCGCCGGCGTTGTTCGCCAGGACGTCGATCCGCGGGTACTTCTCCTTCAACTGCGCGGCGAGCCGGCGCACCTGCGCCAGGTCTGCGAAGTCGCTGACGAAGTAGTCCGCCCCGGTCTCCTCCGCGATCCGCTCTGTCTTCTGCGCGGAACGCCCGACGACGACGACGTGCTCCCCTTGTGCGGCGAGGGTCCGGGCCGCGGACGCACCGATCCCGTCGCTGGCGCCGGTGATGACAATGGTCCGTGCAGTCATGGGGTCTCCCGAGTTGGTTGGTAGAAGCTACTCAAGAGTAATCAACGCTGAACCGCCGGCCGGTGTTCCTCCCCCACCGACGCTTCCGCAGATGATGGCACGTTTCACCCAACGCTCCCGCAGACGTGTCTAGTATTTCATCGATGCTCCCGCAGTCGCGGCTAGTATTCCACCGACGCTCCCGCGCATTTGACCGGCTTAGGCGCGACGCTCCCGCAATTGATGAGTGCCGGAGGAGCCGCCGGCATTGACGCATGAGTCGGCCGACGCGGCGATGCGTAATTGAACGTGCGAGAGGATTCTCGTTTTAGCAGCCTGGTGCGCGGGAGCGTTGTTGGCTTACCGGCAGGATCTGCGGGAGGGTTCTGGTTTTAGCAGCCTCTTGTGCGGGAGGGTTGTTGATATACCGGCCGGATTTGCGGGAGGGTCCGGTGGTTTGGGTGTTAAAGGGCTCAGGCCCCGACACGTGGTGTCGGGGCCTGGCTGTAATGGTTGTCCGGCGGTGACCTACTCTCCCACACCCTCCCGGGTGCAGTACCATCGGCGCTGTGGGTCTTAGCTTCCGGGTTCGGAATGGGACCGGGCGTTTCCCCCACGCTATGACCGCCGTAACCCTTGCTCCGCACCCGTGGGACCCTTGTGCGGGGTTCCCTGGGTGGGAAATCTGTGTGGTTACAACTTCCTGCCCCTTGGGGGCAGTGTGGTGTTGTTATTCAGTTTTGGTTCCCTGGATCAACGTGCCCGTGGCGGGTTTGTTGTTTGGGAACCACATAGTGGACGCAAGCAGTCTTGTTTCTTTGTACCCTCCCCATGGGTGCGAACCCCTTTTGATGTTGGTTCGCGGGGTGGGTGTGTGGTGTAAGTTATCGGCCTATTAGTACCGGTCAGCTTCACGAGTCGTTAGTCCTCGCTTCCACATCCGGCCTATCAACCCAGTGGTCTGGCTGGGGGCCTCTCACACACAAGGTGTATGGAAATCTCATCTCGAAGCGAGCTTCCCGCTTAGATGCTTTCAGCGGTTATCCCATCCGAACGTAGCTAATCAGCGGTGCACTTGGCAGTACAACTGACACACCAGAGGTTCGTCCGTCCCGGTCCTCTCGTACTAAGGACAGCCCTTCTCAAATTTCCTGCGCGCGCAGCGGATAGGGACCGAACTGTCTCACGACGTTCTAAACCCAGCTCGCGTACCGCTTTAATGGGCGAACAGCCCAACCCTTGGGACCTACTCCAGCCCCAGGATGCGACGAGCCGACATCGAGGTGCCAAACCATGCCGTCGATATGGACTCTTGGGCAAGATCAGCCTGTTATCCCCGAGGTACCTTTTATCCGTTGAGCGACGGCCATTCCACAATGTACCGCCGGATCACTAGTCCCGACTTTCGTCCCTGCTCGAGATGTCTCTCTCACAGTCAAGCTCCCTTGTGCACTTACACTCGACACCTGATTGCCAACCAGGCTGAGGGAACCTTTGGGCGCCTCCGTTACTTTTTAGGAGGCAACCGCCCCAGTTAAACTACCCATCAGGCACTGTCCCTGACCCGGATTACGGGCCGAAGTTAGATGTCCAAAGTGACCAGAGTGGTATTTCAACGATGACTCCACCCGAACTGGCGTCCGGGCTTCAACGTCTCCCACCTATCCTACACAAGCCACTCCGAACACCAATACCAAACTATAGTAAAGGTCTCGGGGTCTTTCCGTCCTGCTGCGCGTAACGAGCATCTTTACTCGTACTGCAATTTCGCCGAGTTTATGGTTGAGACAGCGGGGAAGTCGTTACTCCATTCGTGCAGGTCGGAACTTACCCGACAAGGAATTTCGCTACCTTAGGATGGTTATAGTTACCACCGCCGTTTACTGGGGCTTAAATTCTCAGCTTCGCCTTGCGGCTAACCGGTCCTCTTAACCTTCCAGCACCGGGCAGGAGTCAGTCCGTATACATCGTCTTGCGACTTCGCACGGACCTGTGTTTTTAGTAAACAGTCGCTTCCCCCTGGTCTCTGCGGCCCCTGCACGCTCCGGACAGCTTGTGTCCATCACGATGGGGGCCCCCCTTCTCCCGAAGTTACGGGGGCATTTTGCCGAGTTCCTTAACCATAATTCTCTCGATCGCCTTAGTATTCTCTACCTGATCACCTGTGTCGGTTTGGGGTACGGGCGGCTAAAACCTCGCGTCGATGCTTTTCTAGGCAGCATAGGATCACCGAATCCCCCCATACGGGGGTCCCGTCGGGTCTCAGGCATCATGAACGGCGGATTTGCCTACCGTTCGCCCTACATCCTTAGACCGGGACAACCATCGCCCGGCTCGGCTACCTTCCTGCGTCACACCTGTTAATACGCTTGCCTCCCAGGTTTCGGTCCCGCGCTCCACCAAAACCCTCACACCACAAGGGTGATCGGGCAGGTCTCGGGCGGTTAGTATCCCCTGTTCAGCATGGGCGGTTTTTCGCCGGTACGGGAATATCAACCCGTTGTCCATCGACTACGCCTGTCGGCCTCGCCTTAGGTCCCGACTTACCCAGGGCAGATTAGCTTGACCCTGGAACCCTTGATCATTCGGCGGACGGGTTTCTCACCCGTCTTTCGCTACTCATGCCTGCATTCTCACTCGTGTAGGCTCCACCGCTGGTTTACACCGCGACTTCACTGCCCACACGACGCTCCCCTACCCATCCAGACGCCTGAACCACAAGGGCTTAGCTAATATCTGAATGCCACAACTTCGGCGGTGTACTTGAGCCCCGCTACATTGTCGGCGCGGAATCACTTGACCAGTGAGCTATTACGCACTCTTTTAAGGATGGCTGCTTCTAAGCCAACCTCCTGGTTGTCTTCGCAACTCCACATCCTTTCCCACTTAGCACACGCTTAGGGGCCTTAGTTGGTGGTCTGGGCTGTTTCCCTCTCGACTATGAAGCTTATCCCCCACAGTCTCACTGCTGCGCTCTCACTTACCGGCATTCGGAGTTTGGCTGACGTCAGTAACCTTGTAGGGCCCATTAGCCATCCAGTAGCTCTACCTCCGGTAAGAAACACGCAACGCTGCACCTAAATGCATTTCGGGGAGAACCAGCTATCACGAAGTTTGATTGGCCTTTCACCCCTACCCACAGCTCATCCCCTCCATTTTCAACTGAAGTGGGTTCGGTCCTCCACGACGTCTTACCGTCGCTTCAACCTGGCCATGGGTAGATCACTTCGCTTCGGGTCTAGATCACGCCACTGCAACGCCCTGTTCAGACTCGCTTTCGCTACGGCTTCCCCACACGGGTTAACCTCGCGACGTAACACTAACTCGCAGGCTCATTCTTCAAAAGGCACGCCGTCACCCCAACACAGCAAGCTGCGGAGGCTCCGACGGATTGTAAGCACACGGTTTCAGGTACTGTTTCACTCCCCTCCCGGGGTACTTTTCACCTTTCCCTCACGGTACTGGTCCGCTATCGGTCATTAGGGAGTATTTAGGCTTATCAGGTGGTCCTGACAGATTCGCACGGGATTTCTCGGGCCCCGTGCTACTTGGGATACTTCCCAGGCGGCACACTACATTTCGGTTACGGGGCTCACACCCTCTCTGGCCGGCCTTTCAAGACCGTTCACCTATGCACATGCTCTCACCCCACTGTCCCGGCAGAGACAGAACGGAAAGTCCCACAACCCCGACCATGCAACGCCCGCCGGCTATCACACATGGAACGGTTTAGCCTGATCCGCGTTCGCTCGCCACTACTAACGGAATCACTATTGTTTTCTCTTCCTGCGGGTACTGAGATGTTTCACTTCCCCGCGTTCCCTCCACGCACCCTATGTGTTCAGATGCGGGTCACCAGGCAACTCGCGTCCCTGGCGGGGTTTCCCCATTCGGACACCCTGGGATCACAGTCCGGTTATCGACTCCCCCAGGCTTATCGCAGATTCCTACGTCCTTCTTCGGCTCCTAATGCCAAGGCATCCACCGTGTGCTCTTAAAAACTTGACCACAAAAGATCAAGGAGTAATTTCGAGAGAACCACAGAAACCAACCACACCCAACAACACCACCCCAAAAGGGTGACACCATCACGCGCAGCCAGATCCAGGTTCATATTCTTGGAAATTGCTTCTTATAAAAGATGCTCGCGTCCACTATGTAGTTCTCAAACAACAACCCCGTACCACACACCCCACACACCAGACCCCCACAAAAGGGACCGAACAGTGCATGCTCGTCGCAGCCGGGAAACCAGAAACACAAGTCCCACACCCCGCACCCCCAACCCCCCGAAAGGAGAAGAACGCGCAAGCCATGGTCCTGTTGTCTCAGGACCCAACAGTGTGCCAAACACTAAACCGCCTGCGTCCCGCCCCCGCCGTTCCAGGACACCCTGCTCCACAAGAGAGCAGCACATCCGTACTGGGCAAGGACAAAACCATGCGGCCGCTATTTGTTGATATTCCACCCGTGAGCACCCGCCGCAGAACAATCGTCTGCGCAACGGGCGTACTCCTGACAACACCACCACACAGGCATAACGCCCGGCGGGGTTGTTGTAGGTGCTCCTTAGAAAGGAGGTGATCCAGCCGCACCTTCCGGTACGGCTACCTTGTTACGACTTAGTCCCAATCGCCAGTCCCACCTTCGACAGCTCCCTCCCACAAGGGGTTAGGCCACCGGCTTCGGGTGTTACCAACTTTCGTGACTTGACGGGCGGTGTGTACAAGGCCCGGGAACGTATTCACCGCAGCGTTGCTGATCTGCGATTACTAGCGACTCCGACTTCATGGGGTCGAGTTGCAGACCCCAATCCGAACTGAGACCGGCTTTTTGGGATTAGCTCCACCTCACAGTATCGCAACCCTTTGTACCGGCCATTGTAGCATGCGTGAAGCCCAAGACATAAGGGGCATGATGATTTGACGTCGTCCCCACCTTCCTCCGAGTTGACCCCGGCAGTCTCCCATGAGTCCCCGCCATTACGCGCTGGCAACATGGAACGAGGGTTGCGCTCGTTGCGGGACTTAACCCAACATCTCACGACACGAGCTGACGACAACCATGCACCACCTGTGAACCGGCCCCAAAGGGGAAGGACTGTTTCCAGCCCGGTCCGGTCCATGTCAAGCCTTGGTAAGGTTCTTCGCGTTGCATCGAATTAATCCGCATGCTCCGCCGCTTGTGCGGGCCCCCGTCAATTCCTTTGAGTTTTAGCCTTGCGGCCGTACTCCCCAGGCGGGGCACTTAATGCGTTAGCTACGGCGCGGAAAACGTGGAATGTCCCCCACACCTAGTGCCCAACGTTTACGGCATGGACTACCAGGGTATCTAATCCTGTTCGCTCCCCATGCTTTCGCTCCTCAGCGTCAGTTAATGCCCAGAGACCTGCCTTCGCCATCGGTGTTCCTCCTGATATCTGCGCATTTCACCGCTACACCAGGAATTCCAGTCTCCCCTACATCACTCTAGTCTGCCCGTACCCACCGCAGATCCGGAGTTGAGCCCCGGACTTTCACGGCAGACGCGACAAACCGCCTACGAGCTCTTTACGCCCAATAATTCCGGATAACGCTTGCGCCCTACGTATTACCGCGGCTGCTGGCACGTAGTTAGCCGGCGCTTCTTCTGCAGGTACCGTCACTTTCGCTTCTTCCCTACTGAAAGAGGTTTACAACCCGAAGGCCGTCATCCCTCACGCGGCGTCGCTGCATCAGGCTTGCGCCCATTGTGCAATATTCCCCACTGCTGCCTCCCGTAGGAGTCTGGGCCGTGTCTCAGTCCCAGTGTGGCCGGTCACCCTCTCAGGCCGGCTACCCGTCGTCGCCTTGGTGAGCCATTACCTCACCAACAAGCTGATAGGCCGCGAGTCCATCCAAAACCACAATAAAGCTTTCCACCCCCCACCATGCGATGAGGAGTCATATCCGGTATTAGACCCAGTTTCCCAGGCTTATCCCAGAGTTAAGGGCAGGTTACTCACGTGTTACTCACCCGTTCGCCACTAATCCCCCAGCAAGCTGGGATCATCGTTCGACTTGCATGTGTTAAGCACGCCGCCAGCGTTCATCCTGAGCCAGGATCAAACTCTCCGTTGAAGAAAAACAGACACAACCAAAGAACCACGGGAAAACGCGGAACCAGGCTGCACAAAATTTGAAACCAGCTAAAAACACCAAACCCACCACGGGGTGGCAGATCCGGCACAATCAACCAATTCAATACAATAAATTGGTATCAACAAACTTGGCACACTATTGAGTTCTCAAACAACAGACACACCCGGCACCACCCAAACCCAACGGTCCAGGATCGCTCCGGAGCAACTTTTCAAACTTACCCGAGTCCGTGACGCTTTGCAAACCGGCGTTTCCGCGATTTCCAATCCCACGAACAGGATCCCCACCCGTCATCAGCGCGCAAATATCCGCGCCATTTTCCAGGCCGTTTATCAGGGGGTCGGTCGCTATCTTTCCGCTTCAGCGGCGGCGACTCGAACTACTTTACACACGAACCCGACCCGGAACAAATCGACCCCCAACGACGCCTCCCCCCGTCATAACCCCCGGAAATCCGCGGATTTCGGCTGTCTCAGCGGGGCCAGGATGCCCGGCCGGCGGGTGCCGGGCGTCTATGGAGTGGGTCACAGTGCGCGCCGGGACGCATGCGCCGGCCGGGACGGCGCTTGCGTCCCGGCCGGATCCAAAGACACGGGCCGGTGGACCGCTTCGCGCGCCTGCCTGCCTCAGGCTCACGGACCCTCCGGGGCCGGCGGGACCATGTGCGCTGGCTCCGCCGCGGCGGAAGGCGAAAGCAGCCCGATCAGTCCGTCGATTTCCCAACCGGCCACAGCGGGGTGGCGGAAGTGCTGGTGGGGTTCGATGGCGTAGCGCGTCCGCCGTCCGTCCCGCGTCCGGTGCAGGTAGCCAGCGTCTTCCAGGTCCTTGAGGATCTGAAGGGTCGAGCGTGTGGTGACGCCGACCCTGGCGGCGATGTCGGCCACGCGGGCCTGCGGGTCCGCCGCGACGGCCAGCAAGACGTGCCCGTGGTTCGTGAGGAAGGTCCAGGCCGGCCGCGCGGGTGTGGGCGGCGCCGGGGGCAACGGGGGTTGGACGCCGTCGTTCATGTGCGCTCACTCTCTGCGGGCGCATGCGGGTCGACGCCGGACTCCCCTGCGCCGGGTTCCCCGGCGTCGGACTCCCCGGCATCCCGGATGCGCGCAGTCGTGGTCCTGCTGCCAACACGGCGGCGCCGCCACAGCGGTTCCAGCTCAGCCAGCTCTTCGGCTGTCGCCGTCCCGAACGGGGCGTGCGCCGGCCCCGCCGGGGCCTTGCGCTCCTGGCCGCGGGTGGCCCACAGGCTCGCGCCGATGGCCACGGCGAGGATAAACGCGATGACGCCCAGCGACAGCGGGGTGGGGATGTAGTAGATGTCGATCTTGAGCAGCATCTTGATGCCGACCCAGATCAGGACGAGCGCCAGGCCGATCTTGAGGTAAATGAACCGGTGCATCAGGTCGGCGAGCAGGAAGTACATGGCGCGGAGGCCGAGGATCGCGAAGGCGTTGGCCGTGAAGACCAGGAACACCTCGTCGGTGACGGCGAAGATCGCGGGAATCGAATCGACGGCGAAGATGATGTCCGTGACCTCGACCAGGGCCAGGACCGCCAGCAGCGGGGTGGCCAGTACCAGGCCCTTCTTGCGGACCAGGAATTTCTGCCCGTGGAACTTGTCGGTCATGGGCACGTACCGGCGGAAGAGTTTCAGCGCCCGGGATTTCTCCGGTTCCGGGTGGTCGTTGCGCTGACGGATCATCCGGTAGCCGGTGATGAGCAGGAACGCGGCGAAGACATACAGCACCCATTCGGCGCTGGCGATGATTGCGGCGCCTGCAGCGATGAAGACGCCACGGAAAACCAGGGCGCCCAGGACGCCAAGGAACAGCACCCGGTGCTGGTACTCGCGGGGTACGGCGAAGTACGTGAAGATGATTGCCCAGATGAAGACGTTGTCCACGGCCAGGGACTTTTCGATCAGGTATCCGGCGAAGTACTGCTGGCCGAACTCGGCCCCGTACAGCTGCCATACCAGCACGCCGAACCCGACGCCGAACGCGACCCAGACGGCGGACCACAATGCCGCTTCACGGACCCGGATCACATGCGCCTTGCGGTGGGCGAACAGGTCCACCGCCAGCATCAGGACAATCGCGCCAAGGACGGCCAACCAGGCCCAAAAAGGAACATTCATCGAAGAGCACCTGCTTCCAGTCAGTCAACACCAACTGGAGGTCTCTCCCGGCCCCGAGGGCCTGTCCGCCGGGCCGCTCAGGGGCGGCCGTACTGACGACGGAACATTTGGGGGATACTCCCCTCCACCCAATAAGTGAAGCACACTTCACCTATGCCGACAATGCGTCCCGCTCGGCCGGCGTAGCCGGCCGCCGCCACAACTGGGGGCTGAGCCGTCCGAGGCTCCGGTTGACGGTTCAAACAGCACGACGCGGGAGCGGGCTGCATGCTGACCATCTTGCCGGTCGTCCAACGCTGCCCGGGCCGGGGTATCGGCTCCGCGCAGCACACCGGCCACGAAGCCGGAGAGGGCACCGGCGGGGTGACGACGTCGAACGCGTTCCGTGGCGGGCTCCGGCGCTACCCCGAGCACGCGTGCCGGCCTTCCCCGAGTCCGGCTCGTCCGGGGCGAGACACTGAACGTGAATGGCGGCGTGCCGGCACCGTAACGAACGACACGCAGGCTGTGGCAGCAAACCAGTGGGCGCTTCCCGGAAACGTTCGGGAAGGGCCCACTGGCGTTTGGGTTTTCGCTCGTTCAGAGCAGGTCGGCGACGTTCGACGCAAGGGCAGCGCGCTCGGTCGGCGTGATCGGGTTCAGGGGGGCCCGCAGGGTGCTCGCCGGAAGACCACGCAGCTCCAGGACGGCCTTGAGGTGGGCCATATCGCCCTGCTTCGTCACCTCAATCGCTCGCCGCGCCCTCGCACGAGCGGCGTCGAGGGCTGCCTCGTCGCCGGAGCGCAGGGCGTCGCGGACGGCGAGGAACGGCTGTGGCAACGCCGAGGACACCCCGGAGACCACACCTGCACCACCGGCCGCGACGACCTCGAGGAACTCGCCGTCAGCCCCGGAGTACACCGGCACCGCATCCTGGCCGAGCGCCTCAACGTAGCGCCGCACCGTGTCGTGCGGTTCCCCGCTGATTTTCACGCCCGCGATACCGGTCTGCGCGACTTTGGCGAGCAACTCCGGTGACACGGTCGTAGTGGCCCTGGCGGCGAAGAGGTAGGCGAACACGGGCACGTCCCCGGCGATCTCCACGAGCCGCTCGTAGTAGGCGAGCACCGACGATTCGGTTGCTGCGAAGTAGTGCGGGGTCAGGGCTGCGAGCCGCTGGGCCCCCCGGTCCACCGCTGCACTGGTGAGCCGGGACGCCTGGTACAGAGAAGCCGCCCCGACGTGCCAGTAGGTGCGCTGATGGCCGAAGGCCTCGGCGGCTGCTCCGCAGACATCCAGGCGCTCCTCGTCCGTGAGCGTCGTGAACTCACCGGTCGTGCCCGCCACGAACACCCCGTCGATGTCGTGCTCGGCGAGCTGCGCGTATACCGCGCCGCTTGCTCCGAGGTCGACGGCACCATGTGCATCGAAGAGGGTGGGGACAGCGCTTATGAGGTTGGCGCCAGGGTAGGGACTCATGATGAACTCCGATTCGAGGTGTCGATCAGTGCCAGGCGGATGCCACGGCGCTGCCAGGTGTAGGAGACGGCGAGGCCGCCCGGAATGACTATGAGGGTCGGGTACGAGAACTCATTGGCACCGGTCGTGACCACACCTGAGTCGGCGGGGGCGTACTCACCGGCGCCACTCCCCTGCCGGGCCTCGAGGCTCTCCTCGAGCGTGACCAGTTGTTGCCAGGTGCGGCCTTGGTCTGCGCTGACGGACACCGTCAGCGGTGCACGGGGCGCCCAGTCACCCGAGACCGGGTTGTGCGCGAGGTAGACCAGATCCGCAACGGCACAGGCACTGACACCCGAATTGTTGTTGGGGACCGCGCTGAGCGTTCCGGGAGCCCAGGTGTCCCCGTCGTCGTGGCTGACCGAGGAGACGAGGCGCCCCGCGGTGCTGCGCGCCAGGAGGCGGACGGCTCCGTCGGCGGACTGCCACAGTGTGGGCTGGATGATCCCTGCGCCGCTGACCCGGTCCCTGTCGACGACGATGTCGTCGCGGCGCCGCCAGGTCAGTCCGTCGTCGTCGCTGAGGTCGACGAACGAATCCCACTGAGGTTCGTCGCTCCAGGTCTCGGTCGAGGCTCCAGCGACGAGTCGTCCGGACGACAGGCGCACCGGCGGGGTACGGACCGGGCCCCGGCCACCGTGGTCACCATCGACGAGCTCAGCGGGTGCGGACCAGGTCAGCCCACCGTCCAGGGATTCCACCCACATCGTCGACCATGACGAAATAGCCCGACCCACCTTGAAGTACAGCAGGACCCGCCCGTCACACCGCAGGTGGAGCACCGGGTTCCAGCACGGGCCCAGCCCCGCACTGACCACCACGGGCTGCGACCACGTCGCGCCGTCGCCCGCCGACAACCAGATCTCGCTGTTGTCGGCGCCCTCGTGGTCGCCCTGGAACCACGCGACGAGGAAGGTTCCGGCCACCACGCAGACCGTGCTGGCATGGCACTGGCCGGGCACCCCATCGACGACGACGTGTCGGACCACCGGCGCCTGCTCTACGTGGATCTCCGCCGCGGTCATGCGACCCTCTGCGCCGCTTTGCGCGCCTTGACCCTGGAGCGGATCCGCGGCACGGCGAGCGCGAGGACCGCCGCCACCATCAGGCCGACGGCGATCGGGCTGGTGTAGATGGTCTCCAGACCGCCGATCTCCATGGAGCGGCGGAAGTTCCGCTCCGCGAGCGGGCCCAGGATCAGACCCAGGACCACGGGTCCGGCCGGGAAGCCGAAGCGCCGGAACAGCAGGCCGACGGCTCCGAACAGGATCATCATGCCGACGTCGAAGACGCTGTTGTTGACTGCAAACGTGCCCACGATGCAGAAGGTCACGATGACCGCCCAGAGGTACTTGCTCGGAAGGTCGAGCAGCTTGGCGACCCCGCGCATGCGCAGCAGGCTGAGCCCGAGGGTGAGCACCGTCGCGAAGATCATGATGCCGGCGATGGAGTAGACGAGGTCGGGGTGCTGGGAGAACAGGCTCGGACCCGGCTGGATCCCCCAAATAATCATGGAACCCAGCATCACGGCCATCACGGAGTCTCCGGGGACACCGAGGGCCAAGGTCGTCAGGACCGAGCCGCCGACGCCGGCGTTCGACGAGGAGTCAGCGGCCGTCAGGCCTTCCAGGGATCCCTTGCCGAAGAGCTCGGGCTCCTTGGACAGCCGGCGGGCCTGGTCCCAGGCCACGATGCCACCGATGTCGCCACCGGCAGCGGGGAGAATGCCCACCACTGTGCCGACGGCCGACCCGATGATCACGGGCTTGACCATGGCACGGTTCTCTGCGCGGTTGGGCCACCAGCGTCCGAAGCTCGTCACGGCAGCACCGTGGGCCTGGCCGCGCTCCAGCATTTGGTTGAACACCTCGGTGATGCCGAAGAGGCCGATGATCACCGCGATGAACGGGATGCCCTCGACGAGCTCAGGTATCCCGAAGGTGAACCGGTCGGACCCATCGAGCGGGTCGCGGCCGATGGTTCCGAGCGCCAGTCCGAATAGTCCCGCGATGAGGCCCTTGATGATCTTGCCACCCGAGACCTCGATCATCATGGTGAGCCCGAAGACGACGAGCGCGAACATCTCCGGCGACCCGAACTCGAGTGCGAACTCAGACAGGGGGATGGCGGCCACCATGAGGACCGCGATCCCCACGAAGCCACCGATGGCCGACGCGTACGCCGATGAGGTGAGCGCTATGCCCGCCTTGCCCTGCTTGGCGAGCGCGTAGCCGTCGAAGGTCGTCGCGATGGACGCGGGCGTTCCCGGTGTGTTGATGAGGATGGCAGGCACGCGGTCACCGAACTGCGCCGCGACGAGGATGGTCAGGAGGACCGCGAGGCCCGGCAGCGGCTCCATGGTGAGCGTGAACGCACTGGCGAGCGCCACGGCCATGGTGGCGCTAATCCCGGGAAAGGCTCCCACGAGCATGCCGATCACCGCGCCGGCCAGGATGCAGAGGGCGATCTGGAGCGTGAAGAGCGCTTCGAAACCTTCGAACAGGGCTGTCATACCGGCACCTTCAGGAGGAGGGCGAACAAGACGTAGAGGACCGTGACGATCACGGCCGGGAACATGACCAGGTCTTTGACGCCACGCCCGCCGCCCACCCACGTGAGGGCGGCGACCAGGACGAACGCGGAGATCAGGAAGTGGACGTAGTACCAGAACAGCCCGAAGGCGAGGATGCAGGCGATGAACCCGATGACGCGCGCGACGCCCCGCCGGGTGGAGGGCTCCTGCTCGTCCGCTTCCGGGGTGGCCACGAAGGCGACGACCACCTGAAGCGCCGAGAGGGCGATGAGCCCGATAGCCAGCGCCTCCGGCCAAATCCTCGGGCTGACGGCCGTGGTGCGCTGGGGCAGCTCGATCCCCCGCGCGAGGACGAGCATAACGATGCCGAGCACGAGGAAGACCAGCCCGAGGACTGCCTCACGCAGTGGTGAGGCAGTCCTCCGCTGTCCCTCGACGGTGAGGGTGGCGGCCATTACTTGTAGATCTGTCCGAAGCGTTGGAATTCGGTGGCGGCGAAGGCCGACGCCTCAGCCGGCGTGGTGGCGAGCGGCGTGTTGCCTGCCTTGGTCATGACCTGCTTGAAGGTGTCCGAGGAGGCCGCCTTGTTGACGGCGTCGGCGAGCTTCTTCTTCACGTCATCCGGAAGGCCGGCGGGGGCGCCGATGAGGCCCCAGCCACCGATGACGAGGTCGACGCCGAGTTCCTTGCCCGTAGGGGTGTCGGGCAGCGCCTCGACGCGTTGGGGTGCCATCACCGCGAGGATCCGGAGACGACCGTCCTTGGCGGCGGCGCTGGACTCGCTCACGCCCGCCATCACAGCCTGGACCTCTCCAGCGACACCGGCTGCGACGGCGGGGGCACCGCCGTCGTACGGAACCGGTTTGAACTCGGCACCGGCGGCCTCGCCGAGCGCCAGGGTGGCGGCCTCCCAGATGGCGCCTGCGCCGGAGTTGGAGACCGTCACCGTCCCGGGCTTGGCCTTCGCGGCAGCGATGACGTCCTCCAGCGTCTTGAATGGGCTGTCCTTCGGCACCGAGAGGGTTGCCGGCGCGTTCATGACCTGCGCAAGGACCGTGTATTGGTCAGGCTTGATGTCGGCACCCTGGTGTCCGAGCATCGCCACCTCGACCGGGATGAAGCCGATGCTGTAGCCGTCGGCGGGTCGCTGCTTGAGGTACGTCAGTCCCACCCGGCCACCACCACCGGTGCGATTCTCCACGACGATGGACTTGCCGAGGTCGGTCTCCATTTCCTTGGCGAGGGTCCGTGCTGTGAGGTCCGACCCGCCGCCGGCGCCTGCGTGCACCACGAGCGTGAAGTCCTTGCTGGGGAAGTCGGCCGCCGCTTCGGTGGTCGTTCCGCTGCCGCGCTGGGCACAGGCGCTCATGGCAAGTGCTGCCATGGTCGCCATTGCCATCATCTTGATCGCCGTTGATCTCATCTGGGTTTCGCTTTCTCTATGGTTGAGCGGGGGGAACTGCGGACTGGAGCCGTGAACAGGTCGTCTGCAGGTGCCGGTGCAGCTCCGCCTTAACCTTGGGGACTTTGCCGGCGCCGATCAGCGTGGCGAGGTCTGTGTGCTCACGTGCCGACGATGCGAGGTCCTCCATCTGCTGGCCGGAGGCGTGCAGCAGACCCTCGATCGTCGGGCGGAACTGGTGCCACAGGAGGTTGAGCCTGGTCAGCCCGGCCGACTCGAAGAATGCCGAGTGGAACCGGATATCGGCGGTGGTGAAGGCCGCTGCATTCCGTTCGGCCGCAGCGGACTCCATATCGGCAAGCGCGAGCTTGAGGTCGCGGACGAGCAGCTCACGGTTGGCGGACATGGCGCGCTCGACGGCCAGGAGCTCGAAGGACTCGCGCAGTGCCATGAGCTCGTCGATGTCAGCGGCGCTGAGGGCGGTGGTCACGACATTGCGCCCGGAGCCGGTGACCAGGCCCTCGGTGCGCAACAGTTTCACCGCGTCGCGCACCGGCCCACGGCTGACACTGAATGTCTCGGCCACGTCCTCCTCGACAAGGCGGGTGCCGGCGGCGATCTCACCGGTGATTATGCCCCGCCGCAGCTCGCCGGCAAGGCGTTCACCCAGGGACTCGGCCCTGATCGGTCGTGCTTCGAACATCGTCGTCCTCCTGATTACTGTTTACAGTAAACAACACAAGATAATCGGTCAACAGTTCACAGAAAAAACTTCGTGAGGGCGCAAAGCCGGTCTTCCCAGGGCACGCGGCCGGACGCCGGACTGCGAATGCCACACCGAGCCCGCTTCCTGGCCACGCCCAGCCGGCGCTCCCCCGTTGCGCACTCTCCCCTTCCGTGACTAGGGTAATTACTAAGCATGCTTAGCGTGTTGTGGGATCCACCCGCCGTCGACGCCCGGCCCCGTCCACGAGAGCCCGGGCGCAACGCAACCATCGGAGGAGAACAATGACTGACCAGTACACGTTCAGGAACCCCGTGACGGCCTACGAGCAGATCGAGCCGCCCGAGCAGAGCCAGCCGGAACCCGGCCTGGACGCCACGATGACACCGAAAGCGGATCACGGCGAGGACACCTACCGGGGCACCGGCCGGCTGGAGGGCCGCAAGGCGATCGTCACCGGCGCGGACTCAGGCATCGGCGCCGCGACGGCGATCGCGTTCGCCCGGGAGGGCGCCGACGTCGTGATGTCCTACCTGCCGGAGGAGGAAGAGGACGCCAGCCGGATCGCGGAGCTGATCGAGAAGGCCGGGCGCAAGGCGGTCAAGGTCCCCGGTGACCTCAAGGATTCGTCCGTCTGCCGCGAGCTCGTGGAGACGGCGGTGCGGGAACTCGGCGGCCTGGACATCCTGGTCAACAACGCCGGCAAGCAGGTGGCGCAGAAGGCGCTCGGCGACATCGACGACGTCCAGTTCGACCACACCTACAAGACCAACGTTTACGCCATGTTCTGGCTGACCAAGGAGGCGTTGCCGCACCTGCCGGCCGGGTCGAGCATCATCAACACCACGTCCATCCAGGCCTACAGCCCGTCGGAGACGCTGGTGGACTACGCCTCCACCAAGGGCGCGATCAACAACTTCACCAAGGGCCTGGCCCAGCAGCTGGCGCCCAAGGGCATCCGGGTCAACGCGGTGGCGCCCGGCCCGATCTGGACCCCGTTGCAGCCCAGCGGCGGCCAGCCCACCGAGGACCTGCCGGAATTCGGCAAGGAAACCCCGCTGGGCCGCGCCGGCCAGCCGGCCGAACTCGCCCCGGCCTACGTGTTCCTCGCCTCGTCCGAGTCCAGCTACGTGATCGGCGAGACGCTGAATGTCAACGGCGGCATGCCGACGCCGTAAGGAACGACGCGCGGACCGCAGCGACGCCAGTGGGCCCTTCCCGGAAGCTTCCGGGAGGGGCCCACTGGTTTTTGAGGGGGTCATGCCCGGGCTGGCCGGTCGCGGCCCTGCTCCCCGCACAATCGACGCGTGCTGGTTCACGATGGAGCGAAGAATGCTCCAGGGAATCCGGCAACGTGCCGAGAAAATGGATCCAGTCGCGGCTCCTCCGGTGGCCTGACCAGCAGGAATGAGCTGATTATGACGGCTCCACAGGAACTTCTTCGTCGTCCTGTTGGCGTGGCAGTCAGGTGACGGCACACAAACCTTCAGGGCAGACTTAGTTTCATGGCTGATTCTGAAGCGGTGACAACCCGGCGTTCGACGGTTGAGGAGTGGACGCTGGCGTTGGCGGAATCCGTGGGTTCCCCCGGTGGTGGCGCTGGTGCCGGGTTGATGCTTGCCATTGCCGCGTCACTGACGTCGATGGTGGCCGGATACACCGACGCCGATGAGCACCAACGCGCTGAACTCGACAATGTTCATACCCGGGCGCGCTCACTGCGGCAAGCCGCTCTCCACTTGGCCGACGACGACTCGTCCGCATCCAAAGCTTTCGGGGCCGCTTTCCGGCTCGAACCCGGGCCCGAACGCGAGGACGCAATACATAAAGCCTCCGTCGAAGCCGCAAAATCCTCTGCCCTGCTCGGCGGACGCGCCATCGATGCCATCACGGACCTGGAATGGCTTGCAGCCCACGGCAACCCTGCGCTTATCGCCGATGTGGTCGTCGCCTTCGGGGCCCTAAGAGCAGCACTGACGGGAGCGCGCACCAACGTCAGCTACGATCTGTCGACCCTGACCTCGGCCGGCGCCACACTCGAACAGATCCGCCACGAGCATCCAAACTTGTGGGCGACGGTCAAGCACCTCAACGCCGCCCTGGACCGGATCGACAAGCTGACGGCCGACATAGACCACCGGGCAGCCCCGACCGATACCCTCTGACCGGGCACCACACCGCCGGCCGGCCCGCCGTGTCATGCCACGGCCCCGGCAGGCGCTGCTAGTCAGAACACTCTGATCCCGCTGGGTGTGACCACTCCGTCGACGGGCCGGTCGTGGCTCTCGCGCGGCACCGCATCAAGGAACTCCTCGTCATAAATAACGGCGAACACCGCAGGAGGCTCTTCCAGAGAAGCCAGAGCCCGGTCAAAGTACCCGCGGCCCCACCCCATCCGCATTCCCGAACGGTCAACCGCCGCGGCAGGAACAAGCAGCAGATCGACGCGCTGAAACACACTGGCAGGCACCACCTCACCGACCATCTCCGAAATGCCGAACAACCCAGCCTGCTCAGGGCCGCCAGTCGCAGGCACCCAGTCCAGCAGCCCATCCCGCCTGCTCACCGGAACGAGAACGTCGACGCCGTTCGCGGCGGCCCACCCCAGGAACGGCCGAGTGTTCGGTTCATCTCCGCCGGAGAGGTAGCAGCCCACCAAAGCAGGCGCCCGGTGACGAACCAGGGCAATCAGCTGCTCCGTCAGACCAGCCGCTGCCGGCCCCTGCTCCCCCACCAACCGGGTCCGACGACGGAGACGAACCTCCGCGCGCAATTTGGCCTTTGCATCCCTTACAGAATCATCCGACACCATGTTCTGACAGTAGCTTCAACCGGCGCCGCCCGCGCCCCTGGTGTCCTAGGTACAGATCAAGAGTTCCAGCATCAAGCCTGGCTTGCTGGTTCTGACCGAGCTCTCCACCCGGGCACCGCCGCCAGCCACAACCCGTGGGTCTTTCAAGCCGGATGCCGGAATCCAGAACGCCGTTACCAATGTGAGGGCCCTTCCCGGAATGCCGGGAAGGGCCCTCACGCGTCTGCGCCCTACCGCTAGTGGGTTAGCGGAACCAAAGGGTGGGCGGGAAGTTCCGGTTCGCCGACGCGTAGGGTTCGCTGGGCAGGTTGCCGACTTTCCACGGTTCGTCGGACCGGATCTCCGGGGTGTGGCCGTGGCCGTCGCGGAGGATGGCGACGAACGTGCCGGGGATCGCGACCAGTGCGGATCCGGCGAGCAGGATGGCGATTACTTCCATTGGTAATGCACCTCGGTGGTGGTGGGTGAGTGGATGAGTTCAGTGTCCTCAGCCACCGTGTGAGCAGGCGTGTGAGCGTGTTCCGGCGGTAAAATTCGGTATGGCCGACACCTGGATTCGGCTCCTCGGCCCGCCCCGGATCGAACCCCCTGACCCAGCACCCCCGGACTCTGAGTCCGCGGACGCGGCTCCCCCGCAGCCCCGCGGCCGCAAGGCCTGGGCGGTGCTGGCCTACCTCGCCCTGAACCCTGCCGGCGCCGGCCGCTCCCGGACCGCAGCCCTCCTCTTTCCCGACGCCGCGGACCCTTTGGGCGCCCTGCGCTGGAACCTGTCCGAGCTGCGCCGGGTGCTCGGCGGGGCCGCGATCGCGGGCGATCCCCTGCGGCTCGACCTTGGGCCGGGCTGGCGCTGCGACGTGCTGGAGCTCCTTGGTTCGGCAGGCGGCCGCGACCTGGACCCGAGACGCTTCGAGGACCAGTTGCTGGAGGGCCTGAACTTTGCCGACAGCCCCGTGTTTGAGTCCTGGCTCGCGGACCAGCGCTACCGGCTGGAGAACGCGGTGCAGTCGCTGCTCTACGACGCCGCCCTGGCGTCGCTGGCGGCCGGCGCCCCGTCGGATGCGGCCGCCCTAGCGTCAACGGCGTTGCAGCGAGATCCGTTCAACACCGACTGCACCGCCGTGCTCGTCAAGGCGCTGGTGGCCCTCGGTGACCAGCGCCGCGCGCGCGAGCAGGTCACCAAGTTCGCCGAGCTGTACCGCGCGGAGCTGGGCTTACCGCTGCCCGAAGAGGTCCGCCGGGCCCTGTCCGAACCGGGGACCGCCGCAGAATCCGGCACCCCGGCGAACGCGGCCACCGTGCGGTCCTACCTCGACGCGGGCGCCGCCTCGCTCTCGGCCGGCGCGGTGGACCGCGGGCTCGCGCAGCTGCGCCTCGCCGTCGAACTCGCCCAGCGGGCGGGCGAACGGCATCTGCTGGCCGAAGCGCTGGTCACGCTGGCGGGTGCGGTGATCCACCAGGCGGGCGGCCGCGGCGCCGAGGTGGCCGACTTCCTGCACCGCGCGCTAACGGCAGAAGCGCCCGACGGCGGCTCCCGCACCGCCGCTGCCGCCTACCGCGAGCTGGGCTACCTGGCCGTGCAACGCGGCGTCCCGGACCGGGCCGCCGGCTGGCTGGAGCGCGCGATGCGGGCCGCGAAGGGGTTCCCGGACGAGCAGTCGAGGATCCTGGCGATCCAGGGCATGCTCGCCTCGGACACCGCCCGGTACGGGGACGGGGTGGCCGCCCTGACCGAGTCGGTGCGGCTGGCCGCGGAGGCCGGGAACCGCCGGCAGCAGGCGTTCGGCGAGGCGCTGCTGGGCCGCGTGCACCTGATCCGCGGCGAGCTGGGCCTGGCCGGGGCGTGCCTGGACCGTGCCCTGGCCGGGGTGGCCGCGGAGCACTGGACCGCGTTCGAACCGTTCGTCGCGGGGCTGCGCGGCGAGACGTACCTGGCGGCAGGTCGGCTCGAGGAGGCCGCGGCGCTGATCGACCGGTCCTGGGTGATGGCCGAGCTGGCCGGCGACCACTGCTACATGGCCCTCGCGGCCGGGGCCGAGGCGCGGCTGTTCCTGGCGCACGGGGACCTGGCCGCCGCCGAACACTGGGTGGGCCGGGGCCTGGAGCCCAGCCCGTGGTACCTCTGGTACTCGGCCCGGCTGCTGGATGTCGCGGCGGAGGTGGCGCTGGCCGCGGGGTCGCCGCGGGCATCGGAGTTCGCGGACCGGCTGGGCGCGCTGGCCAGCCGGTCCGGGATGCGCGAGTTCGCGGTGCGGGCCCAGTCGCACCGGGCGGCGCTGGGAGATCCGGACGCCGCGGAGTCCGCGCGGTGGCTGGCCAAGGAGATCGACAACCCGGTGCTGGCCGGGTGGGTGGCGCGGCGGCAGGCCGGGTGAGGCGAGGGCGGCAAGCGCGTGGGGCGACCGACGTCGGGCAGTTCCGGGGCGGTTGCTCTCTCACTTATGGCTGTTCCGAGGGGTTCTAACCCGCCCTAAGTGAGAGAGCAACGTAGCAGGGCCCAGCCACAGGGTGCGCCTTCCACGGTGCCGAGGCACATCCGGGTTAAACAAAAGCAGGGCCCGTCCGAAGACGGGCCCTGCTCGAAACCTAACGGTCCCGGGTATCTAAAGAATTAGACAGCCTGGATGTTGGTGGCCTGAGGACCCTTGGGGCCCTGCTCGGTTTCGAAGGAGACCTTCTGGTTCTCTTCGAGGGAGCGGAAGCCGGAGGAGTTGATCGCGGAGTAGTGCGCGAAAACGTCCTGCGAGGAGTCATCGGGGGAAATGAAGCCGAAGCCCTTTTCAGCGTTAAACCATTTGACGGTACCAGTAGCCATTATTTTTGTCCTTCGTGAAGGTGGAGGAACTGTCCCGACTTTCGGGTCCTCCTGTTTGGGGTGCTCAAAACCGCTGCTTCAGAAGAACACGGACTTTCGACCGTGCGTACTGCCTGAACTACGAACTGCATAAACACAACAACAGGATCAACACTACAGCAGTTTTCCGGCCCGGATGACCAAACGTCACATTCGGGCTCCGGTTGCCCCCTGCGGGAGCCCACTAGGAGACGGATTCCCGTGCACGGTCGGAGGCCGGGTCCGACGACGTCGGCGCTCCTTGCGGGCGCAGGTCGCCGCCCAGCCGGGCGCTAGCTGCGTTGCCGGGCGCCGACGACGTCGTCCCCGCCGCGGTCTCGACGCCGGATCCCGCCGGGCTTTCGGCGCGGTCACTGCGACCAAGGCGGCGCTCCACCGCACGCCCGGTAGCGGCGGAGAGCCGCTGGGCGGGCTGCTCCACGAAGCGGTAGAACAGCTCCGCGGCCCCGAACGAGGCAACCGCGGAGACGGCGAGCGCCAGCGGAAGCGAGACGGACCGCAGCAGGGTGCCGCCGGCCAAGATGATCGGCAGGTGCACCAGGTAGAGACTGAAGGAGATCCGGCCCAGCCATTGGGCGACGGCGGTGTCTCCGAGCTTCTTCGCCGGGCTGCACAGCAGGAACACGAGGACGAGCAGCGTCGCGCCGACAGTCACAAGCGCCTCAACGCCCTTCACCGGCCTCTCGGGGCTGAACCATTCCGCGTTGGCCAGCAGCAGCCCGGCAGCGGTCACCGGGAGCCAGACGACGCGGGGCCATGACCGGGTCAGCTCACGGATACGATCACGCTCGGCCCCGAGGATCGCGCCAATGGCGAAGATCGGCAGGTAGATCAGCCAGTCAATGTGCTGCACCGCGCCCACCGCGGCCAGGCCCACGACGATGCCCAGCTTCAGGTGCCAGAAGCGCCGCCAGCGCAGGGCAACAAAGACGTACGCCGGCAGCAGCAGGGAGAACAGGACTTCCCACCTGAGCGTCCACAACGGCGTGTTGACAGTGCTCGCGCCCAGCAGGAGCAGGCTGTCCTTGGCCACCCGCGCCAGGCTCGGGTCCACCACATACATGTCCGCCCACGAGCTCTGCAACGGCGACACCGTGCGGGGAACCATCACAATCAACGCGACCGCCACGGCCAAGGCCGCCCAGGCCGGCAGGTAGAGGCGCAGCAACCGCTTGGCGTAGTACGTGGCCCAGCGGGTGGCCGCGCCCGCCCTGGTGAACGGCAGGATCAGGACGAAGCCGGAGAGCACGAAGAACACGTGGACCGCGGGGGTGCCGTTCCAGAGCAGATGCAGCGGGGAGAACACCGCCCACATTTCGCCCGTGTTCAGCGGCGCGGAGCGGTCGTCGAAGACCACCTCCCCGATTCCGGGGACGACGGAGAGCAGATGGCACGCGACCACGACCAAGGCGGCGATCCCGCGGAGGCCGTCCAATTGGGTGACTCGTGTTTGACCAGACTGATTCGCCATCAGCCCCATGTTACCAGTTCGTTACATTCGGACGGCGGCTGGACGGTGGCTGGACGGTGGGGAGCGTGCCTGCGCTTCTCGATCAGATGGGGGCCGTGTAAGGGCCAGGTGCCGGGGGTAGCCTACAGAGACAACGAGCGACATCCGAGATGAAATGGACGGTCACCCATGCACGCCGTGCTCGAATACTCCTACGCGGACGACTACCTTCAAACCCGGGAGAAATACCGCCCGGGTCACCTCAAGGCGGCGTGGGAAGCCGTGGAACGGGGAGACCTTTGGCTCGGCGGAGCTGTGGGCGACGGGCCCTTCACCGGGTTGCTCGTCTTCACCGGCGAGAACGCCCTCGAGGCGGCCAGAGCTTTCGCCGCCGTCGATCCCTATGTCGCCGGCGGCGTCGTAACGTCGTGGACGGCCCGCCCCTGGACCACGGTGGTGGGACACGAGGCGAGCACCCCCGTCCGCCCGTAGATCGGCGGCCCCGGCTTCCCGCCGTCGTCCGTTCTGACCGCGCGGGACCGGCAGCCGCGTCCGCACGCGTCTAATCCGGGCGGACGCGGGGGCGACGGCGGGCGGCCGACGGCGGTTACTCGTCTAGGAGCGCACGTCCTCGTTTGCGTCTACGGACTCGGCGATCCGCTTGATCGCGGCGAGGGTCTTCGGGATGCCGTCCAGGGCCTGCTGGGTCCGATCGGTGATTTGGGCGGCCGCCCCATCCCCGAATTTCTCGCCGAACATGGCTATCCCCTCGGGCAGGAACTCCCACGTTTCGCTCAGGACGGTTCCGGAGTCGGTCGGCGTGATGGTGAAGCCCCACCGGACGAACTTGCCGCCCACCACCCAGGCGAATTCGCGACCGCGCTCGGCAGCCACCACCTGCGACCGGGTCTCCCACGTCCGCTGTGGGAGCTCGTTACGGCCGGTGAACCAGGCACCGACGCGGCCGGCGCTGTCCTGGTCGTCCCACCAGCATGACGTACACACCGGGCTCCACTCGCCCGTGCGGGTGATGTCCGAGACTAGGTCGTAGAGCGTCTCGGCTGATGCGTTGACCGTAACCGATTCCTGATATTGGCGGATGCTGCTCTGATTCATGGAGTCCATCCTTACAGACGCTTCCCTCTTCCGGGCGGCGGACGGTTCCCCAGCGTCCTCACGGCGGCCTGTACCGCACCGGGCGGCAGGCATATCCTGCAGGAAAAGCCAGTTCGTGGCCCGCAGCGTCCCGGAGGTACCGATGGAAATGCCCAAAGCGTCCGACGCCGACAAGGAGCACTTCCGCTCGGTGATTCCGGACCACCCCGGGGTGGTCATCAAACCGATGTTCGGAAACCTCGGCGCGTTCGTGAACGGCAACATGTTCGCCGGCCTGTTCGGCCCCACCATCGGCGTGAAGCTCTCCGCCGCCGACAAGGAGACGCTCGAAAGTACCGAGCGGACGGTACCGTTCGGGCCGGCCGAACGTCCCATGGGCGGCTACACCGGCTTGCCGGAGATCTGGAACGGCGAGGGCGACGGCGATGAGGCGAGGGCAAGGGCCTGGGTGGAAAAGGCTTACGAGAACGTGGCCGGGCTGCCGCCGAAGGCGCCCAAGGCTCCCAAGTCCCCCAAGGTTCCGAAGAAGTAGCCATGCCCTCCCCCGGTGCAGGCCCAGTCCACGAGGTCGACACCCTAGTGATCGGCGCCGGGCAGGCCGGCCTGGCCACCAGCTACTGGCTGGGCCGGTCCGGCGTCGAACATCTACTGCTGGAACGGCGGCCGGAACTGGGCGGCGCCTGGCAGGACCGCTGGGATTCGTTCTACCTGAACACCCCGAACTTTTCGTTCCGGCTGCCGGGGCTGAGCTACGACGGTCCCGAGCCGGACGCCTTCCTCCCCCGGGACGCGGTGATCGCGCTCTTCCGTGACTATGCATCGCGGATCAGTGCCCCGGTCCGGCTCGGCACGGAGGTGACCCGGGTCGGCGTCGTCGACGGACGGTTCACGGTGGAGACCAATCAGGGCCGCTGGCACGCACGGAACGTGGTCCTCGCGAACGGCGCTTTCCAGCGGCCGCGGATTCCGGCGTCGGCCGCCACACTCCCCCGGCACATCCGTCAGCTGCACAGCCACGACTACCGCAACGCGCGGCAGCTCCCTGCCGGCGCCGTGCTGGTGGTGGGGACCGGGCAGTCCGGCGGCCAGATTACCGAGGACTTGCTCGACGCCGGCCGGGAGGTCCACCTTTCCGTCTCCGCCTGTCCCGAGGCTCCGCGGCGGTACCGCGGCCGGGATGTTTTCTACTGGATCCTGCAGGTCAACCTGCACGGCCCCGGGTTCGGCATCAACGGCCTCCAGGGGGACCAGCTGTCCTCACCGGCCGCGCGTTTCATGTGCAACCCGCTGATTTCCGGCAACGACGGCGGCCACAGCATCCACCTGCGGGCGCTCGGCCGTCGCGGCGTCCGCCTGCACGGCCGGTTTGAGGGAGCGGACGACGGCGTCCTCGCCTTCAGCGATGACCTCCCCGCACGCCTCGCTCTGGTGGAGGCGGGGTTCGGTGCGCGGCTGGGGCGGATGGCCGACGCCTACATCGCCGCGGCCGGTATCAGCGCCCCGCCCGCAGAGCCCATGCCGACGGACGACTGGCTGCCGGCAGAATCGGGGGCGCGGCTCAACCTGGCTGCCGAGGGTGTCACGTCGGTCATCTGGTGTACCGGCTACGGCTTGGACTTCGGCTTCCTGGACGTGCCGGTGCTCGACGAGTGGAACTACCCGCGGCACAGGCGCGGCGTCACCGAGGTCCCGGGCCTCTATGCCGTGGGACTGCCGTGGCTCACGAAGCACCTGTCGGCCACGCTGTCCGTGGTCGGCGACGACGCGGAGTTCGTGGCGGGGCACATCGCGGGGCGGTGACGCGATGTTTTACAGGCTCCAGGCTCTACGGATGCACCAGCACCTTCACGGCCGTGTCCTTGTGGTTGATGAGGGTGTCGAAGCCCTGCTCCACGAGGTCGTCCAGCGCGATCCTGCCGGTAATGAACGGCTTGAGGTCCACCTCGCCCTCCTGCACCATCTTGATGACCGCGGGATGGTCGCGGACGTAGGCGATGGTGCCGCGCAGGTCGATCTCCTTGAGCACGAGCTTCTGCATGTCCACGGTGGCGGGCGCGCCCCAGATGGACACGTTGACCACCACTCCCCCGGGCCGGACGGCGTCGAGCATGGTGTCCAGCACCGCGTTCACGCCCGCGCATTCGAAGGAGACGTCGGCGCCGGTCCCGCCGGTGAGTTCCAGCACCCGGGCCGGGACGTCCTCCTGGCTGGGGTCCAGCACATGGTCCGCCACGCCGCTGGAGACGGCTTTCTCCTTCCGCGCCTGGGTCAGTTCGCTGATGATCGTGGTCACGCCCATGCCTTTGAGAACGGCCGCGGTCAGCAACCCGATAGGACCTGAGCCGCCCACCAGGGCGACGTCGCCGGCCTTGGCGCCGCTGCGCGCCACCGCGTGGTGCGCCACGGAGAGCGGCTCGATCAGGGCCGCCTCATCCAGGGGAATGTCGCCGATGGGGTGAACCCACCGCCGGTCCACCACGATCTTTTCGCTGAGCCCGCCCCCGCCGCCGGAGAGCCCGATGAAACCCATCTGCCGGCACAAGTGGTAGCTGCCGGCCTGGCACATGTCGCAGTCGCCGTCCACGAAATACGGTTCGACGACGACGTTGTCGCCCACCGCGATCCCCTCCACCCCGTCGCCGACCTCGGAGACCGTTCCGGAGAACTCGTGCCCCAGGGTCACCGGTGACTCCTCGTGCGAGAGGGGGTGCGGGTGCCCCGGTGCGGGGCAGAAGATGGGGCCTTCCAGGTATTCGTGCAGGTCAGTGCCGCAGATACCGCACCACGCGACGTCGATCTTCACCGCGCCGGCACGAAGCTCCGGCTCCGGGATGTCCTCGATCCGGATGTCCTTGCGGCCATGGAAACGTGCTGCCTTCATGATGGTCCTTCCGTTCGGTGAGTGCGGCGGTCTTTAAAAGCCCGGCGCCTTTGGGAGGCCGGGCCGCGCCCGCTCATCCTCCCACCGGGCGACGGCGTGCGATAGGGCCATCGGGCGGGGGACCCGACCCAATCTCGCAGGTCTTGTCACACAGTTAACTGGCCATTCATATCGCCCACGCACGCTGTCAACCCGCCGTGAATACCGTGGCGGGCATGGACAACATTTCGCGCAGATCCGTTCTTTCCGCCGGCCTCGGGGCCGGACTCGTCGCCGCCTGGCCGGGTGCCGCCGTCGCCGTTTCCACCGCGGACGACGCCGGCCTCCGCACCGATCCCTTCCAGCTCGGCATCGCTTCCGGCGAGCCGTGGCCGGACGGCTTCGTGATCTGGACCCGACTCGCGGTGGACCCGGTGGCCGGGGACGGCCTGGGCGGGATGCCGTCGCGCAACGTCGCGGTGGCGTGGGAAGTGGCGGAGGACGCGGGGATGCGCACGGTGGTGGCCCGCGGCGTCGAACAGGCCCGGATCGAAACCGCCCACTCGGTGCACGTGGAGCTGCGCGGCCTGCGGCCGGGACGCGAATACTTCTACCGGTTCCGCACCGGCCGGCACCTCAGCCCGGTGGGCCGGACCCTGACCAGCCCGGCACTGCACGAGACGCCGGCGGCGCTGGCCATGGCGTTCGCCAGCTGCGCGCAATACGAGCACGGCTACTTCACCGCCTACGCCCGGCTGGCACAGGATCACCCGGACCTGGTGCTGCATCTGGGCGATTACCTGTACGAGTACAAGAAGAACAGCTACGTGATCGGCGGTGGCAACCCGCGCGACCACGCTGGCCCGGAGACCGTGAACCTGGCCGGCTACCGGCAGCGACATGCACAGTACAAGGCCGACGCCGACCTGCAGGCCGCGCACGCGGTGGCGCCGTGGCTGGTCGTGTGGGACGACCACGAGGTGGACAACAACTGGGCCGACGACGTGCCGGAGAACCGGGATCCCGGACAACTGAACGACACCACCGAGCATTTCCGGCAGCGCCGGGCGGCGGCGTTCCAGGCGTACTACGAGAACATGCCGCTGCGGGCCTCGTCGGTGCCGGCGGGCGCCGACATGAAGATCTATCGGAAGCTGCAGTGGGGCCAGCTGGCCAACTTCCACATGATGGATACCCGGCAGTACCGGGATGACCAGCTGGCCGGCGACGGCTGGCGGAAGAACGTCGCCGAGCGGCTGGCCGAGGACCGCACCATCACCGGCGCCGAGCAGGAGAAGTGGCTGCTGGACGGGTTCAAGAACTCCACCCAGCGCTGGGACATCCTCGGCCAGCAGGTCTTCTTCGCCGAGCGGGACCGGAACCAGGCACCGGAGATCGACAACGTCTCCATGGACGGCTGGGACGGCTACGCCGCGTCGCGCCGCCGCATCACGCAGGGCTGGGTGGACGCCAACGTGCGCAACGCCGTCGTCCTCACCGGCGACGTGCACCGCAACTGGGCCAACGACGTCAAAATCGACTACAAGAACCCGGCCTCCCCCGTGGTCGGCTCGGAACTGGTCTGCACCTCCGTCACCTCCACCGGCGACGGCACCGGCTCAACCACGGACGCAACGATGGCCTGGAACCCGCACCTGAAGTTCACCAACGACAACCGCGGCTACGTGAACACCCGCATCACCAGGGACGCGATGACCGCTGACTTCCGGACGCTGGACTATGTCACGACGCCGGGCGCTCCGGTGAGCACGAAAGCCTCGTTCGAGATTCGGGACGGGGCGCCGGGGCTGCAGTAGCGGGGCAGGGGCCTGTACCCGGCGCGGCGGCGGGCATATCCTGCGGTTACCTACTCCTTCCACCTGTTTCGGGAGGTGCCCATGGAGATGCCCAAGGCATCCGACGCCGACAAGGAACACTTCCGCGCGATCATGCCCGACCGCCCCGAGGTAGCCATCAAGCCGATGTTCGGCAACCTCGGGGCATTCGTGAACGGGAACATGTTCGCCGGCCTGTTCGGTCCCACTGTCGGGGTGAAGCTGGGCGCGGCGGACAAGGCGACGCTCGAAAGCACGGAGCGGACCGTTCCGTTCGGGCCGGCCGAGCGGCCGATGGGCGGCTACACCGGGTTGCCGGAGGTCTGGAACGGCGACGGCGGCGACGAGGCGCGGGCCAGGGCCTGGGTGGAAAAGGCGTTCGAGCACGTGGCGGCCCTCCCGCCGAAGGCGCCCAAGGCCGCGAAGAAGTAGCCATGCCCTCCCGCGGCGCGGAACCCGTTGAAGAGATCGACACCCTGGTGATCGGCGCGGGGCAGGCCGGCTTGGCAACCAGCTACTGGCTGGGGCGGCACGGCGTCGAGCATGAACTGCTGGAGCGGCGGGACGCGCTGGGGGGCGCCTGGCAGGACCGCTGGGATTCGTTTTACCTGAACACCCCGAACTTTGCCTTCCTGCTGCCGGAGCTTAGCTACGACGGTCCCGAGCCGGACGCCTCCCTCCCCCGGGACCAGGTGATCGCGCTCTTCCGCGACTACGCCGCGCGGATCAAGGCGCCGGTCCGGCTCGGCACGGAGGTAACCCGGGTCGGCGTCGTCGACGGCCGCTTCACGGTGGAGACCAATCAGGGCCGCTGGCACGCACGGAACGTGGTCCTCGCGAACGGCGCCTTCCAGCGTCCGCGGATTCCGGCGTCGGCCGCCACACTCCCCCGGCACATCCGTCAGCTGCACAGCCACGATTACCGCAACGCCCGGCAGCTCCCCGCCGGCGCCGTGCTGGTGGTGGGCACCGGGCAGTCGGGCGGGCAGATCACCGAGGACCTGCTCGACGCCGGCCGGGAGGTCCATCTGGCCGTCTCCACCTGTCCCGAGGCTCCGCGGCGCTACCGCGGCCAGGATGTCTTCCACTGGATCCTGCAGCTCAACCTCCACGGCCCCGAGTACGGCATCAACGGCCTCCAGGCGGAACAGCTTCCCTCGCCGGCGGCCCGCTTTTTGTGCAACCCGCTGATCTCCGGCAACGACGGCGGCCACAGCATCCACCTGCGCGACCTCGGCCGCCGGGGTGTCCGACTGCACGGCCGGTTTGAGGGCGCGGTCGACGGCGATCTCATCTTCAGCGACGATCTCCCCGCACGCCTCGCCTTGGTGGAGGCGGGGTTCCGCGAGCGGCTGGGGCGGATGGCCGACGCCTACATCGCCGCGGCAGCCATCGACGCCCCGCCGGCGGAGCCCTCGCCGGCGGACAACTGGCTGCCCGCAGATACGGGGGCGCGGCTCGATCTGGCTGCCGAGGGTGTCACCTCGGTGATCTGGTGCACCGGCTACGGCCTGGACTTCAGTTTCCTGGACCTGCCGGTGCTGGACGCGTGGAACTACCCGCGTCACCGCCGGGGCGTCACTGAGGTCCCGGGTCTCTATGCCGTGGGCCTTCCCTGGCTCACCAAGCATCTCTCCGCCACGCTGTCCGTGGTGGGCGATGATGCGGAGTTTGTGGCGGGGCACATCGCAGGGCGGTGAGCGGGCTGCGGCCGGGGCGGTGAACGGGCTGCGCGCCGCCGTCGCGTCGGCCCCCGGCTAGAGGCAGGCGGGCTGGTAGGCCGGATCGGCAGGGCCGGAGACCTGTCCCAGGGCATGCGCCACGAGCTGGTGCACCACGGGGTCGTTCGGCGTCTGATCGTGCTCGAAGACGTCGGCGGGGCACTTGTCCTGGATGGTGATGTTGGTGACCTGCTTCGCCGTGCCGCTAAGGAACTGGCTGTTGTAGGGAATGACCACCTCGTCGTAGACCGTGGAGAGCACCGTGTACGACGGTCCGGCAACGGTGTCACCGATGGAATTGAGCTGCTGCATGAAGGCCGACCCCGCCTGCTGGTCGGCGCAGGACGCGCAGTTCAAGGCGGTGTACTCCGGCGGAGGGACGAAATCCGGCGGCGGGACGATCAGGCCTTTCGTGCCGTGGTTGGAGGGTGCGATGCCCACCAGGTGATGGACGTACTTCGCTCCGCCGAGGAAGCCCATGTAGTAGCGGGGCATCATGCCGCCCTGGCTGTGGCCCACCAGATCCACTTTCTTGGCGCCGGTGGCGGCGCGGACCGCGTCCACGAACGGAGCCAGTTCCTTAGCGGAGTCGGCCACCGGCGCGGTGGCGTAGACGCCGTTGGTTTCACCGTAGTTGAGCGCGAACACGCAGTACCCCTGGCTCTTCAGGTAGGGCGAGAGGGTGGACCAGTTCTTGGCCATGCTTTCGAAGGTGCCGGGCACCAGGATGACGGGATAGGGGTGCTCAGCGGACGGCTTGCAGGTCCAGTCGTTGGCGCCAGGCGGGGCGACATCGAGAGTGTCTGCTTGGGCCGGCGCGGCGGAGAGGGAAGCGGCGAGGACCGCGGCGGCGGCGATGGACAGGGCTCTGGTGAGCAGCGACATGGAAACCTCTTTGTTCGTGTCGGCGAGTGGTGCCAGATGGTGTTCTTTCGCAACCGGGGCTTGGCCTCGGTCTTCAAATCCTAGGCAGCCCGCAGGCCGGCAGGACCATGGATTTGCACGGATGTGCAGGATTATCGGCCCGCGGTCGGGTCCTCCCCGGGCCGCGGAAACGGGTGCTTCGCGGTACGAAGTTACTGGTCAGTAGCTTTTTGCGCGTCCGTGGCCCGACGTGTGGGCAGTTGTGAGCTGTTGCACAAATGTGCATCCGGGGCGGTCGCGAACTTCCGGACCGGTAACGCGGCGCAGCCGACAGAAGCCGCCCGCGCGCCCCACTTGCCGCTGAGCCTCCGGGCCGGTGATGATGAGCGGTAGCGCACGACGCGCTACCGGCTCGGGGTGTGGGGATCCCCTTAGCTGGCATAGCGCCCCAGAAGGCTTCCGTTGCTGCACTTTCCTTCCGCCAATTCGGCCGCCCACCGACCGTCTCTCCGCGATCTCGCCCGGCTGGAGGAGCTGCTCGATAACGACGTATGGGCCTTCAGCAACTGCCGGGTGGATGCAAAAGACAATGGAGGAACGGGATGTGCAGAAGCCTCGTCCGATTGCTGTCCTGCCCTCTGGGTCATCCGATCGCCGAACTAATCACCAGGCCAGGCGAGCTGCAGAACGGGCATCCTGACGCGATCGTCAAACGGTGCTGCGCGAACAAATGGGAGATTTGGGCCACCGACGCCTGAGCTCCTCGGCATCCCACGGTAGCTGTCGATCAACCGCATGCCACCAGTGCACGACGGTTCCGGTGGTTTCTTTGTAGTTAGTTATCAAACGCAGTCACTCTGTCTCTTCCGGAGGCTGGCGCACGAGCTGCATCTCTTGGTACGCGCCGTACCGTCCGGTTCTCAGCTGAACGTCGCCTATCCGCCAGCCCCGTTCAACCGCTTCAGGGTGCAACTGGGTGAGAACTTCGCTGCCGGCACACAAGCCCACCTCCGTAAAAGCATCTGCACCCTCGACGTTGGCGGTCAGACCCCACGAGCTGGCGCCCAGGTGGAACTTTAGCGAGATGCCGACCGCTTTAGCTTGCGGACCAATGAACAGTTCGTCTCCCCAAGGGAACGTCGAGACCGGGACAAAATCCGAATCTGACATCCCATGCAAAACACCTTCCACGGCGCCGCGCCACTCTGAACGGGGAACCTTGTCCAAACCGAGCGCACAAATGAAACGTGGGGCTTCCGACCTCTCGGCGATAGCCAGGTATCGGCCAGAGTCCATCGCCACCATCCGCAGCACGGCACCGGAAGTCAATTTCCAAGAGATGTAAAACGCATTTTCATAGTACGTATGCTCCGCAATCGCTCCCAGCCGTGATTTCTTGCGGGGTGTGGATGATTCCTTCTTCCTGATTGTTCGGATGCTGCCGGGGCGACCCTCAACAGCGTCGGACACGGCCAATACGAGAGCGTCCATCACCTCCTTGGTGACGCTCTCAGATTCCGCCAGGACGTCGTACTTGCCGATGGGTCCCAGCCCGCCTAGCCGTAACCTCACGACCTGCCATCCGACGCCCGCGAGAAGGTCGTTGCGTGTCTTGTCTTTTTCCTCGTCGCCAGCGTGTGTATAGGCCGGGTCGACCTCAACGCATACCTTTGCCTTGGAGATAAGGATGTCCGGCGTCAGAACCGGAAAGTTGTTGCGCTGTGGTTCATGACCGCACTGAATCGCACTCCGGAGCTTATGGACTGCAAAGCCTGCAGCGACAAGCTTGTCTCTCACCTCCTGTTCCGTCTTAGAGGTCAAGAGATTACGAGATTGGATGACCGAGCCTGCGGGATATTTAGGACCCGAAGCTTTCATTGTTGGCGCCGTGTAGTCAGTTCTTCCCGCTCGCCAGCATGCGCGACACATCGCTTGGTTCTCGACGCCGGGCCGGGCAATCACCGCGTGACCACAGTCGAGGGTCACCCGGCCATACATGCGTTCTTCCACACAGTTCAGACAGGCCCGCGATCCGCCGGCTTTCTGACGCCACCCCGATGCAGCACCACACTGAACCACAGCGGACTCAACGAACCTGTGCCCCTCGGAACAAATCCACCGAACCTTTACCGGGGACGTGGCTGGAATTTCATGCGGCCCGAACCGATTATCGTCGTCCCACATGTCCAACACTTCTTGGTGCCTCGCCGCCACAGTAACTTCGGGTTTGGGAGCACGCCGGGCAAGACCCAACAGGGAGCGCTCCTCCGGTGTAAGTATCGGCCAGGCTTCAAGTGCTTTCACAGTCCCCCAAATCAAGATCCGAACGTGCAAAACTCTGCTCAGACCGATACTAGGCGAGGGCGCCGACAAAATGACCGCGACGCCGGGAGACCTCACAGTGGGGGCCGAGCGAGACTACGCCCGTCGAGCTCCGGCAACACGACACTGTTTAGGATCCGCCGGCGAACGGGCGAAGCTGTGGCATCGTCAAAACATGAACGCACCGGACCACACACCCCATGTCCTCCGCCTGCAGGCATGGGAGACACTTCGAGACTCCCACGCCGCCTACATCTCAGGCACATCGCGGGCATACGACGAGGTCCTCACCGAGGTCGCAGACCGAATTCGCGCGACGGCCAGCATCGGCAAGGCCGACATCGGGGCCTTGCTGTTCTGGAAACGCCTGCGCGCGGATACACCCTGGGTCCGCGAGCTGATGGTCAAGTCCGAAGATGAAGTCAGGGAAATAACGGAGAAGGCCGTGTCTGCCGTCACCGATGTGTCACTACCCGTACCTAAGGCGGCTTCTGCCGGCCGGGCAGCGCTCTCGCCTCTTCCTGGATTCAAAACGGGAGATGCACTCGCTTCAGCCCTTCTGCTAGCCGCGGCTCCCGAACGAATGGCGATATACGACGAGCGTGCCCAAACCGGGCTGGAGACCCTAGGCCTCTCGCTCTCCCCTGCCCGCGGGCGGTATGGACGATACATGGAACTGGTCGAAGATCTGCGGTCGACGGCAAGCCGGTACGGGCACACTTGGTCCGCGAGGGATGTCGATACCGCACTGTACTGGCTCGGCGGTACGGGCCGAAGCCCGGAACCATTGCGTGATGATCAGTTTTCTTGACCTCCTAAATTCCCGCTGCACGACCCACTGGTAGCCCAGCTTGAAATGGCCGGTTTGCCGCTCCGTGTACGGATCCAAATACGGGCACTCAAGGTCAACGGTCACCTCTGACGTCGTCAGGTCACGCCTACACTCAGAGTTGTGGCTACATATGAACCTGCCGAACTCGCTCGGGAACTCGGCTATACCGGTGAGCACCGCCCGGGGAAGGTAGTCCGGCATTATCTTCGCAAAAGAATACCCGGATCATCCGAAGTACCAGCAGCGTTCTGTTTAAGAACAGGCTGTTTAAGAGTAAATGTCGTGAGACGGTCGCTCCGGTAGGCCGCCCGAACTTCGTCCTCCTTTGGGTCTTCCTCATCAGGGGTCGGCCGGGAGGGAACGCCCCCAACACGTCTTCGATTGTGGGGCAAGGGCGGGGCATGAAGAGCTCGCCGCTTATGCGGGCAATCTGACGCGCCCTTGTTCCGTCGCCCCCTCGATCACGCCCTGCCGGAGCTGGGCGCATCAATCGCCAAGTTCCATGATGCGGTTGATGGCTGTGACCTCAATCCGGGCGGCCTTGGACGTTTGGCCTCCTCGGTGTTGTTCCCACGCGACACACTCGGCTTTAAAAAGAGTGTTGATCTGAGCAACCTTTGGGTTAGGTGGCCGGGATTGGCAGCTGGGAGCGGGCAAAAGTCCCACTTCAAGTGTCCGGCGCTCGTCCAGACCCGTGAAGGAGCTGCAGTTCCGAGGAGGTCTCTAAGGCTCGTCACACACCCTGTTGCGGTCCCTCTGCGGCACGGTCTGCTCGCCACTTGAGAAGTCCTTCGGTAGCGAGTCGTCTGCGATCGTGGCGGGAAGCGGTTGTTCCATCAGGCAATCCGTGGCGTATGCCCGGGCCTTCCAAGTCCGCCGATACCAACACTTCTAAGGGAACACTGGCCACCAGTTTCGCGATGTCAAAGAATAGGTCTGTTGCTGGAGCCCTGTAGTCCGCGACCAGCCGAGCTGGGAAAACAAACTTGGAAGCCAGTGCGGAAAGTGATAAGCCGCCACTTTGTAGCGCTTTAGCTGTCTGTTCTTGCAGGTGACCTAAACCTTCCAGGCTCAAGATGGAATTCCACACGTCGAGAACTTCTTGGTCGGAGGTATCGGCATCCTCCCTCTGCCATTCTGATATAAGCCATGAGGCGGCAATGGGGGTCCATCTGCTCGCAAGATCATCGGCGAACGATGCGACAGGGGTGGACGCCTCCTCTGGAGCCGTTGAAAATTGCGCTTCTCGAGCGTGGTCCGAGTTCAATGCTGCCACTCTTGTGAGCACTACCCCGAGGGCGGCGGGCCGTTCAATTCTTTGAATGAGTTCATCAACGTCTTCCTCCGCCCATACCTGCTGCCGTTCTACAAGCTGCTCCAGCCAAGCGAGTTTCAAGTGTGCTGGATCGGCTACGGCGTGGTAGTCAAGCGGATCTCCGGATAGGGCGGAGCTAAGGAAGTGGACCAACCGACTGGTGTCAGTCTCGTACGGTGTATGGCGCTTGCCTTTTCGAACGGCTAACATCTGCACCTCCGGGAAGGGATGGTCGAACGTTTCGGTGCAGGACGCACCAACTGGAACTGCGCCATCCATAATCCGGTGGAGGTCCTTTTTCACGGCTATGTCGGAAACGTCGCCCACTGGCAGCGAGAAATTAAAATAACGATCGAAGTATTCCTGGTCATAAGCGCGGTAGGAGCCCCCCAGGCCGAAGGAGGCGAACTCGCGAGGCACGGAACGCGGAAAAATGTGCCAGATCATGTCTACCAGATCGCCCGCTACCTCCTTCGTGTAGCCACAGTTCTCCACTAGCCGCAACCACTCGCTTGGGGTCGTCTTCTCCCCATGCTGTCTGACCGTAAGGCGGTCTTTCCAAAGCGGAAGCTTGTTGTACAAATCAGGGAAAAATAGCCGCAGGAAGGTGAGTGCAAGAAAATCGGCTGCATCGACATTTCCCTCGGCAAGGGTGAGGAAAGTCTTGGCCTGAAGGGCATACCGGTGACAGGCTCTGGGCGTAACCAGCGTCGTCCACATGTGGTCCCTGTAGAAAGACTCGAAGCGTTCCCGGGCGTTCACCTGGAAGACGTGAGCAGATGCCTCGTCCAGTATCGGATTCAAATGCCCGAACACAATGCCCTGCAGGAAACCCTGTTGGGGCGCTGGCAGATCAAGAGGATATTGAACGATCTTCTCTAAGTAGTCCTCAGCTGCGGGTCTCTCCGTGCCTAGGGCAATGCGCAGGGTGTTAATAGTTGAGTTCCTGTCGAAGGCAAGCAGGTAGTTGACACGCGGGAAGCGACCTAACAGCCGAACTGTCTTCATGAGGAGCAATAATTCCTTGGGCTGAAGACGGTCAACATCGTCCACTAGGACCAATACCTTGACGCTGGCCTGGCGTATCGCCTTAGCGAGAGCCTTAAAATCTGAATCCCAAGACTTGCTCGGCAGAAGCGCTGTTAGGGCCTCAGACGCGGCACCGCCAAAATCCGGCAAGGCCTTCAGGGCAGGGGCACTCCTGCTCAGCAATCCAGTTGCCTTCGTGCGAATATTTTGATGCGACCCCTTGGGAAACGCTTCAAGGATGGCCGCATAAAGTTCCGATAGCAGGCCCGCGTCATCATTAAAGGACCATGGATTGAACTTAACGACTTTGACGGAACTGTTCAGTTCTCGGGCGACATAATGCAGGACGGTTGTTTTGCCTGAGCCCCAGGGGCCCACCAACCCTAGAACCGTGCTGTCATTGCTGTCGGCAAGGTTGTTAATGAGACCGGCCACCGTTTTGACGAATGGTTGGCGGTCAAGTTTGTCGTCGCTTGGATCTTTGAGCGGCGCGTCGGCCCACGGTTCAATCACAAGGGTGAGTCTATGCGCCCGAGCTCTTGGCCACCGCCGTCGTCGTTACAGGTAGTCCCCGGCGCGTTCCCGGGCGATTTCGAGCAGCGTGGAGTGGAAGGCGACCTCCGCCGGGGCGTAGACCTTGTCCTGGCGCTGGGCCAGCAGCACGCGCCGCAGGGGCGCGGCGGAGCCGAGGCTGATCACCCGGACGTCGGGGTGCTGCAGGGCCACGGCGGTCTTGGGCACCATGGCCACGCCCATGCCGACGCTGACCATGGCCTGCGCCTCCTGGTAGTCGTTGGCGAGGAAGCCGATGGTCGGTTCGAACCCGGCCTCGTGGGCGGAGCGCTGCAGCACCTCGACGACGGGGTGGGCCTCGGCCCGGACAATCCAAGATTCCTTGCGGAGCTCCTCCATCCGGATCTCGTCGCGGTCGGCCAGCGGATGGCTGCGCGAGACCAGCAGGACCGTGCTTTCCTGGAACACCTCCGTGATCCGGATGGAATCGTCCTGGAACCGGTTCCACGGGTAGTCCCAGAGCAGGCACAGCCCGGTCACCCCGGACTGCAGGTCGCTGACCAGGTCATCGAAGCGCGCGCTGCGCAGGGACAGGCCGATGGCCGGGTACCGCTTCTTGAACGCCCGGATGACCAGCGGGAGGAAGGACCCGGCGAGCGTCGGGAAGGTTCCGACGGTCAGGGAGCCGCGCTTGAGGCCGGCGATCTGGTCCAGGTCGGACTGCGCTGCGCGCATCTGCCCGATGATCTTGCGCGCGTGGCCGGCGAGGACCTGCCCGGCCTCAGTGGGCACCACCCCGCGGGAGCGGCGGTTGAGGAGCGGCTGCCCGACTTCCTGCTCGAGTTTCCGCAGCTGCTGCGAGACGGCGGAGGGCGTGTACATCATCAACTCGGCCGCGGCGGTAATGGATCCCTGTTCGACCACCTCCACCAGCAGGGCGAGGCGCCGGATGTCGAACAATTCCTGGTCAGCATCGTTAAGCAACGCTTTGCCCTTCTGTTGAATCGGTTAATTCTACACACTCCCCCGCTAACTAGCGCCGCTAAGCGCCCCATTCTCGACGCCAGAACGCCCATGGACGGGGGCCGAACGCTGTCGCGCCACTGAATGAAGCATCGCTACAGTCCTATGCAGAAATCTAACCTTGTCTTCATTTGTGATCTGGATCAATCTCGAATCAAGCCCTTGAACACCTCGGGGCAGGACCGAAGCAAGGAACAGACCATGAAGATCGAAGCGGAGTGGATGCGCGGAGGCACCAGCAAATGCTGGGTCTTCGAAACAGGCCAACTGGACGAGACCGGGACCAGCCCGGACGTGCTGCTGCCCCGGCTGTTCGGCAGCCCCGACCACCGGCAGATCGACGGCGTCGGCGGCGCCACCTCCACAACCAGCAAGGCGATGATCCTGCACCGCCCCGCCGACGCCGGCGTCGACGTCGAATTCACGTTCGCCCAGGTGGGCATCGAGGAAGCCGCCGTGGACTGGGGCAGCAACTGCGGCAACTGCTCCGCCGTCGTCGGCCTGTACGCGATCGAAAAGGGCTGGGTGGTCCCCGACGGCGACGTCACCCGGATCGTCACCCGCAACACCAACACCGGCCAGATCATCATCCAGCGGGTGGCGACGCCGGCCGGCGCCCTGCCGATCGTCCCGCAGGCCCAGATGCCCGGCGTCCCGTTCCCCGGCTACCGGGTGGGGCTCGGCTTCCTCGACCCGGCCGGCAAGACCACCGGCCGGCTGCTTCCCACCGGATCCGCCACGGACACCATCGTCGCCGGCGGCACCCGCTGGACCGTGTCCCTGGTCGACGCCGGAGCACCGGTCGTGATGCTGCGCGCGGAGGACCTGGGCCTGGACCCGGAGCGCCATAGCAGCTGGACCGCCGGGCTGGAACTGCAGCTGGACACCCTGGACCACATCCGCCGCCAGGCCGCCGTGCGGATGGGGCTCGCGGCAACCCCGGCCGAGGCGGCCCGCGCCGTCCCCAAGGTCGCCGTCGTCGCCGCCCCGGCGCGCTCCGACGCCGAGTCCGACGTCGCCGTCGTCATGCTCTCGATGGGTAAGCCGCACCCGGCCCTGGCCATCACCGGAAGCATCGCCCTGACCCTCGCGGCCAGCACCCCGGGCACCCTGCTGGCCGAGATCACCGGCGGCACCGCAGGCCCCACGCTGCGGCTGCGCACCCCGGCCGGGGTGATCGAAACCTGGAGCGAGGAACGGGACGGGCAACTGCTGGTCGGCGTCGACCGCACCGCCCGCACCATCGCCACCACCACCATCCACCTTCCCGAGGCCCTCGGCGCCGCCGTCGACGCCTCCTTTGCCAGCGCTACTCGATGAGGAGAAAGCATCATGACTAACATCGCAGAAAAGACTGCAGAAGAAACCGTTGAAAAGGCACCGCAACCGGCCCCACCCGGCGACACCCGCGTCGAGCCCTCCCGGCGTCCGGACCGGCGCCGCCGTATCCTGCTGGTGACGGTGGCCGCGATCGCTGTCCTGGGCCTGGTCGCCATCCTGTTTGGAGGTGGCCTGTTCAACCCCGCGGCCGCCCCTGAATCGGAGCCGACCATGACCGCCACCCAGATCATCCCGCTCGTCATCCTTGTGGTGATGTTTGTCGTCGCCACCAAATGGCCGCTGAACATCGGCGTCATGGGGCTGGTGGCGTCCTTCGGCGTCGGCTACTTCATGCTCGGCATGAGCGACAAGGAAATCCTGGAGGAATTCCCGGCCAGCATCGTCCTGACGATCATCGGCGTGACCTACTTCTTCAGCATGGCGCAGCGGAACGGGTCCATCGACATCATCGTCCAGACCTGCGTGCGACTGGTCCGGGGCAAGACCATGCTGCTGCCCTGGGTGTTCTTCCTGCTGGCCGCGGCGCTGACGGCGCTGGGCACCTTCTCCCCCGCCGCGGTGGCGCTGCTGGCTCCGGCGGCCCTGGGTCTGGCGTACGAATCGCGGATCCACCCGGTGCTGATGGGCGCCTTCGTGATCAACGGCGCCCACGCCGGCGGCTTCTCCCCGCTGTCCGTCGCCGGTGTCCTGGTGCACGACATCGCCCTGAAGAACGGCTTCCCCATCTCGCAGGGCTCGCTCTTCCTGGCCAGCTTCGCGCTGAACTTCATCCTCTCCGCGCTGACCATCGTGCTGTTCGGCCTGCTGGGCAAGCTGCGCGACAAGCACGCCAACGAATACGCCGGGCTGGAGACGCCCCGCACCGGCCGCCCGAGCGGACAGCAGCTCTTTACCCTGGTCCTCATCGCCGCGATCCTGGTCTGCACGCTGGGCTTCCACATGCCGATCGGCTTCGTGGCCCTCTCCGCCGGCCTGCTGCTGGCGTTCGTCAACATCAAGGAACACAAGACCTTCATCGGGGGCGTGTCCTGGTCCACCGTCCTGCTGGTGGCGGGCATGATCACCTACGTCTCGCTGCTCCAGCACGTGGGCGTCATCGACACCCTCGCCGAGATGGCCCTCGCTCTAGGAGCGCCGCTGCTGATCGCCCTGGTGCTCTGCTACGTGATCGGCGTCGGCTCCGCGTTTGCATCCTCGACGGCGCTGCTCACCGCGTTCATCCCGATGGCCGGCCCGCTGCTGGCCACCAGCTCGCTCAGCGCCTCCGGCACCGTCGCGGCCCTGGCCATCGCGGCCACCGTGGTGGACGTCTCCCCCTTCTCCACCGACGGCGCCCTGGTAGTGGCCAACGCCCGCGACAACGACCGCCAGCGCGTCTACCGCCAGCTCATGATGTACGCCGGCGGCGTGGTCCTCGTGGCCCCCGCACTGGCCTGGGTGTTGCTGGTGCCGACCGGGGTTATGTAGGCTCGCTCCGACGGCGCAAGAGGCAGGCCGGCTTGTGAACTGCTCCCCGAAAGTTGGACTGAGAATTCAGTTCTGACTTTCGGGGAGCAGTACATGTTTAAGAGCAGTTCATTATCTGAGGCCCAGCGCGAGGCCGCGGTAGCGTTGTTTGAGGCGGGCTGGGGCGACAGGGCCGTGGCGAACCGCCTTGGAGTTAGCAGAAAGCCAGTCAGTCGTTTGCATGACCGCTGGCGAGTGCGTGGAGGATCGACGCTGGTGTATAAACCCACGAAGCGGGTGTTTTCGTTCGAGTTCAAGCTCGATGTTGTTCGGCGGTATCTGGCCGGAGAGAACCGGGTGGCTCTCGCGAAGGAATTGGGGTTATCTTCCCCGGAGCTGATTCGTAAGTGGACGCAGCTTTACCGGGACCAGGGCGAAGACGGGCTTCGTCCGCGGGCCAAGGGCCGCCCGAAGGAAAGTCCGGGCGCCGCGGGCAAACCCGAATCGGAGCTTCAGCGCCTGCGCCGTGAAAACGAGCGTCTGCGCGCAGAGGTTGCCTTCCTGGGAAAAGTACAGGCCTTGAGGGACGAGGAGCGGCGGTAAAGGTCCGCGCCGTCATCGCCCTCAAGGCCGAACACCGCCTCGAGCTGCTTCTGGATGTTGCCGGGCTGGCCCGGTCAACGTTCTTCTATCACCAAGCCCGTCTGCAAGCACCTGATCCCCAGGAGCAGCTCAAGGCCGATATCACGGACATCTTCAAGAAGAACCACGGCAGATATGGGCACCGCCGCATCCACAGTGAGTTGCTTAAGCAAGGCTGGACGGTTGCGAAGAAGACCGTGTTGAAGGTGATGCGTGTCCTCGCGCTGGTCTGCAAGGTCCGGCGGAAGAAGCGCTACAACTCCTACAAAGGTGAACAGGGCAGGATTGCCCCGAACCTCCTGAACCGCGAGTTCGAGGACGCTGCACCGAACCAGAAGTGGGTCACGGACGTTACCGAGTTCAGCGTTGGAGACCGCAAGCTCTACCTCTCACCGGTCATGGATCTCTTCGACCGGCAGATCATTTCCTATTCCATCGGGACGTCCCCAAATCTCTCCCTCACCAACTCTTCGCTGGAGCGGGCCCTGACCTGTCTTCAACCTGGCCAGCAGCCGCTGGTGCATTCGGATCAGGGATTCCAGTACCAGCACGTCTCCTGGCGCAGGCTACTCGAGGGCGCTGGCGCCGTGCAGTCAATGTCCCGCAAGGCCAACTGCCATGACAACGCGGTGATGGAGAATTTCTTCGGCCACCTCAAGGAAGAGCTCTTCCACCGGGTCCGCTTCATCAGCACCGAGGCCCTGGCCGCGCAACTAAACGAGTACATCCGCTGGTACAACAACGAACGTATCTCGACAAAGCTAAAGGGCCTGAGCCCGGTGCAATACCGGGCCCAGGCCCTCGCGGCTTAGGATCTTATTTAGCCAGTCCAACTTTCGGGGACCAGTTCACTTTTTGCACAGCCGGCCTGCCTTTTGGTTTGTTGTGATGCGAGCAGATTTGGCACCCCACCGGTCCCGTTCAGGTGCGGCTCCATCATCTGAAGGACACAAACCAACTCCCGGTCCGGCCGGATCCTGGGGTCCGGCGAGTGCCAGATCAGCCGCAGCCAGATGGGGCCGATGAAGTCGCTGCAGTCCTAAATTCGACCAACGGGCTAGCGTCGGTCTCAGCCGCCGCGGACGCGCGAGTCCTGTAAACCTGTCGCATCATGCGACTGCATCATGCATCGACAGGCACCCAGCGCAGAAATGGCTCTCGCGCTTCAGCAAGTCGACCATCTTCGGCTCCGGCGGCCACACGCTCGCATGCGCCGGGCCACCGCGACTGAGGAGGACGCGGAGCACCTGTTAGTATCCCCCTCATGATCCCACCCGAGGTCTCGCCGCAAGTGGAAGCGGCCATCGCCGCTCTGTCAGGGGAGCGTTGGCCCGTTGCACAGGCGAAGGGCCGCGTGCGACCCGTTCCCGGCCTGTACGCCATTTATGGCGACGCCGAGGCATGGGCCGCCCTGGGCCTCGACCCGAAGCCTGGCTCCGCGCTGTACGTCGGCAAGAGCGAGGATGACCTTGTGAGCCGGGAACTCGACACCCACTTCGCGGCCAGCCCGACCAAGAAGCCGCGTACGGGCAGTTCGACGGTACGGCGGTCGTTCGCCGCACTGCTGCGCGACGCTCTCGACCTTCACGCGGTTCCCCGCAACCCCGATAAGCCAAACCACTTTTCGAACTACGGGCTCACGCCCGCTGGAGATACCCGGCTCACGGCCTGGATGCACGAGCGCCTATCGCTCGCAGTGTGGGAGAGACCCCCATTGCTCGCGCAGGCACTCGCAGAGGTTGAGGTCGCAGTCATCCACCGCTGGATACCGCCACTGAACATTATGCACAACCCTCGGCTGCGCCGTGCGCGCGAGGCGATGACCCGGGAGGCATCAGGCTCGCAAGTCGGGGAGGCGTCCACGGTCGGGGCCTCCACGCCCCTGCCTCGCCAGTCTGCCAAGGCCCGCGCCGCAGGAGCACGTGGACTCACACCGGTCGAGCTAGCACGCGAGATCGGCAAGAGCCCTAAGACGATCCGGCAGGCACTCCGAGACAGGTACGGCAAGCTGCCGTTTGAGGGCGATCGCTGGGGCCCTCTCACACCCGAGCAGGAGGGTTACCTTCGCTCCCGCTTCCATTGATTGGAGCTTGCTGGTAGGGGAGTCACAGTGCGGATGTCACGCGGATCGCGCCCGCGGACGGCGGCGGCTTCAACGTGGCCACAACCGTGGGCAGCTGGCGGGCCAGGAACGTGGTGCTCGCCACCGGCGGCTACCAGACGCCGAAAATCCCCGCGCTGTCGGCGCAACTGCCCAGCCACCTCCTGCAACTTCACGCCGACAGCTACCGCAACCCGGGCCAACTGCCCGACGGTACCTTGCTCATCGTCGGCACCGGCCAGTCCGGCGGCCAGATCGCCGAGGAACTGCTCGCCGTCGGCCGCGAATCCACCTGGCCGTGTCCACTTGCCCGGAAGCACCGCGCCGGTACCGCGGCCAGGACCTCCCCTATTGAATGATGCAGCTCGCACAATTCAGCCCCGGCTACGGACTGAACGGCCTCACCGTGGGGCAGCTGCCCTCCCCCGCGGCGAGGTTCGCCTGCAACCCGCTGGTGTCCGGCGCCGACGGCGGCCACGGCATCCACCTGCGGAACCTCGGCCGCCGCGGCGTCCGGCTGCACGGCCATTTGGAAGCAGCCGACGACGGCGAGCTCGTCTTCAGTGATGGCCTTCCGGAACGCCTGGGCCAGGTGGAGACGGCCTTCTATCAGCGGATGAAGCCGATGTTCGGCAGCTATATTGCCGCCGCCGGCATGTCGGCACCGGAGCCGGAACCGCCGCGCAAGGACGATTGGCTTCCCTCGGCGCCGGCGCGGCTGAACCTCGAAGCCGCCAACGTCACGTCGGTCCTCTGGGCCACGGGCTACCGGCTGGACTTCAGCATCCTGGACATCCCGGTGCTGGACGAATGGAACTACCCCCGGCACCACCGCGGCGTCACCGAACACCCGGGCCTGTACACCGTCGGGTTGCCCTGGCCGACCGGGCACGGCTCGGCCATCGTGGTGGGCGTGGGCCGCGATGCCGAGTACATTGCGCAGCACGAGCTGAACCATTCCCTGGCCCAGGCCTGGACCGAGGGCATCGCGAGTTGCGCGACAAGCTCCGGCGGCCCGTCGAATACGGACTTCCCCTCCTCCAGCAGGTCCCCGGTGGCGCTGCCGGTGAGGAGCCCGAAGAGGGCAGGCTGGTCGAGGAAGGGAAGCTTCCCGCCATCGCCGTCGGTCAGCACGCCCCAGCGCGACGTGAACAGCGAAAACTCCTCCGGATGTTCCCCGTAGTCCGCTACGAGCGCGCAGGCTTAGGAGTCGAGCCGGATCCGCCGGTAGTTGGGCTCGGTTTCGTCGAGGGCCATCAGCTGGACACCGTCCAACCAGGAAGTCAGACCGTTTTGCACGCTTCCATCAGCGGATACGGCGCGGCGGCGATGTAGCCGGCCTTGCCTACGTGGGCGGAGTGGCCAACGGCGATGTTGGGGAGCCGCCCTCGGACCAGCGGCAGGACCGCGCTGACGGGCTGGTGGTAGTTGGCGAATCTCCGCCGCATCACGTCGGCGCTTGAATTCGAGCGATGGAGACCACCAGGGAACGGGCTTCCAGCGGTGCCGCTCCCGCTTGCGCGAGGGCTTCAAGGGGCCGGACTTCATTGCCGTCCGTGACGCCGGAGGCCACGGGCGGGTCCCACGGATACAGCAGCGATTCGAGATGGCCGGCGCCGGCGCCGCTCAGTCCCATGGGGTCAGCCGGGCGAAGCCGTCCGCATCGTGTTTGAGACTAATCAAGGCGACCCGTTTTCGTGGTCGGGACCTCCCTTGTTCCGCACTTTGGGGGAACCGGCCCTGCAGCGCTTAAGGTGCCGACCAGCGCCGCCGCTTCAGCGCGAGGCCATTCCTTCAAGTCGGGCGGGCAGTCTGGGCTGACCGTAGTTACTGGCTCGCCGGCGTGGAGCAACACTTGTTCATTCTACTTCCACGCGGCGAGTAGGCCGCTGGTGCCTGGAATAGCATCAGGCCCCGGACAACCGGCTGCGCGCAAGTTGTCGATGGATCTTCAAGGAAGATATGTGAACGGATCGATGCGTCTGCCGGGATCATTCGCAGACAGACGCCCGTCCGAGCGTTCCGTCAGACCTCCTGCGTATACTTGGGACGATTCTTGGACGCAAAACCAACCGGAGGAAATAGTGCTGGACATTGCCATCCGGCAGGTGAAGGGCGCCAGCCCGCTGCGCTACCCTGGCGGCAAATCCGCTATGACTGACTTCCTGGCTTCGACCATGTCACGTCTGGGTTTGCACAATCGGACCTATGTGGAACCCTACGCTGGCGGGGCGGGCGCGGCTCTCGCGTTACTCGACCGTGGCGACGTGGCGCGAATCGTCATAAACGATCTGGACCCAGCCATTTTCGCCGTCTGGGATTCCATCGTTAACAACACGGACTCTTTTCTCAAGCTTGTTAGGGAAACACCTGTAACCCTAGCTGAATGGGATAAGCAAAAAATGGTTTACAAGGCAGGAACAGATGCCGGAATTCTCGCATTGGGATTTGCCACATTTTTCCTGAACAGAACGAATCGCTCGGGTGTACTCAACGCCGGAGTGATCGGGGGACGCGCGCAAGCCGGAACATACAAAATTGGCGCTCGGTACAACAAAGCCGCGCTGACAGCCAGGATTCAGGAAATCGGCGAACAGGCCCACAAGATCGAGGTAACGAACAGGGACGGTCTTGAAGCCATCGGCGACTACATCGAAAATTCCTCTTCATTCATCTACGCCGACCCTCCGTATTTCGACAAAGGAAGCTTTCTCTACCTCAACGCCTTTGGGGCCAATGACCACGAGTCGCTCGCAGCTGTTCTGAACGCCAACCCCGAGGGCAATTGGCTGCTGAGCTATGACAACGCACCTGAGATCGTTGCCCTCTATCCAGACCGCTTCCAGGGCACCTTCTCGCTGAATTACTCGGCACATCGGAGTGGAAAAGCCCGCGAGCTGCTCATATGTAGTGATTCACTCAGGAACGGCCTGGAACACTAACCTGTCGGCTGAATTCTTCCCCCGCCCTTCTAAAGCGGATAACTTCGCGGCAGTATTCAAGCCCGCTTTCTGGCAGAACGGCTGCACGCTTGTGCATCGCTTGGCCGAGCTCTGTAAGCCTTAGCCGATCAACAATCATGCCATAATCTCTGCTCCGGTCTCTGGACTCAGCGAGCGAATTCTCCCGAAACGAGTATTTGCTGTCCTCTTCCGTTTCATGGTGCTGCATGAAGGGGATGAAGATTGCTTCCAAGTGTTTTCGGTTTGCTGGAGGATGCTCGAACCACGCTAAGAACCTACTCTCCAGATATGAGGCGATAGGCTTTTCGGGCCAGTTCTTCCCTGATGCCACTTGCCCGTAGAGCACGAGGGCGCCGTAACGAAGATCCGCGAAGGGACGCCACGCAATTAGATCTACTGTTCCATCCTTTGCCATCTTCGCAACCCCGGGTGGGCGTTCGTCGTAGGCCTGTCCAAATCCCATTTTGGTAGCCAGGGACTTCACTGCATCGAGCATTCCGGTTTGCTCGGGACGGGGGTGGCCGAACCAGAATGCTTCGCCCGAGACGATTTCAGGGGCAATAAGATATGCCATAATCTGCATAACTCTGTCGATCTGCGTCGACAGCGCTTCCTCTTTCCCTGGTTGCAGCAGCCGCGTTCGGCAACCAGAAATTATCAAAGCCGTTATGTAGATCGAATGCGCGAGCTTCGTGTCCGCGTTCGAAGCGACCCGGGGACGCAACTCCCAGCGGGTCCGTTTTTCGATGAATTCAAAGGGATAGCAGTCGCCAAGGACACTTTGTCGAAAGGCAAGTTCCTCAACGGCCCTCTGCGTTGCCGCTTCCTGCTTTGGTTCGAGTATTTCAGCTTCAACTTCATCTAGGCTTACTGGGTCACGGAACGTTCCCTTCTCATCCTCATTGAGGTCACGAAAGAGTCCAAGGAACTCGCTTTCGTAGACGGGTCCGCGCCTACTTAAGGCCGTCAGCTCAATCCAGTCGGCCTCTTCAGCTCTCGTCGCCCCATGACGAAAACCACTTATCACTAGATGTCCTCCGAATGCATAGCCTTCATGGAAGCCACGAGGGACCGCATTTGATGCAGGAGCTCGGTAGCGTCATCTAACAGCTCATCAGTGGGGTCGTAGCGTCCGCCCAGCCGGACGACGCGAGCGACAGCATCCTGCGTCCTGTAGAAAGCCTCACGGAAGACTTTGGCCTTGTCTTCGATCTCTTCGAAGGCACGATCGAGGCTTTCCGTGACCCGAAGCTGCCTGACCCCCTTTTCACTCGCGAGAACCTTTACCAATCGTCCCAGATCTGGGTTCTGAGTCCTCACAAGCGCCGGTGAGTCCTCCTGCCCGTAGATCCAGGTCAGGAGTTCCTCAAGCCGAGGAAGGTTTTCCTTCGGAACGGGGCTATGGCCCAGAACTTGGTCACTAGGCTCGTCGAGTCCTAGGAATTCTCGGGCGGGAGCAGTATGAAGTGCGGTGTATAGGTGCGAAAAGTAAAAACGCTGTTTCGGCATTTTGGACCGATGAAACCGATTAGCCTTCTCGGCTTGATCAAGAATTCGAATACCATTCACCAGACGACCAACTGTGTTGTGATTGTCACCGAGACGACGGCTGATATCAGAAATCTCATCGCCTTCATCTAGCCATTCGGTCGCGAAGCGGGCTTTTGCATAGGAGTCCCATCTCTGAGCGCCATTTACGTGCTTGAACCCAATGAAGTCGCGAGCCGCCCGTCGATCAACAACAAGGTTAACCTCAATCTTGTCTGGGCACGCATTGTCATGTAATGGTGAGGGTAGGGCCACCCCTACCCTCCTGGCAAGGTCACCATCAGCAAGTACTCGGAGCGCAGCTAGCCGCCGATTGCCCTCCACCACAACGTTGGTGTCTTGCTCAACAATGGGTGGCTCGAAATCGAGCCATCCAGCGTTTCCTATGGACTGAACTAGTTCGTCAAGGTCCGCACTCGCCACGAGCTCAGCGATTGTCGCTTCTTCGCTCTCAAACAACTCATCCGGAAGACGAGGATTCCGAGGATCTAGTTTGAGCTCGGATACAAGTCGTGTCTCAGTCATTCTGTGGCCCTGTCTCGTTGCCGATTCGTGTGTCCGGTGGTTTTTACTGCTCTCGTGGAGCTGCGACGCGCCCATGAACATTCTGTGGTCTAGCGCGCGACGAATTCTAGATAGTCTTCAGGCGGCGGTCTGCTCCGCCAGAGCCGCTCGGTCCTGGTTATTAGTCATGTTGCTCAGCTCCGTCCCCTACGATCTTCAGCAGAATACCCAATCTTCGGCAGTGTCTCTTGAATAATCTGCCATACTGCGGCACTTGAAGCCCAAGAAGACACTCAGAATCGCTGGGCATAACTCACCATGTCATGCCTCTTGGGGTCCGCTCCAAGCGTGAACATCAGTCTGCTCAGTACACAGGGCCGGCGCGAGGCCCCACATCGAAACTAGCGCTAGAGTGCCACCACCGCTGGCAGAGTCCCCCTACCCGCCTCAAGCTGACAAATTTCGTACGAACAAGGCTCTCTCATGCGCTTCTACGGCCCGTCTCGATGCAGCCTACGATGACTTACGATGTCTCTTAGATGGCCAGCTTCTCGATCTGCGAACATTGTACGATGCAATCAGATTCCAATGGTCTGTTCGACCTCCAACTGCCAACGAAGCAGGCTCCACTTTCGATACCGTCCGTCACCGAGGCTCAGATCCGATCTTTGCGAGACGCCTTCGCCGCCGCTGGCGTCGACTCCATGAAAGATCGCAAGGACATCATCGAGTCGTGCACTTTCCCCCGTTCGGTGGAGAACATCCGCGAGCTCCATGCGAAAGACGTCCGACCAATTCTGCGCCGCATCCAGGATCGAATGAGCAACAAGAGCCCAGCTGTTGGTTCAGCATGGGATACGCGCGAGGAAGACACCTGGATCGACAAGCTGTAGAACATCCAGAACCAAGTCCACGTTTTCAAGTTGAATTGGTGTGCCACACTCACAGGTGACAGTCGCCTGGCAGCTAATTCATTTCTAAGTGAATGACTCGCGCGGACGCATCCTTCTGCGCATTTGTGCCAACTACGAGGAAGGTCGGGGCTCGACAATGCGGCGCGCACGTCGAAGCAGCGCTTGTAGATTGGACGCCCCCGGACGTCTCGGATGGCACCCATGAACCGGGAAGCGTTGCACAGCTGACTTCGTTCACTTGAACGGGGACCGGTATCGGATCTGAGAATCGTTATGCAAGTTCATCCCGTTCTGGGCCATCGCCCGCAATACCGAGTGACCGACGCCGAGGGGAAGCGAAGCAGCGTTATGCGCGAGGGCTACAGGGATGACAGCGTTCGCGTATAGGCGGGTACGGACACCATCGAGCACTTCACACACAACACGAAGCGTCGGATAGCTATCGAACTCCTCGGACACGGCACCTTCGTACGGGAGGACACCAGATTTCGGGGGAACCGTGATCACCAGTGGGTCCCCCGACGTAGTTCGGAAGATGAACCTTCGTCCATAGAACTCGTCGCGACCGTACTGATGTCCTGCCGGGCGACCAGTCATGCGGTTGATGTAGTCCGTTGTCAAACGCATGACACTGCCCTTTGGAATAAGGTCCGAAATGAGCTCGGCGTGTTCGACAAACCGCCCCGACTTCTCAATCCCTACGAGTAACGGCGCGGCGATGCCTTTTGTATCCCCCCACTCCTGGAGCGCGTCATGATAGGACTGAAGACGGCGCTTCAGAGGAGCTACCGCCCCAAAAAGTGCCAGGGGACCATCCGTGATGAACATAGTGTGGCGCAAGACGTCCTCGGGAGCATCGAGCTTCGAGTAGAAGTGCTCCAGGTAGCTGAGTGTCATCAGCCGCTCGGCGACTAGCATCACTCTTGTGATCGCGGTTTGGTTCGACCCTTCCTCCGAGTATTCATCGTGGGTGCGAAGCACGTCAGCAAGATAGAGAGGCGCCCTACATCGCGAACACGTACCGCCCGTGGATGTAACCCGTGGTTCGTCACCAGAAGAGAATTTGAAGCCGCAACTTGGGCAAGTGCGAATTGGCACATCAGCAGCCGGGTTCCCGGGGGTTCCGTGCATGGCTAACAGGGCGTCCGCCAGAGTACTGGTCGAGTCCTGGTCGAAACGGCTGTTGCGAAGGAAGTGATCCACCTCCTGACGCCAGGTGTCGCGCCCGCTGGTGCCCGGACGGACCAACCCCGATCCAGGGAGCGCGGCGTCAAATGCCGCTTCCGAATGAGCTTCGCGGATCCGAAGCGGATTCACGAAGGGTCCATTCCCGGCCTCGGAAATCTTGTCGAGATCCAGGAAGGAGCCGGCTATGCGGAGGTATCCGACCTTGATTGTCGGATGGTGACGCGTGACTTCCACCTCCGAATCGGACCCATCGACGGTAATGGCGAACTTGACTTCAGTGGAGGGCCAGGCCGTCGAGAGGGAGTCGATAGGGACGCACAACGAAGTCACGCGATCGCTGTCTTCCGGCTTCGCCTGCGCAACTTCCCATCGTGCGAAGGCGTCCTGAACTGCCTGATTACTGACCGTCGGTACGTGACCAAGTCGAGAGGCCCGCTCATTGGAGTACGGCATCGTCAGTAACTCTCCGTGTTGTCAAGCACCAAGGGCAGGAGACCGGCCGTAATGCGTGCCTCGTTGATCATGTTGTGGTCGAACTTGGCGATTTGCACCGGGACGATGTACTTCCCGGAATAGGTTTTCATACGCACGAATCCGATGTCCTCGCAGCGGCGAAGACTGTCCGCCCAAGTCTTGAAATCGTAGTAGTGCGAGAGCTCCCGTGTCTCATTGTCCGAATTCAAGTGCGCGACCAACCAGTTTGACGTATTCGAAAGGACGCGCTGGTCGACGCTAGACACCTCCTGTGTGGCATACATCATGCCGACCTTGTACTTCGCGGCTTCCTTCGACAGCCGCACCCACGGATCAGAGTCCGTTTCTCGTTTTCCCCGTTCGAAAAGGTTATGTGCCTCCTCTACGACGATTTGGAATGGGCAGGGGTCCTTACCTGCGGAGAAATCATCCCTCGCATAGTCCAGGAGGGCGGTGACAATACGCTCGGACAAAGTCTTTACAACGCTACCGTTTCCTTGCGACAGATCGATGATGACTAGCCGACCAGCCTGCATATCACCCCATACAAGCTCCCCGATGTCACCGACGGCCGCTGGATCGTGGAATGGTTTCAGCCGCTTTATCGCGGCGTCACCAGCCCGGCCCTCCATTGCCTTGAGGATGTCGCCAAGCTCGCCACTGTCGAAGGCAGACTTCCACGAGTCAGACAGCGCACCGGCGCCATTCTTCCCACGGAGCCATTCGAGCAGTTCCTTCGCCGCGTGGGTCGAGCCAATCCAAGCGTACTTGTCCCGTCCGGTCACGCCTGTGAATTTCGCGTTCGGCTCTGTCAGCTCTTTGACAAGATCTTTGCTGAGGGTCACCCGCACATTGGAAAGGTTGCCGGAGACACCGGCGCGATGAAGCAGGGCGTAGAACGCCAGCCTGTTTCGCTCGAAATGGTTGAGGGCCGAGTAATCAGTCAAGGGAGGCTCCGCCATGCTGATGGCACGGAAGCCCGCCATGTACTGCGAGCCGGCCGATCCCGATGTGGCCACCTCTTGCTGAACCATGTGCCACACAGTCTGCAGGCTAGCTGAATCGAGGAAGTTGATTCGCAGCGGTCGTTCGACATGCTTCGCAGGATCAGGCTTTTCTTTGTAGACGCGAACTTCGTCCGCAGTGTCCCCGAGGAGGCGCAAACCAGTGCCATCTTGCTCGTTGACATTTGCGTATTCGCCCTGGGGATCGAAGATGAGCTGACCAATTCGATCTCCCCGAGCTACACCGTGCTGGAACACCGCAGTCACCAGAGTCTTGATGGTGTTCGACTTACCTGTACGCGTCATACCGAACACGGCGGTCTTGCGTGAGATGAAGTCTGACACGTGAACACGAACCTCGGCGTCGGCTGTACCCGCCATGCGGGCGCGGCGCGTCGTGGATGCAAAACGCACGGTTCCCAGCGGCAAGGTGTTGTCCTGACCGGACTCAGGAAATGAGGCGAGCCACGAGAGAACTTCCGGGGAAGGGAGGAAAACTTGGTATTTCGCAGACGAGACGACGTTATCGATGTCGGCCCCGAATTCTAGCGTTGAGCTTCCTTGCTCCATCGCATAGAAGGTCCCAATCACTTCGCAGTCAAATGCTGACTGCTGCAGTTCGTCCCGAGTAAGCGTGTCCGTGACCTCATCGAAGGACCTCCCGCTAGTTGTTGCGTCTCGCACGACGGCCAGGCGCGTCTGGACCAGATCAGCCTCGTTCGGCAAGGAGGCAGTGCCTCGAACGCGGAGAAGGATGAGTTCTTCATCATCAAGGAGGAAGCCTGCATCAGTCTGATTTCCAGCTGCCGCGAGGAGGTATCCCCCGAGTGGCACGCCACCGGCTTCGTGCTTCCGGAAATCGTCCGTGAGGACTACTGCTTGGGAGTAGTCCAGGCGATAGATTCCACCAATGGCCGTGCACTTCTTATTGATGAGCTCGGCCAGCGGGCTGAGGGCCTTCGTCTTATTGGCGACGGCGGTGACGATGCTAGTCATTGGTACCTTTCAATAGTGTTGGATCGTAGACCCGAAGTTGACGATTTATTAAGCCTGCCCGCTTCAGGTCACCGGCAGCTCGGCACAACCGGCCGACCGCCTCAAGTCGATCACCGTGTGAACGCGGACCCTCTCAAGACCTTCGAAAGCCGGCTCATCTTGCCCCCACGATCGTGGCGCAGGAACGGCGACGTCGGGTCAGGCCCGGGACGCCCGAACGTGTTCCGAGTGGAAGATTCCTGGCAAGTTCCAGGCATAGGTCAGGCGAGCCGCCGATGAAATCGTCAATCGACACGGTTATGCCCAAGCCACTGTTGTCCCCCATGTCGGAAATACTAGCGGCGCCTAACGACATTCTTACTGCGCCACGGCAGCAGCCGTCGCAAACACATCCGCCGGCATCGGCCGGTGCAGCTTCCAAGTAATCGCAATCGGCTTCTCCCCTGAGTGCTGCACGTGGTCCACCTGGCCCAGGCACGTGTACGGCACGGTCAGTCCGGTCTCATCCTCGGAGGTGTCCCGCGTGAGGATCAGGACCTTCGAGCCGTGCGAGTCCCGATCCAGGTAACGCTTGCCCGTCGGACTTACGGGCGAGGTCGCGTTCTGCGACTCCCAGTGGAACAACTCCGGGCTGATGGCGTAGTCCTTGTACATGGTCGTGGCCGAGTGCTTCTTGTCGTCCTTGTTGAGCGTGACGAAGAAGGCGTCCGTGGACGTTGCCGGGCACCAGGCGACACCCTCGCGGTGCTGGACGTTTTTGCCGAGCTCCAGCGACCCATATTGGAGTGCCGCGAGGACCTCCTCACGCCGGTAGGTCGCGTGCGAGAGCAGCGGAACGTGCTGCAGCCCCGCACTCAAACCCTTTGCGGAATGCTTGGACGCGGCCACACCGAGCTTCACGACCTGGCGGATCTCGCTGCAGACGAACTGGTAGCCCCGCAGGTAATCCAGGCCGGCGTCGTACGACTGAAAACCGCCGCCGTCGTCCCAGAGCGTGTAGAAGAGCATGCGGGCGAACGTCTGCTCACGCATGCCGAGTTCGGCGTAGCGGGGCGCGTCGGGGCCGACGAGCATTGAGTATGCCTCGGCGCGTTCCGGATCGTCCACGTGGATCAGCGCGGCCATCCGGCCGAGGAGCTTCTTTTCGTCGGCGTCGGAGAGGTCGTCGATTTTGCCGCGGAGGACGGTCTCCAACGGCGAGAACCCCTCGATCAGCCCGGCCTGGCGAAGGTAGCCGGTCCACGAATCCTTGGTGGAACGGTAGATTGACTTCACGTCGTTCCCGGACCGCTGCAGGTAGGCCTCCAGTCCCGTCTCGGCGTACGAGGCGATGTCCCGGACCAGCTGGGCACGGTTGAACCGCAGCTGCGCCCTGATGTTGTCCAGCACTACTTTCTGCGCCACCCGGTCCAGCACAATCTGCGAGCCCGACGGCAGGTAGGGGAACTCGTCCTCGACAGCCTTTTCCAGCTCCTTGCGCCCGTAGCCGGTGAGCGCCCGGTAGCGCAGGTCGAAGCGGAACTCACGGCGCTGCTGGCCGATGAAGTCCAGGACGGTCAGCACCGCTTTGCCCTCGGCGCGGCGCAGCCCGCGTCCCAGTTGCTGGAGGAAGATCATGGCGCTCTGCGTGGGCCGGAGCATCAGGATGGTGTCCACCTGAGGCAGGTCCAGACCCTCGTTGAAGAGGTCGACGGCGAAGATACAGTTGATCTCCCGCGCGGCGAGCCGTTTCAAGGCCGCCGCACGGTCGGCGTCGTCCGTGCTGCCGTCGACAGCGACGGAGGCGATCCCTGCGCGGTTGAAGACCTCGGCCATGTAGTGAGCGTGCTGGACCGAGACGCAGAAGCCGATGGCCCGCATCTGCTCGGTGCTGGTGACCTTGTCGCGGAGTTCGCGGATCACCTTCGCGGCGCGGGCGTCGTTGCCGGTGTAGAGGTTGCTCAGCTGGGCGGTGTCGTAGTTGCCGCGCTTCCATTCCAGCTGGCTGAGGTCGACGTCGTCCGAGACGCCGAAGTAGTGGAACGGCACCAGCAGATCGGCGTCCAGGGCGTCCCAGAGGCGCAGTTCGCTGGCGGTGCGGCCGTCGAAGAACTGCTGGGCGACGTCGACGCCGTCGCCGCGTTCCGGCGTCGCGGTGAGCCCGAGGAGCTGCTGCGGCTGCAGGTGGTCCAACAGCCGGCGGTAGGTGGGTGCCATGGCGTGGTGGAATTCATCGATGACGAGGACGTCGAAGAAGTCCGGTTCCAGCGTGTCGATGCCAAGGGACGAGAGGGACTGGACCGAGGCGAAAATGTGCTTCCACTGACGGGGTTTGTGCTCCCCGACGTAGAGTTCACCGAAGGCGCCGTCCTGCATCACGTCGCGGTAGGTGCGCATGGCCTGCTTGAGGATTTCCTGGCGGTGGGCGACGAAGAGCAGCTTCAGGTCCTTGCCGGCCGCTTCGCAGAGACGCTTGTAGTCCAGTGCCGCGATGACGGTCTTGCCGGTGCCGGTGGCGGCGACCAGGAGGTTGTGGTTGAAGCCCTTGAGCCGCTCGGCTTCCAGGTCCTCCAGCATCTCTTCCTGGTGGAGGAAGGGCTGGAGTTCGAGGCCGGTGGCTGCCCCGGGTACCGCTGTCCGCCGGCCGCCGTTGCGTTCCAGGGCGGCGTCCAGCTTCTCGCCGTCGCGTTCCGGATCGTAGCTTTGGAACGCGCGCTGCTCCCAGTAACTGTCGAACGTGACCTCGAACTTCTGCAGCAAGGTGGGCGTGCCGACGGAGCTGAGCCGCACGTTCCATTCCAGGCCGTCCAGAAGCGCGGCCTGGCTGAGGTTTGAACTGCCGACATAGGCGGTGTCGAAACCGGAGTGACGACGGAACAGCCAGGCCTTGGCGTGCAGGCGGGTGGCTTGGGTTTCGTAATTGATCTTCACTTCGGCGCCGTAGCGGTGGACGAGTTCGTCGATGGCGCGGCGCTCGGTGGCGCCCATGTAGGTGGTGGTGATGACCCGGAGTTTAGCGCCCCGCTCCTTGAGCTGTTGCAGCGCTGGTTCGAGCAGCCTCAACCCGGTCCAGCGGACGAATGCGCAGAGCAGGTCCACAGTGTTGGCCGACTCGATCTCGGTCCTGAGTTCCGCGGCGAGGTTGGGGTCGTCCTTGCTGTTGGTATGCAGTGCGGAGTCGCTCAGCTTGGTGGTGGGTCGGCGGAGATTGCGGCGTTTGAGGTTGTCAGGGCGGTGGAGGGACTGGAGTTGGGTGGGGCCGGGTGCGATCCGGTCTTCCGTGTTCAGTTCCTCGAGAAGCTTGTTCGCTAGCGCGACGCGTTCGGTTGGATTGGCGGCGCTCAGAGCCCGCCGGACGGCGTCTCCAACATGGCGGGAGAGGATGTCCGGGGAGTCTTCGTCCTCAATGTCCGCAAAGACCGGTTGGAGTTCTTGCTCTTGGCTCAGGCGCTCACCAAGGGCATCCGTGTTAAGGAGTTCGTACAGGCCCTCGAACAACTGGTACGCTGCCACTCCCCCAATATAGCTAGTCACTGCGCAAGGGTATTTCGTAGCGCTGTAAAACGCTAACCGTCGGAATGCCGTGGCGTGCAACAAAGGTATACGCTCATCGTTCCAAGGCCGGCCGTGTCGGTGCGGGCACTTTAGTAGCACCAGTAAGACACTCTTCTCATGTGGGACACCTTTTGGCCGGACGTTCTAGTTGCGGTTATCGGCGCATTTCTGACGGTGGGCACTGCCTACGGTACATTCCTCGTTCAACAGCGACGGCAGGAGAATCAAGCGTTACGGGGACTCGTAAACGACCTCTACCACCGTCGCGCTCTTTCCATCACGGCTCCCCAAGAAATCTTGGATGCTAAAGAAAGGGCAGACTTCCAACGCGCGGGACTGAGTGTGCTCGACATTCGCGATCACATCCGTCGAGCTCGCGACCAAGTCCGGCAAGACTCACCGACTGCAGAGGCTCTTTCACGAATGGTGCGATCCTGCAATCGGTATTTGGAGGAGAGCGAGGAAACGCCCAACTTCTACGCCTTCCTACTTGAAAATCTCCAGGCCGACCTTCATCAAGGCATCGTAGAAATTTCGGGGGAGGTTCGAGGACTAACGGTTCTCGAACCGGGCGCAGCAGCCTTCTGAGTAGCGATGACCCCGATCTCCGGCTGGGGCAGCCACACCGTCGAGCTACAGCAGGGCGTCGTGTCCTCGCTGGACCCTGACCACGGATGAACGGGCCTTGCGCCGGAAGCTGTGGAAGGACGCGGTCTTCGGGCCGAAGGAAGGCGATACCTAGCGGGTCGATGCGAGAACCTGCTTCGACGGTTCAGCGCCGCTGAATGGTTCGTCGCCCTGAGTCAACTTTCTTCATACCAGTAGCCTGGAAAATCTAAGCGCGGAGGACCCAACATCGGTCAATCGTTCCCTTGTTTCTGTACTAAATTGCTTTTGGATTGGAGCTACAATCTAGAGAGTCTGCGCTAGGCATGACTGAATATTGCCTGGTCGGCGCCATTGGGGGACTTGAAGATGAGACAGAAACGTCGTGCTTACACTCCGCATTGTATTGGCAGAACACGATCGATGTGGTGTGGGTTCCTAACAATCCTCCTTATCCTGGGATCAGTTGCCCCGCCCGTCTTGGCGGCCGACTCTGCGACCTCTGGCGCCCTGGTTCCATGGCTCGTTAGTATGACTCGGACGTCGCCTGACGTGATCGGGCCGAACGAGACGATCTCCATTGATTGGCAGGTCAAGGACCTTGCGATCCAAGAAGCTGTTTTCATCTTCGAGGGACCTAACGGGGCGTCGACCAGTGCGTCCTGGAGGGGCTCCGATAGCTTTACCGGCACCGCCACGGGGACGTTGAATGAGTGGCAGAAGTCGAACGATTACAAACTTACGAGGGTGAGCCTCAGTAGCCCCCGCGGGTACATCGAGTTTTTGGCTTCCGGCGAGGTCTGGGCAAACTACGCCCGCGACACGTCAGGTCAGACGCTCCCAGAAATGGCCAGCATGGATTTCACCTTTCTAAACCCCGGGACGAACTCCCTAATTCCTTGGCTCGTCAGTATGACTCGGACGTCGCCTGACGTGATCGGGCCGAACGAGACGATCTCCATTGATTGGCAGGTCAAGGACCTTGCGATCCAAGAAGCTGTTTTCATCTTCGAGGGACCTAACGGGGCGTCGACCAGTGCGTCCTGGAGGGGCACCGATAGCTTTACCGGCACCGCCACGGGGACGTTGAATGAGTGGCAGAAGTCGAACGATTACAAACTTACGAGGGTGAGCCTCAGTAGCCCCCGCGGGTACATCGAGTTTTTGGCTTCCGGCGAGGTCTGGGCAAACTACGCCCGCGACACGTCAGGTCAGACGCTCCCAGAAATGGCCAGCATGGATTTCACCTTTCTAAACCCCGGGACGAACTCCCTAATTCCTTGGCTCGTTAGCATGACTCGGACGTCGCCTGACGTGATCGGGCCGAACGAGACGATCTCCATTGATTGGCAGGTCAAGGACCTTGCGATCCAAGAAGCTGTTTTCATCTTCGAGGGACCTAACGGGGCGTCGACCAGTGCGTCCTGGAGGGGCTCCGATAGCTTTACCGGCACCGCCACGGGGACGTTGAATGAGTGGCAGAAGTCGAACGATTACAAACTTACGAGGGTGAGCCTCAGTAGCCCCCGCGGGTACATCGAGTTTTTGGCTTCCGGCGAGGTCTGGGCAAACTACGCCCGCGACACGTCAGGTCAGACGCTCCCAGAAATGGCCAGCATGGATTTCACATTCTTGAACGCTGCTGTGCCACTCACTCCGGTCACCCCCGCCGCCGTGGTCTTCACCGACAAGGACGGCACCGCCGCCGACACTTACACGATCCCGGCAACCACCGGCATTGACTACCTCGTCGGCGCAACCACTAAGCCGGCCGGGACCTACCCCGCCACCGGAACCGTGACCGTCACCGCGAAAACCAAGACCGGTTACATCCTCACCCCCGGCGCCACCGCGTCCTGGGCCGCAACCTTCAAAACCACCCCCTTCCAGGTCACCCCCGCCGCCGTGGTCTTCACCGACAAGGACGGCACCGCCGCCGACACCTACACGATCCCGGCAACCACCGGCATTGACTACCTCGTCGGCGCAACCACTAAGCCGGCCGGGACCTACCCCGCCACCGGAACCGTGACCGTCACCGCGAAAACCAAGACCGGTTACATCCTCACCCCCGGCGCCACCGCGTCCTGGGCCGCAACCTTCAAAACCACCCCCTTCCAGGTCACCCCCGCCGCCGTGGTCTTCACCGACAAGGACGGCACCGCCGCCGACACCTACACGATCCCGGCAACCACCGGCATTGACTACCTCGTCGGCGCAACCACTAAGCCGGCCGGGACCTACCCCGCCACCGGAACCGTGACCGTCACCGCGAAAACCAAGACCGGTTACATCCTCACCCCCGGCGCCACCGCGTCCTGGGCCGCAACCTTCAAAACCACCCCCTTCCAGGTCACCCCCGCCGCCGTGGTCTTCACCGACAAGGACGGCACCGCCGCCGACACCTACACGATCCCGGCAACCACCGGCATTGACTACCTCGTCGGCGCAACCACTAAGCCGGCCGGGACCTACCCCGCCACCGGAACCGTGACCGTCACCGCGAAAACCAAGACCGGTTACATCCTCACCCCCGGCGCCACCGCGTCCTGGGCCGCAACCTTCAAAACCACCCCCTTCCAGGTCACCCCCGCCGCCGTGGTCTTCACCGACAAGGACGGCACCGCCGCCGACACCTACACGATCCCGGCAACCACCGGCATTGACTACCTCGTCGGCGCAACCACTAAGCCGGCCGGGACCTACCCCGCCACCGGAACCGTGACCGTCACCGCGAAAACCAAGACCGGTTACATCCTCACCCCCGGCGCCACCGCGTCCTGGGCCGCAACCTTCAAAACGACTGCTGTATCAGCTAAGGGGTCGAAAGATCTAAACGGTGACGGACGGGCCGACCTGCTGGCCAGGGACAACACCGGAGTCCTGTGGTTCTACCCCGGCAACGGCAAAGGAGCCTTCCTCACCCGGGCACGAATCGGCAGCGGCTGGAACGCCATGACATCCATTACCGGCACCGGAGACCTCAACGGTGACGGACGGGCCGACCTGCTGGCCAGGGACAACACCGGAGTCCTGTGGTTCTACCCCGGCAACGGCAAAGGAGCCTTCCTCACCCGGGCACGAATCGGCAGCGGCTGGAACGCCATGACATCCATTACCGGCACCGGAGACCTCAACGGTGACGGACGGGCCGACCTGCTGGCCAGGGACAACACCGGAGTCCTGTGGTTCTACCCCGGCAACGGCAAAGGAGCCTTCCTCACCCGGGCACGAATCGGCAGCGGCTGGAACGCCATGACATCCATTACCGGCACCGGAGACCTCAACGGTGACGGACGGGCCGACCTGCTGGCCAGGGACAACACCGGAGTCCTGTGGTTCTACCCCGGCAACGGCAAAGGAGCCTTCCTCACCCGGGCACGAATCGGCAGCGGCTGGAACGCCATGACATCCATTACCGGCACCGGAGACCTCAACGGTGACGGACGGGCCGACCTGCTGGCCAGGGACAACACCGGAATCCTGTGGTTCTACCCCGGCAACGGCAAAGGGGCCTTCCTCACCCGGGCACGAATCGGCAGCGGCTGGAACGCCATGACCGCGCTGACCTGACCTAGACAGCAAAGCGAGCGCTCGGGACTTCAAGGCCGCGAAAGTAGCAGCCAAAAGAGATAAGGGTAACGTCTTTCAGTCCCGGGTCCCTGCCATTGCAGAACTCCTCGGCGTCAACGGTACGCCCGAGCCGACGATGAATGGGGACTGCCCCGAGGAAACCCGCAACGCCGCTACGCCGTCCTGCTCTGCCGCACTAGAGCCAGGTCTGCCTGCATCGCCGCATACGCCCAACCCGGCGCACCTTCCGGGCCGCCGGCGTCGTCCTCATCTCCGCCATGATCACGCCGGAGACCATCAGCATGAACAACCGGGCAAACCAAAACCGAAGGGCGCGCCCGGCCAAAGCCGGACGCGCCCTCCGCACTCATCGGCCCCGCGATGCGAGTCCGCGGCACGTGGTCTAGTCGATCAGCGCCGGTTCCTTGGCACGCTCCGAGGATTCCGCAACCGGCGCGACCTTACGGTTCCGCTGGTTCAGCCAGCAACCCACCGCAAGAAGCGCCACGAGGGCGAACGTGCTCAGGAGCTGGGGACGGGAATCCTCGCCGATGAAGCCCACCGTGAAGATCGCCGCGAGGATCACCAGGCCAAACACCGTCAGCGCCGGGAAACCGGGCATCCGCAGGGGAAGCTCCGTGCCCGCACGGTCGGCGCGGAGGCGCAGGGCGAGCTGGGCCAGGAGGGCGGAGGTCCACACCAGCAGGCAGGTCGAACCCACAATGTTCAGCAGGACGGGAAGGACCATCTCCGGGAAGGCCAGCTCCAGCACCACCGTGACGATGCCGAAGGCAACGCTGGCCAGGACGGCAACCACCGGAACCCGTGCCTTGGACACCGCGGCCAGCAGGCGCGGCGCTTCGCCGCGCTCCGCGAGGGAGTACGCCATCCGGGACGCACCGTAGAGGTTGGCGTTCAGCGCCGAGAGCAGCGCGGCGACGGCCACCAGGGTGATCGCGGTGGCGGCACCGGGCATGCCGGCGGCGTCCAGCACCGCGGCGAACGGGCTCTTCAGCCCGTCCGACCCCACGGGGACCACGGCCGCGATAATGAAGATGGCGCCGATGTAGAACACCAGGATGCGCCACAGCACGGTCCGGACTGCCTTCTTCACGCTGCGGGCAGGCTCGGCCGTCTCGGCGGCAGCCACGGAAACAATCTCGGTGCCGCCGAACGCAAAGGCCACCACGAACAGCGCCGTCGCAATCCCGGCAAAGCCGCTGGGCGCGAAGCCCTCCCCCATGAAGTTGGACAGGCCCGGCGACTGCACGCCCGGCAGCCAGCCGAAGAGCAGCGCAAAGCCCACCAGCAGGAACCCGACGATCGCCGCCACCTTGAGCAGGGCGAACCAGAACTCGAACTCCCCGAAGTTCTTCACACTGGTCAGGTTCACGGCCGTGAGCACCACAATGAAAATAAACGCCATCAGCCACACCGGGAGGGCCGGGAAGATGGTGGCCAGGAGGCCGGCGGCACCGAGCCCCTCGGCCGCGATGACCACCACCAGCTGGATCCACCACAGCCAGCCGACGGTGGCGCCGGCCACCGGCCCGTAGGCCTTGGCGGTGTAGACAGAGAAGGCGCCGCTGTCCGGGTTGGCGGCGGCCATCTCGCCGAGCGCCCACATCACCAGGATGATCAGGGTGCCGGCGACGAGGTAGGAAATCAGCACCGCCGGGCCGGCGGCCTGGATGCCGGCGCCGGAGCCGATGAACAGGCCCGCGCCGATCGCGCTGCCCAGGCCCATCATGGTGAGCTGCCGGGGTTTTAGGGCCGCGCCGAGCGCGCGGGCAGACGTCTTTGTCTGTTGTTCCATGGGGATTCCTCTGGTCGTAGGCGGAACGGAGTTAGGGGATGGGGTAAGTCAGTTGTCAGCCAGCGTGGGTGGCCAGGAGCCGGAGCACGCGGTCGTTGGCGGCGGGGTCGGCCACGGTGATGCGCACGCCGTCGCCCTGGTACCCGCACACCAGGATGTCGGCGCGGTCAAACGCGTCGACCAGCGCCTCCCGGAGGGTGTCACCGGCCCGGATCCACAGGAAATTGCCCTGGCTGGGCTGCAGATTCCAGCCCTGCGCTTCCAGCTCGGCAGCCATCCGAGCGCGCTCCTGCTTGACGGCCGCTACCCGGGATTCCATCTCGTCCCCGGCATCCAGCGACGCGATCGCAGCCATCTGGGCCAGCGCGCTCACCGAGAAGGGAAGCGCGGTGCGGCGCAGTCCCTCGGCGATGGCCGGCGCCGCCACGGCGTAGCCCACGCGCAGGCCGGCGAGTCCGTAGGCCTTCGAGAAGGTGCGCAGGATGCAGACGTTCGGGTACCGGCGGTAAAGCGCCAGGGAATCGGGGCCACTGCCCGTGTCGGCGTACTCAACGTAGGCCTCGTCGACCACCACGAGGATGTCGGAGCGGACGGACCGCAGGAACGCCTCGATGCGCTCGTGGCTGATCGGCACGCCGGTGGGGTTGTTGGGGGTGCAGAGCAGGATCACCTTGGTGCGGTCGGTGACGGCTGCGGCCATGGCCTCCAGGTCGTGGCCCTCGGCGTCGTCCAGCGGGATGCGGACCGGCCGGGCGCCGGCCAGCTCAACCAGGATGGGATACGCCTCGAAGGAGCGCCAGGCGAAGATCACTTCATCGCCGGCGTCGCACAGTCCGGTGATGATCTGCTGGAGGACCCCCACGCTGCCGGGTCCCACCGCGATTTCCCCGGCGGTGACGCCCAGGTGCCGGGCCAGCCGTTCGCGGAGTTCGACGGCGGCGCTGTCCGGGTAGCGGTTCATGGTGCCGGCCGCTTCGGTCACCGCTGCGGCCGCCGCGGGGAGGGGCTCGTAGTGGCTTTCGTTGCTGGCGAGGGCCGCGATGTCCAGGCCGGCACTCCGCCGTCCCGGGACGTACGACGGAAGTCCGGCCACGGCGCCACGAAGCGCGGGAAGTGCTGTGGCCGGTGCGGTCAGGAGCTGATCAGAGGTCATGAGGACCGATCATGATTGTGACCCGCCACACAATGCAAGATAACCTCATGCCATTGGGACTTCTGCTCAACTTCTACTGACTGCGGTGAAAATATGACCAACCCACAGCCTCGCACCCTGGATTCCCTCGACGGCAGGATCATCCTGGCCATGGACAAGGATCCCGAAGCCAGCGCTCTGGCACTCTCGCGGACGCTCAACGTCGCCCGGAACACCGTCCACGCCCGCCTGGCGCGGCTGGAGCGCAGCGGCGCCCTCCGGTCCTTCAGCCGCAGGCTGGACCCCGCCGCGCTGGGGTATGAGCTTATGGCCTTCCTCTCCCTGTCCATCAGCCAGACGCGCACCGGGGCGGTGGAGGACGGGCTCGCCGCGATCCCCGAGGTGATCGAGGTGCACGCCACCACCGGGGATGCGGACCTCATGGCCAAGGTGGTGGCCCGCGGCACGGCCGACCTCTACCGCATCACCAACCAGATCCTGGAAATCGACGGCATCCAGCGGACCAGCACCGCCATCTCCGTGCTGGAGCTCCTGCCCCCGCGCTACGACGGCCTGCTGGCCCGGCTCTCGGAGCAGGAGTCGCGCCCCGCCGAGTAGGGCCCGAGGCGCACCCCGTCCTGAGTGTGCATATTTTCACCTCAACCGGGGCCTGACTGCCAAAAGTCCCATCCAAAGTCGAGGCTCTTGCCCATTCGTGACCCAGCCCACATGCTTCCTGCATGACTTCCCTCACCGTTTCCGGCCGCGTGGCACAGGTTCTCAGCAGCTATCTCACCGACCTGTTTGGTGTCATGGGCAACGGAAACGTCTACTTCCTGGACGCCGCGGAGAAGCTGGGTCTTCGCTTCTCCGCGGTCCGCCATGAGGGCGCCGCCATCGCCGCAGCCGACGCCTACTACCGGGCCTCGGGACGTCTCGCAGCGGGCACCACCACCTACGGCCCCGGCTACACCAACGCGCTCACCGCGCTGGCCGAAGCAGTCCAGGCGCAAATCCCCGTCGTGCTGGTCACCGGGGACGCCCCCACCACCGGCGCCCGCCCCCAGGACGTGGACCAGGCGGCCATCGCCGCGGGCCTGGGCGCCGCCACCTTCACCGTCACCCGCGAGGCCGCGGGTTCCATCACGCAGCAGGCGGTGGAGTTCGCACTCACCAAGCGCACCGCCGTCGTGATTGCCATCCCCTACGACCTTGCCGCACTCCCGGCTGCGGATGAAGAGCTTCCGGCGGCCCTGGCGCCGGCCGGAAGCGACGACGTCGACGGCGGCCTGGAGCAGGTGGCCCGCCTTCTCGCCGGGGCGAAGCGGCCGCTGATCCTCGCCGGCCGCGGCGCGCATCTGGCCGGCGCCGGACCCGAACTCCGGAAGCTCGCCGACCGTCTCGCCGCGCTGACCGCCGGAACCGCGCTGGCCCTCAACCTCCTCGAGGGCGACGGCTACCTCGGCGTCGCGGGCGGCTTCGGCACTGACACCGCGGCCGGGCTCATGGGCGAGGCCGACGTCGTCCTCGTGGCGGGCGCGAGCCTGAGCCCCTTCACCATGCGGTTCGGTCACCTGCTCGGCCCGGACAGCACGGTCATCCAGATCGACGCCGCCCTGCAGCCGACGCACCCCCGGGTGGACACGTTCGTCAGCGGGGACGTGAAGTCCGCTGCGGAACGCCTCCTGACGCTGCTGGATGACCCGGCCGCGCCGGCCGCGCGCCCCTCCGAAGCCTGGCGCGCGGAAGCCCGCAAACGCCTGGCCGAGGGACCGGCCCACCACCCCGGCGCAGCGGAGACCCCGGGCGGCCGGCTGGACCCGCGCTCCCTCGCGAAGGCGCTGGACGCGGTGCTGCCCGAGCGCCGCACGGTGGTCCAGGACGGAGGGCACTTCGTCGGCTGGGCACCCATGTACTGGCGCATCCCGCGGCCACAGGACCTGGTCATGGTCGGGACCGCTTACCAGACCATCGGGCTGGGCCTGGCCAGCGCCGTCGGGGCAGCCCGTGCGGTGGAGGAGGACCGCACCCTGGTGCTGGCCTCCGGCGACGGCGGTTTCCTGATGGGCCTGTCCGACCTCGAATCGCTGATCGGCGCCGCCCGCAGCGCCGTCGTCGTGATCTACAACGACGCCGCCTACGGAGCCGAAATCCACCAGTACGGGTCCCAGGGCCTGACCGAGAAGCCCATGCTGATCCCCGAGGTGGACTTCAGCGGCGTCGCCCGGGCCCTCGGTGCCGAATCGGCGATCATCCGCTCGCTGGAGGACCTTTCCGCGCTCACCGACTGGATCGACGCCGGCGCCAGGGGAACCTTCGTGGCCGACTGCCGGATCACCTCGAGCGTCCGGGCCCCGTGGTTGAGCGAGTGGATGGAAGCCTCGCGGGCCGCGAGAAAGGCGCCGGTGGCCGGCTGACGGAATTCACAGGTCCGCGGGCTACCCTGATCCCCATGAAGGCAGCCCGGGACGCACGCTCCGCCGCCGTGGTGATCAACGCTGGATCACGCCGCGGGGCGGCGTCCGAGCAGGCCGTGGACGCGATGCGCGCGGCAGGCGTGCCCGTCTCTTCCGTGCACCGTGTGCGGTCCGGGGCGGACCTGGCCGCGACGCTTGACCGGGTGCTTGCGGACGGGCATGACCTGGTTGTAGTCGGTGGCGGCGACGGGACCGTCTCCTACGCCGCCGGCCGGGTGGCCGGCACCAAAGTGGTGCTCGGCGTCCTCCCACTGGGCACCGCCAACGACTTCGCCCGCACGCTGGAGATACCAAACAACCTCGCCGAGGCTTGCGCCACCGTCGCCGACGGCAAGGTGGTGGACATCGACCTCGGCCGGGCCAACGGTGAGCCGTTCCTCAACGTCGCCTCCGTGGGCCTCTCGGTGGCGGTTACCGAAGCGCTTAGCCCCCGCTTGAAGCGGTACATCGGGCCACTGGCCTACAGCATCGCCACGCTTCGGGCTTATGCCCGGCACAAGCCGTTCCGGGCCCGCCTCGAGTTCCCGGACGGCGACCACGAGCCGCTGAAGCTCGAGGATCTGCTGCAGGTGGCGGTCGGCAACGGCCGGCATTACGGCGGCGGCAACACGGTCTCCCCCACCGCAGGGATCGATGACCACACCCTTGACATTTACGCCATCCTGGCGGGGCATCTGCGGGAGCACGTGAGCATCGCACGGCTGCTCAAGGACGGAAGCTTCATCAAACACGACCGGGTGTACCACCTCACCACCAGGCGGGTCCGGCTGGTCACCGACCAGCCGCTGCCGGTGAACCTCGACGGCGAGATCGCCACCACCACGCCCACCGACCTCACCGTGCAGCGCAACGCCGTCCACGTGGTGGTGCCCCAGAGCAGCACGAGCGCATCGTTCGACGGACCGGGCGCCAGCACACCCTCCTGAGGGCGTTGTTTCCTAAACAGTCACGCCCTAGCCGCCTCTTCCCTTAGTGTTGGTGCAGCCAACGAAACCGTTTGCGTAAACCGTTTCCGCTAGGCTTCCGTAGTGCGTTCGCACAGCACCCGCAGGCACACTCAGGGAGGAGAAGCAGTGGTCACCATCCGCAATGTCGCCAAGTTCGCCGACGTCTCCCCCGCCGCTCTCCCTGCTGCGGAGGAAACCGCTCTCACGCCGGACGTGCAGTGGTGGGAGTCGGCGGTCATCTACCAGGTTTACCCGCGCTCGTTCGCGGACGGCGACGGCGACGGTGTGGGCGACCTCGCCGGGCTTACCGCGCGGCTGCCGTACATCGCAGCCCTCGGCGTCGACGGGATCTGGATGACCCCGTTCCAGCCCTCCCCGCAGGTGGACCAGGGCTACGACGTGTCCGACTACTGCGGCGTGGACCCGCTGTTCGGAACCCTGGAGGAGTTCGAGGTGCTGCTGGAGCGGGCGCACGCGTTGGGCCTGAAGGTCCTGCTCGACGTCGTTCCGAACCACTGCTCCTCCGAGCACCCGCTGTTCCAGGCGGCGCTGGCGGCCGGGCCGGGCTCGCCGGAGCGGGAGCTGTTCCACTTCGTCCAAGGTCCGGCGGGCGACACTCCTCCGAACAACTGGCAGAGCGTCTTTGGCGGCCGGGCCTGGAGCCGCGCTAACCAGTCGTCCGGGACGGATCTCGAGTGGTACCTTCACCTCTTCTCCGCCGGGCAGCCAGACTGGAACTGGCGCAACCCTGCCGTCGGCGACTACTTCGACGGCGTGCTGCGGTTCTGGTTCGACAAGGGCGTGGACGGGCTGCGGATCGACGTCGCCCATGCCTTGTTTAAGGCCGAGGGACTGCCGGATTCGCCGTCGGAGGGCGGCGTGGTGGACGGGCTGCGGTCCAACCCGCAGGTCTCCGACCAGGAGGAGGTCCACGAGGTCTACCGCCGCTGGCGCACCCTGGCCGAGCAGTACCAGCCGCACCGCCTGCTGGTGGGCGAGGTGAACCTGGAACCGGCCCGCGCCGCCCGCTACACCCGGTCGGACGAGATGCAGCAGGCCTTCGCGTTCGCGTTCGTGAAGCTGGGCTGGGACCCGGAGGCGTGGGCCGCCGTCGGCAATGAGCTTGAGGCTGCCCGCCTGGTGCACGGTGCCACGCCGACGTGGGCGCTGGAGAACCACGACATCGTCCGCGCCGCCACCCGCTTCCGCGGCGGCGAGCTCGGTTCCCTGCGGGCCCGCGCGGCGCTGGTGGCCCTGCTGGGGTTGCCGGGACCGGCGTACCTGTACCAGGGGCAGGAGCTGGGGCTGCCCGAGGTCGACGTCCCGCTGGAGGCCCGGGTGGACCCGATGTGGGCCCGCGGCGGCGTCTGCCGCGACGGCGCCCGCGTGCCGCTGCCATGGACCGACGATCCCGCGCTGCACCACGGCTTCACACTCGGCACCGCTGAAGGACCACCCTCCGAGCCCTGGCTTCCGGTCCCCGCAGGCTGGGGCAGGCACGCCGTCGAACGGCAGGAGCAGGACGCCGAGTCCGTCCTGAACCTGGCCAAATCGGCGTTAGCGCTGCGCCGGGAGCTGTGGAAGAGCGAGGTGTTCACCGCAAACGACGGCGGCATCTGGCGGGTCGAGGGCGGGAACCTGCTGATCTGCGGACGCAACGAACACTTCCTCATCGCCGTCGCGATGGGCGATAAACCCGTGCGGCTCCCGGACGGGACGGTGCTGCTCAGCGCCGAAGCGCTGGAGCAGGACGGCTGGCTGCAGCCGAACAACGCCGCGTGGGTGCTGCGGGGCTGACGCGAGCGTGGCAAGGTGGTGCCACTGCCCGCCGCACAGGCGACGCCGGCACCTAAGACCCGGTGCCGCCGTCGTACTCGGCACTACGGGGTCCCTTTGTTTGTCATTGCTCCCGGGGCACCGCCCATAAGATGAGGCATGGACTTAGAGGACGCGCTCTGGACGGTTTTGGGGGCCGGGCTGGTTCTGCTGATGCTCGTTGACGTCTTTCGAACGCTGCTTTATCCCCACGGTTCCGGTCCCGTGGGCCGGGCGATCATGCGCGGGTTCTGGCTGGCGTCAAGAAAACTGCGGGGCCGGGGCTCCTTCATTGCAGCGCCGTTGGCCATGGCGGCTGTCATTGGCGCCTGGGCGGGCCTCGCGGCCATCGGCTGGGCCCTGCTGTACCTGCCGCATCTGACGGACGGTTTTGTTTACGGAGCCGGGGTTCCCCTGCGGGCCGACTTCGCCGAAGCCCTCTATATCTCCCTGGTCACTCTTTCCACCGTGGGGTTTGGCGATATCGTGGCTACGCATTCGCTGCTCAGGCTGGTTGTGGCACTTCAGGCCGTCACCGGTTTCGGTTTGCTGACGGCAACGGTCACCTGGATCCTGCAGATGTACCCGGCCCTTAACCGCCGCCGTGCCCTTGCTCACGAGCTGAACTTGTTCAGGGAGGCTGCAGGTCCTGCAGGTGTACTGTCCGTGGAACCCAGGCAGGCCGCCGGGCTGCTGGAGTCAATGGCCGGAAACGTAGCTCTGGTGAGCATCGATCTGCTTGCGTTCCATGAAACCTACTATTTCCGTGAGGTCGAGCAGCGCGGCTCCTTGCCGGCCACAGTCGCCTACGCCCAGGAACTGGCATCCCAGGCCCAACGCAGCGACAACCCTGAACTCCAGTTCGCCGGACGGATGCTCCACGCCGCGCTCGATGGACTCGCGGACGTTCTTCGCGGCAAGTTCGGCCATTCCGGAACCACTTCGTCTGACGTGTTCGACAGCTACGAGCTACACCACCGACACCTGCGGGGCAGGAAACCCGACGCTAACCAGCCCTAGACATGTGACCAACCCGGGCGCCGCCGTCGTGGTGAATGGGCGGGCCAGCGAGCGCCCCGCCCGCACCTTGCCGCCCCTCAACCCCGGCGGTAGCCTGAAAAGCAGATGACGGGCCACGCCGCCCACCACCGGTTCCGGGAGGGCCGGCCGGGCAGCGCCCACAGGCTCAGACCCGCCACCGGGAACGGGGAGGCGCGATGTCGACACTCGCACGCGGCCGGGAAGCCTACGCCGCACGGCGCTGGCCGGACGCCGTCGGGCAGTACACCGCCGCCGACCACGACGCCGAACTTCCGGCCGGCGATCTGGAACAGCTGGCCATCTCCGTCATCCTCACCGGCCGGGGCGCCGAAGGAGTGGACATCCTGTCCCGGGCGCACCTGAAATACCTCGCCGACGGCGACTACGCCGCCGCCGCCCGTTGCGCCGTCTGGACCGGGATGAACCTCATCCTGCTGGGCGAACCGGCCCGTAGCGCCGGGTGGCTGGCCCGGGCCCGCCGGATCGTCGAGGACCTGCCTGAGCCCTGCCCCTTCGAGGGCCTGCTGTCCGTCCCTGTCGGGCTGGGCGCCCTCTACCAGGGCGACGGCGCCACCGCCTCGGAAGCATTCACCCGGGCCGCGGACCTCGGACGGGCACGCGGCGACGCTGACTCGGCGGCCCTCGGCACGCTGGGCCTCGGACAGGCAAAGATCATGCTGGGGGAACTCGACGACGGTCTCGCCCTGCTCGACGAGGCCATGGTGGCCGTCACCGTCGGCGAAATCTCCCCGATCCCCGCCGGGATCATCTACTGCGCGGTGATCGAGACCTGCCGTCTGGCCTTCGACCTGCAGCGCGCGCACGAGTGGACACGGGCGCTGGACCGGTGGTGCGAGGCGCAACAGAACCTGGTGGTCTTCAGCGGCCAGTGCCAGATGCACCGGGCCGAGCTGTACCGGCTGCACGGCGCCTGGACCGAGGCGATCGACGCGGCCAGAACGGCGCAGGACCTCGCCGTCCGCGGCGACCGGATGGCCACCTACGGCGGATTCTACGAACAGGCCGAAATTCACCGGCTCCGGGGCGACTTCGACGACGCCGAGGCCTCCTACCTGCACGCCCAGGACACCGGCTTCCCGGCGCAGCCCGGGCTGGCCCTCCTGCGCCTGGCCCAAGGCAGGCCGGACCAGGCTCAGTCCATGCTCCGGCAGGCCATGGCCGGCATCGACCCCGCCTACCGGCGCCTGATGCTCGCCGCCCGGGTGGAGATCGAACTGGCGGCAGGCGACGCACCGGCAGCACGGGCCGCCGCCGAGGAGCTGGACTCGCTGTGCGCCTCGATCGACATGCCCCTGCTGCACGCCCTCGCCGACCAGTCCCAAGCCGCTGTCCTGTTCCACGACGGAGACCCCGGGGCTGCCCTGGTCCCGCTGCGCCGCGCATGGACCCGCTGGCTCAGCCTCGACGCACCGTTCGAAGCGGCCCGCTGCCGCGCCCTCCTGGCCAGACTGTGCGCCGAGCTCGGCGATGCGGAATCCGCCCGGCTGGAGCGTGAGGCGGCCCGGGCAGTCTTTTCCGAGCTGGGCGCCGCGCCGGCGCTGGCCGGGCTTGAACTGGCGGGGCTTGGGCAATCGGTGCCAAGAGCCCCGGACGTCCGCACAGCCCCGGCGTCAACCACCCGGGACGACGCCCGTCACGCCGCCGACGCCGGGCCGCTCACCGCCCGGGAAACCGAGGTGGTCCGGCTGGTCTCCGCCGGGCTGAGCAACCGAAACATCGCCGCCGAGCTGTTCATCAGCGAAAAAACCGTGGCCCGGCACCTGAGCAATATCTTCATCAAGCTGGGCCTGACCTCCCGGGCCGCGGTCACGGCCTACGCCTACCAGCACGGCCTCGCTCTGACCTCCCGCCCTGCATAAAACTACCCATTCCCAGCTTCTCCCCGGCCCACGGGAAATGGGTGATTCGCCCGATTCGCCGCGGCGCAACGAAAAATAGCGTTAATGCATGAACGTTTCAGTGCTCGCAGGAATGGTTTCCACCGGCCTCTTCGCCGTGAGCTACCTGCCCATGCTGCTCAAGGCCCTCCACACGAAGAACCTTGACTCCTACAGCCTCGGCTACCTCGCGCTGAGCAACGTCGCCAACGCTGTGCACTCCGTCTACGTCTTCAGCCTCCCGCTGGGGCCGATCTGGCTGCTGCATGCCTTCTACGTCGTCGCCTCCGCGCTGCTGCTCATCTGGTACCTGCGCTTCCGGTCCGGACCCGCAGGCCACCCGGCGCCCCAGCAGGCACAGCGTTCATTACCAACCCACTGAACATGCAACACCAAGGAGGCACCCACTATGAACACCACCCCAGCAGCTGACACCGGCGGCGTCGTCGGCACTGGCAAAGCCGGCCCTGGCAAAGTCAGCATTGGCGCCGTCGACACCGTCATCATCGGCGCCGGACAGTCCGGTCTGGCGCTGGGCTACCACCTGGCGCAGCAGCGCCGGGACTTTGTCATTCTCGACGCCGGCACACGGGTTGGCGACGCGTGGCGGAGCCGCTGGGACTCGCTGCGGCTGTTCACCCCCGCCAAGTACAACGGCCTGCCCGGCCGGCCCTTCCCAGGCGATCCGCTGGCCTTCCCCACCAAGGACGAGCAGGCGGACTATCTGGAGGACTACGCCTCCCGGTTCCACCTGCCCATTCGGCCCAACACAGCCGTCACCCGGCTGAGCCACGACGGGCAGCGGTTCCATGTCACGGCCGGGACGCAACGCTGGACGGCGGCAAACGTCGTCCTCGCCACCGGCGCCTGCCAGCTGCCCAGGACGCCGGGCTTTGCGGCGGAACTGCCGTCCGACGTCGTGCAACTCCACTCCCACAACTACAAGAACCCGGCCCAGCTCAAGCCCGGCCCCGTCCTGGTGGTGGGGGTCGGCAACTCCGGGGCGGAGATCGCCCTAGAGACCAGCCGCAGCCACGAAACCTGGCTGGCCGGCAAGCCGAGCGGCGAGATCCCGTTCCGGCACGGCCGGACCGCGGCCCGCTTCTTCTTCCCGGTGGTCCGCTTCGCCGGGCTGCACGTACTGACCACCAGCACGCCGGTCGGACGCAAGATGCTGCCCAAGATCGCCGCCATGGCCAGGCCGCTGATCCGCACCAAGCTCGCGGACCTACGTGCCGCCGGGGTCCACCTGGTGCCGAGGGTCACCGGAGTTGAGGACGGCGAAGTAATGCTCGACGGCGGCCAGCGCCTGCCGGTGGCAAATGTCATCTGGTGCACCGGCTTCACCGAGGCCTACCCCTGGCTGGACATCCCGGCGCTGCCCGCGAACTGGCGGGAGCAGCAGCACCGCGGGATCGTGGACGCCCTGCCGGGCCTGTACCTGCTGGGTCAGGAGCTCATCTTCGCCGAAGCATCGGAAACCCTCCCCGGCGTGTGCCGGGACGCCAAATACCTGGCGAAGCAGCTCGCCGCCACCCGGGCCCCACAGCACGCAGCGGAACTGCCGAGCGGGCTGGCGGCTTAGCGCAGGGAGCCAGTTCCGTTCGGATTCCTTGGCGGCGGCAGCGCTGCTTTGCCTCGTTGCTCGTTGCCGCTTGCCAGACGCCGAACTACGAGCGCTGGGCGATGTTGAGGATGTTGCCCTCGCTGTCCAGGAACCAGGCCGCCTTCCCCCAGTCGGCGGTGGCGACGCCATTTTCCGTCTTCAGGCCGGGAAAATCGTAGTCTTCAAAGACGACGCCGCGGCCCCGCATTTCCTCCATCTCGGCTTCGAGGTTGTCTGTTTCCCAGCCCAGCTGGGTGTTCTTGGCTGTCCCTGCATTCTCTGTTTGGTACAGCAGGAACCGGGTCCCCTGGCCGCAGTTGTACATCACGGTGCCCTCCTCCATGGACTCGGAGGGCTCGATTCCCAGCTTGTCCCGGTAGAAATCCTTCGCCCGGTTAATGTCCTTCGCCGGCAGGACAGCCATGATGCTTGAGTTGCTGAGCATGATGATTCCAATCTGTGCGTTGATGACCGCAGTGATGGCGTTGCTCCCCCCGGTTTCGGTCCCCGGAATCTGTGCCCGGAGCCCGTGACCGCCCCTCGCGCCGAAACGGGGCGGCCACCTGGGACTCTTCATCGCCGCGCCACCCATCACCAGTGCAAGGGGTCCCCGAAGCTTATGTGGCCATTATGGACCGATCCGGTCCTGCGGAAAATAGGGGCTTGGTGTCCGGTTGAATCCGAGGACCGCTGGCTGCAGCCACGTAACCCCGCCCGGGTGCTGCGCGGCTGACGCAGCCGTGGCAGAGTGCTGGCATGGCAGCTTTCACCCAGTCCGACGACCTCCAGGGCGCCCACTTCACCGACGTGAACCTGCGGGGCGCCCGGTTCATCCGCTCGGACCTTTCCGGGGCGGTGATGCGGGCGGCCGACGCTGCCGGGGCGGACATTGACGCCCCGTGGCTGTTCGACGGCGGGAACACCCTGCGCATTAACGGCGTCGACGTCGTCCCCTTCGTCGAGGCGGAACTCAACCGCCGCTTCCCCGGCCGCGCCGAGAGGCGCGCCGGCAACCCGGAGGGGCTACGTGCCGCCTGGGCCGTGCTGGAGCGGACCTGGCAGGCGACGCTGGACCGGGTTGCGGCGATGCCTGCCGGCACGGTTGATATCTCCGTGGACGGCGAGTGGTCCTTCGCCCAGACGCTGCGCCACCTGGTCATGGCCACGGACACCTGGCTGGGCCGGGGAATCCTCGAACTGGAGCAGCCGTACCACCCTTTCGGTCAACCCAACGCGGAGTACGAAACCGACGGGTACGACCTGGCTGTCTTCTCGGCAGTCGCACCGTCCTATGCCGAGGTGCTTGAGGTCCGGGCAGAGAGGGCAGCCATGGTGTGGGGCTACCTCGCCACCGTCACCGCGGCGGACCTGTCCTCGACCCGCCGAAATCCGTGGGCCCCCGACCAACCGGTGACTGTCCGCTCCTGCCTGCACACCATCCTCAACGAGGAATGGGAGCACCTCCGCTACGCCGTCCGGGACCTGGACGCGATCGAGGCGGGGCTCGCCACCGAGAAACCCGGTCCCGGCTGACGCGAACACACACTCATCACCGGCACGTGGAAGTATTCACTTATGACTATCGACAATGATCCCGCCAACCTTCCGGCGCCAGCCGCCTCACCCGGCAGCGACGCCTCGACCGACGTCAGTCGCGGCTGGGACCACATCGGGGCCATCATTGTCGATGCCACGTTGCAGCGGCGGCAGAACTACCACGAGACCGTCAAACCGCGGGTCGACGCTCTCATTGCGGCCTGGCCTGATGCCGCCACGACCAGCGGATTCCGCCAGCACCTCGATAACGGGAAGCTCTCCGACGTCATCGACTGGCCCTCTCCGGGCCGTCTGGCCCAGATGGAGGAAATCACGTGCGTGTTCGAGCGCCAGGGCATCGACACGGTAATGGAACTCCGGGACGCCCTGGAGGACCCGGCCAGAAGAACCGTTGTCCGTGAGGCCCTCGCGGCGGTGCGGCACGTCAGTCCAAAAACGCTGGATTACATCGACACCCTGAGTGGAACCGACACGGGCGCCACCGGCATCTAGCCACGTGAGGAACCGGGCCTTCGGCTGCCACTCGGCGCCCACAGTTCACCCGGAGTCCAGCTCACGGAACACGGCGCTCCACCTGCGTTCCCTAGCGTGGTCGGGTCTTCGGCTCAACGCCGGTATCCGTACCCCGGAAGGAACCATCACCATGCGTACAGTCCTGACTGCTGCCGCGGCCGCCGCGCTCGTCGCCGCCCTCGCCAGCCCCGCTGTCGCCGCCTCCAACACCGACGCCGGCTCCGCGCCGTCGTCGAACGCCGCGTCGAACGCCGCGTCGAACGCCGCGGGAACCGCAACATCCAGCATCAAGACCAACGAGCGCAACGGTTCCTTCGACCTGCAGGCGCACCGCGGAGGCCGCGGTGAGTGGACCGAGGAATCCTTGGCTGCCTTCGCCAACTCACTGAAGCTGGGCGTGAGCACTCTGGAACTGGACACCCACCTGACCACCGACGGCAAGATCATCGTCTGGCACGACGACACCATCCAGGCCGACAAGTGCCAGGACACCGCGCCGGCCGCCCCGGGCGATCCCGCCTTCCCGTATGTCGGGGACCGGGTGGCGGACCTGTCGCTGGCCCAGATCAAGACGCTCGACTGCGGTTTCACCCAGCTGAAAGGCTTCTCCGAGCAGGACGTGATCGAAGGGAACCGGATCGCGGAGCTCACGGACGTCTTCCAGCTGGCGCGCGACGCCGAGGCCAAAAAGGTCCGCTTCAACATCGAGACCAAGGTCGAGGACGGCAAGTCCGGCGGCCCGGGCATGGTGGCTTTGACCAAGGCCGTGGTCGCCGAGATCCAGGCCTCGGGCATGGCGGAGCGCTCCACTGTGCAGTCGTTCGACTGGTCCTCGCTGAACCTGACCAAGCAGCTCGCCCCGGAGCTACCACTGGTTGCCCTCTCCAGCGGTGACGCCTGGCTTGAGGTCGGCCAGCCCGGCGCAAGCCCCAACCTCGGCGGGATCGATATCGACACCTACGGCGGATCTCTCGCCAAGGCCGCGGCCGCCCGGGGCTACGACGCCATCTCCCCCACCTTCCGCTCCGTCACCCCGGGAATGATCGCCGACGCCCACGAACTCGGCCTGCCGGTAATCCCGTGGACCGTCAACACCACCGCGGACATGAACCGGCTGATGGACCTGGGCGTGGACGGCATCATCACCGACTACCCAACACGGCTGCGCACCGTGATGGACGAGCGCGGGCTGAAGCTCCCGAAGGCGTACGCGCCCAAGGCCTAAGGGCAGCCTTTGTCGCGGCGTACGCGCAAGCACAACGACGGCGGCCGGTCAGGCCGCCGTCGTTGTGCTTTGGTTACGAGGCCGATGCTTGGTTCCAGTCCATCAAAGCCTGGGCTGTTTCGAGCAGTTCGTCGTCCCGGTGCAGGTTGCCGATCAGCTGGATCCCGACAGGCAGCCCGTTGGGTCCTTGCAGTAGGGGTAGAGATATGGCCGGGCAGTGGAGCAGGGTCCAGGAACGGCAGAACAGCGGGTTCCCGGTTGCCTGCGTGCCCAGCGGTGCTTCACCGATGACCGCCGGAACCAGAAGGGCGTCGATGCCGTCGAATACCTCGGGAAGCATGGGCCTGCATCGGGCGGCCAGGTTCAGGGCCCCGGAGTAGTCAGCTGCCGAGATGGCTGCACCTCGCTTTATCACTTCCATCAGGCTGCTGCTCACCAGGGAAGGGTTCTCTTCGCAGCGGCTCCGGAGCGCTTCACTGACTTCGTAATCCATAATGAGGCACTGGGCGGCGGTCAGCCCGTCGAAATCGGCGGGAAGTATCGTTTCCACAACTTCGATATCGCTGCCCATCAACTGAAGCTTCAACGCGTCGATACTTGACCGTGTCGAAGGGTCGGCCTGTTCCCATTCGACGGGCCGGGCGAAACCGACTCGAATCGGCCCCTTGGCCGCCTCGACCCCGCGGTCCGAATCCGGGGCACGCCGCGCGCCGCGCCTGGAGGAACTGGTCCGAACAACATCGAAGACCGCCACTGTGTCGGCAACGCTGCGGCTGAGAAGCCCCACCGTGTCCAAGGTTGGGCTAATTGGGAAAACCCCGTCCCGGTCAATCGCGCCGAACGTCGGTTTGAACCCCACGATTCCGCAGAATGAGGCGGGCCTGATGACGGAGCCTGCCGTCTGGGTTCCGAGGGCGACGGGAAGCATCCCCGCTGCCACGGCCGCCGCCGAGCCGCTCGAGGATCCCCCCGGCGTGCGCTGCAGGTCCCAGGGGTTCCTCGTTGGACCAGGGCTGAAGAGGGCGAATTCCGTCGTAACGGTTTTGCCGGTCAGCAGCGCACCCGCCTCCCGCAGCGTACGGACCACGGCCGCATCACGGCCGGGGCGGTTGCCTTCAAACAACCGAGAACCGTATTCCGTGGGCTGGTCTTCCGTGTCGATGAGGTCCTTGACTCCGACCGGCAGCCCGAGAAGGGGTTTCCCCGGGTCGCCCGGAGCGATTCGATCCAGTTCAGCTGCAGCCGCCCGCACGGCCTCCGGGTCCAGGTGCGCGAAGGCTTTGATTTCGGGCTCCCGGACAAGAATGGTGTCCAGGAAGTCTCGGGCCGTCTCCGAGACCGCTTTTCGGCCCGCGGCAACGTCAGCGAGGATGGCGAGGCCGGGGGCCTCCGCGAGGTTGGTCTGGGGCGGCTTCAGGTTAGACATACGGCAGCACCAACATCGCAATACCGAAGATCACGAACCCGACGAGGAAAGCGGCCACCGTGTACCCCATGACCTTGCGAACGTTCAGCTTGGCGATGGCCAGGACCGGAAGCAGCCAGAAAGGCTGGATCATGTTGGCGACAGCTTCACCGGCCGCGACCGACATGGAGATCTTCCCGAGGTAGGCCGGCGATGACTGGCCCAACTGCAGGGCAGTTTCGACGGCGATCGGTCCCTGAACCGCCCAGTGCCCGCCTCCGGAGGGGATAAAGAGCGAAATAAGGATGGAGCCGAGGAAATTCAGGAACGGAAGGGTCGCCACCGAGGCCCCGGCAACAATGGCCGAGGAGATAACTACCTGGAGGGGGCTTGTGTGGGCGTCCGGTGCGTAGGCCAGAAGCCCCACGATGCCGCCGTAGAGCGGGTACTGCAGCAGAAGCGGGCCGCAGGTCTTGGCCGCTTCGGTAAAGGCGCGGATGAAACGGATTGGAGTGCCGTGCAGGGCGGCCGCCAAAATGGTGAAGAGCATGACCATCGATGAGATGTTAAGCGCGAAGCCGCTGATCACGAAATACGCTGCCCCGGCCAGGAAGAGGCCGACGTTCAGGATCCACAGCCCCTCAAGGCGGTCAGCGAAAGTCCGCGGGCGGTCGTCGCGGGGAGCCTCAGCAGGCTCGGCAGCGAGCAGCGCGTCACGGTCGACCTCGTCGGTCTCGTGCGGGGCCATCTTCCAGATGAGCAGCGCCAGGGCGGCGATCGCGACAAGGACGGTCACGTAGCTGTACGGCTGGAGGATCGTCAGGTCCAACGGCACCAATTGGTGGGTGAGCGTGTAAATGACGTTCAGCTTGCTTGTTGAATCTGTGTTGGCCAAAGCGATCGAGCTGGAGAGCCCATTGGTCCACAACATGTAGCCCATGTAGCCGGCGGCGATCATGTAGCCAAAGTTTGCGTTGGAAAGCCTGGCAAAGATGCGCCGTCCCAGCAGCGCACCGACTACAAGGCCAAGGCCCCAGTTGAGCAGGTTGGCGGCGGCGGCGGCCCCGAAACACAGCAAGGCCCCTTCGACTTGGTTCCGAGGCTTGGAAGCAAGCCAGTTGAGGCCCTTCTTAACCACGGGCGCCTCTGCGAGCGTGTAGCCGCTGACCAGAATGAGCACCATCTGAAGAGCGAAGGTGAAGATGTTGTTGGTTCCCCAGACACCCTGGTACCAGCTTTGAATGATTCCGGAGCCGGAGGAATTCGGCACCCAGAGCAGAATCATGACCACCACAACAAGCGTCAGGATGACGGCGAAAAGGTACGGATCCGGCATGAAACGCTCAACGTACCGTACACAAAGGTCAGTGAATCGCTGGATAAGGTTTCTTCGACGAACCTGGGAACTCTTAGCTCCGGGTAGGGCCTGCTGCGGCACAGTTGACATAGCTACTCCTCATTTGCGGCTGACCGTGGATGACGGGGACGGCAGACTCCGGCGTCCGAGCGTCTATCCGGCAGTCACTAGACATATGGAAAAACGAAGGCCATGTTCAGTGGGCTCGACGCTGCCCAACGGGCGTGTTCTGAGTCACAGGCTGACTGGCCTATCCAATAGGACACTCCGCCTCTCCTCCTGTCAAGAGGATGTCAGATATCCGACGTGTATCCATCGCTGCGGCCAAAGCGAGCCGCCTACCACTCATCGCCCCCAGCTCGCGCCGTCAGCCCTCTTTCCAGCCCGCGCCGCTTCCGCTGGCACGCACAGGATGCCAGAGTGGGGACGATGAACGGCGAAACCGGCAGTGCGCAACCCGGCGGGCTGGTCCTGAACTTGGAGTGCATGCTCGACGCCAGCCCGGCGGAAGCCTTCAGGATGCTGACCGACCCGGCGGAACTGAAGACGTGGTGGGGTCCGGACGGCTTCACCATTCCGGCGGCGGAACTGAACCTGACCGTAGGCGGCCGGTACCGGTTCCGCATGACGCCACCGGACGGCGAACCCTTCCACCTCTCCGGCGAATACCTGGAGATCGACCCTCCCTGGCGCTTGGTCTACACCTTCAGGTGGGGGGAACCGGCGCCCGACGACCGGGAAACCGTCGCAGACCTCTCGCTTCTGAGCGCCGGCGACGGCACGCACCTCGTCCTTTCGCAGGGACCGTTCGTGACGGAGGAACGGCTGGCCCTGCACCGCGAGGGCTGGACCGAGTCATTCGAGAAATTGCAGGCTGTCCTGGCCGGCCGCAGCTGAGGCACCTTCGGCCCGCGGAACAGGGTCCAGACCAGCTCAGGGCACAATGGAAGCATGCCCTTGACAACTTTTGCGCTCATCCGCCATGGCCAGACCGACGGGAATGCGCAGCGCCGGCTGCAGGGATCGACCGATGTCCCGCTGAACGACGTCGGCCGCGGCCAGGCGCGGGACGCCGTCGCCGCCCTGTCCGGGACCGAATGGGACGCGGTCGTCTCCTCGCCGCTGAGCCGTGCTGCGGAGACCGCGGACCTGATCGCCGCCGGGCTCGGGCTCAGCGTGGCCCGGCGCGTGCCGGAACTGGCCGAACGGTCCTACGGCCCCGCCGAAGGCCTGCAGGACGGCCCCGAACTCGACGCGCTGCGCATCGCCGGCGGTTTCCGCGGCGCCGAAAGCGAGGACGCCACCGCGGACCGCGGCCTGGCCGCGCTGGAGGCGCTGGCGGAGGAGTTCGGCGGCGGCCGCGTCCTGGTGGTGGCGCACGGTTCGCTGCTGCGGGTGAGCCTCAGCCGGGTGGCCGGCCGCCCGCTGCCCAGCATCGAGAACGCCGTGCTGAACCTGGCGCACCACCACGCCGTCGATGGCTGGCGGCTCGAGTACCTCAACGGCGAGCCGCTGGCCCCCGCCGCCGTCTAGGTGCGCCGCTCAGCCGACAGGCACCGCGCCGATCTGCTGCATCAGGCTCAGGTTGTTGGTGGTGCCCCAATGTTCGGCCACCTTGCCGTCCTCGACCCGGATGATGTCTGTGCAGTCGAACTCGACGCTGTTGCCCGTGGCCGGGACGCCGGCCATGTCCCCGCGGTGGGTCCCGGCAAGGACGACGTGGCACGCCTCCATGCTGCCCGCGACCATCGACGGCTCAAATGATTTGACCTTGATGTCCGGGAAGGCCGACCGCATGGTGTTCACGAAAAATTTCACGCCCTCTTTGCCGGCAGGCTGCCCGGGAAGGCCTTCCTCGTGATCGACGTAGCCGTCCGTCGCCAGCTCATCAATGAGGGCAAGATTTCCGCTCTCCACGACGTCCCTGTAAAACCGCTCTATCAGTCCAATACCGTCCGACATTTCCTGCTCCTTGTAGGCGAGAGACCGAATTAGATCCCCCAGGCATGTTGCCCGGAATGGCCCGCCAACCCGCCGCAGCCATCGTTGGAGGGCTGGCGCGCGGCACCGGGAAAACCTGTGCCTAAGTAGTGGAGAAGGGGCGAATCGCCTCGTTAAGGCTGAAGCTAAACCCGGGCGTCTCGGGAGTCAAGATGCCGCCGGTTGAGGCCGCAAGTAATGTCACACCGGCCCCCTAATCTGCCGTTAGAAGCTTGCACCGTCCGGCAGGGGATGACATGGCTGACCTGGTTAACGACGACGGCGTCGCGGACTATCTGCGCCGGCTGAGCCGCTACGGCCCGCTCACCGCCGAGCAAGAGGTGGACCGGGCGCGGGAGATCGAGGCAGGTATTTTCGCGGAACAGCTCCTGGCGGACGGCACAGTGCGGTCCGGTCAGGACGAGGAAGAGCTTACGACGATCGTCCTGCTGGGCCGGCGTGCCTTCGACGCGCTGTTTCACGCCAACCTCCGCCTCGTAGTGTCAGTCGCCAAGCGCTACACCCGGCGCGGCCTCGACTTTGAGGACTTGATCCAGGAAGGAAACCTGGGACTGCACCGGGCCGTCCGCACCTTCGATTTCACCTTGGGTTTCCGGTTCTCCACCCACGCCGCCTGGAGCATCCGGGCCGCCGTCACCCGGGCGCTGGCAGGCGAGGCTAGGCTCATCCGGCTGCCGACTAACGTCGTCGAACAGCTGCAGCAACTGCGGTCGGCACAACGGTCGGCCGCCCTGACGGGCGCGGTCTGCCGCGCCGAAGATCTCAGCCGGATGACCGGCAACGCGATCGGCAAGATTGAATGCCTGCTGACCGTCGGTCAGCCCGTCGAGTCGTTGGACGCCGAGGTCCCCGATGGCCGGGGCGGAACCGAAGTCCTGGCCGAACAGCTGCTGGATCCCTCGGACCCCGATGCAGCCGATCAGCTCTTCCACCAACAAATGCAGGCGCAGGTGCAGGCCGCACTGGACACGCTCGAGACACGGGAGGCCCGGATCATTGCGCTGCGCTTCGGCCTGACCGGCGGCGGAGGCAAACGCTTGGACGCGGTCGCGAAAGCCTGCGGCATGACCCGCGAACGCACCCGCCAGATCGAGCTCGCAGCGATGGCGAAGCTCAAGGACCCATCACGGTCTGACCTCCTGCGGGAGTATCACGCTGGAGGCTAGGGCGTGTCTCCTAAACCGGGCCGGTTGTTCGGGATGTTGGACGGTTGTCTCGTACTTCTGTTGGGGATGCCGTCGGCACCGTGGATTCACACCTTTGGATTCACACGCGCTCACCGTCTCCCTTGCGAAGGGCAACACGGTCGATTCCACACATACGGTCCGCGGACTCTACACCCCGTCAAGCTCCGCCAACACCTGGCGCAGCGCCGCCCCGCTCACAACAGTTGTTCGTGCAGCTCCTGCGCCTCACGGTAGTAGTCGGCCAACGCCAGGTCCGCCGCTGCCGCCGGATCCAGCACCACCGTGGCATTGGGATGCAGTTGGAGGGCTGATGCCGGACAGAAAGCACTGATGGGGCCTTCAACCATGGCCCGGACGGCCTCCGCCTTGTTGCTTCCAAGGGCCACGAGCACCACTTGCCGCGCCTCCCCTATGGTTCCCAGGCCCTGGGTCAGGCACAAACGGGGTACGTCTTCTGCCTCGTCCTCGAAGAAACGCGCGTTGTCGGCGCGTGTCCGGCTTGCCAGCATTTTGACCCGCGTCCGGGACTGAAGTGATGATGTCGGCTCGTTGAACCCGATATGCCCATTCGTGCCGATACCGAGTACCTGTACGTCCACTCCGCCCGCGGCACTGATGGCCCGGTCATACCGGGCGGCCTCGTCGTTCAAATCAGCGGCGTCGCCCTGAGGCGTGTAGAGCCGCTCCAGCGGCATATCGACGTGGTCCACAAATTCTCTCCGGATTGTGGAGTAGTAGGACTGGACATGGGCGGGCGGCAACCCTGCGTATTCGTCGAGCGTAAATGCGCTGACGCGGCTAAAACTCAGGCCTTCTTCGCGGTGCCGACGAATCAGCTCCTGGTAGGTGAGGGCGGGAGAGCCGCCTGTGGCCAGTCCCAACACGGTTGGCCCTTGCCGGAGCCGGGCCTCAATGATGTCCGCGGCGCGACGGCCTACATCATGGGTTGATTTGCACAGAATGATTTGCACTGTATTGCGCCTCGCTAAGATTGTGGTTCCGGGCGGCTTACCCGCCGTGGTGTGCCAAGTAGGTCAAACCGCTCACGGAGTTCATGGCCAGTTCAGCGGCGCCCATGATCACGGCGTCGGCGCCCAAGGCGGGCGGCACCAGGTGGGGCACCTCGAGGATTCTCCCCTCCAGGCGCTCCCGTATGCCCGGAATGATCAGGTCTGAGTTGGTGGCAAGGCCACTGCCCACCACGATCACTTCGGGGTCGAGGATGATCGCCATGGCTGCAATCGCCATAGAGATCATGTCCAGGATCCCGTCCGCCAATTCGCTCGCCGCAGGTTCGGACCCTTGGGCCGCAAGCAGGAGGATGTCATGGGCCGTAAGAAGTGTGCCGGCAGGAACGTTGATGCCCTTTTTCCTGGCCTCGCGGGTCAGGGCCTGGGAGCCCACTCTGTCTTCCAGGTCGCCAAGCTCACCGTACGAACGCCGGAGCGAGGACCGTTCCATCAGCATGTAGCCGACTTCACCGGCGGCGGACCGCGCACCGCGGTGCAGTACGCCGTCCGTCACAATACCGGCACCCAGGCCGTTGCCCAGCAGCAGTGCCACCAAGTTGGAGGTGTGCTGCCCCGCACCGCGTTGGAGTTCGCCGTAGGCCATGGCATTCGCATCGTTTTCCAGGAAGACCGGAACGCTTGTCCGCTCCCGCAGGATCTTTCCCAACGGCAGCTTGGACCACCCCAGTTCGGGGATGCTGTTAACGACGCCATCAGGCCCGCTCACCACGCCGGGGACTGAGACGCCGACGCCGAGGCATGGCCTGCCTTGCGCCTCGGCGGCAGCGAGCAGGGCATCGAGAAGTCCGAGCGTCACGGTCAGGCGCGCTCCCCCGGCGCCGCCTTCCGCGCTAGCACCGCCCAGTTCCTCACTTCCAAACTCCGCTTGGTGCCGTTCCACCACTTCGCCGTCGAAGTCCACCAGGATTCCGGTCGCTTTATCGGTGGCCAGCTGGATCGCCGCCACGAGCCTGGCCCGCCCCGTGTAGCGGATGATGAGGGGAGGGCGGCCGCCAGTCGATTCCTTCTGGCCCTCGACCTCGACCAGGCGCTCCTTGATGAGGTTCCCGGTCAACCGGTTGACCGTTGCCGGGCTTAGCCCCGTAAGTTCACCTATCCCGGCGCGCGAGAGCGGACCATGGGCTTTGAGGGTCTCAATGATGGCCGTGCGGTTGACTTTGGAGACCGTACTTGTGGTTGCGGTGCTCCCGTTGGCTCTCGACACTTTCCGATCTGTCCTAAGCGGTCCGGTTGACGGGTTGCAGCTTCGTATCGTCCTGGTGGTACCGGAAGCCTTGGATGGCCAGGCCAGTGTTTTCCGCGACGGCACCGACAATAAGGTGCACGATAACTGCTTCGACAATAGCGCGCGCGAAGTCCGTTGCTTCAGCCGGAATCTCGACGACCATCAGGTTGGGGTGTTCAGGCCGGGCGATGGCCTCCCCTGGCGCCGCCGTAATCAAGACGACCTTGACGCCGGCGTCGAGGACGGAGTCTGCCAGGGAAAGTTCCCGTCCGTCACCGAAGATCACCAGCCCGGAAGAGGGTCCCAGGGGTTCCATGGGGCCGTGCAGGTACTGGTAGGTATCGAAGGATGCCGTTGGTAGTTGAAGGGCTTCGCGGAACATCAGGGCCCCTTCCCCCGCCGATGCCAAGGAGTACCCGCGGCCCACAAAATCCACCGTCCGTGCCTCGCGCAGATGTTCGGCGGCCTTCGGCCCGGCACCGGAGTAGTTGGCGAGGACCTCGGACACCAGCGCCGGAATGCGTTCGCTGTCGAAGAATCCCGGCTGGCCTTCATCGCCAGCTGTAAGTGCGCGCAGCAGTCGGGAATAGGCCAGCAGCGTAGCCGTGTACCCGATGGTGTAGACAGCCGAATCATCGAATCCGCCAAGGGGAAGGACATGGTCCACGACTGCGGAAAGCGGCGCATCGGGAACATTCGTGATGCCAATCCTGCGGCCGGGGGCCAGTTTTTCCGCCGCGCTGATCGGTTCAGGACTGAGTCCCGATTCGGAGACCACCACGTAGTGGTCGGCAGGCTCAAACCCTTCACGCATAAGCGCCAGGTCCGATGCCGTGATGTTCACTCCCCGGAGACCTGCTTGGCCGAGTGCGGTCAAGAGCGCTTGGCCTGAATGGGTGGAGGCCCCCATGGCGACGACGCCCACAGTATCACCGGGGAGCCAGCGCTGGTCGAGGCCGGCAAGGACCTCCAGCTGGCCGGAGAGTGAACGCCGAAGGTTTTCAGGCTGCGAAGACACAGCATCCGCGTACGAAATCTTTCTCAACTGTATTAACCTTTCACTGCGCCGGCGGCCATGCCGCTGACGATGTATCGCTGGAAAATGACGGCAATGATGACGGGCGGCAGGGCGGCGAGTATGCCTCCGGCTGCTACCAGTCCGAAGTCCGTGGTGTATCGGCCCGCAAACTCGGAAATCGCGACTGTCAGGGTCTTGGACGCATCCGACGACGTGAAGATCAGCGCATACATGAACTCGTCCCAGGCCAGCAGGAAAGAGAACATCAGTGCGGCGAAAATACCGGGCTTCGCGCTTGGCAGCACCACCCGGAAGAGTGCCCCCATGCGGCCGCACCCATCGATCAGGGCAGCTTCTTCCAGCTCTTCGGGAATCGTGACGAAGTAGTTGCTCAGGATCCACAGCGTGAACGGGATGACAAGCGAACAGTCCACGATGATCAGTCCGAGTTTCGTGTCCAGCAGCTGCAGGGCGCTCAGAGCCAGGTACAGCGGGATCAGCAACGCGATCTGCGGCAGCATATAGGTTGCCAGGAAGATCATCAGCACGGTTCCGCGGAAACGGAACCGCAACCGGGCGAAGGCATAGGCGCCGAGGATGGACACGACCATGGAGATGGCTACAGTTCCGCTGGCAACGATCACCGTGTTGGCGAAGGCGCTCCGGAATGCGGAGCCGACGCTGTTTGCCCCGCCGGTGAATATTTCCTGGTAGCGGTCCAGATAGAGCGTGGATGGTATCCATTGCAGCGGGCGCGAAATGAGGTTGCTCTGGGGTGAAATGCTGGCGATCACCATGAGCGCGAAGGGCGCGATGATGGCAAGCCCCACCACGATGGCAGCCAGGTGGATCAGGACGGAGTTGCGGCGCCCGTTTCTCATACCAGGCTCATTCCGGACCGCCGCAGAACGCGGAGATAAATAGTGGACAAGATGAGGATCACCATCACAATGAGGTAGGACAGCGCGGATCCGACGCCGTAATTTTGGTCGGAGAAGGCGGTGACATAGGTGTAGTAGGCAATGGTCTGGGTACCGTTTGCCGGCCCGCCTCGCGTCATGCCGTAGATGATGTCGAAGACTTTGAAAGCTTCTACTGTCCTCAGGACGACGACGATGGAGATTGAGGGCACCAGCAGGGGCAGGACGATGGACCGGAACATCCGCGGCCAGCCGGCCCGGTCCAGGCGTGCCGCCTCGTAAAGCTCCTTGGGAATGGACGTCAGGCCTGCCAGCAGGAAGAAAGCCACCAGGGGCGTCGTCTTCCACACATCGGCAACGATGACCATGTTCAATGAGGTGAACGGATCCCCCAGCCAGGCCTGGTAGTGGTCAATCAGGCCCAGCTGCAGGAGAACCGCGTTGAAGGCCCCGTACTCTGCGTTGAAGATGCCTTTCCACATGGCGGCGTTCACAATCGTCGGAACTGCCCACGGGACAACGACAACAGCACGGAAGAGCCAGCGGAACTTCATGGGCGCATTGAGCAGCGCAGCGAGCCCAAGGCCCAGGACCAACTCCAGCGCCGTCGATGTCAGCGTGAAGTACAGGGTGCGCCCCATCGAAGCCCAGAAGCCCGGGCTTGCCAGTGCCGAGGCGTAGTTTCCAAGCCCCACGAAGGGGGTGTCAACTGCCAAGACCGAGTCCACCTGGAAAAACGAGATCAGCAGGGTCCGGAGGATCGGGTAGACAATTACCCCGAAAACCGCGACGGCAGCCGGCAGCAGCAGCCAAAAGGCCAGTTTTCCGTGATTCTCAAGTCGCCTCCTGCGCACTGGCGGAGCGGCGACGGCGGGCACGGGTGTTTTCGTGGCAGTTGACACCGTTCTATTCCTTGTTTGCAGCGGCTACGGCGTCGTCCATTGCCTGCTGGGCAGATTTCTTGCCGAGCAGGGCGTTCTGGAGTTCGACCTGGAGCGCCTGCGAAGCACGGTTGTAGTCCTTCATGGCAGGGCGGGAGATGAGGTTATCGAACTGCGCGCCGGCGGCCTTGAATACCTCAGGGTTCGTCTTGGTGACCTCGGGCTTGTCGTAGCTCGATTTCCAGCTCGGCATGGAGCTCGCAGCATACTTTTCCTGGTTTTCCTGGCTGCTCATGAATTCGATGAACTTCCAGGCCGCATCCTGGTTCTTTGAGTGCGAGCCGATAGACAGTGCCATGGATCCGTTGACACCGGGACGGTCGCCCGAGGGGCCAGCCGGAGTCTGCATGACGCCGATCTTGCCCACCACCTTTGAGATGCTCGGGTCATCGAGGTCCCGAAGGGTCGATTCCCAGTTCAGCGCAAAGGCAGTCTGTCCCTGTGCGAGGGACTTGGTGACGTCGTCCTCGAGGAACGTCGTGGAGGACGGGTTGCTCAGTCCGCCGTGGACGCTGTCCATCATCCACTGCAGCGCTGCAACGCCTTCGGGGCTGTTGACGGCAAGCTTGCCGTCGTCGGCGGTGAAACGGCCTCCGAAAGCGCCCAGCAGCTGGGCGTAGTCACAGACCAGCGCCTCTGCCTGGGACCAGCTCCAAGACAGCGGGAATTCGACCTTGCCCTTAGCCTTGATCTTCTCGGCAACCTTGAGGACTCCGTCCCAGGTCTGCAAGTCCTTTTCGCTCGCTCCGACGCTCGCTACGAGGTCCTTGTTGTAGTAAAAGAGCTTGGTGGAGGGGAACAGGGGAACACCGTAGTACTTGTCCTCGTACTTCGCCGTGTCGAGGGCGCCGCCCAAAACATCCGTCTTCCAGCTCCCAGGGATGCGGCCGGTGAGGTCTGCCGCGATTCCCTTGGAGGCGAACTCGGCAGGCCAGATGACGTCTGTCAGGAACACGTCATAGGTGCCGGCCGGGGCGGCCGTGACGATCTTGTCGTGGAGTGCTTCGTAGGACACGAACGTGGGCTCCACATCGATGTCCGGGTTCTTCTTTTCGAACTCGCCGACCATTTTGGCGACGTCGTCCTCGGAGTAGCCGGCCTGCTTCATGAACAGGGCATGTACAGTTCCGGTGCCCTTGCCGGTGGCCCCACCGGACGGTCCGGCGCCGGTCACGCTGCATCCCGCGAGCGCCAACGCCCCCGCGAGCAGGCCGGCCCCGATGGCCAGCGGTTTCCTAACCAATAGGCTGGTGATGTTCATTGCTCTCCTTCATTCTTATTGGTGACGTCTCTGTCAGGTGTTTGGCGCGCTGTAGGGCACCCCAAACAGGAGGAATAGTCAGTAGTTCCACGTTGAGTTCGGGGTGGTCTGCCGCGACGTGGCGTTCAAACGCTTGGACCAGGAGCGGCTGGTTCACAGCAACGCCCCCGGCCATGACCACAGTGCCTCCTCGGGCGCCCCGCTTCCGGACCCGCCCCACGTCGGCGGCCAAAGCCACGGCTGCGGCATCGACGACGGCCATCGCCAGGGGCGAGCCTTCCTTGGCACATTCGAAGATGAGTGACGCCATACTCCCCCACCGGGTGATCCGCAGGTCGCTGGCGAAAAAGTAGGAAAGCTCCGTCTCATCGGCGGCCTGGCAGTGGGCCAGGAGCCGTTCTGCCAGAATTTCCCTCTCCATGCCCTCGTCACGGGCCTGCAGGACGGCGCGGACCGCCTCACGGGCGAGCCCGGGAGCACTTCCCGGGTCGCCGAGAAGCCAGCCATGGCCGCCTGCGGTGACCTTGCCGCCATCGGCCGTTGTTCCCACCACGATGGACCCCGTCCCGACTATCACGGCCAGGACCGGGTCCTGCGTGCCGGCGGCGGGGCCAAGCAGTTCTGCATCGTTGACCACCTCCACCGGGCCGGGGTGCACCAGTTCCAGCTGGGCGCGGAAAGCCTCGCACTGGGCTGCCGTGTCGCACCCGTGCGCCCCCACTGCCAGCGGAACTCCGGAACGGGCACCAATGTGCCTGGCGTAAAGGGCAACAAGGCGTTCGGCGTTGGCACTGTCCCCCAGAAGATAGCTGCGCTGCCACTCGGCAGTGGGCACCACGATGTGCACGTCCTCGATACCCGGCGCTGCCACGAGGATGTGGGTCTTGGTGCCGCCAATGTCGATTCCTACGAGCACTTGCCTGCCGGTCCTCAATGTTGGGAGATACTTTTTTATCTGATCGATAAGAAGTAGAGCTAAGCTAACCGCCGGGGGGATCCGGTGTCAATAGCCGCTACTGAAGAAGTGCCCAGTCATCCCGGAAGAGACGACCGCTGCGGCCATCACAAGCCGGCAGCAACGGCTGAGTGCGAGCCCACTGACGCCAGTCAGAACAGAAGTACGAGACACCCATCCAACCGCAACGGATGGACCGAGTTCTTCGAGAATTGCAGGCTGTCCTGGCCAGCCGCAGCTGAGGAACCTTCGGCCCGCGGAACCGGGTCCACACCGGCTCAGGGCACAATGGAACCATGCCCCTGACAACTTTTGCGCTCATACGCCATGGCCAGACCGACTGGAACGCGCAGCGCCGGCTGCAGGGATCCACCGACATTCCGCTGAACGACGTCGGCCGCAGCCAGGCGCGGGAGGCTGCCGCCGCCCTGTCCCGCGACACGTGGGACGCGATCGTCTCATCGCCGCTGAGCCGTGCGGCGGAGACCGCCGACCTGATCGCGGCCGGGCTGGGGCTGAGCGTGGCCTGGCACGTTCCGGAGCTCACCGAGCGCTCCTTCGGCCCGGCCGAGGGTCTGCAGGACGGTCCGGAGCTGGATGCCCTGCGCATCCCCGGCGGTTTCCGCGGCGCTGAAAGCGAGGATGACGCCGCGGACCGCGGGCTCGGCGCGCTGGAGGCGCTGGCGGAGGAGTTCCGCGGCGGCCGCGTCCTGGTGGTGGCGCACGGCTCGCTGCTCCGGGTGAGCCTCAGCCGCATCGTCGGCCGCCCGCTGCAGAGGGTCGACAACGCCGCGCTCAACCTGGCCCACCACCACGCCGTCGACGGCTGGCACCTTGAATACTTCAACGGCGAGCGCCTGACCGCCGACGCCCTCGCCTGAGCGCCATCCCCTGACCGCCCCCGCCAGGCAAACCGACCCCCGTAACCTCCCCGCACGCCGCAACATGCCCGACGCATAACGGGTCCTATGAGTCAGCCAAAAACCAGCCGTGTAACCGGCAGGTTAAACCCGGTTTCGGCTCCGTAAAAGACTCCTAACCCCCGCAAATTCAAGGGTTTTCGCCCCTTCGTGGTCTCTAGCTTTGTCATTGGTTCGACCAATGAACCAATCAGCCAAGAGCCTCCAGGAGCATCCCTTGAACGTTTCCACCGCAGAAAAGCCGGCCACCGCCGGCGCCGTGCCGCCGCCCGGCACCGAGGGCGCCGCGAGCCCCGCAACCGCCCCGGCGACGAACGCCGTCCCGGCCACCCGCCGTCGTCTCCTCCCGGTCAGCGGCAAGCGCCCCGGACCCGTCGCCGTCACCCTGCTGTTCTCCCTCGGCTGGGTCTTTATGTACGCGGACCGCAACATCCTTTCCCCCGTCATGAGCGTCATCCAGGACCAGTGGGGCCTGAACAAGGGCCAGCTGGGCCTGATGTCCACGGTCTTCTTCATCACCTACGCCCTGATGCAGATCCCCACCGGCTACCTCGCGGACCGGATTGGCCGGGTCAAGGTGGTGGTGGCCGGCTACGTGGTCTTCGGCATCGGCACCATCCTGAGCGGTTTCGCCCCCGGGTTTATGGTCTTCCTGCTGATGCGCGCCTTCACCGGCATCGGCGAAGGTACCTTCTACAGCCCGGTCTACGGCATCTCCTCCAGCTACATCTCGGACAAGTGGCGCGGCGTCTCGGCGGCCCTGATCAACAGCGGCATGGCCGTCGGCATCTCGCTGGGCTTCATCGGCTCCGGCTACTTCACCTTTACCCTGGGCCTGCCGTGGCACGCCTCTTTCCTCATCTTCGGTGCCGCCACCCTGGTGGTCGCCTTCCTGATCAACTACTACCTCGCCCCGATCGACGCCGAACACAAGGCCCAGGCAGCAGCCGCCGCGGCCACCCGCGCCGAGAACGACGCCCCCGCCGCCAAGGCCGACAACAAGGCCCTCTTCACCCGCAACCACATCCTCACCTACGTGCTGATCTTCTGCTCCCTCTACGGCTTCTTCTCGATGCTGACCTGGCTGCCCACCTACCTGCAGCAGGCCCGCGGCGTCGCCCCGTCCCAGACCGGCATCATCGCCTCCCTCGTCCCGTGGGCCTCCATCCCCGGCGCGATCCTGCTGAGCATGTGGGCCCGCCGGCTCAAGAACACCCGACCGCTGATCGTCGCGCTCGCCGTCCTGGGCGGCCTGTGCCAGATCCTCGTGCCGCTGACCGGCGACTACTCGCTGATGATCGCGGGCCTGGTGGTCTACGGCCTGGTCGGCAAACTGGCCCTGGACCCCATCCTGATCGCGTTCCTGGCCGAGAACACCCCGCGTTCCATGTACTCCGCGGCGTACGGATACTTCAACTTCGCCGGCATGCTCTCCTCGATCTTCGCCCCGTACATCACCGGCGCCCTCGCGGACGCCACCGGAGCCCTGGAAGCCGGGTTCTATCTCTCCGCTGTGCTGCTCCTGATCGGCGCGGTCGCGTTCTGCTTCACCCAGCCCGCCAGCGTCCCGGCCGAGCCCGCCGCTGCGTCCGCTGAGCCGGCGCTCCAGCCCGCCAACTAACGCCGCTAACCCTGGGGAGCACGACGGCGGCCGCCCACCCGCCGTCGTCCCCGCACCACAGCCTCACAACAGACAGCACAACAATCAGCACCCACGAAAGGCCCCGCCGTGGACCAGCGCAGCTTTCCGACCACCGACCAGCACACCGCCCCCCGTCCCACCCTTCGACGGGCCGCCTCGATGAGCGCGGAAGTTGCCGCCTACCTCGAACGCGAGATCGCCTGCCGCGGGCTCAAACCCGGGGACCAGCTCCCGCCCGAGCGCGAACTGGCCGCGCAGCTGTCCGTCTCGCGGGCCACCGTGCGCACCGCACTCCAGGACCTGGAGTCCAAGCACCTGGTGGAACGCACCCGCGGCCGGGGCACCACCGTGGCGCAACCCCCGGCGCCGGTGAGCGAGCTTTATGCCCGCCTCGCCGGCGTCGGGCAGGCACAGCAGGATGTGGCGGAACTGCGCGGCTCGCTCGAACCCCTGGTGGCCGAACTCGCGGCGGTGCGATCCAGCGCCGCGGACCTCATCCAGCTCCAGGACGTCCTGGCCGCCTCCAGCGAACACCTCTCGCCGGAGGAGGCGCTGCGCCTGGACATCCAGTTCCACACCCTGCTGGCCCAGGCCGGCCGCAACCAGCTGATGGCCAGCGTCCTGACCCTGACGAGCTCCTGGACCTCCGAGGTCCGGCTGCGCTCCCACTCCACCCTGGAGGGACGCCGCTGCTCGATCGAGGGCCACCGGCACATCCTCGACGCCGTGCTGGCCCGGGACGCCACCGGCGCCGGCATCGCCATGCGCGACCACCTCGCCGACGTCGCCGTGCTGATCAGCGGCCATCAGCACTGACACCCCCTACCCACCGGAGACCACCCGTGACCACCTCACTCTTCCAGCCCGCCCCCGCCACCCGCGCCGCTGGCACCGCCAGCATCCTGCAGTCCTGGGACGGCATCCCGGACGGCACCACCTACCTTCCCTCCGCCAAAGAAAACGTCCTCTGGGGCGCGCTCCCCTGCGCCGGGGACCGCCCGGTCCTCAGCATCGACCCCGGCACCGACGTCACGATCGACACCCTCAGCCACGAAGGGATCCTCGAAGACCAGGGCCGCGACCCGCTCGCCTTCTTCGGCTCCCACGGCGTCCGCGAGCACCAGGTGCTCGAGGACGCCATCGACCTCGCCGCCTCGGACGTCCAGCGGCTGTCCGCGGGCCTCGGCCCGCACGTCGTCACCGGGCCGATCGCCGTCAAGGGCGCCCGCCGCGGCGACCTGCTGAAAATCACCGTGCTGCAAACCACCCCGCGGGTGCCTTACGGTGTGATCTCCAGCCGGCACGGACGCGGCGCGCTCAACGGCGAATTCCCGCTCGGCGCCGGCAGCTACAGCGCCTTCGCCACCGTCCGGGACACCCCGGACGGGAGACGAGCGGGCTGGCTGCCGCTGCGCCCCGGCGCCGAACCGACCGTGCATTTCCCGCTCAAACCGTTCCTGGGCATCATGGGGGTCGCGGTGGACGGCGGGCAGCGGCCGCACTCCGTCCCGCCCGGCGCCCACGGCGGCAACATCGACATCAACCTGCTCACCGCCGGCAGCTCCCTCTACCTGCCGGTCCAGGTTCCCGACGCCCTGGCCTATGTGGGCGATCCGCACTTCGCGCAGGGCGACGGCGAGGTCTCACTCACCGCCATGGAGGCCTCGCTCCGGGTCAGGCTCCGCTTCGACGTCGTGCCGCAGGACGAGGCGGTGCGGAACTTCGGCGAACTCACCGGCCCGCTGGCGCAGACCCCGGACTTCCTGGTCCCCACCGGCATGGACGAGGACCTGGACACGGCCGTGCAGAACTGTGTCCGCGCCGCCATCGCGCTGCTCCAGGCCCGCTACGGCATGGACCCCAGCCTCGCCTACGCCTACCTCAGCGCCGCCACGGACTTCAACATCTCCCAGGTGGTGGACCTGGTCAAAGGCGTCCACGCCCGCATCAGGGTCGAGGATTTCCTCCGGTGACCGCGGCGTCGCTGCCGGCCGCGCCGGACCCGTCGCTCTGGCGGGTGCTGGCCGATCCGCTGCTCCCGGCCACCGGATCCGGGATCCTGGACGGGTTGCGGGTGGCGGTCAAGGACCTGTTCGCGCTCGAGGGGTTCGCTGTTGGCGCGGGCAATCCGGGCTGGCTGGCCGGCGCCACGCGTGAGACGACGACGGCGGCGGCCCCGGCCGCCCTGCTGGCTGCGGGCGCCGCGGTGGCCGGGATCGCCCGGACCGACGAGTTCGCGTACAGCCTGGCCGGAACCAACGCCCACTACGGCACGCCGCCGAACCCGGCGGCGCCGGGCCGCATCAGCGGCGGTTCCTCCTCCGGTTCGGCGAGCGCCGTCTCGCTGGGCCAGGCCGACGTCGGGCTCGGCACCGACACGGGCGGCTCCATTCGCGTCCCCGCCGCGTACCAGGGCCTCTACGGCATCCGCACCAGCCACGGCGCCGTGTCCACCGACGGGCTGCTGCCGCTGGCACCATCCTTCGACACGGTCGGCTGGCTGGCCCGCGACGCCGGGACGCTGGCCGCTGTAGGCGAGGTGTTGCTGCCGCGGCAAATATCGGCGCCACAGACCGGGCCGCTCACCGGGGCGCAGTTCGCGCCGGCTCTGCTGGCCCTGGCCGAGCCCGACGTCGTCCACGCCGCCCGGGAGTTCCTCGACGGCTGGGCCGGGACCGCCGGTTTGCCCGGCCTGATCGCCACGGATTTCCCCGTCGATGAGCTACCGCGCTGGCTCGCGGCGTTCCAGGCCGTGCAGGGCTACGAAGCGTGGGAGCAGCACGGCGGCTGGATCACCCGGCGCTGGGAATCCCTCGGGACCGACGTGGCCGCCCGGTTCAAGACGGCCTCGCTGATCGCCCCGGACCAGGCCGAAGCCGCCCGGGACACGCTGCGCGCCGCCCGGCAGCAGCTCCGCTCCTTTGTGGGCGGCGGGATCCTGGTGCTGCCCTCGGCGTCGTCCGTGGCGCCGTTGGTTATGGACGCCGAGCTGGGCGGCGCGGGGATCGAAGCCGTGCGCCGCGCCACCATGCAGTTGACCTGCATCGCGGGCATCGCCGGGCTCCCGGCGGTGAACATCCCGCTGACCACCTCAGCCGGGCTCCCCTGCGGCGTGAGTATTGTGGGTCCGGTACACCGCGACGCCGACCTCCTCCGCCTGGCCCGCCAGCTCAGCTCACCACCGACGACGGCCCGGCCCCAGCAACGAAAGATGATCCATGCTTAAACGATTGAAGTCCGCCGAACAGGCCCGCCTGCAGCTGATCCTGATGCTCGTGCTGACCTTCTCCACCGGAGTCATCGACGCCGTGGGCTACCTCGGCCTGGACCGGGTCTTCACCGGCAACATGACCGGCAACGTGGTGATCCTGGGCATGGCGCTGATCGGCGCGGACAACCTGCCGGTGGTGGGCCCCTCCATCGCGTTGGCCTGCTTTATGCTCGGCGCCGTGGTGGCCGGCCGCGTCCTCCGTCCCGAAGCCGCGGGCTGGAGCCGCCGGACCACGGCCCTGCTGACCGCCGTCGGGGTCACGATGGCTGCGGTCGCCGTCGTCCTGTTTCTTCACGCCCCGCACGCCGGCGACCCCGTCACGCTGGCGATCACCGGCGCGCTCGCGGTGGCGATGGGAATCCAGGCGGCCACGGCCCGGCACTTGGCCGTCAAGGACGTCACCACGGTGGTGGTCACCTCAACGCTGACCGGGCTGGCCGCGGATTCCCGGCTTGGCGGCGGCTCCGGCGCCCACACCGGCCGCCGGCTGGGCGCCGTCGTGCTGATCCTGGCCGGCGCCACCGTGGGCGCGGCCCTGCTGCACGTGCACCCGGGCCTCGGGGTGCTGCTGACCGCGCTGCTCAGCCTCGGCGTCGCCGTGGCCGGCGGCATCGCCCGGACCCGGACTCCGGGGGAAGGGCCGGTACGTGAAGAAAACATTGGCCGGTTGCAAATGTCGCAGGAGTCGTCGGGGTCGGTGTGAGCTGAGCACTCCCGCTGGGACCCGGGAGACCGCCCCAGCGAGGCACAAAGGGGGCCACCGCTAACCATGTCGTTCTCGATGATGCCGGCTCCGTCGCATGTGCCGGCAGGGCCCCTACACCGGTCAAAAGCCGGACCGCAGGGGGAACCTCCGGTCAGGGACCAATTGCTGCCCACACCTGCCCAATCATGCGTGGGCCCGCTTAGAAGAATGGGCGAGGCGATTTAGGCCCTTGGTTTAGATAATTTCCTGCTAAAGATCAGCTTGCTTCTTAATTCGCAGGTCCATAGATATTGAGGTGCCCGATTCAGGACGGATCTGCGCATCCAAACGTCCACTGGCTAAACAGTTTCAAATTGCCCGGTAAACGGCCCAGAGGTCATTTCCCAGCGTATTGGGTTCAATTTCGCGGATTGCGTGTAACATCCGTTTTGCGGGTATCTAAACCCGCGACGCTAGTGGGGGAAGCGAACATGCTTGTGACTGTTGGCTGGGGAGCAATGCTGCCTTTGCGGCCTGCGTTTCAGACCGGGCTCCCTCTATGCGCGTCCATCACCGCACCCACTCCGCACGCTTCACATCGCACGTCGGTCAGGTGTCCTATGAAAGGACTCTCATGAGCCAAAACCCAAATCTCGCCCCTTATCCGCAATTCCCCGGATACGGGCAGCCGTTGCAGAGCCAGAAGTCGTTCCTCGTAACCTGGCTGCTGTCCCTCTTGCTCGGTATTTTGGGCGTCGACCGGTTCTATCTCGGCAAGGTCGGAACCGGCATCCTCAAGCTGGTTACGTTCGGCGGCCTGGGAATCTGGGCCCTGGTCGACCTCATCCTCGTTCTGGCGAACAAGACCCGGGATAAGCAGGGTCTTCCGCTGGAGGGCTACGACAAGCACAAGAAGATTGCCCTGATCATCACCGGCGCCTTCCTGCTGCTGAGCATCATTGTCAACGGCAGCCGCGCCGGCGCTGCCACCACGTCCGCTACTCCTGCATCCGCCCTGAGCGACTCCGCCGGCGCCACCGCCGCTGCGGTTCCGTCCGAGACGGCGACCGTGGACCCCGCCGTCGCCAAGGCCGAGGCGGAAGCGGCCGAGAAGGCCGCAAAGGCCGAAGCTGACGCCGCAGCTAAGGAGGCCAAAGCGAAAGCCGATGCTGACGCGAAGGCTAAGGCGGCTGCCGACGCGGCAGCCAAGAAAGCCAAGGCTGACGCCGAGGCAAAGGCCAAGGCCGACGCTGCTGCGGCTGCCAAGGCAATTGCAGATGCCGGAACGATGAGCCAGCAGAACGCGCGCAACAAGGCTGGCGACTACCTCGATTTCGCCGCCTTCTCGCGCTCGGGCCTGATCGACCAGTTGGTCTTCGAGAAGTATTCGCCAGCGGACGCGACCTGGGCTGTGGACCACATGACGGTCAACTGGAACGAGCAGGCCGCCAAGAAGGCCAAGAGTTACCTAGATATGACGTCCTTCTCGCGCCCCGGCCTGATCGATCAACTTATCTTCGAGGGGTACACCCCGGCGCAGGCCGAGTACGGAGTGAGCAAGACGGGCCTCTAGCAGCAGGTAGATGTTCACTTTGCGACTGGCCGTTCGAACCAGAGCCGGAATTCCTACTCCAACGTGGTTCCGTAGCCCGCTGGATGAGATCCGAATCTATATGGCGCTGACCGAAGGTTCCTGCGCGAATTGATCGATCGAGCCCTCGGAGGGCTCATAACTTTGAACAAACGAAAATGGGAAAAATGAAGAAAGAACTGGCTCTGACGGGCTTGCTGTGCCTTGCGCTATCAGGATGCGCGGGAGGGAATTCGCCCCAAGCCGCTCCGACCGTTACAGAGACCGTTACGGTGACCGAAACGGCCACGGCAACGGTAACCGTTACGGTGACCGCCGAAGCTGCGGCACCGATTGCTGCAGCGCCTGTGGCTGCCAAACCTGCTGCTCCCGCTCCGCCCAAGACAGCCGTGGTTCCGGCCGCGGTTCAGGGCATGAACGCCCAGGCCCTCGACGACGACCTGACCACATTGGGATTCGACAACATCATCTACAACTCCGATACGGGCAAGACCGTCCTCTTGCTGCGCAACTGGACGGTGACCGGAATCGACAACCCGGGCGCCAAACAAGCCCTTAGCAAGGCCGTCGTCGTCCACGTAACCAAATAGCCGTGCGGCGGGTGCAAATGGCCTCATTCGGCCATCTGCACCCGCCGTTCTCTTCACCGAGTGCTGACGGTGGGCATCCGACTGACAGGGAGTGCCAGCCGGATGCCCGCACCCCACTCAGACCGACGAACGCTCCCCCAGCAGCGGCGCGAAGAACGCGGCGAGCTCCGCCGTCGCCGTCAGGGGCAGGACGGTGGCCACGTACTGGTCCGGCCGGACCACCACGACGACGCCGCTGCGGTCCAGGCCGCGCGATTCAAAGATGTCCGCCCGCGGATCCGCGGCGTAGACCTTCTCGAGGTGGGTGAGCTGGAACGGGCCCACCTGCGGCTTGAACACTGCCGGCACGGCTCCGATGTCCACGCTCGTGTGCTCCTGCTGGTAGATGACCTTGACGTCGAACCACGCATCACGGTCCAAACCCTCGGGGGTGGCAGCCAGCGGCGAGTCCGGCGCGTTCGCCAGCCAGTCGGCCAGGTCGGTGGTGGGCGACGGCGCGCCGGGCACGTCCGGGTCCGCGAAGACGTAGATCCGCCACCGGCCGTCCGCCGTGGCCTGGTGGCCCAGGTGCAGCGGGTTGGTGTCGCAGACCCGCACCACCGGCGCGGACTTGAAGCGCTTGCCAATCGGGAAGCCGGTGGCCAGCTCCTGGTACGTGGCCTCGCCGATCAGCATCGACGGGGAGTACTGGGTCATAAAGCCGGCCGGGAACTCCGCCGTGCTGACGTAGAAGTCCTCCAGCTGGGAGGGGCTGTCGAATTCCTCCGGCTTCTTGGCCATCAGCGTCGACCATTCCTTGTCGAAGTCGATGAGGTTCTTCGCGACCACCTGGCGTTCGGCGGAGTAGGTGGCCAGCAGGCTCTCCGGGCTCCGGCCCTCCAGCACGTGGCCCAGCTTCCAGCCCAGGTTGAAGCCGTCCTGCATGGAGACGTTCATGCCCTGGCCGGCCTTGGCGCTGTGGGTGTGGCAGGCGTCGCCGGTTATGAAGACGCGCGGCGTGCGTGTGCCGAGCTCCTTCGGGAGGACGTCGTCGAACCGGTCGGTGAGGCGGTGGCCCACCTCGTAGACGCTGTGCCAAGCGACGTTGCGCACATCGAGCGTGTAGGGGTGGATGATGGCGTTGGCCTTGGCGATGATCTGCTCGATACTGGTGCTGCGCACCGCACCGGCGTCGCCCTCCGGGACCACACCGAGATCGACGTACATGCGGAAGAGGTGGCCGCCCTCGCGCGGGATCAGCAGGATGCTGCCGCCCGCGCCGGACGTGATGGCGCATTTGGTGCGGATGTCCGGGAAGTCCGTGTTGGCGAGCACGTCCATCACGCCCCAGGCGTGGTTGGCCTTGTCGCCGGCCATGGTGCAGCCGATCGCGTCCCGCACCTTGCTCCGGGCACCGTCCGCGCCCACCACGTACTTGGCCCGCACGGTGCGCTCCGCTCCGGCGTCGGGTCCGGACGTGTGCGCAAGCGTCACGGTGACGGGGTACTCCCCCTCGCCGACTTCCAGCCCATGGAATTCGTAGCCGTAGTCCGGTTTCATCCGGGTGGGCGCATTGGCCATAACCTCGGCGAAGTAGTCCAGGACGCGCGCCTGGTTGACGATCAGGTGCGGGAACTCGCTGATCCCGGCCGGGTCATCCAGGGTGCGGGCGGCGCGGACAATGCGGGACGGATCCGCCGGGTCCGGCTTCCAGAACGCCATCTCAGTGATCCGGTACGCCTCGGCGATGATCCGCTCGGCGAAACCGAAAGCCTGGAACGTCTCCACGCTCCGGGCCTGGATGCCGTCCGCCTGGCCGATGGCGAGCCGGCCCGGCCGGCGCTCCACGATCCGCGTCGTGATGTCGGGGAACTGCGAGAGCTGGGCGGCGGCGACCATGCCCGCGGGCCCGGTGCCGACAATCAGCACATCGACGACGTCGGGAAGCTCGGCCGGGCGGTCGACGCCGACGCCGGCGGCCGGCTGGACCCGCGGGTCCCCGGATACATAGCCGTGGTGGTGAAAGTGCACGGGATTTCCTTACGTCGTTGTAGGGTTGGCTGCCGCCGTCAAGATTAAGTTGTTCGATAATAGAACCCGATGTTCTAATATCGAACCCCTGAGTTGACTATAGGCGCCCCGGTGCCGCGCAGGCAAATATTTTGTGGCTCCGCTCACACATAGCCCGCGCGCTGCGCAGGCGTCAAGGGCGCCGTGGGCGCCGTCGGACGGACCGCCTAAGCCGGCCGCTGCTCCCGCCAAAGCAGCGACACGACGAACACGACCGCGCCCAGGCCGAGCATGACAAACACCATCAGCCCCCAGTTCGCCTGGGTGACGCCGGTGCCGTAGAAGATGCCGATCAGCACGGTCGCCGTGATGGCGCCGAGGTAGCGGCAGGTCTGGTAGATCCCGGCGGCCACGCCGCGCTCCTCCAGCCGGGTGGAGAGGTACATGCCCTGGCTCGACGCGATGCTGACCACGCAGTACGGCACTCCCAGCAGCGCCGTCATCGCCAGCACCAGCGGCGCGGCGAGGGACGCGGTCAGGAGCCACATGGTGCCGGACGCCACGATCAGCAGCACGACGCCGGCGATCAGCACCCGCCGCACGCCGAACCTGTCGATGGCGCGGACCGCGAAGGGTGTTCCGACCACGGAGATGGCGGCGAGCGGCAGCATCAGCAGGCCCACGATCCCCGGGTCGTAGCCGCCGGCGGTCTGCAGCAGCTGCGGGAGGCCGAAGAACGCGAAGTAATAGACGCCGTTGAACAGCGCGAAGCCCAGGTAAACCAGCAACAGCGGCCGGTTGCGGCCCAGCAGCCGCAGGTCCAGGAAGGGCGGGCTGAAGCGCAGCTCCCGCACGGCGAACAGCACGGCGAGCAGCAGCCCGCCGCCCAGCAGCCACCACCGGTAGTCGGGCAGCACATTGAGCAGCGCCATCATCACCAGCACCAGCGCCCCGATGAAGGCGCCGATGCCCGGCAGGTCCGAGTCGCGGACCAGTTCCGACACCCGGCCGCGTTCCCGTTCGCCGTCCGCCGGGGCGAACCGACGGACCAGCAGGATCGCCACCAGCGCCAGGGGCACGTTGATCAGGAACAGCGCCTGCCAGCCCACCAGGCTCACCAGCAGGCCGCCCACTACCGGGCCGACGGCGGCCGCCGAGGTGTTTGCCATCTGGATCCGGCCCAGCGGTCGGGTGGATTTCACGTTGGCCTGCCGCGCCAGCGCCGCGACCATCACGACCGCGCTGGGGTAGGCCGTCGCGGTGCCGAGCGCCATAAACGCCCGCGCCACACAGAGCAGCGCGAAGTTCGGCGCGAACGGGGCAAGCGCGCAGGTCACGGCCACCAGTGCCATGCCCAGCAGGAACAGCCGGCGCGGGCCGAACCGGTCCGCCAACCGTCCCATCAGCGGCTGGCCGGCCGCCGAGGTGAGGTAGAAGGAGGTGACCACCCAGGTGACCGTGGCGACGTCGAGCGCGAAATCCGCGCGCAGCACCACGAGCGCGACGGCGATCATCGAGGAGTTCAGCGGGTTCAGCGCCGTGCCGAGGCTGAGTCCTGCGATGGCGACGCCGGTGCGGGAAGAGTTGCTCACGGCAACAGTCTGTCCTACGGGGCGGGTCGAATCGAACCCGCCCGCCGTCACGGGCCAGTTAGGCCGTCACAGAACGCAGGCTTTGGCGGGTAACGCCCCTACTGGCCCGGCGCCCGGTAGGTGGGTGTCTTCTTGACCGCTTCGTCGATGTCCTCCACCGGCATGAGCGGCTTGAGCCGGACGTTGACGTTGCCGGTGGCATTGATCATCAGCGAGAGGGCTGCGGCGTCGGCGTCGCTTGGGGCTTCAAGGACGCCCAGGACATCGGTGTCCCCGAAGGCGTAATAGAAGCACTCGAGCGTTCCCCCGACGGATTTGAGGGCGTCCACCAGGGCGTCGCGGCGTTTGCTGCCGCCCTCGCGCATCAGTCCTTTGATTCCTTCGCCCAGGTAATTGGCTTCGAAGAGATACTTGGTCATGGCAGTTCCTGTCCCGTGAAGTCCAGGACACGGGCATCCGGGGGTGTGCTGGCACCCCAGCGAGGAGGGTCCTGGAGCCGGTCCCCGGAGTGGGGCCGTCGAGGCACAGCGTAGGCCCACTGGGACGCGGTGACAACGGGTTCCGGAAAGTCCGCCGGCGGCATCCCCACCACCCCGGCCGGCTCCCGGTGACGCGTCAGAGGACCTTGGAAAGGAACGCCTTGGTCCGGTCGTGCTGCGGGTTGCTCAGGAGCTGCCGGGGAGGTCCGGCCTCCACCACCACGCCTTCATCCATAAAGACCAGGGTGTCCGCCACTTCCCGGGCGAACCCCATCTCGTGGGTCACCACAATCATGGTCATGCCGCTCTTGGCCAGCCCCTTCATGACGTCCAGGACCTCACCCACTAACTCCGGGTCCAGGGCGCTGGTCGGTTCGTCGAAGAGCATCAGCTTGGGGTCCATAGCCAGGGCCCGGGCGATCGCCACACGCTGCTGCTGGCCCCCGGACAGGTGGGCCGGATAGGCACCACCCTTATCCTCCAGTCCCACACGCTCCAGCAGCTCCATGGCCCTGGCGGTGGCCGCTGCCTTGGACTGTTTTTTCACCCGCATGGGAGCAAGGGTGATGTTCTCCAACGCGGTGAGATGCGGGAACAGGTTGAATCTCTGGAAGACCATCCCAATGTCCTGCCGTTGGTGCGCTGCTTCACTGAGCTTGAGCTCGTAGAGCTTTCCGCCCCGTTGACGGTAGCCAACCAGCTGGCCCTCCACCGACAGCCTGCCGCCGTCGACGCGTTCCAGGTGGTTGATGCAGCGCAGGAAGGTCGATTTGCCTGAGCCGCTGGGGCCGACAATGCAGAGCACTTCCCCGCGGTCCACTTCCAGGCTGATCCCGCGCAGCACCTTGTTGGTGCCGAAGTTCTTGGAAACCTTTTCCGCAAGGACCATGGGCGCGCCGGTCATCCTTTTCCTCCAAAGTCAGTGCCGGTCGGGGTGCCGGGCGCGCCGGGTGCCCCCGGGGTGCCGGGTCCCGCCGTCGCTGCCGGTCCGGGCCCCGCGGGTCCCTTGCTGGTCTTCATCCGTCCGGTTCCACGCGAGAACCGCTTTTCAATGAAGTGCTGGCCCACCATCAGCACCGAGGTGAAGAGCAGATACCAAAGGGACGCGACGATCAGCAGCGGCACGGGAGTGAACGTCACCGCGGAGATGCCGCGGGAGACGCCGTACAAGTCAATGCTCAGCGGGATCGCGGCCACCAGGGAGGTGGTCTTGAGCATGGAGATGACTTCGTTGCCCGTGGGCGGGATGATGATTTTCATGGCCTGCGGGACCACGACGTACCGCATCGTCTGCCCCCAGGACATGGCCAACGCCGTCGAGGCCTCGGCCTGGCCCTCGTCCACGGACAGCAGGCCGGCCCGCACGATCTCGGACATGTAGGAGGCCTCGTTCAGGCCCAGCCCGATGACGGCGGTAATGAACAGGTTGGTGAAGACCTCGTTCGGGATGGTGACCCACGGCGTCATGAACGGAATCCCCAGCGTGAATACCGGATAGATCAGGGACACGATGCCCCAGAACACCAGCTGGACGTAGACGGGAGTCCCGCGGAAGATCCAGATGTAAAGCCACGCGATGCTCTTCAGGACCGGGTTCGGGGAGAGTCGCATGATGGCCAGCAGGAGCCCGATGACGATCGCGCTGATCATCGCGTAAATGGTCAGCCACAGCGTCACCCACGCGGCCTGGCTGATCCGGCGGTCGAAGATGTACTTGCCCACATCCGCCCAGCCGTAGTCCGGGCGCTGCGCGGCGTCGAGGACGAAGACCGCAAGGCCCAGCACCAGGAGCACGGCGATCACGTTCCGCCAGGGGTGGCGCAGCGGGATGGCGACGATGGCCTCCGCCGGGGCGTCGTCCGGATCCCCGCTCGTTCCGGTGCGTTGCGCCTTGCCAGCCGACTGTGCCTGGCCGGCAAGCCGCGGCATGGCCGGGTCCGGGTTACTCATCCGGTCGGGTTCCCGCTCGCTCATCTGGTGTCACCCTTTGGCGGCCACGTTGAGTTCCGCCGTCTTGATGCCGCCGGCTTCCACTCCCCACTTGGCCAGGATCTTGGTGTAGGAACCGTCGTCGATCAGCGACTGGAGTGCCTTCTGCAGTACCGGCGTAAAAGCGCTGCCCTTGGCCACCGGAATGCCGTACGGCGCCACCTCGAACGCATCGCCGGCGGTCTGCAGCTTGTCCTTGGTCTTGGAGATCGCGTACAGCGTCACGGGTGAATCGGCGCTCATCGCGTCCACCTGCCCCACCACGAGGGCGTTTGTGGCCTGGTCCTGGGCGTCGTAGCGGAAGATGGTGATGGCCGGCTTCCCGGCATCCGTGCAGGCCTTCGACTTCGCCGGCACCTCATGCGTGTCCTCGTAGGTGGTGGCCTGGACGGCGACCTTGAGCCCGCAAGCGTTCTTTGGATCGACGGTCTTGCCCTTGGGCGCGGCCCACTGAATACCGGCGGAATAGTAGTTCACGAAATCCACCTGCTTTTCGCGTTCCACCGTGTCCGTAAAGGAGGACATGCCCATGTCGTCCTTCCCGGCCCGGACGGCCGGAAGGATGTTATCGAAGGTGCCAATATCGAAATTGACCTTCAACCCCATCACTTTGCCCAGCGCGTTGGTGAGATCCACGGACCAGCCTGCCGGGGCGCCGTTATCGTCCTTGAACTCATTCGGCGGGTAATTGTTGGCCATGCCGACATTGAGCACGCCGGCGGTTTTGATTTTCTCCGGCAGGGCCGCTGCAATTGCGTCGTTCTTTTTAACGTCGACGGCGTCGGAGCTCACATTCGCTCCGCCGGTGGCAGCAGGTTCGCTGTTGTTCACGCAGCCCGAGAGGGAGAGCGCCGTAGCGATCGTGAGAACGGGAAAAAGGTGTCGAGTACGCATGGCTTCCTTAGCTGTTCAGGGATTCTTTAGCCTCACGCGGCGTTGCGGGAGGACTCTTGGTTCCTGTTGGATCAGAGTGAATCACTTTGTGTCGCCTGACGCCGTTGGTTCAGGGATTTCCCCGAAACGACGAATGTCCCGGAGAATTTCTCCACCCCGGGCTTTCAACTCGGGAATGCTGGAAACGCCTACTAAGGTCATGGTACGCCGGAGTTCGTCGGCGAGGATTTCTATGATGCGTTCGACGCCCGGTGTTCCCGCGGCAACCAATCCGTAAAGATAGGCCCGGCCGATGGAACACGCGTCGGCGCCCAGCGCCAGCGCTTTGAGGATGTCGCTCCCCCGGCGGATACCGGAGTCGACGTAGATCTCGATCGAATCGCCCGCCCGTTGCCTCGATTCCTGCAGGACGTCCATGGGACTGAGCATGTGATCCAGTTGGCGACCCCCGTGGTTGCTCAGTTGCACGGCGTCCAGTCCAACGCGGGAGGCCTTGGCGACGTCGGCCGGGTTGACGCAGCCTTTGAGGACGATCTTGCCGCTCCATGCCTGCCGCAACGCCTCCAGCTCCTGCCATCCGCTGGTCGCATCCGAGTGGCCGAGGATGTCCTGCCACATCGAGGGCGTGATCATGGAGGTTGCCGCGGCACTGCGGGGGTTCAGGTTGGGGAAACTGATGCCATCCGACTTCAGGAAGTTGATCCACCAGGCAGGACGCCGGGCGATGTCGGCGATGGTGGAGAGCGTCAACGCGGGCGGCGCGGTGAAGCCGTTGTGAAGATCCCGCTCCCGGGATCCCAGTGCGCGCGTATCGACGCCGACAATCAGCGTGGTGAAGCCCGCGGCTTCGCAGCGCGCCAGTTTGTCCTTGAGCGCCCGGGCGTCCGGGGTGAGGCCGAAGTTGAACCAGCGGTCAAGGTTCGGCTGGCGCGCCGCGATCGTTTCCATCGCCACGGTGCTCAGCCCCGCCAGCCCGTAGGGGATCCCCGCACGGTCCGCGGCGGCCGCGACGGCCAGCTCCCCTTCGGGATGGAACAGCCGGGTGGCGCCGGTGGGAGTCAGGGTGAGCGGCAGCGCGCTTTCCTTCCCCAGCAGTGTCGTGGTGGTGTCGGGTCCGGACACCGGGCCCCAGCTGGGCATCAGGGCCCAGGCATCGAAGACGGCCCGGTTGCGGCGCAGCGTTACTTCGTCCTCGGAGCCGCCGTCGAGGTAGTCGAAAATCCCGGCGGGCAGGACTTTCCGGGCCGCCTTCCGGTACTCCTCAACGTTGTAGGCGTTGGCCAGCACCCGGCGCTGGCGCGACAAGATGGGAGCTTTGATCTGGATGAGCTGCCTGGCTTCGCTGACTTTCAAGGAGGGCCTTCCCGTTGCGGGCGTGCGTTACGGTTCAGACGCTTGGCCAGCCCTTGGTCTTCGCCACCGTCATCAGGATCGCCGAGTCTTCTTCCGCCATCAGGCTGTGCAGCCCGTCCGGCACGATCAGCAGGTCGCCGGCTTTGCCCTGCCAGGATTCGTCGCCGGCCTGCAGCCGGACGCAGCCGCGGATCACATACACCGTTGCCTCCCCCGGGTTCTGGTGCTCGCTCAGCTGGGTCCCGGCCTTGAACGCCATCACCGTCTGCCGGAGGACCTTCTCATGCCCGCCGTAGACGGTGTCGGCGGCCCGTCCGCTACCGGCCGCGAGCGCCGCCGCAACCTGCTGACGGGCCAGGGCCTCGATCGATATTTTCTGCATGGGCACACGGTACCGGGTATCCCCGCCCGGGCCGAGGGCCTTTTGCCCTGCTGTAGCGCGCTGACCCGTCTACCGGTGCGCTTGCCAAACTGCGCCCGCCGCCGCGGGCGTCCAAGACCTGGAGGCGCTAGGCTGAAGAAGCGGCTGAAGCAGACGGCCCACCGATCGTCCCAGCGGAGCACCAACCATGACAAAGGCCACCGCAGGCCACCCTGCCAACGACCGTACCCAGGCTCCCACCGAGCCCACTATGACCGAGCCGGCCGGCGCCGGCACGGCCGCCGGAACCGAGGAGGGCCTCCGCCGGTTCGCCGCCGAGTCCTTCGGCCTTCCGAACCTCCGCGACGGACAGCTCACCGGCATGAGCGCCCTGGCCTCCGGCCGCGATGTCCTCGCCGTGATGCCCACCGGCTACGGAAAGTCGGCAATCTACCAGGTGCCCGCGCTGCTGCTGCACCGGACGCTCGGGCGGCCCACCGTCGTCGTGTCCCCGCTGATCTCGCTGCAGGAGGACCAGCTGGACGGGCTGTTGGAGGCCGTTGGGCCGCATTGCGCCGCGGCCATCAACTCTTCCCACGCCGCGGCCGAGCAGGAACGCGCCTGGCAGGCGGCGGAAAGCGGCGAGGTGGCCTTCCTGTTCCTCGCCCCGGAGCAACTGGCCAAGGACAGCACGGTGGCCCGGCTGGCCGCCCTGGACGTCGCCCTCTTCGTGGTAGACGAGGCACACTGCGTCACCTCCTGGGGGCACGACTTCCGGCCCGATTACCTTCGCCTCGGCGAGGTCCGTGAGCGGCTGGGCAACCCGACGACGGCGGCCCTCACCGCCACCGCCGCTCCCCCGGTCCGGGAGGAAATCCTCGAGCGGCTCCGGATGACAGACCCGCTGGTCCTGGTCCGCGGCTTCGACCGCCCCAACATCAGCCTTGACGTGGTACGCCACCACGAGGACAAGGAGAAGCGCCGCGCGGTCCTCCGCCAGGCCACGGAGCTGGTCAGCGAACTCCACGGCCCGGGCCTGGTCTACGCGGCCAAGCGCAAGGACACCGAAAAGTACGCGGATAAGCTGGCCCGCAACGGCCTCCGCGTCGCCGCCTATCACGCCGGCATGGCCGCGGCGGACCGCGCCGGCGTCCACGAACGGTTCCTGGACGGCGGACTGGACGTCGTCGTCGCCACTACCGCGTTCGGGATGGGGATCGACAAGCCCGATGTCCGTTTTGTCCTGCACGCAGACATCCCCGAGTCGCTGGACAGCTACTATCAGCAGTTCGGCCGCGCCGGACGTGACGGGGAGTCCGCCGTCGCAGTTCTCCACTACCGTTCCGAGGACCTGGGCCTGCGGCGGTTCTTCACCACGCACGCCCCGGACGAAGCATCCCTGCGGATCGTGCTGGCCGTCCTCGCGGCGGCGGACGGGCCGCTCCCACGCAAAGTCCTGGCCCAGCAGTCAGGTCTCCCTGCGCGCAGGCTCACCGGTCTACTGAACCAGCTGCAGGACACCGGCGCCGTCACCGCGGAACAGGACGGGATCCGGCTGGGCGACGTGTCGGACCCGAACGGGGTGGTGGCGTGCGCCGTCGAGCTGGCCGAAGCGCGCGGGCGGGTGGACCACTCCCGCGTTGAGATGATCCGCGGCTACGCCGAGACCCGCCGCTGCCGCCGCCAGTTCCTGCTGGGCTACTTTGGCGAGAATCTTCCGCAGCCTTGCGGCAATTGCGACAACTGCGCGTCCGGCGCCGCCGCGGAGGACGAGGCGGCCGCCGGCAACGCCGGGGTGACCGCCCAGGACCTCTCCGGGGACGGCGCCTTCCCACTAAACGCGGCCGTGATCCACAGCGAATGGGGCCCAGGCATCATCATGCAGAACGACGACGACGTCCTCACCGTCCTGTTCGAAAACGAGGGTTACAAGACACTGTCCCGGAAAGTCGTCGAAGAGCGCGGCCTGCTCACCCTGGCCGGGGACTAGGCCCGGCCGGCCCGGGCTAGTACTCCACTTGGAAGTCTCTGAACTCCCCTGTGGCGTTGGACAGCGACTCCTCCACGTGGTCCACCCGCCCGGGCGCCTCCGGCGAGCGCAGCCAGCTCCGGAACTGCAGCACCACCGCCTGCGGCCCCTCCACGACGACGCCGACCGTGCCGTCGTCGTTGTTCCTCACGGTGCCGCGCAGGGCGAGTTCTTCGGCCTTGCGCACGGTCCAGTACCGGAACCCGACGGCCTGCACCATGCCCTGCACCCGGGCCGTCAGCCGCACGGCGGCACCCGCATCCACTGCCCCGGAACCCCCTGCAAAATCAGCCATGCCTCAAATGTAGACCCGGTCCGGCGCCGCCCACATCCGGGACTTTTGCCCCTTTCAGCCTCGTCCCGGGCCAAGGAGGGTGGAAGAAGACCTCCGGCACGGTGCACTCAGCGGACACCCCGCGACGCCCGCCGGAACGCCTGAAAGGAAAAGACAATGGCAGGCCAATTCGAGATCTTCACCGACGCAGAATCGAACGTCCGGTTCCGGCTGCTGGGGGCTGACGGCACAGTGCTCGCTGTCTCAAAAGCCTTCGAGGACAAGCGTTCCGCGGCGGACGGCATCATGGCAGTCCGCGAGTGCGCCGGCACCGGACTGATCCGGGAGACGCATTCAACTCCTTGGGGCGGCACCACGTGGACCAAGGCGAGCACGGCTGCACGCTCCCGCACCCACCACCGCCGGCACTCCCCGGCTGTCTAGCCACCCCGGAACCCGACGCTCCCTCACGTCCGGCACCCCCGGACCCGACGCTCCCTCACATCCGGCACCCCCGGACCCGACGCTCCCTCACATCCGGCACCCCCGGACCCGACGCTCCCTCACATCCGGCACCCCCGGACCCGACGCTCCCTCACATCCGGCGGACAACGCTGAGGGAACGTCCCGAAAGACACCACCAGAGCTGAGGGAGCGTCCGGGGCAAGACCACCAGAGCTGAGGGAGCGTCCGGGGCAAGACCACCAGATCTGAGGGAACGTCCGTTTAGCCCGCGGGCCGCAGCGACGTGATCATCCTCCGGATTGATTGGTACTCCGGCGTGGCCGCGTAGCGCTTGGCCTTCTCCAGGTACGGCAATGCCGCCGGGCCCGGGGTGAGGTTGTTCGCCGGGTTGTAGGTACCGCCGAACAATGCCCCGCTGGGCGGCCACAAGAAGAGATGGAACATGGGGCAGGCGAGCGGCCCGGTCTCTTCGGGCATCATGGTGATGCCGTACGCGGCCACGGTGTTCGGCGCGGGCCCCGGACCGGTGCCGTCACCGCGGGACTCGAAGACGTAGCGGGGCATACCCCGGTCCGCGCTGCCCGGTTCCACCAGGGCCTGGAGCGGCTCTGAATCATAGACCTGCTACGGGTACTGCACTGTGCACTCCGCCCCGGTGACGATGTTGGTGCGCAGCTGCGCCATCGGTTTCCCGGCCGCGTTCGTGACATCCACGAAGGCTCCGCCGAGGTCACCTCCCGGATCCTTGGCGGTCCAATCCGGCGGGTAGTCGAAGGACAGCCCGTCCGACGTCGTGAACGTCTGCCAGCCCGACGGCGTGACCTCCGACGGCGTGCCGCCAGACGGCATGACCTCCGACGGCGTGCCGGTCCCGGCGGGAGTGGTGCCCGGCGGGTCGCTGGCGGCCTGCGTGCCCTGCGTCTGCGGGCTCTCCTGCACCGCGGCAGGCCCAGCGCAGCCGCCGAGCAGCAGGGCCAGGCCCAGGGCGGTGCCGGCCGTCTGCCGAACACGTGACACCGGCAGGCTACTTCCCTGCCGGGCGCAGGGACAGGAGGGCCTGTCGAATGATCTTGTACTCGGCGGTGTCCTTATAAACCTCCGGCGTGTCCACATGCATGGGTTTGCCGGGTGTGGTGTCGAACGGATCGTAGACGCCGCCAAAGGACGCGGTGTTAGGCGGCCAGCTGAAGGACTGGGAGAAGGGACATGCCTCGGTGCCGGAGGGCTTCGGCGCAGCGGTGATGCCGTAGGCGTAGGTCTGCGACTTGGTTGGATCCGCCGCGGCGGGGTCGACCCGGGCCTCGTAGGCGAACCTCGGGGTCACCCCGGACTGGGCGAGGGCTGGAATCGGCGCGGAGTCGTAGGCCATGAACTGGAACTTGGTGGTGCACGCCGGGGCCGGACCAGCTTGGGTCCGCAACGTCGCCATCGTTTTGCCGTAATCACTCACCAGCGCGGCAGCGCTGCCGGTCTCTTTGACCGACCAGGTCGCCGGGTAGTCAAAGGTCAGCGTCCCGTCCGGCGTCGTGTAGGACTTCCAGCCCGCCGGCGCCGCCGTCGTGGAGCCGGGCGGAGTTGTGCTGGAGGGAGTCGGTGACACGGAAGTAGGTGATTCCGCTGTCGGCGAGGCGCTCGCCGTGGCGGAGGCCGTCGTCGTGCCCGGCGCACTGGTGGCCGGCGCCGCCGCGGGCGACCCGCACCCGGACAGTAAAAATACCGCGCAGAATGCGGCGGAACCGGCTGTGGCCAACGATGCCCTATGGCTCATGTCACCCTCCCCCTGAGATGCAAGTGGTGGCACTATTCTGGGGCTTTGCGTCGCGGATTCTAGGGGCTTAGGTCCCGATTCCACCCCGGGCAGCGCCTGCGGGCACTGGGGTGACCAGACCCACGTTGACATTCCGCCGATTTCAGTTGACCAGCGAAGCTTGCTAGACCTTGAAGGATGCAAGAGTTCCTGACCTCCGCCATGCCCTTCCTCGCCGTGGCCCTCGCCGTGGCCGCCGGCCTGATCGGCTCCTGGCTGGTCCGCCGCGTGGTCCTCCGGCTCAACCGCAAGCAGGAAGCCCTCCGCGAGACGTCCCGGGTGGCGCGGCTGCCGCTGCGCTTCGCGCTGTGTCTGATCGCAGTCCGGATTGCGCTGGCCCTGACCACCGACGACGCCGAGTGGCGCCGCAACGTGGACCACGCCCTGGTGATCGCGCTGATCGGCTCGGTGGCCTGGCTGGCGATCGCGGTGCTGCTGATCATCGAGACCATGGTCCTGACCCGGTACCGGGTGGACGTGGCGGACAACCGGCGTGCCCGGCGGCTCCGCACCCAGGTGATCCTGGCCCGGCGGATCGGCGTCGCGCTGATCGCGATCGTGGCGCTGGGCAGCATCATGCTGACGTTCCCCGCCATCCAGGCCCTCGGCGCGGGGCTGCTGGCCTCCGCCGGCGTGATCTCGATTGTGGCCGGCCTGGCGGCGCAGACCTCTCTGGTGAATGTCTTCGCGGGCATCCAGCTGGCCTTCACGGACGCGATCCGGGTGGACGACGTGGTGGTGGTGCAGAAGGAATGGGGCCGGATCGAGGAGATCACCCTGACCTACGTGGTGGTCCATATCTGGGACGACCGCCGGCTGATCCTGCCGTCCACGTACTTCACCACCACCCCGTTCGAAAACTGGACCCGGCGCCAGTCCGAGGTGATGGGCACGGTGGAGTTCGACCTTGACTGGCGCGCACCGGTGGAGGCCATGCGGGCCGAGCTGAAGAAGGTCCTCGCCTCCACCGAACTCTGGGACGAGCGGGTGGGCATCCTGCAGATCACCGACGCGACGGCAGGCTTTGTCCGGGTGCGCATCCTGGTCAGCGCCGGGGACAGCGCCTCGCTCTTCGACCTGCGCTGCCTGATCCGCGAGGAGCTGGTGCTCTTCCTGCAGCAGGAATACCCGACGGCGCTGCCGCACGTCCGGCTCGAATCCATGCCGTCCGCGGCGGACACAGCCCGGCCCGCGGCCCGGCGTCCGGGCAAGCTCTCCGCGGCGGACGAGACCGCCGCGCGGTTGCCGTCCGACCCGCACGACTCGCAGCTTTTCACCGGCTCGATCGAGGCAGTACAGCGCTCCCGGGCGTTCTCCGGCCCCGGCGAGGACGTGTTCGAGGACCGGGACAAGTCGATCGCGGCGCAGAACTAGCTCTTAGCTGACCTTCCCTCTCCGGTGTCACGGGTCGATAATCGGAGCCATGACCATTCCACCAGCGCCCGAGCCCTCTCCGTTCCCGCCCGAGCCCGGGCCGGCGTCGCCGGAGCCGCAGCCCGGCGATCCGTTCCCGCCGGATCCGGGCCCCACTCCGCCGCCGGGTCCGGGTCCCGCGCCCACGCCAAGCCCGCAGCCGGGACCTGCGCCGGGGCCGTTGCCGATTCCCGATCCGGGCCCGGTTCCGCCGCCGCCCGTTCCGCCGAACCCGGACCCCACCAGGTTCTGAGCCGCGGTTCTTCTTAAAGCAACGCGGGGTCACTCAGCGCCCATCCCGGAGGCCGGGACAGGCCATGAGTGACCCCGCGTTGCTTGTTACTGGCCCTGTATCGCCGCGCCGGGCGCCTATTCGATGACGATGTCGCGGGTCCGGTGGTCGTAGTGGATGACGAGCAGGCCGCCGCGGTGGTGTACCTCGTGGTTGGCGCCGTCAAAGTGGCCGAACGCGCCGTAGTTCTCATCCCAGGAGCGGTTGATTGCGATCTTGAAGCTGTAGGAGCCCGCCGGGAGCTCCGCGGCGATCTTCCAGAGCTGGTCCACCGCGTCCAGCTGCATCTGGGCCTCGTCGTACTGCGGGGCCCAGTTGGCGGGTGCGCCAAGCAGGACGTTGAAGTCGCCGGCGACGGCCACGGCTTCGGGCTGTTCGATGGTGTCAGCGGCGGCGGCGGTTGCGGCGGGCGCCTCCGCAGCAGCGGTTTTGTCCGCGGCCTTGCGCTTCCGGACCGCCTTGGCGACCGGAGCCACGGCTTCTTCGACCAGCTTGGCAGCCTTGTCGGCCACCTTCTCCGCGACCTTGACGGCCTTCGGGGCCGCCTTGGGTGCTGCCTTCCCGGCGGGCGCCGCGGGAAGCGGGGTGTCGGCCGGAACCGGGGTGCCGGCGTCGAGCGCTGCGGTGAAGGCGGCGGGGTCGGCGAAGGCGACCGTGGCGCGCTGGCCGTCCTCGGTGATGGTCCAGCCGGAACGGCCCTTGACCAGCCACCCGGCCTTGACCAGCTTGGCCGTCGCGCTGGTGAGCGCCTTGTGGCCGCGGGGGATGCCGCCGCTGAGCAGTTCACGCTCATGGTCGTTGAGCGGCACCCGTGCGATCGCCTCGCCCAGCACGACGCCGGCGTTCAGTTTTTCGCCCGACCAGACCCCCTCGGCCAGGACGTCCAGCACAGCCTTAAGCCGAAGGTTCGTGTTTTCCGCAGCGTTCGCGCCCATGGGTCTCCTTTAGAAGCAATTGATCCACCTGCATTTTGCCAAGGTTCGGCGGCTATAGCGACCGGACGGGGTTAACTCCGGGTGTCGTGACCCACTGTGACGGTCCGGGCGGCCTTCGTCGGGCCCAGGTATGCGGCTAGATCCGGGGAATCAGCACCGGGGTGTTCTTCTTGTACGCCTCGTAGTCGGCCTGGCCGCCCCACTTAGTGTCGGCCTTCTTTTCAAGATGCGGCACGCCACTGACCTTGGTGATCAACAGGGCCACAAACACCGGTGAGATGAGGGCAACCCACTGCCACCCCTGCAGCACGGGCACGGCAATGACCGCGACGCCGATCCAGAGCAGGATTTCGCCAAAGTAGTTCGGGTGCCGGGACTCAGCCCACAAACCTGTCGAGATGAACTTCCCCTTGTTGGCGGGGTCCGCGCTGAACCGGGACTTCTGGGAGTCGGCCACAACCTCGCAGCCGAAGCCCACCACCCACACCAGGAGGCCGGCTACAGCGAAGCCATCCAGCGCAACCTGGTGCGCCGACGTCATTGCCACCCACGCGGCGGCAGCGGTGAACGCCACCCAAATGCCTTGCATCGTCCACACGCTGAGGAAACGGACGAAGGAAGGCTTGATGTCATCAAAGCGGTCGTCCTTGCCGGCCCGGCTGATCCGCCGGAACAGGAATGTACCCAGCCGGACCGCCCAGACGAGCACCAAACCGGCGAGCAACAGGCCCCGCGCGCCGATGCCCGGGGTGAGCAGAACAAGCAGCAGCGTGACGGCGATGTAGGTCAGCGACCCGGTCAGGTCGTAGAACTTCTCCGTCTGCGCCAGGAACGCCGGGATGAACGCCAGCCACTGGATCAGGAAGGCGGCCCCGACGGCGAGCGCGAAGACGGGAATCCCGCCGGCCACGGCGCCGCCCTGGCTGCCGGCCACCGCCAGAACGGCCCCAACCAGCACGACGACGGGGATGACGGCGAGGGCTTTGCGGTCAGAGTCTTTCATCAGGATGTTCCTTTCACAGGCGTCGCCGAAAGCTGGCGCGCAAAGCCGGGTTCGTTCCCCGTCACCACCAGTATTGTTCACAGCCCGGGAAACGCAGCCCTGACTGGCCGCCGCCTATACTTCGGGGAACGCCCGCATGGCCGACACGAGGAGCCACCATGACCGGTCCCACCAGGAAGTGGCTGCTCGCCTATGCAGTGGCCGCCGTCATCTTCGCCGGAATCGACGCCCTCTGGATCAGCACGGTGGCGAACAACCAATACCGCAGCCAGATCGGACACCTGCTCCCCGCCAGCTTCAACCTCGTGGGCGCCGTGCTGTTCTATGTCATCTACGTGGTGGGCATCGTGCACTACGGCGTCCGGCCCAACGATCCCGGCGCCACGCTGCGGAGCCGGGTGGTCGGAGCGGCCCTGTTCGGTTTCTTCACCTACGCCACCTGGGCGCTGACCGCGTTCGCCATCCTCAAGGACTTCCCGGCCGTGGTGGCGGTGACCGACATCCTGTGGGGAACCGCGGTGTGTGCGGCCGTCACCGCCCTCACTGCCATGATCCTGCGGCTGGACAAAACCGTTGCCCGCGGCAAGCAGGCTGGCTAGAGTGGGTTGACCGCCGCCTCCCCGGGCCCCGCTCCCCTGGAGGCCGATCCGCGGCATCCCATCCCCCTCTGGTTCAGGAGCTCCCCATGGAATCACGTACCCTCGGCTCACTCACCGTCTCGGCCCTTGGACTGGGCTGCATGGGCATGAGCGAGTTTTACGGCCAGGGCGACGAGCAGGAGTCCGTCGCCACCATCCATGCCTTCCTCGACGCCGGCGGAACCCTGCTGGACACCGCGGACATGTACGGCCCGTTCACCAACGAAAAGCTGGTGGGAGGTGCGATCGCCGGCCGCCGCGACGACGTCGTGCTGGCCACCAAGTTCGGCAACGAACGCCGCGAGGACGGATCGTGGGTGGGCATCAACGGCAAGCCCGACTACGTCCGGGCCGCGTGCGACGCGAGCCTGCAGCGCCTCGGCGTCGACCACATCGACCTGTACTACCAGCACCGGGTGGACAAGACGGTGCCGATCGAGGAGACCGTCGGCGCCATGGCCGAGCTGGTCCAGGCCGGCAAGGTCAGGCACCTGGGCCTCTCCGAAGCCAGCGCCGACACCGTCCGCCGCGCCCACGCCGTGCACCCGATCACCGCCCTGCAGACCGAATACTCGCTTTGGGAGCGCGAGCCGGAGACCAAGATCTTCCCGGTGCTCGCCGAACTCGGCATCGGCTTTGTCCCGTACAGCCCGCTGGGCCGGGGCTTCCTCACCGGCCAACTGCGCAGCGAGGACGACTTCGCAGCGGACGACTTCCGCCGCCACTCGCCGCGTTTCCAGGGCGAGAACTTCACCCGCAACCTGGAACTTGTGGACCGGGTGACCGAACTCGCCACCGAGAAGGGCTGCACCCCGGCGCAGCTGGCCCTCGCCTGGCTGCTGGCCCAGGGCGAACACATTGTGCCGATCCCGGGAACCAAAAAGCGCGAACGGCTGCGCGAGAACCTGGGCGCCGTCGACGTCGAGCTCTCCGCGAACGACCTCGCCCGGCTCGACGAGCTGGCTCCGGCAGGCGTCGCGGCCGGCGCGCGCTACCCGCACATGGACAGCATCGACGTCTAAACGCCCGGTTGCTCTCTCACTTATGGTCGCTATCCGGCAGGTTTAGCAGCCATAAGTGAGAGAGCAACCGAGGGGTTAGCGGCCCGAGGCGGCCAGTTCGGCCAGTAGCTCGGTCTTGCGTTCCTCGCTTGCGAAGGAGGACCGGATGGAGTTGGCCGCGAGCCGCACGCAGTCGAACTCGGAGAGCCCGATCACGGATTTGAGCTGGGCGAAGTTGTCATCCACGTACCCGCCGAAGTAGGCCGGATCGTCCGAGTTGACGCTGACGTTGAGCCCGGCCGCGAGCATGCCCGGCAGCGGGTGCTCGGCCAGCGTGTCGACCGCGCGGAGCCGGACGTTGGAGAGCGGGCAGACGGTCAGCGGCATCAGCTCGTGGACCAGGCGCTCCACCAGCTCGGGGTCCTCCATGCAGCGGATGCCGTGGTCGATCCGCTCCACGCCCAGCAGGTCCAGCGCCTCGATGATGTACGACGGCGGGCCCTCCTCGCCGGCATGCGCGATCCGCCGCAGCCCGGCCTCCTTGGCCCGGGCGAAGAGCCGCTCAAACTTCGACGGCGGGTTGCCCACCTCGGCCGAATCCAGCCCAATTCCGGCGATCGGCGCGTCCATGGCTAGCAGCTGTTCCAGCACCTCCAGCGCCGATTCCTCGGACAGGTCACGCAGGAACGCGGCGATCAGCAGGGTGGAGATGCCGAACTCCTGCTGCGAGGTGGCCAGTACGGAGGCCACGCCGTTCACGCAGGTCGCCAGGGACACCCCGCGGGACAGGTGCGCCTGCGGATCCAGCATGATCTCGGCGTGCCGGACCCCGGCCGTGGCGGCCCGCGCCAGGTACGCGCGGGTCATGTCGGCGAAGTCCTGCTCGGTCTGCAGCACCGCCATGTTCGCGTAGTACAGGTCCAGGAACGACTGCAGGTCCGTGAACTCGTACCGGGCGCGCAGCTCGGCCAGGTCCGCGTAGGGCAGGGCGATCCCGTTACGCTCCGCGAGCGCGAAGATCAGTTCCGGCTCCAGGGTGCCCTCGATGTGCAGGTGCAGCTCGGCGACCGGCAGTGCCCCGTGGACCCCCTCGGGCACCTCGGCGAACTCCGGGACCCCTTCGGCCTGTGGCTCAGCCTCCTGCTCTGCCTGCGGTGCCCGGGCGCCGCCGTCGTAAGTTTCCATTCGGTAAGGATATGCCCGCCGGGAGCAAGGACGGATAGAGTCGAACAGATGCACAATACTCAGCAGGCTTCCGATCCCGCCGGCCTGGCGCCGGACCACCCCACGGACGGCTTCGTCCGGGTCCGCGGCGCCCGGGAAAACAACCTGCGCAACGTGGACGTGGACGTGCCCCGTGACGCGATCGTCGCCTTCACCGGCGTCTCCGGCTCCGGGAAGTCCTCCCTGGCCTTCGGCACCATCTACGCCGAGGCCCAGCGCCGCTACTTCGAATCCGTGGCGCCCTACGCCCGGCGGCTGATCCAGCAGGGACACAACCCGAAGGTGGAGCTGATCACCGGCCTGCCGCCCGCCGTCGCGCTCCAGCAGCGCCGCGGCACCCCCAGCTCCCGCTCCACCGTGGGCACCGTCACCACCTTGTCCAACTCGCTGCGCATGCTCTTCTCCCGCGCCGGCAGCTACCCCGACGGCGCCGCATCGCTGGATTCGGACGCGTTCTCCCCCAACACCGCGGCCGGCGCCTGCCCGGAGTGCCACGGCCTCGGCATCGCGCACACGGTCAGCGAATCCTCGCTGGTCCCGGACACCTCACTGAGCATCCGCGACGGCGCGATCGCCGCCTGGCCCGGCGCCTGGCAGGGCAAAAACCTGCGCGACATCCTCACCCACCTGGGTTACGACGTCGACACCCCCTGGCGGAAGCTGCCCAAGAAAGACCGCGACTGGATCCTCTTCACCGAGGAGCAGCCCGTGGTGGAGGTGACGCCGCAGCGCGACCGGGTGGCCAAGCCGTACAAGGGCCGCTTCTGGAGCGCAAAGAGCTACGTGCTGCACACCCTGGCCGATTCCAAGAGCACCACCATGCGCGAGAAGGTGCTGCGCTTCATGGAAACCGGCCCGTGCCCGCGCTGCGGCGGCAGCGGGCTGCGGCCCGAGGCGCTCGCCGTGACGTTCGCGGGGAAGACCATCGCCGAGCTCAACGCCGTGCCGATGACCGAACTGGCCGCGATTATCCGCCCCACCACCGAGCTCACCGGGGCGGGGACCGCGTCCCGAAAACAGTCCTCCGGGGAGTCCAACGAGGTGGCGGTCGCCATCACCCGGGACCTGCTGCAGCGCGTCACCGTGCTCCTGGACCTCGGCCTGGGCTACCTCGCCCTGGGCCGCTCCACCCCCACCCTCTCCCCCGGCGAAATGCAGCGCCTGAGGATCGCCACCCAGCTGCGCTCCGGCCTGTTCGGCGTCATCTACGTGCTGGACGAGCCCTCCGCCGGCCTGCACCCGGCCGACGCCGAACCCCTGCTCGCGGTGCTGGACCAGCTCAAGTCCTCCGGCAACTCGGTGTTCGTGGTGGAGCACAATATGGACGTGGTGCGCCGCGCCGACTGGCTGGTGGACGTGGGCCCGCGCGCCGGCGAGGGCGGCGGCGAGGTGCTCTACAGCGGCCCGGTGGCCGGCCTCGCCGAGGTGGAAGCCTCCGTCACGCGGCCGTTCCTGTTTCCGGAGAGTGCCGGGGCCACGGACGACGGCGGCGGGTCCGGCGGGGACGGCAACGGGGGCCGTTTTCGGGCCGGCGCCGGCTCCGGATCCGGCGCCCGCCGGGAGGCGGCCGGCTGGCTGGAACTGCGCGACATCAGCCGCCACAACCTGCAAAACCTCGACGCGAACTTCCCGCTCGGCGTACTGACCGCCGTCACCGGCGTCTCCGGCTCCGGCAAGTCGACGCTGGTCAGCCAGGTCCTCGCCGAGGTGGCCAACGCCTGGCTGCACCCGGACTTCGACGTTGCGGCCGCCCCGGAAGAAGCCGACGACGCCGGGGAGCCCACCGAGCCGCTGAGCGTGGGTCCGGTGTCCGGGCTGGAGCAGATCGACCGGCTGGTGAAGGTGGACCAAAAACCGATCGGCCGTACCCCGCGCTCCAACCTGGCCACCTACACCGGGCTGTTCGACGCCGTCCGCAAGGAATTCGCCGCCACGGACGAAGCCAAAGCCCGGGGCTTCGGCGCCGGACGCTTCTCCTTCAACGTGGCCGGCGGACGCTGCGAAACCTGCCAGGGCGAGGGCTTCGTGGCCGTGGAACTGCTCTTCCTGCCCGGCAGCTACGGCCCCTGCCCGGAATGCCACGGCTCCCGCTACAACCCGGAGACTCTCGAAGTCACTTACCGCGGCAAGAACGTGGCGGAGGTGCTGGGCATGACCGTCAACGCGGCCGCCGATTTCCTCAACGAAGTCCCCGCCGCCGCACGCGCCCTGCAGACCCTGCGCGAGGTGGGCCTGGGCTACCTCCGGCTGGGCCAGCCCGCTACCGAGCTCTCCGGCGGCGAGGCCCAGCGGATCAAGCTCGCCACCGAACTGCAGCGCGCCCAGCGCGGCCACTCGCTCTACCTGCTGGACGAACCCACCACCGGGCTGCACCCGGCCGACGTCGAACTCCTGATGGCCCAGCTGCACCGGCTGGTGGACGCCGGCAACACGGTGGTGGTGGTGGAGCACGAGATGGACGTGGTGGCCGCCGCGGACTGGGTGATCGATCTGGGACCTGCCGGGGGCGACGCCGGCGGCAAGATCATCGCCGCTGGCGTACCCGCCGACGTCGCGCGCTCGAAGAAGAGCCGTACCGCTCCGTACCTGGCGGCGGTGCTGGGCGGCTGAGCTGTGGCCCGCGGGTCCAGGGCGAGCGCGCGGGGTTGCCCTGCAGCCCCGGGCTGTTCTACCGTGGACGGACGCCCGCAATCGGGCGATTGCATGCCCGGTGCTGCCTCCACCATGAACTGCCCGACCGGCAGACACCGCAGATGACCTCTATTGTCAGGGGCGGGCAGTGGCGCGTTAACGTCCGGGGACGGACCGAGCGCCGGTGGCCCTCAGGAGCAGCTGAATCCATGAAGACTTCAACCCTCACTACTGTCGCGCGCCGCGGAGCAGCCCTGGCCGCCGTTTCGGTCGCAGGCGTCGCCCTTTCCGCCACGGCGGCGACCGCGGCCACCCCCACCGCCACGACAACCTCCACGTGGGACGCACTGGCCCAGTGCGAGAGCGGCGGCAACTGGAGCACCAACACCGGCAACGGCTTTTCCGGTGGCCTGCAGTTCACCCAGAGCACGTGGGCTGCCCACGGCGGCACGGGCTCGGCGGCCAACGCCAGCCGGGAGCAGCAGATAGCGGTTGCCCAGAAAGTCCAGGCCAGCCAGGGCTGGGGTGCATGGCCGGCCTGCTCCGCGAAGCTGGGCTTGAGTGGCGGGGCAGCAGCGGCTCCGGCTTCTGCACCCGTGACGCAGGTGCCGGTCCAGCAGGTTCCGGTCCAGGCAGCACCGGTCCAGGCGGCCCCCGTGCAGACCCAGGCCGCGCAGGTTCAGGCCGCGCCGCGGCACGCCGCCCCGGTGGCGCTGAGCGGCGAGACCTACACGGTCAAGAGCGGCGACAGCCTGAGCAAGATCGCCAAGAAGCTCGACATCCACGGCGGCTGGCAGGCCCTGGCCGACGCCAATGCGAGCACCATCAGCGACCCGGACCTCGTGCTGGCCGGACAGGTCCTGCAGCTCCCCGCCTAGCGCAGAGCCAGCTGATTAAACGACGACGCCGGAGCGCCCTTGGGGGACGCGCCGGCGTCGTCGTTTAAGTCCTAGACCGTCCGCTTCAGATTGTTCCGATCAGACGGTCCGATTCAGACGGTGCGCGGCAGTTCGCGGACGATGCGGACCTTCCAGGCGGCGTCGTCGCTGGTGTCGAGCAGGGCCACCGTGCCCTGCGCGAGGTGCAGCGCGACGCGCTTGGCGGCGAGCAGTTCGAGGTAGAGCTGTTCATTCATCCGGGCAGGGGTGTCGATGACGTACTTCACCGCGTCGCGGACTTTGCGGTAGTTGTCGCTGCGTTCCCGGTGCAGGTGGAGTTCGAGCATCCGGCGCTGCCGCAGCCGGGGTTCATGCCGGTTCAGCCAGGACACGGCAGCGTGGACGGCCACCACGAGCGTCAGCGAGACCGCGTAGATTTCCCAACCGCTGGAGAGCAGGAAGAGCGGCAGGTTGGCAATCGCCACCAGGGCGATAAACAGTCGGAACGCCAGCAGGCGGCGCATTGTCAGGGCCACCGAGGCCAAGGCCGCGCGGAAACCACTCTGTTCCTTGCGGGCCTCGGCGGGGTCCAGGGTGAATTCTTCGAGAACCAGGACGCCGTTGGCTTCCGGGCCGAGCATTTGTCCGTACTTGGGCGCAAAGGGCGCCGTTGATTCAAGTGTCATGGCGGGTCTTCCGTGCGGCTGGGGTGCTTGCCGTAAATGATAGGTCTCCGGGCTGGGAACTGTCTGCACCTATCCGTTATGTGAACACGCTCACCCGGGAGGCCCAGCAATTGGCGTTGCGGCGCCGTGGCCCCAAACTGGAGAGATGCAGACTTTCCTCCCCTTCCCCGATTTCCAGCAGAGCGCCGCGGCCCTTGATCGCGTCCGGCTCGGCAAGCAGCGCGTCGAAGCGCTGCAAATGCTGCGCGCGCTGGTGATTCCCGAGTACGGCTGGCAGTCCCACCCGGCTGTCCGGATGTGGATGGGCCACGTCCCGGCGCTGACCATGTACGGCCTGGCCATGGTGGACGAATGGACCGCCCGCGGCGGCGAGGACACCACGCGCGAGAAAATCATGGAGTTCGCGCCGCAGGCCGCGCACCCGGACTACGCCGCCAAGATCCCGATGCCGTACTGGCTGGGGAACCCGGAGTTCCACCTCAGCCACCGCTCCCGGCTGCTCGCCAAGGACCAGCGGTTCTACAGCGAGGTGTTCCCGGGCACGGACCCGGACCTGGAGTACGTCTGGCCCGAACCCAAGCATGAGCTGCTGCCGGAAGATCCCGCCGGCGACCGCATGTGGGTCCTCCGTCTTCCGCTGGCCGACACCGACCCGCAGCAGCTGGACACCATCAGCCTGCCGCCGGTCCGGGGCAAGGCGGCGAACGCTGCCGGGGACGACGAGTACCAGTTCGTCTACGCAGACAACGGTTCGCGCCGGCCGGACAAGAACGCCCGCAAACGCCCGGCCAAGCCGCTGGTGAAGAAGCCCACCCGCAAGCGCCAGGCCCAGGAAGAGGCCTTCACCACGCTGCCCGGGAAGTCCGTGGTGGCAATCCCGTTCGACGGCGGCCAGTCCTTCGCCGTGGGCGAGGTGCAGGGCCGTCCGATCACGGTGGACGGCGTGTTTGCCCGCAATTTCCAGGTCAACGAAATCCTGCCGCGCCGGGAGTTCGACTACCCGGCCCTGCTGCAGGACCCGCGGGTGTTCTTCCCCATTCCGGCGCGGTAGCCGGGGGAAGGCTGCCGGGGCACGGCGACGGGCGCGGCGGCGAGGCGGTAGCTCGACGACGTTCGGTTAGCGTCTCCCCCGCTCCGCGCCGCCCCGTATTTACTGGCAGACTGGCCCGTATGACTGTACTGCTGGCCGGTTGCGGCGATCTGGGTACCGAAGCCGGCCTGCGCTTTGCCGCGGCCGGCCACCGCGTGGTCGGCTGGCGGCGCTCGCCGGAAAAACTGCCGCCGGAAATCGAAGGCGCCGCGGCTGACCTGAGCTCCGGCGAACTGCCGCCGGTCCCGGCGGACACCACCGCCGTCGTCGTCGCCGTCGCCGCGGACTCCCCCACCGAGGAGGCCTACCGGGCGGCCTATGTGCAGGGCCTCACGCATGTGTTGGACGCCGTCACGGCATCCGGGGCGCCGGTGCGACGGGTGTTGTTTGTCTCCTCCACCGCCGTCTACGGCGACGCCGACGGCGGCTGGGTGGATGAAGCGACGACGCCGAATCCCGCCGGATTCTCGGGCCGCATCATCTGCGAGGCCGAGGAACTCCTCTTCAGCCGGCTCCACGGCAGCGGGATTTCGCCGTTGGTCTTGCGGCTAGGCGGCATCTACGGCCCGGGCCGGACCCGGTTGATCGACCAGGTGCGCGGCGGCGACGCCACGATCCCGGCGGAGTCGCGCTTCACCAACCGGATCCACCGCGACGACGCCGCAGCAGCCATCGTGCACCTGTGCACCATGGCGGCCGAGCCGGCGCCGGTGTACCTGGGCGTGGACGACGAACCCGCCGAGCTGGGCGAAGTGTTGCGGTTCCTGGCCGGCGAGCTGGGATTGCCGGAGCCGCGCCCGACCGAACCGCCGTCGGGGGCTGCCAGCACAGGCGGCGGCGAGCCGTCGCGGGGCACCCGCAGCGGTTCAGGCGGCGGCGAGCCGTCGCGGGGCGGTAACAAGCGCGTGAGCAATGCGCTGCTGCGCGGCACCGGCTTTGAGTTCGAGTATCCAAGCTTCCGCGAGGGCTATCGCGCCATCCTGGCCGGCGTCGGCGAGCGGCACCCCTGATTCGTCCGCTATCTTGCACACCCAACTCCACCGAGGGACTGTATGGATTTTCAGCACATCATTGAGACGGTCGGCCGGTTCATGGATTTCGCCGGCGTGGCCGTGATGGTCATCGGCGCCCTGGTGTCGCTGCCGATGGCGTTGCGGGGCTACCAACCTCGGCAGCGGCCGGCCGGCTCCGAACCTCTTTCGGTGTACCGCTCCTACCGGCAACTGCTGGGCCGGTCTATCCTGCTTGGCCTCGAACTGCTGGTGGCCGCCGACATCATCCGAACCGTCGCCGTCACGCCCACCTTCGAGAGCGTGGGCGTGCTCGCCATCATCGTGCTGATCCGGACGTTCCTGAGCTTCTCCCTTGAGCTCGAGATCACCGGGCGATGGCCTTGGCAGAAGCAGCCTGCGAGCGAGCAGCCGGCGGGCACGCAATCGGCGTCGGCGGCCTGACCTGATGGGTACCGATCCCTGGCCAGCGCCGCCGGAGCTGCCCCGACCGGTCATCATGGACCAGCGCTGGACGGACGCGGTGTTCCTGCACTGGCGCATCCCCAAGGAAGTTGCGGCGCCGTACATGCCTGACGGCGTGGCCCCGGACGAGTTCGACGGGTCGGCCTGGGTGGGACTCATCGGCTTCCGCATGCAGGGCGCCGGCCTGGGCCGCGGACCCGGAATTCCCTACTTTGGGAGCTTCAAGGAGATCAACGTGCGGCTCTACTCCCGCGAGCCGGACGGCGCCCGGGGCGTCGTGTTCCTGAGCCTGGACGCCTCGCGTCTGGCAGTGGTACTCGCGGCGCGCGCCTCGGGAATCCCCTACGTGTGGTCCCGCGACCGCTTCCGGGCGGCAAACGCCGTGGACCCGTCGACCGGCTATTCCGTGCGCCGGTTTGGGGGCGGGGCGCGGAGCGATTTCGCGGTGGCGCCACAGTTCGACGCCGAAGCCACCGATCCGCTGTCCGTCCACCTCACAGCCCGGTTCGGCCTGCACACCCGCTTCCGGGGCAAGACGCTTTACGTCCCCAATACCCACAGCCCCTGGCCCCTGTTCCAGGCCCGGATGACTGCCCTGGAAGACCAACTCATCGCAGCAGCAGGAATCACGGTGTCCGGCCCGCCCGAGTCAGTGCTATTTTCGCCCGGCGTGCGGACACAGTTTGGCCGGCCGCGCGTGCTGGGGAACGGGACCTGACGGTCTTGGCGTTTGGCTGCGGCCGCCAGCTCGGCGCGTTCCGCAGGGGGCTAATACTGTCAGAGCTCGGTGATGAACTTAGTTCATGGGATCCAGCGCAGCTCTCACCGTTTCTCCGGTCTCCCGGGCCGGTGATACTGCCCGCCCGGTCCCTGCACTGGGGAACATTCTGGGGCAGGTGCGGGAGTTGTGCGCGACGGCGGTTGCGGACGCGGCGCTGTTCGGGTTCGCGGAGGCCGCGGAGTACGCCGCCGGGGTCGAGGAGCTCGCCCGGGGGCTGGAGTTCCTGCAGCTCGTCGGCGCGGCCGCGGTGGACCGGACCCGCAAGGAGGCCGCCGCCGCGGATTCCCCGGTCCTGGATGACGGTTACCGCAAGAGCGGGGACTTCCTGCGGGACCGGCTGCAGATCACCGGCACCGAAGCGCACCGGCGGCTGTCCCTGACCGCCGCGGTCCTGCCCCGCACCGGGATCACCGGCCAGATCCTCCCGCCCCTGCATGAGGAACTCGCCGCCGCCGTGGCCGCCGGGACCGTGCCGTCCCGGTCCGCGACCATCATCGCCCAGGCCCTGGACCGGGTCCGGCCCCTGTGCGACCCGGCCACCACCGCCCGGATGGAACACTCCCTCACGGCCACCGCGGCCGAGCACGACCCTGACTTCCTGGCCCGGGTCACCCGGCGCTGGCTGGACGCCATCGACCAGGACGGCGCCGAACCTTCCGAGGAGGTCCTGCGCCAGTTACAGGGCGCGTTCATCCGTAAACCCCGCCACGGCCTGCACCACCTGGAAATCTTCGCCACCACCGAACAATTCGAGACCCTCCTCACCGTGATGAACACCGCCACCAACCCCCGCACCACCCCCGCCCGCACAGGCACCGACGGCAGCCCGGCCGTTGCGGACAGTGGCGGGGCCAACGGCGGCGGGGAGGCCGGGGCGGACGGCGGCGGGGAGGCCGGGGCGGACGGCGGCGGGGAGGCCGGGGCGGGCGTGGCCGGGGAGGACGGGGCTGAGGGGTTCGTGCCGGGCGGGCTGGACTGGCGGTCCCGGCCGCAGAAATACCTCGACGGCCTGGTCGGCGGCTGCAAAATAGCCCTCGCGTCCGGCGCGCTGCCCGCCACCGGCGGACACCGGCCCCAGATCATGGTCACCATCGACTACCGCGACCTCCTCGAACGCCTCCAACACGCCACCAACACCAACGCTGACCCTGCCACCGACAGCCAGACAGGCCCGTTCGCCAGGGCCGTTGACGCCCGCGCCGGCGGACGCGGCACAGGTCCGTTCGGGTTCACCGGCACCGGGGCCGGTCCGTTCGGGTTCACCGGCACCGGGGACGCCGGCGGACGCGGCACAGGCCCGATGGGGTTCACCGGCACCGGGACCCTGGCCTTCACCGGCCCCGTCACCGCCGCGACCATCCGCAAAATCGCCTGCGACGCCGACATCATCCCCATCCTGCTCGGCAGCCAGGGCCGCATCCTCGACATCGGCCGCACCACCCGGATCTTCCCGCCCCACATCCGCAAGGCCATCACCGCCCGCGACCAAGGCTGCGCCTTCCCCAACTGCACCATGCCCGCCATCTGGTGCGAAGCCCACCACATCGCCTACTGGTCCCGCGGCGGCACCACCAGCACCGACAACGGCGTCCTCCTCTGCTCCCACCACCACCACCTGATCCACAAAGAACAATGGACCATCCAACTCCGCACCGGAATCCCCTGGTTCATCCCGCCACCCCACCTCGACCCCCACCAAACACCCCAAAGAAACCACTACTTCAGATGCTGAACCACGGGTCTACCTACCAACGGCTTCAATTCGCCGGGCTCCCAGCTTGCCTCAGGGCCGTGCGCGTTGAAACTCTGTCACTGACGTAGTTGGGCCTACAAATTGCCGCCTGGGTGCGTAGCCAATTGACTCCATCGCCCGGCGGGCGCCGGTTTTGGTGGTCAGTTCAACCACCCACACGGTGTCGTATTTGAGAATGCGGTTCTTCGCGGTTTTGACGTCATACCGCCGGTCAAAGATGCGGCCCCATTGGGCGGCCGGACGGGCCAGCGTGGGATCGTTGAGGCCCTCGAATGCGCCCGGGTAGCCGCGGAACGCCATGTCGCGGTCGTTGCCAATCACAAAAGCGTTACCCGGGCGGATTTCACGGTGGATGGTGTCCGCGATGAAACGGAAGTCATCGCTCTGGATGCGTCCATATTCGGTCCGTTGTCCCACGTACGAAGGCAGCGAGATCGCCAGGGCGGCCGGCAACACTGCGGCCAGCCAGAACTTGCGGAAGCCGCGTTCCAGCGGCCGGGCCAGCAGCGGAGCGGCAGCCAGCATTGGCAAAGCCGCCAGTTCGAACGAAAGGTACCGTGGCAGGTAATAGCCACGGCCAGTGATCGCGGATCCGACAAGCACCATTGCCAGCGGCAGCACCAGCCACGGCCAGGCCAGCCGTACCGCGAAATGTTTCCGCGCCAGGATGGTGCCAAGCAGCGCGGCGCCCCAAACCACGACCGCCAATCCGTACATGGAGAAGTCTTCGCCCGGCGTCGGCTTGGGGCTGGACACGAAGTTTTCCGACGAGTAGTAGGCGTCGCTGAAGAACTGGACGAATGCGACTTCATACGTGGTTGACGCCCCGATCGGCGGCACCCAGGCGATCTGGAACTGCTGCCCGGAGGCCACGGCTGCGATCAAGGCTGCCGGGACAAGCCACCCCGTCGAGGCCACTGCCATGGCTCTCCACTGCCTGCGCAGGCGCCGGTCGAGCAGCAGGGTCATCCCGTGGGCCGCGACCAGCAGTACGGCATAAAAGGACAGGCTCACCGTGACGAAGCCGGTCAGGCCGTACCAGAGCCACCTCAACCTGGAGGGGGATTCGCGGATGAGCACCAGCAGGTAAGTGGCCAGCACGGCACCCAAAACGGTCATGGCATACGAGCGTGCGTCCGTGGCAACGTATTGCACCCGCGGCAGGATGACGAAGATGACCGCGGCGCTCACACCGTAGGCGGTCCCCCCGAGCCGGCGGCAGAGAGCAAGCAGGAGGCCGGCGGCCACTGCCACCGCGAGCAGGCTGGGCAGGCGCATCGCCAGCTCGGAGAATCCGAATATTCTCGTCCAGCCATACATCAGGATGTAGTAGGCGCCGTGGACCGCGTCCACGGTTCCGAGCATGCTCCAGAGCTGGGAAAAGTCCCTGTTGACCGCGCTGACGGAGGCCGCCTCATCCGTCCAGAAGCTCGGTACGGACACGCCGACGATGGAATAGAGGAAGGTAAGCAGCCCGGCGAGCACGGGGAGGCGGCTGCTTCTACTCACCCGACCATCTAAGCATGGATGCGGAGGTGCATTTGTCGTCTCGGTAGAGCCTTCCCCAGACTTCCGTACGCGCTACCGTCCGGCGGCGTACCCCTGGGCGCCCCGGGGGTTGGCCGCGGCCTGCAGCACAGCGGTCGCGGGGTCCCGGACGACGGCGGAAAGTCGGCCGAGGCTCCAGCCGCCGGCCACGGTCACCACGTGCCCCCGGCGTTTGAGCCCATCGATGACGTCCGCGCCCAGACGCTCCTCCACTACGGCGCCGCCGGGCTCCCAGGTGCGCGGCCAGAACGAGCCGGGCATCGACGTCGTATGGAACGTTGGTGCGTCGACGGCCTGCTGCGGCGAGTAGCCGCCCACAATCGTCCGCAGCAGGTACGGCAGCTGCCACTGGTCCTGCTGGTCGCCGCCCGGCGAACCCAGCGCGGTCACGGCGCGCCCGTCCCGGAGCACCAACGTCGGCGTCAGGGTGGTGCGGGGCCGCTGGCCCGGGCTGAGGGTGGACGGCGTGCCGGGCTCCAGCCAGGTCATCTGCAGGCGGGTGCCGAGGCAGAACCCCAGTTCCGGAATCGCGGGCGAGGACTGCAACCAGCCGCCGGACGGGGTGGCGGAGACCATGTTCCCCCAACGGTCCACCACGTCGATGTGGCAGGTATCGCCGCGGGTTTCCCCGCTCGGCGCCACGGTCGGCTCGCCGACGCCCAGTCCCGCCGGGCCGGCCCCGCCCCCGCTCCGGGACAGCGCCGGCGGCGTGTATTCGGTCCGCAGCTGCGGGACGTAGGGCTCGCGCCCCGGAACCTTACCCGGCCGCAATTCGTGCGATGCCTGCTCCGTGATCAAATCCCGGCGGCCCGCGCAGTACTCCTCGGACAGCAGGTAAGCCAGCGGTACGTCCGTGTCACCGTAGTAGGCCTCGCGGTCTGCCAGCGCCAGCTTCTGGGCCTCCAGGATCGTGTGCGCCCCGAGCTCGGTGGACGGATCGAGATGCCGGTCCTCGAACCCGGCGAGGATGGCCAAGGTCTGCAGCAGCGCCGGACCCTGTCCCCATGGCCCGGTCTTGGCAATCGTGTGCCCGCGGAAATCCACCGTGGCGGCGGCCTCATAGCCGGCCTCGAAACCGGCCAGGTCGGACAATGCCAGCACGCCCCGGTGATCGGTGCCGGAGGAATGCCGGTGCGGGGCCTGCACGGATTCCACCATGGCGCGGGCGACAAATCCCTCGCGCCATTCCCGGCGGGCAGCATCGATCCGTGCCTCCCGGGACTCGCCGGACCCCAACGCCGCGCCGGATTCGATGAGCCTTTCCAGGGTCCGGGCGTAGGCCGGGTTTCGGACCAGTTCGCCTTCTGCCGGGATCCGGCCGCCGGGCATCCAGAGCTCAGCCGAGCTGGGCCAGTGCTCTTGGAACAGCTCCGCCACCGCGGCAATTGTGGTGCCGACGCGGCCCAGCACCGGGTGCCCGTCACGGGCGTAGCCGATCGCGAATTCCAGGACCGCGTCCAGCTCCCAGGTGCCGTAGTCGCGCAACAGCAGGAGCCAGGCGTCGACGGCGGCGGGCACCGCGGCGGCCAGCGCCCCCGAGCCCGGCACCAGGTCCAGCCCTTCGGCCCGGTAGTGCTCTACCGTGGCCGCTGCGGGCGCCGGTCCCTGGCCCATCAGGACCACCGGCTTCCCGGGCTCTGCCGCCGTCACGAAGACACCTGTCATGTCCCCGCCGGGACCGTTGAGGTGCGGCTCGACGACGTGCAGCACGAAGGCGCCGGCCGTGGCGGCGTCGAACGCGTTACCGCCGCGTTCGAGCACCGCTTGGGCCGCCGCCGTCGCGATCCAGTGCGTGGACGCACTCATCCCGAAGGTGCCCTGCAGGGTGGGGCGGGTGGTGAACTGATCAGGCGCGGTGAAAGTCATGGATCAGCCGAACAGCGCCGCCACGCGGGTCAGGGTCTCGTAGACCCCGTAGGCCAGCGGTACGCCCACGAGCGCCCATGCCACCGCGAGTTTTCCGGTGGACGCTTTGACTTCCGTCTGTGCGCCGGGGTTGTGTGCAGTGCTCATCTCAGGCCTCCATGGCGGGTTCGGCCGACCGCTCGCGGTCAGGGCGGGGTTCGTGGAATCGTGCGTCGACCGGCTTGACCAGCAGGTTGGCCACAAAGCCGATCACCAACAGCGCCACCATGGTCAGCAGTGCCGGCTGGTAGGACGCGGCGTTCAGCTGGCCGGGCTTGCCCTGGGCGTCCAGGAAGGCGTTGACGATCAGCGGCCCGGCGACGCCGGCGGCGGACCAGGCGGTCAGTAGCCGTCCGTGGATGGCACCGACCTGGAAGGTGCCGAAGAGGTCCCGCAGGTAGGCCGGAGCCGTCGAGAAGCCGCCGCCGTAGAAGGAGATGATGAAGAACGCGAGCGCAACGTACAGGAACGTGGTCGAGGAACCGGCCAGCGCCAGCACCGTGTAGAGCAGGGCGCCGACGCCGAGGTACACCATGTAGATGCGCTTGCGGCCGGTCAGATCGGACGTCGCGGACCAGGCAAAGCGCCCGGCCATGTTGCCGATGGAGAGCAGCCCCACGAAACCGGCGGCGACGCCGGCACTGACCAGGGACACGCCGTCGGACTTCCGGAAGAAGTCCTGGATCATCGGGGCAGCCTGCTCCAGGATGCCGATGCCGGCGGTGACGTTGCAGAACAGAGCGATCCAGACCAGCCAGAACTGCCTGGTCTTGACGGCGTTCTTCGCCGAGACGTTATCCGTCGTGACAAGCTTGGACGCTTTGACCTTGGCCGGGTCGAAGCCGACGGGCTTCCAGCCCTCGGCGGGGACCTTGATGGTGAAGGCGCCGAAGAGCATGTAGGCGAGATAGACGACGGCGAGGGTCAAGAAGAGCTTGCCCACGGAGTCGCCGCTGGCCACCCAGCCCTTCGCGCCGGAGTTGGGGTCGTACATTTTCAGCAGCGCGGTGGAGACCGGGCTGGCGATCAGTGCGCCGCCGCCGAAGCCCATGATGGCCATGCCGGTGGCGAGTCCCGGGCGGTCCGGGAACCACTTGATCAGGGTGGACACGGGCGAGATGTAGCCGATACCCAGTCCGATGCCGCCCACCACGCCGTAGCCGAGGTAGACGAGCCAGAGCTGGTGCGTGAAGATGCCGAGCGAGCCGATCAGGAAGCCGCTGGCCCAGAACACGGCGGAGGTGAACATCGCCTTGCGCGGGCCGTTCTTGTCCACCCAGGTGCCCATGATGGCGGCGGACAGGCCGAGCATCACGATCGCGATCGAGAAGATCACGCCGATCTCGGTCAGGCTGGCGCCGAAGTGCTTGACCAGCGCCGTCTTGTACACGCTCGTCGCGTATGCCTGGCCGATGCACAGGTGGACGGCGAGCGCTGCGGGCGGCACGAGCCACCGGTTGAACCCCGGCGGGGCGATTGTTCGTTCTCGGTCCAGCCAACCCATAACTGCTCCCCTTGCTTGTCGAAAGACGTCGGTGTCTCGGCGCTCCCCAAGCACCTGACCCAGCGGAATAGAGGCTAAAGACCTCCGTTCGGGGCCGTTGCCTCCGGCAATCATGGTGCAGATCACACCCAAGCGGCGCTGTTCGGGGCCGAATCGGCCGGATTTCACGACGAACGGTAGCTTATTCGCGATAAGCGGTAGGCAGGGTGCTTAGAACGTGCCTACTTACCCAGTCCGGCCTGGCGGAGTGCTTCCGCCATCGCCGTGTTGGCGGGGGCCGGCTTGGGTGCCGCCTTGGTGGCCGGCTTGGGTGTGCCCTGCCGGGCCCGGTCGTGCGAATGCGCCGCCGGACTGCCCGTGGTATCGGGCCGCCCTGCGGACGCTCCCCTCCCTGCGGACGCCGCGGGACGGGCCGCCGCGGGACGGCCCGCCGCCGGTTCGTCGTCGAGCCTCAGCGTCAGCGAGATGCGCTTGCGCTCCGGGTCCGCCTCCAGCACCTTGACCCGGACCACCTGGCCGGACTTGACCACCTCGCGCGGGTCGGAGACGAACCGGTTGGCCAGTGCGGAGACGTGGACCAGCCCGTCCTGGTGCACCCCGACGTCCACAAACGCGCCGAACGCCGCCACGTTGGTGACCGTTCCCTCCAGCACCATCCCGGGTTTGAGGTCCGCGATCTTCTCGATCCCGTCCCGGAACGTCGCCGCAGCAAACGCGGGCCGCGGATCACGGCCGGGTTTTTCCAGCTCGGCGATGATGTCCCGCACGGTGGGCAGGCCGAACGAGCCGTCCACGAAGTCCTGCGGATTGAGCGCGGACAGGGTCCCGCCCGCCGAACCGGCACCGGCACCAGCCGCGGCCTTGATCTTCCGCGCCAGCGGATACGCCTCCGGGTGCACGCTGGAGGCGTCCAGCGGCTCCGCTCCCCCGCTGATGCGCAGGAAGCCGGCGCATTGTTCAAACGCCTTCGCGCCCAGCCGGGGCACCTTCTTCAGCTCGCTGCGCTTGCTGAAGGGACCGTGCTCGTTCCGGTACGCCACAATGTTCTCGCTCAGCAGCGGTCCGACGCCGGCCACCCGGCTCAGCAGCGCCGGCGAGGCGGTGTTGACGTCCACTCCGACGGCGTTGACACAGTCCTCCACGACGGCGTCGAGGCTGCGCTCCAGCTTCGCGGCCGTGACGTCGTGCTGGTACTGCCCGACGCCGATCGACTTCGGCTCGATCTTGACCAGTTCCGCCAGCGGGTCCTGCAGCCGCCGGGCGATCGACACCGCGCCGCGCAGCGACACATCCATGCCGGGCAGTTCGGCCGCGGCGAGCGCCGACGCCGAGTACACGGAGGCACCGGCTTCGGAGACGACGAGTTTCTGCGGCGCGGCGCCGGCGTCCGCGCCAAGCTGCTTGATCAGCTCCGCCGCGAGCTTGTCCGTCTCCCGCGAGGCGGTGCCGTTGCCGATCGCCACGAGTTCAACACCGTGCTTCCGGGCCAGCGCCAGGAGCGTGCGCAGCGCCTCGTCCCACTTCCGTGCCGGGGCGTGCGGGTAGACCGTGTCCGTCGCGACCACCTTGCCGGTACCGTCCACGACGGCGACTTTCACGCCGGTGCGCAGCCCCGGGTCCAGGCCCACGGTGGCGCGGTTGCCGGCGGGCGCCGCGAGCAGCACGTCGCGGAGGTTCGCGGCGAACACCCGGACGGCCTCGTCCTCGGCTGCGGCGAACATCCGGCTGCGCAGGTCGCCGCTCAGGCGGCTGAGCACCCGCGAGCGCCACGCCTGCTGCGCGGTCTGCAGCAGCCAGGCATCGGCGGGCCGGCCGCGGTCGGCGACCCCGAGGAACCTGGCCACGGCGGCTTCGTACCGGGCGCGGGCGGCGGCCAGGGCGGCGTCGTCGTCCGGTTCCGCTTCGCTGAGATCCAGTTCCAGCACCCCGTCCTTTTCGCCGCGCAGCAGCGCGAGGACCCGGTGCGAGGGCATCCCGGAGGGCGCCTGGGAAAACTCGAAGTAGTCCTTGAACTTCTGCCCCTCGGCCTCCTTGCCCTTCTTGACGCGCGAGACCATCCGGCCCTGGGTCCAGAGCCGCTCCCGCAGCGTGGCGGCCAGGTCAGCGTCCTGAGCGACGCGCTCGACGAGGATGGACCGGGCCCCGGCCAGCGCCGCGGCGGCGTCGCCGATGGAATGTTCCGCGTTGAGGTAGCGGGCGGCTTCACGTTCCGGGTCCAGCTCCGGCCGTTTCAGCAACGTCTCCGCGAGCGGCTCCAGGCCGGCCTCGCGGGCGATCTGGGCCTTGGTACGCCGCTTCGACTTGTACGGCAGGTAGATGTCTTCCAGCCGCGACTTGGTGTCGGCGGCGGCGACGGCGGCCTGCAGTTCCGTGGTCAGCGCCCCCTGGGCTGCGAGGGCATCCAGCACGGTCAGACGGCGGTCCTCCAGCTCGCGCAGGTAGCGCAGCCGCTCCTCGAGCCCGCGGAGTTGGGTGTCATCCAGGGTGCCGGTGGCTTCCTTGCGGTAGCGGGCGATGAACGGCACCGTGGACCCGGCGTCGAGCAGCTCCACGGCCGCCTTTACCTGCCAGGGTTTCACGCCGAGCTCGGCGGCGATCTGGGTCTCTATCGGGGTGGTCACGGCGGGGTGCTGCGGGAGTTGGCTCACCCAGCCATTTTGCCTTACCCGGGTCAGCTGCCGGGCGTTCCCGCAGCGTCGGGGGTCTCCTGCACGTCCTGCACGACCTCGTTGCGGCGCAGGAACCACGGCTTGAACGGCGGGTCAAAGCGGGCGAACCTCGGCGGCCCCACCGGCGTCAGTCCGGCAAGGGTCAGCGCCGACTGCAGCCCGTCGTTGCGCCGCGCAAAGGCGGTTTCCGAGCCGCTGCCGGAGAAACGCAGCGCCGCGGCCAAGGAGCCGGGAACGGCCCGGATCCTGACCTCGGGGTCCGTCGGGACCGGAGCGGTTTCGGCGCTCATGCCCGCGGGGAGGACGAAGGCAACCACAAAGTCGGCCGGCGTATCCTTCCCGGGCAGCGGGCCGCTTTGCAGTACCGGAGCGGTCATCGCTAGCTTCTGCGCGGGGCCGTTGCCCGGGCTCCCCTGCCCTCCGGCTGCCGGGATTCCGGTCCCCTGGATCACCGGGGCCGTCATCGCCAGCTTCTGCGACGCGCTGTTGCTGCCGCTGATGTAGTTGAACAGGTGGCGGAACGCCGCGTTCCCGGCGCGGTCGAAGCTCGCGTTGACCCGGATCTCGGCGACGACGTGCGCCGGATAGCGGCGCAGCTCAAAGTGGGGGTAGCTGCGGACCAGCTCATAGGGTTGTTGTTCGGTCATGGTCTTGCTGACCTTACGCCGCTCCTGCGACGGCGGCCAGTGCTTTAGTGTCTGGGGGCTTTGGTAGCTTGGCAGAAGAGAGACCGACGGCGCCTGGACCCGGCCGGGCGGTCATAAAGAGTCCATCGGCCAGAGCCAAGCAAAGCGGGGACGCAGTGTTTTTCCTTGAATCGGAAGTTCCGGACGCGGCGCCGGACCTGGTCTACTCCGCGAGTGACCTCGTGGTGGCGGTGGGCTGCGAATACCAGCTGCTCCGGAAGCTAGATGAAAAGCTGGGCCGCGCCCCCGCCGCCGACTTCGGTACCGACGAGATGCTCCGGCATGCGGCCGCCCTGGGCGACGTCCACGAGCACAAGGTCCTGGACGGTTTTGTAGGCGAGTTCGGCAACTGGGACCCTGCCCGCGGGCGGGGGGTGTACGACGTGGTTCCCGCCACTGCCATGGACCGCGCTACTTTGGCGGCCAAGCACCACGAATCCATCGAGGCGTTGCGGGCCGGCGCCGACGTCGTTTTCCAGGCCGCGTTCTTTGACGGCCAGTTCCACGGGCGTTCCGACTTCCTGGTGCGGCAGGCCGACGGCGGCTACGCCGTATTCGACACGAAACTGGCCCGTCACGCCAAGGTGACGGCCCTGCTGCAGCTCGCCGCCTACGGTGACCAGCTGCTCAAAGCCGGCATCCCGGTGGACCCGTCGGTGACGCTCGTTCTCGGTGCCACGGTGCAGCTGGCCGACGGCGGCTTCGACTACGTCCGGACCCACCACAAGCTCGCCGAGATCCTGCCGGTCTTCCGGGAACGTCGCGAGCGTTTCCTCGCCCTGACCGCGGCGCACATGACCCGGGCTGAGGCTGTCCGCTGGGGCGCAGAGGGTGTCACCGCCTGCGGCCGGTGCGATTACTGCCAGGAACAGGTCAAGGCCACCGACGACCTGCTCCTGGTGGCGCGGATGAATTCGGTGCAGCGCAAAAACCTGCACGAACTCGGCATTCACACGGTCACGGAGCTGGCCCAAACGCCGCTCGCCAAGCCCACGCCCACGCTCCTGCGGCTGCAGGAACAGGCCCGGATGCAAAGCGGCGTGGGTGCTGCCGACGGGGAGGTCCGGTACCGCAAGGAGGGCGAGGAGCACGCCCTGCGCTACGCCGTGCTCCCGCAAAATACCCTGGCTGAACTGCCGACGCCCAGTCCGGGCGACATTTTCTTCGACTTCGAGGGCGATCCGCTGTGGCAGGACAGCGCCACCGGAGTATGGGGACTCGAGTACCTTTTCGGCGTCATCGAGGCGCCCGCCGGCCCGGGCGATCCGGGGGTGTTCCGGCCGTTCTGGGCGCACAGCAGGGCGGCGGAGAAGCAGGCGTTCCTGAACTTCCTGGACTACGTGGAGCAGCGCCGGCGCACCTACCCCGCCATGCACGTCTACCATTACGCACCGTATGAAAAGACGGCGCTCCGCAAGCTCTCGGTGCTGCACGTGGCCGGCGAAGACATTGTGGACGAGTGGCTCCGCGAGGGCCTGCTGGTGGACCTGTACCAGACGGTCCGGAACAGCATCCGCATCTCGGAGAACTCGTACAGCATCAAGAAGCTTGAACCGCTTTACATGGGCACGAACCTCCGCACCGGCGAGGTGAAAGACGCCGGCGCCTCCGTGGTGGCTTACGCCCGCTACTGCGATGCGCGCGACGGCGGCCGCGGCGAGGAGGCCGCGGAGATCCTCGCCGGCATCTCCGACTACAACGAATACGACTGCCTCTCGACCCTGGAGTTGCGGAACTGGTTGCTGGAGCGGGCCAAGGAACGCGGAATCGAGCCCGGCGGGGCGGGGGCCGGGCCCGACGGGCCTGCGTCCGGGCCCGGTGGCGACGGTGGGTCCGTGCCCGGCGGTGGGGCGGGGACCGGGTCCGGTGGTGGCGCGGGGTCCGGGCCGGACGGCGGCGCGGACGACGTCGGCTCCCCCGACGCGGATGCCCTGCTGAGTCCCGCCGAGCGGGCGCTGACGACCTTCGCCGAACCCGGGAGCGGCCTCCCCGAGGAGGACCGCAAGGCCGTGGCCATGCTGGCCGCCGCGGTGAGCTACCACCGGCGGGAGCGCAAATCCTTCTGGTGGGCGCACTTCGACCGGTGCGAGCAGGGCCCGGACACCCACGAGCGGGACCGGAACGTCTTCCTTGTTGAGTCCGCGGAGATCCTTGACGACTGGCAGCAGGAAGGCCGGAAGCTTCCGGAACGCCGGGTCCGGCTGACCGGCACCGTGAGCCCCGGCTCGGATTTGCGCGAGGGCAGCAAGTGGTTCCGCATGTACGGGCTTCCGCTGCCCGAGGGGCTGGAGGGCACCGGCAAGGACGGTGCCGGCCGGAGCGGCTGGTTCGGCACGGAGGTCCTCGAACTGGGTCAAGACGACGGCAAGGACACCGTCGTCATCCGCGACCGCCTGCACCGGAACGTGCCCCCGCACAGTGAGCTGCCGATCGCGCTGACCGAGGACCAGCCGCTGGCCACCAAAAGCCTGGAGCAATCGCTGGAGTCGCTCGCAGACCTGGTGGCGTCCGGGCTGCGGTCCGGTGCCATCCCCCGACACCCTGCCCTTGACCTGGTCCGGCGCCTCCCGCCCCGGCTTGCCGGCGGTGAGTCACTGCCGCAACCCGGTGACGGTCCGGACCGTTTCATCGACGCCATCACGACGGCGGTCCTGGGGCTCGACCACTCCTACCTGGCGGTGCAGGGTCCCCCGGGCACCGGCAAGACCCATGTGGGTTCGCACGTCATCGCCAGGCTCGTGGCCCGTGGCTGGAAGGTGGGGGTCGTTGGCCAGTCCCATGCCGTGGTGGAGAACCTGCTGACGACGGCGGTCATCAAAGCGGGGGTCAACCCGGACCTGGTGGCGAAGGACGTGAAGCACGACAATCCCTTGCCGTGGCAATCGCGCACCGCCAAGGACGTAGCGGCGCTGTTGGACTCCCGCGGCGGCGCCCTGATCGGCGGCACGGCGTGGACCATGACCGGCGCCACCGTCCCGGCGGGCGCACTGGATCTGCTGGTCATCGACGAAGCCGGCCAGTTCTCCCTGGCCAACACGCTCGCAGTCGCCCAGGCCAGCAGCCGTCTGCTCCTGCTCGGCGACCCACAGCAACTTCCGCAGGTCAGCCAGGGCAAGCATCCCGAACCGGTCGACGAGTCGGCCCTGGGCTGGATCTCCGCCGGGCATGCCACCCTGCCGCCGGAGCTTGGCTACTTCCTGGCCGACTCGTGGCGGATGCACTCCGAGCTGTGCCTGGCCGTCTCCGAGCTGTCCTACGAGGGCCGGCTGCGGTCCGCGCCCGCGGCGGACCTTCGCCACCTGGACGGAGTTCCGGCCGGGATCGAGACGGTGATGGTGCCGCACAGCGGCAACACGACGTCGTCCCCGGAAGAAGCAGCCGAGGTTGTCCGGCAGGTGCGGCGCCATCTGGGCCTCAAGTGGCACACCGCGGAGGGCACACGCCCCCTCGCGGCCGCCGACATCCTCGTGGTCGCGGCCTACAACGCCCAGGTGAACCTCATTCGCGAAGCTCTGGACCGGGCCGGCCTATCCGGCGTGCGGGTGGGGACCGTGGACAAGTTCCAAGGCCAGGAAGCCGCGGTGGTGATCGTGTCCATGGCGTGTTCGGCGGTGGCCGAGGCGCCGCGTGGCATGGAGTTCCTGCTCTCCCGGAACCGGATCAACGTGGCGGTCTCACGCGGTCAGTGGCGCGCCGTCGTCGTCCGTGCCCCCGAGCTGACCAACTACCTGCCGGCCCATCCGGAAGGCCTGGAACAGCTGGGCGGCTTCATCGGCCTCTGCCAGCGGTCCGTGCCCGCTGCCCCCTAGGGGGACATGCTCATTCTTCGCACCCGCCACGGGACATGCCCTCTTTCCGCGTGCACCACTGGACATGCCCCTCGCTCCCGGACCGCTCCGAGGGACATGCCCATCCTTAAACGCGAACAGTGGACAGAAAGGGATTCTGTCCACTGGTCGCAGCGTGCAGGGGGCATGTCCCGGCAGTGATTAGGCCGGTGCCGGACTCCTAGTTTTGGTAGGCCGGGTAATCGGTGTAACCCTCGGCGCCGTCGGTGTAGAAGGTGCCCGCGTCGGGCTCGTTGACGGGGAGCCCTTCGCGCCAGCGACGAACCAGATCCGGGTTGGCGATGGCCGGGCGTCCTACAACCACAGCGTCAGCGTGGCCGTCCGAGACGAGCGACTTGGCTTCTTCGGGGGTCGTGATGACGCCGAAGCCGGTGTTCAGCAGGAACGTTCCGTCGAAGCGTGAGCGCAGTTCCTGAACCAGGTCACTCGTGGGCTCCTTGTGGAGCACGCTAAGGTAAGCCAGCTTCAGCGGAGCAAGGGCGTCCACCAGGTAGCCGTAGGTCTCGCGGACGTCGGCGGTGTCCAGCTCGAGGGCGCCCTGCACGTTGTGCTCGGGCGAAATGCGGATGCCAACGCGGTCCGCCCCGATGGCGTCCACAACAGCCTGGACAACTTCGATGACGAAGCGGGCGCGGTTTTCGGGTGAGCCGCCGTAGTTGTCGTCGCGCTGGTTCGCGGCCGGCGTCAGGAACTCGTGCAGCAGATAGCCGTTCGCGGAGTGGAGTTCGACGCCGTCGAAGCCGGCTTCGATCCCGTTGCGGGAGGCCTGGACGAACTCTTCGCGGATCGCGGACAGCTCGTCGGTAGTGAGGGCGCGGGGAACCGGGAAGGCCTGCTTGCCCTCGTACGTGCGGGTCACGCCGTCGATGGCAATGGCGCTCGGGGCGACGACCTCGTGGCCACCGGTGGTGTCCTCGTGGGTGACTCGGCCGGCGTGCATCACCTGGGCGAAGATCCTGCCGCCTTCTTCGTGCACGGCGGCGGTGACCTCGGACCAGCCCTTGAGCTGTTCCTCGGTGACCAGGCCGGGCTGGCCCGGGAAGCCGCGTCCGGCCGGGCTGGGGTAGGTGCCTTCGCTGACAATCAGGCCGAGCGAGGCGCGCTGCCGGTAGTGCTCAACAACCAGCGGTCCGGGAACGCCTTCCCTGCCTGAGCGGAGGCGGGTGAGTGGCGCCATCACGAGCCGGTTGGGCAGTTCCAGTTGGCCGAGGGTCATTTGGGAAAACAGCATGCGCAGTTCCTTTCGCGGTGGATTGTGTCCACTGGCGGAAGCAATCCAGCGCCTGCAACTATTCCGTTTGAGACTCGAATCACGCTTGAATCAGCGTGAGCTTGGCGGTGCGCCGGGGCAGCCCTGACCCTGCGGATTTCGGAGACAGTCGTCCGCATAGTTGCGGGTGATGGACCGCCAGACGCTGACTGTCTGCGGCGGGGCGCTGAATTGTCCCTGGCCCGGGATTGGCAGCGGCGGACCGCCGTTGACCGAGTAGGTCCCTTGGAAGTACGTGGTCAGCACCACCGGGAAGTCGCCGGTCCGGGTGTAAGCGTGGCTGGTGGCCGTCTTTTCACCCCACCGGTCCTGCGGTAACGGGCCACCGGCCGAGTTCTGCGGGCCGAGTGAGGTCCCGTCGCCGTAGTTCCAGGCGTACTGGGCTGGCTTGGCGTCGACGTGGACATCCTGAGCCAGGATCTTGATGTCGAATTGCTGCTCTGCGGCCTCGGCAAAGAAGTTCGTTTCCGCGCCCCGCAGGGTGTGGGGACTCGGCTGCGCGGTAGCCCGGCCCGCGGCGATGGGGAGTTTCTGGAATTCGGTTTGGATCATGGCGGCGATTCGCGGCAACAAATCCTCGGGGCGTGCATCAAACAGACAGGTTGGCCCGGAGTGATAGCTCCAGACCGGATTGGGTACCCCAGCGGGCGCCTTGAGCCAAGTGACGGGAATGCCGTCCTTACCGTTGGGCCCGTTCTTGCATTCCAACACGGTCGCCAGGCACTCAGCATCGAAGTCGCCACCGCCGAGATGGCATTGGAGTTCGTATTTGTACTGGAAGGGATCGCTTGAGATAGCGCCCGGCTCCCGGTGCACGAACTTTCTGGCTTCCTGGTCCCAGCTCCACCCATCAAGACGAGCACCATCGGGCCGCCAGTCACCGAAAATGTCCGGGTCCGCTTGCCCAGCAGACGCGCCCGCGGAAAACGTCATGAGCACTGACAACAGCGCTGCCGACACCCACCTCCTATAAGCAACCGCCGAATCCACGTTTCACCCTACGATTCTGCCGATGTCAAGGAGTTTCCATGCCCCCTTGGCAAAGGTAATGAATAGGAGATTTCCGGTGTCATCCGGCTGAGAGCCGCGGCGAGCGACGCTGCCGTCTTTTCGCATATATGTGAGTGGTGTTTGATGCGCCTGTACGGAAACTTGATAAGTCATATCCGCGCCTTGGACGAATTCAGTGCTGACCGACGGAGTAGTCACCACACCGCCCACCAGCCACCTTCCCTCGGTGTTCCAAGCATTAATGACCGCTTTCGCCTTTCCGCACGGTTCACAATTATCTGAGGTGACGATATTCAATGGCCGCAGATCCCCCGTCTCGTATCCGTAGCTCAGCAGATTGAACCAGTGCTTAGCGAACGCAATTGCGCCTTCCTTCGTCTTTGCCTTCGCAGCCTCCGGGAGCACCGGAACCGGGACGTTCTGCGCCCGGCCCTTGGCGTCCGCCGGTTTATAGCTGGCCGTGTCGGTGGGCTTCGGGGTGGCGCTTGGAGTGGGGGACGCGGATTGGCTCGTCGACGCGGTGCTCGCGGCTGCGCTCGGGGACGCCTGGCCGCTGGTGCAGGCCGTTCCCATGAGTGCCAAGGCGGTGACCAGGGCGACTGCGGTAGCTGACCTGCGGCTGGAAATTGGAGTGCGAGATGTCATGTTCAGCTAATCCCCCGATTGAAATCAAGACGCCTGAATCCAAACAATGCCTAAGGGTAACTGACACCGCACTCTCGCCGTAAGGTTTATCCACAGGCGGCTGGCTCACTTTCGAAGCACAGGCCCCCTGGGAATCAGGCGCCCCAAAAGCCCCAGCCGACTCCCCGGAAATTCCCCGCTATTGCCCGCAGCCAATCCCCAAATGCAGCAGGGCGCTGCTGAAGTCTCCACTCCTGCAACGCCCTGCCGCTGGCCGGACTCTACGCCCGGACCTATTTCCTACTTCTTATTCTCGGCCCCCAGACCCGAACCGCTGCAGCTTGCCATCGCGCCCTGGCCGGAGCCCGAGTTCTTCGAAATCGACTTGCCATCAAAGAAGATTTCGCAGCCGACCTTTGCCGCGGCATTCGAAAAATCCCCCATGACAGACAAGGAGAGCAGATCCGAATTCTTGACGGTCTGCTCCTTCTTCCAGCCAGTACTGACGTCCTCGTTGGACGTCCCGCCGCTGGTCCAGTAACTGACCGAGGCCTTGCCGTTGGTGGTCACCACATACTGGACCTTGTGCTCCGAGTTGAGCGCCTGGTCGGCCGACGAGACAGCAGCGGACAGCACAGCCATCCAGATGGCGGCGATGACAATGCTCAAAATTCCCAGCACGAGGCCCGCGATCGCGGCCCCCTTCTTGGCGAACTTGCGGGTGGCACCGATGAGGCCAAACAGGACGGCCAGCGGGCCCAGGACAAAGGCCACAATGCCCATGACCGGAATGAACGAAAAAACGACAGCCACAATGCCGAGCACCAGCGCGGTAATGCCCCAGCCGTTACCCCGCGAAGCCGGCGCCGGAGCGCCGCCCAGGGACGGAACGGTGGACGTCGGCGCGTCCGCGGGCGCGGTGCCGTGTGAATTGAAAGTACTCATGATTCCCCATATTCATGGCCAGGCAGCGCCTGGCGGTGTGAAGTGCCCGGGCCCAAGCGCCCCCATGGCGCGGAGGGGCATCTCCGCCAACGGCCAAATACCCTCACGGGCGGCCATTGACTGCGATGCAATCCGGACAAAAAGAACGTTAGGGAGGGGGTCGGACAATTTAGTGGCGGGATCCCGACCGACAACCCAGGCAATCACTTCCGATGGCCTCTGGCATTTTTCTACACGGGACAGAACAATGAGCCCATGATGTTCGAACACGCAGACAACAGCCCCATCCTGAACCTGTCCGAGGATGAGACCTGGAAACTCATCGAAGGCACACAGCACGGCAGGCTCGTCGTCACCGTGGCCGGAGAACCGGACATTTTTCCGGTGAATTACGCCGTTAATAACCGCAAGCTCTACCTGCGCACGGCACCCGGCAACAAGCTGGCCGAGCTCACCATCAACGCCAAGGTGCTGTTCGAAACTGACGGCATCCTCTCCGAAGAGGCGTGGTCGGTAGTAGTTCGCGGCACAGCACGGGTCTTGGAGCAGTCGGCGGACATTGCCGCGGCGGAGGCGCTGGGACTCAAACCGTGGGTGCCAACCCTGAAGGACTTCTACGTCGAGATCGACCCGACGTCGGTCAGCGGCCGGCACTTCCAGTTCGGCGAGCACCCCGAACGGGAGGTCTAGGCCAAGTCCGCGGCCGGGCACCGCCGCCTAGACTTAAACCATGGCGGACAGTCTCACCCCGGAGCGGCGCAGCTGGAACATGTCCCGCATCAGGGGGAAGAACACCAAGCCCGAACTGCTGGTCCGCCGGATGTTGCACGCCAAGGGCTACCGCTACCGGCTACACGGCACAGCCCGCGGCGGCAGGCTCCCCGGAAACCCCGATCTGGTATTCGCCGCACGCCACAAAGTCATCTTCGTCAACGGCTGCTTCTGGCACTTCCACGACTGCCGGGTGGGCCAGCATGCCCCCAAATCCAACGCGGAATTCTGGGAGGCCAAGCGGTCCAGGACCCGGACCCGCGACGCCGAACAGCGCCGCCTGCTCGAAAGCTCGGGCTGGGAAGTGCTCACTGTCTGGGAATGCGACCTCAAGGACCTCACTGCCCTGGAGCAGCGGCTCGAGACCTTCCTGACCGACAATGCCTGACCCACTACACCTGATGGGCCGCTATCAGCCACTCGGCCATTTGCCGCGCCCGGCCGGCGGCCACCCGGTCTCCCCCGGCCGCGGCGACAATCGAACCTTTCATCAGGATGTACCAGGACCGGGCGAAGGACTCCGGGTCAACCAGGGCCGCCTCCTCGGCGAGCTGCTGCACATGGCCCCGGATCTTGTCGAGGTAGTCGATGCTTGCCCGGCCCAGCGGATGGGTTGGCCCCATCTCCAGCAGGATGTTGACGAAGGAACAGGCCTCGAAGTCCTCCCGCGCGAACCAGTCGGCAAAGACATCGAAGATGGCTAGCAGCTGCTCCACCGGGGTGTGGCCCCGGCGTCGGGCCTCGGAAATGATGGTGGACACCGTCCACTGCCGGTCCCGGCGCTCCAGGAAGGCGAGCACCAGCTGGTCCTTGGAGGCGAAGTGACGGTAGAAACTGGCCTTCGCCACCCCGGACCGGGCGATCAATTCATTGATCCCCACATCCCGCACGCCACGACGCGAAAATAATTCGTACGCAACGTCCAAAATGCGTTCCCGGATGCCGGTAATCTCAGCAGCACCGACGGTGGCTTCACCGCCGGCCGCAGGAATGCGACCGCCGCCCGCGCGAGGGGGCTGTGGGGGCGTTGCCTGGGAATTGGTTGAAACAGACATCAAAAATATCTTACCGCTACGCGAGACAGACTGGTCTACCTGAGCTAAAATCGACACTCGGGGACTAGGACTCTATTGGTCAGTATGTGGGGATACTACGAACTCCGCAGGAGAGCACCATGCCACACTTGTTGTTGTCTACCGAGACCCGCACGCGGCACGCCGCCCGGAGCCCCGAAACACATGAGGATCTGGAGCCCCTGCGCCGTCAGGTTTCCGCCATCATCGACGCCATCCTTTCCGACGACAAGCCGGAAGAGGCCGCTGTTCGTGAACAGCTCCGCGGGCACGTCGCCGACAATCCCGGGGAGCCGGAAAAGGCCCTCCTGGCCCATCTGCTGTCCGTCTCGACCGCCCTCCGCGACGACACCGCGTAGGTTTTCCGTCAGCGGCTGATCGTTGCCTGCCGCACGACTTCGCCCCAGGACTGCTGGGCCAGGTCCGCCACCGAAGCCAGGATTTCCGACGGCGGCAGGGACAGATCCAGCGGGAACTCCACCACGTCGATGTCCGTGTTCAGGATCCGCCGCAGCTTGATTTCGCCGGTGCCCGCATACACCAGCCACGCCGTGGGAACCCGCAGCGAGGTGCAGTACGCCAGCATCCGGTAGTGGTCGGCGGACAGCGAGGCGCCGACGTCGGACGCCGCCTTGTACTTCGCGTCGTACACCATCACCGGCCGGCCGCCGAGCAAATGCACCGCGCCCGGCTGGACCATGATCCGGTCGGAGTCCCGCACCGCTTCGTTGAGCATCGCGTTGTAGCGCAGCCGCATCTCGCCCGGGTAGGCAGCCATGGCTTCGCGCAGCGCGGTCCCGACGAAGTCCTCGAAGACCTTGGACATGTCCACCACAAACGACGCCGAGTGCTGCCTGCCGTCCCCCGCCTCGGCCGAGGCGTTGCGCAGGATGACCTCCGCAAGCCGGAGGGCTGCGTGGTAGCGGATGTTCATCCGGCTGGCCCGCCACGGCGGCAGCGGGGCGCCGGACTGCAGCCGCGTCACGGCGTCGAGCTTTCCCTTCAGCCGGCGCAACCGGCTGAGCACGTCCGCCCGGACCCCCGGCACCTGGGCCATGCGTTCGAGGGCGGCGCGGAGGATGCGGTTTTCCGGGATGTCCTCGGTGAACTCGTCGTAGGACACCTCCAGCGGCACCAGCATGCCGGGGCGGCGCGAGATCTGGTCCGACATCCGGATCCGGCCCTTGACGGTGCGGAGCGACTCGTCGACGTTCAGGTAGCCCTGCAGCACGCCCCGGCTGAGGGCCCGGTCGGTGAGTTGCGCCAGCGACTCGGCGAGGGCGCACCAAAGGTCCGTGTCCTCGATGGCGGCCACGGCGTCGTCCCGGAAGCCCTGGTGCTCCGTGTAGCCGAGCAGGAACAGCAGCCGGTGCAGGCCCAGCCGCTCCTTGGGCCGCACCTCCAGCTGCACCGACGGGGTGCGCACGGAGCCCACCTTGCCGACGGGTTCGATCCGGAACAGGCCCATGCCCAGCGGCGAGGCCTTGGCCAGCCCGCTGCCGTTGATGTAGGCGGCGCTGCCGGCGTCGATCCGTTCCACCACTCCCCCGGACAGCTCGTCCAGGACGATGTGGCGGACGGAGCTGCCTGGGGCAAGGCTAGACGCGCGCAAGGCGCGCCATCAGTTGTTCGAGGCCGAACCGCTCCTCCAGCTGGGCCCGGTTGAGCTGGCCGTGGTAGTGCTCTTCGAGCAGCGGCATCAGCTCGTACTTCCAGATCCGGCGCAGCCCGGTGGGAGTTTGGGCGGCCTTCTTCATGAAGTAGGACGGCCCGATCATCAGGTCCCGGTCCCACTCGTCAATGGCGTTGTTCAGCTCGTCGAGCAGCAGCGCCGGCGTCGTGTCCAGGTCGCGGGCCTGCAGGAAGCGCAGCAGCGAGCCCTTCACCGGCTCGGTCTTGGGGTGCAGCTCGATGAAGGAGAACCGGCGGCGGATGGCCGCGTCCATCATCGCGATGGACCGGTCCGCGGTGTTCATGGTGCCGATGATGTACAGGTTGTCCGGCAGCGAGAACGGCTCGGTGGGGCTGTACTGCAGGTAGATCCGGTCGTCACGGTATTCCAGCAGGAAGTACAGCTCACCGAAGACCTTCGCCAGGTTGGCCCGGTTCATCTCATCGATGATCAGGAAGTACGGCTTGCTCTCGTTGCCGGGCTTGGCGGCCTCCTCGGCCAGCCGGCGCAACGGTCCGGCGACGAGTTTAAAGGAGACCTGGCCCTCGTCGGTCTTGTCCGGCCGGTAACCCTCGAAGAAGTCCTCGTAGGCGTAGGAGGGGTGGAACTGGACCAGCTTGACCCGTTCGTCGCCGGTGTCCCCGGCCAGTTCGGCGGCGAGGTGCTTGGCCAGGTAGGTCTTGCCGGTGCCGGGCGGGCCGTAGAGCACCAGCTGGCGGTTTTCCTCCAGCAGCTCGGCGATTTCCTGCAGCGGCTCCAGGTCCATGTGCAGGGACGCGGCGAATTCCGCCGTCAGCGGCCGGAACCCCTCGCAGGGCTCGACGACGGCGTCCGGCTCGGCGCCCTCGTCGGCATCGGCCTCGGCTTCGGCGGGAAGCAGGGTCTCCAGCGCCTGGATCACCCGGGTGACGTCCACGATGATCCCGGAGCTGGCCAGCTGCCGCTGCACGTGCCGGGGCAGTTCTGTCATCGAATGGACCTCGTCGAACCAGCGGACCTTGCGGCGCAGCCGGCGGTTGTCCTCGTGGTGTTCGGGTTCGCCCAGCACCACGCCCACCCGGACGCTCCCGGAGGTCTGGTAGAGGGTGAGGTCGCCCGGTTTCATCACGGTCAGGAAGGCGAAGACCGCGGATTTGGTGTCCTCGCGCTCCACATAGCTGAGGTGTTTGTAGTCCTCGTCCACGGCGTGCTGGACCACGCCTGCGGTCACGCCGGGATCGAGCAGGCGGAGGTGTTCGACGTCGAGTGTCACCGCTTCCTCGTCCTGCCAGGCGGCGAGGACGTCCGCGTTGTCGTGGTGGCTGCGCAGCAGCCAGGCGCGGCGGCCGGGATCGCCCACCTTCCGCCACTGACTGACCAGCTGCCGGGAGTACCAGTCAATCCGCTGCCCGGCCTGCTCGTCGAGGTGCAACCGGATCCGGTGGATGTCAGCGGAAACTTCCTCGTCGGAGTCGCCCTTGGCGCCGCCAACCAGGGAGGCGAACGCGTCCCGGATCTCCTGGCGTTCGACGTCGGCCACGACGGGTTCGAAGTAGCCGGGCCAGACCAGGAATTCGATGCTGCGCCGGATGGCGGGCTGGTCTTCGGGGGTGCCCATGGTGAGTTCGTGGAAGGCGAGCGGGTCCTTGATCGCGGCCTGCACGACGCCGGCCGGCCGCTGGGCGATGTGCCGCACGAAGCGGCAGAGCCACTTCAGGTGGTCCCAGATGGTCCAGTTGAATTCGGCGGTGCGGTCCCGGATGACGCCGTGGTCCGTCATGCCCGCGTACAGTTCGTCGGGGAGCTCCAGCGGCGGCTCCAGCCAGGATGCCGCCTCGGCCACGCGGGCCCGTTTGACCTTGAGCGACTTGACTTCGTGCGCCAGCGGCAGCGACTGCAGGAACAACAGCTCCACGGCCAGCTGCTTCGCCCCGCGGGTGGCGCCCTCCAGGTTTTCGCGAAGGTTGGTCATCATGGGTGCCTTGGGGTCCGGGACGCCCCGCTCCAGGCGCTCCAGCAACTCCGAGGCCGCCGGCACGGACCACGTCCTGGTCCGGCCGTCCAGCGGCGACGCCTTGCCGAGCAGCCCCGGGCCAAGCACAAACCACGCCGCGTCTTCGATCTCCTTGGAGATGCCGAGGGCGCGGTGCATGGCGGGCTTTTTGTTGGGGGTCATGCCTTCAATTTACAGGCTTAAGCTGAACACCCGCATCACGCCGCGGGAGCGGAATTACCCGTGAGTAGCTTTCGGCCGCGGTTCCGACGGAGACCGCCGAGGGACGGCCGGGGCTCTATTTGACGGCCGGGCGGCGCTTGACGCCGAAAGTGAAATAGGTTCCCGGGCCGACGAAGTTGATCAGGGTGGCGGCCCGCCAGAGCGCCTTGCTGCCGCGGATCTCCTCCGCCGGGCGGCGTGAAATGTCGCGCTGGGCAGCAATCAGGAGGGACAGCTGGACGACGGCCGCCGTGATGGTGCCGAACTTCGCCATCGGCGAGAGCTCTTTCCAGGTCTTCTTCCGCGCCTTCATTTTGCTTCGCTTGGCCATGATCCGTGCTCCTAAGGTTCTCATCGTGCAGGCATCCCGCGGGCCTGTTCAGTCTAGGACCGATCCCGGCAGCGAGGTAGGGGCTAGTGGGTCTGGCGGGCCGCCATGAAGGGGGCGAGCGTGGCCTTCTGCTCCGGGGTCAGGCGCAGGACCCGCCCGGTGGCCTCATCCACGAATGCCAGGTGGCTGCTTGCCTTGACGCAGTCCTCGCCCGTGACGGGGTCCTGGACGAGGTAGTGGATGTCGAAGCTGGCGCCCTTGACCGCGCCGACCCACAACTGCACCACGGCGGGAACGTTGCGGTATTCGAGGGTCCGGACGTAGCGGATCTTGTGCTCCACGACCAGCGCCAGGGTGCCCTCCGGGATGTCGTTGAAGAGCGAGACCTCGGGCTCGACGCCGGGCAAGCCCGCACCGCGCGGCGGCCCGAACGCCGCGATCCGGGCCTCCTCCAGGATCCGGACGAGCTGCACGTTGTTGATGTGCCCGTACGCGTCCATGTCGCCCCAGCGCATCGGCACCTGCACCTCGAGGCGCCGCGGTTCAACGGCCCGCTCGGCTCCGTGGGCAGCGGGCTCCCCTGGCACGGCCGCGTGCTCGGCCCCGGGGGCAGCTCCGGCGCTCAACTGTGCACCGCCGTCGGCTCTTCCAGGACGGACGCGTCGGCGTCCTCCCCGGCGAACTGGGACATGTACAGGCGGTAGTAGGCGCCCCGCAGTTCCAGCAGCTCCGCGTGCCGGCCCTGTTCGACGATCCGTCCGGCTTCCATCACCAGGATGGTGTCGGCGTCCCGGATGGTGGAGAGGCGGTGGGCGATCACGAAGCTGGTGCGCTCGGTGCGCAGCGCGGCCATGGCCTTTTGGACCAGCACCTCGGTGCGGGTGTCCACCGAGCTGGTGGCTTCGTCCAGGATCAGCAGCGACGGGTTGGCCACAAACGCCCGGGCGATGGTGATGAGCTGCTTCTCGCCGGCGCTGACGTTGTTGCCTTCCTCGTCGATGACGGTGTTGTAGCCCTCCGGCAGCGCCCGCACGAAGCGGTCCACGAAGGTGGCCTTCGCGGCCGCTATGATCTGCTCCTCGGTGGCGTCCAGCTTGCCGTAGCGGATGTTCTCGTAAATCGTGCCGCCGAACAGCCAGGCGTCCTGCAGGACCATGCCCACCTTGGAGCGCAGTTCGGCGCGGCTGAGCCGGGTGATGTCCACCCCGTCCAGGGTGATGGCCCCGGCGTTGAGCTCGTAGAAGCGCATCACCAGGTTCACCAGGGTGGTCTTGCCCGCGCCGGTCGGGCCGACGATGGCCACCGTGTGCCCGGGCTCGGCGGTGAAGGACAGGTCCTCGATCAGCGGCTTGTCCGGGGTGTAGCTGAAGGTGACGTGCTTGAACTCGACGTGCCCGTCGGTTTTGGCCGGGAGGTGCTCGGCGGCGGTCTCGGCGTCCTGTTCGTCGGCGTCAAGGAATTCAAAGACCCGCTCGGCGGAAGCCACGCCGGACTGCAGCATGTTGGCCATGCCGGCCATCTGCCCCAGCGGCTGGGTGAACTCGCGCGAGTACTGGATGAACGCTGTGGCGTCGCCCAGGCTCATCCCGCCCGAGGCGACCCGCAGCCCGCCGACGACGGCGATCCCCACGTAGCTGAGGTAGGAGACGAACTGCATAACGGGCATGATCATGCCGGAAACGAACTGGGCGCCGAAGCTGGCCTTGTACAGCTCCTCGTTGCGTTCGTCAAAGCGGGCCAGCATGTCGGCGTCGCGGCCGAAGACCCGGACCAGGTCGTGGCCGGAGAAGGATTCCTCGATCTGGCCGTTGAGCTCGCCGGTGTTCTTCCACTGCGCGGCGAACAGCTTCTGGCTGCGCGCGCCGATGATGCCGGCAGCCACGCCGGAGAGCGGGAGGGCGATCAGCGCAATCAGGGCCAGCTGCCAGGACACGATGAACATCATGATCACGATGCCGATCACGGTCAGCGCGGAGTTCACCAGCTGCGCGAACGCCTGCTGCAGGGCCTGCTGGATGTTGTCCACGTCGTTGGTGACGCGGGAAAGGGTGTCGCCGCGCTGGCGGGTATCGAAGTAGTTCAGCGGAAGCTTGTTGAGTTTCTTCTCGGTGTCGTCGCGGAGCCGGCGGACCACGCGCATCACAAGCACGTTGAGGACGTAGCCCTGCAGCCACAGGAAGATGTTCGCGACGAAGTACATCACCAGGACCACGCTGATCAGGAAGGCGAGCTTCTGGAAGTCAATGCCCACGCCCGGAATGACGTCCATCCTGGCCAGCATGTCCGCGAAGTTGTCCTGGCCCTGGGAGCGCAGTCCGGCGATGAACTGGTCCTTGGTGGCCCCGGCCGGCAGTTGCTTGCCAACCACGCCGCCGAAGATCACGTCCATCGCCTGGCCCAGGATGCGGGGCGCGATGACGTTGAGCACGACGGCGACTGTCACCATCGCGAGGACGGCGGCGATGCCGGACCGCTCGGGTTTCAGCAGGCCCATCAGCCGTTTCGCCGAGGGCCAGAAATGCTGGGCCTTCTTCGCGGGCACGGCGCCGAACATGCCGCCGTCGGCCTCGCCGGGGGTGAATTCCTCCTCGTAGAAGTCCTCCTCGGGCACCCCGCCGGGCGTCTCGGCAGGCGCTTCGTGGGGAGCCTTGCCGGCGGAGTCGGGGCTGAGCTTTTTGTTGGTGCTCATGCGATGGCCTCCGCGGTCAGCTGGGATTCGACGATTTCCTGGTAGGTGCTGGAGCTGGCGAGGAGCTCCTCATGGGTTCCGCGGTCCACGATCCGGCCGTTGTCCAGCACCAGGATCTGGTCCGCGTCCGCGATGGTGGAGACGCGCTGGCCCACGATGATGACGGTGGCGTCCGCGGTCTTGGCCTTGAGCGCCTTCCGCAGCCGGGCGTCGGTGGCGACATCCAGTGCGGAGAAGGAGTCGTCGAACAGGAAGACTTTGGGTTCGGTGACGAGCGCGCGGGCGATGCAGAGCCGCTGGCGCTGGCCGCCGGAGACGTTGGTGCCGCCCTGGGAGATCCGGGCGCCGAGGCCGTTCTTCTTCTCCCGGACGAAGTCGGCGGCCTGGGCCACGGTGAGGGCGTCCCAGAGTTCCGCGTCGGTGGCGTCGGATTTGCCGAAGCGCAGGTTGTGCTCGATGGTCCCGGAGAACAGGTACGGCCGCTGCGGCACCATCGCGACGCGCCCGGTGATCTCGGCGCGGTCCAGCTGGGTGACCGGGACGCCGTCGAGCAGCACCTCGCCCGAGGCGGCGTCGAAGAGCCGCGGCAGCAGCGCCAGCAGGGTGGTCTTGCCGGCGCCGGTGGACCCGATGATCGCCACGGTCTGGCCGGGTTCGGCGGTGAAGCTGATGTCGCTGAGCACCGGCGCCTCGGCGCCTGGGTAGGCGAAGGAGACGTTGCGGAATTCCACCCGGCCCGCCTTGGCGGCCGGGGCGACGGGGGTGAGCGGCTCGTGGATGGAGGGTTCGACGTCGAGCACCTCGCCAATGCGGTCCGCGCAGACCGAGGCGCGCGGGATCATCATGGCCATGAAGGTGCCCATCATGACGGCCATCAGGATCTGCAGCAGGTACTGCAGGAACGCCGTCAGCGAGCCCACCTGCATCTCCCCGGCGTCCACGCGCTGGCCGCCGAACCAGAGCACGGCTGCGGTGGAGACGTGCAGGATCATGCCGATCGCCGGGAACATCAGCACGAACAAGGCGCCGATCTTCAGCGAGACGTCGGTGAGTTCCTTGTTTGCGGCGCCGAAACGCTGCGCTTCGTGTGGCTCGCGGACGAAGGCGCGGACCACGCGGATGCCGATGATCTGCTCGCGCAGGATGCCGTTGAGCCGGTCAATCTTGGCCTGCATGGAGCGGAAAAGCGGCATCAGGCGGACCACCAGATAACCGACGACGACCACCAGGAGCGGGACGGAGACCCAGACCAGCCAGGACAGGTTGAGGTCTTCGCGGAGGGCCATCACGATGCCGCCGATGCACATGATGGGTGTGGCCACCATGAAGTTCAGCCCCATCAGCATGAGCATCTGGACCTGCTGGACGTCGTTGGTGCCGCGGGTGATCAGCGTCGGGGCGCCGAAGACGTTGACATCGCGGGCGGAGAAGCTGCTGACCTTCCGGAAGACGCCGCGGCGCAGGTCCCGGCCGAACGCCATAGCGGCCTTGGAACCGAAGTAGACGCCGGCGATCGCGGTGACCACCTGGACCAGCGCGACTCCGAGCATCAGCCCGCCGGTGCGCCAGATGTAGTCCGTGTCGCCGCGGGAGACTCCCTCATCGATGATTTGGGCGTTCAGGCTGGGCAGGTACAGGGCCGCAATGGTGGAGGCCAGCTGGAAGACGACGACGGCCGCTATATACGGCAGATACGGCTTGGAGTAGCGCCGTATGAGGGTGACAAGCATGCCCACGGATCCTTAGGGATGGTTCATGAATCGCAGAAGAGGAAAAAGCAGAAGTCCGGCAAGGAAAGGAATAGCAGATGGGGCCGACAGCCTCAGCTGTCCCACTCTACGAAATCCCCTGCCGGGGTGAAACCTCCGGCGTCGAAGGTGCTCGTGTTGCCGCCGGGAAAAACGGCCCCGCAGCCACCCTCATCGGGTGGCCGCACGGCCGCATCCGTTCTTTTGCTACTCGCCGCGATGCCGGCCGTGGGTGGCGATGTAGTCGGCGGCGGCGCGCTGCAGCTTGCGTTCCTTGGCGAGCTGGCGCCGCAGCGTGGTGAGCTGCTCGGCAACCCGGGCCTGCTCCGCCGCGATTGCGCGCTGCTCCGCGGCCTGCTGGTGGATGGCCCGCAGAGCCTCCGCCAGCTGCACCTGCTGCTCGGCGAGCAGCCGCTGGGTCTGCAGCAGCAGCGGCACGATGTCGGCGTCGTCGGCGCGGGCCTCGGCCACCATCGTCCGGGCCCGGAGCCTGGCACCTTCGCGCTCGGCCCTGGCCGCGCCGTCGCCGTTCTGGCGGCTGTCCAGGTCCTGCCTGGCCGCGTCCGGGAACCGGGACCCATTGGTGCGCTGCCGGCTCAGGACCTCGATGAACTCACGGTCAAGGTCGACGATGCCGGTGGCGGGACCGTCGTGCCCGGCCGCTGCGGAAGCGACGGCGTCGTGCCCGGCGGCGGACCCCGCTGCGGGACCGGAAGCGACGGCGGCGTGGGCGGCTGCCCCGGCGGCTGCTTCGACGCCTGCGGCGGTTCCCGAACCGGTGACGGCGGCGGAGGCGGAAGCTTCCGGCCGGATGTCCACGGTGCGGCGCAACGGCTTTTCCTTGATGAACAGGATGGCCACCAGAGCTACAAGACCGACGACGGCGGAGATCAGGAAGACCTCGGCGATCGCGTCACCGTAGGCGGCCCGCATGATGTCGCGGATGGGTGCCGGCATGTCCTTGAGGTCCATGCTGGCCCCCGTGGATCCTGCGGGGACCTTGATTCCGGCTTCAGCGAGGCCTTCGACGGCGAGGTCCTTGACCCGGTTGCCCAGCACGGCGCCGAGGACCGAGACGCCGATGGCGCCGCCGACGGACCGGAAGAAGGCTACCGAGGCGCTGGCCGTGCCGATGTCTTTGGCCTGGACCGTGTTCTGGACGGCGAGGACGAGGTTTTGCATCAGCAGGCCCAGGCCGACGCCGAGGATGGCGGTGTAGATCCCGGTCAGCCAGAGGTCCGTGGTGTGGTCCATGCTGCCGGCGAGGCCGAGGCCGCCGATCAGCGCGACGGCGCCCGCGATCAGGTAGCGCTTCCATTTGCCGGTCCGGCTGATCAGCTGTCCGGAGAGCACGGAGCCAATCAGGTTGCCCGCGATCATGGGCAGCGTGAGCAGGCCTGCTTCGGTGGGGGTGGCACCGCGGGCCACCTGGAAGTACTGGCCCAGGAACGTCGAGGAGCCGAACATGCCCACGCCGACGGCCACGGAGGCGAGGATGGCCAGGGCGGTGGTGCGCTCGGAGATGATCTTGAGCGGGATGATGGGCTGGGCCACCTTGGATTCCACCAGCACCAGCAGGCCAAGGAGCACAATGCCGCCGCCCACCATGGCGACCGTCTGCCAGGACCACCAGTCGTAGTAGTCCGGGTTGCCGGCGAAGGACACCCAGATCAGCAGCAGGCTGACGCCGGAGGTCAGCAGGATGGAGCCGAGCCAGTCGATCTTGGCCGGGCGTTTGACGTGCTGGATCTTCAAGGTGACCTGCAGCAGGATCAGGGCGACGACGGCGAGCGGGACGCAGACGAAGAAGGTCCAGCGCCAGCCGAGCGGGCTGTCGACGATGAAGCCGCCCAGCAGCGGGCCGCCGGCGGTGCCGACGGCCATGACGCCGCCCATGTAGCCGGAGTACTTGCCGCGGTCGCGCGGCGGGATCATGGAACCGATGATGGCCTGGGCCAGGGCGGTGAGGCCGCCCATCGCGATGCCCTGGATGACGCGGGCGGTCAGCAGCAGCGGGATGGTCTCGGACAGGCCCGCCATGACGGAGCCGGCCACGAAGATCACGATGCTGAGCTGGACCAGGACCTTCTTGTTGAAGAGGTCAGCCAGCTTGCCCCAGATCGGGGTGGTGGCCGCGTTGGCCAGCAGTGCCGCGGTGATCACCCAGGCGAAGTCCGTCTGGGTGCCCTTGAGCTCGGACATGATGGTGGGCAGCGCGTTAGCCACGATGGTGCTGCTCAGGATGGCGGTGAAGAACGCCGCCAGCAGGCCGGTCAGCGCTTCCATGATCTGCCGGTGGCTCATGGCCGCCTGCGGTTCGTGGTGCGGTTGTGGTGCGGGGGCCGCTTGCGCGGTGGGGGCCGGGGACGGCCCGGCGGCAGCAGCGTGGCTAGCCATAGATTTACTCCTCAACAAAGTTGGTCGTGTCGGTGGTTCCGGCCGTCTTTGCCCGGGCTGAAGTCCTGAGGGATTCAGCTAGTTTCTTCAGGGTGCGCGAGGTCGCTTCGACGTCGTCCTCACTCCAGTCCTGCAGGAAGCCCTGCAGGGTCGCGGCGCGCTGCGCCTCGATGGAGCGCAGTTTCTCGACCCCGGCCGGCGAGAGCGCAATGAGCTGCGCCCGGCCGTCCTCGGGATCCGGCCGGCGGACCACGTAGCCCTGCTCGAGCAGTTCGGCGAGGTGCCGGCTGAGCACGGGAGCGCTGACGCCCAGCCGCTCCGCGAGTTGGGTGGCACGGGTTTCCCCCTCCCCCACAAAACGCAGCACGCCTTGAAGCGCGACGCCGGTATCGTCGCCGCGGAGGTTCGCCGCGGCGACGCACCGGACGGCGCGCTGGAGATCGAAGATTTGGTGGACCAGCTTGGCTGCAGTGGTCGATGCAACTGACATGTGTAAAAGCCCCTTACTTACTTGCCCGAAGCAACAATACCCTAAATTGATTGCTTTGGGAAACTAAGAAGCCGGCGTAAAAAGTGCGAACGTACATTTGAGGCCCCGAATCCGGGCGGATTCGGGGCCTCGTTGTGTACGTTCGCGCTGTTAGCGGGTTAGACGTCCAGGTGCGTGGGGGCGAACATCTTGAGCAGGGTTTCCACGACGACGACGTTCGGGCCGTCCGCGGCAAAGCCCGCCTTGAGCGCGTCCCCCACATCCTCCGGGGCCACCCGGACGGCCGGGACGCCGAAGGCCTCGGCCAGCTTCACGAAGTCGGGACGGGACAGTTCGGTGGCCGTGGCCTTGCCGAACGCGCCCACCATGTACTCGCGCAGGATGCCGTAGCCGCCGTCGTCGACAATCAGCCAGGTGACCGGAACGTTGTGTTGCTTGGCGGTGGCGAGCTCGGAGATTGAGTACATTGCCGAGCCGTCGCCGGACACCGCGAGCACCCGGGCCGAGCCGCCGGGCTTTCCGGTGGTTTCCAGGCCCACGGCGCCGCCGATGGCCGCCGGGAAACCGAAGCCCAGGCCGCCGGCGCCCTGGGCGGAGTGGAACTGCCCCTCGCGGGCGTCCCAGCAGCTCCAGGCCCAGTAGGCGGAAATCGTCATGTCCCAGAACGTCTGCATCTGCGCGGGAACGGCCTCGCGGATATCGGCCATGAACCTCAGTTCCTTGGCGAGGTCCTGGGATTCCAGCCGGGCCTTGACCTTGGCCAGGGTGTCCTTGACCAGCGCCTCGGGTGAGCTGCCGTGCCAGTCGGGGCGGGCGTCGGCCGGTGCCGCGGCCAGTGCCTCGTCGAGGGCGGCAAGCGCCTGTCCGGCGTCGGCCCGGATGCCGAGGCCGGGGCGGTTGGATTCCAGCACGCGGGGTTCGGCGTCGATCTGGATGATCCGGCCGCGCGGCTCGAAGGTGAAGTAGTTCGAGGTCACTTCGCCGAGCGAGGAGCCGATGACGATCAGCACGTCGGCGTCCTCGAGCAGCTCCGTCATGTACTGGTCCTCGATCCAGGACTGGAGCGACAGTTCATGGTTCCAGGGGAACGCGCCGTTGCCGCCGGGGGTGCAGATCACCGGCGCCCGCAGCTTTTCCGCCAGCGACAGCAGCGACTTCTCCGCCCGGCCGCGCCGCGTGCCGCCGCCGGCGATGATGGCCGGCCGCTTCGCCTCGGAGAGCCACTTCGCGGCTTCGCGGACCAGCTCCACGCGGGGCGGGTTGTCCGCGGATTCGGCGAGCGCGTCCTCCACCGGCGGGACCATGATCGGGTCCAGCAGGACGTTTTGCGGAACCTCGATCCACACCGGGCCCTGTGGCGAGGAGATGGCCTCGGTCCAGGCGTCCTGGATGGCCGAGGGAATGCCGGAGGCATGCTGGATCAGCCGCTGGCTCTTGGTGACGTTGGCGGCCGAGGCCTTCTGGTCATCCAGCTGGTGCAGCATGCCCTTGCGCCGGGCGCCGAGTCCCTCGAGCGGGATCTGGCTCGCGATGACCACCATGGGAACGCCGGTGGCGTAGGCCTCCTGCAGGCCGGCCAGCGAGGTCAGTGCGCCGGGGCCGGTGGAGAGGAAGAGGACGCCGACTTCTCCGGTGGCGCGGGAATAGCCGTCGGCGGCGAAGGCGGAGTTGTTCTCGACCCGGGAGGAGACGAAGTGCAGGTTTCCGCGGCCCATCGCGTCGAAGAGGCCCAGGGCGTGCTGGCCGGGGATGCCGAAGACGGTCTTGGCGCCGAGCGCCTCAAGGGTTTCGACGACGAGGTCCCCGCCGTTGCGCACCCCGGTCACTGCGCGGCTCCGCTCTGGACCGGCTGGGCCGCTGTCGCGGCGAAGCCTGCGGGACGGCGGGATTCGCGGCCGAGGGCCTGCGCCGCGTAACCGGTGGGCGCCCCGGTCCGGTCGCCGTCGACGGGGTTGTCCGCCATCAGGGTGACGAGCTCGTAGGCGACGTGGCTTGCCGCCACGCCGGTGATGTCGGCGTGGTCGTACGCGGGGGCGACCTCGACGACGTCGGCCCCCACCAGGTTCATGCCGCGGAAGCCGCGGATGATTTCCAGCAGTTCGCGGCTGGTGATGCCGCCGGCCTCCGGGGTTCCGGTGCCGGGAGCGTGGGCCGGGTCGAGGACGTCGATGTCGACGGAAATGTACAGCGGGCGGTTGCCGATCCGGTCACGGACCTTGGCGACGGTTTCCAGCACGCCCTGGTAGTAGACGTCCGCCGAGGTGACGATGCCGAAGCCGAAGCGGTGGTCGTCGTCGAGGTCCTTCTTGCCGTAAAGCGGTCCGCGGGTGCCGATGTGGCTGATCGCCTCGGTGTCCAGGATGCCCTCCTCGACGGCGCGGCGGAAGGGGGTGCCGTGGGTATATTCGGCGCCGAAGTAGGTGTCCCAGGTGTCCAGGTGCGCGTCGAAGTGGAGCATGGCGACGGGCTGCCCGGCGCGTTCAGCCGCGGCACGCAGCAGGGGCAGCGCGATGGTGTGGTCCCCGCCCAGGGTCAGCAGTTTGCTGCCGGCGGCGGTGAGGTCCAGCGCGTTCTGCTGGATGGTTTCGATGGCCTCGTTGATGTTGAACGGGTTGACGGCCATGTCCCCGGCGTCGGCGACCTGGATGTTCTCGAAGGGGCTGACGTCCCAGGCCGGGTTGTAGGGCCGCAGCAGCCGGCTGGCCTCGCGCACGTGGTTGGCGCCGAAGCGCGCGCCGGGACGGTAGGACACGCCGGAGTCGAAGGGCACACCGACCACGGTGACGTCCGCCTTGGCCACCTGGTCCAGCCGCGGCAGGCGGGCATAGGTCGCGGCGCCGGCGTAGCGCGGGATGCGGGAGGAATCGATGGGGCCAAGGTTGCCATTGGCTTCGATGCGCAGCTCTTCCAAGAGAGGCGTCTCCTTCGAGGGTTGTTCGACAGGTGTGACTGCCATCATACACTCGAAAGTTGCCCGCTGCGCATCAGTTGTTTACCGGATGCGGCCTGCCCCGCGCCTCGGGCGCAACCGGGCGACCCCCGCGACCCGGCTTTCCGCGCCGGCCGCGCGCTCCTCCCCAGTTACTCGCTTCCGCCGGCCCCGCCGCCCCGCCCGGAACCGCGCGGATCCGGGGATTCCGCGCTTGTCCGGCACCGGCGCCGGGTAAGTAACTGGGCGGGAAAGCACACAGCCGGCGGCGCGGAGCCCTCGAAGTTGTCCAGATAGCAGGGTTACCCGGTTCCAACGGGGGAGGCGGCAGCCTGCACTGGACCTATGGATCCCCAGGCCTACCTGGCCCAGCTGGGCGGCATCGCCCGGACCGGCCAGTTTTTGTCCGCCGGCTACAGCCGACGGGATGTTGCCCGGCTGGCCCGGGTCGCCCGCCAGCCACGGCGCGGCGTCTTTGCCCTGCCGGACTGCAGGCCCGAGTTCCTGGCCGCACTGCAGCACAACGCCCGGGTCAGCTGTGCCAGCGCCGCCGGCCACTACGGCCTGTGGCTGCGGGATCCGCCCGCCCGCCACCATCTGGCCTGCAACCACGGCCACGGCAGCGGCTTCGTCCGGCACCGGACGGTGCGGTTCGAGGGGCCCGCAGAGCTCCCCGTGGCCGCTGTCGAAGACGTGGTGCTCCATGCCCTGGGCTGTCTGGCTCCCCCGGCGTCCACCGCCATCGCGACGTCGGCGATGCGGCTGCTTGGCGTCCCGCTGGAACTGCTGAAAGCCGAACTCACCGCCGACCGGTCCGGGACAGCCCGGCGGGCACTGCGGCAGCTGGACCTTCGGGCTGAGTCCATCGTCGAAGTGGACGCGCAGCATCTCTTCAGGACCGGCGGCATCGGCTACGACGCCCAGGTCTATCTGCCCGGCATCGGAAGGGTCGACTTCCTGCTCGAAGGGTTTCTGATCGTCGAGGTGGACGGCTTCGCGTTCCATTCGAGCCGCAAGGCGCTTCGCCGGGATCTCCAGCGAAACAATGCCGCGACTCTCAGAGGTTTCGCGTCGCTCCACTACATGCCCGAGGACATCTGGTTCAGGCCGGAGCACGTCCTGGCCGAGGTCCGGGCGGTCCTGGCCGAGGGACCGCGGCACATCCGTTAGGGCCAAGGTCAGGCAGATCCCACAAGACCAACCCGCTGAAACCACCCGCAGCCCAATCCAACCCGATGAACTCAAACCGGCGCCGACCGGCCGAGGAGCGTCGGGCAGGCCTCGGCCAGGGGGCTGCCAGACGCTCCCGCCCAGTTACTTGGCCGGCCGCGTCAGGACTTCCGCGGAAAATCCGGGGTCGCTGGATCGGCCGCCGCTGCGACGCGGGTGGTAACTGGGAGGGACGGCCCGGGGTCAGGCCCAGCGCTGCCAGGCCGCCCGAACTTACCGGCTGGCGGCGGGTACCAGCACCCAGAGCACCTCGACCGGCTCGTTGGTGGGGTTGATCCAGGTGTGCGGCTCCCGGCCGGGGAACGTGACGGTGTCGCCGGTTTCCAGCTCGAATTCCTCGTTGGTGAGGACGAGCCGGATGTTGCCCCTGACCACGTGCAGTACATCCACGTCGCAGTCGACGGCGTAGAGCTCGGATTCGCCGCGCCCACGGGGCTCAATCACTGCCTGGATGATCTGGACCCGGCGCTCGGAGCGCGCGGTCAGCAGGCGTTCGACGATCCCCTCGCCGCCGAGCGAGATCCGGGGGCCCTCCCCCTTCTTGGTGAGGTGGGTTTCCGGCGCGGCGAACAGCTCGCCGATCGAAATCGAGAGCACCTGGCACAGCGTGACCAGCGAGCTCACCGAGGGCGAGGTGAGATCCCGTTCCACCCTGCTGAGGAAGCCTTTGGTCAGGCCGGTGGCATCCGCGACCTGTTCGATGGTGAGCCGCTGGGACTGCCGGGCGGCACGGATCCTGGAACCGATGGCAACTGGAACGTTGCTCGGTTCAACGGGTAGAGCCTTCATAAGGGAACCTTTCACGGCCGGCCGCGCGGCCCCATCATTGGAGCCAATCCTAGCCGCAGACCGCCCCCGGAGCGCCGGGAAGGACACGCCGCGGTCCTACCTTGACTGTTACCGGACCCACACCGCTCCATCGACTGATACGCGCAGATCCAGCACGCACGACGGCGGCGCTTCCCCCGCGGGGGAAGTGCCGCCGTCGTGCTGCCCGGCTCCAGCCGGAAGGGCGTCCGCTATTCTTCTTCCTCGGGTTCGCGGAACTCGTCCGCGTCGAGGGGCACGATCGGTTGCTCGTCCCCAAGGAAATCCTCAGCGTCGAGCGGGACGTTCCGGTCCGCTTCTTCCAGCAGCTCCTCGTCCACGGTCTCCGTGTCGCCGACCGGGGCGTCCTCGGCAAAATCGTAGGCCGGATCCGATTCAACGGAGTCCCTGGCCGGCTGGTGGGCCGGTGATCCGGTGCTGTCCATGGTGCAACCTCCGTGCGCTCGGGCTGCGGCAGTGGTTTGCGAGCCGTCCGGGTCCTCAGGCCGACGCCCGGAAAACGGCCGGGCGGGCCTGCCGGAGAACCCGCCCTGGTCTTTATTCGAACACCGCCCGCAGTGGGGGTCAAGGGTCGTCGGGCCCGACCGCCGCCCGGCCGCCGACTGTCCGCCGACGGGCCATAAGGGTACTTACTTTACGGCTTACCGAAACTTTCCACTGAGGATTGCCAGCCGAAAATCCGCGGGATAACGGGGTACGCTGGATTCGCAATGGGGCCGAACCATGCCCGATCCAGCCCAGGAGTTTCCGTGTCTCAGCACGCCCCATCTGATCCTTTCCAGTCTGACCCCAGCCCCGCCGCAGGCTCCCCCGCGGCCCCCGCCGCCGCAGCAGGCTCCCCCGCCGCAGCTGCCGCCGCCCCCGCGGCCAGCCCCGCCGCCACGTCGGCGGACATCAAGCGCTGGCGGCAGTACCTCGCCGACGAACGCGCCGAGGCCTCCGTCTACCGCGATCTCGCGGAAAACCGCAGCGGGGAGGAACGCGACATCCTGCTCGCCCTGGCCGAAGCGGAGGGGCGCCACGAGGCGCACTGGCTGCAGCTCCTCGGCGACCAGGCCGGCCGGCCGCGCCCCGCCTCGCTCCGCAGCCAGTTCCTGGGCTTCCTCGCCCGGCACTTCGGTTCCGTGTTTGTGCTGGCCCTGGCGCAGCGCGCCGAAAGCCGCTCGCCGTACGCCAACGACCCCAACGCCACCCCGGCCATGGTCGCCGACGAGCAGATCCACGAAGAAGTTGTCCGCGGTCTGGCCACACGCGGCCGCAACCGGCTTGCCGGGAGCTTCCGCGCCGCGGTGTTCGGCGCCAACGACGGGCTGGTCAGCAACCTGTCCCTCGTGATGGGCATGGCCGCCTCCGGCGTCGGCAGCTCCGTGGTCCTGCTCAGCGGCGTGGCCGGGCTGCTGGCCGGGGCGCTGTCGATGGGCGCCGGCGAGTTCATCTCCGTGCGGTCCCAGCGAGAACTGCTGGCCGCGACCCGCCCCACCCAGATCACCCTCGCGGCAGCGCCGTCGCTGGACATTGAACACAACGAACTCCTGCTCGTCTACCTGGCCCGCGGCATGTCCCGCGAGGCCGCCGAGCACCGCGTCGCCGAGCGGATGGGGCTGTTGGACTGCGACTGCGATCCCAGCCTGTCCCTGCGGCCCGAGCTTCCGGAAACGGAGGATCAGCATGAGGCCGTCGGGACGGCGTGGAGCGCAGCGGCGTCGAGCTTCTGCTTCTTCGCCTCCGGCGCGATCGTGCCGATCATCCCGTTCCTGCTGGGCATGACCGGCATTGCCGCGCTGGTGGTGTCCGCCGCCCTGGTGGGGATCGCCCTGCTGCTGACCGGCGGCGTCGTCGGCCTGCTTTCCGGCACCTCGCCCGCCAGCCGCGCCTTCCGCCAGCTGGCCATCGGCATAGGCGCCGCCGCTGTCACCTACCTGCTGGGCATGGCGTTTGGCGCGGTGGTCGCCTAGTGGACGATCCCGGGCTCCGGGACCGCTCCCCGCGGCACAGCCGGGGCCGCAGCGCCGCCCGGGTGAGCCGGAACCTGGCGGCCGTGGTGCTGATCGCGGGGGCCGCCTTCCTGACCGCCGGGCTGGTTTACGGCGACCCCCGCTTTGTCGGGTTGGTCGAATTCAACGGCGGCTCGGACGCCACAGCACCCGGCGCGCCGGCCAGCCACCCCACGGCCAGCCCGGCGGACCGGCAGGCCGGCGTTCCCGACGACGGGTCGCACATGGCTGTTCCGCCGCCGGGGATCGAAGAGCAGGACCAGCCGTTGGGGCAGCCGCTGACGCCGGCGTCGGCCAACTCGTCCTATAAGTTCCTGGCCACCAACGCCGACGGCACCCCGGTGGGCTACTCCCCCTGCCGGCCCCTGCACTACGTGGTCAATTCACAGCTGGCTCCCGCGGGCGCCGGCGAACTGGTGGACAACGCGATCCGGACGATCTCCGAGGCCACCGGGATCAAGTTCGTCAACGACGGCCCCACCACCGAGGCGCCGTCGCCGTCACGGGCGCCGTACCAAAAGGAGCGGTACGGCGAGCGCTGGGCTCCCCTGCTGATTGCCTGGACCACCCCGGAGCAGGCGCCGCAGCTCAAGGGCGCCGTGATCGGCACCGGCGGCAGCACCCACTTCAGCTTCGGCGACGGCCCCAAAAGCTTCGTCACCGGCAGCCTGGAACTGGACGCGCCGCAAATCGGCAACGACCTGGGCCGTGGAGACGGATCGGCCTACGCGACGGCCGTCATCCTGCACGAACTCGGCCACGTGATGGGCCTGGAACACGTCGATGACCCGACGCAGCTGATGTACCCGGAGATCGGCGCGCCGGACGGGCTGGCAGCCGGCGACCTGAACGGCCTGCACGAACTGGGCCGCGCCGCATGCCGCAAGGACCTCTAGGCAGCCCCTAAACGGCCGGTCTTAGCGCTCCAGCACCGCCAGGGCTTCCTCGACGCTGTCCACCAGGAAGATCCGGCTTTCCATCTGCCGGCCCGCGGCGAGGCTCTGCAGCAGGGGCCAGGCCGGGAACCTGCGCAGCCAGTGCTCCTCGCCCACCAGCACCATGGGTGTAATGGTCTCCGGGGCGCCGTAGTAGTTTTCGCATGCGTCCTGGAAGATCTCCTGGACGGTGCCGCCGGAGCCGGGAAGGAAGATGATTCCGCCGTTGCACAGCTCCAGCAGGACCGCCTCACGGATGGCGTTGGCGAAGTATTTGGCGATGTGGGTGGCGAAGAAGTTGGGCGGCTCGTGGCCGTAAAACCAGGTGGGGATGCCCAGCGACGGCGTACCGTCCGGATGGCGTTCGACGACGGCGGCCGCGGCCCGCGCCCATGCGGACACCGAAGGCCGGAAGCCGGGCACCGCGGCGAGCTCCGCCAGGGCCCGGCGGAAATCCGTTTCGTCCGCCGCGCTGAGGTAGGCGCCCAGGTTGGCCGCCTCCATGGTCCCCGGGCCGCCGCCGGTGGCGACCACCCGCCCGTTCCGCGCCAGCAGGCGGCCCAGCAGCGCCGCCTCGGTGAAGCCCGCCGAGCCGCGGCTCGCGGCGTGGCCGCCCATCACACCCACCATGGTGCGGCCACGGCACAGCTCCGAGCGGGTCAGCTCCTCCAACGCATCACCGATCGAGTGGTCGTGCAGGGCCGCCGCCAGCGTCGCGTCCAGCCGGTGCCGCTGGCCTGGCCGGATGCTCCACTGGTACACCCGGGCGTCCAGGGTGTCCTCGTACCGGGCCTCCTCGACGCCGGCGTACAGCTCCTGCGGCGTGTAGAGCCGGCCGCGGTAAGGGTTGAACGGCACCTTTTCCAGCTTGGGAAAGATCAGGGCGCCACGGCCGCGCAGCGACTCCTCCACCCCGTCGTCGAAGCTGCAGCCCAGGAAAATCGCACCCTGCGCGTCCAGTGCCTCCAGCGGCTCCCGGCGTCCGCGCAGGTCCAGGGACTGGACGTGCCAGCCGTGCATGGACCGCGCGCCGCCCGCCACCAGCCGGTCGAAACTGGTCAGGCTTTCGACTTCCAGGGTGCGCGGGCTCGGGTGCAGGCTGCGGGCAGCGCTCATCCGGCGCGCCTAGCGAAGGTGGTCCGGGGCGGCGCCGGACCCTGCTGCGGCTTCCGAGGTCATGTAGGCGTCCAGCTTGGCGAGGGTCTGCTCGATGCTGGCCGGGTGGCGGCGGAGGTAGCCGGCCAAGCGGAGCAGGATCCTGGCGCGAACGTCCCGCGCGTCCCATTGTTCGGTGACGAGGGTGCCAGGGGTCCCGTCGGCGTCGTTGACGGGGTTCAGCAGGTAGCGCCAGACGTGGCCGCCGAAATGCCGCCACGCGATCCGCCGGCCCTCCTCGAACTCGCAGACCGTGTTGAGGATCTTGTAATCCATCTTGATGTTCATTTCCATGCCGAACTTCGCGCCCAGGGCGAGTCGTTCGGGACCGCGCGGCTGGGCGCCCTTCACGGTCCCCGAACCGTCGATCACGCTGTGCAGGGCGGGTGTGACGAGCACTTCAAAGATGGCTTCCGGGGCGGCCGCGATGAAGCGGCTGCGGGACACGAGGTATCTGTTGGTCATCCGGCAATCCTAGTCCTGCGGGCTGACGCGGAACCCGTGATGCAGAATGAGTCATGCAGAATCCAGCACGGCCCGTCGGCGGCCGCCCCCGCATCGGCATTCCGGTCCGGCTCAGCAGTTCCTCGGACCCCGATCCGCGGGTGGGCGAGGCCAACGCGCTCTTCGGCTACATCGTTGATTTGGTGCGCGACGGCGGTGGTGATCCCGTGTTGCTCACCGCCGCCGCGTCACCCGGGGTGCTCGACGGCGTCGTGCTCCCCGGCGGCGGCGATCTGGACCCCCGGCTCTACGGCGAGGAGGACAGCGGAACCTGCTACGACGTCAACGCGGAGCAGGACGCCCTGGATCTTGCGGTGGCCCGGCAGGCCATCGCCGCGGGCCTGCCGGTGCTGGGCATCTGCCGCGGGCACCAACTCCTGAACGTGCTCTACGGCGGAACGCTGGTCCAGGACATGGACCCCGGCGTGGTGGCGCACCGGGAACCCGCTCCCGCCCACGGCGCCGGCCCCTGGGCCTGCCACGAGGTCGGGATTGCCGCAGGTTCCAAGGTGGCCGGCCTGTACGGGACCATGGGTTCATGCGTGGGGCCGGGCGCGGGGTCCGCAGCGGGTTCCGGCACCGGACCGGACACGGGACCCGGCACGGGACCCGGCGCCGCGGCCGCGGTGACGGTCAAGATTGCCTCCGGCCACCACCAGGCCGTGGCCCGCGTGGCCGACGGGCTCGTGGTGACCGGGGTGGCCGATGACGGGACCGTGGAGGCGCTGGAAAACCCGGAACGCTGGGTGGCCTCGGTGCAGTGGCATCCGGAGGCCCTGGAGCTTCCCGCCGAGGAGCGGCTGGCTCCGTTCCGGGCCTTCGTGGCGGTCTGCCGGGACCGCGCTGCGGCCCGCTAGAGCCGCTGCAGCTCGGCGTCGTCCGCGGCACCCTCCGTGGCGATGCCTGCGGGAGCGGCGGTGGCGGCGGCCGGCGCAACGGCGGGCGACGGCCCTCCGGCGTCGCGCCCGGCGCCGGTGGCGGCAGCCTTCCCGGCGCTCTTTTTAGCGGCGGTGGCGGCGAAGGCCATCACCACCAGGCCCAGCACGGTGATGCCCGCGCCGGCCCAGATCGGCGAGGTGTAGCCGAGGCCGGCGGTGATGGTCACGCCGCCCATCCAGGCGCCGAGGGCGTTGCCGACGTTGAACGCGCCGATGTTGGCGCCGGAGGCGAGGGTGGGCGCGCCGTCGGCGTACTTCATGACGCGCATCTGCAGGCCAGGCACCGTGGCGAAGCCAAAGCCGCCCAGCAGCACCATGGAGGCGATGGTCATCGGCTGGTTGGCCGAGGTGAGGGCGAAGGCCACCAGCACCACCACGAGGGCGGCTAGCACCACGAGCAGGGTGCGGTCCACGTTCCGGTCCGCCGCCTTGCCGCCGACGGTGTTGCCGATGAAAAGGCCGACGCCGAAGATGATCAGCAGCCACGGCACGGTGGCGGCGGAGAAGCCGGTGACCTCGGTCAGGGTGAACGCGATGTAGGTGAAGGCGCCGAACATCCCGCCGTAGCCGAGGATGGTAACGAAAATGGACAGCCAGACCTGGCCGGAGCGGAAGGCTCGGAGTTCGCCGCGCAGGCCGCCCGCGGCAGCCTCCCCCGCGCCGGTCTTCGGCACCAGGGCCAGGATGCCGGCCAGGGCCAGCACGCCGATGCCGGTGATGGCCCAGAAGGTGGAGCGCCAGCCGGCGGCCTGGCCGAGCATGGTGCCGAACGGCACACCCAGGACGTTCGCCGCGGTCAGCCCGGTGAACATGATGGCGATGGCGCCGGCCTTTTTGGTGGGGGCGACCATGCTGGCGGCCACCACCGCGCCGATCCCGAAGAACGCGCCGTGCGCCAGGGCGGCAATAATCCGGCCCAGCATCATCAGCGCGTAGTCGGGGGCGACCGCGGAGACGAGGTTGCCGGCGATGAACAGCACCATCAGCACGGCGAGCACCGGTTTGCGCTCGAAGCGCGTCACCGCGGCGGTCAGGAGCAGCGCCCCGACGACGACGGCGAGCGCGTAGCCGGAGATCAGCCAGCCCGCGGTGGCCTCGCTGACGCGGAAGTCGGCGGCCACCTGCGGCAGCAGACCCATAATGACGAACTCGGTGAGTCCGATTCCGAACCCGCCGAGGGCGAGTGCTATCAGGCCGATAGGCATGGATGAGCTCCTTCAAAACTGTACGGGGGGATTTCCGAAGCGTAAGCTATTAGTTGCAGACGCGTTATTTATTGTTGCACACGCAACTATAGCGCGCAAGCAACTATTTTGGGGGCTGTCCGCGTTCCGCTGTCCGGAGCGCGGTAGCCCGAGCCGGAAGGAGCACAAGGTATGGGCATCAAGGACGACGCCGTCGAGGTCCGGGCGCAAGGCTGGCGGACCCTGGCGGCCCTGCACGGGCTGATCGAAACCGAGCTCGAACGCTCGCTGCAGGCCGAGGCGCAGCTCTCCGTGGTGGAGTACACCGTGCTGGATGCGCTGAGCCGGCAGGACGGCTGGCACATGCGGATGCAGCAGCTTGCCCGGGCCACGGCCCTGAGCCCCAGCGCCACCACCCGGCTGGTCAACCGGCTTGAGGAGCGCGGCCTGCTGACCCGGATCCTGTGCGCGGACGACCGCCGCGGCATCTACACCGAACTCACGCCCAGCGGGATCGGGCTGCTGGAACAGGCGCGGCCCGTCCACGACCACACCCTGGAACGCGCGCTGGCCCGGGCGCAGGAGCTCCCCGAGCTCGCTCCCCTGGTGGACGCACTCCCCCGGCTGCACGCGGGCGTCTAGGCGCAGCCGCCTCCGAACGCAGCAGAGGCGCCGGGACAGCCTGACAGCTGCCCCCGGCGCCTCCGTGGCTTGCCGCGGTCTAGGCGGTGAAGGCAGAGCTCCGGGCCGTGCCGTCGTATCCCCCGGCCGGTGCCTTGAGTCCGTAGAGCTGGCCGATGGTGGGGGCCACGTCCGCTGTCCGGGCAGGTTCGGAGGAGACCGATTGCTTGACCACCGCCGGGCTGCCGCCGGAGACGAAGAAGGGAATTGGCTCCGTGGCCGGGTGGCCGTGGTTGCCGGGGATGGGGTTGGAGGCCACGTAGGGGTCGGAGAAGCGCCAGCCCGCGCGGCAGTACGCCACCAGGTCGCCGGCCTCGGCCCCGAGGCGCAGGTCCGCGGGCCTGCTGACCGACAGGACGCCTTCGTGGGCGGCGACCAGCTGCTCGACGGCGGCCAGCCCGGCCGCACGGTCGGCGTCGGTCCCGGTCCAATAGAGCAGGTCCGCCCCGCCGTTCTGAGCGATCCTGACGTTGGACTGCAGCTCCGGACGGGACTGCAGGATCAGGTCGATGGAAATGACGTTGCTCGGCAGCGACCAATCCATCGAGTGGTCGGCCAGCACCATCACCACGCTGGAGTCCCACTTTCCGGTGCTTTTGAGGTGGTCGATAAAGCGGCCCACCTGCACGTCGGTGTCCGCGAGGGCAGCTTCACGCGCTGCACGCAGGGTGGTCCCGGTGAGGTCCGAATGCCCCACGCGGTCGATGTCGCCCAGGTTGGTGAAGACGAAGTCCGGGTCCGGTCCGCCCACCATCGCGAGCAGCGCGTCCATGGTGGCGGCGTCGGGCGCGTGCCCGGTGACCGGCAGCAGCGGCTGGGGTTCCCAGCGGTAGCTGGCGCGGGTGCCGAAGATGCCGTAAAGGTACTTCTTGCTCAGCACCGAGCCGGTGGTGAGCCCGCGTTCCTGCAGCCGCTCCAAGAGGGTGGGAAAGCGCAGGTCGGTGGGACGGTCGAGGTCCCGGACCACGCCTTCGGTGCGGTCGAAAATCGCATTGGCCGGAACGCCGGAGCGGTCCGGCCGGACCCCGGTCATCATCATCACGTGGTTGGGGATGGTTTCCATGACCGGCAGGGAGCGCGCGGCCGGGAAGGTGGTGCCGGCGGCGCGCAGGCCGGCCAACCGCGGCGTCAGGGCAGGAGTGATCTCGTCCGGACGGCAGCCGTCCACCACGAGCACGTAGCTCCGGGTGCGTCCCGTTGCCGGGGCGGCCCAGGCGGCGCCCGGGGCCGCGGACAGCAGGACGGCGGCGCCTCCCGCGGCGGCGAGCTGCAGGAACTGCCGGCGGCCCGGCGTCGGCTGGGTAGTGGATGAATGGCTCATGCGAGGCCTCCCTGTGCGGGCGTGACCTTGCCCGTGTTGGTTTGAACGTTGAAGGACGTGGTCAATGTCGATCCGGACCCGGCGGCGGTGCGCTCGGCGAGGACGTACCAGTCCATGCGGACGCCGGCGGGCGTCACGTCGAGCACGGAGTAGCCGTGCGAGTCGAAGTCCAGGTACTTCACGTGCGGGTTGGCCGCCTTGATGGCGTTCTCGACGCCGACGGAACCGGTCCGGGGCGGAACGTTGAGGATGTCATCGAGGTTGTCGCTCGTGACCGAGGTGCAGACCAGCTCCGCAGCCACGGAGTCGCCGGTGGCCGGGTAGCTGGCCGGGTCCGCGGGAATGTCGCAGGCCCAGCCGGAATGGATGTCGCCGGTGAGGAAGACGGTGTCCTTGACGGCGTTGTCCCGCAGGTGCCGGACCACGCGGTTGCGGTCGGCCTCGTAGCCGTCCCATTGGTCGACGTTGTACGGCACGCCCCCGATGCTCGTGCCGCCCATCAGTTTTTGCACCCCGCCCAGCTCTGCGGCGCTCAGGGTTGAGGGAATCCGCACCGGCGCGATCATCACGGGGTTGCCCACGAGCTTCCACTGCGGACCCGTGGACTTGAGGTTGCCCAGCAGCCAGTCCATCTGGGCGGCGCCCGTGATGGTCCGGGCCGGGCTGCTGATCGAGGGATCCACGCCGGTGGCCGCCTGCTGGTCGCGGTAGCTGCGCAGGTCCAGCATGGACAGGCTGGCCAGGGAACCGAAGTCCAGGCGGCGGTAGAGCTGGCCGCCCGGCTCGTAGCGCACCGGCATCCACTCGGCATAGGCCTGGTGCGCGGCGGCGAAGCGCTCGCTCCAGGCGCCTTCGACGCCGGGGGTGTGGTTCTCGGCGCCGCCCTGCCAGGCGTCGTTGGCCGATTCGTGGTCGTCCCAGGTCACGATGAAGGGCGCGGCCGCGTGCAGGGCCTGGAGGTCGGGATCGGTCTTGTACTGGGCGTGGCGGCGGCGGTAGTGCTCCAGCTGCGTCATCTCGACGGCCGGGTCGTGCGGACGGACCACGACGTCGCGGGCCTGGTAGTCGCCGGGCGCGTATTCGTAGAGGTAATCGCCCAGGTGCAGGACGGCGTCGAGGTCGCCCCGCGCGGCCAGGTGGCGGTACGAGGAGAAGTAGCCCGCCTGCCAGTTGGCGCAGGACACCACACCGAACTTCAGGCGGTCCACCGGCGCGCCGGTGGCCGGCGCCGTGCGGGTGCGTCCCGCCGGGGACACCACCGAGCCCAGCGTGAAGCGGTACCAGTAGCTGGCGCCGGGGGCGAGCCGGTCGGCTACGACCTTGACCGTGTGGTCCCGGGCCGCGCCGGTGGCGGCGGTACCCCGGGCCACGATCTTCTTGAAACCCGCGTCGGCCGAGACCTCCCAGCCCACGGACACGTCCGGGCCGGTGCCGCTGCCGGGCGCCGCCTCGGGGCTGGGGGTGACGCGGGTCCACAGCAGCACGCTGCCCGGCAGGGGATCCCCCGAGGCGATCCCGTGGCCGAACGGACCGCTTGGCGTGGCTGAAAATGCCCCCGCGGAGGTGCTGGTGGCCAGGGCTCCAGCCACCGCGGCAACCCCTGCAGAGCGCAGAACTTGACGTCGAGTAAAGGTAGTCATGCTCTCCAGTATCTGCACCCGGGCCGGGTCAAATGCCGGTTTTACAGCCCCATTGGCCGGACGTTCGCCCAGAGTTCACCGTGGCGCAGTCCTGCGGCCGCCGCCGGCCGCGCCAGTCCCCTTGCCGCCGGCCGCGCCAGTCCCCTTGCCGCCGGTCCGGCCCGGGCGTACGCTTAAACAACCCAAACATTGATCAACCGTTTCGTTGACTAAAGGCTTACTGAACAGAGTGCTGAACACCATGGCTGACGACGACGAACACCTCGACTCCGCTTTCCTGGCGCTGGCCGATCCCGTCCGCCGCCGCATCATCGCCCGGCTCAGCCGGGGCCCGGCCACGGTCAATGAATTGGCGGAACCCTTCGCGATCACCAAGCAGGCGGTCTCGAAGCACATCCAGGTCCTCGAGCTAGCGGGGCTCGTCACGCGCACGCGGGACGCCCAGCGCCGGCCCGTCCACCTGAACCCCGCACGGCTGGAGGCGCTCACCGCCTGGATCGACCAGTACCGGCTGGTCCGCGAGGAGCAGTTCCGCAGCCTCGACGCCGTGCTCCAATCCCAGGCCGCCGCGCGCGGCACCCAGGCAAAGGACTCATCATGAGCAACGCCCTGAAACTCACGGTCCCGGAAGGACTGCCCTTCATCGACTTCGAGCGGGAGTTCGACTTTCCCGTGGCCGACGTCTTCCGGGCCCACAAGGAACCCGAACTCGTCGCCCAGTGGCTCGGCCCGCGCCGGGTCAGCATGGACGTGGACCACTACGACTTCCGCACCGGCGGCAGCTACCGCTACACGCACACGGGGCCCGACGGCGTCGCGCACCGGTTCAACGGCGTCTTCCACACCGTCCGGGACAACGACTTCGCGGTCCAGACCTTCGAATACGGCGGCTACCCGGACGTGGTGAGCGTCGAGTTCCTCACCTTCCAGGACCTGGGCGGCGGACGCACCCGGCTGGCCGGCCACGCCGTGTATCCCAGCATGGAGGCCCGTGACGGCATGGCGCAGTCCGGGATGGAGGGCGGCCTGACCGAAGGCTACGAGCGGCTCGAGGAACTGCTGGCCGGCGCGAAGGCCTGAAGGGCCTCGTCCAGGACGCGGCCGAGGTTGGCGGCGTCGTGGGCAAAGCGTCCCAGGAACAGTCCGTCCGCCGCTGCCAGTTCCGGCAACAGCCCGGGCCCGGCGCTGCCGCCGTAAATGATGGGACAGGCCGCGCCGAGCCCTTGGCGGATCAGTTCCACCACTGCGTTCACGTACGCCGGCGCGGCGGGCCGATCCGCCCCGATCGCCCAGACCGGTTCGTAAGCCAGGACCAGCCGCTGCGCCAGCGGCCCGTCACCGCCGGTCGCGGACCGGACCTGCGCCAGGCAGAAACCGGCGGCGTCCTCCGGGCTGAGCCTGTCCGGCTCGCCGATGCACAGCAGCGGCGCCAGCCCGGCGTCGACGGCGGCCCGCACCTTGCGGGCCACCACGGCGTCGTCCTCGCCGAACAGGGCGCGGCGCTCCGCGTGGCCGATTTCCACCAGCGAGACGCCGAGTTCGGCCAGCATGGCCGGGCTGACTTCCCCGGTCAGCGCCCCGTCCCCCCAGGCGCAGTTCTGGGCGCCGAGGAGCACGGGCGAGCCGGCCAGGACCGCCTTCGCCTGCGCCAGGACCGGGAAGGACGGGATGACGAACACCCGGATGTCCTGGCCCGCGGCCAGGGCGGGCCGGGCGTCGACCACGGCGCGCACCTCCGACAGCCAGCGCAGGCTCGCCTGGTACCCCAGGTACATCTTGGTGCTGACACCGATGTACAGGGGGCCGGCGGGGGCGCTGGTGCCGGAGGTGCGGCTCATGGATCTCCTTCAGGGTGGGGTTGAAGCGGGGACGGGCTTAGTCCAGCAGCTCGTCGGCCTTGTTGCGGAACCGCTTGGTGGCAAACATCATCGCCGCCGCCACGAAGGGCAGCACACCGAGGGCGTAGACACCCATGGACCCGGTGGGCGAATGGGTGGCCTCGTTGACGGCCGTCCGCAGGATCGGGGCGACGAAGCCGCCGAGGTTGCCGAGTGAGTTGATCAGCCCGATGCCCGCCGCGGCGGCGGAACCGGCGAGGAACGCCGTCGGGTAGGACCAGACCACGGGTCCGACGGCGAGGAAGCTGCAGACCGCCAGGGTAATGAAGATCATGCCGAGCACCGGCTGGTGGTTGGTTCCTGCCCAAGCCGAGCCGAAGATGCACAGGCCGGTGGAGATGAACAGGATGGTGCCGAACTTCCGCCGCTTGGCCACCGTGTTGGCCGCCTTGCCGATGAAGTAGCAGGAGAAGATGCCGAAGAACCAGGGCACGGCGATCAGCAGGCCGACGGCGAGGCCCACTTTCTGGCCGGTCAGCGAGGAGACCTGCTGGGGCAGGAAGAACGTCACGCCGTAGACCGCGATCTGCAGGCAGAAGTAGATGGCGGTGAAGTACCAGACCCGGCCGTTGCGCATCGCGGCGAGGATGCCGCGGGGGCCGGTCTCGTCCTTGATGTTGTCCTCGAGCGCCATGACTTCCTTGAGCGCGAATTTCTCCTCGCCGCTGAGGAACTTGGCTTTTTCAGGACCGTTGATCAGGAAGAAGAAGGCCGCGATGCCGGCCACCACGGCGAGCAGGCCCTCGACAAAGAACATCACCTGCCAGCCGCGCAGGCCGGGGACCTGGTCGCCGATGTTGATCAGCCAGCCGGAGAGCGGGTTGCCGATCATCTGCGAGAACGGCTGCGCCAGGTAGAAGATGGCGAACATCTGCACGCGCACCTTGTTGGGGAACCATTCCGCGAGGTACATAATCACGCCCGGGAAGAGCCCGGCCTCGGTGACGCCGAGGAGGAAGCGCAGGATCACAAACGAAGTCTCGCCCTGCACGAACGCGAAGCAGGCCGAGACAATGCCCCAGGTGATCGCGATCCGGGCCAACCAGATCTTGGCGCCGACCTTTTTGAGCAGCAGGTTGCTGGGAATCTCAAAGATCGCGTAGCCGATGAAGAAGATGCCGGCACCCAGGGCGAAGGCCGCGGCGGACACGCCCTTGTCCGCGCCCAGGGCGGCCTCGGCGAAGCCGACATTGGTCCGGTCCAGGAACGAAACGACGTACAGAATGACCAGCATCGGCATCAGCCGGCGGGCCGCCTTGGAGATCGCGGACTTCAGGACCGGACGGGCCAGAAGCTCCTTGGATGTAGCGGTGGTTACGGACACAGCACTCTCCTTCGAGTGATGAGGTGGGGTGGTTCCCCCGCGGGCCGGCGGCCCGCGGTTTCTGCTGGCTCCCTCGTTCGGGAGCCGTCAGTGCATGTACAGGCCGCCGTCGACGTTGAGCGTCTGGCCGGAGATGTAGCCTGCGTCCTCGCCGATCAGGAAGTGGATCGCGGCCGCGATGTCGCGGGTGCTGCCCACGCGGTTGACCACCAGGTCCTTGACGAGTTCATCCTTGCGTTCCTCGCTGAGGGTCCCGCCCATGATGTCGGTGTCGATCGGGCCCGGTGAGATGGCGTTGACGGTGATGTCGTACCCGCCCAGTTCGCGGGCCGTGGCGCGGGTCAGACCGATGACGCCGGCCTTCGCCACGGAGTACGGGGTCTTGCTGAAGGTGCCGCCGCCGCGCTGGGCGGAGACCGAGGAGATGTTGACGATCCTGCCCAGCCGGTGCTTGACCATCGATTCGGCGGCCCGGCGGGTGGCGTAGTGCACCCCGTTCATGTTGATGTTCAGCACCCGGTCCCACTCGGCGGCGTCGAGTTCGAGGTAGGGCACCGGGGAACTCACCCCGGCGATGTTCGCCAGGGCGACGAGCTGCGGCAGCTCGGCCTCGATCTCATCGATCGCGGCGCGGACCGAGGCCTCGTCGCCGATATTGGCGCCGGAGCCGTGGGCCTTGACGCCGTGCTTTTCGGCCAGGTCCTTGGCCAGGGCCTTGCTGGCGGCGTCGTCGAGGTCGATCACGCCGATGTTCCAGCCGCGCTCGGCGAGGTACTCCGCGGTGGCCCGGCCGATGCCGCGCTCGGAGACGGCGCCGGTCACGATCACCGTGCGGTCTGCGGGGAATGAGGTCATGGGAGTCTCCTAGGGAAAGGTGGCGTGCGGCGGTGGTCAGCCCAGGGGCGCGGGGCCGAGTTCCTCGATCAGCTTCTGCATCGCGACGTAGGCCTTGTTCCGGTACGCCACCAGGGCGGCGGTCCGGTCGGCGGGGACGTTGAGGAAGCCGGAGCCGGTCTTGGTGCCGAGCTGGCCGGCGTCGACCTTTTCCTGCAGGATCTGCGGCGTGGCGAACCGCTCCGGGAAGCCGGTCTGCAGCGACTTGTAGCAGAACGCGTACACGTCCAGCCCGGCCATGTCCGCGATCGCGAACGGCCCGAAGAACGGCAGCCGGAAACCGAACGTGGTGCGGACCATGGTGTCCACGTCCTCGGCCGTGGCGATGCCTTCCTCCACGACCTGCGCGGCCTCATGGAACAGGGCGTACTGCAGCCGGTTGAGCACGAATCCGGTGACGTCCTTGACGGTCGCGGTTTCCTTGCCGGTCTCCCCCACAATGGTGCGCGCGGCCTCGATGGTGGCCTCGGAGGTGCCCTCGTGCGGGATGACTTCGACGCCCGGGATGAACGGCGCCGGGTTGGAGAAGTGGACGCCCAGGAAGCGCTCCGGGTTCACCACGACTTCGGCGAGCTTCGCGATGGAGATGGTCGAGGTGTTGGAGCCGATGATGGCGTCCGGGCGGGCGGCGGCGCTGATCCGGCCCAGCGTGCCGTGCTTGATCTCGAGGACCTCCGGCACGGCTTCTTCGATGTATTCGGCGTCGGCGACGGCTTCTTCGATGTCCTTGGCGGCCCAGAGGTTTTCCTTGAGCGTTTCGGTGGCGCCGGCCGGGAACAGCCCGGCGGCGACGAAGTCCTCGGATTCCTTCAGCAGCCGTTCGTAGTTGCTCTGGGCGATCTCGGCGGAGACGTCGGCGAGGGCGACGCGGGCGCCCGCGAGGGCCAGGACCTGCGCGATTCCGCCGCCCATGTAGCCGGATCCGACGACGGCGATGTTACGTGTGGTCATTTGCTTGCCTGTCCTTCCGAAACTCCTTCATAGGAGTGGATTGCGTCCACCTTGGCCGCGGATGCGGAGGTGTCATCGAAGCGGTGGCCCAGCCATTCGCCGACCAGCTTCTTGGCCAGTTCCAGGCCTATCACCCGCTGGCCCATGGTCAGCACCTGGGCGTTGTTGGAAAGCACGGAGCGCTCCACGGAGTAGCTGTCGTGCGCGGTGACGGCGCGGATGCCGGGAACCTTGTTGGCCGAGATGGCCACGCCCAGTCCGGTGCCGCAGATCAGCAGGGCACGGTCGGCCTCGCCGGCGGCGACCTTGCGGGCCGCGGCGACGGCCAGGTGCGGGTAGGCGGTCGTGTCGTCGGGGCCGACGCCGACGTCTTCCACCGAGGCGACGCGGGGGTCCGCCTCGAGGAGCTCGCGCAGGGCGTTTTTGTATTCGACGCCGGCTTCGTCGTTGCCGACGACGATCCGCCAGCCGGGCTGGGGGTTGGTGTCGTGGCTTTGTGTCTCGTGTGACAAGGGAATTCTCCTCTAGCTGCGTTCGATGGAGGCCGCGTAGTCGGCCACCCGGCCGGCGATCAGGCCGAAGGACACGGCGCCGGGGTCCGGGTGGCCCAGGCTTTTCTCGGCCAGCGGCCGGGCCCGGCCTTTCTTGGGGCTCAGCGCCGCGGTGGCTTCGGCGGCCTGGGCGGCCGCGTCGGCGGCGGTCCGCAGGCTGCGGGCCAGGCCGTCGCCGTCGTCGATTCCCCGGTTGAAAACGTCGGCGAACGGAAGCAGGGCGTCCACCATCGTCTTGTCTCCGGCTTCGGCCTTGCCCAGGGTGATGATGGCATCGCGGAGGGCGTCGACGGCGGCGGCCGCGTCCGCCCGGGTGTAGGCGTCCTTGCTGCCCAGGGCGCGGCCGACGGCGGTGACCGCCGCGCCCCAGAGCGCGCCGGAGGTGCCGCCGGCGCGTTCGGCCCACTGCTCGCCGGCCGCGGCGAGGACTTCCTCGAGCCCGGCGCCGGCCGCGTGGGACTGTTCCGCCGCCGCGACTGCGGCGTCCACGCCGCGGCGCATGCCGATTCCGTGGTCGCCGTCGCCGGCGATGGCGTCCAGTTTGCCGAGCGCTTCCTCGTGTTCGACGACGACCGACTGGGCCACCTTCAGCACGCCCACCGCCGTGGCGGCCAGGGAGGTCGACGCCGTCGTGGCGGCCAGCGCGGGCGCTGCTTCGACGTCGGCCTGCGCGGCGCGGGTTTTGGCCCGGCGGGGCGCCAGGTTGCCCTTCCGGAAGGCGGGAGTGTCGGCCGGCGCGGACCAGAACTTCTCGAGTTCCGCGTCGAGCCAGAACAGGGTCAGGGACAGCCCGGACATGTCCAGGCTGGTGACGAGCTCGCCGCATTCTGGTTCGACGATCTCGAGTCCGGCGGCGGCCAGGAGGGCCTCGACCTTGCCGAAGAGCAGGAACAGCTCGTCGTACTTGACGGTGCCGAGGCCGTTGAGGATTGGCACCACCCGGCGTCCGGCGGTCTCCGGCTTGTCCTTGAGCAGGCCGTCCACCAGCAGCGCGGCCAGTTCGCTGGCGGTGGGCAGCGGTTGTTCGGAGATGCCGGGTTCGCCGTGGATGCCCAGGCCTACGGACATCATGCCCTCGGGCACCGTGAACAGCGGCTCCGCGGCGCCCGGCAGGGTGCAGCCGGCGAAGGCGACGCCCAGCGAGCGGGTGTGGTGGTTGGCCTTGACCGCCAGCCGTTCCACCTCGTCGAGGTCCAGCCCGGCGTCGGCGGCCGCCCCGGCAACCTTGAAGACCGTCAGGTCCCCGGCGATGCCGCGGCGTTTGTCGATCTCCGCCAGCGGGGCGCTGGCAATATCGTCGGTGACCAACACCGTGCGGGTCGGGATGCCCTCGGCGTTGAGCTTGTCCTGTGCCTGGCCGAAGTGGAGCACGTCCCCGGCGTAGTTGCCGTAGCTGAGCAGCACCCCGCCCCCGGTGTCCGCCGCCTTGGCCACGCGGTAGACCTGGCCCGCGGAGGGCGAGGCGAACATGTTCCCGCAGGCGCTGCCGGCGGCGAGTCCGGCGCCGACCAGGCCGGCGAAGGCGGGGTAGTGGCCCGAGCCGCCGCCGATCACCAGGGCGACCTGGCCCTCGGGCGTCTCGGTGGAACGGACCACCCCGCCGTCCACCCGTGCCACGTACTGGCGGTGGGCGGCGGCGAAGCCGTCGAGGGCGTCGTCCGCGAAGCTTGCGGGATCGTCAAATATCTTTGTCATGATTCCTCGTTGAACCGGTTGGGGCGGTTGGAGCACACGGCTGGCGCCGGGGCGCCGCCGGTTTAGAGCGCGGGCTCCTAGAGCGCGGGGACGGCTGCCGGGGCCTGCCGGCCCTGGGCCACCAGGGACGTACCGAGGGCGTACCCGTCGCGCTTGGGCAGGACGTGGCGGCGCAGGTAGTCCTGGTTGGCGGCGGTGACGCTGAGGCCGTCCCCGCCGTAGTGCTCGGTGCAGATGATGCCCTGGAAACCGACGGAGATGGCGAACTGGAAGGCCTCGCGGTAGCTGATCAGGCCGGATTCCATGGGTGCGGGCAAGGCGACGTACTGGTCCTTGGCCCGGTTTTCGTCGCGGCTGTAGTTCTTAACGTGCCAGTAGTTGGCGTAGGGCAGGGTCTTGTGGACCATCTCCCGCCAGTCCTCGATGGGCCGGTGCAGGCGGATCAGGTTGCCGATGTCCGGGTTGAGGCCCACGTTGGGCAGGTCGATGTCCTGGACCAGCTGGACGGAGGAGTCCGCGGTGCCAAGGTAGGTGTCCTCGTACATCTCGAGCGAGACCAGGAGCCCCAGCTCGGCCGCGTGCCGGCCCACCTCGCGGATGCGGGTGACGGCCTTGTTCCAGGTGTCCTTGTCCCCCGCCGGGTCGCGGTGGCCCTCGACCGTCCAGAACCAGAGCTGTTCGCGCTGGGCCGGGGTCAGGGCCTGGTGCAGGCCGATCGAGACAACTTCGCAGCCGAGCTGCGCGGCGGCGTCGAGGGTGCGGTGGGTGTAGGCCAGGTTGTCTTCCCAGTTGGCCTCCTCGATCACGCTGCGGCGGATCGCCGAGATGGCGGGCAGTCCGATCCCGGCATGGCGGGCGGCGGCGCTGAGTTCGTCCAGCCGGGCCGGGCCGAGGTCCCCCGGACGAACCCAGCTGTCGGTCAGGTCGGCGTTGGCGAAGCCCGCGTCAGCGACTTCCTCGAACACCCGCTGCCATTCCGTGGCGGGGGCGTCCTGGACCGGGGTTCCGTCGGGGCGCGTGCCCGGGAACTGCAGGAGGGCCGCGGTGATGGGCCAGTTTTCGGCGGTGTACGACATTGTCACTCCAGATCTTGAATCACATTTCCTATAGGATTCATCGTAGAGGAGAGCGTTGTCAAGGGTTTCTTGGGAAGTGACCCGCCGGTCGGGGCAAAAAGGGCGACGCGGGATGCCGCCGGACGGCGCGGCGCCTAGCTGCGCAATGGCTAGCGGCGCAGGGCCTAGCCGTGCGGCGCCTAGCTGCGGGGTCCCTAGCTGCGCACTTCGCTGTCGTGCTGCGAGCGTTGCTTGACGCCCTCGATGTGCGCGATCATCTGATGGCGCGCCAGCTCGGCGTCGCCGGCCTCAAAGGCGCGGAGGATCTCGGTGTGCTCCGCGATCGCGAAGTCCGCGTCGGTGACGCCGAGGCCGCCGAAGAAGCGGAAGCGCTGCACCTGGCCGCCCAGTGCGTTGTACGCGGAGAGCAGGAACTGGTTGTCCGCGTGCTCCGCGATGAGCCGGTGGAAGCGTTCGTCGGCTTCCCAGTAGGCGCGGAACTCGGAAAAGGACGGCCCCCGGGGCGCGGCTTTGAGGTCCTCGATGGCCTGCGCCAGCTGGGCGGTAAGGCCGGCGCCGGCGTGGCGGCAGGCCATCAAGGCGTTGGCCGGTTCGATCACCAGGCGCGCGTCCATCAGGTCCGCCAGCTCGTCCTTGGTGAACAGCGGCGCCACCCGGTAGCCGCGCAGGGCGGTCCGGCGGACCATGCCGGTGGCTTCCAGCCGGGCGAGCGCCTCCCGCACGGGCGTCGGCGAGACGTCCAGTTCGCGGGCCATGCCGTCAATGCTGACCGGCGTGCCGGCCTCAAGCCGGCCGTCCATCAACGCGATCAGAAGGGCTTCGTAAACATGGTCGGCGAGGACCTGCCTGCTGACGCCGCGGGCGGCCGGATCCTTGATTGCCATACCCAAATCCTATAGCCGGGCAACCCCCGCGGGCGCCGCCGTGACGCTGCCGTGACGCCCCCTCGGGAGCCGTCGGTACCGCCCGCGGGGAGCCGGCCGCTAGCCTTTGCACTCGAGGCAGTACGCGTGTCCATTCTTTTCGGAGGCGAGCTGGGATCGGTGCCGGACCAGGAAACAGGAGTAGCAGGTGAACTCGTCGTCGGCCTGCGGGATCACCTGCACGATCAGTTCCTCAGCGACGAATTCGCCGCCGGGGGTCATCGCGTCGTCGAGCGCATCGGCCTCGTCGAGGTCGCGGATGACGCTCTTAGCGTCCGGCGCGTTCGCGGACTGCAGCGCTTCCAGGGAGCGCTCCTGTGATTCTTTGACGTCGGAACGTACTTCGTCGTAATCGGTTGCCACTGAGGCATTCTCTTTTCTGGCGTTGTTGGCTGACGCAACTGCAACCTACACCAGGTCCCAGGTATTCCCTGCGCCGGACCGGCGACGGCCCAACTTAGAAAGCATGCTTATAGTGTCATAACCGAGGCGCGGCCGCGTACCCCGGGTAGCATCGCCGCGGCCCAGGGGTGTTGGGCCATTGGGCCTCGTGCGTTGGTGGCGAAGTGAACGACGACGTGGAAGGTGGAACAAGATGCCCATGTGGGTACAGGCCCTGTTCTGGGGCACGGTGGCGGGCGCAGCCCTGGTCCTGGGGGCGGCCGTTGCCTGGAAGTGGACCATCGCACCGAAAATCGTCTCCTCCATCATGGCCTTCGGCGCCGGAGTCCTCATCTCGGCCCTGTCGTTTGACCTCGTTGATGAAGCGGAACGGGGCGGTGGCCTCTGGCCGACCGTTGCGGGTTTCCTGGCCGGGGCCCTGGTCTATGTCGGGGCGAACGCCCTGCTGGCCCGGCAGGGTGCCAAACACCGGAAACGCTCGGGCGGAAAGCAACCTTCGGAAAAAGACAAGCCGGGCAGCGGCACCGCCATTGCCGTCGGAGCCCTGCTGGACGGCGTTCCCGAATCCGTCGTCCTGGGGCTCGGTCTCGTCTCGGGGGGATCGGTCAGCACGGCCGTGCTCGCGGCAGTGTTCATCTCCAACGTTCCCGAGGGGCTCTCCAGCACCGCGGGAATGAAGAAATCCGGCCGCAGCGCCGGCTACGTCTTTGGCGTGTGGGGAGGCATTGCCCTCATCTCCGGGCTGGCGTCGCTCATCGGCTACGCCAGCTTGCAGAACGCTCCGGCAGAAATGGTCGCCTTCATCACCGCAATCGCCGCCGGGGCGATTTTGGCCATGCTTGCCGACACCATGATCCCGGAGGCTTTCGAGGAACATCATGTCCTGACGGGCCTCGTTGCAGCCGTCGGCTTCCTGGCGGCCTTCACCATCAGCCAGGCCGGGGGCTGAAAGACTCCCCCGGCCCTTGGCCGGCCCGGGCTCAGTGCTGGAGCCCGCGCAGCACCTCGATCACGGACGAGTCGTCCCGGCGGCCCAGGCCCGCGCGCCGGCCGCTGAGGTAGAGCTGTTCGGCCGCGGCCGCGAGTGGCGCCGGGTACGTGCTGTCCCGCGCCGCGTCGACCACAAGGCCCATGTCCTTGACGAAGATGTCCAGCGCGCTGCGGACCTCGGTGTTGTCCGGGTCCACCATCCGGGAGCCCCGGTCATCGAACATAAACGACGCCGCGGCACCGGAGCGCAGCACCTCCCAGGTCTCCTTCGGGTCCAGGCCCAGGGCCTCGGCAAAGGCCAGGGCCTCCCCCGCTACGGCGATATGAACGCCGCACAGCAGCTGGTTGACCAGCTTGACCTTCTGCCCGTCACCAACGTTCGGTCCCACCACGGGGGCGGAACTCGCCATCGCGTCCAGCAGCGGCCGCACCGCGGCCAGGGCCCGCTCGGAGCCGCTGACCATCATCAGCAGCTCGCCCGTGGCGGCACGCTTGGTGCCGCCGGAAACCGGCGCGTCGACCAGTTCGACGTCGAACGCCGCCAGCCGTTCCGCCAGCGACATCACGGCGGCCGGGCCCACGGTGGCCATCAGCAGGACAACGGTGCCCGGGCGCAGCGTCGCGGCGAGTTGGTCCGCACCGAACAGCACGGCATCGGCCTGCGCCGGCGTTGCGACCATCAGGGCGACGACGTCGGCCCCGGCCACGGCTTCCTTGGCCGTGGCCGCCGGCGTTAGGCCGGGAACAGCGAGCGACTGCGCCCGGCCCTCGGCGACGTCAAAGGCGGCGACGTCGTGCCCGGCTTCGGCGAGGACGACCGCCATCGGTCCGCCCATCGCGCCCAGCCCGATCCATCCGACCTTGCTCATGGGGTGACTTCCTTTCCTGGGGCCGCGGACGTGGTGCCGCCGCGGAAGAGTTCAATGGTGTCGGCGAGTGCGTTTTCGTCGCCGACGTTGCCGGCGAAGACGACGTAGGGCATGCCCTGCACGCCGGGTGCGGCCTCATCGGGTCGGAGCACTGAGACCATGCCGGGGAACAGCTGCCCCAGCACGGTGGCGCGCCGGATGCCGAGGCCGCGCACGGCGACGTCGTGCGAGGTGATGCCGCCCTTGGCGATCACCCACGCGGGGTTCGCGGCGAGCGCGGCCTGGACCACCTCGATCAGGGCAGCCGACACGCTGCGGGCAATTTCCAGACTGGCAGCAGCGTCCGCTCCCCTCAGCAGCGACCGCGAGGTATAGAGCAGGACGTCCGAGTCGGCGAGGGCGCCGACCACCCGGGCCGCGGTGGCCGCGATGTGCGCGCCGCGGCCGGCCGGGGTGACCAGGTCGGCGACGGACAGTTCGATCTCGGTCACGCCGCCGCGCGCCTGCGCTGCCGCGACCTGGCGCGCCGTCTGGCCCACATGGGAGCCGACGACGGCGAGGCCGTGGCCGGCCGGGCGGCCGTCGGGCCATATGTCCTGCGCCTGCAGGGTGGGCTTGGGGTCGAGCCCGGCAAGCGCACGCACAAAGGAGGGCCCGGTGCGGTGCAGGAATACTTTGCCTTCGCGCTGGGCCTGCTGCAGGCCCAGGACAACGATCTCCAGGTCCGCGAACTCGGTGGCGTTGACGACGATGAGCTGCAATTCGCTGGCCGAGCGCAGGATCTCCGCGACCCGGTCCTCTCCCCCGCTGCGGATGTCCTCGAGGCTGATGCTGAGCACCTGCTCCCGGGCAACGGTGCCGCCGCTCTTCTCCGCGACGAAGTCTTTGAGGTCGGAGGACCGGTAGCCGAAGGTTGCGTCCCTGGCGAACTCGGTTTCTCCGGCGGGCACGGGTTCCCCGCCCACCATGGCCCAGTGCACGTCCCCGGCGGTGAAGCGTCCGGCTTCGAAATACGACGGTGCCAGCAGAACGCCGTCGAACCCGCGCCCGGTGACCTCGCGCCGGACGGCGTCGAGGGTGCGGATTTCGGCCATCACGTGGCCGCGGAGCGTCGAGTCGCTGCGGCTGACCAGGTCCAGCGGCGCGCCGAGCCGCTGCTCGAGTTCGAACAGCGCCCGCCCGGCTGCCTGGTTCAGCGCGACGGCGTCGGCCTCGTCCAGGCTGCGGGTGTTGGTCAGGATGAAGCAGGTCGATTCCGGCTCGGCGAGGGCCGCTGCGTACTCGGCGGCCTCAAGCACGGTGACAACCGAGACGCCGTGCACGGACTGCGAGCCGGTGGGGTCGTCGTCGAGCACGGCGATGCGCCGGCCGGTGGCGGCGCGGTAGTCGCGGATCCTCTGCCGGGCGCCGGTCAGGCGCACCGGTTCAGGAACGGGCGCGGGGGCGGGTTCAGGGGCGGACGGCGCGCCGGGGTTCGCCGTGCCATGTCCGGCGGGATGGGTTTCGTGGGTCATGCTGTGGTCCTTCCGGGTGCCGTGCGGCCGGGGCCGCACGGCACGTCCAGAGGCGCCTGGGGTCAGGAGACCTGCAGGCCGCCGTTGATGTCGTAGGTGGCGGCCGTGATGTAGCCGGCGTCCTCGCTCAGGAGGAACGCCATCAGCGCCGCAACTTCGTCGCGGGTGCCGACGCGGCCCATCATGATGCCCTCGGACATGGCGGCCTTGCGTTCGTCGCTCAGCGTGCCGCCCATGATGTCGGTGTCGATCGGGCCGGGCGCCACGGCGTTGACGGTGATGCCGAACTCGCCGACTTCGCGGGCCAGCGCCCGGGTGAAGCCCAGGATCCCGGCCTTGGAGGCGCTGTAGGCGACCTTGGAGAAGGTTCCGCCGCCGCGCTGGGCGGAGATGGAGGAGACGCTGACGATCCGGCCGAGCCGGCGCTCGATCATGCCCTTGAGCACCCGCTGCGAGACGATGAAGGTGCCGCGCATGTTGATCGCGAAGACCTTGTCCCACTCGGCGACGGACGTCTCCATAAACGGCGTCGGCGAGCTGATCCCGGCCAGGTTGGCCAGGCCGACGATCGGCGGCAGCGATTCCTCGATCTGGGTGATGGCCCGGTCCACCGAGGCCTCGTCCGAGACGTCGGCGCCGACGCCGATCGCCTTGACGGCCCGGTTGGAGCCGATCTCGGCCGCGGCGGCTTGGGCGTCCTCGGCGTTGATGTCCAGGATCGCGATGGACCAGCCGTCGCGGGCCAGGCGGTCGGCCGTGGCCTTGCCGATGCCGCGGGCCGACGCCGCTCCGGTCAGGACGACGGTGCGTTCGGCGGGGAAGGTGCTGTTTTCGGTCATGACGGGTTCCTAGTGGCTGTCTGCGGCGGGGACGGTTGCTCCGGGTGCGGAGACACCTTCCGGGCGGTGGCGGGCGTAGAGGTAGGTGGCGACGGCGGTGATGGCAAGGCAGGCGGCCAGGAAGACGAGGCCGCTCTGGCTGTTGCCGGTGGAGTCCTTAAGCAGGCCGACGATGTACGGGGCGACGAAGCCGCCCAGGTTGCCGAGCGAGTTCACCATGGCGAGGCCGGCGGCTGCCGCAGCTCCGGTCAGCGCCGCGGACGGCATGGCCAGGAACGGTGCGATCGCGGAGTAGATGCCCATTGCAGCCAGGGTCAGGAAGACCATGGCGAGCACGGCGTTGACCGGGAGCAGGAAGCCGGCGCCGAGCAGTCCGACGGCGGCAAGCACCATGCTGGCGCTGGCGTGCCAGACCCGGTTGCCGGTGCGGTCCGAACGCTTGCTCCAGAAGTAGACGAACACGGCGGCGATGGCGTACGGGATGAAGACGATGAAGCCCACCTGGACGGAGTCGAACTTGCCCAGCGCCTTGACGATGGTCGGCATCCAGAGGCCCAGGCCGTAGATGCCGCAGACCAGGCCGAAGTACAGGGCCGAGTACGCGAGGGTGCGGGGGTCCTTCAGGCCGGCGAGGAAGTTGTGGTTGCCGGACTTCTGCTTGTCGGCCAGTTCCTTGCTCATGGTGGTGGCGAGCCAGTCGCGCTCCTCCGGCTTGAGCCACTTGGCGTGCTCGGGCCGGTCGGTCATAACGAACGGCGTGATAATGCCCAGCACGATCGCCGGGATGCCTTCAATGATGTACAGCCACTGCCAGCCGTGCAGGCCCGCGACGCCTTCCAGGCCCAGGAGCATGCCGGAAACCGGGGCGCCGAGGGCGTTGGAGATCGGCTGGGCGAGAATGAAGATGCCCAGCACGGTCACGCGCTGCGCGGCCGGGAACCAGAGGGTCAGGTAGAAGAGGATGGCCGGGAAGAAGCCGGCCTCGGCCGCGCCCAGCAGGAAGCGGATGATGTAGAAGGTGGTCTCGCCGTTGACCAGGAACATGGCGGTGGCGAAGATGCCCCAGGTGATGAGGATGCGGGCGATCCACTTGCGGGCGCCGTAGCGGTACATGCCGCCGTTGCTGGGAATTTCCAGCAGGGCATAGCCGAGGAAGAAGATGCCGGCGCCGAGGCCGTAGGCAGCTTCGGTGAGGCCGATGTCGCCCTGCATGCCGAGCTTGGCGAAGCCGACGTTGTTGCGGTCCAGGTAGGCGATGAAGTACAGCAGGACGATCAGCGGCATAAGCCGCCGGCGGACCTTGCGGAGGGTGGTCTGGCCCAGTTCGCTCAACGCGGGGGCTGCAGTCAGGGAGGTCATCGCAGGCCTCCACCGGTGATCAGGGTGCCCTGGGAAGGGACGTGCGCGCGCATAAAGACTCCTTTGGCTGGCGGCATTCTGGAACTGACTTAGATGTCAGATGTCTGATATCTAGATGAGATTCTAATCACACGGCAGGGCGGCGTCAACAGGGCCGGGAAAGAGCCGCGGTGGTTTGCCGGGCCGTCGCGGAGGGCAGCCCGCCGCGGGGGTCAGCTGCCCGCGGGTCAGCTGGCCGGGGCGGTTCAGCTGGCGGCGGCGCCGCGGCTGGAGACCGCGAGGTAGCGTTCGTAATCCTCGAAGGTCTGGGTGATGTGGGCGTCCATTGCGGAGCGCGCGGCCGCCGGCTCGCCGGCCGCGATGGCGGCCAGGACCAGTTTGTGGTGGTGGATGGCGTGCCGCTGCACGTCCGGGAAGGCCGAGGTCTCCCGCCGCATGGCGTACAGCAGGGTCGAGAGCTGGCCCAGCAGGGCGGGCACAAAGGGGTTGCCCGAGGCCCGCAGCACGGTGTCGTGGAAGGTGATGTCGGCCAGGGTCAGCGCGTCGACGTCACCGGAGTGGTGTGCGGCTTCCATCAGCTCGACGCTTTCGGTCATGGCGGCCAGGTCGGCCTGGCTGTGGCGGGCGGCGGCCAGTTCGGCGGCGCCGGTCTCGACCATGCGACGGACCTCGAGCAGGCGCAGCGCCACCTCGTCGGAGGCGACTCCCCTCGACGCGGCCCGCATGATCGCATCCAGGCCGGTCCAGCGCTCGGGCGGATTGACGAAGGTGCCGAGGCCGCGCTTCACGTAGACGACGTTTTGCGCTTTGAGTGCCTTCATGGCTTCGCGGGCGGTCAGGCGGCTGACACCGGATTCCTTGGCGATGTCCGCCTCCGGCGGCAGGGCGTCGTCGGCCTTGATCTGGCCGCTGAGGATGTACTCGAGGACCTTGTCCACAACGACGTCGACCAGCGTCCGTCGCGCTTCTGCCATCGTGTTCCCCTGCCTGCGCGTCCGGAAGCGCGCGGTTTGCCTTTCCTCAACACTACTCGACGCCCGGCGGCGGTCCCTGCCGCCGTCGTGCGTCAACAAAAACAACGCGGGGTCACTCCGCGCCCATCCCGGTGAGTGGAATGGGCCGGAGGTGACCCCGCGTTGCTGTGGTGCTGTGGAACTTAGAGCGCCGCGTAAACTTCGCGCAGCAGCTTGGCGGTCTCGGACGGCGTCTTGCCGACCTTGACGCCGGCAGCCTCGAGGGCTTCCTTCTTGGCCTGGGCGGTCCCCGCGGAACCGGAGACGATGGCGCCGGCGTGGCCCATGGTCTTGCCTTCCGGGGCGGTGAAGCCGGCCACATAGCCGACGACCGGCTTGGTGACATGGGCCTTGATGTAGTCGGCCGCACGTTCTTCGGCGTCGCCGCCGATTTCGCCGATCATCACGATCGCCTTGGTCTCGGGGTCAGCTTCGAAGGCTTCGAGGGCGTCGATGTGGGTGGTGCCGATGACCGGGTCGCCGCCGATGCCGATGGCGGTGGAGAAGCCCAGGTCGCGCAGTTCGTACATCATCTGGTAGGTCAGGGTGCCCGACTTGGAGACCAGGCCGATGGGGCCCTTGCCCGTGATGTTGGCCGGGGTGATGCCGACGAGGGCCTCGCCCGGGGTGATGATGCCGGGGCAGTTCGGTCCGATGATGCGGGTGACCTGCTTGCCGTCGGCGTCGACCTTGGACTGGGCCAGTGCCCAGAACTCGGCCGAGTCCTGGACCGGCACGCCTTCGGTGATGACGACGACCAGGCCGATGCCGGCCTCGATGGCTTCGACGACGGCGTCCCTAGTGAAGGCCGGCGGCACGAAGACGATGGAGACGTCGGCGCCGGTCTCGGCCATGGCTTCCTTGACGGTGCCGAAGACGGTGATTTCGTTGTCGCCGTGCAGGACCGTGGTGCCGGCCTTGCGGGCGTTGACGCCGCCCACGATGTTGGTGCCGGCCTTGAGCATCAGGGCGGTGTGCTTGGTGCCTTCGCCGCCGGTGATGCCCTGGACGATGACCTTGGAGTCCTTGTTCAGATAAATAGACATAGTCGGGTCCCTTTACTTCGCTGCGTTGGCGAGCTCGGCAGCCTTGTCGGCGCCCTCGTCCATGGTGGCGGCCAGGGTAACCAGCGGGTGGTTGGCCTCGGCCAGGATGCGGCGGCCTTCCTCGACGTTGTTGCCGTCGAGGCGGACGACCAGCGGCTTATTCGCGGAGTGGCCCAACTCGGCGAGTGCGCCGACGATGCCCTTGGCGACAGCGTCACAGGCGGTGATGCCGCCGAAGACGTTGACGAAGACGGACTTGACCTGCTCGTCACCCAGGATGACGTCGAGGCCCGCTGCCATGACCTCGGCGGAAGCTCCACCGCCGATGTCCAGGAAGTTGGCGGGCTTGACGTTGCCGTGGTTTTCGCCGGCGTAGGCGACGACGTCGAGCGTGGACATGACCAGGCCGGCACCGTTACCGATGATGCCGACTTCGCCGTCGAGCTTGACGTAGTTGAGGTCCTGGGCCTTGGCCTTGGCCTCGAGCGGGTCCGCGGCGTCCTTGTCTTCAAGGGCAGAGTGCTTCGGGTGGCGGAAGTCGGCGTTCTCGTCGAGGGAGACCTTGCCGTCCAGGGCGACGATGTCGCCGGCGCCGGTCTTGACCAGCGGGTTGACCTCCACGAGGGTGGCGTCTTCCTTCTTGAAGACGTCCCAGAGCTTGAGGATCACGGCGGCGACCTTGCCGCGCAGTTCCTCGGCGAAGCCGGCAGCGGCGACGATTTCGTCGGCCTTGGCCTGGTCGATGCCGACGGCCGGGTCGATCGCGATCTTGGCCAGGGCTTCGGGACGTTCGACGGCGAGCTGCTCGATTTCCATGCCGCCCTCGACCGAGCACATGGCCAGGTAGTTGCGGTTAGCGCGGTCCAGCAGGACGGAGAAGTAGTATTCCTCGGCGATGTCGGCACCCTGGGCAATCATCACCTTGTTGACGGTGTGGCCCTTGATGTCCATGCCGAGGATGTTGGTGGAGTGCTCCAGCGCCTCGTCGGCGGTCTTGGCGACCTTAACGCCGCCGGCCTTTCCGCGGCCACCGACCTTAACCTGTGCCTTGACGACAGTTACGCCGCCGATCTTCTCGGCAGCTGCCTTTGCTTCTTCAGGGGTGTGCGCCACGATGCCAGCAAGCACGGGTACACCGTGCGCCTCGAACATATCGCGCGCCTGATATTCAAACAGGTCCACGGTTTAGTGTCCTTCTACGTCGAAGTAGTTTCTGTACAGCCGGACCCCACGTACTCGCGGTTACCGGGCTGCGGAATAAACGCACCCTGCGACAAGCTTGGAAACGAGCCACACGGCGCAATGCTCCTCTTTCGAACTCTAGTCCTTCGTTTGGACCAGCCCGACCCAGAGTACCGCTTATGTGAGTAAGGACACTATTCTATTGAGCGTAGAAAAACCGCTAGATTACGGGGTTTTTGGGGCCTCCGACGGCGCCGCGGTGGGCTTTTTGGCGGCCGGCAAGATCAGCTCGTAACGGTCGCGCGCAACGAAGAACGCGACGCCGGCGGAGACGTTTCCGCAGGCGACACCGCCGTTGTAGGCGGAGCAGCGCAGGCCGTTGCGCTCGATGTTCTGCCCGTCTTCGAGGACGGGAAGCTGCGAGATCGGACCGTTGCGGGTGCCTTTGGGGCCGTACTCGGTTTCCTGCTGCGTGACGCCGGAGCGGCATTCGCCGTAGACGGCCTGGTCCGGGGTCAGCAGGGCCGTGCCGCCCAGGTAGCCGAGGCCGGTGCCGGCACAGTCGTCACGGATGTCCTTGGCGTTCGGCTCCGGGTAGGCGGCGAGCTCACAGTGCGCCACCGGCACGGTCGCGAACTTGCCGTTCCCGCTGCCGGCGAAGCCGTTCTGCTCATAAGGCAGGTTGACGTGGCCGCCCCGCGCCGAGGTCAGGGAGCAGACGATGTTGCGGTCCGCGGTGACGAAGCTCAAGGAATCCGGCCCGGCATTCAGCGCCGCCGGGTCCGTCAGGGGCGCCTGCTTGAGCTGCTCCAAAGCGGGCAGCGGGGCCGGCGGGACATAGTCCGGGTCCTTCTGCGTAACGGTGCACGCCGTGGACACCGCCACGATAGAGGCGGCCAGGATCCCCCAAGAAGTCCGACGCATGCGCTCCATTATGCCTGTCGGCGCGCGCTGGCCGGCGGACCCGCGGGGCGGGTTTGGGGTCTGGTCACGCGTCGATCTTGGTGAGCGGGGCGTACCGCAGCAGCAGCCGCTTTTCGCCGACGCCGAACTTCACCTTCGCGACGGTCTTGTCCCCCGCGCCTTCGACGGCCAGCACGGTGCCGTTGCCGAAGCTGGTGTGGTTGACCTTGTCCCCCACGCTGACGGCGACGATCTCCTTCTGCGGCTGGACCCTGTTCTTGGCGATCGCGGCCGGGACGTCGGCGTTGAAGCCGGCCGAGGAGTCCGCCCCGGTGCCGCGGGCGGTGCCGGCCCCCCAGAAGGATCCGCCGTAGCGGCTGGACCCGATCGAGCCGCCGCTCCCCCAGCTGCCGGCCTGGCGGGTGGACCCTTCGCGTTTCCACTCGACCAGCTCGGCCGGGATTTCCTCGATGAACTGGCTGGCGGGGTTGTACTGGCTCTGGCCCCACATGCTGCGGACCTCGGACCGGGTCAGGTACAGGCGTTTCCGGGCCCGGGTCAGGCCCACGTAGGCGAGCCGGCGTTCTTCCGCCAACTCCTTAGGGTCGGTGGCGGAACGCTGGTGCGGGAACAGCCCGTGCTCCATGCCGGTAAGGAACACCACCGGGAACTCCAGGCCCTTGGCGGTGTGCAGGGTCATCAGCGTGACGACGCCGAGGCGCTTGGCTTCGGCGACGGCGGCATCGATATCGGCGCCCGGCGCGTCCGGGATCTGGTCGGCGTCGGCCACCAGGGAGACCTGTTCCAGGAAGGCGCCGAGGGAGCCTTCGGGGTTGTCCCGCTCGTATTCGCGCACGACGGCGACGAGTTCGGCGAGGTTTTCCACCCGGGATTCGTCCTGCGGGTCGGTGCTGGAGCGCAGCGTGGCGAGGTAGCCGGTCTGTTCCAGGACCGCTTCCAGGGCGGCGGCCGCGCCGGAGCCGGAGGCGACCTCGGCCAGGTCGTCGAGGAGCTTCACGAAGCCCAGGACGGCGTTCACGGAGCGGGTGGCCATGCCGGGCGCTTCCTCGGCGCGGCGGGCGGCGGCCATAAAGGAGGTCCGGTCGCGCTGCGCGAGCGAGGCGATGGCGCCCTCGGCCCGGTCGCCGATGCCGCGCTTGGGCTCGTTGAGGATGCGGCGCAGGTTGACGTCGTCGTCCGGGTTGACCAGCACGCGCAGGTACGCGAGCGCGTCCTTGATTTCCTTGCGCTCGTAGAAGCGGGTGCCGCCGACCACCTTGTAGGGCAGCCCGACGCGGACCAGGACGTCTTCGATGGACCGGGACTGGGCGTTGGTGCGGTAGAAGATCGCGACGTCGCCGGGGCGGAGGTTGCCCTCGTCCTGCAGCCGGTCGATTTCCTTGGCGATGAACTGCGCCTCGTCGTGTTCGTTCTCGCCGACGTAGCCGACGATCTTCTCGCCGTCGCCCTCGGCGGTCCAGAGCCGTTTCTCCGGCCGGTTGGGGTTCCGGGAGATCACCGAGTTGGCGGCGCTGAGGATGGTCTGGGTGGAGCGGTAGTTCTGCTCGAGCTTGATGGTCCGGGCATCCGGGTAGTCCTTCTCGAACTCCACGATGTTGCGGATGTCCGCGCCGCGGAAGGCGTAGATGGACTGGTCGGAATCGCCGACGACCGTGAGTTCGGCCGCGCCGGGGCCTTCGCCGACAATCTCGCGCACCAGCGCGTACTGGGCGTGGTTGGTGTCCTGGTACTCGTCCACCAGCACGTGCCGGAAACGGCGCCGGTAGGAGTCGGCGAGCGCCGGGAAGGCCCGGAACATGTAGACGGTCTCGGCGATCAGGTCATCGAAGTCCATCGCGTTGGCTTGGCGCAGACGTTGCGTGTAGCCCTTGAAGACTTCGGCGACGGCCTGTTCGAAGGGGTCGCTGTAGTTGGCGCTGGAGGCGTAGCTGTCCGCGTCGATCAGCTCGTTCTTGAGCGCGGAGATCTTGTGCTGGATGGCCTTGGGCGCGAAGCGCTTGGGGTCCAGGTCCAGGTTCTTGGCCACCAGCGTGATCAGCCGGAGCGAGTCGGCGGAGTCGTAGATGGAGAAGTTGGAGTTCAGGCCGACGTTGGCCGCCTCGCGCCGCAGGATCCGGACGCAGGAGGAGTGGAAGGTGGAGATCCACATGGTCTTGGCCCGGCCGCCGACCAGCAGTTCGATCCGCTCCCGCATCTCAGCGGCGGCCTTGTTGGTGAAGGTGATGGCCAGAATCTCGCCGTGGTGCGCCCGCCGGGTGGCAATCAGGTAGGCGATGCGGTTACTGAGCACGCGGGTCTTGCCGGAGCCGGCGCCTGCGACGATCAGCAGTGCGCTGCCGGCGTGCTTGACTGCTTCCTCCTGCTGCGGATTCAGGCCCTGCAGGAGCTCATCCGCATTGGGGAGCCTGGGGCGGTCCCCGTCCTCGTGGCCGGCGTGGGTCCCGGCGTGGTTTCCGCCGTTGTGCCCTCCGCCAGGGTGCCCTCCGACGTGGCTGCCGCCGTGGGACCCGAAACCGGGGGCAGATCCCAGCTCCGGCATACCGCTGCCGGCCCCCGGGTATCCGGACGCTTTGGCAGGCGCGGCCGGGGTGGAGGCAGCTTGGAGGGGTCCGTCGGCATAGGGGTCAAACAACATATCCATGGTGTTAACAAGTCTAGGCGGTGCCACTGACGCCACGATCCGCGGCCCCTCCCACCCGCGGGACATGCCCTCCCCCGGCGCCCGCGGATGCACATATCGGCACTATGTCCACGCTTCGAGCCCAAGAATGAGCATGTCCCCCTGGCGGCTGCGTCAAGAACGAGCATGTCCACCGGGCGGCTGCGTCAAGAACGGGCATGCTCCGCGGTCGTATGGCGGGGCAGGGGGCGGGCTAGCCTACGGAGCCGGATTCCAGCGCGGCGCGGAGCTGCCGGACCGCCGTCGTACCTCCGGCGACGAACCAGTCCAGGCCGTTGACGCGGACGACGTCGGTGGCGCCGCCGGCCGCGAGCACAATAGCCTGGCCCGGCAGCCAGTCCCACTCCGGGGAGCTGTGCTGGAACCAGCAGTCCAGGCCGCCGTCGGCCACCCGGCCGAGGTCGCACGAGCCGGAGCCGAACATCCGCAGTGCCGCTGCCGAGGTCGCCGCGGCGTGCCAGGGCATGGCACACATCGGGTCCGCGAGCCAGGTGGGATGGATGTAGGTGGCAGCACCGAGCTCGGCCAGCGGCGTCTCCGCGCGCCCCCTGCCGCCTGCCGCGCCGGGCCGGAAACTGGTCAGCGCCTCACCGTTCAGCGTGGCCGCGCGGGTGGTGCCGCCGAGCCAGAGTTTGTCCTCCTCCGGCTGGAAGATGGCACCGAGCAGCGGCCCGGAGGAGTCCTTGAGGGCGAGCGCGGAGCACCAGTAGCTGGAGCCGTGCAGGAAGTTGTAGGTGCCGTCCACGGGGTCGATCACCCAGGTCCGGCCGCTGCTGCCCTGCTCGGAGGCACCTTCCTCGCCGAGGATGCCGTCGTCGGGCCGGCAGCGCTGCAGCTGTTCAAGCACATAGGCCTCGGCAGCGTGGTCGGCCGCTGTCACCACGTCGGAGACGGACGTCTTCCGCTGCCCCTCCAGTCCTGCCTGCCGCATCAGCAGCGCGAGGGTGCCGGCCTCCCGCACCAGGGCCTCGGCGAGCTGGTAGTCATCCAGTTCGGGGCTGAGTTCCGCGGTGCTGTGCCGGCCGAGCCGGTGCCTGCCAAGTTCGTTGCTGCCTGATTCGCTCACGCGTTCAGCCTATCGGGCGCCCAGAAGAACTGAACAGGCACGCCGAATTAACGCCGCCCTGGCCGAAGCCCGGCCGGCGCGGCCGGGGGCAGGGGCGATAATGGAGCCATGGCCAAGACACCCGCGCAGCGGATCAAGAAGCACGGCACGAACGCTGCCGTTCCCCAGCACCATCTGCCCGCGGTGATCAACCCCAGCACCAGCCGAACCCCGCAGAAGGCGCAGAGCAACAGCAACCTGATCCTGATCGCGGGTGTCGTGGCGAGCCTGTTCCTGTTCTGGTACGTGCACCTGCTGACCCTGAACCAGCTCACGCAGCTGACGGGCGGGATCCCGATGCCCGATTCGCTGGTCGGCGGCTTCGACCGGGGATTCGTGGAGCAGCTGCGCTCCGCCATGGACGGCGACGCCCGCGGGCAGCTCAATTACGTGCACAAGACGGCCGGGACACTGTTTCCGCTGATCTTCGGCTTCACCTGGCTGCTGCTGATCGGCACGAATGTGGCCCGGAAGCCGCTCCGCTGGGCCCTGTGGGCGGTCCCGCTGCTCTTCGCTGGGGTTCGACTGTGGGGTAACTCGGCTATCGACGCCATGCTGTCCGCCGACACGCTCGACGGCGGCCAGGTCGCCCTGGCGTCGGGGCTCACCGTGGCCGGCTGGATCCTGCTCGTGCTGAGCCTGGTGGTCGGCGGAGCCGCGGTCTTCCTGGGCCGCAAGGCCTCGACCGCCCGGGCTGACGCCGCAGGCCCTGCGCAGGCTTAGGGTTACTGCCCCAGTTCGGAGTCGGCCCTGGGCTTGGTGGCCACAGCGTCCCGGCTCACCGAGGGACATGCCCATTCCTGGCGGGGTTGAGTGCGCACATACCCACTATGTCCACTGCTCAGCGGGCGCGAGGGGCATGCTCCATCAGAGTTGCGGTATTTGGAGCGTGGCACCACGGGACATGCCCATTCTTGGTGAGGTTCAGCGCGCACATACCCACTATGTCCAATGTTTAGCGAGCGCGAGGGGCATGCGCCGCGGGGCCGGTGAACACCGGTCCAAGGCTTAGTGGAAGTGCTGAGGACGCGGGATTAGCTGCGGTCGAAGCCGGTGACACGAAGCAACCAGGACCGGAACGATTCCCGCCCCAACTCGGCCTTGAGGAAGTCCCGAGACTGCTGCGCACGGTCCGGAGCCTCGGCGCCCTCGAAAAGGGCTACGGCCTCAAGTAGAGCCTCCCTCGCTGAGGTCTTGTCTCCAGATGCCAAGTATGCCCTCCCCAGCAACACGCAGATGTCCCCCATGACCTGCGGGGACACGTAGCCTGGCGTGGCCCGGATTTCCTCAAGAAGCACCACAGCGGACTTTGAATCGCCGGCCAGGTAACTCCAATGAGCGCGATTTCGACGCAAAAGGAGCAGGTCGTTCTCAGTTCCGCCGATAACGTCGGTGGCTAGCTCGGCACGCTCAATACACCGAAGGGTGTCGGCGTCGGCCACATTGGCCGCAAGGCGCATGGCTGCTGAGGCCTTGTTGAACTTAGCCCAGACATCGAGATTTTTGGTGGGAGAAAACGTCGAAGCCGCGAGTTCGTGATACCGCAAACCGTCCTCAACGTTGTCGCAGAGGAATGCTACGTTTCCGACGACCCAGTACGCCTTCCCGGCGAGCTGATCATCAACATCGTCCGAAATCACTCCAGCGAGCGCTCGGCTCTCTTGCCAAGCTTCCGCAAGTTTTCCGCCGTCAGCCAGTGTGGCGATCAGCGCTTGCCGTGCCTTGATATTGATTTCGACATCCAGCTCGTCCGCTGTAAGGCCGGCGGCGACCCGGGCGGACTCGGCTGCTTGCTCCAGCATGCCGGCGCCCTGCTGTGCTTTGGCCAGCAGGATAAAGGTACGGGCATGGTCACGGGTGTTGGGAGCTCTGGTCCCGTCGGCAACTAGAGTGGCCGCCAGCGCCGCGCAGTCCTCAAACCGTTCCGCATCCAAAAGGTTCTCGGCTTGGAGAAACGTCATGTTCCACCAAGAAGCGGAATCCCCGTCCCGTAGAGCAATTTCGGCTGCCTGCTCTGCACTACCCGCAGCCTCGGCGAAGGCATGGTTGCTGCGGTGCTCGTGTGCTTGGAGCTCAGCGACTGCGTACAGCGGCGAAACAGAGTGCATGGACTTATTATCGGGGCTCCGTGGGTGAATCTGTACACGGCGCGCAAGACTGCGCATCTGCAAAGCGCAAGCGCAGCGCACTAATAGCACAGTTTCCGGGATTCGGGACAAATCGTTACCTAGCGGCGTGTCCGTTGCCCCTATACTGAATTTGTAATACAGGAGTCACATTAGCCCCTCACGTAACAGGAGTACTAAATGAAGAAAACCCTTGCAACACTCCTCGTCGCTGGTGCACTGGCCGCGGCAGGCCTTTCGGCAGCCTCCGCCGTTTCCGCCAATGGTGGCAGCGCCGGTCAGGGCTCCGTTGTGGCCGTCAACTACTGGCCGAACTCCACCCCGAAGAACTAACGGAGTCAGCAAGCGCAAAGGGCGGGAATCGGAGTTTCCTCCGGCTCCCGCCCTTTGTCATGCCCAGCAATAACAGCCCAGCCGCCGTCGTTGACCACTGCGTCACGACGGCGCCCACGGCAACCGCGGCGCTCATGCACACGGCCCCCAACAGCTCCCTACTGCGAGACCGCCCGGCCCTCGCTGAGGAGGGCTTCGACGGCCTCGGCGGGCGCCGGCCGGCCGAAGTAGTAGCCCTGGCCGCTGCCGCATCCCAGCCGGACCAGCTCCTCGGCCTGCTCGGCCGTCTCAATGCCCTCCGCCACGGCCTTGAGCCCGCAGGCGTGGATCAAATGCAGCACGGCCTCGACAAAGCCGCCCTGCTCCTCGTCCGTTCCCAGTCCGTCGATCAGGCTCTTGTCGATTTTGACCACGTTGACCGGGAGCCGGCGCAGGTAGCTGATGGAGGAGTATCCCGTACCGAAGTCGTCGATTTCGAGTTGCACGCCGAGCTGCCGCAGCCCGCTGAGCGAGTACTTGTCCACGTCGCCGCCGGTGACGGCCATGGATTCCGTCAGCTCGATGATGAGGTTCGCGGCATCCACGCCCGTCTCGCGGAGGATGTCCTGGACGTGTTCGATTAGCTCGAGGTTTTGCAGCTCGGTGGTGGAGATGTTGACCCGGACGGAGAATTCGCCGTCCAGCGGCAGCCGCTCCTGCCAGTCCCGGAGCTGGCGGACCGCGTTGCGCAGGACCCAGTGCCCCAGCTCCACGATCATCCCGGTCTCCTCCGCCAGCGGAATGAACTGGTCCGGCATTAGGAGCCCGCGCTCGGGGTGGTTCCAGCGGACCAGCGCCTCGACGCCCTCGATCCGCCCGGTAGCGAGCTCCACCACCGGCTGGAAGTGCAGCGTCAGCTGGTCCTGGCGGATCGCCTCGCGCATCTCGGTGACCATCAGGCTCTGCAGCCTGCGGGCATACAGCAGCGCCGGTTCAAAGATCTTGATCCCGCTGTGCGGCTGCGCCTTCGCCGCATACATGGCCGTGTCGGCTTCCATCACCAGGTCATCGGCGGACTGACCCGGCTCCGCCACCCGCACCCCGATGCTGGTGCCACAGGTAATCCGCAGGTCGCCGATCTCCAGAGGCTCGCTGAGGGCCTTGAGGATCCTGTTGGCCACCCGCCGGGCGCGCACGAGGTTGGATTTTGGCAGCATGACGGCGAATTCGTCGCCGCCGAGCCTTGCCACGGTATCCGTTAAGCGCACCGCGTCCTGCAGCCGCCGGGCGATCACCCGCAGGACATCGTCGCCCGCACTGTGGCCCAGTGTGTCATTGATGCCCTTGAAGGAGTCAAGATCGAGAATCAGCAGGGCCGGCGGCATCTCGCCGCGGGACGTCTCGGCGAGCGCGTGGCTGAGCACCGAGTTGAGCGCGGTCCGGTTGGCCAGCTGGGTCAAGGGGTCCGTCAGCGCCATCCGTTCCAGCTCAACCTGGGCCTGGCGCAGCATCGCGGTCCGGCTTTCGACGCGCTCCTCAAGCTCCTGGTAGATGGTCTGCAGATCATCAGCCATCAGGTTGATGCCCGCAATGACGGCGGCGACGTCGTCGCGCGCGCCGGAGTGGGGAATCCGGGTGCTTAAATCGCCGCTGGCGATCCTGACGATTCCCTCCACGAGGCTATGGAGCCGGGGATCTGGTACATCACTTTTCACTCGTATAAGGCCTTAACCACTTGAGGGCGTCTGTGCGCGAAATGAAGAACTCCGCCGGAATGGTTTCCGTCCTTGAGCGCAGCAGGTAGTGCGCAATAACGCGGTCCACGGGGCTCTCCCCCACCAGCGCGAATGCCGAGGCGGCAATGGAACCTGCATAGACCTGGCGCGCTTCCACGCTGACGCCGACGACGCCGGAAATGACCAGGAGGACCGGCACCCGCTTGCCGTCGGCGAGGGTCCGCACTGCGGCACCGGCCGCGCGTGCCTCCGGCCCTTTGATTTCCCGGTTCGGCGGCAGCGCGACTTCGATGATGCCGCCCTCAAGCAGCCGGACGCCGATGATCGGCTCCGCGGCGGCTTCCGGCTCCGCGGCTTCCGGCTGCGCGGCGGCTTCCGGCTCCGGAACCCCCGGCTCCGCCAGGCCCAGTCCTGCAAGGCTGAGCTCTGTGAGGGACGACGGCGGCGCATCCACGTCGGGCGCGTCGGTGACGGCCGGGGTTTCCTCGGGGACTTGCCCGTCCGGCGCAACGGGGGCCTCGACGGTCACAGGACAGCCACCCGACGGAGAAGAACCAAGTGGGCGGGGCGGTCGCCGAAGGCAGTCGCTGCCAGGCGCGGCGCAACCAGCTGATCAGACATGTGCCCCCACAGACTACAAGTCGGCAATTCGGCGTGCGCTGGAGCCGAGCTCCTGCACGAGGCACCGGAGCGTTCCGGCGAATGCCCTCATAATAGTGCAAGCCACCGACGGGATGAGACATAAGACACCCCGCGACACAGATTCGCCGAAAGTGCCGAAGTGGAAGGGACCGCACTCGGTGCCCCCCTGCGCCGCGTCAGCGGGCAGAACTTCCCTGCACCCGCGCCCGCTTGCGCGTCACGAGTTCCTGCCGGACGCGCTGCGCGACCACCAGCCCCAGCGCCGCCGTACCGATGGTGATGGGGTATCCCATCAGCCGTTCCAGGGTGCCGGGCTCGGGCACCCGCATGCCGGTGACCCCGCCGGCGATGAGGGCGGCCAGCGAGACCGCGCCGCAGGCCAGGATGAACCAGCCCAGCGGCGTCTGTTGGCGCCACAGCCAGCCCACCAGCAACAGGGCCAGGCCGCCGGCGGCGAAGTACATCAGCGCCCCGGCCAAGTGCCAGCCGGAGCCGGCGTCCTCGGGCACCAGCCCCACCATCACGGTCCCGCCGCCGGCGGCCACACTGAGCGACCGGGCAGCAAAGGCGGCGGCCGACGGCGAACGCCGCCCGGGGGCCACGGCGAGCCGCGCGCCCGCCCGTGCCGCGACGCCGATCACGGCGGAGCTGAGCAGCAGCGCCCCGACCATCATGCCGATCCCCTGCACCACAAAGGAGGCGTTCATCAGCAGGTGCGCCGGCGAACAAACGTCGCGGCCGGAGAATTCGCCGCAGCCCAGGGCGCCGAGGTCACTGATGTAGCCGGTGCGCCGGCTGTACGGCTCCCGGCCCGCCCACGCCCCGATCACCGCCGCCTCGGCGACGAAATACTGCAGCACGCTCAGTTTCCCGAGCGCTCCGAAATAGAACCTTGTGGCGGCCACATCGGGGAAATAAATAAGGTCCCGGGAAACCGTCCGGGCTGAGGCTGTCATGCCAAGAGCGTAGTACGGGCGCTCACCTTGTATGCTGGTATCCGTGTCCGGACGGGCCGGCCGACGGCCACCCGCCTGCACGCCCGCCCTCGTAGCTCAGTGGATAGAGCACGGCTCTCCTAAAGCCGGTGTCGTTGGTTCGATTCCAATCGAGGGCACTTGGACTCCCAGACGCCGGCCGCCGGCGAAGTCGATGAACGGCGCTTTGAAATGCGCGATGAACGGCGCTTCGAACTGCGCGCCTACCTGCTGGGCAGCTGGACCGTGGCCCGCACCCTGTTGGACCGGGCCACCGGCAGCCGCGGCACTTTCACCGGCGTCGTCCGCTTTACGGACACCGACGGCGGCGGCCTCCGCTTCCGCGAAGAAGGCACCGTGCACTGGACCCCGGCAGGCGCCGCGCCCTTTACCGGCCCGGCGAGCCGCGAGTACCTCCTGAAGCCCTCGGCAACACCGGAGGCGATGGACATGTTCTTCCCCGACGGCCGCCCCTTTCACCGCATCGGCTTCGGCGGCCAGGACAGCCGGGACACGCACTGGTGCGATCCGGACACCTACCGGGTCGACTACACCCGACTCGGGCCGGATGAGTTCCGTTACCGGTGGGATGTCACCGGCCCGGCCAAGGACCTGGAGCTCGACTCCGTGCTCACCAGGACGGGCGTGAATCCCCGCATTGTGGTCTCCGCTGTCTGCGTCTTTGACGACGCCGGACGCCTCCTCACCGTCCGCAAGCGCGGCACTGACAAGTTCATGCATCCGGGCGGCAAACCCGAAGCCGGCGAAACCGCGGCACAGGCGGCGTCCCGTGAACTCGAGGAGGAAGTCGGCATCATCGTGGCGCCCGAGGACCTCGAACCCTTCGGAAGCTGGCTGGCCGAGGCCGCCAACGAGGCCGCGACGCAGATCGAGGCCACGGTTTTCACCGCGCCCACTTTGATCAATGCAACAGGCAGCTGGGCCGCGCACCCGTCGGCCGAGATCGCCGAAATCCGCTGGCTGGACCTGGCCGGGCCGCTGCCGGACGACCTGGCGCCGCTGCTCACGGAGCACGTGCTGCCCGTCCTCGCCGCGCAGGCGGGCCTGCGCACCGCGGGCAGGCGCACCCCAAGCCAGGGCTAAAGCTCGGGCACCGCCTCGGCGGCCACCGCGGTGGCCTCGGCGAACTGGGTCCGGTACAGCTCCGCGTAGCGGCCCTCGGCGGCGAGCAGCTCGTTGTGCGTGCCGCGCTCCACGATCACGCCGTCCTCGACCACCAGGATCGCATCGGCGGCACGGATGGTGGAGAGCCGGTGCGCGATCACGACGGCGGTGCGGCCCTCCAGCGCCGCGCCCAGCGCTTCCTGTACCGCGGCCTCGTTGGTCGAGTCCAGCGCGGCCGTGGCCTCGTCCAGGATCACCACCCGCGGCTGGGCGATGAGCAGGCGGGCGATGGTGAGCCGCTGCCGTTCGCCGCCCGAGAGCCGGTAGCCGCGCTCCCCTACCACGGTGTCCAGCCCGTCCGGCAGCGAGCGGATCATGTCCTCAAGCCGGGCCTGGCGCAGCACGTCCCACATCAGCTCCTCGCTGGCGCCCGGGCGGGCCAGGCGCAGGTTGGAAGCGATGCTCTCGTGGAACAGGTGCCCGTCCTGGGTGACCATGCCCAGGGTTTCGCGCATCGAATCGAAGGTGAGGTCGCGGACGTCCACGCCGGCGCCGGACCCCGCACCGCCGAAGCGGACGGCGCCGGAATCGACGTCGTACAGCCGGGAGAGCAGCTGGGCGATGGTCGACTTGCCGGCGCCCGAGGAGCCCACCAGGGCAACGGTCTGTCCCGGTTCCACCCGGAAGCTGATGCCGTGCAGCACTTCCTCGCCGCCGCGGGTATCCAGCGTGGAGACGTCCTCGAGCGAGGCCAGCGAGACCTTGTCCGCCGAAGGGTAGGAGAAGCGGACGTCGTCGAACTCCACCGAGAGCGGGCCGCGCGGCGATTCCACCGCGTCCGGCTTCTGCTGGATGAGCGGCTTGAGGTCCAGGATCTCAAAGACGCGCTCGAAGCTGACCAGCGCGCTCATGATTTCCACCCGCGCATTGGAGAGCGCGGTGAGCGGCGCGTAGAGGCGGGTGAGCAGCAGCGCCAGCACGACGACGTCGCCGGCGGCGAGCTGCCCGCCGAGGGCCAGCCAGCCGCCCAGGCCGTAGACCAGCGCGAGGGCCAGGGCGGAGACGAGGGTCAGGGCGGTGACAAAAGTGAACTGGAGCATGGCGGTGCGGACGCCGATGTCCCGCACCCGGCCGGCGCGGAGCGCGAACTCGCGGGATTCCTCGTCCGGCCGGCCAAAGAGCTTCACCAGGGTCGCGCCCGGGGCGGAGAAGCGCTCGGTCATCTGCGTGCCCATCGCGGCGTTGTGCTCGGCGGCCTCGCGGCGCAGTTCGGCCAGCTTGGAGCCCATCCGGCGGGCCGGGATGAGGAAGATCGGTAGCAGGATCATGGCCAGCACGGTCACCAGCCAGGACTTGTTCAGCATCACCACGAGCGTGAGGGCCAGGGCCACCACGTTGCTGACCACACCGGAGAGCGTGCCGGCGAAGGCGGACTGCGCGCCGATCACGTCATTGTTGAGCCGGCTGACCAGCGCCCCCGTGCGGGTCCGGGTGAAGAACGCGATCGGCATCTTCTGCACGTGGTCGAAGACCTTAGTGCGCAGGTCCACGATCACGCCCTCGCCGATGGTGGAGGACAACCAGCGCGTCACCAGCCCGATCCCGGCCTCGGCGACCGCCACGATCGCGATCAGAACGGCGAGCCAGATTACCGTGCCGGCGTCGGCCTTCGCGATGATCGCGTCCACCACCTGGCCAGCGAGCACCGGCGTCGCGACCGCGAGGACGGCCATCACGATGGAAAGCAGCACGAAGGCGATCAGCCGGCCGCGGTGCGGCCGGGCGAAGCCGAACACACGTTTGAGGAGCTCCTTGGAGAACGGCTTGGAGCCGGACGAGGCGCGGGTGATGTTGTACAGGGAGCTCCAGGCAACTCGGTCCATGCTCATGAGTTGGTACCTTTCGGGGCGCTCGCGCCCAGCAGTTCGGTGACGACGCCGTTGACGACGTTCCAGCGCACGTCCAGGCGCACGTTTTCCAGCAGCCGGCGGTCGTGGGTGACCAGCAGCAGGGCGCCGTCGTAGCTGTCGAGGGCCTCCTCGAGCTGCTCGATCGCGGGGAGGTCCAGGTGGTTGGTCGGTTCGTCGAGGACCAGCAGGTTCACCCCGCGGGCCTGCAGCAGCGCCAGCGCGGCCCGGGTCCGTTCGCCCGGTGAAAGTGAGTCCACGGGCCGGGAGGTGTGGTCGGCCTTGAGCCCGAACTTTGCCAGCAGGGTCCGGACCTCCGCCGGGGTTTGGTCCGTCAGCACGGCTTCGACGGCGTCGGCGAGTTTGAGGTGGCCGGCCAGCAACCCGCGGGCCTGGTCGATTTCCCCGACCGCCACCGAGGCGCCCCTGGAGGCGTCGCCGGCGTCGGGCCGCTGCACGCCCAGCAGCAGGCGCAACAGGGTGGACTTGCCCGCGCCGTTGGGGCCGGTGATGCCGATCCGTTCTCCGGCGTTGAGCTGCAGGTTGACCGGCCCCAGGGTGAAGTCCCCCTGGTGCACAACGGCGTCCCGCAGCGTCGCGACGACGGCGCTGGAGCGCGGCGCCGCGCCGATGCTGAACTGCAGCTGCCATTCCTTCCGCGGTTCCTCGACTTCCTCCAGCCGGGCGATCCGGGATTCCATCTGCCGGACCTTCTGGCCCTGCTTCTCCGAGGACTCGGTGTTCGCGGCACGGCGGATCTTGTCATTGTCCGGGCTCTTTTTCATCGCATTGCGGACGCCCTGGGAGCTCCACTCCCGCTGGGTGCGGGCCCGGGAGACCAGATCGGCCTTGGTATTGGCGAACTCCTCGTAGCGTTCCCGGGCATGCCGGCGGGCCACGGCGCGTTCCTCCAGGTACGCCTCGTAGCCGCCGTCGTAGACCGCGACGGCGTTTTGGGCGAGGTCCAGCTCCACGACGGTGGTGACGCAGCGGGCCAGGAATTCCCGGTCGTGCGAGACCAGCACGACGCCGCCGCGCAGGCCCTGGACGAAGGCCTCCAGCTTGGCCAGGCCGCCCAGGTCAAGGTCGTTGGTGGGCTCGTCCAGCAGCACGATGTCGAAACGGCTCAGCAGCAGGGCCGCGAGCGCCACCCTGGCGGCCTGCCCGCCGGAGAGCCCGGTCATTGCGGCGTCGGGGCCCACTTCGAGGCCCAGGTCCGCCAGCACCGGCGGGATCCGCTCCTCCAGGTCGGCGGCGCCGGAGGCCATCCAGCGGTCGAATGCCACCGAGTACGCGTCCTCGGAGCCCGGGGCGCCGGTTCCCAGCGCCTCCGCGGTGGATTCCATGTCCGCCGTCGCCTGCCCGCAGCCGGTGCGCCGGGCGATGTAGCCGGCCACGGTTTCGCCATCGATCCGTTCGTGTTCCTGCGGCAGCCAGCCGACGAAGGCGTCGGCCGGGGCAAGGCTGACCGTGCCCTCCTGCGGCTGGTCGACGCCGGCGAGCAGCCGCAGCAGCGTGGACTTGCCGGCGCCGTTGGCTCCCACGACGCCGACGACGTCGCCGGGCGCGACGGTGAGGGAGAGTTTGGAGAAGAGTGTGCGGTGGTCATGGCCACCGGCGAGGTCCTTGGCAACAAGGGTTGCAGTCATTAGTCCATTCTCTCACCGAGGCCCAAAACGGGCGGCCAGGACGCCGCCCGGCCGGGGCCGGAAAACCGCGGGAATCGGCGCACCTTCCGCCGGGCATAGAAGAACCCGCTGGTCCGGACTTGGGGGGTGTACGGACCAGCGGGTTCGAGCATCTAGCATAGTTGAATTCGGCCCCCCGGCAAAATCACCAGCCTCGCGGGCCCTAAGTGGAGATGCACGGCGGTACGTTCAGCCGAGCCGGAAGAGGAAACGCCCCATGATTAGTGCCCTGCAATGGTTCGTCCTGGCTGTCTGCGCCCTCATCACCTTCCTCCGGCTGCCGTCAGCGCTGCGCGGAGAGAACCGCTCCCTGTTCGGCATCTTCCTGCTTGTCACGGTGGGCATGCTCCTCAGCATCCAGTGGAGCTACACGCTGATTGACGGTTTCCTGGGATCGAATAACTACGCCAACCTGGCGCTGCGGTACGTGGTTTACGGAACCGTCCTGCTGGCCGGGTACAAGATTGCCAAGGGCTTTGAGAACCCCACCACCCTCCGCCTGCTCCTGGGACCGGTGGGCCTGGCGGCGCTGGCAATCATCTGCGTCGCCACCGCCGTGCCGTTCCTGATGGCGAATACCGCCGGCACCGCGGTGGGGCTGGCCACGCTGCCGGACCAGAGCGGTCATAACCGACAGCTGATCGCCCTCTACACCATGGCTGGCCGGCTCTATCCGGCGTTCGTGGCGGCCTGCCTCCTGCCAGCGACCATTAAGGTCCTTCGCTCCCGCCTTCCGCGGCTGGTTCGTGGCGGAGCGGCACTGCTGACGGCCGGATCCGCCGCCATGATCCTGCTGGCCATCAGTGACCTCCTGCCCCAGCGCCTGGCCTTCATCCAATACATCATCAGTTTGACCGCGGTGCTCGGACTGGTGGTGGGTCTGTCCCTGATCTGGCTCGGGAAAGTGGCTACCCGCCGAGCCGCCCGCAGTCTGCCCTCAGCGACCCGCCTGCACCGCGCGCCAAGCCAGCAGAACATTGGGGCCGACGAATTATGATGGTGACAAGGGTGGTGTCGTCGGGCGTTTCGGCGGCATACCGGCCATGCTGCTAAGTCCGCCCAACCTGCTACGGCACCGAACCTGCAGAAAGTCATAAATGCCACTACCCGCCAAAGCTTTTCAACTCTGGCTCCATGGCGTTGCACCGGCGATGAGCACCGCGGACATTTGCCGGATCTCCGGCGTTAAGCGCACCACCCTTGCGCAGCAACTGGTGCGCGGCAAGGTCGCCGAGACCACCGTGGTCAGCATCAGCCGGGCGCTCGGCCTGAACCCTGCCGAGTCGCTCGCCACCTTCGACACCTATGCGGACCTGACCCGGCTGGCACATCCTCCCACCACGGCGGAGCTGGTCAGCCAGGTCGCCACCATGGACCTGCTGCAGGCGGTCATCACCCGTTCCGCCGCGGAGCACGGTCCCGCCGCCGGGGCGCCGCGCCTGCTCAGCCCGGCGCCGCACGCCACCTCGGTGCGGAACTGGGTGGACGCCATCGACGACGGCGAACTCCGCCACCGCGTTTCCACCGCCACCGGCATCGCTCCGCAGAACTACTCGGCCCAGCTGACCGCCAACCGACTCTCACCCGAACTCGCCGTGGCAACCTCACGCGCCGCCGGCGTCGGCTTCTCCGGCGGCCTCGTGGCGACGGGGCTCATCACCGAAGCCGAGGCCGGCTGGTCCGCAGATGCCCGGCAGGCGGCACTGGACACGCTCTCCGACGGAGAACTCGTGGCCTTGGCCGGGGAGCGGCTGCAAACGCTCGGCAAGGCGCTCCGCCGCCAGGAGCAGGAGCAGGCGCAAACGGAAAAGATCTGGGAGAACCTCGGATGATCGTCACGGCCCTGCAGTGGAGCACCCTCGCGGTGTGCACCCTCGTGGCAATCGCCCGCATTCCCAGCGCGCTGCGCGGCGAAAACCGGCCGGTCTTCTACGTGCTGGTGCTCATGATGGCGGCGATCCTGCTCAGCATCAAGGAGCCTTACGTGGCCATTGACGGCCTCTTGGGCGGGTTCAACGTCGCGAATGTGGTGCTTCGGTTCGTTGTTTTTGCCGCGGTCTTCTTCCTGGGCCTCCAAATCGCGAAAGGCTTCGGCGCCGAGGATGCCCAGCGTTTCCTGACTGGTCCGGTGGGAATCGCCATGGCGGTGCTCTCAGCCGCTGTGGTGATCGTACTTTTCCTGATGATGGACACGGCCGGATCATCGGCCGGCCTCCTCCAGGTCGCGGCCAAGAGCAGCCGGAATGCTCTGCTCGCCGAGTTTTACGGAGCCGCGGGCCGGTTGTATCCGGCGTTCGTCCTGGGGGCACTGCTTCCCGCGATGATCCGGACTGCCCGCGGCCGGCTTCCGGTGATTATCCGTAGCAGCGCCGTCGCCCTGGGCATTGGATCCGTCGCCATCGCCCTGTCGTTAGCGTTCCCTCTGATTCCGCCAGGACTGGGTTGCTGGGAATTTGTCATCAACTACACCGGGATTCTCTTCCTCGTGCTCGGGCTGGTGCTGGTCTGGGTGGGGCGGCTGGCAGCGAGGCGCCTGCCGAAGCCGGGAGCCGGAGCATCCCAATGATCCAGGCCCTGCAGTGGTCCGCCCTGGTGGTCTGCGGGGCCGCGGCGCTTGCACGGCTCCCCGACGCGGTCAGGGGCCGCAACCGGTCTATCTTCGGTGCTTTCCTGCTCACCGCCTTTGCCATCCTGCTCAGCATCGATGCCCCGTATCTGGCGGTGGATGCGTGGCTCGGCGGCACCAACTACGCAAACCTCCTCCTGAGGTTCCTGGTCTACGGGGCGGTCATGCTCGCCGGCTACCGCACCGCGAAGGCCTTCGGCGATGCCAGGGGCACCCGGCGGATCGCAGGGCCGCCAGGGCTTGCCGTGCTGGCCGGCATCGCCGCGGTCACCACAGTGACTTTCCTGCTGGCCGACACTGCAGGCTCCGCCACCGGCCTCACCGGACTGCCCCTGCGCAGCGAGGCGAACGCCCAGCTGATTGGACTGTACGCGACCGCCGGCAGGGTCTACCCCGCCTTCGTGGCGGTCTGCCTGGTGCCGGCCACGATGCGCGCCGTGGTGGGCGGACGGTTCCCGATGGCGCTGCGGACCGGGGCCCTTCTGCTGTCGGTCGGCTATGCCGCCATGGTTGCCGGCGCCCTGTACCCCCTCGTGCCGGCAGGACGGGCGTGGTGCCAGCCGGTAATCAGCTACACGGCCGTGCTCGGCGTAAGCCTCGGCCTGACGGTCATCTGGCTGGCCAGGTTGGCCGCCAACCGCCGGCAGGCAAGGACCGGGGCCCGGAGAGCCTCCGATGCTTGAATGGGCCACCCTGATTCTCTGCGGCCTGGCCCTCTTGCTGCGCGTGCCGGACGCCCTCCACGGCCGCAACAGGGCCGTGTTCGGAATCCTGTTCCTTGCGACGCTGTGCAGCCTGCTCAGCATCCCGGGACCCTACGCCGCGATCGACCGGGTGCTGGGGGGTTGGAACCTGACCAACCTGATCCTGCGCTTCATCGTTTTCGGGATGGTTTTCCTGGTGGGGGTGCGGCTGAGCAAGGGCCTCGGCGCCGCCCGCGCCCGGGACGTGATCACCGGCCGGGCGGGACGCTGGGGGCTGGCCGTCGCGTGCCTGGCGGTGACGGCGACGTTCCTGCTGATGGACACCCGGGTCTCATCGGCGGGGCTGCAGGATCTGGCAGGCAACGGCCGCAACGCCGTCTTTGCCCCGCTCTACGCCGCGGCCGGCCGCAGCTACCCCGCGTTTGTTTCGCTCGTCCTGCTGCCTCGGCTGCTCGCTACTGCCGCAGCCACGCTGCCGAGGCTGGTGCGGGCCGGAGCCGCGGCGACCATGATGGGGGCGGCCGCGGCGATCGCCAGCGTTCCGGCGTCGTTCGCGCCGGAGTCCTGGGACCCCGTCCGGCTGGCCGTCAACTACGCGGCGGTTCTGGGCTACGTCCTGGGGCTGCTGTTGTTCTGGTTTTCCGGGCGAATCGCCCGGCCGCCGGATAACGCTCCTGCAACGTTACGTTAAGAAGTAGTGGCAGCCGTTCACAAAATCATTAGAGCGTGAGAGAATCATAAATGTGTGAAAGCGACGGCCGGTTCCGTGAATGGGGATTCAGTCTTACGGAGCCAGGCGGGTCGTCCAAGCGCCATTGGGGGGATGAGTGGTAGCGGTCCGCAAGGACCGCTCCCACTCAGCCTGTTTAAGCGCCCGATAGCCCTCTGCACCGCTCCATCCCGTCAGCGCTGGAACCTGAGCGTCACCAACTGGAACGGCCGCAGCGAGAGCCCGGCAGTGCCGCCCGGACCGGCGCTCACGCCGGGCGCGTCCGCCGGCCTTTCCAGCAGATCCACGGTCCGCACACCCGAGCAGTCAAAATTCGCTGCCACCGTTCCGGACGAGCGTTCCCCCAGGGACTCGTAGAGGCGGACCACCACGTCACCCGAGCCGTCCTCCGCGAGCTTGACCGCCTCGACCACCAGGCCGGGATGGGACACGGTGACCAGCGGGTCCACGCCGTGCGCTCCCCTGACCACGCGCGGGGCGAGGTTGGTCCGGTAGCCCTCCTCGACGGCGTCCGCGATGCTGGCGCCGGGCCGGACGGTGACCGTCAGTTCATGCAGGCCGCGGTCCGCATCCGGGTCCGGGAACTTGGGGGCCCGCAGCAGCGAGACCCGGACGGTGGTGGTGGTGCCGCCGTCGTGCCCGCGGACATTGCGGGTGACGTCGTGCCCGTAACTGGCGGCGTTCGAGACCGCGACGCCGTAACCCGGCTCGGCCACGTGGATCCAACGGTGCGCGCAGATCTCGAACTTGGCCGCCTCCCACGACGTGTTCAGGTGGGTGGGCCGGAACACGTGGCCGAACTGCGTCTCCGAGGCGGAGCGGTCGGCCCGGACGTCGAGGGCGAAGCCGAGCTTGAGCAGCTTCTCGCGTTCCTGCCAGTCCACCGCGGTGGAGATGGCCAGCGACGGCGCGCCCGGTTCCAGCCGGATCCGCTGCGTCATGGCGGAGGTTCCGGCCAGCCGCTCCACCACGACGACGGCGGCCCCGCCGTCGCGTTCCAGCGTCACGGAGCGGGCCGCGGTCAGCGGGGTGACGTTGCGGCGGTAGAACGCGTCGATGTCCCACGCATCCCATTCGTTGGGGGTGTCCCGGTGCAGTTCGAGCAAGTTGCCGAACGCGCCCGGCGCGATCGCTTCGCGGCCGCTGGCGTGGTCCCGCAGCGAGACCAGGAGGCCGTCGGCGTTCACCACGGCGCGGATGATCCCGTTGTCCAGCACGTAGCCGCCCTCGGCGGCCGCCGACTCCACGGCCGCAGCCGCGCGGACCGGGACCGCGGCGCCGAGGGCCGGCACGCCGTCGCGGGCGTGCGGGGCGGCGTTGAGCAGGAGCTCCCGGTCGCCGTCCCCCAGCACGGCAGCCACGGCGTCGGCGATGACCGCCTCCAGCCGGCGGGCCACGGCGTCGTAGTTCCGCTCGGCATCCTGGTGCACCCAGGCAATCGAGCTGCCGGGCAGGATGTCGTGGAACTGCTGCAGCAGCACCAGCCGCCAGAGCCGTTTGAGCTCCTCCGCCGGGTAGGTGGCGCCGGCCCGGACCGCCGCGGTAGCGCACCACAGCTCCGCCTCCCGGAGGAGGTGCTCGCTGCGCCGGTTGCCCCGCTTCGTGTTGGCCTGGCTGGTGTACGTGCCGCGGTGGAGTTCGAGGTACATCTCGCCCACCCAGACCGGCAGGCCCTCGTATTCCTCTTCCGCCCTGGCGAAGAAGTCCGCGGCCGCGCCGAGACGCACCCTGGGCGATCCTTCCAAGTCCGCGGTGCGCCGGGCCGCCGCCAGCATTTCCCGGGTCGGTCCGCCGCCGCCGTCGCCGTAGCCGAACGGAAGCAGCGACATGGTGCCGCGGCCGTGGTCCCGGTAATTGCGCTCGGCGTGCGCCAGCTCCCGGGCGCTGATTTCGGAGCTGTAGGTGTCCACCGGCGGGAAGTGCGTGAAAAGCCGGGTGCCGTCAATCCCTTCCCAGTTGAAGGTGTGGTGCGGCATCCGGTTGACCTGGTTCCAGGAGATCTTCTGGGTCAGGAACCATCGGCTGCCCGCCGCCTTGACGATCTGCGGCAGCGCGGCAGAGTAACCGAAGGTGTCCGGCAGCCAGGCCTCCTGGCACTCGACGCCGAACTCCGCGAGGAAAAAGCTCTTGCCCTCCAGGAACTGGCGCGCCATGGCTTCGCCGCCGGGCATGTTGCTGTCCGATTCGACCCACATGCCGCCGACCGGGACGAACTGGCCGGTCTTGACCTTTTCCCGGATCCGGGCGAACAGTTCCGGGTGGTACTCCTTGATCCAGGCCAGCTGCTGCGCGGAGGAGCAGGAGAACACGAACCCGGGATCCTCATCCATCAGCGCCACGACGTTGGAGAACGTCCGCACGCATTTCCGGATGGTTTCCCGGACGGGCCAGAGCCAGGCGGAGTCGATGTGCGCGTGGCCGGTGGCGACGAGCTGGTGCGCCGAGGCGTAGGCCGGCCGGGCCAGGACTTCCGCGAGCGCTGCACGGCCCGCCGCGGCCGTCCCGGGCACATCGTCGGGGTCCATGACGTCCAGCATCCGCTCCAGCGCACGGAGGATCTCGTGCCGGCGCGGCAGCTCCCTCGGGAGTTCGTGCATCAACCCGCTGAGCGTGCCGATGTCCTGGCTCAGTTCCCAGACGGCCTGGTTCAGCTCGGCGATGACGATCGGGCCCAGCCGGTACTGCGGTTCGGTGCCGGCGGTCGCCTTGTCCCCATACGGGGTGGCTGCGAAGGTCCAGCCCTGTGACAGGTCGGGATTCGCAGCGGCTTCGACATAGAAGTCCACGGCCATGCCGCTGCCCAGCAGCTTCAGCGGGATGTACTGGTTCCGCGGGGAGATCGCCTTGATGACCGTACCGTCGGGCCGCCAGGCGGTGCCTTCACATTGGAAGCCGGGAAGGTCGGCACTGAAGCCCAGGTCCACCAGGATTTCCACGGCGGTGTCCGGACCGCCGCCCCACGCATCGGGGACGTCGCCCTGCACGCGCAGCCACTTGGTGCTCCAGGGCCGGCCCCAGGCGGCGCCCTGCTGCTGCGGGACAAACTCCTGCCGGAGCGCCTCCGCCGCCGGGACAGGTTCGCCGGGGGCGTCCCAGCTGCTCAGCATGAGCGGCACGCGGCGCGGGTAGACGGCGGGGATGATGCGTTCGCGCAGAAAACGGTCCAGCCGGACTTCCGTGAGACGGCGGTCGTCGTGCAATGTGATCCTCTTAGCGCTGGTGCGGGTGATGCGACGTCGTGTTCGAGCCTTGTGTCCAGTCGTTGGATAAAATCTACGTGGGCGGCCGCGGTTTGGCCAACGGGTTAAGCCCGGCGCCGCCTCAGCCGATGGCTGCCGGCGCGGCCACGCGTTCGTGGCCCGCATAGACGTTCAGGGTGGTGCCCCGGCTGAACCCGGCGAGCGTCATCCCGCCGGCCTCGGCCAGCTCCACGGCCAGGCTGGAGGGCGCACTGACGGCGGCCAGCACCGGGATCCCGGCCAGCGACGCTTTTTGCACCAGTTCGAAGGACGCGCGGCCGGAGACCTGCAGGACGGTTCCGCTCAGGGGCAGCAGGCCTTCCCGCAGCGCCCAGCCCACCACCTTGTCCACCGCGTTGTGCCGGCCCACGTCTTCGCGCAGGCAGAGCAACTCGGCCGAGCCGTCGTCGGCGATCCGGAACAGCCCCGCCGCGTGGACGCCGCCGGTGACGTCGAAGACTGCCTGGGCTTCCCGGAGCCGGTCCGGCAGCGAGGCCAGGGTTTCCACCGGCACGGTCAGCGGGTCCGCGGCCGGGCTGTAGTGCGAGGACTTGCGTACGGCGTCGATCGAGTCGGTGCCGCAGATCCCGCAGGAGCTGGAGGTGAAGAAGTTGCGGCCCGTGTCCGGCCGGACGACGTCGGGGCGCAGCTGCGCCTCCACAACGTTGAACGTCTGGACGCCGTCCTCGTCCTCGCCGGCGCAGAAGCGCAGCGAGACGAGTTGCTCCGGGGACCAGATGACGCCCTCCGAGACGAGGAACCCGGCGACCAGGTCGAAGTCGTTGCCCGGGGTCCGCATGGTGACGGAAAAGGACAGGGTGCCCAGCCGGATTTCGAGCGGCTCCTCGACCGCCAGCACGTCCTCCCGGTAACGGACCGGGAATTCCTGCGCCTGCGGCGAGCCGTCCAGGACAAATTTGTGCACCTTGCGGCGCTGTGTCACGCGGCCCATCGGATACTCCTCATCAGCATTGCGTACGGGTTCGGCCGCCGGCGGCGGCACACCCCTTGATCCATCATGAACTCTGGCCCCGGCTCAGCCAAGCAGGCCGCTCCAGTCAACCGGGCCGTTGGCGGCCGGTTTCCGGGCGGGCCGTTTCGTGGCCGGCTTCGCGGCGGGTTTCGCGGCGGCCGGCTCCGGGAGGGCCGCGCCCCAGGGCAGCGCAAAGGCCGGCACCGGTTCGCCCAGCTGGACACCGTGCGGCGGGACCACCAGGACGCCGTCGGCCGCGGCCAGTCCGCGCATCATGCCCGGACCGGTGTGCTGCGCCGGCGATGCCATGCCGTACAACATCCGGAACGGCATCAGCCGGGTCCGGCCGGGGTCCGCCTCGATCAGGGTCCCGCACGGCACCTCGGTCAGCGGCGGCGGCGGCCGGTGGCCGAGGGCGGCGAGCAGCGGGGCGCCGATGGTGGACAGAGCCATCATGGCGGCGAGCGGATTGCCGGGCAGGCCAATGACGAACCGGCCGTCCGGCAGCTCGGCCAGCACGGCGGGATGGCCCGGGCGCATGGCGATGCCGTCAATCAGCAGCCGGCCGCCCAGTTCCGCCACCGTGCGCCGGAGGTGGTCCGTGCCGGAGCGGCCCGTGCCGCCGGTGGTGATGACGACGTCGGCCGGCAATTCCTCGCCGGGCAGCTCCGCGCCGCCGGCAGGATCCTGGTCTGCGCCGGGGTCATCAGTGTCTTCGAGAGCGGCGAGCCATTCGGCGTCGCTGTCCCCGATTTTGACCTGCGCCGCGCAGATCCCGCCGAGCATTTCCACGACGGCGGCCAGCTGCGGCCCGAAGGTGTCCCGCACCTCCCCCGGCGCAGGGACGCCGGCGCTGACGACCTCGGATCCGGTGAGGACCAACCGCACCAGGGGTTTGCCCAGGACCGGCAAAGCGTCGTGGCCGGCGAGGGCGGCCAGAGCCAGGTGGGCCGGGTTGAGCACGGCGCCTGCCTTGATCAGCAGTTCGCCGGCGCCGGCTTCCTCCGCGGCCTTGCGGATGTGGTCGCCATTGCGGGGTTCCCCCGGTTTGGCGCGGCCGCCTAGTTTCAGAACCGGCAGCCCGTCCTCGTCCGGGGCGATGACGCCGCTTTCGCTGCGGAGCACGGCCTTTGCGCCGGGCGGGATCAGCCCTCCGGTGTTAACCGGGCTGGCCTGGTGCGGGGCCAGCCGCTGGCCCGGCTCGGCGAGGATCCAGGGTCCGCTGCCGTTGACCGCCCAGCCGTCCATCGCGGAGGAGGCATAGTGGGGCATGTCATGCAGCGACGTCAGGTCCCCGGCCAGCGTCCGGCCCAGGGCGTGCCGGAGCGGAACCGGGGCTGCCGGGATGGGCTCGGCGCAGTCGAAGGCCAGCTTCCGGGCCTCCTGCCAGCTGTGGGCGAGGTGATGGTGCGGGATTTCCGGCGCGCCGGTGCCTGCGCCTTCGGCGCCGTCGGCGGCCGCGTCGGGGCCGGTTTCATCGGGGCCGGTTTCTTGGGCGTCGGTTTCTTGGGCGTCGGTTTGGGCGTCGGTTTGGGCCGACTGGCCGGCAGCCGCCCCTTCCGGGACGGAATCCTCCTGGTCTGGGCTGCTTTCGCCGTGAGGGGGCGCGGGGGTCATGCCCCGGAAGCCTCGGCGGCGGCGTACTCCTTGGCGAGTTTCCGTGCCACGCCCATGGCGGCCTGCATCGATACGCTGTCGGGCGCCTGGCCGGAGCCGGATGCCAGGCCGGCCGCGAAGCCGGCGATGAAAGTCGTCAGCGGCGCAGCGGGGCGCACGACCGAGTGCGCGGCCACCCCGGCCAGTCCCAGCACTTCATTGATGTCGATCTCAACATCCTCGAGTTCAAGGGCCTGGAGCAGCGCGCGGCACCAGTCTTCAAGCGTTTCATCCTGGCTTTTCACCGTTTGCCTCCAAAGTCGAATTCGGCCTGAGCGTCCCGGACGTGCCCGGTCCCGGGCTGGCGGCCCCCAGTGCGGAGGCGTCATCCCAGGTGTCCACATCGTCCGTGGAACCGGGCGGAACCGGAATCGTCCGCAGCTCAAGACTAGCAAGCAGGGCGAAGACCGAACCCCCCTCGAGGGTGTTCCGCCTGGCCGCGTCGGCCACAGCATGTTGTAGCGCGGCCGTGCCATAAAGCCCGACGAGGGGCTGAGTGCGGCCGTCCGCGGAGACCGCCACCAGACCGTTACGCGCACCAGCCGGGTTCCCGCCCGGGCCCTCGGCCGCCGCGTCCAGCAGTGCCGCCACGGCGCCGGCGACGCGGGGCATATCGCAGGCGAGCACCAGAGTCAGCGGCGCCGGAGCGTCGGCGGCAGATCCCCCGGGCAGGCCGTCGGGGCCTTGCGTACCTGAGCCTTGCGCGGCGAGGGCGGAGACGCCGGCGGCGATGGCTGCTGCGGGCCCGGAAAACGGCGGATCCTCGCGGCAGCCAAACACCCCCGGCGGAAGGTCACCGGACGCGGGGCCGACGACGACGATCCGGCGGGCGTCCCCGGCAGCCCGCAACGCCCACCCAAGCAGGGTGGCGCCGTCGACCATCAGCCCGGCCTTGGGCACACCACCCAGCCGGGAGGACCGGCCCCCGGCGAGGATAACGGCGTCGAACTCCACCAGCCCAGCCTAGCCGCATCGAGCAGCAGGATCGGTCGCCGTCAGAGCGGGGCTTAGTGCGCCTTTTCGGGGAGCAGGAACGGGTCCCAGGCCGGGGTCGGCTTCTCCAGTTCCTTGATCTGCCAGATGGTGCCCTTGGGCGGCCCGGGAACGAAGCCGAGCTTCCAGCCCATCTCGGCCGGGGTGTGGTCGCCCTTGGCGTTATTGCAGCGCAGGCACGCCGCCACGAGGTTCTCCCACGAGTCCGCGCCGCCCCGCGATTTGGGCTGGACATGGTCAATGGTGTGGGCAGCCTTGCCGCAGTAGGCGCAGCGGTGGCTGTCGCGGCGGAGCACTCCCCTGCGGCTGACAGCCGTCAGGGTGTTGTAGCGCGGCCTGATGTAGCGGTTCAGCAGGATCACCGACGGGCGGCCGAGGATGTCCTGCGGGCCCACCACCGGGTCGTCCCCTTCGGCCACCACACTGGCCTTTCCGGTCAATACAAGGACCAGCGCCCGGCGGAAGGTGACTACCGCCAGCGGTTCATATCCAGCATTCAGAACGAGAGTGCGCATCCGCATACCTCTTCACGGCCGCACCCGCCAGGGGCACTAGGGCCGGCTGCCCTGTGCATGGTCGGGCTATGGATCGACACCACAAGAGTAAACACCCAAGGCCCGGATTGCCGAATTTTTCTGTGCCGCGTTTCCCCGCGCCGCGACGCCGGCGGCCGCAACCGGGCGCCCGCGCATCACCGTGTAGGGCCGCAGCCGGGCGGCCTGCTGCTTAACGGAAAGGACCCCTGCCGCAGGGGCAGGGGTCCTTTCACGATGCTTCGGGCTGATGCCCGGACTGGGTCCTAGCCGCCGACGCGGATGAAGACCGGGCCGGAGCCGACGTTGACGCTGTACAGCGCGGTGGTTCCACCGTTCCAGCCGCCGTGGACGGCCATGCCGTTGCCGACGTAAACGGCGATGTGGGCCATGCCCATGCCGCCGTTCTGGTAATAAGCGAGGTCGCCCGGCTGGGCCTCGGCAGCACTCACGGTGCGGCCCAGGGACAGGTAACCTGCCGGCCAGCCATGGTAGTTGACGCCGACGGCGGCCAGTGCGTTCGTGGCCAGCATGGTGCAGTCCTGCGAGACGCCGATCTGCGCGTAGGCAGCGGCGGCGATCGAAGCGCCCATGCCGCTGACCGCGGCCGGAGCCTTGGTCGCCACGGAGGCGGTGGTCGCAGCGCCGGTGCCGGCGGTGGCGGTGGCGGTGGAGCCCGCTGCCGGCGCGGTTGCGTCGGTGTTGGCTTCCTGGACCTGTACGACGGGCTTGGGAGCCTCGACGACGGGGCCCGGCGCGGTCTTGACCGCGGGCTTCTCGTAGGAGATCGCGATGGTGGAGGCCGCGGAGATCGTGGCCGGAGCGTTGGACTGTACTTCCATGGCGGAAGCGGACGTCGATTCGCGCTGAACGTTGGTCTCGGCAGCGTTGGCTGCGATACCGCTGGTCAGAACCAGGCCGGAGGCTGCAGCGATAACCGCGGCCTGACGACCCATACCACCGGCGTTGTCGCCGACGGCCTTAGCAATGACAGCCAGCGAGTTGGTCTTGGTGACCTCCGCGCGGTGGCGTGCAATGTTTGCACGAGTAGTCATTTAGTTCTCTCTTTCGTGATCCTAAGTGTCCGCACTGCTTGCAGGCGGGACTGAGGACGCTCCGGCATCTTGGGGGTACGCCGGATCGCCCCGAAACGGGTTTCTTAGCGAAGGGTGTACTGCGAAGACGCGCCAAAAGCGGGAACTGCGTTGCGTGATCCAGCCCGGGCGCCGGCAAGGGCGACGCGGAGCATGGAGTTCAGCGGGCTCAACTGAGCCTCGCCAGCGCGAAAACGCGCAGCATTGTGGCGTGAAGACACGAAAGTAGCCTCTCCCAATGCCTACGAGGTGAGCTGTCGGATTCGGATGGGAGTCACCCGGCCGCTCCGCTTCCTGGGAAGCTTTGCGACTTAACCCCAAGGTCTTCTTGCGAAGACCAAAATTGGTTCCCCCGCCCCTGCCAGACGATGTCATGCGAACGGACCTTGAGCGGTGGCAGAGTTAGGCAATCCACTCAAGAGCGCCAACTTCGGAGAAGTTGGCGTGCTTCATACGGTACAACAGTTGGGACTCAATGTCACATTCAGATCACGGCGTGTCACAGAAATGCGAGTCGTCCCTCGGGTCGGCTTAGAGCCAGCCCAGCGGATCAACGACTTCCCCGTTGACCATCACCTCGAAGTGGAGGTGGCAGCCGGTGGAGGCGCCGGTGGTTCCGCTCATCGCCACCACATCGCCGCGCGAGACCTGCTGGCCCACGTGGACGTTGGAGGACGATAAGTGGTTGTACGTGGTCTCCAGGCCGTTGCCATGGTCGATCACGACCCGGTTGCCGCCCCCGTAGGGGTGCCAGCCGGAAAAAGTCACGGTGCCGCTCGCGGCGGCGTGCACCGCGGTGCCGCACTGCGCGGCATAGTCCTGGCCGCGGTGGAATTCGCCAACGGCGCCTGTGATGGGGCTGACCCGGTAGCCGAACGGCGACGCGGTGACCATGGCGTCCAGCGGGGCCCCGAGGCTGCCGGCCGAGGCCGCACGGGTGATGGTGCCCACGGACTGGGCGCTGAGCAGCTGCTTGAGCTTGCTGTCCGGGTCGCCCTTGGTGGTGACCGCCGTGCGGTTGAAGTTGATTTCGGCGGCCGCTGCCTTGACCTCGGGCTGCGCTGCGGCGGAAACCGAGCCAGCCTTGCCGGCCTCGGTGGCCATCACGGGGCCGGTGGCCGGAACGGCGACGGTGAGGACCAGACCGGTGGCCGCGAGGGCGATGCCGGCCTTCTGACCCACACCGCTCACGGCGGCGAAGTCGGTTACCTGGCGGAACGGGCTGCGCCGGCCGCGGCGCTCGTCGCGGTGCGCATCGCGCGGGCGCTCGGTGAGAACGACGGCGGCCGGGCGCGGCTCCGGAGCGGGACCGGTCGCACGACGGCGGCCCCTGACGGTCTGGGTGGTCAAGAAGGGTTCCTCTCTGGATAGCCTGCGAAGTTAGCTGTCGGATTCGGGTCAGAGAGATCAAAGACCCGGTCCGCCGGTGCAAGCATCCAGACACAGGGGCGTCCTCAGCGGATCCCTCATGGTGTTTGCTCGCCGCTAGCGGACTTCACCCCAAGGCTGCTGAATCAGCAGCCGGTTGTGGTTCCCCCGCCTCTGCCAGAAGGTGACTCGCTTACTGGTCCGCTGGCAGAGCTCGGCTTCGGATCAGATAACGCTTTAGTATCGGTGCTAGTCATCAACTATAGGGGATTAAGGCAAGCGGTAATAATTCCGTTATCTCGCCTGTGCATAACGTGACAGCGGGTCCGCGGATACAGGAGGAGCCGAGGTTACCCGAGCGTAACGAACACGTGGGCGGCGACCTCGGGCGGCAGTTCGAGCGCGCCTTCAATGTCCGGCACCCGGACCGAGATGTACTCTCCCACACGCTCCAGTGACACCCTGGCTCCGGGACGGATTCCGCCTTCGTCGAGCTGGACCAGCAGCTCCGGCTCCACCTGGATCGGCTCGGCCAGCCGGTTCACGGTGATCCGTGAATCCGCGCCGTAGCCGGCCATCGCCTCGAGCAGGTTGACCACCCCGCCGCGTTCCGCCGTCGGGAGCCCGCCGAGTTCGGCGAGGCCGGGGATCGGGTTCCCGTAGGGGGAGACGGTCGGGTGGTCCAGCATTTCGAAGATGCGGCGTTCGACGCGTTCGCTCATCACGTGCTCCCAGCGGCACGCTTCCTCGTGGACGTACGCCCAGTCGAGTCCGATCACGTCGGCGAGCAGCCGCTCGGCCAGGCGGTGCTTGCGCATGACCTCAATGGCGCGTTTCCGGCCCGTGTCGGTCAGTTCAAGGTGCCGGTCCCCGGAAACAACCACGAGTCCGTCCCGTTCCATCCGTCCGACGGTCTGGGAAACGGTGGGGCCGGAATGACGGAGCCGTTCGGCGATGCGGGCGCGGAGGGCGACGATGTTCTCTTCTTCAAGTTCCAGGATGGTCCGAAGATACATCTCGGTGGTGTCGATCAGATCCGTCATTCAGCTCAGCTCCTCGAGCGCCGTCCTTGCGTCATTCCCACCGTACAGCGTGCAGGATGCGCCCCGGCGAGATCCGCCGTACGTCACCGCACAGCCTAGCCTATTTTGAATTAGTCCGGATAATTTGTCCGCTCTTCCGTGGACCTGCTTCCGACGCCGGAACCGGCCGCGTGTCCGGTTCCCGCGTCCGCGTCAATGACCGGACTGTGACGGACGGTTTTCCCGCCCGGCCGTGGCCGTCGGGCAGAATATAGAGCGGGTCCGGCCGAATCCGGCGCGGGGCCCGTCCGAGCCACGCCACGCACCCAGCCGAAAAATTGGAGCCACTGTGAGCGACACCAGCATCACCATCCCCGCGAACCTCCTTCCCAAGGACGGCCGGTTTGGCGCCGGGCCGTCCAAGGTCCGGCCGGAGCAGATGGAGGCCCTGTCCGCGGCGTCGGCGAAGCTGCTCGGCACCTCGCACCGCCAGGCGCCGGTGAAGAACCTGGTGGGGTCGGTCCGGACCGGTCTGAGTGACTTCTTCCGCGCCCCCGACGGCTACGAGGTCATCCTCGGCGTCGGCGGGTCCACGGCGTTCTGGGACATCGCCAGCTTCGGCCTGGTGGAGAACAAGGCCCAGCACCTGTCCTTCGGCGAGTTCGGCTCGAAGTTCGCCGCGGCGACCAACAAGGCACCGTTCCTCGCCGAATCCTCGATCATCAAGTCCGAGCCCGGCACCCGCCCCGAGGCGCAGGCCGAGGCCGGCGTCGACGCCTACGCCTGGCCGCAGAATGAGACCTCCACCGGGGTCGCCGCGCCGGTGAAGCGCGTGCCCGGCGCCGATGCCGGTTCCCTCGTCCTGGTGGACGCCACCTCCGCCGCCGGCGGCCTGGACGTGGACGTCGCCGAGTCCGACGTTTACTACTTTGCGCCGCAGAAGAACTTCGCGTCCGACGGCGGCCTTTGGCTGGGGCTGTTCTCCCCGGCAGCGCTGGAGCGCGCCGCCCGGATCAAAGCCGGCGGCCGCTGGATTCCGGACTTCCTGGATCTGCAGACCGCGATCGACAATTCGCGGCTGAACCAGACCTACAACACTCCGGCGCTGGCCACCCTGGTGACCCTGGACGCGCAGGTGCAGTGGCTCAACGCCAACGGCGGCCTCGACTTCGCCGCCGCGCGGACCGCCGACTCGGCGGGCCGCATCTACCGCTGGGCCGAGGCCTCCTCCTATGCGACCCCCTTCGTGGCCAGGGCCGAGGACCGGTCCAACGTGATTGCCACGATCGACTTCGACGACTCGATCGATGCCGCGGCCATCGCCAAGGTCCTGCGCGCCAACGGCGTGGTGGATACCGAGCCGTACCGCAAGCTGGGCCGGAACCAGCTGCGCATCGCCACCTTCGTGGCGATCGAGCCGGACGACGTCTCCGCGCTGCTCGAGTGCATCGACTTCGTCGTCGGCGAACTCAAGAAGTAGCGCCGCCGCCGTCCCTGCCGGGACGGATCAGCGGCCGACGGCGTCGTCCGGGTTTTCCTCCCGGGCGGCGCCGTTCGGGTTTTCCGCCCGGTTTTCCGCCCGGTTTTCCTCCCGAAGAGCGTTGCCGGGGACGACCCGGAAGTAGCGCAGGCCGCGGGCCCTGCGGTTGAAGGCGATCCGCAGCTGCTTCGCCCGGGCGATCCAGACCATGCCGATCAGGGCCGCGATCACGCCGGCCGCCGCAGCGACGCCCATGGACCAGCGCGCGCCGGCCACGTTTGCCACCCAGCCGACCAGCGGCGCGCCGATGGGGGTGCCGCCCATGAAGATCGCCATGTACAGGGCCATCACCCGGCCGCGCATCACCGGGTCCGTAGTGGTCTGGACGTAGCCGTTGGCGCTGGTCATCATGGTGATCGCGAAGAGCCCCACCGGCACCAGCGCGACGCCGAACCAGAAGTAGTTCGGTGCCAGCGCGGCGAGGCCTGAGGTCAGGCCGAAGGCACCGGCCGCGCCGAAGATCACGCGCATCCGCGGCCGGCCGCGCCCGGCGGAGAGCAGCGCGCCGGCGACGGAACCGATCGCCATGATCGAGTTCATCAGACCGAAGGCACCGGCATCCAGGCCGAACTCGGTGCCGACCATGGCGGCGATGAAGAGGACGAAGTTCAGGCCGAGGGTGCCCACAATGAACACGGCCACCAGCACCACAACGATGTCCGGCCGGTACCGCACGTAGCGCAGGCCCTCACGGATCCTGCCCTTTCCGGCCGGGGCCCGCGGCAGCTGCCGGAGCGAGGCGGTGGGGATTTTGGCCAGGCTCAGCAACAGGGCCAGGAAGGTGACGGTGTTGACCAGGAAGACCCAGCCGGGGCCGATGGCGACGGTGAGCATCCCGGCGACGGCGGGGCCGATCATCCGCGCCACGTTGAAGGAGGCGCTGTTGAGGGCGACGGCGTTGGGCAGGTAGTCGTCGCGGACCAGCTCGGAGACGAAGGTCTGGCGCACGGGCGCATCGAGGGCGGACACGACGCCCAGCAGCAGGGCGAAGATGTAGACGTGCCAAAGCTGCGCAGCGCCGGACAGCACCAGCAGGCCCAGGGCCGCGCTCAGCAGCGCCATCGCGGACTGCGTCAGGACCAGCAGCTGTTTGCGGTTGAAGCGGTCGGCCACCAGCCCGGCCACGGGGGCGAGGAACAGCTGCGGGCCCAGCTGCAGGGCCATCGTGACGCCCATGGCGCCGGCGTCCTGCGCGCTCAGATGGTCAAAGACCAGCCAGTCCTGGGCGGTGCGCTGCATCCAGGTCCCGATATTGGAGACGAGGGCGCCAATGAACCAGATCCGGTAGTTCAGGATGTGCAGCGATTTGAAGGTGGACCTCATGTCCCGACCCTCCGCCGCATTCCCCCGGACAGTTCCAAACCGCTAGTCGGCCTCGGCGGCGGACTCGGCCTGCGCCGGATCACTGCCGGCGCCGCCGGCAGCCGGCCCGGAGGCGTCGTCGTCGGCGTCGTCTTCCGGCGCGTTCTCGTCGGCGGGCTCTTCCGCGTCGCTGTCGGCGTCGTCTTCCGGCGCGGCAACAGCCGCGGGGGCTTCGGCGGCCTCGTCCTGCTGCGCGTCCTCCGGACGCACCCGCTCGGCCCACGGCACCCACTCGGGGGCCAGGATGGCATCCTCGGAGGGCAGCAGGCCCAGCTCATCCACCGTCACGGTCTTGGAGCGCGAATTGCGCGTCAGCACCGCGTACCACTGCCAGCCGCCGTAACCGGGCAGCTTGGACTCGAAAAGGTGCGTGACCAAGCGGTCGCCCTCGCTCTTGGCAGCCAGGTGCCGGCCGATCTGTTCCGCCGGGGCGATGCCCTCCACCGCGGCGCGTGCGACGTCGACCGAGGCTGCCAGGAAGGCGTCGGGCTTGCCGACGCGCCAGACGGGCACGCCGTGGCGCGGCTTGGATCCTGCTTTGGCGCCGGCGGCCTTGGCGGCTGCACCGGCCGCCGCGGCCGCGTTCTGTTCAGGTTCCGGAGTCATCAGACTTACGCGTCCAGCTCGTCGGCGACCTTACGAAGCGCGACGGCGATGGCCTTGGCCTTGTTGCCCTCCGGGTACTTCCCGGCGGACAGTGTTCCGGAGAGGTTGTCCAGCACGCTGACGAGGTCCTGCACCAGCGGCGCGAGGTCTTTCGCGCTGGGACGCTTGGCCTTCGCGATCGACGGGGTCTTGTCCAGGACCCGCAGGCCCAGCGCCTGGGCTCCCTTGCGGCCGTCGGCCACACCGAACTCCACCCGGGTTCCGGCCTTGAGTTCGGTTACGCCCTCGGGCAGCGCCGACTTGGGCAGGAAGACCTCCTGGCCGTCTTCGCCAGCGAGGAATCCGAAGCCTTTTTCCTTGTCATACCACTTGACCTTGCCGGTGGGCACGTAATCAACCTTCTTCGTTCTGGGGGACGCGGCCGGCGGTCACCGCATCCGCATGGTTATGCGGGTTCAGGGTGTGACTGCCCGGACCGTGTTGGTCTGTTCCTCCAAGGTTATCCTGCCTTGGCCACTTTGACGGCTTGAGGCGCGGGCGAAGCCGGGCTGTTAGCGTTGCCTCCATGACTGCACAGCGCTTCCGGCGGCCCCTCTTGATTCTTGCGGCCGCCGTGGCCGCGCTCTCGCTGGCTGCCGTCGGAGCCGTCATGGTCATGGCCTTCAACAACGTAGTCGCCCCGGCGTGGATTACATCCACCGCGCTTTACGGGCTGCCGCTGGCGTTCCTGCTGATGCTTGCCTTGGTGGTCGACGCCGTCGCAGCCCGGCGCCGGACGCCCGGGCACGGCGAAAGGTAACGTTGGACTGATGTCCCTTATCCGCGCGCTCAGCAAGGAACTGCAGGCACGCAGCGACGACTCGTTGCGGGCCCTGTTCGCCGCGCGGCCGGACCTGATTTCCCCCGCGGTGCCGGACTTCTCCGCCCTGGCCGCCCGCGCCAGCGGCCGGGTCAGCGTGCAGCGGGCGCTGGAACGGCTGAACCGCCCCGAAATGCAGGTCCTCGAGACCCTGCACCTGTGCACCAACACGGACACCGGACACAGCGCGTCCGCCGCAACGCTCAAGCGGCTGATCAACGGCTCCACGGTTACCGCGCTGGAACGGCTGCTGCACTCGCTACAGGAACTGGCCCTGGTGCACCGGGCCGAGCCGCCGCACGGCGTGACCCCGGCCGCGGGCCGGCAGCGCTACTACCTTCCGGTCGGCAGCCTCAAGGACGTCATCGGCATCTACCCTGCCGGGCTGGGGAGAAGTTACACCGAACTCGTCCGGCTCCAGCCCGCCTTCGCGCAGCGGGTGGTGCAGCTGGTCGGCGAACTGCACCGCAGCGGCGCCGACATCGCCCCCGCCACCACCCCGATGGAGGCGGCGCTGTCGCTGCAGCACTGGACCGCGTCGCCGGAGGCCCTGCAGGCGCTCCTTGCCACCGCGCCGGAACGCACGACGGCGCTGCTCGCCCGCTTCGGCAACTGGGCCATGGGTGCCGTGCCCCAGGCGCAGCGGCGCGCGTCGGTGCTGAACGAGGGTTCCGACGTCGGGCCGGTCGACTGGCTGCTGGCCCGCGGGCTGCTGGTGCCGCTGGACGCCGCCCATGTGGAGCTGCCGCACAGCGTCGGCGTCGCGCTCCGCGGCGGTGTTGTGATCGAGCACTTCGCCCTCAGCCCGCCGGCGCCGCGGCTGGGGCTGACCAGCGCGGCGCTGCGCCGCAACGCCGCGCTGGGCGCCATCGCCGAAACCCTGCGGCTGACCGGCGAACTGCTCTACGCGGTGCGTGAGCAGCCCCTCGTCACGCTGCGCAGCGGCGGTGTGGGGGTGCGGGAGATGAAGCGCCTCGCCGACGCGCTGCGGATCGGGCTGCACGAGGCGGGTGTGCTGGCCGAGCTGTGCGCCCTCGCCGGGTTGCTGCGGCTGGACGTGGACAGTTCCGCCTGGGTGCAGGCGCCGCAGCTGGAATGGCTGACGCTGCCCCGGCAGGAGCAGTGGCTCTGGCTGGTCAACGCCTGGCTCGCCAGTGAGCGGGTCCCGTCCCTGGTCGGCCAGCCGGTCAGCGGCGTCGCCACCGCGCAGGCCCACCGCGGTCCGGCCGGCAGCGCGATCAACGCCCTCTCCGCGGAGGCGCAGCGGCCGGACGCCCCGGTGGTCCGGAAGCGGATCCTGGAAATCCTCAATGAACTCACCCTGGAGGCCGCCGCGGCGGACGGCGAAGCCCCGGTGCTGGACGCCGCCGCCGTGCTGGAACGGGCCGACTGGTCGCAGCCGCGGATGGCGCGCCGGTTCAGTTCGCTCATCCAGGGGGTCCTCGCCGAGGCCGAAATGCTGGGCCTGGTCGGTTCCGGCGCGCTGAGCCAGATCGGCGCGGCGATCGCCGTCGAACAGCCCGACCAAGCGCTGGCCATCCTCGGCGAGCACCTGCCCGCGGCACTGAACCACGTGCTGCTCCAGGCGGACCTGACCGCCGTCGCCCCCGGCTATCTGGACCCGGAGCTGAGTGAGAAGCTCCTGACCATGGCCGATGCCGAAGGCCAGGGCCCGGCCACCATCTACCGCTTCTCGGTGGCCTCGGTCCGGCGCGCCCTCGACGCCGGACAGGACGCCGGCGCGCTGCTGGACTTCCTCCGCGAGCACTCGGCCACCGCCGTCCCGCAGCCGCTGCAGTACCTCATCGAGGACACCGCAGCGCGCCACGCGCGGCTCCGGGTGGGCCCGGCTGCGAGCTTCATCCACAGCGAGGACGAAACCGCCCTGCTGGAGCTGCTCAACACCCCGGCAGCCTCCGGCCTGGGCCTGGTCCGGATCGCGCCGACCGTGCTGGTCTCGCACACAACGCCCCGGGAAGCGGCGCAGCTGCTGCGCAGCCTGGGCCTGTCCCCCGCGGTGGAGGAGGCCGACTCCGCCGTCGTCCGGCTGCGCCGCAGCACCGCGGCACCGGGCAGCGCCCGGCCGGTCTACACGGCCCCGCGCACCGCTCCCGCGGACGCCGATGTCGACGCCCAGCTTGCGGTGCTGCGCGACGGCGGGTCTCCCTCCGGCGCCGCTGCGTCGGGAGGCCGCGGCGCCGCAGCCGCGTCCGGGGCGTCCGGCGGCGAGGCCGCGACGCAGCTGGGCCTGGAGACGCTGCAGAAGGCCATCCGGCTCAAGCAGCGGGTGGTGATGAACGTCGTGGACAGCCTGGGGAATGCCACCCGCGAAACCGTTGTTCCGGTAGCAGTGAATGGCGGGCGTGTGCGCGTGTTCGATCCGGCCAAGGAAACCGAACGGGTCCTGTCCATCCACCGGATCATTGATGTTGAAGCCACAGAGGAACTGCTCCAGTGAATGACGGACCGCTGATCGTCCAGAGTGACAAGACCATCCTGCTGGAAGTGGACCACGCCCAGGCCACCGAGGCACGCCACGCGATCGCGGCGTTCGCCGAGCTGGAACGCGCCCCGGAACACGTCCACAGCTACCGGCTCACGCCGCTGGGACTGTGGAACGCCCGGGCGGCCGGGCTCGACGCCGAGAAGGTGCTCGACACGCTGCTCAAGTACTCCCGGTTCCCGGTGCCGCATTCGCTGCTGATCGACATCGAAGAGACCATGTCCCGCTACGGCCGGCTGCGCCTTGAGAAGGACCCGCAGCACGGCCTGGTGATGCGCACCTCCGACTACCCGGTCCTGGAGGAAGTCAGCCGCGCCAAGAAGATTGCTCCCCTGCTGGGCCCGCGGATCGACGCCGAGACCGTGGTGGTGCACTCCTCCCAGCGCGGCCAGCTCAAGCAGCTGCTGCTCAAGATCGGCTGGCCCGCAGAGGACCTTGCCGGCTACGTGGACGGCACGCCGCACCCCATCATGCTCAACGAAACCGGCTGGAAGCTCCGGCCCTACCAGCAGCTGGCGACGGAGAACTTCTGGGCCGGCGGCAGCGGCGTCGTCGTGCTCCCCTGCGGTGCCGGCAAGACGCTGGTCGGTGCGGCCGCCATGGCCACGAGTTCCACCACCACGCTGATCCTGGTGACCAACACGGTGTCCGCCCGGCAGTGGAAGGACGAACTGCTCAAGCGGACCTCCCTGACTGAGGAGGAGATCGGCGAATACTCCGGCTCGGTCAAGGAAGTCCGGCCCGTCACGATCGCCACCTATCAGGTGCTCACCACCAAGCGCGGCGGGCTCTACCCGCACCTGGAGCTGGTGGACGGCAATGACTGGGGCCTGATCATCTATGACGAGGTGCACCTGCTGCCGGCGCCGATCTTCCGGATGACCGCGGACCTGCAGGCCCGCCGCCGCCTCGGCCTGACCGCCACCCTGGTCCGCGAGGACGGCCGCGAGGGCGAGGTCTTCAGCCTGATCGGGCCCAAGCGCTACGACGCCCCGTGGAAGGACATCGAGGCGCAGGGCTACATCGCGCCCGCGGACTGCGTGGAGGTCCGGGTGGATCTCCCCCGCGACGAACGGGTGGCCTACGCCATGGCCGAGGACGCGGACAAGTACCGGCTCTGCGCCACCTCGGAGACCAAGACCGGGATCGTGGAGCGGCTTGTGGCCGAGCACGCCGGCGAGCAGCTGCTCGTGATCGGGCAGTACATCGACCAGCTCGACGAGATCGGCGAGCGCCTGCAGGCGCCGGTGATCAAGGGCGACACCTCGGTGAAGGAGCGCCAACGGCTCTTCGACGCGTTCCGTGCCGGCGAGGTGCGGACCCTGGTCGTGTCCAAGGTTGCCAACTTCTCCATCGACCTGCCCGAGGCCTCGGTGGCGATCCAGGTATCGGGTTCCTTCGGCTCCCGCCAGGAGGAAGCGCAGCGGCTGGGACGGCTGCTCCGGCCCAAGCAGGACGGCCGCGCCGCGCGCTTCTACTCCCTGGTGGCCCGGGACACGCTGGACCAGGACTTCGCGGCGAAGCGCCAGCGCTTCCTGGCCGAGCAGGGCTACGCATACCGGATCATGGACGCGAAGGACGTCGGCGCCGGCCACTAGCGGACGCCCATTCAACACACATCCGGCGTTCAGAAAACTCACAGAGTCTGGGAGCATCATGGGAACCATGAAAAAGAACGGTCCCGAAGCCAAGCTGCTCGTCGTCGATGACGAACCCAACATCCGCGAGCTGCTCTCCACCTCGCTGCGCTTCGCCGGGTTCGAAGTTGTCTCCGCCGGCACCGGCCGCGATGCCCTCGCCGCCGCGGAGCTCCACTCCCCGGACCTCGCCGTCCTCGACGTGATGCTGCCGGACATGGACGGGTTCACCGTCACCCGCCGGCTACGCGCCGCAGGCAAGCACTTCCCGGTGCTCTTCCTGACCGCCAAGGACGACACCGAGGACAAGGTCACCGGCCTCACCGTGGGCGGCGACGACTACGTCACCAAGCCGTTCAGCCTCGACGAGGTGGTGGCGCGCATCCGCGCCGTGCTGCGCCGCACCCAGCCGCTCCAGGACGACGACGCCGTCATCCGCGTCGACGATTTGGAGCTCGACGACGACGCCCACGAGGTGCGCCGCGGCGGCACCGTGATCGAGCTGTCCCCCACCGAGTTCAAGCTGCTGCGCTACCTCATGCTCAACCCCAACCGGGTGCTCTCCAAGGCCCAGATCCTCGACCACGTCTGGGAGTACGACTTCAACGGGGACGCCTCGATCGTGGAGTCCTACATCTCCTACCTCCGGCGCAAGGTGGACATCGACCCCGCGGCACCGGCCCTGATCCAGACCAAGCGGGGCGTCGGCTACGTGCTGCGGACGGCTGAGAAGCGCTGACCTTGCTGCACCGTTGGAGGACGGCGTCGCTGCGGTCCCAGCTGGTCGCCATCATGATGGCCCTGATGCTCGTGGCCCTCACCGCCACCGGCGCCGGCACCCTCGCCCTGCTGCACAGCTACCTGCAGGGCCAGGTCGATGACAAGCTCAAGGCCGCCGTCGAGACGGCCCGCCAGCAGCAGTCGTTCAGCCAACTGCAGGACCAGAACCCGAATGTCCCCACCGACTATTCGCTGATGCTCTTCAGCCCGGGCCAGCCGTCCTACGTCTTCGGCGGCAGCAAGGGCTCGCGTCCGGCCATCACCAGCATCACGCCGCAGGAGGCCCGCGACCGCGGCGAGGTGCCGTTCCAGGTCCGCGGCACCGAGGGCCGCAACTGGCGGGTGGTGGCCGTTACCGTGCTGGACGGCAACCAGCACGCCGCCGTCGTCGTGATCGGGCTGCCGCTCTACCCGGTGGATTCGGTGATGGAGCACGCCGTCCTCGTCGTCGTCGGCGTCGGGCTGCTGACCCTGGTGCTGGCCTTTTTCATCGCCACCTGGACCGTCACCCGGTCCTTCCGCCCGCTGGGGCGGGTGGAGAAGACCGCGGCGGCGATCGCCGCCGGGGACCTGTCCCGCCGCGTGGAGGTCGAGAATCCCGACACCGAGGTCGGCCGGTTGAGCCGGTCCCTCAACGCCATGCTGGCGCACATCGAGTCGGCCTTCGCCGCCCGGATGGCGTCGGAGGCCAAGATGCGCCGCTTCGCCGCCGACGCGTCCCACGAGCTGCGCACCCCGCTGGTCACCATCCGCGGTTTCTCGGAGCTGTACCGGCACGGTGCCCTGGCCACGCCCGAGGACGTGGCCACCGCGATGGGGCGGATCGAGAGCGAAGCCAAGCGGATGGGCGCCATGGTGGAGGACCTCCTGCTGCTGGCCCGGATCGACGAGCAGCGCCCGTTGCAGCAGAAGCCCGTGGACATGTTGCTGCTGGCCCACGACGCCGTGGTGGACACCCAGGCCAGCGACCGCAGCCGGGTGATCTCGCTTCGCGGCCTCGACGGCGGCGCCGGCGCCCCCGCCCCGGTGATGGGCGACGAGGCGAAGCTGCGCCAGGTGGTCGGCAACCTCGTTGGCAACGCCCTGCGCTATACCCCGGAGGGCACTCCGATCGAACTCGCCGTGGGGGTGCGGGCCGATGCTGACGGGACGCGCCGCTCGGTGATCGAGGTCCGCGACCACGGCCCCGGCGTCCCCGAGGACGAGGCGGCCCGGATCTTTGAACGCTTCTACCGGGCGGACACCTCCCGGACCCGGGAAACCGGCGGCAGCGGCCTGGGCCTGGCGATCGTGGCCGCCATCGTTGGGTCACACTCGGGCACCGTCCGCGTCGAGCCGACCGAGGGCGGCGGCGCCACCCTGGTGGTCAGCCTCCCGTACCTGGCGGACGCGGAGCCTCCGGAGGCGGAGCTGGCCGGCCCCGAGCACGGCACCGACTCCGTTGCCGGGACCGGCCTGCATACCGGCCCCGACGCCGAGGCGGAGTCCGGAGCCAGCCCTCACGTGGGGTCCGGAGCCGAACCAGGCGGCCCGGCGCGCAGCTAGCGTTTTCCACATAGGGGTTCTGCGTGCTGGGACCGGTGACGGCAGCTGCCTAGGCTCACAGTGTCCGGAAAGTCCGGGCACCCCCAGCCGTCGAAAGGCCACCGAAGTGAGCATTATTTCCGTCGATACCGAACTGCTCCAGCTCAAGTCCGCCAACGTCCAGGCCACGGTCGAGAGAATCAGCGCCGACGTGCAGGCGATGCGGCACGGGCTGGACGAGCTGCAGGCAAGCTGGCGCGGCTCGGCTGCCACGAACTTCCAGGCCCTGCTCGCCGAGTGGGTGCTGACCCAGGGCAAGGTCGAGGCCTCCCTGGCCTCGATCAACCTCGCGCTCAACTCTGCAGCGGCCAGCTACGCCCAGGCCGAGCTGAACAACACCCAGCGGTTCAGCTAGCCGGCTCCCCGGTGGCCGGCCGCGGTCCTGTGCGGCAGCTAGGCCTCCGGGGTGCCCTGGTGGAAGCGCAGGCGCCACTGGGCACCGTCCAGCACCCACAGGGAGCTGCGCAGCACCGCCCCGACGCGGGTGTGGCTGCGGTAGGTCAGTAGCACCGCCGTGTCGCCGAGCCGGTCCGCGGCCAGAAGCTCGAGTTCGGCCGTGCTGTCGGGATTCTCCTCCAATTCCATCATCAGCTCGTCGCGGGTCCAGAGCCGCCCCGAGCTGCCGATCTCGGTGAAGTCAGGATGCAGCAGCACGCCCAGGCGTCCCAGGTCCGCACGGGTCTCGGGGAGCAGCAGTTCGCGCTCCAGCGACTCGACGACATCCTCCGGGCTTTGTTCCGGACCGGCCGCGGCTGCCCGGGATTCCTCTTCCAGCTCGCTGAAAAGGTCGGGTTCGGCGAACAGCCCGGATTCACCGAACAGGGTCGGTTCAGCGAACACCTCCCGGGTGCCGGCGCGGGCGGCCAGCGGCTGCCGGGACTCCGCCTGGGCTGCGGGGCGGGGCTGCGCGGCAGTCTGCCGCGCGGCGGGGGCGGCAGCGTTGCCGGCGGGGGCCGGAGCAGCCGTGTCGCCGGCGCGGACGAAGCCGGGGCCCTGCCTGGCCGCGACGCCCTGCTGGTAGGCGGTGGCGGCGGCCCGGGCGCGTTCATCGGCCGCTTCGTTAAGATCGTGGCCGGCGTGCCCGCGGACCCATTCGAAGGTGTATTTGCGTCCGGTGAGCGCCTGGTCGATTTCCTTGAGCAGCTCGACGTTGAGTACGGGCTTGCCGTCGGACTTCCGCCAGCCCTTCCGCTTCCAACCCGGCATCCACTTGGTCACCGAGTTGATCACATACTGGCTGTCGCACAGGATGTGCAGGTCCTCGTCCGGGACGTGCGCGGTGGCCCGGAAGAGGTCCAGGACCGCCATCAGCTCGCCCTGGTTGTTGGTGCCGTGCGGCCAACCGCCGGCACGCCAGCAGTCATCGTTCACGTACCAGGCCCATCCGGCCGGGCCGGGATTTCCTAAAGCCGAACCGTCGGCCGCTGCTGTAATCGTCACTGCACCATCCTGCCAGACCTCCGCCACCCAACGCTCCCGCACTACCGCCGCCAAATCCCCCAACGCTCCCGCACCACCGCCGCACCACCGGCGCACCAACTGAGGGAGCGCCCTGGCCTCGGGGTTAACGCCGACGGCGGCCCCACCAAAGGTGGGACCGCCGTCGTCGAACGTACTGCGCTGACGGGAATCCGTCAGGCCGGGCGTTCAGGGCTGGAAAGCCGGATGGTTAGAAACCGCCCATGCCGCCCATGCCGCCCATGTCGTCGCCGCCGCCCATGGCCGGAGCGTTCTTCTCCGGCTTGTCGGCCACGACGGCCTCGGTGGTGAGGAACAGGCCGGCGATGGAAGCCGCGTTCTGCAGGGCAGAGCGGGTGACCTTGACCGGGTCGTTGATGCCGGCAGCCAGCAGGTCGACATATTCGCCGGTGGCAGCGTTCAGGCCGTGGCCGGCGGGCAGGCCGCGGACCTTGTCCACCACAACGCCGGGCTCAAGGCCGGCGTTGAAAGCGATCTGCTTCAGCGGGGCGTCGATGGCTACGCGGACGATGTTCGCGCCGGTTGCCTCGTCACCTTCGAGCTGCAGGTTGGCGAACGCCTTGGCGCCGGCCTGGATCAGGGCCACGCCACCGCCGGCGACGATGCCCTCTTCGACAGCAGCCTTGGCGTTGCGGACGGCGTCCTCAATGCGGTGCTTGCGTTCCTTGAGCTCAACCTCGGTTGCGGCACCGGCCTTGATGACTGCAACGCCGCCGGCCAGCTTGGCCAGGCGTTCCTGCAGCTTCTCGCGGTCGTAGTCGGAATCGGAGTTCTCGATCTCGGCACGGATCTGGGAGACGCGGCCGGCGATCTGGTCGGCGTCGCCGGCACCTTCGACGATGGTGGTCTCGTCCTTGGTAACAACGACCTTGCGGGCCTTGCCAAGCAGCTCGAGGCCGGCGGTCTCAAGCTTGAGGCCGACTTCCTCGGAGATGACCTGGCCGCCGGTGAGGATGGCGATGTCGGCCAGCTGCGCCTTGCGGCGGTCACCGAAGCCCGGAGCCTTGACGGCGACGGACTTGAAGGTGCCACGGATCTTGTTGACGATCAGGGTGGCCAGGGCCTCGCCCTCGATGTCCTCGGCAATGATCAGCAGCGGCTTGTTGGACTGCATGACCTTTTCGAGGACCGCAACCAGTTCCTTGACGTTGGAGATCTTGGAGTTGACGATCAGGATGTACGGGTCCTCGAGGACCGTTTCCTGGCGCTCGGCGTCGGTGACGAAGTAGGCCGAGATGTAGCCCTTGTCGAAGCGCATGCCCTCGGTGAGCTCCAGCTCGAGGCCGAAGGTGTTCGACTCCTCGACGGTGATGACGCCTTCCTTGCCGACCTTGTCCAGGGCTTCGGCAATCAGGGCGCCAATTTCGTTGTCGCCGGCAGAGATGGACGCGGTGGCGGCGATCTCTTCCTTGGTCTCGATTTCCTTGGCGGAAGCCAGGAGCTCGCGGGTGACGGCGTCAACGGCCTTTTCGATGCCGCGCTTCAGGGAGAGCGGGTCGGCACCGGCCGCGACGTTGCGCAGGCCTTCCTTGACGAGGGCCTGGGCCAGCACGGTGGCCGTGGTGGTACCGTCGCCGGCGACGTCGTCGGTCTTCTTGGCAACTTCCTTGACCAGCTCGGCGCCGATCTTCTCGTACGGGTCGTCCAGTTCGATCTCCTTGGCGATGGAAACACCATCGTTGGTGATCGTGGGGGCGCCCCACTTCTTTTCGAGGACGACGTTGCGTCCACGCGGGCCGAGGGTGACCTTGACGGCGTCGGCGAGGATGTTCAGGCCCCGCTCAAGACCGCGGCGTGCCTCTTCATCAAATGCAATGATCTTGGCCATAACGGCAGTAGTCCTTTCGGGACAGTCGTTAAGAATGAACCTGGGCTTTGGTGCCCGCGACGGACGATTCCTGCCCGGCAGCCTCTGTATGCCGCCGGGCCGGGGATCTCACCCCAGCCAGGTATTTCTCTCGCTCCCGGACCGCCCGCTCCCACGGCCGCAGCCGGCCGAAACCGGGCGTCGTGTTAGCAGTCAATACGCGGGAGTGCTAACTCAATAATTAGCACTCCCCCGGGGAGAGTGCAAGCAGTGGCGGCGGATGGCGGCGCCGCCGCGCGGGGCGCTTCGCTACCAGCGATCAGGAGCCGGTGCTGCGGGCGGTTTCGCTGCCGGTCATCGTGGCGATGTTGTCCGTGCCGTAGCTGTAGACCATGTAGGCGGCGGCGGTGACGTCGCCGTTGCTGTCGAAATTGATCGGGCCGGAGGCGCCGTCGTAATCGGGGCGTTTGCCGGCCCGGAGGGCGGCCACACAGTCCCGGTAGGACTTGCACGCCGCTGCTTCGCCGGAGGGAGCACCGGCACCGCCGTTCGCCGCCGTGCCGCCGGATACGGAGACCAGCTTCGAGGCGATCGAGGTGCCGGCGTCGTCCTCTGCCGCGGCGGCAGCAACGGCGGCGAGGTTGACGGCGTCATAGGTCTCGGCGGCAAAGGCCATGTCTTTGAGGCCCGGATCAACGGCCACGAGTTCGGCCTGGAAGTGCGCGGAGGGGAAGGTCCCGGGCAGGACCCCGCGGGCGCCGTCCAGGGCCTTGGAGCCGAGGCCGGCGCCGTACTGGTTGACCGCGCCGTCGCTGAGGATGAGCTTGTTCCCGGCCAGGCCCGCGTTGTTGAGCTCGGCGATGGCGCCTTGGGCGCCGTCGCGGGCCACGAGCACGACGGCGTCCGGGGCCGCTGCCTTGGCGGCAGCTGCCGCTTGTTGGGCCTGGCCGGCCTTGAACTCGGCGTCGACAGCGGTGCCCAGGCCCGCGGCCTTCGCTGCCGCTGCGACGGCGACGGAGACGTCCTTGCCGTAGTCGCCTTCCTCGTGCACGACGGCGATGGTCTTGGCGCCGCCGTCCTTGGCGAGTTTGACGAGGATCGACGCCTGCGCCACGTCGGCCGCGGCGGTGCGGAAGTAGTAGCCGCCGCTCTTGTAGGTGCTTAGCCCGGGTGCGGTGTTCGCCGGGGAAATGATCGCGACCTTCGCCCGCGCGAGCACGTCGATGGCGCCCGCGGCCCGGCTGGAGTCGGTGGGGCCGATGACAACGTCGGCTTTGGCCGCCACCAGGTCCTTGGCCTGGGCGGCGGTGTCCGTGCCAACCGCTGAGGGCAGCAGTTCCACCGGCTTGCCTTTGTGGCCTCCCGCCGCGTTGATTTCCTTGACGGCCAGCTTTGCCGCCGCCAGCTGCGGCGCGTTGAGGAAGTCCTGTGTTCCGGTGTTATCCAGAATCAGGCCGATCCGCAGGGTGCCGTCGCCGCTTGCCTCGGCTGGGTCCAGCCGGGCGTTGCCGGTGGGCCCGGCGCAGGCTGCCAGCGCCAGGGTGGCGGCCACGCCGGTAACTGCGGCGCGGCTGAAGCGCCGGGCGTTCCGCCGGCGCTCGATGTTACTGGGGTCAGCTTCCGCCGTGGAGGAAGCCACTAGGCGGGCCGGACGCTTTCGGCCTGGGGACCCTTTTCGCCTTCGCCGACTTCCAGCTCCACCCGCTGGCCCTCGCTCAGGGCGCGATAGCCCTCACCGGCAATCGCGGACCAGTGCACGAAGACGTCCGCCCCGGAGCTGTCGACGGTGATGAAGCCGTAGCCCTTTTCGGCGTTGAACCACTTGACGGTCCCCAGTGCCATGTTCTCCACACTTTCAGCTAGCTTGCTAACGGCCCACCCCGATGTGCGCCGCGGTATGCGGAACGAAGTCCGCAGTCACTGTACCCACAGGCCTCCACCCGGGCGCCGGCACGGGCACGCGTCCGCCCGGAATAGTTATTCAGGCGTAACCGAAGCCGGCGGGCCGGCGGGCGTTATTCGAACCCGGGGCCCAGGACTACGACCAGCGGCATCTGGAATTCGGCCGAATCCACCAGGGTGCCGATTCCGAGGAGCGAGCCCAGCTCCTCGGCGTTGGCCTTCTGGGCCGGGCCGTTGTAGAAGACCACGGAGGTCTGCTGGGGTGCGCCGCCCCAGTTGCCGAGCGGGCCCGCGGCCCAGCCCGCGGCGGTGACCGTGGAGCCGACCCGGCCGGCCAAGCCCGCTGTCCCGGTGGCGTTGTAGACGGCCACCGGCTGCGTCTTGTCCACGGCGCCGCCCGGCGTGGCCGAGGGGGTTGCCGAAGGGGTCGGCTTGGAGGCTGCCGGCGCAAGGGTGCCGGCTGGCGTTTTGCTGGCGGACGGAGTGCTGCCCGCCGCGGCGGTGGTGGGCGCCTGCGAGGCCGCCGAGTTGCTGCCGGCCTGGTCCGCCGTCATGGCGGAGCTGCCGGGGCCGAAGCCTAGTTTGGGCAGAAGGAAGAACGCGACGAGGCCGATCGCCAGGGCCGCGGCGCCGACGGCCAGGATGGCACCCAGGCGGCGGGCGGCGGGGGCGGAGACTGCCCGGTGGACACCCTGGCGGGTGGAGGTCTCCGGGACCCGATCAAATTCATCCCGAGCGTATTTGGTCATGGTAAAACGACGTCCTTGCTGATTTCTGGCTGGTGGTCCGGCGCCGGAATCCCCGCGGAATACCGCGTCTCCGGCCGGACTTTACGCGCGTTTACGCGTCCGAGCCCAAACGGCGTGCCGTGCGGGCACGTTGGCGTGACGTACGTAGTCTACGCAATCTCTTGACCAGCATGGGATCGTGGGCCAGCGCCGCCTCGGTATCGATCAGGGCGTTGAGGATCTGGTAATAGTGCGTGGCGGAGAGGTCAAAGAGCTCCCGGATGGCCTGTTCCTTGGCGCCAGCGTACTTCCACCACTGCCGCTCCAACGCGAGCATCTGCTGGTCCCGGCTGCTCAGCGGCGAATCTTCGGACGCCGCCGCCGGCCCGGCGTCGGCGTCTTCCGCGGGCAGGTACTCGGGTGCTGCTTCGGCCACTGCACACTCCCTGGCTCGATCGGATGGGTCTCCCCACATGTTACGGCCGAATAACAGGCTTGTCATTTGGCCAGCCCCGAAGGGGCGGCGGGTGTCCTGCGAGAATGGGACCGTGTTTGATTCGTTTGATTCCGAGGCGCTCTTCCAGTTCGAACCCGGGGGCGGCGGGGCGGAGGACTTCGCGGCGCTGGCACGACTGCCGCTGGAGGAACTTCTCGCCCCGGACTGGGCCGTGGCGCTGGCCCCCGTCGAGGGGCAGTTGCGGGCGGCCCTCGAGTTCGTCGCCGCCGAGGCCGCCGCCGGCCACGAGGTGCTGCCGGCCCCCTCGAACCTGCTGCGGGCCTTCCGGCAGCCGCTGGCCGGCGTCCGGGTGCTGATTGTGGGCCAGGACCCGTATCCCACGCCGGGCCACGCCGTCGGGCTGTCCTTTGCGGTGGACGGCGGCACCCGTCCGATCCCGCGCAGCCTCGCCAACATCTACAAGGAGCTCGACGCCGACCTGGGGCTGCCGCCGCGCGTGCACGGCGACCTCAGCCGCTGGTCGGAGCAGGGGGTGCTGCTGCTCAACCGGGTGCTCAGCGTTCGGGCCGGAGCCGCCGGGTCGCACCGCAACAAGGGCTGGGAAGCCGTCACGGCGGCCGCCATCAGCGCCGTCGCGGAGCGGCGCGGCGACGACGGCGCCCCGGTGCCGCTCGTCGTGATCCTCTGGGGCAAGGACGCCGAGGGTGTGCGGCCGCTGCTGGGCACGGCCGCCGTGATCGCCAGCGCCCACCCCAGCCCGCTGTCGGCCGCCCGCGGCTTTTTCGGCTCGCGGCCCTTCAGCCGGGCCAACGAGCTGCTCGCCGCCCAGGGTGACGGGACCGTGGACTGGGAACTGCCGCCGCTGCCCTGACCCGGTTCTTGGCTAGGCTTGGCTGCATGACTTCCGTCCCCGCCGCCACCACCGCCAACCGGAACTCCCGGCCCCAGACCAATCTCACGGTCCTGCGCCGCGAGCAGCTGTCACCGCACATGGTCCGGATCGTCGCCGGCGGCCCCGGCTTCGCCGCTTATGTCAACAACGACTACGTGGACCGGTACATCAAGATCGCTTTCCCGCAACCCGGGGTCGATTACCCGCAGCCGCTGGATTTGTGGGCCATCCGGGAGTCGCACCCGCGGGAGCAGTGGCCGCACACCCGGACCTACACCGTGCGCTGGGTTGATCCGGCCGCGGGTGAGCTGGCGATCGACTTCGTCATCCACGGCGATGAAGGCCTAGCCGGACCGTGGGCCGCCGCAGCCCAGGCCGGGGACGCCCTCGTGTTCACCGGGCCGGGCGGGGGCTACAACCCCGACCCTGCGGCCGACTGGCACCTCTTCGCCGGCGACGAGTCCGCCCTGCCGGCGATCAGCGCAGCGATCGAGTCCCTGCCCCGGGACGCCCGCGGCCTGGCCTTCCTGGAAGTGGACGGCGACGCCGATGTCCTGGCGATCGACGCCCCCGCCGGGGTCCAGCTACACTGGCTGCTGCGCCGCGGCACTCCGGCCGGCGACGGCGGACTGCTGGTGGAGGCGGTGCGCGATGCGCAGTGGCCCGAGGGCCGGGTCCACGTCTTCGCGCACGGGGAGCGCGGCTCCATGAAGTCCCTGCGCGAGGTTTTCTTTGCCCAGCGCGGCCTGGAACGCGGGCAGGTCTCGCTGTCCGGCTACTGGGCCAGGGGCCGGGTGGAGGACGAATTCCAGGCCGAGAAAAAACTGCCCGTCGGCAAGATCTAGCCGGCCCTTCCCGGCTGCCGGGGCCGGCGCCGGCCTAGCGGCGCCGGGCCCGGCGTCGTTCGTTGCTGGCCAGGCTCCGGGTCAGCGGCCTAGCGAGCGTATCGCCCAGCACAATTCCGGCCGCGACGCCCAGCACAATCGCCCCGGCGTTGAGCATGCCGCCGGCGCCCATCAGGATCTCGGATTCCTCGATCGTCAACACATACATGGACCGGAATATAGTCAGCCCGGGCAGCAGGATGAGGGCGGCGGGCACGGCCACGACCAGCTGCGGGGCACCCATCCGGAGCGCCACCACCCGGGCCAGGAGGCCGATGACCACGGCGGCGAGGGCCGGGGCGAACCGGGGGCCGATGCCGGCCGCTGTCCCGCCGATCAGCACCAGATGGCCGACGACGCCGACGGCCGCCGTGGGGAGCAGCAGCTTCAGCGAGGTCTGCTCGGTGACGCCGATCGCGACGACGGCGATCGCCACCAGCGGGACCAGGACCCACAAGGGATACTTCGGCGGGAATGTTTCGGTGACGTCAATGGCTTCCATCCCGGTCATCGCGCCGACGACGAAGCCGACCGCGATCCCGGAGACGAGCGCCCCGAACGTCAGCATGGTGGAGAGGAAACGGCCGGCGGCGGTGACCGGGAAGCCGTTGATCGCGTCCTGGACCGAGGAGACGAGCCGTCCGGTGGGCAGGAGCAGCAGGATGCCGCCCACCACCACGATGGCGGGGGCGATGTTGATCCCCAGCGGGCTGCCGAAGCGCCACAGCAACAGCGCGACCAGGGTGACCACAAAGGAGCACGCCGCCGTGATGAAGAAGTCCGGCGTACGCCAGCGGCCCAGTTGCCGCGCCAGCAGGCTGACCAACAGGTTGGACAGGAACGCGATCCCGGAGGCGGCCAGCCCGCCGCCCAGGACGCCGACGAAGACGGCGGAGAAGACGCCAAACGCCACGGTGACCATCCAGCGCGGGAACGGCTTCGGGCTGTGCGTGATCTCGTCGAGCCGGCGTATCGCTTCCTCGCGGCCCACGCCCCCGGCCACAATGTCCGTGACCAACTGGTGGACCTGGGCGAGGCCGGCGTAGTTGTTGGTCCAGGACCGGACCACGCGCAGCAGCGAGATGGGGGTCTGGTCCTTCGGGGCGTAGTTGATGGCCACCGACTGGTTGGTGATGTCCACTTCGATGTTCTTTAGCCCCAGCGCGGCGGTGATGGCGATGATGCTGGTCTCCACCTCAAGCGCTCCGGCGCCGTACCGGAACATCGATTCGGCCAGCTTGAGGGCGAAGTCGATGGTCTTGCGGGCGGAGGTGTCCACGCCGCCGACCTGGATCATCGGGTTGGCGTAGGGGCTGCCGGCCAGCCGGTCGACAATACTCAGCGGCGCGGTGGGCGGGTTCTCGCCCTGGACCAGCCTGCGGAGCATGCGTTTGGCGGCGGCGTTCTGGCGCACCTGCAGGGCCGACATCGGCTCGGTCCGGGGCAGGCCGTCCGTCTGCGGCCCGCGGCGGCCGTCGGGTGTTTTGGTCATTCCGGCCTCCTCACTTCACCTTGCGGGCGGTCTAGTAGAACTGCTGGCCCGTGCGCCGCGTGTACAGCTGGCGCGCCACGCGCTCCCCGGCAGCCATCCAGGCCTTGTACTTCAGCGGGCTCAGGACCTGGTCGTAGCAGCCGACGAAGTCCGTGACGGTCTTGCTGAAGCTCGTCTTGAACAGGCCGAGGCCGTGGAAGGGGTTGGAGGTGTCCTTGAGCTGGTCGCTGGGCGGGGTGCCGCAGAAGTCGTATTCGGTGCAGCCGAGTTCCTTGAGCTGGTTGATGGCCGTCCACTGGACCAAGTGCGAGTCCCCGTACTGGCTGCGCTTTTGCAGCGAGCCGCCGTCCTTGTAGGTGCCCTTGCGTCCGTAGTTGATCACAAAGGCGCCGACGGAGGGCACACCGTTTTCGTAGACGAAGAGCAGCCGGCCCTGGCCGCGGTCCAGGAAGTTGGTCCAGAACTGGCGGTAGTACTCGTATTCGCGGACCCGGACCTGGGACTTGGCCTCCACGGTGGTGGTCATCAGCGCGTACATGGCCCGGAAGTTTTCTTCGGTCGGCTCCACGTTGTGGACTTCGACCCCCTCGCGGATGGCCCGCCGGACGGCGTTGCGGCCGCGGGAGTGGAGGTTGCGCAGCAGCTGGTTTTCCTGCGGCGAGATGTCCAGCAGCGCGGTGGAGTCGTTGGGCTGCAGGTTGTGGGTCTTGACCAGGCCCGCGCCTTCGATGACGCGGCGGGCGTCCTCGGACAGGACGATGTCGGGCTCGATCTTGATGGCAAAGACTCCCAGCCGGGCGCGCTTGACGAAGTCCGCGTTGGCCGCCGCGATGCCGGGGATATCCTCCACCGAGGCGACGTCCGGTCCCTTGATGAGGTACCAGAGTTTGCCGAGAACGGGAAGGGACTTTTCCAGGACGAGGTTGTAGCTCGAGTAATCAGCCGTCTCGTAGACCAGGTGGAGGGGCTTCCAGCCGAAGTGCTGTTTGACCTCAGCGAAGGCCTCGGATTGAAGCAGATTCCCGCCGTTGGGGTTCGCGGTGACGTGGGCGTCCCAGTTGGCGACCTCTTCGGCGGAGGCAAAGCGGGCAGTGAATTCTCGCAAGGGTGCGGTATCCAATCTTTGCGGAACGAGCTTCGGCGGCATGGCGAACATGCAACCTCAAGTCTATCCGGCGGCCAGGGCCTCAGGGTCCCGCGGCCCTGGGCCGGCCGCTGGCGCCGGGACTAGGCTGGAGGTATGCAAGCGCAGCCGGAACCGTCCGTCGTCCGCCCGCAATCCGGCCCGGGCGGTGCCGGGAAGCGCCGGCCCGGTGCCCAGGCGCTGGGCCTGCTGGTGTTGCTCGGCGCCTCGGCAGTGGTGGCCGCGCTCGGCGGACTGGCCAGCGCCAGCAATGTCGACGGCTGGTACGCAACGGCGGACAAGGCTCCTTGGTCCCCGCCGAATTGGCTCTTCGGTCCGGTCTGGAGCCTCCTATATACCGCGATGGCCGTGGCGGCGTGGCTGGTCTGGCGCCGCCGGGCGGATGGCAGCAGGGCCGCGCTCACCGCGTACGCCGTCCAGCTGGTGTTGAACCTGTTGTGGACTCCGGTGTTCTTCGGCCTGTACCCGGTGCTGGGTCCGGCTGCCCTCTGGATCGGCTTCGCCATCATCGCCGCGCTGGCCGTAGCCGTGGCGGTCACGGTGCTGCGGTTCGGCCCGATCAGCCGCCCGGCGGGGCTGCTGATGCTCCCCTACCTGTCCTGGGTCGTGTTCGCCTCGTCGTTGAATCTGTGGGCGGCACTGCACAACTGAGCCGGCGGATCAGCACTCCACCACGTTGACGGCGAGGCCGCCCATCGCGGTTTCCTTGTATTTGGAGCTCATGTCTCTGCCGGTCTCGCGCATGGTCACGATCACCTCGTCCAGGGAGACCCGGTGGGAGCCGTCGCCCCAGAGGGCCATCTTGGCGGCGTTGATGGCTTTGGCCGCGGCGATGGCGTTCCGTTCGATGCAGGGGATCTGCACGAGCCCGCCGATCGGGTCGCAGGTCAGGCCGAGGTTGTGCTCCATCGCGATCTCGGCGGCGTTCTCCACCTGCTGGGGTGTGCCGCCCATGACCTCGGCCAGCCCGGCGGCCGCCATTGACGACGCCGAGCCCACCTCGCCCTGGCAGCCGACCTCGGCGCCGGAAATGGAGGCCTGCTCCTTGTAGAGCACCCCAATGGCGCCGGCGGTCAGCAGGAACTTGACCACTACGTCGTCGCGGTCCTGCTGGGTGGCCTTGTCCATGCCGGGGGCGAAGTGCAACGCGTAGTAAAGCACCGCGGGGATGATCCCGGCGGCGCCGTTGGTGGGCGCGGTGACAACCCGGCCGCCGGAGGCGTTCTCCTCGTTCACCGCCAGCGCGATCAGGTTCACCCACTCCTGCCAGTATTTTGGGTCCCGGTAGTCCGGGTCCTGGCCGTGGTTTTCCTTCATGAGGCGTTCGTGCCAGTCGGGGGCCCGACGGCGGACCTTGAGGCCGCCGGGAAGCAGGCCTTCGCGTTTGAGGGAGGTTTCCACGCATTCGGCCATGACGGAGTAGATGTGCAGCAGCCCCTCGCGGATTTCCTCGTCACTGCGGGAGGCGCGCTCGTTGACCAGCATGATGTCGCCGATCGAGAGGCCCTTGGACTGGCAGCGGCCCAGCAGTTCAGCGGCCGTGCGGAACGGCAGCGGAAGTTCCTTCTTGGACTCGTCGAGTTCCTTCAGGGCCGCGTCCTCCTCGCCTTCGCGGACGATGAAACCGCCGCCGACGGAGAAGAACGTGGCGCTGTGCAGGACGGCGCCGTCGGCGCCGGAGACGGTGAACGTCATGCCGTTGGTGTGCCGGGGCAGGATCGTCAGCGGCCGGAGCACCATGTCCTTCACCCCGTAGGGCAGGGGCACCGCACCCGCCAGCTGGAGGGTGCCCGTCTGGGCAATCGCGGCCAGGCGGCCCTCGACTTCCTCCGGCAGGATCTTCTCCGGATGGTAGCCCTCAAGGCCGAGCAGGATGGCAGTCATGGTGCCGTGGCCGTGTCCGGTGGCGGCGAGCGAGCCATACAGGTCAACCCGCAGTGACGCGACCTGCTCCAGGTCCCCCGAGGCCTTGAGTTCCTCGGCAAACACCGCAGCAGCCCGCATCGGCCCCACGGTGTGCGAACTCGACGGACCTATTCCTATCGAGAACAGATCAAAGACGCCTACAGCCATTACTAAATCCTAACTAAAACACTGCGGTCGGTGGGAGGGCTGGGTTGGTGGTTGGGCGGGGCTCCTCCGCGTGCTCGGTCGACGCCGCCCGCTGAGCGGACGTCGCCCTCCCTTAGACGCACGCTTCCGGACCCCACCCAACCACCGTTCGCGAGTCACCAAGCGGCGGCGAGCAAGACCACGAGGGGCCAGCGCGACGCAGTTTTCGAAAGCGTGCGTCTAAGCGGGGGCCCACGCCGTCAGGGTTCCCTGGCCGAGCTTGCGAGGCTAGGGGGACGGTGGGGAGAACGAACGAGCACGCGTGAAAAGTCCGGCTCCGCCGGGCCCGGAGCCAACCCGAAAGAGATCGGATCCGGGAGAGCGGTCGTTAGCCGAGGTTAGCAACCGACGGGTAGAGCGGGTGGGCGGCGGCGAGGGCTTCGACCCGGGTGCGCAGTCCGGAGAGGTCCGCGCCGGCGTCGGCGGTCAACGCCTCGGCGACGATGTCCGCCACCTCGGCGAAGGCGGCTTCGCCGAAGCCGCGGGTGGCGAGCGCCGGGGTGCCGATCCGCAGGCCCGAGGTGACCATCGGCGGGCGCGGGTCGAACGGGACGGCGTTGCGGTTGACGGTGATGTCGATTTCCGCGAGGCGGTCCTCGGCTTCCTGCCCGTTCAGCTCGCAGTTGCGCAGGTCCACCAGGACCAGGTGCACGTCGGTGCCGCCGGAGATCACGTTGATTCCCTTGGCGGTGACGTCTGGCTGGACCAGGCGCTCGGCGAGGATCCGGGCGCCCGCGAGCACGCGTTCCTGGCGTTCCTTGAACTCGGGCGAGGCGGCAATCTTGAACGCCACGGCCTTGCCGGCGATGACGTGCTCCAGCGGTCCGCCCTGCTGGCCCGGGAACACGGCCGAGTTGATCTTCTTGGCGATGTCGGCGTCGTTCGAGAGGATGATGCCGCCGCGCGGACCGGCGAGGGTCTTGTGCGTGGTGGACGTGGTGACGTGCGCGTGCGGCACCGGCGAGGGGTGCAGCCCGGCGGCCACGAGCCCGGCGAAGTGGGCCATGTCCACCATCAGGTAGGCACCCACCGAGTCGGCGATCCGGCGGAATTCCGCGAAGTCGAGCTGGCGGGCGTACGCGGACCAACCGGCCACGATCAGCTGCGGCTTGTGCTCCTGGGCCAGACGCTCCACCTCGGCCATGTCGATCCGGTGGTCATCTTCCCGGACCTGGTACGGGATCACGTTGTACAGCCGGCCGGAGAAGTTGATCTTCATGCCGTGGGTCAGGTGGCCGCCGTGCGCCAGGTTCAGGCCCATGATGGTGTCGCCCGGGCGGATCAGGGCATGCATGACCGAGGCGTTGGCCTGGGCGCCGGAGTGCGGCTGGACGTTGGCATATTCGGCGCCGAACAAGGCCTTGACCCGGTCGATAGCGAGCTGTTCGACGACGTCGACGTGCTCGCAGCCGCCGTAATAGCGCTTGCCCGGGTAGCCCTCGGCGTACTTGTTGGTCAGCACCGAGCCCTGCGCCTGCATCACGGCCTTGGCGGTGTGGTTTTCCGAGGCAATCATTTCCAGGCCGTCGCGCTGGCGGGTGAGTTCGGCGTCGATCTTCGCGGCGATCTCCGGATCCAGCGCCGACAGCTCAGCGTCCAGGCTCGGGGAAACGACCTGCTCGAACACGGTCTCGGTCCCTGCCGCTGCGCCGCTCACAGTTCGCCGCCGTTCTTGGATGCGTAGTCCTGCGCGGAGAGCAGCGGGCCGTCGGATTCCGCGGCGACCTTGAAGAGCCAGCCAGCGCCGTACGGATCGCTGTTGATCAGCGCGGGGTCGTCGACGACGGCGGGGTTGATTTCGGTGACCTCGCCCGTCACCGGGGCGTACAGGTCAGAGACGGACTTGGTCGACTCAACCTCGCCGCAGGTCTCCCCCGCGGTCACCGCGGAACCGACCTCGGGCAGGTCAACGTAGACAATGTCGCCCAGCGCGTCGGTGGCCACGGCCGAGATACCGATCGACACAACGTTCCCGGCCTCGCGGGCAACCCACTCGTGCTCGTCGGAGTACTGCAGTTCAGGGGCAACTTTTGCCATGTGTTTTTCCTTTACGTTTGAAAAGTCGTGGGCTAAATCAATTGTGGCTGGGTTTCGCGGCGGAGTTCGCCATCCTCCGCGTGCTCGCTCGTACACCCCATCGTCTCCCTAACCTCGCAAGCTCGGTCAGGGAACCCTGACGATGGGGCACTCGCTTAGACGCACGCTTCCGGATGGCGCGCCCCCGCCGCTAATGGCCAGTTCAGTTCCGGAGGCCAACAGTTCTCCGGAAAGAAACATGGCCGTCGATTCTTCTAGGGTCGGGCCGCGGTAGGCGGTGCGGGCCCCAGCACCTTTGGCTTTCGAAGGCGTCTCCCAAGGTGATTGGAACCGGAGGTGAGCTGACCTTGAGGGGCCGGCTGGCCGCGGTTTTCGAAAGCGTGCGTCTAAGCGAGGGACGAGCGAGCACGCGTGAATACCGGGGCCCGCCGGTCCCGGAGTCGGGAACCGGCGGCCGGTCCCGGAGCCGGCGACGGCTCCGGGACCGACAAGGGCTACTTTTGGCGCTTGTAGAAAGGCAGTGCGACGACTTCGAACGGCTCGGTTTTGCCGCGCAGGTCGATGTCCAGGGCCGTGCCGGGTTCGGTGAACTCGACGTCGACGTAGGCCATGGCGACCGGGTAGCCCAGGGTGGGGCTGGGCTGTCCGGAAGTGACTTCGCCGACCGTGCTGCCGTCCTTCAGGACCGGGTAGTGGCCGCGGCCCGCGCGGCGGCCAAGGCCCTTGAGCCCGACGAGCTTGCGGCCGGTGGTGGTGCCAGCGCCGGCTTCCTTTTTGGCGGCCAGTGCCGCCTTGCCGACGAAGTCACCTTCCTTGGACAGCGCGACGACGGGGCCCAGCCCGGCGGCGAACGGGTCGCCTTCGAGGGAGAGCTCGTTGCCGTAGAGCGGCATGCCGGCCTCGAGCCGGAGCGAGTCCCGGGAGGCGAGGCCGGCGGGCGTCAGCTCGCCCTCCTCGGCGATGGCGATGAGCGCCTGCCAAAGGGCGGCGGCGTCGTCGTTGGATACGAAAATCTCAAAGCCGTCCTCACCGGTGTAGCCGGTGCGGGCCAGCAGCAGGTCCTGGCTGGCGCCACTGACCATAAACGGGACGTCGACGGCGGCGTAGTACTTCAGGCCGGTGACGAGCCCGTGCTGCGCGGCGGGGACCAGACGGAGCAGGATGGCCTCCGCCTTGGGGCCCTGGACCGCGACCAGCGAGGTCTCGGCGGAGGCATCCTGGACCGTGACGTCGAATTCAGCAGCCCGCTCGGCCAGTGCCGCGGCGACGACCTTGGCGTTGCCGGCGTTGGGGACCACGAGGAACTTCTCAGTGTTGTCGGCCCCCGCCGGGCGGCGGTAGGTGATGAGGTCGTCGATGATGCCGCCGTCCTCGTTGCAGATCAGCGAGTACTTGGCTTTGCCGACCGCCATGGCGGAGATCTTGCCCACCAGGGCGTAGTCCAGGAAGGCTGCGGCGTCCGGGCCGGTGACCCAGACTTCGCCCATGTGGGAGAGGTCGAACAGGCCCGCGGACTTGCGGACGGCGTGGTGTTCGGCGAGCTCGGAGCTGTACTTGAGCGGCATCTGCCAGCCGCCGAAGTCCGTGAAGGAGGCGCCGAGCTTCTTGTGCTCTTCGTACAGTGCCGTGTAGTTCTCAGTCATCGTTGGCTGTCCCTAGTCGTTGGAGGCGGAGGTGGCGGAGTGGTCTGCGGTGTCTTCTTCGAAGGCTTCGAGCGGAGGGCAGGAGCAGATCAGGTTGCGGTCGCCGGCGGCGCCGTCGATCCGGCCCACCGGCGGGAAGTACTTGTCCTGCTTGAGGGTGTGGACCGGGAAGACGGCCTGTTCGCGCGGGTAGCTGCGCTCCCAGGTGGTGCTGATCACGGCCGCTGCGGTGTGCGGGGCGTTGCGCAGCGGGCTGTGCTCCACGCTGAAGTCGCCGTGCGCCACCTGGTCGATCTCGGCGCGGATGGCGATCATGGCGGTGATGAACCGGTCGATTTCGCCGAGGTCCTCGGATTCGGTGGGTTCGACCATCAGGGTGCCGGCCACCGGGAACGCCAGGGTGGGGGCGTGGAAGCCGTAGTCGATCAGGCGCTTGGCCACGTCCTCGGCCGTGACCCCGGTCTTGGCGGTGAGTTCGCGCAGGTCCAGGATGCACTCGTGTGCCACCAGGCCGCCCTCGCCGGTGTAGAGCACCGGGAAGTAGTCGTTGAGGCGGGCCGCGATGTAGTTGGCCGCGAGCAGGGCCGACTTGGTGGCCTCGGTCAGGCCCTGCCCGCCCATCAGCTTCACGTAGGCCCAGGAGATCGGCAGCACGCCGGCCGAGCCGTAGCGGGAGGCGGAGATCGGGGTGCCCTCGGCGCCGTTGGCCGGGTCAGCCGCGTTGCCGGGCATGAACGGCGCCAGGTGCGCCTTGGCCGCGACCGGCCCGACGCCGGGTCCGCCGCCGCCGTGCGGGATGCAGAAGGTCTTGTGCAGGTTCAGGTGCGAGACGTCGCCGCCGAACTGGCCCGGCTGGGCCAGGCCGACGAGGGCGTTGAGGTTGGCGCCGTCAATGTAGACCTGGCCGCCGGCGGCATGGATGGCGTCGCAGACCTCGCGGACGTCGGCGTCGTACACCCCGTGTGTGGAGGGGTAGGTGATCATGATGCAGGACAGGGCGTCCCGGTGCTGCTCGATCTTGGCGGTGAGGTCGGCGTGGTCGATCGTGCCGTCGGAGGCGGTGGCGACGACGACGACCTTCATGCCGGCCAGCACGGCCGAGGCGGCGTTGGTGCCGTGCGCGGAGGCCGGAATGAGGCAGACGTTGCGCTGGTCGTCGCCGCGGGAGAGGTGGTAGCCGCGGATGGCGAGCAGGCCGGCCAGCTCGCCCTGGGAGCCGGCGTTCGGCTGGATGGAGACCTGGTCGTAGCCCGTGATCTCGGTCAGCTGGGCTTCGAGGTCCTCGATCAGTTCGCGCCAGCCGGCGGTCTGGGATTCGGGGGCGAAGGGGTGGATGGAGGCGAACTCCGGCCAGGAGATGGCTTCCATCTCGGCCGTGGCGTTCAGCTTCATGGTGCACGAGCCCAGCGGGATCATGGTGCGGTCCAGGGCGAGGTCGCGGTCCGAGAGGCGGCGGATGTAACGCAGCAGCTGGGTCTCGGAGCGGTGGGTGTTGAAGACCGGGTGCTGGAGGTAGTCGGAGGTGCGCTCGACGGCGGCGTCCAGGCCGAAGCCGGCGTCTGCGTCTGCGACGCTGGCGCCGAAGGCGGCGACGACGTCGGCGACGTGTCTCCCCGTCGTCGCCTCATCGGCGGAGATGCCGACGGTGTCGGCGTCGATGGCGCGCAGGTTGATGCCCTTGGCCTCCGCGGCGGCGATGATGTCCGCGGCCTTGCCGGGCACGGACACGGTCACGGTGTCGAAGAAGGAGCTGTGCAGCACTTCGAGGCCGGCGGCCTTGAGCGAGGCGGCGATGGTCAGGGCGTGGCCGTGGGTGGTCTCGGCAATGGCTTTCAGCCCGTCCGGGCCGTGGTAGACGGCGTAGAAGGAGGCGACGATGGCCAGCAGCGCCTGCGCGGTGCAGATGTTGGAGGTGGCCTTCTCGCGGCGGATGTGCTGTTCGCGGGTCTGCAGGGCCAGGCGGTAGGCGGGGACGCCGGCGTTGTCCTTGGAAACGCCGACCAGGCGGCCGGGCATGGAGCGTTCGAGGCCCTTCTGGACGGCCATGTACGCGGCGTGCGGGCCGCCGAAGAACAGCGGCACGCCGAAGCGCTGCGCGGAGCCGACGGCGATGTCCGCGCCCTGCTCGCCCGGGGAGGTGATCAGGGTCAGGGACAGCAGGTCCGCGGCGACGGTGACGAGCGCGCCGCGTTCCTTGGCGGCGGCGATCACGGCGGAGTGGTCGAAGACGCGGCCGGAGGCGCCGGGCTGCTGCAGCACGACGCCGTTGATGACGCCCTCGGGCAGGCCCTTGGACAGGTCGGCGACCTCCACCTCGAAACCGAGGGCCTCGGCGCGGCCCTTGACGATCGCGATGGTCTGCGGGAGGCAGTCGGCGTCGAGGACGGTCTTGCCGTCGTGCGCCGTCTTGTTCTTGTTGGCCCGGCGCATCATCAGCACAGCCTCGGCGACGGCGGTGGCTTCGTCCAGCAGCGAGGCGTTGGCGATCGGCAGCCCGACCAGGTCCTGGACCATGGTCTGGAAGTTCAGCAGCGCCTCGAGCCGGCCCTGCGAGATTTCCGGCTGGTACGGGGTGTAGGCGGTGTACCAGGCCGGGGCCTCGAGGATGTTGCGGCGGATCACGGCCGGGGTGACGGTGTCGTAGTAACCCTGGCCGATCATCTGCACGGCGGTCTTGTTTTTCGACGCCAGCCTGCGCAGTGCGGCAAGGACCTCAACCTCGCTGAGGGCCGCCCCGAGCGCAAGATCGGAGTCCTGCCGGATGTCCTTCGGGACGGCGGTATCCACCAGAGCGTCGACGGTGTCGTAGCCGACGGCCTTCAGCATGGTGTCGACGTCGGCCTGGCGGCGGGCGCCGATGTGCCGGTCAACGAAGGACGTGGAGGCTGAGGTAACAGTCACAAGGAACTCCATAACTAAGGCGGCGCAGGGTACGCCACATTGATTCGGGTTCCTCCCCGCTCTGTATTGGACCTGAGAGTTTCCGCGCAGCCGCTTTCGCGAGGCTCCGCTTGCACCGTCGGTGAGCACGGCATGTTGGAGGACATGCCTGCTGCTTTCCAGAGTTGCCTTGCCGCGGCGGTACATGGGCCTGAGAGATTCCTGGGGAGGGTTTGCTCCTACGGCGCCTGCTTGTACCTACTTGCAGGACTCTCCCGCCGCAGATCAAAGGCTTATTCAATTGCTCGTGACCGTAGTCACAGCCTCTATTGTCCTATGGCGGACGCGCGTCCGCAAACTCCCTACCCCGGCCGGCGCGAACGTTAACGGACGCTCCCGCACCTCCGGCGTCAATTTCCCCAACGCTCCCGCACGTCCTGCCGGAGCGTCACGTACAAACCCGCCATATCTGCGGGAGCGTACTTTGGTGGGGCAGCCCCTCAGCCGCGCAGCCGTTCGACGGCGGCCAGCAGGCTCTCCACGTCACCGGCCACATCCGGAGCTGCTCCGCCGGGCCCGCGGGCCAGCATGGCGTTGAAGTACAGCCCGTCGCCCATATAAAGCACGGGCTTGGCCATAGCCGGGCCCACGTCGGCCGCGAGCAGCGCCAGCCAGCTCTCCTGGACACCGGCCATCCGCCTCAGGGTCTCGGCGTGCGCCACTTCGGCCAGCCGGGTGGCGGCCACGAACACCCTGTCCAGCGGCGTATCGGCCCACACCGAGGACTTGATGAAATACGCCGCGGCCCCTTCCGGCGCGGCGGCCATGGCCTCTAGGTCTTCTGCGAGGAGCCTGTCCAGGCGCTCCAGCAGCACCGAGATCATCGCGTCCTTGGTGGGGAAGTGGTAAAGCAGGCCGCCCTTGGAGACGCCTGCCGTCCGGGCCACCGCATCCAGCGTCGCGGCACGCTCACCCTCCGTGATGAGCAGGGACTCGAAGGCATCCAGGACGGCTTCGCGGGCGACGGGTTTTCTGGCCATGACTCCCATCATGCCCGTCCGGACCGGCATTTCTTAACTATACCGTCCAGACGGTACAGTTAACTTCCATGAGCACCACGTCCATGTCCGCTGCCGTTCACCCCGCCCCGGCCCCACGCGCACCCTGGCGCGACTGGGTGGCGCTGTCCCTGCTGATGTTCCCGGTGCTGCTCGTGGCCGTGGACAACACCGCCCTCACCTTTGCCCTGCCCGCCATCGCCCGCAGCCTGGATGCCACCGGGGTGGAGCTGCTGTGGATTGTCGATGCCTATCCGCTGGTCCTGGCCGGCCTCCTGGTGGCGATGGGCAGCTTGGGCGACCGGATCGGCCGCCGGCGGCTGCTGTTCGTTGGCAGCGCCGGCTTCGCGGCCGTCTCCGCGGTAACGGCCTTTGCGCCCGGCGCGGAGTGGCTGATCGCGGGCCGGGCCGGGCTGGGGTTCTTCGGTGCCATGCTGATGCCGTCCACGCTGTCCTTGATCCGCAATATCTTCCCGGAGCCCAACCGGCGGCGGCTTGCGGTGGCGATCTGGGCCGCGGGCTTCTCCGGCGGCGCCGCACTCGGCCCGATCGTCGGCGGTTGGCTCGTCGAACACCTCTGGTGGGGCGCGGTCCTATTGGTCGCGGTGCCGATCATCGCTCCGCTGCTGGTCCTGGGCCCCGCGCTGATCCCGGAATCCCGGGACCCCAACCCGGGCCCTGTGGACGTGCCGAGCATCGTCCTGTCCCTACTGGCCATGGTGCCGGCGGTCTATGGCATCAAGATCCTCGCCACCGACGGCGTGGCACCGGAACCGCTCGCCGCCCTCGGCACCGGGCTGCTGATGGGCTTCGCCTTCGTCCGCCGCCAGCGCCGGCTGGCCGCCTCGACCTCGGCCACTCCCCTGCTGGACCTCAGCCTCTTTGGCAACTCGGTGTTCAGCACCGCGATCACCGCCAACGTCCTGGCCCTGTTTTCCTATAACGGCTTCATCCTGTTCCTCGCCCAGCACCTGCAGCTGCTTGAGGGCCAGTCCCCGTCCGAGTCCGGAGTGGCCATGGTCCCGGCACTGGTCGCCACCGTCGCGGCCGGGCTGCTCGTGGTCCCACTGGTGCGCCGGATCCGGCCCGGCTTTGTGGTGGCGGGCGGGCTGCTGCTGAGCGCGGCCGGTTACGCCCTGGTGGCCCTGGCCGACCACAGTGCCTGGCCCGGCATGCTGCTGGCTGCCCTGCTGGTGCTCTGCCTGGGCGTCGGCGCGGCCGAGACCATCTCCAACGACCTGATCCTGGGGGCAGCTCCCGCGGCGAAGTCGGGCGCGGCGGCCGCCATTTCGGAAACCGGCTACGAGGTCGGCTCCCTGCTGGGCACTGCCATCCTCGGCTCCATCCTGACCGCCTCCTACCAGCGCAACCTCCTGCTGCCCGACGGCGTTGCCGGGGCGGCGCCGTCGGAAGCCGCGGCCCAGGCCGGCGAGACCCTGGCGGGGGCCGCCGAGCTGGCCCATGCCCTGCCTGGCCCGCTGGCAGAGGCCGTGATGGCCGCCGCCCGCGCGGCGTTCGACTCCGGCGTCCACATCACCGCCGCGATCGCGCTGGTGCTGATGGCCGGCGCCGCGGTGCTTGCCGGCGTCGTCCTGCGCAAAGTGCCGACGGCGAATTAGGCGCCGGCGTCAGCCCGCCTCGACGGCGGCCTTCAGCGCGTCCAGCAGGCCGGCGGTGCCTTCCTCGCGCCCGGCCACCTGCTCGGCGTCGCTCGCTGCCGTCCCGGTGAAGAACGCGCCCTGCTCGGTCAGGGTCAGGACGGTGCCGTCGCCGTCGGGCTCCAGTTCGATGGTGCTGAGCGACACGGACATGCGCCGACCGTCGAGGAGCATTTCGTAGCTGTAGACGATCCGTTCGTTCTCGACGATGTCGTGGTAGATGGAATGCATGGTCGAGACCCAGCTGCCCACCGGGCCGCCGACGTCGGTCTCGCGGCCGCCCTCGCGGAAGTCGAGGCTGGATTCGCCCTGGTACCACTCCGGCGGGCCGCCGAACCATTTTTTCTTGCTGGCGTGGTCGGCAAACGCTGCGAAGACGCGGGCCGGCGGCGCGTTCAGGCGGCGTTCCAGGCTGAAGCTTGCGTGCGTAACGGGGACACTCATGACGGACTCCTTATGGCTCATGGCGGAAGGGCTCAGTGCGGACGCTGGGATCCAGGAAGTGCTCCAGCCGGTCAAGGCGGCGCTCCTCCGTTGTCCGGCGCAGGCCCAGCCAGTCCTCGGTGCCCCGGACCGCGGCAGGGACAATGCTGCAGCTGCGCACCCTGCCGATCTTCTCGCTGCGGATCAGGCCGCTGGCTTCCAGGACCTGGAGATGCTGGACAATGCCGGGCAGGCTGATCTGAAACGGCTCCGCCAGCTGGGAGACCGTGGCCGGCCCCTCGCACAGGTGGACCACGATGGCCCGGCGGGTGGGGTCCGCGAGGGCGTGGAAGACGCCGTCGAGCTCGCGCTCCTTGTCCTCCCGCTCTCCGTCCGGACCGCCCTGATTGTTAAGCACATACTTAAGTATTGCGCAGGGGCAGAGGCTGTCAAGGGGTTAAAGACAAGCGTCCGACGCCGGGAGGGAACCCGGCGCCGGACGCTTGGAAGGCGCGTGGAAGGTGGCGCCTACTTCTTGGTGTCCGGTGTGGTGACGCTGGCGGTGGCACGCATGGTTTCGGCATTCACCATCCAGGCGTACTGCTCCAGCTTGGCGATAAAGGCGTGCAGCAGGTCGGCGGTGGTGGGGTCTTCCTCGTCCACCTCGTCGTGCACCTTGCGCATGGTGCCGACGGCGGCCTCAAGCGCCGCGACGATCTTGTCGATCGCATCCTTGGTGTTGATCAGGCCGGTCGGGAATTCGGCGAGCGCGGTGGTCTTGGAAACGGTGGAGCTGCGGCCGTCCGGCAGTGCGTGGAGGGCGCGCATCCGCTCGGCCAGATCGTCGGCAAAGCCGCGGGCAGCCTCGATGATCTCATCCAGCTGCAGGTGAAGGTCGCGGAAGTTCGTGCCCACGATGTTCCAATGGGCCTGCTTGCCCTGGACGTGGAGCTCGATCAGGTCCACGAGAACGGCCTGCAGGTTGCTCGTCAGGGTGGGTGTTGCTTTCATGCATCCTCCTTGGTAGGAACGGCTGGTCCGGCGTTATGCCTCAGACGCTACCCCAGGGAGCAGACGGCACGCGATGGCCGCGGCGGAATTTCACGATCAGCTTACTAAGTGAGCTTACTAACGGTGCGGCGCGTCGTCAGACGGCCTGGTTCAGCATCGGGCCCTGCTGGAAGATGGCCCGGGTGATGCCGCCGGCCGTGGCCTCGGAGAGCTGGGCGAGGTAGTCGTTCCGGCGGCGCGGCGTGATCCGGGACTGCGGCTCGAAGCCCTGGTCCGGGTCGTCCGCGTAGTGGGCGGTCAGGCCGTCGCGCATGAGGCGGATCGCCTCGGCGCGCTGCTGCGACACCGCCGCGTGCGTGGAGCCCAGCTCGGCTGCCAGGTCCTTGACGGTCCGGTCGCCGAAGTAGATCTCCTCGACCACGTAGCGCATCCGTTCCGGCAGGGACTTCACGGCCGCGCGGAGGTACTGGAGCCGTTCGTCCGCAAGCACGGAGTGCTCAGGGGTCAGGGTCTCCGCAGCGAGCGTGTCGACGACGGCGTCGTCCAGCGGCGTGAGGGTGCGGGACGCGTCGGCGAGGGCCGCTTCCACGACGCTTTGCTGGACGCCGAGCGCGGAGGCGATCTCGTCGACCGAGGGGGTGCGCCCGAGGGCCGCGGCCAGGGTTTCCTGGACGGACATGGTCTCTTTGATCCGGCGGCGCGCGGAGCGGGTGGCCCAGTCGCTGGCGCGCATCTCGTCGGCGAACGCGCCAAGGATGCGGCGGCGGGCGAAGGCTCCGAAGGGTACGCCAAGGGCCGGGTCGAAGGAATCGGCCGAGGTAATCAGGGCCACGGCACCAGCCGACGCCAGGTCATCGCGCGAGAGGTGGGACGCCTTCGAGCACAAATCTGAGACGAGATAGCCAACCAGCGGAAGGTGCTGGGTGACCATCTCGTTGCGTTCCACGCGATTCAATAGTGTGTCCCCCCATGAGACGGATCAGGAGCTTTAAAACCCTGAGAGCCGCACCCGCAAACAGTCCCGCACTCCCCCCATGGGAGGCGGTGTTCGAAGCCCGGGCGCAGCACCCAGAACGAAACCTATCACCTGATCCGGAATCTGCGTGTACCCTCAGGGAAAAGCTTGGCGGAAAATGCGGAAAGCCGTAATTTGGCCGGGATGGCAGGGGAATGGGGCCCATGGGTGCAGGGGATCTTTCGGCGGCGCTGTGGCAGGAACGGCGGCAGTTGGAGCTGCTCCTGTTCCGGCTGGAAACCCAGCGGCTGCACGCGGCCGCCGGCAACACCCACTGGCTGCCCTTTACCGCCTCCGAGGTGGAAGGCGTGCTGGACCGTCTGCGTTTTGAGGCGCTGGCCCGGAATGTCGAGTCCGCGGCGGTGGCGGCCGAATGGGGCCTGCCGGCGCAGGCAACACTGGTTGAACTGATAGCCGCCGCACCGCCGGGTTCCTGGCCCACCGTCCTGCAGGAGCACCTGGACGGCCTGCGCGCCTTGATGGGCCGCCTCGGCGAGGCCGCCCGCACCAACGAGGCAACGCTCCGGGGCCTGCAACGGCCCGAAGCGTCAAACGACCCGGCCGGGGTGCTCGAGCAGTTGACGCTGGCGGGAAACATTGAGCGTGCCCTCGCCATTACGCGCCGCGCCACCCAGCCGATGATGGCCCAGTACCTCGGCGACGACGCCAATTCGCACTAAGCGGGCTCAGTCGCTGGCGGGCGCCGGCGGCATCAGCCCGCGCAGCGCATCCTCGGTGCCGGAACCGGCGTCGGCGCCTGCTTCCGCTGCCGCAAGATTCGCCGCGGCGATGGCCTCGATGACTTCCCGGCGCTGGATCGAGACGCCGCGGGGCGCCTCGATGCCGATCCGGACGCCGTCGCCGCGGCCCTCCAGAACAGTGATGACGATGCCGTCGCCGATCATGATCTGTTCGCCCGGTTTGCGTGTGAGTACCAGCATTCTCTCAATCTACCCTTCGCGGCCGGGCGCTGCGGCCCACGGGGCCGGCCGGGTCGCCGCCCGTCCGTCAATCCAGCCCACTGGCAGGCCCAGGGCGTCCACGCTTTCGGGGGTCGCGGTGTCCGCTGCTCCCACGACGGCGACCGCGGCCACCTCAAGCCGGGCCCTGAGCTGGCCCACCCAGCGGACGGTGTCTTCGTGCTTGCGGCCGGCGTCCACCACCACCCAGAGCTGGTCCGGGGAGAGGGCCGCGATCGCCTGCAGCCGGGCCAAGGTGTTGCGGCCCTTGCCCAAACCGAAGGCGGCCAGCACCGTCTGTTCGGTCTCCACCGCGTGGGCGCGGGCCGCCGTCGCGCTCTGGCGCCCGTCCAGGTGCAGGTGGCCGTAGGCGCTCAGCTCCCCCGCCGTGCGCACGTCCGCGCCCCCGGCGGCGATCGACATGGCCAGGGCCGTGTCCAGCGCGTCATCCCCTAGACCGACTAGCACCACCAGGTCCCCGGTACCGCGCAGCGGGACCGGGATCCGCTCGCGCGCCGGTACGGCCGCCCGCACGGACGACGGCGGCGCCGCCTGGCTGCGGTCCGGCGCGGGGCGTTCCCCCATGCTGCCGGCCGGACGCACCGGAGCGTCCGGTTCAGCCTGTCCCCCGCCGGCCGCCGGCGTCCGGAGCCCGGAGCCGAGCTGGTCCAGCAGTTCGGCGAAGCCCGGCGATTCGGTCGAGAGGCCGGGGGCGCCGGCGGCGCCGGAGCGGTGCAGCGTCCGTTCGGCGGCGTCGGCCTCCGCCAGCAGGGCGGCGATCGCGTCGCCCTGCAGCGCATGGCCGGGCGCAGCGGAGACGCGGGAACCGCCCGGCGTTGGCTGCGGCCGCGGCCGCGGCGCATCCTGCGCTGTGTTTCGGGGCGCGTTCTTGGCCGGGTTGCCTGCCGGGTGCGGCGGTGCGGCGGCCGGCGTAGCAGCGCGGGGCGCGGCGGCGCGCGGCTCCACGATCTCGCCTTCGGTGAGGATGTCGGCCTCCGGCACCACCTCGCCGGTGACGACGTCGTGCTTGGGCTGGACCTCGACGACGGCCTCGTAACGGTTCCCGGCGAAGAGCCCGGCGATCCCGGGGCTGATGACGCGTTCGGCGGAAACGATCCGGGCCGACGGGCCGTACTGGGCTTCGGCCTTGCTGCGGATTTCCTCCAGCGAGGCTCCCTTAAGCCGATAGCGGTTCGGCATGGCGCACGACTCCTACGGTTTCGATCCGGACGTTGGCGGAGGTGACTTCGCGGTAGGACAGCACCGGGACGGACCCCGGTTGCCCCCCGAGGAGCCGGTGGATGGCCGGGCGCAGTGCCGGGGCGCAGACCAGGACGGCCTGCCGGTTCGCGGCGGCCGCGGAGTCCACCGCGTTGCCCACCGAGCGGAGCACGGCGTCGAGCCGGTCCTGTCCCATCACGATCTGGCTGCCGCCCTCGGCCGGGCGCATGTCCTCCAGCATGGATTGCTCCAGCAGCGGGTCGATCATGATCACGTTCAGCACCGGGCCGTCCATGAACTTGGCGGTCAGCGCCGGGCCGAGGGACTGGCGTGCCGCTTCCACGAGCGATTCCGGGTCCGTGGACACCCGCGCCCGGAGGGTGAGCGCCTCGTAGATGCGGGCCAGGTCGTTGATGGGGACTTGTTCGTCGAGCAGGCCCTGGAGCACGCGCTGCAGCTCGGCGAGCGAGAGCAGCGCGGGGGTGAGCTCGTCCACGGCGGAGGGGCTCTGCTTGCGGACCCCCTCGGTCAGTACCCGGACGTCCTCGCGGGACAGCAGCCGGGCGGCGTTGGCCGTGACGATCGAGGACAGGTGCGTGACCAGCACCGACACGCGGTCGATCACGGTGGCGCCGGTCATCTCGGCGTTGTGGCGCATTTCGGCCGGAATCCATTTCCCGGCGAGCCCGAAGACCGGTTCGATCATGGCCACGCCCGGCAGCGTATCCAGCGAGTCGCCGAGGGCCAGCATCTGTCCGCCCGGAGCGGTGCCGCGGCCGGCCTCCACGCCGGCGATCCGGATCGCGTAGGTGGCCGGCGGCAGGTCCACGCTGTCCCGGGTGCGGACCGGCGGGATGACCAGGCCCAGTTCCATGGCGATCTTGTGCCGCAGCGACCGGACCCGGGCCAGCAGGTCGTCGGAGGCGCCCGAGACCATGTCCACCAGGTCCGGAGCCAGCAGGATCTCCACGGGGTGGATACGCATGTCCTCGAGCAGCTTCTCGTTCGGGTCAAGCTCCGGGGAGTTAAGGGCTGCGGCCTCGGCATCGCGGGCCTGTTCGGCCTGCTGCTGGCTGGCCGCGGTGCGGCGCGAGGCCAGGATCAGCCCGGCCCCGACCAGGACGAACGGGAGGGGCGGCATGCCGGGGATCAGCGCCATGGCGAGGGCGGCGACGCCGGCGATCATCAGGGCGTTGGGCGACTGCAGCAGCTGGGTGGACGCCGTCCGGCCCATATCCGCCTCCGCATTGGAGCGGGTCACGATCATGCCGGTGGAGACGGCCATCAGCAGCGCCGGGATCTGGGTGACGAGCCCGTCGCCCATGGTCAGCAGGCCGTAGGTGTTGAGGGCGTCGCCGATTTCCATGCCCCGCTGCAGCATGCCGATGGCGATGCCGCCGATGAAGTTGATGATGATAATGATGATGCCGGCGATCGCGTCGCCCTTGACGAACTTCGAGGCGCCGTCCATGGCGCCGTAGAAGTCGGCCTCGGCGGAGACCTCGGCGCGCCGCTCCCGGGCCTGGGTGTCGGTGATCAGGCCGCCGTTCAGGTCGGCGTCGATCGCCATCTGTTTGCCGGGCATGGCGTCCAGGGTGAAGCGGGCGCCCACTTCGGCGACGCGTTCCGCGCCCTTGGTGACGACGACGAACTGGATGACCACCAGGATCAGGAACACCACGGCGCCGATGATCATGGAACCGCCCACGGTCACCTTGCCGAACGCCTCAATGACCTGGCCGGCGTAGCCGTTGCCCAGGACCAGTCGGGTGGAGGCGACGTTGAGGCCCAGCCGGAACAGCGTGGCCACCAGCAGCAGCGAGGGGAAGACGGAGAAGTCCAGCGGCTTCTTGACGAACATGCTGGTGAGTAGGACCAGCAGCGCCAGCAGGATGTTGCAGACGATCAGGAAATCCAGCAGCGGTGCGGGCACCGGAACCACCAGCAGCAGCACGATGCCCACGATGCCGATCGGCACCGCCAGCCGGGCGAGCCTGTTGTTCATGATGCGGTCCTTTCACAGACGCTGGTTCGAGAAGTGTTCACAGTGCGGCCCCCGCCATCCGGTGCAGCCCGGCGCCGGCGCCGCGGGCCTTGAGCGACATCACGAAGGCCAGGACACCGGCCACCGCGTGGTAGAAATCCACCGGGATCTCCTGCCCCAGCTCGCAGGCGCCGTGCAGCGCCCGGGCCAGCGGGATGTCCTGGACCATCGGCACGTTCTTGTCCTCGGCTTCCTGCCGGATCCGTGCCGCGACGTGGCCGGCGCCCTTGGCCACCACCCGGGGGGCGGACTTTCCGGGTTCGTACTTCAGCGCGACGGCGACGTGTGTGGGGTTGACGAGGACGACGTCGGCGTCGCCGATCGCCGCGATCATGCGGTTCCGGCTCATCGCCAACTGCCGGGCGCGGCGCTGGGAACGGATCAGCGGATCGCCCTCGCTGCTCTTGTTTTCGTCCTGGACTTCCTTTTTGGACATCCGGGTTTTCTTCCGGTTCCGGCGCATCACGACGAAGAAGTCCACGGCCGCGAGGGCGATGCCGGCAAAGACGGCGAACTGGACCAGGGAGGAGATGCCGCCGCCGGCCGCGGCCACGACGCCGGAGACCGGGAGGCCGCCGGCGGTGAGCAGCACCGGGATGAGCCCCTGCACCACGGAATAGAGCACCAGGCCGACGACGCTCGCCTTCAGCAGCGCCTTGACCCCGCCCCAGAGCGCCTGGGTGCCGAAGATGCGCTTCAGCCCGCTGAGCAGCTTGAAGTTCTCGAAGTCCACGCGGAACTTCTTCAGGTGGATCCCGCCCTGCAGTGCCGAGCCGACGAGGACGACGATGAGCACCACGATCAGCATGGGACCGAGGATTCCGGCCAGCGAACCGAGGCCGTCCTCGAGCGCCTTCACGGCCTTCGCCGGATCCGGGTCAGCCATCACGCCCCGGACGCTGAAGACCTGGTCGGTGGCGGCGTTCGCTCCGCGTTCCACCGTGGCCGGGATCATCACGGCGGCGGCGCCGACCGCCAGCCAGGCCGTGAGGTCCTGAGAGCGGGAGAGCTGGCCCTTGGAGCGGATCTCCCGCATGCGTTTGTCGGTGGCTTGTTCGGTTTTCTCCTGTGAATCCGACATCAGCCCACCCCCAGCACGGTCTTGGCGGCCTGCCCGGCCAGGGTGGAGACGATTCTGGGCAGCGCGAGGAAGAGGAACCCTGCCAGAGCGAGGGTCAGCATGATCTTGAGCGGGAAGCCCAGCGAGAAGGCGTTCAGTGCCGGGGCCACCCGGGTCAGCAGGCCGAGCCCGACGTCGGCCAGGAACAGCACCACCAGCAGCGGCCCGGCGATCTGGACGGCGGCGAGGAACATGCCTGTGACGGCGGAGGTCATGGCCTGGACGGGCTGGGCCAGGTCGAGGCCGCCGGCCAGCGGCAGCGCGGTGAAGCTCCCGGTCAGGCCCCCGATGACGAGCTGGTAGCCGTCCGAGGAAAAGAGCAGGGCGAGCGCCGCCATCTGCAGCAGCCGGGTGAACTGGGCGCCGTTGACCATCATCTGCGGGTCGAAGGCCTGGGCCATCTGGAAACCGCTGAAGAGGTCGATCAGGCTGCCGGCGGACTGGACCGCGGCGAAGACCAGCATGACCAGGAAACCCAGGACCAGGCCGGTGACCAGTTCCAGCACCACACCGGTGAAGAACCCGGCCGTGTCCCGGGCGGTGTAACCGGCGGACAGCCGCTGCGTGACGGCCAGGCCAAGGCCCACGCCCAGCATCGCCTTGATCCGCCCGGGGAAGGCCTGGTGCGCGAACGGCGGCGCCACGACCAGGAATGCCGTCATCCGGACGGTGGCCAGCAGGAGCACCTCCAGCCACGTCTGGTCGATCGGGATGCCCACCTCACAGGCCTCCGAGCAGGGAGGGGATCTTGGCGAAGAGGTCATTGGTGAACGCGACCATTTCCGAGATCATCCAGTGCCCGCAGATCAGCAGGGCCACCGCCACGGCGGCCAGTTTGGGCACGAAGGAGAGGGTGGCTTCCTGGAGCTGGGTGATGGACTGGAGCAGGGAAATCGCCAAGCCCACCACCAGTGCCGTCACCAGCACCGGGGCCGAGAGCTTGGCGGCCACGATCATGGCCTGGAGGCAGATGTCCAGGACGGCGTTGGCGTTCATCCGGTGCCCGCGTAGCTCTGGATCAGCGAGGTGATGATCAGGCCCCAGCCGTCCACCAGGATGAAGAGCAGGATCTTGAAAGGCAGCGAGATCATGACCGGCGGGAGCATCATCATGCCCATCGACATCAGGGCCGCGGAGACAACGAGGTCGATCACGAGGAACGGGATGAAGATGACGAAGCCGATGATGAACGCCGCGCGGAGCTCGGAAATCATGAACGCCGGGATGAGCGTCTGCAGCGGCACGGCTTCCGGGGTGGCCGGGTTCTCCATACCGGCGGCGCGGGTCATCAGCGCGATGTCTTCCTCGCGGGTGTGCGCCAGCATAAAGTGCTGCAGCGGTCCCGAACCGGCGCTGAGGGCGCCGTTGAAGTCGAGCGTGCCGTTGAGGTAGGGCTGCACCCCGATGGTGTTCATCTCGTTGATGACCGGCCACATAACGAAAATCGAGAGGAACAGGGCCAGGCCGGCCAGCACCTGGTTGGGCGGGATGGACGGCAGCGAGAGCGCGTTGCGGGTCATCGCCAGCACCACGAAGATCTTCGTGAACGAGGTCATCATCAGCAGCAGCGCGGGCGCCACGGACAGCAGCGTGATCCCGATCAGGGTCAGGACCGCAGTGGAGGGTTTCCCGTCCATGCCGTTGATCTCAATGTTGACGCTGCCGTTGTCCGGGCTGGCCGGCGGGGTTGGCGGAACCGGCGGGACGGGGGCGGGGGCGGTGGCGTGGCCGGCGGAAGCGTTGAGCCAGAGCAGCAGGAAAGCGAACAGCACGGCGGCAAGGCCGAGCGCCAGGATCCTGAGGGGCCGGCTGGCGCCGGTGTTGGTGCGGTTTGTGCTCATTGTCGGGGCGGGGGCAGGGCGGGCGGTGGCAGGGCGGATCAATTGCGGCGTCCGCTCCTGAGAGCGGCAGCGGCCTGCTTCCAGGTGGAACCGGCCAGGATCGACCCGTGCAGAATTGACCCGTGCAGCGGCGGGTGCGCCGCGGATGCGGCCATGGTGCCGCGCCCCGGTGAGGTCCGGGTGTGGGAGTCGCGGTGGATGGAGCTGCGGCGGGACAGCGGCCGCTCCGGGGTGCCCGGCTCGGCGCCGGCTGCGGTGGCCGGCTGGGCGGACGAACCGGCGTCGGGGGCCACGGCGTCGGGCCGGGGTGCAGCGGGAGAGGCCCCAACGGGAACACCGGCGCTGGCGAGGATCTGGGCGAAGGCGCCGACCGCGCCGCCGCGGCGGGGCTCCGGAACGGGAGCCTCCGCGGGCTCTTCCGGGATCTCGCCGGTGTGCAGGACGTTGACGGCGTGGTCGGTGACGCCGAGCAGGAAGCGCTGCCCGCCGGCGTCGACCACCACCACGGAGGCCCGCTGGCCGACGCTTTGGCGGCTGACGACGCTCAGGGCGGCGTCAGCCCGGCGTCGTCCCGTGCCTTTGCCGAGACGGCGCTGCAGCAACCAGATCAGGCCCAGCACCGCGCCCAGGGCTACGGCTACCCGCAGCCCGAGGATCAGCGAGTCCATTCAGCTAAGCCCCTCGGCCACGTCGAGGATCCGGGTGATCCGAACGGCGTAGTCCTGGTCCAGCACCACAACCTCGCCGTGGGCGATCAGCCGGCCGTTGAGCAGGACGTCCGCCGGGGCGCCCGCCGAGCGGTCCAGTTCGATGATTTTGCCCGGTTCGAGCGAGAGCACGTCGCGGACGGACATGCGGGTGCGGCCGATCTCCACGGTCAGGGCCATTTCAATGTTGTTGATGCGCCCCAGCCGGCCGGCCACCGTGTCGCCGCCGCCAAAGACGTCGCCGGAGCGGTCCTGGCCGGTGCCGTGTTCGCGCAGCCGGACGGCGAACCAGGCCGCGGGGCTGGTGCCGTCGGAGAGTTCGAAGACGGCGGTGTCCGGGTCCGAGAGCAGCCCGGACGCGTCGGATTCGCGCAGGTCGGACAGCACACCGGCGCCGAAGACGGAGCTGGCGCTTTCCATCGCCGGGCGCAGCACATCGGTCACGGAGACGACGCCGAGCTGGCCGCCGGCCATGCCGCCGGCAGCTTCGTCCAGGAAAGTGCGGTCGCTGAGCATCAGGGCCAGATCCGCGGTCACGGAGCCGACGAAGGTCGCCGTGACTGCCTGGCGGGCGTAGGAAGCCGCGGCACGGGACGGGACCAGCGCCACGACCTTCAGGGCTACCGGGCTGGGCAGCTCCTCAACGAGCCGTTCCGCCGACGATTCATGCTTGGTCAGGGTGATGCTCATTGGTTGTTCTCCTCGATTGTGACAATGACGGCAGCGGCCCGGGACCCGTTGCGGGCCGGGGCGGCGGTGGCCAGCCTCGTGCCGTCCAGGGTGAGGTCGAACGGCCGGTTTTCCTGGTGCGGCAGGGTCAGGACGTCCCCGACCGCGAGGCCCAGCACCTGGCTGGGGGTGACGTACGACGTCGAGAGCCGCACCGAGAGCTCCACCGGGACCCGCTCCAGCTGCGAGCTGATCCGGGCGGCGGCGTCGCCGCGGTTGTCGGTCGGGTTGGCCTTCTTCAGCCGGCCCAGCAGGATCCCGGCCGGTACGGCCAGCGTGGCGGGGGCGCTGATGTTGCCGACGTTGATCGTGAAGGCGGCGACAATCATCAGTTCACTCGGCGCTGCGGCCTGGGCGAACTGGGAGTTGTACTGGACCGTGTCCACCCGGATGGCTTCGCTCAGCAGCGGCCCGAGCGAGTACCCGAGGTCCTCAAGGGCCTCGTCCATCAGTCCCTTGACCAGGGCCTGTTCGATCTGGGTGAATTTCCGGTCCGGCATGGCGGAGTCGTTCGAGGCACCAAGCATCCGGTTGATCCAGCCCAGGGCCGAGGGGGCCGGGAACTGCACCACCAGCTTGGAATCGTGCGCTTCGATGGTGCACAGGACCATCGCGGTCACGGCCGGCAGCGAGGCGGCGTACTCGTCGTAGCTCTGCATCCGGACGTCTTCAAGCCGCACCACGGATTTCACGCGGACCTTGGCGGTCAGCTGGGTTCCCCACTGGCGGGCGAAGGTTTCGAAGGCGAGTTCCAGGACCCGGCTGTGCTCACGCGCCAGCGTCGCGGGACGCCGGAAGTCATAGACGCTGACGGTCCGCTCCCGTACCACTTCCCGCTCATCCAGAACACTCACGGTTGCCACTATCGGCAGCGGATCCGCCGTCGTAAGCAGTAGGGGGCAGGCAGTTCCTGACGACTTCCCGACGGCGGCGGCCGGCCTACTTCTGGCTCAGCTTCAGCGCCTTCGGGATGAGGGCGCGGACGACGTCGGGCTTGTCCGAGATCACCACGATGTCCACCCTGCGGTTGCGCTCCATGAGCGCCGGCGTCGAATCGTCGTTGACCTGCCGGGCGGATCCGAAGGCCACGGCACCGATCAGTTTCTGCGGTATTCCGCCGCGGTCCACCATGTGGCGCAGCACGTTGACGGCCCGCGCCGAGGACAGTTCCCACGTGGAGGGGTACGCCGTGATGCCCTTCGCTGCGTGGCCCTCCACCATGATTTCCAGGGCCGCGGTGCGGAGGATCGGGGAGATGATCTCCAGCACGCGGGACGCCCGGGCCGTCAGTTCGGGACGGTCGGGGGCGAAGAAGGCCTGCGAGCCGACCAGCTTGACCGTCAGCCCGCGCTGGTCGATCTGGAACTCGACGTTCTGGCTCAACCCCGCGGCGGCAAGCCCGGCCTTCATCTTCTGCTCCAGGGCCCTCAGCCGGTCGACCTCTTTCTTGGCCGCAGCGAGGGCCTGGTCCGGGGCCGTTTTGTCGTCCGACTGGACGGCGGCAAAGGCCTCGAGGTCCTTGTCGACAAATTCCGGCGGGACCACGGTGCCGGAGGCGGTGTCCACGGTCTCCGAGGCCACCGCACCAAAGCCCGTGGCGAGCGAGTTGCGCAGCTTCTCGAACTTGTTCGCATCGACCGTGGACATGGCGTAGAGGACGATGAAGAGGCACATGAGCACCGTGACCATGTCCATGTAGGAAGCCATCCAGCGCTCGTCGACGTGGTGCGCTTCGGGTTTTCTGCGGGGCCGCCGGCGCCCGCTCACGCGGCCGTGTCCATCGACTCCGCACGGTCGTCCCCGCCGGGTGCCTTGCGGCCCTTGTCGGCGCTTTTAAGCTGGTGCTCGGGGACCATGGAGCGGAGCCGTTCGGCCAGCAGCAGCGGCTGGGCGCCGGACTGCACGGCGAGCATTCCCTCCATCACGAGGGTCATGCGTTCGATGTCCAGCTCGGAGAGCCGGGCCAGGCGCGAGCTAAACGGCAGCCAGATGAAGTTGGCGGAGAGCAGGCCCCACAGGGTTGCGACGAACGCGGCGGCGATCATGTGCCCCAGCTCGTCCGGCTTGGAGAGGTTTTCCAGGACGTGGGTCAGGGAGACCACGGTTCCGACGATCCCTACGGTGGGGGCGTAGCCGCCGAGGCTGGCGAAGAACTTCGACGAGGCGTGGTCGCTGCGGGACTTCGTGTCGATCTCGTCCTCCATCTGCATTCGGAGGTCCTCGGCGTCGGTGCCGTCGGCGATGTTCTGCAGGGCACGGGCCAGGAACGGATCCTTGACGCTCGCCGCTTCCTCCTCGAGGGAGAGCAGGCCCTCGGCGCGCGCCTTTTCCGCGAAGCGGACCATCTGGTCGATGCTTTCCTGCGGCTTTGACGTCTTTCCGACGAACATTGCCGGCACGGATTTGAAGGCCTGGATGACGTCCTTGAGGGTGTTGCCGGCCAGCCCGATCGCCAGGGTGGCTCCGAAGACCAGGATCAGGGGCCCGGGCAGCAGCAGGGCGGTGATGCTGCCGCCTTCAATGAGCACCATGGCGATGACGGAGCCAAAGGCGAGGAGGAGTCCGACGGCTGTTGCGGGATCCATGGTTACTTCCTTGGTGGTTCAGGTGCAGTGGTGCCGGCGTCGTCGTCCGATTCGGCCGGGGGGACCAGGCTCAGCGGGAAGCCGGTGACCACGGGAAAGTCCCGGGCCTTGCTCAGCACGTAGGCACGGTAGTCGGCAATCAGTTCCACCACCTCGGCGAGGCTTTCGAGCACCACGTAGGCGGCGCCGTCGAGCGTGACCAGGTGGGTGTCCGGGCTCTCGTGGATCCGTTCGATCAGGTCCGGATTGACCGCGAAGCGCGTTCCGTTGAGGCGTGTAACAACGATCATGGGCCGATTCTGCTCTGGGGACTGCCTGGCGGTGCGGCCAAGCGGCGGGAAGGGTGTTCTCCCCTTACTGTCGGCCGCAAGCGCGCTTTCGTTAGGAATCGGCCCGCGCTCCCCCGGTTGCTCTCTCACTTATGGCTGCTCAGATCCGGGTTTAGCCGCCATAAGTGCGACAGCAACCCGGGGGTGTGGATAACCTGAGCGGCGTCGGTGCTGTTACGGCCACAATGGTCCGCATGCGAGCGCCCGCCCCTTTGCCCGTCCACCTGTCGGCTGCCCCGTTCACGGTGTACGAGGCGCGGGCGGGCTGCCTCGGCAGGGCACGGCTGCGCGCCTTGGACCTGACTTCGGCCGGCCGCCTGCTCTACCTGCCCGGGGGCTGGGATTTTGAGCTGCGGGGCTTGGCGCGGGCGCTTTCAGCTGCGACGCCGGGCGGCTGGATCTCTCACCTGAGCGCCGCGGTCATCCACGGCCTGTGGCTTCCGTCGTGGTTTCGCGGATGCCGGGAATTGCACCTCAGCAAACCCCGCTCTCTGCCCGCGGTCCGGCGCGAGGGGGTGGTGGGGCATAGAGTGCTGGTGTTCCCGGGGGAGGTCATGGCGCTGGACGGCATGGCCATCTCGACGCCGGCACGGACTTGGCTTGACCTGGCCCGCCGGCTGCCCCTGGAGGATCTCGTGGCGATCGGCGACCAGTTGGTGCGCCAGCCGCGGAGGGGTTTGGAGATGCGAACCACGGCATGGGCCACGCCGGACCAGCTTCGGGCCAGGCTGCGGCGCCACCCGAAGATCCAGGGGATAGTGAAGGCTCGGCATGCGATGGAGCTGATCCGCAGCGGGGCTGATTCCGCGCCGGAGACGTTCCTTCGGCTGGCCCTGACGGCCGCCGGGCTTCCCGAGCCGGAGCTGCAGCTCAAGCTAGTGCCTGATGACCCGTACTCGCCGCCGACGGTCCTTGGTTACCGCAAACAGCGCATTGCCATCCAGTACGACGGCGCCCATCACCGCACGCCCGCACAGCAGTCCCGGGACAATCACCGGGACGAGGTGTTCACCAGTGCGGGCTGGCAGTACTTCAAGTTCAACGCCGACGATCTGGCCAACGGTTTCCGGACGGCGGTACGCAAGGTCGGCCTCGCCCTGCGCACCGTTTGAGCCAGCCGGTTCTTCCGCCCGCTTCTTCCGGCCGTCTCCCCGCCCGGCGATGCTCTCTCACTTATGGCGGCTATGACCTGCCCTTGCCAGCCATAAGTGAGAGAGCAACCCAGGGGTTGTCCGGCTCAGGCATACCCTGCGCGGGCGGGGTTTCGGCGGTTAACGCTTGAGGTTGCCGAGCTCCTGCAGGACCTCGTCGGAGGTGGTAATGATGCGGGCGTTGGCCTGGAAGCCGCGCTGGGCGACGATCAGGTTGGTGAATTCCTGGGACAGGTCCACGTTGGACATCTCCAGCGAGCCGCCGGCCAGGGTGCCGATGCCCGGGTCGCCCGCCGCGCCCAGCTGGACGTTGCCGGAGTTGCCGGTGGCGACGTAGGAGGAGCCGCCGGCCTTCTCCAGTCCGGCCGGGTTGGTGAACTTGGCCAGCGCGATCTTGGCCAGCACCTGCTTGACGCCGTTGCTGAAGGATCCGATCAGGGACCCGTCGTTGCCAAGGGTGAAGGACTCGAGCTTGCCGACGGCGGACCCGTTCTGGCCGCTGACGGTGAGGGAGCTCATGCCGGCGAAGCCAGAGACCTTGGAAAGGTCGACGTCGATGCCGTTGATCGAAAGCGCGGGGCTGGCAACTAGGGTCCCGCCCGGGCCGGGGGTGAGCTTGGTGACCGGGGACGTGGTTGCCCCGTCCTTGGCGGTGACATCCCAATCAGCGCCGTTCCTGGCGAAGCTCAGCGAGATATCGCGGGGTGCACCCAGGCCGTCGTAAACCTTGACGATGCGGTCAAAGGTGGCGTTGGCAGCCGCGTCAGCGGGCAGGTTTCCATCCAGCGTGACCTTGGAGGTAGCGGTCGCGATCATGGTGTTGGGGTTGAGCGTGATGTCGCCGATCGCCCTGCCTTGGTCGACCGTGCCGCTGGCGTCTGCGGTCCAGCCCTGCAGGATGCCGCCGTCGGGGCTGACAAGCTGGCTAGCGGCGTCGAACGTCATGGATCCCGCGCGGGTGAACAACTGCTGGCCGCCCTTGCTGGTGACAAAGAAGCCCTCGCCGGAGATCATCATGTCGGTGGCGCGGCCGGTGCTCTGCGAGGAGCCCTGGGCGAAGTTGGTGCTGACGCCGGCAACGCGGACGCCCAGGCCGATCTGCGCCGGGTTGCTGCCACCGGACTCCCCCTGCGGCGCGGAGGCGCCCTGGGTCATCTGCGACAGGGTGTCCTGGAACTGCGTGGAAGACGCCTTGAAGCCGGCCGTATTGACGTTGGCGATGTTGTTGCCGGTGACATCCAGCATGGTCTGGTGGGCACGGAGGCCGGAGATTCCGGAGTACAGCGAGCGGAGCATGGGAACTGCCTTTCTACGGGAGGTAAACGGCTAGGAAGCGGCCGGTGCGGTGAGGCCGCTGATGGAGTCGAGAGGGATGGAAAGGTCGCCGACCTTGACGGTTGGCACCGTGCCGGCGAAGGACACCGAGCTGGCGAGTCCGGTGCCGGTGGTGCCGTCGGCGAGGGTGTAGTCGACGGAGTGGCCGATCAGCTGGGCTGCGGCCGAGCGCATCTGGAGGGAGAAACCCTCCTTGCTGTTGGTGGTCAGTTCGGTCATTTTTTCCATCATGGAAAGCTGGATGGTCTGCGCCATCATCTGGTTGGTGTCCATGGGGGCGCTGGGGTTCTGGTTCTTGAGCTGGGCCACGAGGAGGGTCATGAACACGTTGGCGTCCATGGTCTGCACGGGTGCCCGGACGGCAGCAGCCTCCGGGGTCGTCCCCGCGGCCGTGATCGGCTGGGGGGCGATGGGCTGGATGGTCATGGGTCGGGTTCCTTCGTGTCAGACGAGAATGTCGAGGGTGGTTTGGGGGCCGTTCAGGATCCGGGCGGTGCGCAGCGAGGCTTCGTCCGCCAGGGCGTCCCAGCGGTGTCCCGGCCGGGATTCGCCGGGCCCGTTCCGGCCGCCGGCGCCCGGGCCGCCGCTGCCGGCGTGGGAGGCTTCGCGTCCGCTGGCTCCCTGACCTGCGGCCTGCCCTGCGTCCCGGCCCCCGCCGGCGGGCCCGCTATGGTCCGAGACATCGAGGCTGGCGCCGAAGCCGGCGCCGGCAAGTTCCTTGCGCAGTTCGGGGAGGATCCCACGCAGGGCCTCCCGGCCGGTGTCCCCGGGGGCGAACAGTTCGATCCGCACGCCGGCGCCGTCGATGTGGGCGCGCACGGTCAGCGGCCCCAGGTCCTCCGGGCTGACCTTCAGGGTCATGATGTGCTGGCCGTGCGGCGCCCCGGCGAGGGTAAAGAGCGGTTTGGCCAGTTGCGGCTGGAGAGCGGGCTGCTGGGCCGGCGGAGCCGGAGCCTGGGCCGCCGGTGCTCCCGTGCCGGCTGCCTGGCCTGGCGCGGGCGGGGCCACAGCTACCGCGCCGGCGGCGCCGGCCGCCGCCAGGTTGTCCGTTGCGGCAGCAGTCGCGGGCGTGCCGTCCGCGGGGGCGGCGGCAGTGGCGCCGGGTACGCCTCCTGCTCGGACGACGACGCCGGCCGCCACTACGCCGGTGGGCGTACCGGTCGCCGTGCCGGTCATGTTGAAAATTCCGGGCATGCCGGCCGGGGGCACCGAGGGAGTCTCAACCGGGCCAGCCTTTCCACCTGCGGTTGTTTGGGCCGGTTCAGCAGCGGACGCCGCGGCCTGAACTGCGGTCGGCACCGGAACGGCTTCCGCCGTCGCTGCACGCGGCACCGGCGCGGCTGCCGCCGTCGTCACCGGAGTGGAGGCAGGCTGCACGGAAGGGGCGGCGCTGGTGGCCACTGCGCCGCCCGGCAGTGCACCCATTGGACGCCCGGTGGCAGCGACCGGCTCCGGGCGGAGGACGTCCGGTGACTGCGCGAGGGAGAGGCCGGGACCCCCTGCCGGTGCTACCGGGCCGGTCCCCGTTTCCGCTTTCACGACGTCCGCTATAGCCGCGGCGGGGGAATGATTCACGGCCGCGCCTCCCAGGGCGCCGGGATTAAGCCAGCCCAGGGCAGCAACGGCGTTGGCGATGGAATCGGAACCCGACGCCAGCGGGTCTGCCGTCGGCGCGTCGGTCGGTGCCGTCGCAGGGCCCAAACCCTGGTTCGCGGCCGTCGTCGCTGCCGCCGCGCCGCGTGCGGAGGCCGATGCGGAGTTTGCGGGGGCGACGGGAACGGAAGGCGCAAAAACTGAGGGAGCGTTGGGGGTCGTGGCAGTCAAACCTGAGGGAGCGTTGGGGGTCGTGCCAGCCAGACCTGCGGGAGCGTTGGGGGTCGTGGCAGTCAGACCTGAAGGAGCGTTGGGGGTCGTGGCAGTCAGACCTGAAGGAGCGTTGGGTATGGCAGGCAAACCTGAGGGAGCGTTGGGTACGGAAGGCGCCAAACCTGAGGGAGCGTTGGGGGTGGGGGTCGCTCCGCTGCCGACAACGTCGCTCAGGACGGATCCGAAGGCCTCGGCGTCGGACGTTCCGCCCTCGGCGCGGCTGCGGTTGCCCTGCCCGGCGCCGCGCGCGTGCACCGGCGCCGCGGCAAGCGCGGACGCCAGGTCCATCGAAGCGGCGCCCTTCACGAGGCACCTCCGGCCGGGACGATCCGGCGGATCGAGGTCAGGTTGGACTGCTGTTCCCAGGCGTCGCGGATCTGGATGGTTTTGCCCGGCACCGGAGCGTCGATGGCCTTGCCGTTGCCCAGGTAGATGGAGATGTGGTTCCCGCCGAAACTCACCAGCAGGTCGCCGGGCTTGGCCTCGGCGAGGGAGGCCACCGGGGTGCCCTGCTTCATCTGGTCGCTGACGACGCGGGGAATTTCGACGCCGAGATCCTTGAAGACCCGCTGGGTGAAGCCGGAGCAGTCCATCCCGGTGGCCGGGTTGGTACCGCCCCAGACGTAGGGCACGCCAATGTACTTCTTGGCCATGGCCACCACGTCCGTGCCGGTCGCGGTCCCGGCCCCAACCCGAGCCGGGGTGGTGACGGCGGCCGGCGCGGTGAGCCCGGTCAACGCCCCGAGTCCCGATGCGCCGCCCAGCCCCAGACCGCCCAGCCCCAGGCCGCCGGACAGCCCGGTGGCGTCCGTGCTGGCGGTTGTGGCGCTGCCACCCAGGGCCGCGGTGAGCGCGTCGGTGAAGGAACCGGCATCGCCGGTGCCGGTCCCGGTGGCGAGGGACGCCGCGGCGGCGGACTTCAGCGCCGCCGTGCTTTCGGTCTGCGCGGGGCGGGTCAGTTCAGCGATCATCGACTGGATGCCCTGCATGCGCCCCAGCGCCTCGGTCAGGCTCATGAGCGCACCTGCTGCTCGTCCCGGTGCCAGATCGTCGAGGAGATCTCGTCCAGGGTGGACTGTTCGGCGCGCAGTTCCGCGGTGCTGACCTCGGCGTGGTGGCGGGCCTGCAGCTTTTCGAGGCCTACAGAGCGGGTCCGGGCGGCGATGAATTCCTCGCGTGCGGCGGTCTCGTCGGTCTCGGCGATGCGGGCGAGGTTCTGCAGGTCCGCGAGCATGCTGTGCGAGGCGGAGCGGGACGCGGCGACGGCGCGCAGCGAGGCGGAGCTGTCAATGCCCTCGTCGGTAGCGGACAGCTGCCGGCGCGCCGAGGCTTCCCGGGCGCGGACGGAGCTGGACCGGGAGCGGGCGCGGGCCAGCCCGGAGGCCGCCTGGTCCTGCTGGATCTGGCGGAGGCGCAGCAGCCCCGCGAGCGAGAATTGACGGTTCATGCCGCGGCTCCCAGGATCGAAGTGAGGTGGCCCAGCTGGCGCCAGGACTCGGGGTGGGGGGTGGACTCGTCCATCGGCTGCTGCAGGAATCCGCTGACGGACTCCTCATGCGCCAGGGCGGCGTCCACCAGCGGGTTGGTCCCGGTCTGGTAGGCGCCGACGTCGATCAGATCCTGGGCCGACTTGCGGGCCGCGAGGACGCGGCGCAGCGCGGAGGCCGCGTCCAGGTGGGGACGGGCGTTGACCTTGGAGGCGACGCGCGAGACCGAACCCAGCACGTCAACCGAGGGAAAATGTCCCGTCACGGCGAGCTTGCGGTCCAGCACCACGTGGCCGTCCAGGATGGAGCGGGCGGCATCGGCGATCGGTTCGTTGTGGTCGTCACCGTCCACCAGCACCGTGTAAATGCCGGTCACGGAGCCGGTCTCGGCCGTGCCGGCGCGTTCCAGCAGCCGCGCCAGGATGGAAAAGGTCGACGGCGGGTAGCCCCGGGTGGCGGGCGGTTCGCCGGCGGAGAGGCCGATCTCGCGCTGGGCCATGGCCACCCGGGTGAGCGAATCCATCATCAGGACCACGTCCTGGCCCTGGTCGCGGAAGGATTCGGCGACCCGGGTGGCGGTGAAGGCCGCGCGCATGCGCATCAGCGCCGGTTCGTCGGAGGTGGCGACGACGACGACGGAGCGGGCCAGCCCGGCCGGGCCGAGGTCGTCTTCAAGGAATTCGCGGACTTCACGGCCACGCTCCCCCACGAGGGCGATCACCGACACTTCGGCGTCGGTGCCGCGGGCGATCATGGACAGCAGGGAGGATTTGCCGACGCCGGAGCCTGCGAAGAGGCCCATGCGCTGGCCCTTGCCCAGGGTGGTCATGGTGTCCAGCACCCGGACGCCGGTCTGCAGCGCGGTGTTGATCCGGGCGCGTTTCATGGCGTTCGGCGCTTCGTTGTCGATCGGCACGCGGGGGCCGCTGAGCAGCGGGCCCTTGCCGTCTATCGGGCGGCCGAGGCCGTCGATGACGCGGCCGAAGAGGCCTGCGCCGGTGGGGACCAGCACGGTGCCGCCCTTGGCCCGGACCGGGTCACCGGCGGCGACGCCGGCGAGGCGTCCCAGCGGCATGCAGCGCACGGCGCCGTCGAGCGCGGCCACCACCTCGGCGTCGAGCCCGGGGTTCTCCCCCACGGTGACCAGGTCGCCGAGGGCGCAGTCCAGGCCGGAGACTTCAAGGCCCAGGCCCATCACGGAGGTGACGGTGCCGACGCGCTGCGGCGCGGCCGCGGCGAGCGCTGCGGCGAAGTCGTCGCCCTTGGGGCGCCACTGGGCGATCATGCCTGGCCGCCGGGAGAGCTGTCAGCGGCGGGCCAGTGCTGGTCCCCCAGCAGGGCCGCCTTGGCCCGGGCCAGGGCGCTGCCGAGGCTGGCATCCAGCCAGCCCTGCTGGTACTCCACCTTCGCGTCGCCGCGCTGCAGCGACGCGTCGGCGAGCAGCGGGAGCCCGGCCGGCAGGTCCTGGCCTTCCTTGGCGAGGACCTCGATGTCGGCGGGGTGCAGCCGGATAGCCAGCACGGTGGCGGCGTCGTTTCCGGACAGGGCGCGGTTGAGGGCGGCGCGGGCGGTCCGGGTCCCCTCGGCCAGCTCATAACCAAGGATCGCCTCGGCAAGCTCCAGCGCGGTGCGGGCCAGGACTTCCTCGGCGTCGTGCAGCGCCTGGACGTTGCGGTGCGCGAAGTCGGCGCGGGCCACCGCGAGCGCGCGGACGGCGCGGTCCAGGTCCTGTTGCCCGGCGGCCAGCGAGGCCGCCTGCTCGGCGGCCATCCGGTCCCGCCAGCGGCGCTGTTCCTTGGCGGCGGCGCGGACTCCCGCGGCGTAGCCGGCGGCGTGGCCCTCGGTGTAGCCGGCCTGTTCGTTGGCCGGTCCGCTGGAACGCAGCGAGGGGAAGATGATGCGGGCCGGGGCGCTCTCGGCGGCAGCTCCGCCGGTGCGGACCCCGTCAGTAAACATAGTCTTCTTCGTCCCCGCGCTGGATGGTGATCTGGCCTTCGGCTTCGAGTTCGCGGATGGAGCGGACGACGGCGGCCCGCGCCTCTTCGATCTGCGAGGCGCGCAGCGGTCCCAGCGCCGCGATTTCCGATTCGAGGATTTCCAGGTTGCGTCCGGAGACGTTGGTGGTGATGGTTTCCAGGACCGGTTCCGAGGCGCCCTTCATGGCCACGGCGAGTACCGAGGCGTCCAGGCCGCGGAGCACCAGCTGCACGTCGCGGCGTTCCAGCTTGACGATGTCGTCGAACGTGACCATCTGGGCGCGGATTTCCACGGCCAGGTCCGGGTCCAGCAGGTCCAGGCCGTCCAGGACGGAACGTTCGGTGCCGGCGTCGGTCCGGTTGATGATTTCCAGCAGCGGCTGGATGCCGCCCACCACCTTGGAGGCCTGCTGCGAAACGGCAGCGCCGCCGCGCAGTTTCAGCGTGTCCGCGACGATGCCGATGGCTTCCGGCGCGCCGGATCCCATCGTGGCGATGCTGAGCGCGACGTCGGCCCGGAGCGTGCCGGGCAGCCCGGACATCACGGCGGAGGCCTTGCGCGGGCTCAGGTGGGCCAGGACCAGCGCGATGGTCTGCGGCAGTTCGCCGTCGATCAGCGCGAGGATCTGCACCGGTTCAATGTCTTCGAGGAATTCGAACGACTTGCCGGCCATGTTGACGGTCAGCCGGTTGATCAGGCCGGCGGCCTTCTCCGAGCCGAAGGAGGCCTCGAGCAGGCCCTCGGCGAGCTCGCGGCCGCCTCGCGCCTGCCGCGGGCTGCTCAGGGCGGCCTCGTGGAAGTCCTTCATGATCTGTTCGGCGACCTCGGGGTCGACCCTGCGGAGCCGGACGATCTCGGCGGCGATATCTTCCGCCTCGGCGTCGGTGAACTGTGCCATCACCTTGGCCGCGTTGGGCGGGCTCATCTGCATCAGGACGACGGCGGCGCGCTGGGTTCCGGTGAGGGTCAAATCGGCGAGTTTCATACCGGTTGCCTGTCATCCATCAGGCCGCGGAGGTAGTCGGCGGCCTTTTCCGGGTTGGCGGCGACCATGTTGTCGATCTCCTGCATGCGGCGTTCGGCTTCGAGGACTTCCATCGGCGGCGCCGGCAGCGGCTGCAGCGGCAGGGCCGTCAGCGGGATGGCCGACGTCGCGGGGGCCGGGTCGAAGGCGGTGACCGCGGGGATCGCGGGCAGCATGTCCAGCCGTTCGCCCAGGTCCACGGGTTCGCGCTTCTGCCGGCGGCGCAGGATCACGGTGATGACCAACGCCAGGATCAGGAGCCCCAGCAGGATGCTGCCGGCGGTGACCAGGGTGCTGAAGAAGGCCTGCTGCTTCTGCGCCTCGAGCTCGGCCTTGGCCGCTTCGAGGGAGGCGTTGGCCTGGTCCGCGGCAGCCGTGCTGAACGGGATGACTTCGACCGTGACGACGTCGCCGCGGGCCTTGTCCACGCCGGCGGCGGAGGTGACCAGTGCGGTCAGCGAGCCGAGGTTCAGCCCGCCCGCGGCGGTCTGGCTGACGGCCACCGAGATGGTCTGGCGCTTGACGGCGCCCGGCGGGATCACGCGGTCCTCGGTGACCTTGTTGACGGCATTGTTCTTGGTCGCGGTGGTGGAGTCGAAGCTGCCGTTGCCGCTGGTGTCGCCGGGCACGGCGATGTTGTCCGGGCCGAGGACGCCGGCGGCGCCTCCCCCGGTGCCGCTGTACTTTTCCGTTTTGGAGGATTCGCTCAGCGGCAGCGCGCCGGGCGTGTTGGAGAACGTCTCGCTCTTCTGCTGGGCGGACTCGCCGGTGATGTCCGCGGCCACCGCCACAGTGGAGTTTCCGGGTCCGACGACGCGGTCCAGGACGGCGCGAACGGCGTCGCCGGTGCGCTGCTGGTAGTCGGCGGCCTGCTTGGACGAGGACCCTGCGGCCCCGCCGCCCACCGTGGAGAGCACGTTGCCCTGCGAGTCAACCACAGAGACGTTGGCGGGCTTGAGGTTCTCGATCGCGGCGGAGGTGAGGTGCACGATGGCCTGGACCTTGTCGCCGGAGAGCGTGACGCCGGGGGCGGTCTCAACGAAGACGGAGGCGGTGGTGTCCGGAGTCTTGGAGACGAAGACGGTCTTTTCCGGGATCGCGAGCCGGACGGCGGCGGTCTTCACGCCGTCCATGGCGGAGATGGTGCTGGCCAGTTCGCCTTCGAGCGCCCGCTTGTAGGTGACGGACTGCTGGAACTCGGAGGATGTGACGCCCATTTTGTCCAGCAGCGAGTAGCCGGTGGCCGCGGCGGTCGGGAGGCCGGCGGCGGCGGCCTTGAGCCGCTCGTCGTAGACCTTGTCCTGCGGCACGAGGATGGTGGAACCGCCGTCGCTGAGCTCGTAGGGCACGTTGTCCTTGCGGAGCTGCTCCACGATGCCGTTCGCGTCGGTGTCCTTGAGGCCGGAAAACAGGGGCGCCAGGGTGGGGCGGGTGAGCCAGGCGGAGAGCGCCACGATGCCCACCACCAGGAGGGCGGCGCCGATCGCGGCGAGCGTGCGCTGGCCGGTGGTGAAGCCTTTGAGACCGGCGCCGAAGCGCTGGAAGAAGACGGTAATCTGCGGAGGCATCAGGCCTGCATCCTCATAATCTCGTTGAACGCGTCAACGCCCTTGTTCCGGACGGTGGCGACGAGTTCGAGCGTGATCTGCGCCCGGCTGGCCGCGATGGTGGCGTTGTGAATGTCGTCCAGGTTGCCGGTCACGGCAGAGACGGCGAGTTGCTTCGACGTCGACTGCAGCTGCTGCAGGTTGTCAACGGCGCCGGTGAGGGAAGAGGCGAACCCGGAGCCGTCGGTTGCGGGCACCGAGGCGGCGCCGGAGAGGTAGTCCGTGGGGAGGACACCCTGGACCGGGGCGATAGGGGAAACAGGCATCAGGATCTTCCAATCTCAAGGGCGGCGAGATATGTCTCGCGGGCGCGGTCCACGACCTGGGCGTTGGCCTGGTAGCCGCGTTGGGCGATGATCAGCGCGCCCATCTGCTCAGCCATGTCGATGTCCGGGTACTTCACGTTGCCGTTGGCGTCGGCGAGGGGGTGGTCCGGCTGGTAGACAATGCGGCCCGCGCCGTCGCCCAGCTGCGTGGCCTTGACGTAAACGCCGGTCCCCTCGGCGCCTTCGGCTGCTTCGACGTACTTGGCGCGGAACGCCGGGCCGGACGTAGCGGAGGCGTTGTTCATGTTGGCAAGGTTGTCCGAGACGGCGTCGAGCCACTTGCGGTGCACGGTCAGGGCGGATCCGGCGATGCCGATTGCGTCGAAAGTCATCAGTTGGTCCTCATCGCGGCGCGCACGGCGTTGAATTCCCCACCGACGGCGCGGGCGGCGAACTGGAAGCGCAGCACCGTGTCGATGTTGGAGAGGGTTTCCGTGTCCAGGTTGACGTTGTTGCCGTTGAGCTGGGTGGGCTCGAGCGAGGTCGCGGTTGTGGCCTCGGCATGGCCGTCACCTGACTGCACCGACGCGGCCAGGGCAGCCTCAAAGCTGACGCGCTTGGCGTGGTAGTTCGGGGTGTTGACGTTCGCGATGTTGTTCGCGATGGCGCGTTGGCGCAGGGCCAGCCCGTCCATGGCGCTGGCCAGGGCTGCGGAAGTCACGGATTCGAGCACAGAGTCCTGCCTGGGAAATTGTGGGGTGGCCGATCCGTGGCCGGTAAACGAGCGATCCGTGCTCTTACTGTGGTTATCGGCACTGATCAGTGCCGCGTTAGCCAAAAGTGTGAAACGTTTATTCGGGTTCTTTCAACCGGCCGGCCGGAGGCTGCGTTAGCCCTTGACGTCGAGGTAAATCGCACCGGACGGGTCGCCCACGCCGGGCACCGAGCTCACGGCCTGAAGTTGACGGACGACGTCGTGTTTGGCGGCTTCCAGCCGCCGGGCCACCCGCTCCTGCGCCGCGGAGAGCGCCATGGCCCGGCGTCGTGCCTCGGGCGGCAAGGGGGCGTTCAGGGAGGGCGGGGACCAGCGCTCCACCGGCAGCGCGGCCACCGGCTGGTCCCGCGCCGAAAGGGGACCCAAGGGGTCCCTGAGTGTCTTCTCCGCGGCAACGACAGCCATCTCCAGCACGTCCAGCACCAAGGACCATGCGGCGAGGGCGGGATCCCCCTCGAATGGCTCGGCTGTTTGGTCCCCCCAATGGGCCTGCTCAGCCAAAGCCAAGGCTCCCGCCGCCGGCACCGGGCTGTGTGTTCCAGGCTCCGGCGGCTGCGAAGGCGGACGACGCCGGCGCTGCCGCCGCAGCGTGCTGGCCGGCCGGCTGCGCTGCCGGGATGGCTGCCGCGGCCTCGTGCCAGGCCTGGCGCAGGGGTTCCAGCAGTTCGATCGCCTCGCGGGTCAGCGCCGCGTCCCGCTGGATGTTGGCATTAATGAGGGCAGTGAACGCGTAGTTGTAGAGCCCCAGCAGGCCGTCGGCCCCGTCCCAGGCGTCCGTTTTCAGCGAGGAAATCAGCTCGGCGATGATGGCCTGGCCGTGCAGCAGGTTTTCCGAGGCGACCGGCCAGTTGGCGGCCTGCTGCGCCGTCTCGGCGCGGCCGAGGTCCAACAGGAGGCGGTCGTAGAGCATGGTCAGCAGACGCGCCGGCGGTGCGGAGAGCACCGAGTCGGCGAGGTACTGGTTGCGCTGGGCGGCGCCGCTGAAGCCACTGCCATTGCCGTAGCCGCCGCCGAAGGGGGTGCTGGTCATTACTGGGCGCTCCCGCCGGAAAGGCCCGCGAGCTGCGAGGTGAGCCAGGACTGCTGCGCCTTCATGTTGCTCAGCGCCACCTCCAGGCCAGAGTAGGTGCTCTGCAGGGTGGCTTTGCGGGAGGCGAGCCGGAGGTCCCAGTCGCTGATCCGGTCAGCCAGGTCCCGGACTTCGGACTGCTGCCCGGTGATCTTGGTGGTCAGGGTGCCGGTGTACTTGTCCGACGCGTTGGTGGCCGCGGTCGCGATGCGCCCGGCAAGTTCCTGCACCTTGGCGGCGGTGCCGGCCGGGTCGGCGGCGAGCGCGGCACCGAACTTGGTGGCGTCGAACTCCATGGTGCCGGTCTTGGTGATGCTGATGCCGATTTCCGACGGCGACCGCGGCGGCGTGCCCACCGGCAGCGATGCGGCGGAGAGGATGCTCTGGTTCACGGAGCGCACCGTGCTGTCCCCCGCGAAGATTCCGGCGGAGACGTTGGTGCCGCTGGTGTTGGTGGTGGTGCTGACCGCGGTCTTGCTGGCCACCAGCGAGAAGATGCCGTTCACGCCGTCCACCAGGTCCGAGGCGAGTTTCGTGATGCCGGCGTCGTCGCGGGACACGGTCAGCGTGACCGGCGTCGTGGTGACGTCCTTGGCAGTGATGGAGACGCCGGGCAGCAGATTGGTGAAGGTGTTGGTGGAGGACGTCACGGTCTGCGCCGCGGTGGTCCCCGGCCAGAGCGAAATCTCCGCGTCCTGGGCGGCCTTGACGTTGGTGAACGTGGTGCCGGGGTCGGTGATGGTGAACGCGCCCGCGCTGCCGGGCTTGGTGGCGGTGAACTGGAGGCGGAAGTCTCCGCCGCCGACGTCGACCTTGCTGGCGGTGACGCCGGCGCCGGCGGCGTTGACCGCGGTGACGACGTCGTCCAGGTTGCTGGACGCCGGTGTGATCGTGAAGTCTTTGCCGCCGCTGTTGATGGTCATGGTGGTGTAGGGCCAGCCGGTGACGGCGTTCACCTTGGGGGTCACGGTGACCTGGGTCTGGGCCAGCTTGGTGACCTGGAAGTCGAGCGATCCGGCCTTGGCGGCCGCGGTGGTGGTGGCGGTGACCTTGTCGCTGCTGGTGGTCGCGGTGGTGAGGTCCAGGGCGCCGGGCTTGGCGGCAGCGGTGGCCTGGGTGGCGAGCGCAGCGACTTTGCTGTTGAGCCCCTGCAGGGCGGAGACCATGGACTGCAGGTCATAGGACTTGTTCTTGAGCAGGGTCTGCGGCAGGGCCTCGGACTGCATGAGGGAGCTGATGAGCGCGGTGGTGTCGAGCCCGCTGGCCAGTCCGTCGAGTGAGATTCCCATCGCTGCCTCTCTTAGCTATCAAGAACGTTCGTTGGTGGAGCTGTTTCTGATGTATCGGGTGTTGAACGTAAGGGCCGGACGATGGTTTTGCCATCGTCCGGCCCTTCCGCAGCTTGATGATCGGGGGTATCTCTTCGTCCGATCAGGGTGGCAGCCGCACTTCTGGACTACCGGACTGCCGGATCCGGCCTAGCGCAGGAGCGAAAGAACGCCCTGGCTGGACTGGTTTGCCTGGGCCAGCATTGCGGTGCCGGCCTGGGACAGGATGTTGGCCTTGGTGAACTTGACCATTTCCGAAGCCATGTCCACGTCGGCGATGCGGGACTGAGCGGCCTGCAGGTTTTCGCCGGCAACGTTCAGCGACTTGATGGTGTGCTCAAGGCGGTTCTGCGAAGCACCCAGCTCCGAACGCTGCTTCGAGATGTTCTCGATGGCGGTGTCAATAGCGGTGATGGTGGCAAGAGCCTCAGTGCTGGTCGAAACCTTGAAGTCGCCCGCGCCCGTGGTCTCGGACAGAGCACCAACAGCGGTAGTTACGTCACCCACCTTCACCGAGAGGGAGTCGACCCCAACAGTACCGCCTGTACCAACCTGGATTTCCAGGCTGCCCGGGGTCGTGGTAGCAGTAAGGCCCTTGCCGGCAGCACCCTTGAGCAGATCGATGCCGTTGAAGTTGGTAGCTTCGGTGAGTCGGTTCAGTTCCTTGCCGAGGGCGTCGCCTTCGTCCTTGATCGCCTGGCGGGCCTTGTCGTTGTTGGTATCGTTCGCACCCTGGACAGCGAGGTCACGCATACGCTGCAGGATGGAGTGAACCTCGGTCAGGGCGCCTTCAGTGGTCTGGATGACAGAGATGCCGTCCTGGGCGTTGCGGGCCGCCTGTGCCGAGCCGGTGACCTGTGCCTTCAGGCCCTCGGAGATGGACAGGCCTGCTGCGTCATCGCCGGCGCGGTTGATGCGCAGGCCGGTGGACAGCTTCTCCAGGGACTTGGAGAGGTCGGTCTGGGTGGAGTTGAGGTTGCGGTACGAGTTGTTCGCCGCGAGGTTGTTGTTAATAACGAAGCCCATGATGTTTCCTCCGTGAGTGGGACTGTAAGCGATGGCCCATCCGTGGGCCTTCAGGAGTAGTTATCGCCACTTGGGTGGCCCCGGTAAGCAAATTTCAAAAATTGTTTTTCGGATTGCGCGCCGCAAGTTTCCGCCTGTTATCAGGCGTATTCCTGCTAACGCCTGCGGAAATCCTGCCGATAGTTTGTACGAACCCTGCTGCAGGCTGCATCGTCCGCACGATGCAGATCCGCCCGCAGCAGCACCGCACCACTCGCCCGCACCATCACACTTATTAAGGGAGCCGTCCGGACCATGGCCATCCACGAACTTTCTGCCCTGCTGTGGCGGGAGCGTGAACTTCTGGACGTTCTGACTTTCAAGCTGGAGGAAGAGCAGCTTTTGCTCACCGCCGGCAAGTCCCGCTGGCTGCCGCACGGCACCCGCGAAGTAGAGCAGGTCTTGGGGCACCTGTCCCAGGCGAGCCTGGCCCGAACCATCGAGGCCGCCGTTGTTGCCGAGATGTGGGGCCTGCCCACCGACGCCACCCTGGGTGAATTGGCCGCGGCCGCGCCGGAAGGCGCCTGGGCCGAGGTTCTTAACGCCCACCTCGCTGCCCTGACCCGCCAGACCGCCTTGATCAAGGAGCTGCGCGATTCCAACGAGCAGTACCTGCGCACGGCCGTCCGCTCCACCCAAGAGTCCCTCGCCGACCTGCGTCCGGCAACCGCCGGTACTTACGACGCGCACGGCAAGACCGGGGAATCCGCCGGCTCCCGCATCTTCGACAAGCAATTCTAAGGAAGCGACCATGAGCACCTTTGGCGCCCTGAACACCGCCTACCGTGGACTTACCGCCGCCCAGCAGGGCATGAACGTGGCCGGGCAGAACATCGCCAACGCGGCCACCGAGGGCTACACCCGGCAGCGCGTGCAGCAGTCCGCGATCGCGGCACCGGCCCCGGGGATGTTCAGCAACGGCGTAGCCCAGACCGGCCAAGGTGTCTCGGTCGATGCCATTGCACGGCTGGGCAGCAGCGTCCTCGACGCTAGCGTCCGCTCCGCGAGCGCGCAGGCTGGCTACGCCGGGATTCGCTCCGCCGCTCTGCAAGGCATCGAAGGCATTTTGCAGGAACCCGGCGACAACGGCATCTCCGCAGCGCTTCAGGGCTTCTGGTCCGCCTGGCAGGGCGCCGCGAACCAGCCGGACGAAGAGGGACCCAAGGGTCTGTTGCTGAACGCGGCCACTTCGCTCACCGAGAAAATCTCCTCCGCCTACCAGGCGCTTCAAGGGCAATGGAGCAGCGTTCGCGCCCAGGCCGCCGACGCGGTTGACGCCGTCAATGCCGCCGCCAGCCAGGTGGCCGCCTACAACGCCACCATCCGCTCCACCCTCGCCGCCGGCGGGTCCGCCAACGAACTGATCGACGCCCGCGTCAAGCTCACCGAGACCATCTCCCGGCTTGCCGGCGGCACCGTCCGCGAACAGGCGGACGGCACCGTGGACGTCCACATCGGCGGCAACGCCCTGGTGATGGGGACCTCGGTCCGAGGGCTGGAACTCTCCGGCAGCCAGTCCGGGGATGCGCTCGGGTCGACCGTGCAGCTGCTCTGGAAGAACCCGGCAGGGGTGGCGTCCTCCGACGGCGGTGAAATCGCCGGAGCCCTCTCCGTGCTGGCACCGGCCTCCGGCGGCAGCGGCGGCGCCATCGCCGAGGCAGCTGAGTCCTACAACAAGCTCGCCAACTCCCTCGCCCAGACCGTCAACACCGTGCACCGCACCGGCGTAACGGGAACCGGCGCCACCGGCGTCGTCTTCTTCACTGTCAGCGCTACCGGGCCGGCAGCCCTCGGGCTCAAGGCCCCCGCGGACACCACCGGCATCGCACTCAAGGCCCCGAACAAGGGCGCGCTGGACACCAGCGTCGCAGACCTGATTTCCCAGCTCGGCACCGGCCCGGACTCACCGGACAAGCTCTGGTCCGGCATCGTCACCGGGATCGGCGTCGAGTCCCGCGGCGCGCAGCAGCGTGAAGCCCTCACGTCCGCCGCCCAGGCGTCCGCGGTGACCGGCCGCGCGTCACAGGCGTCGGTGAGCCTGGATGAAGAGAACGTCAACCTGCTCACCAACCAGCACGCGTACCAAGCGGCCGCCCGTGTGATGACCGCGGTCGACGAGGCCCTGGACGTCCTGATCAACCGCACCGGATTGGTAGGAAGGTAGAACCATGCTGAACCGGGTAACAAATCTGACCATGAGCGCGAACGCCCAGCGGACCCTGCAAACGCAGCAGGCCAAGCTGGCCGAACTGCAGGACAAGGCAACCTCGCTCAACAAGATCTCCCGGCCCTCGGACGATCCCGCCGCCACCGCCCAAGCCCTGGCCACCCGCTCGCTGCAGGCGGCCAACGCCCAGTACGGCCGGAACATCGACGACGGCAACTCCTGGCTCACCGCGGCCGATTCAGCGCTGGAGCAGGCCACCAACGTAATGCACCGGGTCAAGGACCTCACCGTCCTGGCCGGTAACGGCTCGCTAAACCAGTCCGGCAAGGACGCGATCGCCGCCGAGCTGGAATCCCTCAACCAGGACCTGGTCTCGATCGCTAACTCCCAGCACCTGGGCCGGAACATCTTCGCCGGCAGCTCGGACGACCCTGGCGCCTTCACCCCCGGCACCCCTCGCGATCCCAGCATCCCCAGCGACACCGGCACCCCGCCCACCTACAACGGCGCCGGCATCAACCCGGTGGAGCGGCGGATCAGCGCCACCCAAACCGTCCGGGTTGACGCCGACGGCGAGGCGATCTTCGGCAGCGGCGCCGGTTCGGTTTTCGACGTCGTGAGCAAGATTGCGGCGGGCCTGCGGACCGGTACGGACATTTCCCCACGGGTGGCCGACGTCGACACGGCCTTTAAGAACATCGTCAACGGCCGTGCTGAAATAGGAACACGGCAGGCACAGCTGGAACGTGCCGGCAACGTCAACACCGAATTGGAGGCTTCCTTGGACGCCCAGCGGACCGGGATTGAAAAAGCTGACCTTGGCAGCGTGATCATGGACCTGAAGCTTCAGGAAACCAACTACCAGGTGGCGCTGGCCGCCACGGCGCGGGTCCTGCAGCCAACGCTGATGGACTTCCTGCGATGAACTCCGTCCTCAACAGCACTCCGGTGACATTCACGGCCCCGATGCCCGGGCTGGAGAGCGTGCACGACTTCGCCCTGCGCAACATCGACAGCGCCCCCGGCCTGTTCGCCCTTGAGTCCGGTTCCGCTCCGGTCCGGCTGTTCCTGGCGGACGCCGCGGTCTTCGTTCCGGGCTACACGCCACCGCTGCCGGGCTCTGCGCTGGACGCCCTGGAACTCGGCGACGGGGAGACGCCGCAGGTGCTCGTGGTGATCAACCACTCCCCCGCTGCCACCACAGTGAACCTGATGGCACCGATCGTGCTCAACCCGGCCACCCGCCGCTGCACCCAGCTGGTGCTGGACGGCAAGGAGTACCCGCTGCGGGCGGAGCTTGGCGCAGCCTAGCGGGAACCGCCGTCGAGCGCTGCCAACGGCTCACCGGCGAAAGGTTACCGGGTCCGGTTCACCAGTAGTGCGCGACGTCGATGACCAGGCGTGAGCCCGAGTCCGGCCCGGCCAGCGTGAAGACCCGGAACGGCAGCCGCGCCCGGACGCCGAGCCCTAGGCTGGTGTAGCCCTCAAAGCTCCCGGCCCACGCCAGCTGCCGGAAGGTCTGGTACCCGCCCACGTTGCTCACGTCGGTCTTGTTGGCAGGGGTGTAGGTGGCCTTGCCGCCCTGGTCGTAGGCGGGCGCGTGGGCGGTGATCTGAAGGAAGGCCTGGCCCCGCAGCGCAATCGGCAGGCCGGACCCGTCCTGCACCACTTGGGGCACGTAGCGCACCGAGTAGCCGGCCGCCCGCCCGCTGAGGTCAATGACGAGCCGGTCGAAGCAGTAATGCTGCCCGGTCCGGACGTTGACCACCTTGGCCTGGCTCATCGAGGGGTCGGCTTTGGCCAGCGAGCCCCAGACAAGGCCGCAGTACGGTTCCGCCGCGGCCGGCCCGGCCGTCAGAAGTCCCAGCCCTGCCGCCGTCAGCACGGCCACCAGCCAAGCGGTGAACTTTCTTCCGTGGAGTTTGACCATCCGGACCGCCCCCTCAAATCATCCGGACATGCACCTCATCCGGATACCTCAAGAGTAGAACCGCCCGCCTGGGTTGACGAGAGGTCATTAGCCCCAACTGGCACCGGTCGGGTACGGCAAAGCGCCGGGCCCTGCGGGCGTCCGGCGCTTTGCTTGGAATGATGTGAAATTCTTGAAACGAGCCCGGCGATGCGGGCTGGCCGCCCTGGGCGAGGGTTTTAGCCTTCGCAGTCGCGGCAGTACTTCATGCCGTTCTTTTCCTTGGCGACCTGGGACCGGTGGCGGACCAGGAAGCAGGAGGAGCAGGTGAATTCATCTGACTGCTCGGGAACAACAATGACGGTCAGTTCTTCGCCGGAGAGGTCGGCGCCGGGAAGGTCGATGCCCTCGGCGGTGTCGTTCTCGTCGACGTCGATCACAGCAGTCTGGGCACCGCCGCCGCGGGATGCCTGAAGGGCCTCCAGCGATTCAGCGGGAGACTCTTCTTCTGTCTTGCGTGGGGCGTCGTAATCGGTAGCCATAACGGGGTTCACTTTCGTTGCTGCACAGCGCCATTTCAGGCACCTCAGTGAAGCAGTTTAGGGCATCATGCTGGTAGTTGGCGCATAGTGTGTTTAAAGCGACATTCCGCGTCACGAACCAGACGAACCACGGAGGCAATGATGGCTACGAAACTCAACAAAAAATCGCTCGCCCAGGCGCGTCGGCTGATCAAGGACGGCAAGGTCCAGCGCGACACCCGGGACGATTGGAGCGAGCACGCGCCGTCCGCCGAGCAGGAGAACAAGTTCATCGAAAAGAACGGATTCGCCGAGTTTTCCCAGTGGCATCTGGGCCTCGACCCGGACGCCTCCGAGGGCACCAAAGGCAGCGTGACCTTCCCCTTCGGCGACTTCAAGAAAGTCCACCGCTGCGCCATTGTTTCGCTGGAGAGCCGGGCTGCGCAGCATGGCCACGACGACATTGCCGCCGCGGCGAAGAAGCTGCTGGAGGAGATCGACGCCGATTAGCACCGGCGGCCGGCCGGAGGCCATCCGGTGCCAGGACTCAGGCCACCGGCCAGACGATGAGGGTTTTCCAGGCCGACGGGTCCGGTTCGGCGGCCGGATCGCTGAGGTAGTACTCCCACATGGCGTCGCCGGGGGTCAGACCGTCCGCCTGCATCCGCGCCATCACGGCGTTGTAGGTCTCAGGCAAGGTCTCGTAGGGGCCCACATGCATGGCCTGCAGGGCCCTGCCGGCTGGAAGCACGCCCGCCGTCACGCTCGGCGCGGCCCCGCGATCGGCCCCGCCGCCTCCCCCGCCTCCCCCGCCCGGGTACGGCGCGGCCAGCGGGAAGCCCGCCTCGACGTCGACGACGTCGGTGGGCATGCCGCGGTACAGCGCGAACGGGGGCCCCGCCAACTGGACGTTTTGCTGCTGAACGGCCTCCATGACGGTCCGGTAGGCGCGGTCGAAGAAGTCGCGCAAGGCATTCATGGGCACAGTCTCGCGCAGCACCGCGGTGGGCTGTTCCTGGAGGTCGGTGGACTTGATGTCCGGTGTCGTTTCGGGATTCGTTTCGCTCATAGGGCAAGCCTCCGCCGCCGGATTTGGCCGGTCAAGGGCCCAACGCCCCGCGTACCGCAGCCGCGCGGCTACCGGGCGATGATCACGTCGAGGGTGCGCGGGCCGTGGACCCCTTCGACGCGTTCGAGTTCGATGTCGCTGGTGGCGCTCGGTCCGCTGATCATGGTGAGCGGCCGGGTGCCGTCGATGCGCCGCAGCGCCTCCGGAAGGATGCCGGCGATGTCCGCGGCGTTCACGATGCAGATGTGGTGGTCCGGGACGAGGCTGATGGCGCGGCGGCCCTGGTTGGGACTGCCGTCCAGGATGATCGTCCCCGTTTCGGCGACGGCGACGGCGCTGCCGGTCACGACGGCGTCGACCCCGTCGAGGTCGGCAACGCTCAGCGGCGCCGACACGGAATCCACCCGGCGGCGGGCGCCGTCGGGGATGGAGCGCAGGCCGGCGGTCCAGCCGGCGTCGAGCCCGGCCGGCACGACGTAGCTGCGGGCGTCCGCGAGCAGCTCGGCAATCCGTTCCGGCACCTCGGCCGCGTCCACCACGCACACCCGGGCCTTGTAGTCGACCAGGCGGTCCACCAGCAGGTGGATCAGCGCATCCTGGTCCAGCTCCGATGATGTGCGGTACTCCCGCGGAATCTGCGGCGCTTGTGGGGCGTCCCGCAGCGCGGAGCGGATCCGGCCGAGGATATCTTCGCGTGCGCTCATGCTCCGTCTTCCTTCTCCTGGGCACTGACTTGGGCTTTGGCTTGGGCATCGTCGTGGGCTGGGGCCGGCGCTGAGGTGCCGCCGGTTTCCGGGCCGTGGTGCTCCTTGGCCCACCAGTCGCGGAAGGATTGCTGCGGGGGCGCCGGGATGTCGCGGCTTTGGGTCCAGCCGGCGGCGATGCCGGGGAGCTTGGTGATCTTTTGATCCGGGCCGGCCGCCAGGCGGCCCAGCGGAAGGCCCTTTTCGATCAGCCCGAGCCGCTTCCCGGAAGACAGCGCCCAGGATGCGGCCTTCATGCCAACGTCCATCTGGCTGGGCAGCTTCTTCTTTCCGCGCTTGCTGTCCACGTCGACGCTGCGCAGGTGCACCAGGATGTCCGGGATGTTGATTTTCACCGGGCAGGCGTCGTAGCAGGCACCGCACAGTGAGGAGGCGTACGGCAGGGAGCTGTTTTCCTCCGATTCGATGCCGGTCAGCAGCGGTGACAGGATGGCGCCGATCGGGCCGGGGTAGGTGGAGCCGTAGGCGTGGCCGCCGGTCCGCTCGTACACGGGGCAGACGTTCATGCAGGCGCTGCAGCGGATGCAGTGCAGCGCGGAGCGGCCCATCTCGTCCGCGAGCGCGGCGCTGCGTCCGTTGTCGAGCAGCACCAGGTGCACGTTTTGCGGCCCGTCGCCCTCGGTGACGCCGGTCCATAGCGAGGTGTAGGGGTTCATCCGTTCCCCGGTGGAGGAGCGCGGGAGCAGTTGCATGAACACTTCGAGGTCCTGCCAGCCCGGCAGCAGTTTTTCCACGCCCATCACGGTGATCAGGGTTTCCGGCAGGGTCAGGCACATCCGGCCGTTGCCTTCGGATTCGACGACGGCGAGGGTGCCGGAATCGGCGAGCGCGAAGTTGGCCCCGGACACGGCCACCTTGGCCGTCAGGAATTTGCGGCGCAGGTGCGCGCGGGCCGCCATGGCCAGCACTGCGGGGTTATCGGTCAGCTCCGGGTCCGCGCCGGGCATCTCGCGCAGGAAGATGTCGCGGATTTCGGTGCGGTTCTTGTGGATGGCGGGGACCAGGATGTGGCTGGGCTTGTCGTGGTCCAGCTGCACGATCAGCTCGGCCAGGTCCGTTTCAAACGCCGTGATCCCCTGCTCTTCGAGGTACTCGTTGAGCCCGATCTCCTGGGTGGCCATGGATTTGACCTTGACCACTTCGGTTTCGCCGGTGTCCCGGACCAGTCCCGCGACGATTTCATTGGCCTCGTCGGCGTCGCGCGCCCAGTGGATGACGCCGCCGCGGGCGGTGAAGTTCCGCTCGAACTGCTCGAGGAGTTCGGGCAGCCTGGCCATCACGGATTCCTTGATGGCGGACCCGGCGTCGCGCAGCTGTTCCCAGTCGGGCAGCTCGGAGACCACCTGGAGGCGCTTGTCGCGGATGGTGTGGGTGGCGTGGCCGAGGTTGGCGCGCAGCTGGGCGTTGCCCAGCTCGCGGTGCGCCGCCGTCGGGAACGATTCGGCGGCGTGCAGGTTGCCGGTGCCGAAGACGGGAAGGGAGGGCATGCCCAGGAAGGTGCTCATCGTGTTGCCTTTCCGGTGGCGACGCGTACCTCGCCGGTGACGGACGCCGGCGCGTCCGCGGTGCTGGCGAGGATTTCGGCCAGGTGCAGGGTGGTGACGTCGCTGCCCTGACGGGACAGGCCGCCGCCGATGTGCATCAGGCAAGAGGCGTCCCCGCCCGTGCACAGCGCGGCGCCGGTGGAGCGGACGTTGGCCGTCTTGTCCTCGAGCATGGCCGAGGAGACGTCGGCGTTTTTCATCGAGAAGGTGCCGCCGAAGCCGCAGCACTGGTCCGCTTCCGGCAGGTCGGCCAGCTCGAGTCCCTGGACGCTGCGCAGCAGCCGGGCCTGGCGGTCGCCGAGGCGGAGCAGGCGCATGCCGTGGCAGCTGGGGTGGTAAGTGACCCGGTGCGGGAAGTAGGAGCCCAGCTGGGCGCCGGCGTCGGTCACGCCCAGCACGTCCACCAGCAGCTCGGACAGCTCGTAGGTCCTGGCGCCGACGGCGGACGCCCTGGCCTCCAGCGCGGTGTCGCCGCAGGAGCGGGCCACCATCGGGTGCTGGTGCTTGACCGAGGCGACGCAGGACCCGGACGGTGCGACGGCGACGTCGTAGTCCTCGGTGTCGAAGGCGCGCACATGGTTGGCGACGACCGGGACGGCTTCCTTGAGGTAGCCGCTGTTGACGTGCATCTGCCCGCAGCAGGCCTGGCCGGACGGGAACACGACCTCGTGCCCCAGACGCTCCAGGATGCTCACGGTGGCCTGCGCGGTGCGCGGATACATCGCATCCACGATGCAGGTCGCGAACAAAGCGATTCTCATAACAGCCTTTCGAGGAACGCCGGTAGGTATGTGGTCTGACCATAGTAAAGCACGTGATGCCTGCCACTCCCAAGGCGGGCCGGGGCGTGAACCCGCTCACACGGCGATTGAGATCTGCGCTACACTCTAATGGTCCGACCACAGTGGTCTGACCAAAGCTTTCGTCGTCTCTCAACGCAGAGGAACTTCCGTGGACCACTTCACCCCCACCACCGACCCGGTGCTGAACAGTGTGGCCTGGTCGGCCATTGTCGGCCTGCTGCCGCTGCTCACCTTCTTCATCCTGCTGGCCGTCGTGAAGACCAAGGCCCATGTGGCCGGTGCCTTCGCCCTGCTGGTCGCCCTCGTGGTCGGCATCGCCGCCTTCCACATGCCGGCCGGCCTGGCGGTCCTTTCGGCAACCCAGGGCGGGGTCTTCGGCGCCTTCCCGGTGCTCTGGATCGTCGTGATGGCCGTCTGGCTGTACCAGGTGACCGTCCTCAGCGGCCGGTTCGAGGACCTGCGCCGCGTCTTCGACGTGATCGGCGGCGGCGACGTGCGCTTGCAGGCCGTCCTGGTGGCCTTCTGCTTCGGCGGCCTGCTCGAGGCCCTCGCCGGCTTCGGCGCCCCGGTGGCCATCACCGCCACCATGCTGCTGGCCCTGGGTCTGCCGCCGCTGCGCGCAGCCGCCGCCGTGCTGGTGGCCAACACCGCACCGGTCGCGTTCGGCGCGATGGCCATCCCGATCACCACTGCCGCCGGACTGACCGGCCTGCACGCGACGGACATCGCTTCCATCGTGGGCCGCCAGGCTCCCCTGCTGGCCACCTTCGTGCCGCTGATCCTGCTCTACATCATCGACGGCCGCCGCGGCCTGAAGGACTGCTGGCCCGCCGCGCTGGTGGTCGGCGGCTCCTTCGCCGTCGCCCAGTTCCTGTGCTCCAACTACTTCTCCTACGAACTCACCGACATCCTGGCCTCGCTGGTCGGCCTCGGCGCCGCCGTCGTGTTCTTCCGGATGTGGAAGCCGAAGGGCAGCGCGGCCGCCCGCGAGCGCCTTGGTGTTGCCGCTGACGCTGTTGCCGGCGGCAGCGCCGCCCGGAGCCGCGGCTCGCAGGTTGCGGGCACGGCCGGCGTTGTGACCGCCGAAAGGGCCACGGACGGCGGCCTCACCCCGACGCGCACCTGGCTGGCCCTCTTTCCGTACTTCCTCGTGATTGTGGTGTTCGGCATCGCCAAACTGTGGAAGCTCGGGATCGACCTGCCCGCGTTCCTTGCCTCCACGGACATCAAGATCCCCTGGCCGATCCTGCACGACGCCCTGGTCAACGCCGAGGGCAAGCCCGTCTCCTCCACCGTGTACTCGTTCCAGTGGCTGTCCAGCCCGGGCACGCTGCTGCTGATCACCGGGCTGCTGGTGGCGCTGGTGTACTCCAAGTACGACGACGGCGGCCGCTTCCGCCTCTCGGTCGGCGATGCGGTCCAGGAGATCGGACGCACCATTTTCAAGATGCGCTGGGCAGGACTGACCATCATCACGGTGCTGGCCCTGGCGTACGTCATGAACAACTCGGGCCAGACGGTCTCGATCGGCACCTGGCTGGCCGGCACCGGCAGCTTCTTCGCCTTCCTGTCGCCTGTGCTCGGCTGGCTGGGCACCGCCGTGACCGGCTCGGACACCTCCGCCAACGCGCTGTTCGCCAAGCTGCAGCAGACCGCGGGCGTGAAGGCCGGCATCGATCCGAACCTGCTGGTGGCCGCCAACACCTCCGGCGGTGTGGTGGGCAAGCTGATCAGTCCGCAGAACCTCGCCATCGCGGCGAGCGCGGTCAACCTTGACGGCCAGGAGTCGGTGATCCTGCGTAAGGTGGTCGGGTGGAGCGTGGCTCTGCTGCTGGTCCTGTGCACCCTCGCCTTCCTGCAGTCCACCCCCGTCCTGGGCTGGATGCTGCCTTAGCGGCCAGCCCCACGCCATCATGAGTGCGGGCCGCGCCGCGGCCCGCACTCCCGCCCGGAAGGAAAAGCCCGTGACAACCGCCGAAGCAGGAGCAGCCCCCCGCCGTCGTACCTATGACGCGCTCCTGCAGGACATCGAGGCCGATCTTCGCTCCGGCAAGATCAAGCTCGGCGACCGCCTGCCGGGCGAACGGTCCCTGGCGGAAAGCTACGGGATCTCCCGGGCCTCGGTCCGCGAAGCCATCCGGATCCTGGACGCGATGGGTGTGTTGCGCAGTTCCGTCGGCTCCGGGCCCACTTCCGGGGCCATCGTCATCTCGGATCCGTCCGCGGGCCTGTCCTCCGCCCTGCGCCTGCATGTGGCCAGCAACCGGCTGCCCGTCGAGGACATCGTGCAGACCCGCATCCTGCTCGAGACCTGGTCGGCCCAGGCCGGGGCTGCCCGCGGCGGCACGGAGGAAGAGCTGAAGCAGGCCGCCGCGCTGCTGGACGCCATGGACAACCCCGGACTTGACCGGGCCACTTTCCACGAACTCGATGCACGGTTCCATGTCGCGCTGAGCTCGCTCGCCGGGAACGCCGTCGTCGCCACGATGATGGAGTCGCTCAGCGGGTCCATTGTCGGCTACGTCAAGGGCGCCATGGACGCGATGGAGTCCTGGCCGGATGTCCTGTGCGAGCTGCGGAGCCAGCACCACGGCATCTTTGATGCCGTGGTGGCCCGCGACGGCGAGCGTGCGGCCCGCCTGCTGCGCGAACACATCGAGTGGTTCTACATCCGGGCGCAGGAAGCCACCCCGCCGCAAGCCCCTCCCACCCCGTAACACACTCCCCGAAAGACTCTGGAGCACCGCATGACCGCCACGGCTGCCGCCGCACCCCTGATCGACCAGCTGGACCTCGATACGGTCAGCACACGGGACCTGGACCGCCGGGCCATGGCGCACGACGCGTCCCACTACCTGCTGATCCCCCAGGGCGTCGCCACCCCGCGCAACGCCGACGACGTCGGGCTGCTGCTGCGCCGCAGCCGCGAGCTCAACCTGCCCGCCACGTTCCGTTCCGGCGGCACGAGCCTCTCCGGCCAGGCGCTTAGCGACAGCCTGCTTATCAACACCCGCCAGCATTTCCGCGGCATCGAGGTCCTCGACGGCGGCGCGCGCGTCCGCGTCCAGCCCGGCGCCACCATCCGCAGCGTCAACGCCCGCCTGGCCGCGTTCGGCCGCAAACTCGGCCCCGACCCGGCGAGTGAAATCGCCTGCACCGTGGGCGGCGTGATCGCGAACAACTCCTCCGGGATGGCCTGCGGCACGGAGTTCAACACCTACCGCACCCTGGAATCCATGGTCCTGGTGCTGCCCTCAGGCACGGTCATCGACACCGCCGACGCCGGCGCGGACGCGCGCCTGCGGGAGCTGGAACCGGACCTCCATGAGGGCCTGCTGCGGCTGCGCCGCCGGGTGGCCGGGAACGCGGAATCGGTGCGGACCATCACCTCGCTGTTCTCGATGAAGAACACGATGGGCTACGGGGTGAACTCGTTCCTGGACTACGAACGCGCCGTCGACATCCTGATGCACCTCATGATCGGCAGCGAAGGCACCCTCGGCTTCGTGGCGGAAGCGGTCTTCCGCACCGTGGAGGTCAAGCCCGCCGTCGCCACCGGGCTGCTGGTCTTTAACACGCTCGCCGCAGCCACGGCCGCCCTGCCCGAGCTGGTGGCCTCCGGCCTGGCGACCATCGAACTGATGGACGCCGCCGCGCTGAAGGTCGCGCAGCTCGCGGCCGACGCGCCCGCGGCCATTCGTTCGCTCCCGGTCGAGGGGCACACCGCGCTGCTGGTGGAACACCAGGGCGCCGACGCCGCGGAACTGGCCTTCCGACGGGAGAGTTCGCAGCCGCTCTTCGCGTCGCTGGACCTGGCCTCGCCGTTCGCGCTGACCACGGATCCGAAGGACCGCGCGGCACTCTGGCACGTACGCAAGGGCCTCTACACCACGGTGGCCGGTGCCCGCCCGTCGGGAACTAACGCGCTGCTGGAGGACATCGTGGTGCCGGTCCCGGCGCTGGCGGACACCTGCGGCGAACTGACCCGGCTTTTTGCCGAACACCGCTACGAGGAGTCGGTGATCTTTGGCCACGCGAAGGACGGCAACGTCCACTTCATGCTCAACGAGCGCTTCGACGACCCGGCCCAGCTGCTCCGCTACCAGGCGTTTACCGACGACATGGTGGACCTGGTCCTCGGTGCGGGCGGCTCGCTAAAGGCCGAGCACGGCACCGGGCGCATCATGGCCCCGTTCGTCCGCCGCCAGTACGGCGACGAGCTGTACGAAGTCATGCAGGAGATCAAACGGCTGATCGACCCGGCCAATCTCCTGAACCCGGGCGTGCTGCTCGCGGAGGAGCCGCTCTCCTACGTGCAGAACCTCAAGGTGGCGCCGACCGTGGAGGAAGAGGTGGACCGCTGCGTGGAGTGCGGCTACTGCGAGCCGGTCTGCCCGAGCAAAGACATCACCCTCACGCCCCGCCAGCGCATCGTGCTGCGGCGCGAGATGGCCGCGGCGGAACAGCGCGGCGACGACGCCCTGGCCGCCCGGCTGCGCAAGGACTACGAGTATGACGGCGTGCAGACCTGCGCGGCCGACGGCATGTGTGTCACCGCCTGCCCGGTGCTGATCAACACCGGGGACCTGGTGCGGCGGCTGCGGCAGGAAAACGCGAACGCCGTCGCGGAGGCCGGCTGGAGCGCCGCCGCGGACCGCTGGGGCGCCGTCACCGCCGGCGGCGGCCTGGCCCTGACCGTGGCGAAGGCGATGCCCGCGCCGCTGGCCAAGGCAGCGACCGCCGTCGGCCGGGCGGTGCTGGGCGCCGAGACCGTTCCCGCCTACGACGCCGTGCTGCCCGGCGGCGGCTCCAAGCGCCGGCCGCGCCGGGACCCGGACAGCGTCGCCGTGTTTTTCCCCGCCTGCATCGGCACCATGTTCGGCCCCGCGGATGCGGGCGGCAGTGCTGCGGGCGGTGGGGCTGCAGGCGGGCCCGCGAAAGGCTCGGCCCAGGCGTTCGTGGACCTCTGCGAGCGCGCCGGCGTCGGGCTGACCGTCCCGGAGGACATCGGCAGCCTGTGCTGCGGCACCCCGTGGAAATCCAAGGGCTTCGCGCAGGGCTACGCGGCGATGTCCGCCAAGGTCCTGGACGGGCTCTACGAGGCCAGCGGCCAGGGCCGGCTGCCGGTGGTGTGCGACGCCGCCTCCTGCACCGAAGGCCTGGAGACCATGAAGCGGCTCGCAGCCGAGGGCGGGGAACGGTACGCCGGGCTGCGGTTCGTGGACTCGGTGGAGTTTGTGCACCAGCACGTGCTCGGGCAGCTCACGGTGACGGCGCCGGTGGGGTCCATGGCCCTGCACCCCACCTGTTCTTCCACCCAGCTGGGCACCAACGGCGCGCTGATGGACATCGCCCGGACTGTCACGGAGGACGTGTTTGTGCCGCTGAACTGGGGCTGCTGCGCGTTCGCCGGGGACCGCGGCTTGCTGCACCCGGAACTGACCGACTCCGCCACGGACAAGCAGGCCCGGGAAATCAACGAGCGCGAATTCGACGCCTACGCCTCGACGAACCGCACCTGTGAACTGGGCATGTCCAAGGCCACCGGCCACTCCTACCGGCACCTGCTGGAGATCCTCGAAGAGGCCACGCGCCCGGAGGGGTAAGGGCGGCGCAAGCGGCCGGTTCGACGGTTCCGTGCACATTCGACGTTTCAAGGCGTCGGATGCGCAGGGAACCGTCGAAGTGGCGGAATGGGTTTGTAGACTCGGGGCATGTCACGTTCTGGGGGAACAAAGACCACCCGGGCTGCTCCAGCCCTCATTGGATCGCTGCTGCTGGCCGCAGGGCTGGGCGCCTGCACTTACGAGGGTCCGGGCGATCCGCAGCACACGGATGCGCAAAGCCACCGACCGGCGCCCACCGTTGCGGCGAAGGATCCTGATGTCCTGGCAGTGGAGGGGCGCAACTATGCGGAACTGGAGCGGCGCTTGGCCACAACGCCCGGTGAGGCGCTGCTGGCCGACTCAGGTCCCGCCGACGGCCCAAGTGTCGGATTCAGGAAAACCGCAACGGTAAAGATCGCCGGACAGCACACCGTAACGGCGGCCTGCATCGGCCTTCCGCATGCCCAGATCTACCTCTCGCAGGAGATCAAGGGCGGAAGCCAGTACACGGTCCTCGAGGTCGACTGCTCGCAGACCCAGACGCAGGTGGTTCAGCTGGCGGCAGGGCCCGTCGGCGTCCAGCTCACCCGCGTCCACCCGGACGGCGTCTGGACCGGTGCGGTCGCCGGGATCAGGATCACCGCTCCATGAAACTCGAGGGCTGTAATGTCACGGTTCTCCTGCTCCTGCTGGCGGCTGCAGCCGTTGTGGTGCACGGCGTGACCTTGCTTGTCGCGTGGGCCGTGCGGCGGCTCCGTCGGCGAAGCAACGGCGGCACCGGGGCACCGAGGCCCTGAGCCTTGCCGCCATGGCCGCCATGGCCGCCAGCAGCCTCCGCACCTCAATCTGGCCCGCCCAAGGACCCGTTTCGACGGTTCCCTGCCCACTAGGTGTTTAGAAGCAACGAGTGGGCACGGAACCGTCGAAATGGGGGCGAGAAGGTCGCCACAGGCAGGCGTGAGCGTGCCGTGAACAGCTCGCGAAGTGGCGGTGAACTGCGGCATGTCGGTTGTGGGTGGCTTCTCGGCTTCTCATAGCGTCGGGTGCATGATCACACCCCATCATCGTTTCCGCAGGGCCGCCATCACCGCCCTGGCCGTCACGCTCCCGGTTGCCTTCCTTGCCCCCGCCGGCGCATCCTCTGCCGCGCCGGGCACCGCGCACCAGGCCGCGGCCGTCGCCCGGGACCCGTCCGCCAAGCTCGACCTGGGTGCTCCCGGCCGGCCGGAGACCCGCACCGTGACCACCCTGGCCCCCGGCCTCACCCGGACGTCCATCACCCGCGGCACCCCCAACCAGGACTTCTTCTGGACCGCTGAGGTCGCCGTTCCTTCTACGTCCCCGGATCCGGACGCTCCTGCTTCGGCGCTGTCGACGCAGTCGCAGGCCCAGGTGGTCGCCGACAAGCTCAACGCGGTCGGTGTGGTCGCCCGCGTCGAGCACGTCCAGTCCCCGAAGCTCGCAGATGCCGGCGGGGACCTCGGCTACCGGGTACGCGCCGGGAACTTCACGGCCAAGGCAGACGGTTCCGCCACTGTCGCGCAGATCCAGGCGGCCGGCTACAAGTCCTCGGTGATCTACACCGGCTGGGACGGCGACGAAGGCACCAGCGAGGACGACCGCGGACCCTGGAAGCTGGAGGTCCTCACCATCGACCCGAAGCAATTCCGCGGCGACCTGACCTCCTCCTTCGGACCCGACCTCGAGACCCGGGAAACGACCAGCAAGCTCGCGGCCGCATCGGGCGCTCTGGCGGGGACCAATGGCGGCTTCTTTGTCATGGATCCGGCCGCCGGAGCCGAAGGCGATCCCGCGGGAGCGGCAGTGCAGGACGGCAAAATTCTCAGCGAACCCGTCGGAGACCGCCCCTCTCTGGTCATCGGGGCTAAGAACACCACCTCGGTCCAGCGGCTGCATTGGCGCGGCACTGTAGGTACCCCCGGCAACCCCGCGGCCCTTGCCCTGGACGGCCTGAACCGCGTGCCGGGTCTCATCCGCAACTGCGGCGGCACCGACGACACCCCGACGAACCTGCCGCTGCACGATTTCACCTGCACCGACGCGGACGAGATCGTGGCCTTCACCCCCGAGTTCGGCACCTCCACGCCGTCCGGTGCCGGCCTCGAAGCCGTCGTAGACGCCCACGGCACGGTCACGGCCCTCCACCACACGCGTGGCACCAGAGTCCCGGCCGGCGGTCACACGCTACAGGCGATCGGAGCGGACGTGGACAAGCTCTCCGCGCTGGCCAAGCCCGGCGCGAAGCTGAAGATCGGTACGGACCTCCTCAACGAAAGCGGGAGGGCGCTGAAGGTTGGCACCACCACCGATGTCGTCAACGGCGGCCCCACTCTGGTCCAGAACGGTGAACTCAGCGTGACCGCCAAGCGCGACGGAATGGTCCGCACCGGCGACAACAACTCTTTCTTCTACGGCTGGGTACACAAGCGCAACCCCCGCACCTTCGCCGGCGTTGACGCCCAAGGCCGCACCATGATCGTCACCGCCGACGGTCGCCAGACGACGTCCCTCGGGCTGAGCATCAAGGAGTCCGCCGACGTCGCGCTTTCACTGGGCATGGTCAACGCGATCAATCTGGACGGCGGCGGCTCGACCACCATGGTCCAGGGCGGTCAGGTCCTGAACTCGCCCTCCGACTCGACCGGTGAACGCCCGGTGGGAGACGCACTCCTCGTTCTGCCCGGCCGCAAGAACTAGGCCGGTCAAACCCCGCCCAAGGCCCTCGGGGCCGTGGGCGGGGTTTTCTTCTTTGGGCCGGGAGCCGTACCGCTGTCGGCGTCGAGCAGTTGGCCGACTGCATGGCCGCGGCCATGGGCGGCGACGTCCGGCGCAGCGGCTACGGCACCACGAACTGCAGCGGAATCCGGGACGGCGCCGCCAGGAAGATCCCCGCCGGACAGGCCGCACCGAGGGCCCGTTTCGACGGTTCCCTGCGCACACGGTGTTTAGAAGCAGCGAGCGGGCAGGGAACCGTCGAAACGGCGCCGCAGGCAGGCCCCGGGCACGCGAAAACCCCTCCGTCCCGGGCAAAATCGCCGGAACGGAGGGGTTGGTGGGCCCCCTGTCGGATTCGAACCGACGACCCCCGCTTTACAAGAGCGGTGCTCTGGCCAACTGAGCTAAGGAGGCAATCCGCCGTCGTCGCCTGACGGAAAATCCGGCCCGGCGCTAACTGCTAGATAAGGGTAGCCCACGGACGCCCGCCGGTAAAAAATGCCGCAAGCGGCGAAAACAAAGCAGCCCGGCCCCGGACGAATCCGGGGCCGGGCTGCTGCTTCGCGCGGTGGTTACTTCTTGGCGTCGACCGCAGCCTGCAGGAACTGCTCGAACGGGGTCTGGGCGCTGGCACCCTTGCCCCACTGCTTGCCCTCGACGAAGACGGTCGGCGTTCCGGTAACACCGATGGCCGCCGCCTCCTGGGTGGTGTACTTCACGTACGGGCGGTAGGTCTTGTCATCGACGCACTTGTCGATGCTCTTGGCCCCGACGTCGGTTGCCATCGTCTTTAGCTCCGAGTCGGACAGGCCGGCGCCGCCCTCGGCCGGCTGCTTCGCGAAGAGTTCGTCGACGAAGGCGGAGTACTTCTCCGGGGATTCGTTCACAACGCAGGCCGCGGCGTTGGCCGCGCGCGAGGAGTAGTTGGTGCTGGAGCGGCTGTCCAGGAAGCCCAGCGGACGGTACTCGACCGTAATCTTGCCCTCGTTGCGCAGCTTGGTGAGGGTCTCGTTGTACTGGGCCTCGAAGTTCTTGCAGACCGGGCAGATGAAGTCGATGTAGAGAACCACCTTCACCGGCTTCCCGGCCACAGCCTCCGCCCCGGGCGCCTTGACCTCGGCAGGCGGGGTGGCAGCGGGCGACGGCAGGTCCGCGACGTTCACGGTGGCCGGGTCCGTCTTCGCCACCTCGGTGTTGGCCAGCAGGGTGACGCCGCCGTGGACGTTGCCGTTCGCCGGGGTCGGGCCCGAGTCGGCCACCGGGGCGTTGTTCTTGATGTTCGAGGTGACCACCAGGGCAATAATCACGACGATGGCGACGACGGCGGCGACAATGCCCCAGCCGATGAGCAGCTTGTTCCGCTTTTCCTTCTTTAGCTGCGCCTCGCGGATCTCACGGGCTTTCTCGCGGGCCGCGGCGGTGCGCTCCGCTTTGGACTGACGGGGTTCGTTTGCGGCGCTCATTAGTTCCTCGTGTCGATCGGCCATGGATGCTCCACTGGGTGGCAACTTCATCATTTTAGGGGAGAAACCTGAGGAGCTTGCGCTTTCAAGTTTCCTTCCGTGTGCCCAACGGACGAATAGCACAGAAGATTCCGCCCGGCTAGGGTGGATGAGAGCCACAAGCGACCCAGGGGGCACCAATGCAAGCAACGGACCACGCCGAGCAGCGCGCCGAGCACCATACTGCGCAGACAGCCGGGAAGCAGGATGCCGCGTCCGCGACGGACAAGCACCCGGACGCCTCCGAGGCGGCTGCGAGCTTCGACTTTATGGTGGTGTCCAACCGCATGCCGGTGGACCGGTGCTCCCCGGATGAGCCCGGCTGCGAGGACGGCTGGCGCCGCTCCCCCGGCGGCCTAGTGACGGCGCTGGCCCCCATGATGACCAAGACCGACGGCGCCTGGGTGGGCTGGCACGGCGCCCCCGACGAGCACCTTGAGCCGTTCAGCCACGGCGGCATCGACCTCATCCCGGTCCAGCTCAGCACCCGCGATGTCGAGCTCTACTACGAGGGCTTCTCCAACGCCACACTCTGGCCGCTCTACCACGACGTGATCGCGCCGCCGGAGTTCCACCGCGCCTGGTGGGACACCTACCGGAAGGTCAACAAGCGGTTCGCCGACGCCGTCGTCCGCCACGCCGCCCAGGGCGCCACGGTCTGGGTGCAGGACTACCAGCTCCAGCTGGTTCCGAGAATGCTCCGCGAGGCGCGCCCGGACCTCAAGATCGGCTTCTTCAACCACATCCCGTTCCCGCCGCCGGAGATTTTCGCGCAGCTGCCGTGGCGCCGCGCGATCATCGACGGCCTGCTGGGGGCGGACCTGGTGGGCTTCCAGCGCAGCAGCGACGCCGGGAACTTCATGCGCTCAGCCCGCCGCTTCCTCGGCGCCAGCGTCAAACAGCAGCAGGTGCACGTCAAGGGTGCCGACGGCGAAACCACCCACATTGCCCGTGCCCAGGCTTTCCCGATCTCCATCGACGTCAAGCAGATCAGCGAACTGGCGCGCAAACCGGAGATCATCGAGCGGGCCAAGCAGATCCGCCGGGACCTCGGCAACCCCAAGACCATCCTGCTGGGCGTGGACCGACTGGACTACACCAAGGGCATCCGGCACCGTCTCAAGGCCTACGAGGAGCTGCTGCAGGACGGCAAGGTCACGGTGGAGGACGCCTCCCTGATCCAGGTGGCCAGCCCCAGCCGCGAGCGCGTCGAACAGTACCGGCTGCTGCGCGAGGAGGTCGAAGGCACCGTCGGGCACATCAACGGCACCTACGACACCATGCAGAACACCGCCGTCCGCTACCTGCACCACAGCTACCCGATCGAGGAAATGGTGGCCCTCTACCTGGCCGCCGACGTTATGCTCGTCACCGCCCTGCGCGACGGCATGAACCTGGTGGCCAAGGAATACGTCACGGCCCGGACGAACAACGACGGCGCCCTGGTGCTCAGCGAATTCGCCGGCGCCGCGGACCAGCTCAAGCAGGCGCTCCTGATGAACCCGCACGACATCGACGGCCTCAAGGACACCATCATGCGGGCCGTCAACATGCAGCCCGCCGAGGCCGCCCGCCGGATGCGCGCCATGCGCAAGCAGATCCTCACCCACGACGTCGACCTCTGGTCCGCTGACTTCCTCAGCGCGCTGCAGGAAAAGGTGGTCCGCGATGACTCCTGAGCCCGACCCCACCATCCGGCTCTCGCTGTCCCCGGAACTGCTGGCGGCCGTGCACCGCGTCGCCGGCACGGACCAACTGCTGGTGGCGATGGATTTCGACGGCACCATGGCCCCGCTGGTGGACCACGCGGCGGACTCCCGCGCCCTGCCCCGCTCGGCCGCGGCCTTCGCCGCCCTCGCGGAACTTCCGCGGACGACGACGGCGCTCATCTCCGGCCGGGCCCTGGACAGCCTCCGGGCGGTCGCCTCGCCGCCGGAGAAGACCCTGCTGATCGGCAGCCACGGTGCGGAGATCTGGATGGGCCCCGGTTCCGCCGAGCTCGTCCTGGAAGACGCCCAGCGGGAACTGCTCGCCGACGTCCGGCGGATCCTGGCCGAGATCGTGGACGTTGCCCCCGGCACGCTGCTTGAGGACAAGCCGGCCGGCGTCGTACTGCACACCCGGCTGGCCGCCGACGACGTCGCCGAGGATGCCGTGGCGGCGGCCAAAGCCGCCCTGCAGGACCGCCCGGGGGTCTTCCTCAAGACCGGAAACCGCGTGCTGGAAACCGCCGTCGTCCACGCCTCCAAGGGCGAGGGCGTCTCCTTCCTCCGCCAGGCGACCGGGGCCACCGCGGTTGTGTTCGCGGGCGATGACACCACCGACGAGGACGCCCTGGGCAGCCTCCTCCGCGGGGACGTGGGCGTCAAGGTGGGGCTGGACTTTACCCAGGCCGAGTTCCGGGTGGAGGCGCCGGTGCATGTCTCCGAACTGCTGGAGGCGCTGCTGCGCGAACGGACGAAGGCCGTCGGGAGCTAAAGAGCTACACCTCGCCGGGCGAAGCGTCGGGTTCGTAGCCGATCAGCCAGTGCAGTCCGTGCCGGTCGATGACCTGTCCGTCCGACGCGCCCCACGGCTTCGGCGCAAGGGGGTCCACCACCCGTCCGCCGACAGCGAGTTTGTCGAACCAGTCGTGCAGCACCGCAGGCTCGGCAGTGCCCAGCAACGAGAGCATGACGCCCTCCAGCCGGACAGTCTTCTCTCCCGGTGCCGCATCAGATCCCGCCAAACCGACTGCGCCGTTCAGCTGTCCGTGGGCAATGGCGTCCGGCGGGCCGTCGCTGCGATTGAACTCCTCGTACGTGAACAAGGCGAGCTCGCCGCCGAAAACCTCGGAGTAGAAGCCGAGAGCTTCACGCGCCGTGCCTGGGAAACTGACATAGATCTGGAGGGCCGTCATACGGACAGCGTATACACCCGCTTCCGGCGCCACGTGACGGAACCCACCTATGACATCCGTAACTTTTTCACCCTAAAACCAAAAATCTGACATACTCTGTATGTGATGTGGCGCACAACTACCGTGCGGCGTCATTGGATGCTCCTCGGCTTCGGCCGGGGAGCATGCGCATCCACCTCCGGATGCCACAACTGAATACGAAGAACCATTCACTACGGATCGTCCGGCACGTACCTGCCGGTGAAGGGATTGATAACTGTGGCTACAGTTACTTTTGATAACGCTACGCGTCTGTACCCGGGCACAGAGAAGCCCGCTGTTGACAAGCTCAACATTGAAATCGCCGACGGCGAGTTCCTGGTCCTCGTTGGACCCTCCGGCTGTGGAAAGTCCACCTCCCTGCGCATGCTTGCAGGTCTTGAGGACGTGAACTCCGGCCGGATTCTGATCGGCGACCGCGACGTCACCGACATGCCGCCCAAGGACCGCGACATCGCGATGGTGTTCCAGAACTACGCCCTGTACCCGCACATGACCGTCGCGGACAACATGGGCTTCGCGCTGAAGATCGCCGGCGTCAGCAAGGAAGAACGCGCCGAGCGTGTCCGTGAAGCCGCCAAGCTCCTGGACCTCGAGCCGTACCTGGACCGCAAGCCGAAGGCGCTCTCCGGCGGCCAGCGCCAGCGCGTCGCCATGGGCCGCGCAATCGTGCGTAACCCGCAGGTGTTCCTGATGGACGAGCCGCTGTCCAACCTCGATGCCAAGCTCCGCGTGCAGACCCGCACGCAGATCGCGTCGCTGACCCGCCGCCTCGGCGTCACCACGGTCTACGTCACCCACGACCAGGTCGAGGCCATGACCATGGGCGACCGCGTCGCGGTCCTCAAGGACGGCCTGCTGATGCAGGTTGACACCCCGCGCAACCTCTACGACAAGCCGAAAAACGTGTTCGTCGCCGGCTTCATCGGCTCACCGGCCATGAACCTGCTCGAACTTCCCGTCGTCGACGGCGGCGTGCAGTTCGGCGGCACCGTTTACCCGGTCCCGCGCGATGTCCTTGAGGTCGCTTCCGGCTCCACCGTCACCCTGGGCAGCCGTCCGGAAGACCTTGAGACCGCGCCGCAGGGCGAGGGCCTCCAGGTGGAGGTCGACGTCGTCGAAGAACTCGGCGCCGACGCCTACGTCTACGGCCACACCACGCTGGACGGCAAGGACCACGACATCGTGGCCCGCGTCGACGGCCGCCGCCCCCCGATGAAGGGCGAGACCGTCTGGGTCCGCCCGCAGTCGGGCCACGTGCACCTGTTCGACACCAAGACCGGCCTGCGCCTCGGCGACTGAGGTTCGAGCTTCGAGACCGACGGCGGTCCTCCTCCGGGAGGGCCGCCGCCGGCCGTTAACCGGCAGATTTTAGGCGGGGCCCGCCCTCGTACGGGAGAATTGCATTATGACCGAGGAAAACCGCATGACCGAGGACAACGGCGCCCAGTGGCACGACGAACCCACTGACTACGGGCAAATCGGCAAACTGCCTCGGTACGTGGCTGCCAGCGCCAACGACGACAAGGGCGTCTCCAGTTCGCTGAGCATCACGGCTGCCGCCACCGAGCCCGAACTGCTGGACCTGCCCTGGCACATCGCCCTGGAGGACTGGCCGGCGGAATACCTCGCGGCCCTCCCCCGCGGCATCTCCCGTCACATCGTGCGCTTCGCCCACCTCGGCGGTTCCGTGATCGCCATCAAGGAAACCTCCGAGCACATTGCCCGGCACGAGTACCACATGCTCCGCAAGCTCGCCCGGCTGGACGTGCCCTGCGTTGAGCCGGTGGCGGTCATCACCGGCCGGACCACCCCGGAGGGCCGGCCGCTGAACCCCGTGCTGGTCACCCGGCACCTGAAGTTCTCCATGCCCTACCGCGCCCTGTTTTCCCAGATGCTGCGCAAGGACACCCTGACCCGCCTGATCGACGCCCAGGCCCTGCTCCTGGTCCGGCTGCACCTGATCGGCTTCTACTGGGGTGACGTCTCGCTCTCCAACACGCTGTTCCGGCGCGACGCCGGGGCCTTCGCCGCCTATCTCGTGGACGCCGAAACCGGTGAACTGTACCCGGACCTGTCCACCGGCCAGCGCGAGTACGACCTGGAGATCGCCCGGGTCAACATCGCCGGCGAACTGATGGACCTGCTCGACGGCGGGCTGATCGAGGAGAAGGTGGACCCGGTCGCCACCAGCGAACTCATCATGGAGAGCTACCGGCGGCTCTGGACCGAGCTGACCGAGAAGGAGTCCTTCGAGATTGGCGAGCGCTGGCGCGTGGCCGCCCGCATCCGGCGGCTCAACGAACTCGGCTTCGACGTCGAGGAATACGCCATCAAGACGACGCAGAACGGCTCCACGATCCAGCTTCAGCCCAAGGTGGTGGATGCCGGGCACCACCAGCGCCGGCTGTTGCGCCTGACCGGGCTGGATGCGCAGGAAAACCAGGCCCGGCGGCTACTGAACGACATGGATTCCTTCCGGGCGGACAACAACCCGGGCATGGACGAGGAATACAGCGCACACCTGTGGGTGAGCCAGATTTTCGAACCGATTGTCCGGTCGATCCCGCGGGACCTGTCCGGCAAGCTCGAGCCCGCGGAGGCCGTGCACGAGATCCTGGAGCACCGCTGGTACATGTCCGAGAAGGAGAACCGGCACATTCCGCTGGCCGAGGCCGTGCAGTCCTACATCGACTCCGAACTCCGGCACCGCCGGGACGAGGCCGCGATCATGCTCAATCCGGACACCGAACTGCTCAAGATCCTCGAGGTCGAGACCGAGGAGTCCCGCTACGGCAAGGACGAGTCGGACGAGGAATACCCGGACTCAGACGACTAGTCCCCCAGGCACCCGCCGCCTTCCAGCACAGGCGCGCTAAATCGCCTTGCCCGGGTTCAGGATCCCGGCCGGGTCGAAGAGTTCCTTGATCCGGCGCTGCAGCTCGCGCACCGGTTCCTTCTGCTCCAGGCCCAGCCAGCGCAGCTTGTACTGGCCGACGCCGTGCTCCCCCGTGATGGTGCCGCCCATCGCAAGCGCCACGGTGACCGAATTGTCCAGGGCGGCGCCCAGCCGTTCCATGGCCGCGGCGTCCACGGCGTCGTCGGCCCGGTCCACCCAGAAGGTGGGGTGCAGGTTGCCGTCACCGGCGTGCGCCACCACTTTGAGCTTGACCTGGTGTTTGACGGCAATCGCCTCCAGCTCCGCGACGTAGTCCACCAGCCGGGACCGCGGCACGGCGACATCCTCGCCCACCCGGTATTCGTCGTCGACTTCCACGCCCCGGCTGTTGCGGCGGAGCTCCACGAGCTGTTCGGCCTCGGCGTTGGCCTCCATTGTCACCACGGCGCCGTCGGCGGCCAGCAGCGGCCGGATCGCGGCAGCCTCCGCCGCGGCGCCGAAGCCGTCGGTCTGGATCAGCAGCAGGGAGGCGCCCCGCGAGGCCAGGTCCGAGCCGTGGGCGCCGTCGAGCTGGGCGAGCGAACCGCCGTCGAGCAGTTCCATGATGGCCGGCTGCACGCGCGCCTTGCCCACCGCGAGGACACCGGCCGCGGCGCTGCGGAAGTCGGGGTAGAACGCGGCGATGGTGTGGACCTCCCGGGGCAGGTACTTCAGCCGCACCGTTATCCCGACGACGATCCCGAGGGTCCCCTCGGAGCCCACGAACAGTCCGGTGAGGTCGTAGCCGGCCACGCCCTTGAAGGTCTGGTGTCCGGTGTGGATGAGGGTGCCGTCGGCGAGGACGACGTCGAGCGCCAGCACGGAGTCGCGGGTGACCCCGTACTTCGCGCACCGCAGGCCGCCGGCGTTGGTGGCGACGTTGCCGCCGATGGTGGAGACCCTATAGCTGGCGGGGTCCGGGGCGTACATCAGGCCGTGCACGGCGGCGGCGGCGTTGAGCTCGGCGTTGATGACGCCGGGTTCGACGACGGCGGTTTCATCGTCCGCGTTGAGGTCCAGGATGCGGTTCATCCGTTCGAGGCTGAGCACCACGCAGTTTTCGCTGGCGTGTGCGCCGCCGGAGACACCGGTGCCCGCGCCGCGGGCCACCAGCGGGATCCGGCCGGAGGCGCAGGCCCGCACCACTGCCTGGACGTCCGCCACGGATTCAGCGAGGACCACCGCCTGCGGGAGCTGGTAATCCAGCACCGGCGCCTGGTCCACGGCGTAGGCGGCCAGGGTTGCCTCATCCACGGCGACTTTCCCGCTGCCCAGGGCGGAAGTCAGCTCCTCAACAATGCTGCGCATGCGCTCTCCAGTTCTCCATCGAATCCGGCCGTCAGTCTTGACCTTCAGTCTAGGGTGCCGGCAGCCCGCCCCCGGGCAGCCCGACTCCGGGCAGCACCCAGACGGCGGCGGCGGGGCCGCCAGCCCGGAACAGCGCGCCCGCCACGCCCGGATCCGCCGGGTCCGCCGGGTCCGCCGTGATGGTGCCGGCGGCAAAAGCCGGCGGAAACGCGAGCGCGGCAAGCTGCCGGGCCGAGAGCAGGCCCGAGGCGAGGTCCACGTCCGCGGCAGCCCTGGCCACGACCACCAGCACCGTGCTGTCCGCGGTTTCGCGCACGAACGCCAGCGCATCGCCCTGGGCGTGCAGCCAGCGGATCCCGCCGCCGGTGAGGGCGGGCTGTTCCCGGCGCAGCGCGGTGAGCGCGGCGTACACTCCCCGCAGGTCGGCCAGGATCCGTCCCGGATCGGTCCAGGGCATGGGCGTCCGGGAGAACTCCCCGTTGTCGCCCTTGAGCCCGAACTCGTCCCCGGCGAACACCACCGGCACGCCGGGCAGGGTGAACATCAGCACCGCACCAAGCTGCTGGCCGCCGTCGATCATCACGGTGGCGGCCCGGGCCGTGTCGTGGCTGTTCAGGGCGTTCATGTTCTGCTGCCGGACGTCCCAGCTGAAGGCGGCGGCCAGGTCCTGGTGTGTGGCGAGGAAATCCGCCGCGTCCATCCGGTTGGGCCCGGGCAGCGGGGTGCCGAAAAAGTTGACGTGGCCGGCGTCGCCGGACAGCCAGGCCCAGAGCGGGCGGGTGAAATTGGAGTACGTCATGGCGCCGTGCCAGTGCTCGCCACTGAAGTCCGGCGCGGCGTCGTTGGTCGCTTCGGCCAGCAGCGCCGCCTCCGGGTTGATCCCGCGGACCCGGTCCGCGATCAGCCGGGCCACCTCCTGGTTGAGGTCGGTCGCCCCGAGCCGCCCGGTCATGTTGCCGACGTCGATCCGCCAGCCGTCCAGGTTGAACGGGGGCCGGAGCCAGCGGGCCACCGGGGAATCGTCGTCCAGGACGAACTTCTGCCGCAGGGCCGCCGAGGCCCAGTTCAGCTTGGGCAGCGAGGCCACCCCGTACCAGGCCTCGTAGGAGCTGTGGTCCTTGCTGAAGTAGTAATAGCCGGTCTCCTCGGACCCTGGCGCGGCCAGGGCGCGCTGGAACCACTCGTGCGCGTCGCCGGAATGGTTGGCGGTCAGGTCCCCCATGACTTTCAGGCCGCGGGTGTGCGCCGCTTCCACCAGCTCCACCAGGGCCTCGTCACCGCCCAGCAGCGGGTCCACCGTGGAAAAGGTCGAGGCGTCGTAGCGGTGGTTGGACCGGGCGGGGAAGAACGGCGTCAGGTAGATGATGTCCGCCCCGAGCCCCTGGATGTGGTCCAGGTGCTCCGTGATGCCGGGGAGGTCGCCGCCGTAAAACTGGAACGGCGTCTCGGCGGACGCACCCTGCACCGGGGTGTCCCACTCGCAGGGCACGGCCCAGTCCGGGACCGGGTGCGCCGAGGCCGGGTTTTGTCCGGCGGACGAACGGGCAAAACGGTCCGGGAAGACCTGGTACAAGGTGCCCCGGCGCAGCCACGGCGGCGCGGCCGGGAACGTGGTCAGCCGGAAGTCCGCGTAGTCGGAGACGTCCCGGCTGAAGAGGCTCTGCGCGTTGAGGCTCCAGTACCGTGGCCCGGTTTCGATCAGGAACCGGTAGCGGGCCACCGGGTTGGTGACGGTCATGCCCGCTTCCCACCAGACCCAGCCGTCGGCGTCGCCGAGGTTCACGCAGGGTTCGTACCGCGGTTCGCCGTCGTGCACGGAGCGCAGCCAGACCCGGCTGGCCGCACCCCACCCGGCCGGGATGCGGACCCGGAGCCGGGCCGCGGCTCCGGGGCCCGCCGTCTGCACCGTGTGCAGGCCGGAGCCGTCGTGGTGCGGGAGCAACCCGGCCGCGGCAGCACCGGACATGCCTAGCCCTTCACCGAGCCCGCCGTGAGCCCGCTGACGATGTAGCGCTGCAGGAACAGGAACAGTGCCATCACCGGGATGGCGGAGATGACGGCGCCGGCGGCGAAGACGCCCCAGTTTTCGGAGCGCTGCTGCGCCACGAAGGAGTAGAGCCCGACGGCGAGGGTCTGGCTGTCCGGGTCCGTGAGCACCACGGACGCGATCACGAATTCGCCGGAGATGGCGATGAAGGACAGTAGGCCCACGACGGCCAGGATCGGCGTGACCAGGCGCATGATGATGCCGAAGAAGATCTGGGTGTGGCTGGCGCCGTCGATCTTGGCCGCCTCATCCAGGGACTGCGGCACGGTGTTGAAGAAGCCGTACATCAGGTAGGTGTTCACGCCCAGGGCGCCGCCGAGGTAGACCATGATCAGGCCCAGCTGGCTGCCCAGTCCCAGCGCGGGGATAACCTCGGAGATTCCGCTGAGCAGCAGGAAGATGGCCACCACGGCCAGCAGCTGCGGGAACATCTGCAGCAGGAGCAGGCTCAGCAGCCCGATCCGGCGGCCCTTGAAGCGCATCCGGGAAAAGGCGTATGCCGCCATCGCGCCGAGGAACACCGTGGCCGCGGAGGTCACGCCGCCCACCACCATGGTGTTCAGGAACCATTGGGCAAAGGGCCGCGAGGGCATGTCGAACAGCGCGGTGAAGTTGCCGAAGTCGATCTTGCTGAACAGCGCGTTGGAGCCCACCAGGGTGCCGGTGGAGTTCAATGCCGCGGAAAGGACGTAGAGCAGCGGGAAGACCGCGAAGATCGTTACGATGACGCCCACCAGGTGGCGCCAGCCCTTGTCCTTGAACCAGACGCCGAAGGGACGCCGGCGCCGCAGCGACTGGAGGTATTCGACGTCGGTGGTGCCGGTGGCGGTGCTGCCGGCGCCGGTGTCGGTGCCGGTGCCGCGTTCGGCGTCGTCCGCCGTTGCGGCGGTGCGCGATGCTGACCCGTTCATGAGTTCACGTCCTCGAGTGCCTTGGTCTGCTTGAAACTGATGGCCGAGACGGTGGCCACGATAATGAAGATGATGATGGCCAGCGCACTGGCGAGGCCGTAGTCACGGCCGGTGCCCTGCCCGAACGCCACCTTGTACACCAAGGTGATCAGGATGTCGGTGGCTCCGATGTCCCGGTCCGTGTCGGCAAAGCGGGGTCCGCCGCCGGTGAGCATAAAGATCACATTGAAGTTGTTGAAGTTGAAGGCGAAGGAGGAGATCAGCAGCGGCGCGATCGACACCAGCAGCAGCGGCAGCTTGATGGAGCGGAACACCCGCCACGGTCCGGCGCCGTCCATCCGGGCGGCCTCCTCCAGTTCGGAGGGCAGCGACTGCAGGGCCCCGGTGCAGACCAGGAACATGTAGGGGAAGCCCAGCCAGAGGTTGACCATGAGGACGCTGATCTTGGCCAGGACCGGGTCGGTGAGCCAGCCGATCGAGGCTCCGCCGAGCAGGGTCTGGTTGAGCCAGCCGAACTCGGGGTTGAGGATGCCGGACCAGACCAGGCCGGTGAGGAAGGCCGGGAAGGCGTAGGGCAGGATCATCAGGATCCGGTACGCCTTCTTGCCTTTGAGGTCCTCGCGGTTGAAGGTGATGGCCAGGAACAGCCCCAGCGCGAAGGTCAGCGCCACCGAGGCCACGGCGAAGGTGAAGGTCCAGAGGATGACGCCCAGCAGCGGACCGCGCAGGCTGGGGTCGGTGAAGGCGCGGGCGAAGTTTTCCATCCCGACGTCGATCTTCCAGCCGGTGGAGAGCTGCTCGCCGTTGTCCGCCGCGAAGGCGCCCTTGCCGTTGTCGCGGTAGACGGAACCGGTGGCGGTGTCCGTGAAAGTGTCCGCGCCGGCGTCGTACTTGAGTGCCGGCTTGAACTGGTAGGCGTTGCTGCCGTCGGCGGTGCGCAGGGTGCCGTCGGCCGGGTCCGCGGAGACCGGGACGGTGATGTCCAGGATGCTCTGCTGGTTGGCGACGATTTCCTGGAAGTTCAGGGTCCGGTAGCCGTCCAGCGTCTTGGCCTTGCCGGTGGAGTCTTTGCCTGCCCCGGCGACTTCCTCCAGCGGCTTGTCGGTGCTGCCCAGCGAGACCTTGCCCTGCGGGTCGGTGAAGAGCAGGTAGAAGGAGTTGTCCTTGGCCAGCACGGAGGTCTTGTAGGCCGGTGAATCCGGGACGCGCTTCTGCGCCGTGAGCTGGATGGCGGCGATCGCATCATCCTTGGTGCTGTTGTGGCCGTCGCCGTAGTTGGTGAAGGCGATGTAGCCGCTGAACATGACCACGAAGACCTGGAAGACCAGCAGGAACAGCACACCGGGGGCCAGGTACTTGGCGGGCAGGCCGCCCTTGCGGAGGTAGATCCAGTTGATCACCAGCACGACGGCGGCGGACACTCCCAGCGCCAGCCAGGACTGGCTCAGGAAGAGCATCATCAGGACGTAGACGGCAAGGGCGTCCACGAGGCCCAGGAGCACGATCTTGGCGATGGTCCCTTTTGTGCCCTCCGGGCCGGACCGGCGTCGGCGGAGGCTGCTGGCCTGCCGGCCGGGGGCGGTGGGGGCGGTGTCCGGGGCGGACGACGCTGCGGGGTCTGTGTCCTCGCGGAGTTCGGTTTCTGACATGGCTGTCTACAGTCCTTGGGAGAAGCTGGGGTGATGCAGGAACGGGCCGGGCGGCTTGGCGGCCGCCCGGCCCGGTGCTGCCGGTTACCGGCGCATGCGTCAGGAACCGGCGCGGGACTAACCCTTGATTTTCGCCTTGATGCTGGCGGCCATCTTGGCCCAGTCAGCGGCCGGGTCGCCCTGGCCCTTGATCAGGGCGAGCTCGGTGGCTCCCCAGTCGGCCCACACGGCGCTCATTTCCGGGATGGCCGGCATCGGGACGCCGGTGGCGCCGATCTTGCCGAACGCGGCCACGACCGGGTCGCTGGAGGCCTTCTCGAAGGAGGCCTTCAGTGCCGGCGGGCGGCCGCCGGCCTTGTACATGGAGTCCTGGGCTGCCTCGGAGGTGAGGTAGTTGGTGACGAACTCGTTGGTGGCCAGTGCGTTGGCGCTCTTGGCGCTGATGAAGAAGCCATTGACGCCGATGAACGGCTGGGCCGGCTGGTCACCGGCGGTCGGCAGCTCGTCAACAGCGAACTTGATGCCCTTCTTCTGCACGTCCGGAAGGTTCCACGGGCCGGTCAGGTAGTACGGGGACTCGCCGGCGAGGAACTTCTCCTTGGCGATGTCACCGGTGATGTTGGAGTTGATGATCTTCTCGCCCTTGTCGCCCCAGGCGGTGAGCTTCTTGGCGAACTCGACGCCGGCGGCGTCGCCGATCAGGAGCTGCTTCGGGTCGTAGCCGCCGTCGGCAGCCTTGCCGAAGACCTGCGAACCCATGGAGGCCTGCAGCGGGTACAGGTGGTACGGGTCGCCCTGCTTCGGGTCCATGCCGACCAGGAACGGGAACTTCGCCTTGCCGTCGGCGACGGCCTTCTTGCCGTTGGCGATGACCTCGTCCATGGTCTTGGCCGCGTCCGGGACGATGGCCGTGTTGCGCAGGAGGCCGATGTTCTCAACCGCGTAGGGGACGCCGTAAACGGAGCCGTTGTAAGTCATGGCCTTGACCGAGGACTCCTGGAAGGCGTCCTTCTTGTCGCCGAGCTCAACCGGCGCGATCACACCGTTCTGCACGAACTTGCCTACCCAGTCATGCGGACCGACGATCAGGTCCGGGCCCTTGCCCGTGGGGACCTGGGTGATGAAGTCGTCGCGGACGGCCGCGAAGTCCTTGACCACGAGCTTGACGTCGATGCCGGTGTCGGCCTTGAACTTCGCGGTGATGTCCTTCAGGGCGGGCGAGCGCTCGGCGTCGACCCACATGGTGATCGTGCCGGCGCCGCCGGACTTGAGGTCCGGCTTCGCGGTGGCCGTGGCCGTCGCCGTGGCCGGGCCGGTGGCTGCTGCCCCGCCGCAGGCGCTGAGCGCCAGCGCTGCAACGACGGAAATCGCACCGGCCGTGAATACCCGGCGGCTGGTCCCGGTTGTGAGGGTGTTCTGCACCTTCATTGGTGTCCCTTTCATAAAATCCTGCATCCACGCGGAGGGCTCTTCGGAAGACTCCTGGCCCGGTGGCATCGTCGGTGATGTGGCTCACAGCTGCAAGCGCTTCCAAGCTACACGGTGATGGACGCTTTGGAAAGTCATTCTAGCGTGGCGTGTCGCGGGGCGACGACCAGGCCGAAAAACCGCGGGACACCCCTAAGAGGCCAGTTGGTGCGGAACCTGCGGGTCCGGGCCGCGGATTCATCGCAGGCTGTCCGGGCGACTCAAAACAGTCTTCGGCTGGAAGCGTTTTCAATTTCGACGTTGGGGACTTACGATTACCGGCATGTCCGTTGATTCAGTACTCACAGCCCCCGCCGCGCTGGCCGGCCCGCTGACCCTGGTGCACGCCGCAGATGACACCCCCGGCTGGTGGCGCTCGGCCGTGATCTACCAGGTGTACCCGCGCTCGTTCCGGGACCTCAACGGCGACGGCGTCGGCGACCTGGCCGGCATCACCGCCGAACTCCCCCAGCTCGCCGAGCTGGAGATCGACGCGGTCTGGCTCTCGCCGTTCTACCGCTCCCCCCAGCGCGACGCCGGCTACGACGTCAGCGACTACTGCGACGTCGACCCCTTGTTTGGGACCCTGGACGACTTCGACGCCATGATGGCCGAAGCCACGCGCCTTGGGCTGCGGCTGATCGTGGACCTGGTGCCGAACCACTGCTCAGACCAGCACGCCGCGTTCCAGGCCGCGCTGGCCGCTCCCGCGGGCAGCCCGGAGCGGGACATGTTCATCTTCCGCGACGGCCGCGGCCCCTTCGGCGAGGAGCCGCCGAACAACTGGCAGTCGCACTTCGGCGGACCGGCCTGGACCCGCATCACCGAACCTGACGGCACCCCTGGTCAGTGGTACCTGCACCTCTTCGATACCTCCCAGCCCGACTTCAACTGGGACAACGACGCCGTCCACGCCGAATTTGAGCGCGTCCTGCGCTTCTGGCTGGACCGCGGCGTCTCCGGCTTCCGCGTCGACGTGGCGCACGCCCTCGTCAAGGCGCCGGGCCTGCCCGAATGGGGCGGCCGCGCCGACGGCAACAGCTCGCACGGCTTCCCCGGCCACGAAGCCCCGATGTTCGGCCAGCCCGCGCTGCACGACATCTACCGGACCTGGCGCCGGATCCTGGCCGAGTACGGCCCCGACCGCATTCTCTGCGCGGAAGCCAACGTGGACCCGCTCCCCCGGCTGGCCGACTGGGTCCGCCCGGACGAGATGCACCAGGCCTTCAACTTCCCCTACCTGCACGCGGGACTGGACGTGCACCGCATGCGCCATGTCATTACCGAGTCACTGACCGCCCTGGACGCCGTCGGTGCGCCGAGCACCTGGGTGCTGTCCAACCACGACGTCGTCCGGCACGCCACCCGCTTCGGCTACAACGGTCCGGCGCCCCGCGACGGCGACGGCATCGGCCCGGCCGACATGCAGCCGGACGATGAGCTCGGCCGTTCCCGGGCCGCGGCGGCGTCCATGTTTATGCTGGGCCTGCCCGGCGGAGCGTACCTCTACCAGGGCGAGGAGCTCGGCCTGCCCGACGGAATCGACATTCCCGACTCCCAGCGCCAGGACCCCACCTTCGGGCGGACCGGCGGCGAGCGGCTGGGCCGGGACGGCTGCCGGGTGCCGCTGCCGTGGCGTTCCGGCGAGCCGCACGCGGGCTTCGGCACGGGCGCGGATCCGTGGCTGCCGCAGCCGGCGAGCTTCGCCGGCCTGGCCCGCGACGCGCAGGCCGCGTCGCCGTCGTCGCACCTATCCCTGTACCGGCGGATGCTGGTGCTCCGGCGCGAGCTCAGCCTCGGCCAGGGTTCGCTCAGCTGGCTGGAGAACTGGTGCACGGACACCACGCTGGCCTACCTCAACGGCACCACCGCGGTGCTGCTTAACGTCGGGCCGGAGCCGCTCGAGCTGCCCGCCGGACAGGTGCTGCTGCGCAGCTCCGTGTCTGCGGAACAGGATGACGACGCCCATCGGTTAAGCTCAGGTGAAACTGTTTGGCTGGAAATCTACATCGAGGACACGGAGAGCTGAGAATGCCCGGCATCAAGGACGTCGCGGAACGGGCCGGCCTCTCCATCGCCACCGTTTCGCGCGCCTTGAGCGGCAAGGGCAACGTTTCGGCCCAGAGCCGCGAACGGGCCCAGGCCGCCGCTACGGAACTTGGCTTCGTGCTGTCCTACCACGCCTCCAGCCTGGCGTCCGGGCGGAACCACAACGTCGGCGTCGTGGTTCCGTCCGTGCACCGCTGGTTCTTCTCCTCGGTGGTGGAGGGCGTATCCGCGACCCTGCTCGACGCCGGCTACGACCTCACGCTGTACAACGTCAGCGAAGGGGAGGAACGCCGGCACAGCGTGCTCAACGACTTCCTGCTGCGCAAGCGGGTGGACGCGGTCATTGCCGTCTCGCTGGAACTCAGCGAGGCCGAGATCCAGCAGCTGCTCGCCATCCACCGGCCCATTGTGGGGATCGGCGGGCCCCTGCCGGGCGCCTCGACCATCCGGATCAACGATTCGGGAATTGCCGAAGCAGCGGCCCGGCACCTGATCCAGCTTGGCCACAGCAGGATTGCGCACATGACCGGCGACGCCGCCTATGAGAAGGACTTCCGGCTCCCGGGCACGCGCCAGGGCGGCTTCACCAAGGCCATGAGGGACGCCGGCCTGCCCATCCGGCCGGAATGGCTGGTCTCCGCCGACTTCACCATCCAGGGCGCCTACGCCAGCGCTCGTCAGCTGCTGGGCATCTCCCCGGAGCGCCCGACCGCGGTCTTTGCCGCGTCCGACGAGATGGCGATCGGCACGATCCTCGCCGCCCGCGACTTCGGGCTCCGTGTTCCCCATGATCTGTCCGTCATCGGTATTGACGGCCACGAACTCGGCGAGCTGTTCGGCCTCACCACGATCGACCAGGACCCGCGGGGCCAGGGCGCGCTGGCGGTCCGGCGCCTGCTCGCCGGGCTCGACGGCGGCGCGGACACGGCGGCGGCGGACACCGAATATCCGACCCGGTTTGTGATCCGCTCCAGCACGGCCGTTCCGCCGGCCGAGGCCGCGCCGCTGCGCTAGTTTCGCCAGGCCGTTACGTTCCTGCCCAGTTGTTCCCTCGCCTTCCGGACCTGGCGGCGCAAACTGCCCGGAAACTAGGGGAAGGCCGCGGGCACGGGGCGTTGCGGATCCCAAGAACTGGGCAGGAACGTCGAATTGCCGGACACTCAGTCCCCGGAGCCGCCCATGAACCGGCCGAACCGCTGCAGGACTTCGGGCCAGTCTGCCTGCCACCCAGCCCGCGCCGCGGCCGGGTCCTGGGCGCCCTCCCAGCCGCTGTGCACCAGCCGCAGCTCGGTGCCGCCCTCCACGGCCCGGAACGCGACCCGCAGCTCGGTGGACCACAGGGCCTGCGTGCCTGGGTGCCAGCTGGCGTGGAAGGACAGCGGTGGCTGCCAGTCGTCGATAGAGCCCCAGACGGCGGTCCTGCCGTCGTCAGCGGTTTCCAGGACGAGGTTTTCCTCAAACTCGACGTAGGAGCCCGGCCCGTAGACGCTGTGGCCCTCGAGCGGCCACCAGAGGTGCGTATGTTCGGTAAACCCTACGAAGGCCCTTGCGACGGCGCCAGGGACGACGGCGGTACACACCACCGGCTCCAGGACGTCGGCCGGCTCGGGATCCGGGGCTGCCGCGGCGTGGCTGAAGAGGTTATCCATGGGCATCAACTCTACTTGGTACCCCTCACCCCCGACGCTCCCTCAGTTTTGACCCGCTTCTGCCCAACGCTCCCTCAGTTTTGACCCGCTTCTGCCCAATGCTCCCGCACTTTTGACCGCCCTAACCACAACGCTCCCGCTATGTCGGCCTGACGGAGGCGCCACCGGCATGAGGCCTAAGGCGGTCAACCGTGGCGGCCGCCACCTGGGTTGCGGGAGCGTTCTCGTTTTAGGCGTCTCTGGTGCGGGAGGGTTGTTTGCTTGCCGGCAGGATCTGCGGGATGGTCGATCCGATCCGCGTCAGTGCTGCGGGAGGGCTGTTTGCTTGCCGGCAGGATCTGCGGGTGGGTTCTCTTTTTTGGATGCCGTTTCTGCGGGAGGGACCGTCGGATACATGCCAGTGCTGCGGGAGCGTCGTTGACATACTGGCAGGATCTGAGGGAGCGTCCACGTTTTAGGCGCCGGGTGGCAGGGAGGGTTTGGCCCTACGGGTGCGTCGTTTGGGGTTAAAGGGGGAGAGCCTCCAACCTGGTGGTTGGAGGCTCTCGACCTAATGTATGTCCGGCGGTGACCTACTCTCCCACACCCTCCCGGGTGCAGTACCATCGGCGCTGTGGGTCTTAGCTTCCGGGTTCGGAATGGGACCGGGCGTTTCCCCCACGCTATGACCGCCGTAACCCTTGCTCCGCACCCGTGGGACCCTTGTGCGGGGTTCCCTGGGCGGGAAATCTGTGTGGTTACAACATGTGGTGTTGTTATTCAGTTTTGGTTCCCTGGATCAACGTGCCCGTGGCGGGTTTGTTGTTTGGGAACCACATAGTGGACGCAAGCAGTCTTGTTTCTTTGTACCCTCCCCATGGGTGCGAACCCCTTTTGATGTTGGTTCGCGGGGTGGGTGTGTGGTGTAAGTTATCGGCCTATTAGTACCGGTCAGCTTCACGAGTCGTTAGTCCTCGCTTCCACATCCGGCCTATCAACCCAGTGGTCTGGCTGGGGGCCTCTCACACACAAGGTGTATGGAAATCTCATCTCGAAGCGAGCTTCCCGCTTAGATGCTTTCAGCGGTTATCCCATCCGAACGTAGCTAATCAGCGGTGCACTTGGCAGTACAACTGACACACCAGAGGTTCGTCCGTCCCGGTCCTCTCGTACTAAGGACAGCCCTTCTCAAATTTCCTGCGCGCGCAGCGGATAGGGACCGAACTGTCTCACGACGTTCTAAACCCAGCTCGCGTACCGCTTTAATGGGCGAACAGCCCAACCCTTGGGACCTACTCCAGCCCCAGGATGCGACGAGCCGACATCGAGGTGCCAAACCATGCCGTCGATATGGACTCTTGGGCAAGATCAGCCTGTTATCCCCGAGGTACCTTTTATCCGTTGAGCGACGGCCATTCCACAATGTACCGCCGGATCACTAGTCCCGACTTTCGTCCCTGCTCGAGATGTCTCTCTCACAGTCAAGCTCCCTTGTGCACTTACACTCGACACCTGATTGCCAACCAGGCTGAGGGAACCTTTGGGCGCCTCCGTTACTTTTTAGGAGGCAACCGCCCCAGTTAAACTACCCATCAGGCACTGTCCCTGACCCGGATTACGGGCCGAAGTTAGATGTCCAAAGTGACCAGAGTGGTATTTCAACGATGACTCCACCCGAACTGGCGTCCGGGCTTCAACGTCTCCCACCTATCCTACACAAGCCACTCCGAACACCAATACCAAACTATAGTAAAGGTCTCGGGGTCTTTCCGTCCTGCTGCGCGTAACGAGCATCTTTACTCGTACTGCAATTTCGCCGAGTTTATGGTTGAGACAGCGGGGAAGTCGTTACTCCATTCGTGCAGGTCGGAACTTACCCGACAAGGAATTTCGCTACCTTAGGATGGTTATAGTTACCACCGCCGTTTACTGGGGCTTAAATTCTCAGCTTCGCCTTGCGGCTAACCGGTCCTCTTAACCTTCCAGCACCGGGCAGGAGTCAGTCCGTATACATCGTCTTGCGACTTCGCACGGACCTGTGTTTTTAGTAAACAGTCGCTTCCCCCTGGTCTCTGCGGCCCCTGCACGCTCCGGACAGCTTGTGTCCATCACGATGGGGGCCCCCCTTCTCCCGAAGTTACGGGGGCATTTTGCCGAGTTCCTTAACCATAATTCTCTCGATCGCCTTAGTATTCTCTACCTGATCACCTGTGTCGGTTTGGGGTACGGGCGGCTAAAACCTCGCGTCGATGCTTTTCTAGGCAGCATAGGATCACCGAATCCCCCCATACGGGGGTCCCGTCGGGTCTCAGGCATCATGAACGGCGGATTTGCCTACCGTTCGCCCTACATCCTTAGACCGGGACAACCATCGCCCGGCTCGGCTACCTTCCTGCGTCACACCTGTTAATACGCTTGCCTCCCAGGTTTCGGTCCCGCGCTCCACCAAAACCCTCACACCACAAGGGTGATCGGGCAGGTCTCGGGCGGTTAGTATCCCCTGTTCAGCATGGGCGGTTTTTCGCCGGTACGGGAATATCAACCCGTTGTCCATCGACTACGCCTGTCGGCCTCGCCTTAGGTCCCGACTTACCCAGGGCAGATTAGCTTGACCCTGGAACCCTTGATCATTCGGCGGACGGGTTTCTCACCCGTCTTTCGCTACTCATGCCTGCATTCTCACTCGTGTAGGCTCCACCGCTGGTTTACACCGCGACTTCACTGCCCACACGACGCTCCCCTACCCATCCAGACGCCTGAACCACAAGGGCTTAGCTAATATCTGAATGCCACAACTTCGGCGGTGTACTTGAGCCCCGCTACATTGTCGGCGCGGAATCACTTGACCAGTGAGCTATTACGCACTCTTTTAAGGATGGCTGCTTCTAAGCCAACCTCCTGGTTGTCTTCGCAACTCCACATCCTTTCCCACTTAGCACACGCTTAGGGGCCTTAGTTGGTGGTCTGGGCTGTTTCCCTCTCGACTATGAAGCTTATCCCCCACAGTCTCACTGCTGCGCTCTCACTTACCGGCATTCGGAGTTTGGCTGACGTCAGTAACCTTGTAGGGCCCATTAGCCATCCAGTAGCTCTACCTCCGGTAAGAAACACGCAACGCTGCACCTAAATGCATTTCGGGGAGAACCAGCTATCACGAAGTTTGATTGGCCTTTCACCCCTACCCACAGCTCATCCCCTCCATTTTCAACTGAAGTGGGTTCGGTCCTCCACGACGTCTTACCGTCGCTTCAACCTGGCCATGGGTAGATCACTTCGCTTCGGGTCTAGATCACGCCACTGCAACGCCCTGTTCAGACTCGCTTTCGCTACGGCTTCCCCACACGGGTTAACCTCGCGACGTAACACTAACTCGCAGGCTCATTCTTCAAAAGGCACGCCGTCACCCCAACACAGCAAGCTGCGGAGGCTCCGACGGATTGTAAGCACACGGTTTCAGGTACTGTTTCACTCCCCTCCCGGGGTACTTTTCACCTTTCCCTCACGGTACTGGTCCGCTATCGGTCATTAGGGAGTATTTAGGCTTATCAGGTGGTCCTGACAGATTCGCACGGGATTTCTCGGGCCCCGTGCTACTTGGGATACTTCCCAGGCGGCACACTACATTTCGGTTACGGGGCTCACACCCTCTCTGGCCGGCCTTTCAAGACCGTTCACCTATGCACATGCTCTCACCCCACTGTCCCGGCAGAGACAGAACGGAAAGTCCCACAACCCCGACCATGCAACGCCCGCCGGCTATCACACATGGAACGGTTTAGCCTGATCCGCGTTCGCTCGCCACTACTAACGGAATCACTATTGTTTTCTCTTCCTGCGGGTACTGAGATGTTTCACTTCCCCGCGTTCCCTCCACGCACCCTATGTGTTCAGATGCGGGTCACCAGGCAACTCGCGTCCCTGGCGGGGTTTCCCCATTCGGACACCCTGGGATCACAGTCCGGTTATCGACTCCCCCAGGCTTATCGCAGATTCCTACGTCCTTCTTCGGCTCCTAATGCCAAGGCATCCACCGTGTGCTCTTAAAAACTTGACCACAAAAGATCAAGGAGTAATTTCGAGAGAACCACAGAAACCAACCACACCCAACAACACCACCCCAAAAGGGTGACACCATCACGCGCAGCCAGATCCAGGTTCATATTCTTGGAAATTGCTTCTTATAAAAGATGCTCGCGTCCACTATGTAGTTCTCAAACAACAACCCCGTACCACACACCCCACACACCAGACCCCCACAAAAGGGACCGAACAGTGCATGAAACGTCGCAGCCGGGAAACCAGAAACACAAGTCCCACACCCCGCACCCCCAACCCCCCGAAAGGAGAAGAACGCGCAAGCCATGGTCCTGTTGTCTCAGGACCCAACAGTGTGCCAAACACTAAACCGCCTGCGTCCCGCCCCCGCCGTTCCAGGACACCCTGCTCCACAAGAGAGCAGCACATCCGTACTGGGCAAGGACAAAACCATGCGGCCGCTATTTGTTGATATTCCACCCGTGAGCACCCGCCGCAGAACAATCGTCTGCGCAACGGGCGTACTCCTGACAACACCACCACACAGGCATAACGCCCGGCGGGGTTGTTGTAGGTGCTCCTTAGAAAGGAGGTGATCCAGCCGCACCTTCCGGTACGGCTACCTTGTTACGACTTAGTCCCAATCGCCAGTCCCACCTTCGACAGCTCCCTCCCACAAGGGGTTAGGCCACCGGCTTCGGGTGTTACCAACTTTCGTGACTTGACGGGCGGTGTGTACAAGGCCCGGGAACGTATTCACCGCAGCGTTGCTGATCTGCGATTACTAGCGACTCCGACTTCATGGGGTCGAGTTGCAGACCCCAATCCGAACTGAGACCGGCTTTTTGGGATTAGCTCCACCTCACAGTATCGCAACCCTTTGTACCGGCCATTGTAGCATGCGTGAAGCCCAAGACATAAGGGGCATGATGATTTGACGTCGTCCCCACCTTCCTCCGAGTTGACCCCGGCAGTCTCCCATGAGTCCCCGCCATTACGCGCTGGCAACATGGAACGAGGGTTGCGCTCGTTGCGGGACTTAACCCAACATCTCACGACACGAGCTGACGACAACCATGCACCACCTGTGAACCGGCCCCAAAGGGGAAGGACTGTTTCCAGCCCGGTCCGGTCCATGTCAAGCCTTGGTAAGGTTCTTCGCGTTGCATCGAATTAATCCGCATGCTCCGCCGCTTGTGCGGGCCCCCGTCAATTCCTTTGAGTTTTAGCCTTGCGGCCGTACTCCCCAGGCGGGGCACTTAATGCGTTAGCTACGGCGCGGAAAACGTGGAATGTCCCCCACACCTAGTGCCCAACGTTTACGGCATGGACTACCAGGGTATCTAATCCTGTTCGCTCCCCATGCTTTCGCTCCTCAGCGTCAGTTAATGCCCAGAGACCTGCCTTCGCCATCGGTGTTCCTCCTGATATCTGCGCATTTCACCGCTACACCAGGAATTCCAGTCTCCCCTACATCACTCTAGTCTGCCCGTACCCACCGCAGATCCGGAGTTGAGCCCCGGACTTTCACGGCAGACGCGACAAACCGCCTACGAGCTCTTTACGCCCAATAATTCCGGATAACGCTTGCGCCCTACGTATTACCGCGGCTGCTGGCACGTAGTTAGCCGGCGCTTCTTCTGCAGGTACCGTCACTTTCGCTTCTTCCCTACTGAAAGAGGTTTACAACCCGAAGGCCGTCATCCCTCACGCGGCGTCGCTGCATCAGGCTTGCGCCCATTGTGCAATATTCCCCACTGCTGCCTCCCGTAGGAGTCTGGGCCGTGTCTCAGTCCCAGTGTGGCCGGTCACCCTCTCAGGCCGGCTACCCGTCGTCGCCTTGGTGAGCCATTACCTCACCAACAAGCTGATAGGCCGCGAGTCCATCCAAAACCACAATAAAGCTTTCCACCCCCCACCATGCGATGAGGAGTCATATCCGGTATTAGACCCAGTTTCCCAGGCTTATCCCAGAGTTAAGGGCAGGTTACTCACGTGTTACTCACCCGTTCGCCACTAATCCCCCAGCAAGCTGGGATCATCGTTCGACTTGCATGTGTTAAGCACGCCGCCAGCGTTCATCCTGAGCCAGGATCAAACTCTCCGTTGAAGAAAAACAGACACAACCAAAGAACCACGGGAAAACGCGGAACCAGGCTGCACAAAATTTGAAACCAGCTAAAAACACCAGACCCACCACGGGGTGGCAGATCCGGCACAATCAACCAATTCAATACAATAAATTGGTATCAACAAACTTGGCACACTATTGAGTTCTCAAACAACAGACACACCCGGCACCACCCAAACCCAACGGTCCAGGATCGCTCCGGAGCAACTTTTCAAACTTACCCGCTTGCTTCACCCTAGTCAAATCAGCGTTCCGACTCAGTCTTGCCAAAGGCTTCTTGGTCTTCTTAGCGGATCAACTCCGGGGAGCAGCGCGGAAATAAACTGTACCACCACTCGGGCCGGGTGACAAAGCCGCCCCCGGACCGCCCCCTGCGGCACCGGGCCACGGGCCTGCGCCGAGGCCCGGCCCGCGACAAGGAAGAGCCCGGAACCACAAGGATTCCGGGCCTCTCCCCACGACTGGTCTTCCCTGGCCATGGCCGGCGTCAACCGGCAACTTCCACAGACCTACCCGACGGCCTTGAAGTACGCGGCCCCGAGCGGAGGCAACGTCACGGTGAGCGTGGCGGGCTGGCCGTCGATCCCCGCGTCGGCAGCCGTCAGGGTTCCCTCGTTCAGGACACCCGAGCCCCCGTAGGCGGCGGCGTCGGTGTTCAGGACTTCCTGCCACTCCCCTGCGGCCGGGACCCCCAGGGCGAAGTCATGGTGCGGTGCGCCGGAGAAGTTCAAGGCACACACCAGCGCGTCGCCGGCGGCGTCCCGGCGGATGAAGGTCAACACGTTGCGGTCCGCGTCGCCTCCGTTGACCCACTGGAAGCCGTCGGGGTCGTTGTCCCGTTCGTACATCGCCGGTGTGGAGCTGTACAGCTTGTTCAGGTCCTTGGTCAGGAGCTGCACACCCCGGTGCGCGGGGATGTCGGCGAGCCACCAGTCCAGGCCGTGCTGCTCGGACCATTCCGCTTCCTGGCCAAACTCGGTGCCCATGAAGATCAGCTGCTTGCCCGGGTGCGCCCACTGGTAGCCCAGGAACGCCCGCAGGTTGGCGAGCTGCTGCCAGCGGTCGCCGGGCATCTTGCGCAGCATCGAGCCCTTGCCGTGCACCACCTCGTCGTGGCTGATCGGCAGCAGGAAGTTCTCCGTGTAGGCGTAGACCATCGAGAAGGTGATGGTGCCGTGGTGCCATTTCCGGTTGAACGGGTCCTCCGCCATGTACTTGAGCGAGTCGTGCATCCAGCCCATGTTCCACTTGATCCCAAAGCCCAGGCCGCCCTGGCTGGTAGGAGCCGTGACCCCGGGGAACGCCGTGGATTCCTCGGCGATCATGACCGCGCCGGGGTGGGTCTTGTAGACCGTGGCGTTGACTTCCTGCAGGAAGGAGATCGCTTCGAGGTTTTCGCGGCCGCCGAAGCGGTTCGGCTGCCACTGGCCTTCCTCGCGGGAGTAGTCCAGGTAGAGCATGGAGGCCACGGCGTCGACGCGGAGGCCGTCGATGTGGAACTCCTCCAGCCAGTAGAGCGCATTGGCAACCAGGAAGTTGCGGACCTCGCTCCGGCCGAAGTCGAAGATCAGGGTGCCCCAGTCCGGGTGTTCGCCCAGGTTCGGGTCGGAGTGCTCGTAGAGCGGGTCGCCGTCGAACTTCGCCAGCGCCCACGCGTCCTTGGGGAAGTGCGCCGGGACCCAGTCCAGCAGCACGCCGATGCCGGCCTGGTGCAGTTCGTCCACGAGGTGCCGGAACTCGTCCGGGTGCCCGAAGCGCGAGGTCGGTGCGAAGTAGGACGTGACCTGGTAGCCCCAGGACCCGCCGAAGGGGTGTTCGGCGACGGGCATGAACTCCACGTGGGTGAAGCCGAGCCACTTCACGTACTCCACGAGTTCCTTCGCCAGCTCGCGGTAGTCCAGCCCGACCCGCCAGGAACCCAGGTGGACCTCATAGACGCTCATCGGCGCGTTGTGCGGGTCCCGGGCCGCGCGGGCCTTCATCCACTCCTCGTCCTTGAACGCGTAGGAGGGTTCCACCACGCGGGAGGCCGTCAGCGGCGGGACTTCGGTGCCGAAGGCGAGCGGATCGGCCTTCTCGACCCAGTGGCCGTACTTGGTTTTGATCTCGAACTTGTAGCACGCTCCTGCTACAACGCCCGGGATGAACAGCTCCCACACGCCCGAGGACCCGAGGGAACGCATGGAGAATTCCCGCCCGTCCCAGCCGTTGAAGTCACCCTTGACCCGCACGGCCTGCGCGTTTGGTGCCCACACCGCGAAAGACACGCCGTCAACGTCGCCCAGGGCGGACTTGTAGTGCTGGACGTGCGCGCCCAACACATCCCAGAGGCGCTCGTGCCGGCCTTCGCCGATCAGGTGCAGGTCGATCTCCCCCACCGTCGGCAGGTAGCGGTAGGGCTCGTCGGCCTGCTGCGCCGCCTGGCCCTCGTAGGTGACCTCGAGCCGGTAGTCCGGCACGTGCCCTTCGTCCACCGGCTCCAGGACGGCAACCCAGACGCCGCCCGATTCGTGCGACATCGGGAAGCTGCCTGCCGCGGTGACCACGGACACGGCTTCCGCGAGGTGCTTCACGGTACGGATGGTGACGTGGCCGTAGTCGTCGAGGTGGGCACCCAGGACCGAGTGCGGCGCGTGGTGCTCTCCGGCGGCGACCCGCGCAAGGGTCTCCGCATCCACGGGAAGCGGGACGCCGGGTCGATCGGTACGTGCTGAACCTGTCATTTTGTTACCTTCCGCTGCGGCTTCGGCGGGAACGCCGGAGCCTGTACTGCCAAGGAGACGACGGGACGCATTCACCGGGATGGCGAGCCAATCCGGCCTGTTCCGTAGTTCGTAAACAACTTCATAAAGAGCCTTGTCGAGCCACAACGCCACAAACAGCGGCGAGTCACGGTCGATGGTGCCGGGCGTGACTTCCGCATAGCCGGCCAGGAAGGCCTCGGCACAGTCGTCCACCCAGGCCGCGGGCACAACGGCGTCGTTGTATTCGCGGACGGCGGCGCCGGCGGCGTAATCAAAGGACCGCAGCATGCCGACGACGTCGCGGAGCGGCACGTCCGGGAAGTTGCGTTCCGAGATCGGCCGCAGCGGCTCGCCCTCGAAGTCCAGGATGGCCCAGCGCGCCGGCTGCCCGGTGCCGCCGGGGACCTGCAGGATCTGGCCGAGGTGCAGGTCGCCGTGGATGCGCTGCAGCCGGCCGGCGCTGCTGCCTTCCAGCCGCGAGAGGAGCGCCTCCAGTTCGTCGTCGAAGGGCCCGACGGCGGCGCCTGCCTCCGCCCACGACTGGCGGACCCGCTGGGCGACGCCCGGGGCGATGTCCCCGCCCGGCACGGACTCCGCTGCGGTGCCCAGCGCCTCGGCCAGCCGGCGGTGCACGGTGGCCGTCGCGACGCCCAGCGCCCGGGCCTCAGCGGTGAAGTCGGTGCCGGTGCTGGCCGCATCCACGGCCAGGCGCCAGGCGTCCAGGCCGCCGGCCAGGAATTCGTGCGCGACGGCGAGCTCGCCGCGCGCGGTCGCACCGCCGTCGGGGCCGGCCCATTCGCCGGTGACCCAGCCAAGGGTGGCCGGGACCTCGGTGGTGCGGCCGGCGGTCAGGGCGGCGCCGATCTCCACCTCGGGATTCTGCCCCTCGGACAGCACCCGGAAGAACTTGAGGATCGCCGCGGAGGCGCCGTCGTCGACGATCACGGAACTGTTGGACTGCTCGCCGGAGAGTACCCGGACCTTGCCCGTGGCGAAGGGCAACCGGTAGTTCGATTCCACCAGGTGGCCGGCGGCCGCGGCGTCGGCGGTGGCTGCGCGTGCCCGCATGAGTTCCAGCCAGGCCGCGATGAAGGCAGGGTCGTGGACGCCGTCGTAAATCCAGCCGTGGGCGGAGTCCGTGCCGTCCGTGGCGATCTCCCCGAGCAGGGCCGCCCCGGCACCCGCCAGCGGCAGGCTGCGGGAGCTCAGCGGCACCTGCACGACGTCGGTGCGGTTGCCGTCCGCCGTCGGGTACGTCACCGCGAGGAGCAGGACTTCAAGCGTTGCACCGATCTCCGGCGTCCCGCCAGCCGTCGGCCCGCCTTCCGGGCCGCCGCCGAGGCGCACCCGGCCGACCGGTTCGAAGCTGAAGTGGGCGCTCTTGACGGGGAACCAGCGCTGGCGCGGCAGCCAGCTGCGGAGCAGGGCGTCCAGTGCGGGGGAAAGGGTGGGTCGGGTCATTTCAGCCTTCGATGGACAGGATAGGCATCGCCTGGGTGTGCGGCGAGGCCGGGTTGGAGGCGGCCGATCGGATCCGCAGCCAGAAGAAGTCGTGGCTGCCGAGCGTGAGGGTCAGCGTGCCGTCGTCGGAGATTCCCGGGAAGGGCTGGCCGCCGAACACGTCGCGGAGCCCGCGGCCGGCGTACTGCGGGATCCGCAGCGTGGTGGCCACCGGGTGCTGGGAGAGGTTGAAGGCGCACAGGATGGTCTCCGGTTCCTCCCCGGCGGCGTTGCCCGCGGGCAGGTCGCGCAGGTAGGACAGGACGACGTCGTGGTCCGCTTCGACGTGCTGGAACGACCCGAGCCCGAAGGCGGGGTGGTTCTTGCGGACGCTGAGGATCTGCCGGGTCCAGCGCAGCAGCGAGCCGGAGTGGGCCGCCTCGGCCTCCACGTTGGCCATGCTGTAGTTGTAAACCAGCGACTGGATCACCGGGAGATACAGCTTTCCCGGGTCGGCGTGGGAGAACCCGGCGTTGCGGTCCGGGTTCCATTGCATCGGGGTGCGGACCGCGTCGCGGTCCTCGAGCCAGATGTTGTCGCCCATGCCGATCTCGTCGCCGTAGTACAGGAACGGGCTTCCCGGCAGTGAGAGCAGCAGCGCGTTGATCAGTTCGATCTCGGACCGGGAGTTATCCAGCAGCGGGGCCAGCCGGCGGCGGATGCCGATATTGGCGCGCATGCGGGGGTCCGGCGCATACCAGCCCAGCATCGCGGCGCGCTCGTCGGCAGTGACCATTTCCAGGGTCAGCTCGTCGTGGTTGCGCAGGAAGGTGCCCCACTGGGCGCCCTCGGGAATGTCCGGGGTGTCCTTCATCGTCTCGATGATGGGCGCGGCCTTCTGGTCCCGCAGCGCGTAGTACAGCCGCGGCATGATCGGGAAGTGGAAGGCCATGTGGCATTCCGGTTCCTCTTCGGTGCCAAAGTACTCCACCACTTCGGCCGGCGGCTGGTTGGCTTCGGCGATGATGACGCGGCCCGGGTAGCTCTCGTCGACCATCCGGCGCAGCTGGCGCAGGAACTCGTGGGTCGCCGGCAGGTTCTCGCAGTTGGTGCCTTCCTCCTCGAAGAGGTAGGGAATCGCGTCGGCGCGGAAGCCGTCGATGCCCTGGTCCAGCCAGAAGCGGACGACGTCGAAGAGGGCGTCGATCACCTTCGGGTTCTCGAAATTCAGGTCCGGCTGGTGGCTGAAGAAACGGTGCCAGAAGAACTGGCGGCGGATCGGGTCGAACGTCCAGTTGGATTCCTCGGTGTCCACGAAGATGATGCGCGCGTCCTGGTACTTCTCGTCCGTGTCGCTCCACACGTAGAAGTCCCCGAAGGGTCCGTCCGGGTCCTTGCGCGATTCCTGGAACCAGGGGTGCTGGTCCGAGGTGTGGTTCAGCGGCAGGTCGATGATGACCCGGACGCCGCGGGCGTGGGCTTCCGCGACGAGCCGCTTGAAGTCGCTGATGGTGCCGAATTCGTCCAGCACGGAGTTGTAGTCCGAGATGTCGTAGCCGCCGTCGCGGAGCGGGGACTGGAAGAAGGGCGGCAGCCAGAGGCAGTCGACGCCGAGCCACTGCAGGTAGTCCAGTTTCTCGATCAGGCCGTGGAAGTCGCCGGACCCGTCGCCGTTCCCGTCGGCGAAACCGCGCACCAGGACCTCGTAGAAGACCGCCTTGCGGTACCAATGCGGATCGTGCTGGAGGCCGGGCGCGTTCAGTTCGAAAGTCCCCTTCGGGGTGAAGTGCTGGTTGGGGTTGCTCGGGCTGAAACTCACTGGCGCTACCTCCGGATGCTCAGGATGTGGGCGGGTTCGACGTGCGCGTCGAGGCGTACGTAGTTGTACTCGCCCCATTCCCAGCTCTCGCCGGTCAGCAGGTCATCGACGATGAAGCCCCCGTTGTGCGTCAGGTTCTCCGGGTCCAGCTCCAGGGCTGCCAGGTCCAGGGAGACCGTGCTCTCCCGGGTGCTGTGCGGATCCACATTGACCACAATGATCAGGGTGTCCTTGGTGCCGTCCGGAAGGGTCTTGTGCTTCGAGTACACGATTGTGGCGCTGTCCGTGCTGCCGTGCAGGGTCAGGTTCTGCAGGTCGCCGAGGGCCGGGTGCGTGTGGCGGATCTCGTTGAGCCGGGTCAGGTACGGGGCCAGCGTGCGGCCGGATTCCGCCGCCGCGTCCCAGTCGCGGGCCTTGTACTCGAACTTCTCGTTGTCGATGTACTCCTCCGCTCCGGGCCGCGCCACGTGCTCGTACAGTTCGTAGCCGGCGTAGACGCCCCAGATGGGGCTGGCGGTGGCGGCCAGCGCGGCACGGATCTTGAACGCCGCCGGGCCGCCGAACTGCAGGTACTCGGTGAGGATGTCCGGGGTGTTGACGAAGAAGTTCGGCCGGAAGTAGGCCGGGGATTCGTGGCTGACCTCGTGGAAGTACTTCTCCAGCTCCTCCTTGGTGTTGCGCCAGGTGAAGTAGGTGTAGGACTGCTGGAACCCGGCCCGGCCCAGCGCGTGCATCATCGCCGGCCGGGTGAACGCCTCGGCGAGGAAAACGACGTCGGGGTTCTTCTTGTTGACCTTGGCGATCAACCACTCCCAGAACCAGACCGGCTTGGTGTGCGGGTTGTCGACGCGGAAAATCTTGACGCCATGGCTGACCCAGAGCTGGACGATCCGCAGGATCTCGTTGGACAGACCGGCCGGATCGTTGTCGAAGTTGAGCGGGAAGATGTCCTGGTACTTCTTCGGCGGGTTTTCGGCGTAGGCGATGCTGCCGTCGACGCGGGTGGTGAACCATTCCGGATGGCTCTGCACCCAGGGGTGGTCCGGGGCGGCCTGCAGCGCGAGGTCGAGGGCCACTTCCAGCCCCAGCTCGCCGGCGCGCGCCACGAAGGCATCGAAGTCCTCGAAGGTGCCCAGGTCCGGGTGGATGGCGTCGTGGCCGCCTTCCTTCGCGCCGATGGCCCACGGGGAGCCGGGGTCGTGCGGGCCGGCCAGCAGGGTGTTGTTCGGGCCCTTGCGGTGCTGGGTGCCGATCGGGTGGATCGGCGGCATGTAGATGATGTCGAAGCCCATCGCGGCCACCGCGTCGAGGCGCTTGGCGGCGGTGCGGAAGGTTCCAGAGGTCCACTCGCCGGTCTCGTGGTTGCGGACGGCGCCCTCGGAGCGCGGGAAGAACTCGTACCAGGCGCCGCGGCCGGCGAGCTCGCGCTCCACCAGCAGCGGATACGGTTCGGAGACGGTCACCAGTTCCCGGATCGGCTGGCGCGCGACGACGGCGGCGACGTCGGCGCTGAAGCCCGCGGCGAGGCGCTCTTCCGGGGTTTTCGAGCCGTCGGACAGGCCGACGACGGCGATCCGCAGGGTCCGCCGGTCCGCGGAGGGCCGGGTGGCGTCCTCGGAGGCCTCGGTCAGCAGGGCGGCACCCTCGGCCAGCATCAGGTCGACGTCGATGCCCGCCTCAATCTTGACCTCGGCGTTGTGGTGCCAGGTGCCGTAACGGTCGTGCCAGGCCTCGATCACAAAGGACCACTTGCCGGTGCCGGACGGGGTGAGCAGGCCTTCCCAGCGGTCGGTGCCTTTGCCCCGGTCTCCGCGCGGCGGGGCCAGCCGGACGCGCTGCCGTTCTTTGCCCCGCGGGTCCAGCAGGACGGCGCTGACGCCGAGCATGTCGTGGCCCTCGCGGAAGGCGGTGGCGCCGACCACAATGCTCTCGCCCACTACGGCCTTGGCGGGGAATTTTCCGTCTTCCACCGCAGGCTGCACCGCGGTGATGGGAAACCTGCCGAATTTGAGGCCCTCCGTGATCAGGGCCTTCGGCTTTTGCTTGGACACGGCACTGGTTCGCGAGTTAGTCGTCACAGCCTCGACGTTATCTACAAATCGCACAGAATGCTAAGGCTGCTCACTTTTTTGGCCGAATCCTGAAGGCAATCCGACATTTACCGGAAAGAAACTCAAAGCTGTTCCGGGGTCCCGCGTTGTCCGTTAGTGTTTCGCAGGTGAAGGCTATCCGCAGATTTACCGTCCGAACTGTTCTTCCCGAATCGATCCGGCCCCTGGCGCGGCTCGCCACCAACCTGCGCTGGTCGTGGCACCTGCCGACCCGGGAACTCTTCGAGCAGCTCAACCCGGCCGTCTGGGCCGAGAGCGCGCACGATCCGGTGACCTTCCTGGGCCTTGTCAGCAGGGAAGAGCTGCAGCGCCTCGCTGCGGACCAGGACGTGGTCCGCCGCGTCCATGAGGCCGCCGCTGACCTGGACCGGTACCTGGAACAGCCCCGCTGGTACCAGAGCCTCGGCGAGGACGCCCCGCGCTGCATCGCGTACTTCTCGCCCGAGTTCGGCATCACCGAGGTCCTTCCGCAGTACTCCGGCGGACTCGGCATCCTGGCCGGCGACCATTTGAAGGCCGCCTCGGACCTCGGCGTTCCGCTGATCGGCGTCGGGCTGCTCTACCAGGCCGGTTACTTCAAGCAGTCCCTCTCCCGCGACGCCTGGCAGCAGGAGACCTATCCCGTCCTGGATCCCGACGGCCTGCCGCTGACCCTGCTCCGCGAGGCGTCCCCGGACGGCAACGGCCGGCCAATCCAGGTTTCGCTGCCGCTCCCCCACAACCGCCGCCTGCTGGCGCACGTGTGGCGGGCCGACGTCGGGCGTGTCCCGCTGCTGCTGCTGGACTCCAACGTGGCCGGCAACGACGACGCGGCGCGCGGCATCACCGACCGTCTCTACGGCGGCGGCGGCGACCACCGGCTGCAGCAGGAGCTGCTGCTCGGGATGGGCGGCGTCAAGGCCCTGCGCGCCTTCCAGCGGCTCACCGGTGCCCCCGCACCGGAGGTCTTCCACACCAATGAAGGCCACGCCGGCTTCCTCGGGGTTGAACGGATCCAGGAGCTGATGTCCGGGGACAACGCGCTGAGCTGGGACGAAGCGCTGACCGCGGGCCGCGCCTCGACCGTGTTCACCACGCATACCCCGGTTCCGGCCGGCATCGACCGTTTCGAGACCTCGCAGATCGAGCACTTCTTCACCGCGGGCCTGGCCCCCGATGTCCCGACGTCCAAGATCCTGGACCTGGGGCGGGAGGACTTTGCCGACGGCAACCCGTTCGTCTTCAACATGGCGGTGATGGGGCTGCGCCTGGCCCAGCGCGCGAACGGCGTCGCGAAGCTGCACGGCGTCGTCTCCCGCGGCATGTTCTCGGCGCTCTGGCCGGGATTCGACCATGCCGAGGTGCCCATCACCTCGGTCACCAACGGCGTCCACGTCCCCACCTGGGTGGATCCGCGGGTGTCCCAGCTGGCGCGCGAGCAGTTCGGCTCCGACGCCGAGACGGAGGGCCGCTGGGATCTGGCCTACAACGTCAGCGACGAAGCCCTCTGGGCGCTGCGCCGCGAGATGCGGGTCTCCCTCGTGGAAGACGTCCGCCGCCGGCTCCGGGCCGCCTGGAAGAAGCGCGGCGCCGCGGACGCCGAACTGTCCTGGACCGACTCGGTGCTGGACCCGGACATCCTGACCATCGGCTTCGCCCGCCGGGTGCCGACCTACAAGCGCCTCACGCTGATGCTGCGCGATCCGGACCGGCTCAAGGCCCTGCTGCTGCACAAGACGCACCCGATCCAGCTGGTGATTGCGGGCAAGTCGCACCCCGCGGATGACGCCGGCAAGAAGATGATCCAGGACCTGGTCCGTTTCACCGACGACCCCGCGGTCCGGCACCGGATCGCGTTCCTGCCCAACTACGACATCGCCATGGCCCGGACCTTGTTCCCTGGCTGCGATGTGTGGCTGAACAACCCGCTCCGCCCGCTTGAGGCGTGCGGCACGTCGGGGATGAAGGCCGCGCTTAACGGCTCGCTGAACCTCTCGGTGCTGGATGGCTGGTGGGACGAAATGTACGACGGCGAGAACGGCTGGGCCATTCCGACGGCCAACAACGACGCGTCTTCCGAGGAGCGGGACGACATCGAGGCCGCGGCCCTGTACGAACTCCTCGAAACCCAGGTGGCGCCGAAGTTCTACGGCCTCACGGTCTCCGATGAGGCGGGCGCCGCCGGCCCCTCGCAGCCCCGGCCGCAGAAGGTTCCCACGCACTGGGTCTCGATGATCAAACACACCATGGCGCACCTGGGACCGGCCGTGTCCGCGAACCGGATGCTGCAGGACTACGTCAATGTCCTCTACCGGCCGGCCGCGGTGGCCGGGCGGCAAGCGTCGGCGGACAACTTCGCCGCAGCGAAGGAGCTCGCCGCCTGGTGTTCCCGGACCCGCGCCGCCTGGCCGCAGGTCCAGGTGGAACACGTCGATTCCGTGGGCGTGTCCGAGGATCCGCAGATCGGCGACGACCTGCAGGTGAACGCCTACGTGGCGCTCCACTCGCTGCCGCCGGAGGACGTGTCCGTGGAGGTAGCCTTCGGCCGCGCCGAGGACAGCGATGAGCTGACCGACGTCACCGTGGCCGAGCTGCAGTCCGTGGAGGACCTGGGCAAGGGCCGGTACCTGTTCAGCGGGACCCTCGTGATCGACCGGTCCGGCTCCTTCGGCTACACCGTCCGGGTGCTGCCCAAGCACGAGGGGCTGGCGTCGAAGGCCGAGCTGGGCCTGATCGTCAACGCCTAGCCTGTCCCCCGGTCCCGCAACCGCTAGAGGCAGATGGTGATGACGTTGAGGTCCTTGCCTGCGTAGCGTTCGGCGTCCTGCAGGATTTCGCAGATGATGCCGAAGGCGCGGTCGGCGCGAAAGACGGCCGGGACCTGCCAGATGACGGTGACCGGCGGCTGCCCGTCCGCACTGACGGCGTCGGCGAAGTCGTGCAGCGAATCGTTGAGGGCATCCAGGTTCACGCCGTAGTGCTCGGGGAAGTCCAGGGCCTCGCCGAAGGTCTGCAGCACGGCTTTTTTGGAGTCCGCGGCGGGGATCACGAGGGCCCGTCGGCCGGCGTCGTGGACCTGGGCCTGCAATTCCTCAAGGGTCCAGGTGTCGGCGGAGAAAATCTTCATGGTTCCTTACTTGCCCTCGACGATGAATTTGAACGATTCGTAATGGTCGGCGGTGTAGTACTTCTCACCGGTTGCGCCGGTGACGATCCGGCGCGCGCCCCGGCTCGTCACCCTTGGCGTCGGCACCGTGAATTCGCGGTAATAACCTGATGCTTTCCGCGGAAGAATCCGCTCGAAATTGCCAAAAACGGCGTTGTCCTGACCATAGGGGTACGGGCCGCCGCGGGCGATCAGGACCAGAACCCGCCGCGCTTCAGGGGGCAGGCTGGAAGCCTTGATTTCCGGCAGCCGGGAGGGATTGGCGACGCCCGATGACGGAACCTGGCCCGGCGCCGGGGCCCGGGAGGCGGTGACGCTGCCGGACGAAGCGGCCCGGCCGTCCGCCGGCGGGGCGGTCCCGGTTTGCGGGATGCCGGCCAGAACGAACCCCAGCACCACGAGTCCCAGCAGCACGGCGATGAGGGCGGTCAGTCGTCGGGTCTTCATTCGTTGTTCCCCCATGCCGGGTGTACGGGCACTTAAACGCGGTAGATGTTGATGCTGTTGGCCTGGACCACGTCCCGCTCGCCGGAGGAGATGCGGACGCCCTGGCGGCGGTCATGCAGCTCCGACGTCGTCAGCCGGAGCTCGTAAAGCCGGTGGCCGCCGCCGTCGTCAGCGGGAATGGCGGGGAGCGTGACCTTGACGTCCTGCGCGGAGCCGTTGACCACCACGAGGCCGTCCACGCGGCCGTCGTCGGAGCCCAGCAGGAGCTGGACCACCCGGTGGCCGGGGTCCTGCCAGCGGTCCCCGGACATCGGTTCGCCGTGGGCGTCGAACCAGTGGAAGTAGGACTGCTGGTCGCGCGCGGGGTAGTCGTGCGGCTGGCCGGCGAGGAACTCCTTGCGCAGCCGGATCACGCGTTTGGTGCTGCGCAGCATCGCGTGCGACTCCGGGGTGCTGGTCCAGTCGATCCAGGTCAGCGGGTTGTCCTGGCAGTAGGCGTTGTTGTTGCCCTGCTGGCTGCGGCCGATCTCGTCCCCGGCGGTGATCATGGGCACGCCCTGGGAGATCATCAGCGAGGCCATCAGGTTGCGGCTGGTCTGGGCGCGCCGTGCGAGGACTTCCTCGTCTTCGGTGCGGCCCTCAAAGCCGTGGTTGTAGCTGCGGTTGTCGCCGTGGCCGTCGCGGTTTTGCTCCCCATTGGCCTCGTTGTGCTTGCGGTCGTAGGAGACCAGGTCGGCCAGGGTGAAGCCATCGTGCGCGGTGATGAGGTTGACCGAGGCCAGCCGGCTCCGCCCCGAGGCGGCAAACAGGCCCGCCGACCCGGACAGTGCGTCCGCGAGCCGCGCCACCGACCCGCCCTGCCCTCCGGCGTCGATCGCGGCGCGGTCGGCCAGCCAGAACGTGCGGACGGCGTCGCGGAAATGGTCGTTCCAGTCCACCCAGCCCGGCGGGAACCTGCCCGTTTGCCAGCCGCCGTAGCCGACGTCCCAGGGTTCGGCGATGAGCTTCGTTTCGGACAGCACCGGATCCGCTGCGATGGCAACCAGGAGGGGGTGCCGGGGATCGAACTCGTTGTTGGCATTGCGGCACAGGGTGACGGCGAGGTCGAAGCGGAACCCGTCGACGTGGAACTCGTTGACCCAGTAGCGCAGGGAATCCAGCACCAGTTGCACCACCCGGGGCTCACCAAAGTCCAGGGAGTTGCCGCAGCCGGTGGTGTCCACGTACTTGCCGTTGCCGTCGTGGCGGTAGTACTCCAGCTCGCCCAGGCCGCGGAAACTCAGGGTGGGGCCGTCCGCGCCGCCTTCCGCGGTGTGGTTGTAGACGACGTCGAGGATCACCTCGAGCCCGGCGTCGTGCAGCAGTTTGACCATGCCCTTGAACTCGTCCTGGACGGCTTTCGGACCCGCGTCCTGGGCGGCCTGGGTGGCGTAGCCGGGGTGCGGCGCGAAGAATGCGGCCGTGTTGTAGCCCCAGTAGTTGGGCAGTCCGAGGTTCTGCAGGTGCGGCTCGTCGATGTGGAAGTGGACGGGCAGCAGCTGCACGGCGGTGACGCCGAGCGAGACCAGGTGCTCGACCATGGCCGGGTGCGCCATTCCCGCGTAGGTGCCCTGAAGGTGCTCCGGGATGTCCGGATGCAGCATGGTCTGGCCGCGTACGTGGGCCTCGTAGATGATGGTGTTGCGCCACGCGGTGCGCGGTAAGTGGTCCAAGCCCCAGTCGAAGTCGCTGGACATCCGCACGCTGGTGATGAAGTCCGCGCGTTCGTCCACGCCGCGGCCGTAGGGGTCGAGCAGCAGCGGCTGGCCGCCGTCGGCGTCGAAGTCCGGCGCCGGCACGGAGAGCGGGAGCGTTTCGGCCTCCGGCGAGGCGCGCAGGCCGTAGCGCGAACCGACCGGCAGTCCCTCGACGATGCCGTGGTGGACGCCGTCTGTGACGTTGGGCAGCGTATCGAGCTGCCAGCTGCCGCCGGGCGCCTGGAAGGCGATGTCCAAGGTGGTCACGCCCGGGGCGTAGACGGCCACATTTGCGAAGGCACCACGAGGATCGTCCGTTGCCGGGGAACCCGTGCGCGGGACGCTGACACCGAGCGGAAACGGCCGCGAGGCGTCTACGGTGGTAGCTGAATCTACAAAAGACTTGACCATCGTTTAAAGCTTAGCCGGGGATGACAAATGGGCCCGGTTTCCGCTCCGCGGCGTGGGCCGCCGTCGGCCCGCGCCGCATACTGGGAGTACACGCTGAACTGGAGGTAATTGTGCGGGTTGCACTGGCTCAAATCATCACCGGCCGCGAGCCGGACCTGAATCTGGACCTCGTGCGGGAATACGCCGGCCGGGCCAAGGCCGGCGGAGCGGACCTCGTGGTCTTCCCCGAAGCGACCATGCGCGCCTTCGGCAACTCGCTGCTGGACATCGCAGAGCCGCTCGACGGCCCCTGGGCCGCGCAGGTCCGCGCCATCGCGGCCGAACTCGGCATCGTGATCGTCGCCGGCATGTTCACCCCCGGTACGACCGCCGCCGGCGACCGCAACGACCGCAAGGTCCGCAACACGCTCCTGGTTGCCGGGCCCGGAGTGGACACCAGCTACGACAAGATCCACCTCTACGACGCCTTCGGCTTCGCCGAGTCGGACACCGTGGACGCCGGCACCGAACCCGTCACGTTCGACGTCGGCGGCGTCACTTTCGGCCTGGCCACCTGTTACGACGTCCGGTTCCCGGACCTCTTCACGGAAAACGCGGAGCGCGGCGCCGCGGTCAACATCGTTTGTGCTTCCTGGGGTGCCGGGCCGGGCAAGGTCGAGCAGTGGAAATTGCTGTCCCGGGCCCGCGCCGCGGACTCCACCACCTTCGTGCTGGCATGCGGCCAGGGCGATCCCGCCAGCGTTGGCCTCGAGTCGAAGGGTTCCGCGCCCACCGGCGTCGGGCACTCCGCCGTCGTCTCCCCCTTCGGCGACGTCCTCCAGGAGCTTGACGGCGCCCCCGGCCTGCTCTTCGCCGACCTGGACCTGGCCGTCGTCGACGATGCCCGCACCAAACTCCCCGTCCTCGCCAACCGCCACAGGTTCTAGACGACCCTCCCGCACATCCTGCGGTTTAAACCCAAACCCTCCCGCAGATCCGGCGGTTTAAACCGCAACGCTCCCTCACTTGAGGTGAGGGAGCGTTTGACTAGAAGCCACCACAAGTGCCGGAGCGTCCTGCTGGAAGCCGCCACAACTGCGGGAGCGTCCTGCCGGAAGCCGCCAGAAGTGAGGGAGCGTCGGTTACTTGGCGGCTCGCTGGCGGGAGATCTCGTAGAGCGAGATGCCGACGGCCATGGAGGCATTGAGCGATTCCATCGCGGAATCGATCGGAATGGAGACGATCTGGTCGCAGTTTTCGCGGACCAGGCGGCTCAGGCCCTTGCCTTCGGACCCGACGACGATGCAGACCGGCTCGGTGGCCAGGGCAAGGTCCGGCAGCGAGACGTCGCCGTCGCCATCCAGGCCGAGGACGTAGATGCCCATGTTCTTGAAGGCTTTGAGTGTGCTGTTCAGGTTGGCGGCGCGGGCGACGGGTACGCGGACGGCGGCGCCGGCGCTGGTCTTCCAGGCCGAAGCGGTGACGCCGACGGACCGGCGTTCCGGAACGATCACACCGTGACCACTGAACGCGGAGACCGAGCGGATGATCGCGCCGAGGTTGCGCGGGTCGGTGATCCCGTCGAGGGCGACGAAGAGCGGCGCGTTGGCGACGTGGCCCTTCTTCCAGCTCTCGATGGTTTCCTCGGCCAGTTCGTAGGCGTCCTGGTATTCGTACGGCGGAATCTGCAGCAGGAGGCCCTGGTGGATGGCGTCGTCCGTCATCCGGTCCAGTTCGGGCTTGCCGGTTTCGAGCAGCGGGATGCCGCGTTCGGCCGCGAGCTTGAGCGATTCCTTGACCCGGTCGTCCATCTCGATCCGGATGGCGACGTGCAGGGCCTTGGCGGGGATGCCGGCGCGGAGGGCCTCGACCACGGAGTTGCGCCCGGTGACGACTTCCTCGGTGGCACGGCCCTTGGGGCCGGAGCGGGCGCCGGCACCGGCGCTGCGGGCACCCGTCCCGCGCTTGGCGGCGGAGCGCTCCGCAAGCTGCTTGTTCTTGTGGGCCTTGTGGTACGGGCGGTCCTCCGCTTTGGGCGTGGGGCCCTTACCCTCGAGGGCTTTACGGCCGTGACCGCCGGTCCCGACGGTGGGGCCCTTCTTCATTTTGACCGAGCGGCGACCGTTGTTGGCCATGAGTTTCACCCTTTTAACTACGCGATTCGTTGATAAGTCTGAACTCCAGTCTACTGACTCGCGTTAAATCCTCGACCGCACGGTCCCCCGGCGGCCCGCCGTAGCTGGCGGGGGCGGGACGGGCTCAGGCGCGCTTCAGGCTCCAGCTGGCGCCGTCCGCACCGTCCTCGACGACGACGCCGGCCGCCGCGAGGGTGTCGCGGATGGCGTCCGAGGCGGCCCAGTCCTTGCCAGCGCGGGCCTGCGCGCGGGCGGCGAGCTGGGCCTCGACCAGGACGCCGAGGGCGGCGTTGGCCTGTTCGTCGGCTGCCGGCGCCGCGGCGTCGCTGAGACCAAGGACACGCAGCATAGCCGTGACGCCGGCCAGTGCCTGCTGGGCGTCGTCTAGCTCGCCGGCGGTGAGCGCCGTGTTGCCGGCGCGGACGGTGTCATGCAGGACGGCGAGGGCCTGCGGGACGTTGAGGTCGTCGTCCATCGCGGCGGCGAAGGCGTCCGGGACGGTGCCGGCTTCGTGTCCGGGAGCGCCGCCAAGGGTCCGGACGGCGCGGCTGATGAAGCCGTCGATCCGCTCCACCGCGGCCGCGGCTTCGCTCAGCGAGGTGGGCTGGTAGTCAAGCACCGAGCGGTACTGCGCCTGCCCGAGGTAGTACCGGACCACCCGCGGCGGGGCGAGTTCCAGCATTTCGGCGGGACTGACGGTGTTGCCGATGGACTTGGACATCTTTTCGCCGGCGTAGGTGACCATGCCGTTGTGCATCCAAAAGTTGGCGAAGCCGTGGCCCGCGGCCTGGGACTGCGCCATCTCGTTTTCGTGGTGCGGGAACCTCAGGTCCAGCCCGCCGCCGTGGATGTCGAACTCGGTGCCGAGGTACTTGGTGACCATCGCGGAGCACTCCAGGTGCCAGCCCGGCCGGCCGGCGCCCCACGGCGAGGCCCAGCTCGCCGTCGCCGGCTCCCCCTCCTTGTGGCCCTTCCAGAGCGCGAAGTCGCGCGGATCCTTCTTTCCCCGGGGGTCGGCGTCGGGGGCTCCCTGCATGTCATCGAGCTTTTGCCGGGTCAGTGAGCCGTACTTGGCCCAGGAGCGCACATCGAAGTAGACGTCGCCGGAATCATCCAGGGCCGGGTAGGCGTGGCCGCGGTCGATCAGCTGCTGGATGAGCGCGTGCATCTCCGGGATGTGGCCCGTGGCGCGCGGCTCGTAGGTGGGGCGGGTGACGCCCAGGGTGTCGTAGGCCTTGAGGAATTCCTGCTCGTAGCGGTACGCCAGCGCCCACCATTCCTCCTCGCGGACGGTGCCCGGCTCGCCCTCGAAGCCGGGGTCGAACGATTCGGCGGACTTGGCGAGGATCTTGTCGTCGATGTCGGTGACGTTGCGGACCGCGGTGACGCGGAAGCCGCGGTACTGCAGCCAGCGGGTGAGCTGGTCGAAGGCGATCGCGGAGCGGATGTGCCCGACGTGCGGCATGCCCTGCACCGTGGCGCCGCAGTAGTAGAGGCTCACTTTGCCCGGAACCAGGGGGACGAAGTCGCGGACTTCGGCGGATGCAGTGTCGTAAAAGCGCAGGGTCACCGCTCCAGATTAGCCGATGCCCGGGGACCGGCCCGGCGAGCTACTTGCAGTGCTGGCCAATCTTGTCCATCTGCTGCCTGAGCTGTGTCAGCTGCTCGGAGGTCTGCCTGCCGGTGGGGCTGTCCCCCACCTGTTTCATGACGTCAGCCATCTGCTGGATCGGCTCGGCGATCTCCGGGGCCACCTTGTCCGCCACCTCCTGGTAGTGCTGGCCGATCTGGCTGGCCTTTTCCTTGTCGCTCCCCTTGGGCACAAAGGTGTCCGTGGTGAGGAACTTGCAGCTTTCCTCGACGCTCATCCGGGGTGTGGTGGTGGCCGGCGGCGTCGCGGAGCCGGCGCACCCGGACAGCAGCGTTCCTGCGACAAGGACCACAACGGGAAGCAGCTTTTTCACGGGGGTCTCCTGACAGTTGCGGAGGGTTGTCCCTTAAGCGTAGGCCCGTTTGCCCCGCCGGGGTCAGCCGGGCTCAGCCAATCTCAGTCGGCCGGATAAACCAGCGCCGTGGCCGTGGCGGCGATGCCTTCGCCGCGGCCGGTGAAGCCGAGGCCGTCACTCGTGGTGGCTGAGACACTTACCGGTGCGCCGGCGGCCGCGCTGAGAACCCGCTGGGATTCCTCCCGGCGCGGGCCGAACTTGGGCCGGTTCGCCACAAACTGCACGGCGATATTGCCGATCTCGAAGCCGCCGGCGCGGACAATCCGGGCGGCCTCGGCCAGCAGGGTGACGCCCGAGGCTCCGGCGTATTCGGGGCGGTCGGTACCGAAGTGTGTGCCCAGGTCCCCGATCCCGCACGCGGAGAACAGCGCATCCGCGGCGGCGTGGGCCACCGGGTCGCCGTCGGAGTGGCCGGCAAGGCCCCGCTCGCCTTCCCAGTGCAGGCCGCCGAGCCACAGCGGCTGCGGCGCGTCCTCCGGGGCGTAGGCGTGGACATCGATGCCGATCCCTGTCCGCGGGATCAGCATGCCGGGCTGCGGCTGGTCCGCGGCCATGTTCAGCCCTCCACCCAGCGTGCGCCCAGCGGACCCTCGAGGAGACCCTCCGCGAGGATCAGGTCCAGCGGCGTGGTGATCTTCAGCGACTGGCTGGCGCCGCGCACGGCGTAGACCGGAACGCCGAGCAGTTCCACCAGCATGGCGTCGTCCGTGACGGCAGCTGCGCGTGCGCCGTCGAATCCCGCGGCTTCCTCATGGGCCCGCCGCAAGGTGGTGAGCTCGAAGCCCTGCGGGGTCTGGACCGCCCGCAGCACCTCCCGGGCCGCGGTGCCGGTGACCACTTCCGGAGCGATGCTGGCGTCGGCGCCGTGGGTGGCGTCCACCGTCTTGACGGTGTCCACCACGGGCATCACCGGGATCACGGCGAGGGCGCCGGCTTCGAGGGCGGCGGCCACGCGGTGGAAGACGGATTCGGGGGTGAGCGCCCGGGCGGCGTCGTGGACCAGGACGGACTGGGTGCCCGGCGCGAGCGCGGAAAGCGCGGCACGCACGGATTCGGCCCGGCTGGCACCGCCGTCGACGACGGTGACATCCGGCAGCTGCACGGCAGACCCGGACACGGCTGTGCGGCGGTGGTCGGCGTGCAGCTCGGCGGCGAAGGCCTCGCACTGGGCTCGGAGTTCCGTGTCCCCGGGCGGGAGGGCGACACAGATCTGGTGCGCAACCCCGGCCGCGGCAACGCCCCGCAGGGCGTGCGTGAGGATGCTGTCGCCGCCCAGCGGCACCTTGGCCTTCGGCATGCCGTAGCCCAGGCGCTGGCCGGATCCGGCGGCGACGAGGATGACCGCGGTGCCGGGAGCTGTCGATGCAGTGTTCATGCGGACAAGACTACGTCCCGGTGCCGCGCCCCCGCCGGTTTTGGGCAAAAAGAAGCCCCGGCGGCCGTTACGCCACCGGGGTTCGATTCTTGGTTAGGAAGCCAGGACCTCGTCGAGAACGCTTGCGGCCTTCTCTTCATCAGTCTTTTCAGCCAGTGCCAGTTCTGAAATCAGAATCTGGCGGGCCTTGGCCAGCATGCGCTTCTCCCCAGCGGAGAGACCCCGGTCGTGATCGCGGCGCCACAGGTCGCGGACGACCTCTGCCACCTTGATGACGTCACCGGAAGCAAGCTTTTCCAGGTTTGCCTTGTAACGACGCGACCAGTTGGTGGGCTCTTCAGTGAACTCGGCCCGCAGCACGTCGAATACGTGCTCCAAGCCTTCCTTGCCCACTACGTCCCGGACCCCAACAAGGTCAACGTTTTCTGCTGGAACTTCAATGGTCAGATCACCCTGAGCCACCTTGAGCTTGAGATACATCTTCTCTTCGCCCTTGACAGTGCGCATCTTGATTTCTTCAATTTTGGCTGCACCGTGGTGAGGGTAAACTACTGTCTCGCCGACCTCAAAAACCATGTGGACATTCCCCTTTCCCGCAGACCAGTTTATCACGATTAAGGCATACAACTGCCATGGATCGTGCCCTGAAACCGCGGAAATCCGCGGAAAATGGCCTGAATCGGCCCCTTAAAACCCTTGACGAATGCGGATAATAGTGCATTGGCCACCCCCTGCCAAGGGCTTGGAGGTTCGACGGCGGACGCGCCGCGGGGCGTACCGGGAGGGTGCACCGGAGGGCGGCCCCGCGCCGGCCGGGTGCACCGCACGGGCGACTATGTGTACTCCCCCGAATCCGCGTTTGAGGGCTAATGCGGATAGGCTATGCCTGAATAATGTTTCAAGACTCTCAAGGAGTGCGTGACGTGCGTTTCACTGCGATGACCCGGGGCCGGCGCGGCAAGCTGGCAATGGCAACGGCTGCACTTGGCATTGGCCTGCTGTCGGTGACCGGCTGCGGCTATATCAATGCCCAGCAGACCACTGAGCAGTACTCGGCGTCGGACGGGACCCGGACCGACCTCGGACCGCTCCAGCTCCGTAACATGATGATCGTCTCCGACGGCGAGGACAAGCCGGGCCGCGTGATCGGCGCCGTGTACAACACCTCCGCCAACGATGTGAAGCTCACCATCAACGGCGCCGGCGGATCCCAGACCCAGGTTCCGGTGAAGAAGAACTCCTATGCCCTGCTGAACGAATCGGCCGACCCGGCCATCCTCAGCACCTCAGGCGGCAAGCCCGGCTCCCTGGTGGAGGTCACGATCCGCGAAGACGCCACCAACCTGGACGCCAAGTTCAAGATGCCGGTCCTGGACGCCACGATCACGGACTACAAGCAGTACCTGCCCAGCGCCGAGCCCACCAGCTCAGGAACCCCCACCGGTACCGCCACACCGTCGTCGCCGCCGTCGGAGACCCCCTCGGAAACTCCGTCGGAGACTCCGTCGGCCACCCCGACGCCGTAGCACTCCCATACGAAAGGAGCGGCACCCGCACGGGTGCCGCTCCTTTTTGCTTTAACCAGCCCCAGCTCCGAAGCCAGGGCCGCGCCGTCCGCCGCTTACGGCTCGAACTTGTAGCCCAGCCCGCGGACGGTGATCAGGTACCGCGGCGCCGAAGGGTCGGGCTCGATCTTGCTGCGCAGCCGCTTCACGTGCACGTCCAGGGTCTTCGTATCGCCCACGTAGTCAGAGCCCCAGACCCGGTCGATCAGCTGGCCGCGGGTGAGGACCCGGCCGGAATTGCGCAGCAGCATCTCGAGCAACTCGAATTCCTTCAGCGGCAGCGAGACCTGCTCGCCCTTGACGCTGACCACGTGCCGCTCAATGTCCATCCGGACCGGGCCGGCCTGGACGGTGCTGGAGACCAGTTCCTCCGGTTCACCGTGGCGGCGCAGCACGGCCCGGACCCGGGCCACCAGCTCGCGCGAGGAGTAGGGCTTCGTGACGTAGTCATCGGCGCCGAGCTCAAGGCCCACCACCTTGTCGATTTCGGCGTCCTTGGCGGTCAGCATGATGACGGGGACGGAGGAGCGCTGGCGCAGCTGGCGGCACACCTCGGTCCCCGACTGCCCGGGCAGCTGCAGGTCCAGGAGGACCAGGTCGGCGCCGTTGCGGTCGAATTCGGTGATGGCGTCCAGGCCGTTGTCCACGACCTCCACCTCGAATCCTTCCTTGCCCAGCAGGTAGGACAGCGGGTCGCTGAACGACTCCTCGTCCTCGACAATAAGAATCCGGCTCAAGCGCTAGCTCCTTGCTCATGGACGCCGGCGGCGTCACGTCGTTCGTGTCGTGCGTTCTGCGGGGACCGGCGGGGCTCCGCGGCGGTCTCGTCCTGGCCCTCCATCTCGGGGAGGCGGATGGTGAAGGTGGAGCCCTGCCCCGGCTGGGACCAGAGCGTCACTTCGCCGCCGTGGTTGGCCATCACGTGCTTGACGATGCTCAGACCCAGGCCGGTGCCGCCGGTGTGGCGGGAGCGGGCGGAGTCCACCCGGTAAAAGCGTTCAAAGACACGCTCCTGGTCTTCGGGGCTGAGGCCCTCGCCTTGGTCCGTCACCGAGACCGCGACCAGTCCGTCGCGGGCGCGCACGCCGACGCCCACCCGGGTGTTCTCCGGCGAGTAGCGGATGGCGTTGTCGATCAGGTTGCGCAGCGCCGTGACCAGCAGGTCCTGGTCCCCGTAGACCATCGCGTCGGTCCGGCCGCCCACAACAATCTCGATATTCTTGCTTTCGGCCGGGAGCTGGGACCGGTCCACGGCTTCGGCGACCACCGTGTTGATGTCCACGGGGTGGGCCTGCTGGGCAACGTTGGCCCCCTGCAGCCGGGAGAGTTCGATGATGTCCTGCACCAGCGCGGCCAGCCGGGTGGATTCCTTGTGCATGCGCTTGGCGAACCGGCGGACGGCTTCCTCGTCGTCCGGAGAGGCTTCGAGGGCTTCGGCCAGCAGCGAGATCGCGCCGACCGGGGTCTTGAGCTCGTGCGAGACGTTGGCGACGAAGTCGTTGCGGATCTCTTCGGTGCGGGTGATCTCGGTGCGGTCGTCGGCGAGCAGCAGGATATATTCCTCGCCGAGCATGGCGGCCCGGACCTGCACCACGATGGTCCCCTGGCCCAGCGGGCCGCGGGGCAGCTCGAGCTGCTTTTCAAGGATCACCCCGTCGCGCCGGACTTTGGCGGTCATTTCCAGCAACTGCTGGTGCACCACCGTGTGCCCCCGGACCAGGCCGTAGGCGTAGGCGGCCGGGCTGGCCCGCACCACGCCGTCTACCGCGTCCACGACGACGAACGCGCGCCCGACGACGGCGAGCACCTCGGCGGCGCCGTCGGGAAGCGAGGGGTCGCCGGTTTCGACGTCGCTGATTTTTCGCTGCTGCTCACTGATCCGGAAGGCGAGCACGCCGAAAATGCCAAGCGACAGGCCGACCAGTCCCGCGATCACACCGATGAGCATTGGATCCACGGCTCCAGCTTATGCGGTGCGGCCCGCCGGAAATCGAAAACTTGTGCGATTGCACCGCTGGTTCAGCTAACGTTCACCTATTGAGGCGTAACAGTTCACCGGACGCTGGAAGGGTGGCAGGTTGAACGCCGCTACGGTGAAACGAAACGGCCGGGCATTGTGATGCCCGGCAAGGTTTCCGAGGAAAGGACGCACCCGTGCGCAAGGTTTTTCAGGAAGAGCTCGCCCAGGTCGGTGAGCAGCTCGTCGAAATTTCGAAGCTCGTCAGCGAGGCGTTCGAAAAGGCCACCACAGCCTTCGAGGGCGCCGACGTGGACCTCGCGGAGGACGTCATCGCGGCCGACGCCCGGATCGATTTCCTGCAGAACAGCCTCGACGAGCGTGCCATCGACATCCTCGCCCTGCAGGGCCCGGTTGCCAGCGACCTGCGGATGATCGTGGGCTCACTCCGGATGAGCGCCTCGCTGGAGCGGATGGGCGACCTCGCCCGGCACATCGCCCAGCTCGCCCGCCTCCGCTACCCGGCCAACGTGATCCCGCAGCAGCTGCAGGAGACCTTCAAGAGCTTCGCCAAGTACGACCTGGAGATCGCGGAGAAGCTCACCGTGCTGCTGGAGACCCGCGACCTCGAGGTGGCCCGCGACATCCTCAAGGCCAACAGCGCGGTCAACGACCTGCACCTGAGTGTCTTCAAGGCGATTGCGCGCAGCGACTGGGCCGAATCCGCGGCCACCACCGTGGACGTCGCCCTGGCCAGCCGCTACTTCGAGCGTTTCGCGGACCACGGCGTTTCGGTCGCGCAGAAGGTGACGTACCTGGTCACCGGCGCGTGGCACCCCAACAGCATCGAGCACAGCTGACGGCCCTGCCGTCCCAACAGCAGCGGGTACGACGGCGGCCGGTCACCTTGGGGGTGACCGGCCGCCGTCGTTGTATCCGCAGTGCGAAAGGCGTTACTTCTTGCCCTGGTTCGCCACGGCCTTGATGGACTCGGCGGCCGCCTCGGGGTCCAGGTACGTCCCGCCCGGGTTCAGCGGCTTGAAGTTCTCGTCCAGGTCGTAGACGAGCGGGATGCCGGTGGGGATGTTGAGGCCGGCGATGTCCTCGTCGCTGATGCCGTCAAGGTGCTTGACCAGCGCGCGCAGGGAGTTGCCGTGGGCGGTGACCAGGACGGTCTTGCCGGCCTTGAGGTCTTCCTTGATGTCCGATTCCCAGTAGGGCAGCAGCCGGACCAGGACGTCCTTGAGGCACTCGGTGCGCGGCATGGCGTCGCCGAGATCCTTGTAGCGCGGATCCCCCATCTGGGAGAACTCGGAGTCGTCCGCGAGGGGCGGCGGCGGGGTGTCGTAGGAGCGGCGCCAGGTCATGAACTGGTCCTCGCCGTACTCGGCCAGCGTCTGGGCCTTGTCCTTGCCCTGCAGCGCGCCGTAGTGGCGTTCGTTGAGGCGCCAGTCGCGCTTGACGTCGATCCAGCCCCGGTCGGCCTTCTCCAGGGCGAGGTTCGCGGTGTTGATCGCCCGCTTCAGGCGCGAGGTGTAGAGGATGTCCGGGAGGACGTTGTTCTCCACCAGCAGCTCGCCGCCGCGTACCGCCTCGGCACGGCCCTGGTCGTTCAGGTCAACGTCCACCCAGCCGGTGAACAGGTTCTTGGCGTTCCATTCGCTGTGGCCGTGGCGCAGCAGAATCAGCTTGTAAGTCATGCTTTTCATCCTAGCCGAGCGCTCCCGGCCAGCGCCGAGCGTTACACGTACCGCGCGCACAGCAACGCGGGGTCAGATCCAGCCCATCCCCGGGCCGGGCATGGACCGTATCCGACCCCGCGTTGGAGGATAGGGTTGGCGTGTGGTGCAGAAGGCTGAGCGGGTGGTGTCCCCCCGTACCCGGGGCGGGACCCGGGGCGGAACGCAGGGCGCAGCGGGCAGCGGATCCCGTGCCGGCCGGCCGGTCGGCAACGTGACCCGCGGCACCACCAACCCCAACCGGATGCGGCGAGTCGACCGCTGGCTCGCCGGGCCGCAGGCCTGGCGCCTGCGCAACGCCGCGGACCCGCTCGTCGTCGACCTCGGCTACGGCGCGTCTCCGGCCACCGCCGTCGAACTTTTTGGGCGCCTCTCCGCCGTCCGGGCCGACGTGCGAGTGGTCGGCATTGAGATCGAGCCGGAGCGGGTCCGGTTGGCCAAGGCGCTGGAGCGTCCCGGGCTCAGCTTCCAGCTGGGCGGCTTCGAACTCCCGGTGCCGGGCCGGCCGGTGCTGGTGCGGGCTTTCAACGTGCTGCGGCAGTACGAAGAGGCGGACGTGCCGGCCATCTGGCGGCTGGTGCAGGACCGGCTGGCGCCCGGCGGCTTGTTCATCGACGGCACCTGCGACGAGATCGGACGCCGGGTCACCTGGGTGGCGCTCGACGACGTGCGCCCGCTGAGCCTGGGGCTGTCCATGCGCTTCGGCGGCTTCGAGCTGCCCTCGGAGATCGCCGAGCGGCTGCCCAAGGCGCTCATCCACCGGAATGTCCCGGGCGAACGGATCCATACCTACCTGCAGGCGCTGGACAAGGCCTGGCTGGAGGCCGCGCCGCTGGCCTCGTTCGGCAACCGGCAGCGCTGGACCGCCATGTGCCGGGCACTGCGCGACGGCGGCTGGCCGGTGCAGGACGGCCCGTCCCGGTGGCGCTTGGGCGAACTCACCGTGGGCTGGGAAGCCGTGGCCCCGGGGCCTTAGGTGGGTGGGCCCACGCCGGCAGGGTTCCCTGAGCGAGCTTGCGAGCTGAGGGAGCCGGTGGGGATCACCAGGGGCCGTAAGGGCCCATGTTGCGGCTGCCGCCGCGGCCGGCGTCCTTGACCGCGGGGCGGACGTCGGCGAGATAGACGGATGCCGCGGTCACGGCCGCGAGGCCGAAGAGCCCCAGCGGGCCGAAGAAGCCTCCGCCGCCGCCAACGATGGACAGCAGCCCGATGGCCAGGGCACCGCCGGTCAGGGCGAGCCAGAAGGTTTTGGTCCGCTTGGACACCGCTTCGAAGGCGTTGGCCTTGTGCCGCAGGCAGTCGAAGAACGCCCACACCTCAAGCCCCAGGGCCACGACCGCAAGGAGAAAGTAGATCCCTCGGTCGGCAAATTCAATCAGCGTTCTTCCGTCCATGCCCCCAGCCTAGCTGTCCAGTGTCGCCAAAGCCTGCTGCAAATCGGCCCACAGGTCCTCGACGTTTTCAATTCCGACGCTCAGCCGGACCAGGTTGTCCGGCACGCTCTCCGGCTCCGCCGTGTGCCGGCGCCGGCGCTCGATCAGGGACTCGACGCCGCCCAGCGACGTGGCTGGCAGCCACAACTGCAGCGCCCTGATCATCCGGTCGGCGGCGTCCGCGCCGCTCAAACCGCCGCCGGGGCCGTCCACCGGCGCCATTTCGATGCACAGCACGGAGCCGAAGCCCTTCATCTGCGCCTTGGCCCGCTCGTGTCCGGGGTCCGTAGGCAGTCCCGGGTAGCGGATGCTGCCGACCCTCGGGTGGCCGCTCAGCCGTTCCGCGAGCACTGCCGCGGAAGCCTGCGAGCGCTCAACCCGGAGCGCCAGGGTGCGCAGTCCGCGCAGCGCCAGCCACGCCTCGAACGGGCCGGCGATGCCGCCGTGGATGGTGCGGTGGTGCAGCAACCTGGCGTGGAGCTCGGCGTCGGACGTCACGAGGGCGCCCAGCACGACATCGGAGTGGCCGGCGAGGTACTTGGTGACCGAGTGCAGGACGACGTCGGAGCCCAGGCTGAGGGGCTGCTGCACGAGCGGGGTGGAAAAGGTGTTGTCGGTGACCACCAGCGCGCCGGCCGCGTGCGCCGCCGCGGTGAGCGCCCGGATGTCCGCGACGCCGAGCATCGGGTTGGTGGGGCTCTCCAGCCACAGCATGCTCGCGGGCCTGCCGCCGGCGGGGGCCAGCTGCGCCAGCACGGCGTCGGTGTCCGCGATGTCCACGGTGCGCAGTTCCAGCGCACCGTTCTGCGCCAGTTCGGTTGCCATTACGAGCGACCCGGCATAACTGTGGGACGGCATCACCAGCACCCCCTGCGCCGGAACCAGGGACAGCGCCGAACTCACCGCGGCCAGGCCCGACGCGTACAACAGGCCGGGCAGCTCGGCACCTTCCAGTTGCGCCAGGGCCTGCTCGAACGGGTCCCAGGTGGGGTTGGAGTAGCGGCCGTAGCCGCGGTCGCCGGGGCCCAGCGGACCGGTGCCGAAATAGGTCGAGGACAGCACGATCGGCGGGTTGACCGGGGCGTCGCGTTCGCGCGGCGGACGGCCGGCGGCCACCACCACCGTTTCGGCGGAAAGCGAGGCTGCCTGTTCTTCGGAGAGACTCATGGTCACAGGGTACTTGGGGGCCGCGCCAAGCCCGTAAGGCGTTACGCGCAGGCCACCATGGTGTCGGTGATTGTCGGTAGGCTAGAGCAGTGACTACCCAGACCCCCGGACCGTTCCCCGGCCTGTTCATTGCCTTCGAGGGCGGCGACGGCGCCGGCAAGTCCACCCAGGCTGCGGAACTCGCAGCAGCGCTGGAGTCCCGGGGACTGACGGTGCTGCGGACCCGGGAGCCGGGCGGCACGCCGATCGGCGAGAAACTGCGCTCTCTGGTGCTGGACCACGGCCACGGCCACATTGACGCCCGCACCGAGGCGCTGATCTTCGCGGCCTCCCGCGCCGCGCACGCCGACCAGGTCATCCGTCCCGCGCTGGAGCGGGGCGAGGTGGTCCTCACCGACCGGTACATCGACTCCTCGGTCGCCTATCAGGGCGCCGGCCGGGACCTCGGCACCGAGGCGGTCCGCCAGCTTAATGACTGGGCCACCTCCGGCCTGCAGCCGGACCTTACGGTGCTGCTCGACGTCGACCCTGCCGACGGCCGCCGACGCCGGACCGCCGGCGACGCCGCTGAGGACCGGCTCGAATCCGAGGCCGACGAATTCCATGCCCGGATCCGCGCCGCCTTCCTGGCCCTGGCAGCGGCCCGGCCGGAAAAGTACCTTGTCCTCGCGGCCCACCTGCCGGTGCGGGAACTGGTCGCCCGGATCCTGGAACGGGTCCAGGCGTTGCCCTCGCTCCGCCAGGGCAGCTCGGCATGAGCGTCTGGGACGACCTTCAGGGCCAGCCCGCCGTCGTCGCCCAACTGCGCCAGGCCGCGGAGGGTGAGGGGCTGACGCACGCCTGGCTGTTCACCGGGCCGCCGGGGTCGGGGCGCTCCAACGCCGCGAAGGCCTTCGCCGCGGCGCTGAACTGCGACCAGGAGGACGTGGCCCGGCGGGGCTGCGGCGAATGCGCGGCGTGCCAGACGATCGTCGGCGAGACGCACTCCGACGTGACGTTCGTACGGACCGAGAAGGTCACCATCACCATCGATGAGGCCCGCGAACTGGTCTCGACCGCCGGCAACCGTCCCTCCTCCGCCCGCTGGCGCATCATCGTCGTCGAAGACGCGGACCGGATGGCGGAGCGGACCACCAATGTGCTGCTCAAGGCCATCGAGGAGCCCACCCCGCGCACCATCTGGATGCTCTGCGCGCCGTCCCCCGCCGACGTGCTCGTGACCATCCGCTCCCGCTGCCGCCCGGTGGCCCTGCGGCTTCCGCCGGCGGCCGACGTCGCGGCGCTGCTGGTCAAACGCGACGGCGTCGAACCCGACGTTGCCGAGCGCGCGGCCCGCGCCGCGCAAAGCCACGTGGGGATCGCCCGCCGGCTGGCCCGGGACCCGGAGGCGCGGCAGCGCCGGCTGGAAACGGTCAGCTTCCCGCTGCACCTGCGCGGCATCACCGCGGCGGTGATGATGGCGGACAAGCTCGTCAAGATCGCCACCGAGGAGGCCAACAGCTCCAACGACGAGCGCGACGCCGCCGAAAAGGCCGCGCTGCTCGCAACGCTCGGGGCACCCGAAAGCGGCCCCCTGCCGCCGGCCATGCGCGGGCAGGTCAAACAGCTGGAAGACGACCAGAAGCGCCGTGCCAAACGCTCCGTCACCGACTCCCTTGACCGCACCCTGACCGACCTGCTGTCCTTTTACCGGGATGTGCTGATCATCCAGATGGGGAACGCCGTTGAACTGGTCAACGTTGAGCTGAGGCACGAACTTCAGGAGTTTGCCGGACGCTCAACGGCAGAACTGACACTTGCCCGGATGGATGCCATCAACAAGGCCCGCAAGCGGATCACCACCACCAACGTGGCCCCGCTGCTGGCCATCGAGTCCATGACCAGCAGCCTGATCTGACCGGCAGCAACGCTCGACCCCCTCGATCCGCCAGTTCCACATCCCAAGGAGAACCGCATGACGTCAGCACCACCATCCCCGGCAGGCAACCGAAGGATGCCCGGGGTGCGGGCGGCCGGTGCGTTGTCGCTGGGCCTGGTACTGGCCCTCGTGCTGTCATCCTGCACGCTCTTTGGGTCCGGTGACGGCGGCTCGAAGAGCGCTCCGGGCAAGGCCGACCCCTCCATCGCCGCAGCTGCCCCGGCCGAGCTGCGCAGCTTCTACTCCCAGCAGCTGAACTGGACGCGCTGCGAGGGGGATTTCCAGTGCGCCAAGGTCAAGGTCCCGCTGGACTACAACAAGCCCGACGGTGACTCGGTCGAACTGGCCGCGATCAAGCTGGCCACGAAGGCCGGCAACAAGAAGGGCAGCCTGCTGGTGAACCCCGGCGGCCCCGGAGGCTCCGGCTACGACTTCGTCCGGGACGCCGGCTCCACGAACATTTCCGAAAAGGTGCGCTCCAACTACGACGTCGTGGGCTTCGATCCGCGCGGTGTGAAGCGCTCCGCGCCGGTCACCTGCCTCACCGACCGGGAACGCGACGCCAACCGGGCCAAGATCTACCGGCTGGACACCGAGTCCGGACTGGCCGAAGCCTTCGCCGACAACAAGGCCATCGCCGCCAAATGTGCCGAGAAGACCGGCCCCGTCCTGGGCCACGTGGACACCGTCAGCGCCGCCAAGGACCTCGACATCCTCCGCGGCGTGCTGAACGACACCAAGCTGAACTACCTGGGCTACTCCTACGGCACCTTCCTGGGCTCCACCTACGCCTCGCTCTTCCCGGACAACGTGGGCCGGATGGTCCTGGACGGCGCGATGGACCCCTCCCTGAGCTATGAGGAGCTGACCAGCGGCCAGGCGAAGGCCTTCGAAAAAGCCATCCGCGCCTACGTGACGAACTGCCTCCAGGACAGCGGCTGCCCACTGGTCGGCGGCCCGGACAACGCCGTCCGGCAGATCCAGGACCTCATCGCGGCCGTGGAGACGAGCCCCAAGGCCGCCAAGGACGGCCGGGTGGTCAACGCGTCCATGTTCGTCAGCGGCTTCATCCTGCCGTTCTACAACGATGACAACTGGCCGGTCCTGACCCAGGCGCTGGACAGTGCGATGCAGGGCGACCTGTCCCCGATGCTGCGGCTCTCCGACTTCGGTGCGGACCGCGAGCCCAACGGCACGTACTCGGCCAACTCGGCGTTCGCGTTCAACGCCATCAACTGCCTCGACTACCCGATGTCTTCCGACACCGCCGCGATGCGCGCCGAGGAGAAGCAGCTCCGCCAGCTGTCCCCCACCCTCGGGTACTACTTCGCCTACGGCGGCACCAGCTGCAAGGACTGGCCGTACAAGAGCGTCCGCACCCCCGCGCCGGCCGAGTACAAGGGATCGACTGACATCCTGGTGGTCGGGACCACGGGCGACCCCGCGACGCCGGTCGAGTGGGCCAGTGCCCTGCGCAAGCAGCTGGGAACCGCCTCGCTGCTGACCTGGAAGGGCGAGGGCCACACCGCCTACGGCCGCTCCAACAGCTGCATCGAAAACGCCGTGGACGGCTACCTCGTGGACGGCAAGACACCGGCGGACAACACGGTCTGCTGATCCGCTGACGGCCCCCGCGCCGCTCATTTTGACCCGGGCGCGGAAGCTCCATTACAGTTGTCTCTTGCATGATCCGCCCGGTTCGCCGGGGTTTCACGCGGTTGCTTCCTTAGCTCAGTCGGTAGAGCGTCTCACTCGTAATGAGAAGGTCATCAGTTCGATTCTGATAGGAAGCTCAAAGAAAAACCCCGCATTCCCGCTGAGCGGGAGTACGGGGTTTTTTCTTGGGTGTCGCTAGTAAGGCCCCAGCCGCCGACGGCGTCAGGCCCGTTGGGCCCCCGGCTGGCCGTTCCGCACCACGAAAGACGCATCGACGACGGCAGGGGACGCAGTGTCTGCTGCCGAGGCCACTACGAGGTAATCGCTGCGGAATTCATCCGGAGTCACGGTGCAGCGGGTCCAGCCCCGCTTGTCCGGGTTGATGTAGTGGGTGTGCGGGTTGGCCGGCAGGCCGTTCTTGATTGCCTGCGCCCAGCTGCAACCGGAGCTGATGGAGGTTCCGACGAACTCGGTTGTGACCACCTTCGATGCCGGGTCCGCGTGGTCGAGCAGGACGTCGTTGACGAAGGCCGCGTGCCAGTCACCGCTCAGGATCACGGGGTTGGCCGGGTTCTGCTGGTCGATGAAGTTGGTGAGCCGGTTGCGCGAGACGACGTAGCCGTCCCACTGGTCGTGGTTGACCGAGAGGACCTCGGAGGGGTCGTAGTCGTACTGCGCCATCATTGTCTGTTGGGCGATGAGGTTCCAGCGCGCGGGCGAGGACACGAGCCCCTGGAAGAGCCACTGCTCTTGCGCATCCCCCATGAGGGTACGGGAGGGGTCGTACACGCCGGGGTGCTGCGGGCCGCCCGGGAAATTCTCCGTCAGCTGGTCCGAACGGTACTGGCGCGTGTCGAGTACGTGGAATTTGGCCAGGTTGCCGTAGTCCAGTCCTCGGTACAGGACCATGTCCGGGCCCGTGGGCCGCTGCGGGCGGCGAAGCGGAAGGTGCTCGTAGTAGGCCTGGAAAGCGTTGGCGCGCAACTGGAGGAATCGCTGCGGGTCGTTGGACGCCTCGTTGTCCGGCTGGGAGACACCGCCGGCCCAGTTGTTCTCCACTTCGTGGTCGTCGAAGGTCACGACGAACGGGAACCTCGCGTGTGCGGCCTGCAGGTCGGGCGAGCTCTTGTACTTGGCGTGGTTGTTGCGGAAGTCAGCCAGGGTCTCATGATTTTTGCCCTCGTAGGTGTAGTCCCCCACGTGCACAACAAGGTCGAGGTCCTCCTGCGCCATGGAGCGGTAGGCGGCGTAGCGGCCGCCGGCCCACGCCTGGCACGAGGCCAGTCCGAAGGTGATCCGCCCGGGGTCCGACCCGGCCGCCGGCGCCGTCCGGGTGTGCCCGACCGGGCTTTCCTCGTTGCCGACCCTGAAACGGAACCAGTAGTCCGCGGAGGGGCGCAGCCCGTCCACTTCGGCGTGCACGGAGTGCGCCAGCTCGGGGGCCGCGTTCTCGCTGCCCGCCTTAACGACGGTACGGAATTCCGGATCCGCGGCCACCTGCCAGTTCACCTGGACCTTGTACGGCGGCATGCCGCCGAGCCCGTCTGCTGCCTGGGGCTCGGGCGCCAGGCGGGTCCACAACACGACGCCGTCAGGGGTGGGGTCACCCGACGCTACCCCCAGGGTGAAAGGGTTCCGCGGAAAGTGGGGTTCGGCCCAGGCGGGGGCCGCAGAGAATCCGTAGACGGCGGCAGTGGCCGCCGCGCCGCCGGACAGGGCAAGGAAGCGGCGGCGGGACGTGGCAAAGGAACCTGACATGTTGTCTCCTCAGGGGTTGGCTGATGTCCAAGCCATTCAGCCAGCGGGAACTGAGGGGACTGTGAACCCGTGGTGAACACGCTACGAACCCTGCCCGGACACCCGCCGGGCGGCGCTTGTCAATGCCGGCCGCGTCCGCGACTCTTGGGACATGGACCGGCCCGAGCGCAAGGTGCCCAACTCTCCGGCGTCCGCCGCTACCGGGACGGACCCCTCCGCGGCGCCGGCCGGGCTGCCGGCACGGGCACGCGGGCCGTGGGGCACGGTGGTCGGCTTCGGTTTGGTCAGCCTGGCCACCGACGTCGTCTCCGACGGCGCCCGGCCGCTCGCCGGGCCGCTGCTGGCCCAGCTTGGCGCTTCCGCGTTGCTGGTGGGGCTCGTTACCGGCGGGGCGGAGGCCGCGGCGCAGGGCCTGCGCCTTGTCTTCGGGCCGTGGGCGGACCGGACCCGCAAGTACTGGACTTTCACGGTGGCGGGGTATGCGCTGACGGCGTTGTGCGTGCCGCTGCTGGCTTTCGCCCCGGCCGCGGGCGCGGCGGGGCTGGTCCTGGCTTCGGCCCTGATCATCGGCGACCGCGTGGGCAAGGCGGTGCGGAGTCCGGCAAAGACTGTGCTGCTCGCCTCCGCGGCCAAGCAAGTGGGCCGCGGCCGGGGCTTTGCCGTGCACAAGTCGCTGGATCTCGCCGGGGCGCTTCTGGGACCCCTCATGGTGGCGGCTGTGCTGGCGGCCACCGGAGTAATCTCGACGGCGTTTGCGGTCTCGCCGTTCCGGCCGCGATGGCGCTGGCGCTGCTACTCGGGCTGCGCCGCCGGGCTGCCGGCCCGGGCGCGGGCCCCGCGCGGGAGACGGTTCCCGGCACGGCCGGCACGCCGCCGTCGTTGTTCTCCGGAGTTTTCCTGCTCTTTGCGGTGTGCGCCTTTTTCTGGAGCGCGGGATTGGTGGCTTTCGGGGTGATCTCCTACCACCTGAGCACCGCGGTGGCGGTTCCGGCCCCGGTGGTTCCGCTGCTTTACGCCGCGGCCATGGGCGCAGCGGCCCTTGGCGCGCTGGGCAGCGGCTTCCTCTACGACAGGCTGGGCCCGGCCGTGCTGCTGGCCCTGCCCGTGCTGATCACGGCCATTCCGGTGCTGGCCTTCTCCACCGGCGTCGCCCTGGTGCTGGCCGGCGTGGCAGTCTGGGGCGCCGCCACCGGCATCCAGGACTCCACGGTCAAGGCGCTGGTGGCCGACCTTGTCCCGGAGCCGCGGCAGGGATCGGCATACGGGGTCTTCGCGGCCTTCGAGGGAGCGGGCGCGCTGGCCGGCGGCGCGCTTTACGGCGCCCTCTACGGGGCCGCCCCCGCGCTGATCGCGGCGGTCGCCGCGCTGCAGGCTGTGGCCCTGGTGCTGCTGCTCATGACGGTGCGACGGGTGCGGCGGGCCTGACGCCGTCGCCGCCTTACACGCGGGGCGCCGCCTAAGGCGGGGTGCCGCCGGACGCGGGCAGTCCGCTCAGCGCGCCCAGACCGAAGCGGCGCCGGAGTGCCCGGTGATGACGCTCTGGTAGACGAAGAAGGCACCGGCCAGGGCCCCGGCAACCAGCAGGACGGTCCGCAGGACCCGGTTTTCTCGCAGGCTGCCGAGGAAGGCGAGGCGCCGGCCGACCGGTTCAAAGCTCACCACAATCATCGCCGCGACAATCACGAAGAAGATCACCGAAACAACCTTCAGCACATCTCCCTGCTCGGCGTGCTCCCGGACCAGCTCCGTCGACGGACGGGCCTTCTGCAGCTGCTCCCCCGCCTGCGCGGTGACGAGTGCAACGGGGACCAGCCCCAGCGAGAGGACCCCCAGCGGCCAGGCCAGGTACCTGCGCCAGCGCGGCGCCGCTGCGTAGGCGATGGCCGCGAGGCCGGCGATGGGACCAAGCACCACGACGGCGTGGACCAGAAGGATGTGGGCCGGGAGTCCGGCAATTTCAATCACGTGGGATCTCCTACGGGGGACGTGGGCCGCGCGCCCCGGCATGCGGCCTGAGCTTCTATGATTCTTGCATGGCAAAACCTGAGCTCGCGGACATTGCGGCGCAGCTCTACGCGATGCCGTTTGACGCCTTTGTCGCGGGCCGTAACGCCGCGGCCAAGGACATGCTCTCGGCCAACGCGACGCCGGAGCTGCGCTCTCGCGCGGCCGAGGTGCGCTCCCTGCCCAAGCCCTCGGTGGGCGCGTGGGCAGTCAACATGCTCGCCTGGCAGCGGCCGGAGGTTCTCGGCGACCTGGCCGAGCTGGGACTTGCCATGCGCCGGGCTCAGGCGGACCTCGACGCGGCGGCGCTCCGCAGTCTTTCCCGGGAACGGCGGACCATGCTGGCCGGCGCCGTCGACGCTGCCCGCGCCGCGGCGGAGCAGGAGGGGCGGAAGATCAGCGGCACCGTCGCTGCCGAAGTGGAACAGACCCTGCGCGCGGCGACAGCCGACGAGGGTGCCGCTGCGGCTGTCCGGAGCGGACGGCTGCTCCGGGCGCTCTCCGCCGACGGCGTCGACGTCGTTGACCTGGACGGCGCCGTCGCCGTCCCGGAGGCCCCCGGGGCAATGCCGTCGGCTGCTCCCCCGCCGGCGGCCTCCCGGCGGCCCAGCGCGCCGCCTGCTGCTGACCAGCCTCGGCTCCGGGCGGTCCGGCAGGAGCGGGCGGCACCCACCCCGTCGGCAAGGCAGCGCGCCCAGGCAGCCCTGAAGGAGGCCGCCGACGACGCCCGCTCCAGCGCCGCGGAAGCCGAGCGCACGGGTGCGGAGCTGCAGGATGCGAGCGAGGACGTGGCGGCGCTGGCCGAGGAGGCAGGCAGGCTCAAGGAACAGCTGGAGCAGGCCGAGACCGGGCTGCGGCAGGCCCGCAGGCGCGCGGAGTCGGCTGCTGCTGCCGCGCAGCAGGCCGCCCGCGCCGCGGACAAGGCCCGCCGTCGGGAGGACCTGGCGCGGGAACGCGTGCTGCGGCTGGGCAACACGCCGGGAGGATGATCGCTGACTGTCAGAGGTCGGTTGCAGACTTAATTCATGGAAAAGCATCAGGATTTTGCAGCAGCCCAGCAGGCAGAAGAGCTGCACTGGGAAGTCACTTACCTGGACACCGACTGCGGGCGCGTCCGCACCGAAGCCTTCGATGACGCCACGGCGGCCGAGCGTTTTGCCAGCCGTCGCCTCCTCGACGAGGACGGCTGGGCGATCGTCGACTCCGTACGGCCAAGCCGGGCCCGGGCCGCCGCCTGAGGCCGGAAGGTGCCTGGACCGGAAGGTGCCTGGCCGGCCAGGCGTCCGGCGCGGTCCGCCGCTTCCTGCCGGCGTGCCCGCGGTCTGTTGGACGAGGGCCGGAGGGAGTAACTTTCGAGGTGGAGGCTTCTTCCCAGCCGGTGGCTATTGCTGTGGAGGAAACCGCCTCGGGATCCGGACGTGGAGGCCAGCATGAAATCACGGTTGCGGGGTGGAGCCATCCTGGCGTTGGTCGCCATTGTCCTGGCGACCAACGGATGCGGCACACCCGCCGGGCCTACACAGAAGGATCAACACGCCGACGACGCAACGGTCCTGACCCTGGCCACTGCCGGAGGGCCGGACGGCCGTTCCGCGGCCCAGATCCGGGAATTCACCCGGCAGGTGCAGGAAATTTCCCGGGGCAGCATGCGGATCGAACTCGTGCTGAAAGCGGCCGCCGACGAGGCTGGCGCGTGGGACCAGGCAGTCGCCCAATCTACCGAGGGCGGCGACTTCGACATGGCACTGATCCCCACCCGGACCTGGGAATCAGAAGGCGTCCTGTCCTTTGCGGCCCTGTCGGCCCCCTTCCTCCGGCCCTCCGATCAGGTGGTCACCAAGCTCGTCGCGCCGGAGCTCGCGGGCGGCATGCTGGCGGGCCTGAAAGCAGTCGGGCTCACCGGGCTGGCCCTGCTGCCGGACGGTCCCCGGATGCTCTTTTCCTTTGAGGGACCAGTGACAGCGCCGGCCCAGCTCGCCGGCAAAGTGGTCCGCGCCCCGCGCTCCAGCACGGGCTATGCAACCCTAAAGGCGCTGGGCGCCAGCCCGCAGTCCCTGGCGGGCGATCTCTTTACCGACGCCCTGGACAAAGGCACAGTCAAAGCCGCTGAGTCATCCTTCACCCGGGCCGGGACCTTCCCGCAGCCCAGCACCACCACCGGGAACCTGCCCCTGTATGTGAAGGTCAACTCGCTGGTGATCAACACCAATATCAACTCCCACCTGGCCGCCGACGACCGGCGGATCCTGTTGGAGGCGGCTGCCAAGACCCGGGACGCGGCGACGGGAGCAATGCTCCACACCACCGACGACGCAGCCGCCTACTGCCAACAAGGCGGCACGATCGTGGAAGCAACCGCGGCGGAGATCGCAGCCTTCGAAGCCGCGGCAGCCCCGATTTACGCACAGCTGGAAAAGGATGCCGTCACGCGGGCCCTCATCGCGAAGATCCGTGCCCTTAATGCCGCCTCCGGCGACGCCTCCCACATCGTCCCCTGCAGTCCTGCCGGCTGACGGTGTGAAGGGGCCGCACCGGCGGCACCCGCAAAAAAGAGCGGTCCAAGGCCAACAAGGCCCTGGACCGCTTCTTTTCGCTACCGGCTGGACCGACTAGGCGAAGTCGGAGACCGCCGGGTCTGCACCGATGCGGCCGGCGCCCTCAGCGGAGCGGTCCAGGCCGTTGATCGCCTCGACATCGGTCTGGTCGAGGGTGACGTCCAGTGCCTCGTAGTTCTCGCGGATCCGTGATTCGGTCACCGACTTGGGGATCACAACGTTGCCGATCGCGAGGTGCCAGGCGATGACTACCTGCGCCGGCGTGGCATTGTGCTTGGCCGCGATCTGGGCGATGACCGGGCTTTCCAGCAGCTCGCCGCCCTGGCCCAGCGGCGACCAGGCCTCGGTGAGGATGCCCTGCGAAGCGTTGAACTCACGCAGCTCGGCTTGGTTGAAGAACGGGTGCAGCTCGATCTGGTGGATCGCCGGGACCACGCCGGTTTCGTCGATCAGGCGCTGCAGCCCTTCCTTGGTGAAGTTGGAGACGCCGATGGTCTTGACGCGCCCCTGCTTCTGCAGTTCGATGAGCGCCTTCCAGGTGTCCACGTACTTGTCCTGCTTCGGCTGCATCCAGTGGATGAGGTACAGATCCAGGGTCTCAAGGCCGAGGCGTTCCATGGATTCCTCGAACGCCTTCAGCGTGGACTCGTAGCCCTGGTCCGCGTTCCACAGCTTGGTGGTGATGAAGATTTCCTCCGACTTGAGCCCGGAGCGGGCGATGGCCCGGCCCACCCCGGCTTCGTTCCCGTAGATCTTGGCGGTGTCGATGTGCCGGTAGCCGGCCTCGAACGCCTGGACGACGACCTTTTCGGCCACGTCGTCCTCAACCTGCCAGACCCCGTAGCCGAGCTGCGGGATGGTGTTGCCGTCATTGAATGTCAGTTCAGGAGAAGAAGTCATCTTTTTATCCTGCCAACTCACTACGCCGGATGCCAGTGTTTTGCCCGCGCTAAGCTAGGCGCTTAACTCGGAATATCCGGCCCGGGTGCCCGTCGTCAGGGTTGTGTGGCCGCCTCGGCCAGGCGGCGTTCGGCGTCGTCAATGTGTTCCACCACCGTCTCCGCGCGGCGGCGCACCGACGCGGCGCCCACCGGCACCGGCCCGACGGCGAGGCGGAGCATGGCCGCCGCTTCCGCCGTCATGGCCAGTGAGTTCCCCGCCGTCGACAGCGAGCGGTGCACGCCGGCCAACGCCCCGGGGATGTCGAGGCCGTCGCTGGGCGAGCGGCGCTGCGCTTCCATGCAAATCTGCCGGACCCGGACGGCAAGTTCGGAAAGTTCGTTGGCGATCTCGACCAGTTCCGCGTAGAGCGCCTCGTCCTCGACGCCTTCGAGCACCTGGTGGTACCGGTCCAGTCCCCGGACGAACCGGTCGTGGGCGCGCCGCCACAGGCCCTTCCCGAGTTCCGCGTCGTCCTTGCGTCCCTGCCGCGCGGCGCTGAAGAATCCCAACGGTGGCCTAGAGGTACTGGCCGGGACCGTGGTCCGGATCGGCCGGGCGGGCGGGTTGCGCCGGATCCGCGCCGGGCTGCGGCTCGGCGGCCCGCTGGGGTTCACCGTTTTCCCCGATGATGACGCCGGGCGCGATCATGGTGCCCGGCGGCAGCTGGCGGAGCTGCAGCTGCGCGGCCGCGTGCTCCCGGGCGGCGTGCTGGGCGGCGATCGCCGTCTGGATCCCGTGGAAGAGGCCCTCGAGCCAGCCGACCAGCTGGGCCTGGGCGATGCGCAGTTCAGCGTCGGAGGGGGTGCCGTCCTCGGTAAACGGCAGGTGGATCCGTTCGAGCTCCTGGACCAGCTCGGGGGCCAGTCCGTCCTCGAGTTCTTTGATGGAGCGTTCGTGGATTTCGGCCAGCCGGATCCGGGCCGCATCGTCCAGCGGGGCGGACTTCACTTCGTCCAGCAGCTGCTTGAGCATAGTGCCGATCCGCATGACCTTCGCCGGTTCGTCCACCAGGTCCTGCAGGTGGCTTGCGCGGCCGCGCGGACCCGGCCCGGCTGAAGCGGACAGGCGCGGGGCCGGTGCCCCGGCCGTCGCGTCGGCAGCGGAGGCATCCTGCGCTGCCGCGGGCGTGGTGATGCCCTCCATCGGTTTGTCGTCGCCGGACTGAGTGTCGATCGGATCGCTCATGGCTTCATACTCTCACGCGCGGAGGCGGAGGGCCGAGGTGCATGACGATCGGCTCCGGGCCCCGGCGTCGGGCCCCGAAACGGCGCCGATAACGGCCGGAGGCGCCGCCGGGAACGGGTGTTCCCAACGGCGCCTCCGGCAGCGAGAGGGCCTTTCAGCAGCAGCGGCCCTGCGGGTTGCTGTCCTGGCGGTCCGTGTGGTCGCGCCAGAAGTCGCGCTCACACATCGGCGGACCGTCGTGGCCCGAGGCCTGGTGGTGCTCCAGGTACTTCTTGTAGGCATCGGCTCCGAGGACACCGCTGAAGTACTCGGCAAAGCCCCGGAATCCCGCTACGAGTGCATTCATGGCCGCAACCGTCAGTGCCGTGCGGAGTGTTCGAGCCGCTGGTCTGCCGGCAGCTTCTTCCACTCAGCGTCCAGTTCGCGCTCCGCCGCGGTCGGGAACAGCCCGGCCGGCGCGAAAACGCGGGACGGCTGCGCCGGATCCTCGTACTCGACGTTGGCGATGCCGGCCGAGGCATTGCGGAAGGCCTTGGCGGTGGCGATCAGGGCCGTGACGATGACGATGATGCTCAGCACCACAAAGATGATCGAGAGCCAGCCCTGGATCATCGTGTTGCGGACCACGGCTTCCATGGCAGCCTGGGTCTTGGCCGTGCCGAAGGAGGTCTTCCCGTCGGCAAGTGCCTTAGCGAACGCTGCGTTGTTGGCGAAGTACCCGACGGCCGGGACCGGCGAGAAGATCTTGTAGAAGCTCGCGGTGATGGTGACGACGGCCGCGAAGGCCAGCGGCAGCGCCACGATCCAGAGGTACTTGAACGTGCCGCGCTTGGCCACAATGGCCAGGACCACCGACAGTGCGATGGCTGCGAGCAGCTGGTTGGCGATGCCGAACAGCGGGAACAGCGTGTTGATGCCGCCCAGCGGGTCGGTGACGCCCATCAGCAGCACGGCGCCCCACGCGGCGACCATCACCGCGGTGGCGAGCCACGCCCCCGGCCGCCAGGAGTGGTCCTTGAACTTCGGGACGAAGTTGCCGATCGAGTCCTGCAGCATAAAGCGCGCGACGCGGGTGCCGGCGTCGACCGCCGTCAGGATGAAGAGCGCTTCGAACATGATGGCGAAGTGGTACCAGAACGCCATCATGGCGGTGCCGCCGATGAACTGCTGCATGATGTGGGCCAGGCCGACGGCGAGGGTGGGGGCGCCGCCGGAGCGGGAGATGATGCTCTGCTCGCCGACGTCCTTGGCGGTCTGGGCGAGGACATCGGGGGTCATGTTGACCCCGGCCAGGCCCAGGCTGTTGACCCACTGTGCCGCCGATTCGACCGTGCCGCCGGTGAGGGCGAGCGGCGCGTTCATGGCGAAGTAGATGCCGCGGTCGATCGAGATCGCTGCCACGAGCGCCATGATGGCGACGAAGGATTCCATCAGCATGCCGCCGTAGCCGATGAGGCGGGTCTGGCGTTCCTTTTCGATGAGCTTCGGCGTCGTGCCGGAGGAGATCAGGGCGTGGAAGCCGGAGAGGGCGCCGCAGGCGATGGTCACGAAGAGGAACGGGAACACGGCTCCGGCGAAGACCGGTCCGTTGTCGCGGGAGGCGAATTCGCTGAATGCGGGCACGGTGATTTCGGGCCGCACCACGATGATGGCCAGAGCCAGCATCACGATCACGCCGATCTTCATGAAGGTGGAGAGGTAGTCGCGCGGTGCGAGCAGCAGCCACACGGGCAGGATGGCGGCGATGAAGCCGTAGATGATCAGGCCCCAGGCGATGGTGACCTTGTCCAGGTGGAAGAATGCGGCACCCCACTCGGTGCCCGCCACGGCGCCGCCGCCAATGATGGCGGCCATCAGCAGCACGAAGCCGATGAGGGAGACTTCCATGACCTTGCCGGGGCGGAGGTAGCGGAGGTAGACGCCCATGAACAGGGCGATCGGGATGGTCATGCCCACGGAGAAGACGCCCCAGGGACTTTCGCCGAGGGCGTTGACAACGACGAGCGCCAGGATGGCGACGATGATCACCATGATGAGCAGCGTGGCGATGAGGGCGGCGGTGCCGCCGATCACGCCGAGTTCCTCACGGGCCATCTGGCCGAGCGAGCGGCCGCCGCGGCGCATCGAGAAGAAGAGGACCAGGTAGTCCTGGACGGCGCCGGCAAGGACGACGCCGATGATGATCCAGATGGTGCCGGGCAGGTAGCCCATCTGGGCCGCGATGACAGGGCCGACGAGGGGCCCGGCGCCGGCGATGGCGGCGAAGTGGTGGCCGAAGAGGACGTTGCGGTCGGTGCGGACGTAGTCCTTGCCGTCCGCCTTGTATTCGGCGGGGGTGGCGCGGCGGTCGTTCGGCTTGGTGATGTACCGCTCGATGACCTTGGAATAGAAGCGGTACCCGATCAGGTAGGTGCAGACAGAGGCGAACACAAACCAGATTGCGTTGACCGTCTCGCCGCGGACGATCGCGAGCATGAACCAGGCGACGCCGCCCAGCAGTGCGATGGCCGCCCAGAGGGCGATTTTCGCGGGTGTCCACTTGCGCTCTTCAGCTTCGCGGACGGACTCGTCGACGGCCGTGGCCGGAAGGCCCGGTACCGGTGTGATGCCGTCGTCGATTTGTGCGGTGTTTGGCCCGCCGTCTGGCATTGTGCCCATGTCTCCTCCTTGAGAAACCCCGTGTGGCAGATCAGCAGTCGGATCTGCCCCATGGCACCTTATCAACGCGGCTTCCCGATGGATACGGCCGCGGGCCCGCCGCGCCGCGCCGCTCGCCGAGCGGTGCGGAGTCCGCGGTGAACGGCGTCACACCTGCGCCCGCTCTCAGGCCGGGCCCGCCGGCGCGGTTGTCAGGCCGGGCCGGCCAGCTGCATGAGGCGCGCCTCGCAGAGGTCCAGCCACCGGACTTCTGCCTCGGTCTGGAAAATCAGCGAATCCAGGACCAGCAGCCTGGCGGTGTCCTCGGGGCGCGGGTGCACAACGGCTTCGCGCCGCGACTTGGTGTACTCCTGCAGCGCCCGGATGGACACGGCGCGCTGCGCCTGGATGAGGGCGCCGACGTCGACGGCGGGCAGCGTGAGGGCGAGCGCGAGCTTGATGGCGAGTTCGTTGCGCGGCGGAGTAGCGCGGCCGACGGGGGCGCGGAACCATTCCCGGACCTGGTCCAGCCCCGCCGGGGTGATGCTGTAGATGACATGGCCTTCGCCGTCGGCGCCGTCTTTTTGGACCAGGCCGTCGCGTTCGAGGCGGTCGAGGGTGGTGTACACCTGTCCGATGTTCAGCGGCCAGGACGCACCGGTTCTGTCCTCGAATTCGGTCCTGAGCTGGTACCCGTAGCGCGGCCGCTCCTGCAGCAGCGCGAGGAGGCTGTGGCGGATAGACATGGTGCTCCCGAGGGTAGCAGGACGACGGTATACACGCGCCCCAAGACGCGTGTATACCGCGCATGGAATTACATTATCGTCGTTTGTCTCCGGCGGCGACTCGGCATATGCCAATTTGCGTATGCCTTGCGTCACGTCGGGCTAGGTGACGAGCAGGACCTTGCCGACGTGCTCGCCGGAATCGAAGTAGCGGTGCGCCGCCTGAACCTGGTCAAGCGGGAACGTCTTGGCCACCAGAGGCCGGATCCGCCCGTCGGCCACCAGTGGCCAGACGGCGTCACGGACCGCGTTCATGATGACCGTCTTCTCCTCCACCGGCCGGGGCCGGAGCGACGTGGCGATGATGGCCGCCCGCTTCCGGAGCAGCATATTGAGGTCCAGTTCAGCCTTGGTGCCGCCCTGCAGGCCGATCACCACAAGCCGGCCGTAGTCGGCCAGGGCGTCCACGTTCTGCCCGAGGTACTTGGCACCGACGACGTCGAGAATGACATCCGCTCCCTTGCCGCCGTTCTGGGCGCGCAGGCTCTCCGGGAAGCTCTCCTCCGCATAGTTGATCGCGATGTCCGCGCCGAGGAAGGCTTTTGCGGTGCCGACCTTCTCCGCGGTGCCCGCAGTGGTGGCCACGTGCGCGCCGAGGGCCTTGGCCAGCTGGATTGCCATGGTGCCGATGCCGCCGGTGGCCCCATGGATGAGCACGGTCTCCCCCGCCTGCAGCTGGGCCGTCATCACCAGGTTGGAGTAGACGGTGGCCGCGACCTCCGGCAACGAGGCGGCAGTCACGAGGTCCACGCCGTCGGGAATCCTCAGCACCTGGCCGGCCGGCACCGCCACTTTTTCGGCGTAACCGCCACCCGCCAGCAGCGCGACAACCTTGTCCCCGACGGAGAAAGGCTTGGTGACACCGGGGCCGAAGCCGGCGATCCGCCCGGAAACTTCAAGGCCGGGAATGTCGGAGGCGCCCGGTGGCGGCGGGTAGACCCCCTTGCGCTGCTGGACGTCCGCCCGGTTGAGGCCGGCGGCGACGACGTCGATCAGCACCTCACCCGGGCCCGGGACGGGCGCGGGGACTTCACGAAGCTCCAGGACCTCCGGACCACCGGGTGCGGAGATGTAGACAGCCTTCATGGAGTACTCCCGATTCCTAACCAATTGCGTGCAGGCAGAGCGGCCGCAGCACACGGTGCTGGCAACGCCTGCTTCCAGAGTATGTGGCCAAACCGGCGCCGCAAGCGAGCGCCGCCGCTTTTTTGTGGCTACTGACCGGCTATGAAACACTACTCGTTAGGGAAGGTTGTCCGAGCGGCCGATGGAGCTGGTCTTGAAAACCAGTGTGCGGTAACCCCGTACCAAGAGTTCGAATCTCTTACCTTCCGCGGGTGCGCAGCGATTGCGCGGATTTGAGGCCGGCGGCGGCGATCGAAAGATTGCGGCCGCCGGCCTCACCTGTTCCGTCGGCGGCTAATGGCCGCGGCGAAGGTCGCGGTGGTCGCCAGGACCCGGGAGAGACCGCAGCGAGTGCAGGTGACAGCCAGGGCGAGGGTTTCGTCCCGAGCGTCAAGGACCGCGGCGGGACCAGCGCGGAGGTGCCGATCACTGTGGCAGTCGGCGCACCAGGGCCGGCGGCCGCGGGGCTGGTGGGCGCTGACCGGGCGGTAGGTGCCCGAACTTGCGGCCACCCGCCTCACACCAGTCCGGGGAAGCTGGAGAGAATGTAGTCCGCGGCGGCGGGACCCTTCATGCGGAGCGGAGTCCGATCGGGACGGATCCTCTTCTCCTTCATGGCTGCCCAGAAGGCATCCTCGGGCCGGGGCACGCTCCGGGACAGGAAACACCAGCTGGTGTAGACGCCGTAAAGACAGTCCCGGCCGAGCACGGAACCGGATGCGGCGTCAGAGGTGGTGGCTTCCCGAAGAAACTGGTCGTATTGCGAATCTGCCATGATGGCTCGTTTCCGCTGGGTGCGTGTTAATGCCGCCGAGGGCTACAGCAGCAGACGCTTGTACGCCACGCACGGGCCGCCAAGCGGTTTGGGATACCGCAGTGCGGAACCCGGAACTTCTCTACACTGTAGACAATAGGCGTAGACTTCACTGTAGGCAAGCTTGCTGACTAACCTTCCGGGACGGCCCCCTTATTCGGACCGGCCCGCACAACAGGATCGGAAACCCATGTCCCCCGCAGAGAAGCTGGCGCCCTCCACGGCCCCCGGCCCGAAAACGCGACTCAGCCGGGAACTGGTGCTGTGCACGGCACTGGCGCTGGTTGACTCCGACGGCCTGGAGGCGCTCACCATGCGCCGGCTCGGCCAGGAACTCGGCCGGGACCCGATGAGCCTGTACCGCTACGCCGAAAACCGCGCCGCCCTGCTGGACGGCGTCTCCGAGCTCGTTCTGAACGAGCTGGCCATCTTCCCCGATGACCCGGACTGGCAAGCGCAGCTGCGGCGCATCGCCCATGATCTGCGCGACCTCGCGCTCCGGCACCCCAATGTCGTTCCCCTGCTGGTGACCCGGCCACTATCCACACCGCTGGGCCTCCGACCACTGGGCACGCTGCGCCCTTTGGAACAGATTCTTTCCCTGCTGATCGACGCCGGCTTCGCCCCGGCCGACGCGCTCCACGTCTACCGCGCCTACTACGGCTACTTGTACGGCCACATCCTCAACGAACTGCAGGAATTCATCGTCGACCCGGAGGAGAACGAAGCCCTCTTGCGCCTGGGCCTGCACCGCCTGCCGCCAAAGGACTTCCCCCGCCTCCGGGCCCTCGCGCCGGTCCTCGTCGACTACGACGGCAAAGCGGAGTTGGACGAAGGCATCACCATCCTGCTCACGGGCCTCGCCGCCCGTCTCTCGCCGAAGGCCTGACCACCCACGAAAGGTGCCACCATGTTCCTCCTCTTCGGCCTCAAAACCGTGCTCAACGAACTGCCCGGCCGGCCGGCCACCTGCCAGCGCTGCGGCCAGTTCGTGCAGCACCGCCTGCAGCAACGCGCCACGAAGTTCACGCTGTTCTTCATCCCCGTCTTCACCACATCCAGGAGCTACCGGATCACCTGCTCGAACTGCGGCCAGACATCCGCGATCAAGACGCGCCAGGCAAAATCCCTGACCTGGTGACTCCGGCTGGCGGCTTTAAGGGGGCCCCTCCCGGTCCACCGCCGGCAGTGCCAAGATGGGGTATCCCTGCAGTTCCCGGGACCCATCGATGACGCGGAGGACTAATGGCCGGCAACGGGATATTCAGGATCGTAGTGGGGGTCGACGGTTCGCCGCAGTCCCAGGCCGCCCTGGACTGGGCGGTTGACGAAGCCAAGCTACGCGGCGGCCAGGTCCTGGCCCTGGCGGCATGGAGCTTCCCCTACGTCAGCGACGCCCTGGGACAGGCCTGGGACTACGAGATCTTCGAGTCGGACGCCCGGACAATCCTCGAGGCGGAGCTCGCACGCGTCGGCAACCAGGGCGTGGAGATCACCGGACGCCTGGTGCAAGGCAATCCCGCCGCGGCGCTCGTGGACGCCTCCCGGGAAGCCGAGCTGGTTGCCGTGGGCTCACGCGGCCACGGTGGATTCGCCGGCATGATGCTTGGCTCCGTGTCGACCCAAACCGTCCACCACGCCCACTGCCCGGTGCTGGTTTTCCGCGAGCGCACCGCGGAACCGGGCCAGCCTTCATAGGCCGCACGGACAGGCTGACTCTCCCTTCGTCGTCGGCGCTAAACTGGCGGCATGACACCGCAGGAGCTGGCAAACCTGGCCCACCTGCGCCGGGCGCGGGACCTGATCGACCGCGACTACGCCCGGCCGCTGGACGTGCCCACCATGGCCGCGGGCGCCCTGATGTCCCCGGCGCACTTTTCCCGCCAGTTCAAGGCGGCCTACGGCGAAACGCCGTACAACTACCTCATGACGCGGCGGATCGAGCGTGCCATGGCGCTGCTGCGGGCCGGTGCCAGCGTGACCGACGCCTGCATGGACGTCGGCTGCACGTCGCTTGGTTCGTTCAGTTCCCGGTTCACCGAGCTCGTCGGCATGCCGCCCAGCGCATACCGGGCCAGGGAGCACCACGCGGTCAAGGCGATGCCGTCGTGCGTGGCACGGCAACACACGCGGCCCCCGCGGAAGCCGAGCAGGATTGAAGAAGCATCCTTTCCGCCGCTCCCCTAGCGTGTGAGTCATGAACATTTCATTGCAGTACGCACAAATCACCGTCAACGACCTCGACGAGTCGCTCGCTTTCTACCGCGACGCGCTCGGCCTGGAGGTGCGCAACGACGTCGGCTCGGACGGCCACCGCTGGGTCACCCTCGGCAGTGCTGCCCAGCCTGATCTGGAGATCGTGCTTTCTCCCCCGCACGCCGGCCGTTCCCAGGACGACGGCGACGCGCTCCAGCAGTTGCTCACCAAGGGGGTGCTGCCCGTGATCGTGTTCCGCACGGACGACCTCGATGCCACGTTCGAGGCCGTCCGCGCAGCCGGGGCGGAGGTGCTCCAGGAACCCATCGTGCAGCCGTGGGGGCCGCGGGACTGCGCCTTCCGCGACCCGTCCGGGAACATGGTCCGCTTCAACCAGGCCTGAGCGCACCGGCGGAAGCCCCTCCGCCTCCCAAACGCCTGAGTCCGGGCGCCAAGTAAATCCTTTGGAAAAATTGCTGTAAGAAATACCGGCCAACCGCTTCCCCTGCGGCTACTGGCCGGTATTCTTTTGAGTGCCCGGGCCGGGGGACGGCCGGGCTGACAAAAATGCTCTACCAACACCGTCGCTGGGGCACCTTGTTGGGGTTCCGTGCCGGCTGTGAGGCGTTCCGCTGGGGGCCGTCTCGCCGAATGCACATGCAATCCATCTTGTGTTCATTCACCCCTGTTTTGCTGTGCCGGAATCTGCTTGACCAGGAGCAGACCGGCCGGTCCGCGGGCCATTTACCCGGACACACTCCACCCAGCCCTTACCCGGGCACCCTCATGAGAGTTAGAGCGGATGAAAATCACACCTTGGAAAACAGCGCTGGGCACAGCCCTGTCCGCGGGGCTCATCGCAGCGCCGCTGACGGCTTTGCCCGCCGCCGCACTGGAGGTCTCACCTGCGGCCGCCGGAACTTCGCCAGTGATCATCAATGAGGCCTACCTCAGCGGCGGCAGCGCCGGCGCGGCCTACAAGAACAAGTTCGTCGAGCTGTACAACACCTCGGACGCCCCGGTCACGCTGGACGGCTGGTCCGTCCAGTACCGCTCCGCCACGAGCACCGTCGCGCCGAGCACCACGGTGCCCCTGTCCGGCACCGTCCCCGCCAAGGGGTATTACCTGCTCAAGGGCGGCAGCAACGGCTCTGCCGGACTGGACCTGCCCGCCGCCGACACCACGGCCACCGGGTTCAACCCGGCCATCGCGGGCGGAACGATCGTTCTGGCCAGGCAGGCAACCGCCCTGGACCCGCTGGCGACCGGCTCCGTCGTCGAACCCGGGAACGTCGCCGACCTGCTGGGCTACGGAACCTCCACCACGTTCGAAACCCGGGCGGCAACGGCGCCGTCGGGCACCGGGGACGTCAAGAGCCTGAACCGCAGCAACGGCGTTGACAGCAACAACAACGCCGCGGACTTCGCCCTCAACGCCGCGATCACCCCCAAGGCCGTCAACGGTGAAGCCGCCCCGGTTGAGCCGGCGCCGACCACTCCCCCGGTCTCCAGGAGCATCGCCGAGATCCAGGGCACCGGCACGACCAGCCCGCTCGCCGGCACGGCCGTCAGCACCCGCGGCAAGGTCACCGCGTCCTTCCCGACCGGCGGGTTTGCGGGCTTCTACCTGCAGACCCCCGGCACCGGCGGCGATCTGACCCCGGCCAACCACACCGCCTCGGACGCCATCTTCGTGTACGCACCGTCCGCCGTGGCCTCGGTGCAGATCGGCGACTACGTCGAGGTCACGGGCAGTGTTGCCGAGTACTACGGCATGACCCAGCTCAACGCCACGGCGGTCGCCAAGCTGACCGAGGCCGCCCCCGAGGTCAAGGCCACCCGTTTCGCCCTCCCCGCCGACGAGGCGTTCCGCGAATCCCTGGAAGCCATGCTGCTGACACCGCAGGGTCCGGTCACGGTCGCGGACAACTACTCGCTCAACCAGTACGGCGAAATCGGCCTGGCCGGCGGCACCACCCCGCTGGAGCAGCCCACCGCCGTCGCGCCCTACGGGTCCGCCGAGTACACCGCCACCGTCGCGGCCAACGCCGCCCGCGGCATCAAGCTCGACGACGGCGCCAGCACCAACTTCCTCAAGGACGCCGCCAACAAGGCACTGACCCTGCCGTACCTGACCACCTCGGATCACGTCCGGGTGGGCGCGCCGGTGACGTTCAAGACCAACGTGGTGCTCAGCTACGCCAACAACTCCTGGAAGTTCCAGCCGCTGACCCAGCTGACCGCCGACAACGCGGACACGGTCCAGCCGGCCGGCTTCGGCGCCACCCGCGCGGAGGCCCCGACGGCGGTGGGCGGCAACCTGAAGCTTGCCTCGTTCAACGTGCTGAACTACTTCCCCACCACCGGCGACCAGGTCACCGGCTGCACGTTCTACACGGACCGCGCGGGCAACCCCATCACCGTCAAGGGTGGCTGCGACCTCCGCGGCGCCGCCAATGCCGAGAACTTCAAGCGCCAGCAGGACAAGATCGTGGCCGCCATTTCCAAGTCCGGCGCCGACGTCGTCACCCTGATGGAGGTCGAGAACTCGGCCCAGTTCGGCAAGAACCGGGACGACGCCCTGGCCAAGCTGGTGGACGCCCTGAACATCGCCACGCCCGGCATCTGGGACTACGTCCGCACCCCCGCCAACGCACCGCCGCTGTCCGACGAGGACATGATCCGCACCGCCTTCATTTTCAAGAAGGCCGCGGCCGAACCGGTGGGCGACTCCATCATCCACAACGACACGGTGGCCTTCGCCAGTGCCCGCAAGCCGCTGGCCCAGGTGTTCAAGCCCGTCGGCGCCTCCGATGACAAGAAATTCATCGCGATCGCCAACCACTTCAAGTCCAAGGGCTCCGCCGCGACGCCGGATGACACCGACAAGGGCCAGGGCAATTCAAACCTCGCCCGCACCGCCCAGGCGCAGTCCCTGCTGGCCTTCGCCGACGAGCTGCAGAGATCCAAGGGCACCAACAAGGTCTTCCTGATCGGCGACTTCAACTCCTACGCCAAGGAGGACCCGATCAACGTCCTCACGGCGGCCGGATACGTCAACCAGGATGACAAGGCCAAGAACGCCGACGGCACCGCCAAGCACTCCTACCTATACGGCGGCCTGGTGGGCTCACTGGACCACATCCTCGCCTCCCCGGCGGCGAACGCCGTCGTCACCGGCGCGGACATCTGGAACATCAACTCGGTGGAATCCGTGGCGCTGGAATACAGCCGCTACAACAACAACGTCACCGACTACTACGCGCCGGACCAGTTCCGCGCCAGCGACCACGATCCGGTCGTCGTCGGGCTCAACCTGCCAGCCACCCCGGCCAGCGTTGACCTGAACTTCCTGGGCATCAACGATTTCCACGGCCGCATCGATTCCAACACCGTGCTGTTCGCGGGAACCATCGAGAAGCTCCGGGCGGCCGCGGCACCCGGCGCCACCGCGTTCCTCTCCGCCGGCGACAACATCGGCGCTTCGCTGTTCGCCTCGGCCGTTGCCAAGGACCAGCCCACCATTGATGTGCTGAACGCCCTGGAGCTGCGCACCTCGGCCGTGGGCAACCACGAGTTCGACGGCGGCTGGGCCGACCTGCGCGACCGGGTGGTCGCCGGCGGCAGCAACGCGAAGTTCCCGTACCTGGGCGCCAACGTCTACAAGAAGGGCACCACCGAGCCGGCCCTGCCGGAGTACACCGTGCTGGACATGAACGGGATCAAGGTCGCCGTGATCGGCACCGTGACACAGGAAGTACCGTCGCTGGTCACCCCGGCCGGCATCGCGGACCTCGAATTCGGCGATCCCGTCGAGGCCATCAACCGCGTTGCCGCGAAGCTCAAGGCTGACAAGCTCGCCGACGTGATCATCGTGGAAAACCACGACGGCGCCGGTTCCGGCACTCCCGAAGGCGCCACCCTGGAGCAGGAAGTCGCCGCCGGCGGCCCCTTCGCCAAGATGGTCACCGAGGTTACCCCGGATGTCGCCGCGATCTTCAACGGCCACACCCACAAGCAGTACGCGTGGGACGCGCCGGTGCTGGATGCAGCCGGACAGCCTACGGGCAAGACCCGTCCGATCGTGCAGACCGGCAACTACGGCGAGTTCATCGGGCAGATCCAGCTCACCATCGACACCAAGACCATGTCCGTCACCGGCTACAAGGCGGCCAACGTCAAGCGCACCACGGACCCGGCGGCCGGCCTGGTCGCCGCTTACCCGCGGGTGGCCGCGGTCAAGGCCATCGTGGACAAAGCGGTCGCCGACGCAGCCGTGATCGGCAACCAGCCGGTCGGCAAGGTCACTGCGGACATCACGACGGCGTTCGCCGGCTCCCCCGCTGTGCGTGATGACCGCGCGAGCGAATCCACCCTGGGCAACCTCGTGGCGGACTCCCTGGTCGACGCCCTCAAGGCACCGGAGCTCGGTGCCGCCGAGATCGGCGTCGTCAACCCCGGCGGCCTGCGCAACGAGCTGTACTACGCCCCGGACGGCACCATCACCTACGCCGAGGCCAACGCGGTGCTGCCGTTCGTGAACAACCTCTGGACCACCACGCTGACCGGCGCGCAGTTCAAGACGCTGCTGGAGCAGCAGTGGCAGACCAACCCGGACGGCACGGTCCCCAGCCGCGCCTACCAGCAGCTGGGCCTGTCCAAGAACGTCAACTACACCTACGACGCCGCCCGCGCCGCGGGCGACCGGGTCACCGCGATCCGGGTCAACGGTGCGCTGATCGACCCGGCGAAGTCCTACCGGATCGGCACGTTCAGCTTCCTGGCCACCGGCGGCGACAACTTCCGGATCTTCAAGTCCGGCACCGGCACCAAGGACTCCGGGCTGGTGGACCGGGACGCGTGGATCAAGTACCTGCAGACGCACAACCCCGTCTCGCCGGACTTCGCCCGCCGATCCGTATCCGTGGTGAACACCACCGCTGCCGAGGTCAAGGGCGGGGACCCCATCACCTTGGCGGTCTCCAAGCTGGACCTCACCTCGCTGGGCAGCCCGGTGAACACCTCGCTGCGTGCCGAGTTCACCGACGCCGCGGGCACCGTGACGCTGCTCGGCACCGTGCCGGTCACCGCCGGCGCGGCCACCGTGGACGTGAAGGTGCCTGCCGGCGCCGCCGCCGGCACGGGCACCGTGGTGCTCACCGCCGTCGAGTCCGGCACCGTGGTCAAGGCGGACGTCCTGGTCGCGGCCCGCGTGCCCGTCCCGCCGCAGTGCACCGCGCCGGTCAAGCCGAAGCGACCCGCGGACCTCGTGGGCCAGGCCAACTACGGCACGGCGATGGCCGCCTACCGGAAGTGCCTGAAGGGCTAGCCCCGTAGCCCTGCCTCAGTGAGCATGCCCCTCCCCCGGCCGGAGCGGCGGACATAGTCTGCAAGTGTCCACCGCCCGGCCCGGGGAGGGAGCATGCTCATTTTTTGTGCGCGGGTTTGACGGGTTCACGTGCGTGGCAGCCCGTGCGCTACCGGCCGAGGATGTCCCGGGCGATCTCGTCGGCGTCGCGCAGGGTCCGCTGGCCGCTGCGGTAGACCGGGCCCCGCTGCTGCCACGCCTCGGCCGCAATGGCAGTACCCCATTGCGCCGCGGAGAGCTGCAGCCCCAGCACGTAGATCCCGTCCGTGACTGACCCATTCGCGCCGACGGGCCGGTAAGGGTGCGGGATAACGTCCAGCCCGGAACTCTGCACGGGCACTCCTTCCGCGCTCATCATCAGGCGCGGGCGGACCAGACCGTCCGCGAGCAACTGCTCCAGCAGCGGGGACGCGTTGATGGCCACCCGGTTGGCCGGGGCCAGCGCCTCGACCAGCACCGTGGCCTGCACCTTGCTGCCGCCGTCCCCGTCCCTGCCGGCCACCCAGGGCGAGGCGGCCGTAAACACTTTCGTCTTCCGGTCGACGTCGAACTTGGGGTCGGGGCCCACAAAGCTGACGACGCCGGCCCGGGCCAGGGCCGCGAGCTGCTCGGCACGAAGGGCCGGCGGACCGCTGGCGAGCCCTTCCACGAACGATTCGAACCAGCCGCGCAGGCCGGCCACCCATGACTCGTCGGTGATGCCGCCGTCGGCCACCGCCGTTTTCAGCACCGCCCGGCCGTGGTGCAGGGCGCCGATCGCCATCTTGACCGGGTCGTCCTCGCCGAGCGCGGAGCGCCGCGCATCATCGAGCAGATAATCGACGACGGCGGCATCCAGGTCCGCCCGGGACGCGAACGTACGGCCGGCGAGCGGCGCGGCGAGGCCCAGCAGGTCCAGCCGGTAGGTCGGGCGGACGTGGGCGTCGATCACGGCGCCGGCGGCTTCCTCCCACTTCACCGTGGAGTGGGCGTGCGGCTGCAGCGCTTCCTCCAGCGCGTCCAGGAATCCCGCCGGATCCGCACCGACCACGTCGGGCTGCGAGCGCGCCAGGGTGGAGTAGTACGCCCACACGACGTCGCGGTGCAGCAGCGGCCAGAGGTCGTGGTCGAAGGCAGGCAGGATTCCGGTGGCGGCGAACTTCGAGAGCGCGTCCTCGGTGCAGTACCTGAGCGACACTGCCGCCGGGTAGTAGCCGGCCAGGGCCGCCTTAGCCCGGTACGGGGTTCCGCGGCGCGAGGCGGCGATGATGAACGGTTCCCGGCCGGACGGCAGGTAGGTCAGACCCGCCCTGTCCGGGGCGGGCAGGAACTTGCCGCCGCGGCCCTCGGTCAGCTGGCCCATCACGTCGAAGAAGTTCAGGCCCATGCCGCGCACCAGCACCGGCTGCACCGCGGGGATCCCGGACCAGTCGACGTCGGCGGGCGCGGCCGGCGGCAGATACTTCAATCCCAGCTCGTCCGCCGCCGCCTGCAGTTCGCGCTGCTCGGGGTTGGGCCGGGACTCCAGGTGGCCGAGGGCCAGCACCACGGATCCGGCGCCGAGCACGGTCCCGTCGTCGAGCGCGACCTCAAATCCGGCGCTCCCGGGCCCGGCGTTACCGGGGCCGGCGGCTGGCCGGACCGACGTCGCGGTGGCCTGATGGAATTCAACGGTGACGCCGGCGGGCAGCTTCTCCAGCAGTTCCTCGAGTGTGGACCTCAGGTAGCGCCCGTACAGCGCGCGGCTGGGGAAGTCCGCGGACCCCAGGCCGGCCAGCTCGGTGCGTTCCTCGGCGGACAGCGCCGGGTGCGGGTCCCTGCGCTGCCGGTCCCGCCACTGGTCGAAGGTGGCCCCGGCCAGCGGCGCCGCCAGCTCCGGATCCTCCGGGACCACGGTGGGGTAGAAAGACTGCGTGTTCATCAGGTAGAGCCGGGACTGTCCGGGCTGCCAGACGTGGCCCGGACCGGCCGGGTAGGGGTCGACCACATCGATGTGCAGGGTCGCATCCGGCGTCGCGGGGGCCCAGTTGGCGAGCAGCCGCTCCAGCACACTGGTGCCCCGGGGTCCGGCGCCGATCAGTGCCATCCGGATGCTCTGCGATTTACCCACGGGATCCAGCGTATCCGCATCCGGGCCGCCGCCTTGACTTGCCTGCCCGGCACCGGTGTTGCTTGGATGGGCCCATGACCACCTCTTCAGCTGAGTACCCCACCGCGCCCGGCGAGCCCTCCGGCGCGCTGCCCGGGACCGCCCCCGAGCCCGTCGACGAGAACATCTGGCTGGAGGAAATCTACGGCGAGGAGCAGCTGGCCTGGGTCCGGGAACAAAATGCCCGCACCGAGGAGTTGCTGGAGGACGCCGAATACGGCGAGCTCGAAAACCGGATCCTGGAGGTCCTGGACTCCACCGACCGGATCGCCATGGTGGGCAAACACGGCCAGTGGTACTACAACTTCTGGAAGGACCGCAACAACCCCAAGGGCCTGTGGCGGCGCACGGACTGGGCGAGCTACCGGGACGGTACGCCGGCGTGGGAAATCCTGCTCGACGTCGACGCCCTGGCCGCTGCGGAGGGGGAGGAGTGGGTCTTCCACGGCGCCAGCTTCCTCCGCCCCGCCGCCGGGCAGCCGCACCGGCTGGCGTTGCTGGCGCTCTCCCCCGACGGCGGCGACGCGAACCGCTACCGCGAGTTCGACGTCGAGACGCGCAGCTTCGTTGACCCCGCGGAGGGCGGCTTCGACCTGCCGACGGCGAAGGGCAACGTCTCATGGCTGGACGCCGACACCCTGCTGGTCGCAAGCACCGCCGACGGACTGCCAAAAACCAGCTCCTCCTATGCCCGGACCGGTGTGGTCCTGCGGCGCGGCGAGTCCCTGGCCGCGGCCGAGCGGCTCTTCGAAATCCCGGAGGACCACATGATGGCGCTCCTGGCGCACGACTCCACCCCCGGCTTCGAGCGGACCTTCGCCGTGGACTGGATCAGCTTCTTTGAAAAGCGCACCTCGGTGCTCCGCGACGGCGTCTGGGTCGAGCTGGAGGTGCCCGCGGACGTAAACCTGAGCTCACACCGGGAATGGCTGCTCTTCCGGCCCCAGGGCGAGTGGACCGTGAACGGCACGAGCTACCCGGCGGGGTCCCTGCTGGCGGCGGACTTCGAGGCTTTCCTGGCCGGCAGCCGGGAGCTGTCCGTCCTCTTCACCCCGGATGAGCACACCTCCCTGCAGTCCTGGAGCTGGACCCGGGACTTCCTGCTGCTGAACCTGCTCCGCGACGTGTCCTCCGAGATCCGGGTGCTGGATCCGCAGCGGCCCGGCACGGACGTCGCCTGGGCCTCCAGTGTGCTGGACGCCTGCCCGCCCCTGCATGACGTCAACGCGTACGCCGTCGACGACGAGGACGGCAGCGGGGACGACGGCGGCGGCGGCGACAGCACTGCCGGTGCCGACGCCGGGAACGACTTCTGGCTGGTGGCGACGGGGTTTGCGACGCCGAGCACCCTGACGCGCGGCACCCTGACGCGCGCCGGCGTCGACGGCGTCGTGAGCACGCACGAGGTGGTCCGGACCGCGCCGTCGTTCTTCGACGAGGAAGCCTACGAGGTCCAGCAGCACTTTGCGGTGTCCAAGGACGGCACCCGGGTGCCCTATTTCCAGATCGCCGCGAGGGACCTGGTGCTGGACGGGCAGAACCCCACCCAGCTCTCCGGCTACGGCGGATTCGAGATTTCCCGCACCCCGGCCTACAGCGGCGCCGTCGGCCGGGCCTGGCTGGAGCGGCGCACCGAGGAATCCGCGGGCGCCGACGGGGAGGCCCCGCACAGCCGCGGCGGGGTCTACGTCGTGGCGAACATCCGCGGCGGCGGCGAGTACGGGCCGTCGTGGCACCGTGCCGCGCTGCAGGACAAGCGGCACCGGGCGTACGAAGACTTCGCCGCCGTCGCGCAGGACCTGATCTCGCGCGGCGTGACGTCCCGGCAGCGGCTCGGCTGCGTGGGCGGCTCCAACGGCGGCCTGCTGGTGGGGAACATGCTCACCCAGTACCCGGAACTGTTCGGCGCCGTCTCCTGCGGGGTGCCGCTGCTGGACATGCGCCGGTACAGCAAGCTGTCCGCCGGGTACTCCTGGATTGCCGAGTACGGCGACCCCGACGTGCCCGAGCAGTGGGAGTTCATCCGGACCTTCTCGCCCTACCACCTGCTCCGCGACGGAGTGGAGTACCCGGAAACCTTCATCTGGACCGCCACCTCGGATGACCGGGTGGGTCCCGTGCAGGCCCGCAAGATGGCCGCCCGGATGCAGGCCATGGGCATCCCCAATGTCTGGTTCCACGAAGCGCTCGAGGGCGGCCACGCAGGAGCCTCGGACAACCGCCAGGCCGCGGCGCTGCAGAGCCGCAGCCAGCATTTCCTCTGGCGCGCCCTGGCGGGCCGGGCCGCCTAGGTCCGCCGCGCAACACCGCAACGCGGGGTCACTCACGGCCCATCCCGGGCCGCCGGACGGGCCGCAAGTGACCCCGCGTCGACCGTTTTGCACTGCATGGCCCCTTCTGCGTATCCTTGGTTGGCTAGTAATAGCAATTGGAGACGTGCCAGAGCGGCCGAATGGGCTTCACTGCTAATGAAGTGTGGGGCACAACTCCACCGGGGGTTCAAATCCCCCCGTCTCCGCGTTTGGCCCCGGTCCTGGACCGGGGCCTTTTGCGTTCCCGGCTTCCAACGCTCCCTCACCTAAGCCGCCAACCAACCCAACGCTCCCTCACCTCCGGCGGGCTTCGGACGGGCCCGCGTGTCCGGGTGGCAGGATGGGCCCATGTCGATCAACCACGCGTTTGACGCAATCATCGTAGGCGGCGGCCACAACGGCCTGGCCGCGGCAGCGTACCTGTCCAAGGCCGGCCGGAAGGTCCTGCTGCTGGAAAAGCTCGACCACCCGGGCGGCGCCGCCGTGTCCGCGCAGGCGTTCGACGGCGTGGAGGCCCGGCTCTCGCGCTATTCCTACCTCGTCAGCCTGCTGCCGCAGCAGATCATCGACGACCTCGGCCTGCAGATCACGCTGGCGCGGCGACGGTACTCCTCCTACACCCCGGACCCGGCCAGCCCCGGCCGGGCGCTGCTGGTCGACAACGAGGACGCCGCGTCCACGGCCGCTTCGTTCGCCGCGGTCGGGGCGTCCGACGACGAGTTCCGCGCCTTCAACGAGTTCTATGAGAGCTGCGGGAAACTCACCCGGGCCCTCTGGCCCACCATGACGTCGCCGCTGCCCACCCGGTCCGCGGCGCGGGAGCTAGCCGTCCGGGCCGGGGCCGGCGACGCGTGGGAAGCCATGATCGAACGGCCGGTGGGGCACGCCATCGCCCGGGCGCTCCGGCATGACCTGGTCCGCGGCGTGGTGCTGACCGACGCCCTGATCGGCACCTTTGCCCGCGCCGACGACGCCGACCTCCAGCAGAACATCTGCTTCCTGTACCACCTGATCGGCGGCTGCACCGGCGACTGGGACGTGCCCGTGGGCGGGATGGGCGCGGTATCCGGGGAGCTGGAACGCGCCGCCCGGGAGGCCGGCGCAACCGTCCTGGCGTCGGCGGAAGTCACGTCAGTCCGCCCGGGCGGCGTCGTCAGCTACCGGCACAACGGCGCCCTGCACACCGTTGCTGCGCCGTGGGTGCTGTCCAACGTGGCCCCGGTGGTACTGGACCGTTTGCGCAACGCGGCGCCGGGCGGCGCCGGGCACGCCACGAACAACCCAAACCACCTCCGCGAGGGTGCCCAGGTCAAGGTGAACCTGCTGCTCAAGCGCCTGCCCCGGCTGCTGGACGACGCCGTCAGCCCGGAAGCAGCCTTCGGCGGCACCTTCCACATCAACGAGACGTGGTCGCAGCTGGATGCGGCCTACCTCGGCGCCGCGGCCGGGAACGTTCCGGACCCCTTGCCGTGCGAGATCTACTGCCACTCCTTGACCGACCCCAGCATCCTCTCCCCGGAACTGCAGGCGGCCGGCGCGCAGACCCTCACGGTCTTCGGCCTGCACGTCCCGGACCGGCTGGTCACCGCGCAGAACAACGAGGACCGCCGGGCCGAACTGCAGGACGCCGTGCTGCGGTCGCTGAACAGCGTCCTTGCCGAACCGGTCCAGGAGCTGCTGCTGACCGGTCCGGACGGCCGGCCGTGCATCGAAACCAAGACCACACTGGACATCGAACGTGCTGTCGGCATGCCGCGCGGCAATATCTTCCACGGGGGCCTCGACTGGCCTTTCGCGGACGACGGTGCGCCCCTGGACACCCCGGCGCAGCGCTGGGGAGTGGCCACGGACGATTCGCAGCTCCTGCTCTGCGGCTCCGGGGCCCGCCGCGGCGGAGCCGTCAGCGCCATCGGCGGCCACAACGCCGCCATGGCCGTGCTCGAATCGGAGCAACCGGACCGCGGCTAGGCGCGCCCCGGCCTTGCTGGTGCCCGCCTTGCCGGGCGGGGGCCGAGCCGGATTTGGCCGGGCGGGGGGGCTCAGCCGGACTGGGCCGGCCTTGGCCGGGTGGACTCAGCCAGGTGGGATCAGCCGGCCTGGCCCAGCACGAGCGGCAGCACCGCTCCGGCGCCTGCGAGCCGGAGGGCACGCCCGGCCACGGTCACGGTCCAACGGCTGTCCACCAGGTCGTCCACCAGCATGACACTCTGGCCCTGGATCCCTGCCAGTGCCGTTGCGAGCTCCGGGCCCACCACGAGGCGGTCCCAGACCCCGGCGAGCCGGTAGGCGCTGTTTCCGCCGCGGCCGCCCGTGGGGCCGCCGTGCGCCAGCTGCAACTGGCCCAGGTACGGGATCCGGCCGATCTCGGAGATGCCGCGGGCCAGCGACTCCACCAGCTCGGGCTTGCCGCGGGACGGAACACTAATGATCGCGGCCGGGCGGCCGGCACCGCTCCAGCCCGGATTGCGGGTGTCGCCCGTGCCCCACTCGCGCAGGACCTGCACGCAGGCCTGCAGCATGCCCGGGTCCACGGCGCGGTCGGGGGCGCCGGCGGCGAAGGTTTCCCGCAGCGCCCCGCCCCAGCCCAGGTCCGTCAGCCGAGCCAGCACGCGGCCGTTGGCCAGGCTTTCCTCCGGCTTGATCTTGCCTTTGACGTTCACACCCAGCCGGTCCATACCGCTGGGCCACTGCAGCCGCGGTTCCAGCACCATCCCGGCACGGTTCAGGGTCGCCCCAGCCGCTTCGGTAGCATCGGCGGCAATGTCGGCAGGGAACCACCGGCCGGCGCAGTTGTCACAGCGTCCGCACGCCGTCGCCGTCTCGTCGTCGAGGACCGAGGTGATGTATTCCATCCGGCAGCCTGCCGTGTCCTGGTAGATCACCATGGAATCCTGCTCGTCAACACGGGCCTCGGCGATCCGGCTGTACCGCTCGGCGTCGTAGGTCCACGGCTGGCCGGTGGAGCGCCACCCGCCGCCCACGCGCTCAACCGCACCGTCCACGGCCAGCACCTTCAGCAGGAGTTCCAGCGGCGTCCGGCGCAGGTCGACGCGGGCCTCGAGCGCCACCGTGGACACCGCCGTGCCGGCTTCGGCCAGGGCGGTGAGGACGGCCGCGGCTTTTTCCTCCGAGGGCATCGACGCGGTGGCGAAATACTGCCAGATGTCGCGGTCCTCGGAGCCGGGCAGCAGCAGCACGTCGGCGTTGGCGGCGCCGCGGCCGGCGCGCCCGACCTGCTGGTAGTAGGCCACCGGGGACGACGGCGCGCCGAGGTGCACCACGAAGCCGAGGTCCGGCTTGTCGAAGCCCATCCCCAGCGCGGAGGTAGCCACCAAAGCTTTCACCTGGTTGTCCTTGAGCAGTTGCTCGGCGCGCTCCCGGTCCGCGGGGTCTGTCCTGCCGGTGTAGGCGAGCACTTCGTGGCCGGCCTCGGCGAGGAGGCGGGCCGTGTCCTCCGCGGCGGACACGGTAAGGGTGTAGATGATGCCGCTGCCGGGCAGGTCCGACAGGTGGGTGAGCAGCCAGCCCAGCCGTTCCCGGGAGTCGGGCAGCCGCAGCACGCCCAGGCGCAGGGACTCACGTCCCAGGGCGCCGCGGATGGTCAGCACGCCTTCGCCGAGCTGTTCCTCGATGTCGTGGACCACCCTGGAGTTGGCGGTGGCGGTGGTGGCCAGGACCGGGACGCTGTCCGGCAGCTGGGTGATCAGGTCCGCGATCCGGCGGTAGTCGGGGCGGAAGTCGTGGCCCCAGTCCGAGATGCAGTGCGCCTCATCGATCACCAGCAGCCCGGTCCGGCGGACCAGCTCAGGCAGCTGGTTCTCCCGGAATGACGGGTTAGTGAGCCGCTCCGGTGACACCAGGAGCACGTCCACCTCGTCGGCGGCGAGCTGCTCGCGGACGGTGTCCCAGTCCAGCTGGTTGGCAGAGTTGATAGCCACGGCGCGGACTCCGGCCCGCGCGGCGGCGGCGACCTGGTCGCGCATCAGCGCGAGGAGCGGGGACACGATCAGCGTGGGACCGGCACCGCGGCGGCGCAGCAGCAGGGACGCGACGAAGTAGACGGCCGATTTACCCCAACCGGTGCGCTGCACAACTAAAGCCCGGCGGCCGCCGTCGACCAGGGCCTCGATGGCCTCGAACTGGCCGTCATGGAACTCCGCGCCGGGGTGCCCCACGAGTTCACGCAGCACAGCCTGGGCCTGTTCACGGGTCCCGGTACCCCCGACGGGGACGGGCTGGGGAGCGGACAGGACTGCAGCGTTCTGGTTATTGACCATTGATTCAGTATCCCAGCCCCCTCCGACAGCCGCGAAGCCGGGCGACGCCGTATGTGGATAAACTGCGTCCACATACGCCACCGGCCACGGACATCCCGCAGAGGCTTCCACGTAAGATAGGAGCCGTGACTAGCGACCAGACGAAAACTTTTGACCTCTCGGCTTCCTTCAAGGCCTACGACGTGCGCGGAATTGTGGGCGAATCCATCACCGCGGAAATCGTCGAGGCCGTGGGCGCCGCTTTCGTGGACGTCCTTGATCTGGCCGGGCAGACCGTGCTGGTCGGCGGCGACATGCGCCCCTCCTCCCCCGAGTTCAGCCGGGCCTTCGCCAACGGCGCAGCCACCCGCGGCGCCAATGTCCAGCTCCTGGACCTTATCTCCACCGACGAGCTGTACTACGCCTGCGGCGCCCTGAACGCGGCCGGCGCCACGTTCACCGCCAGCCACAACCCGGCCGAATACAACGGCATCAAGATGGCCAAGGCGGGCGCCGTGCCGATCTCCTCCGAAACCGGGCTCAAGGAAATCCAGGCCCTGGCCGAGGAATACCTCAACTCCGGCACCATCCCCGCCAACGGTCCCCGCGGCGTGATCAGCGTCCGCGACGTGCTCAAGGACTACGCCGAGTACCTGCGCAGCCTGGTTGACCTTAGTGGATCCCGGCCGCTCAAGGTCGTCGTGGACGCCGGCAACGGAATGGCCGGCATGACCACGCCGGCGGTGCTGGGCGACACGCTGCTGCCCAAGCTTCCGCTTGAGATCATCCCGCTCTACTTCGAGCTGGACGGGTCTTTCCCGAACCACCCGGCCAACCCGCTGGAGCCGGAAAACCTCCGCGACCTGCAGGCCGCCGTCGTCGAGCATGGCGCCGATCTCGGCCTGGCGTTCGACGGCGACGCGGACCGCTGCTTCGTGATCGACGAAAAGGGCGAGCCCGTCTCGCCGTCGGCCGTCACCGGCATGGTGGCGCGCCGCGAAATCGCCCGCGCCAAGGCCAACGGCGAGGAAACACCCACGATCATCCACAACCTCTTGACGTCCAGGGCGGTGCCCGAACTGGTGGTCAAAGACGGTGGCCGCGCCTTCCGCACCCGCGTGGGACACTCCTTCATCAAGGCCGTCATGGCCGCCGAAGGTGCGATCTTCGGCGGCGAGCACTCCGCCCACTTCTACTTCCGCGATTTCTGGAATGCGGACACCGGCATGCTGGCCGCCATGCACGTCCTGGCTGCCCTCGGCGAGCAGGACGGCCCGCTGTCCGACCTCGGCCGCGAATACGAGCCCTACCAGTCCTCCGGCGAGATCAACTCGGAAATCGAGGACAAGGCAGCCGCCGTGGAGCGGGTCCGGCTGGACTTCCATAACGAAGACGTTGAGGTGGACTACCTCGACGGCAGCACCTTCATCGCGGCGGACGGAAGCTACTGGTTCAACCTGCGTCCATCCAACACCGAGCCCTTCCTCCGCCTGAACGTCGAGGCCACGGACCTGGCCACCATGGAACGGGTCCGCGACCGGGTCCTGGCCCTGGTCCGGGGCTGAACGCCATGACCGACTCATCCGAAGCCCAGGGCGCAGTCCTGCAGCCGGCTGACCCCGCCGAGGACTCCTGGCGCGGCTCGGTGCCGGATGCCAGCGCCACCGACCTGGAGAACCTGCTCGGCACCGGCGTGGGAGCAGCCCAGGAACAGCTGGAGCGCAACGGCGGTTTCCTGCCCTTCGCCCTGGTCGTGGAAAACGACGGCGAGGTCCGCCTCGTTGCGGTCACCCCCGCGGACGCTGCCGGGGACAGCGACGCCGACTTCGACGCCGACGGCATGATCAATGACCTCACCGAGCTGCTCCGGCAGCACCGGGACGAGTTCCGCGCCGCCGCGGTTGTCTGCGACATCACCTTGCTGGAAGAAGAGTCGGACGCGATCCACGTCGCGGCCGAGCACAGGGACGGCTCCGTATTCGCGGCGGTGCTGCCCTACGGCGCCAACCCGGAGACGCACGAGCTGGAGTTTGGCGAACTCTCCGCCGACAGCAACGAACCCGCCGTCTGGGTGGACTAGACCAGGCCCGTGCCATGAAGATCAACGCCTTCGCGGACGTGAGCCTGCGCGCCATGATGGTGCTCGCGGCCGCCGACGGCGAACTGCTCACCACCCAGAGCATCGCGGACGCCGTCGGCACGCCCTACAACCACGTCAGCAAGGCGATGGCGAAGCTGCGCGAACTGGGCCTGATCGACGTGGAACGCGGACGGAACGGCGGGTCCCGGCTCAGCGGCGCGGGCCGCTTGGCCACCGTCGGGCAGCTGCTGCGCGCACTGGACACCCGGGCCGACCCGGCCGACTGCGTCGCCGCCGCGGGTACCTGCCCGCTGATCAACGAGTGCCGGCTCCGCGGTGCCCTGGGCCGCGCCCGCGAGGCCTTCTATCGTGAGCTTGACGACATTGTCGTCGCTTCGCTGCCCACCTCGCGGCAGATGAATCCCGTCTTCCAGGCGATCGGCCTGCGTCCCGGCCTGTAGCCGGCCCCGGCCCACGGCTACGGCCGGCCCCGGCCCACGGTTACGGCCCGGTACCCGCCCTCCCCCGGCCCCGCTAGCGCCGTCGGCCCGGCGCGCCGGGCCCGCCAACGGCCGCCGAGGGGCCCACCAACGGGCGCCACGCCCGGGCGGCGCTCCGATTTGAAACTGTTTTCTACGACGTGTAGAACTGAGGCATAAATACTCGCATTTCAAATGCAGGTATTCAGCACGGTCCGGTTGAAGACCCCGGGCCACTACCTCAGGAGTCAGCAATGCTCTCGGACAAGTCCTTCCCCGTCATCGAGGCCACCCTGCCGCTGGTCGGTTCCCGGATCGGCGAAATCACCCCCAAGTTTTACGCCCGGCTCTTCGGCGCGCACCCCGAACTGCTGGACGGACTGTTCAGCCGGTCCAACCAGCGCTCCGGCAACCAGCAGCAGGCCCTGGCCGGAAGCATCGCCGCTTTCGCAAGCCACCTGGTGAGCAACCCGGGCACCCTGCCGGAGACCGTGCTGTCCCGTATCGCGCACCGCCACGCCTCACTCGGCATCACCGAACCGCAGTACCAGGTGGTCTACGAGCACCTCTTCGCCGCCATCGCCGAGGATCTGGCGGAAGTCATCACCCCGGAAATCGCCGAAGCCTGGACCGAGGTCTACTGGCTGATGGCGGACGCGCTGATCAAACTCGAGAAGGGCCTTTACGCCGCCCAGGCCAACGGCAAAATGTGGACCCCGTGGCGGGTGGCTGCGAAGGCCCCCGCGGGCACCGGCTCCATGACGTTCACCCTGGAACCGGCCGACGACACCCCCATCACCCCGGCGCTTCCCGGCCAGTACGTCAGCGTCAAGGTCACCCTCCCCGACGGCCTGCGCCAGGTCCGCCAGTACTCGCTCTCCGGCGACGCCGGCACCAGCCGCAGCTTCACCACCAAACTCGACGACGGCGGCGAGGTCTCCCCCGTGCTGCACCACCACGTCGAGGTCGGCGACGTCCTGGAAATCTCCAACCCGTACGGCGAAATCACGCTCAAGGAAAATGACGGCCCCGTGGTCCTGGCCTCCGCCGGCATCGGCTGCACGCCGTCCGCCTCGATCCTGCGCTCCCTCGCCGAGTCCGGCTCGGACCGGCGGGTCCAGGTCCTGCACGCAGAAAGCACCCTGGACAGCTGGGCGCTGCGCTCCCAGATGACGGACGACGTCGAGCGCCTCGACGGAGCCGAGCTGCAGCTCTGGCTTGAGCGGCCGGAAGCCGGCGCCAGGGAAGGGTTTATGTCGCTGCGCGACGTCGACCTGCCGGCCAACGCCTCGCTGTACCTGTGCGGTCCGCTGCCGTTCATGAAGAACATCCGCAACGAGGCCATCAACGCCGGCATCCCCGCCACGAAGATCCACTACGAGGTCTTCGGCCCGGACATCTGGCTCGCCAACTGAAGCACCCATCGGCTGCTCCGCAACGGCCCTTTTGGCGGGTCAAAACGGCAGTTGCGGAGCACCCGATGAGATCGGGACGGCGGCCCGCACCTTTCGCAACAAAGGTGCGGGCCGCCGTCGTGGTTACCTGACCAGGCTCCCCGGTCCGGGCGGCGTCGCCTCACGTCACGACGGCACGGCGGTGATCGCGTGGCCGAACCGCAGGAGGTTGCCGGGGTCGTAGCTGGATTTCGCGGCCCTCATCCGTTCGTAGACGGCGGGCGACCAGGCCCTGGCCCGGTCAGCCTCATCGCCGGGTTCGCCGTGGAAGTTGACCAGGGTAAACCCGGTGGAGTGCGGGGCCATCGCGGCGAGGACCGTGCGGATGGCTGCGGAGACGGCCTCGGCGACCGGCGGCATCTTGAACCCGACGAGGAAGAGCAGGAACGCCGCGTCCCGTCCGGACACGGCATTCGGGAGCGCCCCGGCGCGGGCCAGGGCTCCTCCCAGCGGCCGGACCTCGACCAGCAGCAGCGGACAGTCCGAGCCTTCGCCGGTGTGTTTCAGCAGCTCGGCCAGGGTCTCGTCGCCGAGGTCTTTCAGCATCGCCCCGCCGGCCGTGAAAGGGAGCGGATCCGCCGGGTCCATGTGGATCTGGTCCACGTCGAGGTAGCTCATGGGCCCGGCCGTGTCCATCAACGGGGTCGAGACGGCGCGCATCGGGGCGAGCAGCGCGTCGCCGGAGTCCCGGTTCCCCATCAGGGCGAAGCGGAGGTGCACCACAAACTGGCCCCGCAACGGCCCGGGGACGAACTCCATATCCGGAAGCCGCAACAGCGAGATCGAGGGCGAGGCGTGATCCGGCAGCGTGGGCAGCCACTCCCGGAAGGCAGCCAGGATGAGGGCCGCATCGGCGCCGGGATAGATGATGCCGCCGCCGTAGAACTCGCCCAGCGGAAAGAGGCTGAACTCAAGTTCGGTAACGATCGCGAAGTTGCCCTTGCCGCCGAGCATCAACGCGAACAGCTCGGCTTCGGCCTCGGCGTCGATCCGGCGCAGCGCACCGTCCGCCGTGACCACCTCCATGCTGCGGACATGGTCCGCCGCAAAGCCGTGGGCGCGGCCCAGCACCGGAAGACCGCCGCCCACCGTGTACCCCACGACGCCGACGTCGGTGCTGGAGCCGTGCAGTCCGACCAGCCCGAGCGGAACACTCGCTTCCAGGACGCTGCGCCACTTCACCCCGGCGCCCACCCTCGCGGTGCGTTCCACCGGATCGATGTGCAGCCCCTGCAGCCGTCTGGTGTTGATCAGCAGGCCGCCCTCAACCACCGAGTCGGCGCCGTGCCCGGTGGCCTGGACCGCCACCGGGAGCGCGCGTTCTGCCGCCCATTTGACCCCGGCGGCGACATCCTGGGCGGTGCTGGCGCCCAGCACGACGTCGGGCCGGTGGACGGTGGCGGCGTTGAACGCGAACGTCTCGGCCGCGTATTCGGGGCTGTCCGGCAAAGCGACCGGGCCGCTGACAGCTGCGGACAGGGCCTGGATATCGTCAGTGACAAGCATGATGTGCTCCTGGGGTCTCGCCTGCCGCGGCAGGCGGAGGGCACGTCACCGTGCGCCCGGAATGTTCCCCGCATCCCCGACAGCCAGCGGCCCGGCCCGGCTGATGAATGCGATGAGCCTATGGGCCCCTCCCGTCGGCGGGCTAGGGGCCTAAGGCCCGGCAGCCGCTGACTTCCGCCATGCGGATACGACGGCGGCCCCGCACCTTAGGCAAGGTGCGGGGCCGCCGTCAGTGGATCAACCGCCTGCTAGTGCGCCGCCATCCGTTCCTTGAGGGAATCGAGCTCCGAGCGCAGCGCGTCCGGGAGCGAGTCGCCGAACTTGGCGTACCACTCCTCGATGGAGGCCAGCTCGGCGTCCCATTCCTCGCGGTCAACACGCACGGCGTCTTCCACGTGGGCGTGGGTCAGGTCCAGGCCGGTCAGGTCCAGCGAGTGGCCGGTCGGAACGAATCCAATGGGCGTTTCGACGGCGTCCGCCTTGCCCTCGATGCGCTCGATGGCCCACTTGAGGACACGGGCGTTGTCGCCGAAGCCGGGCCAGGCGAAGTCGCCATCGGCCGTGCGGCGGAACCAGTTGACCAGGAAGATGTGCGGCAGCCGCTCCGGGTTGGCCTTGCCGGAGACGCTGATCCAGTGCTTCAGGTAGTCGCCGGCGTCGTAGCCGATGAACGGCAACATGGCCATCGGGTCGCGGCGGAGCACCCCGACCTGTCCGGCGGCGGCAGCCGTGGTCTCCGAGGAAAGCGTGGAACCCATGAAAATGCCGTTGGTCCAGTTACGGGCCTGGGTCACCAGCGGAACCGTGGTCTTGCGCCGGCCGCCGAAGAGGATCGCGGAGATTTCCACGCCCTCGGGGCTGTAGTACTCCTGGGCCAGCATGTCGACCTGTGAGATCGGGGTGCAGAAGCGGGAGTTGGGGTGCGCGGCGGGCTGGTCCGACGCCGGGGTCCAGTCGTTGCCCTGCCAGTCGGTCAGGTGCGCCGGAACCTCGTCGGTCATGCCTTCCCACCACACGCCGCCGTCGTCCGTGAGGGCGACGTTCGTGAAGATGCTGTGGCCCTTGGCGATGGCGCGCATGGCGTTGGGGTTGGTGCCCCAGCCGGTGCCGGGGGCGACGCCGAACAGGCCCGCTTCCGGGTTCGTGGCGCGCAGCTCACCTTCCTTGCCGATCCGCATCCAGGTGATGTCGTCACCCAGGGTTTCGACGTCCCAGCCTTCGATGGTCGGATCGAGCAGGGCGAGGTTGGTCTTGCCGCAGGCCGACGGGAAGGCCGCGGAGATGTAGTAGTTCTTCTTCTCCGGGGAGGTCAGCTTAAGGATGAGCATGTGCTCCGCGAGCCAGCCTTCGTCCCGGGCCATGACCGAGGCGATGCGCAGGGCGTAGCACTTCTTGCCCAGCAAGGCGTTGCCGCCGTAGCCGGAGCCGAAGGACCAGATGGAGCGCTCTTCAGGGAAGTGCACGATCCACTTGTCCGGGTTGCAGGGCCAGGCGACGTCGGCCTGGCCGGGGGCCAGCGGCGCGCCCAGGGAGTGCAGCGCCGGGACGAAGAACGCGCTGGTGGCGGTGATCTTGTCCAGGACCTCGGTGCCGATCGTGGCCATGATGCGCATCGAGGCGACAACGTAGGCGCTGTCCGTGATCTCCACGCCGAACTTCGGGTCCTCGGCGTCGAGGTGGCCCATGACGAAGGGGATGACGTACATGGTGCGGCCGCGCATGGAGCCGCTGAACAGGCCGCGCAGCTTCTCCTTCATCTCTGCCGGAGCCATCCAGTTGTTGGTGAAGCCGGCATCGCGTTCGTTCTCGGAGCAGATGAACGTCTGTTCTTCGACGCGGGCGACGTCGGCGGGGTCGGAGAACGCTGCGAAGGAATTGGGGAACAGCTTCTCGTTCAACCGGGTCAGGGTGCCGGCGGCCACGAGCTCGTCCGTGAGCCGGGTGTTCTCCTCTTCCGAACCATCAACCCAGTGGATCCGGTCCGGCTGGGTCAGTTCAGCAACCTCTTCAACCCATGCCAGCAGCCCGGCATGTGTGGTGGGTGCTTTCTCAAGCAGCGGCAGTCGCGCCAGATCGCCCATTACGGTTCCCTTCCTCGGGTTCAGTGGTGTGTCCTAAATGCTAGGTCTCGCAGAGGCGTCAGTTTCAGGGCCGAAGACGGGTTGACGATGCAGCCGTGATCCAAAAACCGCGGAAATTCAGGGTTTGATCTCGAAGTGCCGGTCCGTTTTTGTGACTAAGGTCACGTAGACCGGTCTAGTCGGGCAGATTACAGGGTCCTCGATTTGGAACTACGGGCCCATCTCGCGTAAAGTAATTCGAGGTTCGGGGGAGCGAGAAGTTCCCGAAGAGCCGAGAATGCGCCCATAGCTCAGCTGGATAGAGCGTCTGTCTACGGAACAGAAGGTCAGGGGTTCGAATCCCTTTGGGCGCACAGAGAAAAGATCCGCACCGGTCCGCCGGTGCGGATTTTTTGTTTTCCGGCCCGATCCGGAAAACCGCGGCGGTTTCGGACCAGGGCAGGCCGGATCCGGGCCGCGCCGGTCCTGAACCGTAGCGGAAACCCGGGCAGCGGCCCGGCACCCTACTCCTCCACGGCGGCCGCGACCTGGCGGCGCATCGCGTCAAAGTGGCTGCCCAGCCGTTCCGCGGCGAGAACCGCGTCGCCCGCGGCCACGGCTTCGTAGATGCCCCGATGCAGCGCAGCCCCCGCGGCAGGGTCGACGGTGCCCCCGCCGCCGAGTTCCAGCTGGATCCGGCGGTAGACGGTCCGGACCGCATCCACCAGGCCCAGCAGCAGCCCATTGCCCAGCTGCTCGAACAGTATGCGGTGGAAGTCGGCGTCGGCCTCGACAAAGTGTTCCCCGGCCCCGGCGAGGGTCTCCATCCTCAGCACCGTGGCCTCGAGTTCCCCCAGCCGGTCCGCCGTCATCAGCGCCATGGACGCGCCGATCAGCCCGGATTCAAGCAGCCGCCGCGCGTCGACCAACTCCAGCGCCTCCTGCCCGCGGTGCCGCAGCGACATCCGCGCCCGGAAGGCCAGCCCGTCGGTAAGGGCGTCGAAGTTGCTCACGGCCACGAACATGCCGAAGCCGTGCCGGATCTCGATCACGCCCACGGCCTGGAGTACTTTCAGCGCCTCCCGCAGCGTGTTCCGGCCGATGCCCAGCACGCCGGCCAGCTCGATTTCGGTGGGCAGAGGATCGCCGGGCTCCAGCTCGCGCTCGAGGATCAGTTCGATGATGTCATCCTGCAGGGCGCGCAGCCGGGCCTGCGCGCCGAACCGGCTGCGCGGCCCGGTGCTGCCTGCATTCAACCTGTCTGCACACACAACCGGCTCCTCCCCAAGATGATCCTCAGGGTAGCGGACGTCCCACCTCCTGCACAGGATGCCGTCAAAGCGGTTCCCGGCGGGGTTAGGCTGGTGCCATGACGGCACATTTTGAGCGTGAATTCGATGTCATCGTGATCGGGGCGGGCGCGGTGGGCGAGAACGTGGCCGAGCGTGTGGTCCGGGGCGGATTGACGGCCGTCCTGGTCGAGGCGGAGCTGGTGGGCGGCGAGTGTTCGTACTGGGCCTGCATGCCCTCAAAAGCCCTGCTCCGGCCCGGCACCGCGCTCCATGCCGCCCAGACCGTGCCCGGCGCCGAGCAGGCAGTCACCCGGGTGCTCGACGCCGAAGCCGTGCTGAAACGACGGGACTACTTCACCTCCAACTGGCAGGACGACAGCCAGGTCAAATGGGTCGAAGACACCGGAATTGACCTGATCCGCGGCCACGGCTGGATCACGGGCCCGCGCCGGGCGGAGGTGGCGGGGCTGGACGGCAACAACTACGCGCTGGTGGCACGCCACGCTGTCGTACTGGCCACCGGATCGCGCCCCAGCATCCCGCCGATCGAGGGCCTTGACGACGTCGACTACTGGACCACCCGGGAGGCCACGTCCGCCCGGGAGATCCCGCCGCGGCTCGGTGTGCTCGGCGGCGGCGTGGCCGGCACCGAACTCGCCCAGGCCTTTGCCCGGCTCGGGTCCGCCGTGACGGTGGTGGCCCGCGGCGGCCTGCTGGGCGCGTTTCCGGCCCCGGCGTCCGAGCTGGTCCAGGCGGGTCTGCGCGCCGACGGCGTTGAACTCCAGCTCCGCACCGGCACCCGAAGCGTCCACGAGAACGACGACGGTTCGCTGACGCTGGCCCTGGACGGCGGCGGCAGCGTCACGGTGGACAAGCTCCTGGTCGCCACCGGCAGGCACCCCGCACTGGAAGGACTTGGCCTGGAGAACGCCGGCCTGTCCGCCGACGACGGGAAGCCCCTGCGGCTCGCGACGGACGCCAGCGGGCTGGTTGTGGGAGCCGACGACAATGACGCCACCCCCTGGCTCTATGCCGTGGGGGACGCTGCGGGCAAGGTGCTGCTGACCCACCAGGGCAAATACGAGGCGCGCGCCACCGGCGACGCGATTGCCGCCCGAGCGAAGGGGACGCTCACCGGGGAGCCGGGCCCGTGGAGCCCGTATGCCCACACGGCCGACGAGCACGCCGTCCCCAATGTGGTCTTCACCGATCCGGAGCTGGCGAGTGTGGGCCGCAGCCTGGAGCAGGCCCAGAAGGACGGCTACCGGGCCAAGTCAGTCCAGCTTCCCATCCAGGTGGCCGGCTCCTCGCTGCATTCCGAGCACTACAAGGGCTGGGCCCAGCTGGTGGTGGACGAGGACCGCAAGGTGCTTCTGGGGGCGACCTTCGCCGGACCGGATGTGGCAGAGCTGCTGCATGCGGCGACGATCGCCGTCGTTGGGGAAGTCCCGCTGGACCGGCTCTGGCACGCCGTCCCGTCCTACCCCACCATCAGCGAGGTGTGGCTGCGGCTGCTGGAGGACTACGGCCTCTAAGCGTGCGCCCCAAGTGTCCGTTCGCTCACACTTATTTGAACTGACCGGTCAGTTTAGTTAGCCTTGAGGCAGATCATCTCTGCGAAAGGCTTACCTTGCTCTGCGTTGAACAGCTCCACGTGAAGGGCCGGCGGGACTCCCTGCTCCCGCCCACCTCGCTGCAGGCGGCCCGGGGTGAACTCCTGCTCGTCACCGGCAAGCGCCAGGACCAGCGCACCGCCCTGGCGCTGACGCTGAGCGGCCGGATGAAGCCGACCGACGGCACCCTCGAATGGGACGGCGGCACCCGGATCAAGCAGCTGCGGCAGGCGAGCGCCGTCGTGGACGCCCCCGGGGTGAACGAGCCGGAGCAGCACCTGAGCGTCCGCGACCTGGTCACCGAGGACCTCGCCCTGATCCCCCGCCGCTACCGCGGCGCGCTGCTCAGCACGCCCTGGCTCAAGGTCAACCGCTTCGAGGACATCGCCGGGCGCTGGGCCGAGGAGCTGCCCGCGGACCGCCGCCTCGAGCTGCTGACTGCGCTGGCCCTGGCCAATCCGCACACCGACCTGCTGGTGGTCGACTCCCCGGACCGCCACAGCGGCGATCCGGCCGACTGGCTGCCGCGGCTTCAGCAGCTGGCGTACAACGCCGGCCGGCCGCTCGCCGTCGTCGCCACCGTCGGCAGCCTCCCGCCCGGCTGGACCGGTCCAGTCGCGGAGATCGGCAACGCCGCCCCTGCGCCGGAACCGGCCGACGCCCCTCTCCACCCCGAAAGCGAGGACGCCCGATGACCGTGCTGCGGCTGGCCCGTTCCGAACTGAAGCGCATGACCGGCGGCCTGCTGCCGAAGCTGACCATCGTGGCCCTGACCCTGGTGCCGCTGCTCTACGGGGCCGTGTACCTGTACGCCAACTGGGATCCCTACGGCAAGCTGGACCAGATCGACGCGGCCCTCGTGGTGGAGGACACCGGCGCCACGTCCGCCGACGGGTCCCGGCTGGAGGCCGGCCGGAAGGTCGCCGACAGCCTCGTCGACGGACACGTCTTCAACTGGCAGACCGTCTCCAGCGCGGAGGCCGCGGACCAGGGCGTCAGCAGCGGCCAGTACGCGTTCGCACTGAAGATCCCCCGGGATTTCTCCGCCAACCTAGCCTCGCCGGGAAGCTTCGACGCCGCCAACCAGGCGATGCTGAACGTCACCACCAACGACGCCAACAACTACCTGCTCGGCACGATCGTGGACAAGCTCACCACCGCCGTCCACACCACCGTGGCGAAGGAGGTGGGCGAGGAGACCGCCAACCAGCTCCTCACCGGCTTCGGCACCATCCACTCCCAGATGCTGAAGGCGTCCGACGGTGCCCGGCACCTCGCGGGCGGGGTGGCCTCGCTGCACGACGGCGCGGCCAGCCTGCACCAAGGTACGTCGTCGCTCAGGAACGGCACCGGCGAACTCGTGGCCGGGCAGCGGAAACTCCTCGACGGCGCAAACACCCTGAACGCCGGGGCCGGGCAGCTCGCCGCCGGCCTGGGCCAGCTCCAGGAAAAGACCGCCGCACTGCCGGCGGATTCGCAGCGGCTGGCCGACGGTGCCGCCCAGGTGGCCGCCGGAAACGCCGCGCTCAACACCAAGCTGCAGGGCATGGCGGGCCAGCTCGCATCCGCGGAACAGGCCGCTGCGCAGGCACAGCGCAGCCGGGTCGTGGCCTCCAACGACCGCCTGGTCGCGGCCGGCGTTATTAGCGAGGCCCAGGCAGACGCCATCCTCGCCGACTACGATGCCACCGCGGCGCCCGCGCCTTCCGGAGCGGGAGCCGCCGTCCAAGGCGCGGCGGCCCAGGTGCAGCAGCTCGCGGACGGCTCCGCCGCCGTCAGCGCAGGTGCCGCGCAGCTGGCCGGCGCTGCCCCGGCCCTGAGCGACGCCGTCGGGAAGGCCTCCACCGGGGCGGACCAACTGGCCGGCGGCACCGCGGACCTCGCCGCCGGAGAGCAGAACGCCCTGGCCGGCACGGAAAAACTCGCCCAGGGCGCCCAGCAGCTCGACGACGGCGCCGCGCGGCTTGAGAGCGGCTCGGCCAAGGCGTCCGATGGCGCCGGGACCCTCGCGGGTGAGCTGGCCAAGGGCGCCGGCAAGGTTCCGAACCCGGACGGCGCGCAGAAGGACAGCCTCGCCAAGGTTATGGCGGACCCCGTCGCCGTCAGCAACGTCTCGCAGGCCAAGGCGGGCTCCTACGGGGCCGGGCTGGCACCGTTCTTCCTCACCCTGGCCCTGTGGATCGGCATCTTTATGCTGGCCCAGGCGATGCGGCCGGTCACCCAGCGCGCCCTGGCGTCCAACGCGCCGTCGTGGAAGATCGCCGTCGGCGGCTGGCTGCCGTTCCTGGCGGTGTCCGCCGTCCAGGCCAGTCTGCTGACCCTGGTGGTGGACGTGGGGCTGGGCCTTGACCCCGCCCATCCCGTGCTCATGTGGGTCCTGATGCTCGCCGCAGCCATGGCCTTCAGCGCGATCATCCAGGGTGTGGTGGCACTGCTCGGCTCGCCCGGCAAGCTGGTGGTGCTGATCCTGCTGGTCCTGCAGCTGGTCTCCTCCGGCGGCACGTTCCCCTGGCAGACCACCCCGCAGCCGCTGCACGTGGTGCACCAGCTGCTGCCGATGGGCTACGTGGTCAACGGCATGCGCCACCTGATCTACGGCGCCGAGCTGGCCAGCATCCTGCCCACCATGCTGGGCCTGGTTGGCTACACTTTGCTGGGACTGGCGATGTCCGCCGTCGCCGTCCGGAAGCACAAGTTCTGGACCCTGAAGACCCTGAAGCCGGAGATCGCCGTATGAGCACCCAGCCCCGCGAGGCCGCGGCGCCCGACGCCGAGGGCGGCAAAAAGCTGCGGCCGGGGCGCACCAACGCCACCAAGCAGAAGTTGTTCGAGGCGTCGATGGAGCTGATCGGCGAGCGCGGGGCCGCCGGCGTAACGGTGGACGAGATCGCCGCAGCCGCCGGGGTTTCCAAGGGCACGGTGTATTACAACTTCGGCAGCAAATCGGATCTGATCGCGCAGCTGCTGCGGCACGGGGTGGACATCCTGATGGCGCGGCTGCTCAGTGTCAATGACGGCTCGGAGGACCCGCTGGAAGCCATGGACGAGATGATCGGCCAGGCCATGGACTTCATGGCCGAATACCCGTCCTTCGCCCGGCTGTGGGTCAGCGAGAACTGGCGGACCCCCAGCGAGTGGCAGGACACCTTCGCCGAACTCCGCGGCCGGCTGCTGGGGGTGATCGGCGCCGCGATCGAGGCCGTGGCCGCCAGGTACCCGGTGGACCCCGCCCTATCGCGCGGCAGCCTGGAGACGGCGATTTTCGGCGCCTGCTTCGTGGTGGGGCTCGACCGCCAGACCTACCACCCGGAGCGCACCCGGGCGCAAAGTGTCGCCGCAATCATGGCGATCATGCGTGGCTACGTTGTGAAGTAGCCGCACTCGGGGATGATTGTTCACATGCGCCACATGGGTAACAGCGGAAAGACTGCCATAGGAGCGTCCGTCGCCGCCGTGGCCCTGCTGGTACTCACCGGCGCCACCCTGCACGAAACGGTGGGACTGTGGTTCCTGGCCGCGGCCGCCGTCGCCTACATCGCCTGCGTGGCCGAGGTGCTGGTCCGGCGGCGGTACAAGACTCTGCTCGCGAGCGGGATCGGCAGCATCCTCTTCATCGCCTTCGGCATCGCGTTCCTGCGGCAGTGGGGGCTGGCCTTCAACCCGGACCCTAACGCGTTGTCCACCAACGTGGACACCGAGCATCCGGACCTGTACTTCTACCTCGCGGCTGCCGCGGGAGCGGTGACGCTGCTCCTGCTGCTCGCCGGCACCGTCGTACCCGGCCGCCGCCCCGCACCGCGGCCCGGTTACGCGTCCCGGCGCCCGGCTTCAGCGTCCAGTGGGACGGCACCCCGCAGGCCCGTTGCCCGCGGGACAGCAACTTCCGCGGCACGCGGGGCAGCACCGCACTCGTCGGCACCGCGTTCCCCGGCAGCACGGTCCGCCACGCCGCGGTCGTCGGCAGCACGGACCCCGGCTGCGCGGACGCCCGCACCCGCCGCAAAGCGCCCGGCGTCGCCGTCGTCCAAGCCGGCCGCCGCGGCGCCGCTCAAACCGGCCGTCAAACCGGCGGCCAAGGCGCCTGCCCGCCCCGCCGCCAAATCCCCAACCCGGCGCTGACCGCCCCGGCCCCCGCCGTTTCGCGGGCCCGGTCCCCGCAGCACCGCGGTCGCAACCCCGGCCAGGAGCAGCAGTCCGCCGGCTACTTCCGCCGCCGAGGGCACCTCGGACAGGACCAGCCACGCCGTCGTCATTCCCACCACCGGGACCAGCAGCGTGAAAGGAACAACGGCGGAGGACGGATACAGACCCAGCAGGCGGTTCCAGATGCCGTAGCCGATGAGGGAACCGAAAACGGCGGTGTAGAGCGCGCTGAGCATCGTCACCGGCTGCAGCCCCAGCAGCGCCTCCGAGACGGCGGCCGGCCCGTCCACCAGCAGTGAGAGTCCGGCAAGCGGCAGCGGCACGACGGCGCCGGACCACACCACGAGCCCCAGACCGGACGCGGCCTTCGCCTTCCGCGCCACAATGTTGCCCCCGGCCCAGGACAGCGCGGCGGCCAGCACAATGATCAGTGGCAGGACAGGGGCCACGAGGCTGCGGCCCACGGCCACGACGGCGAGCCCGGCAAGCCCAAGCACGACGCCGGCGAGCTGGCGGCGGGTGGGCCGCTCGGCGAGGATCCCGGCCGCAAGCAGCACGGTCAGCAGGACCTGGGCCTGCAGCACCAGCGAGGCCAGGCCGGCGGGCATGCCGAGCGCCATGGCCAGGTAGAGCAGGCCGAACTGGCCCGCGCTCATCAGGAGCCCGACGCCGGTGATCGCCTTCCAGCTGACGTCGGGTTTGCGGATGAAGAAGATGCAGGGGAACACCACGAGGGTAAAGCGCATGGCCACGAACAGCAGCGGGGGCATCTGCGCCCCCTCGGGGTGCAGGCCAAGGTCAATGGCGACGAAGTTGACGCCCCACAGGACGGCGACGAGCAGGGCCAGCCCGGAATGACGAGAGGTCACCGCGCCGGCCGCTGCCGCGTCAGGGCCTCAGAGATTGCGCGGCCGTTCACCGTGCGGGCCGTCGCTGTCGCGGCGCTCCGCCGGCGTGTCCTCGCGGATCCCGGCGGTGTCACCGGCGCCAGCCGTGTCTGCCGGGCGGGTACGGTCGCCGCGGTCCCGGCGGAGTTCCTCCTGCGGCTGGGCATCGTGGGGGTGGGAGTCGTGCGTGGCGTCCTGGGTACGGTCGTCATCGTGCTTGCTCGTCACGACGTCGGGATCGACCTCATCGGCCTTGCGGAGCTGGTCCTGTGCGCCGGCACGGACGGTTTCGGCCTCCTGCTGCGTGCCAAGGGCCTGACGGCGGAGGCGTTCGGCTTCCACTTCGGCTGCCTTGGCGTCCGCATCCGCCCGGGCAGCCTTCGCCTCGTGCTCCCGCGCGGCCAGCTGGTCGGCTTCGGCCTTTTCGCGCATTTCTGCGGCGCGGTTCCGGTCCGCGACCGTCTTACGTTTGCGGCTGAGATTGATTACGACAGCGACGATCGCGAGTACCACCACGATGCCGACGATGATCCATACAAGCTGTCCTGAATCCACGGTGATCCACCTTTTCCCTCGGTCGCTAAGAAAACACCATCAGTAAAAGCAATAACAGCATCAGTAAACAACACAATCAGTGGGCTGACCATTGACCGGTCCGGCACGCGGGCTGCTACTTCGCCCGGGGGACCTTGAAGTGGGTCAGCCGCGCGTCCTGGCCGTCGAGCTCGGCCCAGGACTTCTCCGTCTCGAAGACCGTCAGGCCGCTGGTGGGATAGCGGGTGGCCGCGTCCATGTAGGCGTCATGGTTGGAGTCCCGGGAGGCCAGATGCATGGCGAGGTCCTGCACGCCGGGCATGTGGGAGATCACCATCAGCGTCGTGACGGTGTCCGGGACGTGGTTGATGACCGCCAGCATGCGCAGCGCCGAGGCGCCGTAGAGGCCTTCCTCGAGTTTCGGCGTCGGGGCCTTGTCCCCCAGCGCACTGCACACCCAGGTGCAGGTCTGCCGGGTCCGCAGGGCACTGGAGCAAAGGATGAAGTCGGGGACCACACCGTGCTTGAGGAGCCATTTCCCGGCCAGCGGCGCCTCCCGGTGCCCGCGCTCTTCGAGCGGCCGTTCGTGGTCGGCGACGCCGCCGGGCCAGTCCGCCTTGGCGTGCCGCATGAGCACCAGCCGTTTGATGTGATGCGCGCTCATGGCTCAATCCTAGTGCGGGCCAGCTTCGCCACGAGCGCGCTCCACGGCTGACGCCCCTCAGTCGTCCAGGACGAACGTCACTTCCAGCACCACATGCCAGGCCACGACGGCGCCGTCGCTGATTTCGACCTTCTGCTCCTTGACCCAGGCGCCGGTGACGTTCCGCAACGTCTTGTTGGCCCGGTCGACGCCTTCCTTGATCGCGGCATCAAACGATGTCTTGGAGTTGGAGCTCAGGGTAGTAATACGTGCAACAGACATGTTTCCTCCCAATAGTCGGATCGACGGGTCCGAGACTACGCCGACGGCAGGAATCACAACAGAGTCCAAAGCCGTGGAGGCACCGGCGGCGGCTTCGCCTAGCAGCTTTCCGTCGACTGCGAGCGCTGAAGCGCAGCGGCACATCCCGAAAGCGCCGTTGTTGCGTGAGCGCCGCCGTCGGATCCCTGACCGAGCGCTGCGAGGTTAGGGGACGGCGGCGCGAGCGCAGGCGCCGAGGGATCGTGCCGCGAAAGCGAAAGCGCCCGTCCCACGAGAGGGACGGACGCCTTGCGAGAAGCCAGAGCTAGATGGAGTATTCCGGAGCGGCCCAAACTACGACTTCGGGGTGCTCGTAGAACCGGTAACCCTGGCCGCGGACGGTACGCACGGTGTTGGCGAGCCGGCCCAGCTTGGAGCGCAGCCGGCGGATGTGCACGTCGATGGTGCGCTCGTTGGGCACCTCTTCGGCGTTGCGCCACAGGCCCTCGAGGAGCTCGTCGCGGCCCACGGTGCGGGTGCCGTTCTCCACGAGGTAGTTGAGGAGCTCGAATTCCTTGAACGTGAGGTTCAGCGATTCGCCGTCGAGCGCCACTTCGCGGCGGGCGAGGTCGATCAGCACGCCGGACGGGCGCGGGTCCTGCGGCTGCTGCAGGCGTGCGTTCTCGGCGCGCTGGCGGGCACCGGCGGTCGGGTCGCCGAAGGTGGACCGGACGACGTCGAGAGCGGAACCCGGCGCGGAGGCCGGGGCGACGGCGACGGCGGCGTAGCTTTCGGCGCCGGACACCAGGGACTGGGCGTAGGCGCGGATTTCCTGGGCCAGCTTGGCAATGGAGGTCCCGGCGGCGGCTGCGGTTTCCTCATCGATGCCCATGTAAAGCACGAAGCCGCGGGCCACGTTGTCGTTGGGCACGGGGCGGACCGCGCTGCCGTTGTTGGGTGCGATCACCGGCGTCGGCGCGGTGGACGGAGCCGATTCCGCGGCGGGGACGGCGCGAAGCTGGCCGTAGGAGTTGGGGTTGTAGCCCTGCGCCGCGTAACCGGGGGCGGGGAAGCTGTTGCCGGAACCGGCGGGGCCGAAGCTCGGGCGGCCGCCGAAGCCCTGGCGGAGGCCGGTCTGGCCGGCCTTATTGGCGTTACGGACGGAGATGTGGACGTATCCGGATGCAACTGACATGGAATGCTTACCTCAATGTGAATGGCCGTCATCGCGGCTCGAATGCTGATTCCCCGCAATGAGAACTGGGGAGGGGCGCCCGACGCTGGGCTGGGGGCGAATGCCTAGAAACGTTCTGGGGTGTAGAAGTTAGGCGTGCATTCGACAACAGGGCATCTCAGTACCAGCTGGTGCGCTGATCCAGGAAGCTGCGGCTGCAGGTGCTGTTGAGTTCTTGTTCACAATTGAAGTGTGCAACGTAACAATAAGAACTAGCAAGTAACAATGGACGTGAAAGTCCGCATCGTGAGACGAAAAGCGTGATTGTAGCGCAAATCACAATTCTGGCGGGCGGCAGAAAACTGATCGGTTGAGCCGAGCAGACGAACCAAAAGCGGCAATCTCCGAATATTATTCGTCTTCATCCCGCTTTGGCGGGAAAGTGTTCACTGTAAGGACCGCTAACGGAATCTCCCCCGCGCTGACTCCGGCGCCGCTGCTGGTCCACGAAGTGGTCACGCTGCCGGGCCACGGGGACCGTCAGCCGCGTACGCGGCGGCCGTCAGTTGGACTCGCCGGTGGCGGTGGCCGCCACAACCTGGACGGACGACGCCGTGTAGCCGCTCCCGGCCTTGGCGGCGACCACCCGCACGGTCCCGCCGGCGACGATGTCCGCCACGCTGAGCTGGGTGCCGGCGCCGGTCCCGCCGGCCTGCTGACGTCGCTGTTGCCCGCTGCTGACCACCACATCGCTGCCCAGGGCGTAGCTGCGCGTGAATCCGTCGCTGCTCTTGACAGTGACCGAGGACGAACTCACCTCGCTAACGGTCCCCAACTGCTCGGCCATGGTGGTGTACTCGCTTCCGTTCAGGACGACGTATTCGGCATGCACCGCGGAGGACAGCCCGCTGGCCATTCCGCCCACGCCGCCGGCGGCGAAGTCGTCAGGACCGCCGGGTCCGCGCCCGCGACGGCGAGCCCCCGTTTGAGGGTGCACGGCTTCTCCCCGGAGATCCGCGGGGCCGCCCCCGACGGCGCAGCCTACCCAGGGGTGGCCCTGGCTGTGACCTTCCCCGGGCCCCTGCGCCACCGTGCAAGACCTGCGGGAGGGGGCTGCGGGCGGGAGCCGCGGCGAATCGGTCCCGGCGCTCCCCGGGCAGCATCCAGCTCGGTAGTCTGGGATTCACAGGTGCCGCACAGGGTTCCCAAAGCCGCGCCTCAACGGCAGATCGGAGAGTCGTCCCATGGCCACTTCGCACTCCATGACCAACAACCTCCCCCAGCTGACGCACCCGGACGGGTCCCCCATCCGCGCCCTGGTGGTGGACGACGAGCCCAGCCTGTCCGAGCTTATGAGCATGGGGCTCCGGATGGCCGGCTGGTCCGTCGCCGTGGCGGCCGACGGCCCGGCCGCGGTCAAACTCGCCAAGGATTTCCGCCCCGACGTGCTGGTCCTGGACGTGATGCTCCCCGGGTTCGACGGCGTCGAACTGCTCAGCCGCATCCGCGCGTTCGCGCCGGAAGTTCCGGCGCTGTTCCTCACCGCGAAGGACGCCGTCCAGGACCGCATCACCGGCCTGGCTGCCGGCGGCGATGACTACGTCACCAAGCCTTTCAGCATGGAAGAGGTCCTGCTTCGCCTACACCGCCTGGTGCAGCGCTCCGGGGTCGCCGCCATGGACACCGCCGAACTCGTGGTGGGTGACCTGGTGCTCAATGTCGACACCCGGGACGTCACACGGGCCGGCGAGGAACTGCATCTGACCGCCACACAGTTCGAACTGCTGCGCTACCTCATGGAAAACCCCAGACGGGTCATCAGCAAGGCCCAGATCCTGGACCGGGTCTGGGACTACGACTTCGGCGGCCAAGCGAACATCGTGGAGCTCTATATCTCGTACCTCCGTAAGAAGATCGACGCCAAGCACGCACCGATGATCCACACCGTGCGCGGCGCCGGCTACGTGCTGAAACCGGCGGACTGATCCGTGCCCACACTTTCCGGCGTGACCCCCGTACCCGGGCACGACTGGCGCAACCCGTCCACGTGGCACCTGCGCACCCGGCTGGTCCTCGTCGCCATGGGACTGCTCGTGGCCATCTGCGGGGCGGTGGGGGTGTTCAGCTACGCCTCGATGGACGTCTTCCTCACCCAGCAGCTCGATAGGCAGCTCGCGGGAGCCGCGCACCGTTCCAGCGAGTTCGGCCGGCCGGAATCCGACAACCCGGGCGGCCGCCCGGACCCCCTCGAGGCCCGGGGGCAGGGCATCGGCACGCTCAACGCACGCGTGCTGAACGGCACCGTGGCAAGCGCCGGTTTCCTCGCCGGAGACGCCACCCGCGAGAGCCTCTCCTCGGCGGACAACGCCGTCCTCCTGGCGCTCACCCCGGACGGTGCGCCCGTGAACCGCAGCCTTTCGGCCGGCGACTACCGGCTGACCGCGGTACGGGCCCCCTACGGCGACATAATTGTCACCGGACTCCCGCTGGCGGAAAAACAAAACACGCTGGCCTCGCTCGTGTGGACCCTGGGGGTGGTGTCCGCGGGCGGCCTGGTCCTGATCGGCCTCGCCGGCACCGCCGTCATCCGCCGCACCATGAAGCCGCTGGAACAGCTCTCCGAGGTGGCCACCAAGGTCTCCCGCCTGCCGCTGGACGCCGGCGAGGTGGCGCTGGGGGTGCGGGTGCCGGCGTCGGCCGCCCATCCGGGAACCGAGGTGGGCAGCGTGGGTTACGCGCTGAACCAGATGCTGGAGAACGTTTCCAGCGCCCTTGAAGCGCGGCAGGAGAGCGAGATGAAGGTGCGGCAGTTCGTGGCCGACGCCTCGCACGAGCTCCGCACACCGCTCACCGCCATCCGCGGCTATACGGAGCTGATGCGGATGACCGAACACTTCACGCCCGACGGGGAAAAGTCCCTGGCCCGGGTCCAAAGCCAGTCCGAGCGGATGACCACCCTGGTAGAGGATCTGCTGCTGCTCGCGCGCCTGGACGAGGGGCAGCCGCTCAAGCTCACCGAGGTCGACCTCACCCAACTGGCCGTCGAGACGGTGAGCGACGAAAAAGTCATGGCCCCGGACCGCATCTGGCAGCTGGAACTCCCGGGCGAGCCCGTGCTGGTGCGCGGCGACGCGGCCCAGCTTCACCAGGTCATCGCCAACCTCCTCTCCAACGCCCGCAAGCACACGGAGCCGGGGACGAAGGTGGTCACGGGCGTCACGCGGTCGGCGGACGGCAGCGCCGTGGTCACCGTGACGGATAACGGCACCGGCATCGCCCCCGAATTCCTCGGCCGCGTCTTCTCCCGCTTTGCCCGGGCCGACGCCGCACGCACCAACCCGGCGGCCGGATCGGCCTCCCGCCCGTCGCCCCGTCCTGGGGGCGCGACGGCGGGCACGACGGCGGTGGCGACGGCGGCGTCCGAGGGAACCAGCGGCCTCGGCTTGTCCATTGTGCAGTCGATCGTGGCGGCGCACGGGGGAACCGTCGAGGTCACGTCCCGGCCGGGCCGGACGGAGTTCGCCGTCCGGCTGCCCGCGGTGCCGCCGACGGCGTAGCCGGTCCGGACTTCCACAGCCCCCGCAACACATCCTGACCGCACCGGACCCGGCTGACACGCAACTCCCGGGTGGTCCGCACACCCCCGCCCCGCCGTTTCGACGGTTCCGTGCCCGTCCGACGCTTAGCACCATCGAAGCCGCAGGGAACCGTCGAAACGGGCCTGCCCGCCACGGACCCGAAGGCAAGACGCCACTCCGCCGCGGGGGTGTGCCGTTACCTAAATGTGACATCTGACTGGAAGTCCGGTACCGTTTTAGGGTGCGGTCATCGATCTAGCCGCATATCCGGGCTGACGCCAAACTCTGCCGCTTCCCGGATTCCCATGGACCAGGCAGAGACGGGGAACCCAGAGTTCCCGGGCATTCTGCATCCATGCACCCTTGGGGTTAAGCCGCCACGTCGAGATTCCGTGCGGCCGGATTTCGCATCCGAACCCGACAGCTAACTCCGTAGGCGTTGAGAGGCGAACATGACTGAATTCAAGGCTCCCGCGCGCCCAGAAGGCGCTAAACGCACGTCCGACGCCGAGAGCGCCCGCCACCGGGCCGAGCCGGCGAAGCGCACTTCGGCCCTGTCCCGCGCCGGCCTCAGGACAAACGGCAAGCGCGCCGCCGTCGTGCTATCCGCTTTTGCGGTCCTGCTGGGGGCAGGCGCCGCGGGCCAAGCGTCCGGCACGGCCGCGCACACCGCCGACGCGGCCAAGGACACTGCCGCGTCGCTGCAGACCCTGGACTTCGAACGCGTCGGCAGCAACGCTCCTGCATCCCCGGCCGCCGCGAACGTGGAGGCCCAGGCGGCCAAGGTCGCGCCCGCCAAGGCGAAAGCCCCGGCCAAACCAGCTGCCAAGGCCCCGGCCCCGAAGGCCAAGCCCGTGAAGGCCCCGGCGCCCGCTCCGGCGAAGCCGGTGGCCGTCGACGACCCCGCCGGCGCGCAAGCCTATGCCGCCGCCCAACTGCCCGCCCACGGCTGGGCAGCCAGCGAGATGCAGTGCCTGCTGAAGCTGTGGACCAAGGAATCCGACTGGAAGACCACGGCCACGAACCCCAGCAGCGGCGCCTACGGGGTGGTGCAGTCCCTGCCCGCCGAGAAGATGGCCAGCGCCGGCGCTGACTACCGGACCAACTACCGGACCCAGATCAACTGGGGCCTGCAGTACGTGCAGGACCGCTACGGCTCACCGTGCGGCGCCCTGAACTTCCACTACGCGAACAACTGGTACTAAACCACACGCACCGCGGGCCTTGGGCCCGCTAGAAGAAGACCCCGGATCCACAGGATCCGGGGTCTTCTTGTGCCGGCCACGGCACGGTGCCCCAATGCCGGCTGCGGGCAGTGGCACCCACCTGCGGGCAGTAGCGGACGCCTAGCCGGCGGAACGGTTGGGGATGTATTGCACCGCCCATTTGTTGCCGTCGGGATCGGCGAAGTACACGAAATGCCCCCACTCCTGGACGTCGACGTCACTGACGTCCACACCGTTGTCCTTGAGTTGCCGGTGCGCCGCCTGGATGTCGTTGACCACCAGTTGCAGGCTGGGGGCGGTTCCGGGCGGGGCATCGTTGAGGCCCTCGCCAATCGCGATCGAGCAGCCGGAGCCCGGCGGGGTCAGCTGGACAAACCGGATGCCGTCCGAGGGGCGTTCGTCGTAGTCGGCGTTGAAGCCAACCTTGTTCACGTAGAAGTCCTTGGCCCGGTCCACATCGGACACGGGGACGAACACGAGTTCAAGTTTCCAGTCCATGGGCACAGGCTAGTCCCGGACGCAGGCCGCCGGAACCCTTGACCTTCGAAGGCCGTGAACGGGACCGGCGGTGCGTGCATGCGCCCGGCCCTGGACCGGCGGCGCCTTGACCTTCGGCGCTACACGGTGCGGCTTAGACGGCGATCCCGTACAGGCGGTCTCCGGCGTCGCCCAGGCCGGGCACGATGTAGGACTTCTCGTTCAGCTTCTCGTCGATGGAGGCCAGCACAATGGTCACGTTGGCGTCCGAGAGCTCTTCCTCCAGCTTGGCCAGGCCCTCCGGGGCGGCCAGCAGGCAGATGCAGGTGACGTCGGAGGCGCCGCGCTTGAAGAGGAACTTGATCGCCTCGCGCAGCGTGCCGCCGGTGGCCAGCATCGGGTCCAGCACGAAGATCTGGCGGTCCGTCAGGTCCTCGGGCAGGCGCTCGGCGTAGGTGATGATGTCCAGCGTCTCTTCGTCGCGGGCCATGCCCAGGAAGCCCACTTCGGCGGTGGGGACCAGCTTGGTCATGCCTTCCAGCATGCCGAGCCCGGCGCGCAGGATCGGGACCACCAGCGGGGTGGGTTTGGTGAACGCGGTGCCGATGGTGGTGCTGACCGGCGTCTCGATGGTCACCGGTTCGGTGCGGACGTCCCGGGTTGCCTCGTAGGCTAGGAGGGTGACGAGCTCCTCGGTGAGCTGGCGGAAGACCGGGGACGGGGTGTTCTTGTCCCGCAGAACGGTGAGCTTATGGGCGACCAGCGGGTGGTCCACAACGAGAGTGCGCATGGGTCAAAACTATCACCCGGACGCCGAGGACCGTCCCGCGGAGCCGGGGGTATCGGCGTCGGCGGCGGCACCAGCGGCGGCGTCGTCCGGGGCGGGGTCGCGCAGGTGCGCCTCGTTGTCGAACGTCGGCGCGGGGCCGGTGTGCTCGCGGTGCCGCAGCACATGGAACAGCCGGTGGGCCAGGATCACGATTCCCACCCAGCCCAGTCCCAGCGCCCAGCCGAAGATCACATCGGTCATCCAGTGGTGGCCCAGAAAGACGCGGCTCATGCCCATCAAAAAGATGAACACCGCGCCGGCCGTGATGAAACCCACGCGGGCAATGGTGCGCTGCACCTGCAGGCAGGCAAGGTAGACCACCAGCCCGATCACCACCGTGGTGTTGAGCGTGTGGCCGCTGGGGAACGACGGCGAATCCTCGTAGGGCGGCACCGCGTCGGCGTGGTCGGGGCGGGTCCGGCCGATCAGTTTTTTGCCTACCGTCGTGGCGGTAATCGACGCGGCGGCGGCGCCCCCGATCAGGATCAGCGGCCGCCAGGTCCGGGAGACCCAGATCAGCCATGCCGTCAGGATGCTGGCCAGGATCGGCATGCCGATGCCGCCGCCAATGTTGGTGAAGCCGGTGACGAACGCGTCCAGGCCGGGGCTGCGCAGCTGTTGCATGAACCCCAGCGTGGGCTTGTCCAGGCTGGCCAGGCCGGCGTCGTCCACGACGTCGTCGTAGACTTCCGCGCTCGTCAGCGCCAAGGCGACGACGACGACGCCGCCGATCAGCATCGTGATCCACAGCGCGGCGTACGGGACCACCCACCTGCCCCAGCGCCGCATCAGCCAGCTCTCAGTCTTGGTGCTCAATGCCGTCTCCCGACTTCCCGGTGCACCCGCCAGGTGCACAGCTTGCTTAGTGTCGAAACTATCATTGAGCCATGACTACCCCCGAGCCCCGCCATGCCGAATGGATGGGACTGGCCCTGGCCGAGGCGCGCCGGGCGCTGGCCACCGCGGACGTGCCGATCGGCGCCGTCGTGATCGGCCCGGACGGTTCGGTGCTGGGCGCAGGACGCAACGAGCGGGAGGCGCTCGGGGACCCGACGGCGCACGCCGAGATGGTGGCGATCCGGGAGGCCGCGGCCCGGCTGCGTTCGCGCCGCGCCCTGGCGGGCCTGCACGACGACGGCTGGCGGCTGGAGGACTGCACCCTGGTGGTGACGCTGGAACCGTGCGCGATGTGCGCCGGCGCCGTGGTGCTGGCCCGGATTCCGCGGGTGGTCTTTGGCGCCTGGGACGAGAAGGCGGGGGCCGCCGGCTCCGTCTTCGACATTCTCCGCGAGCGCCGGCTCAACCATTGGGTGGAGGTCTACGCCGGGGTCCGGGAGCAGGAGTGCGGCTCGTTGCTGCGGGATTTCTTCGCCGGCCACCGAGGCGCCTGATGCTCCCGCGCCTCACTTAGCGCGATTCCACGGCTACCGCTCGGCGGTGGCCGTGGTGGACGCCCGCAGCGCGTCGATCCGCTTCTGCCGGGACGCGGGCGAGTCCAGGCTGAAGGCGCGGAAATCGCCCAGGTCCTCCCTGATCCAGGCCTCCACCTCGGCGATCCGCTGAGTCACGGCCGCCGTCGGTGTGCCAAACACCCAGGCGGCGAGCTCCTCCCGGCCCGGATCGTACTGCCACAACCCGATGATCCGGCCGCGGTCCACGATGGGATGGTCCGGCAGGTCGGCCTGCAGCGCGAGCGAGCCCAGCGCCTTTTTGTCCTGGTCCTCCGCGGCCAGCAGCTCCGCCGCGTTCCGGCGCAGCAGCACCAGCGAGTCGGTTCCGGCGAGCAGCTGGATTTGTTCCGCGGCCGGTTCCTCGAAGGCGGCGAGGCGGTCGACGTCGTCGGGCAGCATCCAGAGCGGGTCCCCGCCGGCGGCGGTAGGGACCTCGACGGCGTCGACAGCGGCGAGCGCCGCTTTGCTCTGCGCAACCGTGAAGCCGGTGAACCACTGCGACTGTTTGAAGGTGGCTCCTCCGGTCCAGCCGAGGTAGCGGCGGATCAGTTCCGCGCGGATTTCCTCGTCACCGAGCGTGCTCGGCGACAGCCCCCACGGCTCGTAGGCGTAGCGCTGCTGGTCCAGCCGGCCATTGGCGGGGACGCGGCGGATCCGCCCGTCCGCCTGCAGGATGCCCAGCGCGGTGGGCAGCGTGGTCGTGGCACCCTTCTTCTTGCCCTCCTCGCCGAGGTTGCGAACCGAATCGCCGAGTTCGTCCTTGAGTTGCCGAGGGTCCATGGGCACTCCCGCTTCGGCGAGGGCATGCAACACCTGTTCCTCCAGCAGCGCAATTTCGCCCCGGTCCACCCCGAGCCGGCCGGCGACCTTGAAGCTTGCCTCGGCGCCGTCCCGTCCCAGCCGCAGCGCCCAAGCGAAGTCGTCGGCGCCCAGCACGTAGGTGCAGCCACGCGCCGTCGGGAGTTCCAGGATCCGGTGCGCCAGGACGTCCCGGTCCACCTGCCCGCGCCGGATGCCGGCCCGGGCGAAGAGCGTCAGGTACGGGTTGGCGCCGCCCACGGACCGCGCCCAGCCGGCCCGGGCGAACACCTGTTCGGCTGTGCACCCGGCCAGCGAGCCGTCCAAGCCCTGCCGGTGCCACGACCAGGCGCGCAGCCGTTCAAGGGTGAGGCTCTCGGCGGGCGGCAGTTGCACGGTCATGGGCTCGGTGGTCATGGGGTCATTCTGCACCAGCTTCCCCGGCGGCGGTATCGATCCCGGGGTCCGTTTTCCGCCGCTATTCCGTGGGGCGCGCGCCAAGGACGGCCAGCACGGCCCGCGCCGTGGCGTCCCAGCCGGGTAGGCGATCCCGTGCGGCCCGGGCGGCGGCCCGCCATTCGGCGCGGAGTTCCGGGTCGGTAAGCCAGCGGCGGAGCAGCGCTGCCAGCGGCGCGGGGTCCGCGTTGAGTTCGACGGCGGCGCCCGGCAGCGCAACTGCTTCGGCTGCGGGGGTCCCGGCGGAGTCGGCAGTGGCGGTCCCGGCGGCTCCGGGGGTGCCGGCGGCGAGAGCCTCGACGGCACCCGTGCCTTGCCGGACGATCACCGGCACGCCGCGGGCCAGGGATTCGGTGACCACCAGCCCGTAGGTTTCGGCCCGGGAAATCAGCAGGCTGAGGTCGGCGGCAGCCCACTCGGCGTCCAGCGCGGCTCCGCGCAGTTCGCCGGGCAGGCGGACGCGTTCCGTCAGGCTGAGGCGTTCCGTTTCCTGCCGGAGCAGGGCGGTGTAGCCGGGATCCGCGGTGTCCGAACCGGCGAGGGACGCCGTCCAAGCCAGGTCCATGAGCTGCGAAAGGGCGCGCAGCAGCAGCAGCTGGTCCTTGTTGGGCAGCAGCGCGGCCAGTGCGAGCAGGTGCGGCGGCTCGGATCCCGCGGCGGCCGGGGCGGCCTCGGTGCCGGGGAGCGCCACGCTGATCCCGCCCGGCCCGTGCAACCCAAGCAGCCCGTGCCGTTCCCGCAGGGCCGCCGCGGCGGAGTTGCTGGTACAGATGACGCCGGCCGCGGCCTGCAGGGCCCGGCGTTCCAGTTCCGGATGCGCGGCCAGCGGCATGTGCAGCAGGATCCAGGCCGGCGCCCCGGCAGCGGCCGCCGCTTCCAGTTCGTCCGGCGCCCCGCAGGCCACCAGGCCGTCCACCAGGGTGACCTGGCCGCCGTCGGACTCCGTCAGCAGGCGGCCGAACCGCTGCCGGTCCGCCGCGCTGCCGACCGGCCAGTCGCCGTCGACCTCATAAGATTCCGCCGCCACCCCGAGGGCTGCGAGGGCGCGGAGCAGCGCCGCGTTGTAGGCGTTGCCGCCGGAGTTGTGGCGCACGTTGCCGGGCACCAGGAGCCGGAGGCCGGGCGCTTCCACGGGGCTGCTAGCCGGCGTCGAACTCGAGCGAGTAGCTGGCCCAGGCGTCGGGGGTTTCGCGCAGGGTGACGTCGATGCCGGTGAGCGCCTTCCCGTCCTGCCCGCCGCAGATCCGGCCGGCCACCGCGTCGACGATGTACTGGGCCAGGGCTTCGGTGGTGCTGAGTTTGCCGGTGAAGTCCGGGTGCTCGTCCAGGTTCTTGTAGTTCAGGCCCGTCAGGACGTCGTCCAGCACGTCGCCGGCTTCGCCGATGTCCAGCACGATCGCATCCTCGTTCAGGGTCCGACGGCGGAAGGTCACCTCGGTGACGAAGGTGGCGCCGTGCAGGCCTTGCGCGGGGCCGAAGGCCGGGCGCGGCAGACTGTGGGCGATCATGAAATTGCGGCGGACGGTCAGGCTGAACACGGATTACCTCGTGGTTTCTGTTGCGGGGGCGTCGGTGGTGGAGTCTACGGCGGCGGGATCGCCGGCGGGGTATTCGATGACGTGGCAGAGCGCGTCCAGGCTGCCGCCGGAGAGGCGCTGGACGACGTCGGGCAGCTCGCTGAAGCTGGACGTGCCGGTAATGAAGGCATCAAAGACCGGGTCGGCCAGCAGCGAGACGGCGAGGTCCAGCCGGTCGGCGTTGCTGCGGCGGTGACGCCGGGCGCGGGCAACAACGCCCACCTGGCTGGCGCGGATGGAAAGCCGGCGGGCATGGAAGTCCTCCCCCAGCGGCAGCGTGACCAGGCGGTCCGCGTACCAGGACATCTCGATGATCTCGCCCTCGTCGCCCACCAGTTGCAGGGCGCGTTGCAGCCCGGCCTGCGAGGCGGAGCAGTGGATCACGATGTCGCAGTCCGGCAGCGCGTCGTCGGGGTGGCAGAAGTCGACGCCGAGCGTGTCGGCGAAGGCTCGCTTGGCCGGGTCGACGTCGATCAACTGCAGCCGGCCCAGCGGGAAGGTTCCGAGGAGCTTGGCGACCATGCCGCCGACCAGTCCGGCGCCGATCACGGCAACGCGGTCGCCGAGGCGGGGACCGGCCTCCCACAGGGCGTTGACCGCGGTTTCCACGGTGCCGGTGAGCACGGCGCGGCGGGCGGGAACGTCGTCCGGGACCTGGGTGAGCGACTCGACCGGGACAATGTAGCGGTCCTGGTGCGGGTAGAGGCAGAAGACCGTCTTGCCCTGCAAGTCCGCGGGCCCCTCCTCGACGACGCCGACGGAGAGGTAGCCGAACTTCACCGGTGACGGGAAGTTGCCCTCCTGGTGCGGTGCTGCCATCTCCGCGGCAATGCACTCCGGCACGCGGGCGTTGTGCACCACCATCTCGGTGCCCTTGCTGATGCCGGAGTAGAGCGAACGCACCAGGGCTTCGCCCGGGCCGGGCGCGGGCAGTTCCTCGCGCCGGAGTTCACCCTGTTCCGGGCCGACGGTCCAGTATGCGGTTGCGGTGGTTGGGGCCGGGGTTGTCTCGTTCGGGTTGCTCATCTTGCTTACGAATCTAGTGCCGCGGCCGGACGTGGGGAAGTTCCGGCGCCGCGGGCGGGGCGCGGCGGGGCGTTTTTCGCGGCCGTTTGGGCGCCGTTTTGGGGTTGGGCGCCTTGCTCCGGTACCCTATTCAGGTTGGTGACGTGTCCGAGCGGCCGAAGGTGCAACACTCGAAATGTTGTTTGGTGTAAAAGCCAACGTGGGTTCAAATCCCACCGTCACCGCCAAGGAAAACCCCCGGGAAACCGGGGGTTTTCTGCATTCTCAGGGTCTTCGTGGTGCATTTTTGGTGCATATTTCGACGGGTCACCCCCACATGAGGTACTTCCAGACGCGCCACAGCGGCGAGCCGATGGTTCGGGGGCGGCGTCCTTCATCTTCACCCGAGTGACGGAAGTTTTCTCTGGGCCAGTCGTTTCACGGCCTCGGGGGTCGGCCGGCCCCGCTCCTTGTCCAGGGCGACCCTCAACTGCGCAGCCAGGATGTTGCGGCGTATGTGGAGCACCAATTCTCTCCGAGCCTCCGGGTCCCTCCGGAGCGTCCCATCCGGCGTTCTCAAGGTGACGAAGGGTGACGGCAGCTTCGGGGGCGTCAGCTTCGCCAGTCGTACTACCGCCTCCGGGGTCTCACGCCCCCGGGCCTCGTCCAAGGCGACGCGAAGTTGGGCCGATCGGATGCCGTCCCGTATACGTCGAATGGTCTTTTCCCTGGAGGTCCGGCATTCCTCCTCACCAGCAGACATTTGAACCGCCCCTCTTGCCCGTTGCGTCCATCATCTCAGAGCGGACAATAACCGCAAGGGGGCCATGTTCAACACAGCGGAGGCCTTCTGCGCCTACAACATAACGGTCATTATGTTGTTGATTTACTTCTCCCATTCAGGTCCCGGCTGGAGCCGAGCACCCTGATTGATCCACCCGGCACGACGTGCCCGGACCCCACCGTGGGCTCGCACCCACGCGGATGCCTTGAACGAGACATCCGGCCGGGACAGCTCAGTCCGATGCTCCGAGGAGCTCGAAGGAGTGGCCTCGGGTTCGTCACCGCGCCGAATTTCGGCAGCGCACCTGAGCCTGGGCTTTGCGGTCCCGCCGGGTTCGAGCCCTGAGTCATAAGGGGTTATTGGGTTCTTCCTATAACGGGCTATAACTTCCTATAACTGGCAATAGTCCCTGTCGGACCGGGTGGATGCTGAACGATCCAATCAGTGCCCACTTCACGCCGCAGCGTCAGAACATTCCCCCAACAGGGGGCCTTTTTCGAGCCGGCGCCGTGGCATGATGACACCCATCATGGACAGCAAGTTGCGGCGCGCTCCTGACGCGGAATGGGTGTTGATGTACCGGCTCGGGCTGAGCCGGAAACGCATCGCTGAGCTAGTGCGCGCCGACCCCGCCACTGTCGGTTACCACTTGGTCATCGCTCGCCGCCAGGACCCGAGGCTCGAGGTGGAACACCTGGCCGCCGCCGGCACCGAACCCAGCCCCTCTCCAGCGGGCCTTGCCCGCATGGAAGAGATCATCAACTGGGTTGAGGCCGAAGACCGGTTCCCCCGCGACAGCTCCGATGACAAGGAGGAACGGTCGATGGCCCGGTGGCTCTCTGACCGCCGGCGCGAGGCAGCCGAGCGCAACCTGGACCCTGCATACCGTGACGGTCTCGCGCGCATCCCTCGATGGGACGCAAATCCAAGGGCGGCCGCGGACGAAGCCCGATGGCATGACCGTCTGGTCCAGCTCATGGACTTCCGCGCCGAGGGCAACGAGTGGCCCCGTCACCACGACTACGCCTCAGAGCTGGAACATACCCTGGGTGTGTGGATCCACTCGCAGCGGCAAAAACACCGCAGAGGCGAACTGAACGCCGCCAAGATGAAGCTTCTGGATAGGAACGTTCCTGGTTGGCGGGCCGGGCGGACCCGCGGCAGGTCCGTCCAGCGATAAAAGCGGGACTTCGCTCCGCCAGGCTCACCCCAAGGCATTACCTGCACGAAGACACATCGGCGTAGGCAGGGAAGCTCGCTGCACCATTTCAGAAATTTCCAAGCTCACGGTTTTCAGCGAGAGGCGTTGTGCCCGATGCTTGGGGCATTAGCCCGACATCGCGCGCACTACAGGTCCGAACCGGCCGGTTTGGTTATGCGAAACAACACCCGAAGCGACACGGAACCCGGTCCCCAAGTGTGGACCGTTCAAGAAGGGATGTGGCACGCATGCGTTCTAGGTTGAGGTCCAACGTCGAGGGCATTTCTGGCGCGGCTATGGAGTCATACCGAATCTAAGCATGACGCCGCACACTACCAAGGACACACCGCCAGTAATCGCGAGCCACATCGAAATCTTCACAGACACGTGTTTACGCCAAGCAATCTGACTCATCTTCACCATCTGGCGAGCGAGGACTGGCAAGAGATCTTTCCCGCCGATGGCATCGGGCAGGTCCTCAGGGTTCCAATATTTCAGGTGCCCGAAGTAAATGAAGTTGTCAGGATACTCACTCCGAACGTGCCACATTCTCAGTCTCGGGATAACCACCCATACCGCGAAAGCAGCCGCGATCAGCAACGACAGGATCCCGCCGTTGTAGAGGACGTTCTGCCACGGCCCTTCAAGGACGCTGAACATTCTCTTATCACCGGAGAGCGCTACCGTCGTTGCCACTCCGGCGGACTCAATGGCGAAGGCAAACGACGCCTTCGCGTCCACCTTGCCTGTCCAATCAACAATGGCGCCGTGGACTTTCCAAGCTGTCTCGAGAGAATCCTTGCGAGTGCTGTCCACTACGGATTCTGGCTTTTTGTTCCAAACCATCAGAGGGACCGCCGATAGGACGACTTGTAGTAGGAGTAGTTCTTTCCACCCATCTCGAACTTGTATGGGCCTTCCCACATGTTCGCGCCCTTGGAGAGCTTGACTTCTTCTGTCAGATTCTCATAGACGCTTTTCGCGATAAAGGTGTTGAACCGAGCCTGGCGTTTATCGCTTAGCTTGGCTGCAAGGTTGGGGGCGACGCCGATGGAGATCATGTCGTCGTTGCCTCGGAAGCCTGCTCTAACTAGAAGGGCCTTACCTCCCGCAATCCCGCAAGCATGCTTGAGCTTCCAGCCGTTTTTCTGAACGGACCCGAATTGCTTCTCGATGGCCGGCTGAACCAGGAATTGCATGGACCACTTGATGTGGAGAGCAGCCTTGACGGCGCGCGAGTCCATATCAGTCCCGGCAAAGATCCCCATCACGCGGTCCCCATCAAAGCTGCGAATATGTCCGTCATGCGCCCGGATGATCCGAGTGCATACGGAAAGGTAGGCCTTCATGACTCGGGCTACCGTGTCGGGAGGGGAAATCGCTACGAGACCAGACGAATCGGCCATGTCGGCATAGAGATAGGTGGAGGGCAGGTAGAGCCCCTCCGAGTAACCCATTTTGGCGGGGTCAGGTACAGAAACTATTGTTCCGTCATGCCGTTCCGCCGTGCTGAGCTGTGTGGTGACCGTCTTCGCGATATCACTCTCGACGTCCGACTTCAGCGCCATACTTCCCCCTTGCTTCTCTACAGCGTGCACGCCAAACAATTTGCTTGGCGATCGAAAAAGCGGTGGCCCGGCAACGGTTAGGAGACCACCCAGCCCCAGCTGGACTGCCTAACCTTCTCGACCCTTCCACCGCCGATGTCAGTTGGCGCGGCGTCAGACCAAACCCACTTCGAATCGTAGAAGCAGTATTCCGCACTCATCGCGTCCCAGACTCGATCAGTGATGAACGTACGCGCCCCGCGAAGGTCACTCAACTTTGCCGCAATGTTTGGGGCATCTCCAATGGAAACGAGGTCATTGTTGTCCCGTACACCCGCGCGGACAATGAGCGCCTCGCCCATGTCTATGCCTGTCCGGTGGCTCAACTTCCAAGAAGACCGGTAGTACTCATCAAGTGCAAGCGATACGCCGGGCTCGATGATGTTGTCCACAACCCACTTGATTTCGAGGGCGGTCTTCCCAGCCTTCGTTGCGGCGTCATCTCCAATGTAGATGGCCATCACCCTGTCGCCGTCGAAGCTGCGGATCTCTCCACCGTTGTCCCTGATTACCCGAGTTACCGTGGCGAGGAAGGAACGGACGATCTGGGCAGCCGTCGTCTTACTGTGCTTCTTAGCTAGTCCGGTGGAATCTGCCATGTCGGTGTAGAGGTACACAGCGTCCACCCAGACACCACCGTTGCTCAGCTTGATCGTATCCGTCGTTGGTATGGCGTAGCCACGGCGGGTGTCTAGTGCGCTGGAAACTATGTCGTTCACTGACTTTTCATAGTTGACTTTCCTGCCCAAGGTTCCTCCTTGTATGAGCTTCTTTTGCAAAGCCTACCGACTGGCCCGGACAAGCCCGTACCGGCGGATTTGTGGTCGCACTCTTCGGAGGTGTAGCTGTATTCCTACGCTGGCCTGCAGGGACACATAGCCAGGCTAGACGTTCACCGGCCTTCGGGCGGACGCGGCCATCGCTACCGCCTGCCATGAGTGGCCCAGACGTTCCGGAGGCCGATCTGGAAGGCAGTTGAGCATGTTGAAGTGACCGGGACGGTGGGCCAGCCGATAGACTCCATATCGACTTGACGCCCTTGGCCTGGTGTAGGCAAGAGGTACGACTGAAGAGGGCAATGAATTGGCGCTGCGCAACGAGAGAATCACCGAAGGCCTCGTCCGGGAGGCGTTCCGGGATCTTGACTACTTCGACGCTGACAGCAATGTTCGAGTCGAGGAACAGAAGAGCTCAATCGTCGATGTATCCCGGCTCCTGAAAAGCGCTTCCAAAACCGGCGGCAAGGGGGGCGGCTCGCCCGAGTTCATCGTGACCTCCCCAGATGTTCCCGACATCGTTTTGGTGGTCGAGTGCAAGTCGGACGTCCGCCGCCATGAGAGCGTCAATCGTGATCGTCCTATCGACTTCGCAGTCGACGGCGTCCTTCTCTATGCAAGGGCCCTCGCACGGAACTACCACGTCATTGCAGTAGCCGTATCGGGTATGGACGAGGATTCGCTGCAGGTGTCGACATTCTTGCACGCACGGGGCGAAGCGAAAGCCAGAGCCCTCGAGGCTCGAGGAGGAGCCGCACTCGACAAGATCGTGGCATTCGCTGATTACGTCGACGCCGCTAAATTCGATCCAGCGGTGGAAAATGCCCGCATCAAGGATTTGATGGCGTACAGCCGCGACCTCCATAACTTCATGCGAGACTATGGCAAGTTGACCGAGAGTGAGAAGCCTCTTGCCGTCTCAGGCACACTCATAGCCCTCAGAAATCCCACCTTTGCCCAAACCTTTGACGCCTACCCCGCCAATCGTCTTCAACGCTTCTGGCTAAAAACCATTGAAGACGAAATCCATGACGCCGAGCTACCTCAGGCCAAGAAGGAGAATATGGCCCAGCCGTATTCATCCATTTCTGTGCATCCTGAGCTCGGGAAGGCGACACCCGAACATCCCAAGGGCGTGCTGAACCAGCTGGTCAGCTCACTTGCCCAGCACGTCCTCCCAGTTGTGGAGAGTCACCGAGATTACGACATCGTCGGGCAGTTCTACGGTGAGTTCCTGAAATACACAGGGGGGGACAAAAAGTCTCTGGGAATCGTGCTGACTCCCCGACACGTCACGGATTTATTCTCACGACTCGCCAACGTCACGAAGCGTGATGTTGTCCTGGACCCCTGCGCCGGTACGGCTGGCTTCCTCATCTCTGCCATGAACCACATGCTCGCTGGAGCAACCACTGAAGGAGAACGCGCCGACATCCGCCGAAACCGGCTTATCGGCGTGGAGAACCAACCGAACATGTACGCGCTGGCCGCTTCCAACATGATTCTCCGCGGGGACGGAAAAGCCAACCTTTATCAGGCTTCCTGCTTTGACACAGCCATCAGCAAGGACATCCGGGAGAATCACCGGCCCACTGTCGGCATGATCAATCCGCCCTACGCGCAGAAAGACTCGAAGCAGAGCGAGTTGTCTTTCGTAAAGCAGATGCTCGACGTTATGGTGCCAGGTGGAAGAGGCATTGCGATTGTGCCTATGTCTTGCGCCACTGCTCCGAGCGTGCACAAGCAAGTCTTGTTGAAGCACCACACTCTAGAGGCAGTCATGTCCATGCCCACGGAGCTGTTTTACCCCGTTGGGGTTGTCACTTGCATCATGGTGTTCACTGCCGGAATTCCCCATCTGGAGTCCAACCGAAAGACGTGGTTCGGGTACTGGAAGGACGATGGGTTCATCAAGACTAAGCATCTCGGAAGGGTCGACCCCGAACAGAAATGGGAGACCATCCGGGACCGGTGGGTATCAGACTATAGGAACCGCAGTGTTTCACCAGGTCATTCTGTGACTCAGACTGTGACAGCGGACGACGAATGGTGCGCCGAGGCTTACATGGAAACGGACTACTCGTCCCTTACGCCGGCTGACTTTGAAAAGACCCTCCGGGACTACGCCATCTTTCAATTGACACATGGAGTTCCCGAAAGCGAGCACCAAGGTGCCTAAGGTCTCCGAGCTATTCAACGTTCGATACGGCCAGTCGCTTGAACTCAATCGGTTGGCAAAGGTCGAACGACCGAACGGAATTAACTTCGTGAGCAGAGCTATGACTCACAATGGGGTTACAGCCCGAGTAGCCGTTGATCCTTCATGGTCTTTAGGCCTCGCAGGAGAGATGAGCGTCGCGCTCGGGGGTAACGGGGTTCTATCGACCTTCCTTCAGCCGGAACCGTTCGTCTGCGGTCGAGACGTGGCAATACTTTCTGCCAAGGATCCGAGCATGTCGACAACTGAGAAGCTGTGGTGGGCTAGGTGCATCCTCGCCAACAAATATAGGTATTCGTACGGGAGACAGGCGAATCGCACACTCGGGAGCATAATGCTCCCGACCGAGGTACCGATCTGGGTTACGGCGGCTACAAATTCGTCTTTTCAATGGCTAAACCAGTCCATAGCCCCAATTCCGGCCGGCGTTGTAGCCGTGCCGAACGAACCGACCGTTCGCCTGGACAAGATATTCAATGTTAGCTATGGCAACAAATTTGATTTGAACAAAATGCGCCATGCCTCCTCTGGCGTCGCCTTCGTCGGACGTAAAGGGCGCGACCAAGGAGTTTCGGCAATCGTCGAAGAGTTGCCCGGTGTCCGCCCCTATGAACCAGGGCTGTTAACTGTAGCGTTGGGCGGAGCAGCACTTGCAACTTACGTTCAGCAGCTTCCTTTCTACACAGCGCAGAACATCGCCGTACTGCGCCCGCTAAGTGAGATGCCGTTGATCGAGCGCCTTTTTTATTCGATGTGCATACAATCAAACGCCTATCGATACACGGCGTTCGGCCGAGAGGCTAACCGTACATTGGCCTCCGTCCCCCTCCCCGCAGAAGTTCCGGAGTGGGTGAAGAATTCCTCTGTACAGGGCATTGCGCGTGAACAGACAGTCGCTAGCTAACAGGGACTGGTCGGCATGGCTGCTAGCAGGCAAGGCCCCATTCCGCTTTTGGTCGTGATCTGGGCGGCCATAATGGGCTAGAGCCATACACGGGCTTAACACTCGGAAGAACGCTGGTGCGAAAAGCGGGCACTAGCGAGTACTAGCAAGCCAGGAGGACGTCATGGCCATAACAACGAGTGAAGCCCGCCGCGACCTCGCCCGTCTCATCGAGCGGGTGAACCTCGACCGCACCGAGATCGAGATCGTGTCCAAACGTGGATCCGCGGTCTTGATGGCGAAGGACGAGTTCGACTCACTGGTGGAGACAAGCTACCTGCTGACCTCCCCCGCGAACGCCCACCGCCTGATGTCGGCTCTGCAATCCACCCGCGGGATCGATGCCGCGCCAGCATCGACGACGCCTAGGCGACCTTAGAGGGAGGCCCGCAGATGCGAGCTGACTATGACAGGTTTGGATGGCCCCGGTAAGACGGTTATTTCTGGCCCCATTCGTGACTCGCCGGGCAGCTTGTGACGGTTATATGTGGCCCCGCCTTCAGCGTTGGATTCATCAGTGGATGGATGCGGCGGAAGGCTGGTCTGGATGGAGTCGAGAGTGGAGTTGTTCGCGCAGATCCGAAGGGACGCCCGGGTCGAGGGCCTGTCGGTCCGTGCGCTGGCGGGCAAACACAAGGTTCACCGGAGGACGGTGCGGCAGGCGCTGGAATCCGCCTCTCCTCCGGGACGCAAACCGCGACAAGGGGTGGCGTGGCGGCTGGAGCCGTTCAAAGCGGCAATCGATGCGATGCTGACCGAGGACACGACGGCGCCGAGGAAGCAGCGCCATACCGCCCGCAGGATCCTGGCCCGGCTCATCGAGGAGCACGGCGCGGAAGAACTCTCATATTCGACGGTGCGTGACTATGTGCGGATCCGCCGGGCTCAGATCGATGTTGACGCCGGCCGCCGGATCGAGGTGTTCGTCCCGCAGGAACATGCGCCTGGTGCGGAGGCGGAGGTGGACTTCGGTGAAGTCTGGGTGGTCTTGAACGGGGTGAAAACGAAGTGCCACATGTTCGTCTTCCGGCTGTCCCACTCCGGCAAGGCCATCCACCGGATTTACCCGACGCAGGCCCAGGAAGCTTTCCTGGAAGGCCACATCGAAGCCTTTCAGGTCCTGGGCGGCATCCCGACCAAACACATCAGGTATGACAACCTCACCAGCGCTGTCACCGCGGTGGTGTCCGGGCAGGGGCGGCAGCGTTTGGAGAATGACCGGTGGGTGCTGTTCCGCTCGCACTACGGCTTCGACCCCTTCTTTTGCCAGCCTGGCATCGACGGGGCTCATGAAAAGGGTGGGGTCGAGGGCGAGGTGGGCTGGTTCCGCCGCAACCGGCTCTCGCCCATGCCTGCTGCTGGGTCTTTGGATGAGCTCAATGACCGGATCCGGGACTGGGAAGCCCGGGACGAGGCCCGGCGGATCAACGACAGGATCCGCACCATCGGCCAGGACTTCGCCGCCGAGCAGCCGTTCCTGGCACCACTGCCGGCAGAGGCCTTCGACCCGGGGCTGGTGCTGACACCGCGGGTGGACCGGTCCTCGATGATCACCGTGCGGATGGTGAAGTACTCCGTCCCGGCACAGTTTATTGGCAGGAAGGTCCGGGTGTCCTTGCGTGCCTCCGAAGTCGTGGTGTTCGACGGCCGCGCCGTGGCCGCCAGGCACCCGCGGATCGTTGCCAAACACGGGCAGTCAGTCCAGCTGGATCACTACCTCGAGGTCCTCAAGACCAAGCCGGGGGCGCTGCCCGGATCCACCGCCCTGGCCCGGGCACGGGAGTCCGGGGCGTTCACCAGCGCCCACGAGGCGTTCTGGGCTGCCGCCCGCCGGGTGAACGGCGACGCCAACGGAACCCGGGAACTCATCGACGTCCTGCTGCTTCACCGGTCCATGGACGCCGGAGACGTCCAGGCAGGGATCACCGCGGCACTCGGGGTGGGGGCCGTAAGTGCCGACGTCGTCGCGGTCGAAGCCCGCAGACACGCCTCCAGTATCCCCTCGGGTGGATCCGGGACGGACCGTCATCCCGGTGCTCATGACGAGGTGAATGTGCAACGGGTTGTCAGTCTGACCCAGCGCCGGCTCATGGACCCCGCCGCGGTCATCGCCGGGCTCCCGCCGGACACGCGCCCGCTTCCGTCGATCGGGGTTTACGACGAGTTGCTGGCCAAACGCACCGATCATCCCGCAGGAACCGTGTCGAAGGAGAACATCTCATGAGCCCAGCAGCACCCTCGACGACCATCACTCCGACCCTGCGCCGGCGGCGCGGCCTGACCGAACAGGCCGCGGTGGCAGCTGTGGACCAGGCCTGCCGCCGGCTGCGCCTGCCCACGATCCGGGCCGTGCTCGACGAAGCGCTCACCGTCGCGGGGAAGGAACAACTCTCCTACCAGGGCTTCCTGGCGGAGCTGCTGCTGGCCGAGTGTGATGACCGGGACCGGCGCTCCTCCATCCGCCGCGTCAAAGCAGCGAACTTTCCCCGGGACAAATGGCTCGGGGACTTCGATTTCGACGCCAACCCCAACATCAACCCCGCCACCATCCACACCCTCGCCACCGGCGACTGGATCCGCAAAGGCGCACCCCTGTGCCTCATCGGGGACTCCGGGACCGGGAAATCCCACCTGCTCATCGGGCTCGGCACCGCAGCGGCCGAGAAGGGCTACCGGGTCAAATACACCCTAGCCACCAGGCTCGTGAACGAACTCGTCGAAGCCGCCGACGAGAAGATCCTGGCCAAGACCATCGCCCGCTACGGCCGGGTCGATCTGCTCTGCATCGACGAGCTCGGCTACATGGAACTGGACCGCCGCGGCGCCGAACTCCTCTTCCAGGTGCTCACCGAACGCGAGGAAAAGAACTCCATCGCCATCGCCAGCAACGAATCATTCTCCGGCTGGACGAAAACCTTCACCGACCCCCGCCTGTGCGCGGCGATCGTTGACCGGCTGACCTTCAACGGCGCCATCATCGAAACCGGCACCGACTCCTACCGCCTCGCCCACAGCCTCAAGCGGACGGCCACCTAGCGTTACGGATCCGGCGGCAACGTAGGATGCTGCGACGACCCGGGACGCAGGACAGTCCTCCCAGCCATTCTTCCAAGGGCGTTGGCAGCCAACTAAATCCCGTTCGTTGCCGCCCCGCGGAAACGAGTGGCCAGTGGTGCGGAAACGAAGTATGGCGCTTCCCGGTCCTCGACTCGTGGCATGAACCTCGATAAGGAAGCTTTTCTCCCTTGCGCCCCTGCCTGGAGCTTGCACACGGTGATCACCAGGGGCCAGACCCAGCACCACGATTCCGAGCACCACGTGTGGCGGGTTGGATCCAACAAGCTCACGATGGCTGCCAAGGCGACGAGATAGCCGACTTGCCACCAAGACGCCCGGGAAATCGCTGTTACCGTCCTACCGGTGCGACGACCCCCCAAATCCTCCTGTAGAAGACCCTGGACTGCATACCTTTCCCCCACGTCCGGGTGTGGTTGGCGCCGACTACGCTTGCGGTCGGCTCAGCGGCTGACGCTGGCCCCGGTGGCGGAAGCAGTCCGGATTAGGAAGGAATTTCCGCAGACACCACCCATTAGCTACTCCTGCTCAATGTCAGGAAGACGAGCTCGAGTTGTCGCCCGCTTCAGTCTCCGGTCGAGACCCGGTGTCTTCCCGACCGTCTCGTTTGCTCGTCCACCTTCCTGCGAGCAGCAGTAGGACGAGTCCGAGCGCTAAACCAAGCCCCTGCAGCGCTCCAGGAAATCCCAGCAGCAAGTAGCCGATGCCGGCACCGAGAAGCGGCAAGGCGATGATGGTGATGCGGTCCTTAGTTGTTCGGTAACTCATCTTTCGTCTCCTATAAACCTGCAAGGAATCCGCCGACTGCTCCACCGATAGTACCGAGGCCCAACCCGTTGGAAATTGCGTCTTGGATGTCTTGTCCTGATCCTCCATCGATTGCTGTCCCAGTTCCGGCTCCTATCGCGGTTCCGAGTCCGCCTCCTATTACTCCTGCCGCCGCCACACAGGCTAGCCCCGCACTCCCAGCGCAAACGCCTGCTCCGACTGCGAACACCACTACAGCAGTTGCAACTGCGCCAACTAGCTGTCCCGTCGTTGGTTGCCACGCCAGGCCGAGGGGGTCCGAGTGGTTGATGGGGTCGTTGGCGGCGAAGGCGTAGCGGTTGGCGTTGGCGGGGTTCAGCGGTGCGTCGAGGGTGTCTTGTTGGGTCCAGCGGCCGGTGGCCGGGTTGTACCAGCGGGCGCCGTAGTGGACCCAGCCGGTGGTGCGGTCCTGGAGGCCGGCCTTGAAGGTGCCGTGGCTGTCGAACCACGGCGGCCCTCACTGCCGAAGGGGCCTAGGGCCCTGCACTACTGGCTTACCACTTTCCGATCAAGGCTTCCGATCGTTCCAGTGCTGTCGCTTCCGAGACTTGAACAGCTTCACACCGATGACTGCTAGGAAGATGAGGCACGCAATCATGCCAGCGCCGGATGTTAGCGTTCGCTCCGTAGATTTCGACTCGGTGAAGACTGAAAGCAAAACGAGCAGGGCGATAATCGTTGAGGCCATCTGGAGATACAGCGATCGCCGGCCACGGTCTTTCGGCTTGTTCACCACCGGGTACACCTTCTAGCTGGAGAGTCTAGTAACCTTCGCACCATCAGTATGTCCCTCCCAGTGGTTCTCCCTTATTGTCATAACATCCTTCAAACAATGCATAGCCGGAGAGCCCATAAGAGATGAAGGGCAATGCCAAACCGCCGGTTGCAGTGACCGCGCCGTAAATGGCTATGCCAAGCCCGACGACGCCCAGTGCGCAAGTCACCTCGGGACTGATTATCGTGAAGCGTCCCGTCGGATCGCTCTGGTTGATGGAGTCGTTGGCGGCGAAGGCGTAGCGGTTGGCGTTGGCGGGGTTCAGCGGTGCGTCGAGGGTGTCTTGTTGGGTCCAGCGGCCGGTGGCGGGGTTGTACCAGCGGGCGCCGTAGTGGACCCAGCCGGTGGTGCGGTCCTGGAGGCCGGCCTTGAAGGTGTATGGGGTTTGGTCGGTGGCGTTGCCGCCGGCGTCTTTGGTGATGGTCTGCACTCCGTACGGGTCGTAGGCGTAGGCGACGGAGACGTAGTTCCCGGCGGCGATGAGCGCGGTGGGGTTGCCGGTGCCGTCGGTGATGTAGAGGGATTCCATGCCGGCGCTGGTGCGCAGCATCAGCGGTTCCCCGGTGACGGGGTCGTGTTCGATGTAGGCGGTGTGGGAGTCCTTGCTGAGTTGTTCGATGATCGGCTGGCCCTGGGCGTCGGTGCGGCCGTAGGTCAGCTGGTAGTAGCCCTTGGGTGTGGTTTCGGAGAGGACCTCGTTCTGCGAGGCGCCGGCGTAGGAGTAGTAGTAGACGGTGCCGCCCTTGGTGACGGTGCTCATCTGCTGCGCGCCGTTGTAGGTGTAGGCCCCTTGGGGGTCGGCGGTGAGGTTCCCGGTCCCGTCGTAGGTGTATCCGGCGGTGGTGATCTGGTTGGCCGCGTTCGCGGTGAACGTCTGGCTGGTGGTGGTGGCGCCGGTGGTGGTGGCGGTCAGCCGGTTCCCGCGGGCGTCGTAGGTGTAGTTGTAGGTGATCGGTGCGGTGCCACCGGTCACGGCCGCCTGGGTGAGGCGTCCGGCTTTGTCGTAGGTGTAGGCGGTGACGGCTCCGGTGAGGTTGTCTTTCACCCATTGGATCTTGGACCGGTCCGCGGTCGTGGTGGTCGGGCAGGTCGGGGCCGTGGACCCGGCGGAGTGGCAGTAGGTCAGGTCCATGACGGGGCGGTTGTCGGTATCTCCGGTGCCGACCTGGGCGGTGGTGCGGCTGACCCGCCCGGTGGTGTCGTAGTCGGTGTGGGAGTGCGCGGCCCAGGTCGTGTGGGAGGTGTTGGCGTCCATCCAGGTGTCCGTGCGCCGGCCCCGGTCATCGGTCGCGAACGCCAGGACGTGGGTGCCCGAGTTGTACTGGTAAAGCAGCGAAGTCGGCACGCCGGAGTCGTCATAGGTATAGGTGGTGGTGCCGCGGGTGTCCGTGGTCGAGGCCAGGTTGGAGGCCTTGTCGTAGGCGTAGCTGATCGTGCCGCCGCCGGCGGTATTGACCCGGGTCGTGAGCCGGCCCATCAGGTCGTAGCCGTAGGTGGTCGTCCCGGACCCGTCGACGCGGGTGAGGACCTGGCCGTTCGCGTTGTAGGTGTAGGCCACCGCCGGTGTGCCGTCCGAGAAGGACGTGCCGGTCAAACGGCCGACGGCGTCGTAGGAATAGGTGGTGGTGTTGCCGCGCCCGTCGGTCGCGGTGATCGGCCGGGCCCAGGCATCGTAGGTGAACTTCCGTGCGCCGAGCGAGGATCCGGTGACCGGGGTCAGGTCCGTGAGCTCGTGGTTGGTGTTGTAGCCGTACAGGGTCTTGTTCGTCCCGTTGCCCGGGGCGAGGGCGGACTTGACGGTGCCGTCGCCATTGACTTCCAGGGTCGCGGTGGCAGCCATCGCATCGGAGGCGGTCAGCGCGTTCCCGGCCCCGTTGTAGGTGTACAGCGACTGGTTGCCCGCATCATCGGTGCTCGAGGTGGCCAGGTACTTCGTGTTCGCCGCGGTGTTGGCGTACTCGGCCTGGCCGGCGGCGCCGCCCTGGGACGTTGTCTTGGTGAGCGACTGCCCGCTGTTCGCCCCGTAGGTGTTCGTCGTCGTCCCGGACGTGCTGCCGGTGCCCTGGGTGGCGGTGAGGGTGTCGAAGTCGCCGGTGTAGGTTGCCGCCCGTGCCCGTCCCATCGGGTCGGTGGCCGAGATGACCCGGCCGTCCGTGCTCAGGTTGTACGTGGTGTGGGGCCCTGAGGCCACGGCAACGGCGGTGTCGGTGTTCGGTCCGGCGACGAGTGTCTGCGTGCTGGAGGGGTAGGCGATCCGGGTGATCGAGTTCCCGGGCGAGCCGGGCGAGGTGTTGACGCGTTCGATCCGGGTGACCCGGCCGGAGGCGTCATAGGTCAGATAGGTCTTAGCGCGGGTAGGCGCGGTGATCGTAGAGATCCTTCCGCTGTCGTAGCCGAAGGCCGTGACTTTGCCGGCCTGGTCAGTGAAGTTGGACCAGTTGCCGTAGCCGTCATTGGACAGCGAAGCTGACCGGGTCGCGGTGCCGCTGGTCTGGGTGATGGTCGCGAGCGTGCCCGTGTAGGAGTCGTAGGCGAGGGTTCCGGTCACGCCCTTGTTCCCGCTGATCCCGGTGATTTTGCCGGTGGACGGGCTGAACATGGTCTTGTTGCCGTTACGGTCGGCGAGGGACAGGGCGCGGCCGTCGGTGTTGAATGTCACCACGGCGGCGTTGGTCCGGGAGGTCAGGGTGTAGGTGCCGTCGGCGTTCTTCACCAGGTCGGCCTTCGTTCCGGCCGGGGCCGTGAACGCCGTCGTGGATCCGGAGACTGGGGTGAACAGGGCCGAATAGCCGTCCCCGGCCGTGTAGAGCACGCCCGAAGGCGTCGATGACAGGGAACCGGTCCCGCCAAGGTTCAGGGTCCACCGTTGCGCGGCGTCCCCTTGCGTTGTGGCGGTGGACTGGGAGTTGAACACCGCGCCGAGCGGAACGTCGCTGTTGACCCCCGGCAGGGACAGCCCGTTCACGGACAGCATCAGGTTGCCGGTGCCGAGGTCAACCGAGCCGGAGACCTGGTCGGAGATCTGCAGCGGCAGCCGCGTCGCGCCCGGCCGGGCACCGAGCGCCCCGATCGTCGTCAACTCCCCGGAGGTGGCCCCGGGAATGACCATGGGTACCGGCACTACCGCCAGCCCCGGTCCTGCTGTTCCCGCCAGCAGCCCCAGCCCCAGGCAGGAGGCCATGGCGCCGCGGAACAACAAAGCCGGCGGCCTATGGCCACCGGCAAATCGATCTGAACGCTGCGGCGTCCGCCGCTTTCCCCCAATAAGCATCCTAGCTCCAGACCTGGAAATGAGTGATGGCGCTCACTTTACGACCGAGTTTTATCCGCTGACTAGAGAAATATGCTTGTAAATTTCGTGACAAAAAATTACCCCCGCTGTCACATGGGACCTTCAGCGAGAGGCCGAGGCCGTCATCCCTCCCGACATAGCTGCCGCCTTGCACAACGTGTCGTTCCCAGCGCCCAGGGCACACGCGGTTGGAAGGCTCCGCCGACCAAAGCTCCCGAGCGGCACTAACGCGCCGGGGTGGGGCCACTTTCAACCGTCCCTCCGGGGCCAGAAATACTTGACACAATCAGCGAGCCTCGCTTTTACGTTGATGCTCTGGGACTAGGAGCCTCCGGTTCCTGATCAAGCGGGGTGGGCAAGCCGCTGTCGTGGTCGATCAGGGCGGCGAGGTAGTCGCTCAAAGAAAGACCATGTCGTGCCGCCCGTGCCCGGGCACGGGCGTGTTGTTGGGGAAGGACACGGCCACGCAAAGCGACGCGGTGGCCGTCTAGTTTCGGAGTTGCGTACGAAGGACCTTCGTCCTGCTGCCTCCCGTCGGCAACCTTCCCGGAGAATCTCGCGGCGTCGATCTTCCTCTGCAGGGCTTGGTCAAGGATCTGCGTTATTGCATCGAGCCGTTCAGGGTCAAGTCTGTGCAGGGCCTTGGTTGCGAAATCGCGTACCTCATAAAGTCTCTTGATCCGCACGTGCGGAAGCATCACTTCCGCTTGCGGCGGAAGCTTTGCGTCCTCACGCAGCAGGTACTCCGGGTCCACGCCGAACACAGTGGCGATGGCGCGGAGGCATGCGTCAGGGACTACCTGGATCCTGCCATTCTTGAGCATCGACCAGCGGGTGCGCGACATCTTGTAGCCGGTCCTTTTCGCGGCGGCCTCAATCGCCGGGTGGCCGTAGGGCCGCCCCGCCTCATCAAAGACGGCGTCCAGAAGCAGATTGATCTTTCGGGCAAGTACTTGAGCCCGTCGGGCCTTCTCCGCTTCAGTGAGCTTCCGTTTCACAGCGCGCGGGAGGGTGAGGTCGTGTTGTTTTTCACTGTGGCGGCCTGACCCCGTCGGGGCAGCTTGCCGAGCTCATCGAGGTCGATCGCATCGACGTGCGCCTCTATGATTGGCGCGAGATAATCAATCCCATTCATGTCAACGAGTTTGAGAATCTGGACGAGCTTTACTGCCCGCTTCATGTCGAGCTTCACGGTGAATGAATGGCGCTCGCCCTTCGAGGGCCGGCCGGTGCGTGGGTGGATGAGAGATGCCATGAGGCGATTATTCCGTGGGGGTTTCGTGAAAATGGCCCCGCCTGGGGGCGGGTAACAGAACCCCCTCAGAAACGAACATTAATTGCTTTAGTAACATTTCGTCATATGGAAGGAAGGGCTGCCAACTCCCTGACACGGCAGGTTGAGGGGTGTCGGCTGCCGGTACCTGGTGCAGGCTACACCAGGCACCGGTCGCCTGTCTTCGTATTCGTTACTGCCGTCAGCTGTTTTGCTGGTCCGCAGGGCGTCAGGGAGTGTCACCTCTCGTAGTCGGCTCCTTCGAACTGACGATCCATGTCGGCAACTTGGTCCGAAAACTTGGCCGCGTCGATCTTCCTCTGCATCTCCTGACTCCGGTCCTTCCACACCTCATAGCTGGGACCGCGATAGCGCCCGAAAGCGTCACTTTCGCGACGTTGGTGCGCAGCGAACTCCTTCCGCGCGTAGCCTTCGGCCTTGTCCATAAGAGTCGTGCCGTCCTTGAGCTGCATGGTCTTGAGGAACTTCACGAACACGTGTGACTGGGCTCCGAGGATGTCCCGGCGCATGCCGTCGTAACTCGGCGGAGCCGGATTGTCGTCGAGCTGCTGCTGGATTTGCTGGCGCAGGGCCAGGAGGCCCTGAGCAGCAGCCCTATGAGCCTCTTCGGCCGCCGCCGCCCGCCGTTCCCGCTCCTGAGCCGCGAGCAGGACGTCTGTGACCTCCTGGCGGGCATCTGCCCGGGCTTCGACTATCGCATCCTGTTTCGCCCTGCGCCTGAGCCGGGGCACCTCTTCGAGCTGTGCATCAACTTCCTGCCTGTCATCACTAAGGGACTTGGCAGCCTCGGTGAGCTTGGCCTTTTCAATCCGCACTTCCTGCCGGGCTTCCCAGAGCTTCTTGGTGTCACGCTGGGCGACAGCGAGGGTCGCTCGACCTTTGTCCGCCGTGCGGGCGTACTCTTCGCTGGAGGTCCGCTCGGTCGACCGGCTGGTGACTGTGCGCTGGGGCTCGTACCCGGTCTTCTCGAGCGCGTCGCAGAGCTCCTTGCGCTGCTTCTTGAAATGCGAAGGGCCTCGGAAGAAGTCCTTCTGAGAGAGCCGGCCATCGCCGGTGACCGGCACGATTGCCAACTGCAGGTGCGGGCTGCTTTCGTCCAAGTCGATGGACCCCGCGACGATGTTCTGCTGCCCGAATTCCCCACACGCCCACTGGAGCTGGGCGTAAATGAATCGCTGCGCCAGGTCGTTGAGCCCGGTGACACGCCAGTCAGGACAGTGCGCGTCCACCCACTTCGGGTCGAGCTGGAGCATGATGCCCCGCATGACGACCGCATCTTTGCGCAGCGGCTTCTTCACCTGCGCCAGCCGACTCTCCCGGTAGTCGGCAAACTCGGCGCTGGGCGGCCGGTTCCGTCCCTCCGTGTCCTTCGTAACTACCGGCACGCGGAAGCCGCCTTGACCGTCGTTTACGAACGAGATGTTCATTGTCGACCGGGCCAGGTCAATGTTGGGGTTCCGGTGTCCGAAGTTGAATCCTGCCGCAAGATCGGGCCCCCTACCGAGGTGGCGATCGCGGGCCACCGCATGGGAGCCGGTGGCCTTGACCTTCGCCTCCGGAGAGGCGTCATAGGTGACAGTCCAACTCACAGCGACCACCTCCGCATAGCTCCGGTGAAGCCTCCGGCGGCGCCCCCGCGGGGCCTCCGTTTCCGAAGCACGCTGCCCCTCCGCTCATGGGACCCTGCACCCAAGACCGGAGCCTCTGCACCGCACTCCAGAAACGGAAGGGCCGGAAGTGTAGCCCCATACACCTTTACGCTTCGCTGCAAGGTTCCCGGGGCCCTCCGGGGGCCGCTGCGCGGAGCAACCTCGGCGCTGTGCACCTCGATCCGCCGACCTGTGAGCGCTCCACTGGAGCCCTCACAGATCGCCTGGTGCTGACCGTAGGAGGCGCTCATGCCGCGACCCCGGCTACCAGCGCCAGCGGTACGTCCCGGCTGTGCTCAGCGAGGCCGCCCAGCAGCGCATCAACGGCATCTTCCACGGCATGTTCCGCAGAGGATTCGGGTCCGTACGTCAGCGCCGCGTACGGCGCATTCCGGTGATAGATGTTCCCCTGGACGCCCCCGTCATGTTGGCCGGCCTCCAGCGTGCATTTGTGCCACTCGTAGGGCTCGACCTTCCCGATTCGATGCACGAGATAGCGCAGGATGTCGTCCTCGCGGAATACCTTCACGACTGAGGCCAGGCGGCGGATGAACTGGTCCAAAGCCTCGTCAACGCTGCCCTTCTGGCGGGCGTAGAAGAAGAACTCCACCGGCTCGATGGTCGCGGTGATCACGATCAGCCTCGGGGCAACCTCGCCCTTGTTCTTGTACCGCGCCTTCGCCGGGGATGCGTTGTACGGATCGAGAAGGAGCAACCAGTCGTTGGCGTCCATCGCTGAGGCCCGCAGATCGTCCAAAAGCAGGACCTCTTCGCCGCGCCAATCGTCCAGAGGGTTCGAGGTTGCTGCCCGGTAGATCTGCCACCGCTCCCCGTGTGCCTCGGCAGCGGCGATGGCAGCCGAGATGAACTCGCTGGCGAACCGGGTCTTGCCAACTCCGGCCACGCCGTAGACGAACACGACCTGCGTCGAGAACTCGCCGGCTCGCAGCTTCGCCGCCGCACGGTATGCGCGGCGCTGGCCATACGCTGACAAAGCCTCCTCGACCTCCCGTGTGTGGCGAGAATAGATATCAAAAAGATCATCCGTGAGCATGATCTGATCCCGGGTGATTTCGCCCTGCAGCACCCGCTCTCGCATATCTTCGAAGTCCTCGGCCACGCGCTTCTTCTTCACGTGGGCGCGCCCCTTCAGCCACGCCCCGCGCCGCTCTGCGTCGACGCCCAGGTAATCGGGACCGCGCACCGTCACGACCTCCGAGGGCGCGTACTGGTACTTTTCGGGGTACTTCGCGTGCGTAAGGTACGAGAGCATGTTGTCGTAGGCGTACCGCCCGGCCCCCGGCTTCTCGACGTACTGCGGTTCGATCCCGATGACGTCGGCGAGCCGAGGTATCGGCGCGCTCTTAGCTCGGCTGACGAACTTAATTACTCCGTGAATGTGATTGGGCTTCAGTTCGACCACGAGCGCCTTCTGCACGTCGCTCCAGACTTCTCGCAAGTCCTTGTCGTGGATGATCCCGCAGGCCTCCACCACCTCGCGGCCGTCTGCCTCGAGCCGCTGCACGACGTACCCGAGAATGGCCCCTGCGCCCTGCTGGAGCAGCGCGGCGCCGTTCGCATCGTTTATCGCCCACGTCCAGTACGCCGGCTCGAGGTACTGCGTTATGGCAATGCTGGTGGGGTTGTTCTCTTCTCTAGCCACGGCGATCACCGCCAGGAGCTTGGGCGACCTTGCCGTCAATAGGAAGGGTGCCGCTAAATGAACCCCTATTGAACCCCAAATGAGCCCCCAAAGGACCCCGCGGATTCACGCGGGGCACCGAGACCAGAAAGCCTGAGATACCAGGCATTTCGTAGCATGGTGCGGCAATCGACAAGCCCTTGCCGCACCCGTTGGAACGAATGGGGTTCCCCGGACTCTTAAGGACTGTCGTATCTGCGGGCAGCTGGGTGACCGCGCGATAGGCCAGTCCCTGCCAAACGGGCGGCAGGAGGGTGGAGGGGAGTTTTCGGGTGCGTGAACTGGGGAGACTCCGGCCGGAGCGGATTGTGATCATCACGGCGCTCAGCGTTCTTCCGAGGTGCTGGTGCGCTGCTGGCTCAGAAGCCAGGCGTCAACGGACTCCGGCGCATAACGGACGCTGCGGCCGATCCGGATAAAGGCGGGTCCCTTGCCAGTGATGCGCCACTCATCCACGGTCCGGCGCTTGGTGCCCAAGCGCTCAGCCAGAACGTCCGGATGGATGAGGGATTCGAGCAGGGGTGTGGTGATGCCAATTGAAGGTGACGACATTAGAGGTGTCCTATGGGAGGAGCGACCGCTCTACTCCCGTTCGTGAGGGCGGTATTTCCTCACGACATGGACTTCTTTCAGCTCCGAGCGGTAGTTCGCTTAGTGCCGTGGCCGGATCAGTCACCACTCCGGCCGCCTTGATCGAGGGGGAAACCGGGGGGTGAATCCGGCTGACGCCAACCTCTTGCGTTGTCTGCGACGAGAATAGCACGGTAGCCTCACAACTGCTCACAAAATGTGACACCCAAAAAAATCGATCCGCCCGAGGGGAAACGAGCATATGGGCACCGTCAAGGCATACCAGACCAAAACACGCGGCCGGCTGTACGAGGTCTGGTACACCAAACCGGACGGCACCCGGGGGCACGACCGAGGGTTCAAGCTCAAGCGCGATGCCGAAGCCCACCTCGCAACCGTGGAAGTGTCGAAACTAAAGGGTGCATATGTAAACCGCGCCGACGCGAAGGCTACCGTCTCGGAGCTAGGAGTTCCTTGGCTCGAACAGCACGAGCACAAGATAAGTCCCGCCAGTTTCCACTCCGTCGAAAGCGCCTGGCGCACTCATGTGAAACCGAAGTGGGGAAATCACGCTGTCGGGGCCCTGACCAAGCGCGAACTGCAGGGATGGCTGAACGAACTTGGCGAGAGGCGTTCTCACACGACGGTTGCAAGAGCTCGGGATCTCATAGCCGGCATCCTCGACCACGCCGTCGAAGACAACAGGATCGCGAAAAACCCGGCTCGCGGTTTAGTAATCAAGAAGAAACCAATCCCGGATGAGGTATTTCTTACCCATGCCCAGGTCGAGTCCCTGGCGCAGGAGTCCAAACACCCTGACCTCGTGCTGTTCCTCGCCTACACGGGACTTCGGTGGGGTGAAGCCACGGCACTGAAAGTCCGGAACGTGGCCTTGACGAAGCGAAGGGTAAACATCCGCGAAGCCGTCGCCGACGTCAGCGGCAAGCACGTCCTGGGCAGGGTCAAAAACCACGAGCGACGCACTATCGCCTACCCGGATTTCCTCGACGATGCAATTGCGGCCGCATGCGCAGGCAAAGGCCAGGAAGACCGACTTTGGAGTTCCGAAAGCGGCGGTTTCCTTCGGCCTGGCAATGATTCGGGCTGGTACGCCGCGGCTGTGAGGCGCGCCCAGTCTGCGGATGAAACATTCCGGCGAGTCACGCCCCACGACTTGCGGCACACAGCTGCGTCGCTCGCCATCAGCGCTGGAGCCAACGTAAAAGTCATCCAGAGGATGCTCGGCCATAAATCTGCCAAGGTGACGCTGGATACCTACGCGGCCCTGTTTCCCGACGACCTTGACAACGTCGTTGGTGCGCTCAGCCGTCAAAGGGCGGAGCAGGTACGAGACAAGCAGATGTTGGACGCTCCCGATGAAGAAAGTCAGCGGTAACCGGCCGCGCGGCCCTAAACATCAACGGTCGTGCCGCCTCGACCGAGTCCAACCCAACCCCTTTTGAGCTGTGACTTTCGGCGGCATTATTCGCCACCGGGCGCGGCCCGCAGGGGGGCGCCTCCACCGGACACTTATGGCGTTGTAGAAAGAAATCAATCTTCGGGGTCAGCAGATAGGAGTTGTTATCCCAACTCGTCTGCCTTGAACGTGGCCCGTCCGGAAACATGGCGCCAGATCACGTGATCCAAGCGCCTTGGCTGGGTCGGGTAAAGTTCGGCAACCCGCTGGATCAGATCGGCGGTCTCCATGGGCGTCAGCTTCTTCGCCTCGAGCCCGGCGTGCTTCGCGACGAAGCGGATAACCATTCGATCAGGCTTCACAGACTGAAAGCCGGCAAGAATAAGGAGATAGTTATAAGTCACTCCTGACCGTTGACTGGGCAGACATAGCCAGGAATTCTTTAACTTCTTTCGAATCTCTTTATTTGTGTAAGCCGTACGCAGTTCATCCTGTGTGGTCACCCCGAGATCATGCTGTAGAACCTCAGCAGCGCGCCGAATGACTTCAGCCTTCAATGGAGCATTCTTCTTGGTGTGCGCCGGTTTCCTGTTGTTGACTAGTTCTGCCCATCCGGCGCTGCCTCCAGCCTCCTTGAAAGTCTGGATCAGCTCGCTGGTACCGTCTCGGTCGGCATCACCGCCCTGGGATGTTCTGTAAGCCCGGTATTCATTTACCACGTTGATGACAGCCTGATACTTCGAGCCTGTGGAGTAGATGGAATCGATGATCGAGAGTGCCAGGCTGTCCGGATAGCCCTCAGCCGTTATCCACCGCGACTCATCCCGAAAGATAGAACGGCATACTTCCGTGAGACGTTCGGCTGCTGCGGAGAGGTCAGTCGTCATTTCTGGACTGTAGCAAGGTTCCATCCGTCGGCTCGTCATGACTCAGGTAGGTGTCCTCTTGAACGCTCGTCAGTAGGCGAGGAATCGGGTCAGCGTGTGGGCAGGGGCAGTGCCCCCAGCCAGGAGTGCATACGTTGATCCCAAATCCTAAGGTGCCCTCGCTAATACGGGCGTCCTGCAGCCAAGGCTGAAGTTAGACCTATAGTCACTGCGCCTCCGGGACGACGTAGCTGCTCATAGCATCGGCCTCGTCTACTGACGCTTCGAACTCCTGCTCGGTCACCACGTACAGCAGGTCGAGCGGCGATCGCTCGGAGCCGTCGTCGGCCCGAGGCAAACCGGGATTCGGCGTCTGCCACCAGTCGAGGAGCGCGGCGGCGATCCTTGCAGGATTCGACTGGCCGCATGCCAAGGCGAGTTTCCGGTTGGTCTCTGCGAGGGCGTCAATAATCTTCCCGTCGCGGAACTGGAAGGCAGGATAGTGCTTCGTCGCGCCGAGCTCGATCTCGATGACCACCCGGTAGCGGAGATAGTCCTTGAGCAGCTTGTGGCGGGCCCTCTTCTTCTCCCGCTCCGCCTGCTCCGGCGTCTGGGGTTGGGCCGTCTTGTCCGCCTCTGCAGCGGTGAGCAAAGCACGTGTCTCGACGGCGGTGCGACTGTCGGCGCGGTCGAGCAGGTTTGCAGCCAGCATGGGCAAGCTGTCGAGCACGAAGCTCCGATCCCAAATCGGACTGGTCCTCCAGTTGTCTGGGAATCCCAGCTGGCTCATGTCGAACCCGATCGTCGTAGACCGGGCCTCAATAAGTTCGACGAGGTCGACCATGTCGGCCCGGTCCGGGGCGATGCTCAGGAGGAGGTGGCGCATGATGAGCAACACGCCGTAGAGCCTGTTCTTAACGCCCTCATCGACGAGCGGGGACAGAGGACTGCCTGCGTCCTTTTGCGCCTGCCCCGGCGCCTGAATAAGCACATCGAACGTGCGATTCCATAATCGGCCGTAGTGCGCGCAGATGTTCCGCACGTTCCTTAGGCTGTTGAGCCAGTTGGCCAGTGCTCCCCGGTCCCCATGGCCGTTGGCGGTGCTGACCTGGAACCGCGCGGCTAGGATCTCCTGGTCGGCCTGGCGCAGTAGGTTGTAGAGGTTGCTCAAGACACCGAAAGACATGACCTCCGTCGCCACCCAGATCGGCAGGTGCGGACCATACTTCTCACGGAAGTGCGCGACGAAGTCGCCTCGTGCCCGTTTCTCGTGCCGGTCGTACTCCTCGAGCCAGCTATCGTAGGCGGATGTCGGTACGTTCGATGTGCGCGCTGTTCGCCCAAGGAGTGCGTTCCACGCTCGGGTGATCCGGGGAGCCTCCAGCTCGCGCATCTCCTCCAGTGCTTCTGGGTCCCGATGCGCGAACGCGTCGACCCTGCCGATGCGGTGGCCGACGCGGAACCGGAGCGCTGTCTCGATCGTGCTCAACGCGTCTCCCAGACGCACACGGAGCTCGTGGTCGAACTCGTACAGGGAACGCACGTGCACGAGACTGGTCCCGGGCACGAACGAGTCTAGGCGGATCTCGCGACCGTCGGCGTCGAACTGGGCCTCCGGAGGCGCGGGGCGGTCGCGGTAGAGATGCCAGTAGCCCGACAGCCGGTAGTAGCCATGGCGCTCTAGAACGGCGGAGGCGCAGGCGTCGCTTGGGCCGCAGTCCATACCCCTTCCGCGCAGCCGGCGGAGCTGCTCCGGGACAGTCAGGAACGGTTTGGCGTAGGTGCTGTCCCGAGTAGTCACGTGCTCATCATCCTGCGTTCCCGGAATCGGCGTATAAAGAGAACAGACCCGCGTCTCATTGAGAGAAGCGAGCCTGTCGTGTTGGTTCGAGCATACATGCGCGGCCTGGAGTGGTCAAAGACGTTCGTCCCAGAGATAAATCCACACACAGGACCATCGAAAGGCTCATCCAACCGACCCTGAGCGATGAGCCTGCCGTGGTGCATTTTGGTGCAGGAAGGCCTGTGGCATGCTGTTCGCAGATGTGAGCAGACGGGCTAGAAACCCCGCAAATACCAGGGTTGTGACGATTCCGCCACCCACTGACCGGCCTGCGAAATGGGTTCAAATCCCACCGTCACCGCCACGTAGCGAGGCCCCTGCTTCCCTCTGTTTAGGAGGGAAGCAGGGGCCTTCGCTTTGCCGAGATTTAAGGGTGCCGACATTTTGCCCATACTGGCCAGTGCGCCCTCGGAACAGCCCCCAGCGCCGTTCTTAGCCGGCCGGGTTCACTACGTCCTCCAGCACCGACCGGTCGAAGAAGCGGATTTCGCCGGTTTCCGGAAAGTACACCGGAACTACAGAAGTACTCGGGTCCTTCGAGGTCTCGTATATTTCGGGCGCGCCCCCGTGCCTGCGCGCAATGGTGCCGACCAGGTCCGTGCCGCGGACCCTGACGGTCCGATATTTGTAGCTCATCCGGCCTCCTTCGGCGATGTGGGTCACAGCCTACTCCCCCACCCCGGCGGGCTCCGGGCGTATGCCGGCTGCGTCATGGAAGACTGCGCTGCCCCCTCTGGTGCACAATGCGTTCATGACCAATGACGCTCCCCGCCCGGTCTACTTCCTTTCGGACAGCACGGGCATCACCGCGGAAACGCTCGGCAACACCCTGCTGACGCAGTTCCCGGCGAACGAATATGACCGCATCACGGTCCCCTTTATCACCACCGTTGACCAGGCGCGCGCCGTCGTCCGGGTCATCGACAACCTCGCGGCCACCGGCCAGCAGCCCATCGTCTTCTCCACCGCGGTCGGCAGCGACATCCGGCAGACGCTGGGCACCTGCAAGGGCATCCTCGTGGATCTGATCGGGAGCCACGTCGGGCAACTGGAGCAGGCCTTGGGAACCCAGGCCAGCGGGGAACCGGGCCGGGCCCACGGCCTGGGCAACGCCGCCCGCTACCAGTCCCGGATGGCCGCCGTCGAATACGCCATGGAGCACGACGACGGCCAAAGCCTGCGCGCGCTGGAGAAGGCCCAGGTGATCCTGGTGGCCCCGTCCCGCTGCGGCAAAACACCCACCACCATGTACCTGGCGCTGCAGCACGGCATTTTCGCCGCGAACTTCCCGCTGGTGGACGAGGACTTTGAACGCGAGGGGCTCCCCAAGCCGCTGCGGCCGTTCGTGTCCAAGTGTTTCGGCCTCACCACCAACCCCCTGCGCCTGAGCCAGGTCCGCACCGAACGCCGCCGCGGCTCGCCCTACGCCTCGCTGCGGCAGTGCGGGTTCGAGCTGCGCAGCGCCGAGCGGCTGTACGTGTCCCACGGGATCCCCTACCTCAATTCGGCCAGCGTCTCCGTGGAGGAAATGGCCGCCACCATCCTCCAGAAGATGAACCTCAAGCACTGAGGCCAGGCTTCACAAGTGTTGCGTGGGCCACATCGTGTGGAATCACCGGCGCCGACCTGTCACTGTGGACAGGACTTGCGCCCATCAAACGGCGGCCGCCCCACACTGGCGGCATTACGGCATCACCTGCAAAGGAGCAGCAACCATGACGACGGACATCCTGTGGTTCTCAGAACTCGGGCTCAAGGACCTGGACCGGGTGGGCGGCAAAAACGCCTCCCTCGGCGAGATGGTGCAGAACCTCACCTCTGCCGGCGTCCAGGTTCCTGACGGCTTCGCCACCACCGCGGACGCCTACCGCCGCTTTTTGGCCGACTCCGGCCTGGACCAGAAGATCGCCGACCGGCTGGTCGGGCTAGATACCGACGACGTGACGGCCCTGGCCGCGGCGGGGCAGGAAATCCGCGCCCTGATGTGCGAGACGCCCTTCCTGCCGGACTTCGAGGCGCAGATCCGCGACTCCTACCAGAAGTTGGTGGACAAGCACGGCGGCTCCGAGGAGCTGTCCTGGGCCGTCCGCTCCAGCGCGACGGCGGAGGATCTCCCCGATGCCTCCTTCGCCGGGCAGCAGGAAACCTTCCTGAACGTCCGCGGCATCGAGAACATCCTGGCCGCCATCAAGGACGTCTTCGCGTCCCTCTACAACGACCGGGCCATCGCCTACCGCGTGCACCACAAATTCGAGCACGCCGAGGTGGCCCTCTCCGCGGGCGTCCAGCGCATGGTCCGCTCCGACGTCGGCGCTTCCGGCGTCATGTTCACCATGGACACCGAATCCGGGTTCAAGGACGCCGTCTTCGTCACCTCCTCCTACGGCCTCGGCGAGGCCGTGGTCCAGGGCGCCGTCAACCCGGACGAGTTCTATGTCTACAAACCCGCCCTCGCGGCGGGCCGCCCGGCCATCCTCAAGCGCGGACTGGGCGAAAAAGCGCTCCAGATGACATACACGGACAACCGCGAAATCGGCCACACCATCGATTTCGTTCCGGTGGAGGCGTCCCTGCGGAACCGCTTCAGCCTCACCGACGACGACGTCGAGCAGCTCGCCCGGCACGCCGTCGCGATCGAAAACCACTACGGACGCCCGATGGACATCGAATGGGGCAAGGACGGGGTCGACGGCGGCCTGTACATCCTGCAGGCACGCCCGGAAACCGTGCAGTCCCGCCGGACGTCCGGCAGCCTGAGCCGTTTCCGCCTAAACGCCTCCGGCCGGGTCCTGGTGGAGGGCCGCGCCATCGGCCAGCGGATCGGCGCCGGCAGCGTCCGGATCCTCACCGCGATCGACCAGATGGCCGCCTTCAAGACCGGCGACGTCCTGGTCGCGGACATGACGGACCCGGACTGGGAGCCGATCATGAAGCGCGCCTCCGCGATCGTGACCAACCGCGGCGGGCGCACCTGCCACGCGGCCATCATCGCCCGGGAACTGGGGATTCCCGCCGTCGTCGGCACCGGTGACGCCACCGACACCCTCTCCGACGGACTCGACGTGACCGTCTCCTGCGCCGACGGCGAGACCGGCCTGATCTACGAAGGGCTGCTGGACTTCAGCGTCGAGGAAACGGAAATCACCCAGCTGCCCGAGGCCCCGGTGAAGGTCATGATGAACGTCGGCACCCCCGAGCAGGCCTTCACCTTCGCGCAGCTCCCCAACCACGGCGTGGGCCTGGCCCGGCTGGAATTCATCATCAACCGGCAGATCGGCATCCACCCCAAGGCGCTGCTGAACATGGACGATCAGCCCGCGGACGTGCTCGCGGAAATCCGGGAGCACATCGCCGCCTACGACAGCCCGCGCGACTACTACATCAAACGCCTGGCCGAAGGGGTGGCCACCATCGCCGCCGCGTTCGCCCCCGAACCGGTGATTGTGCGGATGTCCGACTTCAAGTCCAACGAGTACGCCAACCTGCTCGGCGGTCCGGCCTACGAACCGCACGAAGAAAACCCGATGATCGGCTTCCGCGGCGCCTCCCGGTACCTGGAGCCGTCCTTCCGGGATTGCTTCGACCTGGAGTGCGAGGCGCTGTCCTTTGTCCGCAACGAGATGGGCCTGACCAACGTCAAGCTGATGATCCCGTTTGTGCGCACCCTGGACGAAGCCAGCGGCGTCATCGACCTGCTCGCCGAAAACGGCCTGCGCCGCGGCGAAAACGGCCTCGAGGTCATCATGATGTGCGAAATTCCGTCCAACGCGCTGCTCGCGGACGAGTTCCTGGACTACTTCGACGGCTTCTCCATCGGCTCCAACGACATGACCCAGCTGACGCTGGGCCTGGACCGGGATTCGGCCATCGTTGCCGGCAGCTTCGATGAGCGCAACCTTGCCGTCAAGAAGCTCCTGAGCATGGCCATCAAGGCGTGCAAGGCGCGCGGCAAGTACGTGGGCATCTGCGGCCAGGGGCCGAGCGACCACCCGGACTTCGCCGAGTGGCTGGTCGAGGAGGGCATCGACTCCGTCTCGCTGAACCCCGACACCGTGGTGGACACCTGGATCCGGCTCGCCGGGGCGGCAGAAGCGTCGGCAGCCGCAGGTGTCAGCGCCGCAAGCGCCGCCGGCAACTAGGCCACAAGCGCCGCTCCCCCTGGGTGGGAGCGGCGCGTCCGGCGCACAGCTGGGCCTCTTCCCTCGTGGACATTGCTTGAGGCACAGTGAACCCATGGCCATTGAACGATCCATCGAAGAACTGACCATCGCCCAGGCGCACGAGGCCTTCCTCGGCGGTGAATTCACCGCCGAGGACCTCGTCAGCGCGTACCTGGACCGCATCCAGGACCTTGACCGGTCCGGGCCGGAACTCAATTCGTTGATTTCCGTCTCCCAGAGCGCGTTGGAAGAGGCACGCCGGCTCGACCGGGAGCTGGCCGTAACGGGCCGGCTCGCAGGGCCGCTGCACGGCGTACCGATCGTCGTCAAGGATCAGATAGAGACCGCCGGCCTGCCCACGACATTCGGCAGCATCGCCTCCGGTGACTACCAGCCAACGCAGGATGCGACCGCAGTTGCAAGACTCCGTGACGCCGGCGCCATCATCCTCGGTAAGACCACGCTGCCCGACTTCGCGACGTCCTGGTTCTCGACGTCCTCCCGCAGCGGGGTGACCAAGAACCCGTACGACCTTGCCCGCGACCCCGGCGGATCCTCCAGCGGAACCGCCGCCGCCGTGGCGGCGAACCTCTCCCTCGCAGGAGTCGGAGAGGACACCGGCGGCTCGATCCGCCTGCCCGCCTCTTTCTGTGGCCTCGTCGGGCTCCGCGTCACTCCCGGGCTGATCAGCCGCGCCGGCATGTCCTCCCTGGTGAAGCCCCAGGACACCTCCGGGCCGATGACCCGGACGGTGGAAGACGCCGTCCGGCTCCTTGATGTCATGGTCGGCTACGACGCAGCCGACGACTACACCGCGGCCGCCGTCATCGCCGGCCGGGAGGAGCCGTACCTCAGCGCGCTTCAGGACGCGACCCTGACCGGCAAACGGGTCGGGGTCCTCCGCCAGGCGTTCGGCGATGACTCCGACCCGGACGGGGTCAAGGTCAACAAGACCATTGAGCTGGCGCTGGCGGCACTGCGCGACGCAGGCGCTGAGCTCATCGACATCACGATTGACAACCTCGACGATCAGGTGGGCTTCACGTCGCTTTACACCACACGGTCGCAGGCGGATATGAATGAATTCGTCGGCGCCCGCCCCGATGCCGGAATCCCCTCCATGCGGTTCCTGATCGAAACAAAGCAGTACCACGAGAAGCTCGACCTGCTCGAGGCGATCGTGGCCGGACCGGAACAGCCCACCGATGACCCCCACTATGTGGAACGCCTGCTGGCACAGACCGCGTTCCAGCGGCAGGTGATCGGCATCATGGCGCAGAACCGGCTCGACGCCCTCGCCTTCCCGGACGCCAAGCTTCCGGCACCCACGCGCGAAGACATCTTCGCTGACCGCTGGACCTGCCTGACCTACCCGACCAACACGGTCATCGCATCCCAGCTCCTCTTCCCGGCAATCACCATCCCGGCCGGACAAACCGCTGATGGATTGCCCGTGGGCCTCGAGTTGATGGCGGTGCCCTACGGCGAACGGGCCCTTGTGGCACTCGCCGCCGCTGCCGAAGCAACCTTGCAGGGACGGAAGGCACCTGCCCTCTAGGACAACGCGTCCGGGGAGGCCTCCCGTTTTTCGCAGCCGCGTAGAACTCGGCGCTAGAATCGAGGGGCAACCCGCGGCGTGCAAGGTCCCTGCGGGAGCAACCGTGGCCGCCGCTGGTGAAGGGAGTGTTTCGTGCGCACCGCCGCCAGGGCACCCTTCCACGCGGTACGTTCGGCCATGGTCGCCACGACCGTCGTGACCCTCGCCGCGGCTGCGCACGTTGTCGCCGGGGGCCAGCTTCCCGCCCCCGGCATCCTGTTCGCCTTCCTGGCCCTCACCGGCCTGGTCACCACCACCGCCACCCGGCTGGAAGTGAATTTTCCCGCCATGTCCGCCCTGCTGGGCGCCGGCCAGGTAGTCCTGCATGAGGCGTTCTCCGCCCTCAGCCCGCCCGCTGCCGCAGCCGTGACCGGCGGAGGAGGACCGGCCGGGCGGTCACACCACGGCGGCGCGGCCTTCCTTCCGCTCCCGACGGACCACCTCCCGCTCCACCAGCTGGATTCCGCGCTGGCCTGGTCGATGCTCGCCGGCCATGCCCTGGCAACGCTCGCGTGCGCCCTGCTGCTGTCCAAGGGCGAGGACGCGCTGTGGTCGCTGGCGGCCTGGCTCCGCCCGCTCATCGAGCTCCCGGCTCCGTTCCTGCCGCGGCACGCCGGAGCGCGCGTCCTGCCGCCCCGATCCGTCGGCGCCGTCCCGCTGCCGTGGCGCAACCTCCGGCCTGATTGCCGCCGCGGGCCGCCCGCCGTCGTCGTCTTTTCCTGACATTCCTTCCGGCTGCGGCCGTTCCTGCCCCGCAAAGCCTCCGTGCCCCCGGCACCCCGGGCAGCACCGCCGCGCCGCCCCGTTTCTGCGCGCCGCCTGACGTGCCGCGCGCACGCCTGAAAGGCACCTGTTTTGACCGTTCCACAGTACCCATCCGCCCTCCGCCGCGTCCTCTCCGGGACCGCCGTCACCGGAGCCACCTCAGCCCTGATGCTCGCCGGCATCAGCGGCGCCTCGGCCCACGTCGATGCCACCCCGGACAACACCGCCGCCAACTCCTACTCCCTGCTGAGCTTCGCCATCCCGCATGGCTGCGAGCATGCCGGCACCACCAAAATGACCATCACACTGCCGCCCGAGCTCAACGATGCGCAGCCCACCGTGAACCCCAATTGGACGGCGGCCAAGGTCACCGAGAAGCTTGCTGAACCGAAGAAGCTGGCCGACGGCTCCGCGATCACGAAGCGCACCAGCCGGATCGTCTACACCGCAAAGGCGCCGCTCAGCCCGGAGCTCCGGGACGTCCTGGTGCTCTCGGTGAAACTGCCGGACACGGCAGGGAAAACCCTGTACTTCCCGACCCTGCAGACCTGCGAACAAGGACAGACCGACTGGTCCGAGATCCCGAAGGACGGCCAGGACGAGGAGTCGCTCCAGAGCCCCGCGCCGTCGGTCACGGTCACGGACGCCGTGGCGGCCTCCGACGCTTCCGACGGGCACGGCGCGCACGCGGCCGGGACCGCGGACACCCCCGCGGCAATGGATCCGGCGGCTGCCGTGGCCGACGACGGCGGCCAGGCCAGGAGCTGGGCGGGCCTTGTGGCCGGCGTCGGCGGGCTGGTCCTGGGCGGACTCGCGCTGCTCCGGAGCCGGAAGCCCGCCCCCGCCCGGGTGCTGGCGGCCCGCGCACCCAAGGAGTAAACCGCCGTCGGGCAGCGCCAGCGGATTGGTGCCCGGAAATCACAATCCGGGCATCAATCCGCGCCCTTCGTCGTGGCGTCGTTGACTCAGGCAACTGTGGAACATCACAGTTGTGCCATGAGGCCTCTGCAGATGAAAAACAGACTGGTAATCACTTCCGTGACGGCTGCCGCCGCGGCTGCCCTGCTGCTCAGCGGCTGCGGCCCCACGCAGAGCCAGCCCCAGGGGGCCACCGGCGCCGCGTCGCCGTCGTCGTCCGCCTCGACCCCGGCCAGCGAGTCCAGCCCGGCGACCCCGGCTGCGACGGCGTCCGTCTCCCCGAGCGCATCGTCCGCACCTGCCTCGACCACCGCCGCGGCCGGACCGGCCCTGTGCAAGGCCGCAAACCTCACGGCTTCCCTGGACGCCAGGGGTGGCGGCGCGGCCGGCAGCGTCTACATGCAGCTGATCTTCAAGAACTCCGGCGCAGAGCCGTGCCTGCTCAAGGGCTTCGCCGGGGTGTCCCTCACCGCCGGCGCCAGCGGCGGACCCCTCGGTGCCGCGGCGAAGCGCGACGATTCCACGCCGGCGGCCAACGTGCTGCTCGCCCCGGGACAGTCCGGAAAAGCCACGCTTCGCTACACCCAGGCGGGCAACTACCCCGACTGCACCCGCACCCCGGCCGCGGGCTTCCGCATCTACCCGCCGGAAGACACCGCATCCTTGTTCATCGCCGCCCCCAAGGACGCGTGCCGCGAGTCCGCCATCAATCTCCTGACCATCGGGGCGTTCACGGCGGCATAGCCGTCGCCTCCGGGCACCGCCCGCGTGCTGGGGCAGCACCCGCTCGTCCCGCCACATCGCCCCGGCAAAAACCCCGGCAAAGACTGTCTGCGCCATAGGGCATGATGGAGGAATGAAGGGGCAGGAGCTCGCCGGCGGCACACTCGCGGCCGAGGCCATGGACCGGTTCAGCCGGCCGACCCGGGAGTGGTTCCTGGGCGCCTTTTCTGCGCCCACCCCGGCGCAGAACGGCGCCTGGAACGCCATTTCCTCTGGCGCGCATGCCCTGGTGGTGGCCCCCACCGGCTCCGGCAAGACCCTCGCCGCCTTCCTCTGGGCGCTGGACCGGCTTCTGGTCTCGGCGCCGGCGGCCCCCGAGGAACTGCCCGGGCTGGATGCCACGGCCGCCAAGACGGGCCGGAAGAAGGCTCCGAAGCGGAAAACCCGGGTGCTGTACATCTCCCCGCTCAAGGCGCTGGGCGTCGACGTCGAACGCAACCTCCGCGCTCCGCTGATCGGCATCACCCAGACCGCCAAACGCCTTGGTCTGCCCGCGCCGCTGATCACGGTGGGCGTCCGCTCCGGGGACACGACGGCGGCGGACCGCCGCTCGCTGCTCAGCCACCCGCCGGACATCCTGATCACCACCCCCGAATCCCTCTTCCTGATGCTCACCTCCAAGGCGCGGGAGACCCTGGACGAGGTGGACACCATCATCGTGGATGAGGTGCACGCCGTCGCCGGCACCAAGCGCGGCGCGCACCTGGCCGTCTCGCTGGAACGCCTTGACGCGCTGCTGCCGAAGCCGGCGCAGCGGATCGGGCTCTCCGCCACGGTGGAACCGAAGGAACTCGTGGCGCAGTTCCTGGCGGGGTCCGCCCCCGTGGAGATCGTGGCGCCCCCATCCAAAAAGACCTGGGACCTGACCGTCTCCGTTCCGGTGGAGGACATGTCCGATCTGCAGGGCGCCGCCGGGGCGTTCGATTCGGGTCCGGCGTCCGGGCTGCAGCCGCACGCGTCCATCTGGCCGCATGTGGAAGAGAAAATCGTGGACCTGGTGCTGGCGAACCAGTCCACCATCGTGTTCGCCAACTCCCGCCGGCTCGCGGAGCGGCTCACCGCCCGGCTCAACGAGATCTACGCGGAGCGCCAACTGATCGCCGCCGGCGGAGGCTGGGACGACGCCGCCGCGGCACCGGACGCGGGCGGCGCGCTGCCCGCGACCACCGCCACGCCCGCGCACATGATGGCCCAGGCCGGCAGCACCGCGGGCGCCGACCCGGTCCTGGCCAGGGCACACCACGGCTCCGTCTCCAAGGACCAGCGCGCCCTGATCGAAGACGACCTGAAGTCCGGGCGGCTGCGCTGCGTCGTGGCCACCTCCTCGCTGGAACTCGGCATCGACATGGGCGCCGTGGACCTCGTTGTCCAGGTCGAGTCGCCGCCGTCCGTGGCCAGCGGGCTGCAGCGGGTGGGCCGCGCCGGACACCAGGTCGGCGAAATCTCCCAGGGCGTCCTTTTCCCGAAGCACCGGGCGGACCTGGTCCACACGGCCATCACCGTGGAACGCATGCTGGACGGCAAAATTGAGCGGCTCTATGTCCCTGCCAACCCGCTGGACATCCTGGCCCAGCAGACCGTCGCAGCGACCGCGCTCGGGGCGATCGACGTGGAGGAATGGTTCGCCACCGTCCGCCGCTCCGCCCCCTTCGCCTCGCTCCCCCGCTCCGCCTTCGAGGCGACCCTGGACCTGCTGGCCGGCCGCTACCCGTCGGACGAATTCGCCGAGCTGCGGCCCCGGATCGTCTGGGACCGCAACGCCGGCACCATCGAGGGCCGCCCCGGCGCGCAGCGGCTGGCCGTCACCTCCGGCGGCACCATCCCGGACCGCGGGCTGTTCGGCGTCTACATCATCGGCACCGAGGTCGAGGGCACCGGCTCCCCCGGCGGCTCCGGCGGCCCGGGTGACGGCAAGGCCCCTGGCCAGGCCTCCCCGGCCAAGGGCGGCCGACGCGTCGGTGAACTGGACGAGGAGATGGTCTACGAATCCCGCGTCGGCGACGTCTTTGCCCTCGGTGCGACCAGTTGGAAGATCGAGGACATCACGCACGACCGTGTCCTGGTCTCCCCCGCCTTCGGCCAGCCCGGCAAGCTCCCGTTCTGGAAGGGCGACTCCCTCGGCCGGCCGGTGGACCTGGGCCGCGCCCTCGGCGCCTTTGTGCGCGAACTCTCGGCGTCCGACGTCGGGCCGGCCACCGAGCGCTGCAAGGCCAGCGGCCTGGACGACTTCGCCGCCAACAACCTGATCCAGTACCTCGCCGAACAGAAGCTCGCCACCGAAGTGGTCCCGAGCGACACCACCCTGGTGGTGGAGCGGTTCCACGACGAACTCGGCGACTGGCGCGTGGTGCTGCACAGCCCCTTCGGCATGCCGGTGCACGCACCCTGGGCCCTGGCCGTGGGCCAGCGGCTGCACCAGCGGTACGGGATGGACGGCTCCGCGATGGCCGCCGACGACGGGATCGTGCTGCGGGTGCCGATGATGGAGGACGAGCCGCCCGGGGCCGAACTGTTCCTGTTCGAGCCCGAGGAGCTCGAACAGATTGTCACCGCGGAGGTCGGCGGCAGCGCGCTGTTCGCCTCCCGCTTCCGGGAATGCGCCGCCCGGGCCCTGCTACTGCCCCGGCAGACCCCCGGGAAACGCCAGCCGCTCTGGCAGCAGCGGCAGCGCTCCGCCCAGCTGCTGGACGTCGCCCGGAAGTACCCGACCTTCCCGATCGTGCTCGAAACCGTGCGTGAATGCCTGCAGGACGTCTACGACCTGCCGGCGTTGAAGGACATTGCCGCCTCCATTGAGCGGCGCGAACTGCGGATCCTGCAGACCACCACGCAGCAGCCCTCGCCGTTCGCCAAGTCCCTGCTGTTCGGCTACGTGGCGCAGTTCCTTTATGAGGGCGATTCGCCGCTGGCCGAGCGGCGGGCTGCCGCGCTGGCCCTGGATTCGACCCTGCTCAACGAACTGCTGGGCCGGGTGGAGCTGCGCGAGCTGCTCGACCCGAAGGTCATCGAGGCCACCGAGCTGGAGCTGCAGCGCCTCGCACCGGACCGCAGGATGCGCGGCCTGGAAGGCGTGGCCGACCTGCTCCGGCTGCTGGGTCCGCTCACCCCCGCCGAAGTCGCGGCCCGGCTGGAGGCGCAGGTCCAGCCCGAGGTGACGCCGGACGTGCTGCCGGAGGTGCGGCCGGATGAGGCGGCTTCCGCGCCGGGTCCGGAGACAGCGGAGTCCGGGGAAGCAGAGACGGCCGACGGCGAGGCCGCGGCGCAGCCGGAGCCTGCCGCGGTCCGGGGCGCCGATCCCGGCGAGGCCGCCGCGCACCTGGCCGCGCTGCAGCGCGCCAACCGCGCGATCAAGGTCAACATCGGCGGCGTCGAACGGTTCGCCGCCGTCGAGGACGCCGCCCGGTTGCGGGATGCCCTCGGTGTCCCGCTGCCGATGGGTGTGCCGCTGGCCTTCATCGAACCCGTCGCAGACCCGCTGGGCGACCTGGTCTCGCGCTACGCCAGGACCCACGGGCCCTTTACCGCCGCCGAGGCCGCCGCCCGTCTGGGACTCGGCGTCGCCGTCGTCGGCACCGCACTCAAGCGGCTGGCCGCGGACGGCCGCGCCGTCGAGGGCGAGTTCCGGCCCCATCCCGCGGCGCCGGAACCAGTCGAAGGCACCGCCGGTGGACCCGGCGGTGAGCCCGCCGACGCGGCCGGCGAGGCCACCGCCGTCGAGGATGCCGCCGCCGTCGTTCCTCCGGTCGTCCAACCTCTGGCGGCCAGCGAATGGTGCGACGCCGAGGTGCTCCGCAAGCTGCGCCGCCGCTCACTGGCCGCGCTGCGCGCCGAAGTGGAGCCGGTGGACAACGCCGCGTACGGGAGGTTCCTCCCGGCCTGGCAGCACGTGCGCACACCCGGCGGCCGGGGCCAGTCGGCGCTGCGCGGGCTGGACGGCATCGTCACCGCCATCGACCAGCTCTCCGGCGTGCCGATTCCGGCGTCCGCCTGGGAACCGCTGGTCCTGGCCAGCCGCGTCTCCAATTACCAGCCGGCCATGCTCGACGAACTGATGGCCGCCGGCGAGGTCCTCTGGTCCGGAGCCGGCTCGCTTCCCGGCAACGACGGCTGGGTGAGCCTGCACCTGGCTGATTCGGCCGAACTGACTCTGAACCCGGCCCTGGACTTCGAACCCGGAGACGCCCAGCAGCGGCTCCTGGAGCATCTGCAGAACAACGGCGGCGGGTACTTCTTCCGGCAGCTGACCGACATCGCCGGCGGGATGGACACGGTGCTCAGCGACCAGGACGTTGTCTCCGCGCTCTGGGACCTGGCCTGGGCGGGCCGGATCACCGGCGACACGTTCGCCCCGGTCCGGGCCCTGATCGCCGGCGGCCACACCGCGCACCGGCAGGTGGGGCGTGCCCCGCGGGCCCGGGCGCCGCGGCTCAGCCGGCTGGGACGCGCCCACGGGACCGGGCTGCTCGGCTCGCCCGGCCTCACCGGCGGCCGGTACGGCTCCGTCAGCGGCGCCGCCCCCACGCCGCCGCTGGCCGCGGGACGCTGGTCCGCGCTGCCCGCGCCCGAACTCGATCCCACCATCCACGCCCGGGCCACCGCGGAACTCCTGCTCGACCGGTACGGCGTGGTCACCCGCGGGTCCGTGATGGCGGAGAACATCCTGGGCGGCTTCGGCCTGATGTACAAGGTGCTGGCCCGGCTCGAGGAAGCCGGACGCTGCCGCCGCGGCTACTTCATCGAGCACCTCGGCGCCGCCCAGTTCGCGGTGCCGGCCACGGTGGACCGGCTGCGGTCCTACGTCGAGGACGCCCAGCTGAACAAGGCCGAGCCGGTCGCCCTGGCCCTGGCCGCCACAGACCCGGCCAACCCCTACGGCGCCGCGCTGCCGTGGCCGGCCCTGGATGTCGAGGCCGGCACCGGCCACCGCCCCGGCCGGAAGGCGGGCGCCCTGGTGGTCCTGGTCGACGGCGCCCTGGTCCTCTACGTCGAACGCGGCGGCAAGACCCTGCTCACGTTCAGCACCGACGCCGACGTCCTCGCCGCCGCCGGCGCTGCGCTCGTGGGAGTGGTGACCCGGGGCGCCGTGGACAAGCTCATCATGGAAAAGGTCAACGGCCACGGCATCCTGGACACCCCCGTCGCCGCCGCCCTGGCCCAGGCCGGCGCCTACTCCACGCCGAAGGGACTGAGGATCCGTGCCTGAGGGCGATTCCGTTTTCCGCGCCGCGGCGCAGCTGCACGCCGCGCTGGCCGGCAAGGAGTTGCTGGCCTCCGACTTCCGGGTGCCCCGCTTTGCCACATTGAAGCTGGGCGGCTGGACGGTGGAGGAAGTCATCCCCCGCGGCAAGCACCTGCTGATGCGTGTGGCGGGCCCGGCCCCGAAGGACCGGCTCACCATCCACTCGCACTTGAAGATGGAGGGGACCTGGCAGATCTATCCCCCGGGCGGGCGCTGGCGCAAGCCCGGCTTCACCGCCCGCTGTGTGCTCCGGACGGCGACGGCGGACGCCGTCGGGTTCTCGCTGGGGCTGTTGGAGGTCATCCCGACGGCCGAGGAGGCCAGCGTGGTGGGCCATCTCGGGCCGGATCTGCTCGGCCCGGACTGGGACATGGCGGAAGCCGAACGGCGCCTGCTGTCGGCGCCCGAGGTGCCTGTCGGCGTCGCGCTCTTGGACCAGCGCAACCTGGCCGGCATCGGCAACATCTACCGCTGCGAGGCGTGCTTCCTGTCCGGCATCCACCCGGCGTCGCCGGTCTCCACAGTGCCGGACCTGGCGGCGATGATCACCGACGCGAAAGTCCTGCTCACGGCCAACCTTGGTCCGGGCCGGCGGGTCACGGTGCTGAACGCCCGCGGCGTCCCGGTCGGCCGGACGGCGGGGCGGCCGGGCTACTGGGTGTACCGGCGCGAGCACCAGCCGTGCCTCAAGTGCGGCACGCCGATCCGGCGCGGGGTGCTGGCCAAGGCCTCCGGCGCCGAGGAACGGGACATCTACTACTGCCCCACCTGCCAGCCGTTGCCAGGCGCTTCGCAGGACAAAGCGTGACGCTGGCTGCGACGAGTCAGCCGTGGAATGCGGGCCGCAGGGCCTACGTCGCAGGGGTCGAGGCCCCGGCCACCGCGGCCTCCGCTTCGGGCTGGGCTTCACCTTCGAGCGGTGCTTCAGCTGCGGCCCGGGGTTCCGGCACGGTGAACCGCGGCAGCAGCAGTTGCACCAGCGGCCCGATCGCCAGCGCGTAGAGCACGGTCCCCACGCCGACCGAGCCGCCCAGCAGCCAACCGGCGCCCAGCACCACCACCTCGATGCCGGTCCGCGCGCCCCGCACCGGCCACCCGGTGCGGCGTGCCAGCCCGGTCATCAGTCCGTCCCGCGCGCCGGGCCCCAGACGGGCGCCGATGTAGAGCGCGGAGGCCACGCCGTTGAGCAGCACGGCCCCGACCAGAAGCGCGATCTGGCCGCCCAGGTGCGAGAACCGCGGGATCAGCGCCAGCCCGATGTCGGCAAACACACCCACCAGAACCGCATTGCAGACGGTGCCCACCCCCGGCCACTGCCGGAGCGGAATCCAGAGCAGCAGAACCAGGAAACTCACGATGATCACCACCGTGCCGAGGCTCAGCCCGGTCCGGCCGGCGAGCCCCTGGTGGAAGACGTCCCACGGCGCCGTCCCCAGGCTGGCCCGGATGACCATGGCCAGCGAAATGCCGTACAGGGCAAGACCGAACAAGAGCTGGAGGAGTCTGCGCGTCAACATGTTCACCATCTTTCCGGAAAACTGGCCTTGTATTCCATATCCAGTTTGAAATACTGGCTTTATGTCCGGTTCCCTGAACCCCAGCTCCCTGGCCCGCCTGCTGGGTGAGTGGAACGTCGGTGCCGCGCCCGCCTACCGCGAGCTGGCCGACGTCGTCCGCCTCCTGATCCTCGACGGCCGCGTCGCGCTCGACGTCGCGCTGCCCAGCGAGCGGTCGCTGGCGGCGACGCTTGGCATCAGCCGCACCACGGTGACCGCCGCCTATGCCCTGCTGCGCGACCAGGGTTTCCTCAGCAGCGGCCAGGGCAGCCGGAGCCGGAGCTGCATCCCCAGTCACGGCTCTGTCCATACCGGCGGGAGCGACGGCGGCCTGCGGCTCAGCGGCGCCCCCGGGCTGGCGGTTCCGGACGGGATCCTGGACCTGGCCTACGCCTCGCTGCCCGCCAGCGGCGAAGTGGTGCACCGGGCGTTTGCCGCCGCGCTGACCGAGCTGCCGGCGCTGCTTCCCGGCTTCGGTTACGACGCCCTCGGGGTGGGGCCGCTGCGGGAGGCGATCGCGGCCCGCTACACGGCGGCCGGGGTGCCTACCAGTGCCGGGCAGATCCTGGTCACTTCCGGGGCGCAGCACGCCCTGAACATCGTGCTCCGGACCCTCGCCGGGCGGTCCGGGAAGGTGCTCGTGGAACATCCGAGCTACCCGAATGCCCTGGACGCGATCCGGGCCGCGGGCTGCCGCCCCGTGACCGTGGCCATGCCCGCGGCGAACCGAGGCGGCGTCCACAGCGGTTCCCGGTCCGGCGGGCGCGCCGACGCCCGGCCGGACGAGCGCACCGACGCCCACACCGCGGGGCCGGCCGGCTGGGACCTCGAGGCGATGGAGTCGGCGCTGCTGCAGCAGCGGCCGGCGATGGCCTACGTGGTGCCGGACTTCCACAACCCCACCGGCCGGCTGATGCCCGACGCCCAGCGGCGCCGCCTCGTGGCGGCTGCCGCGGCGTCGGGCACCGTGCTGGTGGTGGATGAGACCCTGCGCGAGCTGAACCTCGACGGCGCCGCGTCCACCCCCATGGCCGCGTTCGGTCCGGCGGTGGTGTCCCTGGGGTCCCTCAGCAAATCGCACTGGGCGGGGCTGCGTACCGGCTGGATCCGCGCCAGCGAGCCCCTCATCCAACGCTTCGCCGCGGTCCGCACCACCCTGGACCTGGGCGGCCCGGTGGTGGAGCAGCTCGCCGCGGCGCACCTTGTTAACGACCTCGCGGAGCCGCTGCCGGCCCGGCTCGCCGCGCTGCGCGGGAACCGGGATACCCTGCTGGACCTGCTCCGCCGGCATCTTCCGGAGTGGGAGCCGGAACGGCCTGCCGGCGGATTGTCGGTCTGGTGCCGGCTTCCTGCACCGGTGAGCACTGCCCTGGCGGTCATCGCCCCGGACTTCGGCATCCGGCTGGCCGCCGGGCCCAGGTTCGGCGTCGGCGGTGCCTTCGAGCATTACCTGCGGCTGCCGTTCACCCTGCCGCCGGAGCATCTGGAGTCCGCGGTGCTGGCTCTGCGCTCAGCCCAGGACCGGCTGGACCGCTCCCCGCAGCTGCGCCGGAACCTCCCCGCCGGGCCCGCCGCGGCCATCGCCTGAGCCCGCGCCGGCCCCGGCCAGGCCTGGCCCGCCCCGAGCCGCCGCGAGCCGCCCTGAGCCGCGGGCCCGTTTCGACGGTTCCCTGCTGACTCGACGCTTCGAAACACCCTGTGGGCACGGAACCGTCGAAGCGGCGGGGGCGGGCTTAGGCGTAGACCTTGTCGAGGAATCCGCCCCACGCCTTGGCTGTCGCGCCGGAGTCCCCGCGGCCGCTGAAGTCGTGCACGGTCAGGCCCACCGGGCCGCCGAAGGCGTTGCGCCCGAAGAACCGGTACATCGTGTCAGCGGTCCGCAGCCCGAGGAAGTTCTCGTTGGAGAAGTCCACTTCCCCGGCAAGGCGCCCGACGCCGTCGACATCCAGCTCCAGGGTGTCCCCCTGGGCTGAGGCGGCGACGCCGAGGGCCCTCCTGAGCCGGTCGAAGCCGTCCGGGGCCTGGGATGCGGCCGGCGCCTGGATGTCCGTGAAGACCACGGGCTTGCCGTCGAAGTGCTTCAGGTACTGGCCAAGGGTGTGCAGGTAAAACGCCGTGTGCTTGCTGGCGCCGTCGTATTGCTCGTCCCAGTTGTCGGTGAAGATGCCGCTGTGGACGTAATGCAGCCGCGCCCGGCCGCCGTCGAGCGGTTCCAAAACATGTTCGAGCTGGTTGAACCAGCCGTCCGGGCCCTCCATCCGCGACAACAGGTGGGAGGGGCGCTCCTCCACGGTCTTCACGTCCGGCCACTGGTCCGTCGGGAACATCCAGGCGGGCGTGCCGCGGGTGACGGCCTCCCACACGCGCTCCGGGGTGCCGGGCAGTTCGGTGTCGTAAACGATCTCAAATTCCCGCTTGTTAGTCATTGTCCTGCTCTTTAGCTTTCATGGTTTCGGGTGAGTTTTTCAGTACCGGGTGGAGTGCGATGACGAGCCGGTGCTTGCGTCCCGCCGCCGGGGAAGTCGCCGGGCCGCGCGCCCCGCCGTCGTGGTACTTTTCCACGAGCCCGGCCACTGCGGCGCCGAGCTCCTCGGCAAAGGCCGCCCGGTCCGCCGCGGAACGGAAGGTGACCTCGCCGTCGATCGCGAAGGTGGCGAGTTTCTGCCGGGCCGCCGCCGCGCCTGCGATCAGCTGGCCCATTTCCTGGACCATGCGGGCCGCGAGCGCCAGCAGCCAGAAGGCGGAGAACCGGTCCGAGAAGCGGTGCGGGTCCGGGGCCACGGAGGCCAGGGCCGCCGGCGATATCAGGTACGACGCCGCCGTCGCCCGTAGGATGCGTTCAGTGACGTTGCCGCGCCGCCGCTCCTCGACCAGCTCCACCAGGCCGTGCCGCTCGAGGGCCTTGAGGTGGTAATTCACCTTCTGCCGCGGCAGGCCCACCCTCGCGGCAAGCTGGGTTGCGGATCCCGGTTCCACCAGCTCACGCAGGATCCGGGTGCGGATGGGGTCCAGCGAGGCCTCCGCCGCCGCCGGGTCTTCGATGACCTCGATGTCCAACATGCTTCGAGTCTGCTCACCGACAATTTTATTTGTCAAGAACTTTTTTGTCGTCGGCGCCGTTTCGATGGTTCCCTGCCCATCCGATGCTCGAAAACCTCGTGCGGGCACGGAACCGTCGAAACGGCGCCCGGGAGGAGGCAAAGTAGAATGGACCGGTGATGCAATCCCCCCTACCCGTGCGCGACGGCGTCAACGCGACCCGCCTGCGGTTGCCGGATGAGGGGCCGTGGGACACCGCCATGGACTACATGATGCACCGCTGGGGGCATATCGACCCGCAGGGCATCGAGGACCGCTTCGACGCCGGCGAGATCGTGGGCGAAGCCGGCGTGCCGCTGGACCGCACCACCCCGCTGCAACGCCACACCTTCATCTGGTACTACCGCTCGCTTCCGCCCGAGACCCGGATCCCGGTGGAACTGGACATCCTGCACCAGGACGAGCACCTCCTGGTCGTGGACAAACCGCACTTCCTGCCCACCACCCCGGGCGGCACCTACATCCAGGAGTCAGCCCTGGTGCGGCTGCGGAACCAGCTGCAGCTGCCGGACCTGATCCCGATGCACCGCCTGGACCGCATGACGGCAGGCATCCTGCTGCTCTCCACGAATCCCGAGACCCGCGGGAAGTACCAGGTGCTCTTCGAGAAGCGCCAGGTTCAGAAGGAATACGAGTGCGTGGCCGCCGCGGAACCCGCCCCGGGCCACCCCGCCGTCGACTTCCCCGTGGTGGTGCGGAACCGGATGACCAAGTCCCGCAGCTACCTGCTCGCCGAGGTGGTCGAGGGCGAGCCCAACGCCGAAACTCGGATCGAGCGGTTGCGCACGTTTGCCGGGCCGGCCGGCATCGTCCAGCCCGCCGCCCGGGCCGGCAGCACCGCGGCCAACGGCACCCCGTACGACGCCGGGGCGGCGCGCCGCGCGCTCTACCGGCTGGAGCCGCACTCCGGGAAGACCCACCAGCTCCGCGTGCACATGGCATCGTTGGGACTCGGGATTGTCAACGACGCGTTTTACCCCGAGCTGCTGGACAAAGCACCGGACGACTACGCCAGGCCGCTCCAGCTCCTGGCCCGCGGGATCCGCTTCGTGGACCCCATCTCGGGCAGCCCGGTGGAGTACCGCAGCCGGCTCGAACTTTCCGAGGCCCGCTAGGCAACCCGCCACCCGCCGGCCGGCCGGATATGCGGTACCTTGTGCCCATGGACTTGGCCAATGCGGACACCTGGGGAGCCTCGATCTATTTCTGGATCATCCCCGTTGTCCTTGGCGACGCCATCTTCCCGCCGCTGCCGTCCGAGATGGTGGTGATCACCGCCGGAGCCCTGTCCGCCGACGGCCGGGCCAACGTGTATCTGGTGGCCATCCTCGCCGCCCTCGCCTCCTGGCTCGGCGACCTCGCGGTCTTCCAGCTCTTCAAACGCCGTCTCAGCCACGTGCTGGACCGGTGGAGCTGGGGCCGCAAATTCCACAGCGGCGTGCACCTGGCCATCGCCCGCGCGGGCCGCTCCTCCACTTACGGGGCCATCATCGGGATCCGCTTCATCCCCGGCGGAAGGCTGGCCACCACGGCCGCGGCGGGGATCGCCAACGTGTCCACCAAGGGGTTCAGCTTCTGCGCTGCGCTCGGCGGCTCGCTTTGGGCGGTGTGGTCCGTGGGCCTGGGGTACGTCACGGGCTCGGCCACCAAGCTGCCGTTCTGGGCGAGCTCGCTGATCGGGGTGGGGCTCGGCCTGGTGATCGGTGCCGTCGTCGGCGTGATCGTCACCCGCCGCCGCGGCAACCGCTCCCCCGTGGTGGAACCCGGCTCCCCTGCGGCGGACCCGGACGCGGAACTGGATTTTTAGCCTGGCAGCCGCGGCCCGCCCCCGGGGTCGCGGCTAGACCGGAGCCCAGCGGCCCCGGTTGCGCCGCAGCACGGTCAGCGGCCCGGTCACCGCGACGCGTTCGACGGCGTCGCGCATCATGGCGGCCGACTCCAGCGCCTGGTTGTTCTCCGCCGCGTAAGCTGTGGCGTCCACCAGGAAGCGCAGGTTCAGCTGCGGGACACCGCCGGCGATCTCCAGCTGGTTGGACTCCACATGGTGCCGCGTCCCGAGTGCCTCCACGGCAGCGGCCATCACGGCTTCGGGCGGGGTGCCAGGTTTGAGTCCGGTGATCTTGAGTCTGGTCTGGAACGACGGCATGGAACAACCCTAGCCGCCCGCTCCGACCCTCCCGCAGATCCTCCCGGATTCGACGCGACGCTCCCGCAGATCCGGCCGGATTCAAACCGACGCTCCCGCAGATCGCCCCGCCCAGGAGATCCTGTCGCCTCACCTGAGGGAGGACCGGGGGAAGACTAGCCGGTGTTGCGCAGGCCCGCCGCGACTCCGTTGACGGTGATCAGCATGGCGCGCTGGAGGCGTTCGTCGATCTCGGCGTTGGGCATGCCCTCCCCGGCGGCGGCCTCGGCGCGGACGCGCCGCAGCAGTTCCACCTGCAGGTAGCTGATCGGGTCGAGGTACTGGTCGCGGATCTCCAGCGAGCGCTTGAGCGTGGGCTGCGCGTCGAGGAGCAGATCCTCGCCGGTGAGGTTTTGGATTTCGGCGACCGTCAGCTCGTACTCCGCGCGGATGGTGTGGAAGAGGTGGTGCAGCTCGGCGGGGACCAGGGTCGAAACGTAGTAGCCGGCTATGTCCATGTCCGTCTTCGCGAGCGTCATCTCCACGTTGGAGAGCACCGACCGGAAGAAGTGCCAGCCGTCCATCATCTCCACCAGCTGGGCCGAGTGGCCCGCCTCGCGGGCGGCCTTGAGCCCGGAGCCCACGCCGAACCAGCCCGGCACGATCTGCCTCGACTGGGTCCAGCCGAACACCCACGGAATCGCCCGCAGGCCCTCAAGTCCGGCGCCGGAGTCGGGGCGTTTCGAGGGCCGGGAGCCGATGTTCAGCGAGCCAAGCTGCTCCACCGGCGTGGACGACATGAAGTACGCCGGCAGGTCCGGGTCGTCGATCAGCGTCCGGTAGCGCGCAAACGCGGCGTCGGAAATGGTCTCCATGACGTGGCCGTACCGTTCGCGCTGGTCTTCCGAGGTGCGCGGGGTGCGGTGCAGCGCCGACCCCTGCAGCACCGCGGCGAGGGAGAGCTCCAGGTTCTCGCGCGCGAGCTCGGGCAGCGAGTACTTGTCCGAGATGACCTCGCCCTGTTCGGTGAACTTGATCTCGCCCTCGAGCACACCGTTGGGCTGGGCCATGATCGCGTCGTAGGTCGGCCCGCCGCCGCGGCCCACGGAACCGCCGCGGCCATGGAAAAGCCGCACCCGGACGCCGTGTTTGGCCGCGACGTCGCGCAGTTTGCGCTGCGTCTTGTGGATTTCCCACTGGCTCGTCATCACGCCGGATTCCTTGTTGGAATCCGAGTAGCCGAGCATGATTTCCTGCACGTCGCCGCGCAGCCGGACCAGCTCGCGGTAGGACGAATCGGCGAGCAGGGCATCCACGATCTCGGCCGAGGCGCGCAGCTCCTCCACGGTCTCCAGCAGCGGAGCGAAGCCGATCCTGGCGTACGGTGCCTCGCCGAAAAGGTTCACCAGCCCGGCTTCGCGGGCCAGCACGGCCGCGGCCAGCACGTCGTCCGCGCCGCGGGTCATCGAGATGATGTAGGTCTCGATCACGTCCGGGCCGTAGGTGCGCAGGGCGCGTCGGATCTCGCGGAAGACGTCGTACGTGCCGTCTGCGACGCCGTCGAGCTTGATCGGGTGGCCGGAGAGCGGGCGGCGGGAGGCGAGCTCGGAGCCCAGCACTTCGAGCCGCTCGGCCCGGCTCAGCTCGGCGTACCGCACGCCGGGCCCGCCGAGGCGGTCCATGAGCTGGCCGACGGCGTCATGGTGATGGTCTGCGTGTTCGCGGATATCCAGCGTGGCAAGGTGCAGGCCGAAGGAGGCGATCGCCCGCCGGACCCGCGCCAGGGCGCCGTCGGCGGCGAGGCCGGCATGGTGGTTCCGCAGCGAGGACTCGAGCAGGCCCAGCTCGGCCAGGAGCTCCGCGGTAGCGGCATAGTCCCGGCCGGGCTCGTGCGTCGAGCCGGCGGTGACCCGGCGGCCGGTGTTGAGCAGCTTGGCCTTAATACAGGTGAGCTTGAGCCGGTACGGTTCCTGCGCGTTGAGCTCCAGGACGCGCCGGTCCAGTCCGGGCAGGTTCCCCAGGTCGACGTCGATCGAGTCCAGCAGCGCCTGGTCGGCGCCGGCCAGCGCGGTGGAGTTGGACAGGATGGAGATGAGCCCGTCGATCAAGCCGATGCTGATCCGGACGGCGTGCTGGTTGTGGATCTGCAGGATTTCGCGGGTGACGCCGGCGGTGACGTTGGGGTTGCCGTCCCGGTCCCCGCCGATCCAGGAGCCGAAGCGGATCGGCGCCTTGGTGGCCGGCAGGGTGACGCCGTGCTCGGTGAGGAGGTCGGACAGGTCCGAAAGCATCTCCGGCATAGCGTCGCTGAGGATGCCGGTCAGGTAGTAAATCGCGTTCCGGGCCTCGTCCACGGGGGTGGGGCGGACCTGGCGGAGCTCGTCCGTCTGCCACATCTGGTCGATCACCTCGGCCATCTGGCGGTCCTGGCGGCGGCGGGCCGAGGTTCCTTCCGATGTGGAATCGGCCAGCACGTCGGAGAGGCGGCGGATCTTGTCCAGCACCGACCGCCGGGACGCTTCGGTGGGATGCGCGGTGAAGATGGGCCGGACGTCGAGTTCGTTCACGACGTCCTGCAGCACCGCGGACCCGGCCTGTTCGGCGATTTCCGCGACGGCCTTGGCCAGCCAGCCGTCCTTTTCCTGCCGGCTGCGCAGCCCGCGGACCCGGTGGACCTGCTCGGCGGCGTTGGCCAGGTGGAAGTAGAAGGCAAAGGCCCGGACCAGGTCGGTCGCCTGCTCAAGGGGCAGGGAGCCGAGCAGTTCGCGGACCTGGGCGACGACGTCGTACGAACTCCACGGCCCGGTGGCATCGGCGCCGCCCCGGGCGGCCTCCTTGGATTCCTTGGTCAGCAGGCGCACCTGTTCGACCAGGTCAAGGAGCTCGGGGCCGTGCTGGCGGACCAGGGATTCGCCGAGGAGGGTGGACACCCGGCGGACATCGGCGCGCAGTTCGGAGGCGAGGTCTGTGCCGGAAGTCAGTGCAGTGTCAGCCATGGAAATCATCTTTCGAGGTTCGACTTGGCTCGTACACTGCGCTGGATACTGTGAGCCGGGTTACTTGTACCCATGGGATGTTACCCGGCTCACGCGGCGGCCGGGAATCCGTCTCAGATAGTGTCCGGCCCGTTGACGGCGGCGGCCCCACTTAACTAGCTCGCAGTTGTTGGCGTCTTGAGCCCTCAGGACGCCAACAGCTGCGAGCCAGACGGGACGTCAGCGGGCGATCTTGAAGTTGAAGTCCGCGTTGCCGAAGGCGCCCCAGAGCCGCAGCCAGACCGGCAGGAGCATCTCCGTGCCGCGGGCCGTGGTGATGTCGCCGAGGTCGATGATGTCGCGGTGGCCAAGGTCGGCCAGCAGGCCGGCCACCACCGTCTTGGCGTCCGCGTCATTGCCGGAGACGAAGACCGAGTGGTCGCCGCCGGCCACGCTGGCCGGGTCCACCATGACGCCGGCGTTCATCGTGTTGAGCGTCTTGACCACGCGTGCGTCGGGGAAGGCGCGCTGGATCTGCTCGCCGAGGCTGTCCGTGTTCACCGGGTTCAGCGACGGCGGGAACCCCTGGGAGAAGTCGAGCGGGTTCGCGATGTCCACGATCACTTTCCCGGCCAGGTTGGCGGCCCCGGCGGCGGCCAGGGCGTCCAGGGAACCGGTCCCGTTGGTGGCGTTGACAATGATGTCGCTACCGGCGGCGGCGTTGGCGAAGGCGGCCAGGGCGATTCCGCTGTGCTCCGCGTGCCACTGGGCAAACGGGACGCCGCCCATCGGGCCCGCCTCGGTCCGGGCCAGCGTGGCCTGCGGATCGCGGGTTCCGATCACGACGTCGTGGCCGAGCTTTGCCAGGGCCGCGGCGACGAGGGGGCCGACGGTGCCGGTGCCGAAGACTGCAATTTTCATGGGGACCTCATTCGGGGAAGGGTTCTGGAGGAAGGGGGTAGACAAGTTCGTCTACCACTGGCCGCGACGCTACCAGACAGAACTGTCTACGGCAAGGAGACCTCGGCCGAAGATCGACGCCCGCATGCCCGCTGCCGCCGCTGCCCGCCGCGGAATGAGCCGCGGAACAAGAAGAACCGGACAGACTGGTCTGTGTACCATGAAGTTATGACGCCGAAAGCAGCACCACCCGCCGGGCCGCGGACGGTCCGGACGCCGGCGGGGCAGGCGAAGGACAAGATCCTGGCGACGGCCTTCCGGCTCTTCTATGCCCAGGGTCTCCGGGCGGCCGGCATTGACACGATCATCGCCGAATCCGGCGTCGCGAAGGCCACGTTCTACAAGTACTTCCCGGCCAAGGACGACCTGATCCTGGCCTATCTGGAACAGGTGGACGGCGTCTGGACTGGGCAGTTGCAGGCCGCGGCTGAAGCCGCGGGACCGGACCCCGCGGATCAGCTCGTGGGCCTGTTCGACGCGCTCTCCACCGCCTGCCGCCGCGACGGCTACCGCGGCTGCGCCTTCATCAACGCCGCTGCCGAGTCGGCCTCGGGCACCCGGGTGCACGAGCGGACGGTTGCCCACAAACAGCACATCCTGGCCTGGATCCGTGACCTGGCGGAGAAAGCCGGCGCCCCGGATCCGGACGGGCTGGCCCGCAGCCTGACCCTGGTCCTCGACGGCGGCCTGGCCAGCGGGGTGCTCGACGCCGACCCCGCCGCTGCTGCCGCCGCCCGAACCACCGCGGCCCAGCTGGTCGCGGCCGCCCTTACAAACCCGCCCACCCCCAACTGACAGACAGATGTTGCCCTTTTGAGCCTCAGAACGGCAACAACTGCGAGCTGGTTGGGCTGATACCCGCAGAGGTGCCCTATGACCGCCGTTGAGTCCCCCAGCGACGCACAGCTTGCCCGCTGGCAGCGCTTCCGCAGCAGCCGGAATGCGGCCCTCGCCAGCGATTACGGCTGGCTTACCCTGACCTCCTTCCAGTGGCTGCCGGAGTCCCCGGCCGCCGTCGAGCTCGTCCCCGGCCGCTGGTCCACGGACGGCACGACGGCGTTCCTCACCGCCGCGGCGGCGGACGGGCTGACGCTGGTGGAGACCGGCGAGCCCGTCGACGGGACCATCAGCGCGGCGCTGGCCAATGAGGAGTCGCTGCCGTGGGTCCAGTTCGGCGGGGCCGACGGCCGGCAGGTGAGGGTGGAGCTCGCCATGCGGGCCGACAAGTACGCGCTGCGCACCCGGGATTCGGCGTCTCCGGTGTTCACCGGGTTCGACGGCGTGCCCACCTTTGACTACCGGCCGGACCTTGTCGTCGAGGCGCGGTTCGTGCCCTACCCGGAGCCGGTGGATGTGCCCATCGGGACAGCCAACCCTTTGGTGGACGGGGTGCACCGTTCCGTCGGCGAGCTTGTGTTCCGGCTTCCCGGCCAGGAGCATGAGTTCCATCTGCAGGCCGAGGAGGAGAAACTCGGCGCCCTTACCGTGACGTTCCACGATGAGACCAACGGGATAACGACGGATGAGTGGCGCAAGGTCTCGACGGCCCGGCCCCGCGTCGATTCCCTGGGAAACAGAACCGTCATCCTGGACTTCAATCGGGCGATCAACTATCCCAGCGCCTTCACCCCGTATGGCACCTGCCCCATGCCGGTGAAGAACAACAGCCTGGACTACCGCATCGAGGCCGGCGAAAAGCAGCCATTCGCCTAGCAGGGCCGCGGCGCCGGGAGGCCTAGCAGGGCCCCGCCGGGCTAGATGATCGCGGACACCCCGGTCACGGCCCGGCCCGCGATCAGGGTGTTGATCTCGTACGAGCCCTCATAGGTATAGATCGCCTCGGCGTCGGCGAAGATCTTGGCCATCCGGTAGTCGGTGACGATCCCGTTGCCGCCCAGCAGGGACCGGCCCATCGCCACGGTTTCGCGCATCCGGGCGCTCACGTAGGACTTCGCCAGGGCCACCTGGGGCATGTCCGCCGCGCCCGTGTCCTGCAGCTGGGCAATCCGGACCATCATGCCCATGCTCGCCACCGCGTTGCCGAGCATCGTCACCAGCTGCTGCTGGACCAGCTGGAACTTGGCCAGCGGCCGGCCGAACTGTCGGCGTTCGACGGCGTACTGCCGGGCGACGTCGAACGCGGCCAGCTGCTGCCCCACGCCCTGCCAGGCGACCATGATCCGCGACCCGCGCAGCAGCTCGTTGGTGTCCTCGAAGCTGTTGATCCCGGCGAAGCGGTCCGCCTCGGCCACCTGAACGTCGGTGAAGACGATGTCGGCGTTCTGCACGGTCCGCAGCGCGATTTTGTTTTCGATCCTGCTCCTGCGGACGCCGGGCAGTGTGGCGTCCACGATGAAGCCGCGGATGCCGCCGTCGGCCTCGTCTCGGGCCCAGACCAGCATGTAGTCGCAGAATGTTCCGTTGCCGATCCAGCGCTTGGCTCCGTTGAGCACCCAGTGGTCGCCGGACTCGCCGGGCACGCGCCGCGCGGTGGTCTCCATCCCGCCGGCCACGTCGGAACCGTGGTCCGGCTCGGTCAGGGCGAAGGCCCCGGTGGTGCGCAGGCCCGCCGCATCGTCGAGGAGCCGGGCCTTCTGCTCCTCGGAGCCGAAACCGTAGAGCGATTCCACGAACAGGTCGTGGTGGACCAGGAAGAAGGTCGCCAGCGAGGTGTCCACCCGGGTCATCTCGGCGATGACCAGGCCGGCGAACAGGTTGCTGTAGCCGCGCTGGGCCGGGGCGCTGAGCTCCAGCGCGGCCAGCTTGGGCAGGATGTGCGCCGGGAACTCGGCGTCGTTCCACCACTGGGTGGCGAACGGCGCCACCTCGCGGGCCAGGAACTCCCGGAGTTCGGCCAGCTTCGCCTGTTCTGCGGCGCTGAGCAGTGATTCAAAGTCAAAGAAATCGGCGGACGGCAGTTCGGAGAGGGCCGGGTCGACGGGGGCAGGGCTGTCCACGGCGAGGGTCACTTCGGTCCCATCCGGATGGCGCCGTCGAGCCGGATGGTCTCGCCGTTGAGCATGGCGTTGTCCACGATGTGCGCGGCGAGGTTCGCGTATTCGGCGGGCCGGCCCAGCCGGGACGGGTGCGGCACCTGGCGGCCCAGCGAGTCCTGCGCCTCCTGCGGCAGCCCGGCCATCATGGGGGTCTCGAAGATCCCGGGCGCGATCGTGACGACGCGGATGAGCGAGCGCGCCAGTTCGCGGGCGATCGGCAGCGTCATCGCCGCCACGGCACCCTTGGAGGCCGAGTAGGCCGGCTGCCCGATCTGGCCGTCGAACGCGGCCACGGAGGCGGTGTTGATGATGACCCCGCGCTCTTCGCCGCCCAGCTCGGTGGAGACCGGATCCGTGGTGGCCATCGCGGCGGCGGCCAGGCGGATGACATTGAAGGTGCCGACCAGGTTGATCTGGATGACCCGGCTGAAAGTCTCCAGCGGGAGCACCCCGTCCCGGCCCAGCACCTTGCCCGGGGTGGCGATGCCGGCGCAGTTCACCACGATGCGCAGCGGACCGAGCGCGACGGCGTCGTCGACGGCGGCCTGCACCTGCTCCTCGCTGGTGACGTCCGCGGGCACAAAGACAGCGCGGTTCGCCTGCTCCCCCGCGCCGGTGCTGGCGCCGCCGGCGGCGGACGCGTTGAGTTCGGCGGCGAGGGCGTCCCCGGCGGAGGCCGGCAGATCCACCAGCACCACCGAGGCGCCGGCACTGAACAGCCGCCGGGCCGTCGCGGCCCCCAGCCCGGAAGCGCCGCCCGTAATCAGTGCGACCGTACCCATGACGTCCATACATCCTCCTTGATGTGGCACCGCAACCCGGCCGTGGAACTGCTCGCAGCCACCGGCACCGGGGAACATTAGTTAGTTCAGGTTAACTGGAATGCAAACATAGCGCACCTCCGGCGTGAGATTCCGCGCCGCGGCGGCCGCCGCCACTAGGCTTGGTCCATGACCGCAGCAGCCGCCCACTCCCCCGCCCCGAACTGGTCTTTCCGCGCCGATGAGGCCGCGCGTTCGGTGACCCGGCTGTTCGGGCAGCGGCTCTTCTTTCTGCCCGGCACGCACATCGCCGCGATCAGCCGCCCGTCCGGTCGGCTGAAAAACCTGGCCCGGCCGTGGCACTACTGGTGGCAGGCCCACTACGTGGACTGCCTCGTGGATACGGGCCGCCGCGAACTTGGCGTCGAGGGCCACGCGCCGGCCAAGTTCGACGGCGACAACCTGCCCAGCGCCGGCAAGCTCGCCTCCCGGCTGGTCACCGGGATCCGGCTGCGCAACTTCCTGACGGTCGTCAACAGCTACTACGACGACATGGCCTGGCTGGCCCTCGCCACCCTGCGGTTGGAGAAGCTCGCAGAGGACACCCGCAAGACCTCCGGCCGGCGCCGCAACGCCAAAGTGCTCAAGAGCCTCACCCTGCAGTTCGATTCGGCCTCCACCGACGACCTTGGCGGCGGCACGTTCTGGAGCAAGAAGCGCGACTTCAAGAACACCCCGGCCACGGCGCCGGTGGCCCTGTACTACGCCCGGACCGGGCAGGCGGCGAAGGCGCAGGCGCTGCTGGACTGGCTGGACGCCAAGCTCTACGACCCGGAACAGGGCATGTACCGGGACGGTCTGCGGATCGTCCCCGGCGGCGAGCTGGTGCTGGAAAGCGCCATCTACACTTACAACCAGGGTCCGGTCCTCGGTGCCCTGCTGGAGCTGGGCGGTGAGGCGAACCTGGAGCGGGCGGCGGCGCTGGTGGCCGCTGTGGGGCGCGGCCTCACCGTTGAGGCACCGCTGCTGGGACGCAAGGGCACGGTGCTCCGCTCGGAGGGAACCGGCGACGGCGGACTCTTCACCGGAATCCTCGTCCGCTACTTGGCCCTGGCCGCCGTCGACGAGCGGCTGCCCGCCCCGACCCGGACCGAAGCCGCCCTGCTCGTGAACGATACGGCGGAGGCATTCTGGGAAGGCCGGCGCCTGGTCGCGGCGCAGGAGCCGCTGGCCCGCAACGGCGCCCGGCTGGTCTTCTCGGCCCGCCCCGAACTGCCGGCGCGCCGGAGCTATCCGGCGGGCTCCGCCGTCGAACTCTCCACCCAGCTGCAGGCATGGATGGTGTTCGAGGCGGCGTCATCCATCGCCGGGAGGCTGCCCGCCGTCGACCCGCCGTCCGCGGAGGATACCGGAACCGAAGATGCCGGAACCGAAGGTGCCGGCGCGGAAAGCGCAACCCCGGCGCCGGAAGCCTCCGCCGCGAATTAAGTCACGCAATAGTTTCGTAATTCGTGTGATCCTCCTCACTTAAGGCGTTCTCGGCTTGGTTGCTTAGGTTTGGCTAACCTACAGTTTTTCGTAGTGAGCATGCCCTAACTTCCCCGCTCACGGGGGTTAGGCACCTACGACCTTTTCCTTGCAGAAAGTAGCCTCATGAAGATCCGCACCAATGCGCTGGCAGGCATTGCCCTCGCCGCCACCGCCGCGCTCGGCCTCGCAGCCTGTGGCTCCGGCGCCTCGACCTCCGGCAGCACTACCGGAGCCGACGGCAAGCCTGCCGGCGAGATTACGGTCTACAACGCCCAGCACGAATCCCTGACCAAGGAGTGGGTGGACGCCTTCACGGCGGAGACCGGCATCAAGGTCACCCTGCGCCAGGGTGACGACACCGAGATGTCCAACCAGATCATCCAGGAAGGCGCGGCCTCCCGCGCCGATGTGTTCCTCACCGAGAACTCCCCCGCCATGGCCCAGGTGGAAAACGCCGGCCTGTTCGCGGACGTGGACCAGGCCACCGTTGACCAGGTCCCCGCCGAGTTCCGGCCCTCCACCAACAAGTGGACCGGCATCGCCGCCCGCTCCACCGTGCTGGTCTACGACAAGGCCAAGCTGAGCGCGGACAAGCTGCCCAAGTCCATGCTGGACCTGGCCAAGCCCGAGTGGAAGGGCAAGTGGGCGGCCTCGCCGTCCGGCGCCGACTTCCAGGCGATCGTCTCCGCCCTGCTCGAACTCAAGGGCGAGGCCGCCACGGAGGAATGGCTTAAGGGCATGAAGGAGAACTACAAGGCCTACAAGGGCAACAGCACGGCCATGAAGGCAGTCAACGCCGGCGAGGTGGACGCCGCCCTGATCTACCACTACTACTACTACGGCGACCAGGCCAAGACCGGCGAGAACTCCAAGAACGTCACGCCGTACTACTTCAAGAACCAGGATCCCGGCGCGTTCGTCTCCGTCTCCGGCGGCGGCGTGCTCAAGTCCTCGAAGAACGCGGCGGCCGCCCAGGCCTTCCTGAAGTTCATCACCGGCAAGAAGGGCCAGGAAGTACTGCAAAAGGGCAACTCCTTCGAGTACGCGGTCGGCTCCGGCGTCCCGGCCAACGACAAGCTGGTGCCGCTCACCGAGCTCCAGGCCCCCAAGGTCGACCCGGCCAAGCTCAACTCCGCCAAGGTCACCGACCTGATGACCAAGGCAGGACTGCTCTAACCAGTGACCAAAACGCTGGCGGCTCCCGGAACCACCGGAAGCACGACGACGGCGGGCCGGGGCAAGCGCCCCCGCCCGCCTTTCGGCGTCTCCGTGGTGGCGATCCTGGCGGTCCTGATCGCCCTGTTTTCGCTGATCCCGCTCGGCTACGTGGCGGTCATGACGGTCGCCACCGGCTGGGACACCGCCGTCGGCCTGATTTTCCGCGCCCGGGTGGGCGAACTCCTGCTCAACACCGTGCTGCTCATGCTGATCACCGTCCCGCTCTGCGTGGTCCTCGGGGTAGGCGGCGCCTGGCTGGTGGAACGCACCACCCTCAAGGGCCACAAAGTGTGGGCCGTGCTGCTCGCGGCGCCGCTGGCGATTCCGGCCTTCGTCAACAGCTACGCCTGGGTTTCCGCGGTGCCGTCGATGGGCGGGCTCTGGTCCGGCGTGCTGATCGCGACGCTGTCCTACTTCCCGCTGGTCTACATCCCTGCCGCCGCGACGCTCAGCCGCCTGGATCCGGCCATCGAGCAGTCCGCCGCCTCGCTGGGCCTGGGCGCCTGGCGCGCCTTCTTCCGTGTGGTGCTGCCCCAGCTGCGGATCGCGATGACCGGCGGCGCGCTGCTGGTCTCACTGCACCTGCTGGCCGAGTACGGCGCGTTCGCGATGATCCGCTTTGACACCTTCACCACCGCGATCATGGTCCAGTACCAGTCCACTTTCAACGGGACGGCCGGGAACATGCTGGCCAGCGTGCTCGTGTTCTTCTGCCTGATCCTGCTCCTGGTGGAGGTCCGCGGCCGCGGCACGGCCCGCTACGCGCGGGTCGGCTCCGGCGCGCAGGCCAGGGCGCTGCGCCTGCCACTGCACTCCTACCAGCTGCCCGCACAGCTGGCCCTGCTGGCCCTCACCGCACTGGCGTTCGGGCTTCCGCTGACCTTCGTGCTGCGCTGGATCTACGCCGGCGGACCGGACATCTGGGCCGCCGACGAGTTCCTGCCGGCCCTGCTGCAGACCCTCGGCTACGGACTGGTCGGGGCCGCGGCCACCACCGTGGTCGCCTTCCCGATGGCCTACCTCGCCGTACGGCATCCCAGCTGGTTCAGCAAGGCCCTGGAACTGTCCAACTATGTCACCAGCTCCATGCCCGGCATCGTGGTGGGCCTGGCCTTTGTGACCGTGAGCATCCGGGTGGCGCCGGACCTCTACCAGACCACCGCCCTGCTGATCTCCGCCTATGTGCTGCTGTTCCTGCCGCGGGCTCTGGTGAACATCCGCTCCGGGCTCTCGCAGGCGCCCAAGGAGCTCGACGAGGCCGCGCAGGCCCTCGGCAAACCGCCGCTGCTGGCGTTCCTCCGGGTCACCCTGCGCCTCACCGCCCCGGCCGCGGCCGGCGGAGCCGCCCTGGTGTTCCTCGCGATCGTCAACGAACTGACCGCCACCCTGCTGCTCTCCCCCAACGGCACCCGCACCCTGGCCACCGAATTCTGGAGCAAGAGCAGCGAAATCGACTACGCCGGCGCCGCCCCCTACGCCCTGCTGATGATCCTGATCTCGGCGCCGATGACCTACCTTCTCTTCCAGCAGTCCAAGAAAGCAGCGGGACAGTGACCGAACAAAACCCCTCACGGCTTCCGGAACCCCGGATCGCCCCCTCCGTGGCGCCCAGCACCAACAGCCACCTGGAGGTCGAGGCCGTCACCAAGAACTTCGGCTCCCAGGCCGTCCTCAAGGGCGTCAACCTCTCGGTCGCCAAGGGCGGAACGACGGCGATCGTGGGCCCGTCCGGTTCAGGCAAGACCACACTGCTGCGGCTGATCGCCGGCTTCGAACACCCGGACACCGGCAGCATTTCGCTGAACGGCACCAAGGTGGCCGGCGACGGCGTCTGGGTTCCCGCGCACAAGCGGCACGTCGGCTACGTGGCGCAGGACGGCGCCCTGTTCCCGCACTTGTCCGTGGGCCAGAACATTTCCTTCGGCCTGGACGCCGGCAAACTCCCCGGCGGCCACCGCGGGGTCAAGGCCCGCGTCGCGGAACTGCTCGAGATGGTCGCGCTGGATCCGGCCATGGCCCGACGGCGTCCGCACCAGCTCTCCGGCGGCCAGCAGCAGCGCGTCGCCCTGGCCCGCGCCCTGGCCCGCGAGCCGGAACTGATGCTGCTCGATGAGCCGTTCTCCGCCCTCGACGCCGGCCTGCGCGTCGCCACCCGCCGCGCCGTCGGCAAGGTGCTCCACGACGCCGGCGTGACCACCATCCTGGTCACCCACGACCAGGCCGAGGCGCTCTCCTTCGCCGACCAGGTCGCGGTGATGCGCGGCGGGAAGCTCGCGCAGATCGGCAACCCGTTTGTGGTCTACACCCGCCCGGCGGACCGGGCCACCGCGGAGTTCCTCGGCGACGCCGTCATCCTGGATGCCTGGATGGAGGGCTCCCTGGCCACCTGCTCGCTGGGCGGCATTCCGGTCCGCCGGCCGCCGGCCCAGGGCCGGGTCCAGCTGATGCTCCGGCCCGAGCAGATCCGGATCGCCGAGGACGGCCCCATCCGCGGCACCGTGGTGGATACGGACTACTTCGGCCCGGAGACCACGGTACGACTCAAGCTCGCGGTCCCCCCGGTCCTGGCCGAGGGCGCCGTGGCGGACCACCGCTACCCCGGCGGCGGCGAGGTCATCACCATCCGGCACTGGAACGCCTCCATCGCCCGGCCCGGCACCGAACTGTGCCTGCGGGTGGTGGGTGAGGCCGTGGCCTTCCCGATGGACGACACCGCGCAGGACTGAGCCCGGCCGCGACCGGCGGGACCTCCGCCGGAGCCTCCACCGAAACCTCTGCTGGAACCTCTGCCGCGCGGGCAGGCCTAGGTCCGGCCCGGCCCTCCCGCATAGGCTGTGGCGCATGACTGTTCAGCCAGCCCTTCACCGTCAGCACTGTTCCGTGGCCGCCCCCACCCAGGTGTGGCTCGACGCCGACGGCCGGCTGGCCGGCGGCGCGTCCAGCGACAGCGCCGCGGGCCCCGGTACCGGCGGCGCAGCCGGCGGCGCCGCGGGCCCCGGTACCGGCGCCGGTGAGTGGTTCACCGGACTGCTGCACGGGGATACCCGGATGCTGTGCCGGGCCGAAGTGACCGTCAACGGGTTCGCACCGGAACCCGCCACGGTGGAGGCCTCCCCGGGCGGCGTGCTCCGCGTCCGCGGACTCGTGCGCGGTATCGAGGGCCCCACCGAGGATCCGGCCGTCGAACTCCTGCAGACCTGGACCGTCACGCCCGGGGCCGTCCGCGTCTCCCTGCGGCTGAGCACCTCGCTGGACGCCCTGGACGCGGAGATCCAGGTGCGGCTCGCGGCGGACTTCACCGACATGGCCGCCATCCGGCTCGGCCGCTACCGCGACCCCATGCAGCCCTCCGCGGCTGACGATTCGACGCTGCGCTGGAGCGAGGGCGGCAAGACGCTGACGGTGTCGGCGCCCGGCCGGGTCACCGGCGGCGAGCGGCTCACCTGGCGCGGGGCCGCGGGCCGCGGCAGGCCGCTGGAGGCCGAATGGCAGGCCGTGCTGGCCGACGCGGAGGACGCCGTGGTGGCCGCGCCGCCGCCGGCCGCCCGCCGCGTCCGGGCCGAGCCGGAGGGGCCGCTGGGCCTGCTCCTGGAAAACTCCCTCGACGAACTCGACGGGCTCCGGCTGGCCACCCGGAAGGCGCCCGATGCGCCCTTCCTGGCCGCCGGCGCCCCCTGGTATTTCACCCTCTTCGGCCGGGATTCGCTGTGGGCCGCCCGGCTGCTGCTGCCGTTCGACGCCGCCCTGGCCGCCGGAACCCTGCGCGCCCTCGCCGCGCACCAAGGCACGAAGACCGACGCCGCCGCGGCCGAGGAACCGGGCAAGATCCTGCACGAACTGCGCGCCAAGGAACTGGTGCTGGAAAGCCAGGCGCTGCGGCTGCCGCCGGTGTACTTCGGCGCCGTGGACTCGACCCCGCTGTGGCTGTGCCTGCTGGGGGAACTGGGACGTGCCGGCACCGACGACGCCGCGGTCCGTTCCCTGCTGCCCAACGCCGCCCGCGCCGCGCAGTGGATGCTGGCCGCCGGCGCCGCCGTCGGCAGCGGAGCTGCGGGAAATACGGCCAACGACGGCTTCCTCAGCTACCAGGACACCTCCGGGCACGGCCTGAGCAACCAGGGCTGGAAAGACTCCCGGGACGCCATGCAGTTCCGCGACGGCCGGCAAGCGGACGGCCCGATTGCCCTCGCCGAGGTGCAGGGCTACGCCTACCAGGCGGCGGTGGAGACCGCGGATCTCTTCGACGCCTATGGCGAGCCCGGGGCCCAAGGGCTGCGGGACTTCGCCGCGGCGCTGCAGCGCAACTTCCGCGAGCGCTTCTGGGTGCAGGACGACGGCGGCCGGTTCCCCGCGATGGCGCTCGATGGCCACGGCGAACCGCTGGACATCCCGGGCTCCAACATGGGACACCTGCTGGGCACCGGGATCCTGGACGCCGCGGAGGCGCGGCTGGTGGCGGACCGGCTGCTCAGCCCGGAGCTGTTCTCCGGCTACGGCCTGCACACCCTGTCCCGGCGGGCGGCAGGGTTCTGGCCGTTCAGCTACCACTGCGGTTCGGTCTGGAGCCACGACACCGCCATCGCGGTGAGGGGTCTGCTCAGCGAGGGGTTCACCGCCGAGGCACGGGTCCTCGCCGAGGGCCTGCTGGCGGCCGCAGGCTCGTTCGGGCACCGGCTCCCGGAGCTTTTCGCCGGTGTCACCGCGGCGGAGTCGGGGCGCGCGGTACCGTATCCGGCTTCGTGCCACCCGCAGGCGTGGTCCTCAGCGTCCGCGGTGGTGCTGGCCCAGGCGCTCGGCGTCGCCTTCTAAGGCGCCGGAACCGCCTTCCGCGCGGTGCGGAGGCCGTCGACCAGGACCACGATCCCGGTGACGGCGACCGCCAGGCCGAGGGAGGCGACGACGTCCGTGAGCCAGTGATAGCCGAGGTAGAGCCGGCTGAACCCGACCAACAGGGTGCCGAGCGCGGCCGCCGAAAACGCGAGCACCGCCGTCGGGCGCCGCACCGGAGAGCTGAGCGGACCCCGCGGGCCGGCTGCGCTGCCCAGGAGCAGGTACACCAGCACCAGCAGGAACACGCCGGTGCCGAAGGTGTGGCCGGAGGGGAAGGAGAGGGCGTCGTCCGGACCCATCAGGAAATCGGCTGCCGATGGCCTGCCGCGCGCCACCTCATGCTTGATCAGGGTGGACGCCCCGAACGTCGCTGCCATGGCTCCCAGAAGCAGCCCCGGCCGCCAGAGTTCGCGTTTCCGGACCGCCCAACCGAGGGCCAGCAGACCCCCGGTGACCAGCAGCAAGGCCGGGGACGTGACCGTGCTGACGGCCACCAGGAGACCGGTGGCCAGGGGCGACCTGCCCTCCACCAGGGCGTCGTGGACCCCGCCGTCGAGCAGGGCGAGCCCCGAGTCGGTCTGGACAGCGGCCAGCATCAGCCAGAACACCGCCTCGCCGGCCACCAGCAGGCCTGCTGCAGCGAAAAACACCGCGTGTTGCGACCGCGCGCCGGGAACGGCGGCGCGGGACTGGCCGCGTTGGGAGGTAGTCACCGGGCTACTCTGCCAGCCCGGGCTGTCGGGATCCCGGACGGCTACTGGGAGGTTCCTGAGGGTCCCGGGTCCGGCCGCCGGGTTTGCGGGTGCGGCGTCTCGTAGCGGGCGAGCATCTCGACGAAGCCGGCGATCTTGCGCTCCCGCGTGGACGCTTGCTTCACCGCATTGGTCCGGTAGATCAGGGCGTAGCGGTTCACGGACGTCAGGACCTCGAACATCGCCTGCGCCCGCTGGTCCGCCGCGATGGCTGCGGCCAGATCGTCCGGCACTTCGGCCGAGGCCTGGCCGGAGTACGCCGCCTCCCAGCGCCCGTCAGCCTTGGCACTTTCGACGGCGGCCCGTCCCGCCGGGGCCATCCGGCCGGCCGCTTCAAGGCGTCCGACGCGCTCCACGTTCCGGGCAGACCAGACGCTTTTAGGGCCGCGGCGGGTCATCCGCTGGAAGGACGTTTCGGCGTCCCGGCGCCTGCCCTGGCCGTCGATCCAGCCAAAGCACAGCGCCTCCTGCAGGGCAGCCTCGTAGTCGAGTTCCGTCACCGAGCCGCCCTTCTTGTGCAGCACCAGCCACACTCCGGGGCTGTCCGCGTGGTGCGTCTCCAGCCAGGCCCGCCACTCGGCGGCGTCTTTCACCAGCAGTTCCCTAAGCTCGGCAGCCATGGCACCATTGTGCTCCCAGACCGAACCACCAGGGAGATTCCCATGCTGCGTGTCCGTCCCATTCATTTCACCTCCCGACTGGACCAGTGGGAGCGCCTGCTGACCGATCTGGGCATGGTCAAGACCGTCGACGAGCCCACTTGGCGGGAGTTCGACGCCGGCGCCGGCCGCCTGGCGTTGCACTTCGCCGAAGAGGGCTCGGCGGAGGACGGCACCACCTCGTTCGGCGTCGAGGTCGGCGACCTGGCGGAATTCGCCCGCCGGACCAACGAAGCCGGGGCTGGTGCCGCCAGCGGCACCACCGCGGAACTCATCGACGCTGACCACGGCTCCTCGTGCCGGGTGTCTTCGCCGGATGGATTCAGCTTCCTGGCCGACCTCGCTGCTCGCGCGTCCGACGGCACCTGGTCCACTTCCGCGGAGGCGGAGGCTGGGCTCACCGTCGTCGGCATCTGGTTCGCGCAGGATCCGCGGGCGGCGACCCAAACCCTGCGCGACATCGGCGCCCACCCCCGCCCGGTGCCGGGCGCGCCCGGCGTTGGCTACGCCGACGCCGACATCGCCGAAACGGAGGCGTTCACGGCGAAGAACGGCGGCGTCCTGATGGTCGGCGCGGCTGCCGGATCCGCGCCGGGAACCGGGCGCGCCGGGCTGGGTTTTGAATACGACGGCGACCTTGACGCGCTCCGCGAGCGGCTCGCCGGGGCGGGGCATGAAGTGGCGGCCGTGGAGGACGCCGCCGTGCCGCTGCTGCACGTGGGCAACCCGGATGCGGACGGCAGCGCCGCCCACCCCCACGCCCTCTGGATCTCCGCGGACCCGGCGGAGGCCTAGGGCCGCGGACCACGCCCGGGGAACGCGGATGGGGTAGAACTTAACCATGAACGTTCGCACTCCCGACCCCAATCCCGGCTGGCTTTCCGACGAGGATCTGTTTGAAGCCCGCGGCCGGCTTCCCATGGTTTACGTGGAGGCCGTGCCGGTCCGGCTTGACCCGCTCGGGTTTGTGAACGAGGTCGGCACCCTGCTGCAGGCCGAAACCGACGGCACCATGGTCCGCTCCCTGGTGTCGGGCCGGGTGCTGTACCGCGAGACCATCCGGGCCGCCCTGCTGCGCCACATGGAAAAGGACCTCGGCCCGCTGGCCTTCCCGCAGCTGCCGATCAGCCCGGTCCCCTTTACCGTGGCCGAATACTTCCCGTCCCCGTCGCACACCGGGTTCACCGACGACCGTCAGCACGCCGTTGCGCTGGCCTACGTCATCCCCGTCACCGGCGAATGCTCGCCGCGCCAGGATGCCCTGGAACTGACCTGGATGACCCCGGAGGAAGTGATGAGCTCGGACGTGCAGCTGGAGTTCAGCGGCGGCCGCGGCGCCCTGATCCGGCAGGCGCTGGCGTTCGCCGGCGTCGGCCACTAGGGGCCTCCGCTCCGGGGCAGCTGGACCGCCCGGGGCGCCCGGACTGCCCCCGGCGTCCCCGATTTCGCGCGCCGGTCTTTGTAGACTGGTCAGCGGACCGAAAGAGAAGTTAAGGACTCCAGATGACCCACCCCACAGCCTCACTGAACTACAGCGAACGGCAGGCGGGATCTCTGCAGACCGGGGATCTGCTGCTCCTGCCGGACGCCGTGCGCACTGCCGAAATCCAGCGCGTCGACGTCGACACCGATGATTTCGGCTCCCCCGCGATCGTGCGCGCCACCCTCACCGGCGGTGGCGTGCTGCGGATCGCCGCCGGCTCCGTGGTCCTGGTCCGGGACGCCGCGCCGGAAGCCTTCGTGGCCTCCTCCGCTGACGACGCCGACCGGCCGGCCGACGATGCTCCCGAGACGGCTGCCGTTGAACCCGCCTCTTCTTCCGCCGACGACGGCGGCCCGGACCTGCAGCTAGTCCAGCACCGCACCGCGGAGGACGGCAGCCCGACGGCGGCTTCCGCCGTCGTCGTTCCTCCCCTGCCCGTGGCCCCGCCGGTTGCCAGCGGTCCCAGCGAAGCGGACCTGGCGCTGATCCCGGTTGCCGAGGGGACCCCCGAATCCGTCGTGGCGGCCGCGGCCGAGGCCCACCCCGATGCGCTGGGCGTGCTGCTGCTCAGCGACCGGCTGGTCAAGGGCATCAACACCAAATCCGGCAGCTGCCTCAAGGACCTCAGCGACCTGGCCCACGAGCTGTTCGTGGTGCTCAAGGACGCCGACAACGCCCTCGCCGTGGCGGACCTGCTCAACGTGCTGCCCTTCGACGGAAACCCCGGCCGCTGGGCGTCGGTGGAGGCGTCCCTCGCGCTGGCCAGCTACATCTGCCGGCAGCGCGGCGAAGAGGAGCGCGCGGCGGTCTACGAAAAGTTCCTCCGGGCGCCGGACGCGATGGAAACGGACCCGTTCAAGGCCCGGATCAACGCCAAGGTCCGCCAGCGCTCACTGAACGAACCGAACCTGTACGACAAGGAAATCTTCCGCGCCATCGACAGTTCCAACCCGGATGCGGAACGTGAATGGCGGCTGCTCCGGCTCGAGGCGCTCCTTTTCTTGCGCGCGCACGGCGGCTCGCAGACCATCGGCGGACCCGAACTGGAGCGCCGGATCGGCAACGAACTCGAGTCCGTCCGCGGCTGACCCGCTCCTGGGCCGGTGGCCGGTGGCCGGTGGTCATTCGGCCCTACCCCGGCACGCCCCGTCGCGGTAAATTCGCCCTCATGACGAACAATCTCAGCGTGGTGATCAACTCTGACGCGCAGCAGGTCTGGACGATGCTGCGCGAACCCGCGAAGGTCGCGCAGTGGCACGGCTGGGAGGCCGATGACCAGGCCGCCGAGATCGACGCGATCTACTTCAGCCCCAACGTGGTCGAGAGCGCGGACCACACCTCCCTCGTCGTCGACGGCGGCGACATTTTCACCCTCAAACCGGTCCCCGCCGGCACGGAAGTCAGCGTGACGCGCGCGGCGGTCGACCACAACTCGGAGTGGGCGGCCTGGGATGAGGACATCACCCAGGGCTGGCTGACCTTCCTGCACCAGCTCCGCTTCGCGCTGGAGCGGCACCCGCACGGCAAACGGCGGACGTTCTTCTTCTCGGTGCCGGGCACCGAGGGCTCCGCGATCGACAAGCTGGGCCTGTCCAAGGTGCCAGCCCCGGGCGAGCCGTACTCGCTCACCTTGGCCACCGGCGAGGAGATCGCCGGGAAGGTCTGGTTCCGGAGCAACCACCAGGTGGGCCTGACGGTCCACGGCTACGCCGAGCACGGCGACGGTCTGGTGATCGTGGCGGACCAGCCCGCCATCCCGGACGCCCGGCCCGACGGCGGCTCGCTGGTGATCGTCTCCACCTACGAGCTCGGCGCCCACCAGCTGGAGGCCATCCGCAACTACTGGGACACCTGGCGGGCTGAGAACTACCCCACATCCGATCCGCTGCACTAAGGATTCGGCGCTGTTAGCTGGCACACTTGAACGGTGCCAGCGAATCCTGAACCCGCGTCGTCCCCCCTGCTACCTGCCCGGCAATCCGAGTTTTCCTTCCGGGTGGGCAAGCGCCTGAGCGAAACGTGCGCGCCGTCGGACGCACAGGTGGCGGACAACGGCGGGGAGTTCCTGGGCCGCACCGGCACCATCACCACCCCGCATGGCGAGATCCAGACCCCGGCCTTCATTGCCGTCGGCACCAAGGCCACAGTCAAGTCCGTGCTGCCCGAGTCTGTCGCCGATCTCGGTGCCCAGGCAGTGCTGGCCAACGCCTACCACCTGTACCTGCAGCCCGGCGCGGACATCCTGGACGAAGCCGGCGGGCTCGGCGCTTTCATGAACTGGCGCGGCCCGACGTTCACGGATTCGGGCGGGTTCCAGGTGATGAGCCTCGGCTCCGGGTTCAAGAAGGTTATCGACATGAAGTCGGTGGACACGTCCGGCCCGGACGACGCCGTCGCCCCCGGGAAGGAGCGTCTGGCCCACGTCGACGAGGAGGGCGTGTGGTTCAAGAGCCACCTGAACGGCGACCGGCACCGCTTCAGCCCCGAGATATCCATGAACGTCCAGCACCAGATCGGCGCCGACATCATGTTCGCCTTCGATGAGCTGACCACGCTGCAGAATTCCCGCGGCTACCAGGAGGAGTCGCTGGAGCGCACCCGCCGCTGGGCCGAACGCTGCATCATCGAGCACTTCCGGCTCACGGAGGAGCGCGCCGGCAAGCCGTACCAGGCACTCTTCGGCGTGATCCAGGGCGCCCAGTACGAGGACCTGCGCCGGAAGGCCTGCCGGGACCTCGGCGCCATGAACTTCGACGGCTTCGGCATTGGCGGGGCGCTGGAGAAGGAGAACCTGGGCACGATTGTGCGCTGGTGCAATGAGGAACTGCCGGAGAACAAGCCGCGGCACCTGCTGGGCATCTCCGAGCCGGACGACATTTTCACCGCGATCGAGAACGGCGCGGATACCTTCGACTGCGTCTCCCCCACCCGGGTGGCCCGCAACTCGGCGTTCTACCACCCCACCGGCCGGTACAACCTCTCCGGCGCCATGTACAAGCGCGACTTCGGCCCGCTGCAGGAAGGCTGCGACTGCTACGCCTGCCTGAACTACTCCCGCGCCTACATCCACCACCTGTTCAAGGCCAAGGAAATGGTCTCGGCCACCCTGATCTCAATCCACAACGAACGCTTCGTGGTGAAGATGGTCGACGACGCCCGCCTCGCCATCGAGGACGGCACCTTCTTCGAGTTCAAGGCCGAGACGCTGGCCCGGTACTACTCCTAGGCATTTCGGTTAGGCCGGCCCTCCGGCGTGGTCTGCCCGCCCCGACCCTCCTTCGGCCGTTTCGACGGTTCCCTGCGCGTTCGACGCGGGTAAACGTCGAGCTCGCAGGGAACCGTCGACATGGCGTCGGATAGGCTGGCCGGATGTTTATTGAGATCCCCGCCGCAGACGGCACCGCCGAGGCCCTGGTGGCCCGCCCCTCCGCCGGCACGGGCCCGTTCCCGGGTGTCATCCTCTACATGGACGCCTTCGGCCTGCGCCCCCGCATCCAGGACATGGCGCAGCGCATCGCCGACTGGGGCTACGTGGTCCTGGCCCCGAACGTGTTCTACCGCGAAGGAACGGCGGCCGAACTGGCCCCGGCCCTGGACATGACGACGCCGGAGGGCCGCGAGGCGGCGGGCGCGGCCGCCTTCCCGCGCGTCGGACGCCTCACCACGGACAAGGCGCTGCCGGATATTGACGCTTGGGTGGATGCGCTGCGCGGGCTCGACGGCGTCGCCCCAGGCCCCATCGGCGTCACCGGCTACTGCATGGGTGCACGGCTTGCCGTCCGCACCGCAACCGCCCACCCCGAGGCTGTGGCGGCCTGCGGCGGTTTCCACGGCGGCGGCCTGGCCACCGACGAGCCGGACAGCCCCCACCTGGGACTCGGCACCACCCGCGCCCGGTTCGTCTTCGGCCACGCCGATCATGACCGGAGCATGGATCAGGACGCCGTCGCGCAGCTGGGCCAGGCCCTGGACGCGGCCGGCCTGAAGGCTGCCAACGAAATCTACGCGGGGGCACCGCACGGCTATTCGATGGCTGACACCTCCGCGTTCCATGCCGATGCGACGGAACGGCACTTCCGCGAGCTCCGCGACCTCCTCGACGGGACGCTCAAGGGCTGACTGACGGCCCCCGACTGCGCCGTTTCGCAGGCCCTGGCCGTTTCGACGGTTCCCTGCGTGCTCGATGTAACCAAGCAGCCGTCCTGAAGGGAACCGTCGAAACGGCGTTGTCCACATACGCCCACGGTGCTCTGGAGCGAGCCGGGCGGGTGGTCAAAGCTGATCCCATGCTCACCAAACTTCCCGGCAACGGTACCCTCTGGCGCACGAACCAGCTCCTGGCCTCCGGACTCAATTCCCGGGCCATTGCCGGGCTCGTCCGGGACGGAGGCCTGGTCCGGCTCCGTCGTGGCTGCTACGGCCGCGGCGAGTGGTGGCGGGACCTTGACGCCCCGGCCCGCCGTCGGCAGCTCATTTCTGCGCACGCGCTCGGAACGTTGACGACGTCGGCGGGAGGCTTCGTGTACAGCCACATCTCAGGTGCCAGCCTCCATGAACTCCAGCTGTGGAAGGTCGATGACCGCGTGCACCTGACACAGAACGGCTGCCCCTCGGGGATTTCGCACGGGCGTGACGTCGTTGCCCACACCAGGCGGGTGACAAGCCGCGAGATGTGTTTCGTGGACGGATTGCCGTGCACGTCTTTGGAACGCACGGTTGTGGATTGCTGCCTGATGTTCACCGTGCCGCAGGCTGTGATCCTGGTCGACCATGCGGCCCGCCTGGGGGCGGACCTCGGCCTGATCCGCGCCCAGTGTGGTGCCCTCGCCGGGCGTAACGGAGTGGTCGCGTTGCGCCGGGCCCTCGAGTTGGCTGATCCTCGCTCCGAATCTGCCGGGGAGAGCCTTACCAGGGAACTGCTGCACCGGATCGGGATTACGCCGCCGGAGCTGCAGTACAGCGTCCTGACGCCGCTCGGGGTATACCGGCTGGATTTTGCGTGGCCCGAGCGCAAGGTTGCCCTCGAGTTCGACGGCAAGAACAAGTACTTCGAGTACCGGCCCACCGCCGAGGTCGTGTTCGCGGAACGGCAGCGTGAGACGGCGTTGACGGAGCAGGGCTGGACGTTCCTCCGCATCAGCTGGAAGCACCTGTTCAACGAGGTGGAGTTCAAGTACCGGGTCCTGCGGGCGTTGAACCGCGGGGCTGAATCCGCGCCGTTTCGACGCTCCGCTGCCGGCTAGACGCTTCCCAGCGTCGAGTGGGGCTTGGAACCGTCGAAACGGCGGATGTTGCCGGCGGAGCTAGACCGCCCCGTAGCTCGGTTCGCGCCTCTTCACCCAGCCGATGGCGAGCGTGGTCAGCGGCACGAAGGCGAACTCCACGAGGGTCTTGTAAAGGAAGCCCACCAGGACGTAGTTCACGAACATCGCCACGTCGGTAATTCCAATGACGGACGCGGCGATGCTACAGAAGATCAGCGTGTCCACGAACTCGCCCGCCACGGAGGACCCCATGATGCGGGCCCAGAGGGATTTCTCGCCGGTCCGGGCCTTCATCTTCACCAGGATCCACGAGTTGATCGTCTGGCCGGCGAGGAAGGCCAGCAGGGAGGCGAGCACGATCTGCGGGACCGGGCCAAGGGCGCCCTCCAGCGCGGACTGCTTGGCGGCACCGTATTCGTCGTCAAAGCCGGGCAGCACAATGATGATCCAGTAGCAGAGGGACGCGAACACGGACAGCGCGAAGGTGGTGATGATGGCCTTGCGCGCCACCTTGAAGCCGTAGACCTCGCTGATCACATCGCCCAGGATGTAGGCCAGCGGGAAGAGGAAGAATCCGCCGTCGGTGATGATCGGGCCGATGGCCACGCCCTTGGACGCCCCGATGTTGGACAGGATCAGCACCACGGCCATGACGGCCAGCATGATGCCAAAGTAGGGGGAACCGATTGAGGCGAACTTCGGTGGGGCCGCAGCCGGGAAGGTCTTGGCGGAAGTCATGGGTGTTCCATTCGTAGTGGTTCGCTCGGCGGCCCGGACCGCGTGAACGGGCGCGGGACAGCCGGCTGTATTAGCACTGGAGGGTTCCTGCGGCACGGGGCCCGGAACCGCATCTATTCTCCCACCTGGGCGGCTCCCCCAGGGTGCCCGCCCCGGCAACCGCAGCACGGACGTAAACGACGACGGCGGACCGCCGGCTCCGGGACCGAAGTCCAGAAGCCGGCACCCCGCCGTCGTCCGTGGTGCGCCCTTTCGATGGTTCCCTGCCCATTCGATGCTGGGCAGCGTCGTGGGCGCAGGGAACCGTCGAAACGGCCGCAGCCCGGGCGCCTGGAGAACCCCCGGGAACCCTAGCGGCGCGAGGCGTCGACGAGGTCCTTGCCGTCGTCCTCGCGGGCCGCGGCGGGCTCCCAGGCGTGGCCCTGCTCGTGGTCCAGGTGCGTGGACTTCTTGTTCTTCAACGCGAAGATGTAGACCAGCAGCGAAATCGCAATGGCCACCGTGACGTAGGTGAAGAACAGCTCCTCCTGGTTGGCCTTCTGCAGCGCCGCGCCGATCAGCGGGACGGTGCCACCGAAGAGCGAGTTGGCGATCGCGTAGCCCAGCCCGACGCCGAGGGCGCGGATGGAGGCGGGAAACAGCTCGGCCTTCACCAAGGCGTTGATCGAGGTGTAGCCGCCAACGATCAGCAGCCCGCCCATCATCAGCAGGAACGCCGTCAGCGGATCCTTGGTGCCCGCCAGGGTGGAGAGCAGCGGCCAGGTGAACAGGACGCCGGTAATGCCGAACCAGAGCAGGAGCGGCTTGCGGCCCACCTTGTCCGAGATGATGCCGTAGACCGGCTGGAGCAGCATGAAGATGAACAGCGCCCAGAAGTTGATCACCGAGGTGTCGGTCTTGGCGATGCCCGAGGTGTCATTCATGAACTTCAGGATGAAGTTGGTGTACGTGTAGAACGCCACGGTGCCGCCGAGCGTGATGCCGATGCAGATCATCAGCGGCTTCCAGTAGCTGGTGAAGAGCAGCTTCATGGTGCCCGGCTGCGCTTCGCCGGCAACCGCAGGTGCCTTGGCCGCCTCGATCTGTTCGGCCGAAACGGTTTCTTCCATGGAGCGCCGCAGCCACAGCACCACCAGGGCCGCGACGCCGCCGATCGCGAACGGGATCCGCCAGCCCCATTCGCCCAGGTCAGCCTTGGGCATCACGTTCTGCAGGACGACCAGGACCAGCAGGGCCAGCATCTGGCCGCCGATCAGCGTGACGTACTGGAAGCTGGAGAAGAAGCCGCGGCGCTTGCTGGTGGCGGCCTCGGACATGTAGGTGGCGCTGGTGCCGTACTCGCCGCCCACCGAGAAGCCCTGGATCACGCGGATGAGGACTAGCAGGATCATCGCCCACAGGCCGATTTGCTGCTGCGTGGGAAGGATGGCGATCGCGAAGGACCCGGCGGACATCATGGTCACGCTCAGGGTCAGGGCAGCTTTGCGGCCCTTGCGGTCGGCGTAACGGCCGAAGAACCAGGCGCCGATGGGGCGCATCAGGAACGACGTCGAGAAGACGGCCATCGCCTCAAGGCCCGCCTGGAGCTCGTCCTTGGAATTGAAGAAGTGTGACTGGAAATAAGCCGCGAAGACTGTGTAGACGTAGAGGTCGTACCATTCGACGAGGTTGCCGGCCGAGCCTTTGAGGATGTTGCCGACGGCTTTCCGGGTCCGGGCCGCTTCGGACAGTTGGGTGCTCATCAATGAACCTTCCTGGATCCGGCATCGCAAGAGAGCAATACCGTCCGCCACCATATTCCCGGTGACCCATAACACTCGGGTTTTGGTCATATTGGTCATATGCCCAATGCGGGCGGTTTTGCGCGAGTGGCAGGATAGGTCTATGACTTCTTATGCCGTGGACCACGTGACCTCCGACGCCAGCGCCTACCCGGCCGTCGCCCTGACCATCGCCGGCTCCGAGGCCACCGGCGGCGCCGGCGCGCAGGCGGACCTGAAGACCTTCCAGGAGCTCGGCGTCTTCGGCATCGCGAACCTGACCTGCATCGTCTCCTTCGATCGAAAGGACAACTGGAACCACCGCTTCGTGGCCATCGACCAGCAGGTCATCGCCGACCAGCTGGAGGCGACGACGGCGGCGTACGGTGCCGCGTCCGGCGCACCGTCGGTGATGGACACGGTGAAGATCGGCATGCTGGGCAGCCCCGCAACGATTTCCACCGTGGCGTCGGCGCTCGCTGACTCTGCTTTCCGCAACGTGGTGCTGGACCCGGTGCTGATCTGCAAGGGCCAGGAGCCGGGCCACGCCCTGGACACCGACGAGGCGCTCAAGGCGCAGATCCTGCCGCTGGCCACCTTCGTCACGCCGAACCACTTCGAGGCGGAGTCACTCTCCGGACTGGAGATCACCGATGTCGACTCGCTCAAGGCCGCCGCCGTGCGCATCCATGAGCTCAGCGGCGCCGCGGTGCTCGCCAAGGGCGGCGTGCGGCTGGCCGGGCCCGACGCCGTCGACGTCTACTACGACGGCGGGACGCTGGAGGTCCTCTCCGCCCCTAAGGTGGGCGAGGTGGCCGTCTCCGGCGCCGGCTGCTCGCTGGCCGCGGCCGTGACGGCGGAGCTGGCCAAGGGCGCCACCCCGCTGGAGGCCGCCCGCACGGCGAAGGAGTTTGTCACCGCGGGGATCCGGAACCGGGTGGCCTCGGGCGCCCCGTTCGACGCGCTCTGGCAGGGCGGCCCGCGCTAGCCCCGCCCAGATACGACGCTCCCTCACCTCTGGCCGCTACCCCCCGGACGCTCCCTCACCTCTGGCAGCTACCCTCCGGACGCTCCCTCAGGTGTGGCGGCTACCCGCCGGACGCTCCCTCAGGTGTGGCGGCTGCCCGCCGGACGCTCCCTCAGCTCTAGCGGCTACCCGCCGGACGCTCCCTCACCTGCTGAGGGAGCGTCCGGTTTTTGCAGGCAAAACCTGAGGGAGCGTCTCATGATGCGCTGGGGTCGGACACCCTGCCCATGAATAGCGGCAGCCCGGTCTCGACGTGGACGATTTCGTAGAGGAACGGCCGGTCGAAACGGATCACGTTCTTGGAGACTGAGCCGCTCACCGCCTCCGCGTTGATCTGGGTCACGGCGGCGGCAACGGTGCCTTTCTCCGCCACGGTGATGTTGGCGGACTGGCCGGCCTGCGTGATTGTGAGGCCATGCTGGATTGAGTTGAAGTCAGTCTCGGTTTGGAGCGTTTCCCGCAGGCCGAGGTCGCCGAAGACCTTGCGCAGCTCGAAAGTGCTCTTCTGGTCCCACTGTGGCAGGGAAAGCTGGGTGGGCGACGGGGCGGCCGCGTCAAGGGCCCGCGCAGCCTCGGCAAGGTATGGCACCCTGGTGTCGGGAGCCCCGGAATCGGGCAGCACCAGCCGCATCACGAAACCCTCTGCATAGGGAAGATCAACGCCCTGCCAGCCCTTGCCCCGGGCAAAGGCGAGTTCCTGAACGCCGGACATGGTGGGGACCGAAACCTGCCGGCCGTCCGCCGTCGTGAAGGGTCGATCGGAGGTGTCGGCCGGGTCGAAGGGCACCTTCCAGGCCGAGGCGAAGTACACCGCATTGAGCACGCTGAAGGTGTTCTCGCGGCTGTACCCCGCGGGTGCCTTCTTGATCCGCCCGCCGGTATTCTTGTTCACCCAGGCGTCGATCGCTGGTTTGGTGGTGGCTTCATCCGCGAAATTCACCGGGTACACGCCGGACCCGTAATACCGGGCCAGGGAATCCAGATACCGCTCCCTGGTGGGCACGCCCTTGTCCACGAACAGGCCGTTTGCGGTGTGCAGGACCGGCCGGCGGGGCGGGTTCTTCTCGTCCACCGAGCCGGGGTCGCCGTCGAAGGCTTCCAGGGACGCGAGCAGTGCATTCAAAGCTTCGTCGCGGTGCTGGACAGGGAGGCCCAGGACTTTGTCCATCTCGGCGGCCGTCGCCCCGGTCGCCCCTGTCCGCAGCATGGCCAGGGCAATCAGCAGGCTGCCCGGGGACGAGACCACGTTCCCGCTTCCGGCGTCCCCTCCGTCCGCCAGGAGTGCAGCGCCAAGTTTCCGCGCCGAGGCCCGGAGCTGAGCCAGCTCGGCCGGGTAGGCGGTGCGGTCCGCCGAAACGCGTTCGACGCCGTCGGCCTTGAGCAGCGCCGGCGGCGCGGCCGAACAGGCCGAGAGGACCAGCGCCAAGCCCGCCGCGGCAGCCATGAAGCGTGCCGGAATCTTCTGTTTCATCGCGCCCCCAAGGCCTGCACACAGCCACAGTTGAACGGCGGAGGTCCGCCTAGGGCCAGTCAAGCACCGGGGGCTGGCCCGCGGCTAGCCCTTGGCCATTTCGATGGTTCCCCGCCCACTAGATGCGTCGTAGCGTCGACCCCGCACGGAACCGTCGAAACGGAGGTGGGCCGCCGCCGCGCCGGTCCACGAGGGCCCGGCCCGTCAGCGCCGCGGGATGTTGCGCAGGTTGCTGCGGGCCATGCTCACGGCTTCGCCGGCGCCCCGGTTGAGGACCACCTTGGACATGGCCGTGGCGAAGCCCAGGATCTGCGCGCCCTTGATCTTCGGCGGGATCGAGAGTGCCTTGGGATCCGTGATCAGCTCCACCAGCGACGGCCCGGGGTGCGCAAACGCCTCCCGGTACGCGGCCTCGATTTTCGCCGGGTCGGTCACACGGACGGCGTGGAAGCCCAGGGCGCGGGCCACGTCGGCGTAGTTGGCGTCGGGGACGTCGACTCCGAAGTCGGGCAGCCCGTCCACCAGCATCTCGAGTTTGACCATGCCCAGGGTGGAGTTGTTGAAGACCACCACGTTGACCGGGAGCCGGTGCGCTGCGACCGTGATCAGCTCGCCCAGCAGCATCGACAGGCCGCCGTCGCCGGAGACCGAGACCACCTGGCGTCCCGGGTAGGCCAGCTGGGCGCCGATGGCGTGCGGCAGCGCGTTGGCCATGGAGCCGTGCAGGTAGGAGCCGATCAGCCGGCGGGTGCCCAGCGGATTGATGTACCGGGCGGTCCAGACGTTGCACATGCCCGTATCGGCGGTGAAGACCGCATCCTCCGCCGCCACTTGGTCCAGCAGCGAGGCCGCATACTCGGGGTGGATCGGCTGGGTTTTTTCGACCTTGCGGGTGTACGCGCCGACGGCCTTGTTCATCAGCCGGTCGTGCTTCTTGAGGATCGCGTCGAGGAAGCGGCGGCTCTTCTTCAGCTTCAGCAGCGGCATGAGGGCCGCGAGCGTCGGCAGCACGTCGCCGTGCACGGCCACGTCGACGTCGGTCCGCCGGCCCAGGTTCTGCGCGGCGCGGTCCACCTGCGCGGTCCGGGTCCCGGGCAGGAACTGGTCGTAGGGGAAGTCGGTGCCGAGCAGGATCAGCAGGTCCGCGTCCTCGATCCCCTCGGCCGCGGCGCCGTAGCCGAGCAGGCCGGTCATGCCGATGTCGTAGGGGTTGTCGTACTGCATGAAGTCCTTGCCGCGCAGCGAGTGCCCAATCGGCGCGGCGATCAGTTCGGCGAGCGCGATCACCTCGTCGTGCGCACCGTCGACGCCGGCCCCGGCGAAGATGGCCACCTTCCCGGCGTCGTTGATGGCGTCCGCCAGCTCCCGCACGCTGGCGGGGTCAGGCACCAGCGCGGCCGGCCGGAAGGCTGCCGGCGCCGGGGTTTCGGCCGTCGCCTCCAGCCCGGCGATGTCGCCGGGCAGGGTCACGACGGCGACGCCGCGGAGGGCGACGGCGTGCTGGATGGCGCTGTGCATCACCCGCGGCGCCTGTTCGGCAGTGCTGATGAGTTCGGAGTACACCGAGCACTCGTTAAAGAGCCGGTCCGGGTGCGTTTCCTGGAAGAAGCTGCTGCCGATCTGCTTGCTCGGGATGTGCGAGGCAATGGCAAGGACCGGCGCGCCGGAGCGGTTGGCATCGTAGAGGCCGTTGATCAGATGCAGGTTGCCCGGACCGCACGAGCCGGCGCAGACCGCGAGACGGCCGGTCAGCTGGGCTTCCGCCGCGGCGGCGAAGGCCGCGGCTTCCTCGTGCCGGACGTGGATCCAATCGATTCCGCCCTTCGCCGCTCCGCCGGTCTTCCGGACGGCGTCGACGATCGGATTGAGGCTGTCGCCAACAATCCCGTAGATCCGCTGCACGCCGGCAGCCTGGAGTTGTTCGACAAGCTGGGTGGCAAGTTCCTTGGCCATGGGTGCACGCTCCCGCGAGGTGGGTCGATGAGCTGACACTGGCCAATATAGTCCGCCCACCTTGGCACGGGTCCCAGAAGGACGCTCCCTCAGGTTCCGCAGCGATTCCATGAACGCTCCCTCAGGTTCCGCAGCGATTCCATGAACGCTCCCTCAGGTTCTGCAGCGATTCCATGAACGCTCCCTCAGGTTCCGCAACAGATCAACAAACGCCCCCTCAGCTGATCTGAGGGAGGGCGGGCAGCCTGTGGCGGGACCTAAGGGAGCGTCCGGCGAAACCGCGCAGGACCTGATGGAGCGTCCGGCGAAACCGCGCAGGACCTGATGGAGCGTCCGGCGAAACCGCGCCGGACCTGAGGGAGCGTCGCACCGGAAGCCGCGATGGGCCTTAGGGAACGGGCCGGGTCCCGTCGGGCTCAGCTACCGGAGTGGGCCTGCAGGAAGGAGTAGACCTCGGTCTCGTCCACACCGGGGAAGGCACCTGGCGGCATCGCTGCGAGCAGGTGCGAGTGGGCGCGGGCCGAGGGCCACGCGTTGCCGGCCCACTCCGCGGTCAGGGTCGCCGGGGGCCTGCGGCAGCAGCTCTCGTCCGGGCAGGTGGACTTGGACCGCTCCGTGGTGTCGCGGCCGCGGAACCACTTCACCTGGGCGTAGGGCACCCCCACGGAGAGTGAGAATTCCCCGTTCGCGGACCGCTCCGTCCGGGCCGTGCACCAGTACGTCCCGGCCGGTGTGTCGGTGTACTGGTTGTAGGCGCTGAACTTGTCCGGCACATCGAACACCACCCGGGAGGTCCAGTTCTTGCACGAGGGCTGGCCCTCGATGGCGCCGGTGTGGTCCTGCGGGAACGTCACGCCGTCGTTCTCGTAGGCCTTGTAGATAATCCCGCTCTTGTGCGTCTTCTGGAAGTGGGTGCGGAGGTCCAGGTGCTGCGTGGCGAGGTTGGTGAAGCGGTGCGCCGCGGTCTCGTAGGACACGGCGAACGCGTCCCTAATGTCCTCCACCGCGATTTCCTTGGCTGCCTTGGCCTTCTGCAGGAAATCCACGGTGGCCTGCTCCGGCAGCATCAGCGCTGCCGCGAAGTAGTTCGTCGCGACCCGCTGCATCAGGAAGTCGCCGTAGTTCGTGGGCGTCTGGTGGCCCAGCACGTAGTGGCCCAGGGCCTGCAGCAGCACCGACCGCGGGTCGTGGTCGCTGCGGGCATTCTGCGTGAGGTAAATTCGGCGGTTCTTGAGATCCGTCACCGAACGGGTGGAATGCGGCAGGTCCCCCACGTGGTGCAGGCTGAATCCGAGGTGCCCGGCGATGTCCGCGATCACGTGGTGGGACAACGGCCCGGATGTGTGGCCCACCGACGCGAGGACCTTCTGCGCTTCCGCCTCGTACTCCGGGAAGTAGTTGTTCCGCTCCCGCATCATGGCCCGCAGTTCACCGTTGGCCCGGCGGGCTTCCTCCGGTGTGGCGACCTGCTCGTTGAGCCGGCGTTCCAGCTCATGCTGCAGCCCCACCATGGACTCCAGCACATCCATCGGCAGCCGCGAACTGATGCGGATCCGGGGCAGTTTCAGGGACTCGTACAGGGGGCTGCGCTGGTAGCGCTCCAGCTCGATCTCGAGGGCCGCGCGGCGGTTCGGCGGTTCCGCGCCGAGCAGTTCGTCGATGCTGACGCCCAACGCCGCCGCGAGCTGCTGGAGCAAGCCGAGCTTGGGCTCACGCTTGCCGTTTTCGATCAGGCTCAGCTGGCTCGGCGCCGTCCCGACGGCGGCACTTAGGTCATCGAGCGTGAGCCCGGCGGCCTTGCGCAGGTGGCGGACCCTGCGGCCCATGCTGATGACGTCCACCTCCGGCTCTGCAGAGAGGGGCGCGGAGACGGCCTGACGGTTCCAGCTGTTTGGATGCATTTCTTGAGAATACGGGAAGAAGTGCACTTCTTTCCATAGTTTCCCTCTAGCATCCCCATTGAAAGTGCAGAAAAGTAGGTCTTACGGAAAGATTCAAACCCCGGGAACCGCCAGCCGGACCCGCAGAGACGCGGGGCGGCCGGCCCCGGACCCATCAAGGAGACAAAAATGACTGCAGCAATTGAGCCCACCCAGCAGACGCCCGAAGAGCAGGCTGCCGCCTTGGAGCTCGAGTGGGCTGCCAACCCGCGTTGGGAAGGCGTCACTCGGGATTACTCGGCGTCGGACGTCGTCCGCCTCCGCGGCCGCGTCTCCGAGGAACACACGCTGGCCCGCCGTGGCTCCGAGAAGCTGTGGAAGCAGCTCACCGAGGAGCACAAGGAGGGCAAGTACACCAACGCCCTCGGCGCCCTGACCGGCAACCAGGCCGTGCAGCAGGTCAAGGCCGGGCTGCGCGCCATCTACCTCTCCGGCTGGCAGGTTGCCGCCGACGCGAACAACTCCGGCCACACCTACCCGGACCAGTCGCTGTACCCGGCAAACTCCGTCCCCACCGTGGTCCGCCGCATCAACAACGCCCTGCTCCGCGCGGACCAGATCGAGTTCTCCGAAGGCATCCAGACGGTTGAGGACTGGATGGTGCCGATCGTCGCCGACGCCGAGGCCGGGTTCGGCGGTCCGCTGAACGCCTACGAGCTGATGAAGTCCATGATCCAGGCCGGCGCCTCGGGCGTGCACTGGGAAGACCAGCTCGCCTCGGAGAAGAAGTGCGGCCACCTCGGCGGCAAGGTCCTGATCCCCACCCAGCAGCACGTCCGCACCCTGAACGCCGCCCGCCTCGCCGCCGACGTCGCCGGCACGCCGTCGGTCATCATCGCCCGCACCGACGCCGAGGCAGCCACCCTGATCACCTCCGACGTCGACGAGCGCGACCAGGAATTCATTACCGGCGAGCGCACGGCCGAGGGCTTCTACAAGGTCCGCAACGGGATCGAACCCTGCATCGCCCGGGCCAAGGCCTACGCCCCGTACTCCGACCTCATCTGGATGGAGACCGGCACCCCGGACCTGGAGCTGGCCCGCAAGTTCGCCGAATCGGTCAAGGCCGAGTTCCCGGACCAGATGCTCTCCTACAACTGCTCGCCCTCGTTCAACTGGCGCAAGCACCTCGACGACGCCACGATCGCGAAGTTCCAGCGCGAACTCGGCGCCATGGGCTTCACGTTCCAGTTCATCACCCTGGCCGGCTTCCACGCCCTGAACTACTCGATGTTCGACCTCGCCCACGGTTACGCCCGGGAAGGCATGAGCGCCTACGTCGAGCTGCAGGAGAAGGAATTCGCCTCCGAAGCCCGCGGCTACACCGCCACCAAGCACCAGCGCGAAGTCGGCACCGGCTACTTCGACGACATCGCCACCGCGCTCAACCCGAACGCATCCACTTTGGCCCTCGTGGGATCCACAGAAGAAGGCCAGTTCCACTAATCCCCGCCCGACGGCGGTCCTTGCGTCCGGCCTTCGGTCCGGCATTGCTCGGCCTGCTATTCCCCATGTCCGGGTCCGACCTCGCTGAGCGAGGACGGACCCGGACACAGGGCCCCTTTTACGCAGGCTGCCGCAATACCGGCACCTTCGGCCTCGTGCCTCGCTCACCGAAGTGCCGCCACCCGCCGTCGAACTTGCTTCTTCTCTAAGGAGAGATTGAAATGAACAGCTTCACTGACAACTTCACTATCAACGGGGTTACGTTGACTGCGCAGCCCATTTGCCGGCAGAGCGAAGTGCTGACGCCGGACGCGCTGGCGTTTGTTGCCAAGCTGCACCGGGCGACGGCGGAGCGCCGCCAGGAGCTGTTGCGGGCCCGGCAGGAACGCCGCCAGCAGATCAGCAAGGGCCAGGACCCGCGGTTCCTCCCCGAGACCGAGTCCATCCGCAACGATCCCGACTGGCGCGTCGCTCCCCCGGCGCCGGGCCTGACGGACCGCCGCGTCGAGATCACCGGCCCGGTGGACAAAAAAATGACCATCAACGCGCTGAACTCCGGCGCCAAGGTCTGGCTCGCGGACATGGAGGATTCCTCCACGCCGTCGTGGCGCAACGTCATCCAGGGCCAGCTGAACCTGACCGACGCGCTGGAACGCCGGATCGATTTCACCTCCCCGGAAGGCAAGGAGTACAAGCTCCGCTCCGCCGATGAGCTGCCCACGATCGTGGTCCGGCCCCGCGGCTGGCACCTGCCGGAAAAGCACATGATCATTGACGGCACCCCGGTGGCCGGCGGCATCGTGGACTTCGGCCTGTACTTCTTCCACAACGCCCGCCGCCTGATCGCCCAGGGCAAGGGGCCGTACTTCTACCTGCCGAAGATCGAGAACCACCTCGAGGCACGGCTGTGGAACGACATCTTCATCCTGGCCCAGGACCTGCTGGGCATCCCGCAAGGCACCATCCGCGCCACGGTGCTGATCGAGACCATCACCGCAGCGTTTGAGATGGAGGAGATCCTCTACGAACTGCGCGAGCACGCCGCGGGCCTGAACGCCGGCCGCTGGGACTACATCTTCTCGCTGATCAAGAACTTCCGCACCCGCGGACCCCGCTTTGTCCTGCCGGACCGCGGCCAGGTCACCATGACGCAGCCGTTCATGCGCGCCTACACCGAACAGCTGGTGCGGGCCTGCCACAAGCGCGGCGCCATGGCGATCGGCGGCATGGCCGCGGCCGTCCCCAACCGCAAGGACCAGGAAGCCAACGCGATTGCCTTCGAGAAGGTGCGCGCCGACAAGTCCCGCGAGGCAGCCGACGGTTTCGACGGCTCCTGGGTGGCGCACCCGGACCTGGTGCCGGTGTGCCGCGAAGTGTTCGACGCCGTCCTCGGCGACCGTCCGAACCAGCTGGACCGCCTCCGCGAGGACGTCACCCCGGACGACCGCGCGCTGATCGACATCTCCTCCACGACGGGCACGATCACCGAGCAGGGCGTGCGGAACAACATCGAAGTGGGCATCCGCTACATCGAGTCCTGGCTGCGCGGCAACGGGGCGGTGGCCATCCACAACCTGATGGAGGACGCCGCGACCGCGGAAATCTCCCGCTCGCAGCTGTGGCAGTGGATCTTCTCCCGGGCCATCACGGACGCAGGCGACGTCATCACCAGTGAATGGGTCGAGGACATGCTGGATGAGGAGTTCGCCAAGCTGGAACGCTTCGAAGGCGACCGCTTCGCCGACGCCCGGGACATCTTCGAGGAGGTCACGCTCGGCAACGAGTTCCCCGCCTTCCTGACGCTGCCGGCCTACGACCGCTTCCTGCACGAAGCCCGCGACGGCGCCGACACCGCCGCCAGCGGAGCGGGCCTCGTGGCCGCCTAGAATTCCGTCCGCCGGGCTGCCACGCCCTCCGCAACAGGCTCCCCGAGATCCGGGGCGGCAGCCCGGCAACGGAACACCCTCCCCGAACCACCGACAACGGCGTCGAACGGACACTTGAGGCCCATGTTTTCTTGACAACATGGGCCTCAAGTGTGGGGGCGGCGGGGTCAGTGCGGCTTCGGGATGTGGCGCAGGGACAGCGCACAGCCCAGGATGAACAGGGCCACCGAACCCAGGATCATCAGCAGCGGCCCGGTCCAGGAGCCGGAGATGCCGTGCACGTAGCCCAGCAGCGTGGGCGCCGCGGCGCCGAAGCAGTACCCGGCGCCCTGGACGACTGCGGACATCCGGCCCGCCGAGGCCTGGTCTCGGGCCAGCCGGATGATGGCGATGAAGATCAGGGTGATGCCGCCGCCCTGGGCCACGCCACCGGAGGAGGACCACAGCCACCACAGCTCCGGGGCGAGCAGGAGCCCCAACGGCACCGTCAGCCACAGCGCCCCCAGGGTGAGCCCGACCGTCGTCGTGCTGGCAAAACGCGCCACGAACGGAACGCCCAGCCCGCCGGCGATCGCCAGGATCTGGAAGAGCGAGGACCCGGCGCCCGCCGCCGACGGCGCCAGCCCCAGTTCATCGGCCAGGAGGCTGGGCAGCCAGGCGGTGACGCCATAGTAGGAGAAAGCCTGGCCGGCGAAGCCCGCGGTCAGGGCCACGGTGATCCAGCGCGACGCCGGCCGCCCCGCCGTCCGGGTCGGGTCTGCCCCGGGGATCGCTTCGGGCCGGAGCGAGCTGCTGCCGGCGGCCAGCACCCACACCGCGCCGGCGGCAACCGCGAAGAGGGCGCACGCCGCGATGGCCGGACGCCAGCCCAGCAGCTCCGCCAACGGCGCCGTAATCATGGACGTGACGAAGGAGCCGATGTTCAGGGCGGCGGTGTAGGTGCCCATGGCGGCGGCCTGCCTGGCCGGGCTGAAGTCGCGCCGGATGATCAGCGGGACCACAATGTTGCCGATCGTGATCGCGATGCCCAGGATTACGGTGCCGAGCATTACCAGGGAGCCCCCGCCGGCGGAGCGGACCACGACGCCCAGCAGCACGCCCAGCAGGGTCAGCGTGATCGCGAACTCCGGGCCCAGCTTCCGGCCGGTCAGCGAAGCCAGCGGGGCTGCGAGCGCGAAGCAGAGCACCGGGATCCCGGTCAGAAACCCGATTTCGACCGGTGAGAACCCCAGGTCCTGGCGCATGTTCCCCACCACCGGCGCCACCGCGACGAACGGCCCGCGCATGTTGAGGGCGATGAGTCCGATGGCGATCATCAGCAGCGAGCCGCGCGGGATCCTCGCCAGGGCGTTCACCCTGCCGTCCGCGGGCCGGCAACCGGGCAGAAGTATGTTTTCATCAATCCCATTGCTATCACGCGGCCGCCGCGGGGCACGCCGCACCCGCCGGAAGATGACGGCCGCAGCTTCACGAAGGTCACCCCGCGCGGTCCGCAGACTAGGGTTTTTGGCATGACGCACGTGATCCGGAAGGCCACCGCCGACGACGCCGGCCCGCTGGCCGAACTGGCCGCCATCACCTTTCCACTCGCCTGCCCGCCGGAATCCCGCCCCGAGGATATCGCCGCGCACCTGGCGAATACGCTCAGCGAAGCCAACTTCCGGGAGTACCTCGCCGATCCGGATGTCACGGTGCTCGTGATCGACGCGGGCGGGACGCTCCGCGGCTACAGCCTGCTCCTGGACCGGCGCACGGAGGATCCGGAGGTGGCCGCCGTCCTGGACGCCGCGCCGAGCACGGAGCTGAGCAAGTGCTACGTCCACCCGGACCACCACGGCCTTGGCGCGGCGGCCGAGCTAATGCGGGCCAGCATCGCCGCGGCGGCCGGGGCGGGCGCCCGGGGACTCTGGCTCGGCGTGAACAGCCAGAATGCGCGTGCCATCAGGTTTTACGAGAAGTCCGGCTTCCGGAAAGTCGGTACCAAGTCGTTCAGGCTGGGGAACACCGTGGAGCACGACTTCGTCATGGAGCGCCCGCTCGCGCCCTGACCGCACACCCTCCCCCGGCCAGCCAGCCAGCCAGCCACCCAGCCACCCAGCCACCCAGCCACCCAGCCACCCAGCCAGCCAGCCACCGCGAACGTACACTTGGGGCCCAAGAAATCCGCGGTTCGAGGGCCGCAAGTGTCCGTTCGCGCTTTGTGAGCTGGCGGACCGGCGGGAATGGGCCCGGTCCCGGCGCGGTTGTCGCCAGCATGAAGATTGAGATCTGGTCCGACGTGGCCTGCCCCTGGTGCTACATCGGCAAACGCCGCTTTGAAACCGCCCTCGCGGCGTTCCCGCACCGCGACGACGTGGAGGTGCAGTGGCGCAGCTTCCAGCTGGACCCCTCCCTGCCGGAGCACTACGACGGCACCGAGCTGGACTACCTGAGCACGCGCAAGGGCATGGCGCCGGACCAGGTCAGCGGGATGTTCGAGCACGTGGCGGCGCAGGCCAGCGCCGAAGGGCTCGACTACCGGTTCGATGACGTCGTGGTGGCCAACAGCTTCACGGCCCACCGCCTGATCCACCTTGCCGGCGCGCACGGAAAGCAGGATGCCGCCAAGGAACGGCTGCTCAGTGACCACTTCGAGCACGGCCGCGACATCGGCAATCGCGAATACCTCACCGCGCTGGGCCTCGACCTCGGGATCGACGCCGGCGAGTTGGACGATCTGTTCAGCACGGACAAGTACGCCGACGCCGTGCGGCAGGACTTCGCGGAGGCCCGCGCCCTGGGCGTCAGCGGTGTGCCGTTCTTCGTCATCGACCGCACGTACGGCCTCTCGGGTGCCCAGCCCGTGGAAACCTTCACGGCAGCACTCGAACAGGCCTGGCGGGAAAGCCACCCGCTGGTCATGGTCGACGCCGGCACGCCCAGTCCGGACGGTGCCGCCTGCGGCCCGGACGGATGCCCTATCTGAGACGGCCTCCCGGCGCGGACGCTTCAGGCGGACTGGGGCAGGGCTGCGGTGAGACCGGTCCCCAGCCCCGGGGCCGGGGCGCACCGGACGATCTCCAGCGCCTCGACGTCGAGCAGTTTCCGGGCGCCGGTCCGGGCGTCCAGGATCCAGAACAGTTCCATCAGCGGGATGGTCTGCGTGACCCGTCCGCGGTGGAACAGCTTGCCGTTGTGCCACGCCTCGATTTCGTCCCCGGCGGCCAGTTCCCCGCACGTCCGGATTGCCGTGTCTTCGACACCCATTGCCAGCTCCTCCCCATCAGTGCCCCGCCGTCGGGGCTCCGTTGTCCCCAGCATGCACGGGCGAGGTTTCGGGGGCGTTTCCGGGGCATGATTTTCTCGCGACGTGCGCTGGCATGACCGCGACCACCGCCGGCAGGTGCGGGGCGGCAGCAGCGCACCCAAGGGCAAGCACGCCGAAGCGTCAGCCCTTTTTACTGACAGATCGCGCTAAAGTGTCCGTATGCCCAGGATTTCGGCCGCGAGCAACGCCGCCCAACGAGCCGAGACCCAGCGCCGCATCCTGACCGCCTTCGGCGAGCTGCTCTTCACGCACGGGTTGCCCGGCCTGACCATGACCGACGTGGCCCGGCACGCCCGGATCGGCCGCACGGCCGTCTACAACTACTACGCGGACATTGAAGAGCTCCTCATTGCCTACGCGCTGGACGAGACCGAGCGTTTCCTCGTCGAACTGCGCGATTCCCTCGCGTCACTGGAGAATCCCGTGGAGCGGCTGGCGCTCTATGTGCGCGCCCAGGTGGCGGACCTGAGCCGGCGCCACCTCCCGCCGGGCCCCGCGATGGGTGCCGTCCTGTCCCCCGCATCCTTCGCCAAGCTGGCGGACCACGTGGGAGAACTCAGCCTGCTCCTGCAGGACATCCTGCGCGACGGCATGGCGCAGGGCTTCCTCCCGGAGGCGGACATCGCCCAGCTCTCCCAGCTCATCCACGGCACGCTCTCCTCAAGTGCGGCCCGGGGCGACGGGGCCGGCACGGACCCGGACGCGGAGGCCCGGATCGCCCGGACCGTGCGCTTCATCCAGCTCGGTGCCGGTGCCCGGTTCGACGACGACGGCCGTCCCCGCCGGCTCAGCGCCTAGCCTCACCTGGCCGCGCCGTCGAGCGCGGAACGCCCAACGCCGGCCAACGACGCAAGCCGGCTCAGGGTTTGGGGCTGACCGGGACGATCGTCGGCACGACGGGCAGGGCCGGATCCTCGACGATCCGGCGGGTCTCGCGCGGGCAGCTGAGCTTGCCCGGCGTCTGGTCCACGAGCGCCGACTTGGCCAGTTCCTTGAAGTCCCCGGTCAGGATGACGTCCACGCTCGCGTCGTTGCGCCCGTCCTGGACATAGTCGGAGCCGGGGAGGTTACGCTGGACGCTGAACGCCGCGGACTGGCCAGCGGCCCCGGACACCACCAGCGCCACACCGCGGTACCCGGACTCGGTGTTGCCCACCGCACCCACCACGAACTTGCGGGCCAGGAACTCGTTGGCCACGGTCCGGGCCAGCCCCGGCCGGCTCGTGGAGTTGTAGACGTTCACTTTGATCTTGCCGTGCGGCGTGTAGTTGTACGTCGCGTCCGGGCACAGCGACGCCGCGGCCCGGCCGCGCTCCGCCGTCGGGAGCTTGATCTGGCCGTTCATGATACCCAGGGCCACCACAATGGCTGCGGCGACCAGCCCCACCAGGAGCACCAGGACGACGCCGTGCAGGACGCGACGCCGTGTCCGTAACGGGTTTTCCAGTTCGTCCCGTTCCGCGAAGGTGGCGCGCAGATCGGAGCCGGTGATGACATTGTGCCCGTGCAGGACGGTGGGGTCCTTGGGCCGTCTAGCCATTTATTACCAGGACGCGGGCGTGGATCGCGGTGCGCTGGTGCAGGGCGGTGCGGACGGCCCGGTGCAGGCCGTCCTCCAGGTACAGCACGCCGCGGAATTCCACGACGTGCGGGAAGAGGTCCCCGAAGAAGGTCGAGTCTTCGGCCAGCAGCGCTTCCAGGTCCAGGGTGCGTTTGGTGGTCACGAGTTCGTCCAGGCGGACCGGGCGCGGCGGCAGCGCCGCCCAGTCCTTGGGCGTGTTGAAACCATGGTCAGGGTACGGGCGTCCCTCGCCCACAGCTTTGAAGATCACCATGCAAGCCTATGGAAGATCCCCGGCCAGGGGAATCACAGAGGCCACGGCACCGGAGGTTGTGGCCAAACAGTGACCATTTGTCACTGCCGTCCACGAGCGTGTCACCGGCCTGAACGGGGCTGTCACAGTCTTTTCAGGGCGGGACACCGGACGTCACGGGGCTGCCGCCGGAGGCGAAGTTCCGGCCCTGCTGAGAGAATGGAAGCATGACTGAAACCGAGACTTCCGCCCTGCCGCTTTCGGCCCCGCCGCTGGCCCTGCTGCTCGACGTCGACGGTCCGGTCGCGAGTCCGCTCACCCGCACCGTCCAGCCGGGAATCATCGAGGATCTCCTGGTCCTCGCGGCCGCCGGGATTCCGGTCATCTTCAACACCGGCCGCTCCGATACCTTTATCCGCGAGCAAGTGATGGAGCCGATGATCGCCGCCGGGATGCCGGCCGGGATCCTCATCCACGCCATCTGCGAGAAGGGCGCCGTGTGGTTCAGCTACACCGCCGCCGGGCCGGGCGCGGTCCACGTGGACCGGGAACTCGCCATCCCGCAAGCCTTCGGGGACGATGTGCGGCGGCTCGTGGCGGAGGACTACGCCGCCCATATGTTCTATGACGAGACCAAGCGGGCCATGGTCTCCGTGGAGCAGCACATCGCCGTCGCCAATGCCGACTACCGCGAGGAACAGGCCCTGTTCGACGCCGACGCCATGGAACTGATGGGCAGGCACGGCTTGGGCGTGGTGCGGCTGGACCATCACGCCCCGAACAGCGATGACCGGATTGACTACCGCGTGGACCCCACCATCATCTCCACCGACATCGAGTCCGTCCGGCTGGGCAAGGACCTCGGTGCGAGCCGGGCCGTGGAACTGCTGGCGGCCCAGGGCATCACCCCGCAGGCCTGGCGGACGGTGGGCGACTCGCGCACGGACTACGCCATGGCCGACTGGCTGCACCACAACGACCACGCCGTGAAGCACGTGGACGTCCGTCCCGCCGACGGCGTTCCGGTCAAGCCGTACGGGGTCCTGACTGCAGCCGATTTGGGCCTCGGCGACGAGGTCATCCACGACGACGCCGGCGCGGCGTTCCTGCGCCACTGGCGGAACGCTCTGGCCGGCTGAGAGCCGGCACGCCGGGCCGTTTTTGCGCCCCGGGTTATTATGCAAGTAGAGACCCACGCACCATCACCAGCTCGGAGAATCGACATTACAGACGCATTGATCCAGGACGAGATTTACTACGGCAGCCAGGCAACCGAGGACAACCACGCCCACGCGGAGGTCACCTCACCGGCCGCCGTCGCCCGGCTCCGGACGCGCCCCGACGTGGTGCGCCGGCACGGTAGATATGCGCTGATCAATGAGAACCGCACACCGTACCAGGCCATGGTCGAGGACCTTCTGTTCCTCCGGTCCGTCCTGGCCGGGGCGAACCTGGACTACCTCCTGGTCCGCGGCAACAACGACCGCCCGGTGATTGCCGTGGACTGGAAGAACCGCCGGGAACTCCGCGCCGCGCTGGTGGAGGCCTGCCGGGACGAGCCGTTCTACTCGATGACCGTGGACGCCAAAAAGAAGTCCTCCGTGCTGGTGGGCGACGGGGAGCTCTCCCTGAACCGCCAGGCCCGCATCTTCCGGCTGTACCGGCCCCGGGTGGAGCCGGAGGGCGGTCTGGAGTTCGGCGCCTCGGCCGGTGTCCAGCTGGAGCTCTGGAGCTTCGAGGGCGACGAGCTGATCCTGCCGATCGAAAATTCCCTGACCCGCCGGACCCTGCTGGCCCAGGACGCCGTCCGCGGCACCGTGGAACGCTACGGCCACACCTGGCCCACCATCGAGAACATGTTCGCCGACCACGCCAGCGACATCAGCTTCGACGTCGACCTGGTCTTCTCCTGGGTGGACGGCAGCTCACCCGAGTACATCGCGGCCCGCCGCGCCCGGATGGCCGGCGTCGTCGTGGGTGAGGGAGACGACCACGAGGCGCGCTTCCGCCAGATCAATGAGCTGAAGTACGCCCTGCGCTCGGTCTACATGTTCGCGCCGTGGATCCGCCGGATCTTCATCGCGACCGACTCCCCTGCCCCGGAGTGGCTCGCAGACCACCCGGGCGTAACGATCGTCCGCAGCGAGGAGTTCTTCGCGGACCCCTCGGTGCTGCCGACGCACAATTCGCAGGCGGTCGAATGCCAGCTCCACCACATCGAGGGCCTTTCCGAGCATTTCCTGTATTCCAATGACGACATGTTCTTCGGCCGGGCCGTCCGGCCGGACATGTTCTTCACTCCCGGCGGCATCACCAAGTTCATCGAGGCGGAGACGCGGATCGGGCTCGGAGACAACGACGCCGAGCGCAGCGGCTTCGAGAACGCGGCGCGGGTCAACCGCAAGCTCCTCTGGGACCGCTTCGGTCGGATCACCACCCGGCACCTGGAACACACCGCCGCGCCGCTCCGGCGCAGCGTGGTCTCCCAGATGGAACAGGAATTCCCGGCCGAGTTCGCGAAGACGGCGGCCAGCAGGTTCCGGGCCGCGGACAACATCTCAGTGACGAATTCGTTCTACCACTACTACGCGCTGCTGACCGGCCGGGCCGTGACCCAGACCGCGGCGAAGGTGCGGTACGTGGATACGACCGCCCGCGCCGGCCTGAACTACCTGCCCAAGCTCCTCTCCAAGCGGAACATGGATTTCTTCTGCCTCAACGACGGCAGCTTCCCGGAGGTGGCGGCCGAGGAGCGCGCCGAACTGGTGACCGAGTTCCTGGAGAAATACTTCCCGATCAAGGCGCCCTGGGAGAAGTAGCAGCGGCAGCAGCGGCCGGTTAGTTCCGGGTGGTGAGCCGGCGGTGGCCGGGGGCCTGGGCCGGATCTTCGAGCCTCGCCTGCCGCGGAATTCGGATCCCGGCCGCGGCGATCCGCCGCCGGACCTCTTCGGCCGTGACGAATTCGCCCACCGCGGGCAGAGTGTCGCCGACCTGCACCACGGAGTGCACGATCGTGTGCTCGTAGACGTGGACCAGGTTGAAGGACTGCCCGCTGTCCCGCCCCCGGCTGCCGCCCACGGGGACGTTCAGGTCCTGGGTGTAACACGTGGCCGACGCCACCGAGACGGGGATCCCGGCGAACATCGCCGTCGTGGAATAGTGCAGGTGGCCGCCCAGGATGGTGCGCACGTCGGAGTTCCGCAGGACCCCTGCGAGCGCGGCCTGGCCGCGGAGCTCGACCAGCACGGCGAGCTCCAGCACGGAGGGCACCGGCGGGTGGTGCAGGGCCAGGATGGTGCCGTCCGGCGCCGGTGTCGCAAGCTCCGCGGCGAGCCACTCCAGCTGCGCGGGGCTGAGTTCGCCGTGGTGGAACCCGGGCACCGAGGTGTCCAGCGTGATGATCCGCAGGCCGTTGATGAAGTAGCTGTGGTCCACGGGGGCGTCGTCGGCGGGCTGGTCCAGCAGCCCGGTCCGGAAGTTGGCCCGGTCGTCGTGGTTGCCCATCGCCCAAATAACTCTGGCGCCCATCGCCTTGCAGGCGGGGTCCACGATGGCGCGAAGCTTCGAGTACGCCTCCGCCTCGCCGCGGTCGGCCAGGTCGCCGGTGAAAATCACGGCTTCGGGTCGCGCGCCGGAGGCACGGACTTGATCGAAAAGTTGTCTGAGCCGGAAGTCGCCGTCCACCACACCGTGCAGGGGATCCGTACCGCCCAGCAAATGCGGATCGCTTAAGTGGAGGAGGAAATGACGTGGCCGGGGGTGCTCGGCCTCGATGAGCTCCATTGCAACCTTCCTGGTTGGGTGGTGGCAATTGCCTCCAGCGTCCCTCTCAGTTAGATCTATCCAACCAGACTTTCGGCCGGCAATGTGCAAACTCCAGTAGGCATGTTTGAAAAACGGCCATAATCGAGTAGCCGGCGGGCACATACCTGCTCGGGTATATGCCGGGATGTGCCCGCCGGAGAGTGGATTACTCGGTGACCTTGCGGCTAGCTGAGGTAGCCGTTCGGGTTGAGCACGTACTTCGTGGCGGCACCGGCGTCGAACTCGGCGTAGCCCTTCGGTGCGTCCTCGAGCGAGATCGCCTTGGCGTTGACGTTCTTCGCGATCTGGACCTTGTCGTGCAGGATCGCCATCATGAGCCCGCGGTTGTACTTCATCACGGGGCACTGCCCGGTGGTGAAGCTCAGCGATTTGGCCCAGCCGGTGCCCAGGCTCAGGGAGAGCGCACCCTTCTTGGCCGCCTCGTCGATGCCGCCCGGGTCCCCCGTGACGTAGAGACCCGGAATGCCGAGGGCTCCGCCGGCTGTGGTGAGTTCCATCAGCGAATTGAGCACCGTCGCCGGAGCCTCCTTGGCGTCGTGGCCGTGCCCCTTGGCTTCGAAGCCGACGGCATCGACGCCGCAGTCGACTTCGGGGATTCCCAGGATCTGCTCGATCTGCTCGGCCGGTCCGCCCTGGGACAGGTCCACGGTCTCACAGCCGAAGCTGCGCGCCTGCTTGAGCCGGTCCTCGTTCATGTCACCGACAATCACGACAGCGGCGCCCAGCAGCTGCGCACTCGTGGCCGCCGCGAGGCCCACGGGTCCGGCCCCGGCGATGTAGACAGTGGAGCCGACGCCGACGCCCGCAGTGACGGCCCCGTGGAAGCCGGTGGGGAAGATGTCCGACAGCATGGTCAGGTCCATGATCTTCTCGAGGGCCTGGTCCCGGTCGGGGAACTTCAGCAGGTTCCAGTCCGCGTACGGGACCAGGACGTAGTTTGCCTGGCCTCCCACCCAGCCGCCCATGTCCACGTATCCGTACGCGGCACCCGGACGGGCGGGGTTGACGTTCAGGCAGATGCCGGTCTTGCGTTCCTTGCAGTTCCGGCAGCGGCCACAGGCGATGTTGAAGGGGACGGAACAGATGTCCCCCACCTTGATGAACTCGACGTCCGGGCCGACTTCCACGACTTCGCCAGTGATTTCGTGGCCCAGCACCAGGTCGGCCGGGGCGGTGGTGCGCCCGCGGACCATGTGCTGGTCCGAGCCGCAGATGTTCGTGGCAACGGTTTTGAGGATTACGCCGTGGCGCACCGGGCGGCCCACGTTGGCGGGGTTGACCCCCGGGCCGTCTTTGAGTTCGAAGGTGGGGTAGTCGATGTCGATCAGTTCGACTTTTCCTGGCCCTTTGTAGGCAACGGCTTTGTTTCCTGTCATCACTTTCCTCCTGGTTTCACGGACCCCCAAAGTTGAGTGCCCAGTTGTGATTCACGAAGCATTCTGATGCGCCCTCCACAGGGCCTATGTCGGCTGCACTGCCGACGGGCGGACGTGTCTGCGCCGCGGGTATGCCCGGTATGACGGAGGGTTTCGCCAGTCTAGGCCGGAAGCAGGCTTTGGGGTAGGGCCCCTTGTGCCCTTGTGTGGCCCGTCGCCGGACGGAGGGGGCGGAGTCGGCCGGCGGAGGCCCGGCGCGGGCTCAGCCGAGCGCCTGCCGCACGGCTTCGATGACCTCCGGCGAGTCCGGCTCGACGGTAGGCGCGAAGCGGGCCACGATCTCGCCGTCGCGGTTCACCAGGAACTTCTCGAAGTTCCACTTCACGAGCCCCGGCAGCAGGCCGTTCTTGAACTTGGTCAGTTGCGCATACAGCGGATGCTGGTCCTTGCCGCGGACGTTTGCCTTGGTGGCCAGCGGAAAGGTCACGCCGAAGTTGCGTTCGCAGAACTCCGCGATTTCCGCGTCGGCGCCCGGCTCCTGCCCGGCGAATTGGTTGCACGGAACGCCCAGGACGGTGAAGCCCTCCTCCCGGAACTTGTTGTGCAGGGCCTCCAGCCCGGCGTACTGCGGCGTGAAACCGCATTGGGACGCCACGTTCACCACCAGGACCACCTGGCCCCGGAACCGGCCAAAGTCCGTGTCGGTGCCGTCGTTGAGGGTCAGCGGGATGGAATACAGGGACGTCATGGGGTGGTTTCCTCACGGGCTCGGGGCAGGAAGAGTTCTCGACTGTGCTTCGGCACCGGAGGGCGCGGGTATGGGTCCGGGGCGCACCGGACCGGCGGGCTATTTTGTCGGGGACGCGACAGGCGCCAGTGTGTCCGCCGGCCTGGTGGCCGTCGTTTCCTGCGGGGCTGCCGTCGGGGTAGGCGCCGGAGCGGGCGCGGCCGGGGCCGACGCCGGAGCAGTCACCGCCGTGGTGGGAGTTGCGGTCGTGGCCGGCGCCGTCGTGGTGGACGGCGGGGTTGCAGTGGCCGTCGGGGTCGCCGTCGGGGTCGCCGTCGGCGTGGGCTCCGGCGCCGGCGTCGGAGTCGGCGTTGCAGTCGGCGTCGGAGTTGGCGTCGGGGTCGTCGTGGCGGAAGGCGCCGCGGGCTCCGGCTTCACCGTCGAGGTCGGCGTCGGCGTCGGCGTCGGCATCTCTGTGGCGGCCGGCGTCGGCTTGGCCGCGGCGGTGCCCGGAACCGCCGCCACCGGTTTTTCCTGCACCCCGCCGGTGACGGCGTGGGTGTGATCCTCCGCCACCGGAATCGCCCAGTCCGCGCCGGCGCTCCCCGCGCTGCCGGAACGCTGTTTGCCGCTGCCCGGGGTGTAGCTGACCATCTGGATGTCGTCGAGCCGGTCCACCTGCCGGGTGGGAAGGAATTTCCAGTCCAACGGGTTGGCGTGGGCGCCGTTGAGGATCGTCTCGAAGTGAAGGTGGCAGCCCGTGGACGAGCCGGTTGTGCCTACCCGGGCAATGACCTCGTCCACGCCCACCGACTCGCCCTTTTTCACGGCGATGCCCTGGAGGTGGTTGTACGTGGTGATGAGGCCGTTGCCATGGTCGATTTCCACCCGGTTTCCGCCGCCCCACGGGTGCCATCCCACCGCGCGCACCACACCGGCGTCGGCCGAATACACCCGGGTCCCGCACGGGGCGGCGAAATCCTGGCCCCAGTGGAATTCGCCGGCGGTTCCGGTCAGCGGGCTGGTGCGCAGGCCAAACGGGGATGACTCCGTCAGGGTCTCGAGCGGAGCCATTAGGGAACCTTTGGGCGGCCGCTGCAGACTCGCCGAGGCCACCCGGAGCTCGATCTTGCCGTCTTTGGACCTGGTCTGGACTGTGGTCCGGGCAAAGGACACCATCGCACGGCGGTCCGCGGTCAGCACCGACGAGCCCCTCCCGGCGCCCGCCGGATCAGCGGAGGCGCCGGTTCCGGGATCCAGCAACGCTGGTCCGGGAGAGCCGGTGGCCAGCAACGGTTGCGACGCCGCCCGGGCCGCCTCCTGCACCGAGGGGCCGGCAGGCGCCGGAGGCCCAAAAACCAGCAGGGCGAGGGCCACACCACTGACTGCCGCCAGGGAGCGCGCGACAGCCCGTGAAGTCTTGGACTGCCCACTCGTTGAGTTTCCCCAGTGTTTTCCCACGATGTGACTCCCGCGATTCCGTCCGCCAGGCCCCCGTCCCAACGGACCCACCCTCTATGCGAACACACTCCGCCGGGTTTGGGAACCTCCGGAATGCCCGGGTTCGGGGCGGGTTTCGGGGGTTTTGGGGCCAGCGCTCGGCGGCCAGCGGGGCGTCCCAGTAGCCCCACCCGGAAAACAGGTATCGGCCCCGGAGCGGCCGGGTAAGAATAGGGGTATGCGCAATGTCCTCAGGGAGTGGCAGGCCGAGCTCAAACAAGCGTTCACCGGAACCCGGGACGCGGTTCCGGAGTGGGTGGGCCGTCTCGCCGAGGGCGACGACGCCGGTTTCCACCTCCCCGGCTCCGCCGTCTGGGCGGTGCACGGGGACATGCCGACAATTGTCGCCGGCATCCGTGCGCTGCTCATGCAGGCCCTGCACCCGGGCGCCCTGGCCGGGGTGCACGACCATTCGCGCTTCCGCGAAGATCCCCTGGGCCGGCTCGCCGGGACGATCCGCTGGATATTCACGGTCTCCTACGGGTCGACCGGCGCGGCCCGCGCCGCGTCCGGCTGGGTCCTGAGGCTGCACGAGTCGGTGCGCGGGGACTACATCGACGGCCACGGTGTGGCCCGGCCCTACTCGGCGAACGATCCGGAACTGCTCCGCTGGGTGCACATCGCCTTCACCGACGCATTCCTGTCCACGCACAAGATCTGGGGCAGGCCGATCCCCGGCGGCCCCGATGCCTACGTGCGCGAATGGGCTCAGGCGGGGACCCTGATGGGGGTGGAGTCGCCGCCTCTGAGCGAGGCGGCAATGCGCCGGCAACTTGACCGCTGGTACGACCACGGCGAACTCAGCTCGGGCCCGAAGGTCGCCGAAACGGTGGCTTTCATCCGCGATCCCCCGCTCCACCCGGTGCTCAAGCCCGGATACCGGGTGCTCTTCGCGGCCGCGGTGGCAAGCCTCGAGCCTAAGTACCGGGACATGCTGGGGCTGCGGACCGCGCGGCTGGGCCCCGTCCCGCTGCCGGTGAAGCTGGCGACGAAGGTCACGCTCGGTGTCGTCCACCTTGCCCTGGGCAAAGTCGGCCCGAGCGAGCAGGCCGCCCGCGAACGGCTCCGCCGCCTGGGGTTTGCGGGATAGATGTGGCCGGGCTGCGGGTGGCTGGCGCTGCGCGGGCGGCGGAGTTGCTTGGCCCTCTACCCGCGTTGGACGGGGTCGCGCGGCACCGGCCCGGAACGCAAAAAGGCCCCGGTCCAAAGGACCGGGGCCAAACGCGGAGAATGGGGGATTTGAACCCCCGAGGGCGTTAACCCAACACGCGTTCCAGGCGTGCGCCATAGGCCGCTAGGCGAATTCTCCAGTAGCTTTTGAATCAAAAGCAGATACTAGACTACCTGAACTTCACGACTAAGCCCAATTGAGCCCTCGGCCCCGCCGCTACGGGACATGCCCCGCGCCCCGGACCAACACTGGACATAGCCCCAATCTGCGCATTCCCCGGCGTGAAGGATGAGCATGTCCCGCGGGCCGAACCCAGCAGCATGCCCGGGTATCCCCACCCGGCACCCCTCCGCCACGGGACATGCCCCGCGCCCCGGTCCAACACTGGACATAGCCCCAATCTGCCCACTCCCCGGCCCGAAGAATGAGCATGTCCCGCGGGGAAATCTGCGGATTCGGGGCATGCCCAATCGTCGGGTAAACTAATCGACGGCCCCTCATGTGGCGTCATCCTGTTGAACTCCCCCAGGACCGGAAGGTAGCAAGGGTAAATGGGCTCTGGCGGGTGCATGGGGGGTCTTTTATGTCTGTGCCGATTGGTAGGGTTTATCTGTGACTGTTACTACCGCTCTTTACCGCAGGTACCGTCCCGATTCGTTCGCGGACGTTATCGGGCAGGAACACGTCACCGAGCCGCTGATGACGGCCCTGCGGAAGAACCGCGTCAACCACGCCTACCTCTTTTCCGGCCCCCGCGGCTGCGGCAAAACCACCTCTGCCCGCATCCTGGCGCGTTGCCTGAACTGCGCCGAGGGCCCCACCGACACCCCCTGCGGCGTCTGCCCCAGCTGCGTTGAACTGGCCCGCGGCGGCGCCGGTTCGCTCGACGTCATCGAGATCGACGCGGCCAGCCACGGCGGCGTGGACGACGCCCGTGACCTGCGCGAACGCGCCACCTACGCCCCGGTCCGGGACCGCTACAAGATCTTCATCATTGACGAAGCCCATATGGTGACGTCGGCCGGCTTCAACGCGCTGCTCAAGATCGTCGAAGAGCCGCCGGAACACATCAAGTTCATCTTCGCCACCACGGAGCCGGACAAGGTGATCGGCACTATCCGGTCCCGCACCCACCACTACCCGTTCCGGCTCGTCCCGCCGGAACCCCTTATGGCCTACCTGGAACTGCTCTGCCAGCAGGAGAACGTGCCCGTGGCGCCCGGCGTGCTCTCGCTCGTCATCCGCGCCGGCGGCGGCTCCGTGCGCGACTCGCTCTCCGTGCTGGACCAGCTGATGGCCGGGGCTGGCCCCAACGGGCTGGACTACGAACTGGCCGTGGCCCTGCTGGGCTACACCCACGCCTCGCTGCTGGACGACGTCGTCGAGGCCGTCGCTGCCTCCGATGCCGCCACCGTCTTCCGCGCCGTGGACCGCGTCATCCAGACCGGCCACGACCCCCGCCGCTTCGTCGAGGATCTGCTTGAACGCTTCCGCGACCTCATCATCGTGCAGGCCATGCCGGAGAGCGCCCAGTCGATCCTTCGCGGCATGCCGGCGGACCAGATCGCGCGGATGCAGAACCAGGCCCACAACCTCGGCGCCGCCGAACTCTCCCGCGCCGCGGACGTCACCAACACCGCGCTCACCGAGATGACCGGGGCCACCTCCCCGCGGCTGCACCTCGAACTGCTATGCGCCCGCATCCTTCTGCCGAGCTCAGAGCAGACCGAACGCGGCATCGCCGCCCGGATCGACCGGGTGGAGCGGCGCCTCAATTACGCCGGGAACGACGTCGGGACACCCGCGGCTGCGCCGGCCGCCGCACCTGCTGTGGCACCGGCAGCCGTTCCTCCGGCCGCCGCCGTAGCGGCTCCCCGCCCGACGGCCGCACCCGCCCCGGACGCCGGCCGCCCCGCCGACTCGCCGGCCGACAGCATGTCCCCCCGCGTCGACGCGCCGCCGGCTAGCCCCACGCCGGCAGCAGCCCCGCAGGATGCCCAGCCGGAACGGCCGCCGCTCACAGCGCCCCGGGTCAGCACCAAGGACTGGCCGGTGGAAGCACCCGCGTCCTTGAACGGCACTTCCCGCCCGGAGCAGGCACCTGCCGACACCGCAGCAGCGGCCGCAGCCCCGGCGCCCGTGCGCACACCCGCACCTGCCCAACAGTCCCAGCCGTCCACCTCGGCTCCGACCGAACCGGTAGCACCGGCCGCGCGTCCGGCTGGCAATGTCCCCGCGGCAGCGCCGGCAACGACGCCGGCCCCTGCCTCAACGCCGGTTCCCGCATCCGCCGCGGCGTCCGGACCCGACGTGGAGGTCCTGCGCCGCGCCTGGCCAGAGATCCTCCAGACCCTGACCAAGATCAAGCGGAGCACCTGGGCGCTGGTCGAACCCAACGCCCAGGTCGGCCACTTCGAGGGCCAGGTCCTGACGTTGTCGTTCACCACGGCCGGGCTCGCCGGCGCCTTTGGCCGGGCGGACCACGCCGAGAACCTGCGCCAGGCGATCCATAAGACGATCGGAATCGACTGCCAGATCACAGCCGTGGCCGGCGGCAGCAACAGCGCAGCGAGCTCTGAGCCAAACCCAAAAGCGCCCGCTAGCCGGGAGGCCCCGGCCACCTCGGCGGACGTCGCCTGGGGCCTGGCCCCCGCGGCCGGAGCAGCGCAGAAATCCCCGACTGACCCCGCGGGCAGCACCGCGGACGCGACCGCGGCCGGCGCCGCCGTACCCGCACCTGCCCCTGCACCTGCGGCGGCGGAAACAGCCGCACCCGCACCCGCAGCGGCGGAAACACCCACACCCGCGCCTCAACCTGACCCGGCACCGGCGGCCCGCCCCGCTGCCTCCCCGGCGGCGGCAGCGCCATACGCGGGCCCGTCCGCCGGGCCCGCCGGCGGACCGTCCGGCGAACCAGCGTCCGAAGCGGCTGGCTCCTATTCCTACCCGGACGACGACTGGGGCCCGCCACGGGACGAGGATGCGCCGCCGCTGGAGGAAGAGCCGCCGATGGACTGGGATCCCTCCGCCCCGGCAGCCGTCAAGCCCGCGCCCGCTGCCGCTCCGGCGGCCCCGCGCACCCCGGCACGCGCCCGCACGGGCAACAACGGGCCGGCCGCCACCGCGCAGGCACCTGCCCGCCCTGCCCAGGACTCGTCCCAGGACCCCTGGGCGCGCGCCGTCGAGGAGTCCCCCGGGATCTGGACCGTCGGTACGGAACTCAATGTGGGGCGCCGCCCCTCGGCCGAGCCCGAGGTTGAGCCGGCGCCGCGCGGTCCGGAACCGGAGCCGCCGCACTACGAACCCGCTGCCGCCCAAATTCCAGAACCGGTCGGGGCTTTCTCGGCCGGGGCCGGCCACGCCGGACCCGGATTCGGACCCAGCCAGGCCGACTCCCCGGCAACCCGGGCACCCTCGCCCCAGCTTGTCCCGGCCGGCGCCGGGCCCGCGGTCATCACCGCCGCAACCTCCCCGGTCGTGGCCACGGCCCCTGTCGGTGCGCCTCCGGCCTCCGAACGGCAGAGCCTCTACCAGCGCCTGTCTAACAGCCCCGAAGCGGAGGCCGGACGCGCCAAGGCACCGGCGCGCGCCGCCGTCGCCGCCACAAGCTACGTCCAGGACATCCCCAGCGCCGACGACGAAACGATCGAGGAGTCGGGCGTCTTCGGCCGCGCCGCCGTCGAGCGTATTCTGGGCGGGAAGCTGCTCGAAGAGCGCTCCCTGGACGGAAGCCCGCTGGCGCCGCGCTTCTAGCCCTCCCGGCGGCCACCCGGCCCGCCACTCCCCCAAACGAACGAGGAAATTGTGTACGAAGGTGCAGTTCAGGAGCTGATCGACGAGCTCGGCCGCCTTCCCGGCGTCGGGCCCAAGTCCGCCCAGCGGCTCGCCTTCCACATCCTCGAAGCCGACCCGCAGGACATGAAGCGCCTGGTCGAGGCGATCACCACGGTCAAGGAGCGGGTCAAGTTCTGCACCGTCTGCGGAAATGTCACCGAGCAGGAACTGTGCAACATCTGCCGCGATCCGCGCCGCGACCCGTCCGTGATCTGCGTAGTGGAGGAGTCCAAGGACGTGCTCGCGGTGGAGCGCACGCGGTCCTTCCGCGGCCGGTACCACGTGCTGGGCGGCGCGATTAACCCGATTGCCGGGATCGGCCCCGAACAGCTCCGGATCCGGGAGCTGCTCACCCGGCTCAACGACGGCGCCATCCAGGAAATCATCATCGCGACGGACCCCAACCTCGAGGGCGAGGCCACCGCCACCTACCTCGCCCGGATGCTCAAGTCGATCGGCATCGCCGTCACCCGGCTCGCATCCGGCCTTCCCGTCGGCGGGGACCTCGAGTACGCGGACGAAGTCACGCTGGGACGCGCCTTCGAGGGCCGCCGCAACGCACTGACCTGACCGCCCGTGCCAGCCGCCGGCGCGCTACCGGCTCGAGCGCTACTAACAGCCGGCGCAGGCACGGTCCGGTGCAACCACGACCCCGCGCGGCGCGCTGGACATGCCCAACTGGCCCCGCCGCCAGTGGACATAGTGCCAATATGTCCGTCCTTCGTGCCCACGAGCGGGCATGTCCACCGCCGCGGGGGGACATGCCCATTCACTTGGATGAACGGAGGACATGCCCACTCCCCGGGACGGGCGCAGCGCATGTCCGCTGCGAGGGTGCGCCAGCAGCGGCCGCCGCCTGTCTGGCATTCGGTCACAATTCAACTCCGGACCGGCGGCGGCGATAAACTTGGCGGAGAAGCCGCCGTCGCGCCGTTTGGCTGCGCCGTCTAGTAGCTTCGCCCAGAACCCCGATGATCCAGTGAGGGTGCGCGCATGAGTTTGCCCACTACCGAAGTCCACCCCGGACCGCAGCCGCAGGAGCTGCCCGCCATCCCTGCCGCCACCAAGCACCTCGTCGTGAAGAAGTTCGGCGGTTCCTCCGTGGCCGACGCGGAAGGTATCAAGCGGGTTGCGCGGCGCGTTGTCGACGCCCACAACGCCGGCGACGAAGTCGTCGTCGTGGTTTCCGCCATGGGCGACACCACCGATGAACTCCTCGACCTGGCCGCCCAGGTGACCGACTCCGCCCCGGCCCGGGAAATGGACATGCTCCTCTCCGCCGGTGAGCGCATCTCCATGGCCCTGCTCGCCATGGCCATCAACAAGTACGGCGCCTCCGCCCAGTCCTTCACCGGCTCGCAGGCCGGCATGATCACCGACGGCATCCACGGCAAGGCCCGGATCATCGACGTCGACCCGCACCGGATCCGCACGGCCCTGGACAAGGGGCACATCGCGATTGTTGCCGGCTTCCAGGGCATGAGCCGGACCACGAATGAGATCACCACCCTGGGCCGGGGCGGCTCGGACACGACGGCGGTGGCGCTGGCCGCGGCCCTCGACGCCGACGTCTGCGAGATCTTCACCGACGTTGACGGGATCTACACCGCGGACCCGCGCGTGGTGCCCTCCGCCCGGAAGATCGACCGCATCTCCAGCGAGGAAATGCTGGAGCTCGCGGCTTCCGGCGCCAAGATCCTGCACCTGAGGTGCGTGGAATACGCGCGCCGTTTCGGCGTGCCGCTGCACGTCCGGTCCTCATTCAGCCAGAACGAAGGCACTTGGGTCCTGCCCAGCGCCGATGACAAGATCACGATTCAAGAGGGAGTTGCCTTGGAGCAGCCAATCATCTCCGGCGTTGCACACGACCGTTCCGAAGCCAAGGTCACCGTGGTCGGCGTGCCGGACATCCCCGGCAAGGCCGCGGCGATCTTCCAGGTGATCGCCGATGCGCACTCCAACATCGACATGATCGTCCAGAACGTCTCCACCCACGGCACCGGCCGGACGGACATCTCCTTCACGTTGCCGATCGTCGAGGGCGCCGACGCCCTGGCCGCCCTCCGCGCCGCCCAGGCCGAGATCGGCTTCGAAAACATTGAATACAACGAGCAGATCGGCAAGCTGTCCCTGATCGGCGCCGGAATGCGTTCGCACCCGGGCGTCTCGGCACGGTTCTTCGCGGCGCTCTCCGAGGCGGGGATCAACATCAACATGATCTCCACCTCGGAAATCCGCATCTCGGTGGTGACCCACGCCGACCTGCTCGACGACGCCGTGCGCGCCATCCACAAGGCCTTCGACCTGGACAGCGAGGACGAGGCCACGGTGTACGGCGGCACCGGCCGCTAGGACTTTCACGGGCGACGAAGCGCCCAGACGGACACCAAAAGGGAGCGGCAGTTGCCGCTCCCTTTTTATGTCCTGTTTCCGGGCGGGTCAGACCTGCTCTTTCGGGAGGTCCTCCCGCCGGACGGCGTAACGATGTCCCTGCGCGTCGGTCTCCACTTCGAAGCCGGCGAGGTCGGTTTCCGAGGCTGCCTCGTAGTCGTCGTGCCGGTGCACGACCGGTGCGGAGTAGTCCCCGCGCGAGGCGGGGCCAAACAGGAACCGCGCCCAGGACGACGGGTGCAGGTGCCGGCTCAGTGCAGCTTTCCTCAGTGCACGTGCCATATTTCCCACCCCCTCTCCTGCTGACAGGCCAAGCGGTACAGCGGCGGCGCGGGCGGCGCCAGTGCCCTTATTTTACGCCCGACGGCGGCAAAAGGCATGGGAGGCGGCGGGACAAGGTGTGCGGTACGGGCCGGGCCGCAACGACAGCCCCGCGGCGGCATCCCCCGACGGCCGGGCCTAGCGCAGGGACTTGTCCTCGGGGTTGCGGGGCACCACGTAGGTGCTGCCGTCGGGCCGGTGGAGCGTCTCCCACTGCTGGGTCTCGGCCTCCCGCTGCGCCAGCAGTTGGCGGTTCTGCTCGGTCATCTCATGGCCCAGCGAGGTGCGGCTGGCGGGTCCAAAGACCGCCCGCAGCTTGCCGGTTGCCCGCATGAACCGCTGGGCGGTGTTTTCCTTCGCCATCGCTACCCACTCCTCTTCGAACCAGATGTCCTCCCAGTGTACGCTAATCATTAGTGCACTAACTATCTAGAGGAGGCCCCCTTGAGCGATGCCCCCGGAATCCCGGGATCCGCCCCCACCGCGTTCATGGACGAAGACCTCCTGCTGGAGCACCAGCTCTGCTTTGCCCTTACCGTCGCCTCCCGCAGCGTGGTGGGCGCCTACAAGCCGGTCCTCGACAAACTGGGGCTCACCCACCCGCAGTACCTGGTGATGCTCTGCCTGTGGGAATCCAGCCCCCGCTCGGTCCGCGACATCAGCGACGCCCTCGCCCAGGAACCCGCGACCATTTCGCCGCTGCTGCGACGGCTTGAAGCCGCGGGCTACATCACCCGGCAGCGGGCCGAGGGCAACGAGCGCAGCCTCGCCGTGCGGCTGACCCCGCGTGGCGCAGCGCTGCGGCAGCAGGCGACGGCGGTCCCCGGTACCATGATGGCCCTGCTGGGCCTGGACCGGGAGCAGGTGGGCGAACTGCATGCCGCCATGATGCGTCTGATCGCCGCCACCCGGGCAGCCGGGGACGGGGCTGCTCCTTAGGGGTACTTCCGACCCGGCCCAGCACCCCGCCGCGGCGCTAGAATGAGGCTGAGACCGAGGAGAAGAGCCCATGCGCAAGAACCTGATTCCCACCGCGCTCATCCTGATGACGGCTGTCGGGCTGGCCGCCTGCGCGCCGGGCGGCGGACCCGCGCCGAGCCCTTCGTCCACCGGTCCGGCGTCCGCGTCGTCGCCGGGCAGCACCCCCTCCGCCGACGCTGAAACCACCGTCCCGGCACCCTCGCCGTCGGCCGAGTTCCCTTCCGCCGGCCCCGGGCAGGGCAACGCAGAGCTGGCCATTATGGTCACGACGGCGCAGGGAGCGAAGGCCGTCAACTACACGCTGGTCTGCCGGAACGGGGTGCCGGCGGCAGAAAGCAAGCACCCGAAAGCGGCAGCTGCCTGCGCGGCCCTGAAGCAGAACGCGGCACTCCTCAGCCCCGGCCCGCGGCCCACGGACCAGGCCTGCACCCAGCAGTACGGCGGCCCGCAACAGGCGACCGTCACCGGCTCGGTGGACGGCAAGGCCGTCGAATCGGCGTTCAGCCGGACGGATGGCTGCCGGATCGCTGCCTGGAATGCCGCCAAGGATGTTCTGGGATCCAGCGGTGGAGCCTAAGCTGCAACACCTTCCGCAGGACGACTGGCTGCCACGGGAAGCCGCCCACCAGCAACGTGTCCGGACCTATTCTGACCCCTACCTCGCCCGGCGGTCGGCCGGCCGGAAGCACCCGGTGGAGGACTTCCTCTTCACCTACTACACCCAGAAACCCGGCCAGCTGCTGCGCTGGCACCCGGGCGCCGGCGTCGTGCTGTCCGGGCCGGCGGCAGCGGAGCGCTCCGGCTGGAAGTACTACCGCGCCCCCGACGCCGGTGAACTGGCCGCCGCGGGGCTGGCCCCGGGAACGGCCGCGGTGACGGTCGACGTCGAACGGTTCCTGGGCGAGCGGCGCGATGCCCTGCAGTTTGCCGGCATCATCCTCGCCGGAACGGCCGCGCGGCCGGCCCAGTTCGGCTGCTTCGGGTTGCACGAGTGGGCGATGGTCTACCGGCAGGACAAGTTTGAGCTGCGGCACGAGTACCTGAAGCTGCGGCTCGGTTCCGAGCGGACGGACCGGGTGGTCGAGGACAACCGGATCCGGTGCTCGCACTTTGATGCGTTCCGCTTCTACACCCCGGATGCGGTCCCGCTGAACGCCCTGGCGCCGAGCCGGGAGAACCAGCGGACCATGGAACAACCGGGCTGCCTGCACGCGAACATGGACCTGTACAAGTGGGCCTACAAGCTGGCGCCTGTGCTGCCCAGCGAGCTGGTGATGGACTGCTTTGAGCTGTCCTGGCGGATCCGCGCCATGGATATGCGCGCCTCCCCGTATGAGCTCAGTGAATGGGGCTACCCTGCGATCCGGATCGAGACTCCGGACGGCAAGGCCGAGTACGTGGAGCACCAGCGGGAATTCGCTGCCGCCTCGCAGGAGCTGCGCAGGCGGCTGCTGACCGAGCTCACGCCGCTGCTGGACGCCGCCGGCACGGCCGTGTCCCCGCAATCTACAGTCCCGGAAGGACGCCCATGACTGACCCCACCGGACCGGACGGCCGGCCCGACGTCGATCTCACCATCCGGCTGACGGAGGCGCCCGGCGCTCCAGAGTTCAGCTTCCGCCTCCTCGCCGACGGCGGCGCAGTCGGCGAGGGATCCACGCTGCCGGATCCCGCCGCCGCACTCGAGGCCCTCCGGCAGCACGGGGAGGAAATCTTCTTCCCCGTGCCGGGGCCGCCCCGGATGTGCACCCAGCAGTACGGCGGCCCGCAGGTGGCCGTGGTCACCGGGCGCTACCGGGGCCGGGAGGTGCACGGCGAATTCAGCCGCACGGACGGCTGTGAAATCGCCCGCTGGCGCGCCATGGCGCCGCTGCTGGGCGGCGCCGCCGGATCCACCGGAGCCAGCTGAGGCGTGGAGATTAAACAGCGATGACCGGCGGTAACACCGCCGGCCATCGCCGTTGTTAGCTGCCTAACCGCCTAGACGGCGTTGTTGCGGGCCTGGCCTGCGGCCTGGTTCGCAACCGTGGCCGGAGCCCCCGCGGCGGGAGCCACGGTGGCGGTGCCGGCAGGCGACACCACAACACTGACAAACGTCGGCTCACTGGCTCCGGCGAAGGTCACCCGGCCAATGTAGGAACCGGTCGCGAGGCCCTTCCAGTTCAGCGTGACCTTGCCGGCCTTGCCGTTGGCCAGCTTGAGCGGGTTCGGGGAAAGCGTCGCGTTGCCCACGTTCGCGCCGAGCACCGCGGCGTCCACCGATGCCTTGCGGGCCTTGCCGTCCGGGCTGGAGTACAGGTTCGCGTAGATCGTGTACTTGCCCGCGGCCGGGTTGCTGATCGACAGCGTCTCGCTCGACGAGGACGTTGCGACCTGCTCGACACCGCGGGGAGTGACAACCCACATGTCGAAGTCCGAGTCCGGGTCAGAGGAGACGACCGAGAACTTGGCCAGCGGAACACCGGCCGGAACCTGGACGCTCTTGACGAAGGTCGAGGCGTCGGCGCGGCCGGCGAACGGACCCGGGACCAGCTCAACGGCGGAGGAATCCGCCTTCGAGAGGCCGTCCAGGGTCATGCCGACCGGGTTGTTGGTGCCGGAGACGACATTGATGTCGCCTGAACCGGTGCCGGCCGTGGTGTTGAAGAAGACATCCTTCGGGGCCACCACGGACTGCGGGCGGACCGAGATGGGCGAGGTGACGGTCTTGCCCGCACCCTGCCAGCTCAGCGATCCCATGGCGAACTTGCCCAAGGGGGTGCCCTGGTTTTCAAAGGTGACCTTGAAGGTGCGCTTCTCACCGGCTGCTTTGAAGTTCAATGCCGCCGGAGCGACGCTGACCTTGATGCCGGGGACGTTGGCCTTGACCTTGTAGACACCGGGGGTCAGGGCGGTCAGCGTCCGGGTGACCGTGATCTTGCCGGTCAGGTTACCCAGGGCGAAGGACGGGACGTTCATGTCCCGCGGCTTGGTGCTGGTCGGCAGCTTCAGGTTGACGCCGGTGCCCTGGATGAACTTCAGGTAGTCCTCGTAGCCGGCGTCGTAGACCAGGCCCGGATCGACCATGCGGGCCGGATCGACCTCGCCCGCGCCGGTGGCGTGGACGTCGGTGTCCTTGGATCCGTCAGCGAGCTTGACCTCGGAGGCGGTGGTCATCATGGCGGACTTAACCGTGGCCGGGGACCAGGTCGGGTTCTTGCCCAGCAGCAGGGCGCCGAAGCCGGCGACGTGCGGGGAGGCCATGGACGTGCCGGACATAAATCCGAACTTGGCACCGCCCGAGCCGATGGGCGAGACGCCGGCCAGGATGGCGACGCCGGGAGCGGCAACGTCGGGCTTCAGCAGGTCCGAATCGGTGGCCAGCAGCGGGCCGCGCGAGGAGAACCCGGCGATCTGCGGCTGGGCCTCCAGCGGCAGGCCGGTGGTGTCCTTGTTGACCAGGGAAACCTTGATGTCCGGTGTGGCCGTCACCTTGGCCTTGATGGCTTCGGTGGCCGGCGGGTTCACGTGGACGGTGGGGACCGAGTGCTGGTCGGCATCCAGGGAGGAGTTGCTGAGGTTCACCAGGATCATGCCGACGCCGCCGCCGCGCTTGACCTCGGCGCTCTTGGCCACGCGGTCGAAGACGCCGCGGTCGCAGACCACAACCTTGCCGGCAACCTTCGCCGGGTCCAGGGTGTCCGGTCCGCACAGGGCCGCGTTGGCGTTCCCGGCGGTGGCGGCAGCGTTGGCGGCCAGGACGACGCCGGCGTCCTTGACTTCGCCGTTCATGATGCTGGCGCCGCGGAACTTGGTGCCGTCGGCGAATTCGACCGTGCCCTGAAGCTCCTGGGAGAAGGTGCTGGCGGCGACGGTGGTGACCCAGGGGCCGCCGTGGTTGACGGTGCTCGCGGTCGGGCCGGAGTTGCCGGCGGAGGCGGCCACGAAGATGCCCGTGGCGGCAGCGTTCAGGAACGCCACCGACACCGGGTCAATGACGGAGGTCGCGGAGCCGGAAATCGAGTAGTTCAGGACGTCAACGCCGTCCTCAATGGCCTGCTCGACGGCGGCCACCGACGAGGAGCTGTAGCAGCCGCCGGTGTTGGGATCGGTGTCCTCCCAGCACACTTTGTAGACGGAAAGCTTCGCGGCGGGCGCGATGCCGCTGGTCAGGCCGAAGCTGCGGCCGTCAACGAAGGTCTCGACGTTCTTGTTGCCGGCAGCCGTGCTGGCCGTGTGGGTTCCGTGGCTGGCCACGTCCACCGGGGACAGCTGCTCCTCCGGGGCGCGGTCGCCGGCCGGAACGTATTCCAGGAAGTCGTCGGCGAAGTAGTGCGCGCTCAGGACCTTGGAGTTGCAGGCGGAACCGTCGAAGGACGCACCCGTTCCGGTCCCCTTCTGGCATTCCCCGACGAAGGTTTCGCCGTCGGCCTTGAGCATGGCGATCTTGCCGTCAGCGGTGCGGTAGGGCACCCCGACGACGGGCGAGCCCACCAGGGGCTTGACCTCTTCGCCGGCAAAGAAGGCACTGTCCGGGGTGTAGCCGGTGTCAATCACACCGACGACGACACCCTTGCCGGCCGCGTCCTGGCCGCCGAACTTGGTGTTCCACGTCCCGTTCTCGCCGCTGAGCTTGAGGAAATCGGTGCTGGAGTAGTCCGGGGCGTTCTCCGTGTCGCGGGCCACGGTCAGGACATTCGGGTCCTTGGCGAGCTTGACAGCCTGGTCCGTGGTGAGGGTGGCGCTGAAGCCGTTGACCGCGGCGGAGAACTGGCGCTGGATCTTGACGTTCTGCTTGCTTGCAACGTCCGACTGCTTCTTCTCAAGGTGGGCCCGGTACTTCTTGACCTCGGCCTTGTTGGCGTCAAGCTTCTTGCCCTTCGCCGGTTTCGTGGCCGGCAGGCCTGCCGTGCTGCCCTCGTACGTGGCTGCGGGCTTCTCGGTCAGCAGGACGATGTAGCGCCCGTCCGGGTAGCTAGCGGGGTCCAGATTCTTCTGCGCGACCTCGGCCACGGTCGCTCCCTGGCCGGGAGCCGCCATGGCGGGCGCAATGGCAACGGTTGAAAGGAGAACCGGCAAGCCCAGGGTCAGTGCCACGGCCCTCCGGAGTCCCCCGCTTCGAAGGAAGCTCTTTCCTGGTGATTTCACGAGTGGTTTGAACCTTTCAGAAGGAACGGTCCCGGCGCCATTGCCGGGGACGGTGGACTGGTAAGGGATCGGGATTAGGAGTTGACTCTCGCCCCCCAGCGGATACCAGCCGATTCATACAGTACAGACTGAGAGCCGGATATGACATAGGCCACAGTGGACTAATCAAAATTGGTCACACTCCTCGACAAGAGGGGCGTGCCGGGGGCACGGCAAAGCCGGGACGGCAGGGGCCATCCCGGCTGGGGGTGGAGTTTCGGGGCGGGCCCGCCAGGCACGGTACGCCGGCGGCGGGCTACTGCCGGGGCGTGCGGACGACCTCGCTGATCCAGGCCCTCGTCTTGTCATCGAGGGGGCCGGCGATCTTGCTTTCCTTAGCGGCGCGGTCCGCGCTGATCTTCTGCCACACCATCCGGCCAAGCCCGGCAAAGACGGCGGCGGCGACCACGGGAAGCAGGACGGATTTCGGTTTCTCAGCCATCTGCCCATCCTACTGACGGCACCCGCCCTGGACCAGAGCTGGGCCGGCCCGGACGGGGCCGGACCGGACGGGGCCGGACCGGACCGCCGAACCGTCCGGCCGGCTGCAGTCCGCGGCCGTGCAGCGCACCGCCCGGTCACGAATGCGGAGTGGTGCGCGGCGCCCGGTAGAATGGGGATGCAAGCTCGCGGAGCGCCCGTTCCATGTTGTTCTTAAACACGGTTGTCACCACATACCGGATCGGCGTGAGACGGCACAACTCCGCTGCGCCCTTACCCAATGCTCACGCACAGGAGTTGCCGGATGCCCCGGATCGTTGTCGACGTCATGCCCAAGCCCGAGATTCTCGACCCGCAGGGGAAGGCCATCGTAGGTGCGCTGCCCCGCCTGGGCTTCACCGCTTTCAGCGCTGTCCGCCAGGGCAAGCGGTTCGAACTGACCGTCGACGGCGAGGTGACCGAGGAGATCCTGGCCCAGGCCCGGAACGCCGCCGAAACCCTGCTCTCCAACCCGGTCATCGAAGACGTCGTCAACGTCGAGGTCGTCGAGGCCTGAGATGACTGAACTCCCCCTGATCGGTGAGGCCGTCGCCGTCGCCGCGCACCCCCGGCTCGCTGGTGCGAAGATCGGCGTCGTCACCTTCCCCGGCACCCTTGATGACCGCGACGCCGCGCGCGCGGTGCGCCTGGCCGGCGCCACCCCGGTGGCGCTCTGGCACGCTGACACCAGCCTGGGCGACGTCGACGCCGTCATCATTCCCGGCGGCTTCTCCTACGGCGACTACCTCCGCGCCGGCGCCATCTCCCGTTTCGCGCCGCTGATGGCGAAGGTCATCGACGCCGCCAACTCGGACGCCAAGCTGCCCGTCCTCGGCATCTGCAACGGCTTCCAGATCCTCACCGAGTCGCACCTTTTGCCCGGTTCGATGATCAAGAACGACCATCTGAAGTTTCTCTGCCGCGACCAGGTCCTGCGGGTCGAAAACAACACCACCGACTGGACCCGCGACTACGCCCCGGGGCAGGAAATCACTGTGCCGCTAAAGAACCAGGACGGCCAGTACATCGCAGACGAGAAGACCCTGGACGCCCTCGAGGCGGAAGGCCGCGTGGTGTTCCGCTACGTCGGCTGGAACCCGAACGGCTCCCGCCGCGACATCGCCGGCATCTCCAACGCGGCCGGGAACGTCGTAGGCCTCATGCCGCACCCCGAGCACGCCGTCGAGACCGGCTTCGGCCCGGAGCTCGGTTCCGGCACCGAGGGCCTCGGCTTCTTCACCTCTGTCCTGAACAAGATCGTGGGAGACAACAAATGACGGAGACACCCGCAGTGGCGGCGCCCGCGGAGACCGCCAAGAAGTTCAACATCGACACCGTGGAGAACGCGGCCAGGACCCCCGACGTGGAGCTCCCCTGGGCCGAGCTGGGCCTGAAGCAGAACGAGTTCGACGAGGTCGTGAAGGTCCTGGGCCGCCGCCCGACCGGCGCCGAACTCGCCATGTACTCCGTGATGTGGAGCGAGCACTGCTCCTACAAGTCCTCCAAGAACCACCTGCGCCAGTTCGGCGAAAAGGTGACCGAGGAGATGAAGAAGGACATGCTGGTCGGCATCGGCGAGAACGCCGGTGTCACCAACCTGGGCGACGGCTGGGCCGTGACGTTCAAGATCGAGTCGCACAACTCGCCGTCGTTCGTGGAGCCTTACCAGGGCGCGGCGACCGGCATCGGCGGGATCGTCCGCGACATCATCTCGATGGGCGCCCGCCCGGTGGCAGTGATGGATCCGCTGCGGTTCGGCGCCATCGACCACCCGGACACCGCCCGCGTCATGCACGGCGCCGTGGCCGGCATCGGCGGCTACGGCAACTCGCTGGGCTTGCCGAACATCGGCGGCGAAATGGTCTTCGACTCCGTCTACCAGGGCAACCCGCTGGTCAACGCGCTCGCCGTCGGCGTCATGCGCCACGAGGACATCCGCCTCGCCAACGCCTCCGGCAAGGGCAACAAAGTGGTGCTGTTCGGTGCCCGCACCGGCGGCGACGGGATCGGCGGCGCCTCCGTGCTGGCCTCCGAATCCTTCGACGACACCAAGCCGTCCAAGCGCCCCGCCGTGCAGGTGGGCGACCCCTTCGCCGAGAAGGTCCTGATCGAGTGCTGCCTGGAACTGTTCAAGGGCTCCCTGGTTGAGGGCATCCAGGACCTCGGCGCCGCCGGCATTTCCTGCGCCACCTCCGAGCTCGCTTCCAACGGCGACGGCGGCATGGAAGTCGAGCTGACCTCCGTCCTGCTCCGCGACCCCACCCTGACCCCGGGCGAGATCCTGATGTCCGAGTCGCAGGAACGCATGATGGCCGTGGTCACCCCGGAGAACATCACCGCGTTCGAAGCGGTCATGGACAAGTGGGCCGTGGAGTACTCCTGGCTGGGCGAGGTCACCGACACCGGCCGCCTGATCATCACCTGGGACGGCGAAGTGATCGTCGACGTCGACCCGCGCACCGTGGCCCACGACGGTCCGGTCTACGACCGCCCCTACGCCCGCCCGGAATGGCAGGACGCCGTCCAGGCCGACTCCTTCACCGGCTCCGTGCAGGACACCGGCCGTCCCGCCGCCCCGGCGGAACTCGCCGCCGCCATCACCGAGCTCGTCGCCTCGCCCAACATGTGCTCCAAGTCCTGGATCACCGACCAGTACGACCGCTACGTCGGCGGCAACACCGCCATGGCGTTCCCCGACGACGCCGGCGTGGTCCGGGTGGACGAGGAGACCGGCCTGGGCGTGGCCCTGGCCACCGACGCCAACGGCCGCTACACCTACCTCGATCCGTACCACGGCGCGCAGCTGGCCCTGGCCGAGGCGTACCGCAACGTGGCCACCTCCGGCGCGGTGCCGATGGCCGTCAGCGACTGCCTGAACTTCGGTTCCCCCGAGGATCCCGACGTCATGTGGCAGCTCGCCGAAGCCATCCGCGGCCTGTCCGACGCCTGCATGGAACTCGGCATCCCGGTCACCGGCGGCAACGTCTCGCTCTACAACCAGACCGGCAGCGTTCCGATCCATCCCTCCCCGGTGGTCGCCGTGTTGGGCAAGCTGGACGACGTCGGCCGCCGCACGCCCTCGGGCTGGCGCGAGGACGGCCAGGCCATCTACCTGCTGGGCACCACCTCGGCAGAGCTGGACGGTTCGGAATGGTCCAACCTGCGCGGTCACCTGGGCGGACTGCCGCCCCAGGTCGACCTGACCGCCGAACGCGAGCTGGGCGAGATCCTGATCAACGCCTCCCGCGACGGCATGGTGGACTCCGCGCACGACCTCTCCGAAGGCGGCCTCGCGGCGGCCCTCGCGGAATCCGCGCTGCGCTACGGCGTCGGCGCCCGCATTTCGCTGCAGGATGTGATGGACCGCGACGGCGTGGACCTGTTCACCGCGCTGTTCTCCGAGTCGCAGGGCCGCGCCATCGTGGCGGTGCCGCGCTCGGAGGAGATCCGCTTCAAGGACATGTGCACCGCCCGCGGCTTCGCGCACGTCCGGATCGGCGTCGTGGATGCCGAGAGCGGAAAGCTGGAAATCAACGGCGTGGACACCCTGGACCTGGCCGCGCTCCGCGAAGCCCACGAAGGGACCCTGCCGAAGCACTTCGGCTAACCCTCCATCGACTGCTCCGTAACTGCCCTTTTGAGCCCTCAAAGCGGCGGTTACGGAGCAGTCGTTTTGGTTTTCCCGCCGGGACGCCAGCCGGCCTGGATGAGCGCGGTGCGGACCTTGGCCACCGCGGCCTTGGCGTCATCGTTCATGTGGCGCTTGGAGATCCTGACTTCCGTCCAGCCGAGCGCCGCGTAGCGCTCAGACCGGGCGATGTCCCGGACGATCTGCCCCTCGCCACCGTGGTGCTCACCCTCGTACTCGACGCCGACGCGGTACTTCCGGTAGGACAGGTCGGGTTCGTGGTGGCGCATGCCGGCGTCGTCGATGATAGGCACGTTCAGCTCGGGTTCCGGCAGGCCGGCCCGGACGAGGGCAAGCCTCAGCAAGGACTCCTGCGGCGAATCCGAGCCGACGCGGATCAGGCTGAGGGCCTCCCGCGCCTTGCGGATCCCGCGTTTCCCCCTGTGGCGGTCGATCATCCGCTGCAGATCCTCGACGTTGCACAGCGGCAGGTCCCTGCCCTCGAATTCGGGCCGCGGCACCCGGACGCAGCTGTCGCCGGCCACTACGAGTTCGTCGACGGTCAGCAGTTCGGCCAGGTCCAGCCACGTGCGCTCCGGGGTGGTGAGCGGAATTCCATCCAGCACCGTGATCTCGTCGTCGTAAAGCTTCATCCGGTGGGCAATGACATGCGGCCGGTTAAGATGGGCCGCCCCTTCGGGCCTGATCACGTGGTACATCTCGGGTCCCTCCTTTGCTTGACGCGCCGGAAGCGAACCAAGCTCCGCCGCTGTGAGGTGCGACGCGGCGCATCGCTCATTGACCTCAATGAAAGGCCGCACTCTCACGCTCAGCGGAAGGCCCGGCGTCGGGCCTGCGGAACGGATGCCCCTGCCCAGCGTGGCGAGCGAGCGGTGGCGGAGCCGCTTGCGCGACACTCCGGCATCCGAGGCCTCAGCAGTGGTGAAGGGACGGCCCCGAAACTCATCCGGCAATGGACGTGCGGTTTTCATGGCTTCATGAGACCAGAACCGGGCCGACGCCGCAGAAGTTATCCACACCACCCGATCGCTTGCTCCGCAAGTGCCGTTTTGACGCCTGAAAACGGCACTTGCGGAGCAGTCGATGGCTCAGTCGTCGCTACGCAGTTCGCGCTGGCGGGCGCTGAGCAACTCGAGTTCCGGCCGGGCGGCCACGAAGCGTTCGACGGCGGCAAGCACCTCGATCAGATGCGTCCGGTCCGCCGCGACCAGCCCGACGCCGATCACGGTTCGCCGGTACTGATCGTGCAGTCCGGCCTCGGTCACGGACACCTCGAAGCGGCGCTTGAGCTCGGCCAGCACGGGCCGCACGACGGACCGTTTCTCCTTGAGACTGTGGACGTCGCCCAGGAGGACATCGAATTCAATCCAGCCGATCCACATGCCCTAAGACTATCGATTGCTCCGTAACTGCCGTTTTGAGGCCTCAAAAGGGCCGTTACGGAGCAATCGACGGGGTTAGATGGTGAGTTCGCCCATCCGGTCCCAACCTTCGCCGTCGAGCTGGCGGCTGATGATCCGCGGCGTCTCGGCCAGCGCCTGCGGCATGTCGGCCATGGCCTGCTTGAAGTGGGCGCTGTTGACGTGGTCCCCGGCGGCGTCGTCCTTGAAGGCCTCGACCAGGACGAATTCGTTGGGGTCCTCCACACTGCGGGACCAGTCGAACCACAGGTTGCCGGGCTCCTGCCGGGTGGCCCGGGTGAAGTCCTCCACGAGGCCGAGCCAGCGCTCGGACCACTCGGGCTTGACCTTGAATTTAACGACGATGAAGATCACGGCTGGGCCTTTCGGTGGGGGTACATCGGTCTTCCATTCTTACAACCGGACGACGCGGGGTCACATCCGGTCCATTCCGGGGGCATTTATGGGCCGTAAGTGAGCCCGCGTTGCTATTAAAAGGGCGGAGCTCAGCAGGCCTTGATGGCCTCTCGGGCCAGTTCCTGCTGCTGCGGCGTGCCCACCCGCTCCGACCACTGCTCGGCGAGCTGGAACTCGACCATGGCCTCGGCGCACCGTCCCGCCTCATGCAGGGACCAGCCCAGGTTGTTGTGCAGCGCCACCATCCACCGTTTGGTCCGGGCGTCATGCGCCGTGGACGCGTATTCCAGCGCGCTGCGGGTCCACGTCTCGGCGTGCGCGGTGTCGGCGATCGCCAGCATGTGCAGGGCGTCCACTGCCAGGAAGTCCTCGCCCAGATGGTCGGCCAGTTCGGCGGCCTGTTCGAACAGCGGGACCGCCATTTCGGCGTGGCCGCTGGAGTTCAGCACCCGGCCGCGTTCAAGCAGCACCCGGACGGCCACGGTGGGTTCGTCAGCGTCGACGGCGTCCAGCAGGGCGTCGGCTTCCTCGTAACGTCCCTGCAGTCCGATGGCCCGTCCCAGCTGGGTGGCGAACTCGGCCCGCTCGTCGTCGTCGTACGCCGGATCCTCGACCGCCGCGCGGAAGCGGGCCTCCGAAAGGCCGGGATCGTCAAAGTTCCAGAATCGGTCAAGGGTCTGTTGATTCAGCATGTACTGCTCCTCTCAGGTCTCACCTGCGGCCAGTTCCTGTGCACTCCTAAGGTATCGGGAAGTGATGAGTCTTTGGGCCGCCCCGGCCACGGCCCCGCCAGCGGCATAGAACCAGTTGGCGTGCCTGCTGAACGCGGTAATGGTGAAAGTCACGGCGCCGGCGGCATCGATGGAAACTTCAAACGCCTCCTCGCCCCTTTCCGGATGACCCGGGAGTGTGCCGTAGCCGAATCCGGCCGACTGCGCCGTGTGGCCGGGGTCCGGGCGGCGGACCCACACGACCTCGCACGGCGCGTTGATTCTGAACGGTCCGATGCCGAATCCGCTGACAATCCGGGCGCCGGCCTCCACCGACGCGGTTTCAGTCCGGACCCTTAGCCCGGACTGGCGCTGGATCTGCCAGGCGAGGATCCCGTCGGCAACACGGCGGTAGGTGTCGTACCCCTGGCCCAGGTGGGCGCGGGTCTGGAACCGGTGGAAGCCTTCCGGCGCCGTGCCGTATTGGGTGGCACCGATCCCGGGATAGTTCAGTTCGCCGCCGGCAATCCGCGGCCCGGTCACGGCCGGCCCTCCCCGCCGGCGAGCCGGGCCCAGCCGAGCTGCTCCTGCTGGCGGCGGCTCAGGGTGGCGACCACGAGGTCGTAGGAGTCCTCGACCATGTCCCGGACCATCGCATCCGGCAGGGCGCCGTCCAGCCGGACGCCGTTCCAGTGCCGTTTATTCAGGTGCCATGCCCCGGTGATTTCCGGATGCGCGGCGCGCAGCTGTTCGGCGAGCGCAGGTTCGCATTTCAGGCTCACGGCCAGGTCATCCGGATCCAGTGCGGACAGGGCGAACATCTTCGGCGCGTGCCGGGCCCCGCCGGGCACCGCGGCGCGGACCTTGAAGACCGCCGTTTCCGGGCCGAACGGGTAGTCCTCGAAGGCCCCGGGGAAACCCAGGCAAAGCCCGCGGAGTGCTGCTGCGTCCATGCCCCCAGCCTAGCCGGGGCGGCCGCCCGGGGCTGTGGCGCCGAAGTCCGCCCGGGGCTGGGGCGCCAAAGCCCGGCGTCAGAGGCCGAGGCGCGGTGCCAGCTGCGCCGGGCAGGCGTTCATGACCACGTCCAGGCCGACCGCCTTGGCGCGGGCGGCGGCGGCCTCATCGATGACGCCCAGCTGCAGCCAGACCGCCTTCGCCCCCGCCGCGATCGCTTGGTCCACCACGTCCCCCACCTTCCAGGAATTGACGAAGCAATCCACGACGTCGAGCGGTTGCTTCGCCGCCGGGATGTCGGCAAGCCGCGCGTAGCCCGTCTCGCCGTGGACGGGGTCGGCCGGGAGATTGACCGGGATGATCTCCATGCCCAGCCGGTCCCGGATGAACACGGAGGTGTCGTAGGCGGCGCGCCACTGGTTGGTGGTCAGTCCCACGACCGCCCACCTGCCCTTGGTGCGCAGGAGGCGTTCGATGACTGCGGGGTCGTTCACGTGGGTCATCTGCTCAGCCTACGTCCCGCCCCCGACACGGCAGCGCCAGCGGCCCCCTCACCTGGGCGCGCTCCGAACAATCGACCGACCGCCGGGGCGCAGCGGCCAGGTGTCCGAATATTACGCGGCAGATTTGGGCGAATCCGCCGTATCCGTTTTAGTGGATAGTGACCATCCCGAGCGGCCGAGAGACCTGGATCGATGAAGCCGCAGCAACCCTGGTCGTCGGATTCCCTCCCCGGGATCCGCCGATAGCAAGGTACTGAGCCATGGGAACGGCCGGACTGACCACCCGGGCCGAAGGCTCGTTCCGTAGGGTGCTACTGCCAGGACCGATGGAGTATCCCTATGACTGCTGTCCTGTCCACCTCCCCCGCCGAGGCGTCCGCGGACGCCCCCGCCGGTGAGGCCACCCGCACCCCGGCCCTGCCGGTGTCCTTCCGCGGCCTGCGCCGCGCGTTCGGTTCCGGCGACGAGGCGCACACCGTGCTCCGCGACGTGAACTTCGACGTCCGCGCCGGTGAAGTCCTGGCCATCCTCGGCACGTCCGGCTGCGGGAAATCCACGCTGCTGCGCGCCGCCGCAGGCCTCGATGCCCCCAGCGCCGGCAGCGTCGAGATCGACGGCGCCCCGGTCCAGGGCGTTGATCCCCGCTGCGCCTTCGCCTTCCAGGAGCCCCGCCTGCTGCCGTGGCACACCCTCCAGGCCAACATCGCCATCGGGCTGCCCACCGGGGTCAGCGCCAAAGACGGCAAGGCCAAGGTTGCCAGGCTCCTTGAACTCGTGGGGCTGCAGGACTTCGCCAAGCACCGGCCCCGCGAGGTCTCCGGCGGCATGGCCCAGCGCGCCTCGCTGGCCCGGGCCCTGGCCCGCAACCCCGGCGTCCTGCTCCTCGACGAACCCTTCGGCGCCCTCGACGCCCTGACCCGGATCAAAATGCAGGACCTGCTGCTGGACATCCACCGGGCGGAGCCGACCACGGTGCTGCTGGTGACGCACGACGTCGACGAGGCCCTTCAGCTCGCCGACCGCATCATCGTCCTCGGCAGGGAAACGGAGGCGGCCCCGGGCGCCACGATCGTCCGCACCGTCGCCGTCCCCGGCGGACGCCCCCGGGACCGGGCCTCGGCCGAGCTGGCCCGAATGCGGGCCTCGCTCCTGGCCAGCCTCGGCGTCGACGGCCACTAGGCGCCCCCCACCCGACCGCTGCCGGCACCTTCCCGGCCGCGCCGCGCCCCCTGCCTGCCGCAGCGGCCCGCTGCACCGATCTTCATCCTTCCGCACCGTTCTCAAAGGAACTTCCATGCCTTTCCGCAAGACCAGCCTCCGCCCAGCCACCCGCCGCTCGTTCCTCACCGCCACCGCCGTCTCCGCCGCGCTGGCCCTCACCGGCTGCGTCGCCGGCGAAGGCTCCGGCCAGCCCGCCGCCAATGCAGCAGCCGGGAGCGGCACGCTGAACATCGACTTCGCGACGTACAACCCGCTGAGCCTCGTGATCAAGAAGAAGGGCTGGCTTGAGGCTTCCCTCAAGGACCAGGGCGTGAACGTCAAGTGGGTGCAGTCCGCCGGCTCCAACAAGGCCAACGAGGCGCTGCGGTCCGGCGCGATCGACGTCGGCTCCACCGCCGGCTCGGCCGCCCTCCTGGCCAAGGCCAACGGATCGCCAATCAGGGCCATCGACATCTTCTCCCAGCCCGAGTGGGCTGCCCTGGTGACCAAGCCCGGCTCCGGCATCACCAAGGTCGCCGACCTCAAGGGCAAATCGGTGGCCGCCACCAAGGGCACCGATCCGTACTTCTTCCTGCTCCAGTCCCTCTCCGAAGCCGGGCTGTCCGCCAAGGACGTCACCGTGCAGAACCTGCAGCACGCCGACGGCCGCGCCGCCCTGGAGAACGGCTCGGTGGACGCCTGGTCCGGGCTCGACCCGATCATGGCCGGCGCCGAGCAGAAGGGCGCCAGGCTCTTCTACCGCAACCTGTCCTTCAACACCTACGGCTTCCTGAACGCCACCGAGTCCTTCCTCAAGGACCAACCGGCGCAGGCTCAGGCCGTCGTCAACGCTTACGAGAAGGCCCGCGCCTGGGCCGCGGCCAACCCGGACGAGACAGCGCAGATCCTCGCCGAGGCCGCCAGCCTCGACCCCGCCGTCGCGAAGACCGTGGTGCTGCAGCGCAGCAACCTCGACGTTGACCCGGCGCCGGGCGAGGCCCAGCGCAAGGTCCTCGCCAAGATCGGGCCCACCTTTGTGGAGACCGGTGACGTCGCGAGCCAGAAGCAGATCGACGACGCCGTCGCGAGCCTTCTCGATGACTCGCTGGTGAAGAAGGCGGACCCGTCCGCCATCAAGGATTCCTGATGAGCCACCTCGGAAATCCCCTCCTCACCGGCACCAGTGTTGCGGACGGGCGCGCTGCAGCCGTCCCCGCAACTCCGGCAGACGCCGCCCGGCCGGCCTCCCCCCTCACGGGCGGAAGCGGCTCCCCGGCGAACGGATGGTCCCCCGCCGGGATCCTGGCCAACGGCTGGGCGCGTCTGCTCCTTGGATTGATCATTCCCGCAGCGGTGCTGGCCGCCTGGCAGCTGTCCACGGCTGCCGGGGTGTTCAGCGTGGTCCAGCTCCCGCCGCCGGCCATGGTGCTGGAAGCCGGCCTGGACCTGCTCCAACGCGGCCAGCTTGGCCAGCACATCGCCATCTCCACCCAGCGGGTGCTGATCGGCTTCGCAGCCGGCGCCGCGCTGGGGCTGGTGTTCGGGTCGCTGGTGGGCCTGTCGCGGTTCGCCGATGCCCTGCTGGCCCCCACCGTCGGCGCGCTCCGGGCCGTCCCGTCGCTGGCGTGGGTGCCGCTGCTGATCCTCTGGATGAAGATCGGCGAGGATTCCAAGATCACGCTGATCCTGATCGGCGCTTTCTTCCCGGTCTTCACCACCGTCTCCGTGGCGTTGCGCCACGTGGACCGGAACCTCGTGGAAGCTGCGCGGGCGTTCGGGCTCAAAGGCGTGAAGCTGCTGACCACGGTCCAGCTTCCCGCCGTCGTGCCGGCCGTGTTCTCCGGCCTCCGGCTGGCGCTGGCCCAGGCCTGGCTGTTCCTGGTGGCGGCTGAACTCATTGCCTCCTCGATGGGCCTCGGCTTCCTGCTCACGGATTCGCAGAACAACGGCCGCACGGACCGGCTCCTGCTGGCCATTGTGCTGCTGGCCGTGATCGGCAAGGTCACCGATGCGCTGCTGGGCCTGGCCGAAAAGTGGGCGGTGAAACGATGGGCGTAGCCACCGAGACAGCACCGGCAGCCCACCCGGCCACCGAGGCTGAACGCGTCTCCTTCTGGGAGGCGGCCGCCCTCCGGCTCGACTGGGAGGACGTGCCGGGCCAGGACAAGCCCTGGCACACTGCGCACCGCCGCGTCCCGGCTGACGCGGCCGCCGGCACCGGCCCGCAGATCAGCTGGTTCGACGGCGGGAAGCTCAACGTCGCCTACAACTGCGTCGACCGCCATGTAGCGGCGGGACGCGGGGACAAGGTGGCCTTGTTCTTCGAGGGCGAGCCGGGCGACCGCCGGAGAATCACCTACGCCGAACTGCAGCGCGAGGTGGCCAGGGCCGCCAACGCCCTGCAGGCCCTCGGCATCAGCAAGGGCGACCGGGTGGTCATCTACCTCCCGGTGATCCCCGAAACGGTGATCATCACCCTCGCCGTGGCCCGGATCGGCGCCATCCATTCGCTGGTGTTCGGCGGTTTCTCCGCCGAGGCGCTCAAGTTCCGGGTCGAGGACACCGGCGCCAAACTGCTGGTCACCACCGACGGGCAGTTCCGCCGCGGCGCGGCCGTCCCGGTCAAGGCGAACGCCGACGCGGCCGTCGCCGGGGACAACGCGATCGAGCACGTCCTTGTGGTCAACCGCACCACCGCGCCGGAGCTGTTGGACAGCGTGCCGATGACCGCGGGCCGCGACGTCTGGTGGCACGACGCCGTCGGGACGGCCTCCGACGTCCACGACGCCGAGGCGTTCGACGCCGAGACGCCGCTGTTCATCATGTACACCTCCGGCACCACCGGAAAGCCCAAGGGCCTGGTCCACACCTCCGGCGGCTACCTCACGCAGGCGTCCTGGAGCTTTGAGCACCTCTTCAGCAACCCGGACCCGGCCCTCCGCGACCAGGACGTCCACTGGTGCACGGCGGATCTGGCCTGGGTCACCGCGCACACTTACGAGCTCTACGGCCCGCTCTCCAACGGCGCCACCCAGGTGATCTTCGAGGGCACCCCCAACACCCCACACCCGGGCCGGCACTTCGAAATCATCGAACGCTACGGCGTCACGCAGTACTACACCGCCCCCACCCTGGTCCGCTCGCTGATGGGCTGGTTCCCGGACGGCGTCCCGGCCGGCTACGACCTGTCCTCCATCCGCCTGCTCGGCACCGTCGGCGAAGCCGTCAACCCGGAAGCGTGGCGCTGGTTCCGCGACAACGTCGGCGCCGGCACCGCCCCCGTGGTGGACACGTGGTGGCAGTCCGAGACCGGCGCCACCATCCTCTCCCCCGCCCCGACAGATACCGAGTTCAAGCCCGGCTGCGCCGCCCGGCCGCTGCCCGGCGTCGGCACCCGGATCGTGGACGAGGCCGGCAACACCGTCCCGCCCGGCGTCCAGGGCTTCATTGTGGTGGACGCGCCGGGGCCTGCCATCGCCCGGACCGTGTGGGGCAACCCCCGGCGCTACTTCGACTCCTACTGGCGCCAGTACGCCGAACAGGGCTGGTTCCTCGCCGGCGACGGCGCCAAGTACGACGACGACGGCGACATCTGGATTTTGGGGCGGGTGGACGACACGCTCAATGTCTCCGGGCACCTGCTCTCCACGATCGAGATCGAGTCGGCCCTCGTTGCGCACCCGGACGTGGTGGAGGCCGGCGTCTGCCCGGTCGCGGACCCGAAGACCGGACACGCGATCGTCGCGTTCGTCGTCCTTCGGGAATCGGCGGCTGCCGAGGACATCGCGTCCGAATTGAAGGCTCACGTGGCGAAGGCGATCGGGCCGATTGCTAAGCCGCGCGACGTCGTCGTCGTCCCCGATGTGCCGAAGACCCGCAGCGGCAAGATCATGCGCCGGCTGCTGACCCAACTGTCCGAGGGAACCGCCCTCGGTGACACCACCTCCCTGCAGAACGAACCGTCGATCGGCGGCATCCAGGCCGTCCTGCGCGAACGCAACAACACCGCCGAAATACCCCAGAAGTAAGGAACACCATGACTGACATCAGCAGCGTCGCCCGTCTTTCCGAACCCCTCAAGTTCGCCTACTGGGTCCCCAACGTCTCCGGCGGCCTGGTGGTCTCCACCATCGAGCAGCGCACCGGCTGGGACTTCGAGTACAACAAGAAGCTCGCCCGGATCGCGGAAAACTCCGGCTTCGAATACGCCCTGACCCAGACCCGTTACGCCGCGTCCTACGGTGCGGACAAGCAGCACGAGGCCACCTCGTTCAGCCTGGCCCTGCTGGCGGCCACCGAGCGGCTCAAGGTCATCTCCGCCGTGCACCCGGGCATGTGGCACCCCGGCGTGCTGGCGAAGTTCATCATCACCGCGGACCACATCTCCAACGGCCGCGCCGCCGTGAACATCGTCTCCGGCTGGCTCAAGGCGGAGTTCGAAAACTTCGGCCTCGAGTGGCTCGAGCACGACGAGCGCTATGTCCGGACCGAGGAGTTCATCCGGGTGTTGCGCGGGCTGTGGACCGAGCAGGGCTACAGCCAGTCCGGGAAGTACTACAACATCACCGACTTCACCCTGCAGCCGGCGCCCGTGGACGTGCCCGGACGGGCGCACCCGGAGATTTTCTTCGGCGGCAACTCCACCGCGGCGCAGGCTACGGCCGGCCGGGTGGCGGACTGGTACTTCTCCAATGGCAAGGACCTGGAGGGGTTCAAGGAGAACATCGCCGGCGTCGTCGCCGCTGCCGGTGACACCGGGCGCGGCACCCAGGGAACCCTCCCGGCCCCCAGGTTTGGCCTGAACGGCTTCGTGATCGCCCGGGATTCCGAGAAGGAAGCCCGTGACACCCTGTGCGAGATCGTCGAGAAGGCGCACAAGCCCGCCGTCGAGGGCTTCCGCGCCGCGGTCCAGGAGGCCGGGGCGTCCACGAAGGACGGCAAGGGCATGTGGGCCGACTCGAGCTTCGAGGACCTGGTCCAGTACAACGACGGGTTCAAGACCCAGCTGATCGGCACGCCGGAGCAGATCGCCGAGCGGATCGTGGAGTACAAGAAGATCGGCGTGAACCTGTTCCTCACCGGCTACCTGCACTTCCAGGAGGAAGTCGCTGCGTTCGGTGCGGACATCCTGCCGATTGTGCGCGAGCTCGAGGCGGACCTAGCCCGCAAGCACGGCACCGAACTTGATCTCTCCGCCACCCCCGTGGCCAACGTGGGGGTGGCTGCGTAATGGCCGACCGCACCTTCGGTTTCCGCACCCGCGCCCTGCACGCCGGCGGCACCCCCGACGCCGAGCACGGCGCCCGGGCCGTGCCGATCTACCAGACCACCTCCTTCGTGTTCAAGGACACCCAGGACGCCGCCAACCTCTTCGCGCTGCAGAAGTACGGCAACATCTACTCCCGGATCGGCAACCCCACGGTCGCGGCCTTCGAGGAGCGCATCGCCTCCCTTGAAGGTGGCATCGGCGCGGTGGCCACGTCCTCGGGCATGGCCGCGGAGTTCATCACCTTCGCCGCGCTCACCCAGTCCGGGGACCACATCGTCGCCGCCTCCCAGCTTTACGGCGGCACGGTCACTCAGCTGGACGTCACGCTGCGCCGCTTCGGTGTGGACACCACGTTCGTGGCCGGGACCGATCCGGCGGACTACGCCGCCGCGGTCCGGGACAACACCAAGGCGATCTTCGTCGAGGTGGTGGCCAACCCGTCGTCGGAGGTCCAGGACCTTGAGGGGCTGGCGAAGGTGGCGCGCGACGCCGGCATCCCGCTGGTCGTTGACGCCACCTTGAGCACCCCGTACCTGGTGCGGCCGATCGAACACGGAGCGGATATCGTCATCCATTCCGCCACCAAGTTCCTTGGCGGCCACGGGACCACGCTGGGCGGCGTGATTGTCGAAAGCGGCCGCTTCGACTGGGGCAACGGCAAGTTCCCGACCATGACCGAGCCGGTCGCCTCGTACGGCAACGTCTCCTGGTGGGGGAACTTCGGCGAGTACGGTTTCCTGACGAAACTGCGCTGCGAGCAGCTGCGTGACATCGGGCCTGCGCTCTCCCCGCAGTCGGCGTTCCAGCTGCTGCAGGGCGTGGAGACGCTGCCGCAGCGGCTCGACGAGCACCTGAGGAACGCCCAGGCCGTGGCCGAGTGGCTTGAAGCCGACGAGCGCGTGGCCTACGTGAACTACTCCGGCCTGCCCTCGCACCCGCACTTCGAACGGGCCCGGAAATACCTGCCGCTGGGCCCCGGCTCGGTGTTCTCCTTCGGCGTCAAGGGCGGCCGCGCCGCGGGGCAGAAGTTCATCGAGTCCCTGCAGCTGGCCTCGCACCTGGCCAACGTGGGCGACTCGCGGACCCTGGTGATCCACCCCGGCTCCACGACCCACCAGCAGCTCAGCCCGGCGCAGCTCGAATCCGCCGGCGTCCCGGAGGACCTGGTCCGGATCTCGATCGGACTGGAAGACCTTGAGGACATCCTCTGGGACCTGGACCAGGCCCTGGACGCGGCGTCAGCCGCGACGGCCGACGATGTACCCGCGGAAGAGACTGAAGCCTGCACGATCGGAGCGAACTGATGACTGTTGAAGACCGGACCTGGACCGGGCCGTCCGCGCCGGAGCGGCTGGCCCTGCTGCGCCAGGCGAAATCGATCGCGATTGTGGGCGCCTCGGACAAACCCTCCCGGGCGAGCTACTTCGTGGCGACCTACCTGCAGTCCTCCACCCGCTACAAGGTCTATTTCGTGAACCCGGTGGTGAAGGAGATCCTGGGCGAACCGACCTACGCGTCCCTCGCTGACCTGCCGGAGAGCCCGGACATCGTGGATGTGTTCCGCAAGCACGACGACCTGCCGGGCGTGCTGGACGAGGCCATCGCCGCGGGCGCCAAGACGCTCTGGCTGCAGCTGGGCTCGTGGCACGAGGACGTGGCGAAGGAGGCCGAGGCGGCCGGGCTCGACGTCGTAATGGATCGCTGCGTGAAGATCGAGCACGCCCGCTTCCACGGCGGACTGCACCTGGCCGGCTTCGACACCGGGGTCATCTCCTCGAAGCGGCAGGTCCTGGCCTAGCCCTCCATCCCCGTCCGACTAGCTCGCGGTTGTCGTCGTTTTGAAGGTCCGAAATGACGACAACTACGGGCTAGTTTCGGTTAAGGCTTGATGGTCGGGACGGCCGTGGGGAGGCCAGGCAGCGTCGGGGCCACCGGCTGCGGGTTGGGGGCCAGGTTACGGCCGTTGTGGCCGGGCAGTCCGGGCGTCACGGGGCGCCGGGTCGGCGTCGGAAGCACTCCCCCGCGTCCGACGGCGGGCGGGGTCACCGCCGCGCCGGGCTGCTGCGGGCCCGGGGTGCGGCGGGCAGCCGACGGCGCAGCGGTGGCCGCGGCGGCCGGGGAGGTGCCGGCCGGGACGGGAACCGGGGCTGCCGGCACGGCCGGGAGGTCCGTCGGTGCGGGGCGCGCGGGAGCCTGCGTCCGGGCAGGGGCTGCGGGCTGGAAAATGACGCCCAGGGTGTGACCCACGTTTTCGCGGAAGTCGTGGCTGGAGGCCGCGACCGCGCCGGCGCCCAGGCTCATGGCACCGACGACGGCGCCGCCGACGAGGGCCATCCGGCGTTTGCGGACCCGGCTGCGGTCGGCCAGGCTGCTGACACCGGCGGACAGGTCCCTGCCCGCCGACCCGCCGGCGAGCAGCGCCGCAAGGTCCGCCCGGGGCTCAGGCGCCTGCTCCGGGACGAGGGCCCGCAGCTGCTCAAGGGTGCTGCGCAGTTCGCCGGCAGCTTCGAGGCCGGAGTCACGGAGCATCGCCTGGATGCTGCCATCCTGCTGGGGGTTGCGCGTGCCGGTCATGATGCTGCGTGGTCCTTTTCGGTTACGAGTTCGCGCAGGGCACTGAGCCCGCGCCGCTGAAGCTGTTTGACGGCACCCGGGGTTTTGCCCATGATGCCGGCCACCTGATCGATGGATAAGTCTGCGACGATCCGCAGGACCAGGACTTCCCGTTGCTCGTCGTTGAGCCGGGAGAGTGTGTGGGACAGGCCGCCCAGCGAACCGAGCGCTTCGTCCTCGGCGGAGGCGGCAGACCGGGCGTCGTTCAGCGGGTCGTATTCGGCCAGCTGCGGTGTACGTTCGGCGCGGCGGTGGTGGTCGACCAGCCGGGCGTGGGCGACCGAAAAAATGAAAGTCCGCAATCCGGCGCAGCCGCCGGTGACGTTCGCCAGTTTCGGCAACACGTCCACGAAGACGTCCTGGGTGAGCGCCTCTGCGTCGTCAACGCCCTTGGCCCGGAAGTAGCCGAGCACCGCCGGGGACATCACGGTGTAGACGGCGCTGAAACCTGACGGGTCGCCAGCCAAAGCTGCTGACAGATCGTCATCGCTCAGCTGCTCTGCCAAGAAGCGTTCCTTCCGATTACTGCTGGGGGTGCGGCCCCCGATAGTTTAGCGGCCGCACCCCGTCGCCTCCGAAGAGAGGCGCTTATTGCCTACTTGTCGAGCTTGGGCAGCTCTACCGACGGGTCGGCAGGTACGGCCGGGACGGCCGGGGTGGCCGGAGCGTCCTTGGCGGCGGGGACAGCCGGGGTGGCAACGGTCACGCCGGCGTGGGCCTTGGCTTCGGCAGCGCCCTTGGCGTTGGCGGCACCCTCGACGGCGGCGCCGTCCTGGTCAGCGGACACGGTGCCCTCAGCGGCGCCTTCGGTATCCTCGGTGCCCTCGACCTCAACGTCGGCGTCGGCGTCGGCCTTGGCGGAGTCCTCAACGTCCGGGGTGGCCGGAACAGCCGGGACGGCCGGGGTGGCCGGAGCGGAGGGCAGCTCCGCGGTGGCCGGAACAGCCGGAACGGCGGGGGTGGCGGGCGTAGCGTGGTTCACTTCAGCCTGCTGGGTGCTGGACGTCTGGGCCGCGTTGGCCAGGCCGATTCCGGAGAAACCTCCGACCGCGAGAATCGCGGCGCCGACAGCAATCTTGGTGGTCTTGCTAACACTCTTCATGTAAAACGTACATCCTTTGGTTGTTTGAAGGCTGGCCGGCGCCTGATGGGGGCAGGCACCGGCCGGCACTTACGGTCGAAGTCCTGTCGGCGCCTGATGGGGCAGGCGCCCGTCGGATCTCTCGGTCGAAGTCCGCAGCGCCTAATGGGGCAGGCGCCGGGCGGATCGTTCGCTACAAGGCCGTCCGTACCTGATGGGGGGACCAGGGCTTCGGGCGGCGCTTACAAAGGAGTAATCGCCGGGGCACCCCGAAAAGTTACGCACCGGCCGAAACTTTTTTGGTTTCCTTTCGAGGGCCGCGGCGGGGACCCGTCTCCGGTACCTCGCAATGGCCCCTAGCGACGGCCCTTAACGACGACGGCGGCGGGCCACCTTTGTCAGGTGACCCGCCGCCGTCGGACGTCAGTTGGCCGGTATTAGTCGTTGATCAGGTCGTTGACCACGATCGTCTGGTCGCGGTCCGGACCGACGCCGATCGCGGAGAACCGCGTGCCGGAGAGCTTCTCCAGGGCCAGCACGTAGTTCCGGGCGTTCTCCGGCAGGTCGTCCAGGGTGCGGGCGCCGGTGATGTCCTCGGTCCAGCCCTCGAAGTACTCGAAGATCGGCTTGGCGTGGTGGAACTCGGTCTGGGTCATCGGCATCTCGTCGTGCCGCACGCCGTCGACGTCGTAGGCCACACACACCGGGATCTGCTCAATGCCAGTGAGCACGTCCAGCTTGGTGACGAAGTAGTCGGTGAAGCCGTTCACGCGCGAGGCGTGGCGCGCCAGCACGGCGTCGTACCAGCCGCAGCGGCGCGGCCGGCCGGTGTTGACGCCGAACTCGCCGCCTGTCTTCTGCAGGTACACGCCCATCTCATCGAACAGTTCCGTGGGGAAGGGACCTGCGCCCACGCGCGTGGTGTAGGCCTTGATGATGCCGATGGAGCGGGAGATCCGGGTGGGGCCGATGCCCGAACCGACGGAGGCGCCGCCCGCAGTGGGGTTCGAGGACGTCACGAACGGGTAGGTGCCGTGGTCGACGTCCAGGAACGTGGCCTGGCCGCCCTCCATGAGCACCACCTTGCCCTCGTCCAGCGCCTTGTTCAGCACGAAGGTGCTGTCAATGACCAGCGGGCGCAGGCGTTCGGCGAAGGACAGGAAGTAGTCCACGATCTCGTCAACCTCGATGTCCCGTCGGTTGTAGACCTTGACCAGCAGCTCGTTCTTCTGCCGCAGCGAGCCTTCGACCTTCTGCCGCAGGATGGAGGCGTCGAAGACGTCCTGCACGCGGATCCCGAGGCGGGCCACCTTGTCCATGTAGGCCGGGCCGATGCCGCGGCCGGTGGTGCCGATCGCGCGGCTGCCGAGGAACCGTTCGGTGACCTTGTCCAGCACCTGGTGGTACGGCGCCACCAGGTGGGCGTTGGCGGAGACGCGCAGCTTGGAGGTGTCCGCGCCGCGCGCTTCCAGGCCGTCGATCTCCTGGAACAGGGCTTCAAGGTTCACCACGCAACCGTTGCCGATCACCGGCACTGCATTCGGGCTCAGGATGCCGGCCGGAAGGAGCTTCAGCTCATACTTCTCACCGCCCACGACGACGGTGTGCCCGGCGTTGTTGCCGCCGTTGGGCTTGACGACGTAGTCGACGCGGCCGCCGAGCAGGTCGGTGGCCTTACCTTTGCCTTCGTCGCCCCATTGGGCTCCGACGATCACGATTGCTGGCATGGGATCCTCCCCCATTCGTTCGGGCCGAACTGCACGTGAATGACCGGGTGGTCAGCGCAGCTCAGCGCCGTTCATGAGAATGCCCCGAATCTACCGCTGTGCTCTTACCATCAACGCCAGAGTCCGGGGCTCTTACCACCCAAGATTAGCCGAAAACGGTGGCCGGCACCGTTTTCGGCTCCCAGCATGGAGGGCCGCGACACATAGTGGGCACAACTTGCGGTGCGGGCGCGGCGTGGAATTAAGTGGGAGTGACCATCCCGAGCGGCCGAGGGACCTGGACCGTTGACGCCGCAGCAACCCCGCCGTACGCGGCCCGCCATTGTGCGGCCGCGGCCGGCCACGGTGCTACCGCCAGGACCGATGGAAAGGAACCGCACCATGTCCCAGAACACCGACCACATCCGCGTCACCCACGCCGGGTCGTTGCCCCGCACCCCCGAGCTCATCGCCGCCAACGAGGCGAAGGAAGCCGACGGCATTACCCCCGAGTTCCTGGACCTGCTGGAAACCTCGGTGGTGGACGTCGTCCAGCGCCAGAAGGACCTGGGCATCGACATCCCCAACGACGGCGAGTACGGCCACGCCATGGCCAGCTCGGTCGACTACGGCGCCTGGTGGAACTATTCGTTCGCCCGGCTCGGCGGCCTGGAACCGACAGACGTGGACCGCTGGGCCGACGCCGCGGTGCACCGCTCCAGCCCCGGCCACATCGTCCTGACCTCGTTCCCGGACCGCCGCGACCGGCAGGCCTTCAACGACGCCTACAACGACCCGTCTTCGGGGATTCTGGCCCACCGCAAGGCCGTCACGCAGCCAAAGATCGCGGGCCCGCTGACCTACACCGGGCAGGAGCTGGTGGCGTCAGACGTCACCAACCTCAAGACTGGCCTGGCCGCGGCCGGCCTCACCGAGGGCTTCGTCGCGTCCCTCTCCCCCGGATCCTGCGCCCGTGTCGCCAACGACTACTACAAGAGCGATGAGGAACTCCTCTTCGCCTGCGCCGACGCGATGCGCGAGGAATACAAAGCCATCATCGACGCCGGCCTGACAGTCCAGCTCGACGATCCCTCCCTGGCCGAGAGCTGGGACCAGATCAACCCCGAGCCGAGCCTCGAGGACTACCTGAAGTTCATCCAGCTGCGCGTCGAGGCCACCAACTGGGCGTTGCGCGACCTCCCGCAGGACAAGATCCGGCTGCACGTCTGCTGGGGCTCGTGGCACGGACCGCACACCACGGACATCCCCTTCGCGGACATCATCGGCTCCGTCCTGCAGGTCAACGCCGGCGCATACTCCTTCGAGGCGGCCAACGTCCGGCACGAACACGAATGGCGGGTCTGGGAGGACACCAAGCTTCCCGAGGGCAAGTCGATTATCCCGGGCGTTGTTTCGCACGCCACCAACGTCGTGGAGCACCCCGACCTCGTGGCCGACCGGATCGTGCGCTTCGCGGAACTGGTGGGCCGCGAAAACGTAATTGCCTCCACGGACTGCGGCCTCGGCGGCCGCGTCCACCCGCAGATCGCTTTCGCCAAGCTCGACGCCCTCGGCGAGGGTGCGCGCCGGGCCAGCAAGCGGCTCTGGTAGTCGTCCGGGCAGACGGCGGTAAGCGGTCCGGGCAGCTGGCAGTTGCCGGCTGCCCGGACGACTCGCCGGACATTTCGCGGGGCTTGATAGACTGGTAAAGACCGAACAGGAATCGGTCCACACCACATTTCAAACCACACCGGCCTCCGCGCGCCCTTCCTTTGGCGTGCCTGCGATCGGTCTGGCAGCTTTACCAATCCCGCAGGAGACCCAGCAATACATGACAGCCCTGGCCACTGAAAATTTCCGCGAACAGCTCCTGAGCCGCCGTTACGAAGCTAACGTCGCGCCGGTCAACGAACTGTGCGACACACTGCAGACCGCCAAAGCTGGCACCACGGTCCCCTACGTGGATCCCGCCCACGACATTGACGAGTGCCGCATCGTCAGCCTCTACTCCAACATCGGCACCGCCGATCCGTCCGGCTTCATCACCGCCGGCGACGAGGAAGCCGCCACCCGCATGCTCGGCATCCAGTGGAAACTGGGCCTGCGCCCGGAATTTGTTATGCCGTGGAACGTCCACCCGTGGCACGTGGACGGCGAGCCGAACGGCAAGTTCACGCCGGACCAGATCTCGGCGGGCCTCAAGCCGCTGCTGAAGTTCCTCGCCCTGGTGCCGCGCGCCTCCGTGATCGTGGCGCACGGCACCGAGGCCAACCGCCTGGCCAACCTGCTGCTCAAGACCGAGGTGCCGATGATCTGGCGCCGCGGCCTGAAGACGTACAAGGTCCGCTCGCTCAGCGGCCGCGCCTTCGCCGGTACCCCGGCCCGCCAGGAGCAATACCTCGAGGAAATGCGCGTCGCCTACGCCGACGCCATGGCCCGCACCGGGCTGGCCAAGGCCAGCTGACCCTTCCGCTTAACGACGGCGGGCGCCCACCGAATGGTGGGCGCCCGCCGTCGTCGTTTAACCCGCAACGCGGGGTCACTTACAGCCCATCCACAATGGTGGAATGGGCCGTAAGTGACCCCGCGTTGCTTGTAGCTGTGGGCCTGTCAGCCCTGGGCTTCGATGGCCGCCCTGGCGGTGGGGTCGGAGTCCTTCAGGAACTTCTCAATCCGCTCCGGCTCCTCGGCCTCGCCGATCGCCGCGGAGGCGCGGCCCAGAGAGTACAGGGCGCGCAGGAAGCCGCGGTTGGGTTCGTGCTCCCACGGGATCGGGCCGGCGCCGCGCCAGCCGTTGCGGCGCAGCGAGTCCAAGCCGCGGTGGTAGCCGACCCGGGCGTAGGCGTAGGAATCGATGGTCCGGCCTTCCTTCCACGCTTCCTCGGCCAGCACGGCCCAAAGCAGCGAGGACGTCGGGTGCTTCTCCACCAGGTCCAGCGCCTCCTGGCCCGCGTCCAGCCCCGCGTTGACCTCGGTCTCGGCAGGCAGCAGCGTGGGCTCGGGGCCCATCAGGTTCCGGCGGAACTCGTCCGACACGGCTAGAACGTCTTGCCGGTAGAGCCGAGCTGCTGGGCTGCCTCCACCACGCGGGCAGCCAGGCCGGCTTCGGCGGACGCGCCCCAGACGCGGGGGTCGTACAGCTTCTTGTTGCCGACTTCGCCGTCGACCTTCAGGACGCCGTCGTAGTTGCGGAACATGTGGTCGGCGACCGGGCGGGTGTAGGCGTACTGGGTGTCGGTGTCGATGTTCATCTTGATCACGCCGTAGGAGACCGCGTCCGCGATTTCCTGCTCGGAGGAGCCGGAGCCGCCGTGGAAGACGAGGTCGAACGGGCTGGTCTTGCCGATCTTCGCGCCGACCTGCTCCTGGATGTCCTTGAGGATCTCCGGGCGCAGCTTGACGCCGCCGGGCTTGTACACACCGTGCACGTTGCCGAAGGTCAGGGCCGTGATGTAGCGGCCGTTCTCGCCGGAGCCGAGGGCGTCGATGGTGGCGAGGGCGTCCTCGACCGTGGTGTAGAGCTTGTCGTTAATGGCGTTCTCGACGCCGTCTTCCTCGCCGCCGACGGTGCCGATCTCCACCTCGAGGATCATCTTGGCCGCGGCGGTGCGCTCCAGCAGCTCCCGGGCGATCCGGAGGTTCTCCTGCAGGGTTTCGGCCGAGCCGTCCCACATGTGCGAGTTGAAGAGCGGGTTACGGCCAGCCTTGACCTCGGCCTCGGAGGCGGCGAGCAGCGGCAGGACGAAGCCGTCCAGCTTGTCCTTGGGGCAGTGGTCCGTGTGCAGGGCGATGTTGACGCCGTAGTTCTTGGCGACCTCGCGGGCGAACGCGGCGAAGCCCAGCGAGCCGGCCACCATGTCCTTGGTGGAGGCACCGGACCAGTAGGCGGCGCCGCCGGTGGAGACCTGGACGATGCCGTCGGACTCGGCCTCGGCGAAGCCGCGCAGGGCGGCGTTCAGGGTCTGGGAGGAGGTGACGTTGACGGCCGGGAATGCGAAGCCGCCCGTCTTTGCGCGGTCGATCATCTCGGAGTAGATCTCTGGGGTTGCAATGGGCATGCTGACTCCTAAAGTGAATTTCGTCTGCGGGCTGGGTTGACCCTGGAGTGAACCTCGTCGGCTACGAACCATCCTAGTCATTCCTGCGCCACGGCAGTGTTTCCGGTCACGCCGGGGGTGTAACACTCGCCCCGCCGCTCCCGCCGAGATGGCACTCCGCGCGGGGGGAAGGGGCGGTTACCCCGGCAGTTGGTTGAAGACGTGCCGGCGGATCCAGGCGTGCATCGCGATCGCGGCCGCGGAGGCAGCGTTGATGGAGCGCGTGGACCCGAACTGCTCGATCGAGAGCGTCGCCACGGCGGCCTCGTGGACCTCCGGCGTCAGGCCCGGCCCCTCCTGGCCGAACACCAGCACACAGTCCCGGGGCAGCTCGTAGGTTTCCAGCGGGACGGAATCGGGGAAGATGTCGATCCCGATCACGGCCAGCCCCTCCGCCTGCGCCCAGGCGACAAATTCGTCCACGGTGGCGTGGTGGCGGACGTGCTGGTAGCGGTCGGTGACCATGGCCCCGCGGCGGTTCCACCGGCGTCGTCCGATGATGTGGACTTCCTTGGCCAGGAACGCGTTGGCGGTGCGGACGACGGTGCCGATGTTCATGTCGTGCTGCCAGTTTTCGATGGCGATGTGGAAGTTGTGGCGACGCGAGTCCAGCTCCGCCACAATCGCCTCGTGCTTCCAGTACCGGTACTTGTCCACCACGTTGCGGCGGTCACCGTCCGCCAGCAGGTCCGGGTCCCAGTGTTCGCCCTCCGGCCACTGACCCTGCCAGGGCCCGACGCCCACCTCCGCCTTGGGCTCCGCCTCACCGTCCGGAGCGGCCGGGGCGCCGGCGGGGTGTTCGCTGGGTGTCTCGGGTTCAATCACGACTCAACAGTAGACTGGGTCCTGTTGCGGCACACTATCGGCGGAGGGCACCATGGCGGATCAGCACGAAGACCTCGGGACAGACCGGCGTTCGGACCCGGACGAGACGCGGTCCACGTCCTCGGTGTACCGCAGCGGCCAGGAAATCGAGTGCTGGCTGACCGACATGGACGGCGTGCTGGTCCACGAAAACCAGCCGATCCCGGGCGCCTCCGAACTCATCCAGCGATGGGTGGATACGTCCAAGCGGTTCCTGGTCCTGACCAACAATTCGATCTTCACTCCCCGCGACCTTGCCGCCAGGCTGAAAAGCTCCGGCCTGGAAATCCCGGAGGAGAACATCTGGACCTCGGCCCTCGCGACGGCCCAGTTCCTCAAGGACCAGGTGCGCGGCTCCGAATCCGGCAACCGCGCCTACACCATCGGCGAGGCCGGGCTGACGACGGCGCTGCACGAGGCGGGCTTCATCCTCACCGACCAGGACCCGGACTTTGTGGTGCTCGGCGAGACCCGGACCTACTCCTTCGAGGCCATCACCATGGCCATCCGCCTGATCCTGGGCGGCGCGCGCTTCATCGCGACCAACCCGGACGCCACCGGCCCCTCCAAGGACGGCCCGATGCCCGCCACCGGTGCGATCGCGGCGCTGATCACCAAGGCGACCGGGCGCGAACCCTACATTGTGGGCAAGCCGAACCCGATGATGTTCCGCTCCGCGATGAACCAGATTGACGCCCATTCGGAGACCACCGCCATGATCGGCGACCGGATGGACACCGACATCATCGCCGGCATGGAGGCGGGGCTGCACACGGTGCTGGTGCTCAGCGGCATCACCCACAAGGACGACATCGCGGCCTACCCGTTCCGGCCCAACCAGATCCTGAACTCGGTCGCGGACCTGAAGAACCAGATCTGACCGAATGCCGGGCGCCGGCCGGGGCCTGATCCAGCTAGACCGCGGTCTTTTTGCCCCCGCCGGAGGCGAGCGGCAGGAACTCGTCCTGGAGTTCTTCGATGAGCGGCCGGTAGACGAAGGGGTTCCACTGCGGGCTGGCGTGGGCCGGCCGTGCACCGTCGGTTTGCAGCGAATCCGAGACCATGTTCGCCTTGAACCGCAGCATCCAGGTGTCCCGGGCCGTCTCGTAACTGACGGTCTGGTCCCCGGGGTTGCCGATGAACGCCATCTTCGCGTCCCCCAGCCGGCCGACGAACCGGTTCAGGTCGAAGTGGTAGATGTAGGCCGATTCCGTCTGGATCAGCACACTGGACGGGGCGATCGGCGAGAGCTGCTCCATGGTCTGGTCCAGGATCTGACCCCAGCTGCGTTCGTGCTTGTTGAGTACCCGCTCGCCGAGTTCATAGCCGCCGCGCAGCACGGTGGGGAACCGGAATCCGCTCTCGTAGAGGAACACCACCCCGTCGAACCAGCTCTGGTCCAGCACGTCGTACCGGCTGGCCGGGCTGGAGTCCAGCAGGATGAACGCCACCTGGACGCCGTGCAGCTCCAGGAGCCGGGCGGCGACCTGCACCGCCACCATGCCACCGAAGCTGTGGCCGTAGAAGTAGACGGTGTTCAGCTGGTGGGCGCGGATGTGTTCGATGACCGCGATCACGATCTTGTCGATGTCCATGCCAACGTTGGAATATCCGACGGCGGTCAGCTGGCCCCGCTTGGTCAGCGCGCCGCGCAGCGAGTTCAGGATCCACTGCGCTTCTTCCCAGCTGGTCTTGTACCCGGGGAAGAGGAACCAGGCGGCGTGGGGGAAATACAGCTCCGCGACGTCGTCGGGCACCATCAGGACCTTGTTGACGCGCCGCTCGGCCTGTACCCGGCGGGTGAACAGCATATCCGCGGCCAGGACGGAGGCAGCGCCGGTCCCGATGAGGAAGTTCCGCCGCGAGAACCGCTCAAGTTCCGCGGCGTGCCGGAGCACGCGGGCCTCCTCGTTCCGGGGTCCGCGCCCGCTGTTCGCTTCGGTCTCATCCGGCACACCTCTACCGTAGCCACTGCGTAGCTGCGGCAGAAAACGCAGGATCGATCCCCGCTCCGGCGTCGCGGAACGGAGGCCCGGACTCAGGCGGGTTCGGGCTCGCGCCCGGCTTCGCGCCGGGTGAGTTCCAGGCTGATGTCCTCGTACCGGGCCAGCAGTTCCGAGGGCGCACCGGTGGCCGGGTCGTCGAGCTTGCCGAAGACGCAGTCGCTGGCAGCCAGCAGTTCGTCGTCGGAGTAGCGGGCCAGGGTCCGGGTTCCGGACGGGTTAATCGAGGCGGTGAAGTCCCCGGAGAGGTCCAGCGACTGGAACACCTTGCCGAAGTCATCACCGAACATCTGCAGTTCCAGCGATACCCCGGCCGCGACGGTCGGGGCGCCGGCCACGTCCAGTTGGCTGAACCGGCCGTCAATGGCGTTCAGGTCGTTGCGGAGGCCCGCCAGGGCCGCTGATTCGACGAATTCGGCGTGGCCGAGGTCCACTCGGATATGGGAGCTGATGCCCATGCGGCGGATCCGCTGGATCAGCTGGATCAGGGCCGGGCGGGAAGTTTGGCTGAGGCTCCCCCGGACATCAATCCGGATGACATCTGAGGCGACATCGAGCTTAACCTGGGCGTTAAGAGAGTGGTCCATAGGTACTCCAAAGAAAGTGTCTATGGCCGACGGCTCAACCTCATTCAGCCTAACTGCACGATGGGAAGGGCACAAGTCCCCTATTTTTGCGGTTTATTTGCCGGCCCGTTATCCGGTGGCCTGGCGCCCGGGCTCCTGGAAGTGGGTGCGGGTGGCGGAGCCGCCGACGGACTCCACCAGCGAGGTGGCGATGTCGCGCAGCTTGACGTTGCCGTTGCTTGACGCGTCAGTGAGGATCCGTACCGCGGATTCCTGGCTGCAGCGGTTCTGGGCCATCACAATCCCGATCGCCATGTCGATGACGGTGCGCGATTCCAGCGTGGCCCGCAGGTTGGTGGCGCTGTCCGTGTGCAGCGAAAAGCGCACGGCCATCCGCAGCGCCTGGGAGATTTGCCGGGTGAAGTCACGCGCACGCGCCGCGACGTCGCCGTCGAACTTGTGCGGCGCGTCTGAATACAGGTTCAGGGCTGCCTGGGCTTCGCCCTGGAGGTGGAACGGCACGGACAGCACCGAGCGCAGCCCGTGGGACGCCACGGCGGTGGCGTAGTCCGGTCCCCAGCGGTCTTCCTCGAACAGGTCCGGGACGTAAACCTCGCGTTCCTCCTGCGCCGCCGTCAGGCACGGCCCCTGCGCCAGCCGGTACTGGATCTCGTCGACTTCCTTGGCCGAGTCGCTGCTCCAGCCGATGGTGGCAGCCTTCCGGTCCCGCAGCAGGGTGATGCCGCAGAGCGCGTCATCGCCCTCGCCGGCCACCTGGTGCGCGGAGAAGCGCGCGAGTTCGTTGAGAAACTCTTCGAAGTCGGCGCTGTCAAGGATGAGGTTCTGGACCTGGTCGACGGTACTGACGGATGCAGGGGATTCCTGGGGCGGGAGCATAGCGTGTTTCTCCAACTACGGGTACGAACGTACCGACTGGGGGTATGTCAAAAGGATAAGTCACCCCTGTAGCACCGTCCACATGTGTCCGCCGCCGGTGAAATGCCTAGTTCAGGCCGAGTTCATCTTTTCCGAAGGCGAACAGGTAGGGGACGCCGGCTTCGGCTTCGATCTTTTCCTTGGCGCCGGTGTCCCGGTCGACAATCACGGCGACGGCGACGACGTTGCCGCCGGCCCGGCGCACCCCCTCGACGGCGGTGAGCGCGGAGCCGCCCGTGGTGGAGGTGTCCTCCAGGACCAGGACTTTGCGGCCCTCGACTGAGGGGCCTTCGACCTGGCGGCCCATGCCGTAGGACTTCTGCGCCTTGCGGACCACGAAGGCGTCCACCGGGCGGCCGGCGTCGACGGCGGCGTGCATCACGGCGGTGCCCACCGGGTCCGCCCCCATGGTCAGTCCGCCGGCGCACTCAAAGTCGATCCCGGCGTCGTCCATCAGCGACAGCATGACCTGGCCGACCAGCTTGGAGGCCTCGTGGTGCAGCGTGATGCGGCGCAGGTCGATGTAGTAGTCGGCTTCGGCGCCGCTGGAGAGGATGACCTTGCCGCGGACGACGGCCAGCTCCTTGATCAGTTCCAGGAGGCGGGCACGGGCGGCAGCAGCGTCGGCTGCAAAGTCACTGGTGGCAGTCATGGGACCCAGTTTAGTGGCTGGCCGCGGCCGGAATCCCAGTCCGGACCGCAGATGTCGGGGCCGCGCCGCGCTGCCCGGCGCGTGCATGGGACTTACGGCACTGGCAGCCGGCGCAGGGCGGGCGTCCGATGTAAGCATGACGGCAGGAACCGAACCTTCCACCCGCTGGCCGGCGATCCCCAAGGACCCGGGCAGCTTCCGGGTCCGGCCCAACCTGCTGGATTATGACGCGAGCTGCGCGGCCTTCTCCTGGGAGGACGCCCGCCGGGAACTGTCCGGACTGCCCGGGGGCCGGGGCCTGAACATCGCCTTCGAGGCCGCGGACCGGCATGCGGCCGGCGGACGCGGCGGCCGGGAGGCGCTGCGGTTCATCCGCGCCGACGGGACCAGCCACGCGCTCACCTACGGGCAGCTGGCCGAGCAAAGCAGCCGGTTCGCCGCGGTGCTGCGCAGCCTCGGCGTCGGGCGCGGCGAGCGCGTCTTCTCGCTCAGCGGCCGCGCCCCCTCCCTCTACATCGCGATGCTCGGCACCTTTAAGAACGCGAGTGTGTTCTGCCCGCTGTTCTCGGCCTTCGGACCCGAGCCCGTGCGGCAGCGGCTGCAACTGGGCTCCGGGCGGGTGCTCGTCACCACGCGGGCGCTCTACCGGCGGAAGGTGGCGCAGCTGCGCGGCTCGCTGCCGGAGCTGCGGCATGTGCTGCTGACCGACGCCGGCGGCGACCCGGAGCCGGGCACCCTGGACCTGGAAAGGCTGATGCGGGCAGCCCCCGCGGACGGGGAGATCGCGGCGACCGGGCCCGAGGACATGGCCCTGCTGCATTTCACGTCCGGCACCACCGGCACACCGAAGGGCGCCATCCACGTGCACGACGCCGTCACCGCCCACCACGCAACCGGCACCTTCGCGCTGGACCTGCACCCGGATGATGTCTACTGGTGCACGGCCGATCCCGGCTGGGTGACCGGGACGTCCTACGGTGTCCTCGCCCCGCTTAGCCACGGTGTGACGAGCATTGTGGACGAGGAGGAGATGGACGCGGACCGTTGGTACCGGATCCTCGCCGAGCAGCACGTCAGCGTCTGGTACACCGCGCCCACCGCGCTGCGGATGCTGATGAAGGCCGGGGCCGAGCGGGCCACCGGGCACGACCTGTCCGCCCTGCGCTTTGTGGCCAGCGTCGGCGAGCCGCTGAACCCGGAGGTGGTGGTGTGGGGCAAGGAAGCCTTCGGCCAGCCGGTGCATGACAACTGGTGGCAGACCGAAACGGGCGGGATCATGATCTCGAACTTCGCGGCCACCGAGATCCGTCCGGGCTCCATGGGCCGGCCGCTGCCCGGCATCGAAGCCGCACTGGTGGCCCGGGACGAACAGGACAAACCGGTGGTCCGGGACGGGCGGGCGGTGCTGGTCACCGAGCCGGACGCCATGGGCGAGCTGGCGCTCCGGCCCGGCTGGCCCTCGATGTTCCGCGGCTACCTGCACGAGGAGGAACGCTACCGGCGGTGTTTCGTGGGCGGCTGGTACCTCACCGGCGACCTCGCCAAGCGCGACGCCGACGGCTATTACTGGTTCGTCGGCCGCGGCGACGACGTGATCAAGTCCTCGGGGCACCTGATCGGCCCGTTTGAGGTGGAGAGCTCGCTGATGGAGCACGAGGCCGTGGCCGAGGCCGGCGTCATCGGCGTCCCGGACCCGGTCGCCGGCGAGGTGGTCAAGGCCTTTGTGGAGCTGCGCCCCGGCTGGGAGCCGTCCGAGCAGCTGCAGCTGGACATCATCGGTTTCGCGCGCAAGCGGCTGGGTCCCGCGGTAGCGCCCCGGCTGTTGGACTTCACCACGGCACTGCCGAAGACGCGCAGCGGGAAGATCCTCCGCCGCCTGCTCAAGGCCCGCGAGCTGGGGCTGCCGGAGGGCGACACGTCCACCATCGAGTCTCCGCCTGGCGAGGCGGCGGACTCACCGCCGGGCGGGGCAATGCCCGGCAGCCAGCCGGGGGCTACGGGCCGCGCAGCCGGCACGGTACCGGAGGTCCGCAAGTGACCGGGCCCCTGGCGGCGCCCGCCGGCCCGCTGGATGCCGCGCACGGCCGGCACCTGCTGCTGCAGATGCTGCGCGTGCGCCGGTTCGAGGAGAAGTGTGTCGAGCTCTACAGCGCCGCCAAGATCCGCGGCTTCCTGCACGTCTACATCGGCGAGGAGGCCGTGGCGGCCGGGGTGCTGGAGGCGCTGTCGCCGGAGGACGCCGTCGTCGCCACCTACCGGGAGCACGGCCACGCGCTGCTGCGCGGTGTGTCCGCGGGGTCGATCCTGGCCGAAATGTACGGCTGCGTGGAGGGCTGCTGCCGGGGACGCGGCGGTTCCATGCACCTCTTCGACGCCGCCACCCGCTTCTACGGCGGGAACGCGATCGTCGCCGGGGGCCTGCCGCTCGCCGTCGGGCTGGCGCTCGCGGACAAGATGGCCGGGCGTTCGCGCGTCACCGTGTGCTTTTTCGGTGAGGGCGCCGTCGCGGAAGGCGAGTTCCACGAAAGCCTCAACCTGGCCGCCCTCTGGCAGTTGCCGGTGCTGTTCTGCTGCGAAAACAACCTCTACGCGATGGGCACCGCGCTGGGCCGCTCCGAGTCGCAGACGGACATCGCGCTGAAGGCCGCCGGGTACGAGATCGCCGCGTGGGCCGTGGACGGGATGGACGTGCTGGCCGTGGAGGAGACCGCCCGCCGCGCGGTCGACGCGGTCCGGGCCGGCGGCGGCCCGCACTTCCTGGAACTGCGCACCTACCGTTTCCGGGCGCACTCGATGTTCGACCCGGAGCGGTACCGGGAGAAGGCCGAGGTGGCCCGCTGGCTGGAACGGGATCCGATCGCGCTGCTGCGCTCGGCGATGGAGTCCGCCGGCCAGCTCACCGGGGAACAATGGCAGCAGCTGCAGTCCGACGCCGAGGCGGAAGTCACGGCCGGCGTCGAGTTCGCGGACGCCGGCACGCCCGAGCCGCTCGAGGACCTCACGCGCTTCGTGTACAGCGAGCCCGGTGCCTGGCCGGACGGGCCCGGATCATGAAATCCAGCTACCGGGAGGCGCTCCGGGCCGGGATCCGCGACGCGCTGCAACGCGACCAACGGGTGTTCCTGATGGGTGAGGATGTGGGCGCCTACGGCGGATCCTTCGCCGTGAGCCTGGGCCTGCTGGAGGAGTTCGGTCCGGAGCGGATCCGCGACACCCCGCTGTCCGAGTCCGGCTTCGTCGGCGCCGGCATCGGCTCCGCGCTGGGCGGGATGCGTCCCATCGTGGAGATCATGACCGTCAACTTCAGCCTGCTGGCCCTGGACCAGATCGTGAACAACGCCGCGTCCCTGCTGCACATGTCCGGCGGCCAGTTCCACGTGCCGCTCGTGATCCGGATGACCACCGGCGCCGGCCGCCAGCTCGGCGCCCAGCACTCGCACAGCCTGGAGGGCTGGTACGCGCACATCCCCGGCCTGCGGATCCTCACCCCCGCCACCCTCGAAGATGCCCGCGGAATGCTCTGGACCGCGCTTCAGGACCCTGATCCGGTGCTGATTTTCGAGCACGGCTCGCTGTACAACGTCCCGGGCGAGCTAGCCGACGACGCCGGCGCGGTGGACATCACCAGTGCCGCCATCCGGCGCCCCGGCACCGACGTCTCGCTCATCACCTACGGCGGGACGCTTCCGCTCACGCTCGAGGCCGCCGCGCAGCTCGCCGCCGACGGCATCGACGCCGAGGTGCTGGACCTGCGCACCCTGCGCCCGCTCGACGACGCCGCGATCCTCGCCTCCGTGGCCAGGACGCACCGCGCCGTGGTGGTCGATGAGGGCTGGCGCAGCGGCAGCATCTCGGCCGAAATCAGCGCCCGGATCAGCGAACACGCCTTCTTCGAGCTGGACGCGCCGGTGGGCCGGGTCTGCAGCGCGGAGGTGCCGATCCCCTACTCCAAGCACCTTGAACTCGCCGCGCTGCCCTCCGTGGAACGGGTGGTCGCGGCGGCGCGGGAGGCGGTCGGGACGCGTGGCTGATTTCCTGATGCCTTCGCTCGGGGCCGACATGGAGCACGGCAAGATCGTCGAATGGCTGGTCAAACCGGGCGACTACGTCCGCCGCGGGGACCTGGTGGCCGTGGTGGACACGGACAAGACCGTGATGGATGTCGAGTCCTTCCAGGAGGGTGTGGTCGCCGACCTCCTGGTGGACATCGGTGAAACCGTGCCGGTGGGGACTCCGCTGGCCCGGATCACGCAGACCCCGGCCGAGGTCGGGACCCCGATCCACGAGGCGCCGCCGGCCCGGCCCGTGGCCGCGACGCCGGAGTCCGCGAAGGCCGTCCCTCCCCCGGAAGCGCCGCCGATCGCGCCGCCGGTCCGGCACCTCGCGCACCGGCTCGGCGTCGACACCGGACGGATCCACGGCACCGGCAAGGACGGGGCCATCACCCGTGCCGATGTGGAGCACGCGGTGGCAGCCCGGCCGCCGACCGCCGGGCGGGTGCGGTCCTCGCCGCGGGCCCGGCGGCTCGCTGCCGAACTCGGCGTCGAGCTGTCCGCCGTTCCGGGCACCGGGCCGGAGGGCGCCGTGACCGTGGAGGACGTCCAGCGCTCCGCGGCCCGCCAGCCGGCCGGTCCCCCGGAAAGTGTGGCGGCGGCCGCGGCAGCGCCAGGAGTACCTCCCGCGGCAGCGCCGGCGGTTGAGGCCCCGGCGGCGGCGGAACCGGCGGCGGCGGAACCGTCGGCGGAACCGTCGGCGGCGCGCGACCGGGTGGCCACGCTGCGCCGGGCTATCGGCGCGCTGATGTCGCGCTCCAAGCAGACCATTCCGCACTATTACCTGAGCACCACCCTGGACCTGCGCGCCGCCGTCGGCTGGATGCAGGCCGTCAACGCGCAGCGGCCGGTGGCATCCCGGCTGGTCCCCTCCGCCCTGCTGCTCAAGGCCGCGGCGCTCGCGGCTAAGGACGTCCCGGAGGTCAACGGCTTCTACGTCGACGGCGCGTACCGGCCCAGCGCCGCGGTGCATCTGGGCGTGGCGGTGGCCCTGCGCCAGGGCGGCCTGGTGGCGCCGGCGATCCACGACGCCGACACCCTGGCCCTCGACGAGCTGATGGCGCAGCTGCGCGACCTGGTCGGCCGCGCACGGGCCGGGCGGCTGCAGCGCGCCGAGATGGCGGACCCCACCATCACCGTGACGAACCTCGGGGACCTCGGCGTGGACAGTGTCTACGGGGTGATCTATCCGCCGCAGGTGGCGATGGTGGGCTTCGGCCGCGTGCTGGAGCAACCCTGGGCGGAGAACGGGATGCTGGGTGTTCGGTCCGCCGCGGTCGCCACCCTGTCCGCGGACCACCGGGTCAGCGACGGGCTGCGCGGCGGCCGCTTCCTCGCCCGGATCGAAGAGCTGCTGCAAAAACCCGACGAATTGTAGAGACGGAGACGCCATGAACGAACAGGATGCCCGGGCCGCGGTCCGTGCCGCGCTGGGCAAGGTCGCACCGGAGGTGGAGCTGGACGACGTCGACGGCGGCGCGCGGCTCCGGCAGGACCTCGAGTTGGACTCGCTGGATTTCCTGCGGCTCGTGGAGACCATCGACGAGGGGACCGGCGTGGACATCCCGGAGCGTGATTACCCCGCAGTCGCCACGGTCGACGGCCTGATCAGCTACCTCGCCACGCACGGCTGACCTGCATCCGCCGCCCCAATCTCCCGTCGATTGCTGCGAAACCGCCCTTTTGGCGGGGCTAAACGGCGGCTGCGGAGCAATCGAGGGAAGTGCGAGGTCAGGGCTGCGGCTGCGGCCGGGCCTCGGCGCGGCGTGCGAAAGCGGGGGCGTGTTCGGGGCGGGGCCCGAAGCCAATGAGTTTGGGAATGATCCGGCGGACTGCCGGAATCCGCCTGGCCAGGAAGAGGGCCGCGGCGGGAAACGTAGCCCGTTTTCCGGCCATGATCGGGCCGAAGACGGCGCGGTGCATCAGCCGCTGGCCGGTCTGCACGATCACGGTGGGAAGCCGCCGTCGTCGTTCCACGCGTCGGAGGTCCGCCGCCGTGACCCTGCCCCGGAGCAGCGCCGGGGCCAGGAGCTCCGCTGCCGCTACGGCGTCCTGGATGGCGAGGTTGATGCCGACGCCGCCGGCCGGGGACATCGCATGCGCCGCGTCGCCGATGCAGAGCAGGCCGTTGATGTGCCAGGACTGCAGCCGGTCCAGGCGGACGTCGAGCCAGTGCAGGTCGGCGAGGGACCGGATCGCTTCTACCCGGTCCGCGAGATCCGGCCGAAGCCCGGCGATCCGGCGCCGGAACCCTTCGATGCCCTCGGCGCGGATCCTGGCGTCGGTGCCTTTCGGGGCGAGGTAGCCCATCTGGTAGTAGTCGGTGCGGGTCAGGGCCACCAGCGCCTCGCCCGGTCCGAATGCCGGCACTAGACCGGCCACCTCGCCGGCTTCGGCGGGATCCCTGGGCAGCCGGAACCACCAGGTGTCGAACGGCACCGGAAACTCTTTGGGCGCCAGCCCGACGGCGGCCCGGAGCACCGAATGGCGTCCGTCGGTCGCGACCACCAGGTCGGCCCGGAGTTCGCCCTGCGTGCCGTCCGGGGCGCGGAACCGGACCCCGCGGACGCGGCCCCCGTCGCGGACCAGCCCGGTGGCCGTGTGGCCCATCAACAGCGTAAACGCCGGCTCCTCGGCAGCGGCGGCGGCCAGGAAGTTCAGGAAATCCCACTGCGGCATCATGGCGATGTAGTTGTACGGCGGCCGCAGGGAATCAAAGTCGCCCATGGTCACCGGCGGCCCGCCCGGGACCGGGAATACGACGCTCCGCAGCCGGCTTTGCGGCAGGCGGCGGAACTCCTCGCCGAGGCCGAGCTCGTCGATCAACCGGATGGTCGACGGGTGCACCGTGTCGCCGCGGAAGTCGCGCAGGAAGTCCGCGTGCTTTTCCAGGACCGTCACCTGCACGCCGGCCCGGGCCAGCAGCAGGCCCAGCATCATTCCGGCCGGGCCGCCGCCGACCACCACACATCCCGTCGTCTCCATGGCCATACGCTACGCCTGCCACCCTTGCCGCGGGAGGGGTTTTCGCGCCGGAGCCGCGCCTCGCCGGGCACTGGCCGCCGGCAACAGTTGAGCCGCATTGACACAGCTGGCTAGGCTGTGAGGCATGCGTGAACTCCAGGCGAAGATCATTGAAGAAATGGGCGTGCAGCCCCGGATCGACCCCCCCGGGGAGGTGCGCAAACGCGTTACCTTCCTCAAGGACTACCTCAAGGCCAGCCACACCAAGGGCTTCGTCCTGGGCATTTCCGGCGGCCTCGATTCCTCATTGGCCGGGCGGCTGGCGCAGCTGGCGGTCGAGGAACTCGACGCCGAAGGAGTGGAGGCGAACTTCGTGGCCGTCCGGCTTCCGTACGGTGTGCAGCACGACGAGGACGACGCCCAGGCGGCCCTGGACTTCGTGCGGGCCAAGACGGAATGGACCTTCAACATCTCGGCCGCGGTGGACGGCTTCGAGGACGAATTCGAGAAGACTGTGGGCAACGGCATCTCCGATTTCCACAAGGGCAACACCAAGGCCCGCACCCGCATGATCGCGCAGTACGCCCTGGCCGGCGAACACAACTACCTGGTGATCGGCACCGACCACGGCGCTGAATCCGTGACCGGGTTCTTCACCAAATACGGCGACGGCGGCGCGGACATCCTGCCGCTCTTCGGCTTGAACAAGCGCCAGAACCGGGCCCTTCTCGCCGAGCTCGGCGCCCCGGCGCGCATCTGGGAAAAGGTCCCGACGGCGGACCTCCTGGACCATAAGCCCGGCCGCACCGACGAGGACGAGCTCGGCCTGAGCTACGACACGATCGATGACTACCTTGAAGGCCGGGACGTCCCCGACGCCGCGGCCGAGCTGATCGAGCAGAAGTACCTGCGGACCCGGCACAAGCGCACCGTTCCGGTCACCATCTTCGACACCTGGTGGAAGCAATAGCCCGCCCGTAGCGGGTGCGCCCGGGGGCACTTTGGGGGCTAAACGGGCACCACGGACGCCCGATGTCGGCGTGTCCGCGCCAAAGTGCCCCCGGACCGCGGACAGCCGGGTTGGCTGCCCGGCCGGGCCGTCCGGTCGCGCTGCCCGCTAGGTGCCCTGCAGCTGCAGTGAAATCCGGTGCGCCTCGTCCATCAGCAGGCGGCCCAGGTGTTCCCGGCGGTCTTCGCGGAAACGCGGTTCGATCCCGGTCAGGGACAGCGCCCAGGCAGGCCGGCCGCGCTGGTCGAAGACGGCGGCGCCCATCCCCCAGCTGCCTTCCAGTACCAGGCCCGGGTTGACCGAATAACCTGCCTGCCGGGTCGCCTCCAGATTCGCCCGGACCACTTCCTCGCTGTGGGCAGCGGCAAAGCTCCCGGCATGGGCGGCCCAGCCGGCCAGCAGCGCCTCCTGCTCCGCCGCCGGCAGGAACGCCATGATGGCGGTGCCGGCCGACGCCACCCCGAGCGGGAAGCGCACTCCTTCGTGCAGCACGAAGGAGCGCACCGGGAAGCTGCCCTCCTCCCGGAGCAGGCACACGGTTTCGGCGCCGCGCCGGATGGAAAAGAAGGCGCTTTCGCCGGTTTCCTCGGCGAGCCGGCGGAGGCTGGGACGGGCAATGTCCTCCAGCGGGAAACGTGCCGAGGCCACGGAACCCATCAGGAGGATCTCGGGCCCCAGCACCCAGTTGCCGCTCTGCGGGTCCTGGTCCAGCAGCCCCTCGGCGGCCAGGGAGGTCAGCAGCCGGTGGGCGGTGGGGCGCGTGAGCCCGGATTCGCGGACCAGCTCCACCAGCGGGGAGCCTTCAGGTTTCCGGCCAACGATCCGTAGCAGGGCTGCGGCGCGGCTCACCACCTGGGCTCCCTGCACGGGGACGGCGTTCATCTTTTCCTCGCAATTCCTCAGAACGTTCCTCAAAACATCCACATTGTGGACCATGCCCAGCCTAGCGTCCACACTGTAAAAAAGCACGAACTGCTGCGGATTCTCGGCGTTGACAGTGCTCTGCGCCACACCCTAGGCTCTTTCCTCAGGCGAACAGTCCACAACGTGGATCACGTCGGCGGCCCGGCCGCCGGTTATTCAACAGCTCAATGAGGAGATGCAAATGTCAAAGGTGAAATCCGGCGCGGCCGCGGCGCTGCAGGACGTACTGCGGGACGGCATGACGCTCGCCGTCGGAGGCTTTGGCCTGAGCGGCATCCCCGCCGACCTGATCGAGGCCGTGCGGGACTCGGGCGTCAAGGACCTCACCGTGGTGTCCAACAACATGGGCGTGGACGGCAAGGGCCTCGGCGTGCTCATCGAGGCCGGCCAGGTCCGCAAGGTCATCGCCTCCTACGTGGGCGAAAACAAGCTCTTCGCCGAGCAGTACCTCGCCGGCAAGCTGGAGGTCGAGTTCACCCCGCAGGGCACCCTCGCCGAGCGGCTCCGCGCCGGCGGCGCCGGCATCCCGGCCTTCTACACCAAAACCGGCGTCGGCACCCTCGTCGCCGAAGGCAAGCCGCTGGCGGAGTTCGACGGCGAGACATTCGTCCAGGAGCGTGCCATCAAGGCCGACGTCGCCCTGGTGCACGCCCACACCGCCGACACCGACGGCAACCTGGTTTACCGCTACACCGCGCAGAACTTCAACCCGGTGGTCGCCACGGCCGGTGCCGTCACCGTCGCGGAGGCCGAGGTGATCGTGGAGCCGGGCCAGCTGGACCCGAACCACATCGTCACCCCCGGAGTCTTCGTCCAGCACCTGGTGCAGGCCAGCGACCGGGTCAAGGACATCGAACAGCGCACCGTCCGGCCCCGCGCCGAAGCCGCCGACGCGGACAAAGCGGCCGACGCCGCCTCCGCCGCCACCATCTAATCCGGCCTGAGCGCCGCCACCCCCACCTTCAGGAGAATCATCATGGCTTGGACCCGGAACGAAATGGCCGCCATCGCGGCCGAAGAACTCAACGACGGCGACTACGTCAACCTTGGCATCGGCATCCCCACGCTGGTCGCCAACAACCTGCGCGACGGCGTCCGCGTCGTCCTGCAGAGCGAGAACGGCCTGCTCGGCATGGGCCCGTTCCCCTATGAGGGCGAGGAAGACGCTGATCTGATCAACGCCGGCAAGCAGACCGTCACCGTCCTGCCCGGCGGGAGCATCTTCGACTCGGCCACCTCCTTCGGCATGATCCGCGGCGGCCACGTCAAGGTCGCCATCCTAGGCGCCATGCAGGTCTCCGGCGCCGGCGACCTGGCCAACTGGACCATCCCCGGCAAGATGGTCAAGGGCATGGGCGGCGCCATGGACCTCGTCGCCGGCACCCCGCGCGTTGTGGTCCTCACCGAACACAACGCCAAGGACGGCACCGCCAAGATCGTTAAGGAATGCACCCTGCCGCTCACCGGGCTGAGCTGCGTGGACCGCATCATCAGCGACCTCGCCGTGTTTGACCTGGAAAAGGTCGACGGCAGCCGCCGCCTGACGCTCACCAGGCTCGCCCCCGGCGTCACCGTGGCGGAGATCCGGGAGAAGACGGAGGCAGAGTTCGACGTCGACCCCTCCCTCGACGGAACCCCCGCCCCCGACGCCGGCAGCCTGGAAGGAGCCGCGGTATGAGCCTCAAGGACCAGTTCGGCAAGGATGTCCTGCTCACCGGCTGGGGCCACAGCCGGTTCGGCAAGCTCACGGATGAAACCCTCGAGTCCCTGATCGTGCAGGTCGCCAGCGAGGCGATCGGCAACGCGGGGATCGAACCCGGCCAGATCGACGAGATCTACCTGGGCCAGTTCAACTCCGGGATGATGCCGCTGGCCTTCCCGTCCTCCCTGGCGCTGCAGGTTTCCGAGCAGCTGGCCAACGTGCCGTCCACGCGCGTCGAGAACGCGTGCGCGTCCGGCTCGGCCGCGTTCCAGCAGGGCACCAAGTCCCTGCTCGCCGGCACCGCCAAGACGGTCCTGGTGATCGGCGCCGAGAAGATGACGCAGGCCGGGGCCGACGTCGTGGGCGCTGCCCTGCTCGGCGCGGACTACGACATGGCCGGCAAGCCCTCCAGCACCGGCTTCACCGGGCTCTTCGCCGAAGTGGCCAAGCACTACGAGAAGCGCTATGGCGCTGGCGCAGGGAACCTCTCCGATGTGCTGGGCACGATCGCGGCGAAGAACCACCGCAACGGCGTGGACAACCCGTACGCGCAGCTCCGCAAGGACCTCGGAGAGGAGTTCTGCCAGACGGTCTCGGACAAGAACCCGATGGTCGCCGACCCGCTGCGCCGCACCGACTGCTCGCCCGTCTCCGACGGCGCCGCCGCCGTCGTGCTGAGCGTTGCCCCCACCGGCGGCGCCACCGCGCCGGTGCGGCTCGCCGGCTTCGGCCAGGCCAACGATTTCTTCCCGACCGACCGCCGCGACCCCACCGCCTTCGCCGCGACCCGCGCCTCCTGGCAGCGGGCCCTGGGGATGGCCGGCGTCGGTCTGGAGGACCTGGACTTCGCCGAGGTGCACGACTGCTTCACGATCGCCGAACTGTTGATGTACGAGGTCATGGGCCTGACCGAGCCGGGCCAGGGTGCCCGCGCCGTCAAGGAAGGCTGGGTCTTCAAAGACGGCAAGCTGCCGGTCAACGTCTCCGGCGGACTCAAGGCCAAGGGCCACCCGGTGGGGGCCACCGGCGTTTCGCAGCACGTCATCGCGGCGATGCAGCTCACCGGCACCGCCGGGGACATGCAGCTGGCCGCCCCGCGCCGTGCCGCGGTTCAGAACATGGGCGGCGTGGGCATTGCGAACTACGTCAGCGTGCTTGAAGCCGTCTGAGGCGCCGCCCGCGGACATGGTGCGGGTCACCAACTGGCTAGGCCTGGCGGCCGGTGCACCCGTGATGGTGCGCCGGCCCGGCCGTGTCCCGGCCGCCGCAACGGTGGAACTCGCGACCCCGGACGGAAAGATCCTCTGGGTCAGGTACTGGACCTCGGCCGAGCGCGCCATGCTCCACAAGGCCGACGGGACCCAGGTGTGGTGCGAGGCGAACCTTGGCTGAGTCCAGCATTGAAAACGTGGCCGACCTGCTCTTCCGGGACCTGCAGTACCTGAAGGCCGGCAGCGTGGAGCGCTGCGTCACCGACGTGGCCGGGTACCGGGGCGTGGCCGAGGCGGACATCAGCTCCTCGGTGGAACAAAACCTTCGGATGGCCATCCAGGCCGTGAAATCCGGGACCGTGCCGGAGTCATCGCAGCTCGCCCTCGAAGCCAGGGTGGCGCAGGTCCGGTTCCACCAGGGCATGCGGATCGAGGATGTGCTGCGCGGCTACCGCCTGTCCATGGCCGTGATCCAGGACCGCTTCCTCGACATCGCCCAGGAGCTACGGCTCGGCGACCGGGAGGTCCTCGCCGCGCACCGGGTTCTCTGGGGCGTCAGCGATTCCTACACGGCCGCCCTGGTGCATTCCTACCGCGAAAGCAGCGTCCAGCAGGCCGTGCGCGACCACGAACTCCGGCAGGGCTACCTGCGCGCCGTGCTGGCCGGAAGCCTCGCCGGCGCGGACCTGGTGTCCCGTTCCGCCGACTTCGGGATCGATCCGCGGCGCGAATTCCGCGCCCTCCGTGCACGCGCCAGGGCCGGGACATCCCCGGATGAACTCCTCGGGGAGCTGGTGGCACCGCTGCGGAGCGGCGACGGGGTCCTGACAGTCCTGGCCGGCGACGTCGTCGGTTTCCTCGCCGCCAAGCCTGCTGCCGGCAGCGCTGCAGCGACCATCGCCGTCGGACCCCCGCGACCCCTCACGGTCCTGGCGCAGTCCGACGCCGTCGCCGACCGCGTCTTCGCTGCCGCCTGGCGGCGGCCGGACGGCGGCTCGTTCAGCCTGGAGGACCTGACCTGGCGCACCGCGGCCGGCGATCCGGACGTCACCGAGGTGCTGCGCCTGCGCTACCTGGCACCGTTCGCCGACGACGCTGAATTCGGCCGGATTGTGCTGGACTCGGTGCGGCTTTACCTGACCAACGACCGCCGGATTTCCGCGGCCGCGAGGGCCCTGTCCGTGCATGAGAACACCCTGCGTTACCGGCTGCAGAAGTTCGAGCAGCTCACCGGCAGCCGGCTCGATGCGACCGGGACCCTCGTAGAGCTGTGCTGGGCGTTCGAGGCCTGCCAGGACGGGACCGCACCCCCGGTCGACGGCCAATTGTAGGAATCCACAACGGCCCCTCGAATCCCTTTGAGCTGGCTCCATGTTCGGGGTCGCGGCGCCTCCGTAACGTGGTCTGCATCACAGCCGGACGAACTGCTGCCCCCTGCGCCCCGACGGGCCGGACGATGCGGCATCCCTCGTCCGGGCCCATCGGATCTGGGAGTCACCGGATGAGCGTCATCACCGCAGCACCACCTGTCAGCAGGACCCGCCAACTCGCGGCAGCCACGGTCGGCAACATCGTTGAATGGTTCGACTGGTACGTCTATTCCATGCTGGCGCTGTACTTCTCCAGCCAGTTCTTCCCCAAGACCGGCGACCCCGTGGTCCCGCTGCTGAGCGCCATGGCGATCTTCGCCGTTGGCTTCTTCATGCGCCCGCTCGGCGGCCTGCTGGGCGGCATGGTGGCGGACCGCCTGGGACGGAAAAAGGCGCTCACCGCGACCGTCATGCTGATGGGCGTCGGCAGCCTGCTGGTGGCCGTGGCGCCCACCTACGACCAGGTGGGGGTGCTCTCCCCGATCCTGCTGGTGGTGGCCAGGCTCCTGCAGGGCCTGTCCACCGGCGGTGAATTCGCGGCCTCCTCGACCTTCCTGGTCGAGTCGGCTCCGGCGGGCCGCCGCGGCTTCTTCTCCAGCTTCCTTTACATCGGGGCGACGCTCGGCAACGTGGTGGCAATCGGCTCCGTCGCGCTGCTCGTGGCCTGGCTCCCGGACGACGCCATGCACGAGTGGGGCTGGCGCGTGCCGTTCGCCATCGGGACCCTCGGCGCTGTGGCCGGCCTGTTCATCCGCCGCTTCGCCGAAGAAACACTGTCACTCAACGACGACGCCGATCCGTCCGTCCCGCCCGGCACCAGGCGCGCCCGGCCCTCGGCCTTCGAGTTCATGCGCACCCACCCCAAGGAATGCCTGCTGGTGTTTGGCATCAACGCCGCGCCGACCCTGTTCTTCTACGTCTTCTCCTCCTACCTGCCTACGTACGCGCACATCACGGTGGGTTTCGACATGAAGAACGCACTCTTCGTCGGCCTGATCTCGCTGAGCTACTTCGCGGTCCTGCAGCCGCTGATGGGCATCCTCTCGGACCGGATCGGCCGCAAGCCCCTGCTGCTGGCGTTCGGCATCGGTTTCACCGTGCTGACCATCCCCCTGCTCCACATGCTGCAGAACAGTTTCCTGTCCCTGCTGCTGGTGCAGATGGCCGCCCTGACGCTGCTCGCCTGCTACACCTCCATCACCTCCGCCGTGATGTGCGAGCTCTTCCCGGCACGGATCAGGGCCGCCGGCATCGGCCTTCCCTACGCGCTGGGCGTAGCGCTGGTCGGCGGCACCGGACCGTACGTGGCCACCTGGCTGGCCGACGCGAAGATGATCGACGCCTTCGGCTGGTACCTGACCATCCTCGCCGCGATCACGACGGCCGTCTTCCTGCGCCTCAGGGAGAGCTACCGGACGGGGCTGCCCCAGTGAGCGTGATCGGATTCTTTGACCGCGGCTGGAGCTGCAACCCGAACGGCGTCGCCTACGTGCAGGAAGAAACCGCCTTCACCTTCACCGAGGCCGGCGAGCTGTCCTGCCGGATCGCCAACGCACTGCTGGACTCCGGCCTCTCCCCCGATGCCAAGGTCGCGGTACTCTCCCCGAACGACCCGCTAGCCTGGATCTGCGTGCTCGGTATCTGGCGGGCCGGGCTGACCTGGATCCCGGCCAATCCGGCGAGCCCGACGGGTGAAACCGCGCAACTGCTGGCCGGGTTCGACGCGGAACTGGTGATCTTCCATGCCGCCCTCGACCAGGCGGTCCGGCAATTGCAGGACGGGCTGACCGGCGTCCGTCACTGGATCCGGTTCGGGCCGGACGGTGCCGCGGGGGCCGGGGGCACCGGGGGCACCGACGGCTCTGCCGGCTCTGCCGGCTCTGCCGGCTCTGCCGAACCCGGGGCGCCCGGAACAACCGCCTTCAACCAGTGGATCGGCGCCCAGCCGCCGACCAAGCCGGCCGTCAACGCGTCCCCGGAGGACGTGGTGTCACTGGCCCCCACCGGCGGCACGACGGGCTTGCCGAAGGGCGTCATGAACACCAACCGGAGCCTGTCGGCCTTCGTGGCGCACCTGATGATGGCGGCCCACTACGGCTCCGAGGATGCCGTGGTGAACCTCGCCGCCGCGCCGATGACCCACACCGCGGGCCTGCTGAGCCTGGCCGCCACGGCCCGCGGAGGGACCGTGGTGGTCCTGCCCAAAGCAAGCCCGCACGCGGTCCTCGACGCGATCGAGAGGTACGCGGTGACGGACCTGTTCCTGCCTCCCACCGTGATCTACCGGCTCCTGGAGGTGCTCAAGGAGCACCCACGGGACCTCTCCTCGCTGCATTACCTGATCTACGGCGCGGCCCCGATGTCGGTCGAGAAGCTGCGCCAGGCGCTGACGGCGATCGGTCCGGTGATGATGGAACTTTACGGACAGATGGAGGCGCCGGCGTCGGTGACCTTCCTGCGCCCGGATGAGCACTTCGTCGCCGGCGCGGTCGCCCCGGATTCACGGCTTTCCTCCTGCGGCCGGCCGTATCCGCTGGTCGAGGTGGAGATCCGCGACGATGACGGCCGGGCGCTTCCGGCCGGGACGCCCGGCGAGATCTGTGTCCGCGGCGACCTGGTCATGAAGGGTTACTACAAGAACCCGGAACAGACGGCGCAGGCGCTGCGGGACGGCTGGCTGCACACCGGCGACATCGGCGTCTTCGACGAGGAGGGCTACCTGCACCTGACCGACCGGCGGCGGGACCTGATCATCTCCGGCGGCTTCAACGTCTACCCGAGCGAAGTCGAGCAGGTGATCTGGAGCCACCCGGCCGTGCGCGACTGCGCGGTGGTGGGCGCCCCGCACCCCGACTGGGGCGAGGCGGTGACCGCCGTCGTCGAACTGAACGAGGGCTGCACCCTCACGGAAGCGGAGGTCATTGCCCTGTGCAAGCAGGAACTGGGGAGCATCCGCGCCCCGAAAGCGGTGCATTTGGTTCCGGCGCTGCCGCGCAGCGTCAACGGCAAAGTCCTGAAGAAGACCATCCGCGAAACCTTTTGGCGCAACGAGAAATCCAAGATCTAGGAGAACACTGATGACGAAGAGACTGCAGGGAAAGATCGCCCTGGTGGTGGGGGCCGGTTCCAGCGCCCCGGGAATGGGCAACGGCAAGGCCACGGCGATCGCGTTTGCCCGCGAGGGCGCCACGGTGGTGTGCGCGGACGTCAACGAGGCGGCCGCGAAGGAGACGGAGGGCCTGATCCTGGCCGAGGGCGGCCAGGCACGGCATCTTGCCTTCGACGTGACGGACTCCGCCGCGGTGGGCCGCGCCGTCGCGTCCGTCATCGACGAGTTCGGCCGGATCGACGTCCTCGACAACAACGTCGGCATCGCCAAGGTGGGCGGCGTGGTGGAACTGGACGAGGCCGAGTGGGACCGGGTCCACGCGATCAACCTGAAGGGCCCGTACCTGACCATGAAGCACGTCATCCCGCACATGGTTGCCCAGGGCGGCGGCTCCATCATCAATATTTCGTCGCTGGCGGGCGTCCGCTGGACCGGCGTTCCGTACGCCACCTACTACTCCTCCAAAGCGGCGCTGAACCACCTGAGCCGCACCACCGCGGCCGAGTACGCCGCGAAGCACGTCCGGGTCAACGCCATCCTGCCTGGGCTGATGGAAACGCCGATGGTGACCGAGTCCGCCGAGCTGGCCGGCGCCTACGCAGACGGGCAGCGCGAGGAAATGCTGAAGAAGCGCCACGCCCAGGTGCCCATGGGCCACATGGGCACGGCGTGGGACGTGGCAAACGCCGCGGTGTTCCTGGCCAGCGACGAGTCCGCCTACGTCACCGGGATCGAGCTGCGGGTCGACGGCGGCATTTCGCTGGGCTTCGGAAGCAACTCTTAGCCCAACGCGGGGTCAGCTACAGCCCATGCCGGGCGCGTCTACCGGCCGTAGCTGACCCCGCGTTGGGGGTCAGGAGTAGTCGTTGTAGAAACCGCGGCCGCTCTTGACCCCCGGCCAGCCCTTTTCGATGTAGTCCTGCAGCAGCGGCGCGGACTTGTTCTCCGTCCCGGCCAGCTCGCAGTAGTGGTTTTCGATGTCCAGGACCACGTCCAGGCCCACCTCGTCCATGTAGCGGAACGGTGCGGTGTCGGACTTGAAGACGTCGGCGAACAGGGCGTCGACGTCCTGCGGCTCGGCGACGCCCTCGGCCACCACCAGGAGGGATTCGCGCTTGATCGCTGCCCAGATCCGGTTGAAGATGAAGCCGGTGCTCTGTTTGCGCACCCGGTGGGGCACCAGCGCATACTTCGGCAGCTCGGCCATGAGCAGCTCGATGACTGCCGGATCGGTGTGCCCGCTGGACATCAGCTCCACGGAACGGACCGCAGGCGGCATGTAGAAGTGCATGTTCAGGACCCGTTCCGGGCGGGTCACGCCGCCAATGAATTCGGCGGAGGCAAACGAGGACGAGTTGCTCGCCAGCACGGCATCCGGGGCCGCCAGCTGGTCAAGGTCAGCGAAGATCGCCTGCTTCAGACCAAGCTTCTCGGGGACCGCCTCGACCACAAGCCAGGATTCCCGCAAGGCATCAGCTAGATCGTCCTTCGCGGCGAGCCGGACTCCCGATGTGCCCCCGAGTTCCTCCACGGCGCGGTGGCGCTGCGTTGCGATGTATTCGACGGCGGCCCTGGCCACGGCGAGGTCGGTGTCGTAGATGCGCACCTCGCCGCCCTGGAGCGAAAGCATCAGGCCGATGCGCCTGCCCAGCGTGCCGCCTCCGATGATAGTGATGGGCCGGTCCGCGATGTTGGCGGGGAGCGTGTACGTCATGTCAGTTCCTTTCAGCCGGCCGCCGGCTATGCGGCAGCCAATTTGATGCGGTTCATGCGGGTGCCCCTGGCGATCAATACAAGGGCAGGGACAGCGGCCAGCACAAGGGCCGAACCGTAAATCAGGGTGGTGTTCTTCATCCCCGCAACCGGGACCAGCAGTCCCGCCGCCACGGCCGGGACGCTGAAGCCGAGGTAGCAAATCAGGTAGATGCTGGAGAGCATTCCGATGCGCTCATGCGGCCCGCACAGCGGCAGCGTCATCCGCATCGCCCCGAAGTAGCCGCTGCCGAATCCCACACCGGCCACCATGGTGCCGGCGAAATAGTAGGGCGCGGACCCCAGTTGGACCGCGAGCACCGTCAGGGAGATCCCGGCGATCAGGGCGAGGACGCCGGTCAGGAGTGTGTTCCGGTCGGACCAGCGGCGGACGACGAGGATCGCCAGGGCCCCCGGGACGAAGAGTGCGAACAGGGCCAGGCCGCCCACCAGCACCGAGCTGTCCTTCGTGATCGAATGCGCAAGGGCCGGCCCGAGGGAGAGGTAGAAGCCGGCGAGCGCCCAGGTCGCGGCCGCCACCGGCATGGTCGCGGTCATCGTTTTGCGCGCGGAACTGGGGACCTTCGCCTCGGGAACCAGCGAACGGAGCCAGCCGGGGGCTTTCCGCCCCGCGCTCGGCAGCCACAGCAAGGCGGTCCCGAGCACCAGCAGCAAGGCGGCGAGGAAGAAGTACACGGTCTTGGTAGGTTCCGGCAGGAACCGGACCAGGGACGCCGAGCCCAGGGCGCCGATGGAGAGCCCCACCGGCGAAGCGGCACTGTTCACGAGGGAGCCGCGGCCGCGGCGGACGGGGCCCTCAAAGGCCAGCAGCGCGGCCCCGGCCGCGCCCATGGCCGCACCGGTAGCGACGCCCTGCAGGGCCCGCGCCGCGAGGAGCATTTCCGGACCGGGCGCGAACGCGAACGTCATCATCGCGCCGATCTGCAGCACCACGGCACCGAGCAGCACGGGCCGGGTGCCGAGATGGTCCGCCAGCGACCCGACAACCAGCAGCGTCAGCAGCACGGCCACCGCATACACGGCGAAGATCACCGTCACAGCGGCGGAGCCGAGCCCCCATTCCCTGGCGTAGAACTCGTACAACGGCGACGGCGCCGACGAAGCCCCGATAAAAACCGTCAGGAGCGCCGCGTGCAGCCAGAACGCGGTACCGGTGTTCTTCAATGCTTTCCCTGCCTACTAACCAAACGACTAAAGCACAATCTGTGCATTAAGAGACTAGCACCGGAAACTGCCACTAAAGCGGAACTTTTGCCTTAGCATGGTGTGATGATGGCTACAGCGACTCCTCGCCCGGGCGGCCGCAGCGCACGCGTCCAGCAGGCGGTGCACCAGGCAGTCCGCGCGCTGCTGGAGGAGAACGACGGCGACCGCTCGGTCCTGTCAGTGCCGCTGGTGGCGGAACGCGCCGGGGTGAACTCCTCCACCATCTACCGGCGGTGGGGGGACCTGCCGCGGCTGCTCGCCGCCGTCGCGTCCAACCGGATGCTGCCCGAGCAGGTGGAGGACACCGGCTCGCTCAAAGGGGACATGGAGGCCTGGTTCGTCCCCTACGTCGAGGAATTCTCCTCCCCGCTGGGGCGACAGGTGCTGCTGGACATGCTCGCGGACGGCGCCGTGACCCGGGACTATTTCGCCCTCATGCAGGGCCATGTCGAGGAGATCCGCCGCCTGGCCGAAGCCCGCGGCGAGACCGCGCCGGCGACCCGGGACATTGTCGACACCGTGGTGGCGCCGGTAATATACCGCATCCTGTTCAACCATGAGTCCGCCCCGGAACTGAGGGTCCAGGACCGGATCAGCCGGCTGCTGCGGCCCGGAACCGCTTCCGACGTCCAGGACTAGACTCGTTTCCAGCCCCCATCCACGACCAGGCGAGGAGCCCCCATGCGCGCCACCATCATCCACGGCCCCGGCGACATCCGGGTCGAAGACCGCGACTACCCCACCATCCAGCAGCCCACCGACGCCGTCGTCAAGGTCACTGCCTCCTGCGTCTGCGGGTCCGACCTCTGGCCGTACCGGGGGGTGCGGCCCACGCACGAGCCGCGTGCGATCGGCCACGAGTTCATCGGCCTGGTGGAAAGCATCGGCGACGCGGTGACCGATCTGGCCGTGGGGGACCTGGTGATCGCGCCGTTCGTGGTCAGCTGCGGCAAGTGCCCGCAGTGCCTCAACGGTGTCACGGTCGCCTGCGACCACCTGGCCGGCTGGGGCGGGAAGGACGACGCCGGGCTGGCCATCGACGGCGGCCAGGGCCAGGCGGTCCGGGTTCCGCTGGCCGACGCCACCCTCGTCAAGGTTCCGGGCGTCACCGAGCCCGACGACGCGCTGCGCGCCAGCCTGCTGACCCTCTCCGACGTGATGGCCACCGGCCACCACGCAGCCCTCGCGGCAAAAGCGGGACCCGGCCGGACCGTCGTCGTGGTGGGCGACGGCGCCGTGGGCCTGTGCGGCGTGCTGGCCGCCAAGCGGCTGGGCGCGGAACGGATCATCGCCATGTCCCGGCACGCCGACCGGCAGGCCATCGCCCGGGAGTTCGGCGCCACGGACATCGTGGCGGAGCGCGGGGACGACGGCGTCGCGAAGGTCCGCGAACTGCTCGGCGGGGTGCTGGCCGATTCCGTGCTGGAATGCGTCGGCACCAAGGAATCCATGGAGCAGGCGCTGCACAGCGTCCGCCCCGGCGGCGCCCTCGGTTTTGTCGGCGTGCCGACCGGCGGCGCCGAGATCCCGCTGCGCTACCTTTTCGACACCAACATCTCTATCGGCGGCGGGATGGCCCCGGCCCGGACCTACATCCCGGAGCTGCTCGCCGACGTGCTCGACGGCAGCATCAACCCCGGCCGGGTGTTCGACGTCGTCATGCCGCTGGAGGAGGCGCCGGAGGCCTACCGCGCGATGGACGAGAGGCGCGCTATCAAGGTCCTGCTGACGCCGTAGCCGAACGGGGCCGGGGGGTCGCGCGCGCTCTTGCACTGCCGGGACGGCAGGTCTAGCGTGATGCGCATCAGCACCCGCAACCGTCAAGGAGCCGTCATGGCCAGGTTTGTGCAGATCATTGAATTCCAGTCGTCCCGCATCGAGGAGATCGAAGCCCTCGGCCGGCCTTCCCGGACCGAAGGGGAAACCGCCCCGACCTTCCGCCGGATCCTGAACACCGCGGACCGCGACCGGCCCGGCACGTACATCACCATCGTCGAATTCGATTCCTACGAGTCGGCGATGGAGAATTCCCGGCGGCCGGAGACCTCCGAGTTCGCGGCGCGGATGGCCGCCCTGTGCGACTCCCCGCCGGTGTTCCGCAACCTGGACGTCCAGTGGGAGGACGCCGGGGACGCGACGACCGCTTAGGCGGCCGGCCCATGCGCGCCGAACCGGACGACCATAAACTCGACAACTTTGTGCTGGATCTTGGCCGGGCCGGCTCCGCCCCCCTGCGGCTGGTCGGCGGCAAGGCCCTGAACCTCGGGAAACTCATCACCGCGGGCTTTCCCGTGCCGAGCGCCTTCTGCCTCACCACCGACGCCTACCGCCTGGCGGCGCCGCCCGCGCTGGATGCCCTGGCCGCCCGGCTCGACGCAGCCGCCGACGTAGCCGCCGACGCGGCCGCCGGCGGGGCAGTCGGTCCCACGGCCGGGCCGGACCCGGCGGAGCTGGACAGGATCGCAGCCAGCGCTCGTGAGCTGATCATGTCAGCTGCTGTTCCGGCCGACGTCGACGCGGCAGTCCGGACGGCCTACGCCGCACTGGGCGCGGAGCCGGCTGTCGCGGTGCGCTCGTCGGCCACTGCCGAGGATCTTCCGTTCGCCAGCTTTGCCGGCCAGCAGGATTCATTCACCGGTGTCACCGGCGCCGACGCCGTCGTCGACGCCGTCCGGCGCTGCTGGGCTTCGCTGTGGACCGGCCGGGCCGTGGCCTACCGGTCCGCCAATGGGATCAGCCACCGCGAGGTGGGCCTCGCCGTCGTCGTCCAGATCATGGTCGACGCCGCCGCTGCAGGCGTGATGTTCACCGCCAACCCGGTGACCGGCACCCGGACCGAGACGGTGATCAACGCCAGTCCCGGGGCGGGACAGGCGGTGGTGTCCGGCGCGGTGAACCCGGACCAGTTCACCCTGGACACCGCGACGGCGGCGGTCCTGCGCCGGGTGCGCGGACATAACGATCCGGCGCTTGGGTTCAGCTTGGATGACCCGGAACTGGGCGAACTGACCAGGCTGGGCGATGCGGTCCAGCGCCTCTTTGGTGCGCCGCAGGATCTGGAGTGGGTCATTGACGCCACGGGCACCCTCTGGCTGACCCAGTCCCGGCCGATCACCACGCTGTATCCGCTGGAGGATCCGATCTCCAGGGACCCGTCCGCCCTCAACCCGGACCCCGACGGCGGAACCCGGGTTTACCTGTGCGGGACACTCCTGCAGGGGCTCACCCGTCCGATCACGCCGATCGGACTTGCCGCCCTCGGCCTGATGCGGAACCGCAAGGGACCCTGGCGCTACATCAGCCCCGGGCTGCGGATGTACGTGGACCTGACGGCGGTGGTGCACAACAAGTGGGGCCGCCGCTACCTGACCCGGATACTCCCGCTGGCGGACGGCAGGTCGGCCGCCATCTTCCCGGAACTGCTGGCCGACCCGCGGTTCGCGGCCACCGAGCAGCCGCGGAAGTCCCGGCCCAGGACGCCCCGGCCCGATCGCAGCCCGGGGACCCGGGCCACCGAAGCCAGCGCCAGCCTCGGCATGGTCCCGGGCCTGATCCCGGCGCTCATCGGCGCCGTGCTCCGGCCCGAGGCGGAACTCCGCCGGGCGGAAGCCTACGGAAAACGCCTCGCAGCGGAGCTGGTGCTGCCCGAACCCGCCACCGCGCTGCAGCGGCTCGACTACGCCGAACAGATCACGAACCGGACCATCGACGGCCTGATCCGGGCCACCCTGCCCTCCCCGTCCGTGGGCTACATCATGCTGGCGGTGGCCCGGCGGCTGCTGCGCGGCATCGCCCCGCCCCGCGAACTGGAGGCGGTGCTGCGCGGGCTGCCACACAACGTGACCACCGAAATGGACCTTGAACTCTGGCAGCTGGCCGTGGACATCGGCGCCGCTCCCGCCGCGCGGGAGGCTTTCCTGACGGAGCAGCCGGCCGGGCTGGCCGCCGCTTACCGGGCCGGTTCGCTTCCCACGCCGGCACAGGACGGAGTCCGGGATTTCCTGGCCCGGTATGGCCACCGCGCGGTGGCCGAGATCGATCTGGGCATGCCGCGCTGGTCGGAAGAACCGGACCACATCCTGGGCATGATCTCCAACTACCTGCGTGTGGAGGACCCCGAGCAGGCCCCGGACCGGCAGTTCCGCCGGGCCGCCGAGCATGCGGAGGACCGGATCCGCAGCCTGGTGGACCGGGCGGCCGTGCACGGCAAGTGGCGGGCCCGGCTGGTGGAACGGTCCCTGCGCCAGGTCCGGGAGCTGTCCGGCCTGCGCGAGCTGCCGAAGTTCCACATTGTGAAAATCCTCGGCGAAATGCACCGCCAGCTGCTGCTGGTCGGCGCGGAACTGGTGCGGACCGGCGGCTTGGCTGCGGCCGGCGACGTGTTCTTCCTGGACTTCGACGAGCTCCGGGTGGCCCTGCGGGGCGCCGGAATGCAGGATCTCGTCGCCGGGCGCCGCCGCCTGTACGACGTCGAACTGCGCCGGCGCCACATTCCCCGGCTGTTGCTCTCCGACGGGACGGACGTGGAGGCCGCTGTGATGGCGAAGAGGCCGCCCACCGGCGCCTTGTCCGGGACCCCGGCCTCGGCCGGCACCGCGACCGGGACGGTCCGGGTGATCCTGGACCCGGTGGGCGCCCGCCTCGAGCCCGGCGAGATCCTGGTGGCACCCTCGACCGACCCCGGCTGGACCCCGCTGTTCATGACGGCCGGCGCGCTGGTGATGGAGATGGGCGGCGTGATCTCGCACGGCGCCGTCGTCGCCCGCGAATACGGCATCCCGGCGGTGGTCGGCGTGCCGGATGCCACCACGCGGCTGCACACCGGCCAACGCGTCACCGTGGACGGCGCCGCCGGCACGGTCCGCGAACTGCCGGACTGACCGCAGCCGCGGCCGTGGGGGCACAGAACGGGCCGCTGCCCGGCCAGGACAGGCTGCCCTCACCGTGGTAGCACAGCCGTGCCAGTTAGAATGGGAGCATGACCCCGGCGGTCCAGCCCCCACCCCAGCAGTCCCCTGCACTTCCGTCCCGGCCGATACTTCCTGCGCATTGCCCTGCGCAGCCAGCCGGCGGGGCCTTCAGCCTGGCCCGCCGCGCGCGCGGGGTGCTGCGCCGGGTTCCGGTCTGGGCCTGGCGGGCCCTGATGCACTCATTGGCCCCTGGCGAAAAGGCCCGCTTCAACGCCCACCCCATCACCGGCGTCGACTACGTCCACGACATTGACTTCGTCGGGGACGGCATCAGGGCGCACCGCCTGGACGTGATCGCCCCCGCCGGCGCAGTGACGGTTGACGGCGTTGCCGCTGGCGACGGCACGGTTGACGGCACCGGGCCGCTCCCGGTCTACGTCTACTTCCACGGCGGGGGCTGGACCTCGGGCGATAAGGCCTCGCTGACCAAGTACTGCGCGAGCCAGGCCGAAGGCGGGATGGTGGCGGTCAACGTGAACTACCGCCGCGCGCCGCGCTTCCACATGGCCCACGTCCTCCAGGACGCCAATGCCGCGCTGGCCTGGGTCCGCGACCACATCGCCGGCTACGGCGGGGACCCTGCCCGCATTGTCCTCGGCGGCGACTCCGCCGGCGGCCAGATCGCCGCCCTCCTCGCCGCGGCCAGCTTCCGCCCGGAACTGGCCCGCCACTACGCCCTGGAACCGGCAACCCCCGCCCCGAGCCTACGGGGCCTGGTACAGCACTGCAGCGTCGTGGACTTCTCCGTGTTCTTCGAAAAGGGCTTCGTACTCAGCCTCAACTTCGTCCGGATGCTCCTGCCCCGGGCGGCGCGGGGCCCCGGCCGCCGCCGTCTCGCCGAGCTGCGCGCCGCGGCCGGCTTCCTGTCCCCGATCGAATGGCTCGATGCGCGGTTTCCGCCGGTCTTCGTGACCACCTCGGAACGGGATTTCTTCTACGCCGCGAACCTGAACTTCATCGAGCGCCTGCGCGGGCACGAAGTCCACGTGGACACCCTGATTTACGGCTGGGACGCCCCCAACACCGAACACACCTGGCAACAGGACTTCCGCTACCCGGAGTCGCAGGAGGTCTACCGCCGCCTGCACGCGTTCGTACGCAGGGTTGCCGGCGCCTGAGGTCCACACCCCGGGGCTATGTTTAGTCCATGGCGTCAACAGGCCGCAATCTTCCGGGCCCACCGGAACCGGACCCCGGGGTGTTCGGCTCGGGGCTCATCGACGAGGCCGCCCGGCTGGACGCCGCCCTGCCCGACGTCGACTGGTCCGCCCCGCCGCCGGGCTCCGTCCGCGGCGAGTTCCGGGCCCCGAGCGGTGCGCTGGCGACCCTGTCCATGGGCAAGCCGGGCCGTCCGCGGGTGCTGCTGGTCCCGGGGGTCACCGGATCCAAGGAAGACTTCTCGCTGATGCTGCCCCAGCTCGCGGCTGCCGGCTATTTTGTGCTCAGCTACGACATCGCCGGCCAGTACGAATCGGCCGCCGCCGGGCCGGAGCAGCTCGACCCGGCCCGGGAACACTACGAGTACCGGCTCTTCACCGACGACCTGATCGCCCTGCTGGAGGCCGGGCAAGGCCCCGCGCACGTCGTCGGCTACTCCTTCGCCGCGATCGTCGCGCAACTTGCCTTCGCGCAGCGGCCCGAGCTGTTCCGCAGCCTGACCTTGCTCAGCTGCCCGCCCGAACCCGGCAACAGCTTCCGGGGTGTACAACGGATCGGCCGGTTCAGCGGCCGGGCCGGCGCCGGGGTGGGTGCGGCGCTGATGGTGTGGGGCATCCGCAGCAATGTGGTCCGGGTGGCGCCGAACCGGATCCGTTTCGTGCGGTACCGATTCCGCTTTACCCGCCGGACATCCGTGCGGGACATCTTCGGGCTGATGCAGCACGCCCCGGATCTGCGCCCGGTCCTCGCCGCGGCGACGTTGCCGAAGTTTGTCGCCGTCGGCGAACACGACCTGTGGCCGCTCGCCCTGCACCGCCGCTTCGCCCAGGCGATCGGCGCGAAGATCGCGGTCTACCGGGGCGGCCACAGCCCCAGTGAAACCTCTCCACACCAGATGAGCCGGGACCTGATCGCGCTCTACGCCGACGGGACGCCGCCTGGCCGCTAGCGCCGGTGGTCGCGTTCCCACCGCTTACGGCGGCGGCGCCGGCGCAGCGGGGGCTCCGACCGGAACTCGACGGCGAACGTCGTCCACGCCATCGACAGCCGGTGCCCGGCGGCGTGCCAGCTTTCGAACGGCCTGGCCGAGACGCCCACCCGCAGCGTCGGCTCCCAGACCACGGAGACCTCGGGCGGAATCTGATAGGAAATGTCGAGGTCGTCGTGGACCGGCGGCCTACCCCGGTGGACCCGCCCCCGGATCTTCTCCCAGACGTCGGCCCGCAGCGCAAAGTTGGAGCCGAACAGCGGCGGGTGCCCCAGCAGGAGCCCAACCGCCCAGCGATAACCGGGAATCCAAACGTTTCCGCCCACCCAGCGGGCAAACCGGGTTCCGCCGTAGAAGTCCCCCGGTCCGCTCACCGCCGTCAGCGGACCGGCCCTGTCCATCAGGGCTTCGACACGTTCCAGCCAGTCCGCAGGCGGGACGGAATCGGTATCCAGACGCGCGATCACCTCCGACTTCGCCTCATCAAATCCGAGGGCGGTGGCCGCCGCGATCCCGGGCAGTTCGACAGCGATCCGCCGCACTCCCGCGGCGGCGCAGATCCCGGCAGTGTCATCCGTGCTGCCGTTGTCCACCACGATTACTTCGTCGGCGCGGCGGCTCTGCCGGGCGAGTCCCTCAAGGCACACCGCCAGCGGCCGTGCGTCGTTCCGGGTAGGAATTACCACCGAGATTGTTGACATGGTGAGCCGACTATAGCTCCCACCCGGGATTAACTCCCGCACTCAGACCCTTGCACAGCGGCCCGGCGCCCCGTACGTTGGGGACAGCGGACGAATGTCTCCGCAGCCGTTGGCCTTAAGTGGCCGCCGGAGATCAGCAGCATTTCAGAAGGATAAAGGCATGGCTACAGGCACAGTTAAATGGTTCAACGCCGAAAAGGGTTTTGGCTTCATTGCCCCGGATGACGGGTCGGCCGACGTTTTCGCCCACTACTCGGCAATCGCTTCCAGCGGCTACCGCTCGCTGGACGAGAACCAGAAGGTCGAGTTCGACGTCACCCAGGGCCCGAAGGGCCCGCAGGCCGAGAACATCCGCCCGCTCTAAGCTTTCAGGAAAGCCCGGCCTGCCGGACTACTTCTCCTATAAGACCACGCAGCCCCTCCGGAGGATTCTTCCGGAGGGGCTGCTGTGTTCCTAGCCGACGTGGACCCAAGGCCGCCGTGTGACATCGATTTCGGCCTCGCGCAGCACCTCGCGGGTGACCGGCGCAATTTCCCCTTCGCCGAACGCCAGGAAGCGCAGCAGGTTGGTGAGCGGGTTGCCCTCGGTCCAACGGAAGTAGATGTGCGGCATCAGCCCCGTCACGTCCCGGATGTGCAGCAGCACCGAGGCGATGGTGTTGGGCACGACGGGACCGTGAACTTCCAGGATCCGGTAGCCGTGCCGGATGATACCGCGGACCTCCAGTTCGGTCTCGAAGTCCGAGGAATCGTCCACGATGACCTCCAGGAACAAGGCCCGGTAGTCCAGCGGCAGGTGGCTGACCTCAACGGCCGACTCCAGCTTCTGCCGGTACGCCTCCGCGCTGAGGCGCAGCGGCTCGTGCGCGATGATCCGGAGCGGGCCTTCCAGCTCGTCGGACATGAACTCCAGCGCCTGCCGGTCCAGATGGACGTGGGTGGCGTGCAGCTCGAAGGAGCGCCGGGCACGCGAGAGCAGGGAAATCACGATGATGCCAAGGATGAAGATTGACGCGATCCGGATGCCTTCGGGCCGTTCAATGATGTTGGCCACGGTGGTGTAGATAAACACGACGGCAATGACGCCGAAGCCCGCGGTCCGCTTGCGCTGCCGCTGCCGGCGGGCCGAGAGCGTCACGGCCACGGCTGCCGACGTCATCAGCACCAGCACGCCGGTGGCGTAGGCACCGCCCTGGGCGTCGACGTCGGCGTCGAAAATCCACGTGATCAGGAACCCGATCAGGGTGAAAACCAGGACGAGGGGGCGGACGGCGCGGGCCCAGCCGGGGGCCATTCCGTAGCGGGGCAGGTAGCGCGGGACGAGGTTGAGCAGCCCGGCCATGGCGGACGCTCCGGCGAACCAGAGGATGGCGATGGTGGAGACGTCGTAGACGGTGCCGAAGCCTACGCCGAGCTGTTCGTGGGCCAGGAACGCCAGGGCGCGGCCGTTGGCCTGGCCGCCTGGCTGGAATTCTTGCTCCGGGATCAGCACCACGGTGGTGAAGCTGCTGATGATCAGGAAGGTGCTCATGATCAGCGCGGCCGTCGTCAGCAGCTTGCGGGCGCCCTGGATCCGGCCCTCCGGGTTCTCCTCGGTGTCCTCCGGGTGGCCCTTGATCTGCGGCATCACCGCGACCCCGGTCTCGAACCCGGACAGGCCCAGGGCCAGCTTGGGGAAGACCAGCAGCGCGAACCCAACTGCCAGCAACGGATTCCCGTGGGAGGATGAGATCGCCTGCCACCAGTTGCCGACCGCCAGCGGATGGGTCAGAACCTCCCCCAGCGATACCGCAACCACCACCACGTTCAGACCCAGGTAAACGCCCACAATCACGACCGCGACGCCGATTGCCTCCTTGAAGCCGCGGAGGAACACCGCGGCGAGCAGGGCCAGCAGGATCAACGTGATGGCCACGTTTTGGCCGTGCAGCCAGGCCGGGCTGATCGGGTTCTCGACCAGGTGGGCTGTCGCGTCAGCTGCGGAGAGCGTCATGGTAATCATGAAGTCCGTAGCGGCGAAGCCTAACAGCACCAGCACAAAGAGCTTCCCGCCCCAGCGCGGCATCAGCCGTTCCAGCATGGCGATGGAGCCTTCGCCGCGGTGGCTCTCGCCGGCGACGCGGCGGTAGACCGGCAGCGCGCCAAGCAAGGTGATTGCCACCAGGACGAGGGTCGCGAGCGGCGAAATCACCCCGGCGGCGAGCGCGGCGATGGCCGGCTGGTAACCCAGGGTGGAGAAGTAGTCCACGCCGGTCAGGCACATGACCTGCCACCACGTGTGCTTCTTCTCGTGGGTGGTGGGCATGCCGCCCGGGCCCTGGTGCGCGCCCTTGCTGTCCTGCAGCCCCACCAGCAGCCAGGTTCGCAGCGTGGTGAGGCGGCCCGGTTTCGGCGCCGACGGGTCCGCCGGCGGCCTGCTCAGGGTCGTCATATTGTGCCTTTCTCGCGGCACGCTCCGGCGCACCGCAGTGCGATTACAGCCGAAGCTAGCACTGGCGGGGCATGATCCCGACGGATACCCGTTGATCTTGACGAATCCTTGACGCCAGCCCCCGGCCAGTGCGGCGTGCAGGCCGTGTCAAGAATTCATCAAGATCCGGGCCGCAGGCATTAAGGATGCGTAAGTCTCTGTGCTTTCCACACTTTCGGGGTTTTGACTGGGCTTAGTCCCGCAAACGGGACGCGGATGAAAGGAAACTGCAATGGCCGATGCGGCTGTGATCGGAATCCTCATGGTTTCCATGGGATTCGTGATGTGGGTGGGCCACCGCCTGGCCTGGATGCTTGGGGGAACCAACGACCGCCCGGAGAGTGGACAGTGAACGCCGACACCGTCATGTGGATCGCTCTCTTCCTCGCCGGGGTGGGCCTGCTCGGCTACCTCTTGGCAGTCCTGATTAATCCGGAAAAGTGGTGAACGGCAGATGACGTTCAACACCGCATCGTTTGTCCTCCAGGTCGCCGCGCTGGTCGTTATCCTCGCCGTCCTGCACAAGCCCCTCGGGCTGTATCTCGCGCACGTTTTTGAGGGTAAGAAATCGTCGCCGCCGGAGCGTCTGTTCTACCGGCTTGCCGGAGTCGACGCCGGCACCGAGCAGACTTGGACGGTCTACCTCCGCAGCGTGCTGGCCTTCTCCGCCGTCTCCATCCTGATGGTCTTCGGCCTGCAGCGGTTGCAGGGCGTCCTGCCCGGCACCGGCCCGTTGGAAGGCATTGACCCGTGGGTGGCGATGAACACCGCCGTCTCCTTTGTGACTAACACGAACTGGCAGACCTACGTGCCGGAAACCACGGTCGGCATCTTCGTACAGATGACCCTACTGGCGGTACAGAACTTCCTCTCCGCCGCCGTCGGGATCGTTGTTGCCGTCGCCCTCATCCGTGGGATCGCGCGCACGAAGACGGGACGGCTCGGTAATTTCTGGGTCGACCTGGCCCGCACCTCTTTCCGGGTGCTGTTGCCGCTGGCCTTCGTGGGCGCTGTGGTTCTGGTCCTCGGCGGTGTGGTGCAGAACTTCTGGTCCACGGACGTGGTCAACCAGGCCGCCGGCATTTCCCAAACTATTCCCGGCGGACCCGTGGCCTCCCAAGAGGCCATCAAAGAACTCGGGACCAACGGCGGCGGCTACTTCAACACCAACTCCGCCCATCCGTTCGAGAACCCCAATGCCTTCATCAGCCTCTTCGAGGTCTTCCTAATCCTGCTCATCCCCTCGGCGCTGCCCTACACCTTCGGCCGCATGGTGGGCGACCAGAGGCAGGGGTACACGGTGGTCGCCGTCATGGGCTCGCTGTGGCTGGCATCGGTTGCGCTGATGGGCTGGGCCGTGGCTACCGGGCAGGGAACCGCGACGGCGGCCGCCGGCGGACTTGGAGATGGATTCGAGCAACGGTTCGGTGCGGCTCCCAGCGCGATCTTCGCCGCGTCCACCACCCTGACCTCCACCGGCGCGGTCAACGTCGCCCACGATTCCCTGCCGCCGCTGGCCGGCGGCGTCGCCATGGTGAACATGATGCTCGGTGAGGTCGCCCCTGGCGGCACCGGTTCCGGGCTCTACGGCATGCTGATTTTGTCCATCATTTCCGTCTTCATCGCCGGTCTCATGGTGGGACGCACGCCGGAATACCTGGGCAAGAAGATCGGTCCGACGGAGATGAAGCTGGCCGCCCTCTACATCCTGGTCACCCCCACCTTGGTCCTCGCCCTGGCCGGTATCACCGTCCTGCTGCCGGACGCCGTGGCGAACGCCCCGGCCACCGGGCCGCACCAGTTCAGCGAAGTGCTCTACGCCTTCACCTCAGGGGCCAACAACAACGGCTCCGCGTTCGGCGGCATCACCAGCTCCGGGCCCTTCCTCTCGGTCATGATGGGCCTGGCGATGCTGCTGGGCCGGTTCCTCCCTATTGTCTTGGTGCTCGCCCTCGCCGGCTCCCTCGCCCGTCAGGGCAAAGTTCCCGCCTCCGCCGGTACCGTCCCCACCCACGGCCCGCTGTTCGGCGGCCTGCTGCTCGGCGTGACAGTGATCCTGACCGCCCTGAGCTACTTCCCGGCCCTTGCCCTGGGCCCCCTCGCAGAAGGACTCCTCAAATGACCCCGTCCCAGACGGACATCGCCGCCCAGACCTACGCCGACGGCAACCCCCTCGGCACCCCCGGCGAACACAAACACCACACCAAGGCCCCGGCCAAACTGACCCTCACGTCCGTCGCCGCAGCCCTGCCCCTCGCGTTCCGGAAACTCTCCCCGCGCCAGATGATTCACTCCCCTGTCATGTTCACCGTGCTCGTCGGAGCTGCGTTATGCACCGTGATATCCGCCTTCAGGCCATCGGTGTTCGGCATCGCAGTCACCGCCTGGCTCTGGCTCACCGTCCTTTTCGGCACCCTGTCCGAATCAATCGCCGAGGGCCGTGGCAAAGCCCAGGCCGACAGCCTCCGCGCCAGCCGCCAAGGCGTCCAGGCCCGACTCCGGCAGCCCGACGGCACCACCAAGGACGTCCCCGGAACGGAGCTGCGGCTGAATGACGTCGTCATCTGCGAAGCCGGAGACGTCATCCCCTCCGACGGCGAAATCATCGAAGGCCTGGCAAGCGTCGACGAATCGACCATCACCGGCGAGTCAGCACCGGTCATCCGCGAATCCGGCGGCGACCGGTCTTCCGTCACCGGCGGCACGAAGGTCCTCTCGGACCGGATCGTCGTGCGCATCACCGCCGAGCCCGGACAGACGTTCATCGACCGCATGATCAAGCTCGTCGAGGGCGCCGTACGGCAGAAGACACCCAACGAAATCGCCCTCCACGTGCTCCTGGTGTCCCTGACCATCGTGTTCCTGGCCGTCACCATGTCCCTGGCCCCGTTCGCCGCCCTGGCCGGAGCCACCCCGTCCCCGATCGTGCTGGTCGCACTGCTGGTCTGCCTGATCCCCACCACCATCGGGGCGCTGGTTCCGGCCATCGGCATCGCCGGCATGGACCGCCTGGTCCAGCACAACGTGCTCGCCACCTCCGGCCGCGCCGTGGAAACCGCCGGGGACATCACCACCCTGCTGCTGGACAAGACCGGCACCATCACCTACGGCAACCGCCGCGCCGTCAACTTCTACCCCGCCAACCACGTGGAGCGGGCCCGGCTGATCGAGGCCGCCCGGGTCTGCAGCCTGGCCGACGAAACCCCCGAGGGACGCTCCATCGTGGACCTCGCCGCGGACAAGGGCGTGACCGGATCCGATCTGGCCACCCTCGAACGCAATTCCGGCCTTTTTGCCGTGGTCCCCTTCAGCGCCACCACGCGCATGAGCGGACTGGACCTGAACGGCCGGCAAATCCGCAAAGGCGCCGCCTCCACTGTGGCGGCCTTCATTGCCGAATACGGCGGGCACACGCCGGCGGAGGTCGACCACCGGGTCAACGAAGTCTCAGCCCAGGGCGGCACCCCACTTCTCGTCGCCGAGGTCGGCACGGACGGCAGCGCCGAGGTCCTGGGAACCATCCACCTCGCCGACGTCGTCAAACCCGGCATGCACGCCCGCTTCGCCGAACTGCGGCAAATGGGCATCCGCACCGTGATGATCACGGGCGACAACCCCATCACCGCCAAAGCCATCGCCGCCGAAGCCGGCGTCGATGATTTCCTCGCCGAAGCCACTCCGGAGGACAAACTGGCAGTCATCAAGAAGGAGCAGGCTGCCGGCCGGCTGGTGGCGATGACCGGGGACGGCACCAACGACGCCCCGGCCCTGGCCGCGGCCGACGTCGGCGTCGCCATGAACTCCGGAACCCCGGCCGCAAAGGATGCCGCGAACATGGTGGACCTGGACTCCGATCCCACCAAACTCATCAATATCGTCGGCATCGGCAAACAACTGCTCATCACCCGGGGGGCGCTGACCACCTTCTCGGTAGCCAACGACGTCGCCAAGTACTTCGCGATCGTCCCGGCCCTTTTCACCGCCGCGTTCCCCGGGCTAGGACTGCTGAACATCATGGGACTGGCCACCCCGTCTTCGGCCATCCTGTCCGCGGTGATCTTCAACGCCCTGATCATCATCGCGCTGGTCCCGCTCGCACTCCGCGGCGTGAAATACCGCGCTGTGTCCGCCAACCAGGCCCTGTCCCGGAACCTGCTGGTCTACGGGCTCGGCGGGCTGATTGCCCCCTTCATCGGCATCAAAATCATCGACCTGATCATCTCCCTCATCCCCGGCATCGGCTAGGAGCACGCCCCCATGAACACACTTACCGGCTACCTCCGCCAGGCAGGAACTGCCCTGCGCTTCCTCGTCCTCGCCACCCTGGTCCTCGGCGTGGCCTACCCCTTGGCCGTCTTCGGCATCGGACAGCTCGTCGCCCCCTACCAGGCCAACGGCTCCATCATCAAAGACGGGACCGGCGCCCCCGCCGCATCAGCCCTGATCGCACAGGCCGCCGCCGACAAAGACGGCGTCCAGGACCCGCGCTGGTTCCATGCCCGCCCCTCAGCCGTGAACTGGGCCCCTGCGGCGTCCTCTGCCAGCAACCTCGGCCCCAATGATCCCAAGCTCCTGGCAGCCGTTGAGGCCAACCGGGCCGCCGTCGCCACCGCCGAAGGCACCACCGAATCCGCGGTCCCGGCCGACGCCGTCACGGCCAGCGGATCCGGGCTGGACCCGCACATCTCCCCCGAGTACGCCAGGCTGCAGGTCGGACGGGTGGCGGCGGCACATGGCCTTGGCGCCGACGCCGTGGCGTTGCTCGTGGAGCAGCACACCAGCAGCGGAATACTCGCATTCTTAGGTCAGCCCTCGGTCAATGTGACAGCCCTGAACCTGGCAGTTTCTGCCGCCTCCGCGACGTCGCAGCCGGCACAATCCAAGTGAGAGAATGACGGCATGGCACGTGGAACGCTGCGAATATTCCTGGGGGCAGCGCCTGGGGTCGGCAAGACCTACGAGATGCTCGAAGAAGCGCACCGGCTCAGCAAGCGCGGAGCGGACGTCGTCGTCGCGTTTGCCATGGACCACGGACGAAGCGAAACCCGCGCACTGCTGCAGGGCCTAGAGGTTATTCCGCCCAGGCGGCTGCCCTACCGGGGTACGGAATTTGAGGAAATGGACCTTGATGCCGTCCTGGCCCGGGCACCCGGCACAGCGGTTGTGGACGAGTACGCCCACTCCAACGTCCCCGGCAGCCGCAACCCCAAACGCTGGCAGGACGTCGACGAGCTGCTGGACGCGGGAATCGATGTCCTATCCACCGTCAACATCCAGCACCTGGCGTCACTCGGGGACGTCGTCAGCGCCATTACCGACGTGCGGCAGGCAGAGACGGTGCCGGATGAGGTCGTCCGCCGTGCCGACCAGATCGATCTGGTCGATATTTCCCCCGAGTTGCTCCGGCAGCGCCTGGGCGACGGCAAGATCTACGCCGCGGACAAGATCGATGCGGCCTTGGCGAACTATTTCCGCCTCGGCAATCTCGCTGCCCTTCGCGAATTGGCGCTACTGTGGCTGGCCGACCGCGTCGATGAAGGCCTCGCCAAGTACCGGGCGGAACAGGGCATCGAAGCCAGCTGGCCCGCCCGTGAACGCATCGTCGTCGGCCTCACGGGCGGCCCCGAAGGGGATGTCCTCATCCGCCGCGGCGCCAGAATCCTCAACCGCGTCAACGGTGGCGACCTGCTGGCGGTGCACGTCCGGGCCGCCGACGGCGTGGCGGGCGAGTCCCCACAGGCACTGGAAGCGCAGCGCCGCCTGATCCTGGACCTTGGAGGCAGCTACCACGTCGTCACCGGCGAGGATCCCGCAGGGGCACTGCTGGACTTCGCCCGCAGCGTCAACGCCACCCAGATCGTCGTCGGCATTTCGCGCCGGACAAAACTGCGCGGCCTACTGAACGACCTGCTCGGCGGGGGCGTCGGCACCCGGGTGGTCCGCGACTCCGGCGACATCGACGTCCACATGGTTTCCCACCCCCTCGGCGGCCGCGGTGCAGGCCCGCGCCGACAACGGGACCTCGGACGCATCCGAGTCACCGCCGGCTTCGTGCTGGCCGTCGTACTTCCAGTGCTGCTGCAGATGCTGCTCTCCTTGAACCCTGACCGGAATGTCGCTACCGCAGCACTGGTCCAACTCGCCGGATCCATCGCGGTGGCCCTCGTCGGAGGCCTCTGGCCGGCCATCCTCGCCGCCCTCTGGAGCAGCCTCCTGGTGAACTACTTCTCAACCCCGCCGGTAGGGAACCTCACCATCAGCGATCCGCAGAACATCCTCGCCCTGCTGGTGTTTGTGGGCGTTTCGGCAGCCGTCGCCGTCGTCGTGGATCTGTCAGCCCGGCGCTCCAAGGAGGCCGCCCGGGCCCGTGCGGAAGCCACCACCCTCAGCGACCTGGCCCGCAGTGCAGCCGGCTCGGACGATACGCTCCATGCCCTCCTTGAGCAGGCCCTGGGTGTCTTCCAGGTCCGGGGGGCCGCCATCTTCAACCGGGTGGATTCCGCGGGGGACGGCCGGGCGACCGCTGCCGAGACCCGGCAATGGAGAGTGGTTGCCGCAGCAGGCGATCTTGCCGCCGGCGAGACCGAGCGGGGCGGCGCCGAGGGCGAAAATATCGAGGAGATCGACGCGTCCACCCGCCTCGTGCTGTTCGGCCGGATCCTGCCCGCCAGCGACCGGCGTCTCTTAGGAGCCTTCGGAGTCCATTTGGAGGCACTTCTGGAGCGTCAGCAACTCCTGGCCAGCCGACGGCAAATGCTGCGCCTCGCCGAAAGCAACACGATTCGCACGTCCATTCTTCGTGCCGTATCCCACGACCTCCGCACGCCCTTGGCCGGCATCAAACTCGCCGTCGGCGGCCTGCGCCATGACGGCGACCGGTACACCCGGGTCGAGCGAGAGGAACTGCTGGCCACCATCGAGGAATGCTCCGACCGGCTGGACGCCCTCGTAGGCAACCTGCTGGACATGTCCCGGATCAGCGCCGACGCGGCCCATCCCCTGCTCCGCCCGGTGCGCTGGTACGAGGTGATTCCCGAGGCCCTGCGCGCAGTGCCGGAAGGACGCGTCCGGGTGGAATTGCCCGCGAACATGCCGGAAGTCGATGCGGACCCGGGGATGCTGGAGCGTGTCATTGCGAACATCGTCGAGAACGCAGTGAAGTACGCCCCCGATTCGGACATCGTCCTGGTGGGGGCGGGAGGCGGTCTTAGTCCGGCGACCCTGGAAGGCCGCCCTGCCGGGGAACTGCGCATCATTGATCATGGCCGGGGAATCCCGGCAGAAAAGGTCGTGGAAATGTTCCGGCCGTTCCAGCGGCTGGACGACACCCCGCAGACTACCGGCATCGGCCTCGGCCTGGCGGTGGCGAAGGGCTTCACGGACGCCATGGGCGGAACCCTGACCGCCGAGGCGACGCCGGGCGGCGGCCTGACCATGGTCATCCGGCTTCCGCTCTCCACCGGCGCGCCGTTCGAGGGCCGTCACCAGCAAGCACCCTTGGAACCGCAGTCGGCCGTTCACCGCCGGAGCCATTCGCTCCCGGTCGCTGCGTCCGGGCCGGACGCCGGATGACCGCCGTCCTGGTGGTCGACGACGACCCGCATCTGCTCAGGGCCTTGCGGATCACTCTGCAGGCGCACGGCTATGAGGTGACTACGGCGGGGGACGGCCACTCGGCACTTCTGGCGGCCACCCAGCACCCGCTGGCGCTTGTTATCCTGGACCTTGGGCTGCCCGATATGGACGGAACTTCGGTGATCCGCGAACTGCGCAGCTGGAGCCAGGTGCCAGTTCTGGTGCTGTCGGCCCGCCACGGTTCCGAGGACAAAGTTGAGGCGCTCGACGCCGGCGCGGACGACTACATCACCAAGCCGTTCGGGCTGGACGAACTGCTGGCCCGGTTGCGCGCGCTGCTGCGGCGCAGCGCCGATCCGGAGCACGAACCAGTGGTCACAACCGGCGCCTTCACCGTGGACCTCGGCAAGCGCCGGGTCACGCGCGACGGCGAGGACGTCAGGCTGACGCCGACGGAATGGAACATCCTGGCGGTGCTGGTCCGGAACCCGGAAAAGCTCATCACCCAGCAACAGCTGCTCTCCGAGGTGTGGGGCCCGGCCTATGCCAAAGAAACCAACTATCTCCGCGTGTACATGGCGCAGCTGCGCCGCAAGCTGGAGCCGGACACCGGCAATCCCCGGCACCTGCTCACGGAGGCCGGGATCGGCTACCGCTTCATGCCCTGAAGCGGCGGGCCGGGCCGGTAAGATTCCGGGCATGGACGAGAAGGAGATCCTGCACCGGTACCTGCGCCTGCGCCGCGCTGAACTGCTGGCCAAGCTGGACGGACTGGATGAATACGACGTCCGCCGGCCGCTGACAGCCACTGGGACCAACCTGCTGGGTCTGGTCAAGCACGTGGCCAGCGTCGAGATCGGCTACTTCGGCGAGGTGTTCGGGCGCCCGCACGGCCAGTCCCTGCCCTGGCTGGAGGACGGCGCCGAACCGGATGCGGACCTGTGGGCAGCCCCGGAGGAGAGCCGGGGCCAGATTGTGGAACTGCACCGCGCGGCCGCCGCCCACAGTGATGCCACCATTGAGGCCCTCCCGCTGGACGCCGCGGGCGAGGTCCCCTGGTGGTCCGCCGACCGCCGGCACGTCACGCTGCACCAGATCCTCGTCCACATGTGCGTCGAAACGGCGCAGCACCTGGGCCACGCGGACATCCTGCGTGAACTCATCGACGGGACGGCGGGCAAAGGCCCCGGCGACCCGAACCTGACACCGCGCAGCGACGCGGACTGGGCCGCGCACCGGGCCAGGATTGAGACGGCCGCCCGGGCGGCGGCCGGGGAGGCCGCCCCGGTTTCACCCCGGGAGTTGCCGCAATAGATACTGGGGCAATGAACATTCACAGCGCTCTCCACCGCGAGAACGCACAGCCGCCGCGGCTGCCCGAGGTGCCCGCCCAGCTGCGTGCCGTGCTCAACGGCATCCCGGCGATGGTGGGCTACTGGGACTCCGGGCTGCGCAACCGGCTGGCCAACGACGCCTACCGTGACTGGTTTGGCGTCACGCCGGAGGAGCTGCACGGCATCCACATCCGGGACCTGCTCAGCGACGCCGTGTACGAGGCCAACCACCCCTACATCACCAAGGTGCTCGAGGGCGAGCCGCAACTTTTCAAGCGCACGCTCACAGACGCCGCCGGCGCGACACGTTTCGCCGAGGTCTCCTACATGCCCGACCTGCGTGACGGCGGAGACGCGGCGGACGGCGCGGACAGCCGGGTGCAGGGGTTCTTCGTGATGGTCACGGACATCACCGAGCGGGTGCTGGCCGAGCGCCGCCAGCGGCGCGACACGGACCGGTACCGGGCGCTGGCCCGCAGCGTCCCCGGCGTCTTTGTGCTGCTTTTCGATTCGGAGCTGCGCTACCTGATCGCCGAAGGCCAGGAGCTGGAGTCCTTTGGCTACCACTCCGCCGAGCTGGAGGGCCGCCGCATCCATGAGGTGCTCGACGGCGCCCTGGCCAGCGAGCTGGAGCCCCGCTACCGCGCCGCCCTGTCCGGCCAGGAGGTTTCGTGGACCCGGCGGATCGGGCCCCGGACCTACCGGCTGAAGGCCGGCCCCGTGCACTCCGCCGACGACGCCACCACCGGTATGGTGGTGGCCGTGGACGTCACCGACCGGCTCCAGCAGGAACAGACGTGGGCCGCGCTGCATGAGATCGCCACCGCAGTGGCCCGAAACGCCGCGCCGGCGGCCATCTCGGAGCAGGTCGCCTTTATTGTCCGGGACCTTTTCCATGTGGATTCGGCCGCCGTCGTCCGCTTCACCGGCGCGTTGTCAGCGGAAATCGTAGCGATGGCCCCGGCGCTGCCGCCCACGCTGAACCGCACCCATGTTTTCTCGCTCACGGACACCTCGGCCACCGTTCGCGTCGCGGCCACCGGCAAGCCCGCCCTGGTAATCTACGGCCCGGAAGGCGGCCCGGCCGCGGAGCAGATGCGCGCCGGCGGCTTCCAGTCCGCTGCTGGCGCCCCCATCAGGGTCCACGGCAGCCTCTGGGGTGTGGTCAGCCTGACCTCGAAGTCCAGCACCGGCGTCACCGAGGACATGCTGGAGCGGCTCGCCCAGTTCGCCGAACTGGTCGAGATCGCCATCGGCAACACGGAGGCCCGCGCCAGCCTGGAGCTGCAGGCCACCACGGACCAGCTCAGCGGCCTGCCCAACCGGCGCGTCCTTGAGCAGCACCTCTCGCACGAGATCGAGCTGGCGGCATCCCGCGGCACCTGCCTGAGCGCGGTCGTGATCGACATCGACCACTTCAAGAGGGTCAACGACACCTTCGGTCACCTGATGGGGGACATGGTGCTCGCCGACGTCGCGACCCGGCTCCGCGGCGTCGCCCGCCAAGACGAGATTGTCGCCCGCTTCGGCGGGGAGGAGTTCGTCTGGCTGCTGCCGGGGACGGACGGGCCGGAGGCGCTGGTGGCGGCGGAACGGGCCCGCATGGCCATCGAGGCGGAGCCGTTCGGCGAGGTCGGCACCATCACGGTCTCCGCCGGCGTCTGCGAGCTGCGGGACGCCGGCAGCCACAACCTGCTGGCCTGCGCGGACCGGGCGTTGTATGCGGCCAAGCACGCCGGCCGCAACCGCAGCGAGCGCTACGGCGCCGCCGGCTGAACCCGGCCTAGACGAAGGCGGACTTCCCGGTCACGGCCCTGGCCACGATCAGGGAGTTGATCTCGTAGCTGCCCTCATACGTGTAGAGGATCTCGGCGTCGCCGAAGAGCTTGCCCATCTCGTAGTCGCTGCTGATCCCGTTGCCGCCCATCAGCGAGCGCCCCATCGCGACGGAGGCCCGGGCCAGCCGGGTGGTGGTGGACTTCGCCATGGCGGCCTGCACCATCTCCAGCTTGCCCTCCTGCTGAATCCGCGCCAGCTGGGCCATCAGTGCCAGCGACACGCTGGCGTTGCCCAGAATCTCGGCCAGCTGCTGCTGGACAAGCTGGAAGCGGGCCAACTCCTTGCCGAACTGCTTGCGTTCCAGCGAGTATGCCCGGGCGACGTCGAACGCGGCCAGCTGGATGCCCGCAGCCTGCCAGCCCACCCAGGCCCGCGAGTCCCGCAGCAGTTCGTTGGCCCGCGAGAAGTCCGTGGCACCGGGCAGCAGGTTGGATTCCGGGATGCGGACCTCGTCCAGGACGATGTCCGCGTTCTGCATGATCCGCAGACCGATCTTGTTCGTGATCTTGGTGGCGGCGTAGCCGGGCCGGTCCGTCTCCACGATGAAGCCCTTGATCTGTTGGTCCGCAACGTCGCGGGCCCAGACCAGGGCGAAGTCGGCGATGGTGCCGGCGCCGATCCAGCGCTTGGCTCCGTTGATCACCCATTCGCCGTTGTCCAGCCGTGCCGTGGTGGACAGTCCCCCGGCAATGTCCGAGCCGTGGTCCGGTTCGGTCAGGGCGAACGCGCCGAGCTGGGTGAAGGCGGTGAGCCCGGGGAGCCAGCGGGCCTTCTGTTCCTCCGAGCCGAGCTCGTCGATCATGCCGACGATCAGCTCGTTGTGGATCCCCACCAGCGCCGAGAGCGAGACGTCGGCGCGCGCCACCTCAACATACATCAGCCCCTTGAAGAGCTTGGAGCTGCCGTCCGTCTGCAGGCCGCCGAGGCCGTGCTTGCCCAGCTCGGCGAGCAGGCCGAAGGGGAACTCCTCGCGGTTCCAGTAGTCGATTGACGCGGCGCGGATCCGGGCCTGCAGGAACTCCCGGATCTCCTGGTAGCGCTCCCGTTCGTCCGTGGGCAGCAGGTCCACGATGTACATCAGGTCCGCGTCCGGGAACGGCGGAGTTACCGTGGCCTGGGCCGAACTTTCCGCGGCGCCGCCGCGGCTCGCCGTTGCCTGGACGGCAGTCTGTCCGCCGGCACTTCCTTGTGACTGCACGGGCACGTATCCCTTCGTAATGTGCCGCGCACCGGCAGCAACATCGGCTCTTCCAAACCCTTGGATGTCCTAGTATATTGCACAGTGATGTGGATCACTAGGCCAGCGGCGGCCGGCACCGGCCCGCTGGCTGAGACCGGCTGCGAAAGGTGCACCATGACCGTCACTGAGGAATTCCGCGCTGCGAGGGACAGGCTGCTGGCCCTCCGCCAGGACTACACCGCCGCCCGGCAGGAATTCGAATGGCCGCGCTTCCAGGAGTTCAACTTCGCCCTCGACTGGTTCGACCAGATCGCGGCGGATCCCGCCAAGGCGGACCGCCCGGCCCTGGTCATCGTGGAGCAGGACGGTACCGCCACGCGGCGCAGCTTCGCGGACCTCTCGGCGCGCTCCGCACAGGTGGCCAACTGGCTCCGGGCCCAGGGGGTGCGGCGCGGGGACCGCATGATCATCATGCTGGGCAACCAGGTGGAGTTGTGGGAACTGATGCTGGCCGGCATCAAGCTCGGCATCGTGATGATCCCCACCACCACCCTGATGGGGCCGGCAGACCTGCAGGACCGGGTGGAGCGCGGCGGGGCCAACTGGGCCGCCGTCGGAAGCGCCAACATCGATAAGTTCGACGGCGTTCCGGGCGTGTACACCCTGATCGAAATCGGCAACGGCGCCGGCACCACCACTACAATCGGCGCCGGCACCACCGCCGCCGCGCTGCAGTACAGCGAAGCCGAGGGCGCGTCGGAAGACTTCACCCCCGACGCGCCGACGCTCGCGGACGAGACACTGCTGCTCTACTTCACCTCCGGCACCACGTCCAAGGCCAAGCTCGTGGAGCACACGCACACCTCCTACCCGGTGGGCCACCTGTCCACCATGTTCTGGATCGGGATGGAGCCGGGCGACGTGCACCTCAACGTCGCCTCCCCCGGTTGGGCCAAGCACGCTTGGTCCAACGTCTTCACGCCCTGGATCGCCGAAGCCTGCGTCTTCATCTACAACTACGAGCGCTTCGACGCGAAGGCGCTGATGGAGCAGATGGACCGCGAGCGGGTGACGAGTTTCTGCGCCCCGCCGACGGTCTGGCGGATGCTGATCCAGGCCGACCTGACCCTGCTCAAGAACCCGCCCACTAAGGTGGTATCCGCCGGCGAGCCGCTCAACGCCGAGGTGATCGACCAGGTCCAGCGCGCCTGGGGCCAGACCATCCGGGACGGCTTCGGCCAGACCGAATCCACCGTGCAAATCGCCAACACCCCGGGCCAGCCGATCAAGATCGGCGCGATGGGCAAGCCCCTGCCCGGCTACGACGTCGTCCTCGTGGATCCGGCCACCGGCGAGGAGGCCGACGACGGCGAGCTGTGCCTGCGCCTGGACCCGCGGCCCGTCGGGCTGATGAAGGCCTACTACGGGGACCCGGAGAAGACCGCCGAAGCCTTCCGCGACGGCTACTACCACACCGGGGACATGGCGAGCCGGGACGAACGCGGCATCATCACCTACGTGGGCCGGGGCGACGACGTCTTCAAGTCCTCCGACTACCGGCTCTCCCCGTTCGAGCTGGAGAGTGTGCTGATCGAGCATCCGGCGGTGGCGGAGGCCGCCGTCGTCCCCTCCCCCGACGCGCTCAAGCTGTCCGTGCCCAAAGCCTTTGTGGTCCTGGCGGCGGGCCACGAACCCGGCCCGGAGCTGGCCGAGGACATCCTGCGGTACTGCCGCGAGCACCTGGCTCCGTTCAAGCGGATCCGCCGGCTGGAGTTTGCCGAGCTGCCCAAGACCATCTCGGGCAAGATCCGGCGGGTGGAACTGCGGCACAGCGAGGAGCTGCGGCACGGCGCCGACGGCGTTCCGGAGGGCCTCGGCACGGAGTACTCGGAGGCGGACTTCCCCGGGTTGAAGGGCCAGGCCTAGCCATGGGCGCCCCGCTTCCGCGAGACCCGATCGCCGACGCCCAGCGGAACTGGGAACGGCACGGCTGGGCCGACGTCGCCGCCCCGATGGCGGCGATCACGGCCATCATGCGGACCCAGCAGATCCTGCTGGCCCGGATCGAAACCGCGCTCAAGCCGTTCGGGCTGACGTTCGCGCGCTACGAACTGCTGGCCCTGCTCAGCTTCGCGCGCAGCGGGGCGCTGCCCATGAACAAGGCGAGCGCCCTGCTCCAGGTCCACCCCACCTCGGTGACCAACGCCGTCGACCGGTTGCAGGAGGCCGGGCTGGTGCTCCGCTCCCCGCACCCCACCGACGGGCGGACCACACTGATCGAGCTCACCTCGGAGGGGCGCACGCTCGCCAAGCGGGCGACGGCGGTACTCAACTCGGAGGTCTTCGGCCAGTCCGGTTTCGAGGAGCAGGACGTGGACCAGCTGCTCCGCATCCTGGGCAACTTCCGGCGCAATGCCGGGGACTTCAGCGGCTGAGCCGTACACTTCGTTTGCGGGGCCGTCAGCCGGACGGCCCGGAGCTGAGGAGAGCGCAATGATTCCGGAGATCAACATCTGGGCCGTCCTGCTGGCCACGCTGTCCAGCATGGTGGTCGGGTCCGTCTGGTACACGCCCAAAGTGTTCGGCAACTACTGGATGCGCATCGCCAAGGTCACCCCCAGCGGGGACGCCAGGGACGCGGTCAAGCCCATTCTCATCACGCTGCTCGTCAGCTTCGTCAGCGCCTGGGTGCTCGCCGGCTCCGCCGCCATCTCACAGCACTTCTACGGCGGCAACTTCCTCGCCAACACGCTGGTCACCGCCCTGATCCTGTGGGCCGGGTTCACGGCGGCCCGCTTCATCACGCACGACGCCTTCGAGGGCCGCCCCGCGGGCCTGACCGTGCTGAACTGCGCCCACGAACTCGTCACCCTGATGGTGATGGCGCTGATTATCGGCCTGTTCGGGATCAGCGCCGCGTAGCCTTTCAGCGGCGTGCCCGCACTGGCGCAACCGCTGACGGCCTCCGGTCACAAAGCCGGAGCGAGGTCCGCGGCTGGAGGGCATCCCTGGCGCCGTTGGTTTACAACGGACGCGGCAATATTCCGCGTCCCGATTCAACGGCCAAGCGAGCCAGCGTTCCGGGCGCCGGCGTTGAGTCCCGGGACCGGAGCCAGGAGTCCAGCTCCTCGGCAGGAACCGGCCGGGACATAAAGTAGCCTTGGGCAAGGTCGCAGCCGTAGTCACTGAGTGCCCGGTAAGCCTCCTCGTCTTCCACACCCTCTGCGGTCATTTCAAATCCCAGGCTGTGGGCCAAATCGATGGTTGAGACCACCAAAGCAGTGGCGCGGGCGTCATCCATCATGGTGAGAACGAAGGACTTGTCGAGCTTGAGCTCGTCGATGGGGAGCTCGCGCAGGTAGGACAGGGAGCTGTACCCTTTCCCGAAGTCATCCACCGCGATCCTGACCCCCATCTCCCGGAGGGCTGCCAGTACAGCACAAGCCCGATCGCGGTCGGCCACGAGGACGTCCTCGGTGATTTCCACGACCAACACCGAAGGAGACAATCCACGGGCCGCGGTCATGGCCGCGACCTGGTCCGGCAAACGCGAGTCCATAATCGACCTCGCGGACAGATTAACGGCGACAGAAATCAGGCATCCGCGCGACACCCAGAGGGCCGCCTGGTCCAAGGCCTTGACCAGCACCACGCCCGTAAGGGCCGGCATGAGCCCCACCTCCTCGAACCGTTTGAGGAAGGAATCGGGCTGTAACAGCCCTAGACTCGGATGGTCCCACCGGACCAACGCTTCTACTCCCCGGACCTCCCCTGTCCCCAACTCGAGCTTCGGCTGAAAATGCAGAACCAGCTGATCTTCATTGAGGGCTTCATTCAAGGCCTGGACGCTGTGAAAGTGAATGTCACCGGATACGCCCACCGTCTCCACATAGAGAGCATGGCCGCTGCGGCTGGATTTGGCCGAGTACATGGCCATATCCGCTTTGCGCAGCAACAAACTCAGGTCCCGGCCCTGCTCCGGAAAGCACGAGATACCGATGCTGGCGTTGACCTGCACCGTGACCCCGCCAAGATCATATGTATCCCCCAGAGCCTCCCTAAGCTTCAGGGCCGCAGCTTCCGCGTCCTTCGGCGAACAGTCAGCGACATGGACCACAAACTCGTCCCCGCCCATCCGGGTCAATAGGTCGACGTCCCGGAGCTGTCCTGCCAACCGGGCGGAGACCTGCCGAAGGAGCTCGTCCCCCACATCGTGGCCCAACCCGTCGTTGATCTCCTTGAACTTATCCAAGTCCAGCAACAAGACGGCGCTGGGCCGGCGCGCGTCGGCCAGCCTCAACGGCACGTCCGCATACAGGGCGCGCCTGTTCGGAAGACCGGTCAGTTCATCAGTCCTGGCCTGCATGTTGGCATCAGCCAACCGAATCCTTTGCCGGAACACCAGCGGCAGGGCCGCCAACGCCAACGTGAGGCCCGCCAACACCACCGCCAACAGCATGACACGCTGTTGCGTGGCCAGGATCAGGACACCAAGTCCGGCAACGGTGGCCAAGGCCGGGACGGCCTGGACCGGGATATCAGGACCCCTCGCCGGGGCGGGCCGCCCGGAACCTTCCTGAACTACCGCCCAACAACCGATCAAGGCAGTCCCAAGTGCCCACGCCGCATCCAGCGGGGTGCCCACAATGTATAGATCGTGAAGTTCCAGCAGGGCATAGGCGATGTCGGCTCCGGCATACGTCAGCAGTCCCGCCACCAAGAGAACCCACCCTCGACCCAGCCCGCCACCAGGGGTGGCTGCGATTCCCATGACCGCGGCCACAAGCAACAAATCAAGGAGGGGGTAGGCTCCCCCGAGAGCCGCCGCCACCGAATGCGGCCCGTCGAAGGCAGACCCAAGGACCGGCCCCATAACCACGGTCAGAGCCGCGGCCGCCCCCAGGCCTCCCACAACGCTGTCCAGTACAACCGGCCAGGTCATGTCCCGCAGCCGTCCGCGGACAATCATCAGTAACGCGGCGAGCATCAGAGCGTAGAAACCGATATATCCGATATCCGCAGGCGAAGGTAGGGGAACATTCTCACCGCCAGCCGATTGGACTGCATAATACGTATCTCCCGCTGCTTGGCAGGATACGGCGGTTGCCACCAGTGCTATGTCCGGTCTGCGGCCGAGCGTGCGTCCGACTACAAGCCAACATACGGCCGCCGGCAGCCATACCGTTACGAGCGACAACAACCCGTCGACAAGGGGGCTAAACGCATCCGATTCACGGCACAAAACGCCGACCGTATATAGACCAACACCGGCTACCAGGACCCCGGACAACAACCAGGTATCACGTCCCGCCGGCCCGGCGCCGCGACCCGCACCGTGCGGCACGGCCTCAGCCCTCACAGCTGTAGCGGGATCCAGAAACCGCCCGGGGAACAGGGCCAGGGCCGCCCCTTAAAACGATGCCAGGTGCCAGGACGACGCCGGAAACGGTACAGGTCATGATTCTCCTTCGCGGAAACCCTCCGCCTCCTTACTAGCTATCGACCCGCAAACGAATCCGGTAATCAGCACGCTTCAGAATATGGCACAACTCAGTGAGCCGTCGCTGGGCCGACAACCCCGTATGACTGAAGGAGGAAAGGTGAAGGTAGTTCGGCCTGTTCGGGATCAGCGCCGCGTAGCCAGTCGGCGGCGGCAGGCGCTGCCGTTCCGCGCCCCGCGGAGGTGCGGGCGTGCCTAGACTGGAAGGGCGGCAGGCGCCCTGCCGCACGGCACGGGTCCCGGAGGAGAGCTGGATGGAATTCGACGAATCGTTCTGGGATGAGCGGTACCGCCAGCACGGCCAGCACGCCCCGGTGTGGAGCGGGCAGCCGAACCCGCAGCTGGTGGCCGAGGCGGCGGAACTGGTGCCCGGTTCCGCGCTCGACGTCGGGGCCGGAGAGGGCGCCGACGCCGTCTGGCTTGCCCGGCGCGGCTGGCGGGTGACCGCCGTGGACATTTCCTCCGTGGCCCTGGGCCGGGCCGCCGCGGCGGTCGAAGGCGATCCGGACACCGCTGCCCGGATCAGGTGGCAGCACCAGGACCTGACGGTCTCGCCGCCCCCGGCCGGGACCTTCGACCTCGTCTCAGCCCAGTTCCTGCACCTGCCCGCACCGCAACGGGACGGCGTCTACAGCCGGCTCGCCGCGTCAGTGGCACCGGGCGGGACGCTGCTGATCGTCGGCCACCACCCCTCGGACCTGGAAACCAGCGTGCGCCGTCCTTCCGCCCCCGGCCTGCTCTTTACCGCCGAGCAGCTCGCGGCGCAGCTCGATCCGGACGAGTGGGAGATCGTGACCTGCACGGCGCGGCCGCGGGCCACGGCCGATTCCGAGGGCGCCCCGGTCACGGTCCAGGATGCCGTGCTCCGCGCCAGGCGCAAGGCCTAAGCGCGGCCACATCACCCGCGGGCGTCCAGCCGCTCCGCGAGACCTAGCGGTGGGTGAAGTCGGGCTGCCGCTTTTCGCTGAAAGCCGCCATGCCTTCCTTCTGGTCCTCGGTGGCGAAGAGCGAGTGGAATACCCGCCGTTCAAACAGCACACCCTGGGCCAGCCCGGTTTCGAAGGCGGCGTTGACCGCTTCCTTGGCCACCATGGCTACCGGCTTCGACTTGGAGGCAATCACTTCGGCGGCCTTGACGGCCTCTTCGACGACGTCGGCGGCCGGGACCACGCGGGACACCAGGCCGGCGCGTTCGGCCTCCGCAGCGTCCATAAACCGGCCGGTGAGGATCATGTCCATCGCCTTGGCCTTGCCCACGGCACGGGTGAGACGCTGCGAGCCGCCCATGCCCGGCAGCACGCCCAGGTTGATCTCCGGCTGCCCGAACTTGGCGTTGTCCCCGGCGATGATGAAGTCGCACATCATCGCCAGCTCGCAGCCGCCGCCGAGGGCGAACCCGGACACCGCCGCCACCACCGGAATGCGCAGCCGGGTGAAGTCCTCCCAGCCGCGGAACCAGTCCGCCGCGTACATCTCCATGTAGCCCTTGGACTGCATCTCCTTGATGTCGGCGCCGGCCGCGAACGCCTTGGCCGAACCGGTCACCACGACGGCGCCGACCCCGGGGTCGGTGTCCATCGCCGTTACGGCGGCCACGAGTTCGTCCATGGTGGCCTTGTTCAGGGCGTTCAGCGCCTCGGGCCGGTTGAGCGTCACGAGGCCCACGCGGCCGCGGCGCTCCACCAGAATGTTCGTGTACTCGGTCATGCCTGTCCCCTCGGCTGCTGTTCGGATTTGTCCCGGATGTCGGTGATGATGCCGGAGAAGTCCCGGCCGGCACCGCCTTCCGCGGCAAAGGTATCGTAAATTTCGGACGCCAGCGGTCCCAGCCGGGCGGCGACGCCGGTGCTTTCGAGGGCGTTGAGGGCCAGCTTCAGGTCCTTGGCCATCAGCGCGCCGGCGAAACCTGGCTGGTAGTCGCGGTTGGCAGGGCTGGTCGGCACCGGGCCGGGCACGGGGCAGTTGGTGGTCAGTGCCCAGCACTGCCCGGATGCGGCCGAGGCGACGTCGAAGAGCGCCTGGTGCGTCAGCCCGAGCTTCTCGCCGAGCACAAAAGCCTCGCTGACGGCGATCATCGACACACCCAAAATCATGTTGTTGCAGATCTTGGCGGCCTGCCCGGCGCCGTGCCCGCCGCAGTGGACCACCCGCTTGCCCATCACCTCCAGCATCGGCTTGACCGCCTCGAAGTCCTCCTCCAGCGCGCCGACCATAAACGTCAGGGTGCCGGCTTCGGCTCCGACCACGCCGCCGGAGACCGGGGCGTCGACGGCCCGGTGGCCGGCCCCGACCGCCAGGGCGGAGGCCTCCCGCGCCTCGTCGACGTTGATGGTGGAGCAATCGAGGAACATGGTGCCCGGCGCCGCGGCGGCCAGCAGCCCCGGAGCGCCGTCCGTGCCGCGGTAGGCGTCCAGCAGGTGCTGGCCGCTGGGCAGCATGGTCAGCACGACGGCGGCGCCCGCGACGGCGTCGGCGGCGGTGTCCGCGGTGGTGATCCCGTGGGCGCGGGCCGCTTCCAGCGCCGCCGGCACCACGTCGTAGCCGGTCACGGTGTAGCCGGCCTTAACCAGGTTGACGGCCATCGGGCCACCCATGTGGCCCAGGCCGAGGAAGGCGATGGTGCCAGTCTGCGTGCCGGGCCGGGCCGGTGCTGGCGGCTGTGCTTCAGACATTGTCGCGCTCCTTCGAAAGTTTCAGTTCACGCACGCCCAGCGGCGCGAAGTAGGCCTCGACATCGTCGCGGCTGACCTCCGCCAGGCTGGCCGGCTGCCAGTGCGGCGTGCGGTCCTTGTCCACCACCTGGGCGCGGATGCCCTCGCGGAAATCCGGGCCGGCAAGGAACCGCAGGCCCACCCGGTACTCCTGTTCCAGGGCCTCGGCGAGGCCCAGGCCGTGGGCGCGGCGCAGTGACGCGAGCGCCACCTTGACCGCCGTCGGGGATTTCGCCGCGATGGTGTCCGCGGCGTCGACGGCCTCGCCGCCCACCGTCCGCAACCGGTCCAGGATCTCCTCGGCGTCGTCGGACGAGTAGCAGGCGTCAATCCACTCCTGCTGGGCGGCCAGCACCGATTGCGGCGCCGGCTCTGCGAAGCGGGCGACGGCGGCGTCCACCGGTTCGGTTTCCAGCGCCGCGGCCAGCTCCGCGAGCTCCCCGGAGGGGACGAAGGTGTCCGCGAGGCCCAAGAACAACGCGTCCGCGCCGCTCAGATGCGCCCCGGTGAGGGCCGCGTGCGTGCCGGTCTCGCCGGGCGACCGGGACAGCAGGAGCGTCCCGCCGATGTCGGGCACAAAACCGATGGTGGTCTCCGGCATCCCCATCCGGGTGCGTTCGGTGACGATCCGGACTGAGCCGTGCGCGGAGATTCCCACCCCGCCGCCCAGGACCAGCCCGTCCATGAAGGCGACGTAGGGCTTGGGGTACTCCGAGATCAGCAGGTTCAACCGGTACTCGACGGCCCAGAAGTCCGCGGTCGCGTCCCCGCCCTCGAGCATGTCCCGGTAGATGGCCACGATGTCCCCGCCGGCGCACAGCCCCCGCTCGCCGGCGCCGCGGACCAGCACGGCGGCCACGGCGTCGTCGTCGGCCCAGAGCGTGAGCTGCTGCAGCATCGCCGCTGCCATGCCGGCGGTCAGCGCGTTGACGGCCCTGGGCCGGTTCAGCGTAACGACGCCGAGCCGGCCGCGGCGCTCGAACAGAACGTCGGCGGGCTCTCCGGCCGTCTGCTCCGCCATCAGCTGCCTTCCGGCATCACGAAGCTGGCGCCCTGGCGGATGCCGGAGGGCCAGCGGGTGGTGACCGTCTTGGTCTTGGTGTAGAAGCGGAACGCGTCGGCGCCGTGCTGGTTGAGGTCACCGAAGCCGGAGGCCTTCCAGCCACCGAAGGTGTAGTAGGCGATCGGCACCGGGATCGGGACGTTGATGCCCACCATGCCGACCTGGACGCGGCTGGCGAAGTCGCGGGCGGCGTCGCCGTCGCGGGTGAAGATGGCCACGCCGTTGCCGAACTCGTGCTCGCTGCACAGCCGGAGGGCCTCGTCGTAGTCCTCCGCGCGGAGCACGCTGAGCACCGGGCCGAAGATTTCCTCCTGGTAGATCTTCATGTCCTTGGTGACGTTGTCGAACAGCGTGGGGCCGACCCAGAAGCCGCCATCGTAGCCCTCCACCTTGAGGCCGCGGCCGTCCGTGACCAGGCTGGCGCCTTCCTCGACGCCGGAGGCGATGTAGCCCTCGATCCGTTCCTTGGCGGAGGCGGCCACGACCGGGCCGAAGTCCGAGTCCTTGGCGAGGCTGTGGCCCACCTTCAGGTCCGCGATCCGTTCCTGCAGCTTTGCCACGAGCGCGTCGGCGGTCTTTTTCCCCACCGGGACGGCGACCGAGATCGCCATGCAGCGTTCGCCGGCGGACCCGAAGCCGGCGCCGATCAGCGCGTCCGCGGCCATGTCCAGATCCGCGTCCGGCATGATCACCATGTGGTTTTTGGCGCCGCCGAAGCACTGGGCGCGTTTGCCGTGCGCGGCGGCGGTGGCGTAGATGTACTGCGCGATCGGGGTGGAGCCGACGAAACCGATGGCCTGGACGCGGGGGTCCTCCAGCAGCGCGTCCACGGCTTCCTTGTCGCCGTTGACCACGTTGAACACGCCGTCCGGCAGCCCGGCCTCGGTGAACAGCTCCGCCAGCCGCAGCGGCACGGAGGGGTCCCGTTCGGAGGGCTTGAGGATGAAGGAGTTGCCGGCGGCCAGGGCCGGGCCGGACTTCCAAAGCGGGATCATGGCCGGGAAGTTGAACGGGGTGATGCCGGCGACGACGCCGAGCGGCTGCCGCATCGAGTGGACGTCGACGCCGGTCCCGGCGCTGTCGGAGAACTCGCCCTTGAGCAGGTGCGGGGCGCCGGCGGCGAACTCGACGACCTCGATGCCGCGCTGGATGTCGCCCTTGGCGTCCAGGAACGTTTTGCCATGCTCGGAGGACAGCAAGGTGGCCAGCTCGTCCATGTTCTGGTTGACCAGATCCACGAACTTCAGCAGGACCCGGCCGCGGCGCTGGGGGTTCATCGCAGCCCATTCCAGCTGGCCCTTTTCGGCGTTGGCGATGACGTTGCGGACCTCCTCCGCGCTGGCCAGCGGGAGCCGGGCCTGCACCTCGCCGGTGCAGGGATCGTAGACGTCGCTGAAGCGCCCCGAGGTGCCCTCCACGTGCTGTCCGCCGACGTAATGGGAAAGCTCACGAACCATGATGGAATGCTCCTTTGCATGTGACCTAGATCATCTCTGCACCCGAATATACTCGGACTTCCTACTAATCTCCAGAGTGCGCGGCGGCTGCGGGCCCGGTCCGGCGGGTCCCGGCACCGCCGCGGCGGTGCCAAGGAAAGGTAAGTTAGGGACTGTGAAGATTGCTACCTGGAATGTGAACTCGCTCCGTGCCCGTGCCGACCGCGTTGAGGCCTGGCTCCAGCGCACCGACTGTGATGTCCTGGCCATCCAGGAAACCAAGTGCAAGGACGACAACTTCCCGTGGGAACTGTTCGAGCGGATGGGCTACGAGGTCGCGCACTTCGGCCTGAGCCAGTGGAACGGGGTGGCCATCGCCTCCCGGGTGGGGCTCGACGACGTCGAACGCACCTTCATGAACCAGCCGGTGTTCGGCAAGGGCGGCAAGGACGAGGTGCAGGAGGCCCGGGCGATCGGCGCCACGTGCGGCGGGATCCGGGTCTGGAGCCTCTATGTCCCCAATGGCCGGGCGCTCGATGATGAGCACATGCCCTACAAGCTCAGCTGGCTGGACACGCTCCGCGCCCACGCCGAAGGTTGGGTCCAGTCCGACCCGGAGGCGCAGATCGCGCTGATGGGTGACTGGAACATCGCCCCGCGGGACGAGGACGTGTGGGACATCGACTACTTCCGCGCCGAAGGGCTTACACACGTCAGCGAACCGGAGCGCGAGGCGTTCCGCGCCTTCGAGGAGGCGGGGTTCACCGACGTCGTCCGCCCGCACGCGCCCGGACCGGGCGTTTACACCTACTGGGACTACACCCAGCTGCGCTTCCCGAAAAAGGAGGGGATGCGGATCGACTTCGTCCTCGCCTCCCCCGCCCTGGCGGCCCGCGTGACCGGCGCCTCGATCGACCGCGAGGAGCGCAAGGGCAAGGGCGCCTCGGACCACGCCCCGGTCGTCGTGGAGCTGGCAGGCTGATGGACGCCCGCCAGGGAAGCGCCGGTCCGCGATGACAGGCAACCTCTACCACGGCCAGGCGGGCTTGCCGTTCTCCTCAACGCTGCGGGTCTACGAACCGCTGGAGGCCTTCCCCGCCGACCAGCAGGAGGCCCTGCGGGCCGCAGGCGCCCGCTCGGAGTCCCGCGCCGCGGTGGAAAATGCCGAACTGCTGGCGTCCCTGGGCCGCATCACGCGTCCCGGCGGGGATCCCTTTCCCACCGGGCAGACCGACCTGGTCCGCGTGCTGGCCGTCAGCAGCTCTGCCGGCAGACCGGCTGGCCCCGCCGACGGCGATGCTCCTACCGACAACGGAGCCGGCAGTGCACCCAACAAAGAGGTCCTGCCGGCCAGGCTGCTGTACTGCCCGAGCCAGCTGGTGCTGCGCGCCGGGCTGGCCGCCAACGCCCTGATGGAGGGGATCCACGGCCCGCTCGCCCAGCTGCTGATCCCGGAGGAACAGCGGGACCGGCATCAGGAACGCATCGACCAAGTGAAGGCGCGCGAAGGAATCGGCCGGGTCCACACCCGGGCCTCGACCTGGGGGATTCCGTTCAGCTGGTTCTGCCTTTTCCAGGAATCAGACCCCACGGATGTGGTGGAGTCCGGCGGACGGATCATCACGGTGCGCATCCGGGCCACGATCGGCACCGCGCTGGAACGGGTCCGGCACGCCGTGGCCCACCTGGCCCTCGCCGCCCCCGAGCTGGACATGCTCGAGGACCTGACCCAGCTCACCGAATGGCTGGAGCTCTTCCACCCTGATTCGGTCGTGGAGCTCGACTACGGCGCCGTGGCCGACAAGGTCTACCCGGACGATTCCCCGCTGGACGTCCGGCTGGGCATCGAGTGCCTTGCCGAGGGCGACATGACCGGGGCGGCCGCAGCGTACCGGCGGCTCGCCTCCCGCTGGATCCCGATCCGGCAGCTGGCACGCGCCTCCTGAGGCACGCGCCTCCTGAGGCCCGCCCCGCCGAAGGTATGCCTGCCCAGGCATATCTTCGCCGCCTGTCCAGGATTCCGGCGTCGGTTTTTCGCCGGACCGATCAGCCGGAGGCCGGGGCGAGCGGCTGCGCGAGCCGTGGCGCCGCCGTCGTGTCCCGGACGATCAGCCGGTGCGGGGCCACGGTGGAGCGCACCGCCCCCGCGATCCCGTCGAGTTCATCGAGCAGCATCTTGGTGCCAAGCTCGGCCTGTTCGTCGGGGCGCTGGCCGACCGTGGTGAGGCCCATCGCGGCGGAAAATTCGTGGTCGTCGATCCCCACCACGGACAGATCTTCCGGGATCCGGACGCCGGCACGACGCGCCTCGAAGACCACCCCCATCGCCATCTCGTCCGAGGCGCAGAAGATCGCGGTGGGCTTCGGTCCGGGACGGTCCCACAGCCGCTGGAACGCGGCCTGGCCGCTGCGGACGGTGAAGTCCCCCCACTCGTCCCACTCGGGCCGGACGTCCAGGGCCGCCTGGGTCATAACATCCTGGAACGCCTTGATCCGGACCCGCGGAACGTCGAAGTTCAGGTCTGTTTCGTCGTCGCCGTGCAGCAGCGCGATGTCCCGGTGGCCCAGCCCGATGAGGTGGCGGACCGCGGTGGCGGCAGCCTCATAATCGTCGATCCCGATGTAGGCGCAGCCTTCGACGTGGCCGCCCACCACGACCAGCGGGATGTCGATCTTCTGCAGGTGCTCCAGTTCCTCCCGGGTCAGGGCCATGCAGAGGACCAGGAGGGCGTCGATTTGTTTGTAGACCATGGTCTTGCTGAACAGCCGCTCGCGGTGGCTGCCGTGCCCGCCCAGGTTGAACAGCGAGAGGTTGTACTGGCGTCCGTGCAGTTCGCGGTCCGCGCCCTCGATGGCTTTCGAGAAGAACCAGCGGCTCACGAACGGTGCCAGCACCCCGATGGTCCGGGTACGCCCGGTGGCCAGGCCCGAGGCCGAGGAGGAGGCCACGTAGCCGAGGGCCCCCGCAATTTCGAGGATCTTTTGCCGCGTGGCGGGCGAGACCCTGGGCAGGCCGCGGACAGCCCGGGAGACCGTGGCGGTGGAGACGCCCGCGGCGGCCGCCACGTCCTCGATGCTGACGCCGGAATGGCCGCCGCGTTGCGCCCTGTCAGTTGTCCTTGCCACCGTGTCCCCTTGTCGGCCATCCGCAAAATCGCGTCCAGCGTGCCGCCCCCCCACGGCGCCGATCCTTTCCAGTATCCGGTCCGCCCCCGGCGGGCGCCTCAGCGCCGCCGGGCGGCCGTCCGGCCGGGCAAGCGCCGCCGCAGCCGGATCATTCCGTAGAGTGCGAGCAGCGTGGCGAGCAGCCCGAGGGCCCAGCCGAGGGCCGGCTGGGCGGTCACCTCCATCCAGACGGTGACCGCCAGCAGGACCAGCGCCCAGAAGCCCAGGAATCCGATGATGATGTCGAAGTCCTCACCCGAGCGAACCCTGCGGTGCGTGGGGTGGATCTCGCCCTGGTTCTGGCCGCGTGCCATCAGGAACCCGCCATCATGAAACCGTCACTTGACGGCGCCGGCCGTCAGGCCGGCGACGATCTTGCGCTGGAACACCAGCACCAGGATCACCAGCGGGATGGTCACGATGGTTCCAGCCGCCATGATCGCCGTGTACGGGATCTGGTTGGGCTGGGCACCGGCGAAGCTCGCAATGGCGACGGTGACCGGCTGGGTCGCGTCGGACGAGAGCTGGCTGGCGATGAGGAATTCATTCCACGAGGAGATGAACGCCAGGATGGCCGTGGTGAAGATGGCAGGGGCCGCGAGCGGCATGATCACCTTCCGGAAGGCCTGGCCCTGCGTGCAGCCGTCCACCCGCGCCGATTCCTCGAGCTCCCACGGCATTTCGCGGAAGAACGACGTCATCGTGTAGACGGTCAGCGGCAGCACGAACGAGATGTTCGGGATGATCAGGGCCTGGTAAGTGCCCATCCAGCCGATGTTGGTGAACAGCTGGAACAGCGGGGTGATGAGGGCGACGCCGGGGAACATCGAGGCCCCCAGGATGAAGCCCAGCACCAGGAACTTGAACCGGAAGTTCAACCGGGCCAGGGCGTAGGCGGCGAACACACCGATCAGCAGCGAGACCACGGTCACCACCACGCCGATGAACACGCTGTTCAGCAACGCCTGGCCGAAGCGGTTCCCGAAGGAGGTGTCGAACGCCGTGTTGAAGTTTTCCAGCGTGACGTGCGTCGGCAGGATCGAAGTGTCGTAGGTGAACCCGACGTCGCGGAAGGCGGTCACCACCATCCAGTACGCGGGGGCGAGGCACCAGATGAGGATCACCAGGGCACTGATGTACGTGCGGCCCTGGGCCCACTTTTCCCGGTTCTGGGCGACCTTGCGCCCCCGGTCCTGCTGCGCGCGCAGCTCGGTCGCGGCCGTGGTCATTTCTTCCCCTTACTAGCGCCGGTCTGCTGCTCCACCACATTCGCGCCAAGGAATCGCACGAAGATGAAGGCGACAAGGAAAATGATGATGAACGTGATGGTTGATAGCGCCGCTGCCGCGTTGAAGCCCTGCCTGATCTGGTTGATCACCAGGATGGACAGCGTGGTGGTGTTGTTCGCCCCGCCGGTCAGGATGTAGGGCAGGTCGAACATGCGCAGCGCGTCGAGGGTGCGGAAGAGGATGGCCACCATCAGCGCCGGCTTCACCAGCGGCAGGGTGATCATCCGGAACCGCTGCCAGGCCGTGGCGCCGTCGACCTTCGCCGCCTCGTACACCTCCGCGGGAATCATCTGTAGGCCGGCCAGGATCAGCAGCGCCATAAACGGCGTCGTCTTCCAGACGTCGGCGATGATGACCGCCCATTTGGCCGGCCATTCGCTGCCGGTCCACAGGATGGTGGTGTTGAAAAGCTTGTTGGCAATGCCCTCAAAGGCGAAGATGAACAGCCACAGCTTGGCGGTGACGGCGGTGGGGATGGCCCACGGCACCAGCACGGCGGCGCGGACCAGGCTGCGGCCCTTGAACGTGCGGGCCATGATCATGGCCATCCAGAAGCCGAGCACCGTCTCCAGCGCCACGGTCACGACGGTAAAGAAGAACGTCGTGGCCGTCGCGGACCAGAACTGGGATCCGAGGGTACCCGGCGGGCAGGCCACCGTTCCGCCGGCGGGCGCGCTGCACTGCTGGGCGAGCCAGTTGACGTAGTTCGAGAACCCGGCCGGGCCGCCCTCGGTGAAGAGGCCGGTGGCCGGATCCAGGCCGGCGTCGGCCTGGAAGGACATCACGATGGCGCTGATGATCGGGTAAACGATGACGACGGCCAGCGCGATGATGGTGGGGGCCAACAGCCACGACGCCCACTTGCCCTGGCTGGCGATGACGTTGTCCTCCCCCACCCCCTTGGGTGCGTGGTGGAGCTCGGTCCCGCCCGACGCCGGCTTCTTAACCGGCGTCGGGCCCAATTCAGTTGCCATGGTGGACTACTTTGACTGGGTTTCGATGGACTTCTGCATGTCCGACAGCGCCTGGTCCACCGGCTTTTCACCCTTGATGGCGGGGTAGGCGTTGTCCTGGATGGCCTTGGTGACGGCCGGGTAGAACGGGGTCACCGGACGCGGGACGGCGTTCTCGATCGAGGTCTTCAGCACCGGCAGGTACGGCAGCTTGGCGACCAGTTCCTTGTCGTCGTAGAGCTTCGTCAGCACCGGGGCCAGCGAACCCTGGGTGGCGTAGAACTTCTCAGTTTCCTCCGACGTCAGGAACTTCAGGAAGTCCAGCGCCGTTGCCTTGTTCTTGGAGTAGACGCTGACCGCCGCGTTGTGGCCGCCCAGCGATGACGCGCCGGGGCCGTCCTTGCCGGGAAGCGGAGCCAGGCCGAGCTTGTCCTTCACCTTGGAGGAGCCTTCGGTGGTGATCAGGTTGTACGCGTAGGGCCAGTTGCGCAGGAACAGCAGTTTGCCATCCTGGAAGGCCTGGCGGGATTCCTCTTCCTTGAAGGTGATGGCTTCCTTGGGGATGTTTCCGTCCTTGTAGGCCTTCGCGAGGTTAGCCAGTCCGGCCTTGGCTTCCTCGGTGTTCAGGTTCGGCTTGCCGTCCTTGTCCAGCACGGAGCCGCCGGCGGAGTTGATCGCCTCGGAGGCGTTGACCGTGAGGCCTTCGTACTTCGAAAACTGGCCGGCGTAGCAGCCGATGTTGTTGGTCTTGGCGATGGAGCACATGCCCATCATCTCGTCCCAGGTCTTGGGCGCCGTGGGGACGAGGTCCTTGCGGTAGTACAGGAACCCGCCGTCGGAGGTCTGCGGAGCGGCGTAGAGGGTGCCCTTGTAGGTGGCACTGTCAACCGTCGGCTTGAGCATGGCGCTCGTATCGATGGCCATCTTGTCCTTCAGGGGCTGCAGCCAGCCCTTGGCGGCGAATTCGGCGGTCCACACCACGTCGACGTCGACGACGTCGTAGTCGGACTGCTTCGCCTGGAAGTGCTGGACCAGGTCGTCGTGCTGCTGGTCGGCCTGGTCGGTCTGCTCCTTGAAGGTGACCTTCTCGTTCGGGTGGGCCGCGTTCCACTTTTCGATCAGCGGCCGGACCACGTTGCTGTTGTCCTTGCCCTGTACGTAGGTGATGGGGCCGCGGCCGTCCAGGCCGGCCGCCGCGTCGCCGCCGCCGGCCGAGCCGCCGCCACCGCCCGTGCTGCCGCCGCCTCCACAGGCTGTGAGGGAGAGGGCCAGGACACCGGCCGCGGCCGCGGGAAGTAGGTACTTACGGTTTTTCATACAGGTGCTCCTCGCTGAGTACCGGCGTGGACCGGTGGTGCAGTTGGTGTGGTGCCAATCACAGTAGCGAGCAATTAGTGAGGAATGCAAGCGTTTACATTAAACCTTTACGCAACGGAGACCCCGCTGCGGTTATTGACTTCACCGCGCAACCCGCGGCCCCGCGGGGGCGGAAAGCCCTTGGGACCCGCGGTTCGGGTGGGGCGGAAGTTTCCAAAACCTCACCAGGCACAGCTCGGACCGAGCGTCCCGTAGGACCCCGTCGGACCGCGTCGGACCACGACGCGCCGCGTCAGCGGACGCGTTCAGCCCGGCCGAACCGGGACCGCGCCCCGGAACCGATGTGGATCAGCACCGGCGTGCGTTTGCCGACCACGGCGTCCAGGGCCTCCACCAGGGCCGAGACTTCTGCCGCGAGGGTATGCGGGGCAACACCCTGGCGCGGCTGCACCCGGATCCGCAGGGCCGGCTCACCCCTGAATTCGTAGGTGGCCACCGTGGCGCCGGCCAAATCCGGCCGGTCGGCCAGTGCCGCCCGGAGTGCCTGCTCGGCCACGCCGCCGCCGATCCGGACATAGCCTGGCACTTCACCGGCGTCGTCCTGGGCGACAAGCAGGTTCGCCCGGCCTTTGCCCTGCTGCGCCAGCCACGCCACCATCAGCGCGATGACGAGCAGCAGCAGCACCACCATGACAATCCACAGCCAGCTCATCGTTTGACCGGGGAAACGGGTGCGGTCGAAGAGACCGCGGACTCCGCCCCAGAGGCCCGCGGACCAGCCCTGCCACCAGCGGCCGACGGCCGGCACGGTGGCCAGCAGGACCAGCAGGCCCCCGATCACCAGGAGCTTGACGCCGAGGATGCCGATCAGGAGCCGGTTAAGGAGCCGCGGGGTGCCGTTCATGCGCCGATCACCCCCGAGGATGCCAGGTTGACCCGGACCTCGGGCATCGGCGACAGCGCCATCTCCCGGAGCTCGGCCTGGACAGCGGCCTGGACGTCCGCTGCGCGGAGCGGCACGCCGGAGGTTGGCCGGACGTTGACCAGCACCTGCCGCCGGGAGACCACCACCATGACCTGCTCCTGCGTCACGTTGGCGGCGAGCCGCGCCCGCCGCGCCAGGGCCGAGGCGATGACCTCGTCATCGACCACGACGCCGGCGCGGGGGTCTGCGAGGACGTGCCGGGCACGTCGTCCGGGAAGCACGGCGTTAAGGAAGAAGAACAGCCCGGCCGCGAACAGGACCGCGCCGGTGACGCCGAGCAGCAGCGGGGGAATGCCGGCGGGGAGGGCCGTGGCCCGCTCCGCGGCGGTCTGCGGGTCAATCAGCCATGGCGGCTGTCCCACGGCCCGCACTGCCGTTTCCAGCAGGGCGTAGCTGCACAGCCCGATGACCAGGAGGGCCGCGATGACGGCGGCGGCCGCCCGGGACGAGGTGGTCTCGCGGGCCAGGACTTTCTCCATTTCGGGCGCGCCGGAGCCTGCACCGGATCGGGCAGGCCGGGCCCCGGCGTCGTCGGGGACGGGCTCAGCGGGCCCGGTCCCGGCGTCGCCGTAGTGGCGTTCGGCGGCCTGGCTCACCGGATCCGGCCTCCCTCGGTGACGCTGGCCCCGCTGATGCGGATGTCCACCCGGCTCAATTGCGCACCGCTGAGCTCCGTGACGCGGCGCAGGATCTCCGCTTTCGCGGCAACCGCGCGGTCCCAGATGGGGCCGCCGAAGGCGGTGACCCGCGCCGGGTCCTTGAGCACCGCTGTGAGCGACGGGACGGCGATGGGGGTGACGAGCGAAAGCGCCAGCAGCCCGTCGTCGTCGGCCCAGTCGGCCCGGACGTCCTGCGGCGGCACACCGAGCGCCTCCGCAGCGGCGGCGCGCGCCACGCTGGTGAGGGCCTGGGTGCTGATCCGGTTGTGTCCGGCCAGCAGCCGTCCGGCGGCGGCACTCATGAGGAGGAACGCCGGCCCGTGAGGGCGTCAATGACGCTGCGCAGGTCCAGTTTCCCTTCCGCGGCGCGGCCCAGCAGGGCTCCGAGGGCCATGAAGAGCAGGGAGCCCAGGAAGCCCCAGACGCCGAATGCGAAGGACATGAACGCCAGGAAGGCGCCCGCCGCTATGCCGACTACGGTCAGGTTCACTGCAGGGCCTCCCTCACGGGCCGTACCTCGCCGGAGGCCGCGGGCTTGGGCGGGCCGGGGACGAAGACGTCATGGATTTCAATGTTTACTTCGATGACCTGGAGCCCGACGAGCTCCTCCACGGCGGCGTAGACGGCGGCGCGGATCTGATCCGCCAGGGGGTGCAGCGGGGTGCCGTAGAGCGCCACGAGGTCGATGTCCACGGCCACCTGGGTCTCGCCGACCTCGGCGCGTACCCCGGCCGCGTGGTCCGAGCTGCCGACCGCGTCCCGGATGGCGCCCAGTGCGCGGGACGGCCCGGTGCCCAGCGAATACACGCCGGGGACCGCGCGGGCAGCGATGCCGGCCACCTTGGCGACGGCGGCTTCGGAAATGACGGTGCGGCCGGTCGCGGTCCGGGCCGCACCCGGCAGCCCGGCGTTAGGCAGCCCGACCTCCGGAACCGCGGACTGAGAATTCTGGTACTCCATCTGGCACTCCCCCTTCTCTTTGACACCACCCTAGCCCTTGGGGCCGAGGGTGGGGCCCCCTCGCCGGGATTTCCGCGGTTGCGCCGAGCACGGGGCGTCCTACTTGCAGTTGGCGGCAATCCAACCGGTCACGGGAGCCATGGCGTCCTGGAACGTGCCGCTGGAGTAGACCGTCTGGTCGCTCAGGCCCGCAACGGCGACCTGGTTGAGCTTGGCGAAGTCGGCCTTGAGGCTGTCCGGGACGCGCTCTGCCGTGCGGCTGAGTTCCGCCTTGAGCTGCTCAAGTTCGGCGGTTTTGCCCTGCGCCGCCGACAGCGGGAACAGGGAGGCGCCCGTGGCCTGTTCGGAGATCGTCTTGCAGGCCTCCGCGGCCGTCGGGAAGTCGCCATACGGGCCGGACGTTTTGGCGGGGCTGGGCGTTGCGGAGGCGGTGGCGGACGCCGCCGGGGCCGACGACGACGGCGGGGCCGCGGCTTCCGGCGCGGAGCAGCCGGCCAGGGCCGCGGCGGCGAGGAGGACGGTGACGGTCAGCGGGCGGCGGGTCTTGTGCAGGATGCTGTTCAAAATCACTCTTCTGGTCGGGCTTGCGCCGCGGACCTGTCCGGGAACGGTCCGCGGCAATGGCGTTCTTCCCCAGCGTGCGAGTCTAGCCGGGCCGGCGGCGTGCCCCAACCCGGGGCGCGGTGTCGGACCCCACTCCAGGCGGACGTTTTTGAGGCCCGCCCCGACCGGGTTGGCCGCGGAGGGAATTATCGGGGCGCGCAGCGAGGGACAGTCAGTTGCTGTTCGCGCACTGTTCAGGCAGCTGGACCGCCTCGGGCATGGGGAGGTAATACGCGCAGGTGTAGCGTGACGTGTCCCCCGTCAGGGCCCAGACCGAGCCGCGCCGGCGGCCCGCGCGGCTGTCGAGGTCTGTCCGGTCGCGCGCGGCCAGGCGGTCCAGGACCGAGGAGATGACATCCTCATGCGTGCACAGCACGGTCCCCGTGCCGCGGGCATTGTCGACGAGCCGCATCGCCTGTTCGATACGGCCGTCGGAAAGGTCACTGGCTACTTCCACCGTCAGGGTTGCACGGCGTGCCAGCGGCTCAACAGTGTCGATACACCGGGCGGCCGGCGCGGAGAGGACCCGGTTTATTTCGAAGAACGAGCCGAGGCTCTCGAGGGAGCGGGCTGTCGTGCGTCCTTCGTGGGCCAGCGGCCGGGTGATTTCGGAGTGGTCCCACAGGTGCCGGGGTGTTGCTGGGGCTCCGCGGATAAGCAACAGCATCCTGTCCCGGGCCGGCACCGCACGGATCCCAAGTTCCCGCTCCAGGACCCCGCCCAGGGCGAGAATAACGGGCCTTTCGCGTGGTTCGCTCAGGGTGCGCAGCGCCGCCGGAAGGCTGAACCAGCGCGCCTCGTCCACTTCATCGTTGGCCGAGAAGACGCCGCCCTGGGCCTCGGCGGCCCAGTAGCGGACCGTTTTGAGGCGCCGTCGGCGGTCCAGATAGGTGACCTGCGGCAATTCCGAACCGGGGCGGCAGACGAGACCCGTCTCTTCGCTGACTTCCCGCAGCGCACATTCCTGGTCTGTCTCGCCCGGCTCTGCCTTTCCCTTGGGGATGGACCAATCCTGATGGCTGCGCCGATGGACCAACATCACCTCCAAGGCACCCTCCCTCCCGATCCGCCAGGGGAGGGCTCCTGAGGTCTTGGGCCTGTCCGACGTTACCTCGCGGACAACGCCCGGAGCAGGCAGCGGCAGGACCGGAAGATCCTGGGCCCCCTGCAGCCCGTCGAGCCGGCTGTAGAGACCGCCGGCGGCGAGGAGTTGCCGGTGGTTACCGCTTTCCACAATCCGCCCCTTGTCCAGCACGTAGATCTTGTCCGCGCGCCGGAGAGTGGAGAGGCGGTGAGCAATGACGATGACGGTCCGGCCGGCCATGAGCCGGTCCATGCCCTGCATCACGTATTGTTCGGAAATGGCGTCCAGGCCGGAGGTGGGCTCATCAAGGATGACGATCGGTGTATCGCGGACCAGGGCCCGGGCGATCGCGATGCGCTGGCGTTGGCCGCCGGACAGGCTGACACCCCGCTCAGCAACGGGTGTGTCATAGCCGAGCGGCAGCTGATCAACGAATTCGTCGACGTGCGCGGCGTGGGCTGCGGCGAAGACCCGTTCCGGAGTGACGTTGTCCGAGCCGTAGGCGATGTTGTCGTAGATGGTGCCGTGAAACAGTATGGACTCTTGCAGGACCATCGAGATCTGCTGGCGCACCGTGGCCAGCTGGAGTTCGCGGACGTCCATGCCGTCCAGGAGAACGGCGCCGCCTGTCACGTCGTAGAGCCGCGGGATAAGGCTGACCACCGTTGACTTGCCCGCACCGGTGGGTCCGGTCAGCGCAATCATCCGGCCCGGCTCCACACGGAGGTTAATCTGGTGCAGCACCTCGGAATCGTCGTAGTGGAAGTCGACATCCCGCAGCTCCACCGCGCCCTCCAGCCGGGGCGCCGGCCGGGCACCAGGGGGGTCTGTTATCGCGGGGGCGGTGCTCAGGACGTCCTGGAGCCGCTCCGCGCTGACCTGGCCCCGGCTCATGACCGTCGTCAGCTTGGAAAGTTCCTTCATCGGATCGTAAAGGGCTTTGAGGTACGCCAGAAAGACCAACAACAGCCCCAGCGTCATCGAACCGTCCAGCACCCGCTGCACACCCGCCCACAGCACGACGACGGTGCCAAGTGTGACGATGACATCCACCAGCGGGGACAGTGCCGCCTGCAACCGGACCAGTCTCAGGCCCGCATTCATCCGCGCGGCATTGCGGAGCTGGAAGGCGGCCTCATGACGGGCCTCGCTGGAGGAGGACTGCATAACCCGGACCGAAGAGAAGGTTTCCGTCATCGTGGAGGCAATGTCGCTGTCCCTTCTCCGCGCAGTCCGGGACGCCGCCTTGATGCGGGGGCGGTACATCAGCACCGTCGCGAACAGCACCGGTGAGACAGCCAAAGCAATCATGGCGAAGCCCGGATCAACCACCACGCAGATCGTCGTGATAAAAGCCAGAATGAGGATGTTGGGTACCAGGACCGCCAGCATTGAGATGATCATGGCGCGCACGTAGTCGATGTCCGTGGTCGCGCGCGTGACCAGATCCCCGAGCCTCTGCTTGTCATGGAAGGACAGGGACAGCCGCTGGAGGTGGGTGAACACCTCGGAGCGGATGGATGCCATGACCCGCTCTCCGACGCCGTTCAGCAGCCGCGCCCCAAAATAGTGGGCCATCGCGTTGGCCAGGGTGAGCACCAACAGGCAGGCAATTGCCACCAACAGGAGCTGCTGACCCTGCAGTCCGGCCGCGCCGAACGTTCGCAGGAACTCGTTCTGGCTCGCAGCGCCCGGGGTCTTGAGCACATCATCGACAATGACTTTCAGGGGCCACGGCAGCGCCACCTGCAGGGCAGCCGCGAGGACGACCAGGGCAGCTCCGGCACCCAAGGCCGCGGCGCGTGGTGCCAAGGCGCGGCGGAACCGCCAAAAAGTCATCAACACCTGAACCCCCCTCGCCCGGGCAAACCCTCGCGCCGGCGGCGCCGGGCGAAGCAGCCGCGTGCGGCGGCGGGGCTGAAGCGGGTCTCTGCGCCCGGACACGGCTCACCGGTGTCTGTCTCCCGCAGATCCGAGCTGTCGGCGATCTCCACTGAGCGTCCTCCCCCTCTACGCCATGGGTTCGCTCAATGTCTACTCCCTGCGCCGCATCCTGTCTATCCGTAGCCTCTGCGTATTGCCTGCAACTTCGTACCGAGCTTCCAGGCACCTCGATTGCTCCATAAGCGCCGTTTTCACGCCCCAAAAGGGCACCTACGGAACAGTCGATGGGCGTTAAAGAAGAAAAGCACCAGTTCGTGTAAGAACTGATGCTTCCCAGTGGTGGCTCCGACCGGCGTCGATCCGGTGACCTTTCGATTTTCAGTCGAACGCTCTACCAACTGAGCTACAGAGCCTAGGTGACGTGTCACCATGACGGCCGGAATTTCTTCTGGCAATCAGAGCGACCCTGACGGGACTTGAACCCGCGACCTCCGCCGTGACAGGGCGGCGCGCTAACCAACTGCGCTACAGGGCCTTGCTTTTACTGCTTATTTACTGCTGTTTCTTGCTGCCTGCAGTATCGCTACTGCAATTTTTCAAGGCCTTTAGCCTACCAGACTTTTTCATCCGGCTTGACCAGTTCCTTGCGTACCCCCAACGGGATTCGAACCCGTGCCGCCGCCGTGAAAGGGCGGTGTCCTAGGCCGCTAGACGATGGGGGCCAGGACGCCATCCGAAAAAACCGCTGAAGCGAGGGCAAAAATTAAGGGCCGAAGCCTTCGTTTTTGTTCCCTTCGGGTTCCTCCGAACTGGACCTATAAAACTATAGGGCCAACTCCCGAAATCTCCAAAATCCGCTCCACCAAACGGGAATAGGCTCTGGACAGGGCCCGTAGGGCTGTGCGGATGATGGACGGATGGACGCCCTTGCTGCCCTCAATGAGATCGCTTTCTGGCTAGAACGCGAACGTGCCACCACTTACAAGGTGCAGGCCTTCCGCAAGGCGGCCGGACTGATTGGCGGCTTTTCCCCCGAGGAACTGGCGGCACGAAGGGCGGATGGCCGGCTGAAGCGTATGAAGGGGATCGGCGACCGGACCTTCGAGGTGATCGCCCAGGCGGTCGACGGCGGCATTCCCGACTACCTTGCGGCCCTGCGCGAACGCGGCGCCGAACCCCTCGCCACCGGCGGGCGGGAGCTGCTGGCAAGCCTCCGCGGAGACCTGCACACGCACAGCGACTGGTCCGACGGCGGTTCACCGATCGAGGCCATGCTGGACGCGGCCCGGACGCTGGGACGTGAGTACCTGGCCCTGACCGACCACTCCCCCACGCTCAGGATCGCGAACGGCCTGAGCGCCGAGCGCCTCACCGAACAGCTGGAAGTGATCGCCAGGATCGGCGCCGGGGCCGCCGAAGCGGCAGACGCCGGCACGGGCAGCCCGCAGGTCCGGCTGCTCTCCGGCATTGAAGTCGACATCCTGGAGGACGGGACGCTGGACCAGGCCCCGGAGCTGCTGGACCGCCTGGACATCGTGGTGGCGAGCGTGCACTCGAAGCTCCGCTCCGACCGCCGGACCATGACCCGGCGGATGCTGGCCGGCATCGAGGACCCGCACACCCGGGTGCTGGGGCACTGCACCGGCCGGCTCCTGAACGGCTCCCGCGGGACCCGGCCGCCGTCGGAGTTTGACGCGAAACGGGTGTTTACGGCGTGCGCGGAGCACGGCGTCGCCGTCGAGATCAACGCCCGCCCGGAACGCCAGGACCCGCCGGACGAACTGATCCAGCTGGCCCTCGACGCCGGGTGCCTGTTCAGCATCGACAGCGACGCGCATGCTCCGGGCCAGCTGGATTTCCTGCAATATGGCGCGGAACGGGCCGCCCGGAACGGCGTTCCCGCGGAGCGGATCATCACCACTTGGCCGGTGGACCGGCTCCTCGAATGGTCCGGACGCGGCACGTAGCGGCTGCCGGCGCGGCGCTCAGGCGAGCAGCAACGCGGCGAGGGTGACCATCACGACGGCGATTCCGGCGTCCAGTACCCGCCAGGCCGCCCGGCGCTGGAACAACGGCGTCAGGTACCGCGCCCCCGCACCGAGGGCAGTGAACCAGGCGATGCTCCCAAGGCCGGCTCCGGCGGCAAACCACCAGCGGCCGGTTTCGCCCTGGGCGGCTGCGAGCGACCCGAGCAGCAGGACAGTGTCCAGGTAGACGTGCGGGTTCAGCCAGGTGAAAGCCAGACAGGTTGCCAGCACCGCCGCCCTGCTGCCCGGGGGCTTGTCTCCGGGGACGTCCAGCCGCTCCCCGCGTACCGCCCGCCGGGCCGCGAGGGCTCCGTAGACCAGCAGGAAGGCGGCCCCGGCCCATCTGATCACCACCAGGGCGGCGGGTGCCCGGTCCAACAGAACGCCGATGCCCGCGACGCCCAGCAGGATCAGCACCAGATCCGAGACCGCGCAGACAGCCACGACCATGGCGACATGCGAGCGCTGGATGCCCTGGCGGAGGACGAAGGCATTCTGGGCGCCGATGGCAACAATGAGGGACAGGCCGGCGGAGAGGCCGGAAAACAGGGGGAGGATCACCCTTCGACGGTAAGCGCCGGAGAAAGCTGAAGCCAGCTAATCTTTCTGTTGTTACATAAGATTGGCTAATGATCGACATCTCCCCGGAGCAGGCCCGGACACTGGCGGCGATCGTCGCACACGGAAGCTTCGACGCCGCTGCCGCCCACTTATCCGTGACGCCCTCGGCCGTCAGCCAGCGGATCCGCGCGCTCGAGACCGCCGTCGGCCGCCCGATGCTGACCCGGGCGCGGCCTGCGGAACTCACGGAGTCCGGCCAGGCCGTGGTGCGCTTCGCCCGGCAGCTGGAGCTGCTCTCCGCAGACCTGGCCGGGGAGCTGCAGCCGCAGGAACCCCAGGGGCGGACACGCCTGACGCTGGTGATCAACAGCGATTCCCTGCACACCTGGGCGCTGGCCGGCCTGGCCGCGGTGGCGGGAAGGGTCCAGCTCGAGGTTCTCCGCGAGGACCAGGACTACTCGCTGGAGCTTCTGCGCAGCGGCGCCGCAGCCGCTGCCATCACCACCACGGCCAAGGCGGCGCCCGGGTGCTCTTCCCGGCGGCTGGGCGTGATGCGCTACCTCCCGGTCTGCACGCCCGGCTTCGCCGCCCGGTGGTTCTCCGACGGCGCCGCAACAGAAGCGCTCGCCGCCGCACCGGTCATAGTTTTCGACCGCAAGGATGATTTGCAGGACCGGTACCTGCGGTCGGTGGGCCGCACGGCACTGAAACCGCCCCGGCACTACATCCCGGCCGCCAACGAGTTCGGCGAGGCAATCCGCTGGGGAATGGGGTGGGGACTGCTCCCCGAAATAGAAGTGGCCGCGGAGCTGCAGCACGGCACGATGGTGGCCCTGGATCCCGCCGCGCGCATGGACGTTCCGCTCCACTGGCAGCAGTGGCGGCACGGATCGGCCGCACTTGACGAGGTCGCGGCTGCCATCCAGGCCGCCGCGCGGCCCCTCCGGTAGATCATGGCCGGCGAGCCAGGGCCGGGTACGGCGCTGAACTTGGCTGCAGGTTGGCAGGAAGTCGACTAGACCTGGCCGATTTCCGCCAGCCGCCGGCCCGCCGCACGGGCTAGATTGGCAGCATGGCAACAACAGCCGAGACAGGCTCCCCCTCCCCGGACAGCACCCATCCGGACCATACGCATCCGGACAGCACCCACGACGCGGCCCCGCCGGCCGCTCCGAAGGCCGCTCCAGGCGCCGCCCTCCGGCCCGGGCAGATCAGCCGGCTGGGAATCGCCGCCGTCATCGTCACCGTGGTGCTTTGGGCGTCGGCGTTCGTGGGCATCCGCGCCGTCGGCCCCAGCTTCTCTCCGGGACCGCTGACCCTGGGACGGCTTGCCGTGGCCGCCGTCGTGCTGGGCCTGGTGGTCCTGCCGCAGTTCCGCAGGGCCGCCGCGCTCCCGCGGGGCCGCGAGTGGTGGCCCATCCTGGCCTATGGCGTGATGTGGTTCGGCGGCTACAACGTCGCCCTGAACGCCGCCGAACACCTGCTCGACGCCGGCACGGCCGCCCTGCTGATAAACGTCAACCCCATCCTGGTCGCCGTGATGGCCGGGGTCATCCTGAAGGAAGGCTTCCCGCGCTGGCTGATCATCGGCAGCCTGGTCGCATTCGGCGGTGTGGCGGTGATCGCTCTCGGTTCCGGCCAGCGGTCGACGGCGGACGTCGCCGGCGTGCTGCTCTGTCTGCTCGCGGCCGCCCTCGCGGCGGTGAGCGTGATCGTGCAGAAGCCGGTGCTCCGGAAATTCCCCGCAGCGCAGGCCACCTGGTTCGGCATTATGGTGGGCGCAGTGTGCTGCCTGCCGTTCAGCGGCCAGCTCGTCGCCGAGCTGCAGGCCGCTCCGCTGCCCGCAACGCTGGGGCTGGTCTACCTCGGCATTTTCCCCACCGCGATCGCATTCACTACCTGGGCCTACGCGCTCTCGCTGATCGACGCAGGCAGGCTTGCCGCCACCACGTACCTGGTGCCCGGCACCACGATCCTGATCTCCTGGCTGGTGCTGGGCGAAATTCCCACCCTCTGGGGCCTGGTGGGCGGGGTGATCTGCCTCGCCGGCGTCGCCCTGACCCGGCGCCGTTCCCGGGCCCTGCCCGGCGCTCCGGCCAGGTCCTAGGGTCCGGGAGATGTCCGCATCCCTTCCGCCCGGCCTGCCGATCATTCCCGGCGGGAACAATGACGACGAAGGTGGCGTCCACGACGGCGGCGCCGGCCCCTTCCCGATGTCCGAGGACGAGTTCGAAGCCGCGGTGGGTGACGCCCTGGACCGCATCCCGCCGGAACTGGCGAAGACCATGGACAACGTGGCCGTCTTTATCGAGGACGACTACAGCCCGCAACCCGGCGAGGACCCGGACACGGTACTGCTGGGACTCTACGAGGGCGTGCCGCTGACCGAACGGGACTCCTGGTGGGACGCCGGCTCGCTGCCGGACCGGATCACCATCTACCGCCGGCCGATCCTGGACCTCTGCGCCTCCCGTGATGACGTGGTCGAGGAAGTGACGGTCACCGTGGTCCACGAGGTCGCGCACCACTTCGGCATTAGCGACGAGCGGCTGCACGAACTCGGCTGGGGCTAGCCGCGCCCGGGGCGACTAGCCTTGGAGGCATGGGACACGACCACAGCCACTCGCACGGGATGACGGCCACGGGGAAGCACCGCAAGCGCCTGATCGCCGTGCTGGGCATCACGCTGTCCGTGGTCCTGATCCAGGTTGTTGGTGCCCTGGTCTCCGGTTCGCTGGCACTGCTAGCAGATGCCGGGCATATGCTCTCCGACGCTGCCGGCGTGTTCATCGCGCTGGTGGCCGCCTGGATTGCCGCGCGTCCGGCGAGCGATTCGAGGACCTACGGATACCAGCGGGCCGAGGTCCTCGCCGCGCTGGCCAACGCGCTGGTCCTGATCGTCATCTCCGTGGTCATCTTCACCGAGGCCATCCGGCGCCTCGGCTCGGCCCCCGAAGTCCAGACCGACGTCATGCTTTTCGCCGCTGTCCTGGGCGCGGTGGCCAACCTGGTCTCGCTCTTGATCCTGCGCGGCGCCCAGAAGGAGAGCCTCAACGTCCGCGGCGCCTACCTGGAGGTCCTGGGCGACCTGTTGGGCTCCTTCGCCGTCATTGTCGCCGCCATCGTCATTATGGCCACCGGCTACCAGGCCGCGGACACCATTGCCTCGATCGTGATCGCGCTGATGATCCTGCCCCGGGCCTGGCACCTGCTCCGCGACGTTGTGGACGTGCTCCTCGAAGCCACGCCCAAAGGTGTGGATGTCCAGATGATCCGGGAGCACATCCTGGCCGTGGACGGTGTGGTGTCCGTGCACGACATCCACATCTGGACCATCACCTCCGGGGTGCCGGTGTTCTCCGCCCACGTGGTGGTGGAGGACGCGGCGCTCGGAGCCCGCGGGGCGGACAAGGTGCTGGACAAGCTGGTCAGCTGCCTGGGCTCGCACTTCGACACCGAGCACTGCACCTTCCAGCTTGAACCGGTCACGCACGCGGAACACGAGGCCCACCAGCACGCCTGACAGCCCGGCATAATCCGCCGGTCCGGCGCACGCCGAAGGCCCGGAACCGCCCTCGGCGGGCACGACACACCCCGCAAGATGTGCCCAAATCACATCCTTGTTGTTTATGTTACTGATGTGACCTTTGTTGCCAAAGTGGCATATGGCACGTAGCCTCGTCCCTGCTGGGCGATCCGCAGAGGGGCCATTCACGTGCCACATTCCGACCTCGCTCGCGCCAGCCTGACTGCAACGAGGTTTTCCATGGGTTGGACCGGATCCGCCGGCAGGGCCGCGGCGCTGTGCACCGCCGTCGTACTGCTCGGGGCGCTCGCTGTCCCCGCCCATGCCTCGCCCGCGGCCACCAGGCCCGCTCCCTCACTGAGGATGCCGGCCACGCCGGAACTGCCGACGCCCGGGGAGATCGCCGCGGCCAAGACCAGTGAAAGCGCGACGGCGGACCAGGTCAGCCGGATCGACCGCATCCTGGCGGACGCCTCTGCGGCCAAGGAGGCCGGACTGGCCACCTCACTCGCCGCCAACAACGCCTATGCGGACGCCCTGGTGGAACTGCAGATCAGGCGGGACGCCGCCGCCGTGGCGGACGCCAAGGCCGCCGCCGCCGAGGCCGAGCAGAAGAAAGCCCGCCGGCTGATCGGCCAACTCGCCGGTGACCTTTACCGCAATGGCGGCATGACGCCGGCGCTCAGCCTGGTCAGCGGGAACGGCGAGGCGCTCCAGCAGGCCGCCACGCTCGAGGCGGTGGCCGCCGGCCGAACCCGTGCCTTCCAGGCCGCGGAGAATGCTGCCGCCGCCGCGCGGTCCTCGAAGGACGCCGCTGCGGACGCGGACCGCGCTGCCGACGACGCTGCCCGCACCGCGGAGTCCCGCAAGACCGACGCCGAACGCGCCGACAAAGACAGGCAAAAAGCCGTGTCCGATGCCGCCGCCCAGCGGAAAATCCTGGTGGGCCAGTTGGCCACGCTGCGGAACACCACCGTGGCACTGGAGTCCGCCCGGGTGGACGCCCTGGACCGGCAGCGCCAGCAGGCACGGCTCGCGGCACTGACCGCAGCGGCGGCCGCCGGCCCGCAGCCTGCCCGGGCAGCGGAGCCTGCGCCGGTTGCACCGGCGCTCCCGGCCGGTGCAACGCCGACGTCGCCCGCGCCTCCCCGGTCACCGGCCGGGCCGGAGCCCGTTCCCACCCTCCCAGCGCCGGTCCAGCCCGCACCCGTCCGGCCCGCCCCGGCGCCGGCACACCGTCCCGCCCCGCCGGCACCCGCCCCGCGTCCTGCCCCGCCTGCACCGGTACCTGCTCCCGCGCCGGGTGGTTCCAACCAGGTGGCGATTTCCGCGGCCCTCAACAAGGTCGGTTCGCCGTACTTCTACCAGTACGGCGGCACCGGCGCCTACGGCTTCGACTGCTCCGGCCTGGTCCAGAATGCGTTCGCCGCAGCCGGCAAGCAGCTGCCGCGCACGGCCTCCCAGCAGTACGCGCAGGCTCCGGTACACGTGCCCCTCTCCGCGGCGCAGCCCGGCGACCTGCTGGTCTGGGGCTCCGCCCCGGGCTTCTACCACGTGGCCATCTACCTGGGCGGCGGCCGCGTGGTCCAGGCGCTGAACCCGGAGAGCGGGCTGACCGTGACGGACCTCGCATCCATGTCCGGGATGCAGCTGTACCCGTACGCCGCCCGGTACTGAGCCGGGACCGACCCCCGGCACGGCACCCCCGACGCCCTAGGAGAGCACGTCCTTCGTGGTGAACCGGGCGTAGGCGAGGGCGCCGAAGAAGGCCAGGTAGCCGCCCTGCAGCAGCGCGTTGGCGGCGAACGAGTCCCAGGCGACGGGCTGGCGCAACAGGTCGGCAAAGTCGAGCCACCGATGCGTAAAGAGCCACGGGTGCAGCCACTCCAGCTGCGGCAGCGCGTCGGCAACCTGGGCGACGACGGCCAGCACCACCGTGGCCGCCATCGCACCGACGGGCACGTCCGTCAGGGCCGACATGAACAGGCCAATGGCCGACAGCCCCACGAGTGAAACCGCCAGATAAGCGGCAATCAGCAGCAGCCGCCCGAATGCCTCTCCGGCGCCGATCGAGTCGCCGGAGAGCAGGGTCACCGGCCCCACCGGGAACAGCGCCGCCCCGATGCCTGCCCCGACCAGAGCCACCGTGAACGGAGCTGCGACGGCGAACACCGCGGCGCCGGCATACTTGACCAACAGCAGCCGGCCCCGCCCGGCCGGGGCGGCGAGGAGATAGCGCAGCGTCCCCAGCCCGGCCTCCCCCGCCAGGGTGTCACCTGCGACCACCCCGATCGTCAGGGGCAGGAACAGCGGGACGGCGACCAGCATGGCCGTGACGCCGACGAACAGGCCGTTTTGGCTGATCCGGTCCAGGAACGCGGGCCCGCGGCCGGCCGGCACCGCCGAGGAGAGCCGCACGGCCACGGCGATCAGCACCGGGATGGCTGCCAGGGCGAGCAACATCGCCCAGGTGCGGCGGCGGCGGAAAAGCACACTCAGCTCGGAGCCGAGCAGCCGAAGGCCCGGTGCCCTTGCCACCCCCGGGGCAGAAGCGGCAGCCGGGGCAGGCGTCAGCTGAGGCTCCCCCCGCGCGGGGTCGCCTGCACTCGGGGCGGGCGGATTATTGCGCAACGTCGAAGCCCTCCCCGGTCAATTCGACGAAGCGGTCCTCGAGGCTGCCCTGTTCCACGGCGAAGCCGCGGACCCGGACGCCGGCGGCCACCAGGGCGGCCACCAGCTCCTCCGGCGAGGGGGCGCCGGCGGCGGCGCCGACCGGCAGCGGCGCATACAGCACCTCGCCCCAAGCCCCGGCACTCCCTCCGTCGGAAGCACCGCCGTCGGGCTTCCCGCCGTCGACCGTCAGTCCCAGGCCGGCCAGCACCCGGGCGGCGGCGCCGGGGTCCGGGGTCAGCAGCCGGACCTTGGAATGCCCGGCCTGCCGCAGTTCCGGCAGGGGGCCCTGGGCCACCAGGCGGCCGGCGCTCATGATGGCGGCGTGTGTGCAGATCTGTTCCACCTCGGCCAGCAGGTGGCTGGAGACGAACACGGTGGCGCCGTCCGCGGCGAGGGACCGGACGAGGTGGCGCACCTCGCGGGTGCCCTGCGGGTCCAGGCCGTTGGTCGGCTCATCCAGCACCAGGAGCTCCCGGGGTGCCAGCAGCGCGTTGGCGATCCCCAGCCGTTGCTTCATGCCCAACGAATAGGCCCGGACCTTTTTATCCGCGGCGTGGGCCAGGCCTACCCGTTCCAGCGCCGTGTGCACCCGTGCGCGCCGTGTCCCGGCGGGCGCTTCCGGATCCGCGGCGTCGAAGCGCAGCAGGTTCGCGGCCCCGGAGAGGAAGGGGTAGAACGCAGGCCCTTCCACCAGGGCGCCCACCCGGGGCAGCACCGCGCGCAGCTGCCGCGGCATCTCCTCGCCCAGAACGCGCACCGAGCCGCTCGACGCCGCCGCGAGGCCCAGCATGATCCGGATCGTGGTGGTCTTGCCCGAGCCGTTGGGGCCCAGGAAACCAAAGACCGAGCCTTTGGGCACCGCCAGGCCGACGCCGTCGACTGCCAACTGCCGGCCGAAGCGCTTGCTCAGGCCCTGGGTCTCGATGCTCAGTTCGGCGGACGGCGCGACGGCGGTCACCGGGCGGCAGCCGCGGCCTGGAGCCGCTCGAGCGGGACCGACCCGGCGAAGATACGGCCGTCGTCAAGGATCAGCACGTTCAGCAGGGCACTGGAGAGGAGCCTGCCGCCGGCCACGGGGACCGCCGCCTGGGCCAGCAGCGACGCCGCGCTTCCGGGTTTGCCCTGTTGCTCCGGCGTGCCGTTGTCCAGCGCTGCCTTGGGCACGGTGCCGGCGGGCAGTTCGACGACGGACTCCCAGCCGGTCCCGCTGATTTTGGCCTTGTCCCGCGTAGCCGCGGCGGGGGCCTTCGTGGCCGGACCCGGCCGTTGCTTAGCACCCGTTGCCTTATGGTCCGGAACCGGAAGCTCCTTGACGGTGGCGCCGGGCGGCGGGCTGAACTGGAAGATGGCGGCGTCCGGGGCCTCCAGCGACAGCTTGGTGAAGGCGACGCTGAACGCCGGTTCGGCCTGGCCGCGCGCTGTCAGCTCGACGCCGAGCGGCATGCCGCTTTGGCCGTCGACCGAAACCGCCATCGAGGCCAACAGCGTGGTCGAGGACCGGGGCGTGAGCACCAGCCGGTAGGCGGCGCGCCCGGCGACCTCCACGTCCGCTCCGACGCTCACATCGCTGCTGCGGTCGAGCGTGGCGAGGAGCTTCGCGGCCAGCACGTCCGGGGTGGGCACGGACTCCTGCCCGGACGGGTGGCGGTCTCCGGACCGGGCCGGGAGTACAGCGTGCGCGGCGGTGTTGTCCTTGGAGTTGTAGAACCAGAGCTCGTTGCCGTGCCGGATGACGTCGCGCTCGGCGAGCCGGTCCAGCACTTGGACGCGGGCGTTCTGCGCCCCGTCGCGGTAAACCCGGGCCGTATGCGGTCCGGTCAGCAGTTCCAGCCAGGCGGTGTCGCCCGACGCCGTTCCCGGACCTGTCTGCGGAAGTTCGGGCAGGCCCAGCTCGGAGGTCTGTTCCAGGGTCCCGGAGAAGGACGTCTGGCGGTGCTGGGCTACCAGCTCCAGCACTTGCTGGGGTGATTTGGCCGGCAGGGGATCCTGCGCGCTGGCCGGAAGGGATCCCGTCAACACGCCGGCAGCGATCACGGCAGGGACGGTTGCGGCCGGCAGCCAGCGCAACCAGGTACGGGTCATTGCGACCGCGCTCCAACATGGCTCATCTTTCAAGGTTACGCCCGGAAACGGCAAGGATCACCGGGCGCCGGCAGATTCTTCCGCGCCGGCGTCCGGCGCCTGCGGCGGGACCGCCGGAAGCACGGTGCCGGCACCGCCGTCGACCGTAATATCCTGCCCGGTGGCGATCAGCGAGGTTGCCTCCGGCACCCCGACGACGGCGGGAATCCCGTATTCGCGGGCGACGACGGCGCCGTGCGAGTTGGGGCCGCCCATTTCCATCACCAGTCCGCCGGCGGTCAGGAACAGCGGGGTCCAGCCCGGGTCGGTCGAGGGCGCCACGAGGACCTCCCCGGGCTCCAGCTGCGCCCCTTGTGGCTCCAGGATGACCCGGGCCCTGGCGGTGACGGTACCGGCAGACGCGGGGCTGCCGGTCAGGAGCCCCGGGCTACCCACTGCTGTCCGGCCGGCGTAGGTCTGCAGCGCCTCCGGCTCGGTCCCGTCCGAGAGCAGCACCCTCGGGATGTGCCGGCGGCCAAGTTCGCGGGCGTAGGCTTCCCGGCGCTGCGCCACCAGGTGGTGCAGCGGCGCCCCGGTGAGGGCCTGCCGGACTTCGACCAGGTCCAGGAAAAAGACATCGTCTGCGTCCGGGATGCGGGCCGCGGCCGCCAGCTCCGTTCCGATGGCCTGCAGCTGTGCCCGCACCGCGGCCAGGGCCTCCACGATGTGGTACTTCGGCAGTTCCCGCAGCCCTGCGAACATCCTGGTGCGTTTCAGTGCCGCCCGCACCAGCGCGCCGCGCAGCCTGCCGCGCGCCCCCGCAGCGGCGGCGAGCCGCTCCGCCTGGGCCTCGGCGTCGCGGGCGGCCCTGCTGAACTGCCGGTCCGGGGCCCGGCCGGGGTCCTCCAGGCGCAGATAGTTGGCCAGGACTCCGAAAATGTAGGCCGGGTCATCGGACCAGCGCGGCATCCCGACGTCGATTTCCGCCACAGCCCGGTGACCGTAGCTGCCCAGGAAGGCGGCGATCCCGGACTGCACGGCGGCGGGCAGCGTGCCCGCCCGGTAGCGCCGCACCAGGTCCGGGACCGCCGCGCCGGCGCTGGTGCCGGCATCGGTGAACACAACGCCGTCGAACAAAGCTGCGGACTCGGCGTCGGCCCGGACGGCCGTGGCGAGCTGCCAGAGCGCCAGGTCCATTTCGGTGGTGACGTTGTGGGGCAGTCCCCGCAGCACCTGCTGCAGCACCCCCGGTCCGGCGCCCGGCCCCAGCAGCCTGCCGGCGGCCGCCAGCAGGGCGAAGCCCAGGGCCGGCAGGGGCAGGATGTTGGGCACCACCGGGAAAAGCTCCTGGCCAAGGATCCGCTCCACGTGGTCCAGCCGCTGCTCCGCGGTGGCACCGGCCGGGACCACCAGGGCGGCCCGGAACCGTTCTCCGAACTGTTCCGCCCGGCGCAGCGCCGCCTCCGGCCGGAACAGTGCCCGAAGCAACGAGCCGGGGACCCCGGCCCGCACCGCCACCGGGCCGATGTGCCGCAATGCCCGCCACGGAGACCTGCCGATGACTGAAAAGCGGGGGTCCTGGAACAGCCCGCGCAGCACGGCCGCCGAGCGGGCCTCCATCACGTCGAACACCCGGGGAACGATCGCCCGCCCGACGCCGCTGCGCACCACCGGAGTCAGGTCAAAGAAGAGCCGCTGCCCGGCTTGTACGTACGGCGGCGGCCCGTCGTGCGGGGCGGGAACCTCGAACTGCGCCGCACGGGCCACGGACGAGGCGATCAGCCGGAAGGCCGCCAGCCCCATCGGTGTCAGCGGGCGGGTCAGGCCCTGGGCCAGGCTGAAACACAGGTAGACGCGGGTCCCCTCCCCCACTGGCGCCCGCTCGGGCAACGGGTAGAGCGTGGTGATGGGCCGGGACTGCGTCAACCATGCCGCTCCGCCCCCGTCGATCGCCCATTCGAGGTCCTGCGGCGCACCGAAGTGCACTTCCGCGCGGCGGCCCAGCAGCTCAAGCGCCAGCAGCCGGGCGTCGTCGACGCAGGGCGCCGGGCCGGCGCCGGGCTGGACAATCCGTTCGGTTCCGCCGCCCGGCAGCGGCCGGATGAGCACCCCTTTGCTGCCGACCCGGCGCTCCAGAATCTGCCGGGTGGCGCTGTCGACGACGAAGTGGTCCGGGTTGACCGCCCCGGACACCACGGCCTCGCCGAGCCCCGGGCTGGCGTCGATGACTGCCTCGTGCCGCCTACCTGTGACCGGGTTCGCGGTAAACAGGACCCCGGCCACTGCTGTGTCCACCATCCGCTGGACCACCACCGCGAGCGCCACCGACCCGGGGCTGATCGCGTGGGTGGCGCGGTAGCTCACGGCGCGGTCCGTCCAGAGCGAGGCCCAGCACTGCCGGACCGCGGCCAGGACCGCGTCAACGCCCACGACGTTCAGGAAGCTGTCCTGCTGGCCGGCGAAGCTGGCAAAGGGCAGGTCCTCGGCGGTGGCGGAGGAGCGCACCGCCACCGGGGCGTCCGTTCCCAGCGCGGCGTACGCGTCCCGCACGGCCGCGGCGACGTCCGCCGGAACTTCTGCGGCCAGGACCAGCCGGCGGGCCGCGGCGGCCAGCCCGCCGAGCCTGGCGAGGTCCGCGGGGGCGGCCGCGGCCAGCTGCGTGTGGACGGCGTCGAGCGCGGCAGTGGACGTGGCACGCCGGTAGGCCTGGGTCGTCAAGCAGAAACCGGGCGGAACCGGGAACCCGGCGCGCAGCAGTTCGCCGAGGTTGGCCGCCTTGCCGCCCACGGCGGGCAGCAGCTCCGCGCCGGCCCGCTCCAGGGCGACCACCAGCCCCGGCGCCAGTTTTAGCGTTTGCGGTGGGCGCCGCCGCTGTGCCCCTGGATCGGGTAGCTGCCCCACCTCCCGGCCCCCTTCAACGACGAAGCTGCGGTCCCGGGGCGGGCTAGGAGTCGCCGAGCATGGGCCCGAAGGCGGCCCGGTCGGCTAGCCGCGGGTCCTCACGGTCCGGGACCACCATCACCGGGCCCTTGGCGTGGTGCAGGATCCCGTCGGATGTGGATCCCAGCAGCATCCCGGTGAAGCCGCCGCGGCCGCGGGTGCCCACCACCACGAGTTCCACGTGCCGGCTGGCCTCGACGAGGATGTCGATCGGGGAGCCGTCCACAAGCTGGGTTTCGACCTCGAGCCGCGGGAAGTGGCTCTTGAGCCACGCCACGCCGGCGTCGAGCTGGACGCGGATATCCGCGAAGAGGGCTTCGCGGTCCATCGGGGCCGGGACCCAGGCGAGGGAGCCGCTGTATTGCGGGACCGCGCAGACCAGGCGCAGCGGCGCGGAGAGCCGTTCGGCTTGGGCCGCCGCCTCCAGGACCGCCACCCGGGCCTGCTCGGAGCCGTCCACGCCCACCACCACGACGTTTTCGACCGGCTGGTGGCCGGATTTTTCCCGTTCGGCCCGGACGTGTTTGTCCTGCGTGGTTTCGCCCAGCCGGTCGCCGCAAATGAGCGGCACCGTGACCGTGGGGCACTTGGCGTGCGCGGGAAGCGCGCTGCTGACCGATCCGAGGAGCCGGCCCACGAACCCGCCCCGGCCGCGGGTGCCGAAAACCAGCAGTTCGGCGGTTTCGGTCATGTCCAGCAGGACCCCGGAGGCGTCTCCGTTCTCCACCGACGCATCGACGTCGATGTTGTAGCCGGCCACCTTGTCCATTGCCTGCTTCAGGATGGCTTCGGCGCCCTCCCGGATGACTGAATCGTCGACCGTGGCGTAGCCGCCATCCAGCCCGGAGGCGGCGAAGACGGGCACCGAGTAGGCGGTCACGATGTGCAGCGGGCTGCCCCGTCGCGCCGCTTCGCGGGCGGCCCAGACCAGGGCACAGTGGCTGTGCTCCGAGCCGTCCACGCCGACGACGATCCCCCGAGGAGCGGACCGCTCGCCGGCGTCGTCCCCCGCCGGATCCGGGTACACCTGTTCTCGGGCCATGGGGTCCGCCTCCTCGCGTTACGTGGCTGTGTTGCGGCTATTCTGCCAGAAGTGTCAGGGTGCGGCGTCCGCCGGAGGCACGGGCAGGATTTACCAGGTGTTTACATACCGGCGGCCCGGGCCGGAAACCCGCGGAACGGCGGCGGCCCGGCCCGCCGGTTCGCGGTTAAACCGCTGAAAACCCGCGGAAATAGCAAAGCCGGACAGGCCCTGTTCACAGCCCCCAATCTTGGGTATCCTCTGAGGCACTGCTGAACCGAGACTCGTCTTTCAGATCGCCGGCTCCCTTGCGGGGCGCGTCAGGACGGATCGCCGGACCAGCGTTCCGGGCATGGGCCCGGAATCCGCACCATTCGAGGAGGGACCCCGCAGTGTCGAGCATGCCTGTGTACGGCGGTATCGAACGGACCAGCACTGTGGTCATCGGCACGGGCCTGTCCGGACTGGCGGTCGCCAGCGAACTGCAGCGCCGGGGTGTCGGAGCCATCGTGGTTGACGGACTGGACCTGCTGGGCGCCGGGAACCCGGCCAATACCTCCTCGCTGCAGCGCTGCGACGCGGCGGACGCCGCCACCCTCAGGGAGCGCAACGAAATCCTGCGCCACCTGCGGAACTACGCCGCCAGCCACAGCCTCGACATCCGCAACAACGTGCGGGCTCTGCAGCTGGACCACCTGGAGGCGGACGGCCAGGCGGTCGAGGGCCTTGACTTCCAAGAAGCCGGACACCCGGCGCAGCAGTGGGCCGTCAGCACGCCCAATGGCATCCTGTACGCCGACCACCTGGTGCTGACCCGCTGCGCGCACAGCCAGTTGCGCCGCATGCTCGCCGATTTGGGGGTGGCCGCAGGCCAGAACCTCATGGCGGCCATGCACGCGCTCGGCATGTACCTCGTCGGCGTCGGCGAGCTGATCACCCCCACGCCGAAGGAAGTCCTGCGCCAGGCCAAGCTGGTGGGCCAGGCGATTTCCGCCAAGGTCCACCCGGACGGCACGCCCCCGCTGCTGTCCGCAGGGCTGGCGCTGCCGGCCTAGGAACCGGCCTCGACGACGGGCTTCGGGTCGGCTTCGGCCCGGCTAGTTTCGGGGTTCCCCGGCCGGCTCGTCCGGGTTGGCGTCCGTGCCGCCGGTGCCGTCGCTCTCGTCCTCATTGGTGCCGTCTTTAGGCCGCCGCTTCGCCATCAGGCCCAGGGCAACCAGGATGCCCACGGCCACCGCCACGAAGAGCACGATGCTCCACGGGAAGGGCTGCGAGGCGTCCGGCGCCCGGGGCGAGGGCGCGATCGTGGTTCCCGGCTGGGCGGTGCCCAGCGTCGGTACCGAGCCTGACGCCGGGGCCGTGCCGCCCGCCGTCGCGCCTGCGCCCGCTTCCGCGGCGGTGAAGGTGAAGGTGCCCTCGATCGGGTGACCGTCCGCGCTGGCCACCCGCCACTGCACGGTGTAGGAACCGGCCGGTGCGCCCGTCTTCAGCTTCTGCGACGCCACATTGTCCACGATCTCAACCGCGCCGTCGGCCCAGTTGGTCCCGGCCGCGTCGCTGACCTTGATCTGCGTGCCGATCGCCAGCGGTTTGTTGGTGAGGGTGAGCGAGACCGAGGCCGGCGGGGTGGGCAGCGTCGCGCCGGCGGCCGGGCTGGTGGACTCCACAGCGTCGTGGGCCAACGCCGGAGCGGCACCCAGGAGCGCGATGCCCAGCAGGACCGCCACGGCGGTGATCAGGCCCAGCAGGGCGCCCGGAAGTTCTCGGATTGAACGCATGGAAGAACTGCTCCTTGTGTTGGCTTCCTTACAGACTAGGCGAATTTGGCAGGTGGGCGCCGTCACGCCTAATAGGATTTAGCTAACACCCCCTTTCCCTCCCGGAGGACCAATGCTTAAGCAGGGCTCTGCACTCGACCGGTATTTCAAGATTTCCGAGCGGGGGTCGAACTTCTCGCGCGAGATCCGTGGCGGGTTCGCCACGTTCTTTGCCATGAGCTACATCGTGGTGCTGAATCCGCTGATCCTTTCCGGCCCGGATTCGTCCGGCGGGACGCTCGGCTTCCCGGCTGTCGCCGCCGTGACCGCCTTCGCGGCCGGCATCCTGACCATCCTGATGGGGGCCTGGGCCAAGCACCCCTTCGCGCTGGCTACCGGCCTGGGCGTCAACGCATTCGTGGCCGTCACCGTCGCCACCAATCCGGGCCTGACCTGGCCGGACATGATGGGCCTGGTGGTCCTCTCCGGCGTCACGATGCTGATCCTGGTGCTGACCGGCTTCCGGACCGCCGTGTTCAAGGCCGTCCCGGAAGGGCTCAAGACCGCGATCGTGGTCGGTATCGGCCTCTTCATCGCCCTGATCGGCCTGGTCAACGCCGGCTTCGTCCGCCGCATCCCTGACGTCGCCGGCACCACCGTGCCCGTCGGCCTCGGCTTCGATGGCAAGCTGCTGGGCTGGCCCACGCTGGTGTTTGTGGTCGGCCTGATCCTGACCATCGCCCTGGTGGTCCGCAAGGTCAAGGGCGCGATCCTGATCGGCATCATCACCTCCACCATCCTGTCCGTGATCCTGGAATTCACCCTGCACATCGGGCCCAGCTTCGACGGCAAGAACTACAACCCGCAGGGCTGGTCCCTCGTGGCGCCCAAGTTCACCGAATGGGCCGCCCCGGACCTGTCCCTGATCGGCAAGGCCAACCCGTTCGGCGCGTTCGAGCACCTCGGCTTCGTCGCCGCGACCCTGCTGGCGTTCGTGATCCTGCTGAGCATCTTCTTCGACGCGATGGGCACGATGGTGGGCCTGGCCACCGAGGCCGGCACCATCGACAAGGACGGCAACATCCCCAACGTGGACCGGGTGCTGCAGATTGACGCCCTGGGCGCGATCGTGGGCGGCGGCGCGTCCGTCTCCTCCAACCAGATCTACGTTGAATCCGGCGCCGGCATCGGCGAAGGCGCCCGCACCGGCCTGGCCTCGATCGTCACCGGCCTGCTGTTCCTGGTCGCCATGTTCTTCACCCCGCTGATCAACCTGGTCCCGTTCGAAGCCGTGGCCCCGGCGCTCGTCGTCGTCGGCTTCATGATGGTCTCCCAGGTCGGCAAGATCGACTGGCAGGACTGGGGCATCGCGATCCCCGCGTTCCTGACCTTCACGCTGATGCCGTTCACCTACTCGATCGCCAACGGCCTCGGCGCCGGCTTCATCTCCTTTGTGCTGATCCGGCTGTTCCAGGGCCGCGCCCGCGAAGTGCACCCGCTGATGTGGGTTGTGGCCGCCGCGTTCCTGCTGTTCTTCGGGATCGGCCCGATCGAGGCCGCCCTGGGCATGCACTAAAGATCCCGACCCGCCCCTCCGCCGAGATGGCATTTCGCGACAGTTTTTTTGGAAAACATTGCCGCGAAATGCCATCTCGGCGGCGTTTAAGCCGGGGTTTCCGGGATTTCGGACACCCCGACGGCGGCGCTGCTGGTTTTCCGCCCCGGGCTGCGGTGAGCTAGGGACATGCATTCCGCCAACCCCGCCGTTGATGTCCCGCCGCAGCCCTGGACCGGAAGGTTCGACGGCGACGGTGCCGACCACCGCCGCTGGTGGCAGGCGGTAACGCCCCACGCTGCGCACGCGGCTGCGCACCTGCAGCCGGCCGGCTCCCCCGCCGCCCGGCCCGCCGTCATCCTCGGCTTCGGCAGCGACGCCGGCGTGCGGCGCAACAAGGGCCGGGTCGGGGCAGCTGCAGCACCTGCCGCCATCCGCGCCGCGCTCGGCCCGCTCGCCTTCCACCTGGACCGGGAAATCCACGACGCCGGCGACGTCACCGTGGCCGGGGACGCGCTGGAGGCCGGGCAGGCGCGGGCCGGACTCGCCATCACCGGGCTGCTCGACGCCGGCGCCCTGCCCGTGGTCCTGGGCGGCGGCCATGAAACGGCCTTCGCCAGCTACCTGGGCGTGGCCGGGTTCGCTGCGGTCCGCGAAGGCCTCCGCGTGGGGGTGCTGAACCTGGATGCGCACTTCGACCTCCGCGACGAGCCGGTGCCCAGTTCCGGCACCCCGTTCCTGCAGATGGCCGGGGCGGAAGCCGCCGCGGGCCGCGAACTGAAGTACGCCGTCGTCGGGATCTCCGAACCGAACAACACCCGTGCGCTGTTCCGGACCGCTGCGGAACTGGGCGTGGACTACCTGCTGGACGAGGACTGCTCCGCGGACGCCGCACAGGCGTTTGTGGCCGCGTTCCTGGCCCAGGTGGACGCGCTGTACCTGACCATCGACCTGGACGTGCTGCCGGCGTCGGTGGCACCCGGGGTGAGCGCCCCTGCCGCCTACGGTGTGCCGCTACCGGTGATCACCGCGGTCTGCCGGCAGGTGGCCGCGAGCGGGAAACTGCTGCACATTGACGTCGCGGAGCTGAACCCGGAGTTCGACGTCGACGGCCGCACCGCCAGGGTCGCCGCGCGGCTGATTAATACGCTGCTGCGGTAGCCGGCCGGCGGGGTTAGTGCGGGGCAGGGTTAAAGCCGGGCCGCTCAGATGGCGGTGTGCGGGGCCTGGCCCTCGTCGCCGTGCTCTTCCACCGCGCGGCGCTGGCGCAGCCGGTCCAGCCGGTTCATCACCGGCGCCGTCGTCGCGCCGTGCAGCACGATCGACATGGCCACGACCAGTCCCACAAAGGCCCAGAGTTCCTGCGCCTGCGCGCCGAAATTCCCGTGGCCCAGGGCGTAGGCGAGATAGTACAGCGAGCCGATGCCGCGGATGCCGAAGAAGGAGATGGCGATCCGTTCCCGCGGGCCGGTCTTGCCCCGCGCCAACCCCAGCCACCCCGCCAGCGGACGCACCAGCAGCAGGAACGCCAGAGCCACCAGCACCTCGGTCCAGCCGATCCCGGCGAGCAGGCCGCGGGCTATGGCCCCGCCCAGCAGCACCAGGATGACCACGGTCAGGAGCCGCTCCAGCTGCTCCACGTAGGAGTGCATCACCCGGTGGAAGCCGTGCGTGCGCTCCGCGGCCCGGATGGTGACTGCGCAGACGAACACCGCGACAAAGCCGTAGCCCTCGATCAGCTCCGTCACCCCGTAGGCCAGGAACGTCGCCGCCAAGGCCACGAACCCCTCGGAGTGGTTGGAGAGCCGGATGCTCTCATGTCGGGCCGTGAAGAAGAGCCGGCCCAACAGCTTCCCCGTCCCGACGCCCAGCAGGATGCCGATGCCGATCCGCCAGAGCACATCCACCGCCAGAAAGTTACCCAGCCAGCCTGACGGCGAGGCCCCAACAAAGCTGATGGCAATGGCGAGGTAGACGAACGGGAACGCCAGGCCGTCGTTCAGGCCGGCTTCGGACGTCAGGCCGAAACGGATCTCGTCCTCGCGTTCGGTTTCCTCTTCCTCGTCGGCGGGCTCCCCCACCTGCACCTCGGAGGCCAGGACCGGGTCGGTCGGCGCCAGGGCGGCCGCGACGAGGAGCGCGGCGCCCAGGCCGAGGCCCAGGAACCACAGCCCCAGCAGGGTCAGGCCGATGATGCACAGCGGCATGGCCAGGCCCAGCATCCGCCAGGTCGTGGCCCACCGCCGGAGCCCCAACGGCCGGTCCAGCGCCAGCCCGGCGCCCATCAGCGAGATGATGACGCAGACTTCGGTCAGGTGCGTGACGAACTCCCCGTGCTGCAGCGGATCAGGGTCCGGCAGCGCCGGCATCAGCGTGAACGCCAGCATGCCGGCCCCCAGGAAGACCATCGGCATCGACAGGGGCGCGTTGCGCAGCAGCTTGGGCAGTACCGCCGCGATGAACACGGCGATTCCGGCCGCGACGAAGACAATACTGGGACCCTCGAACATCTGCACGCCCTCCTGCCGCAACCGGGGAGCAGGCCCGGAATGGGTCGGGGCGCCGTTCCCAAAAGAACGGCGCCCCTCGCCTCAAAGATATACCGCCACCAGCACACTACCGGCTTCCGGCCGGGACGCCACGCCGGACAGACTAGAATGGAGGGTGGCCAACCGGCCGGATTCTAGGAAAGACCAGTTAATGAACACACACACCATGCGGACCCAGGCCTCTGACGCTACGTCCATCAAGCTCTCGTTCGCCAGTGCCCACGAGGTCCACCACGGCCTCGAAAACGCCGTCAACACCCTGATCGCCTCGTCCGTGCAGGACCGCCGCTGCGGGATCCGGGTTACCCGCCACGAGCCGGGCGCGTACACCGTGGCGCTCGATGACTCCGTGCCGTTCGGCGAGACCCACGAGGACGTCGCCGCCTAGCCTGCGCGGGCCGGGACAGGCCAAGGGCCGGTGAGGGATGCGCCCCTCACCGGCCCTTTTTCCTTGCCCCAGGCGGCGCGGGGCGCTTAGCTCCGCCGCACCTGGACGCCGTCGGACTTCAGGAACAGCTGCGTCTCCGACGGTGCTTCCGGCACCAGCCAGAGCACGTTGCCGCTGGAGGAAACCTCTTCGACCTCGCCGGCTGCCAGCAGCTGCGCGTGCTTCAGGATTTCCACCCGGTCCCCCGTCTTGAGGCTCCTCCAGTCGGAGACCGTGGCGGCAAACGCCGTGCGCCTGGACATAACCGTCCCGCGTGCTTTCATGAACTTCTACCCCTTTGTAGGTTCCTGCCACAACATCTTTGGTGTGGGCTTGATCATATTTTTACTACACTTCCTTGGGCCCCGCCCGCCGTGTTGCCGAACATTTCGGGGGCCCTCAGGAAATCCCGCGTACCGCGTACTTTGTTTGCCGTCAGGCCAGATTTCCGACGGCGGATTCGGCGGCGGCCCGGATCTTGCCCGAGGCGACGAGGACTTCGGCCGCCTCCAGTTCGGGCGAGAGGAACCGGTCGGTGCCCGGGCCGTCGACGACGTCGCGCAGCACCTCGATCACCGCGGCGCCGGCCGGGCCCGGCGTCAGTTCGCCGCCGGAGAGCTGCGTGCGGATGTCCAGGGCCCGGGCCGAGGTCACCAGCTCGATCGCAAGGACCCGGCGCAGGTTCTCCACCGCACGGCGCAGCTTACGGGCCGCGTGCCAGCCCATCGACACGTGGTCCTCCTGCATGGCCGAGCTGGGGATCGAGTCCACGGATGCCGGAACGGCCAGCCGCTTGTTGTCCGAGACCAGCCCGGCCTGGGTGTACTGGGCGATCATCAGGCCGGAGTCGACGCCGGGGTCGGCAGCGAGGAAGGCGGGAAGCCCGTGCGAGCGGGCCGGGTCCAGCATCCGGTCGGTGCGGCGCTCGGCGATGGAGCTCAGGTCTGCGACGGCGATGGCCAGGAAGTCCAGCACGTAGGCCACCGGGGCGCCGTGGAAGTTGCCGTTGGAGCTGACCCGGCCGTCCGGCAGGACCACCGGGTTGTCGATCGCGGCTGCCAGTTCGCGGGAGGCGACCAGGGCTGCATGGTCCACGGTGTCGCGGACGGCCCCGGCCACCTGGGGCGCGCAGCGCAGCGAGTAGGCGTCCTGGACCTTGGTGTCGTTGATCCGGTGCGAGGCCACGATCGGCGAGTTGGACAGCACCCGAAGCATGTTGTCCGCGGAGGCGGCCTGGCCCGGGTGCGGCCGGAGCGCGGCGTGCAGTTCGGGCAGGAACACCTGGTCGGTGCCGAGCAGCGCCTCGACGCTGAGCGCGGCGGTGATGTCCGCCGTCGTGAGCAACTGGCGGAGGTCCGCGATGGCCATCAGCAGCATGCCCAGCATGCCCTCGGTGCCGTTGACCAGGGCCAGGCCCTCCTTCTCGGCGAGGGTGACGGGTTCGATCCCGTGCGCGGCGAGGAGTTCCGCGACCGGACGGCCGTCCTTGGCGCCGTACAGCTCGCCGTCCGGGCCCACCGCTTCGCCTTCGCCCATCAGGACCAGGGCGCAGTGCGAGAGCGGCGCGAGGTCGCCCGAGCAGCCCAGCGAGCCGAATTCGCGCACCACCGGGGTGATGCCGGCGTTGAGGACATCCACCATGGTCTGCAACACCACGGGGCGGACGCCGGTGCGGCCGGAAGCGAGGGTCTTGGCGCGCAGGAACATGATGCCGCGGACCACCTCGCGTTCCACGGCCGGGCCCATGCCGGCGGCGTGGCTGCGGATCAGCGACTTCTGCAGCTGGGTGCGCAGCTCGTTGGGGATGTGCCGGTTGGCCAGCGCCCCGAAGCCGGTGGAGATGCCGTAGGCCGGGGTCTCGCTGTGCGCGAGGTCGTCGATGTGGGCGCGGACCCTGGCGACGGCGTCGAGGGCGTCCTGGGCGATGGTTACCTTGGCGTCGTGGCGGGCGACGGCGACGACGTCCTCGGGGGTCACGCCGCCGGCGCCGAGGGTGACGGTCAGCGGTGAGTGGGTCGTGAGAGTCATTGAGATCTACCTAGGTCTAATGGTTGGTCCGGCTTCCCCGTCGATTGCTCCGTAACGGCCCTTTTCAGAGCTCAAAACGGCACTTACGGAGCAATCGACGCGGGAGTGGGGGCGGTTAGCGGGTTTCCGACGCTGTCTCTTGCATCGGGATGCGGACGCCGCTTTCCCTGGCGACCTCGACGGCGCGCTCGTAGCCGGCGTCGACGTGGCGGATGACGCCCATGCCGGGGTCGTTGGTGAGCAGGCGTTCGAGCTTCTGCGCGGCGAGATCGGTGCCGTCGGCCACGGAGACCTGGCCTGCGTGGATGGAGCGGCCGATCCCGACGCCGCCGCCGTGGTGGATGGAGACCCAGGTGGCGCCGGAGGCGGTGTTGAGCAGGGCGTTGAGCAGCGGCCAGTCGGCGACGGCGTCGGAGCCGTCGGCCATGGCCTCGGTCTCGCGGTACGGCGAGGCGACGGAGCCGGAGTCGAGGTGGTCGCGGCCGATCACGATGGGTGCCTTGACCTTGCCCTCCTTGACGAGCTGGTTGAACAGCAGCCCGGCCTTGGCGCGGTCGCCGTAGCCCAGCCAGCAGATGCGGGCCGGCAGGCCTTCGAATTCGACGCGCTCGGCGGCGGCGTCGATCCAGCGGTGCAGGTGCTTGTTCTCCGGAAAGAGCTCTTTGATCGCGGCATCCGTGACCGCAATGTCCTCGGGGTCGCCGGAGAGGGCCACCCAGCGGAACGGGCCCAGGCCTTCGCAGAACAGCGGGCGGATGTAGGCCGGGACGAAGCCGGGGAATTCGAAGGCGCGGTTGTAGCCGCCCTTGCGGGCCTCGTCGCGGATGGAGTTGCCGTAGTCGAATACCTCGGCGCCGGCGTCCTGGAACTCGACCATGGCCTGGACGTGCCTGGCCATCGAGGCCTGTGCCTTCTTGGTGAAGCCCTCGGGATCGGCCGCGGCTTCGCGGTGCCACTCCTCGACCGTGATGCCCTCGGGCAGGTAGCTCAGCGGGTCGTGGGCCGAGGTCTGGTCGGTGACGATGTCGACGGTGAGCTCGCCGGCGTTATGGCGGCGCAGGATTTCGGGGAAAACGGTGGCGGCGTTGCCGACGTAGCCCACGGACCAGCCGCGGCGCTCCTCCTTGGCCTTCAGGACTTTGGCGATGGCGGCGTCGAGGTCGGTCTCCACCTCGTCGAGGTAGCGCTTGCCGGCGCGGCGGCGCAGGTGGCTCTCGTCGACGTCGACAATCAGGCAGGCGCCCTCGTTCAGGGTGACGGCGAGCGGCTGGGCGCCGCCCATGCCGCCGCAGCCGCCGGTGAGGGTCAGCGTGCCGGCGAGGGTGCCGTTCTCGTCCCCGGTGAGCTTGCGGGCGATCGCGGCGAAGGTTTCGAAGGTGCCCTGCAGGATGCCCTGGGTGCCGATGTAGATCCAGGACCCGGCAGTCATCTGGCCGTACATCATCAGGCCCTCGGCCTCGAGCCGGCGGAACTCGGGCCAGGTGGCCCAGTCGCCGACGAGGTTGGAGTTGGCCAGCAGCACGCGGGGCGCCCATTCGTTGGTGCGGAAGACGCCCACGGGCTTGCCGGACTGGACCAGCAGGGTCTCGTCCTTTTCCATGGTTTCCAGGGTGCGGGTGATCGCATCGAACGCGGCCCAGGACCGGACGGCGCGGCCGGTGCCGCCGTAGACCACCAGGTCATCGGGGCGTTCGGCCACCTCGGGGTCCAGGTTGTTCATCAGCATGCGCAGCGGGGCTTCGGTCTGCCAGCTCTTGGCGGTGAGCTCGGTGCCGCGGGCTGCTTTGACCGGGCGGGCACCGGTGGTGAAATCGGCGGGTGCCATGGGGGCTCCTTCGTTGTCTCGGGTGGTTCCTGGGAAGAGGTTCTGTATCAACTAAAGCCTGTCCGCAGCCCCGGAAACAGAGGGTTCCGGCGGGCGCTGTCCGGGATTCCAGACCCAACCGGCGCGCAGTAGTTGTCGTTTTCGGGGGTCAGAACGGCAACTAGAGCGAGCCGGTTGGGCTGGGGCGCCCATGGATCCGGACCGAGAGATCGTCCGCCACCTTCTTGACCCGCGCGGCCAGCACCGGCCATTGGTCCGCCGGCAGCTTGTCCTCCAGGAATGTCACCGCGACGGCGGCCGTTGGCCAGCCCGTGTGGTCCGTGACGGCGGCGGCGATCGAGCCGAAGCCCGGCGTCACCTCGCCGTGTTCCGTGGCGTAGCCCCGCTGCCGGACCTGGTCCAGGTGGGAGGACAGCGCGGAATACTTGGTGATGGGCGATTCGGTCTCGTGCCGGGCGCTGAAGGCCGCGGCGTTCGGGTACAGCGCCCGGACCTGCGACTTCGGCAGCGCGGCCAGGATCGCACGGCCGCTCGCGGTGAGGTGGCTGGGCAGCCGGACGCCGACGTCGGTCACGAGGGAAGGACGGTTCTTGGCCCGTTCCTCGACGATGTAGAGCACGTCCCGGCCGTGCAGCACGGCCAGGTGCGCACTCTCCCCGATCACGTCCACGAGTGATGCGAGCATTGGCCGGCCCAGCCGGGAAAGCGGCTCCTGGCGTGAATAGGCGGAGCTGAGCTCGAAGGCGCTGATGCCGAGTCCGTAGCGCTGTTCTTCATGCAGGTGCAGCACAAAGCCGTTAGCCTCCATCACACCCAGCAGGTGATAGACGCTGGAGCGCGGCAGGCCCAGGGAGGTGGCAATGTTCGACGCCGCCATCGGCCCGCGCTTGGAGGCCAGGAGCTTCAGGATACGCAGCGTATTTTCGGCTGCCGGCACCTTGGACGCCGCCCTGGCGGCGGCCGGCTTCGGCGCGGCCGCGTTCGGTACGGCCGAGTTCGGTACGGGGCTGATGGCTTCCCCGGGCTGGGCAGTGCGGCTGGCAGCAGGCATGTGTTCCTCTTCGACGTCGGGCGGTGTCCGGTATCCCGTACTCAAGCATGCACCCGGCCCTCTGCCACGGGGATCGTATCGCCGTACTCCCCTGTCTGGAATACCGGACTTTGGTCCGATTCCCTGCCGGGCCCCGCCCGCGGGACTTCCGCCCCTAGCCCGGCCGCGGGGGCGGCGCTTCACTGAAAGGAGCCGCCGGAACCAGGAGGACCGCCGTGCGCTGGATCGCAGGACTGTTTCTGATCGCCCACGGGCTGGTGCACCTCGCCATCTGGCTGCCGCGGCCGGACGCGAAGGCGCCGTTCGACGTCGGCCGTTCCCCGTTCGCTGGGGAGGTGCGCCGGCCGGCTGTCGCCCTGGCCGTCGCCGCCGCGGCGGTGCTGGGGCTGGCCGGACTGGGCGTCCTGGTGGCGGCGCCGTGGTGGATCCCGGTCACCGTAGCCGGGGCAGCAATCTCGACCGCACTGCTGCTGCTCACCTTTAACCGGTGGTGGCTGATCGGGCTGGGCATCAACACCGCCATCATCGTGCTCGCGCTGCAGCAAGCCGGGTGACGGCATGAAAAGCGTGCGGCCAGGGCTGCAGGGGGCGGGGCTGACAGCGGTGAAGACGGTCCACACCCTTGCGTGGTTCACGATCGAGGCGTCCATGGTCTATGTCCTGTACGCCGGATTCCGGGGACGTTCCGACCGTCGGGCGGGCCTTGCCGGCGCCATCGTCCTCGCCGAGACCGCGATCTTTGCAGGCAACGGCTTCCATTGCCCGTTGACGGCGGTGGCTAGGCGACTGGGCGATGCCACCGGATCCGTCACGGACATGTACCTGCCGGGATGGTTCGCCCGGAACCTCCCGGCGATCCACGTCCCGCTGATTGTCGCGGCGGTGGCGGTCCACTGGCGGAACCTGCGGCGTCAGCCCCGGTACAGCCGGTCCAGCGCCGCCGCGGCGGCCACCCTCAGCTGCGAGGGATGAAGTCTGTCGTCCGGCAGGCCCGCCGTCGTAGCCTCCCAGACGGCGGCCCAAAAACCGTCGGGACTGGCGGCGGCAGCGCCCGGCGGGCGCAGGTACCAGTCGAAGCCGCGCGGTCGGGGCGGGAGGCCGGCCTCGGCAAGATAAGAGTCAATATCGTCGTCAACGGACTCCAGATCAGCGTCGGTCAGCCGCAAAGGTTCCCGCGTCTGGCGCCCGTCGCTGTCTCTCGTGACGACGACGGTCTCCCGGTTGCGGGGTGCGGCGGGGACCCGCACGACGTTTGGCGGACCCGCCGCCCACACCACGAGCGCACCCCAGCCGTTCTCCGTGGCCGGAATCCAGCCGTCGGGCGCGGCGGACCCCTGCCTGGCACCCCACAGGTCGTCACTCATAGGCCCACCCTAACCATCGCGCCGGAATCGCGCCGGAATTCGTTGCCCCGAGTATCCGGAGCCTAGATCCAAGTGGTGCTCGGCGAAGAAGGAGTAAGTGTTACGCGTGTTACTGGTGGGACGAGTTCGTAGAGTGGGCGGACGGGGGCGCCGGAACGAAGACGGTAAGGCTGGGGAGTCCGTCCACGCCGTTTCGGTCCCCCCGCGAATGAACTTCGTTCGCTGGCAAGGAGCAGTCCGATGCGCATTTCCCCAGCACAGCCAAGCAGCACAGCACAGCCCGCACGGCCGCAGCCGGCGGCCCGGGTCGCCCGGGTCCTGCGGCAGGCTGCCCACCGCATCTACGAGGGCCGCGTCCCGTTCCGCATCGGCCAACTGGTCGTGGGCGACGACCCGTTCAATGGGCGCAGGGAGGGGACGATTGAAGTCATCCGTGCCCCGTTCGTCGGCCTGCGCGTCCCCGGGACGCACGCCGGAAGCCTGGTCTTCTTCGACCACCGGAACGTGCGGCGCCCCGAATAGTTGCCCGACGGCGGCCCGGGCCTGTGCGGGCGTTATGCCTCCCGTTCGCCCCTCCGCCGGAAGTCGCCCGGCCAGTCGGACCTCCGGATCCGGCCGAGTTCCTGAACCGGCCCCAGGTGCCCCCACTCGTCGCGTCCCAGCCGGGCCAGCGGCCCGAGCAGGTCGATCCGCGGGTGGTTGCCCTCCAGTACATCGGCAGAGACCGCGGCGTGGGTGACTTCGCCAAGCACCAGGACGCAGTCGCCCATGGGCAGGACCGAATGCAGCCGGCACTCCAGGGCCGCCGGCGACTCCGCCACCCGCGGCACGCTGACCGTCAGGCTGGCCTCCCGGGTGACGTGGGCGGCGTCGAACTCGCTGACTTCAGGCGGGAAGTTGGTACCGGTCGCGTTGACCTCGGCGATGAAATCAGCCGGCGCAAGATTGACCACAAATTCGCCGCGCTCAGAGATGTTCCGCAGCGTGTCCTTCCGGCCCACCGAGGTGAACTGGACGATTGGCGGTGTCACCGACGCAACCGTGAAGAAGGAATGCGGCGCGAGATTGTCCACCCCGTCGGCGGAGGTGCTGGACACCCAGGCAATGGGACGGGGAACGACGACGGCGGTCAGCAGCCGGTAAAACTCTGCGGAGGGCAGGTCGGCGGGACTGAAATCCTTGCGCATGCCCCCAGCCTAGCGGCAGGCCCCGGCGGCACAGGCAGGCCAGCATGCCCGGCCGCCCAACTGGCGGCCCTGACGCGCGAAAGACCCGCCCGGGCAGTTGTGCCCGGGCGGGTCAGAGGTATCGGCTCGGAGCCAGCGTGTCAGCGCCGTCGGCCTACCGGGCGGACCAGCCGCCATCCATCGTGTAGCTCGCGCCGGTGACCATGCCGGCGTCGTTCGAGGCCAGCCAGGCCACCAGCGAGGCGACCTCCTCGGGTTCGACCAGGCGCTTCACGGCGGCCTCGGTGAGCATGATCTTGCTCAGCACCTCGGACTCCGGAATGCCGTGCACCTTGGCCTGGTCCGCGATCTGCGATTCGACCAGCGGCGTCCGGACATACCCGGGGTTGATGCAGTTGGACGTGACACCGTGGGCGCCGCCCTCCAGCGCCGTGACCTTGCTCAGCCCTTCCAGCCCGTGCTTGGCGGAGACGTAAGCACTCTTGAACGGCGAGGCCCGGAGCCCGTGCACCGAGGAAAGGTTGATGATCCGGCCGAAGCCGTTGGCGTACATGTGCGGCAGCGCGGCGCGGATCAGCAGGAACGGGGCCTCCAGCATGAGCGTGACGATGCGCCGGAAGTCGGTCGGATCAAAGTCCTCGATCGGGCTGATGCGCTGGATTCCGGCGTTGTTGACCAGGATGTCGCAATCCAGGCTGAGCGTCTGCAGCGCTTCGACGTCGAGCAGGTTGACCGCCCATGCGGTCCCCCCGACCTCGTCGGCCAGGGCGGTGGCGGCGGCCTCGTCGACGTCGGCAACCACCACCTTCGCGCCCCGCGCGGCGAGGGCACGGACGCTGGCTGCGCCGATCCCGCCCGCGCCGCCGGTGACCAGTGCCTTGCGGCCGTTGAGCGTATTTTCCATTTCCCAGCCCTCCAGTTCAGAAATTCACGGTGATCAGATTCAAGCAGGTCAGAGTCGAGCAGTTCAGCGGGCGCCGGCGACGGCGAGGCCTTCACGTTCGGCGTCGGCCCGGTCCACGTCTTCAAGGGCGATGCCCTTGGTCTCCTTGAGGCTGAGCACTGCCACCGTGGTGATAGCGCAGGCCACGACGAGGTAGATGGCGGTGGGCAGCCAGGAGCCGGTGTCTTTGAGCCACGCGGTGGCCAGCAGCGGCGCCAGCGAGCCGGCGAAGATCGAGGTGACCTGCGAGCCCAGCGAGACGCCGGCGTAGCGCATCCGGGTCGGGAACAGCTCCGACATCAGGGCCGGCTGGCCGGCGTACATAAAGGCGTGCAGGCAGAGGCCGATCGTCACGGCCAGCACAATGACCACAGGGTTGCGGGTGTCGAACATCGGGAAGGCGAAGAACGGCCAGGTGGCACCGGTGATGGCTCCGACCAGGTAGACCGGCTTCCGGCCCCAGCTGTCCACGAGCCGGCCGACCTGCGGGATGACCAGGAAGTGGATGACGTGGGCGATCAGCAGTGCCAGGAGCAGCGAGGACGTGTCGTACTTGTGCACGCTCTTGAGGTACACGATCGCGAAGCTCACCACGAGGTAGTACATGATATTTTCCGCGAACCGGAGGCCCATGGCCTGCAGGATGCCCTTGGGATACTTGCGGATCACTTCGCGGACGCCGTAGCTGGCGGCCTGTTCCTGCTCCAGCTGCGCCTTGGCCTCGAGGAAGATCGGGGCTTCGGAGACGTTGGTGCGGATGTAGTAGCCGACGAACACAATCACCGCGGAGAGCCAGAACGCCACACGCCAGCCCCAGCCAAGGAAATCCGCGGCGCTAAGGACGTTGGACATGATGAACAGCACGAGGGTGGCCAGCAGGTTGCCAACCGGGACGGCGGCCTGGGGCCAGCTGGACCAGAAGCCGCGGGACTCGTTCGGGCTGTGTTCGGCGACGAGCAGCACGGCGCCGCCCCATTCGCCGCCCAGCGCGAAGCCCTGGATGAAGCGCAGCGCGACCAGCAGGGCGGGCGCGAGGTAGCCGATGTCGGCGAAGCCCGGCAGGCAGCCCATCAGGAACGTGGACACACCGATGATCACGATTGTCAGCTGCAGGGTGGGCTTGCGGCCCAGCTTGTCGCCGATCTGGCCGAAGACGATGCCGCCGAGCGGGCGGGCGACGAAGCCGACGGCGTAGGTCAGGAACGCCTGGATGATGCCGTCCAGTTCATTGCCCGTGGCGGGGAAGAAGTACTTGCCGAACACCAGAGTGGCGGCGGTGGCGTAGAGGAAGAATTCGTACCATTCCACGACGGTGCCGACCATCGATGCGGCGACGATTTTCTTGAGGCCTGTGCCCTTGGCGGGTGCGGCAGGGGGTGTTGCGGAGCGTTGATCTACGCTCATCTGGTTCTCCTTAGTGTCCACGATGACACGCGCTGTGATGCACGGCACTGAAAATGGGCCTCATCGAGTATCGCCGCACATTCCGGGCGGCTCAATGGCCAAAGCGGCACGATGTGTGTGCAGAATTGCAGATATGAAAGCGAATCCTGATGACCTGCTGGTGCTGCTGGCGGTCTCCCGCTCGGCGAAATTTACGACGGCGGCCCAGGTCCTGGGACTGAACCACACCACGGTTTCCCGCCGGATCGCGGCCCTGGAGAAGGCCCTCGGCGGCCGTGTGCTGTCCCGGGCCTCGGGCGGCTGGGAACTGACCGAACTCGGCGCCGCAGCGGTCGCCGTCGCCGAACAAGTCGAAGGCGCGGTGCGCTCGCTCGAAAAGCCGGGGTCGACGCCGGACCCGGTCACCGGCGTCGTCCGGATGACCGCAACCGACGGGTTCAGCGCCTATATCGCCGCCCCTGCTGTGGCCCGGCTGCGCCGCCACCATCCCGGGCTCAGCGTGGAGATCATCACGGTGACCCGGCGCGCGCTGCAGCAGCGCTCCGGGCTGGACATCGAGGTGGTGGTCGGCGAGCCGCAGGTGCACCGGGCCGAGGCGGCCCGGCTCGGCGAATACATGCTGGGCATGTACGCGTCACGGAGCTACCTGGCCGAGTACGGAACGCCGCGGTCGGTGGACGAACTGAAGGCGCATCCCTTGGTCTACTTCGTCGATTCCATGCTCCAGGTGGACGACCTGGACGCCCCGCGGCGGTTGGTGCCGACCATGCGGGACGGGCTGAGCTCCACCAACGTTTTTGTCCACGTCGAGGCGACGCGGGCCGGTGCCGGCATCGGTTTCCTGCCCTGCTTCGCCGCGGACCTGCACCCGGACCTGGTCAGGCTGCTGCCGGACGAGTTCGCGGAACTGCTCCCCTACTGGATGGTCCTGCGGCCCGACTCGATGCGCCGCCCCGCCGTCGCCGCGCTCGTCCAGGCCCTGCGCGAGCAGACCGACGCGCACCGGGAGGCGCTGATGGGCCGGGCCGGATACGCAGCGATTGCTCAGTAGCCGCCGTTTCGGGTCCGCAAAAGGGCCGTCACGGAGCAGTCGGCGCCGGGTCGTGGCGGACGGCGGCGCCGACGGCGAAGGCCCGCACCCTGTCGTCGTGCCAGATGTGGGCCGGGACCGCGCCGCCCAGCAGCCGGCGCGCAAGCCCGGGGTCGTCGTCGAACGGCGCGTCGCTGCCGGCGATGATCATGTTGCCGTAGCGGCGGCCCTTGAGCATGGCCGGATCGGCGATGATCACGGTGTGTTCGAAGGCGGCTGCGATCGTGGCGGCGTCCTCCCGCGCGTTGGCCAGGGCGGGGGCGTCGCCGGAGTTCACCAGGTAAATTCCGCCGGGTGCCAGGACGCGCTTGGCGTGCTCGGTGAACTCGCTTGTGGTGAGCGGTCGCGGGGTGAGTGAGCCGGCGAAGACGTCGCGGATGATGAGGTCCCGCGTCTGCGGCGTGAGGCTCTCGGTGACCTCGCGGGCCTCCCCCACGCGCAGCCGCAGCAGCGGCGCCTTGGGCAGGTCGAACCAGCCGCGGACGTACTCGGCGAGTTTGCCGTCCAGCTCCACCACCACCTGGCGGGCGTCCGGATAGGCGGCATGGAAGTAGCGCGCCAGGGAGCATGCTCCCCCGCCGAGGTGCAGGGCCCGCAGCCTGGGCCGGGCTGTCGGCGGCCAGCGGGACTCCACCAGCGCGGCGATCCAGCGCATGTACTCGAAATCGAGGAACAGCGGATCGGCAAGGTCGATGTGCGAGCTCATGACGCCGTTGATCCGCAGCAGCCAGCCGGTTGAATTGTCCTGGTCCGGGATCAGTTCGCAATCGCCGGTGTCGATGTAATAGACGCCCGCGACGGGGCCGTCCGGGCGGGAGCCCTTGGGAACTTCCACCACTCCCGGCGTAGCAGTTCCGGAGTTGCGGCCGGCCGCCCTGCCCCGTTTGGCCATCAGCCATGCACCGTTTCGCTCATGAACCAACCCTAGCGGCTGGAATTCCCCGATTTTCGGGATCTCCTTGTAATCCAATGCAAAGCGTGCTTACTATTCTTTAGTAATCATGCTTACTATTCGCGTTCGGCGCTGCTGGTTTCCCACCGGCAGCAGATCTACAAGGAAAGAGAGCGACGATGACAGAGAACCAATGGCCCCAGGACACCACCTACGGCACCCCCGGGGTGGCGCAGGGAGAGTCGGACCTGCGGCAGAGCTCGACGTTCCCGCCCGCTTCCACCGGGACTTCAACCGGGACGTCTTCAAAGACCGAGGCCGCCAAGGGCGAAGCCAGCGAAGTGAAGCAGCAGGCCGCGGAATCGGCCCAGAACGTCACCGAAACGGCGAAGGCCGAAGCGGCAAACGTCGCCGGCGAGGTCAAGAGCAACGCCAAGGACCTCATCAATCAGGCACGCACGGACCTCACCGCCCAGGCCGGCACGCAGCAGCAAAAGGCTGCCCAGGGCCTGCGCTCCATCTCGAGCGAGCTGCACACGATGGCTGACGCCTCCGACCAGCCCGGCGTGGCGACCGACCTGATCCGCCAGGCCGCCGAACGGTCACAGTCCGTGGCCACCTGGCTGGATAACCGCGACCCCGGTTCACTGCTAAACGAGGTAAAGTCCTTTGCCCGCCAGCGTCCCGGCACCTTCCTGCTGGCCGCTGCCGGCGCCGGCATCCTGGCCGGACGCCTGAGCCGCAGCCTCAGCGCCGGCGCCCCGGAGACGGCAACCACCGGCACCCCGGCGCAGTACAGCGCACCGGTCACCCGGGTGCCCGACGCCGGCGTCGCGGTCCCCCCGCCGCCGGTAACCTACCCGGAAACGACGACCGCCGGCGTCGCCGATACCTACCCGCCCAGCCCGCTTGAGGGCACCGGTGCTCACGCCGACCAGTGGGCAACCGACCCGCTGGCCGCCGATCCGTACCGGGTCGATCCCACCGTCGATCCCGACCGTAAGGATCCGTTCGACGGAGGCCGTCGATGAGCAGCGAGATGCCGACGGGCGCCCCGATGCCTCCCTCGGAGGCCCACGTGAAGGCGGAAACCAACTCCTTGGGCGACCTGCTCGGTGACGTCACACGGGACATGTCCACCCTGATGCGTCAGGAACTGGAACTTGCCAAGGCTGAACTGAAGCAGACCACCAGCCGGGCCGGCAAAGGCAGCGGCATGCTTGCCGGCGCCGGCGTCGCTGGCCACTTCGTCCTGCTGTTCCTCTCCCTCGCCCTGTGGTGGGGCTTGGGAACGCTGATGGGACTCGGGTGGGCCGGCGTCGTCGTCGCGATCATCTGGGGCATCATCGGCGCCGTCCTGGCCTCGATCGGCCGCAAGGAACTCAAAGCGATCAAGGGCATGCCCCAGACCGCCGAGACGATTCAGGAAATCCCCCCGACTCTCAAGCCCAGCCACTAAAGCGAGGAAAACACCATGAGTGAAAACCCGGATGCCATCCGCGCCGACATTGAAGCAACCCGCGCCCGGCTCGGAACGAACGTAGATGCCGTGGCCGACAAGGTCACGCCGTCGCACATCGTCCAGCGCCAGACTGACAAGGTCAAGGACGCCGTCTTCGGAGTGAAGGAGAAAGTCATGGGAGCAGCCGACCACACCGCCGGAAACGTGCACTCTGCCGGCGGCAGCGCCGCCTCGCACCTGAGCGATGCCGGCTCCGCCGTCGCCGACGCCCCGCAGCAGGTCAAAGCCAAGGCACAGGGCAACCCGCTCGCTGCCGGGCTCATCGCCTTCGGCGCGGGCCTGCTGGTGTCCTCGCTGATCCCGGCCAGCCAGAAGGAACGCGAGGCCGCCGACGCGTTGAAGACGGCAGCTGAGCCGCTCACGACGGAACTGACCGAGGCCGCCCAGCACGTCGCCGAGGGGCTCAAGGAACCTGCCCAGGCCGCTATGGAAAACGTCAAGGCCACGGCCACCGACGCTGCCCAGAACGTCAAGGGCGAGGGCCAGACGGCGGTCTCCGACGTCAAGGACCGCGCCACTGACGCCAAGGACAACGTCCAGCAGGCCTAGCCCCACCCGGAAGATGGCCGGTTGCCCTCGCTGACGCGCTGGGCAGCCGGCCGTTGCGCTTAACCCACGAAAGAAGATTCCGATGGCCAAGAACCTCACCAAGGCGGACACTGGCTCCATGGACGACGCCGAAACCGCGAAGAGCAGCACCGCCAAAGCCCGGACCGCACCCGCGCCGGACGATGCCCGCAAGCCGGACAGCCCCGGGGACGTTACCAAGCCGTCCTGGAAGTACATCGCGAAAAAGACGCTGCGGGAGTTCACCAAGGACCAGTGCTCCGACCTCGCGGCGTCGCTGACCTATTACGCGGTACTGTCAATCTTCCCGGCGCTGCTGGCGCTGGTGTCCTTGCTGGGTCTCTTCGGAGACGCCCAAAAAACCACGTCGGCGCTGCTGGACGTCGTCCAGGGATTCGCCCCGGGGGACACGGTAAAAACCATCGGCCCGGTGGTTCAAGACCTGGCAAGCTCCCCGGGAGCCGGCTTCACGCTGGTCATCGGCCTCCTCACTGCACTCTGGTCCGCGTCCGGGTACGTGGGCGCCTTCGGCCGGGCCATGAACCGGGTCTACGAGATCGATGAGGGCCGGCCGTTCCTGAAGCTGCGCGGCACCATGCTCGGCGTCACCGTCGTCAATCTGCTGATCGTCGTCGTACTGGCCGCGATGCTGGTGCTCAGCGGGCCGGTAGCGGAGTCCGTCGGGAACATCGTCGGCCTGGGCGGGGCGTTCCTTACCGTCTGGAACATCGCCAAGTGGCCGGTGATGCTGGTACTCGTCATTGTGGCGATCGCCGTCCTTTACTACGCCACCCCCAACGTCAAGCAGCCGAAATTCCGCTGGATGAGCATGGGCTCGGCCATCGCCCTGGTGGTCTTCCTGCTGGCCTCCCTCGCGTTCGGCTTCTACGTGGCCAACTTCAGCAGCTACAACAAGACCTACGGAGCGATCGGCGGCGTGATCATCGCGCTGCTCTGGCTGTGGATCCTGAACATGTCGCTGCTCTTCGGCGCCGAGTTCGACGCCGAGACCGAGCGCGGACGCCAGCTCCAGGCCGGCATCGAGGCTGAGGAAACCATTCAGCTGCCGCCGCGCGACACGAAGAAGAGCGACAAGCTGCAGGCCCAGGAGGAAGAGGACGTCCGCCGCGGCCGCGAGCTGCGCGAAGAGCACAGCGGCAGCGGGCAGCCCTCCGCGGAGTACGGCGCCACCGACCGGAACAGGCACCGCGAACCCTAGTACCGGGAGGGGAAGCGCCGAACGGCGTCGGACGCGCGGGATACCCGCCGGCCGGCGCCGTTTCCGCGTCCGGGGCGCGGGACCAAAGCCCCTAGCCGCCCCGCCGCTCAACCCGCTGTACTGGGGGGACGCACCGCTGGGGGTGCTGCGTCCGCCTACCGGGAGGATCCATGCCGGCACCCGCAGTTGATCCCCCGCCCGCCGCCGTCGCCGTGGGCTACGACGGTTCAGAATCCTCGCAGCTCGCCGTCCGCTGGGCCGCAGAACATGCCGCCGCGCAGGGCCTGCGCCTGCGGGTGGTGCACGCCTGGGTCTGGCCGATGTTCACCAAAGATCTCGGCCCGGTCAAGGGCGTGGCCGGCAGCGGTCTCCGGCATTCCGCCGAGACCATCATCGCTGAAGGGGTGGGGCTGGCCCACGGCGTTGACCCGGGACTCGACGTCGAGGGCGTGATGGAGGCCGGACTACCCGCGCAGATCCTGCGGCAGGCCGCCCGGGATGCCGCCCTGCTCGTGGTGGGAAGCCGCGGCATCGGCGGCGTACTCGGGCACCTGGCCGGCTCGGTATGCCTGGACCTGGCCGGCTCCGCCCCGTGCCCGCTCATGGTGGTCCGCCGCCCGCACCTGCCCGGCAAGCCCGTCGTCGTGGGCGTCGATGCCGCGGCCCGCAGCTCGGCAGTGCTGGCCGAGGCCGCCCGGCTGGCCGCCGCCGTCGGTGCCGAACTGCAGCTGGTCCACGTGGATTCGGGCCGGGGCGGCAACGCGGAGCCGCACGGCCGGCACGCCCCGCTGCACGGCTCGGACCTGCTGGAGCACGCCCTTGACGAAGCCCGCCGACTCGCCCCCGGGCTGCCGGTCTCCGGGATCCTGAGGGAAGACCACTCTGCGGCCAAGGAGCTCGTGGAGGCAGCCGACGAAGCGGACGTGCTGGTGCTGGGCACCCATAGCCGTGCCGGAGGCGTCGGCAATACCGTCTCCGCCGTGCTGCACAAGGCCGCCTGCAATGTCATGATTACACGCTGATTCTTAGGCTTCGGGACCAGTGCCTCGTCCAGCCCCGGGGCCGGACGAGGAGCCAGAAAGGGAGGCTCAGTGCGAGCCTGGTGGGTTGCGCAGCCGGGACCGATCGCCACCGGTCCGCTGGTTTCAGGCGAGCGCCCGGACCCCGTCCCCGGCCGCGGCGAAGTGCTGCTGCGCGTGCGGGTGTGCGGTGTGTGCCGGACAGACCTGCATCTGGCCGAGGGTGAGCTGGCCCCCAGGCGCCCCGGCGTGGTTCCGGGCCACGAGGTGGTCGGTGAGGTGGTGGGACGCGGCCGCGGCGCGGACCGGTTCCGCCGCGGTGAGCGGGTGGGGGTGGCGTGGCTCGGCGGGACCTGCCGAACCTGCCGGTTCTGCCTGCGCGGGCAGGAAAACCTGTGCTTGTCCCCCACCTTTACCGGCTGGGACCGCGACGGCGGCTACGCCGAACTCATTACCGTCGCCGAGGACTTCGCCTACCGGGTTCCGGAAGCCTTCGACGACGAGGAAGCGGCACCGCTCCTGTGCGCCGGCATCATCGGCTACCGCGCCCTAAGCCGGGCCGAACTGCCCGTCGGCGGCCGGCTGGGCATCTACGGTTTCGGCGCCTCCGCCCACCTCGCCGCGCAGCTTGCGCTCTACCAGGGCGCCCAGGTCTATGTGATGACGCGGTCCGCGGAGGCCCGGCGGCTGGCCCTGGACCTCGGCGCCACCTTTGCCGGCGGGGCCGAGGAGGAACCGCCGGACCCGCTCGACGCCGCCATCCTCTTCGCCCCCGCCGGGACCCTGGTGCCGCCGGCGCTGCGTGCCCTCGACCGTGGCGGGACCCTCGCCGTCGCCGGCATCCACCTCAGCGACATTCCGCCCCTGCACTACGCCGAGGAGCTATTCCAGGAGCGCCAGCTGCGCAGCGTCACCGCCAACACGCGGGCCGACGGCGAGGAGTTCTTCCGCATCGCCGCGGAGATTCCCCTGCGGCCCACCACGGTCGCCTACCCCTTCGATGCGGCGGACCAGGCGCTGCGGGACCTGGCCGCGGACCGGGTCACCGGCGCCGCCGTCATCCGCGTCGCGCCCTGACCCAGTCCCCGCCAACTAATGCCAGTCAGTTAGGCGCGGGGCCGGTGGGGGGAATTCGTGCTGCTCGCCGGCCCGGAGCAGCACCCTTTGCGCACCGACCCGGACCAGCACGGGAGCGGCGTCGCCGGGGGCGGCGGAGACGAGAAGCCGGTCGGTTTCCAGGTGCACGGAGAGGAGCTGGTCCCGGTAACGGACTTGGAAGTCCACCCGGCGCAGTTCCGCCGGGAGCCGGGGGGTGAAGTCGAGGGCGTCGCGGGTAATCCGCAGCCCCGCGAAACTGCGCTGGACGACGTCGATCGAGCCGGCCATCGCCCCCAGATGGATGCCCGAGCTTGTGGTGCCGCCCTGAGTGTCGTCCAGGTCCGCGTCCAGGGCTTCCCGGAACGTTGCCCAGGCGCGCTCCGGATCGCGCTGCGCGAGGACCGAGGCGTGTGCCACCCGGCTCAGCGTGGAGCCGTGCGCGGTCCGGGCCAGGTAGAAATCCACGGTCGCGGCCATCTGCGCGGGGGTGACGGTGTAACCCAGCCGCCCGAGGAACCCCACGAGCTGGTCCTCGCCCAGCACGTACAGCAGCATCAAGACGTCGGCCTGCTTGGCCAGCCGGTAACGGTTCGCGCTGTCCCCCTCGGCCTCCAGGATGAGATCCAGCCGTTCGATATTGCGGTAGCTGCGGCGGTAGTGGTTCCAGTCCAGCTCGCGGAGCGCGCCGTAGCCGGCGAACTGGCTGATGATGCCGTCGTCGTGGAAAGGCACGAACATGCGCCGGCTCAGCCGGGCCCAGGCCGCGATCTCCCCGGCCGTGATGCCGAGCCTGGCACGGAGGTCCTCCATGTCGAAGCCCCGGACGGAGTGCATGATCCATTCGGCCTGGTCGAAGACCCAGGCGGCCATGATGTTGGTGTAGGCGTTGTCATCGAGGCCGCCGCCCGGGTTGCCCGGGGGCCCGGTGTGGTACTCGTCCGGGCCCATAACGCCCCTGAGGTGGAACCGGTCGTCGATGGCATCGTAATCCGCCATCGAGGCGAACAGCCGGGCTACGTCGACGATCAGTTCCGCGCCGTGCTGGGTCAGCCAGCCGCGGTCCTGGGTGGCCTCAAAGTATTGCCAGGCGTTGTAGGCCACGGCCAGTCCCACATGGCGCTGAAGGCGGGAGTAGTCCGGCATCCAGTGCCCGGACAACTTGTTGAAGAGCAGCTTGGGGGTCTGCTCGGTGCCGTCGCTGCCGCTCTGCCACGGGAACAGCGCGCCCCGCAGGCCGGCGGCCCGCGCGGCGTCGCGGGCCGTGCCCAGACGCCGCCAGCGGTAATCGATCAGCTCCCGGGCGAGCGAGGGCAGCCGGGAGTTCAGCACCGGCAGGACAAACAGCTCGTCCCAGAAAACGTGGCCGCGGTAGCCCTCCCCGTGCAGCCCACGGGCCGGCACCCCGGCGTCCAGCTCGGCCGTGTGCGTCGTCAGGGTCTGCAGCAGGTGGAAGACGTGCAGGTTCAGGATCAGCTGCGCCTGGGAGGGGGCGTCGGACTCAATGATGAACGGCGCCAGCAGCAGCGACCAGGCCCGCTCGTGGTCCGCCAGCAGCGCCTCGAAGCCGCCCGCGCGCGCCAGCACCGCCTCGGCAGCGGTCAGCGGCGAAGAGACCGCGTGGTCCCTGGAACTGGCGACCCCCAGCGTCTTGGAAACCTTCACCGCGGTCCCGTCCGCGACCGGGACTTCGAAGCGGTGCGCGTAGAGGCCGTCCAGCTGCTCGAAGGTGGAATTGGCCGGCCCGGACACTTCGGTGCGCAGTGCCAGTGCGATGCCGATGCGGCTCTGGCTGGTCTGCACCTGCACGCTCAGTCCGACGGCGCCGCGTCCGACTGTATTTTGCCCTCCGGCGGATTGCCCACCGGCGGACTCGGTCGCCTGCACCGCCGTCAGGTGCCGGTTGGACAACTGCGCGTCCTCGGGAACGTTAGAGTTGGTCACCGCGGTGTCGCAGCCGCTGCGGACGCTGATGCTGCCGCTCCAGCCGTCAGCGGTGAGGACGGTTTCCAGCGCTGCCAGATGCGGCTCCGCCATCGACACAATGCGGCGCTGTACCAGCTGCAGCCGCCGCCCGGCGTCGTCCTCCAGCAGCGCCTCGCGGGTGAGCAGCGCGCGTTTGAGGTCCAGGGTGCGGCGCTCCTTCCGGAGCTTCAGGCCGCCCTCGGACCACCAGGCGCCGTCCCCGATCCGGAGGTCCAGGTGCAGCCAGTCCGGAATGTTCACCATGTGCTCGTCCACGGTGCGCTGTCCCTGCACGACGCTGGCCAGCCGGTTGTAGACGCCGGCGAGGTAGCTTCCGGGATAGTGGATCTCGCCGCCGCGGTGTTCGGGCGCCGCGCCACGGGTGGCCAGGTAACCGTTGCCCAGGGTGGTCAGCGCCTCCCGGTGCCCTTCGTGGGCCGGGTCGAAGCCCTCGTAGACCAGCATCCACGGGTGGGTTATGACCAGTCCTATGTCCAGTTCGCTGACGTCTTCGACCACGATGTCCGCGCCGGCGTTCTCCAGTTCGGCCCGCCGGCCGGTCCGGTCGATGCCGACGACCAGCCCGAATCCGCCGCGGCGGCCGGCTTCGACCCCGGCGACGGACGCTTCGATGACCATGGCCCGCGCGGGCGGGATATCCAGCCGCCGCACCGCCTCCAGGGCCAGGGCCGGGGACGGTTTGCCGGGGATGGCCTGGCGCAGCGCCGCCTGCCCGTTCGCCACATGGTCGAAGAACCCGTCGAGGCCGACGGCGGCCAGGAGCGTGCCCGCATTGGGGGCGGAGGTGGCCAACAACACCGGGATCCGGCCGGCCCTGAGCCGTTCCAGCAGGGCCAGGGTACTGGGGAAGGCCCGCGGCGGCTGGCCGCGCAGCATCTGCCCGAAGAGTTCGTTCTGGCGTTTCCCGAGCCCGAACGCCGTCCAGTCGGCCGGACCGTCCGCGGGTGAGCCGGCCGGCAGTGAAACGCCCCGTGAGGCCAGGAACGCCGAGGCGCCGTCGGCGGGAGTCCGGCCTTCGATGTAGCCGGTGTAGTCGGCGTCGGTGAGCGGCTCCCGGCGGGCGCGCGCCGGGAGCCGGGGGTCCTTGAAAACGTCAGCGAGGAGCCGTTTCCAAGCGGCGGCACGGAGCTCGGCGGTATCCAGCACGACGCCGTCCAGTTCGAAGACCACCGCGTCGACGGGCGCCAGGGCAGCTGCAACCGTGGGCGACTCCGTCATGGGCTATTCGTACCAGTCATCCGGGGCCGGCAACAGTGGCGCGCGGCCCCGTTTGCGGCGCTCAGCCGAGGAGCGCATCGAGGGTGGTGAAGCCGTAGCCGGCCTGGCGGATCCGGTTGATCAGTTGCGGGAGCGCGTCGGCGTCCAGGGTGCTGCCATCGTCCGGGTTGGAGCCGATGTGCATCAGGACGATTTCCCCGGGTTGCAGGCCGCCGAGGGCGCGGTCGGCGACGATCTGGGCGGTCACTCCGCCGCTGGTGCCCTTCCAGCCCAGGGTGTCGACCGTCCAGCGCACCGGCACGTAGCCCAGTGCGTTCACCGCGGCGATGGTCCGCGCATCGCGTTCGCCGAAGGGGAAGCGGAACAGCGGGCGGGCGTCGGCGCCCCCGGCCGTGATCGCCGCCTGCGCAGCGGAGAGTTGCTGGGCGATCTGGGCATCGGAGAGGGTCGTGAAACCCGGGTGCGTCATCGAGTGGTTGCCCACGCGGTGGCCCGCGGCAACGATCGAGGCGACGCCCGCGGGGTTGGCGCTGGCCCAGTTGCCGGTGAGGAAGAAGGTGGCCCGGACCCCGGTGGCGCCGAGGGTGCGCAGAATGCTGGGCAGCCCGGCCGAATTGGCCCCGGCGTCGAAAGTCAGGGCAACCGCACGGCCGGCGTTCGGGATGACCTCGACGTCGAGTCCCCGGAGCGCGGCCGGGAACGGGGCCGGAGGTGCAGGGGGCGGCGCTGGGGTCGTAACCGGCGGCGGGACCGGGGCGGCGCTCGACGGCGGGACGGGCTTGGCGGTCGGCGTCGGGCTGGGCGTCGCCGTCGGCGTCGACACGCTCGGCGACGGAGTGGCCGTCCGCGGGGTTGCGGTGGAGGGGCTGGCAACCGGAGCCGTCGACGGAGCGGCGGCCGGGCGTTCCCGGGAGAGGACCAGCGCCGTGACGACCGCGGCGGCCAGGAGCAGCACCGCGGCCACCAGCGCAATCAGCCGACGGCGTCCGCCGGCGAAGACCGACCACATGCTTCACCCTGGCACCACCGGCCCCGCGCGGGGTAGGGCTGAAAGGCCCGCAGCCAGCTCCTGACCATGCGCGAACGGGCCCTTGGGGCCCTGCACGCCCCCGCCGCAAGTGTCCGTTCGGCCCGGGGGCGGGGCGGGGTGGCGCAGTAGGATGCAGGTAGGCGCAGACGTCAGGTCCTGCGCGAGGAACGAGGCGGGACAACCGTGAAAATTGCGCTCCGGTATCCGCTGGTGGCGGGCACGGTCGCCGCCCTCCTGGCGGTGGTATTGCTGCTGGCTTCGGGCCAGGAAGGCATCGCGCGGATCGCGGCGAGCATTTACGCCTTGGCCGTGGCGGCCTACCTTGCCGTCGGCATGGTCCGGCGGCTGCTCGGCGGCCAGTGGGGCATTGACATCCTGGCCGTCACCGCCATTGTCAGCACCGTGCTGGTGGGCGAATTCATCGCCTCGATGATCATCGTGCTCATGATGGCCGGCGGCACCGCGCTCGAGGACTACGCCGCCGGCCGGGCCAAGAAGGAACTGACATCCCTGCTGGAGCGCGTTCCGCAGACGGCCCACCGGGAACGCAACGGCAACTCCGCCAACGGTGGCTCGGGCACCGCCACCAATGCCGCCGGCACCACCGAGGGAGCCGCAGCCGGAACCACCGATGCCAACACCCACGCTGGCGGCCAGCACGAGGATGTTGCCGCCACCGACGTCCGGATCGGTGACATCCTGCTGGTCAGGCCGGGTGAAGTGGTGCCGCTGGACGGCATCCTGCTGTCCGAGTCCGGGACCTTCGACGAGTCCTCGCTCACCGGGGAGAGCCTTCCGGTGGAGCGGGTGGCCGGCGAGGGGCTGATGAGCGGCTCCCTCAACGGCGAAGCCGCGGTCCGGATGCAGGTCACGGCACGGATGGAGGATTCGCAGTACAGCCGCATCGTCGCGCTGGTCAAGGAGGCCGCGGACAGCAAGGCCCCGATGGTGCGGCTCGCGGACCGGTATGCCGTGCCGTTCACGGCCCTGGCCTACGTTCTCGGGGCGATCGGCTGGATCGCCAGCGGCAGCCCGGTCCGGTTCGCGGAGGTGCTGGTGGTGGCAACGCCGTGTCCGCTGCTGATCGCCGCCCCCGTGGCCTTCCTGGGCGGCATGAGCCGAGCCGCGCGCGGCGGCATCATCGTCAAATACGCCGGCGTCCTGGAACAGCTGAGCCGGATCAAAACGGTCGCCTTCGACAAGACCGGCACCCTGACCTACGGCCGGCCCTCCCTGGTCGGCATCCGGACTGCGGGGTCCTTCACCGAGGACCAGGTCCTGGGGCTGGCGGCGTCCGCCGAACAATATTCCTCCCACGTGCTCGCCGCCTCGGTGATGGACGCGGCCCGGAGCCGCGGGTTGGTCTTCGATACGGCCACGGAGGCCACCGAATTCGCCACGCACGGCGTCCGGGCCCGTTTCGACGGCCGGGACGTGGTCGTCGGCAAGCCCAACTTCGTGGCGGACTCGGCCGCCGGCGTCGTGGAAACCGGGCTGGCCAGCGGCGAACTCGCCATCTACGTGGGCGTGGCCGGGGAGTTCGCCGGAGCCCTGGTGATGAGCGACCCCATCCGCACGGAAACCCGCCGCACCGTGGCCGAACTCCGGGAACTCGGCGCCACGCGGACGGTCATGCTGACCGGCGACGCCCTCGCCACCGCCGAGCACATCGCGGCAGCCGCCGGACTGACCGATGTCCGGGCCGAGTGCCTGCCGCCGGACAAGGTCGAAGCCGTCCGGGCCCTCCCCGTCCGCCCGGTCATGATGGTGGGCGACGGCGTCAACGACGCCCCCGTCCTGGCCGTCGCCGACGTCGGGATCGCGATGGGCGCGCGGGGATCGACGGCGGCCGGTGAGTCAGCCGACGTCGTGATCATCCTCGATGACCTGTCCAAGGTGGCCTCGGCCGTGCGGATCGGCCAGCGCACCGTGAAGGTCGCGCTGCAGAGCATCTGGATCGGGATCGCGCTGAGCGTGGCACTGATGCTCGCCGCGGCCGCCGGCTACGTCCCGGCCATCGCCGGAGCCCTGTCCCAGGAGGTGGTGGACCTTGCCACCATCCTGAACGCGCTGCGCGCCCTGGGTTCCGGGCGGCCCGCGGTGCCCGGCGCAGCGGCCGGCGTGCCTAGCCCCCGGACGCCAGCTTCTCGGCTTCCGCGATCCGCGGGACGGTCCTGAGGTAGCTGTCCGGGTTCAGCGAGATCGAATCGATGCCCTCGCCCACCAGGAACGCCGCGAACTCCGGGTGGTTGCTGGGGCCCTGCCCGCAGATGCCGATCTTGATCCCTGCCGCGTGCGCCTTCCGGATCGCCTCGCTGATCATCGCCATGACGGCCTCATCGCGCTCATCGAACAGCGCCGCCAGCTGCGCCGAATCGCGGTCCACCCCCAGGACCAGCTGGGTAAGGTCGTTCGAGCCGATCGAGAAACCGTCAAAGCGGGTGGCGAACTTGTCGGCCAGGACCACGTTGGAGGGGATCTCGCACATCATGTACACCTGCAGGCCTTGCTCGCCGCGGACCAGACCGTTCTCCGCCATCACCGCCAGGACCTTGTCCGCCTCCTGCGGCGTCCGGCAGAAGGGGATCATCACAATGATGTTGCTGAAGCCGAACTCCTCCCGGACCCGCTTCAGGGCCCGGCATTCAAGCGCGAAGCCCTCCCGGTACCGCTCGTCGTAGTACCGCGAGGCGCCACGGAACCCGAGCATGGGATTCTCCTCGGCTTCCTCGAAGGCTGAACCGCCCACCAGGTGGGCGTACTCGTTGGTTTTAAAGTCGCTGAGCCGCACAATGACCGGGTTCGGGTGGTACGGGGCGGCGATCTTCGCGATGCCCAGCGCCAGGGTGTCCACGAAGTAGTCGCATGGATCGGCGTAACCGCGCGTCAGCTCCCGGATCTGCGCCGCTTCCTGCGGGTCGGTGACGCGTTCCGGATGGACCAGCGCCATCGGATGGACCCGGATCAGGGCGCTGATGATGAACTCCATCCGGGCCAGCCCGACGCCGTCCGCGGGCAGCCGCCACCACTGGAAGGCGGCCGCAGGGCTGGCAATGTTGACCATGACTTTGGTGCGCGTCGGCGGCAGCTCGCCGAGGTCCACGTCCTCGGTTTCGAACGCGAGGCTGCCGGCGTAGACGCGTCCCACATCGCCTTCGGCGCAGGAGATCGTCACGGCCCGGTTCTCCGCCAGCACCGATGTGGCGTTGCCGGTCCCGACGACGGCGGGCACCCCCAGTTCGCGGCTTACGATCGCCGCGTGGCTGGTGGGTCCGCCGCGGTCGGTGACGATCCCGGCCGCGCGCTTCATGATGGGGACCCAGTCCGGGTCGGTCATTTCGGTGACCAGGATGGCGCCGTCGCGGAATTTCTCAATGTCCGCGGCGCTCCGGATCACGCACGCCGTCCCCTGCGCGATCGAATCGCCGATCGCGGACCCGGTCGCCAGCACCGGCCCGGTTTCCAGGAGGTGGTGGAGGGTGAACCGCGAGCCGGTCTTGAGCGACTGCACCGTCTCCGGCCGGGCCTGGACCATAAACAGCTCGCCGGTCTCGCCGTCGCGGGCCCATTCCATGTCCATCGGGCGGGCGTAGTGCTCCTCCACCGAGACGGCCCAGCGGGCCAGGGCGAGGATCTCGGCGTCGGCCAGGACAAAGGCCCGGCGCTCCGCTTCCGAGGTGTCCACGGTGCGGGTGCGGGCGTGGCCGCCGCGGCTGTAGACCATCTTCTGTGCCTTGGAGCCGAGGGTCTTTTCGATGATCGGGCTGATTCTTTCCGCCGGTCCTTCCGCTGGCCCCCCGGCGGCCGCGGCCTCGGTCAGGAGCGGCTTGAAGACCAGGTATTTGTCCGGGTTGATGGTGCCCTGAACCACGGTCTCGCCGAGGCCCCAGGCGGCGCTGATGACGGCAGCCCGCGGGAAGCCGGAGTCCGTGTCGATCGAGAACATCACCCCGGAGGCGCCGACGTCGGAGCGCACCATCCGCTGGACCCCGATCGAGAGTGCGACGTCGAGGTGGTCGAAGCCCTTGACCTCCCGGTAGCTGATGGCCCGGTCCGTGAAAAGGGAGGCGTAGCAACGCCGGCAGGCATCCATCAGTTCACGCTCGCCGGCGACGTTCAAAAAGGTTTCCTGCTGGCCGGCGAAGCTGGCATCGGGCAGGTCCTCGGCCGTGGCGCTGCTTCGGACCGCGACGGAAAGCCGCTCCCGCCCGGCGCGCTGCCCCAGTTCGCCGTAGTGCGAGCGGATGGAGTCGGCGATGTCCGGCGGGAAATCGCTGGCCAGGAACAGTTCCCGGATGGCTTCGCCCGTTTCGCGCAGCGTGGCGTCCCCGGCGCGGTAGGCGAGGATCCGCGAGCGCATGGCCGGTTCGATCCCGTTCGCCGCGATGAAGGTCCGGTAGGCCGCGGCGGTGGTGGCGAAGCCGTCCGGGACCCGCACGCCCCGGGCCTTGAGGGACTGGATGAGTTCGCCCAAGGAGGCGTTTTTACCGCCGACCTGGGGGACGTCGCCCATGCCGATTTCTTCAAACCACTTCACGTGTTCGGGCATGCCGGCGCTCCTTTGGGCGTGTGTCATCCATGGTCCGATCCTGCGGCCCGGGGCCGTATGCGGTCAGAGGCTTTCGACCTTTTAGGCGGCGCGGCCGGACTGGGCGCCGCCGCCGGACCGCCGGTGCCGGACCACCTTGTAGAGCCAGTCGGCGAGCAGGACCGCCGGGATGGCGGCGAGGGCCACGGCCAGTCCCCCGGGGGTCGGCGGGGCATGGCCCAGCAGCGCGGCGACCGGGCCGAGGAACAGGAAGACCGCGAGCAGACCCAGCTCCGCCAGCACGGCCCAGAGCAGCAGCCGGTTGGTGAACCAGCCCAGCCGCCAGGGCGGGGAGGTGGCGCTGCGGCAGGCGAAGGCGTTGGCGAGCTGGGCCAGCACCACGGTGGTGAACGCGGCGCCGGAGCCCGCCATCAGCACATCCGACGGCGGCAGTGCGGCACCCGGGCTCCAGCCGGCGCCGAGGAGCACGGCGGTGTACGCCGTCATCTCCAGCAGCGCCTCCACCGGGCCCAGCAGGCCGAAGACCCGGAACATCAGGGCGCGGTCCATCAGGTGCCGGCGTTCAGGTGGGCGTTTCAGCGCCCCCTTGCTGGGTGCCTCGCTGCCAAGGGCCAGGGCCGGCAGCAGGTCGGTGCCGATGTCCAGGGCGAGGATCTGCAGGACGCTCAGCGCCAGCGGGAACCGGCCGCCGGACAGGGCCCAGAACACGAACGGGGTCAGTTCAGCCACGTTGTCGGTGAGGTGGTAGGTCAGGAAGCGCCGGATGTTCGCGTAGGTTGCGCGACCCTGCTCCACGGCCGCGATGATCGTCGCGAAGTCGTCGTCGAGCAGCACAAGGTCCGCCGCTTCGCGGGCCACGTCGGTGCCGCTCAGGCCCATGGCGACGCCGATGTCCGCCTGCTGCAGCGCCGGGCCGTCGTTAACGCCGTCGCCGGTCATGGCCACCACATGCCCGCGGTGCTGCAGCAGCCTGGCGACCCGGAGCTTTTGTTCGGGCGTCACCCGGCTGACGACGACGCCGTCACGGTCCAGCAGCGCGGCCAGGACCTCGTCGTCCTCCGGCAGGGTGTGCCCCTCCAGCACCATTTCCGGGGAGCCGATCAGGCCGGTCTCCCGGGCGATGGCGGCGGCGGTGAAGGCGTGGTCGCCGGTGACCATGCCCACCTTGATGCCGGCCTCGCGGGCTGCCTGCAACGAGAGCCGGACCTCGGCGCGGGGCGGATCGTGCAGGCCGATCAGGCCCAGCAGCGTCAGCCCGGCCTCCACTTCGTCCGCCGTCGTGCTGTCCGGCACCGGCCCCGGCAGCGTTCGCTCGGCGACGGCGAGCACCCGGAGCCCGTGCGAGGCCATCTGGTCCACCATCCGCAGCGCGCCGTCAGTGCCGTCTGTGCCGCCGTCACCGCCGCTGTCGACACTGCCGCCGCCGCGCCTGCATAAGGGGATCACGGACTCCGGCGCGCCCTTGACCAGGAGTTCGGTGCCGACGATGGCGGACTCCCGCAGCCGGCGGGGGTCGAAGGCGAAGCGGTGCGACGGCGCCGGCTCACCCGGCTGGCCGCCGGGTCCGGCCAGCCGGGTGGCCAGGGCGTCGATCGCGGCTTCCATCGGGTCGCCCTCGGCGATCCACTGGCCCTCGTGCAGCACGGCCCGGCCCACCGAGGCGGCGCGCGCGGCGGCGCTGAGCCGCTGCCCGGCCTGGAACGCCGCGGCCCCGGCGTCCGCGCCGTCCTCGCCGCTGACCTGCGCCTCCGGCCCGTAGCCGGGCCCGGTGATGCCGAGCAGACCGGCGGGGGTCCAGACCTCGACGGCGTTCATCCGGTTCTGCGTGAGGGTTCCGGTCTTGTCGGTGCAGATAAACGTGGTGGAGCCGAGCGTCTCCACCGCCTGCAGGTTCCGCACCAGGGCGTTGCGCGCGGCCATCCGCTGGGCACCGATGGCGAGCGACAAGGTCACGGTGGGGAGCAGCCCCTCGGGCACCAGCGCCACGGCCACGCCGATCGCGAAGAGGAACGCGTCGCGCCAGGAGATGCCCACCAGCAGGGAAAGGATGAAGAACAGGATGCCGATGCCCAGCGCGACGCCGGCGACGATCCGGACGATCCGCTGCAGCTCCAGCGCCAGCGGGCTCGGCGGCGCCTCGACCTTGCCGGTGAGCGAGGCGATCTCGGCGAGCCGCGTCTGTCCCCCGGTACTGGCCACCAGGCCCTCGGCCGTGCCGATGACCAGGAAGGTCCCGCCGAAGGCGGTGTCCCCGGCCGCTTTGGCCACCGCCTCGCTTTCGCCGGTGAGCATCGATTCATCCACCGTGCAGCCCGCGGCCAGCGCGAGGCGCAGGTCCGCCGGGACCCGGTCCCCGGCAACCAGCACGACGGCGTCGCCGGGCACCAGCTCGGTGGTGTGCACCTTGACGATGCGATTGTCCCGGCGCACCGAGACCATGGCGGGCAGCAGTTCCCGCAGCTTGGCGGCGGCGTGCTGGGCGCGTTCCTGCTGGATGTAGGCGAACACCCCGTTCACCACGATCACCACAATGATGGCGACGCCCAGCTGCGGCATCCCGGCGACGAACGCGAGCGCCGCTGCGGCCCAGAGCATGACGGCAAAAAAGTGGGTCAGCTCTGCCAGCAGCCGCCGCCAGCCCGGAACCGCGCGGACCTGGGGCAGCCGGTTCGGTCCGCTGCGTTCCAGCCGGCGGGCGGCCTCCGCCGAACTGAGGCCGGAAAGATCCTGCAGCGGCCCGGCGCCCGCGGCCGGGATCACCGCCCGCCGCCCGTCACGTGCAGCACCCAGCCCCGGCCCTGTCCAGGTCCCTCATGCCTCCGAGGATGCGCCGGCGCGGCGCGGCCGGTTAGGGCCAAAGGTCACCGCGGCCGGGCTCACCAACATGGCCCGGCAACGGGGCCGGGCAGCAGGGTTCAGCAGCAGGGCTTAGCTGCCGGCGGCCGCCGGCGGCCGCTGCCGGCCCAGCGAGCGCAGGTACGTCCCAAAACCCTGGGGTGCCCGTGCGTGGGTCCGGCCGGAGGTCAGCACCCGCATGCTGTCCGTGGCCAGGACGGTGAAGGCGAGGCTGCGCAGGCTCTGGACCAGGGTGCGGTCCTCATGCGATTCCAGGTGCGAGAACCCGCCGGCGGCCAGGTAGGCGGAGGCCCGGACGCCGAAGTTGGCGCCGTAGATGTGCGGGTGGTTTTCCTCGAAGGGGTGGCGCTCCAGCCAGCGGCGCAGCAGCTCCGGATCCATCCCGACGGGATCCGGCTCCACCGAGCCCAGCACGGCGTCGGCCCCGGCCTCGGCGAATTCGAGCTGCCGCACCAGCCAGTTCACCGGAACCTGAGAGTCGGCGTCGGTGTTGGCCAGCCAGGTCCGTCCCGGCCAGGGCAGCGGCGCGGAACGCTGGCCTGGGGCACGCCGGGGCGGGCCGAGCACGGCGGCGCGGACGCCTGCCGCCCGGCTCGCGCCGGCGCTGCGCAGCCGGACGTCGAGCGCGCTGAAGCGCGGGTCGGCGTCGACGTACCCGGCGGTGATCGCAGCGGACTGGTCGGTGCAGCTGTCCAGGACCACCATCACCCGGACGGCGACGCCGGGGCGGCGCCGTTGCAGTTCGTCCGCGGCGCACTGCACCGCCCTCAGCGCCCGGTCGATGTGCTGGTCCTCGTTGTGGGCTGGCATGACCACGGCAACCGCGTCGATGTCCGGCCGGCGCTGCGGGCTCCGGGCCGCAGCGGCTGTGCCGCTCACCCGTGCGGCTCCGGGGCGCGGAGGATTTCCAGCACGAAGTCGCGCTCCCGGTAGAGCCCGGCGTCGGCCCAGCGAAGCTGCCGGCGCGCGGCGGCATGGACGGTGTCGCCGTCGAGCTCCCAGCCCTCGATGGGGTGCCGCCAGTGGCACAGCGCCAGCGTGCCGCCGGGCAGCAGCGCGGCCTCGACCCGTTCGAACAGGGCGGCCAGTTCCTCCGGGCTGAGGTAGTAACCGACCTCGGACACCACGATCAGGTCAAAGGCGCCCTCCGGCCAGTCCTGCGGAACCGTGAGGTGGCGGGTCTGCGCGGCGGGCAGGTGCGCGAGCCGGCGGGTGGCGTGGGCCAGGGCGGCGCTGCTCGCATCGACGGCCAGGAAGCTGTCGCAGCGTTCCGCGAGTTCAACGCTGAGGGTGCCGATGGAGCAGCCGATTTCGAGGCCCGCGCTGTAGCTGCGGCCGGGCAGGGCCGCGAGCGTCAGGGCACGTTTGCGGTGTTCGTACCAGCTGGTGGTGTACTGCCAGGGGTCCTCGCTGCGGGCGTGGACGGTGTCGAAGAGTCCCTCCGCGTCCGCGGCGGCGTAGCCGGCGCGGGCCAGTGCGGCGTCTGCTGCCGCGCCGCCGGTGGGGCCGGCCTCGTGGCCGTTGACCGGTACGGCCGGCCGCTGCCAGGCGAATGTTTCCCAGTGCCGGGAGAAGTGCTGCAGGAAGGCCGGCGGGAGCAGCACTTCATCCCCCGGCTGGTCGGAGAGCGCCCGGACCTGGGAGGTGTGCGCGGCCATGGCCTGCGCCTTCGCCTGTTCCTCGGCCGGGGTCAGCGGGAGCCGCAGCCAGGACTGCCAGGCCGGGTCCTCGGGATTGGCCCAGAGCCAGTACCAGACCGGGTATTCCAGCAGCCCGAAGCCGGCAACGGCGGCCGCCTCCGCGGCGGCGGAGCCCAGTGCGTCGTGGTCCGTGTGTCCGTCGTGGCGGTAGGGCGCCACGAGGACGACGCGGTCCGCGGTCCGGCCGGTGGCGGCAGCGGCCTCGGTGATCGCGGCCAGGACCTGTTCCCGGTGCCCGGCGACCTGCCCGTCCGGCAGCCCGAGGTACCGCCAGCCGGCGTCCGGGACGAGCTGTCCGAGTGCGCCGGCGAATTCGCGCAGCCGCAGGTCGGCAAGCTGTTCGGGCGTGGTGCTGGGCGAATCGGGGTGCGAGGCCTCCCCGGCCGTGCACAGCAGCAGCCGCACCTCGGCGCCGAGGCCGTGCAGCCTGGCCATCAGCCCGCCGGCGCCCAGGGACTCGTCGTCGGGGTGGGCGGCCAGGACAATGAACGCGGTGCCAGCCAGCTCGCCGGCGTCGAGCGGCAATTCCGGCAGGGCGGCGGCGCCGCTGCGCGCCCAGTCGCCTTCGGGCGTCCCGGCGTCGTGGTGGGTGAAGCTCACCATGGGTGGTCCCCCTTGAAGGCCAGGGCGCCGAGCTGGGCGTCGTCGCGCATGGCGTGGTGCTGGCGGAGGTAGAGCGAGAGGTCGGCCATGCGCTTGCCGTAGCGTGCGTCGAAGGCCAGCGGGGCGGGCCCGAGGTTTTGGCCCACCAGCGCCTGGACGCGTTCGACGGCGGCGGCCACGGTGCCGCGGACGCGCAGCGCCTCGCTCCACGCACCGGCTCCGGAGAGCTCGCCGGCGTCGATCCGGGCCGCGGTCCGGGCGAGGTACTGGGTGAGCCCGGTCAGGGTGCGGTCGATTTCGCCGAGGTGGGCGAGGGCGAGCTGGTCCGGTTCGCGGCCGCCGTCGGCCGCTTTCTGCAGGGAGTCCACGAAGCTGCGGGCCACCGCGACGGCGCCGCCGAACCAGCAGGCGGCGACCCCCATGCCGCCCCAGGCGAAGCCGGGACGCTGGTAGTACCAGCCGGCCGGGCCGAGCGGTACGGCCGGCACGGCGTCGAAGTGTACGGTGCCGCTGGGGACCTCGCGCAGGCCCAGGCTGGTCCATTCCGGGTCCGCGAAGCTCACCCCGGCGGCGTGCAGGTCGACGGCGAACGCGGCGCGGCCGCCGCCGTCGTCCAGGTGCGCGGTGAGCACGGCGTGGTCCAGTTGCGCGGCGATGGAACACCACGGTTTGGAGCCGTTCAGGACGACGCCGCCGCCGGCGCTTTTGGCTTCCAGCTTCAGCCCGGGAGCCTCGGCGGCGAAGACACCCCACGTCCCGTCGAAGGAAACGCCGGTCGAACCCGGGGCCGCGCCGGCCTGGGTGAGGATGGCGGCGGCGTCGAGGTGGGGTTCCAGGATCCGGCCCGCGGCGACGTCGACGGCGGTCACCGAGGCGAGGATCTCCCAGAGGTAGCCGGTCCGGCCTGCGCCGGGCTTGGGTGCGGTCCCGCCCAGGTCCTTGGCCAGGGCCAGCAGGGCCGGGACATCACCGATGCCGGACTCGGCGGCTTCCAGCAGCGGGCTGAGCCCGGCCAGGTCGCCAGGTGTGGAGCTGATCCGCACGGCCTGGGGAGGACGGGCTTCCTGGGTCGCGTTCATTGCCTCGTCCGTGTCCTTTGCGAAGTGCGCCTGGTGTTGTCCGTGCCTGCAGCTGCCGGCCGAAGCCGCCGCTGGGTAAATCTAAGCATACTTAGCACTTGGCCGGTCCCTGCCCGCCGGTCCTTGCCCGCCGGACCGGGACTCAGCACCGCACACCCTCCCGCACTAGAGAACGCGGGCGAGGGCGAAGCCGTCCCAGCCCTTCGATCCCACGGTCTGGATCACGGTCGCGTCCAGGCGTGGGTCCTCGCCCATCATCTGCAGCGCCGCGACGATCCCCGGCGCGTTGACGGTGTCCAGGGCCGGCTCCAGCACCGCCCCTTCCCAGACCACATTGTCCATCACCACCGTGGTACCGGGGCGGCCGAGCCGGATGGCCCAGTCCAGGTACTGCGGGTTGTTTTCCTTGTCCGCGTCGATGAACACGAAGTCGAAGGGCCCGGCGCCCTCGCCTTCCAGGGCGCGCAGCGTGTCCAGGGCGGCACCCACCCGGATTTCCACCAGGTGGCCCAGTCCGGCCTGGTCGAGGTTGGCGCGGGCCACCTCGGCGTGCCTGGGCACAAATTCGCACGTGGTGAGCCGGCCGCCGTCCGGCAGGCCCTGGGCCATCCAGATGGTGCTGAACCCCGCCAAGGTGCCGATCTCAAGCACCCGCCGGGCTCCGGAGATCTGGACCAGCAGTTTCAGGAGCTTGCCCGCGTTTGGCGTGACCTCGATGGGCGGCATTCCCGCCGCCAGGGCGGCGGCCACCGCGTGCCGCAGCGAATTGTCGGGCCGGACTACTACGCCGGAGAGGAATTCCTCGACGGCGATCCAGCGGGATGTGGGCTGGTGCTCGATCATGCGGTCAGTCTTCCAGTTGCCCCCGCCCGGCGGTAGGGCCGGGCTTCAAGGCGCCACGGGCCGCCGCCGCGCAGCAGAAGGGGACTAACCGCCCAAGGCTTGTTCCAGCCGGTCCAGTTTGCCGGTCAGCTCGCCGGTATAGCCGGGGCGGATGTCGGCCTTGATCACCAGGGAGACGCGGCTGCCGTAGCGGCCCACGGCCTCGGTGGCGCGCTTCACGACGTCGAACACCTCATCCCAGTCGCCCTCAATGGTGGTGAACATCGAGTCGGTGTGGTTCGGCAGGCCGGATTCGCGGACGATCCGCACCGCCTCGGCGACGGCGTGGTGGACCGACGCGTCGTCGGCTTCGGAACCGGCCGGGGATCCCGCGGGGCGGCCTGAGGGTGCGACAGAAAATGCAAGCAACATGGCTCCAGTTTGCCACGCGGGGCGGGGCGCGCCGGGGCCTGGAACGGCGGCCCAACACGTCACATACAGAAGTACCGGCCGGTAACAGGTTTCCTCCGCCTTCCCGTTGCTACCCTGAGCAAATGAACCGGGCAGTAGACCGCAGGCCGCTCCGCGCCGACGCCGCGCGGAACGTCAACAAGATCATTGCCGCCGCCCGCCAGTGCTTCCGGGACCACGGCCCCGAAGTCCCGCTGCAGACCATCGCCGTCACCGCCGGGGTGGGCCCCGCCACGCTGTTCCGGAACTTCGCCGACAAGGAAGAACTCGTCCTCGCCGCCCTGCACCAGCAGTTGAAGCTACGGGTCAATCCGGTGATCGAGGAGGCCCTGGCCGGCAAAGACGCCGCGGAAGGCCTGTTCCGCATCATCGAGGCCCTGATGGGTGTTGCCAGCGACGAGGCCAACCTCCTCGGCGCGGTGGCGGGACGCCGCGGGGTGCTCACCGGGATCACCGGAGACCTGATCGAGTCCGTCGCCGTGCTGCTGGGCCGCGGGCAGGGCCAGGGCACGCTGCGCAGTGACATTTCGATGACGGACATGATCCGGCTGCTGGCCATGCTGATCGGCGTGGTGGACACGATGGAGGCCGGGTCGGACGCGTGGCGCCGTCCGGTGGCCCTGGTGGAGGATGCCATCCGTGCCGAGCGGCCCGACCGTCCCCTGCCGCCCCAGTCGCTGGTGCCGGGAACCACGTACGGCACCGCATTCGGCGTCGGCTTCGGGTCTGCCTACGGAACCAAGTAGCGTTGGCCCCATGACCTGGGAAACCGCTGCCGGCGTGCTCGGCGGCCTCTTGCTGCTGTATGCCGTGATGCTCCTGCTCCTCTGGGGCTACGCACGGCGGCATCCCGAAACCGTCACCATGAAGGACGCCTTGCGGCTGCTGCCGGATCTGCTCCGGCTGATCCGCCGGCTGCTGGCCGACCGCACCGTCGCGGTGGGGGTGCGTGTCCGGCTGGGCCTGCTGCTGGCGTACCTGCTCTCCCCGATCGACCTGGTGCCGGACTTCGTGCCGGTGATCGGTTACGCGGACGACGCCGTGATTGTCGCCCTGGTGTTGCGGTCCGTGGTCGCCCGGGCGGGCGTGGAGGCGGTGGAGCGGCACTGGCCCGGCACCCCGGAGGGCCTGCAGCTCATCTTGAAGCTGGCAGGCCTCGGCACCGCGCGCTGAGGCACCATTCTCAGGCACCGCAACCACCGGCCGTCCTGGACCGGAGCGCGGAATAGGGCCCCGGCGGCCGCTGTTATGGGCTGCATGAAGGCAATAACTTACAGCGAATACGGAAGTCCGGACGTCCTTGAGCTGACGGAGCGGCCGATGCCGAAGGTCGGGCCGGGGATGGTCCTGGTCAAAGTCAAGGCGGTGTCGGTCAATCCGGTCGACTGGAAAATTATGGCCGGCTACCTGGACGCCGCCATGGATCTGCAGTTCCCGGCCATCCCCGGGTGGGATGTGGCCGGCGTCGTCGAGTCGGTTGGCATCGATGCTCCGCATTTCCAGCCCGGCGAGGAAGTCATTTCCTACGGCCGCAAAGACTATGTCCACGGCGGAAGCTTCGCTGAATACATCGCCCTGCCGGAACGGCTCCTGGCCCGCAAGCCCGCGTCCCTGGGGTGGAACGAATCCGCCGGCCTTCCGCTGGCGGGATTGACTGCCTACCAGGTTCTCACCCGGCTGGGCCTCATTTCGGGTGAGACCGTGCTGATCCATGGCGGCGCCGGCGGCGTCGGGTCGCTGGGAATCCAGATCGCCGCGGCGCTCGGCGCCAGGGTCATCGCGACCGCCTCCGAAAAGAACCACGACTTCATCCGGTCCCTCGGCGCCGAGCCGGTCAGCTACGGCGAGGGGCTCGCGGAGCGGGTGCGGGCCTTGCGCCCGGAAGGCATCGACGTCGTCGCGGACTTCGTGGGCGGCAACCTCGAAGCCACCCTGGCGGTGCTGGCCGACGGCGGCCGCCACGCCTCCATCGCGGACAGCGAGGTAGAGCAGCACGGCGGCACCTGGATGTGGGTGAACCCCGTGGGCGCCGAGCTGCAGGAGCTCGCCGACCTGGTCGACGAGCGCAAGCTCCGGGTCGAGGTGGCGCGGACCTTCCCGCTGGCGGAGGCCGCCGATGCCTTCCGGCTCAACATGGAGGGTCATACCCGCGGCAAGATCGTGGTCACGGTCGGAGGCGACTAGGGCCGCCTGATCCGGAGCGGTTAGCCGTCCGCGGGCTTTTCCTTGGCTTCGTGGAGGTCGGGCTTTTCCTTGGCTTCGTGCAGGTGGTGTGCCTCCTGGAGGTGCTGTTGCAGCTTCTCCTCGGCTTCCCGGCGGCGGCGCGCCATTTCGCGCAGTTCCCGGGTGGACTCGGCCCCGGGGGACACAAAATGTTCGTGCGTCTTGGAATGGTGCGCCTTGCCGGCCGCTTCCGGGTTCACCCCTTCCGGATCATCCGGACCGGAGGCAGCGGCATTCGGCGCGTCATTGTCGGTCATGATCGAATGCTCGCACCGGCCGCCGGGCGGAACTAGGGGCTAAAGACCGTTGAGCGTCCGGCGGCGGCCCTCAGTTCCAGCCGAGCAGCCGCAGCCCGGCCGCGGCGCCCGCCCCCGCCAGGACCACCACCAGGAACGGTGCCCGGAACCAGAGTGCGACGGCCGCCGCGGCGAGGGCGCCGAGCCGGGCGTCCAGCGCCAGCGACTGCCCGGACGCCACCGTGTTCACGACGGTCAGGGAGGCCAGCAGGCCGATCGTCATGGTGCCGGCGATCCGGGACATCCGGGGATTGCGCAGCAGGCTGGCGGGCACCAGGTACCCCACCAGCTTCCAGGCGTAGGCCAGCACACAGGAGAGCAGGAGCCAGAGCCAGAGCGTCATGAGGCCTCCCCCGGGCCGCGGCCGGCCACGTGGTGCGGCTCGGCGTAGGGGTCGACGTCGGGTTCCAGTCCCTCGTCGCTGCGACCGTGGCTGAACCAGCCGACCACCGCCGCCACGAGCGCGGCGACCAGGATCGGCACCCCGGCCGGCACGAACGGCACGGCCAGGACGGTGGCCAGGGCGCAGACGACGGCGATCGCGACCGGTTCGCGGCCCTTGAGCCGCGGCCAGAGCAGGCCCAGAAACGCCGCCACGGCGGCGCCGTCGAGCCCCCACTGCTTCGGGTCTCCAAGGGCACTGCCGGCCAGCGCCCCCACCGCAGTGAACAGGTTCCACAGCACAAAGACGCCGATCCCCGCGGTCCAGAAGCCCCGGCGCTGCTCCGCCGGGTCGGTCTGGCCGGTGCTCGTGGCGGTCGATTCGTCGATGGTCACGTGGGCGGCGGCGAACCGGCGCCAGCCCCGCGGCTGCAGCAGGGCGTTGAGCTGCATCCCGTAGATGCCGTTGCGCATGCCCAGCAGGGTGGCCGCGCTCATCGCCGCAACGCCGGATCCGCCCCCGGCCACGACGCCGATGAAGGCGAACTGCGAGCCGCCGCTGAAGAGCAGCAGGCTCAGGGCCATGGTCTGCCAGAAATCCAGCCCGGACGTCACGGACAGGGCCCCGAACGAGATGCCGTACAGTCCGGTGGCGATGCTGATGGACAGCCCGACGCGGACCGCCGGGGATTGCGTGAACTTCAACGGCCCGGCCGCTTCGGGACCGGCCTGCCCAGGCTCCACGCCCAGGCGATGAGCGGCGCCTGCAGCGGCAGACGCAGGCTGTGGATGCGGCGTTGGGAGGGCGTTCCGTCGGGGCCGAACGCCTTGCGGAGCGCGTCCAGGTGTCCGGCGAGGAAGGCGGTGAGCATGGCGGTGACGCAGGCGGCGGCCGCTCGGCGGGTGGGCGGGAGCAGCAGTCCGACGGCGGCGCCGGCCTCCAGCAGCCCGCTCGCCGCCACCCATTCCTCGCGGGACAGCACGGCGAGCGGCCCGTTGCGCCGGTTGCCGGAGTCATCACGGCAGAGGAAGTCCGGGACCACCGGGGCGTAGAATCCGGGATCGCGGAAGTGTTTTGCCGCGCTGGCCAGCAGCAGCCCGCTCAGGGCGGCCGCGGAGGGTGTCTGGGTTGCCCGGGGGGACCAGCGAAAACGCATGGAACCATGCAACCACAGCCGCGCGGTGCCCGGTAACCGGGGGCCGTAACCTGCGCCGCGGGCTGCGAACACGGGACTTTCCGCAGGGGTCCGGCGGCGGCGGCCCGGAGTACCTTGTTGACTATGAGCAGTGTCGTGGAAATGGCCGGCGTCGTGAAGCGGTTCGGGGCCGTGACTGCCCTCGACGGCCTGGACTTCGAGGTGGCCGCCGGGGAGGTACACGGTTTCCTGGGCCCCAACGGGTCCGGCAAGTCCACCACGCTGCGGCTGTTGCTGGGCCTGCTCCGGTCCAACGCCGGAAGCATCCGCGTGCTGGGACTGGACCCCTGGCGCGACGTCGCGACGCTGCACCGCCGGCTGGCGTACGTACCCGGCGACGTGGCGCTGTGGCCCAACCTGACCGGTGGCGAGGTTATCGAGCTCCTCGGCCGCTTGCAGGGCGGCCAGGACCGGGCTCGTCGGGACCGGCTGCTGGAGCTGTTCGAGCTGGACCCCACCAAGAAGGCCCGCACCTACTCCAAGGGCAACCGGCAGAAAGTGGCGCTCGTCGCCGCCCTGGCCACCGACGCCGAACTCTTCCTGCTGGACGAACCCACCAGCGGCCTGGATCCGCTGATGGAGGACGCCTTCCGCGGCTGCGTCCGCGAACTCCGGGCGCAGGGCCGCACCGTGCTGCTCAGCAGCCACATCCTCAGCGAGGCCGAGGCGCTCTCCGACCGGGTCAGCATCATCAGGGCCGGCCGGGTGGTGGAGACCGGTCCGCTGGAGCACCTGCGGCACCTGACCCGCACGTCCGTTACCGCCGACGTCGCCGCCGTGCCGCCGGGGCTGGAGCTCCTGGCCGGCGTGCACGATGTGGTGGTGGCCAACCACCGGATCAGTGCCCAGGTGGATCCCGCCGGCCTCGGCCCGTTGCTGCAGGCCCTGACCACGGCCGGCCTGCGGGCACTCACCAGCCAGCCGCCCACGCTGGAGGACCTGTTCCTGCGGCACTACGGCGCCGGAAACGGCGTCTCCCGGAGCGGGACGGGCCCGGCGGGCCCGACGGACTCCGAAGACGCCGGCTCCGCCGGGCCGCTTTCCACCGGGACGCGCTCCACCGGTCCGGGGGCCGGCAGTGCCTGAGACGCTGGCCGGCACCGGGACGCTGGTCCGGCTGGGGCTGCGGCGGGACCGTTGGCTCCTGCCATCCTGGGTGCTCGGCTTCGCCGTCGTGGCGTATTCGACGGCGGCGGCCGGCGCGGATCTCTATCCCGATGTCCGCAGCAGGATCGAGGCCGCCAACGCCTTGAATGCGACCGCCTCGATGGTAGCGATGTTCGGCCGCATCTATGATCCCGCCTCGCTGGGGGCCCTCTCGCTGATCAAATACACCGCGTTTATGACGGCCATCCTCGCCGTCCTGATCGCCATCCTGATCATCCGGCACACCCGGGCCGACGAGGAGAGCGGACGGCTGGAACTGCTTGGGGGCGGCCGGCTGGGACGCGACGCGGCCCTGGCTGCCGCCCTGGTGATCGGGTTGGGCGCCAGCCTGGGCGTGGGACTGCTGTCCGCCGCCGCCCTGACCGCCGGGGGCCTGCCGGCTGCCGGGTCGCTGGCCTTCGGCCTCGGCTGGGCCGCCACCGGACTGGCCTTCAGCGCCGTGGCCGGCGTCGCGGCACAGCTGACCGCGAGCGCCCGCGCCGCCACCGGACTCAGCGTCGGCGTCATCGCGGTCACGTACGGGCTGCGCGCCGTCGGGGACCTCGCCGAACCGGGGCCGTCGTTCCTTTCCTGGCTCTCGCCGATCGGCTGGAACCAGCAGATCCGGGCGTTCGCCGGGGACCGGTGGTGGGTGCTGGCGCTGCCGCTGGCGCTGTGCGTCCTCCTCGTCCCGGCGGCCTTTGCCCTCCGGGCCCGGCGGGACCTTGGCGCGGGGCTGCGCGACGAGCGTCCCGGACCCGCCGTCGGTTCGCTCTCCGGGGTCTGGGCCCTGGCCGTGCGCCTGCAGCACCGGGTGTGGCTGGCCTGGGCGGTGGCCTTCGTCGTTTTCGGCGTGGTGATCGGGTCCCTGGTCAGCAATGTGGCACAGATGCTGAGTTCCTCCAATGCCCAGGACCTGATCAAGCTAATCGGTGGCACGAACGCCCTCAGGGACGCCTTCCTGGCGGCGGAGATCAGCATCATGGGCCTGCTGGCCGCAGCGTACGGTGTGGCGGCGACGAACCATCTACGCAGCGAGGAATCCGCGGGCCACACCGAGGCCCTGCTGGGGACGGCCACCACGCGTACCAGGTGGGCGGGCAGCCACTACGTTTTCGCGCTGGCCGGGGTCGCGGTGCTGATGATGCTGGCCGGGGTGTCGATCGGCGCCGGCGCCGCAGCCGCCGTCCAGGACGCCGGTCTGGTGGGCCGCGCCACAATCGCCTCGCTCGCCCAGATTCCCGCCGCGTGGGTGCTGACGAGCGTGGCGCTGGCGGTGTTCGGCTGGGCGCCCCGGCTGGCCGGGGCGGTCTGGGGCGTGCTGCTGGCGTTCGTGGCGCTCGGAGAGTTTGGCGTGCTCTGGAACGCCCCCGGCTGGCTGATGGACCTCTCCCCGTTCCGGCACTCCCCGCTGCTGCCGGTCGGGTCGGACGCGGTGCCCGCGCTGGCGGCCCTGACCGCCGTCGCCGCCGGGCTGGCGGTACTGGGCTTCGTCGGCTGGCGGCGGCGGGACCTGGCCGCGTAGCTGCGCCGCTCCGACGTCGTCCGGGCCGTGGCTGGACCAAAAAGGGGCCCGTCGCCTACCTGCCGTTGTATTCGTCGTCGGTGATGTGCTCACCCCAGGTGGTGGTGGCGGCGGGGTCTTCGCCGTTCTGGAGCATGGCGATGTGTTCCATGAAGCAGCCGGGGGCAGCGGCGTGCCAATGCTCTTCGCCGGGCGGGGTGTAAAGCGTTTGGCCAGGGTGGACTTCGATGATTTTGCCGTCGCGGCCGCCGAAGCGGGCGACGCCCTGGGTGACCCGGGGGTACTGGCCGCGCTGGTGGGAGTGCCAGGCGGTCCGGGCTCCGGGGGCGAAGCGGACGGTGGCGACGACCATCGTCTGGTCCGGCTCGTGGGGCAGCGCGATCGGATCAAGCCAGACGTCGCCGGCGAACTGCTCGGCCGGGTTCTTCGAGGTGGGCACGGGGGGTTCGATGTTCATGATTTTTCCCTACTTTTTGTCGGTCAGGAGTTGCTGGGCCACGCCCATTGCAGCCATACCCTTGGGCCAGCCGGCGTAGAGCGTGATGTGGGTGATGGCTTCGATGAGCTCTTCCCGCGTCACGCCGTTCTCGAGGGCGCGGCCGAGGTGGAAGCCAAGCTGCTCTGTGTTTCCGCCCGCGGCGAGGACGGCAACGGCGATGAGGCTGCGGTCGCGTGCGCAGAGCTCGGGCCGGCTCCAGACGTCCTCAAAGAGCACGTCGTCGGTGAGTTCGGCCAGCTTCGGGGCGAAGTCGCCGAACATCCGCCGGCCGCCGCCGACTTGCTTGGGTTGGTCAGTCATGATGTTCCTTCTTTCGGTGGGTGCGTGGAGACTCGGGTCGGCGGTGCCGGTCAGTCGGCTTTGCGGATGGTGGCCGCGAATCCGTCAGCCTGGTTTTCGACGGCGTCGGTGTTTTCGTAGGTGCCGATGGGCACGATCCCGTTGAAGTAGCCGACGTGCCGGTAGTAAAGGACGAGACTTTGGTCGGGGGCGTAGTACCCGATGGTGAGCGGCGCGGCCTCGCTACCCGCTGGTGCGCCCGCGAGGTCCAGGGGGACCGGCAGCTGCGCTAGCTTTTCCTGGCCGCCGTGGTCCCGGAACGCCAGGGTCAGGGGAAGCTGGGCCAGGAGGGACGCCGACGTGGCGCTGCCGTCGAGTTCTCCTGCAATTCTCCGGCCCTGGAGCTCGATGACGATTGGCGTGGTGGTTGGCGTTGCGGTCGGGGCGGCAGCCGGACCGCCTGCCGGTGTGCCCGGTGAGGGCGGCCGTGTTTCAGCGCTGCCGCCGGGGTTATAGCTGCAGCCAGCCATGGCGATGGCGATCCCGACCATCGCCGGCACCAGAAGGCCCGGGCGCAGGGCTTTTCCCGGCAAGAACCGGTTGCGAGTGTTCATAGGTGGATCCTTTCCGGGGATGCGCGGCGGTGAATCTGGACGCCCTTCCGTGGTACTACAGGCGGGCGGGGAACGCGGTGCGGCGCCCGTAGACGGTCAGCATCAGCGCGGCCAGTCCGGCGGCGATCATCACGACCGCCAGCACCAGGCCGCTGAAACTCGTCAGCAGGGCGGCGCCGAGGATGCCGGCGGTGAAGATGGCGAGGTTGAACGCCACCGGCAGGAATGAGTTGGCGACGTCGGAGTCAGCGCCTCCGGTGGTGGTGAGGGCGGCTTGGAGCTGGGCGGCGGCCCCGCCGAAGGTGAGCCCCCACAGGACGGTCGCGGCGATGACAGCCGGGGCCGAGGCGTAGCCGACCAGCAGCACCACCGCGGCCGCGATGAACAGGGCCACGCTTCCGTGCAGCAGCGGGCGGGGGTGTTTGTCCAGGAGGGCGCCGGTGATGATGATTCCGGCGATCGAGGCGACTCCGAAGATGAAAAGTTCGACGTCGACGGTGAGGCTGGTTCCGGTGGTCCGCAGGTACGGGGCGATGTAGGTGTAGATGGTGTTGTGGGCCAGCATCCAGGTGAAGATGACGGCCAGGATCACGGCGATGCCGGGGAGGCGGAACACCCGGGCCAGGGGAAGCCGGGTGGCGCCAGGCTGCCCGCCGGCATCGGGGGCGATAACAGCAATGAATACCCCGGCGATGATGGCCACCGCGGTAAGTCCGGCGAACGCCCAGCGCCAGTCGAAGGTCGTTCCGAGCCAGGACCCCAACGGTGTGCCGAGGGCGAACCCGACGGGTGCCCCGACGGAGACGATCGCCAGCGACAGGCCTGCACGGGAGGGCGGGCTGATCTTCCTGCCGTACGCGGCCAACATCCCCCAGATGATTCCCGAGAAGGCGCCGGCAACGAAACGCGATACCAGTGACAAGGTCACGTCGCCGGAGAGGGCGGTGGCGCTGTTGGCCAGGATGAGGCCGAGGACCGCGCCGAGCAGCAACGGCTTGCGGCGCATACCCCGGGTCAGGGTGATGGCGGGGATCGTGATGACCACCGTGCCGAGGGCGTAGGCGCTGACGAACAGTCCGACGGTGCCTTCGCTGGTCCCCATTCCGGCGGCGATGGACGGCAAGAGGCCGGCCGGCATGGTCTCCATCGCAACGAGGACGAAGCCGATGACGGCCAGCACCGCCAGAGTGGCCAGCGGCAGTCGTTTCGCCGGTTCAATAGCTGCCGGGGCCGGCGCCGGGAGGGTGGTGGTGTCCATATGCTCTCCTTGCCCGCGGGGAAGCGGACGGGTTATGTGCTGGGAATCTTCATCCAGTCAACATGGGATGCATTCCGCGCGGGAGTCACTGTGGAGGGGTGTACCGGCAGGGAACCCCTGCTGTGCCGACGTCGATTTATCCTTGGAGCATGGATAACCGGGCTGAAGTACGTGAGTTCCTGATGTCGCGGCGCGCACGGCTCACCCCGGAAGAAGCCGGCATCGTCGCCGGCGGGAATCGCCGTGTAGCCGGGCTGCGGCGCAGCGAAGTCGCGCTCCTCGCCGACGTCAGCGTCGAGTACTACGCCAAGCTTGAGCGCGGTTCCATCGCGGGGGCTTCCTCGTCCGTGCTCGATTCCCTGGCCCGCGCCCTCCGCCTTGACGAGGCCGAGCGGGCGCACCTGTTCGACCTGGCCCGGGCGGCAGACGGCATCCCCACCTCCGGCAGGCCCCGGAAACGTGCCGCCACCCAGGCGCCGGCGCGACTGAGCCTGCAGTGGGCGCTGGAGGCGATCACCGAGGGCGTCGCCTTTGTCCGCGACCCGTACCAGAACCTGCTCGCGACCAACGCCTTGGGGCGCGCCTTCTACTCGCCGCTGATCGGCGACGGCGGTCGCGTGCCGAACCTCGCGCGGTTCCAGTTTCTCGACCCGGCTGCCCGGGATTTCTACCCGGATTGGGAGCTGTTCAGCGAGATGTGCGTCGGCATCATGCGGGCCGAGGCGGGCCGCGACCCGCACGACCGCACCATGCAGGACCTCGTCGGAGAGCTCTCGACCCGAAGCGAGACCTTCCGCGCCCTCTGGGGTGCGCACAACGTCCGCATGCACGGCTCCGGAACGAAACGTTTCCGCCACCCGGTGGTGGGCGAAGTGACCCTGGCGTACGAAGAGCTCGCCATCACCGCGGAGCCTGGGCTCGTCCTGATGGTCTACACCGCAGAACCCGGTTCCCCGTCGGCAGAACGGCTCCGCCTGCTGGCCAGCTGGGGCGCCAGCGGGCGCACGGTCACGGAACCGCACCAAACCACCGGCTGACACCGCCGGCCCGCAGCAGTTCCCTACAGCGGGGCGAGCAGCTGGGCTCGGACCTCTGCGGGGCGGTTCGTGGTGATCTCCTGGATGCCCAGCTCCCGGCAGAGGTCGACGTCGGCCGCGGAGTCCACCGTCCAGACCCGGAAGCGGCGGCCCGAATCGAGCCAGCGCTGCACGGTCCGGGAGTGCTCGCGGACGTAGTCGATTCCCGGTCCGGCCAGGCCCACCTCGCAGTCGTCCAGAATCCTCTCCCCCTCGGTCTGCGCGGCCTTCATGACGTTGGCGAGAGCACCGCCGGTGACGGCTCCGAGGCCCAGTTCCTCGCGGATTTCCTCAACGTTCACGTCGTCCACCAGCTGGCAGATGGCTGCGGCGGGCACAGACCGCAGCAGGTGCTTCACCGCGTCCGGGCTGAAGCTCATGAACGAGATCCGGATGTTCTCGAGCCTCGAGGTGGCACGGTCCCAGCCCTCGGCTTCCAGGATTTCCAGGACCCGGTCCTCGAGCTTGAGCTGGTAGGGGCTGGGGTGCTTGAGTTCGATCGCCAGCCCGATCTCGCGGCCGGCCAGGCGCAGGATGTCCAGCAGGTCCGGGAGCGTGAGGAACTGCTCGGAGGGGGCGCCGTACTCTTCCGGGATCCGGGCGCCCTTCCACGAGCAGAAGTCCAGCATCTTCAGCTCTTCCAATGTGCGGTCCGCGACCGGGCCGGTGCCGTTCGAGGTGCGGTCCAGGTTGGCGTCGTGAAGCAGCACCGCGTGCTGGTCGCGGGTGAGGTGGATGTCGCATTCGACGCCGTCGGCGCCGTCGGCGATCGCCTGCAGATAAGCGGCTCGGGTGTGCTCGGCGAAGGCTCCGCTGGCGCCGCGGTGGGCGTAGACCAGCGGGCGGGCGGCGGCGGACTCCTCGGTAGTCATGCTGACACGTTAGCCGACGTCGGTGACGGATGCGCGGCTAGGCTGGGCACATGCAGGTGAACACTGAACGACCCGCCCGTCCCGCCGTCCCCCCGGCCGGCGTCGAACACCGGCTCTCCGCCGCGGACGCCGAAAAGGCCGCGGCGCTGCGGAAGATGAAGCTGCTGGCCGTGTCGCTGCTGATCGGCATGGCCGTCATCTTCGTGGTCGCCTTCGCCCTGCAGAAACAGTACCCGTGGCTGCAGTACGTCCGGGCCGCGGCCGAGGGCGGCATGGTGGGCGCCCTCGCGGACTGGTTCGCCGTGACGGCCCTGTTCAAGTACCCGCTCGGACTGAAGATCCCGCACACCGCGATCATCCCGCGGCGCAAGGACCAGATCGGGGCCTCGCTGGGCGAATTCGTGGAAACCAACTTCCTCTCCGAACAGGTGGTGAAGGAGAAACTCGCCAGCGTGGACATCGCGCGGAAGGTCGGCGGCTGGTTGTCCGGTCCGGGCGGGCCCGAGCGGGTGGCCAAGGAAGGCGCCGCCGTGATCCGCGGTGCCTTCACGGTGCTGAACGACGACGACGTCCAGGCCGTCATCGAGGGCATGGTCCGTAGGCACCTGCTGGCGCCGCCGTGGGGACCCCCGGTGGGCCGGCTCGCGGAGCGCGTGTTCGACGACGGCCATCACCACGCACTGGTGGACCTGCTGGTGGACCGCGCGGTGGACTGGGTGCGGGACAACCACGAGACGGTCAACCGGCTGGTCACGGACCGCTCCCCCACCTGGGTGCCCACCTTCGTGGACGGGCTCGTGGGCGACAAGGTTTACGTGGAGATCCTGAAGTTCACCCGCGCGGTGCAGGGCGATCCGCAGCACCAGGTCCGGCTCTCGATCGACAAGTACCTCAAGGAGTTGGCGCAGGACCTGCAGCACGATCCGGTCATGATCGCCCGGGCCGAGGGCATCAAAGCCCAGGTGCTGGGCGACCCGGAGGTCCGCGAACTCGCCTCCCGCACGTGGGGCACCGTCAAGGCCGCCCTGCTGGCCGCCGTCGACGATCCGCACAGCGAGCTGACCGTGAAGTTCAAGGCCGCCGTGCACGACTTCGGCACCCGGCTGGTGGTTGACCCGGAGCTGGCCGGCAAGGTGAACACCTGGATCGGCGACGCCGCGGGCTACCTCGTGAACAACTACCGCGCCGACATTGCCGGGGTGATCACCGATACCGTGGCCCGCTGGGATGCCGAGGAAACCTCGGAAAAGATCGAACTCCAGGTCGGCAAGGACCTGCAGTTCATCCGGATCAACGGCACCGTGGTAGGCGCCCTGGCCGGGCTGGCCATCTTCAGCGCAGCGCACCTGGTCTTCGGCTAGGCCCCGCCACGGACCGGCCGTCGCAGCCCACGACTCCGCCTGACAGACGAGGAAATCAATGCCATGGAAGAGCCCTCCACCCTCAGGATGCCCATCGGCTACTAAGTCCGTGGGCCTCGGGTCCAACCTCGTGGGCCATCAGACTCCTGTTGTCTCAAAACCCTAGGGTTTCGAGGCACTGAGGTTATGAGACACATCGAGTCAGATGTCCCGTAAGAGGATCCTCTACCGGACGCGGGAAGACGCTTTGAGCCATGATGTCACCAGGGCGTCCCTCGAAGATCGATGTCGCCGTTCGGCCACTCACTTGTATCGCAAGTCGACGAGCAGATGAGCGTTGGCCCTTCCTGAGATACGATGACTGATTTCTGGTCCGCGCGGGACAAGCACCGTTCCGTGGCGTGCACCTGAACCCACCCGGCCGACTCGTAGAAGGGGACCACCTCCTTCCGGCATCCGAGGAAACCGAAGTGGGCTTCGGCTTCATCGCGCATCGCCTTTTGAGCGTGTCGCATAGCTCGGCCGCCGAGACCAGTACCGCGAAAGCGTGGATCGACCAGCACGCCTCCCGTGCCAGCCACAAGGACGTCGTCGGCTCCTACTGAGATCACGCGACGCTGAAAGCCCACATGCGCCGCCAGCACAGACCCTTGAAACGCCAGCACATGGAAATCCGCCGGAGAATATCCGTAAGGCGCGTGTGGGTTCCATCGGCCGTAATCGCTTAGATACTCGCTGTCGAAAAGCTTTTGCATTGCGGCAAGTTCCATCATGCCGAGGTCTTCGTGCCTCTGCAGCCTCAGGGCTTCATTCATCGTTCGAACCTATCTCGTCACATCGAGAACATCGACACGATAGTCGTCCGGTAACCGATCGTTCAGTGGGACTGCTTTTGGCGGGTGGAATGGTACCGGCGGATAAGTCGTCGAGTATGAAAGGCAGCCAGCAACCCGGAGACTGTGGCGAAGCCGGCTCCGAATCCTGCCAGCGCCAACCCGGTTGCTCCCGACACATCGAAGGCGATGACGGTGTAAACGGCCGTCACCGCGGCTGCTCCCAGTCCAGCGGTGAGCGCCCGTGGCAGCACGACTGATAGGGAGGCGCTGGCGTCAATCCAAAGCGCCGCTACCGAACCGGCACCCGTTGCCAGCCCGGCAACTGCTCCGATACTGAGCCCAAGCATGGCGATGAAGAATATCTGGCCGCCATTCATGCCCCAGAGCCCGAACTGCTCCGGAAACAGAGCTGCCTGAATGGTGGAAAACGCTGAGATGCCCGCGCTGACAGTCGCACCCAGCAGTGCCCCGGTAAGAACAGCCCGGGCCAGGAGAGGCAGCGCTACTGTCTTTACATTTCGCACGGCTGCCGGACCCATATTCGACACCCTAGCGGACGGCGTAGGAGAAGTAGCGCCGCTTGCACTGGCCACGACAAAGGATCGGCGTCGGTTGTCGAGCCCCGCCCGTTAGCCGGTGGCTCAACGGACGCCCTGGTGCACGATAGGGGATCCTTTACCGGACACACCGTCTTCCCAGCTCCTTTGGCCGGGTCGGAACCGAATCACTACCTTTTGGCTAAGAGCTATTGCATCTCAGAAATGCCCGCCTCCGTGCCTTCGTGTGACGGAAACGGGCGTTTCCAATGGACTAGGGAGCGGTGTTCGAAACCGTAGTTTCTACCGTTGTCCATGCTGTCGCTGTTCCGGCAGGCATCGATCCTCGTGGTTTGGTGAGCACTTGCCGTTCCCCAATGGGAAGCCCGCTTTGGGGGTCGATGATGATGTCTTGACGGAAATGCGAGGAATCTTCTATACGTCCGATGGCTATACCTTGGCGGCCGTCGAGGGTTGCTTGTTCATCGATCACCGTCACTCCTGGGATCAGCGCCGCAGCCTTGTACAACGTGGCGCGGAGGTCGGCGGGAACGACCCCAGTTCGGAGGAGATCGGCGATGAAGACCAGCGCCTCACCGTCAACCGACTGACCCTTTCCTGAGGTTTTCTTATAGATGTCATCCAGAAGCGCACGTGGTTCCCGGGAGAGGGAGCTCAGGTAGCTGACAGAAGGGAATGTGGATTCGCTTCCTGGCCCGTAGAAGGCTCCGTTCGCGCCCCGCAAGACGTATGCCTTCGGCTGGCCGCCTTGAGTGCGCTGGACGTATTCCTTTGACACGTCGTCAAAAAATGTCGTCGGAATCCGGCCCGAGCGTTCCCATACCCATTCTTGGTTCCTGTCGGCCGGGATGTACATCGTCTGCTTCTCCGTATCCAGCCACTGATACTCTTTTCGGTTTTCATCCACTGCGGCTGAGGCCCATAGGTTGGTGCTTTGAATCTTCAGGTACTGTCCAGGGCTTACTGCGGGGTCTGCTGTCTGGATGGTTGCTGCCGCGGCGTCGTTCAGTACCTCGGCCGCTTGGGCAGTGGCGCCTGTCCCTGTGGGCTTTACTACGTCTGCGACGACCATTCCGCTGACGAGCAGGGCCGCAGCGGCTGAAGCAAGGAGGATGCGGTGCTTCAAGCGGATCGGCCTGGCGGTCGCAGTGGCGTCTGTGTCCCCTGCCGAGTAGTTGGATGCCGGGCTGATCCTGTCCATGACTTTGTTGCGTCCGCGGGCCAACGTGGCCGGCGGGGCGGAGCCGACGTCGCTACGCATTTCGCGGAGCAGCTGCAAGTCGTCCATGGTCATTCTCCGTTTCATCAAGTATTTTGAGGTCGAGCTGGGTTCGCAGGGTCCGACGAGCACGGTTCAAGCGGGACCGCACGGTTCCCAGCGGAACGTCCATAGCCAGGGCGATGCCCTCGTAGGTCAGGTCCGCCCAGGCGTAGAGGAGCAGCGTTTCCCGGTCGATGGCCGCCATAGCTTTCAGACTGAGGGCGATGCGCCCGGTCGCCGCAACGGCGTCCACCTGGGCTGCAATCCGGTCCGAATCGTCGGCCATGGCTTCTCTTGAAGCCGCTTTCGCTGCTGTTTTCAGCATCTTGGCTTCGGCGCGGTGGTGCCGCCTGAGCAGGTTTGTGGCGATCCCGAAAAGCCAGGGCCGGGCATCGTCCCGGTCCAGGTCGTAGGTTTCCAGCTGCTCCCAAGCCACCAGAAAGGTCTCAGACGTGACGTCGTCGGCGGCGAAGTCGCCGGCTCTTCTGGCGGCATATCTGTAGATGACTGAGGCGTGCCTGTCGTACAACTCCCCGAAAACTTCGGGGCTGTCCCGGGACCGCCTGATGATGTCGTTGTCTGTGCTCACACTATGTATTGCCCGCTGGCCGCAAAAGGGTTCACGGAGCTTCCCTTCTTGCGCCCACTGGATCTCCATCGAAGCGTACCGGTGACCAATAGTGAGTGCAGACGGCGTTTGAACCTGACACCCAACTTGCTCACCCGTGCCCCGGTGCCCTATAGGGGATCCCTGAACGGACGCCGTTGAGGCAATCCATCGCGGACCGTGAGAGGTTCGGCTTGTAAGTGGAGCGGGTTAGGAAACCCCGTGGCTTTATGTCGGAGTCCTTGAGTGCGGTCTGTCCCCTCTCCGGGCCGCGGTGACTTCAATCCGGGCTGAGGGTGTAGCCGAAGTCTCCTAGAGTGTAAATTCTTCCATCGAGGTTCACACGGGTGTAGCTCGGATGGGGAGCCCTCAGTCCGTTATAGGCCCATCCAAAGACCAGCAGGGCTTCTGTCGCCACGCTCATCCAGTGTCGTTTTTCGGTTTCTTCTTCGAAGCTGCAGTTGACCAGATCTCTGGTGTTTCGATGAGCCTTAGGCGCACTGCCGAAGGTTAAGAACCTGAATACGAAGTAAGGCAGGCCCGTTTCAGGGTCATTGCCTTCCTCGCGCAACGTAGTGAAGGGGACACTGCCCTTGGGGTGCACGAGTTGGAAAACCTCCGTGAAGTAGGGTCCTCCGGCGACCAGCCATTTCAGATAGACGTCGGCCGCTCTATCGATGACACGGTGTTCGCGCCCGTGGTCAGTTGATTCGACTTCAAACATCTCGATGTTCCCCCTAAGCGAGCAAAATACCAGCTATTCGAATCCCGCTCAGGAAGCCGGAGCCACGCTCATCATTACAGGTCAATCTGGAGCTGGGCACCCTCCAAGCCGCCCCAACCTGCCTAATTCACCCGCAAGAGGGCTTTCCGATGCACCGTCCCGTAAGACGGTCCCCTACTGCGACTACCCGCCTCTGACGTGCGGCGTTGCGGGGTCCCGGTTCAGGGTGTCCCGTATACCCCGCCCGCAAAACTGCCCGGTGAAGGTGCCCTAAACGCTACACACTGTGGCGTCTCGAAATCCTTGAATATCCCGCCGGGGGGGGCTCCACGACCTCCCGCGCAGGTGGCTTCGGCGGGGCGGCTTAGCCCGGTGTGACTGTGTCAAGGCTTCGGAGGAAGTCCGTTTTGAGGATGGCGTAACTGTCAAGGGTGATCCATTCGCCTTTGGAGAATTCGACGCCAGCCTCCGTCGATTCCTTCTTCATTCCTACCGCGGTTAGAAGCTTGGCCACGGGCGCGTTTCGGGTGTCGCAGTTCGCCGTCACCCGGTAGGCATTTGCAGACGTGAAGAGGTGATCCAGGACTCGCATGACCGCTTCGCGGGCGATCCCTCGGTGCTGGTTCGATCGGGCGATGGTGATTCCGATCTCGAACGTGTCGTGGAATTCATCCAGGGAGTGAATCGCGATATCGCCGTAAAGGGTCCCGTCCTCGGGATTTCGAATCGCAAGCTGTAGCCATCCGCCCGGGCCGGGGAGCTCCGTGGTCGGTTGGGATGCTACGAGCCCCGCGGCGTCCGTCTCGTTGTAGCTCGAGTCCCATCCTTGCCAACGGGCCACGTCCGCATCTTGGCGGTAGGCGACGAACGCCGGAATGTCACCAGTAGTCAAAGGAGAGAGAGCAAGCCGAGGCGTTCTCAGTGGGTAGGGCATGGAGGTCAGCCTATTGCCTTCGGACGGACAGTCAATGCTCCCTCAGTCGTGGCCCACCGCGCACCCATCCCCGACCGGAGGCCCGCTCGACCCACCTACTACCACTCCCGTTATACCCCGCCCGCAAAATGCCCGGCGAACGTGCCCTAAACGCTACACACTGTGGCGTCTCGAAACCCTTGGGATAGGAGACGTCTCGCCCATCGAGTCGGCGCAGTGAAGGCGCGTCTCCAGTTTCGTTGGCATCCCACGGGGTCCCCCTGACGGGCGATTCTCATAACTACGTCTCGAAACCTTCTGGTCGGATCGTTGTATCCAACGGCGGTTATGAGACATCCATACGGCAGGCATGATCAAACTCATCGGCATGCACGCGTTTCAAGGCGGCGGCAGTCCACCGACCGGCACCAGGCAGATCTTCTGGCCGCCGGAGTACGGCGGGGATGACCTCTCCGTTGATCGCGGTGTATCCGGCGCTTCTGCCTCGCGGCCGGTCGCTGCAAAGGCATGGGTCAGCTCGGTGCGCTGTCCGTTTAGCGCCCGTCAGGCCGGCGCGACCGTCGCCCTGGCCCGGCCGCGCATGGCGAAGACCGTGAACGCCAGCGCCGCGAGTGCCGTGACCACGAGCAGCATCAGCCCGATCGAGTAGCTGCGGGTCGCGGCGTCGTAGGTGGCGCCCATAACCAGCGGGGGGAAGTAGCCGCCCAGACCGCCGGCGGCGCTGACCACCCCGCTGATGCTGCCGACCTTCCCGGGCGGGGCGAGGACTCCGACCCAGGCGAAGACGCCGCCCGTGCCCAGTCCCAGGGCGGCTGCCATGGCGACGAAGGTCAGGCCGGCGGGCACATCGCCGTCGGGCTGCAGGTTCACTACCCAGGCCAGCACGGCGACGCCGGCGAGCGACACCATGACCACGGGCTTGGGTCCGAACCGGTCTGCGAGGACGCCGCCCACCGGCCGGGCCAGCACGGCGGCGAGGGCGAACCCGGCCGTGCGCGCACCGGCGGCGCTGGGGTCGAAGCTGTAAATGTCGCGCAGGTAGGTGGGTAGGTACGTTGCGAAGGACACGAACCCGCCGAACACCACGGCGTAGAGGAAACACATCTTCCAGGTGACCGGCGTCTTCGCGGCGTCGAGCAGCTTGGGCAGGACCGGGGCGTCGGTGCGGTGCCAGGCCGGGGACTCCTTCATCAGGAACCAGACCAGCGCGGCCATGACGGCCAGGACCCCGGCGATCAGCAGGTGCGTCGGGAAGTACCCGATCCAGGCGACCAGCCGCGGGTTCAAGAAGGCGGCCAGCGCGGTGCCTCCCATCCCGGCGCCGAAGACTCCGGTGGCGAAACCGCGCCGTGAGGGTTCGTACCAGGCGCTGACGAAGGGGATGCCGACGGCGAAGACCGTCCCGGCGACGCCAAGGAGCAGCCCGGCGCCCAGCACCAGCGCGAAGGAGCGGATGGTGCCGCCGACCGCGACCAGCAGGATGGGGACAATGGCCGCCAGCAGCACGAAACTGAACAGGGCGCGGCCGCCGTACTTGTCCGTCAGGGCGCCGACGACGATCCTTCCCAGTGAGCCGACGAAGACCGGCATCGCGACGAGGATGCCCGTGGTGGCCGGGTTCAGCTGGAGGTTCTGCGTGTAGAAGGCCCCCAGGGTGGCCACCGAGTTCCACGCCCAGAATCCGGCCACCGAGGCCGCGGTGGCGAGCACCAGGTTGAGGGTCCGGCCGCCCGGGGCGGCCGCGGAGGGGGACACTGTTCCGGCCACTGGGGGTCTCCTTTCGATTCGGCAGGGCGGGTTTGGGGCTGCGCGTTCAGCACCGCCAGCCGGTCACCGGTTCCGGGTGTCCCCGTCGCGGGTTCCGACGGCGGACCAGCCGCGGCGGGCGGCGGTGGAAGAGGACCGTGCCGCGGCCGCGCCGGCTTTGGCGCCGTCCCGGTCACGGTCCCGGGAGCGGTACACGATGTAGGGCCGGAAGAGGTAGTGGAACGGTGCCGTGAAGGCGTGGACGAGGCGGGTGAACGGCCAGATGACGAACAGCGCCATGCCTACCAAGGTGTGCAGGTGGAAGGAGAACGGCGCCGCCGCCATCGCCGCGATGTCCGGCTGGAAGATGAACAGCGAGCGGAACCAGGGGGCCACGGTCTCGCGGTAGTTGTGCCCGTGTTCGCCCTCGAAGACGCTGGCAAGGGTGGTCCAGAGCCCGAAAACGATCGCGCCGGTGAGGACCACGTACATGGTTTTGTCGTTTTTGGTGGTGGCCATGAAGACCGGCCCGGTGGTTCGCCGCCGGTAGATCAGCAGGATGATGCCGCCCAAGGTGCCAACCCCGGCAATGCCGCCCACCAGGAGGGCGTTGAAGTGGTAGAACTCCTGGCTCATGCCCACGGCCTGGGTCCACGCCATCGGAATCACCAGGCCGAAGAAGTGCCCGGCGATCACGGCGAGCAGGCCGAAGTGGAACAACGGCGAGGCGATCCGCAGCAGCCGGGATTCGTAGAGCTGGGAGGACCGGGTGGTCCAGCCGAACTGGTCGTACTTGTAGCGCCAGACCAGGCCGCCGACCAGGACCACCACCATAACGTAGGGCAGGACGCCCCACAGCACGATGTCCAAGGCGGTGATGTCGACGGCCGGTCCGGGTTCGGTCTCGAGCTCCAGCATGGTCAGGCCCCCTTCACGGGCAGCAGACGCGGATCGTACGGGTCCAGGCCCACCGCTTCGCTGGGCGGCCCGTAGCCGGCCATCCGCATCACGGCCTGCTCGTCCGCCGGCGATTTCCCGGGCAGGGTGGCGCAGATGGCCTGCAGGATCCGGGCGTGCGGCAGCTCGTCCCGGAGCAGGCCGAAGCGCAGCATCTCCAGGCTGGCCCGGAACCGGCTCAGCAACTCGCGGCCGGCCGCGAGATCCACCAGCGCGGCGTATTCCAGCACCATCGGAAGGTAGTCGGGCAGTTCGCCGTGGGTGTCCACCAGGATGTCGCTTTGCCGGTAGGTCTTCTTGAAGTTCCCCAGTACTTCGCCGCGGCGGCGGGTGTCCCCGTCGGTCCAGTAGGACAGGTGCAGGGCGTGGCGCTTGCCGAGGTCGAACTCGCGCACGTAGTGGGCCTGGAGCTCCATCGGCGGGGTGGTTTCCAGCCGTTCCAACACCTCGGCGAAGTCCGCTCCGGCGCCGGGGAACTCGGCCAGCGCGGCCCGCATCAACGGGACCTTGCCGAGTAGCTCCTCGTCCGGGTAGGACAGGCACCAGGCGGCGGCGAGGTAGACGACCTGCTCGCGGCGGGTCATGGCCGCTCCCCCGGCCGGCCGCTGGGACCAGGAACGGGTCCGGGACCTGGCTGCTTTTCGGGGAACAGTCCGGCCGGCGCCCCCGTGCCGTCCCAGTTCAGCAGGTTCACCCGTCCCCGCAGCGTCGTTTCGCCGGGCGCGGCGCCGGAGGTCTGCCGGTCCTTCAGGGCGTTGAAGGTTTCCACCGCCACCGGGACGGGCCTGCCGCTGGCCTCGCCGAACGGCGAGGAGTCCTGCATGCCCGGCCCGCCGTCGAAGTCCAGCGAGCAGCCCATTTCCTCAAGGTCGTGCGCCTGCTCCACATGGGCCTTGGGGATTACGTAGCGTTCCTCGTACTTGGCGATCGCCATCAGCCGGTACATCTCGTACATGGTCTGGCTGTCCATTCCCACCGCTTCCGGGATCGAGTCGTCCGGATCATTGCCGAGGCTGATCCCGCGCATGAAGGAGCGCATCGCCGCGAGCTTCTTCAGCACCGCGGTGACCCGATCCGCGTCCCCGGCGGTGAAGAGTTCCGCGAGGTATTCAACCGGAATGCGCAGCGCATCGATGGCGCCGAACAGGTTGCCGGCGTCCTCGCCGTCGTGCCCCTGGTCCCGCAGCAGATCGACGACGGGTGAGAGCGGCGGGACGTACCAGACCATCGGCATGGTCCGGTATTCGGGGTGCAGCGGCAGGGCCACCTTGTAGACCTTGGCCAGGGCGTAGACCGGCGAGCGCCGGGCCGCGTCGATCCAGTCCTCCGGGATGCCCTGGGCCCGCGCCCCGGCCTGGACGGCAGGGTCGTTCGGGTCCAGCAGTACGTCCATCTGGGCGTCGTAAAGTTCCTGCGGGTCCGTGACGGCGGCCGCGGCGGTAACGGCGTCGGCGTCGTACAGGAACAACCCCAGATACCGCAGCCGGCCGACGCAGGTTTCCGAGCACACCGTCGGGAGCCCCACCTCCACCCGCGGGTAGCAGAAGGTGCACTTTTCGGCCTTGCCGGTCTTGTGGTTGAAGTAGATCTTCTTGTACGGGCAGCCGGTCACGCATTGCCGCCAGCCGCGGCACTTGTCCTGGTCCACCAGCACAATCCCGTCCTCCACGCGTTTGTAGATCGCGCCGGAGGGGCAGGAGGCCATGCAGGACGGGTTCAGGCAGTGCTCGCAGATCCTCGGCAGGTAGAACATAAAGGTCTGCTCGTAGGCGAACTTGATCTTGTCCTCGGATTCGCGCCGGACCTTTTCCACGATCGGGTCCAGGTGCCCGTTCTCCATGGAACCGCCCAGGTCATCGTCCCAGTTCGCGGACCAGGTGATCTTGGTGTCCTCCCCCGTGATCAGGGACTTGGGCCGCGCCACCGGGAAATCGTCGCCCAGCGGCGCGTCCACCAGGGTTTTGTAGTCGTAGGTCCACGGCTCGTAGTAGTCCTTGAGCTCGGGCTGGACCGGGCTGGCGAAAATCCCCAGTAGCTTCTTGACCCGGCCGCCGGCCTTGAGTACGAGCTTGCCGCGCTTGTTCAGCACCCAGCCGCCGTGCCACCTCTCCTGGTCCTCGTAACGGCGCGGATAGCCCTGCCCGGGGCGGGTTTCGACGTTGTTGAACCAGACGTATTCGGTGCCCGCCCGGTTGGTCCAGGCCTGTTTGCAGGTCACGGAACAGGTGTGGCAGCCGATGCATTTGTCCAGGTTCATGACCATGCCCATTTGAGCCATCACACGCATCAGTACTGCACCTCCTGGGAACGACGACGGACGGTGGCCACCATGTCGCGCTGGTTTCCGGTGGGGCCAAGGTAGTTGAAGGCGTAGGCCAGTTGGGCGTAGCCGCCGATCAGGTGCGAGGGTTTGACCAGCAGCCGGGTCACCGAGTTGTGGATGCCGCCGCGCCGCCCGGTGGCCTCGGACTTGGGCACGTCGATGGTGCGTTCCTGCGCGTGGTGGACGTAGACGACGCCGGCCGCCATCCGGTGGCTGACGATCGCGCGGGCCACGAGGACACCGTTGATGTTGACGCACTCCACCCAGTCGTTGTCCTTGACCTCGATGGCTTCCGCGTCCGCGGGGCTCATCCAGACCGTGGGGCCGCCGCGGGAGAGCGAGAGCATCAGCAGGTTGTCCTGGTATTCGGAGTGGATGGACCATTTGGAGTGCGGCGTCAGATAGCGGACCACCACCTCCATGGCCCCGTCCCGGCCGAGTTTGGGTTCGCCGAAGAGCCGGTGCATGTCCAGCGGCGGCCGGTAAATCGGCAGCGCCTCGCCGATGTCCCGGATCCAGTCGTGGTCCAGGAAGAAGTGCATCCGGCCGGTCAGGGTGTGCCACGGCTTGAGCCGCTCCACATTGATCGTGAAGGGTGAATAGCGCCGTCCGCCGGTCTCGGAGCCGGACCATTCCGGGGAGGTGATCACCGGGACCGGGCCGGCCTGGGTCTGCGCGAAGGTGATGAACTTCTCCTCGGACCCCTCGGACAGGTCGGCCAGTTTCCGGCCGGTGCGCACTTCCAGGTCCTTGAAGCCCTGCACCGACAGCGCGCCGTTGGTGGTGCCGGAGAAGGCCAGGATGGCCTCGGCCATTTTCGCGTCGGTGTCGATCGCGGGGCGGCCGTCCGCGGCGCCGCCGAGCATCACCCCGTTGGAGCGGCTGAGCCGGTCCAAGGCTCCAGCGAGTTTGTAGGTGACGTTCTTGACCGTGAAGCCCAGTTTGCCGGCCAGCGGCCCGACGGCGGCCAGCTTGTCCGCGATGGCGGTGTAGTCCCGCTCCACCATGGAGAAGATGGGCATGTTCTGCCCCGGCACGGCGGGGATGGACGTGTCCCGCCAGTCATGGACGATCCCGCCGGGCTGGGCGAGCTGGCCGGGGGTGTCGTGCTGCAGCGGCACGCTGACCAGGTCCCGGCGGACACCCAGGTGGGTTTTGGCCAGCCGGGAGAACTCCTGGGCCAGCAGGTGGAAGGTGTCGAAGTCCGTCTTGGTTTCCCAGGGCGGGTCGATCGCGGGGGTAAAGGCGTGCACGAAGGGGTGCATGTCGGTGGAGGACAGGTCGTGCTTCTCGTACCAGGTGGCGGCCGGGAACACGACGTCGGACAGCAGCGTGGTGGAGGTCATCCGGAAGTCGGCGGAGACCAGCAGGTCCAGTTTTCCTTCCGGCGCCTGCTCGTGCCACTTCACATCCCTAGGCTTGAGGCCCTCCGCGTGGTCCTTGCCCAGCACGTTGTTGTGGGTGCCCAGCAGGTTCCGCAGGAAGTACTCGTTGCCCTTGGCCGAGGAGCCGAACAGGTTGGAGCGCCACAGCACCAGGGTCCGCGGCCAGTTTTCCGGGGCGTCCACGTCCTCGATCGCCGGGTTCAGGGTGCGGTTTTTGAGCGCGTCGGCGATGTAGCCGGGGGTGTCTTGCGCCGTGCCGGCGGCGACGGCGGCTTCCGCCTCGTCCGCGAGGTCCAGCGGGTTGCGGTCGAACTGCGGGTAGAACGGCATCCAGCCGAGCCGCGCGGACTGGGCCATCGCGTCGGCGGTGTGCATGCCGTCCAGCGCGCCGGTGGACAGCGGGGACTTCAGCGCGTCGGCGGAGTAGCCGTCCTGCCGCCACTGGTCCGTGTGCATGTACCAGTACCCGGTCCCGATCATGGTCCGCGGCGGCCGGGACCAGTCCAGCGCATTCGCCAGCGAGACCCAGCCGGTGGCGGGGCGGGTCTTTTCCTGGCCGACATAGTGCGCCCAGCCACCGCCGTTGCGGCCCATGCAGCCGGTCAGCATCACCAACGCCAGCACGGCCCGATAGGTCGCGTCGCCGTGGAACCACTGGCAGATCCCGGCGCCCATGATGATCATGGACCGGCCCTTGGACTCTTCGGCGTTCCGGGCGAACTCCCGGGCCACCCGGATGCAGGCCTGCGCGGGAACGGAGGTGATCTCCTCCTGCCAGGCCGGGGTGTACGGCGTCGCGGCGTCCTCGTATCCGGCGGCCCAGTCCCCCGGCAGCCCGTCGCGGCCCACACCGTACTGGGCCAGCATCAGGTCAAACACGGTGGTGACCAGCTGGCCCTCCACCTCCAGGACGGGCACGCCGCGGCGGAGCACGCTGCCCTCACCGCTTGCGTCCTCGAAGCACGGCAACAGGATCTCGGCGCTGTCAGCGGAGACCTCGCGCAGCGACAGCGCCGGTTCGATCCCCTCCAGATCCAGGTTCCATTTGCCCTCGCCGCTGACGGAATAACGGAAGCCCATCGAGCCGTTAGGCACGGCCGGTCGGCCGGTCCCCTTGTCGAACAGCACGGTGCGGAACGCCGCGTCGTCGGCCAAGGACTCGGCCGGGAGATCCTTGGCGGTGAGGAACTTCGCCGGAGTGAGGGAGCCGTCGTCGCGCCGTTCCAGCCGGACCAAAAACGGCAGGTCCGTGTACTGGCGGACATAGTCGGCAAAGAACGGCACCTCGCGGTCGACAAAGAACTCCTTGAGCATCACGTGGCCCATGGCCATCGCCAGCGCGGCGTCCGTGCCGGCCTGGGCGGGGAGCCATTCGTCGGCGAACTTCGTGTTATCCGCATAGTCCGGGCTGACCGTGACCACCTTGGTGCCGCGGTACCGCACCTCGGCCATCCAGTGCGCGTCCGGGGTGCGGGTCACGGGGACGTTGGAGCCCCACATCATCAGGTAGCCCGCGTCCCACCAGTCACCGGATTCCGGGACGTCCGTCTGGTCCCCGAAGACCTGCGGGCTGGCCACCGGCAGGTCGGCGTACCAGTCGTAAAAGGACGTCATCACCCCGCCGATGAGCTGGATGAACCGGGTCCCGACCGCGTGCGAGACCATCGACATCGCGGGGATCGGGGAGAATCCGGCGCAGCGGTCCGGACCGTAGGTCTTGATCGTGTTGACGTGCGCGGCGGCGGCGATTTCGATCGCTTCCTGCCAGGAGACGCGGACCAGCCCGCCCTTGCCGCGGGCCCGCTGGTAGCGGCGGCGCCGTTCCGGGTCGCCCGCGACGTCGGCGAACGCCAGTACCGGGTCGCCCAGCCGGGCCTTGGCCTCGCGGTACATCTCCACCAGCACACCGCGGGCGTAGGGGAACCGGACCCGCGTCGGCGAGTAGGTGTACCAGGAAAAGGCCGCCCCGCGCGGGCAGCCCCGCGGTTCGTATTCGGGGCTGTCGGGGCCCACCGAGGGGTAGTCCGTCTGCTGGGACTCCCAGGTGATGATGCCGTCCTTGACGTACACCTTCCAGGAACAGGAGCCGGTGCAGTTCACCCCGTGGGTGGAGCGCACCACCTTGTCGTGGCTCCAGCGGTCCCGGTAGAAGATGTCGCCCTTGCGGCCGCCTTCCCGGAACACCGCCCTGCCGTCGTCGGTCTGGTCCCATTTCGTGAAAAATCGGCCCAGCTTCAACATTGCGTCCGAGGCGGGTCCGTCCAACCCCGCGGAGCCTCCGGCAGTCATGCCCCCAAAGCTATGGGCCGCGCTTGGGCCCGGCTAGGGCCTTAGGGCACTGGGCAGCGCGCGGACCGCAAGTGTCCGTTCGCGCCTTGTTGGTCCTGCTTAGGCGAAGGGCTCCAGCTCGACGCCGGCCTTCTCCAGCGCGGCGCGGACGGCCGCGGCCACCGCGACCGAGCCGGGGGTATCGCCGTGCAGGCAGAGGGAATGCGGCGAGAGCGTCACCACGGTGCCGTCGACCGCCACGACCTCGCCCTTGAGCGCCAGGCGGAGCGCCCGCTCGACGATCTCGTCGGGATCCTCGATCACCGATTCGTCCTCCAGGCGCGGCACCAGGGTGCCGTCGGGGAGGTAGGTGCGGTCGGCGAAGGCTTCGTGGAACACGGGGTGGCCGGCTTCCCGGGCGAACCGGAGCAGGGCTGAGCGCTCCAGGCCCAGGATGGGCAGACCAGGATCGTAGGCCTGGATGGCAGCGATGACGGCGGAGGCCTGGTCCTCGTCGTGCACCGTGCGGTCGTAGAGGCCGCCGTGGACCTTGACGTAGTCCACCGAGGCGCCCACCGCGTGGGCCACGCCGTCGAGCGCCCCCAGCTGGTAGAGGACCACTCCGAACAGGTCGTCAAAGGTCATGTCCATGGCGCGGAGGCCGAAGCCGGCCAGGTCCGGGTAGCCCAGGTGGGCGCCCACCCTGACGTCGAGTTCATAGGCCGCGCGGCAGGTGTCCAGCATGGTGACCGGGTCCCCGGCGTGCATGCCGCAGGCCACGCTGGCGCTGGTGACCAGCGGGAACATGGCGGCGTCGTCGCCCATGGTCCAGGAGCCGAAGGACTCCCCCAGGTCAGCGTTCAGATCCACGGGTTCCGCCTTCCAGCTCCGAACCCGCGTCCGCGGCGGGAGCGCCGGGCTTCAGCTCGCCGGGAATGGTCACCGGCATGGGGCCAAAGGCCTCCTTGGCGTTTTCGATGACGGCGCGTCCCATGATCCGGTTGCCGACGCCGCCCACCACGGCGCCGACGCCGAAGGGGAGGGCCCGGCCCAGCAGCGCGGTGCCCTGGCGCTTGAGCAGGTTCCGCAGGAAGGCCCGCTGGATCCGCTCGCGCACCGAGCCAAAGCCGATCATCGGCGCCCGGCGTGCGAACAGCGTGCCCCAGGCCTGCGTTGGGCCCTTGCCCTGTCCGGCGGCCTGGCCGCTGAGGGAGCTCAGCAGGGCCGTGCCTTCTTCGCCGAGCATGATGGCCATGACCAGCGTGCTGGCCCGGTCCGGATCCACCATCCGCACCCCGTGCAGTTCCGCCAGCGAGGTGGCGAACAGGGCGGTGGCCTCCAGGAAGCCGACGGTTGCGGCGGCGGAGAGGCCCAGCGCGGCCACGGTGCCGACGCCGGGGATAACGGCGGAGCCGCCGACGAGGGCACCGCCGCCGGTGACGGCGGTCAGGTAGTTGCGTTCCAGGATGGCTGCGAGCTGCGCCGCGGTGGCCTGCGGGTGCTTCCGCTGCAGCCGGCGCAGGTTCGCCAGGACCAGTGGCCGCTGGATTTCCACCGCGCGCAGGAGCATGTTGTGGACACCGGGCTTGGGCTTGCCTTCGGCGTCGAACATTGCGCTGTGGGCGGTCTTCTGGGCAATCTTCATTGCCGGGTTGCTGCGCTTGGCCATCATCGCCTCTCCGTGAACCATAAGGGTGCTGAACTTCGTCCAGCCTTAACACTAGGCCACGTGCCCGCCGGCCGCGCCGGGACGGCCGCTGCTCCGGTCCGGGCGCCGCCAGACAGCCGGTCGCGCGCCGCCAGACAGCCGGTCGCGCGCCGCCAGTTAGCCGCCGTCGGGCCGGTCCGCTACAGCGCCCACGACTCGGCCAGCGCGATGAAGGCCGAGGAGGATGGGCCCAGGGGGCCCGGGTAGACCGACGGCCCACCCGGCCATTCCACCCCGAATTCGGCGAGCCGTCCGGAGCTGCAGGGCAGGTACACATTGCTCAAGGCGGCGCTGGTGTCGCCGAGCTGGAAGTCGGGGGCGGCGAACTGCCGACGGTCCAGGACGCCGGTGATGGCCAGCTCCGCCTTGTGGCCGGTGGCGCGGAAGCCCGACGCCGGGTCCACCTGCACCGTGAATTCCTCGTGGGTGTGGCTGATCCCGGCCAGCGGGAAGCGTGCCGCCTCGGGGAAATAGCGGGTAAGTTCGGTGGCCAGGGTCTCCGCGAGCGCCGCATTGGCGCCGTAGCTGCGCCAGCCCTGCAGGGTGGCCACCAGCAGGGCGCTCCCGGCACCCCAACGGGACCAGTCGGCCTGCCAGAACGTGGCGAAGCAACTGGCCGGTTCGCCCGGAACCTGGACTCCGCGGGAGTCCGCCGGATGCAGTGCCAGACCCGCGTTGATCCCCACCAGTGCCAGGCTGCGCCGCGCCGGTGCGGTGGCCGTTTTCTCCATGGCAGGAGCCTAACGGGACGGCAACGGCTGCGGCCGGAAGCTCCCTGCCTCCGGCCGCAGCCGTGTCCCCTGCATTCCCGCCTGGCGGGGTCCCGCGTGGCCGGGTCACGCCTAGCGCGGGGCGACGCTTACCGCGGGGTGCGGATCAGCTTCTTGTTCACGAACTCGTCCATCCCGAACCGGCCCAGTTCACGGCCGACGCCGGAGCGCTTGACGCCGCCGAACGGCAGGTCCGCCTGCGTTTCGGCCACGGAGTTGATGAAGACCATGCCCGTGTCCAGGCGGTCCGCGACGTCCTGGGCCTTTTCCGCGTCCGCGCTGAAGACCGAGCCGCCGAGACCGTACGGGGACCCGTTGGCCAGCTCGATGGCCTCCTCGACGCTGGCCACCTTGTAGATGACCGCGGCCGGCCCGAACAGCTCCTCGGAGAAGGCACGCATCTCCGGCGTGACATCGGTCAGCACTGTGGGCTCCACGAAGGCCCCGGGGCCGTCCACGTGGTGGCCGCCGGTACGCAGGGTTGCGCCCTTGTCCACGGCGTCCTGGATCTGTTCGATCAGGCCGTCTGCGGCGCTCTGCGAGGAGAGCGGACCGAACTTGGTGTCGTCCAGCAGCGGGTCCCCCGGCTTGATCCGGGCCATCCGGGCCGTGAACTTCTCCACGAAGGGTTCGTAGAGGTCCTCGAGCACGATGAACCGCTTGGACGCCGTGCAGGCCTGCCCGGCGTTGCCCATCCGGCCGCCCACGGCGGCCTTGACGGTCGCGTCGAGGTCATCGGAGTCCAACACGATGAACGGGTCGCTGCCGCCGAGCTCCAGCACATACTTCTTGAGGTTCCGGCCGGCCACCTCGGCCACGGCCGCGCCGGCCCGCTCGCTGCCGGTCAGGGAGACACCCTGGATCCGGCTGTCGGCGATGACCTCGGCAACCTGGTCGTTGTCCAGGAACAGGTTGGTGTAGGCGCCCTCCGGCAGGCCGGCGTCCTTGAAGATGTCCTCGATCGCGAGGGCCGACTGCGGGCAGCTGCCGGCGTGCTTGAGCAGGATCGTGTTGCCCAGCATCAGGTTGGGCGCGGCAAACCGGGCGACCTGGTAGTAGGGGTAGTTCCACGGCATGATGCCCAACAGGGGCCCGATCGGGGCGGAGCGGACGACGGCGGAGCCGCCGCTCTTGACCTCCAGCGGCTCGTCCTTGAGGAAGCCCGGGCCCTCCGCGGCGTAGTAGTCGTAAATGTCGGCGACCAACTGGACTTCGCCGCGGGACTGGGCGAGGGGCTTGCCCATTTCGGTCGCGATCAGCCGGGCGAGCTCGTCCTGGCGTTCCCGGTACAGCTCGGCGACGCGGGCGATCACCTTGGCGCGCGCCTCGACGGGGGCCGTGCGCCAGGCCTGGAACGCCTGCTCCGAGGCCGCGAGCGCGGTTTCCACCTCGCTGGCGGTCGCCAGCGGGAATTCCTTCAACGTTTCTCCGGTTGCGGGGTTCACTGTCTTGTAGGCAGTCATAGGTCCACCATCTCCGTTTCTGGCTGGTTTTGAGCCGGTTCGGGCGCGGACCGCGGGTGGCGCCGGGTTCGGCGTCGACGGCGGTTCCCGCCCCAGTGCGTGGGGCCGGCCTGCCCGTTAAGGCAGCACCGGGTCCCACAGGCGCCAACCCGCACCTACCCCGGACTATTCCATCCGTGCACCCCGGTGGTGGCCGCCTCCGGTCCCGCGGCGGCCACCCTCAGGTCTTTCGCTACAGCGACACGTCGCCGCAGAGGTGGACCTGCACGCCCAGCTCCGCGAAGAAAGCAGCCTTGGCTTCCAGCCCCTTGTCCGCCGTCGCGGCGTCCGGGGCGTAGACCACCTGGGCGTGGTTGGCCTTGTGGCGGGCCATCAGCTGGTCCCGGCTGACCCCATTGAGGACGGCGTGCATGATCGGCCACTGCGGGTCGGTCGCGTCCAGCCGCCGGCGGGTCTCCTCCTCCGGAAGCTCGACGACGTGGCCGCGGCCGAGGTCCACGTGCAACCGGTCGTCCATGATGAACACCCGTGACCAGACGATCTCCCCGGGCTTGGAGACGCCGCTGAGGGTGCCGCCGCCCAGCGGGAAGAACATTGCGGGCTGGCGCATGCTGTAGGACTTGTCGTACCCGCCGTTGTGGGAGGCCGGCACGGAGCCGGAGATTTCGAAGACCCAGACGAATTCGCCGTCGTAGTCGGCGCCCCAGCGCACATCGTGCAGCGTGGTGGCGGGGTCGAGGCCCATCGCGGTCCAGATCCGGTTAGTGATGAGCGCGTCGACGGCGACCCCTTCGTCCACTTCGTTGAAGTGCGGCAGCGCCTTGCCGGCGAACAGCTCGCGGCCCCCGTCGCGGGAGTAGACCGGTGGCCGCTGGACGTTGTTGAGCAGGCCTTCGGCCAGGTCCGAGGCCGGGACGGTGTCCTTGAGCCCCTGCTGATACTGGATGCCGACGGCGTCGACTCCGTAGTCGTCCGAGATCCGCAGCGCCGCGATGTACATTTTGAGCTGGCTGTGGACCTGGTCGGGGGTCAGTTCCGTCGCCGGGTCGGTGCCGAAGTGGAAGGTAAGGCCGGCGTCGTCGAGCCAGCTCTTCACCGCGTCGGCCTCGGCGTCCGGGACTTTCTGCATCTCGGCCACGAGGGCGCTTTGCGAGAGCCGTTCCTTGTAGATGCCCAGCGGGTTGAGCATTTCGTCGTCGATGATGGCGTTGTACATCCCCATGCAGCCCTCGTCGAAGACGCCGATGATCGCTTTGTCCGCCATCAGCTGCTGCGCCAGGGCGCGTCCGAGCCGGACCTCTTCGGTGTCCGCCAGCGGCGGCAGCTCGCGGACATGGCTGGTGTCGTGGGTGATGCTGCCGGAGGTGAGCCAGTCCTTCAGCTTGCCCACCGCCCATTCGTCGGTGAAGTCTTCGCTCCACAGCGCGGAGTAGTCGACTTTGGCCTTTGTCAGGCTTCCGGTGAGGTTAAGCAGGCCCACCAGCCCCGGGAAGTCACCGGCCCAGTTCGCCACGACCAGGATCGGACCGCGGTGCGTGCGCAGGCCGGCGAGGACGTGGTGGCTGTACTGCCAGACGGCCTCCACCACCACCACCGGCGCCGTCGGCGGAATATTCTTGAAGACCTCCATGCCCATGCGCTGGCTGTCGATAAAGCCGTGCCCGGTGTCCGGGTTGACGCCGTGCGCACGGACCACCTGGTAGCCGAGCGATTCCACGGCCGCAGCGAAGTGCCCTTCGAGCTGCTGCTGGGTGGGCCAGCACTTGGTGTTCGCGGCGAGCCGGAGGTCGCCGCTGCTGATGGTGTAGACCGTGTTGGCCTCAGCGGCGGGGGTCTCCGCGACGGTCGGGAAGGTGTAGTTGCTCATGGTGTGGGTTCCCTTTCGAGGTTTTGGGGGCTCAGGCGCTCCTCGCGTCCGGCCAGGGCGTGGGCGATGTCCTGCGTGGCCGGGTAGAGCCGCAAATAGAGGTCGTACAGCTCGTCATAGTCCGCGGTGAGGGCGGGGTTCGGGTGCACGGTCCGGGCTGGCGGATTCCATTCGCTGATGCTGACCTCAGCAACGGCGCCTGCGGCCAGGTACGCTGCACCGTAGCTGGCGCCGATTGTTTGGCTCGGAATGAGCTGCGGCTGCCCGGTCACGTCGGAGACGATCTGGGTCCACAGCTCGCCCTGGGTCCCGCCGCCCACCGCCACGATGCGCCGGATGTTCCCGCCCGCGCGCTCCATGGATTCGATGTTGTGCCGGACGCCGAGCGCCGTGGCCTCCAGGGCAGCCCGGTAAAGGTCCCCGCGGGTGTGCGAAAGGGTCAGCCCGGCGATGATGCCGCGGGCCTGCGGATCCGCCACCGGGGTCCGTTCACCGGCAAAGTAGGGCAGCATCAGAAGTCCCCGCGCGCCCGGGCCGGCCGCGGCCGCCAGACCCAGCAGTTCCGGGAAGTCGAGGGACCCGAAGAGTTCCTTGAGCCACGAAGTGACCGCCCCGGAGGTGGCCATCCCGCCGGCCAGGTTGCGGGTTCCCTCGAAGGCACCGACCGTTCCCCACAGCTGGGGAGAAGTGACCCGGTCCGGCACGGTGTTCACGAGGAACATCGTGGTGCCGTACATCAGCATCAGGTCGCCGTTGTTCTGGCCGTCCACGCTGACGGCTTCGCTCCAGGCGTCGATCGTTCCGGCAATGACCGGCACCCCGGCCGGCAGCCCAGTGGCGGCGGCGGCGTCCGGGGTGACGTGTCCGGCGGTGTCGCCGGGCCAAAGCAGCGGCGGAAGTTCCAGTCCGGGGGCGATCTGGTCCGCGTAGGGCGGATACCATTCCAGCGCCCCCGTGTCGTAGAGCGGTGTGCACTGGCTGGCCGAGTGGTGGTCCAGCACGTACGCTCCGGTCAGCTGGTACGCGAGCCAGGACGAGGGCATGAAGAGCCGACGGCTCATCGCGAACACTGCCGGCTCGTGCCGGTTCAGCCACGCCAGCTTCGGCCCGACCGCCTGCGTGGACAACACCGAACCGCAACGTTCCATGATGACGTCGTCGCCGCCCAACCGGGCGGTGAGCGACTCGATCTGTTCGGTGGCCCGGGAATCGATGCCGTAGAGGATGGCCGGGCGCAGCGGGGTGCCCTCCGCGTCCGTGACCAGGACGCAGGGACCCATGCCGCTGACGCCGACGGCGACTATTTCCTCGGCCTCGCCCGCACCGGCCAGCAGTTCACGGCTGATCGCGGTGAACTCCTCCCACCACAGGCGCCCGTCCATCTCAGCCCAGCCCGGCCTGGGCCGGCTCACATCATGGCTGCGCGACGCGGAGCGGAGCACCCGGCCGTCCAGGGCCACGACGACGCCTTTGCTGCTGCTGGTGCCGATGTCCACGCCGAGCACCGCCCGCGTCCGGGCCGGCTGCTCCGTCACGTTACCGGCCTCAGGCGCAGGCCCTGCATGCCGCCGTCGACCGCGAGCGACGTTCCGGTCGTGGAGCCTGCGGCGGGCGAGGCGAGGTAGACGATGGCGGCCGCCACCTCGTCCGCCGTGACCAGACGGCCGTGGGGCTGGCGGGCGTTGAGCGCGGCGCGTTCGGCCTGCGGATCGTCGCTCTGGTCCATCAGGCGGCCGATCCAGGGTGTGTCCGCGGTGCCCGGGTTCACGCAGTTGACCCGGATGCCTTCGCGGATGTGGTCCGCGGCCATGGCCAAGGTCAGGGACAGGACCGCGCCCTTGCTGGCACCGTACAGCGCCCGTTGAGGCAGTCCCGCCGTCGCCGCGATGGAACACGTGTTGACGATCGCGGCAGCCGGCGAGCGGCGCAACTGCGGCAGCGCGGCGCGGCTGACCCGGACCATGCCGAGCACGTTGATGTCGAACACGCGGTGCCATTCCTCGTCGTCGTTGTCGGCGATGGTGCCCTGGGCGCCGATTCCGGCGTTGTTGACGACGACGTCGATCCGACCGAAGTGCTCGGCCACGGTCTGGACGGCCGCGACTACGGAAGCGTCGTCCGCCACGTCGCAGCGCACCGCGAAGTGCCCTTCTGCGGCGTCCTCCGGGTTCAGGTCCAGGACCGCCACTGCGGCTCCGGCTGCGGCGAGCCGCGCCGCCGCGGCGGCACCGATGCCGGAGGCGCCGCCGGTCACAATCGCGACCAGCCCATCCATCTCCGTTGTCATGTTTTTCCTTTCCAAAAACGTTTTGCGGGTGCGCTGTGCCGGCTGGCGCGGGCAGGCGCGGCGTGGGCCGCTGGTTCAGGCCTGCGTGAAGACTTGCCGCTGCCGGCCGAGGCCCTCGATCTCAACCTCAACAACGTCGCCGGCTTTGAGGTAAGGGAATTTGCCGGAGAGCGCCACCCCCTGGGGCGTGCCCGTCAGGACGACGTCACCGGGCTCCAGGGTCATGTACTGGCTGAGGTGGTGTATGAGGAAGTCGACCGGAAAGACCATGTCCGCTGTGCTGGAGTCCTGCCGCGGCTCGCCGTTGACCCAGCTCCGGAGCCGGAGCCTGCCGGGCTCCACCTCGTCGGCCGGCACAAGCCAGGGCCCGAGCGGGGAGAATCCCGGCGAGCACTTGCCCTTCGACCACTGGCCCCCCGACTCCTCGATCTGGAAAGTCCGTTCAGACAGATCGTTGGCAACCAGGTAGCCCGCGATGTGCGCCGCGGACTCCGCCGGCGACCCGAGGTAGCTGGCGCGCCGGCCGATCACCACCCCGAGTTCGACCTCCCAGTCGGTCTTGGTGGAGTTGCGCGGGATGAACGCCGCATCGTCCGGTCCCGCGACGGTGTTGGGCGTCTTGAGGAAGATGATGGGGACCTCGGGCGGGAGCGCTCCGGATTCCGCGGCATGCGCGGCATAGTTCATCCCTACGCAGATGACCGCCGACGGACGGGCGATCGGGGCACCGGTCCGGACCCCTGCCGCGTCCAGCGGCTCGAGTTCCCCGCGCTCCAGGGCGCGCCGTGCGGCCGCGATTCCCCCGCCGGCCAGGAACTCGCCGGTGATGTCCTGAGTCAGAGGAGATAGATCATATGTCTTTTCCGTTCCGGCGCCATCGACGGCAATAACGGCGGGTCGTTCCGCTCCCGCGGCGCCCAGGCGAACCAGCTTCACACTTCCTCCAAATCGGGCATCATTGCCCGCCGTTAACCCGGCAGCCGGGCCGGCCGCACGGAAAGGTGTCGCACACCACAATACAGACCACACCGTCGTTGACAAGCCATACATCGGATGTTTACTGTCGAAATCACCGCCCGACCGGGCGACGCGACGTCCCCGGCATTGCCCGGAGCATGAGGAGTTCCCACGTGAGTACCATCACCGCCGTCACGGTCAGTGACGTCCGCTTTCCGACGTCGTCGTCCCTGGACGGCTCGGATGCCATGAACCCCGACCCGGACTACTCTGCGGCGTACCTGGTGATCGGCACCGACGCCGGGGACGGCCTCGAGGGCCACGGCTTCGTCTTCACCATCGGGCGCGGCACCGAAGTGGTCGCCAGCGCCCTGACGGCCCTGACCCCGTACCTCCAGAACCGGAACACCGAGGAGCTCCTGGAGGACATGGGCGGGACCTGGCGCTCCATGGTGCACGACTCGCAGCTGCGCTGGCTGGGTCCCGAAAAGGGAGTCATGCACATGGCCATCGGGGCCGCCATCAACGCCCTGTGGGACCTGAAGGCAAAGCGCGCCGGGCTGCCGCTGTGGCAGCTGCTGTCGCGGCTGTCCCCCGAGGAACTGGTTGAGCTGGTGGACTTCCGCTACCTCAGCGACGCGCTCACTCCGGACGAGGCCCTCGATCTGCTGCGCAGCGCGGAGGCCGGGCGTGCGGGCCGCGAGGCCGAGCTGCGCCGGGCGGGGTACCCGGCTTACACCACCACCCCGGGCTGGCTCGGCTACGACGACGCCAAGCTCGCCCGGCTGTGCCGCGAGGCCGTCGCGGACGGCTTCCCGCTGGTCAAGCTCAAGGTGGGCGCCAACCTTGAAGATGACGTCCGGCGGCTGCGCGTTGCCAGGGAGGCTTGCGGTCCGGGCATCGAGATTGCCGTGGACGCGAACCAGCGCTGGGACACGGCACAGGCCATCGAATGGATCCGCGGCCTCGGCGACAGTGACCTCGCCTGGGTGGAAGAACCCACAAGCCCGGACGACATCCTGGCGCACGCCGCAATCGCCCGCGCCATCGCCCCGGTTCCGGTGGCGACCGGCGAACATGTCCAGAACCGGGTGGTGTTCAAGCAGATGCTGCAGGCCGGGTCGCTCGAAGTGCTGCAGCTCGACGCGGCGCGGGTCGCCGGCGTGAACGAGAACATCGCCATTCTGCTCCTCGCGGCGAAATTCGGGGTCCGGGTCTGCCCGCATGCCGGCGGCGTCGGCCTTTGCGAAGCCGTCCAGCACCTCTCGATGTTCGACTACGTGGCGGTTTCCGGGCAGCTGGAGGGCAGGATGATCGAGTTCGTCGACCACCTCCACGAGCACTTCGTCGTCCCCGTCGATGTCCATGACGGCCGCTACTGGCCGCCTGCCGCTCCTGGCGGCGGCAGCGAAATGAAAGCGCACTCCCTCGCGGAGTTTGCCTTCCCCGCCGGTCCGGCGTGGTCCGCTCCGGTTGAAGCTGTGGCAGGCTAATCCGATGAGCACAGCCCCGGAACGCATCGCATTGCACACCCGGCTCAAAGCCGGCCGCGAGGCCGACTACGACCGGATCCACGCCCGGATCCCCGCCGAGCTCGCGGCTGCCATGCGCGCGATCGGCGTCCACAGCTGGCGGATCTGGCGCAGTGGACGCGAACTTTTCCACGTCGTGGAGGTCGACGACTACGCCAAAATGCGCAAGTTCCTGGCCGACCATCCCGCGAACATCCCCTGGCAAGCGGAAATGGCAGAGCTCCTCGAGGTCGAGGACGACTATTCAGGCGAGGACCGCGGCATACCGATGGTGTGGGAGCTTGCACGGCAATGACGCAGCTGCCCCTCGGCCGGCTGGGCTACGGCGCCGCCGCTCTCGGGAACCTGTACTCGAGCATGGGCGATGACGCCGCCCGGCGCACCTTGGAGGCCGCCTGGCTCGGCGGGATCCGCTATTTCGATACGGCGCCGCACTACGGACTCGGGCTCTCGGAACGGCGGCTCGGTGACTTCCTCCGCACCCGCCCCCGGGATGACTACGTCATTTCCACCAAAGTCGGCCGCCTGCTGGAGCCGAACCCGACATACCAATCCGGCGAGCTGGACACCGAGGGCTTCGCGGTACCGGCCCGCAGCAACCGGCGGTGGGACTTCACCGAACGCGGCATCCGGCAGAGCCTCGAAGACTCGCTGGACCGCTTGGGCATCCCGCAGGTGGATATCCTCTATCTGCATGACCCGGACGTCTACGACATGGGCGCAGCGCTCACTGACGCCCTGCCTGCACTGCAACGCTTGAAGAGCGAAGGACTCGTCCGGGCCATCGGGGTGGGCTCCAACTCCGCGGAAGCCCTGCTCACGCTCGTCGACCGCAGCGAACTGGACCTGGTCATGCTCGCCGGCCGCTTTACCTTGCTCGAGCAGCCTGCCCTGACCGGCCTGCTGCCCCGGTGCGTTGAACTCGGCGTCGGAGTGGTTGCCGCCGGAGTGTTCAACTCGGGCGTCCTGGCCAAGGCCAAAGTTCCCGCCACCGCCCATTACAACTACGCACCGGCGCCGCGGGAGCTGTTGTCCCGGGCCCGGCGTCTGGCCGCCGTCTGCGCCACGTTTGGCGTGGCCCTGCCCGACGCCGCCATCCAGTACCCGCTGCGGCACCCGGCCGTACGCAACGTGGTCATCGGGGCGCGGGGCGCGCAGCAGATCAACGCCAACATCGCCGGCATGGACCGGCCGCTCCCCCACGAGCTCTGGGACGCGCTCGAAGCGGAGGGACTGATTCCCCGATGAGCGGGCTGCCCACGATCGACTCGCACCTACACCTGTGGAGCCTTGGCCGCAGCCGGTACCGGTGGCTGGATTCGGTGCCGGAGCTGAAACAGGATTTCACTGCCGGCCAAGCACGTGCGGAGCTCGATGCGGCGGCAGTGGCGGAGGCGATCCTCGTCCAGGCCGACGACACGCTGGAGGACACGGAATTCCTGCTGGAAACGGCCGCCGCGGAACCGTGGATCCGCGGCGTCGTCGGCTGGATCCAGCTGGACTCGCCCGCCCGCGCCGGGGCGCAGCTGGACCGGTGGCTGGAAGCGGACATGTTCTGCGGGGTGCGGCACCTGGTCCACGACGACCCGCGGGACGATTTCCTCGCCCTCGCCCCGGTCCGCGAATCACTTGGCCTGCTCGCCGCGGCCGGCCTGCCCTTCGACGTCCCGGACGCGTTTCCGCGCCATCTGGGAGCCACGGCGGAGCTGGCCGGGGCGCTCCCGGAGCTCACCGTTGTCGTGGACCATCTGGGCAAGCCGCCGCTCGCGGATCCGGCCGCGATGGCACTGTGGCGCCGCGAACTCGCCGCGTGCGCCGCCCGCCCGAACACGGTGGCGAAGCTGTCCGGCCTTCATATTCCCGGTGCGGAATATACGATCGCCGCACTGGAGCCGGTGTTCCAGGACGCCCTTGAGCTGTTTGGCCCGGCACGGCTCATGTACGGTGGCGACTGGCCCGTGTCGGTCATCTCCGGCGGCTACCAGCCCACCTGGCAGGTGCTGCATGAACTAATCCGAACACTCAGCCCGGCCGAACAGGACGACATCCTCGCGGCCACAGCGCACCGGGTGTACCGCCGCGGCGCGGGAGCCTGATTCCCTCCCGCCCGGGGCCCCGGATGACCGGGTCTAAGATGTTTTTCAGGCGTGCCGACGCCGGATGCACAGAATGGCGTTTTCCATGACAAACCCCCCAGCCGCGGCCACCGCGGCGCAGAGCGATGCCGCGGCCCCGGCCAAGATGGTCAAGGACGCGTCGCTGCCGATGTACAAGCAGCTGTGCGACCAGCTGATCCGCGAAATCTCGACCCGCAAGCTGGCCCCGGGTCACCGGCTCCCCGGCGAGCACGGCATGTGCGAGCTGTACGGGGTGTCCCGCACCGTGGTCCGGCAGGCACTGGGGCAGCTCGAGCACGACGGCGTGATCGAACGGGTCAAGGGCAAGGGCACCTTCGTGGCTCCCCGCAAGGTCTCCGAAAGCCTGGTCCACACCCTCCGCGGCCTCTACGCGGACGTGGAATCCCGCGGCGGCCGCGTCTACAGCGATGTGCGCCGCCTGGAACTGGTCCCGGCCGACGAAACAGTGGCCGACGCGCTCCGGATCCCCAAGGGTGAACCCGTCGTCGCCCTTGAGCGGCTCCGTTACGTCGAAGATTCCCCGTGGTCCCTCACCACCACCTACCTCCCCGGCGACATGGCGGAGATTGTGCTCGGCGCCGACTTCCGGAACCAGTCGCTCTACGCCCTGCTGGCCAGCAACGGAATCCGGGCGCACCACGGCATCCGCTCGGTTGAGGCCACGGTGGCGAACAAGACCCAGGCCGAGGCGCTGGGCATCGTCAAGGGCGCCCCGCTGATGCAGCTGCGGAGCATCGTCTACGACGCGGCGGACCGGCCGCTGGAGTTTTTTGTGGCCCACCACCGCGGGGACCAGAGCCGTTTTGAGGTGGTCATCGACGCCGCCTCGGCAGGCTCCGGCACGGCCGGCTTCCACCGCGTCACCACCGGCTAAGCTCTGCGGGCCGCGCGGGCCCGCTCCTCCTGACGATTCCCAAGGACCCCCTTGGCATGTAACCTGTAATTACAGGTTGCCGCTTCGGCAACGGATTATTTGCTGATTCTCAGGAGACTTCTGCCCGTGAGCGAATTCATCACACCCCCCGTTCCGCCCATGACCATCCGGTTCGACGCGCAGGCCGGCACCCTGTCGCCGCAGGGCCCCACCCTGGAACGCCGCATGTCGGACCTGGAGGGCCTGTTCGCGGACAGGGACGCCTGGAACGGGGCCGTCGCGAACGGCAATCCCGTGGTCTACTCGGTGGTTTCGACCCCGGTGCCGGAAGCGGACCGGGAACTTCCGCAGTCCATCACCACGATTGAGCCCGGCACCACCGGCGGGGAGTTCTGGATGACCAAGGGCCACCAGCACCCGAACCACCAGGGCGAGATTTACCTGGGCATCTCCGGCCAAGGCGGCCTGCTGATGTTTGATGGTGAGAACACCTCCTGGGTGGACATGGCGCCGGGCGTGATCGGCTACATCCCGCCGGGCTGGGCACACCGCAGCATCAACGTCGGCTCCGAGCCCTACAAGTTCCTTGCGGTCTACCCCGGCGGCGCCGGCCACGACTACGGCTGGGTCCTGGAGCACGGCATGGGCCAGCGCATCTACTCCGCCGACTCGGGACACGAGTTCGCACCTTTCTTCGCAGCACAGGCCTAGGACGGAAGGACCGGTCCCATGATCATCGCTCACGATCTCGGCACGACGGGCAACAAGGCATCCTTGCACGAGGCTGACGGAACCCTCCTGCGGGCCGTCACCATCAGCTACGAGCCGCATTTCGCTGCCGGCGGCCGCGCGGAGCAGGATCCCGATGTCTGGTGGAATGCGGTGGTCCAGGCCACGCAAAAGCTGCTGGCCGAGACCGGCGTCGATCCGGCGTCGGTGCAGGGCATCGTGGTCGGCGGTCAGATGATGGGGGCCGTGCTCCTCGACGGCAACTACGCACCGGTCCGGCCCGCCCTGATCTGGGCCGATCACCGGAGCGTCGCCCAGTCCGACGAACTGGCGGGGGCCTTCGACGAGCAGGAGGCCTACGCCCTGCTCGGGCACCGGATCAATCCCACGTATTCGCTGAGCAAGGTCATGTGGGTACGGGACAACGAACCCGAGGTCTTCAGCCGGGTCCGCCACGTCTGCCTCGCCAAGGACTACGTGGTGCACCGGCTCACCGGGCGGCTCGCGACGGACCACTCCGATGCCTCCGCCACGAACGCCTACGACCAGACCACCGGAACCTGGTCCGAACGGATGCTGGCCGCCGCCCGGATCGATCCGGCGCTGTTTCCCGAAATTCTCAAGTCCACCGACGTCGTCGGCACCCTCACCCCCGCCGCCGCGGCGGCCACCGGCCTCGGACCCGCGACGTCGGTGGTGATGGGCGGCGGGGACGGCCCGGTGGCGGCCGTGGGCGCAGGCGTCGTCTCCGAGGCCGACCAGGCGTACGTGTACCTGGGCTCCTCCTCGTGGGTGCAGATTGTCACGGCCGCGCCCTTGATCGACCCGCTCCGCCGGACCATGACGTTCGACCACGTCATCGACGGGAAGTACGTCCCCACCGCGACCATGCAGGCCGGCGGGGCGTCCCTCCAGTGGGCCGTCGGGCTCTTCTCCGACCGCGGCGAAAAGGACCGCTTCGACCGGCTTATCGCCGAAGCGTCCGGGGCGACCGCGAGCGAGTCGGGGTTGTACTTCCTGCCGCACCTGCTCGGCGAACGCTCACCGTACTGGAACCCGCAGGCCGCCGGCGCCTTCGTGGGCCTTGAGATGCACCACGGCCGCGGGAACATGATCCGCTCCGTCCTTGAAGGTGTGGCCTTCAACCTGGGGACCTGCGTCGACGCCTTCAACGGGGCCGGGGCAGCCATCAGCCGGATCGACGCGATCGGCGGCGGTGCGAATAGTGATACCTGGCTGCAGATCATGGCCGATGTCTGGGGCGTGACCGTCCGGCGCCGGAGCATCGTCGAAGAGGCCAACAGCCTCGGGGCCGCCGTCACCGCCAGCGTGGCACTTGGGCTCGTGGACGACTTCAGCGTCGCCCGGGACCTGTCGCGGGTGACCGCCGAGTTCCAGCCGGACCGCGAAGCGCACGAACGCTACGCCGCCAGCCACCAGACGTTCCTTGACGCCTACGGCCAGCTCGAACCGTGGTTCCCCACCCGGCGGGGGAAGCACTGATGCCGGTTATCCTCGTCACCTCCCGTTCCTTCTCCTCCGGTGAACAAGACCTGGTCTCCCGGCTGGAAGGCCGCGGCTACACCGTCCGACGGGGGCCGGCGGACCACTCCCTGGACGCCATCGGAGCCGATCTTGCGGTGGCGGATGGGTGGATTGCCGGAACGGGTGAAGTCACCGCTGCCCACTTGGACGCGGCGCCGCGGCTGAGGGTCGTGGCCCGGTACGGGGTGGGTTTCGAAGCCGTGGACGTCCAAGCCGCAGCGGACCGGGGGGTGGTGGTCACGAATACCCCCGGCGCGAATTCCAACGCCGTCGCCGAGCACGCCGTCGCTCTCATGCTGGCTGTCCTGCGCACCATCCCGGAGGGCGACCGCCAGGTGCGCGACCGGGATTGGTCCGTCATACGTGGCCGTGAGCTGGGCTCGCTGACCGTTGGCCTGGTCGGCTTCGGCCGGATCGGGCAGATCGTGGCGCGGCTGCTCTCCGGTTTCGGTTCCACCGTCTACGCCTCCGACCCGTTGATGGGCCCCGAACTGATCCGGAGCCTCGGCGCCGAACCGCTGGACCTGGCGGGCATGGCGGCGAGATGCGACGTGATCTCGCTGCACGCCCCGGGCGGCCAGCAGCTCATCGACGCGGCCTGGCTGACCGGGGCGGCGAAACCGCTCGTCCTGGTCAACACCGCCCGCCCGGAGCTCGTGGATGAGGAGGCGGTCGCCGAAGCACTGCGCACCGGAGTGCTCGCAGCCTTCGCAGCGGACACCCTTCGCGGCGACACCAGCGGGCAGGACTCGCCCGTGCTGGATCCGCAGCTCGCGGCCCGGGTGGTCATCACCCCGCACTTCGGCGCGCAGACCGTGCAGGCAGTTGACGGCATGGGATCCATCGCCGTGGACAACCTGCTGGCCGTCCTGGAAGGGCGGACGCCGCCCAACCCCGTCAGCCCGACTCCTATGAAAGTGAACTAATGGCCGACCTTCTCAAACTGAGGCAGACCGGGATCCTCGCCGTTGTGCGGGCTCCCAGCACCGAGAGCGCCCTCCGCGGCGCCGCCGCCCTGCTGGAGGGGGGCGTAACCGGGCTGGAGATCACCTATTCCACCCCGGACGCCCCCGGCGTCATCCGCGCCCTGCGCGCCGAATACGGCGACCGCATCTACCTGGGTGCCGGCACCGTGCTCACCAGCACCCAGGCGGAGGACGCCGCCGACGCCGGCGCAGAGTTCCTGGTCAGCCCCGGCACCGTCGCGGAAACCGTCACGGCAATGAAGTCCACCGGATCCCTCGTTATGGCCGGCGCCCTGACGCCCACCGAGATCCTCACCGCAGTGGCCCTGGGTGCCGACGTCGTCAAAATCTTCCCCGCCTCACTCGGCGGCCCTTCCTACTTCCGGGCGCTCCGCGGCCCGCTGCCGGACGTACCACTGATGCCAACCGGAGGCGTCACCCCCGGCAACGTCGGCGAATGGTTCGACGCCGGAGCCGTCGCAGTCGGCGCCGGCAGCGACCTCTGCTCCACCGCCGACCTCGCAGCAGGACGCTATGACCTGGTCCGCGAGAAGGCGCTCAACTTCAGCGCCGCATTGGAAAGGACGCTTGCATGAACGGCTACATGGGATTTGTTGGTGTGACCACCTCGGGGTCCTCGATCATGAAGGTTTTTCCGGAGTGGGCGCGGATCCTCCAGCTGCCGACCAACCGCCTCACCGGCCACGATCTGCCCCTGGGGGCCAGCCGGGAACAGTACCGCGAGCTCGTCACCCGGATCCGTGACGACAAGAACCACCGCGGCGCTCTGGTCACAACCCACAAGATGGACCTGTACCAGGCCGCCCACGACCTCTTCGACGAGATCGACGAATTCGGCCGGCTCTGCGGCGAGATCTCCAGCATCTCCAAACGGGACGGCCGGCTGATCGGCCACGCCAAGGACCCCATCACCGCGGGCCTGGCGCTCGAGGAATTCCTGCCGCCGGGCCACTTCAAGGAAACCGGCGCCCATGTGGTCTGCCTCGGTGCGGGCGGCGCCGGGACGGCTCTGACGTGGTACCTGGCGGGCCACGCCGACGCGCCGGAGAAGATTGTCTGCACTGACACCAGCCCGGCCCGACTCCAGCACCTCGCCGACGTCCACGCCCGTGGCCAGCTCCCCGCCGGCCTCTTCGAGTACTGCCTGATCGAGCGCCCTGAGGACACTGCGCGCGTCCTGGCTGACGCCCCGTCCGGCAGCCTGGTGGTCAACGCCAGCGGCCTCGGCAAGGACCGGCCGGGATCCCCCGTCCCGGACGGTGTCGATTTTCCGCCGGACGCCATCGTATGGGAGTTCAACTACCGCGGCTCGCTGGAATTCCTTGCCCAGGCCCGCGTGCAGGCGAAACGGCGGCAGCTGACAGTCGTGGACGGCTGGCGCTACTTCATCCATGGCTGGAGTCAGGTCATCGCCGAGGTGTTCGACGTCGAACTCACTGACCAGCTGCTCGACCAGTTGGCCGAAGCCGCAGCCAGCGCGAGATGAACTTCGTCCGCACGGTCCTCGGAGACATCGAGCCGGCGTCCCTCGGCCCGACGAACTACCATGAGCACCTGTTCCAGTCCTCTCCCCTGCTGCCGGGAGACGAGCTGGAGGACGAGGTGCTTTCCGGCCGCGAGGCAGCCCTGCTGCGCAACGCCGGCATGGCGGCGATGGTGGAGGCGACCCCGCTCGGCTTGGGCCGCAATCCCGCGGCCACGGCGCGCATCGCCGCGGCCTCCGGGTTAGATATTGTCGCCACCACGGGTGCCCACCGGGAGGCTCACTACCCGGCGGAGCACTGGCTCCGCGGGGTCGCTGAAGAGAAGCTCGCCCGGCGGTTCACGCTGGACCTCACGGCGGGCTGCGGGATACCCGAAGAATCCGCGGAACGCCCAGGTCCCGTCGACGACCCTGAGGCGTCCGACGACACCGTGCCGGTCCGCGCGGGGATGCTGAAGGCCGGGATCGGCTACTGGTCAATCACCGATTTCGAACGCCGCGTGCTGACGGCTGTGGCGGTGGCCCACACCGTCACGGGCGCCCCGGTCATGGTGCACTTGGAGTTCTGCACCGCGGCCCATGAATTGCTCGACCTCCTGTCCGCAGCCGGCGTCCCGGAGTCCCGGGTGATCCTGGCCCATGCCGACCGCAACCCCGACGCCGCCCTGCACCTCGAGCTGGCGTCCCGCGGCGCCTATCTGGGTTACGACGGCATGGCCCGCCCCAAGGGCCGCACGGATGCGGAGATCATCACCCTCGCCGAGCAGGTCATCGCGGGCGGCGGCGGCGGCCGGCTGCTCCTCGGCGGTGACGTCGCCCGCCGCACCCGGTACGTCTCCTACGGCGGGATGCCGGGCCTGGCATATCTGCCGGAACGCTTCGTCCCGCGGCTGGCCGACCGCGTCGGCGCAGCCGCTGTGAACCGGATCCTGGGCGACAATGCCGCCCGGGTCCTGCAGTGGCGCGCCGGTCCCGAGCCGGACTAGGCAGCGCCGGCCGCCAGCAGTACGCACGGAACACAGAGAGAGGCCCCGGAACCGTCCGGGGCCTCTCTCTGTGTGTGCGCCCTATAGAGCGCAGCAGCTCAGTTGTGAAGCAACTTACTGGTGGGGCCTTACTGGTAGAGCACAGCCGCGATCTTGGCGTCGTCCATGTTGTTCTTGTCGTACCAGTAGAACGGGGTGTCGGTGACCTTCTCCAGGGACTTGCCCTTGGAAGCGTCAATCGCGGCCTGCACCGTGGCTGCACCCATGCCGATCGGATCCTGCGTGATGGCGCCGGCCATCAGTCCGCTGCGGATCGCGTCGAGCTGGGCCTTGCCGGAGTCGAAGCCGATGACGGTGAGCTTGCCCGGCTTGAGGCCGAGTTCGGTGACCGCGTTGACGATGCCCACGGCCGAGCCTTCATTGGTGCCGTAGAGGCCCTTGAGGTTCGGGTGGCCCTGGATCATCGCTTTGGCAATGTCAGCGGACTTCAGGTGGTCGCCGTCGCCGTACTGCACGTCGACAACCTTGATGTCCGGGTACTTGGCCTTCATCTCGTTCAGGAAGCCGTCGCGGCGCTCCACGCCGGTGCTGTTGATTTGGCTGTGGCCGACGACGGCGATTTCGCCGCTCTTGCCGATCAGCTCGGCCATGTGGTCGGCCGCCATGGCGCCGGCATCCATGCTGTTGGTCTTGGCCAGGTTCACCGGGTAGTCGCTCTTGCAGCCGGCGTCGAACTGGACCACCGGGATGTTGGCGGCCTTGGCCTGCTCAATCGCCGGAACACAAGCTTCCGGGTCCAGCGCTGCGTAGGCGATGGCCGTCGGCTTCTTGTCGATAGCGGCCTGGAGCATCTGCAGCTGCGAGTCGACTTCGGTTTCGGCAGCCGGGCCCTCGAAGGTGATCTTGACGTTGAGCTCCTTGGCCTTGTCCTCGGCACCCTTCTTCACAGCCTGCCAGAACTGGTGCTGGAAGCCCTTGGAAATCATGGCCACGTACGGGGTACCGCCGCTGTCGCCGCCGCCGCTGGGGCTCGCGCTGCCGGAGCCGCCGCCGCAGGCGGTCAAGGAAAGAGCTGCAGCGAGGACGCCCGCCGCGAGGGTCTTTTTGCCGAGTTTCATGTAGATCTCCATCCAGTGAGCGGGCCGGCAACATTGCGGGCCCTTGACCATTGTTGTTGGTTTCGAACGTTAAGTACAGGTAGATACAAGTTATTTTTGGGACTAATTTCTCCGTGGCCCCCGCATCCGCGTCGGGGCGGCGCCGCGGGCCCTGCCTAGGCCTCCCGGCGGCGGCGCAGCGAGTCGGTGAAGACGGCCACGAGGATCACGATTCCCACCACGACGGTCTGCCACTCGGTCTGCACCGACATGATGCGCAGGCCGTTGATCAGCACGCTCATGATGAGGGCGCCGATGAGGGTGCCCAGGACCGAGCCCCGCCCGCCGAGGAGGGAGGTTCCGCCGATGATGACGGCCGCGATGGCCTGCAACTCATAGCCGGATCCCAGCTGGGGCTGGGCGGAGTCGAGCCGCGCCGCGATGACGACGCCGGCCACGCCGGTGAAGATGCCCGCCACGGTGTAGACGAGGATCTTCCACTTGCCGGTGTTCACGCCGGAAATCTTGGTGGCTTCCTCGTTGCTGCCGATCGCAAAGATATAGCGGCCCAGCAGGGTCTTGCCAAGCACCAGGTACGCCGCGATGCCGGTCAGGATCAGGATCAGGACGGCGTTGGGCAGGCCCGGGATGAGCTGGCCGAGCGCAATGTCCTTGAAGCCCTTAACCTTGCTGAAGTAGATCGGCCGCACGCCGGACAGAACCAGGGCAAGACCCTGGGCGATCAGCATCATGGCGAGGGTGGCGATAAACGGCGGAAGCTTCAGGATCGAGACATTGAGGCCGTTGATCAGGCCCATCAATGCGCCGGTCGCGATGCCGCCGAGTACGCCTATATACAGCGGAAGCTGGAAGTTCACCAGCAGCAGGCCCGTGACCACCGAGCACAGCGTCATGCCCGTTCCGATGGAGAGGTCAATGCCGGAGGTGATGATCACCAGCGTGGTGCCGAACGCCAGGATGCCGATCACCGCAGTGGACAGCAAGATTCCGGAGATGTTCGTCCAGGTGAAGAAGTTGCTGCTGGCCAAGGAGAAGAAGACCAGCAGGACGATTAGGGTTCCGAACGCCAGCGACTGCTGGAGCCGCTGGCGCAGGAAGGATCCCCTGGGTGATTCGCGCTTCACGGCGCCCGCGGACGCCTCTGTGCGCGGTACAGACTTTACTTCGCTCATTTTTCCGCTCCCTGCTGCTCCACCCGTGTGGCGTAGTCCATGATTGTTGCCTGATCAGCACCATCGCTGTCGATTTCCCCCGTGATGCGGCCACCGGCCATGACCATGATCCGGTGGGACAGCCGGAGAACCTCCGGCAGTTCCGAGGAGATCATGATGATCGACTTGCCCCGCGCCACCAGGTCGTTGAGCAAGCGGTAGATTTCTTCCTTCGCACCGATGTCGATGCCGCGCGTCGGCTCATCGAAGATGAGGATGTCGCAGTCGCGGGCCAACCATTTGGCGATGACGACCTTCTGCTGGTTTCCGCCCGAGAGGTTCTTCGTGGTCGCGAACATCGACGGGGTCTTGATCCGGAGCGAGTCAATGTATTTCTGCGACGTACCCTTGCCCGAGCCCGACTTCATGAAACCGACAGGATTCGTGTAGTTTCCGAGCGACGACAGCAGAATGTTGGTGTTCACGTCCCGATCCAGCAGCAGCCCCAGGCTCTTGCGGTCCTCGGACAGATAGCCAATCCCGTGCTTGACGGCGTCCGCAGGCTGGCCGATCTTCACTTCCTTGCCGTTGACGAAGATCTGCCCCGCCGTCATCCGGTCTGCGCCGATGATGGCCCGGGCCAGTTCGGTCCGCCCCGCCCCCATCAGTCCGGAGAATCCCAGGATCTCCCCGCGCCGCAGCTCGAAGCTGACATCCTTGAGCAGTTTCCGCGTACTGAGGTTCTCGACCCGGAGGACGACGTCGTCCATGTTGTCCCGTCGTACGTTCTCCGGGCGGGCATTCTCGTCAATCTCCCGGCCGACCATCAGCTTGATCACCTCGTGCTGGCTGGCCGTCGCGGTGTCCATGGTGGCGATGTACTTGCCGTCGCGGAGGATGGTGATGCGGTCGGTGATCCGCTTCAGCTCCTCCATCCGGTGCGAAATGTAGATCACGCCGACGCCGCGCTCGCGAAGGTCGCCGATCAGCCGGAAAAGCGTCTCAGTTTCGGAGGTGGTGAGGGCCGACGTCGGCTCATCCATGATGACGACCTTGGCATCGAAGGACAATGCCTTGGCAATCTCCACCATCTGCTGCTTTGCCACCGTGAGGTTCTCGACCAGGTCGGTCGGCGCGAACTCCTTAATCCCGAGCCGGCCAAGCAACTCGGCGGTCTGCCGGTTCAGCTTCTTTTCGTCGAGCAAGAGCCCGCCGAGGCGCCTCGGCTCGCGGCCGATGTAGATGTTTTGGGCCACCGTGAGGTGGGACATCAGGTTCATTTCCTGATGGACGATGATGATGCCGAGTTCCTGGGCATGCCGCGGGCCGTCGATCTGGACCGGGACCCCTTCGAGGTAGATAGTGCCGGCGTCCTTTTGATAGATGCCGGACAGGATCTTCATCAGGCTGGACTTTCCCGCGCCGTTCTCGCCGACCAGCGCGATAACCTCGCCCCTATGGACGTCGAAGTGGACATCACTCAGAGCCTGGACGCCGGGAAAGCTTTTGCTGATCCCTTCGACCTTCAGTAGTGGTTCACCCACTGTCTCACCTACTTCTTCGGAGATAACGCTGGTGCCTTACGGCCGGTACTCGTGGATTTTGGACGGCGGTCGGCAGCACTGCCGACTGCCAGCTTGTATCTCGATGTATCTATCCTTGGTCCATAACTAGAGTAAGGTCAAATATGACCTAAAACACACCTTTTGGTCGGATGTTTAGAAATCGTTATGGGAGAAACATATGATGATTGGCTGCCACAGCCTAGTCTGGAACGGCTCGCTGGACCCGATTTCCTTTGCGGAGTCAGCGCGCATGACGTCCGAGGCCGGCTTCGATTTGCTGGAAATCCCGCTCATGGACCCCTGGTCCTTCGAGCCGAAACAAGCTTCCCGCACCCTCGCGGAGCATGGACTGGCCGCAACGGCTTCCCTGGGCCTGACCGCCCAGACGGACCTTAGCAGCGAGGACCCGTCCGTGGTCGCCAGAGGCGAAGAAACCTTGAACAAGTGCCTGGAAATCGTGCACGACCTCGGCGCGGACTACCTGTGCGGCGTCATCTACAGTGCCATGCAGAAGTACTCCCGGCCCGCCACTGCAGCGGGCCGGCGGAACAGCGCCGAAGCGTTGCGGCGGCTCGCCGAGCGCGCCGGGGAACTTGGCATCCGCCTCGGCCTGGAGGTGGTGAACCGGTATGAAAGCAACCTGCTCAACACCGGCCGGCAGGCCCTGGCGTTCATTGAGGAGATCGGCCACCCGAACGTCTACCTGCACCTGGACACCTACCACATGAACATCGAGGAACCGGATCTGTTGAGCCCCGTCCTCGCCGCCGGCAACAAGCTGGGGTACGTGCACATTGGGGAGAGCCACCGCGGCTATCTCGGGTCCGGCAGTGTGGATTTCGGTGCGTTCTTCCGCGGCCTCGCCCTGATCGGATACACCGGTCCGGTGGTCTTCGAGTCCTTCTCTTCAGCTGTGGTGGACGGCAACCTGAGCAACACACTGGGCGTGTGGCGGAACCTATGGGACGATTCGGCCGACCTGGGCGCCCACGCCAACGGCTTCATCCGCAGCCAGCTGGCATCAGTCGCCTCCATCGATAAGCACTAAACATCCGACCTATAAGGACTAACATATGACAAACGAGAGCCGACAAGGCCGAGAAGGCGTCATCATCGTTGGCAGCATCACCGCGGACGTCACAACTTTCTCCCAAAGACTGCCGAAACGAGGCGAAACCATCCTCGGCGAGGAATTTACCTTGCTGCTGGGAGGCAAAGGCGCCAACCAGGCCGTGGCGAGCGGACTCGCCGGGGCACCGTCCTTCATGGTGGGGTGCGTAGGCAACGACATCTTCCGGCCGCTGGTCACGGGAGGCCTGCAGGAACACGGCGTCGACACCAGCGAGCTCCGCGTGGTCGAGGCCCCCACAGGGATCGCCCACATCAGGGTGGACGATTCCGGCGAAAACGACATTGTGATGGTGCCGCTGGCCAACGATCATCTGGGGACGGAACAGATCAGCGCCGCGATCACCCGGCTGGCCCCCAGAGCATCGGTGCTCCTGACCCAGCTGGAAATACCCCGGGAAGCAGCCGCCCATGCAATCCGGGCCGCCCGGGCCGCAGGTCTGACGGTCATCCTGGACCCGGCACCCGCCGCGGCACTGGACCGCGAGACGTGGGCGAGCGTGGACTACGTAACACCCAACGAGACGGAAGCAAGCCTTATCACCGGAATTCCGGTGACCGGCCACGCCAGCGCCATTCGCGCCGGGGAATGGTTCCTCGCGCAGGGAACCGGGGCCGCCATCATCACCCTCGCCTCAGCCGGGGCCGTCCTCGTCGCCGCAGACCGGCAGGCCGTTTTCGAGTCCTTCCCGGTCACCGCGGTGGACACCACGGCCGCCGGGGATGCCTTTTCCGGATACCTTGGCGCGTCACTCGCCGCCGGCCTGTCCATTGACGACGCAATCCGTCGCGCGATGGCCGCGGGCGCACTGGCAGTGACCAAGAAGGGCGCGTCCCCCAGCCTGCCCTGCGCGGCAGACGTCGAACTCTTCCTTTCCGACAACGTCCCGAGCCATTAGGAGCAGCACATGAGAAAGAACCACGGAATCCTCAACGGGCAGCTGTCACGCATTGTTTCCGAGACCGGCCACACAGACACCTTGGTGGTCACCGACGCGGGGCTGCCCATCCCCGCCGGGGTCGAACGCGTGGACCTGGCCTATTTCCCCTCCGAGCCGCCGTTCCTCAAGGTCCTGGATGCCGTACTCGCGGAGGTGGTGATCGAGGGCGCGACCCTGGCCGAGGAGCTCCGCGAGGCGAGCCCGGCAATGCTGGCACGGATCCTGGAACGGCTCGAGGCGGCGGGTGTTGTCCCGGAGTTCGTTCCCCATGCCGAGTTCAAGGCACAAACTTCGAGCGCACGGGCGGCCGTGCGCTCCGGAGAGTTCACCCCTTACGCGAACGTGATCCTGCATGCAGGCGTCGCATACGGCTCGGCACAGGACTAGGAGGGTCGGTGTATTTCTATCTGGACACGGCGTCGCGGGCCGAGGCCGAGCCGCTGCTGCGCAGCGGCCTGTTCGCGGGCCTGACGACGAACCCAAGCATCCTCGCCGGCGCCGGAGTGCTGAACCGGCAGATTCCTGAGCTGGTCGACTGGGCAGGGGCCGCCGGGGCCGGCACGGTATTCGTCCAGGCCTGGGGCGCCACCGCGGCCGAAGTCGAGGACCGGGGTGCCTGGATCCACTCTCTGGGCGGCAACGTTGTGGTGAAGGTTCCCGCCACGGCCGATGGCGTGGTGGCCGCCCGGGCGCTGGCAGCCGGGGGCGTGCGGGTGCTGGTCACGGCCGTCTACGCGCGTGAGCAGGCGCTGCCCGCGATGGCTGCCGGCGCTGAGTTCCTGGCCCCGTATCTGGGCAGGATGAACGACGCCGGCCGTGACGGGACGGGGGAGATCGCAGCCATCCAGCAGTGCATCACGGCCGGAGGTTCGCCGATGAAGCTCCTCGTGGCAAGCCTGCGGGAAACGGCCCAGATCTCCGCGCTGGCCCGGCTCGGAATCTCGCATTTCACCTTGGCCCCGGCCACGTGGCGAAAGTTCTTTTCGGACCCGCTCACGGCCGCCGCCGTGGAGGTCTTCGAAGCGGAATCCGCCCGGATGAGCGTGGTCGGCTAGGAGGCGGTGCTACTTGGCCGGCAGCGAGCGCTTGAGCCAGTGTTCGACGCCGCTGACGTGGACGATCGTGAGCGCCCGGGCCAGATCGGCGTCGTGGTTAGCCAGGGCATCGGCGATCGCGCGGTGCTCAGCGAGCGTCCGTGCGACGGCGTCTTCCTCGGTCAGCGCGCGCCACACCCGGGCACGAACGGTCCTGCTGTTGAGGCCGGAAAGCAGGCTGGCCAGATAGGAATTTCCCGAAGCTTCCGCGATCAGGGCGTGGAAGGTCAGGTCGTGCTCAACCAGGTTTTCCGCCGAGTCGACGTCGACGTCGTCGATCTCCTTGTGGAGCAGCGCGAGCTGCTCGGGCGAGATTGCCTGCGCCGCCAGCGAGGCCGCCGAGGCTTCCAGGATCCGCCGAACCTCGAGCAGTTCGAGGACCGACGAATCCCGGCTGAGGTCGACCATGAACGCCACGGATTCCTTCAACAGGGCCGGCTCCAGGCTCGTGACGTAGGTGCCGTCACCACGCCGGACGTCCAGTACCCTGATGGTCTCGAGAGCCTTCACGGCTTCCCGGAGTGAACTGCGGGAGAGCCCGAGCTTCTCACTCAGCTCATTTTCCGGAGGCAGTTTGTCTCCGGGCGACAACTCGCCAGTGAGAATCATGTCCTTGATTCTGGCGATCGCATCATCCGTTAGGGCCATTCGCCCAGCATAGTTCACCGCCGGAAGGGACCAAGGCGGGCGATCCGGACCGGGCACAGAGGCAAGGAGCAGCGTGGCGGCAACCATGCGCGGCGAGGAGATCGGGCTCGAAGCAGTCTTCTGGGACCTCGACGGCACACTGGTGGACACGGAACGCCACTGGACCGCGGTGCAGACCGAGCTGGTCGAGAGTTTTGGCGGAACCTGGACTGAAGCCCAGGCCTTGTCGATCATGGGCCGTTCCCAGTCGGAGTCAATCAAGGTCCTGCAACGTGCAGGCGTGCGGCTCTCCGCGCAGGAGATCGCCCTGCGCGTCACCGCAGGCGTTCGGCACTGCATCAGCGAAACGGTCCATTGGCGTCCCGGCGCCGCGGAACTGCTGGCCGGACTTCGGGCAGAAGGCGTGCCGTGCGTGCTCGTAACCATGTCCCACCGCCATATTGTCGACGACATCCTGAAGCACTTTCCGGCAGACAGCTTCGAGTTGGCCGTGACCGGGGACATGGTTTCGCAGGGAAAGCCGCATCCCGAGGCCTACCAGACCGCGTTCCGCCACCTCGAACGGACGCGGCCCCGGCTGTCCAGCCGGAGGGTCATCGCCATCGAGGACTCACTGCCGGGAACCCGCGCGGCCCGGGCAGCCGGACTGCCCACGCTCGGCGTTCCGCACCTTGTGCCGCTGGCCGCCGCGGACGGGCTGACCATCTGGCCAACCCTGTCAGGCCGTGGCGTCCCGGACCTGCATGCGGTTATTGCGGCCTCCGGCCGCCACCGCGCCGGAGGCGCCTAAACCCGGAGGCGCCGAGGCGCGAGCGCCTACGGTTCGAGCGGCGCCGCGGGGGTCAGCCAGCTGAGCTGGGAGCCGTCTTCCTCGATCAGTCCGCCCAGCTCGGCGTTGAAGACCTTGCTGTGTTCCGCGGCGATGTGCGCCTGGAACGCCTCCTCGTCGCGGTAGATCTCGTACACGAAGTAGGCGCTCGGATTTTCACGTCTGGTGTGCGGATCGAAAACAAGGTTTCCGCTCTCCCCACGGACCTTGGCGGTCAGCTCGGCCATCATCTCCGCGACCCGGGCCTCGGCCCCGGTCTTGACCGTAAATTCGGCATACAAAGCAACAGGCACTGGCATTCCTCTCCCTCGTTGGATCCGACTCTAGCCGCCCTGGCGGACGGAGCGAAGCGTTCCTACGGCCGCGCCGACACTCCACCGTGATGGCGGCCCCGGGACGGGCGCCCGCGGCGCCCGCCGGCGGCCCCGGCGCCCTAATTGACGGCGCGCACCACCGGGATGGACGCCGTCGGCGGTCCGTCCGGGAATACCGTGGGCTGCGGGCTCATGACGGCATGCAGCGGCACGTCCACCGGCTCGCTGCCGACCGTGAACCGTTCGCCCCGCACGTCGACGTCCAGCGGCGCGCCGTCCGGAACGCTCAGCCGCAGCGCCGCATGGTCCAGCTCGACGCGCAGCAGCCCGCCCCGGAGTTTCAGGTGGAAGGACAGGGAATCCCATTCGGCGGGGAGCCGCGGGTCGAAGTAGGGTACGTCGCCCTGGTCCCGCATCCCGGCAAAGCCGCTGACCAGCGAGCTCCAGACCCCGCCGGTCGAGGCGATGTGCACGCCGTCGATCGTGTTGCCGTGCGTGTCGTCGAGGTCGATGTAGAGCGCGTGGATGAAGTGGTCCAGCGCGGCCCTGCCGTATCCCACCTCGGCGGCCATGATGCCCTGCACGCAGGCGGACAGGGTGGAGTCGCCGGTGGTGATGGGGTCATAAAAGTCGAAGGCACGGCGCTTTTCCTCGGCGGTGAAGTCCTGCCACTGCAGGAACATCGCCAGGACCGTGTCGGCCTGCTTGAGGACCTGGTGCCGGTAGATCACCAGCGGGTGGAAGTTCAGCAGCAGCGGGTACTTGGACCGCGGCGTGCTCCAGTCCCACGGCTCGAGGGTCATGAAGTCGTTGTCCTGCGAGTGGACCTGGAGGTCCTCGTCGAAGGGCAGCTGCATCCGGTTGGCGGCCTGCTCCCAGACTTCCCGCTCGGCGTCGTCGATCGCCGGGTGGTCCAGCGCCGCGGCGGCGCGCAGGTTAAAGCGGGCCATGACGTTGGTGTAGAGGTTGTCGTTGACGACGGCGGTGTACTCGTCCGGGCCGGTGACGCCGTGGATGTGGAAGAGCCCGTCTTTGCCGAAGAAGCCCAGCGAGGCCCACATCCGTGCGGTCTCGATCAGCAGCTCGGAGCCGAGGGTCTCCTTGAACCCGGTGTCCCCGCTGGCCCAGATGTAGCGGTTCGTGGCGAAGGCGATCGCGGCGGCGATGTGGAACTGGGCCGTGCCGGCGGCGTAGTAGGCGCTGGCCTCCAGGCCGTTGATCGTGCGCCAGGGGAACAGGGCTCCGTCAACGCTGAGCTCCTTGGCGCGGACCCGGGCCTCAGGCAGCAGCTCGTGGCGGAATTCGAGGACCTGCCGGGCGTTGCCCGGGCTGGTATAGGTCAGGTAGGGCAGCAGGTACACCTCCTGGTCCCAGAAGTAGTGCCCGTCGTAGCCGGAGCCGGACACGCCCTTGGCCGGGATGCCGGCCACGTCCGCGCAGGCCGTGGCCTGCGCCAGCTGGAAGAGGTTCCAGCGGATGGCCTGCTGCAGCTCGGCCTGGCCGCCCACCACGATGTCGCTGGAGGTCCAGTAGTCGCGGTAGTGCGCCTCGCTCTCGGCGAAGATCTCGGCCAGCGGCAGGAGCGACCGCTCGGCGGTGTCCGCGAGGTCCTCGTCCGAGGCCCGCCCCACCGCGTAGCTGACGCTTTTCTCCAGCACGAACGGCGCGTCCGCGCTGACGGCGAGGACGTAGCGGACGCTGCTGTCGTCCTGGTCCACCTGCGTGTCGAACGGCTGCACTCCGGCCGAGGTCCAGTGGTCCACGGCCATGCCGAGCCGCTGCTTGGACTCGGCGGCCTCCCAGGACAGCCGGAGCGAGCCGTCGCCGCCGTCGAGCCGCACCGGGAGCAGCACCCGCCCGGCGTGCCGGCCGGCGCGGCGCGGGTCGTGGGCCGAGTGGTCTTCCACCGGCTGGTCCTGCCGGTTTACGACGGCGGAGGTCACGTCCGCGGAGATGTCCCGGTCGGCCGCGACCTCCAGGGAAATGCCGAGGGCACCGCGCGCCTGGTACCCCACCGCGCGGCGTTCCGTCGTGGTCACGGTCGCGCCGGAGCGGCACTGCCAGACGATCCGGCATTCATAGACGCCGGTCGCAAAGTCCACGCTGCGCCGGTAGTCCAGCACCGTCGATTCCTCGAGGCTGAGCATCTCGCCGTCGATCACCACAACGAAGTTGTTGGCATCCGGGACGTACAGGATGCGCTGGCCCGTGCGGGCGAAGCCGTAGGCGTTTTCCGCGTGCTTGATGTCCCAGATTTCGTGGAAGCCGTTGATGAAGCTGCCCGGAAGCTCGGCGTCGGCGGCGGCCCAGTGCGCTCCCCGGATGCCGAGGTGGCCGTTGCCGAGGCTGAAGAGGGTCTCCAGTGTCCCGGCATTGCCTGGCAAGTGGACGGTTTCCACAAGCTGCCAGGGGTCGTTGGGGAACCTGGCGCGGTCCGAGGTGATGAGAGCCATGGTTGGGGTCCTTTGGCGGTGACGGTTGTGCGGGTGGGGTGTGGCGGCGGCCGGTTAGAGCAGCTCGGCCAGGTCGTTGACCACGATCGTGGCGCCGGCGTCGAGCAGGGTCTGCCGGCCCGCTCCGCGGTCCACGCCGATGACCGAATGGAAGCTCCCCGCGCTTCCGGCCTGGACACCGGAGACCGCGTCCTCGACGACGACGCACTCTTCACTGGGCAGGCCCAGCAGCCGTGCGGCGTACTGGTAGGTGGCCGGGCTGGGTTTGCCCGGCAGCCCCTCGGACACCGCGACGACGCCGTCCACCACCACCGGGAAGTAGTCCGACAGCCCGGCGGCCTTGAGCACCGGGACGGCGTTGCGGGAGGAGGAGACGACGGCGAGCTTGAGTCCGCGCTGGAGCGCTGCCTCGATGAAGCGGACGGAGCCCTCGAAAGGCGTCACGCCGCCGGCGGCGACGATGTCGTTGAAGACCTTGTTCTTGCGGTTCCCGAGGCCGTGCACCGTGTCGTGCGCCGGGTCGTCGTCGGCCGGCCCCTCGGGCAGCACGATGTTCCGCGAGGCGAGGAAGTCGCGGACGCCGTCGAAGCGGGGTTTGCCGTCGATGTGGTCAAAGTAGTCGCTCTCGCGGTAGCCCTGTGCCTCCGGGACGTTCTTGAGGAAACCGTCGAAGAGTTCCTGCCAGGCGCGCTCGTGCACCACCGCGGTGGGGGTCAGGACGCCGTCGAGGTCGAAGAGGATGGCGGAGGCGCCGGCGAGCACTCCGGCGGGGCCGGGCGTGGCTTGGGAATTCTCGGTCATGGTTTGGGGTCCTTTCAGACGGGGGCAGGGAGAGCCTTGGGAAGGTTGGTGGCCCCGCGGGACGGCGCTCCGGGGCCGGGCGCTTTTTTGGGGGCGGGGGCCGGCATCAGCGCCGTCGGCGGGTGGTCCTGCGCTCGACCAGCTTGGTCTCCAGCAGGTGCGTGGCAGGGGGATTCGGAAGCCCCGAGCGGTGCAGCCTTTCGATCAGCAGGTTGGCGGCGAACGCGCCTTGGTCGGCGACCGGCTGGGCAATAGTGGTCAGCCCGAGGAACCAGCTCATCTGATGATCGTCTATTCCAATGATGGAGACGTTTTTCGGCGCTGACAAACCGAGGTCCCGCAGTGCCATCAGCGCCCCGAAGGCAGTCTCGTCGCAGCCGGCGAACACGGCGGAGGGCATCCGGCGGTTTTCGATCAGTTCCGTCATGGCTCGGCGTCCGCCCTCGATGCTGGAGCCGGCGTCGAGCACCAGGTCGGGGTCGACGGTCAGCTCGTGCTCGGCCAGGGCCAGCTCGAAGCCGCGCCGCCGCGCGTCGGCGGTGTCCACCGAGCGGTCCCCCGGCTCGCGGCCGGCCAGCATCGCCAGGTCCCAGTGGCCCAGGCCGAGCAGGTGGCCGGTGGCTTGCCGCGCGGCCTCTTCGTTGTCGATCCCGACGTTGTCCCACGGCACGCCGCGCATGCCCACACTCGCGACGGCAAGGCCGGAGGCTTCGAGGGCGGCTATCTCGTCGCCGTCGAGGGCGACGTTGAGCAGCAGGACCCCATCCACCCGCTGGGCAAGGCCGGCCAGGTCGCCGAAGAGCTTGCGCTGCACGCTGGGCCGGTTCCGGAGGCTGATCAGCACGGTATCGAAGCCGCTGTCGGCGAAGACCTCCTCGGCGGCCTCGACGGCCCGGGCGAAGAACCAGGCCGTGGCGGTGGGGGTGATGATGGCCACGGACCCCGTGCTGCCGCCGGCCAGCCGGGCGGCCGCGGAGGACGCCTTGTAGCCCAGCTTGGCGGCCGCGTCCGTGACTTTGGCCTGGGCCTTTTCGGACACATTGGGGAGGTCGCGGAGGGCCCGGGAGACGGTGCAGATGGAGAGCCCGGAAAGGGCTGCGACGTCCTGGATGGTCACGCGTGGAGCCTTAGCCATGCGACACGGGCCTGGACCTTTCTTCCCCCTGAGTAGTGGGCCGATCAAATTGGCCAAAGATGAGTGTAAGCGCTTATAAATTCGGCGCGCAAGTGGCAGTCGCAGTCCATCGAATGGACTTGTCCGGCGGGGTGGGAGGCGGCGTCGGGCGGCGTTCGGCGCCGGCGTCCGGCCGTGTTCGCGCCGGCGTCGGGCCGTGTTCGGCGCCGGCGTCGGGCCGTGTTCGGCGCCGGCGTCGGGCGGCGCGGGAGGAGCCTCAGCGCAGCACGTAGTGACGCAGGAACGCGCCGACGTCCACGAGTTCGGCTGGGGAGACCGAGTGGCCCATTCCGGGGTAGCTGCGCGCCGTGAGCTGGGTGTTCAGGTGCAGCCATTCCTCGGTGTGCGCCGTCGCGGCGTCGTTGATCACCGGATCCGCTTTGTCCCGGCCCCAGAAGAACGGCGGCCGCGCGTCGAAGGACTCGCTCATGGCGAGAAGCTCGTTGTCCAGCACAAAGCCGGACAGTCCGACGACGGCACGGAAGCCCTCCGGCCGCAGCCGCAGCAGGGTGCTGGCCATGGCCATGCCCTGGGAGTAGCCGAGCAGGCTGACGCTGCTGTGCCGGCCCTTGACGGCGTCGATCCAGCTGAAGACCGAATTCGTCGCGGCGATGACGTCCGCGAAGTCGTGGGTGAGGAAGTAGTCCAGCAGGAACCAGCCGTAGTGGTCGCCGATTACCTTCGGCCCGCGGAGGGCGGCGCAGGTGAACGCGGACGGCAGGCTGGGAAACAGGTCCGCCATGCGGGTCTCGTCCGTGCCGTAGCCGTGCAGCATCACCAGCAGCGGCGTGCTGGCACGCTCGGCCTCCGGCTTTGACCAGACCACAGTATCCATGGGGACAGCCTAGCCAGCCGGCCCGGCCGCCGGCGCGCCAGGTCCGGCACCGGTGTCCGCTCCGGCCCCGGGTTTCCGCTGCGGATTCGGACAGATGCACCCCGGATCCGCGCCGCATCTGCCCGGAATCGACGCCGTCGTCCGGAAACGCCGCGGAAATGGACCCGGCACGGCCCGATTCAGCCCTCACCTGCGGATTCCCCGGCGGGGCGGCCGCGGAATCGTTGAAAGGACACGTACCTGGCTGTAGCGTGACGCTTGACAGCATGCTTAGCAATACCTATCGGTCCCACCGGACACCAAGGAGCAAGTCATGAGAATCGGTTCCTCCATCTTCCTCATCGCCATCGGCGCCATCCTGGCCTGGGCCATCGCGCCCGGACTGATCCCCAACGTGGACCAGACGATGATCGGCTACATCCTGATGGTCGTCGGCGTCATCGGGCTGGTCGCGTCCCTGATCCTGGCCTCCCCCGGCCGCGGCCGCACCCGCCGCGTTAGTGAAACCCGCTCCGTCGTCGACCCCAACACCGGCGAGACCATCACCCGCAATGAAAGCCGCGACGCCGGGATCTGATCCCGGACGCAGCAACGCGCTACGAAACTGACCCGGACGCCGGGCCGGACCTCTCAGGTCGGGCCCGGCGTCCTGCGTTTAAGCTGCAGCCGCCGAACTCATCACACCCGCCCTTCACAGCCCCGCTCAATACCCCGGCCCCGCGTCCGGACATGCCCAGCCCTGGACGCGCCGAATGGGCATACTCACCCTCGAACCCGACAGCCCGCTCATTGCCCCGGCCCCGCCTCCGGACATGCCCAGCCTTGGATGCGGCGAACGGACATAGTCCCGAAATGCCCACGCTTCGGCGCCAGGAATGAGCATGTGCCTAACGGCGGGCCGCGAGGAATGAGCATGTCCCCCACGGCGGGCCGCGAGGAATGAGCATGTCCCCTTCAAAGCGCACGGACCGGGCATGTCCCCCGGGCCGTCGACACCCATTTCTGCGTTCATGTGGTTTTTCGTTGACAAAGCCACACGAACAAAGATAAAGTCAATCAATTCCACTTCATGTGATGGGGGTCACCGAAGCAGCCGGAACCCCGGAACGTGAAGCAGCAACACCCGAAGTAAACGTCGCAATGGAGGGCAAGTGTTCGCCGAGGAACGCCAACAACTGATCGTGGAGCTCGTCGCCGCCAGCGGCCGGGCCAGCGTGACCGACCTCGCCGAGCGCTTCAGCATCACCACCGAAACCGTCCGCCGCGACCTGGCCGCCCTCGAGATCGCCGGCACCGTCCGCCGGGTCCACGGCGGCGCTGTCTCCCCGGAGCGCATCAGCACCACGGAAGAAAGCATCCTCGAGCGCACCGTGCAGCGGCAGCCCGAGAAGACCCGGATCGCCGAGGCGGCCCTGGCACTCATCCCGCAGGGCCGGTCCGGCAGCATCCTGATCGACGCCGGCTCCACCACCGAGGCCCTCGCTGAGCTGCTCGCGGCCCGCACGGCCGCCGCCGGAACCGCCGGAGCGACGGCCGCTGCCGGGGCCGGGGCCGGGGCCGCAGGCGACGCCGAACTCGTGGTCATCACCCACGCCCTGCCTATCGCGGCGAAGCTGTCCGGTGGGCCTGGCATCGCCCTGCACCTGCTCGGCGGCAAGGTCCGCGGCCTGACCCAGGCCGCCGTCGGCCAGTCCACCGTCGAAGCCGCCGGGCGGATCCGGCCCGACATCGCCTTCATCGGCACCAACGGCATTTCCGCGGCCTTCGGACTGAGCACTCCCGATCCTGAAGAAGCAGCCGTCAAGGCCGCCTTCGTCCATTCAGCGCGCCGCATTGTGGTGCTGGCTGATTCCTCCAAGCTGGACGCGGAAACGCTGGTCCAGTTCGCCTCCCTGAAAGATCTGGACACCGTGATCACAGACACGACACCCAGCCCGGACCTCGCCGCGGCCCTCGCGGACGCCGGAGTGGAGGTGGTGGTCGCATGATCGTCACCCTCACGGCCAATCCCAGCCTGGACCGCACCGTGGCGCTGCCCGGCCCCCTGCTCCGCGGCGAAGTCCAGCGCGCCATTTCCGTCCGGCAGGAGTCCGGCGGCAAGGGAGTCAATGTCTCCCGCGCCCTCGTGGCTTCCGGTCTAAAAACCCTTGCCGTGCTGCCGGGCGCGGCGGCGGACCCAGTGCTCGCCGGACTGCGGGACAGCGACGTGCCGTTCGCTGCCCTGCCCATCGGCGAGCCGCTGCGCAGCAACGTGGCGCTCACCGAGCCCGGCGGTGTCACCACCAAGATCAACGAGCCCGGCCCGGAACTAAGCGGCGAACAGCAGGAGGCCCTGATCGGTCTGCTGCTGGACTCCTCCCGCGGTGCCAGCTGGGTTGTCCTGGCCGGATCCCTTCCGCCCGGAGTCCCGGCCGACTTCTACGCCACCGTGACCCGGCGGCTGCGTTCCCTGCACGACGGCGCCGAGGCACCCCTCATCGCCGTCGACTCCTCCGGCGAACCGCTCGCCGCCGCGATCTCCGGGGACGCCCTGGGGAAACCGGACCTGCTCAAACCCAACGCCGAGGAACTGGCGGAACTGGCTGCCGCAGCCGGGTTCGCCACGAATAAGTCCGCCGAGGAACTCGAAGCCGATCCGGAGGCTGCCGCGGCAGCCGCCGCCGCCGTCGTGCGTTCCGGGGTGGGTGCCGTGCTCGCCACCCTCGGTTCCAAGGGTGCGGTGCTTGTGACGGCCGACGGCGCGTGGCTGGCCACGCACCCGCCGGTCAAGGCGGTCAGTACGGTCGGCGCCGGCGATTCCTCGCTGGCCGGCTACCTGCTCGCCTCCAGCCAGGGCGCCGCCCCGGCCGATTGCCTGCGTCAGGCGGTGGCCCATGGTGCCGCCGCTGCTTCCCTGCCCGGCTCCACCGTCCCGGCAGTGCACCAAACAACCCCCGCCGCCGTAACCATCACGGCCCTGAAAAAGGATTGACAGTGACCCAGCTCATTACTACCGAACTGGTCGAGCTCGACCAGAACCTGGGCAATACGCCCGAGGACGTGATCCGGCACCTGGCAGGCAGAGTTGCAGCCAACGGCCGCGCCACCGAAGTCGAAGGGCTCTTCACCGACGCCTTCGCCCGTGAATCCAAGACCGCCACCGGCGTGCCGGGCGGCATCGCGATCCCGCACTGCCGTTCGACGGCGGTCACGGAAGCGACGCTGGCCATGGCGCGGCTGTCCCAGCCGGTCGATTTCGGCGCCAAGGACGGCCCGGCAGACCTGATCTTCTTCATCGCCGCCCCGGAAGGCGCGGACCAGGAGCACCTCAAACTGCTCTCCAAGCTGGCCCGGTCCCTGATCAAAAAGGACTTCACCGCATCGCTGCGGGCCGCCGCCACGCAGGCCGAGGTCGTGGAGCTGGTCGAGGGTGCACTGGCGGACAAGCCCGCCAGCCACGCCGCCACCGTCCCCGCCGCCGCAGTCGCGGCGGCCGGAGCAAGCGCGGCACCGGCCGGTGCCAGCGGTTCACCCGCCGCGGCTGAAGCAGCCGCCGGGGCTCCCCGCACCAAACGCCTCGTCGCGGTCACGGCGTGCCCCACCGGCATCGCCCACACCTACATGGCCGCCGACTCCCTCGTGGCGGCCGCCAAGGAAGTCGGGGTGGACCTGCAGGTCGAGACCCAGGGCTCCTCCGGCGCCAAGGCACTGGATCCGGCCGTGATCGCCGCGGCCGACGCCGTGATCTTCGCCGTCGACGTCGACGTGCGCGGCAAGGAGCGCTTCGCCGGCAAGCCCGTGATCAACGCCCCGGTCAAGCGCGGCATCGACGAGCCGGACAAGATGGTCCAGGAGGCCCTCGCCGCGGCGGACAACCCCAACGCCCGGCGCGTGCCGCACTTCGGCGCCGAGGAACAGGCCCAGAACGAGGCCGAGGAAAAGGGCGAGCACATCGGCCAGAAGCTCAAGAAGGCCCTGCTCACCGGCGTCAGCTACATGATCCCGTTCGTGGCCGGCGGCGGCCTGCTTATCGCCCTCGGCTTCCTGATGGGCGGCTACCTGATCACGAATTTCGCCGATGACATCGTGGTGCAGAACAGCCTCTTCAACCTGCCCACGGAGTTCCCGGACAACGCCTGGGGCCCGCTGGGCGCCTACCTCGGGGCGGTGCTGTTCAAGATCGGCGCGCTCTCGCTGGGCTTCCTGGTTCCGGCCCTGGCCGGGTACATCGCCTACGCGATCGCCGACCGTCCCGGTATCGCCCCCGGCTTCGTCTCCGGTGCCGTGGCCGGATTCATGGGCGCCGGCTTCCTCGGCGGCATCGTCGGCGGCCTGCTCGCCGGCTACATCGCCCTCGTGATCGGCCGCCTGCAGGTGCCCCGCTGGCTGCGCGGCCTGATGCCGGTGGTCATCATCCCGCTGCTGGCCTCAATCGTCGCCTCGGGCCTGATGTTCCTGATCCTCGGCGGCCCGATCGTCGCCATCACCAAGGGCCTGAACGCCTGGCTCTCCGGCCTGACCGGCGCGGGTGCAATCGCCCTCGGCGTGATCCTGGGCCTGATGATGTGCTTCGACCTCGGCGGCCCGGTCAACAAGGTTGCCTACTCCTTCGCCGTCGCCGGGCTCGGCGCCGCATCCCTGGACAACCAGGCCCCGTGGCAGATCATGGCGGCCGTGATGGCCTCCGGCATGGTGCCGCCGCTGGCCATGGCCCTTGCCTCCACCGTGCTGAACAAGAAGCTGTTCAGCCTCGCCGAGCAGGAGAACGGCAAGGCCGCCTGGTTGCTGGGCGCCTCCTTCATCTCCGAAGGCGCCATCCCCTTCGCCGCGGCCGACCCGCTGCGCGTCATCCCCGCCAGCATGGTGGGCGGCGCGGTGACCGGCGCCATTTCGATGGCGGCCGGCGTCGGTTCCAAGGCTCCGCACGGCGGCATCTTCGTCTTCTTCGCGATCGACAACTTCCTGATGTTCGTCGTCTCGATCCTGGTCGGCACGGTGGTCACCGCGCTGTCCGTGATCGCGCTCAAGCGCTGGGCAGTCAAGAAGACCGTTGATACGGTTGAACCGGTTCCCGTAACCGTCTGAGCCGGTCCGAACAGACCTTCCCAAGCTGATCATCCAAAGCTGAAATCAAGGAGCAGAAATGACCGAACGTAACGCCACCATTGCCAGCCGCGTAGGGCTCCACGCCCGTCCGGCCGCCATCTTTGCCGAGGCTGCAGGCGAGTTCGATCTCGAAATCACCATCGCCCGGCTCGGCGAACCGGAAGACGAGGCCATGGACGCCGCCAGCATCCTGTCGCTGATGAGCCTGGGCGCATCGCACGGCGAGGTTGTGGTGTTGCGTGCCGAGGGCGACGGCGCCGACGCCGCCCTGGACCGTCTCGTCCAGATCCTCGAAACGGACCACGACGCCGAATAGCGGCCCGCCGCGGCGGCCCGGCAGCACCCTTCGCGGGGTGGTGCCGGGCCGCCGTCGTTTCCGCTCCCTGCCGCGCGGGACATGTCCAGTCCCCACCGCCGCGCCCGACTGGACATGTCCAGTCTTGGCCGCGGCGCGTGGGCATGGAGGCACTATGTCCAGCGGCGGCCCTGACCGGAGGGCATGTCCCGTGGTTTCTTGCAGACGGCCTCGAGGGGAGCGCGTTCCCAGCCATCACGCATACACCGGGAGCATGTCCAGTCCCCAACGCCGCGCCCGACGGGACATGTCCCGTCCCCAACGCCGCGCTCCACGGGACATGTCCAGTCTTGGCCGCGGCGCGTGGGCACAGGGGCACTATGCCCAACGGGGGACCTGACCGGAGGGCATGTCCCCTGGCTGCACCGACGCCGGGGTACTGACGGGGTGGTGCCGGGCCGCCGTCGTTTCCGCTCCCTGCGACTCTCCCGCACAATCCATAAGGGGCCTTAGTAAATGCTTGTGTTCCCCTCACGGCGTCGATAGTTTGGGAAACGCGGCCGCCGGCCGGGCAGCCGCCAGAACCAGTTCCAGGCTTAAGGAGACGAACCGTGGCAAGCGTGCAGGAGAGCATCGACGTCGACGTCCCCGTGTCGACCGCGTACAACCAGTGGACGCAGTTCGAGACCTTCCCGGTGTTCATGAGGGGCGTCGAGGCCGTCGAGCAAATCGACGAGACCTCCCTCCAGTTCCGCACCGACATCGCCGGCGTGCGGCGCGAGTACCTGGCCCAGATCACCGAGCAGACACCGGACCGCAGGATCGCCTGGGTCAGCACGGACAAACCCCGCAACGCCGGCACCGTCACGTTCGACTCCCTCGGCGCCGACCGCACCCGCGTCAGCGTGGAACTGGAGTGGGAGCCCGAAGGCATGGTGGAGAAGGCCGGTTCAGCGATCGGTGCGGACAGCCGCCAGGTCGGCGCGGACCTCGGCCGTTTCAAGGAATTCATCGAGTCCCGCGGCATCGAAACCGGCGGGTGGCGCTCTTCCGTTGACCGCGGCGAGGTCGACGACGTCGAGCCGGCTGATCACGCCGACGGGGGGCCGCGGTAGCCATGCCCACGAAGAAGGGTGAGCCGAAGGGTTCCGAAAGCCCCAGCATCAAGGACCCGGAACTCTACGAGGCCCTGTTGGACGACGGCGCCTCGAAGCAGAAGGCTGCCCGGATCTCCAACGCGGCGGCCAAGCGGGGCCGGTCCTCGGTGGGCCACAAGGGCGGCAAGTCCGGCGACTATGAGGACTGGACGGTCCCGCAGCTGAAAGAAAAAGCCAAGGAAATCGGGCTCAAGGGCTACTCGGCGAAAAAGAAGAGCGAATTGATCTCCGCGCTGCGGAATTCCTGAGCCGATGACGGCAGCGCCGCAGGCGGCTACCCCCGGCTCAGGCGCCCTTGCGCGCCGCGCCCCTCGCCGCAGTTGTCTTCGCCGCCCCCTTCGCCGCAGTTGTCTTGGCGGCAGCGGTCTTGGAAGCTGCGGTTTTCGATGCGGCACTCTTCGACGCCGTCGCCTTGGCCGCGGTGGTCTTCGCGGAGGTCGTCTTGGACGCCCTGCCGGTTCCGCCGGTACCGCCGGAGGCCGCCTTCGCGGTGGTTTTGGCGGTTGCCTTCGGGGCCGCCTTGGACCGGGGTGTCCGGGCCGGGGCAGCTTTGGACTTGCTGCCGCCCGCCGCGCCGTCGTCCTCCCCTGCACCACCGTCGTCGTCCGCAGCGTCGTCCGCAGCGTCGTCCGCAGCGGCGCGGGAACCGGCAGCGGCTCCGCGCTTGCGCTCGATGCTGCGCTTCAGCGCGTCCATCAGGTCGATCACCTCGCCGGTCCCGGCCTCCGCCGCCGGGGCGCCGAAAGTCTCCTCGGTGTCCAGCGACTCGCCCTGTTCGATCTTGGCATCGATCAGCTGCCGCAGTTGGACCTGGTACTCGTCCGTGAACTGCTCCGGCTCGAAGTCCGCCGCCATCGAGTCCACCAGGGCTGCGGACATTTCCCGCTCCTGCGCCGAGATCCGCACGCTGGTTTCAAGCGCGGGGAAGCTCGCCTCGCGCACCTCGTCAGCCCACAGCAGCCCCTGCAGCACCAGCACATCGCCGCGGATCCGCAGCGCCCCCAGCCGGGTCTTTTCCCGCAGCGCGAACTGCACGACGGCCACCCGGTCGGTGTCTTCCAGCGCCCGGCGCAGCAGCACGTAGGCCTTGGGCGACTTGGCATCCGGCTCGAGGTAGTAGCTTTTCTCGAACATCATCGGGTCGAGCTGCTCCGCGGGCACGAACTGCACCACTTCGATCTCGTGGCTGTTCTCCGCCGGGATCGACTTGAGTTCCTCGCGGCTGAGGATCACCGTGCGGCCCTCGTCCTCATAGGCCTTGTCGATGTCCTCGTAGTCGATGATCTTGCTGCAGACTTCACACCGGCGCTGGTAGCGGATCCGGCCGCCGTCGGCGTTATGGACCTGATGCAGGCTGATGTCGTGGTCCTCGGTGGCGCTGTAGACCTTCACCGGCACGTTGACCAGCCCGAACGCTATCGCGCCTTTCCAGATGGCTCTCATGGCACAAGTGAACACCAGAGCCGGACGGAGGTGAAGTGTTTTGGCTGACAGCAAGGAACGCGTCCGCGTTGACGGCCGGGAACTGGTGCTGACCAACCTCGAGAAAGTGATGTACCCGGAGACCGGGACGACCAAGGCCGATGTGCTCGCCTACTACGCCGCGGTGGCCCCCGTCCTGATCCCGGCCGCGGCGAACCGTCCGGCCACCCGGAAGCGCTGGGTCCACGGCGTGGGCACCGCCGGGGCGCCGGGCGAGATGTTCTTCCAGAAAAACCTGGACCACTCCACGCCGGGCTGGGTGCCGCGCGCGTCCATCACGCACAAGGAGCGCACCATCCAGTACCCGCTGGTCAACGATCCGGCCACGCTCACCTGGCTGGCCCAGATCGCGGCGCTGGAGATCCACGTGCCGCAGTGGCGGGTGGATTCGCACGGCAACGCCATGCCGCCGGACCGGCTGGTGCTGGACCTGGACCCCGGCGACGGCGCAGGCCTGGCCGAGTGCGTAGAAGTCGCCAAACTGGCCCGCAGCATCCTGCAGGACGTGGGCCTGGAGCCCGTTCCCGTGACCAGCGGCAGCAAGGGCATCCACCTTTACGCCGCGCTGGACGGGACCCAGAGCTCGGACCAGGTCTCGGAGTTTGCCCACGAACTGGCCCGGGCGCTGGAGGCGGACCACCCGGACCTGGCGGTCAGCGACATGAAGAAGACCCTGCGCACCGGCAAGGTGCTGGTGGACTGGAGCCAGAACAGCGTCGCGAAGACCACGATCGTGCCCTACTCGCTGCGCGGCAGGCTCCGGCCCACCGTGGCGGCGCCGCGGACCTGGCGGGAACTCGGCTCGCCGTCCCTGCACCAGCTCGACTACCGGGAGGTTATCAAGCGGGTGCAGGCGGGCAAGGACCCGTTCGCAGCCATCTCCGGCGGCGCTCACGGCGGCATTCACGCCGCGCACCCCGGCGCCCCGGCGGCCAACGCCGGCGCCACGCCCGAATCCGACGGCCACCCCAAAGTAAGCACCGGCGACGGCGGCAACACCGACCCCCGGCTGGAAACCTACCGGGCCAAGCGGGACGCGACGGCCACGCCGGAGCCGTTCACCGCCGAACAGCACCGCAGCAGGACCGACGGCGGCACGCTCCGGGAAAGCTTCGTCATCCAGGAGCACCACGCCAGCCGGCTGCACTTCGATTTCCGCCTCGAGCGCGACGGCGTGCTGGTGTCCTGGGCGCTGCCCAAAGGCGTCCCCACCACCAAGGCCAAAAACCACCTCGCCGTCCAGACCGAGGACCACCCGATGGACTACGCGGACTTTGAGGGCACCATCCCCAAGGGCCAGTACGGGGCGGGCACCGTCAGCATCTGGGACCACGGCCACTACGAGTGCGAAAAGTGGATCGCTGGCAAGGAGGTCATCGCCACCCTCACCGGAGCGGAGGGCGGCGGGCTGGGCGGCACCCGGAGGTTCGCGCTGATCCACACCGGCCAGGCCAACGACCAGTGGCTCATCCACCTCATGGACACCCCCGACGCCGGGCACGGGCACCAAGCAGCCCCGGCGGGCCGCCGGCCGGCGGCGGCAGACCCCCCGGCCGGCTCCGCCCGCGGCCCTGCCGCCGCCGGCCCGGCCGGCTCCGCACCGGACCCGGCGGAGCTCGCGCCGATGCTGGCGAGCGCCGGTACCCCTGCGGACCTGGCGGACAAGGACTGGCAGTTTGAACTCAAGTGGGACGGCGTCCGGGCCCTGGTCCTGGGCGACGCGGACCGCATCCGGCTGATCAGCCGCAACGGCAAGGACATGTCCGCCAGCTACCCGGAGCTCACGGAGCGTTCCTGCTGGCCGCCGCAGGACTTCGCCGCAGACGGCGAGATCATCGCCGTCGGTCCGTCCGGCCGCCCCGATTTCGGGCTGCTGCAGGGGCGGATGAAGCTGAGCAAGGCTGCCGACGTCGCGAAGGCGCAGGCTTCCACCCCGGTGCGCCTAATGCTTTTCGATCTGCTTACCGAGGGCGGGGAGGACTTGCGGCGCCGCCCCCTCCGGGAGCGGCGGGACCGGCTGGAGTCCTTCTTCGGGGCCGGCGTCGGGGCCGGTTCCCGGGGCGGCGCCTGCCCGGTGGAACTGTCCGAGGTGATCGACGCCGACGTCGGGCACATCCTGGAAAGCGCCGAGGAGCTGGGGCTCGAGGGCGTGATGGCCAAGCGCACCGGCGGGCGCTACGTCGGCCAGCGCAGCCGGTCCTGGCTCAAGCTCAAGCTCGGGAAGACCCAGGAAGTGGTGGTGGGCGGCTGGCGGCCGGGCAACGGTGGGCGCCGCGACACGGTCGGTTCGCTGCTGCTGGGCATCCCGGAGGGGACGAAGCTGCGCTACGTGGGCCGGGTGGGCAGTGGTTTCAGCGGCCGCGAACTCAGGGAACTGCGCCAGCAGCTGGATGCTTTGCCGCGCAAGACCTCGCCCTTCGCGGAGGTCCCCGCCGAAGACGCCTCGGACGCCCGGTGGGTGTCCGCGAAGCTGGTGGGCGAGGTGGCGTTCGGCGAATGGACAGCCGGCGGGAAACTCCGCCACCCGGTCTGGCGCGGCTGGCGCCTGGACAAGGCCCCGGCCGACGTCGTCGTCGAACATGGCTGAGGGCCCGCCGTGGCGGACCCCCAGGGTGTTTAGTCGTGATGCGGGATCTGCGGGCGGCTCTGCCGGTGGATGGCCGCGTCTGCCACCTGCTGTCCCTGCTGCCCGCGGACAACGTCGCGGTCCTTGGGATGACGGTGCTTCCCGCTGCCGTCAGGCCACTCATGGCCGTCCGCGGGCGACGGCGGTTCCGGGCGCTTGCTCTCGGGCCCGGGCACCTCGTCCATGGACTCCGCCAGGTGGCCTGCAACCTCCGGCTCGATCTCTTCTTTCGAGTGATGATCCGCCATGGCTCTTCCTTTCTGCGATGAAATGAAGCGTCCCCCAATCGTAGGTCGGCGCCGTTGAGATGTCTCTAGGTCCTACCAGCGGACTTTCTTCTGCGCGGGACCCTGCTTGCCGCTGGCGTGGGTGGGCTTATGGCTGCGGCCGACGCTGGGCAACCCGGCCCCGCCGCGGGACTTGCTGGCCAGCATTTCCCTCTGGGCCTCGGTGAGGCGGGATTTCATGCCCTGCTCCGCTTTCGGTGCGGCCGGGGGCTCGTCCGCGCCGGGCGTTCCGGGCTGTTCCTGCTTGCCGGTGTTCTCTGTCATGGGTGGCTCTCCTCGGCTCGGCTGTTGCCAACGCCGGCAACGACGCCGGCGTTGGGTCAACCATAGGCGGCGTCCGCACCCGTTGGACAGAGGCACGAAAAGTTAGGCTGGGGCATGGAGTACACGCTTCGCCAAGCCACTGCCGACGATGCCGACGCCCTGGTCCGGATGCACACCCTCGCTCACGAGCAGTGCTACGCGGCCCAGCTGCCCGCGGCGTTCTTTGAAGCCCGCCGCGCCACCATCCCTGAGCGGGTGGAACGGCGCCGGCCCCACCTGGACAGTGCCGAACCCCGGATCATCGCGCTGGACGCAGCCGGCGAAATCGTTGGATTCGCCGACGCCGGACCGGGGCGGGACGCGGACCGGCCCCGAAAACTGGAGCTGTATTCCCTCTACACGCTGACCCGCGCCTACGGCAGCGGGCTCGGCGCCGCCCTGCTGGAAGCCGCCATCGGCGACTCCCCCGCGTACCTGTGGGTGTTCGAAGACAACCCACGGGCCCGGGCCTTTTACGCCAAGCACGGGTTCCAGGCCGACGGGGAACGGAAACTGCTGCCGGCCGACTGGTACGAACTGCCCGAGATACGCCTGGCGCGGCCGGCCGCAAGGGCCCGAAAGGCTGCTCAATAGTCCCGAAAAGGGCCCAGATCCGGGCCGACGCGAAAAAACTTGGCGGAAAGTTCCCGGATGCGGCTTCTTCCCAAGAGCGGCGCGGATAAATCCGGCACGAAGTCACCGCCGATAGCGCCCCTTTGGCGCCGGAATCGGCTGATCATACGGCACCAAAGTCGGAAAGGCCATGGAAATCGCGTAAAATTGAAAGCCTGCCCGGAGCGGGGCAGCTACAAGTCGCAAGCAAATGACCTCCACAGGAGTTGCCCAAATGCCCAAAGACCGAAGCACGACCGACTCTTCAGCTGGTGTTTTGAACGCCAGCGGAACCAACCAAGGCGCACCCAGGGGCGCCAAGAAACCGAAGCTGCGCCGACGTCGGCTCCGCGAGTCCGACGTCAACGTCGTCGACCAGCCGATGCTGAAAAAAGCGCTCGGCGGCACCATCGTGGGTAACACCATGGAATGGTACGACGTCGGCGTGTTCGGCTACCTGATCACCACCATGGGGCCGGTCTTCCTGCCCGAGGCGGACAAGTCTGTCCAGACCCTATTCCTGCTGGGCACCTTCGCCGCCACCTTCATCGCGCGCCCTCTCGGCGGCGTTGTGTTCGGCTGGCTTGGCGACAAGATCGGCCGGCAAAAGGTCCTCGCCGCGACCCTGATGATCATGGCGGCCAGCACCTTCGCCGTCGGCCTCCTGCCCGGCTACGCCCAGATCGGCATCTGGGCCGCGGTCCTGTTGGTCCTGTTCAAGGTCATCCAGGGCTTCTCCACCGGCGGCGAGTACGCCGGCGCCACGACCTTCGTGAGCGAGTACGCTCCGGACAAACGGCGCGGATTCTTCGCCAGCTTCCTGGACATGGGCAGCTACCTCGGCTTCGCCGCCGGCGCCGCCCTTGTGTCCGTGCTGCAGCTGACCCTCGGCCAGGACACCATGGAGCAGTGGGGCTGGCGTATCCCGTTCCTGCTGGCCGGTCCGCTGGGCCTGATCGCCGTCTACTTCCGGAGCAAGATCGAGGAATCCCCCCAGTTCCAGGCCACCCTGGACGCCCAGGAAAACCTCGCCAAGGACGCCACCGCCGCCGACACGGCCGCGTCCAAGGGCCCGGTGGGCATTGTGAAGGCCTACTGGCGCTCCATCATCGTCGCGATGATCCTGGTAGCCGCGGCCAACACCGCCGGCTACGCCCTGACCTCGTACATGCCGACCTACCTCACCGAGTCCAAGGGCTATGACGAGCTGCACGGCACCCTGCTGACCATCCCCGTGCTGGTCATCATGAGCCTCTGCATCCCGCTCACCGGCAAGCTCTCCGACCGGATCGGCCGCCGCCCCGTGCTCTGGATCGGCGCCCTGAGCACCGTCGTCCTGGCCACCCCCGCGTTCCTCCTGATCGGCGTCGGTGAGATCTGGTCCACGTTGGCCGGCCTCGCCCTGATCGCCTTCCCGGTGACGTTCTACGTGGCCAACCTGGCTTCCGCGCTGCCGGCCCAGTTCCCGACGGCCAGCCGCTACGGCGCCATGGGCATTGCGTACAACTTCTCGGTGGCGATCTTCGGCGGCACCACCCCGTTCATCGTCGCCGCGCTGATCAACGCGACCGGCAACGACATGATGCCGGCCTACTACCTGATGGCCACCTCGGCGATCGGCGCAGTGGCGATCTACTTCCTGAAGGAATCGGCTCAGATGCCGCTGCCGGGCTCCATGCCGAGCGTCGACACCCAGGCCGAGGCCCGCGAACTGGTGGAGACGCAGGACGAGAACCCGCTGATCGACCTGGAGCACATGGACATGCCGCTCACCTCGGCCGACGCAAACGGCGGGGACGCCGGCAAGGTTCCCGCCCGGGCCTAGTCCAGGCCCCCGGCCCGAACGCCCTCACCAGCGCCCCGCCCAGAGAGGCCTGTCCCGCGTACTTTTCCATTGGGGGAAGCACCCGGGGCAGGCCTTTGGCGCGTTTGTCTGCCGCCCCGCCCCCACCCCGATCCGACCCCCGAGGAGGTCCGCGTGCAGTCCCTGTTGCGGCATGTCCGCGTCCTGCACCGTCTTGGCCCGGCGAACCGCGACCATGTCTCGGCGCTGCGCGTCGCCGTGAGCGTGGCGGTGCCGTCCCTGGCGCTGCTCGCGGCCGGGCGCCCGGACCTCATCATCTACGCCGTGTTCGGCGCCCTCACCGGGATGTACGGCCGTTCCGAACCGCACCAGCTCAGGCTCAAGCACCAGCTGCAGGCGGCCTTCGTGCTGGTGGGCGGGCTGGGCGTCGGCGTCCTGCTCTCGGTGAACCAGCTCCACTCTTGGGCGCTCGTGGCCGTGGAATCGGTCTTGGCCGCCGCGGGCTCCCTGTTCGCGGACAGGGTCGGGCTGCGGCCCAATGGCCCGTTCTTCGGCATCCTGGCCCTGGGGGCCTGCGCCTCCATCCCCACCGCGGTCCCGTGGCCGCTCGCCGTCCTGATTGGCGCGGGGTCCGCGGCGTTTGCCATGGCGGTCGGCTTCGGCGGCTGGGTCCGTGGGCGGTCCTGGCAGCGCGGCGCGGAACGCGACGTGCCGCCGCTGCGCGGAGTCCGCCGCCGCGCGGCCTGGATCCACGCGGCACGGTATCTGGTTGCGGTCGCGGCGGCCGGCAGTGTCGGAGTGATCAGCGGCAGCGGGCACCCGCACTGGGCGATGGCCGCCGCGGCGGTCCCCCTGGCGGGCGCGGACCTGCCCAGCAGCGTCTACCGCGGTCTGCACCGGATCGTCGGCACCCTGCTGGGCCTGGTGGTGGTCGCCGTGGTGCTGTTCCCCTGGGCGGGGTCACCGCTGCGGCTCTTTCCCGGGCATGAAACGGCGGTCGTGGCGGTCCTGGTGATCGTCCTGCAATTCACCACCGAGCTCTTTATGGCCCGCCACTACGGCCTCGCAATGGTGTCATTCACGCCCGTGATCCTGCTGATGACGCAGCTGGCCTTCCCCGCCGATCCGCAGCTGCTGGTGGCGGAACGGGCGGTCGAGACCCTGATCGGCGCCTGCACGGGGATCGCCGTGGTGGTCCTGATCCGGCGCCGCCGGCCGGCCGCCCCGGCGGCGCTCAGGTAGCGCGACCGCGCCTACTTCGCGCGCCGCGGCGGGCCCGCGACCAGCCGGGCGGGCAGTACGCGCGTCGCAGCGGTGAGAATCTTGTAGCGCCTGCTCGGAATGGAGACCGCTTTGCCCTTGTCATTGTCGGCGAGGCCCTCGCGGACCACCTGGTCGGCCTGCAGCCACATCCAGCGCGGCGCCACCGTCTTGTCCATGCCCATCCGGTCGTGGAATTCGGTGTGCGTGAAGCCGGGGCACACCGCCGTCACCTTCACCCCGCGCCCGGCATAGGCGAGGTTGGCCCAGCGGCTGAAGCTGAGCAGCCACGACTTCGCGGCGGAATAGGTTTCGCGGGGCAGGAACGCCGCCACGGACGCCACGTTGATGATCCGGCCCGAACGCCGTTGCAGCATGCCCTGCAGCGCGGCGTGGGAGAGTTCCATGGCCGTCTCGACGTGCAGCCTGAGGTGCCGCTTTTCGTCCGCGATGGCGTTGTCGGCAAAGGACTGCAGCAGCCCGATCCCGGCGTTGTTGACCAGGATGTCCACCGGCCGTGCCGGATCGCTCAGGCGTGCAACGACGGCGGCCACACCGGCGTCGTCGGCCAGGTCGGCGGCCAGTGTCTCGGCCCGGACGCCGTAGCGGTTTTCCAGTTCCGCTGCGCGGTCCCGCAGCCGCGCCTCGTCACGTGCCACGAGAACGACCGGGTGGCCCTGCTCGGCGAGCTGGCGGGCGAATTCGGCCCCGAGGCCGGCGGTGGCGCCGGTGACCAAGGCGGTGCCGGGGGTGGCTGACGATCCGTGCGCGGGTGTGTTCATAGCCACAGCCTAGCGGCGCGGCCTGCGGGGCGTCAGGCGGGCACCGGACCGGCGGCGAGTTCGCCGTCCGCCGGGCCGTCCGGGGCGCTGTTCACGTCGGCGGGGACCCGCCCGGCGCCGGCCGCGTCCGTGGCACGGTAGCGCTGCTGCAGCTCTTCGGCGGCGAGCTCGTACCAGGTGTGGGCGCCGAAGGAGGGGCTGGGGGTGTCCAGGTGTCGGTACAGCGCGTCGGCCAGCTGGCCGAGGGCCTCGTCGGAGAGTGCCTGCACGGTGGCGGCAGGATCAAGGGTCCCCTCGAAGTAGTCAGAGAGCTCAAGGCCCTCGATCAACTCCGAATCGGCGCAGCCGGTACCGTCCGGCGCGGGAGCGGCGCCGTCGATGGTCTCGACTTCCGCGAGGAGCCGGCCGTTGACGGCTCCGCTGATTGCGCCGTCCAGGCCCGCGAGCGCCTCCCCGTCGGAGCCGACGTGCAGCAGGCAGATCGGCAGCTCGGCTGGTTCCTGGAGGCGGACCCGGAAGGACTCCGAGCCGCCCGGGACAATTCCGACGGCGGCCGCCACGGGGTCCGGCGTGGCCACCGGGTCCTTGGTTGCGGCGAGCCGGCGGAGGTAGAGCAGGATCTCCGGGTCGAGGTGGGTGGCGCCGTGCAGATCGATGCTCACGTCCGAGCCGGCGGCAAGACGGCTGGCGCGTCGCACGATGTGCAACAGGGCGGGGTAGCTTGCCTGGGTCAGGCAACCGGTAACTTCGAGAGTCACGTGTCCGGGATCGACATCAACACGGACAAGCACACGCAGTTTGTGGTTCACGGGGTTCTCCAAATGACACGTCCTTGAGCCAACTGCATAACTCAAGCTAAACCATACGAAATTGTCGCCCCGCTCACAAGCGGTTACGCCCCTGCTGGCGCCTGTTCCGGCCAGTCGATGCACTGGTTGTAGGCGTCGTGTTTGCGCAGGTAGCGGTAGATATAGGGGCAGTGCGGGATGATCCGCTTCCCCGAGGCCACCACATCGTCCAGCGCGAAGTGGGCGAGCACACCGGCCAGCCCCTGCCCCTTGAACTGCTCGGCCGTCTCGGTGTGGATGAAGTCCACATGGCCCGGCCGGTCGATGTAGCGCACCTGGACCGCGAGCTTGCCGCCGACGTGCAGCTCATAGCGGTGCAGGGCATCATTGCGGGTGGTGGAGACGTCCGGGCTGAACGTGTCTTCAGTAGTTGCCGAGTTCTCCGTCATGGTTCGAGATTGGCACTTAATGGCGGGTGTGGCAATGGCAGTCCGGATCCGTCCGGCCCGCTTGCCGCGGAGCCCCCGGCGGGGCTCCTGGCCGCGCCCCGGGCCGGAACCCGGCCAAGCAGCAGCACGGCGAGCGCAAAGCAGGCCGCCCCGCCGCCGAGCAGCCCCACGGTGAGGCCGTTGAGCGCCGCGTCGGCCACCGGGATGAAGACGACGACGGCGGCGGCCGTCAGCACCGCGGCCACCGGCCGCGGGCGGGACTGGCCCGGCGCCGTCGGCCGCTCCTCCAGCCGGCCGAACATCACCAGCACCGGCACCAACAGGACGACCACGCCCAGCAGCACCAGCGGGCGCGTCCACCACCACGCCGCGCTCCCGCCGGCCGGCTGCGGAAGGTCCGTCAGCAGCAGCAGGCCGGACATCGCCGCCAGCAGCGGCAGATGCCACAGGTAGACGGTCATCGAGCGCCGCCCCACCCGGGCCAAAACCCTGCGGACCCGGCCCAGCGCCACCAACCGGGAAAGCAGCGGCCGGACCAGCTGCAGGGTGGCGGCCTGGGCGGCGGCCAGCAGGAACAAGGTCAGGTTAGGCGGGTTGAGGTTGACCAGCATGTTCCCGGAGTAGAGCCGCAGCACCACCAGGACCCCGAGCAGCAGATTGGCCGCCCCAACGATGCCGAGCAGTCCCGGCGGCGCCAGGCCCTGCAGTTTCCCGTCGGCCACGAGGAAGCCAAGCTGCTGCACAGCGCACCAGAGGAAGACCATGTTGGCGTAGGCCAGCCCGGGCAGCGCGCCGCGGAAGCAGTCCACCGCCACCACAAGGACAACCAGTCCGGCAAGGGTGGACCAGGGCGCCCGGTCATGGAGCGCGGCCAGCCAGGGCAGATTCAGCTGCGCGGCGAGGTAAGCGGCCAGGAACCACAGCGGCATGCCCGCGCCGGTGGTCAGCAGCGCGATGACCTGCGGGTCCACTCCGCTGAGCCTGGCGGCCCACAGGCCTGTGAACATGGCGGCCAGCAGCACGGCCGCCGGGCGGATCAGCCGCAGCAGCCGGCCCTGGACGAACTCGACGGCGCTGCCGCCCCGGTCGCGCAGCCGGCGCCAGGAATACAGGCCGGTGACCCCGCCGGCGACGAAGAACAGTGGCATCACCTGCAGCACCCAGACCACCGGCTCGAACCAGCGCTGGTTGCCCAGGGTGTTTTCCGAGCTCACGGTGCCGTCCGGATGCAGGACCGGGCTCACCATCATCGTGTGGCCGATGACGACCAGCGCGAGGCAGAAGAAGCGGGCCAGGTCGATGACCAGGTCGCGCTCCGGCGCGGCCGCTGCCGGGCCGCCTGCGGGCTGCTGCATGGAACTCCTTAGCCTCGCGGCAGGGTCACCCGGCCGCGTTTCCTCCATTGTCGGCCGTGCCGGAGGGAACGCAAGAGGCCGGGATCATCAGCTGATCCCGGCCTCTTGGCGATGGCATGCGCTTATGCGAGCGAGAGGAAAAGCTTCTCCAGCTCGGCACGGTCCAGGCTCGGATCCTCCTGCTGCATGCACTGCTGCAGCCCGGTGGCGATGATGGAGAATCCCGCCTTGTCCAGGGCGCTCGAGACGGCGGCGAGCTGCGTGACGACGCTCTTGCAGTCCCGGCCTTCTTCGATCATGCGCGTGACCGCAGCGAGCTGGCCCTGGGCACGGCGCAAGCGGTTAATGACGGACTTCATGTCCGTGGGATCGAGTTCCATGGCGGCCTCCCGGAGTAAATGGTTTCCCTACTATGATATACCCCCCTTGGTATTTTCCGTACCCCGTGTGGTATTGGAGGCTCCGGCTGCTCCGTAGGCGCCGTTCTGGCGCCTCAGAGCGGCCGTTACAGAGCAGCCGTTGGCCAAACCGGCGCGGATACCCTCCGGTAGGTACTTACGTCCCTACCGGAGCCGGGGCGGTAAGCGTATTGCTGAAGATGTGAACGCGGCCAGCTTCGGTAATCCGGCGAGGGCCCGAAAAGGTGCCACCACCGGCCCGGGCCCCTGGAAACGCTACGTTGCCCTCGGGGATTCGTTCACCGCCGGCCTCGGCGACCCCGAGCCCCTGAGCCCCGGCGGCATGAGGGGCTGGGCGGACCGGATCGCCGAGGAACTCAGCGCCGCCCGCGGCGATTTCTCCTACGCCAACCTGGCCATCAGCGGCCTGGTGCTGCAACAGATCGTGGACCAGCAGCTCGGCCCGGCGATCGCCCTGAAACCGGACCTGGTGACGCTGTCCGCGGGCGGCAATGACCTGGTGTTCCACCGCCGGGACCCCGACCGGCTCGCGGCGAGCCTTGACGCGGCAGTCGCCGCGCTCTCGGCCGCCGGGGCGACCGTGGTGCTCTTCACCGGCCCGGATTGGGGGGACACCCCGGTCTTCGGCCATATCCGGGGCAAGGTGGCCGTTTTCAACGAGAACATCCGGACCATCGCGGCCCGCCACCACGGCGTGATTGCGGACCTGTGGACGCTGCGGCAGTTGAGCGACCCCCGGATGTGGGATCCGGACCGCCTGCACTTCTCCCCGCTGGGCCACCACACGATCGCGGGCATGGTCCTGGACACACTGCAGGTCCCGCACGGCCTGCAGCCGCTGCAACCCAAACCGCTGCCGGCCGGCAACTGGCGGGAGACCCGGGCCGGCGACCTGGCCTGGGCCACGCACTACCTGCTGCCCTGGATGATCCGGCGCGTCCGGCCTCGCGACGGCGACGCGCCGCCTGCGGCCAAGCGGCCCCAGCCCGGGCCGGTCTTCGGCTCATCAGCCACTGCCGCCCACCCCTAGTCCGGCCGGGATCTGTCGGCTACTCTGCAGGGACGGCCCCCGGCCACCGGCCGGACACAGCAGACCGATGACGATCACGAGGAGCGAAGTTGTCTAATCACACCTACAGCATTTCTGAAATTGTCGGGACCTCGACTGAAGGCGTGGACGCCGCGGTCCGCAACGGCATCGCCGAGGCCGCCAAGACGCTGCGGAACCTGGACTGGTTCGAAGTCAAGGAAATCCGCGGGCACCTCGAGAACGGCCAGGTAGCCGACTGGCAAGTGACCATCAAGCTCGGGTTCCGGCTGGAGCGCTGACGTCCGGAAGGGCGGCGCATGCAGTACACCCAGCTGGGCCGGTCCGGGCTGAACGTTTCCCGGCTCTGCCTGGGCACCATGAACTTCGGTCCGCAGACCGAGGAGCCTGCCGCCCACGCGATCATGGACGCCGCCCTGTATGCGGGCATCAATTTCTTCGACACCGCCAACGTCTACGGAGGCTCCAAGCACCGCGGCTGGACCGAGGAAATCCTTGGCCGCTGGTTCGCCCAGGGCGGCGAGCGCCGGGAGCGGACGGTGCTGGCCACCAAGGTCTACGGCACCATGGCGGACCGGCCCAACGAGCCCAGGCTCTCCGCCCTGCACATCCGCCGCGCCCTCGACGCAAGCCTGCAGCGCCTCCAGACCGACCACATCGACCTTTACCAGTTCCACCACGTGGACCGGAACACCCCGTGGGAAGAGATCTGGCAGGCCGTGGACGTCGCGGTGCAGCAAGGGAAGATCCTGTACTCGGGCAGCAGCAATTTCGCCGGCTGGCACCTGGCCCGGGCGCAGGAAGCCGCGGCGCACCGGCATTCGAACGGACTGGTCAGCGAGCAGTCCATCTACAACCTGCTGACCCGCAACGTGGAACTTGAGGTAATTCCGGCCGCGCAGCACTACGGGCTAGGGATCCTGCCGTGGTCGCCGCTGCACGGCGGGCTGCTCGGCGGAGTGCTCAAGAAGGAGCACGACGGCGTCCGCCGCGCCGAGGGCCGCGCCCTCGAAGCCCTCAAAAAGCACCGGAACCAGATCCGCCGCTATGAGGACTTCGCGGACGAGCTTGGCCACGAGCCCGGCGAACTGGCGCTGGCGTGGCTGCTGCACCAGCCGGCCGTGACGGCGCCGGTCACCGGCCCGCGCACCCGCGAGCAGCTGGACGCCGCCCTCCGGTCGCTGCAGATTGACCTCGACACCGAGGCCCTTGAGCGCCTGGACGCTATTTTTTCCGGCCCCCGGACCGCCCCGGAAGACTACGCCTGGTGAGCCCGCCGCGGCCTTTCAACCGCCCCGCTAACCGCCCGGCGCCGGGGCCCGTCCGCGGATTTGCGGCCTGCTACCGGCCCGTAAATTCCCGGTGAAGACAAGGATTTTTGAAACTTTTCCGTGTGCCGAGTGGCGTTTTGATAGTAAGCATGATTAGTATTTAGACAGAAGGATGAAGCGCACCCGGCAACCCGGGTGTCTCCTCAATGAAAGAGAAGGGCCGATAAAATGGGTTTTTTCGCATTTCTTATTCTGGGTCTTATTGCCGGCGCAATTGCTAAGGCTATCCTGCCGGGACGTCAGGGCGGTGGCTGGGTCATCACGCTGATCCTCGGTGTTGTGGGCGCCCTCCTGGGCGGCCTCATCGGCAGCGCAATCTTCGGCACGGGACTGCAGGAATTCTTCTCGCTGACCACGTGGCTGCTCGCGATCGGCGGTGCGATCATCGTACTGCTGGTCTACGGCATGATCACCAAGCGCTCGCACCGCTAAAACGGTGTGACCGGAAAACCGGTCCCGGGATACTTTCCTGGGGCCGGTTTTTTGGTACCGGGCCACTTTTTCGAACTCTTCCAGAGCATCAAGAGCAGGAGTACAGCATGAAAGCCAAACTTCTTTTCGGCACCGGCCTTGCGGCAGGTTACGTCCTGGGATCCCGTTCCGGACGGGCCGCCTACGAAAAATTGAAGGCCCGGGCAGCCGACCTCTGGCAAAGCAAGCCGGTCCAGGACAAGGTGGCGGCCGCGGCCGACGCGGTCAAGGAAAAGGCCCCGGAAGTGTCCGGGCAGCTCACCGAGGCCGCCCGCCGCGCCGGCACGGTGATCAGCTCCGCCGTCCACCGGGAGGATACCCCGTCCCGGAGCGCCTCCGCCCCGCAAAGCCAAGCGGAAAGCGCCGCGGCAACCCCCTCCGGCAGCGCCATCCCGGCGCACAGCACCCACCCCGGCACGGCGAACCTGGGGACCTCCGGCGGCGCCCACGTCGCGGCGGACAACGCTTCCGACTCCGCGTCGGACGTCCGCTCGGACCCCGCCCTGAATGACGAGACCGGGCAGGACTGGTCCGACGAGGGCGGCGCTACCGCCGCCGGGCCGGCCACCAACGTCGACCCGGACAAGCACTGACCGGACTGGCTCCACCACATCCGGGGACGGGCGCCCTCAAGAGCGGCTTCGGCCCGCGGCACCGGCACTGACGGCGCCCAGCACCACGGTGGCGTCCCGCTTCCGCGAGCTGAGCACCTGGCCGGAGAGCCCGTTCCCGGCAAAGATCTCCACCGTCTGCGGCGCCTGCCGCCGACTCGTTTCCATCAGCAGGTGGCCGCCCGGCGCCAGCCATTCCGGCGCCGCGGCGGCCACCCGGCGCTGCAGTTCCAGTCCGTCCGGACCGCCGTCAAGGGAAGCCCGCGGCTCGTGCAGCCGCGCTTCCGGCGGCATGGTCCCGATCATCCCCGAGGGAACATAGGGCGCATTCACGGCCAGGAGGTCCACCCGGCCGCGGAGCCGGTCCGGCAGCGCTCCGTAAAGGTCGCCCTCGTGCACCTCCCCGCCCAGCGGCAGCACGTTGCGCCTCGCGCAGGCCGCCGCGGCGGCGTCGACGTCGGCGGCATGCAGCTCCAACGGCCCGGCCAGCGCGGCGAGCGCGGCCCCGACGGCGCCGGAGCCGCAGCACAGGTCGACGACGACGGGCAACCCTCCCGCCGGACCAGCTTCGCCTGGCCATTCTGCCCGCAGCAGCCGTGCCCCCTGCCGGACGAGGTACTCGGTGCGGCGCCGGGGAACAAAGACGTGAGGATCCACGGCGATCCGCAGGCCGCAAAACTCCGCCCAGCCCAGCAGCTGCTCCAGCGGAAGCCCGGAGACCCGCCGCCGGACCAGCGCTTCCAGCTCACCGGCCGTGCCCGCGGCGGCGGCCAGCAGGGCAGCCTCCTCCTCGGCGAAGACGCAGCCGGCGGCGCGCAGCCGCCCAACCACCTCGACCACCTCGGGCCGCGGCGGGGGCAGGGCCTGCATGGACATGACGCCCCTTTCGCGGCGGCTGCCGGACGGCTCCTCCGGCCGCCGGTCTGCAAGACATGCTATCCACGTCGCGGGCAGCGCCAAGCGTGGCCCGCAAAATGTCCTCCCCGGGCGGCCGGCGACCCAACACCGCCACCTGATGATTTGCTGGAAAATCCATGTGCAAGCGCTTACAATTGTGACTTGGCTCTCAGTAGCCGGTCTCCCGCATCCCTCCCTTCGTCTAGGCAACGTCGCTCACCCGGAAGGTCTCCATCGTGAACACCCGCAGCTCCAGCCTGCCCTGGCCGCCCCGTTTGAGGCGCGGCGCAGGACGCCCCCACACCGTTCGCGCCGGCGTCGCCCTGGCAGCGGCACTGGCCGCCGCCGCCGTCGGCGTCCCCGCCCAAGCGGCGCCGGACCCTCGCGGGCCGGGCGCCCCGTCGGCGTCGCATTCCCTCCGCGGGCCGGTCACGGACGAGCGCTTCTACTTTGTGATGGCGGACCGTTTCAGCAACGGCAGCACCGCCAACGACGACGGCGGCCTGGGCGCGGACCCGATGGTCTCCGGTTTCGACCCGACGAAGAAGGGCTTCTACAACGGCGGGGACCTCAGGGGCCTGCGGGAGAAGATCGACTACATCCAGGGTTTGGGCACCACCTCGATCTGGCTGACCCCGAGCTTCAAGAACAAGGCCGTCCAGCCGGAGGACCAGTCCGCCGGCTACCACGGCTACTGGGTCACGGACTTCACCCAGATCGATCCGCACCTGGGCACCAACGCCGAGCTGAAGACCCTTATCGACGAGGCCCACGCCCGCGGCATGAAGGTCTACTTCGACATCATTACCAACCACACAGCAGACGTCATCGGCTATGAACAGGGCGACCGCACCGCCTACAAGTCCAAGGACGCCGCCCCGTACCTGACCGCCGCCGGCGAACCGTTCGATGACCGCGACTACGCCGGCACCGGCACCTTCCCCGCCCTGGACGCGGCGAAGTCCTTCCCCTACACGCCGAAGCTGGCGCCCGGCGAGGAGAACCTCAAGGTCCCGGCCTGGCTCAACGACCCGACTCTCTACCACAACCGCGGCGACACCACCTTCGAGGGTGAAAACTCCTTTTACGGCGATTTCTTCGGCCTTGACGACCTCTTCACCGAACACCCCAAGGTGGTGAACGGCATGGTCGACATCTACCAGAAGTGGATCGGCGACTTCGGCGTGGACGGCTTCCGGATCGATACCATGAAACACGTCAACGACGAGTTCTGGCAGCAGTTCGGCCCCAAGGTCCTCGCCTACGCCAAGGCGCACGGCAAGGACGAGTTCTTCATGTTCGGCGAGGTCTTCGACACCTCCAAGAGCTTCACCTCGCAGTTCACCACCCGCAACAAAATGCAGGCCGTGCTCGACTTTCCGTTCCAGGAGGCGGCCCGCAACTTCGCCTCCCGCGGCCAGGGCGCCAAGGAACTGGAGACCTTCTTCGCCGGCGACGACTGGTACACCGACGCGGACTCCAACGTCTACGAACTGCCCACCTTCCTGGGCAACCACGACATGGGCAGGATCGGCAGCTTCATCAGCGCGGACAACCCGGGCGCGGACGACGCCGAACGCGTCGCCCGGGACCGGCTCGCCCACGAGCTGATGTACTTCTCCCGCGGGAACCCCGTGGTCTACTACGGCGACGAACAGGGCTTCACCGGCCCCGGCGGCGACCAGGACGCCCGCCAGACGATGTTCGCGAGCAAGGTCCCGGACTACCTCGACGACGACCTGCTGGGCACCGACGCCACCCACGCGGGCGACAACTTCAACACCGCCCACCCCCTGTACCGCGGAATCAGCGAACTCGCCGCCCTCACCACCGAACACCCGGCGCTGCGCAACGGCGCGCACCAGAACCGCTACGCCTCCGACGGGCCCGGCATCTACGCCTTCTCCCGGACCGACGCCAAGGACCAGCGCGAGTACGTGGTCTCCGTGAACAACAGCACGCAGGCCCAGACGGCGGCGATCCCCACCTACGTAGCCAAGCGCAGCTTCAACCGGATTTACGGAGCAGCGGCCGCCGAGGTCAAGGCCGCCGCGGACGGGAAGCTCACGGTCACGGTGCCGCCGCTCTCCGCCGTCGTCTACGAGTCCGCGGGCCGCATCCCGCATTCCAAAGCGGCACCCGCGGTAACGCTGCAGGAGCCGGCGGCGTCCGCCGCGGACAACAGCCGCGTTCGGATCGCGGCCGACGTCGACGGCAGTTCCTTCTATGAGGTCACCTTCCAGGCCCGCACGGCCGGCGGCCAGTGGGCTTCGATCGGCACCGATGACACGGCGCCGTACCAGGTCTTCCACGACGTCTCGGCCCTGAACGCCGGCACCGCCCTGGAGTACCGCGCCGTCGTGCTGGACAACGGGGCGCACACCTCCGTGAGCCAGCCCCGCAGCGGTGCCGTACCGGCCCCGCTGCTCAGCATCGTCAGCCCCAAGGAAGGCAGCAGCGTCCGCGGCAAGGTGGAGGTCGGCGCCGTCGCGAGTCCGGAAAAGGCCGACTACGCGGTCCGCTTCGAGCGCAGCGTCGACGGCGGAGCCTGGACCAAGTTCGGTGAGGACAGCTCCTCCCCCGCCTACAGCGCGGTGGACGACCTGGCCGCACTGTCCGTCGCGGACGGCGCCCAGTTGCGGTACCGCGCCCTGATGACCGTGCCGGGCGCCGGCGAGGTGGTCAGCGAGGTCCGCACCGTGGTCGCGGGCGAGCTTCCGCAGCCTGATTCGGTCACCGTGGCAGGCAGCCTCAACTCGGAAATGGGTTGCCCGGGGGACTGGCAGCCGGCCTGTCCGGCGGCGTTCCTGAAGCTTGATCCGGCCGACAAGGTCTGGCGGCTGACCGTTCCCAACCTGCCCGCCGGCAGCTACGAATTCAAGGCCGCCATCAACGGCACCTGGGACGAGAACTACGGTGCGGGGGGCGGGGCCAACGGCAGCAACATCGTGCTGAACCACCCCGGCGGAGCGGTGACCTTCCGCTACGACCACAGCACCCATGTGATGAGCGCGGTCTACGCCGCACAGCAGCCCGCGGCGGTGGCCGTCGCCGGGGACCTCGATTCCGAGCTGGGCTGCCCGGCTGACTGGCTGCCGGACTGCCCGCAGGCCCAGCTCACGCTGGATCCGGCGGACCTGGTCTGGAAGCTGACGTTCCCGGACCTTCCGGCCGGCAATTACTCCTTCAAGGCCGCCCTCAACCGCTCCTGGGCTGAGAACTACGGCGCGGGCGGGGTTGCCGGCGGCGGAAACCTCAGCATGGTGCACGACGGCGGCCCGGTCACGTTCCGGTACGACCACTTCACGCACCTGATCAGCGCCGCGGGGTAGCAGCCGGGCCCGACGGCCGCCGGGACAACAGCCGAGGGCCGGCATGCACTCACCGTGCGTGCCGGCCCTCGGCCGTGTAACTGTAGTCGGGCGGCCGGCGCCTCAGCCGGCGCGTCAGCCGACCAGGCGCAGCGGCGGGCGCCTCAGCCGACCAGGCGCAGCGGCGGGAGGGCCCGGGCGAGCCTGGCGGCCAGCTTCTGGGCCGCTGCCGCCGTGGGGCGCGCCGCGGGGTCCATCGCCGTCATGGCCGTCAGCAACGACACCCAGCCGGGTCCCAGTTCCGCCGGGATGTCAGGGCCGCGCAGGGTGCGGGCCACGAGTGACTCGACGGGGGTTCCGGGGTAGGCCTTGACCCCGGTGAGGCACTCCAGCAGCACCAGCCCGAGCGCGTACATGTCGGTGGCCGCGCCGAGGGGCTGGCCGGCCGCCTGCTCCGGGCTCATGTAGTGCACGGTGCCGGACGATTCGCCCGGCTCGGGGGCGGTGCCTGCCTGCGTGGCGATCCCGAAGTCGGCGATTCGGACCGAACACCTCCGGAGCGCGCTGAGCAGGATGTTGGCAGGCTTGATGTCCCGGTGGACCAGCCCGCGCGAGTGGACGTGCTCCAGCCCGGAAAGCGCGGCGGCGGCCCAGCCGGCCACCTCCTCCGCGGCCGTGGCACCCAGGCGGACCCGCTCGGCCAGGCTGCCGCCGAAGGCGAACTCCTCGACCAGGAACGGGCGCCCCGCCCACGGGTCGCCGTCGGGGACTGTGCCTGCCGCGACGAAGCCGACGACGGCGGGGTGGTCCAGGTTGGCGAGAATGTCCGCTTCCGCATGGATCCGGCGGGCGTGCTTCTCCCCGGGCCCTTCGGCGACCTTAATGGCGACCGTCCGGTCGGTGGAAAGGTCGGTTCCGCGGAAGACCGTGGCGGTCGCGCCGCGGCCCAAGAGTTCATGCATCAGGAAGCGCCCCCCGGGAGCCCCCGGCAGGGGCAGGATCCTGGCGTCGAGGCTGGCTGCCGGCTCGACTGCGCCGGCGGCCGGACTGTCCACGGCCGCGAGCACCGGTGCGGCGCTCATGAAAGCGCTGCGAACGCGTTGGAGGTGTGGACAATGCCGTCGAGCTGAAATCCGCACGCGCAGCGCCACACCGGCGGAAGCCCGGCGGAGGCGAAGCCGGTGTCGAAGGTGTGGACGGACATCGCCCCCAGCGCCGGGGCCGTCCATTCCATCGGGGATCCGCAGTGGTTGGGCGCCTGGCTGGGCGGGTTCGGAGGCAGCGTGGGCACCATGGCAGCCGACTGGGCCGGGGAGTGCGGCGAGACCAGCGGGGCCGCACCGGCTCCCGGGGTTCCGGTGATCGTCAACAACTCAGCCACGACTCCTCCACGCAAACGATTATCTGACACAAGTAGTAAGCATACATATCACTAGTCGGACTAGCTAGTTGCTAGGCGCAGATATTTACCGCAGGCGCTTGTGGCAGGGGTTAGTGGCGTTCCGTGTGCTCGTTCAGCGCCTCGGTCATGCGCCGCAGGAAGGCCACGATGACGTGGCTCTCCTCCGCGGTGAGCTCCTCCGCCACCGCCAGCATCCTGCGGTGCATCTCCCCGAGGGTGGCGCGCACTTCGGAATCCGTCGCGGCGGTGGGAACGATCACCAAGGACCGCCGGTCGGTGGGGTGCGGCTCGCGGCGCACGTGTCCGCTTTTCACGAGGCGGTCAATCAGCGAGGTGGTGGACGCCGTCGTGATGCCCAGCAGGCGGCTGAGGTCCTTGGGTCCCATCCGCTCCCCGGCGGCCTCCGCGCGCAGCAGGTACCGCAGGGCCAGCAGGTCGGTTTCGCCCATGCCCATGGAGTCGCGGGTGGAGCGCCGGGTGGCAACCTCGGCCGATCGGTATCCGCGCAGGGCCTGCAGCACGGCGGCGGGCGGGTCGATCCGCTCGTCGGGGGCGTACCAGTAGCCTGAGCCTGCGGCGGTATCCGAGTTCATCCGATTATCCTAGCCGAACTAACTACTAGGCAGGCTTGCTTGTCTCATGAGCGTCGGCGGCTCCGGAATCCGGGCGCAAAAAACCCCCGGCCTCCTGTTGCCAGGCTGCCGGGGGTTGTTCCACTCTTCGCTAAAAGAGTGGGCCCTGTGGGGATCGAACCCACGACCCACGGATTAAAAGTCCGATGCTCTACCAACTGAGCTAAAGGCCCCAGCCAACAGCCGCAACGGGCGGAAATCCACCCCGTTGACAGGCGCGTCGGCCCAGTCCATTTCTGGACGTTAACACTGTACCCCAGACGCGGGCGGCCTTTGTTACCGGACCCGACACGCCGCCGTCGTACTTCTCTGCGGCCCCCTCTCGCGGGACGGCGCTGTGCTCGATTCCCTGAATGCACAGGAGTAGCGTGGTGGCATGAGCGAGCAAACAGGAGCCAGCAGCCCCGGACCGCACCGTCACCACAAGCCGAAGCCCTTTGCGCCCATCGACTTCGAACCGTTCGCCGGCGGCGCGGACCCGGCCCGGGTGTCCGAGGCGGCACACCTGGCTGCCCAGGCGCTCGTGCGCCGCGGGCGGGACAGCGACGACCCCACGGTCACCCGGCGGCTGGTGAAACTTGCCGACGAACAAGGCCTCGACGCCATCGCCGAGATGTGGGCGGAAAGCCCTGCGCGTTCGCTCCCCGGCGCCCTCTGGCGGCTCTACGCCCTCCGCGCCGCCACCATCCGGGATCCGGAGCGGATTTCGGTCTATTTCAGGGCGGGCAAAGACACCGCGCAGGTCTCCCACGTGGTGGCCGGCGCGGCCGAGCCTCCCGGCGCCGAGGAAATGAAGTCCATGGCCGACGCCATCCTCTCCGGTGCCTTCGACGGCGAGTTCGACGTCGCGCTGGAACGCTCGGCGGCGTTCTGCCGGGTGGTGGCGCTGGGCCAGGCCACGCTGGCCGACGGCGCGGAGCACAGTAACGCGAACCACGCGAGCAAACTCACCCGCAATTCACACCTTTTGGTCAAGACGGCCGAGGACCTCGAACACGCGGCCAACGCCTGGCGGCTGGGCGAACTGGACTGAGCCCTCTTTAGTCCCGGGGAGCGCCGGACCCCGGCCCCGGCGGCCCGCGTGGCGGCCTCGTCGATACACACGCCGGCGCCCGGCTGTCAATGTTGACTTGGTCCCGCCGACGTAGAAAACTAAAGGCGGTGCCGAGCCGCGAAACCCCCGGGCTTCAACAATTAGCCGCCTAGAGCGGCCTACCGCCGAGAGGCGTATCCGGTTCGGCACCATTTTCTTGCCCGCCTCCGGGCGCGGTTCCCGGCGGGCGAAGTACGGGCGGTAAAGTGATCCCCATGCGCGGGTCATCGTCACGTTCCAGGGCCGGCAGACAACACCCGTGTAAGCCTCGTCCGGAGACCGGTAACCCCACGTGAAGCTGCGCCTTTTTCCCCAGGAGCCCGCCGGGCTGAACCTGCTTTCCCAGATGGCCCGCCAGATAGCCCTGGCCACGGGAACCCTTTCGGAGATCCTCGGCGCCCCCGCCAGTGAGCATTCGCGCCTGGTGGAGGACATGCACGACCACGAGGCGAAGTCTGCGGAACTGCATTTCGCCCTCCTGACGCACATGCGGACGAGTTTCCTGAACCCGCTCCCCCGCGAGGACATGTACGCGCTCTCCCGCTACCTCAACGAGGCGATGGAGAAGCTGGACGCCGCCGCGGACCTGGTCTTCCTCTACAAGCTGGAGCGACTGCCCAAACGCGCCGCCGACCAGCTGGAAATCATCAGCCGGCAGGCCGAGCTCACCGTGGACGCCATGCGCCAGCTGAACAACCTGGACGATCTGGAGGACTACTGGATCGAGGTCCTCCGCCTCACCAAGCGCGCGGAGCGCACCCACCGGGTCTGGGTTGCGGACATGCTCAAGGACATGAAATCGGCCCAGTACGCGCGCAACCGCGACATTGCGGACCAGCTCGTGGAGGTCACCAAGGACATGCGGCGGATTGCCACCCAGGTGGGCAGCATCATCGTCAAGGAATCCTGAGGTGTCCGTCCTCTTCTTCGCCGCGGTGGTTCTCTTCGCCGGGGCGTTCGCGTTCCTTAACGGTTTCCGTGACGCTTCCTCCTCGGTTGCCCTCGCGGTCCGGACGCGCGCCTTGACCCCCACTGTCGCGGTGCTCCTGGCCGGGCTGTTCAACTTCATCGGAGCCGGCCTGAGCGCAGCCATGGCACTGGAGGTCAGCCGGACATGGGTGGTTCTTCCCTCCGGCGGCAACGGCCTGACCATCCTGATGGCCGGGCTGCTGAGCGCCGTGGTGTGGGGCATCTACACGTGGTGGCGCGGGATCCCCTCCTCCTCGACCCATGCGCTGGTGGGCGGCCTTGCCGGGGCCGGCGTCGCCAGCGTGGCCGTCGGCGGGCACGCGGTCCTGGGCGCGGACCGGTCGCTGCTTTTCCAGGTGGTCCTGCCGCTGCTGCTTTCCCCCGCGATCGCCTTTGCCGGCGCCTACCTGCTGGTCTGGCCCGCGACGTGGGCAGCCCGCTACACCCCGCCGAGCGTGGTGAACAGCAGGTCGCGGCGGGCCCAGTCGATCGCAGCGGGCGCCGTCGCCTTCGGTCACGGCCTGCAGGACGGGCAGCGCACCAGCGCCGTACTGATCCTGGGCATGCTCGCCGCGGGACTGCCGGTCGGCGGCTCCACCCCCGTCTGGGTGGCCCTGCTGACCGCTGCCGCGCTGACGGCAGGCACGCTGGCGGGCGGCTGGCGGATCTCCTACACGATCGGCTACCGGATGATCCGGATGGACCCGCTGCGCGGGTTCGTGGCGCAGCTGAGCAGCAGCGCCATTCTGCTGGTCGGTGCGATCGGCCTGTACTGGCCGGTCTCCACCACCCACACGGTCACCGCCGCCGTGCTCGGGGCAGGCACCAACCAGGGCTACGCGGGGACCAACCGGCTGCTTGTCCTCCGGATCCTGGCGTTCTGGGCGCTGACCCCGATGGTCACCGCCGCGGCGGCCTTCGTGCTGGAACTCGCCCTCTCACCCCTCGCCGGGCTCTAGGCACCGCGCTCTAGGGCCCGGGGCCTGTCGATTGCTCCGTAAGCGCCCTTTTGAGGGCCCAAAACGGCACCTGCGGAGCATTCGATGAGGCAGGCGGCCTATCCGAAGCGGCCGGAAACGTAGTCCTCGGTCGCCTTCTCGGTCGGGTTGCTGAAGATGGTGTGGGTGTCGCCGTATTCGATCAACTTGCCGGGCTTGCCGGTCCCGGCGATGTTGAAGAACGCCGTCTTGTCCGAGACCCGGGCGGCCTGCTGCATGTTGTGGGTAACAATCACCACGGTGTATTCGTCCTTGAGCTCGTTGATGAGGTCTTCAATGGCGAGCGTGGAGATCGGGTCCAGCGCGGAGCACGGCTCGTCCATCAGGATCACCTGGGGTTCCACGGCGATGGCGCGGGCGATGCAGAGGCGCTGCTGCTGGCCGCCGGACAGGCCCGAGCCGGGCTTGGCCAAGCGGTCCTTGACCTCGTTCCAGAGGTTGGCGCCGCGCAGCGAGCGCTCCACCAGCGAGTCGGCCTCGCCTTTGGAGATCTTCTGGTTGTTCAGCTTGACGCCGGCCAGCACGTTGTCCCGGATGGACATGGTGGGGAACGGGTTGGGGCGCTGGAAGACCATGCCGATCTGCGAGCGTACCGTCACGGGGTCGACGCCGGGGCCGTAAAGGTTGTCGCCGTCGAGCAGCACTTCGCCTTCGACGCGGGCGCCGGGGATGACTTCGTGCATCCGGTTCAGGGTGCGCAGGAAGGTGGACTTCCCGCAGCCCGACGGGCCGATGAACGCGGTGACGGATTTGGCGTCGATGTTGATGTTGACGTCCTCGACGGCCAGGAATTTGCCGTAGTAGACGTTCAGGTCTTTGACGTCGATGCGCTTAGACATGCTGTTCCTTCACTTGTGGAGGTAGGGACCGGGTGCCGGCGGCGGCCTAGCGGCCGGCCTTCGGTGCGAAGATGCGGGCCACCAGCCGGGCGGCCAGGTTGAGCAGCATCACGAGGATGATGAGGACCAGGGCCGCGCCCCAGGCGCGCTGGTCGGACGGACCCGGGTTGGACGGCGACGTCGGGTTGAGGATCTGCGTGTAGATGAAGGTAGGCAGCGAGGCCATCCAGCCGCCGAACACGTTGTTGTTGATCGAGGTGGCGAAGCCGGCGGTGACCAGGATCGGTGCGGTTTCCCCGATCACCCGGGCGATGGCCAGGGTGATGCCGGAGGCGATGCCGGAGATCGCCGTCGGGATGACCACCTTGAGGATGGTCCGCCACTTGCGGACGCCGAGGGCGTACGCCGCTTCGCGGAGTTCGTTCGGCACAATCTTGAGCATTTCCTCGCTGGAGCGGACCACCACCGGGATCATCAGCACGGAGAGTGCGACGGCGGCAACGGCGCCGGTCTTGGTGCCCGGGCCGACGACGGCGAAGAAGAACGCGGCGGCGAACAGGCCGGCCACGATCGAGGGGATGCCGGTCATGACGTCGACGAAGAACGTGATGGCGCGGGCCAGCGGCCGGTCCTGGCCGTATTCGACGAGGTAGATCGACGTCAGCAGGCCCACGGGGACCGAGATGACGGTGGCGAGCAGGGTGATCTGCACGGTGCCCAGCAGCGCGTGGTAGATGCCGCCCAGCACGGGGGCGCCTTGTTCGACGCTCTTGTTGTCGAACGCACCGGTAACACCGTTCATCGAGGTGCTCAGGAAGCCGGGGTCCACCAGGCCGGGCAGGCCCTTGACCAGCACGGTCCAGATCACCGAGATCAGCGGCAGCAGGGCAACAAGGAAGGCGCCGACCACGAGGCAGGTGACCAGTTTGTCCTTGGCCTTGCGGGAGCCCTCAACGACGGCGCTCCAGCCGACGAGGCCGGCGGTGAAGAGCAGGGCCGAGACGATGCCCCAACCGAAGGGGTTGAAGCCGACCAGGGCCAGGATGGCGGCACCGATGACGAGGGCCAGGGCCAGCACGATGTACGGCGCGGCCTTGGGCAGCTGTCCCTTGGTCAGGGCCGAGCGTTTGCGGACCGGGGTCAGGGTGGAGGTCATTTAGTTGGCTCCCGAGAATTCTTTGTGCCGGGTGATGATCCACCGGGCAATCATGTTCACGCCGAGGGTGATGACGAAGAGCACCAGGCCGGCGGCGATCAGCGTGCTGACCTTCAGGCCGCTGGCTTCGGGGAAGTTCAGGGCGATTTCGGCGGCGATGGTCTGGTTGCCGGACTGGATCAGGCTTGCCGTGAGGGCGCCTGAGGAGAGCACCAGGGCAACGGCCATGGTCTCGCCGAGGGCGCGGCCCAGGCCCAGCATCACGGCGCTGATGATGCCGGGGCGGCCGAACGGCAGCACGGCCATCCGGATCATTTCCCAGCGGGTGGCGCCGAGGGCGAGGGCGGCTTCCTCGTGCAGCTTGGGGGTCTGCAGGAAGATTTCGCGGGAGAGCGAGGTGATGATCGGCAGGACCATGACCGCGAGCACGATGCCTGCCGTCAGGATGGTTTTGCCGGTGGCCGAGGCCGGCCCCTGGAAGATCGGCAGCCAGCCCAGGTTGGTGGCCAGCCAGTTGTAGGCCGGGGAGATTTCCTTGGCCAGGAACGCGGCACCCCAGGCGCCGTAGACCACCGACGGGATGGCGGCCAGCAGGTCCACCACGTAGCCGAGGCCGGACGCCAGCCGGCGGGGGGCGTAGTGCGAGATAAAGAGGGCGACCCCGATGGCGACCGGGGTGGCGATGACCAGGGCGATCACGGCGGCGATCAGGGTGCCGACGACGATCGGCCAGATGTAGGCGAAGAACCCCTTGCCGCCCTGGATGTCCTCGGCCGGGGCGGTGAAGGCCGGAATGGCCTGGATGACGAGGAACAGCGCAACGCCAAACAGCACGGCGAGGATCAGGCAGCCTGCTGCCAGGGTGGCCCCTGAGAAGACTTTGTCCCCGGCGCGGCCTGCGCCCTGGGATTTGGTCAGGGAGGTGGAGGTCATACCTGGCCCTTCGGTGTTGATGGTGCGGACGTACTGAACGTTACCGGGCCGCACTTATCGAAAACTACGAAAACTGCGAAAACTCGGAAACTAGGGAAAACACCGCTAAGTTCCCCGTCCCGCCAGGCGGCGGGGCGGGGAACTTAGCGGAAGAGATCAAACGTTAGGACTTGACCTTGATGGCTTCGATGGCCTTGACGGCCTTCTCGGAGAGCGTGGCGGACAGCGGAGCCGACTTGGCGGACTCGGCGGCAGCCTTCTGGCCCTCTTCGGAGAGTACGTACTTCTCGAAGCCCTTGACCAGATCGACGGTTTCCTGCTTGTCGTAGGTGCTGCACACGATGTGGTAGGAAACCAGGACCAGCGGGTAGGCGCCGGATTCCGTGGTGGTGCGGTCCAGCTTGATGGCGAGGTCGTTGGCGCCGCGGCCCTCGACCGGCTTGCCCAGGTCCACAGCCTTGGCGGCAGCTTCCGGGGAGATCTTGACGAAGTCGGAACCGACCTTGATCTGGGCGGTGCCCATCTTGCCGCTGACGGCGGAGTCGTCTGCGTAGGTGACCGCACCGGCGGTGTCGGTGACGGTCTTGACGACGCCGGAGGTGCCCTTGGCGTTCTCGCCCTTCAGCGAGGAAGGCCACACACCGTCAGCCTTGTCCTTCCAGACGGCGGGGGCCGCGGCGGCGAGGTACTCGGTGAAGTTCTTGGTGGTACCGGAGTCGTCAGAGCGGTTGACCGGGGTGACTTTGAGGTCCGGAAGCTTGGCATCCGGGTTCAGCGCGGTGATGGCGGGGTCGTTCCACTTGGCGATCTCGCCGCGGAAGATCTTGGCCGCCGTTGCGGCGTCCAGCTTCAGGTCCGTCACGCCCGGCACGTTGAACGCGATGGCGATCGGCGAGATGTAGACGGGAACCTCGATCGCGCCGTCCGGGCCGCACTGGTCCTTGGCCTTGGCGGCCTCTTCGTCCTTGAGGTAGGCGTCGGAGCCGGCGAACTGGGCCGAGCCGTCGAGGATGGCCTTGCGGCCTGCGCCGGAACCGTCCGGGGAGTACTGCACGTTCGCGCCCTGGTTGGCGGAGGCGAAGTTGGTCTTCCACACGTCCATGGCTGCACCCTGCGCGGAGGAACCGATGCCGGTCAGCGTGCCGGTGACCTTGGGGCCGCCGGCCGACTGGGTGCCCGCAGCGGTGTTGGTTGCGTTGTCCGAGCCGCAAGCGGTGAGCGCGAGTGCGCCGGCTGCGATAACAGCGATGGCCGCGTTGCGGCCGAAGCGTGATGCCTTCACTAGATGTACCCCTTCCAGGGTTATTCAGATGCGTGCCGGACCGGAGACGTCCGAGCAGAAAAGACGGTGGATACGGTTTGTACCTTTACCGAAGTTAGGTGCCCCAGGTGAAGAGAATTGGGGTCCAAAGTGAACGGAGGGTTAACGACGCCGGACCATTGGTCGACATCTGACGGGTCGCCATTGCGTTAGCGGCGTCCCGGTCGTAGGGCCGCGGCGAGCGGCCGTGGCACCGCGGACAGCAAATAGACTGGTGGACATGGCCTCCGCGACTGGATTCACTGCAAGCGCACGATTCCTGCGCGGGCGGGTCCGCACCGGATTCGTCCGGAGCCGCAACTCGCTGCTGCCGGCGGTCCAGATGACGGCCTGCGCCGTGGGCGCCTACGCCTTCGCCGAGTACGTGCTGGGCCATACCGGACCGCTGTTTGCCGCCACCTCCTCCCTGATCGCCCTGGGCTTTTCCCGCGATCCGCGGCTGCGCCGGGTCGTGGAGGTGGGCCTGGGCTGCACCATCGGCATTGTGGTGGGCGACCTGCTGCTGCACTGGCTGGGCGCGGGGATCTGGCAGGCCGCCGTCGTGCTCCTTTTCTCGATTCTACTGGCCCGTTTCCTGGACAGCGGAACTATTTTTACTACCCAGCTGGGCCTGCAGTCCCTGCTGGTGGTGCTGTTGCCGGCACCGGCGGGCGGCCCGTTCACCCGGAGCATCGATGCCGTGGTGGGCGGCGTGTTCGCGCTGCTGGTGACCTTCCTGATCCCCAAGGATCCGCGCCGCGAGCCCCGGAACGACGTCAAGAAGCTGCTGCATGAACTGGCGGAGGTGCTGCGCGAGTGTTCGTCGGCCCTGACCCACAGCGACTCCACGCAGGCCTGGCACGCGTTGATCCGCGGCCGCAACTGCCAGCCTCTGGTCGATGCGATGCGCCAGACGCTCCGCGCCTCGGGTGAGGTGGCCACCCTGGCCCCCGCCTACCGGCGGCACCGCGAGGAGCTGGACCGGCTGGCGCAGTCGGTGGACTTTATTGACCTGGCGCTGCGCAACAGCCGCGTGTTCGCGCGCCGGCTCACCAGCGCGATCAACCACGCGGCGCTCTCGGACGAGGCCACCGAGAACATTGCCGAGGTGCTGCAGGAGACCGCTGCCGCGATTGATGAGCTGGGCCTGGGGCTGGCGGAGGTGCACGACGGCGTCCGCCGCGCCCACCTGCGCACGGCCAGGGCGGCACTAAGCGAGACCGCCGGCAGGCTGCACCCGCGCCTGCTGGACGTGCAGCGGCTCGAGGGCGAAACCGTGGTGATGCTCTTCCGGCCCCTGATGGTGGACCTGCTCGAAGCCGCGGGGGTGGATCCGCACGAGGCCCGGGACATCCTGCCTGCCCTGTAGTCCCAGCTGCCCGTCACCTCCCCCGGGCCGGGGACGGGGCCTGAATGTCAGTGCCCCCGGTTAGGGTGGAGCAATGGCTACAAAGACTTCCCGCGCCGCCAAGGCGCCGGGCTATAAGTGCGCGGAATGCGGCTGGACGACGGCCAAGTGGGTGGGCCGGTGCGGTGAGTGCCAGGCCTGGGGCACGGTGGAAGAAACCGGTGCAGCCGTGGCGCGGACGACGGCGGCGACGACCGTCCTGGAGCCGGCCCGCCGGATCGCCGAGGTGGACGCCACGACGGCCGCGTTCCTGCCCACCGGCGTGGACGAACTGGACCGTGTGCTGGGCGGCGGCCTGGTTCCCGGCGCGGTGATCCTGCTGGCCGGCGAACCCGGCGTGGGCAAGTCCACGCTGCTGCTGGACGTCGCGGCCAAGTTTGCCCGCACCGCGCAGGACGTCCTCTACGTCACCGGCGAGGAGTCAGCGGCCCAGGTGAAGCTGCGCGCGGACCGGATCGACGCGGTCGCCGAATCCCTGTACCTCTCCGCCGAAACGGACCTGGGCCAGGCGCTGGGCCAGGTGGAAAAGCTCGAGCCGCGGCTGCTGATCGTCGACTCGGTCCAGACACTGAGCAGCGCCGACGTCGAGGGCAGCGCCGGCGGCGTCTCCCAGGTCCGCGAGGTGGCGGCCTCCCTGATAGCCGCGGCCAAGCGCCGCAACATGACCACCCTGCTGGTGGGCCACGTGACCAAGGACGGCTCCATCGCAGGTCCCCGTCTGCTCGAGCACCTGGTGGACGTGGTCTGCCAGTTCGAGGGCGAGCGGCACTCCCGGCTGCGGCTGCTGCGCGCCGTCAAGAACCGCTACGGACCCACCGACGACGTCGGCTGCTTCGACCTGAACGAGGACGGCATCGTGGGCCTGGCCGATCCCAGCGGCCTGTTCGTCTCCCGCACCAAGGACCCCGTGTCCGGCACCTGCATCACGGTGACGCTGGAGGGCCGCCGGCCGCTGCTCGCCGAGGTCCAGTCGCTGCTCGCCGAGAGCGCCAACGCGCAGCCCCGCCGGGCCACCAGCGGCCTGGACAGTTCCCGGGTGGCGATGCTGCTGGCCGTGCTGCAGCAACGCGCCGGCTGCCTGCTGCAGAAGGACGACTCCTACGTGGCGACCGTGGGCGGGGTCAAACTCAGCGAACCGGCCACGGATCTGGCCGTGGCCCTGGCCGTCGCCTCGGCAAAGGCCAAAAAACCGCTCCCGCAACGGCTCATCGCCTTCGGCGAGGTGGGCCTGGCCGGCGAGGTCCGTCCCGTGCCGGGGATCAACCAGCGCATCCAGGAGGCGCACCGGCTGGGGTTCACGCACGCCGTGGTGCCCGCCAGCCCCAACGGGCCCGGCCCCGTCCCGGCCGGCTTCTCGGTCCGCGAGGTCAGCCACCTGGCGGAAGCGCTGGGCCTGCTGATCAGCTGAGCTGCGCCGCAGCTGGTTCCGCCGCCGCCGGATCAGCCGTGCGCGGCCCCGCGCGTCGGCAACCATGCGCGGGCGCGACTTAGGACCCTAGCGCCACCGACCCGGCAGGCGCACCATGGGAGCAGTAGCTTCCATTGGCGAAGGGAACAGTCATGATGTGGGGTTACGGGCAGAACCTGTGGTGGATGTGGCTTTGGGGCGCGCTCCTCCTCGTCGGAATCGCTGTGCTCGTGCTGCTCGCGGTGCGGGTCTTCAGCGGGACCGGCCGCGGACCTCAGCCAGGACATCCCGGGCCCTACGGCCAGCCGGGCTTTCCGGGCCGGGCGCCCGGCACACCGGGCGGCAAGAGCCCGGCCCGGCTCATCCTGGACGAGCGATTCGCGAGGGGCGAGCTGACGGCGGAGCAGTACCGCGAGCATGTTAAGGAACTCGGCGAGGGTCCGTAGTGCCACCCATCAGCCGCCGCAGCGCCCTGCTGCTGGGCGGACTCGGAGTGACCGGCACCGTCGCCGGCGGCGCCGGTCTGTGGTGGTCGCTCAATTCACAACCCGCGCCGGTCACCGGAGAGTCCCTGCGCCAGCCGGCCGCGCTCAGCAGCACGGGAGGCGTCCTGGCGGCCAGCCTTGAGGCAGCCCCGGGCCGGTTCCCGGTGGCGGGGCTGCAGGCGGGAGCGCTGGGCTACAACGGCGGCATCCCCGGACCCACCCTCCGGCTCCGGGCCGGCGACGTGCTGCGGCTCAAACTGGTGAACAAGCTGGCCGAACCCAGCAACCTGCACCTGCACGGACTCCACGTGTCACCCCAGGGCAACAGCGACAACGTATTCGTGACCGTGGACCCCGGCAGCAGCTTCGACTACGAATACCGGCTCCCGGCCGGGCACCCGCCAGGGCTGTACTGGTACCACCCGCACCACCACGGCCGGGTCGCCGCCCAGGTGTCCGGCGGCCTCTTCGGCGCCATCATCGTCGAAGACCCCGTGCCCGTGGCAGCGGGCACCGAACGCGTGCTGCTGGTCTCGGACACCAGCCTGGACGGGGCCGGGAACGTGGCCGAGGCGTCCCTGCCGGAGCGGATGGCCGGACGCGTAGGGGCGCTCCTGCTGGTCAACGGCCAGTCCAATCCCCGCATGACGGCCCGGCCGGGGGAACGGGAAAGGTGGCGGATCGTGAACTGCTGCGTGGCCCGGTATCTGCGGCTGCGGCTGGACGGGCAGAAACTCCAGCTCCTGGGCATGGACTCCGGGCGGGCCCAGTCGCCGTCGGACGTGCAGGAAGTGCTGCTGGCGCCGGGGAACCGGGCGGAACTGCTGGTCACGGCCGCCCTCGGGCAATCCGAACTAAAGGCGGTGCCCTACGACCGTGGAGCCATGCCCGGAATGGGCCGGCGCGGCATGGGACCGGGCGGGCCGGCGGGGCAGGACGGGGCCGAGGATCCGGCCGGCACCACCCTGGCCACGCTGGACGTGGCCGGCGACCCCGCCCCGCCGGCACCCGTCATCACAGCCGGACCGGCGCCGCCCGAGCTGCGCTCCGCCGCGGTCGCCGCGCGCCGCCAGCTGGTGCTTGCCACGCCGATGGGGCAGGGGCAGGGCGGCGGGATGGGGCCCGGGATGGGAATGGCCTTCACCATCAACGGCCTGGCCTTCGACGAGCGGAGGATTGACACCATTGTGGCCGGCGGGACGGTCGAGGAGTGGATCCTGGTCAACCGCAGCCCCATGGACCACCCGTTCCATCTGCACGTGTGGCCGATGCAGCTCATCGCGGAGAACGGCCGGGCCGTGGAAAAGGCCACCCTTCGGGATGTGGTCAACGTGCCGGCCAACGGGCAGGTCACGGTCCGGATCGACTTCCGGGATTTCACCGGCCGCACCGTCTACCACTGCCACATCCTGGACCACGAGGACCTCGGCATGATGGGCGTCATCGAGGTGCGCTGACCCGGACCGGCGGCTCCGGACTGCGCACCGGCAGTATTGCCAAGCATACCCCCCAGGGGTATGTTGGGAACTGGAATCAGGACCAGCCGCGACTTCTCCGGAGGCAGGAACCATGGAACACCAGCACAGCGTAAAGACCGATCAACTGCCGGCCGGCGCCGGCCCCGGCCACTCCGGCCACGACCACCGGCCGCAGCCCGGCGGGGACGATGAGCATCTGGTACACAGCCACGGCCAGCACGCCGGCCACAGCGTCGCGATGTTTAAGAACAGGTTCTGGCTGACGCTGGCACTGTCGGTGCCGGTGGTGCTGTTCAGCCCGATGTTCGGGCACCTGCTCGGCTACGTGCCGCCGGTCTTCCCCGGCTCGGCCTGGATTCCGCCGGTACTGGGCACCGTCATCTTCTTCTACGGCGGCCAGCCCTTCCTCAAGGGCGGCCTGGATGAACTGAAGAGCCGGAAACCGGCCATGATGCTGCTGATCGCCATGGCCATCAGCGTCGCCTTCGTCGCCTCCTGGGTCACCAGCCTCGGGATCGGCGGTTTCGACCTCGACTTCTGGTGGGAGCTGGCCCTGCTGGTGGCGATCATGCTGCTGGGGCACTGGATCGAGATGCGCGCCCTCGGCTCGGCGCGGGGCGCGCTCGACGCCCTCGCTGCCCTGCTGCCGGACGAAGCGGACCGGATCACCGCCGCAGGGACGGAAACCGTCAAAGTCAGCGACCTGGTGGCTGGGGACACGGTCCTGGTCCGCTCGGGCGCCCGGATGCCGGCCGACGGCGTGGTCGTCGACGGCCAGGTTGAGGTCGACGAGTCGATGATCACCGGCGAATCCAAGACCGTCCTCCGCTCACCCGGGGACAAGGTTGTCGCCGGGACCGTGGCCACGGACAACACCGTCCGCGTGCAGGTCACCGCCGTCGGGGATGACACCGCGCTGGCCGGGATCCAGCGCCTCGTGGCCGAGGCGCAAGCCTCCTCGTCCAAGGCGCAGGCCCTGGCCGACCGGGCCGCAGCCTTCCTGTTCTACTTCGCCGCCGGCGCCGGCGTCATCACGTTCATCGTCTGGTCCCTGCTGGGCAGCATTCCCGACGCCGTCACCCGCACCGTCACCGTACTCGTGATCGCCTGCCCGCATGCGCTGGGCCTGGCCATCCCGCTGGTCATCGCGATCTCCACCGAACAGGCCGCCCGGGCCGGGGTCCTGATCAAGAACCGGATGGCCCTGGAACGGATGCGGACCGTCGACGTCGTCCTCTTCGACAAGACCGGAACGCTCACCAAGGGCGAACCCGCCCTCAAGGACGTCGCGGCCGCCGAGGGCGTGGACCGGGACAGCCTCCTGGCGCTGGCCGCGGCTGTGGAGGCAGACAGCGAGCACCCGGTGGCGCGGGCCATCGTCCGGGCGGCGCGGGAGCAGGGTCTGCAGATTCCCGCGGCGACCGATTTTTCGTCCATGACCGGCCGCGGCGTCCGCGCCACGGTGGACGGAAGGACCATCCAGGTCGGCGGCCCGGCCCTGCTCCGGGACCTCGAAGCGGAAGAACCGCAGGCACTGGCACGGGCCACCCGGGCCTGGATGGAGCGCGGTGCGGCCGTGCTGCACATCATTGACGGGGAAAAAATCCTGGGGGCCGTGAGTCTCGAGGACGCCGTGCGCACCGAGTCCCGGCAGGCCGTCAAGGCACTGCAGGACCGCGGCATCAAGGTCGCGATGATCACCGGCGACGCCCGGCAGGTGGCCCGCGCCGTCGGCGAGGAACTCAACATCGACGAGGTCTTCGCCGAGGTCCTCCCGGCCGACAAGGACAAGAAGGTCGCCGAACTGCAGTCCCGCGGCTTGAAGGTGGCGATGGTGGGCGACGGCGTGAACGACTCCCCCGCGCTGGCCCGGGCCGAAGTCGGCATCGCGATCGGCGCCGGTACCGACGTCGCGATGGAGTCCGCCGGCGTCGTCCTGGCCGGCAACGACCCCCGGGCAGTCCTGTCGATGCTGGATCTTTCCCGGGCCAGCTACGCCAAGATGTGGCAGAACCTGATCTGGGCCACCGGCTACAACGTCATCTCCGTCCCGCTGGCCGCCGGCGCGCTGGCCTTCGCCGGGATCGTCCTGTCCCCCGCGGCGGGAGCGGTGCTGATGTCCGCCTCCACCGTGGTGGTGGCGCTGAACGCCCAGCTGCTGCGTCGGCTGAAGCTCAATCCGGCGCAGGTCCGTTGAGCGGACAGCTGCCCATGGATGCCGAGTCGCACGCCCCGTCTTTCGGACGCTCTTACGCCCGGGTTGGGCCGCGGATGGACGCCCGGGGAGCCGCAGCCCACCGGCGGCGGCTCGTGGCGGCAGCCCACGGCGCCGTCGTCGAAATCGGGGCAGGCTACGGCGCCACGTTTCCGTTCTATCCGCCGGCGGTGTCGGCGGTGCTGGCGCTGGAACCGGACCCCACGCTCAGGGCGCTGGCGCTGGACGCCGCGGCGTCAGCGCCGGTGCCGATCACGGTGCGGAACGGATTCGCGGAAGCGCTGCCGGCCGCGGACGCCTCGGTCGACGTCGTCGTCTCCAGCCTGGTGCTGTGCAGCGTGGCCGAACCGTCCGCCGTCCTGGCCGAAGCCATCCGGGTCCTGAAACCCGGCGGCCGGCTGTTGTTCTACGAGCACGTCCGCTCCGCCCACCGCGTGCTGGCGGCGGCGGAGGACCTGATCACTCCGCTCTGGAGCCGTTTGGCCGGCGGCTGCCACCCGAACCGGGACACCGCCGCCAGCATCGTCGAGGCGGGCCTGGCCGTGGAGGCCCTGGAGCGCTTCGGCTTCGCGGTCCTGCCCGGCAACCCGCCGCTGGCGCACGTTCTGGGGGTGGCGGTCAAGGCCTAGCCCGGACCGGCTCGAGAACGGAACGCAGCGGCGGGACCTGCGGTGCCTAGGCCTTTTTCGGCGGCAGGGCCAGCCGGAAGATCTTGGCCCAGGTGGAGCCGACCTGCTTCCAGATCGGGCCGGTGGTGTACGGGAGGCCGTAGCGCTTACAAATTTCCTGGACCTTGGGCGCCACTTCGGCGTAGCGGTTGGACGGCAGGTCCGGGAAGAGGTGGTGCTCGATCTGGTGCGAAAGGTTGCCGGTCATCAGGTGCATGAACTTGGAGCCGGAGATGTTGGCCGAGCCGATCATCTGGCGCACGTACCAGTCACCGCGGGTTTCGCCGTCGACCATTTCCTCGGTAAACGTGTCCGTCCCGTCCGGGAAGTGGCCGCAGAAGATCACCGCGTGCGCCCAGACGTTTCGGACGGCGTTGGCGGTCAGCGTGCCGTACAGGGCCTGCTTGCCGGAGCCGGTGAGCATGGCGACGGCGGGCGTGGCGGCGTAGTCCTTGGTGAACTGCTTCAGGGCCTTGCGGCCGAGCGCCTTGAGGTCCTTGGTCAGGGCCTCCTTGGACTTCCTGCCCTCCTTGTAGTCCACGAGTTCCAGGTCGTAGATCGCGATGCCCCACTCGAAGACCGGGGCCAGCAGCGCGTTGTAGAGCGGGTTGCCCAGGTTGAAGGGCTTCCATTCCTGTTGCGGGTCCATCCGCAGCAGGTTGTATCCAATGTCGTTGTCCTTGCCGACGACGTTGGTCCAGCGGTGGTGCAGGTCGTTGTGGGTGTGCTGCCAGGAGCGCGCCGGGGTGACGAAGTCCCACTCCCAGGTGGTGGAGTGGATGTCCGGGTCCCGCATCCAGTCCCACTGGCCGTGCAGGATGTTGTGGCCCAGCTCCATGTTTTCCAGGATCTTGGCAAAGCTCAGCAACGTGGTGCCGGTGACCCAGGCGGCCTTGTTCTTGCTGACCAGGAGGGCGGCGCGGCCGGAGATCTCCAGGCCGCGCTGGATCTTGATCATGCGGCGGATGTAGGCGGCGTCGGAGGAGCCGCGCTTGGCGAGGATGTCGTCCTTGATCGCGTCGAGTTCACGGCCCAGCTCTGCGACCTGCTCGTCGGACAGGTGTGCCGCGGCAGGGGGTCGCAGCAACGGGCTTCCGGTCTCGGCAAGCGCACCGGGCCGCTTCTTTACGGCGGCGGCCGGCTTCCCGGCGGAGCCGGACTGGGCGCCAGTGCTTGTGCTGCCGTCTTCGGCAATATCTGTCTTATCTGCAAGTGTGGTCATGTGGTTTCTCCTCAGAGGTCGAGGTTAACGGGTCCGGCGGCTGCCGAGACGCACGTCTGGATTAGTTGGCCGGGCTCGCCGTGGACTTCGCCCGTGCGCAGGTCGCGGATCTGGCCGGCGCGGAGCGGGATGAGGCAGCTGTGGCAGATGCCCATCCGGCAGCCGCTGGGCATCAGCACCCCGGCGTCCTCGCCGACGTCGAGCAGGGGCGTGTCGCCGTCCGCTTCGACTTCACGGTCCGAGGCTTCGAAGGTCACCAGCCCGCCGTCGTGCCCTTCGCCGCCGGCCAGGCTCGTGCTAAAGCGTTCGATCGTCAGGGTCGCGGCCGCCTCGGAGGTGTCCGGAGCCGCCTCGGATTCCCAGAGCGCCTCGGCGTCGTCGAGGAAACCTTCGGGGCCGCAGGCGTAGGCGGCGCGGTCCCGCCAGTCCGGGCACAGCGCGTCCAGCCCGGCCGCGGTGCTGAAATCCAGCCGCCCGCGTTCGCCGGTGAACCAGTGCGTGACCTTGAAATTGGGGAACTGATCCGCGAGCTCGGCCAGTTCCTCGCGGAAGATGGCGTCGGCCGCCGTCCGCGCCGTGTGGACGAGGACGACGTCGGCGTCGGGTCGGTGCGGGACCAGCGTGCGGATCATCGACATCACCGGAGTGATGCCGCTGCCCGCAGTGAGCATCAGCAGCGGGCGCGGATGCTCGGGCAGGACGAAGTCGCCCTGCGGCGGAGCGAGGAAGAGGACGTCGCCCGGCTTGGTGGTGCGGACCAGGGTCCCGGAGACGGCACCCATGTCCGTGACGGTGATGGCGGGGTCCTCACCTGCGGGCGCGCTGAGCGAGTAGGACCGCCAGTGGCGCACGCCGTTGAGTTCGACGCCGATGCGGGCCCACTGGCCTGCGCGGTGCGCTTGCCAGCCTCGGCCGGGACGGAAGAAAATGGTGGCGGAATCGGCCGTTTCTGGAACCACCCGGGTAACCACGCCGCGTAACTGGCGGGCAGAAAACACGGGGTTGAACAGCGACAGAATGTCTTCTGGAGCTAAGGGGGTGGTCAGTAGAGATGCGGCGCGCGCCAGCTTACGGAGCCGGATCATTCATCAATAGTATGTCAGGTTGGGTCATAAATCTTCGCCCAAGGCATACGATTGACTCCAAGAAACTGTTTCCGTACAACAACTTTTGGACTCGGCCATGAACGCTTCCGCTGCCGGCCACCCCGGCCATTCCTCTTACGACCCGCCCTGGCTGGCGCTGCCCAAAGAGGTCAGCGACATGCTCCGGCCCAGGATGCCCGGCATTGTGGAGGCCATCATCGCCGCCGTGCCGCACCTGGTTCCCGCCTATGCCCGGCCGATCGAGGGCCGCTTCGGGCGGGGCCTCCGGCGCGGCGTTGCGACGGCGCTGGACCGCTTCCTGCAGCTTCCCGGCACCACGCTGCCGGCGCTTTCCGAAGAGAGCCGGCAGCTGGTCGCCGGCCTGGGCAGCGGCGAGTTCCGGCAGGGCAGGAGCATGGATGCGCTGCTCAGCGCCTATCGGATGGGCGCCCGGGTGACGTTCCGGGAAATGTCGAAGGTCTCGGTGGAGCACCATCTGGGCCAGAACGTGGTGGTGGACCTCGGCGAATCGATTCTTGCCTACATCGACGAGCTCTCCGCGGTCAGTGCGGAGGCCTATGCCTTTGAGCAGTCCGAACGCGCCGGGGCGGTGGACCGGCGCCGCACGGAACTGCTGGATCTGCTGCTGCTGGGGCAGGCGGACGAGGCGGCGCTGCGCCAGACGGCGGCCATGGCGGACTGGTCACTGCCGCAGCGCATGACCGTTGTCACGCTGCCGGTGAACCGGGCCGCCGGACTGCGGTTGCGGCTGGGACCGGGAACGCTGGTGATCGAACGTGAGACCGACGCCGTGGCGCTCGTGCCGGCGCGCAACTCCGCGTCCGCGCGGAAGGACCTGGACAAGGCGCTGCGGGGCCGCGGCGCCTCCGTGGGCCCGGCCGGCGGCTGGGAGAAAGTCCCCGAATCCCTGCGGCTGGCCGTGCTCGCGGCCTCGGTCCTGCCGCACCGGGACGGGCCGGAGGATCCGCCCATCTGGGCCGATGAGCACCTCGCGGCGGTGATCCTCGGCGCCGAGCCCTCCGCAATCGCTGAGCTCGCGGACCGCCGCCTCGCGCCACTGGAGGGGCTCCGCCCGGCGCAGCGCGAGCGGCTCGCCGAAACTCTGCTGTCCTGGCTGCGCCACTGGGGCCAGCGCGCACCGGTGGCCGCCGAGCTGGGCATCCACCCCCAGACCGTGGGCTACCGGGCGGCCCAGCTGCGCGAGCTGTTCGGCGACGCGCTGGAGGACCCGGTGGCGCGGTTTGAGCTGGAGCTCGCGCTGCACGCCGGCAGGCGCTGACCCTAGCTGGCGATCGCCGCGCGGCTCTGCAGCCGCATCTCCAGGTCGTTCATGACGATCGCGGCGAGGTCTTCGAGCGTCCGGGTGTCCTCCGCGGTGAACTCCCGCGGCTCCCGGTCCAGGATGCAGAAGGTGCCGAGGTTGTAGCCGTCCGGGGTGCGCAGCGGCACGCCGGCATAGAACTGCAACCCGAACTCTCCCGCCACGAGCGGGTTGGCGAGCGTCCGCGGGTCCGTTACGGCGTCCTCCACGATCCAGGGCCCGTCCTGCAGGATGGCCGAGGCGCAGAGCCCCGGATCCCGGCCAATCTCGGTGACGTCGGTGCCGTGGTGGGCCTTGAACCAGATCCGGTCGTGGTCGACGACGCTGACGATCGCGACCGGCACCGTAAACACGCGAGCCGCAAGCGCCGCGATCCGGTCGAAGGCGCCGTCCTCGGGGGTATCCAGGATCCGGTACCGCTCGACGGCGCGCATCCGGCCTTCCTCGTCATTCGCCGCCGCCGCAGGCAGTTGCCGGTGGCGGCCGACGCCGTTGATGACTTCCTGTCTCAGGGCAAGGGACACCTCCCGGGAGCGCGGACGGGCCGCCGGGTCGCGCGAGAGCATTGAGGACAGCAGCGCCACCCACATCGGGGCGAGCTCCTCCGGAATCTGGGGGTCGTGCAGCAGCCGCGCGACGGCGGACTGGATCGGCGCGCCCGGGTAGGCCATCCTGCCGGTCAGGCCTTCGAGCAGCACGAGGCCGAGCGAGTAGATGTCGCTCGCCGGGCCGGCGGATTCGCCGGCGGCCTGTTCCGGGCTCAGGTAGGCCGGCGTCCCGGAGGTGCCGCCGTCCTCGTCCGCGCGGTTGTGCCCCAGGATGGCCGCGACGCCGAAGTCGGTCAGCTTGGCCCGGGGGCGGCGGTCGTCATTGCTGTAGTCCACCAGCAGGATGTTCGCCGGCTTGATATCCCGGTGCACGATCCCGTGGTGGTGGATGTAGGACAGCCCGTCCGCGAGGTCGTAGCCGATATGGGCCATGTGCGCGGCGGAGAGCGGCCCCTGCAGGGACCGGTGGCGCAGGTCCTGCCCGCGCACGAGTTCCATCACGAGATAGGTCAGCCGGGAGTCCGGACTGCTGAGGTCGGCGCCGGCGTCGAACAGCGTCACCAGGGCGTGGTGGCTCATCCCCGCGAGAATCCGCACTTCCTGGCCCTGCCGGCGGGTGTGCTCGAGATCGTCCGCGTCATTGCGGAAGAGTTTGACCGCCACCTCGCGCTGCAGCAGCTCGTCGTGCGCGCGGTACACAGTCGATTGGCTTCCCCTGCCAATGAGGGCATCGATCCGGTACCGTCCGCTGAGCAGAAAGCCGGAGTCCATAGTTATTGTCAACGAGTTTTCTTGTTCCCTCGATAGGGGTCCGCACATGGAATCGGACGAATCAGTCCTAAAAGCCGGCCCCCAGCGCCAGCGCCCGCGAAATTAGCAAGGTTACTTATGATACCGCGGAATGCGGATTCAGGAAGACCTGAGCTGAGGAAATTTCCGGCTATTTTGCGGGGTTGTGCGTGCCGATTGGCACCAGCGTGAGGTCCGGGTGGTTCTTCTCGATCCGGCGCAGGGCCCAGACATCGTTGAACAGTGCCAGGTACTCGCCGTCGGAGCGCAGCAGCACCTCGGCGCCGGGCACGTTGGCCAGCGCCGGCATGGCGTCCGCCGTCGTGATCCGGGCCAGCGAGTACGGCAGCCGCTCGAGCCGCATCGGGGCGCTGAAGTCGTGCGCCATCCGGTCCTCGACCACCTCGAACTGCATCGGGCCGACGGCGGCCAGCACGGGCGCCTGGTCGCCGCGGATATCGGAGCGGAGCACCTGGATGACGCCTTCGTGCTCGAGCTGTTCGATGCCGCGGCGGAACTGCTTGAAGCGGCTGGGGTCCTTGGAGCGCGCCACCTGGAAATGCTCGGGGGCGAACAGCGGAATGGCCGGGAACTCCACCGGCTTCTCCAGGAACAGGCTGTCCCCGACGCGCAGCGAGGAGGCGTTCACCAGGCCCACGACGTCGCCCGGGAAGGCCTCGTCGATCACCTCGCGTTCGCGGCCGAAGACTTGCTGGGCGTACTTCGTGGCGAAGGACTTCCCGGTGCGCCCCTGGGTGACCACCATGCCGCGTTCGAAGACGCCTGAGCAGACCCGGATGAACGCGACGTGGTCGCGGTGGGCCTTGTTCATGCCGGCCTGGACCTTGAAGACGAACCCGGCGAACGGGTCATCGACCGGGCGCGCGGCGCCGTCGACGTCGGGCCGCGGGGCGGCCGGCGGCGCGAAGTCCACCAGGGCGTCGAGGATTTCCTTCACGCCGAAGTTCAGGGCGGCTGAGCTGAACAGGATGGGCGTCGCCTTGCCGGCGTGGAAGGCGTCGACGTCGAACGCGAGGTTGGATTCGATCACGAGCCCGGCCTCGTCCACGGCGTTGGACCAGTCGCCGCCCTGGCTGGCGGCGGCCTCCTCCGGGGTGAAGTACTCGGTGAGGGCGATGTTGGCGCCGGCGTTGTTGCGCTTGAACTGGGCGAAGCGGTCATTGCGCAGGTCCCAGACGCCGCGGAAATCACCGGAAATGCCGACCGCCCAGGTCAGCGGCATGGGTTGCAGGCCGGTGCGCTCGGTGATCTCGTCCATCAGGGCCAGGGCGTCCAGGCCGGGCCGGTCCCATTTGTTGATCACGGTGATGATCGGCAGGTTCCGCTGCTTGCAGACCTCGAAGAGCTTCATGGTCTGGGTTTCCAGGCCCTTGGCCGCGTCCACGAGCATCACGGCGCAGTCGACGGCGGCCAGCACCCGGTAGGTGTCCTCGGAGAAGTCCGCGTGGCCCGGGGTGTCCAGCAGGTTGATGACGGTGTCGCGGTAGGCGAACTGCAGCGCTGCCGAGCTGATCGAGATGCCGCGGTCCTTCTCCATCTGCATCCAGTCGGAAACCGTTTCCTTGCGGTTGGCCTTGCCGCTGGACGCGCCGGCGGTGCCGATCACCTTCGCGTGCAGGGCCAGCGCCTCGGTCAGCGTGGACTTGCCGGCGTCGGGGTGGGAGATCACTGCGAAGGTCCGGCGCCGGGCTGCCTGCTTGTGAATCTCCTGGACTCGGGCGGGGCTGTGGACTTCTTGAGACACGGTGCTACTTTCGCTGCGGCTGTGGACGGGTCACGGCGCGGAGAGCCCGCGGTACACCCAAGCAACAAGTTTATCGCAGGCCGCGGCAGGCCCGGACGGGCCGGCGAAAATGCGGTTTCCGGCTTCCGCCGGATGGCCGTCTGCACGGTGGCCCCGGCACGGCGGAAATGGGCCACTTTGAGGCTTGACCGTGCGGAAACCGCCCGCCGCTGCCCCTATGATGGTGCATACGGGAAACCAGGCACTTTTGTTCTTGCCGGCCAACGGTGGAAATCCGATAAAAACCGGTGTACTTGCGGGCATCGACCTGCACCTTTGAAGGGAAAACCTATGGCTCGGAGTCCCGAGGATGCGCTTAAGGCGACGCTGGCCAGGGTGGCACCCGGCACTGCCCTGCGGGACGGGCTGGAGCGCATCCTCCGCGGCCGCACCGGCGCCCTGATCGTGCTCGGCATCGACCGGACCATCGAATCCATCTGCTCCGGCGGCTTCGAGATCGGCATTGACTTCTCCCCCACCCGGCTGCGGGAACTGGCCAAGATGGACGGCGCCATTGTCTGTGACAAGGACGCGAGCAACATCCTGCGCGCCGGGGTCCAGCTGGTCCCGGACTCAAGCATCGAAACCCAGGAGACGGGAACCCGGCACCGGACCGCCGAACGCGTCGCCATCCAGACCGGTGTTCCGGTGATCTCGGTGAGCCAGTCGATGCAGATCATCGCGCTCTACGTCAACGGCCTGCGGCACGTCCTGGAAGGCTCCGAGAAGGTCCTGGCCCGCGCCAACCAGGCCCTTGCCACCCTGGAGCGCTACCGCTCCCGCCTGGACCAGGTGACCAGTTCGCTCTCGGCCCTGGAGATCGAGGCCATGGTGACGGTCCGCGACGTGGCCGTGACCCTGCAGCGCCAGGAGATGGTGCGGCGCATCTCCGAGGAGATCTCCCAGTACGTGCTGGAACTCGGCGAGGACGGCCGCCTGCTCTCGCTGCAACTCGACGAACTGACGGTGGGACGCGGGCCGGGCAGCGACGTGATCATCCGGGACTACTCGGGCCCCAGCGCGTCCGCCGCGGACATCGACAACGCCGTCAAGGCCCTTGTGAACCTGGGGCCCACCGAGCTGATCGACCTGGGCAAAATCGCGGGGATCGTCGGCTTCGCCGGCGGCGAGGCGAACCTCGACGCCGTCGTGCAGCCGCGCGGGTACCGCCTGCTTTCCGGGCTCAAGGCGGTGCCGAAGGCCGTCGCCGACCGGCTGGTGGACCACTTTGGCGGGCTGCAGTTCCTGATGGCGGCCACCATCGATGACCTCATGACGGTGGACGGAATCGGCGACCAGCGTGCCCGGACCGTCCGCGAGGGCCTGAGCCGGATGGCCGAAGCCAGCCTGCTCGACCGGTTCCTCTAGGCCCGTTCCTCTAGGCCCGTAGGCACCGCCGGTCGCTCCGTGACCGCCCTTTTGGACCGCCAAAACGGCACTTGTGGAGCACTCGATCGGCTTAACCGAGCTGGAAGACGGCCCTGGTGCTGGTCTTGTTACCCAGCCGGGCGGTGAAGACGTAAGTTCCTCCCGCAGGTTTGGCGTCGACCGCGGCGCAGCCCTGCACCGTGCGGTTGCGCTGCCACGGGAAGTTCGCCGTCTCGCTCCGGCCTGGGCGGATGGTCTTGACCAGGTCGCTGCTTTCCGCCTGGCAGTCCCTCGACGAGAAGATCCGGTCCGAGCCGCTCGTCACCAGGTATTCCATCTGCGAGGTTCCGATGTTGACCTCACAGGGCACCTGGTTTCCGTTGGTGACCTTCAGGGTGAGCAACGGGTTCTCACCTGCCGCGTAGGCGGCCTTGTCCGTGGCCGCGGAGACCGTCAGCAGCTTCTGGTCGCAGCCGGCGCCCGGGCTGGGCGTCGCGGACGCCTGCGGGCTTGCGGTGCCGGTACTCACCGGCGTTTCGGACCGGGGCGAGCCGCTGGCGGCGGGCTCCGGTGTTGCCCCGTTCATGGCGTTGGAGATCGCGGCAAATCCACCCACCGCGAGGGCAAGCACCAGCAGCAGGATCGCCGCGGCGAAGAGCCGGCGGCGTCGGTAAACGGGGCTGACCGGCTTCCGCACCTGCCTGCCGCTGGCCTTTGCCTTGGCGGAAGCCTTCGGTCCCGAACCGCGAGTTCCTGAATTGCCTTGCCTGACCATCCTCCTAGGTTAGAGAACGCCGCGGCCCGGGCTGACCCACCACGCCGCCGGCCGCACTATGGTCCGCATCTCTATTAAGCTGGTTCGATCAAAGCCCTAGCCGATTCCCCCGCCCTCCCCGCCGTCGCCGCCGTCCCCGTCGCCGCCGTCCCCGCCCAGCCGGCCGTGCCGCTCCAGGAACTGCACGCCGCCCTGGCGTCCTGGTTCGCCGACACCGCGCGGGACCTGCCATGGCGGGCCGCCGACTGCTCAGCCTGGGGCGTGCTGGTCAGCGAAATTATGCTGCAGCAGACCCCCGTGGTGCGGGTGCTGCCGGTCTGGGAGGAATGGCTGCTGCGCTGGCCTGCCCCGGCCGATCTCGCGCGGGAGCCTGCCGGCGAGGCGGTCCGGTCGTGGGGACGGCTGGGCTATCCGCGGCGGGCGCTCCGGCTGCATGCGGCCGCCGTCGCGATTGTGGACAACCACGACGGCGAGGTGCCCGGCAGCTACCCGGACCTACTGGAACTTCCCGGCGTGGGCAGCTACACGGCGGCCGCCGTCGCCGCGTTTGCCTTCGGCCGCAGGGAGACGGTGGTGGACACCAACATCCGCCGGGTCCACGCACGCCTCTTCACCGGGGCCGCGCTTCCGGCGCCGGCCCTGACAGCCGGGGAGATGCGGCTGGCCGCGCAGCTGCTGCCCGACGACGATGCCGCCTCGGTTCGCTGGAACGCCGCCGTGATGGAACTGGGCGCGCTGGTCTGCACCGCCCGGTCACCGAAATGCGGCGAGTGCCCGGTCCGCGCGGCGTGCGCCTGGCTCGCTGCCGGTGAGCCGCCACCCACCTACACTCCCAAGGGGCAGGCCTGGCACGGCACCGACCGGCAGGTGCGCGGGGCCGTGATGGCGGTCCTGCGGATGGCCGAGGCGCCCGTGGCCCGGGAGCTGCTGGAGCGCGCACCGGCGGACCTGGGGTTCGACGCTGAGGGGATCGGCGTCCCGCTCGCGGCCCTGCACCGGCTGAACTCGGCGCCTGAGCAGCTTGAGCGGGCGGTGGCCGGGCTGCTGGGCGACGGCCTGGCCGAGCTGCACCCGGGCGGCCTGCGCCTCCCGGGCTGAGCCTGGGGCTCGCGCCTAGGGCTCGCCGAAGCCGGCACTGATCAGTCCGCCGAGGTAGTCCACCGCTTTGGCCGCGTCCGTGCCGCTGGCCTGGATGTGCAGCACGGTCCCCTTGCCCGCACCGAGCATCATCAGCTCCGTCATGGAGGCGCCGTCAACGCCGTTGACGGTCACCTCGGCGTCCATTCCGGCCAGGCCGCCGGCAATCTTGGCCGCCGGCCGGGCGTGCATCCCGGCCTGGTTGACGAGTTCGAAGTCGCCCTGGGCGTCCGGCGGCTGCTGGTGCTCGTGTTCGGGCGCGTGCGGGTGGGCCGGGGGCCGGTAAACGGCTTCGGCCGCGTCTTTCACCGTCCCGGCGTCGGCCCCCGTCTGGGCGGATACGGCTGCCGCGACCAGTCCCTCGATGAGCGGGGCGTCGGCCAGGTGGATGGACCCCGGGTCAGCGGCAAACTCGACCGCCGATTCCGCGGTCATCACGGCGGAGCCAAGGTCGGTGAGCACCACGATCCCGCTTTCCCCGGCCACCCGTTCCAGCGCGGCCATCACCTTCTCCAGGCTGGTTCCGATCCTGCCGTCGTCCGTGCCGCCCGCCGCGACAATCACGACGTCGGGGGCCATTTGCGCGGCGAGTTCGACGGCGCCGTCGGCGATCTTTTCGCTGTGCGAGACGACGACCAGCCCGACCGTCATCCGGCGGCCCCCACGGCGGCGCGCAGGATCAGGGCGCTGGAGACGGCACCGGGGTCGCGGTGGCCGATGCTGCGCTCCCCCAGGTAGCTGGCGCGGCCCTTGCGGGCCAGCATCGGGTCGGTGGACACCGCCCCGGCCTCGGCCGCGTCGGCCGCCGCGGCCAGGACTTTGCGGACGTCGCCGTCGCCGGCCGCGGCCGCGGAGGCATCCACCGCGGGCGTCCAGGCATCCACCATCGTTTTGTCCCCGGATTCGGCCTTGCCCCGGGCAACAATCCCGTCGCGGGCCGCCTGCAGGGCGCCGGCGAGCGTGGCGGCGTCAATGTCGGCGGCGTCGCCGAGCGCCGTGGCGGCGCGCAGGAAAGCCGTTCCGTACAGCGGCCCGGCGGCGCCGCCCACCTTCGACATCAGGGTCATGGCGGTCAGCTTCAGCGCGGCTCCGGCGGTTTCCGGGGGCGATTCGGCGAGTTTGTCCATCACGGCTTTGAACCCGCGGTCCATGTTCTCGCCGTGGTCGGAGTCCCCGATCGGCCGGTCCAGTTCAATGAGTTCGACCCGGTGCTCTGCCATCGCCTCCGCGGAAAGCGTCAGCCACCGCACGGCCCAGTCGACATCCAGCCCCACGATCAGATGCCCCAGCGGAGGGCGGCGGTGTGGACGGGCGCGTCCCAGAGGGCGGTCATTTCGTCGTCGAGGCGCAGGACGGTGATGGAGCAGCCCTGCATCTCCAGCGAGGTGATGTAGTTCCCGACCAGCGAGCGCTCCACGGTGACGCCCTGTTCAGCGAGTCGCTGCGCGGCCCGGCGGTAAACGATGTACAGCTCGCTCTGCGGCGTGCCGCCCATGCCGTTGACGAACAACAGGACCTTGTCCCCCGAGGCGAGGCCGAGGTCGCTGACCACGGGGTCCAGCAGCCGGTCCGTGATGCCGTCCGCGGGCTCCATCGGGATTTTGTGCCGGCCGGGCTCGCCGTGGATGCCGATGCCGATCTCGATTTCGTTGTCCTCAAGCTCAAAGCTGGGCACCCCGGCGTGCGGCACCGTGCACGCGCTCAGGGCCACGCCCATGCTGCGCACATTCTGGTTGACGCGGTCGCCGATGGCCGCGACGGCGTCGAGGCTGTCACCGCGCTCGGCCGCGGCGCCGGCGATCTTCTCGACCAGGACCGTTCCGCCCACACCGCGGCGCCCGGCGGTGTAGAGCGAGTCCTGCACGGCGACGTCGTCGTTGACCAGCACCGTGCGGACCTCCACCCCCTCGGCCTGCGCCAGTTCGGCGGCGGTTTCGAAGTTCAGTACGTCACCGGTGTAGTTCTTCACGATGTGCACGACGCCGGCGCCCGAGTTCACCGCGAGCGTGGCCGGCAGGATCTGGTCAGGGGTGGGCGAGGTGAACACAGCGCCGGGAACCGCGGCGTCGAGCATGCCCATTCCGACATAGCCGCCGTGCAGGGGCTCGTGGCCGCTGCCGCCGCCGGAGACCAGACCGACTTTCCCCGCCACCGGGGCGTCTTTCCGGACGATGTATTTGGGGTCCGGGTAGACGCTCACGAGGTCGGCGTGCGCAAGCCCGAACCCCTCCACTGACTCGTCGACCACGGCCTTGGGATCGTTGATGAGTTTCTTCATGGCTGTGCTCCCTGGATGGTTGTCCTGGCTGCTTGCTTAGACCCTACTACCGGGGCCCTGCCAGCGGTAGGCTCCCGGGGCGGCCGCCAACCGGGGGCTCAGGGGCCGGCCGCAGCCTCCGGCGCGAAGCCCGGCCAGGCGTCCGGACCAAGCGCGGCCCGGAGCCGGAGCCGGCGGGGGGAGGCGTCCTCGGGCGCACCGCCGGAGCCGCCGCCCGCGCCGGATGAATCCGGCAGAACCGGCACGGCGTCGACCGTCATTTGGAATGCGGAGAAATCTGGAAAAATCACGCGATTCTGCAATTTCTGCCTCCGGAAGCTGGCGGCCCGCCCCATCGGGCCGGGATCAGTTTATCCACCAAGTTGATTTGGCGATAGACCCCGTTGCAGGAAGTTCAGGCAGTTAGATCGTCCGGATCATCCGGGTGTTCCCGAGCGTGTTGGGCTTGACCCGGGCCAGGTCCAGGAATTCGGCAACGCCTTCGTCATGCGAGCGCAGGAGCTCCGAGTACACCACCGGATCCACTGCCGTCTGGTCAGCCATCACGTCGAAGCCGTGCCTCTTGAAGAACTCCACCTCGAAGGTCAGGCAGAAGACGCGGGAGACGCCGAGGGCCTTCGCGTCCTCCAACAGTCGCTCCACCAGCAGGTGCCCTACACCCCTGCCGCGCCACGCGTCCGAGGTCGCCAGGGTGCGCACCTCGGCCAGGTCGTCCCACATCACGTGCAGTGCCCCGCAGCCGATCACCTCGCCGTCGGGCGCCTCGGCGATCCGGAACTCCTGGAGGCTTTCGTAGTACGCGACGGTTTCCTTGGCCATCAGGATCCGCTGGTCCGCCAGGGGTGCCACCAGGGTCTTGATGGCGGCGACGTCGCCGGTGCGGGCAGGGCGGATGCGGATCGTCTCAGTCACAGCCCAATCCTACGGCGCAGGGCCGCCCCGCCCCCGCCCTGTCCCCAGACCGGGGGCCCAAACCGGGGCGGCCAAGGCCGGGGCAGGGGTCAGAGACCGAGCCCGTCGGGGACGGGGAGGTCCTTGTCCAGCAGGTTCTTGGCCAGGAAGTGCTCGACGACGCCGTACCAGACCTTGGCGTGCTGCGGCTGCAGGATCCAGTGGTTCTCGTCCGGGAAGTAGAGGAAGCGGTGGTCGGTCTCGCCGTTCTCGTCGGCCGCGAGCTGGGATTTGGAGAGCAGCTCGTACCAGAGCCGCAGCCCCTCCCCGATCGGTACCCGGTAGTCCTTGTCCCCGTGGATGACCAGCATGGGCGTGCGGATGTTCTCCACGTGCAGGTGCGGCGAGTTCTCCGCAGCCATCTCGGCCGTCATTTCCTTGAGCCAGTACTGCGCGGAGTCCGTGGTGGGGCCGAACTGGTCCAGGGCCCAAAGGCTGGCGTGCGTGACGATCGCCTTGAACCGGTCCGTCTGGCCCGCCACCCAGTTGGCCATATAGCCGCCGAACGATCCGCCCATGGCCGCGGTGCGTGTCTCGTCGATGTCGGTGCGCTGCTCGACGGCATCGGTGATCGCCATCAGGTCCAGGAAGGGCGCCTTGCCCCACTCGCCCCAGCCCCGCTGGATGTGGTCCTGGCCGTAGCCGGTCGACAGGGCCGGGTCCGGCAGCAGCACCGCGTAGCCCCTAGCCACGAGCAGCCACGGGTTCCAGCGCCAGGTCCAGGCGTTCCAGGATCCCAGCGGACCGCCGTGGATCCAGAGCAGCAGCGGAGCCGGATTTCCGGCCGAGGCGCCTTCCGGCAGGGCCAGGTACGCCGGGACGCGGTGGCCGGTGGCCGAGGTCGTTTCCACCCGTTCGAGCGTGCCGTGATAGACCGGACGCTCCGCCGGGGCCGGCAACCGGGTAACGTCGCCGCCAGCCAGGTCGATCCGGACGGCCTCCGCCGGGAATTCGTAGGAGCTGCGCATCGCGTAGGCGGTGCTTCCGTCCGGGGAGACGGCGACGTCGGTGTAGGCGGCTGTGTCCGCCGTCAGCCGTACCGGGGCGGAGTCTCCGCCGTCCGTCCCGGGGACGCTGATCCGGAACACCGGGGACGCCCCGTCCTCATCAGCCGTCACGAGCAGGGCCGAGCCGTCCGGCAGCCAGGCCGCCGGGTGCGGCCAGCGGTCCCACTCCGGCGCGAGCGGCGTCAGGCCCGCGCCGCCAGCGGCGCCGCCGCCCGAGACGTCGAGCAGGTGCAGTCTGATCTGCGGCGCCTGCTCCGGGGTCGTCTCGGTCTCGCTCAGCACCGCAAGGGTGCGGCCGTCGGGGCTGACCGGACCGGGGAAGTAGCTCATGCCCTCGGTGTCCAACAGGGTCCGGCGGGTGCCGGTGGCGACGTCGACCGCCACCAGCACGGTGCGCGAGTCGGCGTTGGCGAGCGGTTTGGTGAAGCTGCTGTAGAGGGTTTTCCCGTCCGGACTGACGACGGTCTCCGCCTCGCGGAGCCCGTTCCCGGCGTCCGGGGTCAGGTTGCGCAGTTTGACCGGCGGGACGGCGTCGACCGTCGCGGGCTTGCCGGGCTCCGGCTCCGGGCCGGGCTCGACGGCGAACAGCCGCGGCTGCGCGGGGCCCAGGTCCGAGTCCCAATACCGCACCGGGTAACCGCTGTGCAGGATTGCGGCGACCTTGTTGTCCTTGCGGTCCTTGCGGCGCTCCTCGTCATTGTCCTCGTCGGTGGATCCGGCGAGCACGGACGCCGTGAGGAAGAGGGCGTCGGCCTGCTTCGCCGCCAGGAGGCTCCCGACGCCGCCGGCGCGGGAAAGCGCGACGCGGGCCTCCCCGCCGTCGGACGGAAGGACCCAGAGCGCGTTGACCGGCTCGGCATCCGGGCTCTCGGGGTCCGGACGCGCGGAGGTGAAGTACAGGCTGCCGTCCGTGGCGAACACGGCGCCGGCCTCGCCCTTGGCGCTGCGGGTGATCCGCCGGGCCTGCTTTTTACCCTCGGGGTCCAGTTCCCACAGCGCCGTGCGGAATTCCGTGCCCTTGTCGTTCAGCGTGGCCACGGTGGTGACGAGCCGTCCGCCGTCGGGGCTCAACGCCAGGCCGCTGACCCTCGGGATGGCGAGGTAGTGGTCCAGGTCGTGGAAAGGGGTCTCGGGGTGCTCGCCCGGGGTCTGCGTGTCAGAAGAAGCCATGCCCCCGATTCAACACCGCTTGTGCCCGGGATCACACCCCGTTCACTCAGAGTGAAACACTGCTTTCAGACTGGGAGCTCCCCGGGAATCGCAGCGGGCTTTCAGGCAGAGTTGGCATGATGGGGGCATGAACCCTGAAAAGTCCCTGCCCCGACGCTCCATTCTGCTTGGTGCCGGCGCCATCGGGGGTGGCGCCTTGGCCCTCTCGGCGTGCGCGGCTTCGCCCTCCGGCGCCCCCGCAACGACGGCGGCCGGCCCCTCGGTCCCGGCCGGCACACCGGTCCGGATCGGCAAGCTCAGCGAGGTGAAGGTGGGCAGCACGGCCACCGGCAGCGTCAACGGCAAAACGGTGGTGGTCTTCCGGCAGGATGACAAGACCGTGCTGGCGTACGACGCGGCCTGCACGCATGCCGGCTGCCCGGTAGCGCCGGCCGGCCAAGACTTCGAATGCCCGTGCCATGGTTCTTCGTTCAAGGGAGCCGACGGGAGCGTGGTCAACGGCCCGGCCCAGGCGCCGCTGGGCAAGTTGAAGGCCGCCATCGACGGCGAATGGATCACCGTTACCGCCTGACCGCGCCGGGCGAGCAGCGCCGCGCAAGCCGCCCAGCCACAACGCGCGAGCGACAATGCGCGGCGACCCGCTCCCGCCGCCGGCCCGCGCGCGGGCAACAAAAAGGCCCCGGCCGCCTCCCTGAAGGAAGCGGCCGGAGCCTTCTGCTTGGAACCTTATACCTTGGCGCCTAGACGCTCGGAGCGATCTCCGGGATGCGCGGCTTAGCGTTGCCGGCGAAGGTGAACTTCGCGTCGTCGCCTTCGCCTTCCACGTCCACCACCACGATGTCGCCGGCGTGCAGTTCGCCGAAAAGGATCTTCTCGGAGAGCTGATCCTCGATCTCGCGCTGGATGGTGCGGCGCAGCGGCCGGGCACCCATCGCGGGGTCGTAGCCGCGGGTGGCCAGGAGCACCTTGGCCGCGGGCGTGAGCTCGATGCCCATGTCCTTGTCCTTGAGGCGCTTCTCCAAGCGGTTGACGAACAGGTCCACGATCTCGATGATCTCGTCCTGGGTCAGCTGCGGGAAGACCACCACGTCGTCAACACGGTTCAGGAACTCGGGGCGGAAGTGCTGCTTGAGCTCCTCCGTGACCCGGGCGCGCATCCGGTTGTAGCCGGTCTGCGTGTCCGTGCCGGACTGGAAGCCGGTGGCGACGCTCTTGGAGATGTCCCGGGTGCCGAGGTTCGTGGTCATGATGATCACGGTGTTCTTGAAGTCCACCACGCGGCCCTGGGAGTCGGTCAGGCGGCCGTCTTCCAGGATCTGCAGCAGGGAGTTGAAGAGGTCGGCGTGCGCCTTCTCCACTTCGTCGAACAGCACCACGGAGAACGGACGACGACGGACCTTCTCGGTCAGCTGGCCGCCCTCCTCGTAGCCCACGTAGCCCGGAGGGGCACCGAAGAGCCGGGAGACGGTGTGCTTCTCCGAGTACTCGGACATGTCCAGCGTGATCAGCGCGTCTTCCTCGCCGAACAGGAACTCCGCGAGTGCCTTGGCCAGCTCGGTCTTGCCGACGCCGGTGGGCCCGGCGAAGATGAACGAGCCGCCCGGACGCTTCGGGTCCTTCAGGCCGGCACGGGTGCGGCGGATCGCCTGGGACAGGGCCTTGATGGCCTCGTTCTGGCCGACCACACGCTTGTGCAGTTCGTCTTCCATCTTCAGCAGGCGCGAGGACTCTTCCTCGGTCAGCTTGAAGACCGGGATGCCGGTGGAGTTCGCCAGCACCTCGGCGATGAGATCCTCATCCACCTCGGAGATGTCGTCCATGCCGCCGGTCTTCCACTGGCGTTCCTTTTCGGCGCGCTCGGCAATGAGCTTCTGCTCCTTGTCGCGCAGCGACGCGGCGCCTTCGAAGTCCTGCGCGTCGATCGCGGATTCCTTCTCCAGTTTCATGGCCGCGATCTTCTCGTCCATGACCTTGAGCTCGGGCGGGGCGGTCATCCGGCGGATGCGCAGCCGGGCACCGGCCTCGTCGATCAGGTCGATCGCCTTGTCCGGCAGGAAGCGGTCCGAGATGTAGCGCTCGGAGAGGCTGGCCGCCGAGGCGAGGGCGCCGTCGGTGATGGTGACGCGGTGGTGCGCCTCGTAGCGGTCACGCAGGCCCTTGAGGATCTCGATCGCGTCGGCGACGGAGGGCTCCTTGACCTGGATCGGCTGGAAGCGGCGCTCCAGGGCGGCATCCTTCTCGATGTGCTTGCGGTATTCATCCAGCGTGGTCGCACCGATGGTCTGGAGCTCGCCGCGGGCCAGCATGGGCTTCAGGATCGAGGCCGCATCGATGGCACCTTCGGCGGCGCCGGCACCCACGAGGGTGTGGATCTCATCGATGAACAGGATGATGTCGCCGCGGGTGCGGATCTCCTTGAGCACCTTCTTGAGGCGCTCTTCGAAGTCGCCGCGGTAGCGGGAGCCGGCCACGAGGGACCCGAGGTCCAGCGTGTACAGCTGCTTGTCCTTGATGGTCTCCGGCACGTCGCCGCGGACGATCGCCTGGGCCAGGCCCTCGACGACGGCGGTCTTGCCGACGCCGGGTTCGCCGATCAGCACCGGGTTGTTCTTGGTGCGGCGGGAAAGGACCTGCATGACGCGTTCCATTTCCTGCTCGCGGCCGATCACCGGGTCCAGCTTGTTCTCCCGGGCGGCCTGGGTCAGGTTGCGGCCGAACTGGTCGAGGACGACCGAACCGGCGGGGGTGCCTTCGGCCTGGCCGGAGCCAACGCCTGCGCCGGTGGTTTCCTTGCCCTGGTAGCCGGAGAGCAGCTGGATGACCTGCTGCCGGACGCGGTTCAGGTCCGCTCCGAGCTTGACCAGCACCTGGGCTGCCACACCTTCACCCTCGCGGATGAGGCCGAGCAGGATGTGCTCGGTGCCGATGTAGTTGTGGCCCAGCTGCAGGGCCTCGCGCAGCGAGAGCTCCAGCACCTTCTTGGCGCGCGGGGTGAACGGGATGTGGCCGGACGGGGCCTGCTGGCCCTGGCCGATGATCTCCTGCACCTGCTCGCGGACACCGTCGAGCGAGATGCTCAGGGACTCGAGGGCTTTGGCGGCAACACCTTCACCCTCATGGATCAGGCCCAAGAGGATGTGTTCGGTACCGATGTAATTGTGGTTCAGCATGCGTGCCTCTTCTTGGGCAAGCACAACTACGCGACGGGCACGGTCCGTAAATCGCTCAAACATTTCGCCACACTCCTAGCTACGACGTACTTTGATGCTACGTGGCGGAGTTGCAGATTTGTGGCTTGTTCGCCACGGGGGAAACCGGGACACCCTGCGCACCCCCTCCCGGACCCACGCGGCTGCCCGCGGCACGCCCGCAGCCATCCCCGGCTCGGCCCGGCGGCTCCTGCCCGGTTCTTCCCGCCGGGGCCGGCCCGGGACCGGCGTGTTCCGGCGTGTCAGCCGCTTGGCCGGCCAACAACCGGGCTGGAACGCAGCGGCACGGTCAGCACGCGCGGCCGGACATGAGCAGCGGCACGGCCGGAACCCCCGGCCGGACATGACAAAGCCCCCGCCGGAAGACGGGGGCTTTGTTGGTGTCAATTGCGTCGCGGCGCCGAGTCGAACCGCGGGCAGCCAGGCCGTGCTAGGAATTTGCCTTTTGGTAGGCTTCCTGAATTTCAGCCTGGATACGGCCGCGGCTGTTTACCGCATAGCCGTTGTCCCGGGCCCATTGACGGATCTGAGCCGAGTCCTGATTACGGCCGCCCGAGACTTTTGTCCGGGTTGCGCGGCCGCTTGATGTTTTACGGGCGTGGGCCACGTACCGCTCGACCGCCGAGCGGAGTTCCGACGCATTGCTTGAGGACAGGTCAATTTCATAACTGACGCCGTCCAGGCCAAACCGGACAGTTTCGTCCGCGGATCCCCCATCCAGATCATCAACGAGGATGATTTTAACTTTCTGTGCCATAAAAACTCTCTTTTCAAAAGTATGAGTATTTAGAAAAGCAGGATGTATCTGTAAAAAGTATCCATCGTTTTATGGCCGGGAGTCAAAGCGGAAATGCCATCCCAAAGAAAATCCGCAGGAGGGAAACACCCGCGCTTTTTAGCGCTGGTCGGGGGAATGCCCGTTTCCGGTGGCGGGATTCTCTTCCGTACCACGGGCTGCGGCCTCCGCCTGGGCGCGGGCCTCCGCCTGGCGCTCGGATTTATCGGCGTTGAAAATTGCCTTCATGGCGAACCAGAAGATGAGCCCGACCACCACGGACGGGAGCAGGACGGCAATGTATTCCATGATCAGTGGCCCTCGGGCTTGAGCAGCGGGAAGAGAATGGTCTCGCGGATGCCGGCGCCGGTGAAGAGCATGACCAGCCGGTCGATGCCCAGGCCGATGCCGCCCATCGGCGGCGCACCGTATTCAAGGGCGCGGAGGAAGTCCTCGTCCAGCTGCATGGCTTCGACGTCGCCGGCGGCCGAACGGCGGGACTGCTCGGTGAGCCGTTCGCGCTGGATCACCGGGTCGATCAGTTCGGAGAAGGCGGTGCCACGCTCCATCCCGCCGATGATCAGGTCCCAGGCTTCGATCAGCCGGTTGTCCTCACGGTGGTGGCGGGCCAGCGGCTGCGCGGAGGGCGGGTAGTCATAGACAAAGGTGGGGTTGAGCAGGGTCGGTTCGACCAGTTCGCCGAAGAGCTCGACCACGAGCTTCTCGGCGTCCCAGCCGGCGTCGACCTTGACCTCGTGCTTCGCGGCGAGGGCCAGCAGCTCCGTGACCGGCGTTTCCGGGGTGATCTCCTGGCCGACGAAGTCGGAGAGGCCCGGGTACACGGCCATCCAGGCCCAGTCGCCGTCGAGGTTGATCTCGCCGGCCTCGGTCTGCAGCACCCGGCCCACGCCGGCGGCGTCGGCGGCGTCGAGGATGATCTCCTTGATGCGGTCCGCCATAACGAACTGGTCGGCCCACGCCTCGTAGCTCTCCAGGGTGGTGAATTCGGGGCTGTGCGTGGAGTCAACGCCCTCGTTGCGGAAGACCCGGCCCATGTCGTAGACCCGGTCGATCCCGCCGACCACCGTGCGCTTGAGGTACAGCTCGGTGGCGATCCGCAGGGTCATCTTCTGATCGAACGCGTTCATGTGGGTCTCGAACGGACGGGCCGTAGCGCCGCCGTGCACCAGCTGCAGCATCGGGGTTTCCACCTCGACGTAGCCCTGGCGGTGCAGGGTTTCGCGGATGGAACGGGTGATCGCGGCCCGGGTGTAGACCATTTCGCGGGCCTCGTCGCGGACGATCAGGTCCACGTAGCGCTGCCGGACGCGGGTTTCCTCGTTGAGCTCGGCGTGCAGCACCGGCAGCGGCCTCAGCGCCTTGGACGCCATGGACCACGACTCGGCCATCACGGAGAGCTCGCCGCGGCGCGAGGAGATGACTTCGCCCTTGATGAAGACGTGGTCGCCGAGGTCAACGAGGGACTTCCAGTCCGCGAGCGCTTCCTCACCGATGTTGGCCAGGCTGAGCATGACCTGCAACCGCACGGCCTTGCCGTCGAGGCCGCCCTCCTGCAGGGTGGCGAAGCATAGCTTGCCGGTGTTGCGGATGAAGACGATGCGGCCGGTCACGCCGACGACGTCGCCGGTGGTCTCGTCGGCTACGAGGTGTGCGTACTTTTCACGGATATCCGTCAGCGAGTGGGTGCGCTCGACTCCCACCGGGTACGCCTCGATGCCACGTTCGATCAGCTTGGCGCGCTTTTCCATGCGGACCAGCGTCTGTTCGCTGGCGTCGGAGTGCTCGGCGGAGTTCGGGGCGGGGGTGTTTTGGGAAGTCACAATCCCCAAGTTTACCGGGAGTTGGCCCTCCGCCGGTGCGGCGGGGGCGGGAAAGGACCGGGAATAGACTCACAGCTATGGAGACGTGGACGATTCGGACCGACGACGGCGAGGGGCACCTCGAGCTGCACACCGTCCGGCCCGCTCCGGCCCCGGCCCCGGACGCGGCACCCAAGCCCGCCCCGACAGCGGCGGCGGGGACCGGCGTCGTGCTGGTGCATGGGACCCTGGTCACGGACGCGCTTTACCGTTCGTTCGCGCGGAGCCTGAGCCGGCTGCTGGGCCGCCCGGTGCACTGCTACAACCGCCGCGGCCGGGCCGGTTCCTCGCCGCAGCCCGCGGACTACTCCGCCGCCACGGAGGTGGCCGACCTGGCCGCCGTGCTGCGCCGGACCGGCTCCACGGACGTCGTCGCGCACAGCTACGGCGGTTTCGTGGCGCTGCAGGCCGCGCGCAGCGTCCCGATCCGCCGCCTGGTCACCTATGACGCGGCCGTGTCCCTGGCCGGGAGCCTGACCAGCCGCTGGCGCCCGGAGCTGGAACGGTCGGTGGCCGCCGGGGAGCTTGACCACGCCTGGGCCCACCTGGTCCAGGGGCTGGAAACCGCGGGCCCGGTGTCCCGGCTGCCGCTGGGTGCCCTGCGGATGCTCAGCATCCTCTCCGCGCGGACCACCCTGGGCGCCGAAATGCGGGCGCTGCTGCCCACCGCCGTCGCGGAAATGCGCGCCGTGCTGGCCGCCGACGCCGAGCTGGGCGACTTTGCCGGCGTCGGGACCCCCACGCTGATGCTCACCGGGGGGTGGAGCCCGGACTACTTCGCCGAAACCGGACGGCAGCTCGCCGCGGCGGTCCCCGCGATCGAGTTCGCGGTGGTGCCGGGCCAGCTGCACGAAGGACCGATCCGCCCGGGGAACCGCCGGCTGGCGGTCATCGCCGCCAGGTTCCTGCTCGGCGGCGACGCTTCCGGCCCGGCACGGCTACAGGTGCGGCGGCGGCTGCGGCCGGCCCGCTGACGTCTGGCATTGGACGTCTGGCACTAGAATCGGGGGCGACCTATGTCGAAAGGACCCCCTTGGCCAAGCTTTACTTCCGCTACGGCGCGATGAACTCCGGCAAGTCGACGGGCCTGCTGCAGGCAGCGTTCAACTATGAGGAGCGCGGCCAGCGGGTGGTGCTCGCCAAACCGGACATCGACACCAAGGGCGACACCGACGTCGTGTCCCGGCTGGGGATGACCCGCTCGGTGGACTTCCTGATCCCCGCCGGGGCGTCCGCCCGGCAGCTGTTCTCCGCGCACGCCCACGGGGATGACCCAGATGCCCTGCTGCAGCACGTGGACACGCCGCCCGTGGCCTGCCTGCTGGTGGATGAGGCCCAGTTCCTTGAGCCGGAGCAGGTGGACGATCTGTTCCGGATCGCCGTGCTGGACAACGTTCCCGTGCTCGCCTACGGCATCCGCACCGATTTCCGGACCCGCGCCTTCCCCGGTTCGCTCCGGCTGCTGGAAATCGCGCATACCCTGGAGGAGCTCAAGACGATCTGCCGCTGCGGCCGCAAGGCCATCTTCAACACCCGCCGGATCGGCGATGAAGTGGTGTTCGACGGCGACCAGGTGGCCATCGACGGGCAGGACGCCTGGTACGAGTCGCTGTGCGGATCATGCTACCTGGAGATCTCCGGCGGCCGGCTGGGCTAGCCGCTCCCCGCTGTGCGGTTCCGGGCGCCTCGGCTAGGCTCGGAGCATGACCCGCGAGAACATCAGAACCCCCGACGGCGGAACCCTTGAGCTTTTCAGCACGGGCGCGGAGCTCGCCGCGGCGGGTTCCGGCGTCGTCGTCGTCCCGGCCTCAATGGTGACGGCCGCCGACTACACCCGGTTCGCGCAGAAGCTCAGCGCCGCCCTGGGCCGCCCGGTGCACACGTTTAACCGCCGCGGCCGTGGCTCGTCCTCACCGCAGCCGGAGGACTACACGCTGGACGTGGACATCCGTGACCTAGATGCCGTGATGAAGCACACCGCCAGTACCGACGTCTTCGGGCACAGCTTCGGCGGCGCGGTGGCGCTGCACGCGGCCCGCACCCTGCCGGTGGAACGGCTGGCCGTGTACGACCCGGCCGTCTCGGTGAACCACAGCGTCACGGCGGACTGGACTGCCGAATACGAGCGGCTCACGGCGGCGGGCGACGACGACCGCGCCCTCGCCGTGCTGGTCCGCGGCCTGGAGACCGGAAGCGCGCTGTCCCGGATGCCGCTGTCGATGCTGACGCTGGCGAACAAGCTCACCGCCGGCACCCCGGTCGGCAAGCAGCTGCGCGAGCTGATGAAGACCGGCGTCCGCGAGATCAAGGCGATCATCGCCGCGGACATGCCGGCCGAGCCGTTCCTGGAGCTGCCGCTGGAGACGCTGATCATCGTGGGCGAGAAGAGCCCGGCGTACTTCGGTGTGGCCTGCGGGCAGATCCACGACGTGCTCTCCGGTTCCAGCTACACCATCCTGCCGGGCATGGGCCACGACGGGGTCAACAAGGCGCCGGACAAGCTCATCGCCGAACTCAGCGAGTTCTTCGCCGGCTAGCAGCTGCCGGGTCAGTGGCCGCCCGGGGCTGCCGCGCCGTCGGTCTTGCGCATCAGCAGGGACAGCACGACGGCGGCGAGTGCGATGGCGGCCGCGGTCAGGAACGCCGCGTGCATGCCGGCGACGATACCGGAGCCGGCCGAGACGGCCGCGAAGATGGAGACCAGCAGCGCTGTGCCCGCCGCACCCGCGACCTGCTGCAGGGTGCTCATGATGGCCGACCCGTGGGAGTACAGGTGCGGCGGCAACGGGTTCAGCCCCGTGGTGAAGGCAGGCGTAAACAGCAGCGCCAGACCCAGGCTCAGCGCCACATGCAGCGCGATGATCCAGCCCACCGGCGTCTGGCTGTCCAGCCTGGAGAACTGCCAGAGCGAGAGCACCATCATGACGGACCCGGTCACCGTCAGCGGCAACGGACCCACCTTGTCGAAGAGCCTGCCGATGACCGGGCCCAGCAGACCCATCGCCAGGCCGCCCGGCAGCAGGACGAGGCCTGTCTCGAGCGACTTCAGGCCCCGGATCTCCTGCAGGTACAGCGGCAGCAGGATCACGGCGCCGAACAGCGCAATCATCGCCACCACCAGCAGCAGCACGGACACGGTGAACATCCGGAAGTTGAACGCGCGCAGGTCCAGCAGCGGCGCCTCGGCCTTCTGCAGCCTGAGCTGGCGCAGGACAAAGGCCAGCAGCGCCACGACGCCGACGGCGAGCGCCGCGACCGCCGGGGCGCCGGCACCGCCCCCGCCGCCGATCTGGCTCAGTCCGTAGACAACCCCGCCGAAGGCCGGGACAGAAAGGACCACCGACAGCACGTCCAGCCGGGTTTTCTCTTTTTCGCCGATGTTCCTCAGGAACCGGGCACCGATGCCGAACGCGAGCAGCGCGATGGGGAGGACGAACACGAACATGAACCGCCAGGAAAAGTGCTGCAGGATCATTCCGGAAACCGTCGGTCCCATGGCCGGTGCCACCGAGATCGCGATGCTTACGTTGCCCATGACGGCGCCGCGACGGGAGACCGGGACCAGGGTGAGGATGGTGGTCATCAGCAGCGGCAGCATGATCGCGGTGCCGCCGGCCTGGATAATTCTGGCCAGCAGCAGGATTTCAAAGCCAGGTGCGAGGGACGCCAGCAGGGTGCCCGCGGAAAACAGCCCCATCGCCAGCATAAAGACCGCCCGGGTGGAGAGCCGCTGCAGGATGAAACCGGTGGTGGGAATGACCACGGCCATGGTCAGCATAAAGCCGGTGGACAGCCACTGCACGGTGGGAGCGTCCACCCGCAGGTCCACCATCAGCCGCTGCAGGGCGACGTTCATGATGGTCTCGTTGAGGATCACCACGAAGGTGGCTACCAGCAGGGTGGCGATGATGGTGACGGATTCCCGGGACAGCTTCTCCGGCGCCGCGGGTGCCTCACCGCGCTGCGCTGCCGCGGGGGCGGCGGCGTCGGTCCGGGTCGGCGGGGCCAGGCTGTCTTGGACGTTGGAAGGGGCATCTGCTGGCATGGGAATCCCCTTGGGAGTCGACGTTGGGTTTCGGCGAACTATGTCGCCACTACGATTTCCAACCCGTGCCGGGCGGCAGTAATTCCCGCCGCGGGAAAACAACGCGGGGTCAGTCCCGGCCCACGGTGGGCCGCCGGACGGGCGCTAGGTGACCGCGCGTTGCCTCCTCCGGCTTCTAGGGGGTCAGGAGTCCAGCGGCACGTTGTCGATCAGCCGCACCGGGCCGACCTTGGCCGCGATCAGGACCAGGCCCTCGCCGCGGAACGGGGTCTCCCGGCAGTTCTCGGCGAGCGGCTCGAGGGTGCGCGGATCCACGACGTCGAAGTAGTCCAGTTCCACGAGGGGCTGGGACTCCACCAGCGCCCGCGCGGAGTCCAGGTCAAGGGGTTCGTGCGCGTTGGCCCGCTCCTCGACCAGCCGCAGTGCCCGGGACAGCACCAGGGCCGCTTCGCGCTCCTCGGCCGAGAGGAAACGGTTCCGGCTGGAGAGCGCCAGCCCGTCCGGGGACCGCACAATCGGCACCGGGACGATCTCCACCGGGAAGTTCAGGTCAGCCACCATGCGCTTCACGAGGGCCAGCTGCTGGGCGTCCTTCTGGCCGAAGTAGGCCCGGTACGTGCTCTGTCCCAGCGCGGGTAGCCCGTAGTGCAGCAGCTTCGCCACCACCGTCAGGGCGCCGTCGAAGTGCCCGGGCCGGGAGGCGCCCTCCCACTTGTCCCCCAGCACGCCCGAGGTGATCCGCACCAGGGGTTCCCCGCCCGGGTACACCTCCTCCACCGCGGGCGCGAAGGCGAGGTCGACGCCTTCGGCCTCGAGCAGGGCCAGGTCCGCCTCCAGCGTGCGCGGGTACCGTTCGAGGTCCACGGCCTCGCCGAATTGCAGCGGGTTGACGAAGATACTCGCCACCACAACGTCGTTTTGCGCGACGGCGGTGCGCGCCAGCTGGGCATGTCCCTCGTGCAGGGCGCCCATCGTCGGCACGAGCCCCTGCGAGGTGCCGCGTTTCTCGGTGAGCAGGCGGGCGCTCTCGGCGCGCAGCCGGGCAGCCGTGGTCACGAGCTGGATTGCCATCTCAGGGTCCTTCCTCAGGAATCGGGGCATCGGCGTCGGGGCCCTCGAGAGCCCGCCGGATGCCCTCAATTTGGTCCGGCTTCAACAGCCCGCGGCTGCCCGCGCGGCGGGCCGTTGCCCGTGCCATGGCCAGGTACGCCTCCAGAATATCGCCGCCGGACCCACCGTCGAGTTCCCGCAGGGCCTCCGAGTGCGCGGCGACAGTTCCCACGTCGCCGCGGGACACCGGTCCGGTCAGCGCAGACTCGCCCGAGGCCAGGGCGTTCTCCAGGCTGGCGCGCAGCAGGGGCCCCAGCATGCGCTCGGGTGCTTCGACGCCCACCTCGCGCAGCAGTTCGGACGCCTGGGCCACGAGGGTGACCAGATGGTTCGAGCCGTGGGCCAGGGCCGCGTGGTAGACCGTGCGGTCGCCCTCGGCGATCGCGACCGGCTCGGCGCCCATCTCCACCACGAGCGCCTGCGCGATCGGCAGCATCGCCGGGTCGGCCGTCACACCGAAGCTGCAATCCAGCAGCCGGGTGAGGTCCAGGCTCATCCCGGTGAAGGTCATGGCCGGGTGCAGCGCCAGCGGGATTGCCCCCGCGGCCCGGATCGGGCGCAGGATGCCGACGCCGAACCGCCCGGACGTGTGGGCAACGAGCTGGCCGGGCTGCCAGGCGCCGAGTTTCGCGAGGCCTTCTACGAGGGGGCCGAGCGCATCGTCGGGGACCGCCAGCAGCACCAGTTCGGCACGCTCCACAATGTCCTGCACCTCGAGGACGGGGACACCGGGCAGCAGGGTTTCCGCGCGTTCGCGGCTTGCGTCCGAGACGGCGGAGACCCCGACGACGGCGTGCTCGGCTGCGCGCAGCGCCGCCCCCAGGACGGCTCCCACCTTGCCGGCTCCGATGATTCCGACGCCGAGGCGTCCTGGCTTAGCCATGCTGCGGCCCTTCCTTCGGTTCGTGGTCGAGACGGTCGTGCGCGAGTGGTTCGTGCGCGAGCGGTGCGGCCGCCCCGAGCCAGTGTTCACTGGTCTGCAGTTTCCGCGCGCTCCGGGCCCGGGCCGCCTGCGCGTCGAGCAGGGCCCGGCCCTCGTTCAGGCCGGCCTGGACCAGCCGCGGCGCCACCGGCCCCGCGGTGGTGTGCAGGACGAGGTCCGCCACCCGGAAACGCCGGGCCAGCGGCCCCTGCTGCAGCGCGATCGACTGGGTGCGCTGGTGCGGGACCAGCACGAGCTGGCGCCACCAGCGGCCGGACCGGATCAGCAGCGCGGTGTCGGTGGCGGCGAAGCCGTTGCGCCGCCAGCCCAGCGGGGCAAGCGCCCGCGCCCGCGCCGGTGTGGTGACGAAGCCGCCGTCGTCGGGGGTTGCCGGACCGCCGCCGTCGTCATCCCGTGCCGCCGGACCGCCGGAGGGCGCCAGGCCCTTCAGGCCTGCGGTGAAGACGCGCACGGGGTCCCGGGTGCCGGGGTCGGGCAGGACCAGTGAGAGCATGATGAACACCTCTGCCAGCGTTCCGACCGGCAGCAGGGTGGTCCGGGAGGAGCCCTCGCCGTTGCCGCCGGCCGTTCCATAACCGGCCACGTTGACCTGCATCCGGTACCAGCCGAAGATCCGCCAGAGCGGCGGCTGGCTGATGCGCAGGGCCTGGATCCGTCCCGGCGGCAGTGTCTGGGCCTGGGTGTCCAGCAGGCCGTAGCGCAGCCGGATGCCGTCCGGGGAAATGGCGGCGGTGAAGTTGTAGCCCTTGTTGAAGGAGTTCCAGTACGCCGCGACCAGGCCCAGGCCGGCGGGGATCAGGTACAGGAAGAAGCTGCGGTTTTCCGTGACGGCCGAGAGCAGCACCGAGGCCACGGCGCCGAGGACAATGAAGACGCTCTGCTCGCTCAGCACCAGCGACCCCGCCAGGCGTTGCGGCGGCACGGTCAGCACCACCCGTTCCGGCGCTTCCACCGCGGCTGCGGCCAGCTGGCCCGGTGCTTCCAGCCCCGCCGCGGCACCGGGGGCGCGGGTGCCTACGGTGGCACCAGCGGCACCGGAGGCGCTGGCCAGGATGGTCGCGCGGAGTTGGCGGGCCTCGTCCGCGCGCAGGTAGGCGAGGTGCACTGCGGACGTTCCGGCGTCGGCGACCTCGAACCGGAGCTCAGCGAGCCCGAAAATCCGTGCCAGCAAAGGCTGCACGACGTCGATCGCCTGGACCCGGTCCAGCCTGGCCTGGCGTTGCTGCTTGAACAGCACCCCGGTGTTGACCCGCACGTACCCGTCAGCCACCTGGTAGCGGGTGAAGTACCAGCTCAGGACAAAGCCGATAACGGTCAGCAGCAGCACCGTGCCGCCGCCGAGCACCAGCCACGGCGCCCTCCCGGCGAGCCGATCGTCGAAGACCGGGCCGCCCTGGAGCAGCCGTTCGAAGGCGTCGCGTCCGAAAAAGAAGAACATCGCTGCCAGCGCCACCCAGCCCCGGACGAACGGGGAGGCTGGATGAACGCGCTGCCAGCTGTCCCCGGCGGCGCTCACAGCCCGGCCAGACGGGCCTCGCCGCGGGCGGACAGCTGTTCGCGGAGCCGCGCCCCCTCCGCCGCGGGCAGGCCGGGGATCTCCGCGCTGGTCCCGGCCGAGGCGGTGTGAAGCTTGAGGGTGCACAGGCCCAGGCCGCGTTCCACCGGGCCGGCGCCGATGTCCACGTATTGCATCCTGCCGTACGGCACCACCAGGACGCGCTGGAAAAAGATGCCACGCCGGATCAGGAGGTCGTCCTCGCGTTCGGCGTAACCGATGGAGCGCACCTGGCGCGGGATGAGGACCAGCCGCCAGAGGGCCAGCACGAGGGCAGCGGCGGGCAGCGCGACGGCGAGCCAGAGCGGCGGCCAGTCCCACACGCCGGTGAGAACCAGGACGAGGGGCAGCGAAAGGACCGCGACGGCGGCCGCGTTGCCCAGCGCCCAGGCCGCCATCCGCACGGTGACGTAGCGCGGGGAAACCCGCAGCCAGGCCACCCCAGGAGGGTCAATCGCCTCGGTATGCATATTCGCCTTCGGCCTCGGGTTTGCCGCGCTTGCCCTGCAGCCCGGGGGTCCCCTCGGCGTCGCCGTCCTCCGGGGGAATCCGGCAGAACCGCTCCACCACGAGGCCCACCACCACCATAACGAGGCCGCCGCCGGCCATGGACAGCGTCTCCCAGGTAATGGACTGCCCGCTGCGCACGGACCAAAGCCGCAGCTGGTCCAGGAAAATCCCGGCGTGCCAGCCCAGCAGCACGGTCCCGGTGTAAGCGCAGGCCTGGGCGAGGACGAGGGTCCACGCGGCCAGGATCGGGTTGAGCATTTTCTTCTTTTTCCCGTTGCGCCAGCGCAGCACGCGGATGCCCAGGATCAGGGTGACGGCCACGATCACGCCCATGGTGATCAGCCCGGTCAGCGGCAGCACCGGGGTGTTCAACCCGTAGCGGGCGGTCATCAGGCTGGCGAGCCAGCCCAGGACGGCGAGGGCGACTCCGATGACGAGCAGCAGAAGCGGGCTGATTGGTTTCACGGCGCCTCCACCACTCCGGCCGTGCCTTTGAGTTCCTCGAAACCGTCGAACGGCACGAGGTCGGGGAAGTCGGCGGCCTTGGCGGCGAGGTCGCCCACCCGTTCCCCGTTCAGCTCGGCCGCGGGCTCGATCAGGGACCAGGGATAGAGCACAAAGGCGCGCTCCGCGGCGCGTGGATGCGGGAGCGTCAGGTCGGGGTCGGAGCTGACCAGCTCGCCGTAGGTGATGATGTCCACGTCGAGGGTGCGCGGACCCCAGCGGACCTCGCGGACCCGGAAGTGCTTTTGTTCCACCGCGTGGCAGTGCCGCAGCAGTTCCTCCGGGGACAGCGAGGTTTCCACGGCGATCACCATGTTCAGGAAGTCCGGCTGGTCCGGCGGGCCGCCGACGGCCTTGGTCTGTACGATCGGCGAGATGGCCAGCAGCCGTACCTCGGGCGGGTCGACGAGGTCGGCGACGGCGGCGGAAAGCGTGTCGTTGCGCTCCCCCAGGTTGCTGCCAAGCGCGATCACGGCGCGCGTGTAGGGGGCGGCGTGCGGGCTCATGGCCGTTCCCGGTGCACGCTGACGGACACGTCGCCGAAGTCGACCTGGATCGGGGCCTTGGGTTTGTGCACGGTGATGTCCACCGCGGCCACCGGGAAGCGCAGCAGCACATCGTCGGCGATCCGCACCGCGAGGGCTTCAATCAGGTTCTGCGGGGTACCGGTGATCCAGCCGCGGATGCACTCGGCCACCTCGCCGTAGTGCGCGGTGTCCCGCACGTCGTCACTCGCCGCGGCCTTGCCGAAGTCCAGGTGCAGCACGGCGTCGACGACGAACGGCTGGCCGTCCCGGCGTTCGAAGTCGAACACTCCGTGGTGCCCGACGGCGGTGACACCACTCAGCGTGATCCGGTCCATGGGGCGCCGGTTCAGCTGTCGCCGGGTGCGGCCGGGGCCGCCGCCGGACTGGCCGGGCTGGCGGGGGCGAGGCGGGCGGCGACCTTGACGGCGTCGAGGCTGGGGCCGACGTCGTGCACGCGGACGGCCCAGGCGCCACGGAAGGCGCTGATGGCGGTCACGGCCGCCGTGGCGGAGTCCCGTTCGTGGGGCGCGGCGGCCTTGCCGGCGACGGTGAGGAGGCTGCCGAGGAACCGCTTCCGGGACGCGGCGACCAGGACCTTGTGGCCCATGCCCTGCAGCACGTCGATGTTTTGCAGCAGTTCCCAGTTCTGTGACTCGTTCTTCGCGAAGCCCAGGCCCGGGTCCAGGATGATCTGCTCGGGCGAGGCGCCGGCCGCATAGAGCTTGTCCCGGACACCGGCGAGTTCAGCGGCGACCTCCGCTGCGACGTTGTTGTAGTCGGCCAGCGAGTCCATGGTGTTCGCGTCGCCGCGGCGGTGCGTGAGGATGTACGGCGCCTTGCTCCTCGCCACCAACTCAAGCATTTCCGGCTCGATCGTGAGGCCGGAGACGTCGTTGATAATCGCGGCGCCGGCGGCCAGGGCGGCCTCGGCGGTGGCCGCATGGGTGGTGTCGATGCTGACCAGGGCGCCGGCCTTGACCAGCGCCTCGACGACGGGCAGCACCCGGCGCTGCTCCTCCCCGACGCTGACCTCGGCCGCGCCCGGACGGGTGGATTCCCCGCCGACGTCGATGATGTCGGCGCCGGCGTAGAACATCCGCAGGCCGGCGGCGATGGCGGTGTCCGGCGTCGCGTGCCGGCCGCCGTCGCTGAACGAATCCGGGGTGACATTCAGGATCCCCATCACGAGCGTCCGGTCCGTCGGCAGGTCCTTGAAGCTCGCGGCCGGGCGCGGCTTGCGCAGCACGGGCAGCGGCGAGGTGGCAGGACCTGTTCCAGGGGCTGCGGCGAGGGAATCCATAGTGTGTTGTTCTTACCTTCCGAGGATGAGGCTCATGGCTTCGGCGCGGGTGGCCGGGTCATGCAGTTGCCCGCGGACCGCGCTGGTGACGGTCTTCGCACCGGGCTTGCGGATGCCGCGCATCGACATGCAGAGGTGTTCGCATTCGACGACGACGATCGCGCCGCGCGGCTTGAGGTGGGTGACGAGGGCTTCGACGATCTGGGTGGTCAGCCGTTCCTGGACCTGCGGGCGGCGGGCGAACATGTCCACCAGCCGGGCCAGCTTGCTCAGCCCGGTGACCTTGCCGTCGTGGGAGGGAATGTACCCGACGTGGGCGACGCCGTGGAACGGCACCAAGTGGTGTTCGCAGGTCGAGTAGAACGGGATGTCCTTGACCAGGACCAGTTCCTCATGGTCAAGGTCGAAGGTGGTGGCGAGGATCTCGGCCGGGTCGTGGTGCAGGCCGGCGAACATCTCCGCGTAGGCCTTGGCGACGCGCTTCGGGGTGTCCACAAGGCCGCTGCGGTCCGGGTCTTCGCCGATCGCGAGCAGGATCTCGCGCACCGCCGCCTGGATCCGGGGGTGGTCCACCGGGGTGGTGTTCTGGCCGGGATCCCCCGCCGCCCCTTCCGCGGAGAAGAGGCCGGCGGTGGCGGGAACGTCGTCGTCGTCGAAGTAAGAAGTCACAGAAGAAGCCTAGCCGGGATGGCCGTCAGGCCCCAGATCCGTAACACCGCCCTGGAAGGGCTCCTGCCCGGGGACGCCCTGGGCGTGCGGGGGCCGGGTGTCCAGCGGTTCCTCGAGCCGGGCTTCCTTGGCCTCCTCCTGGGCTTCGCGCTCCGCCTTTTCGCGGCGGGACTCCACCGGGCCGACGGCCTGGATCGGCCGGGTCTCCTTGGAGAGCCAGATCTCGCGGAAATCGCGCTTGCGGATATTCGTGAAGACCTGCGCGATCTCGCCCTGGTTCAGGGTCTCGCGTTCCAGCAGCTCCAGGGCCAGCTGGTCCAGGACGTCGCGGTTCTCGGTCAGGATCGCGTAGGCCTCGTCGTGCGCGCCTTCGATCAGGCGGCGCACTTCCTCGTCCACGACGTAGGCGATCTGGTCCGAGTAGTTGCGCTCGTGGCCGGCGTCGCGGCCCAGGAACGGCTCGCCGCCGCCCTGGCCGAGCCGCACCGCGCCGACCCGCTCGCTCATGCCGAACTCGGTGACCATCTTCCGGGCGATCCCGGTGGCCTTTTCGATGTCGTTGGAGGCGCCCGTGGACGGGTCGTGGAAGACGAGCTCCTCGGCCACCCGGCCGCCCATGGCGTAGGCCATCTGGTCCAGCAGCTCGTTGCGGGTCACGGAGTACTTGTCGTTCTCCGGGACCACCATGGTGTAGCCCAGGGCGCGGCCGCGCGGCAGGATGGTGATCTTGGTGACCGGAGCCGAATTGCGCAACGCCGCGGCCACCAGGGCGTGCCCGCCCTCGTGGTAGGCGGTGACCTTGCGCTCGTGTTCCTTCATCACGCGGCTGCGCTTCTGCGGGCCGGCCATGACGCGGTCGATCGCCTCGTCGAGGGCACGGTCGTCGATCAGGTTGGCGTTGGAGCGGGCCGTCAGCAGCGCGGCCTCGTTGAGCACGTTCGCCAGGTCCGCGCCGGTGTAGCCGGGGGTCTTCTTCGCGACGGCCTTGAGGTCGACGCCGGGAGCCATCGGCTTGCCCTTGGCGTGCACCTTCAGGATCTGGTCGCGGCCGATCAGGTCGGGGGCCTCGACCGAGATCTGGCGGTCAAAGCGGCCCGGCCGCAGCAGCGCGGGGTCGAGCACGTCGGGGCGGTTGGTGGCCGCGATCAGGATGACGTTGGTCTTGACGTCGAAGCCGTCCATTTCAACCAGGAGCTGGTTGAGGGTCTGCTCGCGTTCGTCGTTGCCGCCGCCGATTCCGGCGCCGCGGTGCCGGCCGACGGCGTCGATCTCGTCCACGAAGATGATGGCCGGCGAATTCGCCTTGGCCTGTTCGAACAGGTCGCGGACACGGGAGGCGCCCACGCCGACGAACATTTCGACGAAGTCCGAACCGGAGATGGAGAAGAACGGGACGCCGGCCTCGCCAGCGACGGCACGGGCCAGCAGCGTCTTGCCGGTGCCGGGAGGGCCGTACAGCAGCACGCCCTTGGGGATCTTGGCGCCCACCGCCTGGAACTTGGCCGGTTCCTGGAGGAATTCCTTGATTTCCTGGAGTTCCTCGACGGCCTCGTCGGCGCCGGCGACGTCGCTGAAGGTCACCTGCGGCATGTCCTTATTAACCATCTTGGCCTTGGACTTGCCGAACTGCATGACCTTGGAGCCGCCGCCCTGCATCCGGGAGAGCAGGAACCAGAAGAGCACACCCAGCAGCAGCACCGGGACCAGCAGCGAGAACAGGCCGGAGAACCAGTTGCTTTCGACCGGCTGGTCGGTGAAGCCGCTCGGCGGCTTCGCAGCGGTCACGGCCTTGACGACGTCGGCCGCGCGGGCGTTGACGAAGTAGAACTGGACGTTTTTACCCTTGTTCTGCCCGTCAGCCTGGTAGTCGTCCCGCAGCACCAGGTCCACGCGGTTCTCGGCGTCGAAAATCTTGGCCTGCTCGACCTTGCCGGTGGACAACTGCTCCAGGCCCTTGTCCGTGTCGATCCGGACCGATCCCCCCGGGGCCAGGGTGGCAAAGGCCAGCAGGAGCATGCCGATAACAACGACAATCCAGATGCCCGGGCCTTTGAAGAAACTCTTCGCTTTCATCTGATCGGGGGCTCGCCCCGTCCCTCCTGGTAGTGCTGCACGGCGACCGATCTGCGCGCGTGTGGTGCTGCGTCAGGTTCTAGCTATACACCGTCGCAGTAACTCACGCACGGTCAAGGGTAAAAGTTCCCTATCGGCGTAGCGGAGGGCTGTGCGGGGCAGAACAGGCTCAGCGTCGAGCCGGGGCGTGGCCGCCGGTTCTACTCGTAGACGTGCGGTGCGAGGGTGCCCACGAAGTCCAGGTTGCGGTACTTCTCGGCGTAGTCCAGGCCGTACCCGACGACAAATTCGTTGGGGATGTCATAGCCGACGTACTTGACGTCGATCTGGACCTTGGCGGCAGTGGGCTTGCGGAACGCGGTGCAGATCTCCACCGAGGCCGGGCCGCGGGACTCCAGGTTGGTCTTAAGCCAGGAGAGCGTGAGGCCGGAGTCGATGATGTCCTCGACGATCAGGACGTCCTTGCCCATCAGGTCCGTGTCCAGGTCCTTGAGGATGCGGACCACGCCGGAGGACTGCGTGCCGGAACCGTAGGAGGAGACGGCCATCCAGTCCATCGAGACGTGGCTGTGCAGCGCGCGGGCCAGGTCCGCCATCACCATGACCGCACCCTTGAGCACACCGACGATCAGCAGATCGCGGCCTTCGTAGTCCTTGTCGATCTGGGCAGCGAGTTCGGTGATCCGGGACTGGATCTGCTCCTTGGAGTAGAGAACGTGCTTGAGGTCTGCCTGGACGTCGTTTGAATCCACCAATGGCTCCTGTGTAGATGCGGGTGCGACTATTCTTGGGGCGGTTTTTGAGGCCGGAATACAAGCTTCCCACAGCGGGCGCCCTCACGGGGACCGCCGGCGGGGGCGGACCGCTCCGCCGCGAGCAACTGGGCGAGCGAGAGCCGGTAGACGCTCACGCCGCCGGGCAACTCCACCGGCCCCGCGGAGCCCTGCCGGCGCAGCAGCGCCTCCGCGGCGAGCAGCCGCTGGTAGCTCGGCTGCTGACCCCCGACGGCGGCGGCGGCCTTGGCGATCACCCGGAACCTCACGGCCGGCGCCAGTTCGCGCAGCGCGGCCTCGGGCAGGCCGAGCTCCGTGCCGGTGCGCTCCTGCAGCCGGGCAAAGGTGTCGTTCGCCACATCCTCGAGGTAGTCGGCGTCGAGCTGCAGGATCGACGCCGTCCTGGCCAGCGACTCGGCCACGCCCGGGCCCAGTTTGTCCTCCAGCATCGGCAGTACCTCCACCCGGGTCCGCGAGCGGGCGAACGAGGGGTCCGCGTTGCTGGGGTCGTGCCAGGGGTCCAGCCCCTCAACCGCGCAGATTTCCAGCGTCTCGACCCGGCGCAGCCCGAGGAAGGGCCGCAGCAGGCGGCCGCGGGCCGGCCGCATGCCGGCGAGCGAGCGGGTCCCGGAGCCGCGCGCCAGCCCCAGCAGGACCTGCTCGGCCTGGTCGTCCAGGGTGTGGCCCAGCAGGATGGCTCCGGCGCCGGTCTCGTCGGCGGCGGCTTCGAGGGCGGCGTGCCGGGCGTCCCGCGCGGCGGCTTCCGGGCCCATCCCGGCAGGGGCGACGTCGACTGTCCGGACCTGGACGGGGGCCAGTCCCAGCTCCTGCAGCGCCACGGCCGCCGCGGCGGCCACCTCCGCCGAGCCGGGCTGGAGCTGGTGGTCCACCACGACGGCGCCGACGGACACCGGGTGCCCGTCGACGTGGCCGCGGCGGCCGAAGTAGGACGCGACGGCGGCGAGCGCCAGCGAGTCCGGTCCGCCGCTGCAGGCCACCAGCACGCGCGCGGGGTAGCCGGCGTCGGCGAGGGCGTCCTGCAGCATTTTCCGGGCCTTGCCGACGACGGGCGCCAGCCGGCCGGGCCGTCGTCGTCCGCCGGAAGCCGCCGGGAGATCCGGGTTGCTGGTGGCGGGCACGCGGACTAGAGCCCCATCCGTTCGAGCCAGAGCTTCGAGTCGTGGATTTCGGGTTCGGTGGGCAGGTGGTCGGCGGACTCCCAGACCTTGTTGAAGCCTTCCATGCCGGCGGCGTCAACCACTTCGCGGACGAACTTCGAGCCGTCGCTGTACTGCCGCATTTTTGCGTCCAGGCCGAGCAGGCTGCGGATGAACTTCTCGATCGCGCCGCGGTCCTTGCCGCGGGCGTTGAACCGCTGCCGGATGGTCTTGACCGACGGGACGATGCTGGCGTCCACCGCATCCATCACCACGTTGGCGTGGCCTTCCAGCAGGCTCATGACCGCGGTGAGGTGCGAGATCGCCGCACGCTCGGCCGGGTCCTGCAACAGGTCCAGGATTGCCCCGCGGCCGGGGGCCGCTCCGGGCGCGGACCGGTCCTTGAGGGCCTTCGCAGCTGCCGCGGCGCGTTCCATGATCGAGTCGACGTTGCCCAGCAGGTGGGCGCTGAGGTCCTCGATCTGGTCCAGCATGTGGTGGCGGAGCCAGGGGGCGGCGGCGAACTGCACGCGGTGGGTCTGTTCGTGCAGGCAGACCCAGAGCCGGAAATCCTCGGGCGCGACGTTGAGCTCGCGTTCCACCGCGATGATGTTGGGGGCCACCAGCAGCAGCCGGCCGGCGGCGGGGGCCGTGGAATTCTCGGCCAGCGCGGAAAACGGGTCGTACTGGCCCAGGACCTTGCTGGAGAGGAACGCCAGGATGGCGCCCAGCTGGCTGCCGGTGATCGCGCCGCTGACGCTGGCGGCGCCCGGGCCCACGGTCCCGCGGCGTCCTTCGAGCATTTTCTCGATGGCGGGCTGCAGCATCACGGCGAAGCTCTGCGTGTTCGCCTTGGCCCACGACGCACGGTCCACCACCAGGACGGAGGAGTCGCGGAGGTCCCGGGCGGCCTCAAGTCCGGTGATGTCATGGACGTGCGGCACCGAGATGTCCGCCATCAGGCGCAGGTTTTCGACGGCGGCGCCGATCTCCGCGGAGCCCAGCGACGGCCCGGCCGGAGTGAGGCGCGCGGCCGTGGACGCCGCGAGCTCCCAGTTGATGAGGGCCTGGGCCTGGCTTGCTGACCGGGCAGATGTCTCGGCAGATGTCTCGCGCGAAGAGGACTCCATAGCCCCATCAGATCACAGCAGGCCGGGGATGCGCCTTAAGTTCGTCGCGGAGCGAACGGGCAGCCGGTGGCCGCCGTTTCGATGGTTCCCTGCTGATTAGACGTTTCGAACCCACTGATGCGCAGGGAACCGTCGAAACGGCGCGGCCTCAGCGGCAGCCGCAGCCCGCCAGGACCGAGGCTGTCCGGTCCAGGGCCGTCTTGTTGCCGGCAGCCCCGGGGGTGAGTCCGTTGCCGATGAAGGAGAAAACCAGGAGCCGGCCGTCGGCGTCCACGACGTAGCCGCTGAGGGCGATCACGGTGTTCAGCGTCCCTGTCTTGGCGCGGACCAGGCCCGCGCCCCGGGCGGTGCTGGTATCCGTGTACCGGCCGCCCAGTGTTCCGGTCAGCCCGGCCACCGGGAACCCGGCCAGGGCGGACCGGAGGCGGGTGTCCGTGCCCGTGGTCATCGCGCGGACGACGGCGGCGAGCTGCCGCGCCGAGACCTTGTTGTCCAGGGTCAGCCCGGCCAGGTCGGCTGCCCGGAGCGTGGCCGCGGGGATGCCCAGTTCCTCGAGCTGCCGCAGGACGGCCGCGACGGCGCCGGCGTTGCTGGCCGGTTTCCCGCTGGCTACCGCCACCATCCGGCCCAGCACCTCGGCGAGGTAATTGTCCGAGGTGCGCAGCATCAGGTCCACCTGCTGGCTGACGGTGGCGGACTGGACTTCGGCGAGGACCTTGCCGGCCTGTCCGCCGGCGGCCGGGGAAGGCTTGCGCGCCGCGGGCAGCCTGGCGACGCCGGGTGCGACGGTGAGCCCGGCGGCGGCGCCCGCGGCAGACAGCCGGGCGGCGAACGCCTCGGCTGCGGTCATGGCGGCGTCCCGGGGACGGGGTCCGGTGGTGACGGCGGGGTCGTAACGGGCCGAGTTCAGGGCCAGCGGAAACAACGGCGCCACTTCGCCGGCGGCCACGTCTTCCGGGCTCCAGGCCGGGCTGAGGGACGGTCCGGTGAAGAGGGAATCGTCCAGCAGGACGGACACCGGGCCGGTCGTGCCGGCCTTCCGCAGGGCATCCACGGTGGACTCCGCCAGGGTGGCGAGCCCGGCACGGCCCAGCACCGCGTCCGGCGCGGACTTGCCGGCGCCCAGCAGCACGTCTCCGCCGCCGGTCAGGACCACGGAGCCGCGCGTGGGGCCGGCCACGACCCTGGTGCTGAAGCGCCGGTCCGGGCCGAGGGTGCGCAGCGCAGCGGCGGCCGTCAGCAGCTTGATGTTGGAGGCCGGGGCGCGGACCTCGTCGCCGGACCGGTCAAAGAGCACCTTGCCGGTGATGGCGTCCTGCACCACGCCGCTGAAGGACCCGGCGCCGTCGGTCTTCAAGGTGGCGGTGAGGGCGGCGGCGAGCGCTGCGGCGTCCGGCACCGGTGCCGCGTCGCTGAGCGGCCGCATGGCGCCGGCGGTGCCCGGACCGCCGTCGGGCGTGCTGAGGCTGGTGGGCAACTGCTGCCAGGGGCCGGCCGCGGCGGGCTCGGGGGGCCGGACCGGGCCGCGGAACCCGGGACTGACCGCCACGCCGGCCGGGATGGCGAGCGCAAGGACCAGAAGGGTCAGCAGCAGCATCGGAATGGTGCGCCCGAGCGTTCCGGGCGCGTGAGCCGTGCCCTCCCGGCGCTTTCTGGGTTTCATGCTGCTGTTGGTCCTTTAGTCCTGAAATGTCCCCACTAGTTCCTGAAACCAGGGCCTGTCGCTATATCCTCAATAGTAGTCGGCGGCACCGGCACTGCTTTTTTGCAGGTCGTGTGTGCCGCGCACCCCCTGAATCCGTCGAGGAGCATTCCATGAAGCATGACGTGACCATCGAGATCCCCAAGGGATCGCGCGTCAAGTACGAAGTCGACCACGAGACCGGCCGCGTCCGCCTGGACCGCGTCCTGTTCACCTCCATGCAGTACCCCACGCACTACGGTTTCTTTGAGAACACCCTGGGCGAGGACGGCGACCCGCTGGACGCGCTGGTGCTCCTGCAGGACTTCGACCTCTACCCCGGCGTGATCGTCGAGGCCCGCCCGATCGGCGTCTTCAACATGACCGACGACGGCGGCGGGGACGCCAAGGTCCTCTGCGTCCCGACGGATGCCCGTTTCGACCACATCAACGAGATCGGCGACGTCAGCGAGTTCCTGATCAAGGAGATCGAGCACTTCTTCACCCGGTACAAGGACCTGGAGCCGGGCAAATGGGTCAAGGCCGAGGGCTGGGGCGACCGCGCCGCGGCCGAAGCTGAACTCGAAGCCTCCATCAAGCGCTTCGTCCCGGGCGCGCACTAACGCCTCCGCAGCACCAACGCGGGGTCACCTACCGCCCATCCGGCCGACGGATATGGGCGGTAAGTGACCCCGCGTTGCTATTTAAGCGCAGGTGCGCGCTGCCAGCCGTGGATCAGGAATGTGTGAAATCGTTGGTTCATGAACGCCGAGCCTGCCTTTAGCCCGCCCTGCGGCCCGGTCACCGGGTGGCGCGACGGCGGCGTGCTGCGCGCCACCGGAATCCCGTACGCCACCGCCGCACGTTTCCAGCCGCCGGCACCCGCGCCCGACCGGAGCGAAACCCTCGAGGCCACGGCTCTCTCCCCCGCCTGCCCACAGGCCCCGGTCCCGTTCCTGGACGACATCCTCGGCACCCGCTACGGGGAACTCCCCGGCAGCGAGGACTGCCAGCGGCTCTCCATCACCATCCCGGAGGACCTGCGCGACGGCGAACGCGTGCCGGTGATGGTCTGGCTGCACGGCGGTTCCTATACCTCCGGCTCCGGCGACCTGGCGATCTTCGACCCCAGGGCCCTCGTCGCCGAAAACCGCGTCATTGTGGTCTCCGTGACCTACCGCCTGGGCCTGTTCGGCTACCTGGCCACCGGCACCGGCCGGCCCGCCAACCTGGGCCTGCTGGACCAGCTGGAGGCCTTCCGCTGGGTGCGGCGCAACATCAGCGCCTTCGGCGGGGATCCGGAAAACGTCACGGCCTTTGGGCAGTCCGCCGGCGGCGACGCCGTCGCCCACCTGATGGCGACGCCGGAGGCGCCTGACCTGTTCCGGCGAGCCATCATCCAGAGCGCGCCGCTGGGCATTACCCGGGGCCGGGACAAGATGAGCCGCGCCATGGGCGTCGCCGCGGAAGCCGTCACCGAAGACACCCCGGCAATGGACGTCGTGGAGATCGAGGAGCACGTGTCGCAGGTGGCCCGGAAGTTCGGGCTGATCGCGGCCATGCCCTTCGGCACCCAGTACGGGCACGCGCCCCTGCCGCCGGAGTCCGGCATTGAGCAGGCCTGGAACAGCACGGCCCCCGGCATCGAGGTCCTGATCGGGCACACCTCCGAGGAAGCCCGGATGTTCCTGCCCCGCAACCGCGCGGTCAGCCGCCTGGCCAAAATCCCCGTGCTCGGAACCGCCGCCGTCAAAGCCATCAACTGGGCCGTGACCGAGGCGGTGTACGGCCGGTCCGCCAGGCGGTTCGCCCGGCGCCACGCGCGGGCCGGCGGCACGGCGTACAGCTATGTACTGTCCTGGGCCGCGCCGGGGAACTTCTACGGGGCCGCGCACACCGTGGACCTGCCGCTGTTGTTCGGCAACGAGAAGACGTGGGCCGGAGCCGGGCTGCTCGCCGGCGCCAGCTGGGAGGACATCAACGCCCAGGGCCGGGCACTGCGCGCCGTGTGGGCCCGCTTTGCCTCGGGGCAAGGCCTGGAGCGCCGCGGCGGGATTCCCGGCGCATTCCGGTACCGCGCGCTGTGAGCCGGACGAGGGGCTGACGCCGTGACCGTGTCACCGAACACCCCGGACGGACCGCGGATGCTGACCCTCGGCGTCGACCTCGCCGCGGCCACGAAAAAGACCGCGGCAGCCGTGATCGAGTGGAGCGGGGGCACCGCCCGCCTGGCGCACCTGTCGCTCGGCGTCGACGACGACGACATTGTGCGGCTCTTCGGCGCCAGCGACATGACCGGAATCGACTGCCCCGTAGGCTGGCCGGACGCGTTCCTGCCGTTCATCGCAGGGCACCTGGCCGGCGAGGCGCACCCGGTGCTGGACTACGACGGCATCGAGGGCCGCCGGCGGCTGGCCTACCGCGACACCGACCGCTTTGTCACCGCGCGGACCGGGCTGATCCCGTTGAGTGTCTCCGCCGACCGGCTGGCGCACCCGGCAATGCGCTGCGCCGTCATCCAGGCCAAGATCGCCCTGGACCAGGGGCCGCAGGCCAGGGACGGCAGCGGCCGGCTGGCCGAGGTCTACCCGGCCGCGTCGCTGAAGTCCTGGGGCCTGCTGGCCCGGGGTTACAAGGGCCGCGGGGGCGCGGAAACGCAGCGGCTGGGCGAACTCCTGGACGGGCTCCAGCGGGCGGCACCGTGGCTGGACCTGGCCGGACATGAGGACGCGCTGGCCGGCTCGGACGACATGTTCGACGCGCTCATCGCCTCGCTGACCGCGCGGGCCGTGGCCCTCGGCGCGACCCTCCGTCCCGACGCCGGCCACGCCCGGGCCGCCCGGTCCGAGGGCTGGATCCACCTGCCCACCGGCGGCCTGGCCGGCCTCACCGGCCCTTAGCCGGCCGCGGTGCGGGGCTGCGGGCCGGGCCGCGACGCGGCTATTCAGCTACGCTGCTATTCAGCGCTGAGCGTCCAGCCGCTGATCTCCTTCGCATCCTCACCGTGCTCCCTCGTGTGGTTGTGCGCCCGGATGCGCCGGTCCTGCAGCGACTGGCGCAGCAGCGAGTGCCGTTCCGCCAGGCCCGGCACCCGGTCGATCGCGTCGATGGCCAGCTGGTAGCGGTCGATCCCGTTGAGCATGGCCATGTCGAACGGCGTCGTGGTGGTGCCTTCCTCCTTGTAGCCGCGCACGTGCAGACCGTCCTGGTTGGTGCGGCGGTACGCCAGCCGGTGGATCAGCGACGGGTAGCCGTGGTAGGCGAAAATGATCGGCTTGTCCGCGGTGAAGATGCCGTCAAAGTCCCGGGACGAGAGGCCGTGCGGGTGCTCGGCGGCGTCCTGGAGCCGCATCAGGTCCACCACGTTCACCACCCGGATCTTCAGCCCGGGCGCCCCTTCCTTGAGCAGTTCGGCCGCCGCCACCGTCTCCACCGTGGGGACGTCCCCCGCGCAGGCCAGCACGACGTCGGGCTCCTCGCCCGGGACCTCCGACCCGGCAAATTCCCAGATCCCCAGGCCCCGCTGGCAATGGTGCGCCGCCTCGTCGGGCCCCAGCCAGGTGGGTGAGGGCTGCTTGCCACTGACCACGATGTTGACGTAGTCCCGCGAGTCGAGGCAGTGCTCCATCACGGAGAGCAGGGTGTTGGCGTCCGGCGGCAGGTAGACGCGGATGACCTCGGCCTTCTTGTTCACCGCGTGGTCGATGAAACCGGGGTCCTGGTGCGAAAAGCCGTTGTGGTCCTGCTGCCAGACATGGGAGGAAAGCAGGTAGTTCAGCGAGGCGACGGGCCGCCGCCACGGCAGCTCGCGGTGGACCTTGAGCCATTTGGCGTGCTGGTTGAACATCGAGTCGACAATGTGGATGAAGGCCTCGTAGCAGCTGAACACCCCGTGCCGGCCGGTCAGCAGGTAGCCTTCCAGCCAGCCCTGGCACAGGTGCTCGCTGAGGACCTCCATCACCCGGCCGGCGCGCGCAAGGTGTTCGTCGATCTCCTCGATCCGGTACTGCCAGACCTTGTCCGTCACCTCATAGACGTCCTGCAGCCGGTTGGATGCGGTCTCGTCCGGACCGAACAGCCGGAAGGTCTCCGGGTTGAGCGCAATCAGGTCCCGCAGCCAGCCGCCTAGGGTCAGCATGGCGCTGACCCGCTCCTGGCCCGGCCGGGCGACGTCCACTGCGTGGTCCGTGTAGCCGGGCAGCTTCAGGTCGCGCAGCAGGACGCCGCCGTTGGCATGCGGCGTGGCGCTCATCCGCAGCTCCCCGCCGGGGGCGTTCGCGGCGACGTCGGGCCGGAGCCGGCCCTCGCCGTCGAACAGTTCGTCCGGCCGGTAGGACTCCAGCCACCGGCCGAGCTGCGCCAGGTGTTCGGGGTTGGTACGGACTTCGGCCAGGGGCACCTGGTGGCTGCGCCAGGTGCCTTCCACCTGCAGCCCGTCGACCGTCTTCGGGCCGGTCCAGCCCTTGGGCGAGCGCAGCACGATCATCGGCCACGCGGCGGCGGGCGCGTCGTTGCCGCCGGCCCCGCCGGCTGTTGTTGCGGTCCTGCGGGCCGCCTGGATCGCCCGGATGTCGGCCAGGCAGCGGTCCAGCACCGCGGCGAAATCGCGGTGCGCGGCCGCGGTGTCCTCCGGGTCGGTGACGGTCACGAAGTGCGGCTCATGGCCGTACCCGCGCAGCAGCTGCTCCAGCTGGGCCTCCGGCATCCGCGCCAGAATCGTGGGGTTGGCGATCTTGAAGCCGTTCAGGTGCAGGATCGGCAGCACGGCACCGTCCGCGGCCGGGTCCAGGAAGTTGTGCGAGTGCCAGCTCGCGGCCAGCGGCCCCGTCTCCGCCTCGCCGTCGCCGATCACGACGGCGGTGATCAGCTGCGGGTTGTCGAACACCGTGCCGTAGGCGTGCGCCAGCGAGTAGCCGAGTTCGCCGCCTTCATTGATGGAGCCCGGAGTTTCCGGGGCGGCGTGGCTGGGAATGCCGCCGGGGTAGGAGAACTGCCGGAACAGCTCGGCTAGGCCGTCCTCGTCCGGGCCCACGTTGCTGTAGATCTCGGAATAGGTGCCCTCCAGCCAGGCGTTCGCGACGACGGCGGGCCCGCCGTGCCCGGGGCCGGCAACGAACAGCATCTGCTGGGAGTCCCGCCGGATGACCCGGTTCAGGTGCGAGTAGATGAAGTTCAGCCCCGGCGTGGTCCCCCAATGGCCGAGCAGGCGCGACTTGGTGTCCGCGGCGCTCAGCGGTTCGCGCAGCAGCGGGTTGGAGCGCAGGTAAATCTGGCCCACGGACAGATAGTTGGCCGCCCGCCACCACCGGTCCACCAGGCCAAGTTCGTCCGCGCCGGCCGTCTCCGCGGTCCGCTGCCCTGTCCCCTGCTCCAACCCATCAGCCACTGCTGCACTCCGCCCCGGTTCGTGCCGCCGTCGGCAGCGTCTTGATCCATCGCAACATTTCCGGCGGCCCGAGACAAGCCCGCCGCGCGTCCGGGCGGGGGCCGCGGCGGGTCTGTACGGGGGCTGTCCCGGGTACTTGCCTCGCGTTTGCCACGCGGTAGTGTGGCATCCAGAATGTTCACGCTGACCATCAACCAAACCGACAGCCGGCGCGACGGCGACCGTGTGCCGCAGCTCCTCAAGGACCTGCGGCACATTCCCGCGCGCCTCGATTTCGACCGCTCGGTGGAGGATGAGGTCCAGGGCATCCTGGACTGCCCGCGGCAGGCAGTCGAGGCGGCGCTGATCGCCCTGCGGACGGGTGCCTGGTACGTCGGCATCGGCGTCGGCCCGGTCAACGAACCGCTGCCGAACCAGATCAAGGACGCCTCCGGCCACGGACTGATTTATGCGCGCCGGGCGGTGGACCGGCTAAGGAACAGCAAGGAACGCATCCCGGTGGCAGTTGAGGGCCCCTACTCGGACCTGGCCGCGGAAGCCGAGGCCGTGCTGCGGCTGCTGGGCCACATTGTGCACGACCGCAGCGCCGCCGAGTGGCGGGTGCTGGACCTGCTTACCCCCGGCGTGCGCGGCCAGCAGAAGGCCGTGGCCGAGGAATTGGGGATCACCACCCAGGCCGTAAGCAAGGCCGTGGCCCGGTCGCAGTGGAACGAGGAGCACGCGGCCCGTCCCGCCGCCGCCCGGCTGCTGGGCCTGATCCTCGAAGTCCGGTAGGACGGACCCGCCCGCGGAAGCGAGCGTCCCCCGCCCCGCCTTAGCCGAGGATGCTGCGCAACACGTGCGCGGCGCCGTCGTCGTACACCGAGTGGGTGACCTCGTCAGCGGCGGCGATCACCTCGGCCGGCGCCTGTCCCATCGCCACGCCGCGGCGCGCCCAGGTGAGCATTTCGATGTCGTTGCGGCCGTCGCCGACGGCCACCGTGCGGTGCGCGCCGATGCTGAGGCGTCCGCGCAGCTGCTCCAGGGCGCTGGCCTTGGTGACACCGGCGGCGGCAATGTCCAGCCAGGCCGTCCAGCCCACGGAGTATGTGACGCCGGCGAGCCCCACGTGGCGGATCGCCGCGTTGAACTCCTCAGGCGTGTTCTCGGAGCTGAACACCACAACGCGGACGGCGGTGGCCTCCAGCATGGTCTGGAAGTCGACGCCGATCGCCTCGACGCCGAAGCTGGCGTCCTGGAAGCGTTCGGTGGAGAGGAAGTTGCCGTTCTCGTCCTCGAGCGCATACTTGGCCGAAGGCAGCCGCTTGCGCAGCGCCCGCAGCGCGGGGCCGGGGTCGAAGGTGGCCTTGTGCAACACCTGGTAGCCGTCGGCGAGCCCGGAATCCACGCGCAGCGTGACGCCGCCGTTGGAGCAGACGGCGTAGCCGGTCTCGATGCCGATGTGCTCGATGATGGGCAGGGTGGCGTTGAGCGAACGGCCCGTCGCGATCATGACCTCGTGCCCGGCAGCCACCACGGCCTGGGCGGCTTCCCGGACGGGAACGGACATGTGCCCGTCGTGGTCGACGAGGGTTCCGTCGACGTCGAGGGCGATCATCATTTTTTCGTTTGCTTCGCGCTGGTCATCGTTGCCAGCGACTGAGGCTTCAGTCAATGTAGTCATCCAATAAGTAGAGCAGACACCGCCGACAGCTGCTAGGACGCGCGCCACAGTGGCGCGTGAAGCCTGGGTAAACAGCTGCCGACGGCGGGCGGGCTAGAGCACGGGGAAGACCGTCATGCCACCGAGGTACTTCTGCAGCGCGGCCGGGACGTTGACCGAGCCGTCCGGGTTCTGGTGGTGTTCCAGGATGGCGACGATCCAGCGGGTCGTGGCGAGGGTGCCGTTGAGGGTGGCCACCGCGCGGGTGCCCTTGGGCGCGCCGTCCTCGTTGAGCACCCGTTCGCGGATGTTGAGCCGGCGCGCCTGGAAGGTGGTGCAGTTGGAGGTGGACGTCAGCTCGCGGTAGGCGCCCTGCGTGGGGACCCAGGCTTCGCAGTCGAACTTGCGGGCCGCCGAGGTGCCAAGGTCCCCCGCGGCGGTGTCGATTACGCGGTAGGGCAGCTCGCACTTGGCCAGCATTTCCTCTTCCCAGGCCAGCAGGCGGGCGTGCTCGGCGGCGGCCTCTTCAACCGTGGTGTAGATGAACATCTCCACTTTGTTGAACTGGTGGACGCGGATGATGCCGCGGGTGTCCTTGCCGTGCGAACCGGCTTCGCGGCGGTAGCAGGAGCTTTGCCCGGCGTAGCGGATCGGGCCGCCGGTGAGGTCCAGGATTTCGTCCGCGTGGTAGCCCGCGAGGGCCACCTCGGACGTTCCCACGAGGTAGAGGTCGTCTTCGGCGAGGCGGTAGATCTCGGCGTCGTGCTTGACGTCGAATCCGGTGCCCTGCATGGTTTCGGGACGGACCAGCGTCGGGGTGATCATGGGGACGAAGCCGGCGTCGATGGCCTGTTCCATGGCCATCTGGAGCAGCGCCATTTCGAGCCGGGCGCCCACGCCGCGCAGGAAGTAGAAGCGCGATCCGGAAACCTTGGCGCCGCGTTCCATGTCGATCGCGCCGATCAGCTCGCCGATCTCCAGGTGGTCCCTCGGCTCGAAGTCGGGGAATTCGCGCGGCGTTCCGACCGTCTTGACCACCACGTAGTCATCCTCGCCGCCCGCCGGGACGCCGTCCTCTACCAGGTTGGGGATGCCTCGCAGGAGCTCCTCCTGGGCGGCCTGGGCGACGTCGGCCTCGGCCGAGGCTTCCTTGACCGAAGCGGCGAGCACCTTGACCTCTGCGAGCAGGGCCTGCTTCTCCTCGCCCTTGGCCTGGGCCACCTTCTTGCCGAAGGCGTTCTGCTCGGCCCGCAGGTTTTCGAAACGGATCAGTGCCGCGCGCCGGGCCGTATCCGCGGCGATGATCGCGTCCACCACGGATTCATCGGCGCCGCGGGCGCGCTGGCTGGCACGGAACTTGTCCGGATTTTCGCTGAGGTCTTTTACGTCGATCACCAGATAAGAGTATCGAATCCGGGGGCCGCGACCGGGCAGTCCTGCCGGGTCGCGGGCGCGGGATAGTGTTGGAGCAACATGCGCGACTGGCTGCTCTACCTCATCATCGCTGGAGCCCTGGTATTTGCCCTCTCCAGTTGGTGGGGCGTGCGCCGGCTGAAGGCCAGGCACACCCGCAGCGCCGTCTGGGAAGATACGCACAACCCCGGCCTGGCCAGGCAGAAGGTCGCCGTCGTGATGAACCCGATCAAATCCCGGTCCGCGGAGGCCCGGGTCCTGGTCGAAAGCGCCTGCCTCGCGGCCGGCTGGGAGGCCCCGCGCTTCTTCGAAACCACCGCCGAGGACCCCGGGTTCTCGCAGGCCCGGGCCGCCGTCGATTCCGGCGCCGACGTCGTCCTGGTGGGCGGCGGCGACGGCACCGTCCGCGTAGTGGCCGACGCCCTCGCGCACACGGAAATCGCCATGGGGCTCCTCCCGCTGGGCACTGGCAACCTGCTGGCCCGCAACGTCCACCTCGACATCGGGGACCTGCACGGCTGCGTCGAGATTGCGCTGTTCGGCCACCAGCGCTTCATCGACACCGCCCGCATGCGGGTTGAGAACGCCCTGACCGGCCAGTCCCAGGACCACGCCTTCCTGGTGATCGCCGGCATCGGCATGGACGCCGAGGTGGTGGGCGACACCAACGCCGGGCTCAAGAAAGCGGTGGGCTGGCTTGCCTACACGGAGGCCGGGGTGCGGCATCTTCCCGGCCGCCGAAAGCGGGTCTCGATCTCGCTGGACGACCAGCCCGAGCAGTCCCGGAAAATCCGCAGCGTGCTGTTCGCGAACTGCGGCCTGATCCCCGGCGGAATCGACTTTATCCCGCAGGCCATGATCGACGACGGCATGCTGGATGTGGTGGTAATGAGCCCGCGCAGCGCCATCGGCTGGCTCGCGATGTACTGGAAGATCGTGCTGAAGCATAAAAGAAACCTGCCGGTGATGACGTATTACCGCTCCGGCAAAATCGTGATCAAGTGCGCCGAACCAATGCCCACTCAGGTCGACGGCGATCCGTCCGGCGAGGCCACCACGGTCACCGTCCGGGTGGCCCCCCGCTCGCTGCTGGTCCGGGTCAAAGAGGACGAAGCCCGGGACACCGCGCTGACGGCGGGCGGGGCCGGCAGCCAGCCGGGGACCGGCATCAACTAGGCACGGCACCCCGCCCGGGCCGGCGTCCCGACAGGACCGCCTGGCGGGCAGCCTGGCGCGGCACCCCGCCCGGGAGTTGGCTGGCCTAGCTGGCTTCCTTTTTGGCGTCTGCTTCCTTCTTCGCATCCGCGGCCGCCTTGGCGGCGCGGGCCTCGGACTGTTCGCGGATCATGGCCTGCTCCTCTTCGAAGCGCAGCCGGTCCGCACGATCGGCGTCGTCGCCGTCCCAGTCCTGGTTTTCAGCAGTCGGCTTGGGATTGACAATCATTCCCTGGCCGTCATTTTCTGTGCTGGTGCCTGACATGACCTGCTCTTTCCGGTAGAGGGCTACCCAAATATGGATCAGGCAAGCATACGCACAGTTTCTATGGGGAGGAAGTGCCGGATGTGGCGTTTGTCTACGCTGTGGGCGAAGCCTCCGGCTTATATTCCGGAACCACAGATGCCCCGGTGAGTATGTCTTCAACCCAGGCATGGGCGGCTCGGAATGCTTGGTCGGACGTGTGCGACGCCACCTCCGCGCGCTGTCCGTCGGCCCGGCCGTAGGAGCCCAGGAACCTGGTGGCGGGGCTGATCCGGTGCAGTCCAGCGAGCGCGTCGGCCACCCGCGCGTCGCCCACATGGCCGTCGGCGTCGATGCTGAAGAAGTAGTGGCCCAGGTACTGGCCGGTGGGCCGCGATTCGATCCGGCTCAGGTTCACGCCGCGGGTGGCGAACTGGTCCAGGATCTCCATCAGCGCGCCGGGCCGGTCCTCCGGCAGGGGGACCACCACCGTGGTCTTGTCCGCACCGGTCCGTTCCGGCAGCACGCCGGGCCGGCCCACCAGCACAAAGCGGGTGACTGCACCCGGGTTGTCGCCGATGTTTTCGGCCAACACGGCCAGGCCGGGCTGCTCGGCAGCGACAATCGGGGCGCAAATGGCGGCGTCATAATGCGGGTCGCCTTCCAGCAGGCCCATTGCAGCAGCGGCTGTGGAAGACCCCGGGATATATTCTGCATCTGGAATATTAGTGTCGACCCAGAGCCTGCACTGGGCCCAGGCGTGGCCGTGGGTGGAAACCCGGCGGATGTCCTCGATCCGGACGCCCGGCCGGGCCACCAGCACGAAGCTGATGGGTACCAGGGCCTCGCGGAGAATCCGCAGCTCCTGGCCGGTGGCGATCGCGTCTAGGGTCGCGGTGACCCCGCCCTCCACGGAGTTCTCGATCGGTACCATCGCCGCGTCGGCCGATCCGTCACGGACCTTGTCCAGCGCGGTGTTCACGTTCGAGGATGGGATGCGGACCGCCTCCGCGGCACCGGGCACCTGCATCAATGCCGCCTCGGTGAACGTGCCTTCGGGGCCGAGGAAGGTGTAGGTGACAGGTGACGCGGGCATGGGTTCTTCCTTCGTTTACAGGATGACGGGCTTGAGCCCGTTGTCAGACACGAGCGGCAGGCCGTTCTCAAGCCACTGGTCCATGCCGCCGGCCACGTTCACCGCGGAATAGCCCTGGCCGACAAGCCATTGCACGGCGCGGAAAGAACGTCCGCCGGTGCGGCAGATGACGTAGAGGTCCTCGTCCGGGTCCAGTTCGTCGAGCCGGGCCGGGAGCTGGTCGAGGGGAATATGCACAGCGCCCTCCGCGTGGCCGGCAGCCCACTCGTAGTCCTCGCGTACATCCAGAATGCGCGCCGCTTCGGGCATATCGGAAACGGTCACGGTGTCGATATCGCTCATGGTCGTCCTCTCCGCTGGTACCAGGGTTCTTCCCCCAGCGTATCGCCAGCCGTCAGAGCCAGGTCCAAACAGGCGGCAGGTTACGCTTCTGGAGAGCGCAAAGGAGACCAATGGCAGCCGCACGGCCCACAATTCCGGCCCCTCGGCCACCCCTCCACACCAATGTTGGCCACGAAGAATGGGCATGTCCCCCGGGCGCGGAAGCCCGCGCACCCCGCCACCACCGGACATGCCCTCCCCCGGACACTGCGGTTGGACATGCTGCCACTATGCCCAACGTTGGGCACGAAGAATGGGCATGTCCCCCGCGCCGTGCTCCCCACGAAAAATGGGCATGTCCCCCGCGCCAGGAAGCCCGCGCGGGCCGCCACCACCGGAAGCCCCTCCACCGTGGCTGAGATCCACGAACTGTCGGCGGTCGCGCTCCGGGATGCCCTGCGCTCCGGCGAACTTTCCGCCCGACAGGCCGCGGCGCATTACTTGGACCGCATTGCGTCCGAGAATCCGCACCTTGGCGCCTTCATCACTGTCACCGCCGAGCAGGCGCTCAAGGACGCCGACGCCGCAGACAGCCACCACGCCCGCGCCTCCGCCGCCCCTCGCGACGGCGGCGGCGGCCCGGACCTGCCGCTGCTGCACGGCATGCCGACCGCCTTCAAGGACCTGACCGACGTCGCGGGCGTCGCCACCACGCATGGCAGCGCCGCCCTGGAACACAGGCCGGCCCCGGCCGACGGCGCCCTCGCCGCCACACTGAAGGGCGCCGGGGTTGTTTCGCTGGGTAAGACGCAGGTCCCGGAGTTCGGGCTGACGGCTTACAGCGAGAACCGGATCGCCCCGCCCTCACGCAACCCGTACGCGCTGAGCCGCAGCTCCGGCGGCTCCTCGGGCGGCAGCGCTGCCGCCGTCGCCGCGGGGCTGCTTCCGTTCGCGCCGGGCTCCGACGGCGGCGGCTCCATCCGGATTCCCGCCGCCGCCTGCGGTCTGGTGGGCCTGAAGCCGGGCCGCGGGCTGGTCCCGTCCGGGGAAAGCAGCGGCGACCCCGCCGGACTCGTGGTCGCCGGACCGCTGGCCCGCTCCGCGGCCGACGCCGCGCTGATGCTCGACGCCCTCGTCCCGCCGCCCCCGTCCCGCCAATCACCGGGAGAACCGGCCGGCAACCGGGGCAGCTACCTGCAACTCGCTGCCCAGGACCCGCCCCGGCTGCGGATCGGCGTCAGCCTGGACAGGCCCTGGCAGGCCCTCTTCCCCGTCACGCCGGACAAGGAGGCCCTCGACGCGCTCGAGACCGGCATCAGGCTGCTGCAGGCGGCCGGGCATGAGGCCGGCGAGGCGGCCATCCGCTACGACAACCGCTACCCCGGCGCGTTTACGACGGCGTGGACCGCCGGCGTCGGGAGCGCCCGCATCGCGCCCCAGCGCGAGGCCCTCCTCACCCCGTTGACCCGGACCTTCCGGCGCCGCGCCCAGCAGCGCAGCGCGGCGAAACTCAACGAGGCCCTCGGGTTCCTGCGCCAGTTCCAGCGGGACACCGTCGCCCAGTTCTCGGCCTGGGACCTGGTGCTGAGCCCCGCCCTGGCACAGACGCCTCGGCCGGTGGGCTGGTTCACCGGCGCAGCGCACGGCGACGGCTACTGGCCGGCCGAGTGGCCCGCCGACGCCGACGACGACTACCGCAAGCAGTGCGAGTTCGCCCCATGGTCCTCCCTGGTCAACGTCTGCGGGCTGCCCGCGATCAGCATTCCGGTGCACTGGACGGGCGGGCCGCCGGGTGAAGGGTTGCCGATGGGCATCCAGCTGGTCGGGCCGATGGGGTCCGAGGCGCTGCTGCTCCAGGTGGCCGGGCAACTGGGCTTCTAGGCAGCCGCCGGCAGGGATTTCCCGGGTCCGGCCGGGTGCGGTTTACTGGTCCAAACGCGGTTAACCACACGAGAGGGATCGATGAAGATCACCGGTGCAGTACTTGAGGAAATCGGCCGCCCCCGGCCCTTCGCGGAGTCGAGGCCGATCAGTATCGCAGAACTGGAGCTCTCCGCCCCCGGGCCGACGGAGATCCTCGTCCGGCTCGAGGCCGCTGGCATCTGCCACTCGGACCTCAGCGTCGTCGACGGGAACCGGGTGCGCCCGGTACCCATGCTGCTGGGCCACGAAGCCGCCGGACGGGTCGTTGAGGTCGGCGCGGAGGTCACCGACCTGCAGCCCGGCCAGCGCGTGGTCATGTCCTTCCTGCCGCGCTGCGAGCAGTGCGCCAACTGCGCCGCGGACGGCCGGCTGCCGTGCACCGCCGGTTCCAAGAGCAACAACGAAGGCACCCTGCTGCACGGCTCCATGCACCTAAGCCGCGGCGGCGAACAGATCTACCACCACCTCGGCGTCTCCGGCTTCGCCAGCCACGCCGTCGTGGACCGGGCCTCCGCGGTTCCGGTCGGTGACGATATCCCGGCGGACATCGCGGCCGTGCTGGGCTGCGCGGTGCTCACCGGCGGCGGCGCCGTGCTGAACGCCGCGAAACCCCGCCCCGAAGACAGCATCATGATCGTCGGGCTCGGCGGCGTCGGGATGGCCGCGCTGATCACCGCGGTGTCCCAGGGCGTCTCGCGGATCGTCGCCGTGGACACCCTGGACGAAAAACTGGAGCACGCCCGCCGCCTCGGGGCGCACGAAACGTACACCCCGCAGCAGCTCGCGGAGCAAGGCGTCAAGGCCAAGTTCGTCGTCGAATGCGCCGGCAGCGCGCGGGCGTTCGAGACCGCCTTCGCGGCGACCGACGTCGGCGGCACCACGATCACGGCCGGGCTCCCGTCACCCGAGGCGCGCGCCCAGCTCTCCCCGCTGACCATCACGGCGGAGGCCCGCACGATCATCGGCAGTTACTTGGGCTCGGCCGTGCCCGCCCGGGACATCCCCAAGTACGCCCAGCTCTGGCGGGACGGAAAGCTCCCCGTCGAGGAGCTCATTTCGTCCCGGATCGCCCTGGCGGACATCAACCAGGCCATGGACCAGCTCGCGGACGGAAAAGCGGTCCGCCAGGTCATCATGTTCGACGCCGGCTAGGGGCAGTGGTCCGCGAAACACCCGCGGATTGACTTGCCCCGGACCGCCGCGGATGTGACAATCGCCCGCCGCGGTGTCAGCATTAAGTAAATGAGCACAACTCATTTAGCCGATCCCCCCGCTACAACGCCGGGCGATACCTCGTTTTTTGGCCACCCAAAGATGCTGGCCAGCCTCTTCTCCGTAGAAATGTGGGAGCGCTTCTCCTTCTACGGAATGCAGGGGATCCTCCTCTATTACATGTACTTCACAGCCGCCGAGGGCGGCCTTGAGATCGACAAGGCCCTCGCCGCCAGCCTGGTCGGCGCCTACGGCGGCGGTGTCTACCTCTCCACCATCCTGGGCGCCTGGCTCGCGGACCGGCTCTTCGGCTCCGAGCGTGTGCTCTTCGGTTCCGCGATCATGATCATGGCCGGCCACATCGCACTGGCCCTCATCCCGGGGATCCCGGGCCTGGTCGCCGGCCTCGTGCTGGTCGGCGTCGGATCCGGCGGCCTCAAGGCCAACGCCACCGCGCTGGTGGGAAGCCTGTACCGCGAGAAGGACGAGCGCCGCGACGCCGGGTTCTCCATCTTCTACATGGGCATCAACGCCGGCGCCCTGATCGGCCCGCTGGTCACCGGCTGGCTGCAGGAAAGCCAGGGCTTCCACTGGGGCTTCGGCGCCGCCGCCGTCGGCATGGCCGTGGGCCTGGGCATCTACGCCCTGGGCCGCAACAAGCTGCCTGAAGAGGCGCACCGGGTACCGAACGCACTGCCCGCCGCCGAACGCACCCGCTACGGCCTGATCTTCGCCGGTCTCGCCGTGGTCATCGCCGTGCTGCTGGCCACCGGCGCCGTCAACGCCGGCAACCTTGCCCTCTCCATGGCGTACGCGGCCATCGGCGCGTCGGCGCTGTACTTCGTGCTGATCTTCAGCAGCAAGAAGGTCAACGCCACCGAGCGCAGCCGGGTGGCAGCGTTCATCCCGCTCTACATCGCTTCCGCCGCTTTCTGGGCGCTCTTCCAGCAGCAGTTCACCTTCATTGCCGTGTACTCGGAGGAGAAGCTGGACCGGAACCTGTTCGGCTGGGAAATGCCGGCGGCCTGGGTCCAGTCGATCAACCCGGTGTTCATCATCATCTTCGCCGGCGTTATGGCAGCCCTGTGGACCCGGCTGGGACGCAGGCAGCCGGGCTCGGCGCTGAAGTTCTCGATCGGCCTCTTCGTGATGGGCCTGGCGTTCCTGGCCTTCATCCCGCTGGCCGGCGAGGGTAAGACGCCGCTGCTGGCCCTGGTGGGAATCCTGCTGCTGTTCACGCTCGCCGAACTGTTCCTCTCCCCCATCGGCCTGTCCGTCACCACCAAGCTGGCCCCCAAGGCCTTCCACACGCAGATGGTTGCCTTGTTCTTCCTCTCGGTTTCGCTGGGCACCACGCTGGCCGGCCTGCTCTCGGGGCTCTACAACCCCGACGACGAACTGCCGTACTTCATCGGCGTCGGCGGCACGGCGATGCTCCTGGCCGTCGGCCTGGCCGCGGCCTCGCCTGCCATCAAGAAGCTCATGGGCGGCGTACGCTGAGCTGAATGAGCACCCGAGATCGCCCGCCGGTTGAGGCGCGCGTCTACGTCCCCGCCCCCGGCGAGGCGTCCGACGTCGAACTCATGCCGGCGGGCGATGTCACTGAAGGCGTGGTGCGGGTTGGCGGCACCATCCGCCGCCCGCACCAGCCGCAGAGCCTTGCCGTTGCGGGCTACCTCGACTGGCTCGAGGACGCCGGTTTTGACGGTTCCCCGCGGTACCTGGGCCGGGACGCGGATGGCCGGGACGTGCTGACCTTCCTGCCGGGGCAGCGCGCCGGCCCGGTCCCGGAGGCCTGGGTGCAGTCCGAGGAGCTGCTGGCCTCGGTGGCGCGGTTACTGCGCCGGCTCCACACCGCCTCCGCCGGCTTTGTGCCGGACGCCCACCCGTTTCCGCCCCGCTTTATCCCAGCGGGCGCAGTCAGCCAGGACCCGGCGGAACTCGTGTGCCACCTTGACGTCACGCCGCAGAACGTGGTGGTCCGGGACGGCCTGGCCGCCGGGCTGGTGGACTTCGACCTCGCCGGCCCCAGCACGGCTTTCAAGGATTCGTTCAATACCGCCATGCACTGGGTGCCGCTCCGCGACCCGGCCGACGGTTGGCCGGGCTGGGAAGGCACGGACCCGTTCCGGCGGCTCCGGATTTTCGCCGACGCGTACGGCTGGGGCGAGGAGGAACGGCGGACGCTGCCTGCTTTCGGGATCGAGGCGACGGCGCTGAGCTATGAACGGATGCGGCACAACGCGGCGGTGCTCGGCGGGGGCTGGGCCCGGATGTGGAACGACGGCGTGGGCGGACTTATCCTGCGCCGCCGCGGCTGGCTGGAGGCCAACGCGGAGCGGCTGGTGGCCGCGCTTAGCGGGTGATGAAATCCGCGTTTGCGAAGGCGACGCCCAGCGTGACCACCACCAAAAGGGTGATGGCGATCGCGGCATAACCGAGGACGAGGCCCGCGATGGCGAGGCCCTTGCCGCCTGGCTCGCGGTTGAGCGCCAGGTGACCGAGGACGACGGCGGCCAGTTGCGGGAGCAGGAAGAAGCCGAAGCCCAGGAAAGACGCGATGCCGCAGCACAGGCTCGCAATGCTCAGGCCCTTCGGAGCGGGAGCCACGCCGTAGTAGTACGGCTGGCCGTAGGCGTCGGCGTAAGGACCCGTCGGCTGGCCGTAGCTGCCGGCCGGCTGCCCCAGGTGCGGTGCGCCTGCCGGCATCGGCGGAACGTGGCCGTCATCTCCGTACGGCGGACGATACGGCGGCGGCGGCTGGTAGCCCCGGTACGCCTCGCCGTTCCCGGGCCTGGGCTGCTCGGTCATGAAATTCCCCTCTGACATGTGTACGTCCAGAGTAGCGCCGCGCCGATTTCCCGGCCGCAGCTGCCGCGTCACAGCGGGCCCGTTTCCAGCGAAATCATGTTGCCGGGCGCCCTCGTCTGGCATGCTGGAGCCATGGCTAGCCGCGCGGGCACAGTTGCCCAACCCCAAGACCTTGTTGACCTCACTGCGCTCCTGGACGCGTACTACGATGTTTCGCCGGATCTGGGCGACCCTGGCCAGCGGGTGGCGTTCGGGACCTCCGGCCACCGCGGGTCGAGCCTGAAGGCGTCGTTCAACGAACCCCATATCCTTGCCATCACCCAGGCCATCGTGGAATACCGCGCCGGCCAGGGCATCACCGGGCCGCTGTACCTCGCCAAGGACACGCATGCCCTGAGCGAGCCGGCGCAGAATTCCGCGCTTGAGGTCCTCGCCGCGAACGGCGTGCACGTGCTGATCGACGCCCGCCACGGCTACACGCCCACCCCGGCGCTGAGCCACGCCATCCTGACCCACAACAACAACTCCGCCGCCGGAGCGCCGCAGGCCGACGGCATCGTGGTGACGCCGAGCCACAACCCGCCCGGCGACGGCGGCTTCAAGTACAACCCGCCGCACGGCGGCCCGGCGGACACCGATGCCACCGGCTGGATCGCCAACCGCGCCAACGAACTGCTCGAGAACGGACTGCGCGGGGTCAAGCGGGTTCCCATCGCGGATGCCATGGCCGCCGGCACCACCGGGAAGTTCGACTTCCTGAGCAGCTACGTCGATGACCTGCCCTCGGTGCTTGACCTGAACGCGATCCGCGAGGCGGGTGTCCGGATCGGCGCCGACCCCATGGGCGGCGCGTCGGTGGATTACTGGGGCGAAATCGGCGAACGCCACCATCTGAACCTCACCGTGGTGAACCCGACCGTGGACCCGCAGTGGGCCTTCATGACGCTGGACTGGGACGAGAAGATCCGGATGGACTGCTCCTCTCCCTCAGCCATGGCCTCCCTGATCAACCGCATGGCTGTTGGTGCGGACGGGTCCGCGCCCTTCGACGTTGCCACCGGTAACGACGCCGACGCCGACCGGCACGGCATCGTCACGCCGGATGGCGGGCTGATGAACCCCAACCACTACCTCGCCGTCGCGATCGATTACCTGTACCGGCACCGGGCCGGCTGGAACCCGCAGTCGGTGATCGGCAAGACCCTGGTGTCCTCGTCCATCATCGACCGGGTGGCCGAAAGCCTTGGCCGAAAGCTCGTGGAGGTTCCGGTCGGGTTCAAGTGGTTTGTGCCCGGTCTGCTGTCCGGCGAGGGCGCCTTCGGCGGGGAGGAATCCGCCGGCGCCTCGTTCAATAAGAAGGACGGCAGCGTCTGGACCACCGATAAGGACGGCATCCTGCTGGCACTGCTGGCTTCCGAGATTACGGCGGTCACCGGAAAATCGCCGTCGCAGCTGTACAAGGGCCTTACCGACCAGTTCGGCGATCCCGTTTACGCACGCATCGACGCCGCCGCGACGCGGGAGCAGAAGGCTGCCCTGGGCAAGCTCTCGCCCTCGGACGTGACTGCGACGGAACTCGCCGGCGAAACCATCACCGCCAAGCTGACCGAGGCGCCCGGCAACGGTGCGGCCATCGGCGGACTCAAAGTGGTCACCGAAAACGCCTGGTTCGCGGCCCGACCGTCAGGCACCGAGGACGTCTACAAGATCTACGCCGAGTCCTTCAAGGGCGCAGAACACCTCAAGCAGGTGCAGGCCGAGGCCAAGGCTTTGGTGGACGGGGTTATTTCCTAGCCGCCCCTCCGGGCGGGGCGGCGGCCTCAGGCCGTCTGCTCCTCGCGGAGGCTGGCGGCCAGCACGGACCGGTCCCGGCCCAGCGTCTTTGCGCGGTAGAGAGCGGCGTCGGCCGAGGCGACCAGCGCCTCCAGATCAGTCCGGCCGGGGCCGGTGGAGGCGATGCCATAGCTAACGGTGGGCAGCCGGGCCTCGACGCTGGGCTGCGCCTCCTGCAGCCGTCGGCTGATGGTGGCCGCCATTTCCCCGGCGCGTTCCGGGGTGACGCCCGGCAGGAGCAGGATGAATTCCTCGCCGCCGTAGCGGCCCACGAGATCGGTGGAGCGGACCGAGGACGTACACGCGGCGGCGAACGTTTGCAGCGCGGCGTCCCCGGCGGCGTGTCCGTACTGGTCGTTGACGGCCTTGAAGTGGTCCAGGTCCGCCAACACAAGCGCCGCGGTGGTCCGGGCGTTGCCGAGCCTGCGCAGTTCGTTGGCTGCCAGGTCCATAAAGGCGGTGCGGTTCAGGAGGCCAGTCAACCCGTCAACCGTGGCGCGTGCCCTGAGGTCCCGGGTCAGCTGTTCGTTGCTCAACTCGGCCATGGTGAAGGACGCGAGCACCAGGACCATCGATGTGAGCAGCGTGGTCACCACGGAACCGAAATAGGCGACGAACACGGGTCCGTCCGGCCCATCCAGGAGAAACGCGGCCAAGCGGCCTACGTAGAAGACGGTCAGGAGGCCGGAGCCGTAAGCGAGCGGGCGGTGCACCCGGGAGTAGTCGACGTCGAGCAGGAAAAGCTCGCGGGAGGAGAGCCCGAGCATCAGAGCCATCATGCCCAGCAGCACCGGTCCGCCGGACCAGTTGTTCGTCGCCGGGTGGTCCAGGACCGATACGACGCCCGTCACCGCCGGCCCTGCCAGCAGGAACCACAGCCTGGGGTTTCCGGTGCGCAGTGAGCGGGCACCGGCCCACATGGCCCCGGCTCCGCCGACCAGCAGGGTGTTGCCCAGCGGGTTTGCCCAGGTTTGGTGGGAGGTGCCGTCCAACAGGTAGGACGCGGATCCGGTGAGGAAGAGCAGCAGCGCCGAGCACCACCAGGCGCTGAACGGGGAACGGGTGCGCCGGTAGGTGATGAAGTAGAACAGGCACAGCAGCGTCAGGGTCACGACCGCAAGGGCGACACGCAACGTGGAGGTGTCAAGCATCATCCTGTGGCTCCCCCAGCACGCACCCAGTGACCCCAGTATCCGTCGGTGTCAGTCCCAATTTGACCCCAGTATTGCACCTTGGGCCGCAAATGAAGAGGTTCATTCACAATGTGGCCTCCCAAAGCCGGAGCACGCGCCGCGTGGCGTGTCCGCCGTCGGGGGCCATATCCACCAGGGCGATCCGGTCCAGCGCCAGCTGCCCGCCTGCACGGGGCCCCTTGCCGCCGCGGTGCGACACGTGCGGGCGGTAACCCGCCATGGTGTAGCCGGGGGTGGCGATGCGTCCGGGCAGCGCCGCGACCACGTCGACGAGGGCTTCGTGAAGGGTCTGGAGCGGTGCGCTGGGTTCGATCAGGCTGACCGGGATGGAGCCGGCCCGGCCGAAGCCTGCCTCCAATCCGACGGTCACGGCGGAGCCCAGCGCGGCCCGCACGGGAGCATCCATACGGGCGGCCACGTGGCTGGCCAGCCTGTCCCCGGCGACGGCGGTGCCGCCGTCATCGCCGTCGGCGGCGTCGGCGGGAAGCCGATCGACGACGTCGAACTTCACCAGCGTGATGTGCAGCGGCCAGGCGTCCCGCGGGAATTCCATCCCCTCGGTGACGGGCTCCAGGAAAGCGACCACAATCAGGTTCCGCATGGGCATAGTCTGCCACCGCCCTCTGACACGGGCGGAGGCATGCGGGCCTCAGACGGTGCGGACAACGACCTCGTAAGCGAACTTCGGCTTCGGGGCGCCCCAGGCGTCCTCGGCGGCCTGGCCGATATTAACCACCATGAAGCTCTTCTGGCTGCCGTCCGGGAAGAACGCCGTGTCGATCTTGCCGAAGTCGGCACCTGTCATCGGTCCGGCGGAGAGTCCCAGCGACCGGACGGCGAGGATGAAGTAACCGGCCTGCAGGTGGGCGTTGTTGTTCCCGGTGGCCGCGGCGAGGTCCGGGGCGGCGTCGTACATGGCCTTGGGGGCGTTATAGCCGGGAAGGAAGGTGTCCCACTGCTCATGCCAGGCGGTGTCGACGCTGAGGATCGCAACCAGCGGCGCGGACGCCGTCTTCGCGCGGTTCCCGGCGGACAGTGCGTCCACCAGCGCGGCGCGGGCCTCATCCGACCGGACATAGGTGACGCGCAGCGGCTGGGAATTGAAAGCGGTGGGACCAAATTTGGTCAGCTCGTAAATGGCCCGGGCCTGCTCGTCCGTGACCTCCCCGGTAAAGGCGTTGGCGGTGCGCGCCTGGGCAAAGATGGCGTCCACTGCTGCGGCGTCAATTACTGCTTCTTCATGGGCGATCGTCATTCGCGTCCCTTTCGCTGGGCTCGCCCCGGCCGGGGCGCTGCTGCTGTCCCTAGGTTCAACGGAGCCCCGGGACCGCTGCTTCCCGGCTCACCGGGTGACGTCGCCCACTCCCATTAAGGACCAGCTCGCCATCGTTGGGGTGCGAATGGGCCGCGTCTCGGGAGCGCGTCCGACGGCGTCCGGGCGGCACTGTCCGTGCAGGAACGACAGGATCTCGCGCCCCTGCTCGTCCAGGCCAGCCGCCGCCGGAACGCGGCTGATCCCGCTGGCGCGGAGCGTGTCCAGCAAGGCGTGAACGGCCGGTGTTCACGACCCGGAAGTCCTACGAACGGTGTCCCCCACGCCCACCACGAGGCTCGAATTCCCGCCGGTAAGGATCTCTTCGCACTCCGTCGACCCAAATCTAGACGACGGACGGATCCTGTCACGCGAGGCCTTCTGCCGCCGTCGCTGAGAAACGCCCTGCGTGTTGGACGTCCAGTTCCTCGGGGAACGTCTTCCAAGCCCTGAGCGGGGAGAAAATCACGGGCAATGCCGAGGCAGCCGCAATGGCGGCCGTGGTCCAGAGCACGGCAAGCTCCCCGGCGAGGAGCGCCAGAGAGCCTCCCGCGAGGCTCGCCACGGGCATCGCCCCCAGGGTGACAAGACGGTAGCTGGACATCGCCCTGCCCATCAGTTCTCTCGGAACGAGTCGGGCCAGGATGCCGGCACCTGCCAGTCCGGTGAGCACAACAAAGTAGGACCAGCCAAAGCCGGAGAGCCCGACCCAGAACACGGGCTGCAGCCCCAAGGCGGGGGCCGCAGGCACTAGCAACATGCACCCGGCCCCGGCCACGCTCGCGATAATTTTCGTCCTGCCGATTCCCAGGCGCCGGGTCACACCGGTCGCCATTAGCGAGGCAATCAATCCACCGACAGCAGACACGGCACCAAGTGCGACGACCTGGTCCACCGGCACCCGGAGGGTATTGAGCACAAAGACGACTTTCGCCCCGGCTCCCCAAAGTCCGGCGGCGTTGACAAGCGCCACTGAGCCCATCAATGGCCAAACTAGCGGGTGCTTCAGCATGAACGACAGCCCGTGGCTAGCCTCCGCCCAGAAGCCCGCCGAGGCCTGGGGCCGCCCTGCCCGCGCCTCGGGCAACGCACACGTTACGGCCGCCGAGAACAGATAGGCCAGACCGGAGATGAGCAGGACGGCAGGCGCGGCAATCACTTTGATGAGAAGACCTACAACGCCCGGGGAAGTGACGGCCAAACCGCTCTGGACGGCCTGCACGCGGGCATAGCCAGCTGCCAGCAGGTCACCGGCCAGGAGCGAGGGCATAAATGCCGAATGCGCTGTGGTAAAGAAAACATCGGCAGCACTGATGACGGCGGCGACGAGAAAAAGGTGCCAAAGCCCCAGCGCTCCCGTTGCGTAGGCCAGGGGCACGGTCAGCACGGCCACCGCCCGGACAATGTTCGCACAGATCAGGACGGGTTTCCGGGGCCAGCGGTCAACCAGGACCCCGGCGGGGACTCCCAGGACCAGGAAGGCCGCCATGCCCAGAGCATTGAGGATGCCGGCTTCGAAAGCGCCGGCGCCGAGGCCGGCCACCGCGACGACCGGCAGTAGCGAACGGGCGACATCGTCACCCAGCCCGTCGCCGATCCCCGCAATGAAGAGCCACCCGAACGGCCCCCGCAGGAGAGCCCGTGCAGGCACGGCGTCAGCGCCCTCGCCTGCCGGGGCATGACAGCTACCCTTGGAGTTGGAAATGCGTAAGGTCACACCTGACAATGTCAGGCACGACCTGACATTGTCAACGGAACCGTTTGATAAGCGAGGAAACAGATGACCAACAACGATGCAGACCGGCGCTACTGCTCATTCTGCGGCCGCGACGGGACCCCCGGCCGGCGGCTGGTTGCCGGACCGGGAATCGCGATCTGCGAGGACTGCGTCGGCACCGCGCGGGACCTGTTGGCCGCCCCGATGGGTTCCGCGGCACCCTCACTGGGGCCCGCTTGGGAACAGCTGAGTAACGAGGAAATTCTTCAGCATTTGCCGGAAATCTCGCGCGTCAGCTTCCAGCTCGAGGAGCAGCTGAAGCGCTGGGTCGGCGCGGCCAGGGAAAGGAACCTCAGCTGGTCCAGGATCGGCGCCGCCTTGGGCATCACCCGGCAAACGGCCTGGGAACGGTTCAAGACCTTGGTCTGAACCTGCGAGGGGCCGCCGTACTGTGGCTGGCACGCGATAATTGCGGGCGGCGCACTTGCGGGCCACGCCACCTCGCGCCCCTTCGGCGCCCGGGGCGCCTAGGCGTCGTCGTGCTGCAGGGAGGACGAGAGTTGGCGGCCCACGTCCGGGGGCGGGAGTACGCAACCGCCTGAACTCTCACCGGGACCGTCCCTTCGCCAGGACTTCGTTCAGCCGCCGTCCGACCGGTCTGGCGGGAGACCCTGGACGCCCGTGTCTTCTGAAGGAGTGGACGAAGCGGGCTGGGTGAGTTGCGCGGTGATTTCATCTGTCCAGCCGTCGACGGCCACCCAGTCCCGCAGGTCACCGAAGCGGCCGCCTGTAAGCCGGAACAGGAGCCGGAGCGGCGCGGGCATCTGCCCGGCCTCGTAGACACCCGAGAAGACTTTGTGGCCGCGAAGTGGGACGTCCTGAAACTGAGATCGTTCCAGGCGTTGCTGCTGCAGTAGCGCACCACGCTTGCGAAACAGCTTAGGCAGGGCGTCGGACATTCCGACGCTGAAGGCCCAAACAGGCCGCTGGGCCAGCTCGTGCGCGTGCTGTGATACGAACAGCAAAGCCGGCGGGAGCCACGCCTGGTTGTGGATCGCGCTGCCGACCACGACAGCTTCGTAGCCGGAGACAGCCTCGATCTCCTCCACGGACCGGCACTCGACCGGGCCCAGCGAAACAGCCATACGCTCAGCTATGTGCTGGGCTATTTCCCGGGTGGACCCCAGAGCACTTGCATAAGCAACGAGAACCCTCATGGCTGACCCTCCTACCTTCCTCGCTCCAGTCTGTTGGAAGCTCGGGCCGGTTGTAACCTGCCATAGGTCCCGCCACGGGGAAGTGCGGCGGGTTGAAAAGGCGAGGACTCGACGCCGGTGACCCTGTGGTGCAGGGCCGATCCAATTGGCCTGCGACGGGCGTGGCGGTCCAAGACCGACGACGACCGAAGCGCAGTATGTTGGTCGGAAGTCCGCGGGATTGCTAGAGGAAGGACCGGCGAATGATGTTTGCGGAATTAACCGTCCGTCCCGCTTTGCCGGAAGACGCCGGAGAAGTTCGAAGGTTGTCGATCGCTTTCACGCCCCGCGCCCGGGATCTGCCTCAGCAGGACTTTGACAGTCGTTACGCAAGCGCCGTTGCCGACGACACCTGGTGCATTGCGGTTGCCCAGTCGGGCAGCCGGCTGCTCGGCTACGCCTTGGCCCAGGACTTCGGACCGGGTTTGCGCACAACCTTTACTACGGGAAGGGTGCATGACCTGTACGTGGATCCGGAGGCACGGCGGTTCGGCGTGGGTAAGTCACTGATGAACTTCATCTTTAACTGGTCGAGAAACCGGCCCCAGCCGATGATCCTCGACTGGCAAGCAAGACCGTCGGCGGTCGCCTTCTACGAAGCCTTGGGCTTCCGGGCGGACCATGTAGGTGACTTTCCGGACCATCCGGGTTTCACCCTTGATCTGCGGGCATAGGACGGCGCGGACAGGGACTGTCCGGGCGAACCGGATGCTGCCGGGTACCGTCCCTGGACGATATAACCACGCCGTCCCGCGTCAGAGTTTCGTGGGCGTCAGTGGCAGCCGAAAGGCGCAGCTGCAGCCCGAGACTGGGTGCCGCAAATAGTGTCAGTGCCCAGCACGAGAATTGGTCCATGGGAATCAGTGGAGTTCTCGCTTCTCGTCTCGCCATATGGCCTGACGCTGCTGCCCGGTGGGTGCCTGTGGCGCGGGGCGGGCTGCCCGGGTGCAAAGGCGGTTTAGCTGGGTCCATTACGGCGTTTACTGTCGTGGGTCCCTGGTTGTATGGGTTCATGGGATCCAGCGCAGCTCTCACCTTTCCTCCGGCGACCCGGGCCGGTGGGTGCCGGTGGGTGCCGGTGGTGCGGGGTGTGCTGCCCTGGCCCGGGGCGGGTGCCGGCTGTTCTGGTGCGGGCAGTGGTGCGGCTAATAGTGTCGTAGGTCAGCGGCAGGATTGATTCATGGGAACCAGCGCAGCTCTCACCGTTTCTCCGGCCACCCGGCCCGGTGATACTGCCCGCCCGGTCCCTGCACTGGGAAACATTCTGGGGCAGGTGCGGGAGTTGTGCGCGACGGCGGTTACGGACGCGGCGCTGTTCGGGTTCGCGGAGGCCGCGGAGTACGCCGCCGGGGTCGAGGAACTCGCCCGGGGGCTGGAGTTCCTGCAGCTCGTTGGCGCGGCCGCGGTGGACCGGACCCGGAAGGAAGCCGCCGCCGCGGATTCCCCGGTCCTGGATGACGGTTACCGCAAGAGCGGGGACTTCCTCCGGGACCGGCTGCAGATCACCGGCACCGAAGCGCACCGGCGGCTGTCCCTGACCGCCGCGGTCCTGCCCCGCACCGGGATCACCGGCCAGATCCTCCCGCCCCTGCATGAGGAACTCGCCGCCGCCGTGGCCGCCGGGACCGTGCCGTCCCGGTCCGCGACCATCATCGCCCAGGCCCTGGACCGGGTCCGGCCCCTGTGCGACCCGGCCACGACCGCCCGGATGGAACACTCCCTCACCGCCACCGCGGCCGGGCACGATCCGGACTTCCTGGCCCGGGTCACCCGGCGCTGGCTGGACGCCATCGACCAGGACGGCGCCGAACCTTCCGAGGAGGTCCTGCGCCAGTTACAGGGCGCGTTCATCCGTAAACCCCGCCACGGCCTGCACCACCTGGAAATCTTCGCCACCACCGAACAATTCGAGACCCTCCTCACCGTGATGAACACCGCCACCAACCCCCGCACCACCCCCGCCGGGACAGCAAACGGCAGCCCGGCCGCCACAGACAATGGCGGGGCCAACGGCGGCGGGGAGGCCGGGGCGGACGGCGGCGGGGACGACGGGGCTGAGGGGTTCGTGCCGGGCGGGCTGGACTGGCGGTCCCGGCCGCAGAAATACCTCGATGGCCTGGTCGGCGGCTGCCAAATAGCCCTCACGTCCGGCGGGCTGCCCGCCACCGGCGGACACCGCCCCCAGATCATGGTCACCATCGACTACCGCGACCTCCTCCAACGCCTCCTAAACGCCACCAACACCAACGCTGACCCTGCCACCGACAGCCAGACAGGCCCGTTCGCCAGGGCCGTTGACGCCCGCGCCGGCGGACGCGGCACAGGTCCGTTCGGGTTCACCGGCACCGGGGCCGGTCCGTTCGGGTTCACCGGCACCGGGGACGCCGGCGGACGCGGCACAGGCCCGATGGGGTTCACCGGCACCGGGGACGCCGGCGGACGCGGCACACGCCCGATGGGGTTCACCGGTACCGGGACCCTGGCCTTCACCGGCCCCGTCACCGCAGCGACCATCCGCAAAATCGCCTGCGACGCCGACATCATCCCCATCCTGCTCGGCGGCCAGGGCCGCATCCTCGACATCGGCCGCACCACCCGGATCTTCCCGCCCCACATCCGCAAGGCCATCACCGCCCGCGACCAAGGCTGCGCCTTCCCCAACTGCACCATGCCCGCCACCTGGTGCGAAGCCCACCACATCACCTACTGGTCCCGCGGCGGCAACACCAGCACCGACAACGGCGTCCTCCTCTGCTCCCACCACCACCACCTGATCCACAAAGAACAATGGACCATCCAACTCCGCACCGGAATCCCCTGGTTCATCCCGCCACCCCACCTCGACCCCCACCAAACACCCCAAAGAAACCACTACTTCAGATGCTGAACCACACACCCGGTCAACCTGTGGCGCCCGGCGGGCGGGCCCGGCCTCACGAGCCGAGGACGAAGATCCCGTCCGATCCCTCGGCGGCCCGTCGTGAACCCGCGGTCGCGTAGACGCTCACCGACCAAGGCGAATCCTCGCAGAACGCGCCAAGGTGCCAGTCGGAGTAACGATGCATCAGGGCGAGTCCGGTTCCTGCGGCCGCGAGATCTTGTTGTTTGGGGCCTCCCCGGGCCTTGGTAGAGGTCCCGACGACCAGGCCGCCGCCGGGGTTCAGGATGGAGGCGGCCTGCCTGAACGTCGTCGCCAGAGCCTCGTCCGTGAGGAAGGCCGGGACGTTTCCTGACATGAGCACGAGGTCATAGGCGGCGGGGAGGCCTACGTCGCGCAGCGCGGCGGCAGAAATATCTCCGCCGCCCAAGCGTCGAAACCACGAGGGGTCGAACAGGTCGCGGGCCACCGCCAGCACGGCGTCGGTCGGATCGAGGCCGTACGCGAGGTGGCCGCGATGTCGAAGGGCGCCGACCGCCGACCCGATTCCACAGCCCACGTCCAGGATGTGGGCCTTCCGCGGCACAGCATGTCGACAAAGCGCGCGTCTACTTCGAGGTCGCCGCCGGAGACAGCCAGGTGGCGCATTTTTGCGGCGTAGGCAGCGTAGTCCGGTCCCTGGTTCACCGGTTCAGCATGCCACGGCCGGCGCGGCATTCCGGCGCTCAGCGCCGCCAAAGGTACGGCGTCGTCGTCGAGACCCGGAGCATGCCATAGCGTTCCAGGATTGGTCGCGAGTATTCGGTTGAGTCGCTGTGGATAAGCGTCTTGCCCAGTGACAGGGCAGCCCGGGCACGAGCCGCGGTGACCGCCCGGTAGATCCCTCGGCCGCGCCATTGTTTGCGCGTGGCCCCGCCCCAGATACCGGCAAATTCAGTGTCCGGAACCGGCTCCAGGCGACCGGCGCTCACCATCACGCCTTGGTGTTCGGCAACCCAGAGTTCCATCCCGTCGTTCCGGGCCATCCGGCGCAGGATTGCGTCTGCGTTGGCGTCGGCGATCGGGCTGCCAAAGACTTCGTCCTGCATGGCGCTCATGCCGCGGATGTCTGGTTCGTCCCATACTCTCCGGAGGCTCACCCCGCTTGGCAGCTCTACGTCGACGTCCAAGGCGCTGGCGGCCCCGATCATTACCGACTCGGTCTCGTCAGGTTCGAACCCGTTTTCGAGCAGCGTCTCGTGCAGTCCGGGCGCATGGTCGTGGCCCCGGGTTTTCCATTCGACCCGCACGATTTCCGGATCCGCGCGGTAGAAGGCAAGGGCTTCGGCTACCCATCCTGCAATGGTTGCCGCGCCGGCTCCGGCCAGGTCCTGATACGTCACGAATCCGCGGCCGCCCGCGAAAGTCACGAGCCGCAAGGGGCCTAACCGCTCGACGTCGACCGCACCCGGGGTCTCCGCATCGGTCCGGAGCTGCTGGTCGTACGCTGCAAGAAATTTCGAAGCATCCATTGGCCCCCACGGTACAGCGGCCAGCATCTCTGCTGTGGGGTCGGGATCCGTTGCAGGGGGTTAGTTGCAGCCGGCGACGACGCCTGCCGCACAAAGCTCATCGGCACTTCGGGCGACATTCGCTCTGCTACCCGGGCAGCCCCACTCCGTCCAACGGATCCGGCAACTAAGAAGCAGGGTCCCGGCCCTACGCTTAACGGGGTCTCCGTCCTACGCTTAAGTCGCTAAGCCTCAAGTCTCTCCGTTAGGCAGCGAAGGCAGGCTAACAAATGGGCAGTCATGTCATGACGCTGGAACAAGCGCGCCGCGGGCCTCTCTTCTGGCCGCGAAGGATTCTGGTTGCGCTTTACGTCGCCATGGCCGCGGCTCTGGCGACGAGCGCGACCCTCGCAGGCTGCACGGCGATGGCAACGCCCGCAAAGGGACAGTACGTTCCGCAGACCCGGACCTACTTCATCGGAGCGGACGAGGTCGACTGGAACTATGCGCCTTCCGGAGTAAACCAGAATGCGGGCACACCCTTCGACAAAACCGCGGCCGTCTTCACACAGCAGGGCCCGCAGAGGATCGGCACCACTTACGGGAAGTCGCTGTACCGTGACTACACGGACGCGTCCTTCACGAAGCTCCAGCCGCGCAGCGACGCGGACAGGCATCTGGGCATGCTCGGCCCGGTCATCCGAGGCGTCGTGGGTGACACCATCAAGGTGGTCTTCAAGAACAACCTTGACCGCCCGGCGTCGGTGCACGTCCATGGAGTGTTCTACGACAAGGCCAATGAGGGCGCCCCGTACGAGGATGGCACCGGGGCGTCGGACCACGGTGACGACGCCGTCCCGCCGGGAACCGTTTACACCTACAACTACAAGGTCCCGGACAGGGCCGGCCCCGGCCCCATGGACGGGAGTTCCGTGATGTGGATGTACCACTCGCACAAGGACGAGGTCGGAGACGACTATGCCGGCCTGGTCGGTCCGATGGTCATCACCAAGTCCGACGCGGCCCGCGCGGACGGAACCCCCAACGACGTCGACCGGGAATTCTTCGTCCAGTTCAAGGTCAGCGATGAAAACGCCAGCCCGTACCTGAAACGCAATATCGGACGCTTCGCCGGCGCCCCGGGTTCCGTGGACCCGGCCAATGAAGAGTTCCGCGAAAGCAACCTGATGCACTCCATTAACGGCTATGTCTTCGGCAACCTGCCGTTGGATGCACTGACCATGAAAAAGGACGATCGGGTCCGCTGGTACCTGATGGGCATGGGCACCGAAGTCGACCTGCACACCCCGCACTGGCACGGAAACACCGCGACAGCGCTGGGGATGCGCACCGACGTCGTGAACCTGCTGCCAGCGAGCATGGTGGTAGCCGATATGGTCCCCGACGACGTAGGCACCTGGCTGTTCCACTGCCACGTCAACGACCACCTCAGCGCCGGGATGTCGGTCCGTTACCGGGTAGTTGACGCGGCGAGCCCCGGCAGCGGGAACGGCAGCCATACCGGCCATACGCCCTAAAAGGACCGGGGCGGCGGTCCCTGATCGGTAGGCTCACACAATGGCAAACCCCGGAACCCTCGCCCGCGTCCGATCCGCCTACGACGCGGTGGCCGAGACCTACGCGACGGCGCTTCCCGACACCAGCTTCGAGTCACCCCTTGATTTGGCCATGATCGGCGAGTTCTCCGCACTGCTGCGCTGCGCCCCCGGGCGGAACGTGATCGACGCCGGCTGCGGCGCCGGCCGGATGAGCGCGCACCTCAGCGACGCTGGCCTGGTGGTCACCGGGGTGGATGTCTCGCCGGGAATGGTCCAGACCGCTCGGCGGCTTCACCCCGCTCTCACGTTCGACGTCGGCGAGCTGGCTGACCTCCCCGCCGACGACGGCGCCGCGGCCGGCATCCTCGCCTGGTACTCCATCATCCATTCCTCCCCGGCAGCCTTGCCCGCGATCGCCCGCGGGTTCTGGCGGGTGCTCCGTCCCGGCGGCCTGGCGCTCATCGCTTTCCAGGCCGGCAGCGGCCACCGCACCATCGAGCGCGCCTACGGGCACGACGTCGAACTCCGGGCAGAACTGCACGCGCCCGAGAACGTCGCCCTCGACTTCACGGAGCAGGGCTTCGTATTGCGCGCGCAACTGCTCCGCGCGGCCCGGTCCATGGAAAAAGACCCGCAGGCGGTCCTCCTTGTGGCCAAACCGCCGGCACCGTTACCGTAAAGCGGGTGCCATGGAGCAGCGGCCAGCTCGCGCACCCGGTCGCCATTGCCGGAGAGCGGCCGATGCCGCAGACTGACGGAAGAGCAGCGTCAGCGTCACTGAACGGGCTGATGCAAGGCACTCACCCTCGCCCCAGGACCAGCAAGCCGTCAACACAGAGGAGGCCCCGCCGTGCAGCAACCTACGCCGGCCAATCCGGATAACGTCCAGCGACAACTAGCGATCTTTGACGTAGTCAGACGCGCACGCGGCAAGACCCTGTCGGAGGTGAAGGCCATGCTCACCAAGGCGTTCGCAGAACGGGGACTGTCCCGGCAACCGGAACCCTGGTTGGACGCTGTGGCAGCGGAAGCGTCATATGGCAAGCCCTACATCGTGGACCTCCCCGCCGCAGTGGCCGCCGACAGCATCACGTCCGCCCCCGACCGGCTAATCGAGGCCAGGCTGGGTGAGCGCCGGCTGCTCCGGGAATCCATACCCGGCACAGATTCAGGACACGGCGCGGCTGCCTCCACACCCCGGGCCGCCGACACCTCTCCGCGCAGGCTGTTGCGTTTTTCCGCGGCAGCCCTGGCAGCCGTTCTGGCGACCGCGGCGGTCCGTGCGGCCCTTCGTCGGCGAAAGTGAGGCCCACACGGGCGTTCCTCTGACGGCGGTTGCGGGCGCCACGCGGGCGCGCGGGCTGAGTCCCGGGCCATGGTTTCCTTAGGCACTGTTGCCCGGGCTCCGGGAGGAGTAGGTTGCTCGGATGGAGGACACGTACCAGGTCATTGTGGTTGGTGCCGGATTCGCGGGTTTGTCGGCCGCCAAAGAACTCGGTCGGAAGGGCGTCCGCGTACTGCTCATCGATTCGAATAACTACCACCAGTTCCAGCCGCTGCTCTATCAGGTTGCCACCTCGCAGATCGGAGTCTCGGCCGTGACCCGGCCAATCCGTTCCGTTGTCCGGCGGCTCCGAAGCGTGCGGGTCCTGACCGCCGACGTCGCGTCGGTCGACATCGGAAACCATGCGGTCACCACCGTTGACGGCGAGACGTTCAGCGCCCAAATCCTCGTCATCGCGGTCGGGGCCGTACCGAACTTTTTCAACACTCCCGGCGCGGAGGAACACGCGTTGCCCCTGTATTCGGTCACCGACGCGACCACGCTCGGCACCGGCCTGACCCGGCTGCTTGACCGGGCCGACCGGGAGCCGGACGTGCCGGTCGACGTCGTCGTGGTGGGCGGAGGCCCGACCGGGGTGGAAACCGCAGGGGCGCTGGCCGAAAACATCAAATTCGTGGTGACCAAGTACTTCTCCCCCGAGCTCGCAGCGCGGTGCCGGGTGCACCTGGTGGACATGGTTCCGAGCGTGCTCGCCATGTTCTCGGCGAAGTCCCAGGCATACACAACCCAGCGCCTGAAGAAAATCGGGGTGCAGCTGCACATGGGAGTCGGCGTCACCGAGGTCCGGGCCGACGGTGTGACGCTGGCGGACGGGACCGAGATACCCAGCCGGATCGTCGTCTGGGCAGGTGGGCTCAAGGCGGGCGACCTCCTGGCCGGCTCCGGACTGCCGCAGGGCAAAGGAGGCCGCATCGACGTCCGTCCGGACCTGACGGCGCCCGGCGCCGAGGGTGTCTACGTCCTCGGCGACGCCGCCAACATCACCGACGCCTCCGGAGCCAAACTGCCGCAGCTGGGCTCAGTCGCCCAGCAGGCCGGAAACTGGGCCGCCCGCAACATCTACGCAGACATCACCGGCGGCACCCGGCAACCGTTCCAGTACACCGACAAGGGATACATGGCGATGATCGGACGGGGCGCCGCCGTCGCGGAGCTTGGACGCCAGCGCCTCCAGCTCCAGGGACCCCTGGCGTTCCTGTCCTGGCTCCTGGTGCACCTGGCCCTCCTGTCCGGAACCCAGCAGAAGGTCCGCGCGCTGTTTTCCTGGCTCAACGGCTACATCTTCCACAGCCCCGCGCAGGTCGTCGTCGGCGGCACGGAGCGCGGCGTGGAGCGGGGCACCGGGCGCGGCCCGCAGCCCGGCCGCTAGCCCACCCCACGGCGCTGTCCCGGACGCGCAATCTCCCTGTAGGATCGGACACTCAAGGCCGGACGCAGACCCCCGGCATGGCGGTACGGAGGGCATGATGAGCGACAATCTGCATCTCACCCCGGACGAAGACTTTCCGGAAGATCTTGCCGCCGTCGAAGACCAGCAGCTGCAGGTCCTTGACAGCCAGATCCAACGCCAGCTGGACCACGAGGTCATTGCCGAGGGCGAGCCAAACCCGGAGACGGAATTCCGGCACTATGAGCTGGATGAAGAGTTCCAAACCCGCGACGACCGCTAGCACGAGGGCGAAGAATCCATCCCGGCCCGGATCGTGAAACGCTAGGGGCATGGATCTGGAGGTGTCGCCCGCGCTCACCATCCCGGCGGCCGAACTGCGCTGGAGGTTTTCCCGTTCCTCCGGGCCGGGCGGGCAACACGTCAACACCACTGACAGCCGCGTCGAACTGTCCTGGGACATCGGCAGCTCTGCGATACTTTCCGAGGGCCAGCGGCTGGTGCTGGTGACGCGCCTTGGTTCTCGCCTGGTCGCCGGAGTGATCACGGTGACCGCCTCCGAGCAGCGTTCCCAACTGCGCAACCGCGAAACCGCCCTGGTGAAACTCTCCGACCTGGTCGCGGAGGCCCTGGCGCCGGACGGTCCCCGACGTCGGGCTACCAAACCCACCCGCGGCTCGAACCGTCGGCGCCTCGCCGCAAAAGGGCAGCGGTCGGAGACAAAACGGCAGCGCAGGCGGCCGTCCGCCGAGTAGCGCCACGGCGGGGCTTCCAGCGGGCCGGGCCCGGCCGGCGCGGTAAAGTGGCACCGGAAGATTCCTTCCCGGTCCCGCCACACATTCTTGAAAGGCTCGCTGCAATGAGCATGCTCGGCACCAAATGGAAGATCCACGGAAACGGCAAGTCCATCCGCCCCGGCGAGGTTGTGAGGCCGGATGAGCGCCTCGCGTGGCCCCTGACCATCGGCGTGGGTATGCAGCACGTGGTGGCCATGTTCGGCGCCACCTTCCTGGTCCCGATCATCACGGGCATGCCGCCGGCCACTACCCTCTTCTTCTCCGGCATCGGCACCCTGCTGTTCCTGGTCATCACCAAGGGCCGGGTGCCCAGCTACCTCGGTTCCTCCTTCGCCTTCATCGCCCCGATCATGGCCTCGCAGCAGCAGTTCGGCATCCCCGGCGCGCTGGGCGGCGTGGTGCTGGCCGGCGTCGGACTGGCCATCATCGGCGCCGTCGTGCAGAAGTTCGGCGCGGGCTGGATCAACCGGCTCATGCCCCCGATCGTCACCGGCGCCATTGTGGGGCTGATCGGCCTGAACCTGGCCCCGGCCGCCAAGAACAACTTCGACGCCGCCCCCATCACCGCCCTGATCACCCTCGCGGTGATCATCGTGGTCAGCGTCTTTTTCCGCGGCATCCTGGGCCGCCTGAGCATCCTGGTCGGCGTCGTGGTGGGCTACCTCGTCGCGATGATCCGCGGCGAGGTCAACTTCGCCAAGGTCGACGCCGCCGCCTGGGTCGGGCTCCCGCACTTCCAGACCCCCGAATTCCACCTCGGCGTTGTGGGCCTGTTCGTGCCGGTGGTGCTGGTGCTCGTGGCGGAGAACATCGGCCACGTGAAGTCGGTTTCCGCCATGACCGGGCAGAACCTCGACGGCGTCTCGGGACGTGCGCTGATGGCCGACGGCGCCGCGACCGTCCTCGCCGGCCTGGGCGGCGGTTCCGGCACCACCACCTACGCCGAAAACATTGGCGTGATGGCAGCAACGAAGGTCTACTCGACGGCGGCCTACTGGGTGGCCGGTATCTTCGCCGTTGTGCTGAGCTTCTCGCCGAAGTTCGGCGAACTGATCGCCACCGTCCCCGCCGGCGTGCTCGGCGGCGCCGCGACCATGCTCTACGGCATGATCGGCGTCCTGGGCGTAAAGATCTGGGTGCAGAACAAGGTCAACTTCTCCAACCCGATCAACCTCACCACCGCAGCCGTGGCCCTGATCGTCGGCATCGCGGACTACACCTGGACCATCGGTGACCTCAAGTTCACCGGCATCGCGCTGGGCTCCGCCGCCGCCCTTGTGATCTACCACGGCATGAAAGCCATCGCGAAGGCCCGCGGCACCGTGGCCGAACCGGAAACCGAGGACACAGCCGCCGCCGGGGCCGTCAAAGCCGCGGTCAACGCCGCCGCGAAGCGCGCGCCCAAGAAGCGCCGCTAACCGCCGCCGCCGCACAGAAAGGCCGGCGCCCTCCCACCGTGTGGTGGCAGCGCGCCGGCCTTCCGTTTAAATGCGGCGGTCTCGTTTCGTCTAGCCGGCGTCGAACGACTCTGCGTCATCGCGGCCGCGGTCCTTGGGTGACTGCTCGTCCGGCAGGTCCGTGCCGCTGCCGTCCGGAATCCCGGCGGCGTCCTGGCCGGACTCGGAGGAGAACGGCCGGCCCGGCTCGGGCTCTTCGGTGTTGGCCGCGTCCATATCCGCCTCCGAGGAGGGCACAGCGCCGCCGCTTTCGGCTGCCGCTTCATTGCCCGGCTCGAAGCCGGCGTCGGTGCTTTCGTTTTCCGCGTTCATCTGTTCCTCTGTTCCTCCGAAGCGTCCGGCTCCGGGTTCTCCTGCACTGTCCTGGTCTTCGGCGCCAAACTGGCTCAGGTCCGGCGCTCCGGCCGGGTACGTCTCGCCGTCCGGGCTGTCCTGGTTGAGGCCCGCGGCGTCGAAGGCCTCCTCGTCGCGCGGCTGGGCGAAGGTCTTCGCGTCCCCGTCCGGCAGTTCCTGCTCCGCGGTGGGGGTGCCGTAGCCGCCTGCTTCTTCCTCAACGGCGCGTCCCTGGTGGTTTTCCTCAGTCATGTCGTTCCTCCTGCTTCCTGGCATGTGGCCGGTCGAACCTGGATGGTCGGATCTAGGGGGTTGTTCACAGGCCCTTGCCGCCAGTCACTGGCAACACCGCGCCGGAAATATAGGACCCGTGGTCGGACGCGAGCAGCACGTAGGCCGGGGCGAGCTCCGCGGGCTGGCCGGCGCGGCCAAGGGGCGTGTCCTGGCCGAAGCTGGGGAGCTTGTCCGGCCATTCTGTCGCCGGAATCAGCGGTGTCCAGATGGGGCCGGGAGCCACGGCATTGACCCGGATTCCCTTGGGCCCCAGTTCCTGGGCCAAGGCCTTGGTGAAGGCTACCTGGGCCGCCTTGGTCATGGCGTAGTCGATGAGCTCCGGCGACGGATTGAAGGCCTGGATCGACGCCGTCGTGATGATGGACGCGCCCGGCTTCAAATGCGGGACCGCCGCGCGCGCTGTCCACATAAGGGAGTACAGGTTGGTCTTGAAGACCCGGTCGAACTCCTCGGTGGGCAACGATTCGAAGTCGTCGCGGTTCTTTTGGTAGGCCGCGTTCAGGACCAGGACATCAAGGCGACCGAACTCTGCGAGCGCATCGTCGACGATCCTGGACGCGAATTCCTCGTCGCGTCCGTCGCCCGGGAAAAGGAGGGCCTTGCGGCCGGCCTTTCGGATCCACTCTGCAGTGTCCCGGGCATCGTCTTCCTCTTCCGGGAGGTAGGAGATGGCGACGTTGGCGCCTTCGCGGGCGAAGGCGATCGCGACCGCTTTGCCGATTCCGGAGTCCCCGCCAGTGATCAGCGCAGCCTTGCCTTCGAGGGCCTTGCTGCCCTCATAACTGTGCTCGCCATGATCGGGTTTTGGCTCCATCGGAGCTGTCAGCCCGGGCTGTTTCTGGACTTGCTCGGGAAAGGGCCCGGCGTGGTAGCCGCCCCTGGGGTCTCTTGGCTGGTCCTGCTGCTTAGAGTTGCTCAATAGTCCACCTACCCAAATGTGTCGGTTTTCCTGTTCCCCCACCGTACCCGAAAATCGTCAGTAAGCTTAGTACCAAGTTTTAATCAACGTTAGGAGCGACGATGCCAAATGTCGAGGGGACCCGCAAAGACGACCGGGACGAGAGCTTTGACGAGAAGATGGACCGCAACTGGGCGGAGCTCCTGCAGGAGTTGCGGGTGCTTCAGACCGGTGTGCAGATCCTGGCGGGCTTCCTGCTGACGCTGCCGTTCCAGAGCCGCTTCGAGACGTTGGATGACTTTCAGCTGACGCTCTACCTCGCCAACGTCGTCCTGGCGGCGCTGACCACCGCCCTGATCCTCCTGCCGGTCAGCACGCACCGGCGGCTCTTCCGCAAGGGACTCAAGGACACCCTGGTGGCCAGCGCGGACCGTATCGCGAAAGTGGCACTGGCCGGCGTCGCGCTCCTCAGCGTGGGAACTTCTGCGCTGGTCTTCGATGTGACGGCCGGCCGTGCCGCCGGGCTTACGGCCGGGGCCGTCCTGCTCGCCGTACTGTTGATCCTGCTCGTGCTGATTCCCAACAGCCTTCGCCACCGGGCCACCCAGGACTAAGCCTTGACGGAAACCGCACGTTACACCAACCACGCAGAGTCGGGAGCAAAGATGCGCAAGTGGGCCAAGGAACACGGGCTGCTGTTGGCCAACATCGGACTTTTTATTGTCTTCTTCGGCGGCATGGTCGTCAGCGGGGCCGCCGACTACAGCGAGGACCAGCTCGCCCACGGCCAGTCAGCCGTCGGAATCTTCGAGTATCTGGGCACGGGCGCGTTCCTGGAGGCGACATTCGAGAACTGGGAGTCGGAGTTCCTGCAGATGGGCATGTACGTCATCCTGACGGTATTCCTCTTCCAGAAGGGTTCCTCTGAGTCCAAGCCGATGGGCAAAGAGGCCCCGCAGGACGAGGATCCGCGGCACGCCCCGATCAAGGCGGCGACCCCCTGGCCGGTGCGCCGCGGCGGATGGGTGCTCAAGCTCTACGAACACTCCCTCTCGATCATGTTCCTGCTGCTGTTCCTGATGTCGGTGGCACTCCACGCGGTCGGCGGCAGTGAGGAATACAGCGAGGAGCAGCAGGCCCACGGCGAGCCGCCGGTCAGTGTGCTGGGCTATCTCGCGACGAGCCGGTTCTGGTTCGAGTCCTTCCAGAACTGGCAAAGCGAATTCCTGGCCGTCGCCGTGCTGGTGGGCGCCTCCGTCTATCTGCGTGAGAAGGGCTCACCGGAGTCCAAGCCCGTCGCCGAACCGCACTACGAAACCGGCGCCTGACCCCGGGCGGGGCGCCGGTTTCGGCAGCGCCTGCCGGATTCCGCGGCCGGCCTTGTGTAGCGTAACCGTTGTCAGCAGACCGTGATCAAGAAGGAGCTTTCCATGGCCAAGGGTGATATCGAGACGTACTACGAAGACGGCGTGTGGAAGAACAAGCGCGAAGGAACCGGGCGCGCTTTTTCCACCAGCGGAACGAAAGACGAGGCGGTCGCGGAGGGCCGGGAAGCCGCCAAACAGGACAAGGTTGAGCACGTCATCAAGAACCAGGACGGGCAGATCGCCAGCAAGAACAGCTACGGCAACGACCCCGCAAACGTCCGGGGCTAGTCCCCGCTAACGGCGAGGGCGGCTCAGGCCCCTTCGAGTACCTGGCTGGTGGCCCAGGCCAGGTACTTCGCTGCCTTCGCGATGGCCTCGGCCGGGCTGGGCGCCACGTCCAGCAGCTGGGCGGCGGCGACCACCCCGTGCCGGGCCAGGTCCTCGGGCGTGACGAGGATCCGTCCGGCGACCATAATCACCGGGATGCCCAGTGCGTGGGCGGCGTCAGCGAGGGCAATCGGCGCCTTGCCGGTCAGCGACTGCGAGTCCAGCGAACCCTCCCCCGTGATCACCAGGTCCGCGTCCGCGAGCTTTGCGGCCAGTCCGGTGAGCCCGGCGACGAGTTCGAACCCGCCTTCCAGCGAGGCGCCGCTGAAGGCCAGGAACGACGCCGGGAATCCCCCGGCCGCGCCCGCGCCCGCGACGTTGACGTCACGGCCGGTCGCCTGCCGCAACACCGAAGCCCAGTTGCGCAGCCCGGCGTCGAGCACTTCAACGGCCTCTTGGTCGGCGCCCTTCTGCGGGCCGAACACGTGGGCGGCCCCGTCGGGTCCGTAGAGCGGGTTCTGCACGTCCACGGCAATCCGGAACTTCACGGCGGCCAGCCGCGGATCCAGGCCGCTGACATCCACCGCGGCCACCTCGCCAAGCGACCCGCCGCCGAGCGGCACCACGTTGCCGGCAGCGTCCACGGGCTTCAGGCCGAGGGCGCGCAGGGCGCCGCTGCCGCCGTCGCTCATGGCCGAGCCGCCCACGCCCAGCACGATTTCGGTGGCGCCGGCGTCCAGCGCGGCCGCGATCAGCTGGCCGCACCCGTAGCTGTGCGCACGCAGGGCGTTCGCGGGGGTCGGCTCCATGTGCGCAAGTCCGGAGGCCTGGGCCGTCTCGATGACGGCGGTGGTGCCGCCGAAGGCGTCCTGGCGGATCGCCCAGGCCGCCCCGATCGGTGCCAGGATCGGCCCGACGACGGCGTTCAGGCGCTCCTCGTAGCCGGCGGCGACGGCCGCCTCCAGGGTGCCCTCGCCGCCGTCGGCCACCGGGAACTGGATGGCCTCGGCCTCGGGATAGACGCGCAGGGCGCCCTCGGCAATGGCGGCGGCGGCCTCGGCCGCGGTCAGGGAGCCCTTGAACTTGTCCGGGGCAATCAGGATACGCATGGTTCCATCCTGCCAGCCCGGCGCCGACATTTCGCTTCCGAGACAAGGCCGCGCGGGCGGGAGTAACGTGGGCACTTCCGGGCCGCCCGGGGAACCTCCCGCGGACGGCCGTGGCAATTCCGGCCCGCCCCGCGGGCCCAGCGCGCAGGAGGTAACAGTGAGCATCATGGGACACGCCGGCGGCAGCCGGCCCGGCATTACGGGGCTGGTCCTGGTCCGGCACGGGGAAAGCGAAGGGAACGTGGCCGCCACGCACGCGCGGCAGACCGGCGCCCACGTCATCAACGTTCCGGCGCGCGACGCCGACGTCGGCCTCTCAGACACCGGACGGGAACAGGCGCTGGCCCTGGGCCGGCTGCTGGCCCGCGTCCCCGAGCAGGGCCGCGCTGCCGTGTGGTCCTCCCCCTACGCCCGCGCCCGGCAGACCGCCGAACTGGCCGTCCAGACCGGCGGATGGCGCGGGCAGATCAGGCTGGACGAGCGGCTCCGCGACCGCGAGCTGGGAATCCTGGACATGCTCACCTCTGCCGGCGTGGAGGCGCGGCTGCCGGAGGAAGCCCAGCGACGGCGGTGGCTGGGTAAGTTCTACTACCGGCCGCCGGGCGGCGAATCGTGGGCCGACGTCGTGCTGCGGCTCCGTTCGCTGCTGGCCGACCTGGACCGGGAGCACGCCGGGAAGGAGGTCCTGCTGGTCTGCCATGACGCCCTGATCGTGCTGTTCCGCTACATCCTGCAGGGCCTTTCGGAGTCCGAACTGCTGGACATCGCCGCCACGACCAGCGTCCTCAACGCCTCCGTCAGCCGCTTTGTCCGGCCCGGCGGGGACGGGGCCTGGGAGCTGGAGAGCTTCAATATGGCGGACCACCTGGCGGAGCAGGGAGTGCCCGTCACCGAACACGCAGGAGATGCCGATGTCCACCCGCGCTGAGTCCTCGCACGTGGTGCAAGTGACACCGACGCTGCTGCGCGGCTGGCCCTTGCCCGGCGGCGGGTCCGGTAAGGACGACCGCGGCTCGGTGCTGGTGGTGGGCGGTGCGCGCAAGACGCCGGGCGCCGCCCTGCTTGCCGGCGTCGCCGCCCTGCGCGCCGGTGCCGGTCGGCTCACCCTGGCGGTGGCGGAGTCGACGGCGGTGCCGCTGGCGGTGGCGTTCCCCGAGTCCGGCGTCGTGGGGTTGCCGGAGACCGCCCGCGGATCTGTCAAGGGTTCCGGGGCGTCGTTGTTGGCGGACGAGGTCGGTGCCGCCGACGCCGTCCTTGTCGGGCCCGGCCTCGATGACAGGGACGAGACCCTGGCGTTGCTGCGCGGCCTGCTGCTGCCGGGACGGTCGCGGCCCAGGCGCGGTCCCGCCGTCGTCCTCGACGCCTACGCCCTGGGCTGCCTGCCCGAGCTGGCCGGAGAGCTGAAGCCCTGGGCGGGCCGGCTGATCCTGACCCCCAACGTCACCGAAGCAGGCATCCTGCTGGGGCACGATGTTGAGGACCTGCAGCGGGACGTGCCGAAGATCGCCAAGGCCTACCAGGCCGTTGTGAGCTGCCAGGGCGTCATTGCGGAGCCGGGCGGGGACAGGTGGGAAATCACCACGGGACACAGCGGCCTGGGGACCTCGGGCAGCGGCGACGTGCTGGCCGGCGCCATCGCGGGCCTGCGGGCCCGCGGCATCACCGACGAACAGGCGGCCTGCTGGGGCTCCCACCTGCACGCCGCCGCCGGCGACCGGCTCGCCAGCAGGCTGGGGGGGCTCGGCTACCTGGCGCGGGAACTCTGCGACGAGTTGCCGGCCCTGATGGTGGAACTGAGCAGCTGAGCGGGGCTGGACTAATCGTAAGCCTGCTGATAATTCTGGAAGGGCAGGGCCGGTTCTTCCGGCCGCGGCAGATTCAAGAGTGAGGAGTACGCGATGGGCATCGGAGACAGCATCAAGAAGGGCGCCGAGTACGCGATGGAAGACCTCGCGGGGACGGCAAAGAAGTCCGACGACGGCCACACCCCGAACCCGGGAGATCCCCACGACGAGGTCCAGGTACATTCCTCGATCAGCGAGGGCTCAAATGCGATGGAGACAGAACGGGACGACAATGACGGCGCGCTGACCGGCGGCCGCGCCGCAACCGATCCGACCTCCACCCCGCCGGGCGAGCGGCCTGCGGACCCCACGCAGCCACCGGGCGGCCCGCTGGATAACCCAGCCGCCGATCCGGACAACGCTCCCCCGCTGGGCGACCCCGCTCCGGGGCCCGACAGTGCCCCCGGCAGCGTCCCCGGGCCCGGGGGCCTGCCGGAGACCCAGCCGGGCCAGTTCCGGGCGGATCCCTCCGAAGGCGACGGCGACCCGACCCTCAGCATGGGGCGCGGCTAGGCACCCGCGCACTGCTCCTTTCCCGACCGGCCGCCGGTCAGGGAAGGAGCCTCAGGGCCTCAGTCCTGCCACTGGCCCCGCTCCTGGAGGACAACTTTCAGCAGGTCGGCGCGGTCGGTGACGATCCCGTCCACGCCGAGGTCCAGCAGGCGGTGCATCTCCGCCGCTTCATTGATGGTCCAGACGTGGACGTGCAGGCCGTGGCGGTGGGCGCGCCGGACGAACCCGGCCGTCACCACCGGCACGGCCCCGTAGCGGACCGGGACCTGCAGGGCGTGCACGCCGCGCAGCGCACGGGCCGTCATCCGGCGCAGCAGGCCCGCAGGAAGCAGCGGACCCAGCAGCACGAACAGGGCGTTGGACGCCATACCGGCCGAACTGGCGGTCGGACGGCTCAGGCGCCGCAGCACGGCGCGGCGCCGGCGGTCAGAAAGACTGGCGATCAGGACTCGGTCATGCAGGCCGTGCTGCTCGATCGCGGCTGCCAGCGTGGCCACCGAGTTCCAGTCCTTGACGTCGAGGTTGAGCCGGATGTCGGGAAACTCCGCGACCAGCTCGGCCAGCAGCGGGATCGGTTCCGCGCCGGCGATCCGGGCCCGGGCCACCGTCGCGGCGGGCAGCTCGGAAATGCGCCCGCTGCCGTCGGTCACGCGGTCCAGGGTTTCGTCGTGGAACAGCAGCAGGACACCGTCCGCGGTGGTGTGCACATCCGCCTCCAGGTAGCGGTACCCGAGGGCGACGGCGGCGCGGAACGCGGCCATTGAGTTCTCGGCGCCTTCCGGCGAGAAGCCGCGGTGGGCCATCGGCACGGGCGCTCCGGCGGCGCCGCCATGGGCGAGGAAAGGGTGCGGGGCGGTCACTCCTGAAGCGTACCGGAGCCGCGCCCGGTTGCCCGGTGGCGCGGTGGCGACCGGCTCGCAGATACTCTGGCTGGCCGCTGCGGACCTGGCTCAGCCGTGCGGCAGGATCTCCACCCCGTCGCTGCAGTGCAGCAGGGTACGGCCGCCGCCGCCGTCGAGGTCCACCCACACCGTGGTGTGGTCCGGCGTCACCGCGTCCACGAACCCGCCGGTCTCGAATCCGGGCGTGAGCCGCACCCGGACCCGGTCACCCTGGCGCAGGCTCTTCCAGTGCGCGTCCGGGTCGACCCGCCGGAGCGGCTGGTCATCACTATGTCGGTTGCCGTATCTGGCCATGAGTGCCCCACCATCAGTCAAGAAATCCGTTCGGTCCCGCCAGCCTAAAAGGCCAAGGTGAACGGCAGTTGTCCGTCAGCTGGGAATCCCATGGCCGCCCGGGCAGCGCGGGCCGCTGCGGGCAGCCGGGGGCCGGCTACGTGTGCCGGACTCCCAGCTCGGCGAGCTTGGCCTCGAGGATCTGGGCCACGCCGTCGTCGTCGAAATGCGGTGCCTGCCGGCCGGCGGCGCGGATGGCCTCCGGGTGGCCGCTAGCCATGGCGTAGCCGTGCCCGGCCCAGCGCAGCATTTCGATGTCGTTCGGCATGTCACCGAAGGCCACCACGTCCTGCGCCTCGACGCCCAGGGAAGCTGCGTATTCGGCCAGGGTCACGGCCTTATTGACGCCCGGCAGCGACAGCTCGAGCAGCGCGATGTTGGGGGCGGAGTGCGTGGCGGCGGCGAGGTGGGCCACCGCGGGGGACACCTCGGCGAGGAATTCGTCCGCGGTTCCTTCCCGGACGATCGCGAGGAACTTCACCACGGCGTCGTCCGGGGTGAGCGTGTCCTGCAGCGGCGCCGGTGTGAATTCGGCGAGCAGGGCGCTGGAGCCGGTTCCGAGGAATCCCGGTTCCAGGTGGAAGCCGGTCAGGGTCTCCGCGGCGAACAGCGCGGACGGGCGCAGCCGCTGGATGATCCGGCGGGCCTCGAAGACGGCGTCGACATCCAGGGCGCGGGCGGACACCATCTTGTCGGCCTCCAGGTCCCACACCACGGCGCCGTTGGAGCAGATGACCGTCCCGGTGTGGCCCAGCTGCTCCTGCAGGGGATGCAGCCAGCGCGGCGGGCGGCCGGTGACGAACACCAGCTCCACCCCGGCGTCGCGGCAGGCGTGGAAAGCGCGCACGGTCCGGTCGCTGATTTGGCCGTCGTGGCCGAGGATCGTTCCGTCAATATCACTTGCTACCAGCCGCATACTGCCAGTCTACGTTGGCTGCGGCGGGGCCATTTCAACGGTTCCCTGCCCGTAGGGTGGGCGGAAACATCGAGGGCGCGGGGAACCGTCGAAACGGGGAGCTGGGCGGCCTGGTTCCGGGGCGGACGACGGCGGCGGGTCAGTGCCGTTCGTAGAGTCCGGTCAGGGTGGCCCGGGCCAGGGTGTGCGGGCCGAGCTTGGCCTCCAGTTTGGCCGGGGACGCGGCGGCGTCGAGCCCGGACTTTTCCACATTCAGTGCGTGCACCGTGATGACGTAGCGGTGCGGGCCGTGTCCCTTGGGCGGGGCAGCCCCCAGGTAACCGGCGGAACCGCCGTCGTTCCGGAGCTGGAAGGCACCGTCGGGCAGGCCCCCGCCGTGCCGTGCTCCCGCACCGGCGGGCAACGAGGTAGCGTCCGCGGGGAGGTCCAGGACGGCCCAGTGCCAGAAGCCGCCGTGGCCGGGGGCGTCGGGATCGAACATCGTGACGGCGTAGCTCCGGGTGCCGGCCGGGGCTCCGCTCCAGTGCAACGGCGGTGATTCATCCTTGCCGCCCGGACCGGTCGCCGCGCCGCGCTGGGCTGCCGGCAGGATCTGGCCGTCCTCGAAGGTGTCGCTGCGCAGAGTGAAGGTTGCCATGGCTGCCTCTCAGTTGCTGGTTAGGCCCGCACTTTCAGGGTTCAGTTCCATCCGGTTCAGTTCGGCCCGGGTGGGCGGGTTGGCGCCGGCGCGGGAGACCGTGACGGCGGCGGCCGCAGCGGCGTGGACCAGGAGTTCACGCAGGCTCTCCGCGGAGAGGCCGCGCAGTTCGGGGCGGTTCTGCGCCCCGTTGAGGCCTAGGTCCACGATGCCGGAGAGCAGGGCGGCCATGAAGGAATCGCCGGCGCCGACGGTGTCGGCCACCTTCACTGCCGGGGCCGGGGCGTGCGCCTCGCCGGCAGCGTTGATGGCCCAGGGGCCGGCCGCGCCGCGCGTGACCACCACCATGGCGGGGCCCTCCGAGCCGCCGAACGAGAGCCAGCGGCGGGCCGAGTCGAGCGGGTCCACGCCGGGGTAGAGCCATTCGAGGTCCTCGTCGGAGGCCTTGACCACATCGGCGAGGCTGACGAACTTCTCGGTCTGGTGGCGCGCATAGTCGGCGTCGGTGATGATGCTGGGACGGCAGTTGGGGTCGAAGCTGATGGTCGTCGAAGGATGGGCATGCTCGACGGCGGCGAGCACGTCCGCGGCGCCCGGGGACAGCATGGTGGCGATCGATCCGGTGTGCAGCAGGGTGCTGCCCTGCAGCATGAACGGCAGCCGGTCCCCGAGGCCGGGGAGTTCCCAGGCGAGGTCGAAGGTGTAGCTCGCGGCGCCGTCGTCGTCGATCAGCGCGGTGGCCACCGACGTCGGCAGCTCATCCGGTCCCAGCGGCAGCAGCACCGAACTGGACTTCAGGTGGGCCGCGACGGAATCGCCATAGGCGTCCCGTCCGTACCGGCCGATGAACTGCACCGGGTGGTCCAGCCGGGCCAGTCCCACGGCAACGTTCAAGGGACTGCCGCCGACGTGGGCCTGGATACCTGAGGAGCGCTGGACAACATCAACCAGGGCCTCACCAATGACTGTGAGCATGCTCATACTCTGCCAGAGAACCCGGCCGGGCGCCGCTGTGTTTCGTCCGGCGCCCGGCCGGGTCCGGCCCGGCGGCCTAGTTCGCGGCCTGGAGGGTCGATTTGTCCATCGGCACCCCGGAGGTCTCGGCGTCCTCGAACGTCGCGTCGATCTGGACGACGTCCCGGCCGGCCCGCTGCAGCAGGCTGGCGGCGACGCCGGCCCGGTAGCCGGACGCGCAGTGCACCCAGAGCCTGCCGTCGGGCACCTCATCCATCCGGCCGAGCAGTTCGTGCAGCGGCACGTTCACGGCGCCGGCCACGCGCGACCCGGCGAACTCGTCGGTGCGGCGCACGTCCAGTACGGCATCCCCTTCGGCCCGGCCGCTGAGCAACCCGTCCCAGCCGACGCGCGGATACGAGGCGAGCGCGGCATCGGGGGCCAGGGCGTGCGGCTCGGTCCCGACGGCCGCGTCCGGGGAATCGATACCGATCCGGGAGAGGTCGCGGATGGCTTTTTCGACGTCCTCGCGTGAGCCGACCAGGGTCAGCTTCTCGTCCCAGGGCAGCACCCAGCCCAGGAAGGTGGTGAAGCTCGAGCCGTCGCCGTATTCGAAGCTGACGCTCCCTTTCAGGTGGCTGCTGGAGAACGCCACCCGGTTGCGCAGGTCAACGACCCATTCGCCGTCTTCGAGGCGGCGGTTCAGTTCCGCCGGGTCCACCGACTCCGGAACCGACAGGTCCGCGGCGCCGGGGCCCTGGGTGTTGGACGGGCCCATGTGGGCGTAGTACGACGGGTAGGCAGTGAGGTTGGCGATCAGTTCGTGGACAAAGTGCTCTTCATCCGGGTCCGTCAGGGCGTGGTTGGCGGTGAGCTGCTCGCCGATCGTGGATTCGTCCGCTCCGGTGGCCGGACCCGAGGAACAGAACGACCCGAACCCGTGCGTCGGGAACAGCGCAGCCTCCCGGTCGGCCTGCTCGACCAGGCGGCGGACCGAGGCGTACTGGTCGCGGGTCAGGCCGACGGTGTCCGAAGCGGCCACCAGGTCGGTCCGTCCCACGGAGCCGTAGAGCAGGCTTCCGCCGGAGAAAACGGCCTGCTTGTCGCCGTCTTCAACGATGAAGGACAAGTGCGTGTGGGTGTGGCCCGGCGTGGCCACGGCCTTGACCGTGAACGCGCCGACCTGCACGGTCTCGCCGTCAGTGATCGGCGTCCGCTGGAACTTCACCGGATCGGCGGCATTGACGAGGTAACTGGCGCCGTGTGCCCTGGCGAGTTCGAGGCCGCCCGTGACGTAGTCGTTGTGGATGTGGGTTTCCGCCACGTGCGTAATGGCGACGCCGGCCTCCCGGGCGGCCTGCTCGACGCGGTCCGTGTCGCGCTGCGGATCGATGACCAGCGCGACGGCGCCGTCGTGGACCAGGTAGCTGCGGTCCCCGAGCTGCGGGGTATCAATGACGATGACATCCATGGTTTCTCCTTCAAGGTCCGGCGGCGCGTGGCGCGCCACCCTTGCGTGGGCAACGTGGGTACAACAAAGTCACCATTTCCATCATGAAACCCCCGGGGGTATGGGCGCAAGGACCCGGAGCCGCCGGCAGGTTTGGCTGGATACCCCTGGGGGTATAAAATAGGCCCATGGCCCCGATCGAGAGCACACGCCCCGGCATGCCCGCTGCACCCCAGTCCGGCGGGCGGAACGCCGTCGTTCTGGGGCTGCGCCAAAACCTTGCCCAGTTCATGCTGCTGGTGGCGGTCAACGCCCTGGTCGGCGGCACCCTGGGCCAGGAACGCACCGTTCTACCCCTGCTCGCCAGCGAGGTGTTCCACCTCGACAAGTACACGTCCGCCCTGACCTACATTGTGGCTTTCGGGCTGGCCAAGGCGGCCACGAACTACTTCGCCGGAACCCTCTCGGACCGTTTCGGGCGCAAACCGGTGCTGGTGGCCGGCTGGCTGATCGCTCTGCCCGTCCCGCTGCTGCTGATCTTCGGCACCAGCTGGTCTTGGATTGTGGCCGCCAACGTCATCCTCGGCATCAGCCAGGGACTGACCTGGTCCACCACCGTGGTGATGAAGATGGACCTGGTGGGGCCGAACCGGCGCGGCCTTGCGATGGGCTTCAACGAGGCCGCGGGCTACCTGGGCGTCGCGGGCACCGCCCTCTTCACCGGCTACCTCGCCGCATCCTACGGGCTGCGTCCGGCGCCGTTCCTGCTGGGCGCCGCCTACATCGCCCTGGGGCTGGGCCTGTCCGTGCTCGCCGTCAAGGAGACGCACCACCACGCCAAAACCGAGGCCGCCAACCACGTCGACGCGCACAGCGGCGCCGGCGCGTCGCTCAGCACCCGCGAAATCTTTACCCTGACCAGCTTCGGGGACCGCTCGCTCTCCTCGGTCAGCCAGGCCGGGCTGGTCAACAACCTCAACGACGGCCTGGCCTGGGGCCTGTTCCCAGTGCTTTTTGCCGGTGCCGGCCTCTCGATCGAGCGCATCGGCATCCTGGCCGCGGTATACCCGGCAGTCTGGGGCGCGGTGCAGCTGGTCACCGGCGCCGCCTCGGACCGCGTGGGCCGCAAGTGGCTGATCGCCGGCGGCATGTTCGTCCAGGCCGTGGGCCTTGGGATGGTGGCCGCCGGCCGCGGCTTCGACATCTGGCTCGTCGCCGCCATCCTGCTCGGCGTCGGCACGGCCATGGTCTACCCCACCCTGCTGGCAGCCATCGGCGACGTAGCCCACCCGCAGTGGCGGGCCCGATCGGTCGGGATCTACCGCTTGTGGCGCGACGGCGGCTTCGCCGTGGGCGCGCTGCTCTCAGGGCTGCTCGCTGACGCCTACGGCATCCCGGCGGCGATCGCCGTCGTCGCCGTTGTGACCGGGCTGTCCGGCGTCGTCGTCGCCGTCCGGATGCGCGGCACCGACCACCACGCCTAGCCCGGCGGCCGGGCCGCTAGGACTCCGCGGCGTCCTTTTCGTAGACATCCGGAATGCCGTCGTTGTCCGAGTCGCGCCGCTCCTCTTCCTCGGCCAGCCGGTACTGCCGGTTCCGGGTCTTCAGTACCGCGCTGGCCAGCAGGGCAGCGAGCAGCGAGGCCGCCAGGATGCCCACCTTGGCGTGGTCGTCGTGGATGCTGCCGTGGCCGAAGCTGAGTTCCGCCACCAGCAGCGAAACGGTGAAACCGATCCCGGCCAGGATTGAGACGCCGAAGATGTCGATCCACTTGAACGAGCTGTCCAGCCGGGCCCGGGTCAGTTTGGTCAGCAGCCACGTGGTGCCCAGGATGCCGGCGGGTTTGCCCAGCACCAGGGCCAGGATGATGCCGACGGCGACCGGATCCGTCAGCGCCGAGCCCAGCCCCTCCCAGCCGCCGACGGCGACGCCGGCGGAGAAGAAAGCGAAGACCGGCACGGCGACGCCGGCCGAAATCGGCCGGAAGCGGTGCTCGAAGATTTCCGAGAGCCCGGGACCGGCCTCCGGACCCCCGCTGGCCTGGGAGCGGAGCACCGGGATCGCGAAGCCGAGCAGGACGCCGGCCACCGTCGCGTGAATGCCCGAGGCGTGCACCAGGGCCCAGGTGGCCAGGCCCAGCGGCAGCAGGATGAACCACGCCGCGGGGGCCTTCAGCCCGAAGAAGCGCCGGTACCGGTGCGCCAGATACGTGTACAACCCCAGGGGAAGCAGGGCCAGCAGCAGGGGGACGATCTGGAGGTCGCTGGAGTAGAAGACAGCGATGATGGTGATGGCGATCAGGTCATCCACCACGGCGAGCGTCAGCAGGAAGATGCGCAGCGCGCTGGGCAGGTGCGAACCAATGATCGCGAGGACGGCGACGGCGAAGGCGATGTCCGTGGCGGTGGGGATCGCCCAGCCGCGCAGGGTCTCCGGGCTGCCGAGGTTGACGACGGCGTAGACCGCCGCCGGGACGATCACCCCGCCCGCGGCCGCGGCGACCGGCACGATCGACTTGTTCAACTGGCGCAGGTCGCCGGCCACGAATTCGCGCTTGAGCTCCAGGCCGACCAGGAAGAAGAAGATGGCGAGCAGCCCGTCCGCGGCCCACGCCCCGAGACTGAGGTTTAGGTGCCAGGGTTCGTAGCCGACTTTGAAGTCGCGGAGCGCGAAGTAGCTGTCCGAAGCCGGGGAGTTGGCCCAGACCAGCGCCGCGGCGGCCGCCAGCACAAGCAGGGCGCCGCCGACGGTTTCCTTGCGGAGGATTTCGCCGATGCGCAGGGATTCGGCATAGCTTCCGCGGCTGAAGAAGGTCAGGCGCGGCTTGCCGGGCCGGGGCGCGGGAGGAGGGGTGTGGCTCATGCGGAAGTCCTAAAATTTGGGTCGACTGAACTATGCCGACCAGACTTCCCGGCGCACCTGCCCCCAGTCTACGTCGGTCACGGCATCGTGCTGAATCGTTCCGCCTGCGACTTGGCACCCTGGACGATGATCTGGTCCTCCTCATAGAGGACCGTTTGCGCCGTGGTGTGGCCCCAGGTTCCGCCGGGGCGCTTGACGGCGACCACGGTCACGCCGAATTTCTCCCGCAGTCCCACGACCCCAAGCGGGCGGTCCCGGACGACAGCCGGCGGGCCGGTCCGGATCATCACGAAATCGTCCTCGAATTCCACGTAGTCAAGGATGGAGCCGAGGACCAGGTGGGCCACCCGCCTGCCCATGTCATGCTCGGGCCGGATCACGTGCTCGACGCCGAGCTGGGCGAGGATTTCGGCATGGGGCTCGCTGATGGCCTTCGCCCAGATCTGCGGGCGCTGGAATTTCAGCAGCCGTGAGGTGGTCAGGATGCTGGCCTCAATGTCGGAGCCGATGCCGACCACCGCGCGGTCAAACTCGTGCACGGACAGCTGGCGGAGCACCTCTTCCTTGGTCGAATCGGCCCTGACCACGTGGGTGAGGCGCCCGTTGAAGGACTGGACGATTTCCTCGCTGGCGTCCACCCCGAGGACCTCAGTCCCCTGGGCCTCGAGCTCCAGGGCCAGAGAACCGCCGAAGCGGCCGAGGCCAATGACCACCACCGAGGACGCCTTGGTGCTGGCGGCCGCCGTGCGGGCGGCAAAAATGTTCTTAGCCAATGAGCGGCCTTTCTTTGGGGAATTCGTAGAGCAGCGGCCGCTCGCGCAGCGCGAGGGCGGCGCCCAGGGTCACCGGGCCCAGCCTGCCGACGAACATCAGCAGGATCAGGACCAGCTGCCCGGCCGGCGGCATGGCGGCGGTGATGCCGGTGGACAGGCCCACCGTCGCGAACGCTGAGACGACCTCGAAAAGGATCCGCTCCTGGCCAAAGTCGGTGATCAGCATCAGGAACATGGTGGATCCGACCACCAGGGCGATCGCGAGGAGCACCACGGTGATCGCTTGCCGGTGGACGGCCCGGGAGAGCCGCTTCCCGAAGATGTTCACGGCCGTGCCGCCCTGGAGTTCGGTGGTGAGGATGAAGAAGAGCACGGCGAAGGTGGTGATCTTCAAGCCGCCGGCGGTTCCCGCCGGGCCTCCGCCGATGAACATCAGGATGTCCATGCCGAGCCAGGACACGGGATGCATCTGCGAGATGTCGATGCTGTTGAAGCCGGCGGTGCGCGTGATGGCGGACTGGAAGAAGCCGGCGAGCACGCGGTCGCCGGCCGGCAGCGCGCCGAGTGTGGCCGGGTTGGTCCACTCCACCGCGGTCAGGAAAACGGTCCCGCCGGTGAGCAGCACCGCGGTGCCGACCAGGACCAGTTTGGTATTCATGCCCCAGAAGATCGGGCGCCGGTACTGCCGGACCAGTTCGAAGAGGACTGGGAAGCCGAGGCCGCCGATGATCACCGCCGCGGCAATTGGCAGGCACACCCAGGGGTCGCCGACGAACCCCATCAGGTTGTCCGAATACAGGGCGAAGCCGGCGTTGTTAAAGGCTGACACGGCATGGAAGATGCCGCGCCACACGGCCTCGCCGGGCGGGTAGCCGTAGCCGGCCATAAAGCGGGCCGCGAGTATCACGGCCAAGAGTGTTTCCACGATCAGGCTGATGCCGAGGACGCCCACCAGCACCCCGCGGACGTCGCCGAAGCCGGTGCTTTTGGTCTCCGCGGCGGCGGACAACCGGGATTTCAGGCCCAGCCGGCGGGCGGTCAGGACCCCGAGCAAAGTGCCGAAGGACATCACGCCGAACCCGCCGACCTGGATCAGCACCAGGATGACCACTTGGCCGAAGCCGCTCCAGAACACGGGCGTGTCCACGGTGCTCAGGCCCGTCACGCAGACGGCTGAGGTGGCTGTGAAGAGGGCCTCCAGGAAGGTGGCTCCGCCGTCGCCGGTCTTTGCCACCGGCAGGGAGAGCAGTCCGGTCCCCGCGGCGACGGCGCCGGCAAAGCCGAGGACGATCACCTGGGCGGGGTGGCGGGGCGCGAAAGCGCGCGCGAACTTGGTGAAGCCCGCCACGGGGGCACGGAGCACCGCGGGAACTTTCACATGCATGGGGCCACGCTATCACCGGTGCCCGGCCGCGTCGGCCGGCTCAGCCCAGCAGCTGCTGGACGAGTTCACGGCATTTCCGGTAGGCGGCCGCCTTCGGGTCGATCAGGGAGAAGTGGTCGCCGGGGACTTTGAGGAACTGCACCGGGGCGCCGCCGGCCTTGGCCGCCGCGGAGTAGGCTTCTGACTGGCTGACCGGCACGGTGTCGTCGTCGGTGGTGTGGACGGCGTAAACCGGAACCCTCAGCGGCACGGCGCTCATGGGGTCCGCGAACTTATGCCGTTTGGGGTATTTTTCCGAGGAACCGCCCAGGAAGTTACTCACCGCACCGTTGCTCAGGTTGAGCCGCTCGGCCTCGGCCAGGTTCAGCAGCCCCGACTGGCTCACGACCCCGGTGAGGTGCACCGCCGCGTCGTCGGCCTTGCGCAGGAGCTGGCGGTCAGCATCGGGTGCGCCGAGCTGTCCGAGCCGGCTCCGGCCGGCAGCCCACACGGCCAGGTGACCGCCGGCGGAGTGGCCGAGGGCGACGACGCGGTCCAGGCCGAGGCCGTGTTCGCCGGCGACGTCCCGGAGCTTGTCGATCCCGGCGAGGACATCCGCGAAGGTGTGCGGCCAGCCGCCGCCGTTGCCGGCCCGCCGGTACTCCAGGTTCCAGGCGGCGACGCCGTGTGCGGCGAGGTCCTTGGCCAGCGGTTCGCCGAGTTCGGCGCCGTACTGCGAACGCCAGTAGCCGCCGTGAATGACCACCACCACTCCCCTGGGCTCGGCCGCATCCGGGAGGAAGAGTTCCCCCCACTGGCTCGGGTCGTCGCCGTAGTGGTACTTCTGCCGCTTCACTGTGTCCTCCTTGGGGCCCGGTGAGCAAGCAGCGACCGCCCCCAGTGTCACCGCCGCTGCGGCCGCGAAGAAAGTCCGACGCCGCACATCAGCCATGTGCAGAGCCTACCGTGGGCACCGCGCGGCACCGTTGAACGCGGCTCTGCTATGCCGCCGGCCCGCCGCCTCCCGGGCCCGATGTCACAGCTGCGCCGTAAGCTAGGCCCATGGCTAGCAACTGGGACCGCCTGGACCCCGCACTGCGCGAATCCGTGCAGGAGAACGTGGAACTCTACGAGCGGGTCCGTCCTGCCCTGAAACTGGTCACCCGGGAGGTGCTGCTGTCGCTGCGGGCCATGCTCAAGGGCACCGAGGTGACGCCGCTGTTTGTGACCGGCCGGACCAAGACCGTGGAGTCCTTCCGCGAGAAGATCTCCCGCATTGAGGAGCCGCTGGAGCCGGGCGGGCCGCCGGTGCTGAAATTTCCGGATCCGTTCCGCACGCTCAATGACATGGTCGGCATCCGCGTCATCACCAAGCTCCCGGCCGAAAACGCCGTGGTCGCCAACCTGATCAAACGCCAGCGCCAGCTTTTCGACTGCCGCGGCGACCGCGAGAAGGACATCGGCTCGATTGAATCCGGGACCTACGGGTACTCGAGTCGGCACCTGATCCTGCGGACCATTCAAAACGAGGTCGTCAAGGAGTACCAGCACGTCTTCAACCCGGACGTGCAGCCCAACGGCAGCTACTTCTTCGAGTGCCAGATCCGGACGGTTTTTGCGCACGCCTGGAGCGAAATCGAGCACGACATCCGGTTCAAGGCCGAGGATCCGCGCGCGTGGACCCCGCATTTCGACCGGCAGTTCACTGCCACGGCAGCCATGTTGGAGACCGTGGAGGGGGCGTTCGCCGACCTGCACGAGCGCTACGAGGAGGTCCGCAGCTACTGGGACATGGAGGGCGAGGGCGCCGCGCAGCTCACCCCCAACCGGATCCGGGACGTCTGGCGGACGCTGCTGCCGCACGTGGACCGGAAGGTCGACGACGACTGGGGCTGGGCCGCCGAACTGATGGCCGCGCACGGCCTGAACCAGACCGTGCAGTTGGCCGGCCTGCTCAGCGCCAACCGCATCACCGAGGTCCGCAAGGCCCTGGACCACCGCTACTCCCCCGGCCCGGACCGGCTGCTGGACGACCTGCTGCTGTGGCAGTACGGAACCGCGCACATCGACCTCACCGCGGAACCGGCCGACGCCGTCCCGCACCCGCGGCGCGACAGCCTGCTGCGCCGGCTCAAGCAGATTGAGCGTTACCGGCTGACGCAGGGGTAGCTGCGGGGAATCTGCGCGTCGCGGATGCGCTTGCGCGTCAGGAACCCGGTCCGCGGAACCGCTCGACGTAGCGCCGCTGCCACGGGGTTTCCACGGCGCTGTGCCGGTAGTTCCGCCGCACGAAGGCGACGGCCTCGGCGGGCGGCACGCCGTCGAGCACCGCGATGCAGGCCAGCGCCGTGCCGGTCCTGCCCCGGCCTGCCCAGCAGGCCACCTCGACCCGCTCGGTTTCCGCGCGCCGCCACGCCTCGCGGAAGGCATCCAGGGCGTCGGCGTCGTCGGCGGGCACATGCAGGTCCCGCCAGCGGACCCAGCGGAAGTCCCACTCCACCGGCCGCGGACGGTGGGCCAGCAGATACAGTCCGAATTCGGGCCGCGGGCCGGGCGGAAACGGCGTCAGGAGGCCACGGCCGCGGATGAGGCGTCCGGAAGGGAGACTGAGTACACCGGCCTGGCCCGGCTCCCATGTCTGCGGCATACTCCCGAGCGTAGCCGCCGCGGTGTACCCGTTGAAGGCCCGGCCCGGGACGCAGATGTGCCGCCGCAAAATAGGGCCGCACGGACCTACCGGCAGCCGGCCCCGGACCCTAGAGTGACCCACAGCCCCAGCAACCCCACGAGCCCCACGAACCGCCGAAAGGAATCCGCGGATGTCATTCCAGGCGTACCTCGACACCATCGAGGACAAGACCGGCCTCACTCCCCGCCAGCTTCTCGAACTCGCCCGGCAGAAAGGCTTCGCCGGTACGTCCGCGAAGGCCGGCGAGATCCTTGACTGGCTGAAGACGGACTACGGCCTGGGCCGCGGCCACGGCATGGCCCTGGTCCACGTCATCCGGCAGGGGCCGGGCATCAGCAGCAAGCACGTGGGGGCCACCGGCGCGCACAGCGACCAGTCCGACACGCTCTGGCTCGACGGAAAGGCGTCGAGGCCCGCGTCCTAGAGGCCTGCCGTTAGTGCCCGGCGCCGAGCTTGCCGCCGAGGCGTTCGCGCATAAGGACGCTGGCGTCGTTGAGCCCGACGATCTGAACGTCCTTGCCGTGGTGGCGGTATTTCTCGGTGATGGCGTCCAGCGCGGCGATCGTGGACGCGTCCCACAGGTGCGAGGCGTGCATGTCGATGACGACGTGCTCGGGGTCCAGGGCATATTCGAACTGGGTGTAGAGGTCGTTGGAGGAAGCGAAGAACAGCTCGCCGTCCACGACGTAGGTGGCCGTTTCCCGCCCGCCGATGGCCTTGACGGAGCGGTCGACGGTGACGAAGTGGGCGACCCGGCGGGCAAACATCACCATCGCGACGAGGACCCCGACGCCGACTCCGATGGCCAGGTTGTGCGTCGCCACCGTGACGATGACGGTGGCGACCATGACGGCAGTTTCGCTCTTGGGCATCATTTTCAGAGTCCGCGGACGGATGCTGTGCCAGTCGAAGGTGGCTACGGAGACGAAGATCATCACGGCCACGAGGGCTGCCATCGGAATCAGCGAGACGATGCCTCCCAACACCACCACCAGGATCAGCAGGAAGACGCCGGCGAGGAAGGTGGAGATCCGGGTACGGGCGCCGGAGGCCTTCACGTTGATCATGGTCTGCCCGATCATCGCGCAGCCGCCCATGCCGCCGAAGAAGCCGGTAACGACGTTGGCCACACCCTGGCCCCACGCCTCGCGGGTCTTGTGGGAGCGGGTGTCGGTGATGTCGTCGACGAGCTTGGCCGTCATCAGCGATTCAAGCAGCCCGACGAACGCCATCGCGAGGGCGAAGGGGAAGATGACCTGCAGCGTCTCGAGGGTGAGCGGCACGTTCGGCAGGAAAAGTGTCGGCAGGGAGTCGGGGAGTTCGCCTTTGTCACCCACGGTGGGGACGGCGACGGCGGCGAGCACGGTGATGAGCGTCAGCACCACAATCGCCACCAGCGGGGCGGGGACGGCCCTGGTCAGTCTTGGCAGCCCGAAGACAATGACCAGGCCCAGGGCGGTGAGCGGGTACACCAGCCACGGGACACCAAGCAGTTCCGGGACCTGGGACAGGAAGATCAGGATGGCCAAGGCGTTGACGAAGCCCACCATCACCGAGCGCGGAATGAACCGCATCAGCTTCGCCACGCCGGAGAGTCCCAGGATGATCTGGAAGACGCCGGCCAGGATCACGGCGGCCACGAAATAGTCGACCCCGTGGGATTTCACCAGAGGGGCAATCACCAGTGCGATCGCACCGGTGGCGGCGGAAATCATGGCCGGCCGGCCGCCGACGAAGGCGATGGTGACGGCCATGGTGAAGGAGGCGAAGAGCCCGATCCGCGGGTCGACGCCGGCGATGATGGAGAAGGCGATCGCCTCCGGGATCAGGGCCAGCGCCACGACGAGCCCGCCCAGGACCTCTGTCTTGAGCCGGCGCGGGGACATCAGGGTGCCCCGCACGGATTGAAGTTGCTCAGGTGTAAAGGCGGGGGCTTCCCCAGCGGTTTGGACGGCCATTGCTGGCTCCGTTCATGGTCAAGAAGACGCGCGGCAGCGGCTTCGTTTCTGCAAATGAATGAGGGGGCGCAGCGTCGCGCCGGGAAGAGGGGGAATTGCTGTTGAAGTCTCACCCCATACGCCCAACCCTACCCTAACGTGATGGTAGAGTTGAACTCCGAACGGGATAGAGAGACTCATGACAGCGAAAACCACCAGCACCATGCACATCGGCGAACTGGCAGAACGCACCGGGCTGTCCCTGCGGACCATCCGGCATTACGACGACGTCGGTCTGCTCCCCGCGTCGGCCCGCACCGACGGCGGTTTCCGGGTTTATTCCGAGGCAGACGTGGCGCGCCTGATGCTGATCAAGCAGATGAAACCGCTGGGGTTCTCCCTCGAAGAGATGGCGGAAATCCTCGGCCTGCTCGCCGCGGAACGGACCCCGGGCGGCTCGGCGGACACCGCCGGCCCCGACGCCCGGCTGGCCGAATTCCTGGAACGCGCCGAGCACCAGCGCGCGAAAATGGCCCGCAACCTCAGCCAGGCGGACGAGTTCATCGCGATGCTGGGCAGCCGAACCGCCTGACGTGCGCGCCGCAGCCATAAATCTGACATACTCGCCCGCCCTCCAGTCATAAAGTGGCCGGACCACGGACGCCGGTGGCACCATGCTTGGATGCTTGAGGCAACCAAATCCCCGAAGTCCGCGCCAGAGTCCCGCACTGACGCGGACACCCCGGTCAATCCGGCCCTCGCCGCCGAGGCCAAAATCGCCCGCATCGCGGTCACCGTGTTTCCGCTCCTCGTGGTGGTCGCCGGCGTTGCCGGATTCCTCCTGCCGGGCGCGTTCAAGCCGCTCGCCCCGAGTGTGCCGTACCTGCTCGGCATCATCATGTTCTGCATGGGCCTGACCCTGACGCCGCCGGATTTCGCCTCGGTGGCGAAGCGTCCGTGGGCCGTGGTGCTGGGCATTGTGGCACACTACGTCATCATGCCCGGCGCCGGGTGGCTGATCGCCCAGGCGCTGCACCTTGAGCCGGAGCTCGCCGTCGGCCTGATCCTGGTCGGCTGTGCACCGTCCGGTACGGCCTCGAACGTGATGGCGTTTCTGGCCAAGGGCGATGTGGCCCTCTCCGTCGCCGTTGCTTCCGTGTCCACGTTGATCGCCCCGATCGTGACGCCGCTGCTGGTGCTCTTCCTCGCCGGCTCCTACCTGCAGATCGATGCCGCCGGCATGGTGCTGGACATCGTCAAGACCGTGCTGCTGCCGGTGGTAGCCGGTCTGCTGGCCCGCCTGTTCCTGAAAAAGTTCGTCGCCAGGGTGCTCCCGGTGCTGCCCTGGGCTTCCGCCGTGGTCATTTCGCTGATCGTGGCAATCGTCGTGGCGGGCAGTGCCAACAAGATCGTGGCCGCCGGCGGCATCGTCTTCCTGGCCGTGGTGCTCCACAACGGCTTCGGCTTGGGCCTGGGCTACCTGGCCGGCAAGCTCGGCCGCCTGGATGACAAGGCCCGCCGCGCCCTGGCCTTCGAGGTGGGCATGCAGAACTCCGGCCTCGCGGCGACGCTGGCCACCGCCCACTTCAGCCCGCTGGCCGCGCTTCCCTCCGCCGTGTTCTCGCTCTGGCACAACATCTCCGGCGCCATCGTGGCCGCCTGGCTGGCCCGCCGCCCGCTGCGCGACGCCTGAGTCCTACCGGGGGCCGTCACAGGCGGACGTAAGCCCAGCCATCCCACTGACGCCGGGCGAGGTGTGCGATGGCGGCCGGGACGACGCCGACGCCGGGCAGCAGGCGCTCGGCGGGCACGTCCGCCGAGCGCAGGCTGTTCCCGCAGGCCAGCACCCGGACTCCATGGGCGAGCGCGGCCAGGACCGCAGCCCGGTGTTCCGAATCCTCCGCCAGCAGGGCAACCCCCGGCCCCTGGATAACAGCCTCGACCGGAACCCCGGGCCCCAGGGCATCCACGGCGTTCTGGCTGCTTCGCAACACTCCGGCCAGCGCCCCGTCCGGCAAGGGCCCGGCCCCGTGGGCCACGAGTCCCCGGGGACCCTCGCCCGCCGGCTCCCCCGGACGGCTCAGGTCATTTTCTGCCGAGCCCCGAAGCTCGTTTTCAGCGGAAAGCTCAGACATACAATCTCCTTTGGCGCGGACGGGGCCGGGCACCGCAGGGCGCGCCCGGCCATATCGTGCATGCTAGCGACCCGCCGCCGGAAATGTACAGACATTCGACTGTGGACCCGCCGCGCGCACCCGCAGGGCCCCGCCCGGGATCCCGGACTGCATCCCCAATGGCGCGGGCTAGGTGTTGTACATGACGGCGGTTGTCACGTAGCCTCGCTAGGACATTAAATGTCTAGACATTTGCGGGTCCATTGCTGCCCGTTCGAGGAGCCGGATGCCCACCTTGACCAAGTCCAAACAAGCCCCAGCCAAACCGCGCCGCCGCACCGCCTCGATCATCCTGCCCGCCCTAGGCATCGCGGTGCTACTGCTGTTTGTGGGCCTGCTCTCCTACCAGGGCTGAGCGACGGGACGGCGGGCCTGGGCGGCGTGCTGACGGTCCAGGACCAGTTCAGGGCTGAATCCTTTGCCAGTGAGGCTGCCGCCGGGATCCCGGACCTTGTGGTCGCGGGAGCCGCAGCCCTCGCCCTGCTGGCGGGCGTGGCCCTCTATTACAAGAACCGGCAGACAGAGCCGACAAGAGACAGGATGCACGACGATGCGCACTAACACCCTGATACCGGCGCTGGCGCAGTGGCCGGCGCGGCGCTGGCTGGCCGCCGCTGTCGCCGCCGTCGGCACCTACGTCCTCGTGGCCGTCCCGACGGACCTGATCGACACACCCCTGTTCAGCCGCGAGGTGCCGCCCACCTGGTGGTCGTTCCCCATCCTCGCGGTGACGGCCGTCCTCACCGGATTGCTGCTGGCTACCTATGTGTCCCGCGAACCGGCGGCCGACGGCGGGAGCAGCGGCGGTGAGCCGGACAGCAGGGGCCGCTTCGGCGCGGCCGGAACAATCGTCTCCTTCTTCGCCGTGGGCTGCCCGGTCTGCAACAAACTTGTCCTGCTCGCCCTTGGCACGTCCGGCGCCATGCAGTACTTCGAGCCGATCCAGCCCCTGCTGGCGGCCCTGTCCATCGCCCTGCTGCTGTGGGCCTTCGTGAAGCGGGCTACTTCCGAGGACCGCTGCCCGGTACCGCGGGTGCGGGCCGCCAAGGCGGGTGCAGCCTCCGGCAGCGGACGCTAGGGCCGCCACCCAGCGGAGTGGGTCAGCGGGGCCGGGTCAGCGGGGAGTGGCCTTGCAGCCGAAGGCGGTCGCAATTGCCACCCGGTCCCCCAGGACGTGGCTGCGCCGGAACTCGACGTCGCGTGCCCGGTGGCAGCCGGTCCGTTCAATCAGCAGCAGCGGGGAGGCCTCCGGGCAGCCGAGCAGCGCCGCCTGGGCGGGGGTGGCGGGCACCGCAGTGAGCTGCTCCACCCCGCCGTCGAGCACGACGCCGCAGCGCCGGTCGAGCTCGCCGTACAGGGATGCGTTACGGAAGTCGGCCTCAAGGAGCTTCGCCGCGGTCGTCCCCGGGAGCCAGACCTCGTCCAGCCCGATAGGCTCGCCGTCCGCGAGGCGAACCCGCGATAGGTGAAAGAGCTCCGCGTCCGGCGCCAGGGAGAGCTTTGCCGCCACCTCCGCGTTCACCACCAGGTGCTGTTCGAGGACCACGCTGCGGTGTTCCATCCCGGACTCCCGGATGGACGCCAGGACACTGTAGAGCGGACCGTAGGCCGTGCTTCTACCGGCGACCACCGTGGGTTTCTTGCCGGGGTGCGCGGTGATGTGCCCGGCATCGCGGAGCGGCTTCAGCGCGGCCCGGATCGTGCCCCGGCTGACGCCGTACCGCCGGGCCAATTCCAGTTCGCCGGGGAAACTACCCGCAAATGCCCCGGCGAGGACCTCCGCCAGGAGCTCGGCGCTGACCGTCTTCCAGAGCGGGCCATCCTTGGTCCTCCCGGCGGCATCCTCCGCACGGGACACCGCTGCTGGCTTCTGGTGATTTGTCACGTAACTCCCGCCCGGTCTCCTGCACACAGCTGCTGGCATTACGACGTTACTGCATCGCCCCCGCCCCCGCGGCTGCGCGGACGCCCTAAAGCCTTCTTCGACGGCCTGTAGAATGGTGCGGGAGTGAGGAGGAAGAATGACGGCACCTGCCCTGCGCCTGGTCCGCGGCTGGATCGGCGCCGTCATCGCGACCTCGATCGCCGCCGCTTCCCACGTCCTGGCCGGCGGCAGCATTCCGGAAGTTCCCCTGCTCGTGCTGGCCCTGGCACTGTCCGGACTGGTCTGCACCGCACTTACGGGCCGCGGGTTGTCCCTGTGGAGGCTGGCAACAGGCGTCCTGCTGAGCCAAGGTTTCTTCCACTGGCTCTTCAGCGGCGCGGCGGCCCCGCGCCATTCCCCCCTTCCGCCCGGCGGCCACGCAGCGCACTCCATGCCGCTCGAACCGGCCGCCGGCACGGCTGTCTCCGCCGCCATGGACCACACCTCGCCCCTGATGTGGGCTGGGCACGCCGTTGCCGCCGTCCTGACGGTCGCCCTCCTGCGCCGCGGCGAGGTCACCGTCGTCCGCCTGGTCCAAGCTCTGCGCCTGCGCGTGACAGCCTTCCTGCCGCTCTTCCAGCCGTTGCCCCAGCCGCCGGCCGTCACCCGGCCCGCCAACCGGCGTCTGCAGCCGCTGCGCAACCTCGGCGTTCCCCTGCTGGTGATGCGCCACCGCGGGCCGCCCGCCGCTCCGCTCGCCTCCTAGGCGCCCGTCCCGTCACCCGGTAAGCCTCGGCACACTGCCTGACAGTTCCGGGGCCGGACACGTCACATGCCCGCCGCCCTTGACGCTGCACCTTATCCGGCGCAGCGGGCGGCCGCCAGGCAGACCCCGCGCCGCTGTCGCCCGTGCTGCCGCCTTGGCGTGCCCGCGGCGGAGCATGCCCGGTGTGCGATTCCCCAGCCCCACAACATTTTCCGGGCAGGCCCGTGGCCGCCCGCAACCCTTCAGGAGTACCACCATGTCCAAAAAGTTCATCTACCCCGGCCTCTCCGTCCTCGCGGCCGCATCCCTGGCCTTTACCGGCTGCGCGCCTACGGCGTCCACTTCGACGCCCTCCGCACCTGCTACTGCCGCCCCGGCCAGCGCGGCGGGCCTCACGGTCAGCCAGCCGTGGGTCAAAGCCGCCGCTTCCGGGATGACCGGCGGCTTCGGCGTCATCAAAAACACCACCGGCGCCGACGTCACCGTCACCGGCGCCTCGACCCCCGCGGCCCGGAAGGTTGAACTCCACGAAACCGTTGCGGGCACCACCGGCGGAATGCAGATGCGGGCCAAGGAAGGCGGCTTTGTTATCCCGGCGGGCGGCGAACTGAGGCTGGAGCCCGGCGCCAACCACATCATGCTGATGGGGCTGACCGCACCGGTCACGGCGGGTGCCGAGGTCACGTTCACGCTGGCGCTGGCCGGCGGCGGGACCCTCACGTTCACGGCGTTGGCGAAGGATTTCGGCGGCGCCAACGAGAACTACGTCGAGGGCAAAGATCCGGGAATGTCCTCCGGAGAGTCGGCCACCGGCGGCGCAAGCAGCCCCGCGCCGTCGTCGACCTCGAAATGAGCACCGGGAAACGGCAGCCGGCGGACGCCCCCGCGGGCGGTGAAGATCACAACGAACCGCGGAAATTCCCGCGGCGCGGACTGCTTTTCGGCGGTGCCGCCGCGGGGCTCGGGGCGCTGGCCGCGGCGGGCGCCCCGTTCGCCGGGGCCGCCGTCGGGCAGCTGACCGGAAAGCCGGCCACGGACGAACCCGCGGAGAGCGTCCACGGCGGCACGGCGGTGGCCTTTTACGGTGACCGGCAGGCGGGGATTACCACCCCCGCCCAGGCGCACGGCGTTTTCGTCGCCCTCGATCTGCGTCCGGGAACGACGCGTGCCAGGGTCAAAGCGCTGCTGCGGCTGCTCAGCGACGACGCCGCCAACCTCTGCGCAGGCACCCCGGCCCTGGCTGACACAGAGGCGGAGCTCGCCCGGGTCCCGGCACGGTTGACGGTTACGTTCGGCTTCGGTCCCGGGCTGGTGGCCGCGGTGGCCCCCGCCCGGGCTCCGGGCTGGCTGAAGCCGCTGCCCGCCTTCAGCATCGACCGGCTGCAGCCGGGGTTCTCCGGCGGCGATCTGCTGCTGCAGATCTGTGCGGACGATCCGGTGACCGTGGCGCACGCCCAGCGGATGCTCCTCAAGGACAGCCGCAGTTTCACGACCGTGCGCTGGGTGCAAACCGGTTTCCGGCGTTCGTACGGCAGCGAGAAGTCCGGGACGACCATGCGGAACCTCTTCGGCCAAGTGGACGGGACGTCCAACCCGGCCCCGGACAGCACGGACCATGAGCGCGTGGTCTGGGGCGGCGGGGATATCCCCGCATGGACGGACAACGGCACCTCGGTGGTCATCCGGCGGATCGCGATGAACCTGGACAAGTGGGATGAGGTTGACCGCGTCGGCCGGGAGGAAGCGGTGGGCCGCCGGCTCTCCAACGGCGCACCGCTGACCGGCGAGCAAGAGCACGACGAACCGGACTTCACGGCGATGTCCCGGCACGGATTCCCCGTCATCTCCGACGTCTCCCACCTGCGCCGTGCCCGGCCCGAAGACAGTTCGCAGCGGATCTTCCGCCGGGCGTACAACTACGACGCCGCTCCCGGCGCCGGAGGGGTTTCGGACTCGGGGCTGATCTTCGTGTCCTACCAGGCCGACGTCGAGAAGCAGTTCACGCCCATCCAGCGCCGGCTCGCTGAGGCGGACATGCTCAATCTGTGGACGACGCCGGTCGGTTCGGCCGTTTTCGCCGTCCCGCCGGGGTGCCGCGAGGGCGGGTTCATCGGCGAGGAGCTGTTCGCCTGATCCATGGCCCGGGGGCCGCCCCGTCCGGGTGAACTGGAGGGGCGGCCCCGGGGTCGATCCGGCGAGGGGCTGACGCCGTTACCGGGCAGGGTCTAGCGTGGGAAACATCAGGCTGCTGCAGGGACCGCACGACCCGCCGGCGGCTGTCGGGGATCGGTTCCTCGACGGCGGCCCGGGCGTCGACGGCGGGTGGACGGCCGCCCCCGGTCGCCTCAGCCGATGCTGGCCGCCTCGTCGAGGGTGCGGGATTCGAAGTGCTCGAGCATCTCGCGCATCGCCTCAACCCCCTGGGTGAAGGTGGCTGACGCCCGCCACTGCTCGATCTGTTCCAGTGATTCCCACGGCCCGGTACTGATGAACCTGTTCCGGACGTCATGGTCGTGCATCAGCACCGCCTTGGCGTTGGGGTAATCCTCTTGGGTCTTCCTGGCCAGGTCCCGCCAGGCCTGCACAAAATCGTTCTCACGGCCCGGGTGGACCAGCCAAATTCCAAGCGTGTAAACGGACACGTCAATCGCCTCCAAAGTCTGCACCGGGGTTGATAAGGCCGATTATGTTCCCGGGACGGGCGGGGCGGTAGGGCCGGACTGCCCGGCGGGGCGCCAGAAAGCCCGGAATGCGGCCCACTCGAACGACGAGCATGCCCAGCCCTGGGCTCCGGGGTTGGACATAATGGCATTATGTCCACGCGCCGGCCCTGGCGCTGGGCATGTCCCGCGGGCGCGCCGGCCCGGGCGCTGGGCATGTCCCGCGGCTACCCGATCAGCGCCAGCACCGCTCCGGCAGCGACCACGCCGCCGGCTTCGGCGCGGACGTCGGTTACCGTTCCGTCCCGGTGCGCGGCGACCTGGGTTTCCATCTTCATCGCTTCGAGCACGACGACGGGGTCCCCGGCGGTGACCGCTGCCCCCGGCTCGACGAGCCACTTCACCACGGTCCCGGACATGTCGGCCCGCAACTCCCCCGGATCAGCGGGTGTGGCAGCGCCGTCGTCTGACCCGGCCCCCGGCGAGCCCTCAAGAGAAACTCCGCCAGGCAGTGTCCGGCCGGACCGCGCCCAGCCGTCCAGCAGATCCGCCGGCAGCCCGACGGCGAGACGCTTGCCGTCGACCTCGACGGTGATGGTACGTCGTTCGCCGTTGGGTGCCGTGGTGCTGTAGCCGGGGTCGGCCGGGATGCTGTCAGCGAAGTCGGTCTCGATCCAGCGGGTGTGGATTCCCAGTCCGGCCTCCGAGGTGAAGTCCGGGGACTCCAGCACGGCCCGGTGGAACGGCAGCACGGTGGCCACCCCGGTGATGCTGAGCTCCGCGAGGGCGCGGCGGGCCCGGCGCAGGGCCTGCTGCCGGTCCGCGCCGGTGACGATCAGCTTCGCCAGCAGCGAGTCGAACTGCGGAGGGACGAACGAGCCGGAGCGGACGCCGGAGTCGAGCCGGATCCCCGGGCCGGTGGGGCCGGAGAACTGGGCAATGGTGCCGGGTGAGGGGAGGAAGCCGCGGCCTACGTCCTCGGCGTTGAGCCGGAATTCGAAGGAGTGCCCGCGCGGCGCCGGGTCCTCGGTGAAGCGCAACGGCTCCCCCGCCGCAATGCGGAACTGCTCCTGGATCAGGTCGATCCCGGTGGTTTCCTCGGTGATCGGGTGCTCCACCTGCAGGCGGGTGTTGACCTCCAGGAACGCGACCGTGCCGTCCGCGGCGACGAGGAATTCCACCGTGCCGGCGCCGGAGTAGCGTGCTTCCCGGCAGACGGCCTTGGACGCCTGATAGATCTGGCCGGTCTGCTCCTTCGTGAGGAAAGGTGCGGGGGCTTCCTCGACGAGTTTCTGGTGCCTGCGCTGCAGCGAGCAGTCGCGGGTTCCGACGACGACGACGTTCCCGTGGGTATCCGCCAGGACCTGGGCCTCGACGTGGCGCGGCCGGTCGAGGTAGCGCTCCACGAAGCACTCCCCGCGGCCGAAGGCGGCGACGGCCTCGCGGACGGCGGAGCCGAAGGCCTCCTCGATTTCGTCGAGCGCGCGGACCACCTTCATGCCGCGGCCGCCGCCGCCGAAGGCGGCCTTGATCGCGATGGGCAGTCCGTGCTGCTCGGCGAAGGCGCGGGCTTCGGCCGCGGAACCGACCGGGCCGTCACTGCCGGCCACGAGGGGCGCCCCGGCGCGGACGGCCGTTTCGCGGGCCGTGATCTTGTTGCCAAGCAGCCGGATGGCATCGGGCGCGGGCCCGATCCAGGTCAGTCCGGCGTCGAGGACCGCCTGGGCGAAGTCGGCGTTCTCGGACAGGAAGCCGTAGCCGGGATGGACGGCGTCGGCGCCGGCTTTGGCCGCAGCGGCGAGCAGTTTGGGGATGTTCAGGTAGGTATCGGCGGGTGAATTGCCGCCCAGGGCGAAGGCCTCGTCCGCCGCGGAGACATGCAGGGCGTCGGCGTCGATGTCCGCGTAGACGGCGACGGACGCCAGTTGGGCGTCGTCGCAGGCCCGGGCGATCCGGACGGCGATTTCGCCGCGGTTGGCGATCAGGACCTTGCGCATCAGTTACTCACTTCTTGTTCGGCGGGGTGTGGTCGGGGGTGTGTCCGGTGGGGGCGGGGTGGTCGGAGGCGGGGTCGTTGCCGCCGGAGTCCGCCCAGCGGAAGCGGATCCTGCCGCCGATCGGGACCTGCGCGGCGAGGTCCAGTTGCGGGTCGACGACGACGGCGATCACGGGGTAACCTCCGGTGATCGGGTGGTCGGCCAGGAAGAGCACCGGCAGGCCTTCGGGCGGGACCTGCAGCGCGCCGGCGACGGTCCCCTCGCTGGCCAGCTCCCCGTCCCGGGTTCGTTGCAGCGGCGTTCCGTCGAGCCGCATGCCCACCCGGTTGGACTGCGGCTTGACCTGCCACTCCTGCGCGGTGAGCGAATCCAGCGCTTCGGCGTCGAACCAGTCAGCGCGCGGACCGGGCACGACGTCGAGCACGGTCACCCCGGTGCCGGGGAAGTCGGGCTGCAGCTCGGGGTGCCCGACGACGCCGGACTCGGAGTCGCCGCCGGAGGCCACGAGTTGCCCCGCGGCCAGCGGCGCGGGGCCGATCCCGGACATCGTGTCGGTGGACCGGCTGCCGAGGACGGGGGCGGCATCCACTCCGCCGCGGACCGCGAGGTAGCTGCGGAAGCCGCTCTCCGGTGCGCCGATGCTCAGCGTCTCGCCGTCAAGCAGGGCGAAGGGCGTGGCCATCGGCACGGTACGGCGGACCGGCTCCGCGTCAGCTCGATCCGGGCCGGTGATAGCCAGTTCCGACGGCGCCCCGGCGACGGCCAGGACCTGGTCCCCAACGGCCTGGACCGTGAGTCCGCCGGCGACGGTCTCGATCGCCGCGGCCGACGGCGCGTTCCCGACGAGGCGGTTGGCGCGGCGCAGCGAGGCACGGTCCAGCGCTCCGGCGGCGGAAACACCCAGCCCCGAGTGGCCGTGGCGTCCAAGGTCCTGGATCAGGCTCTGCAGCCCGGGCGAGACGATCCGGAGCCCGGAAGCCACCTCCGGCGCGGGGGTTTCAGGCTGCGGTTCCGGGGCAAGCGTCACCGTCTCCCGGACCGCGCGGAACTGGATCCGGTGGCCCGGGGCGGCCAGGGCGGGCTGCTCGCGGTCCAGGTCCCACATCCGGGCGGAGGTGCGGCCGATCAGCTGCCAGCCCCCGGGTGAGCGACGCGGGTAGACGGCCGAGTAGGTTCCGGCCAGCGCCACGGCACCTGCGGGCACGGCGGTGCGCGGGGAGCTGCGGCGGGGAACGCTGAGAGCTTCGTTCTCCCCAACGAGGTAGCCGAAGCCCGGGGCGAAGCCGGCGAAGGCCACGGTCCACTGCTGGCGGCAATGGGCGGCGATCACGCCCTCGACCCCGAGGCCGGTCAGCTCCGCCACTTCGGCGAGGTCCTCGCCGTCGTACACGGTGTCGATGACCACCAGGCCGCCGTCGCGCTGCACCGGGGCGGTGAGGTCGAGCTGCAGCAGCTGCGCGGCGATCCGGCGGGCGGCGACGGGCGAGTCGGCCGTGACCATGACGGTCTCGGCGGCGGCGAGCACGTCCAGCTGCCCGGGCAACGGATGCTCGAGGAGCAGTGCCTGCAGCGCCAGCACGCCCTGGGTGCCGGTGAGTTCTGCGAGCACCGCGCGGGTGCCCACCGCCCGCACCGCGTTCACTTTGTGGACGGCCGCCTGCCGCGTTGCCACCGTTTCCATTGCTGTCTCCATCATTGCCGCCGTCGCCAGGGTCCGCGCCGCTTAGGCGCGGGCTTCCTGCAGCAGCCGCTCTTCCTCGCTGGTCTGCGGGTTCCGGCCGATCGCCAACCCCACCACCGTCACCACGGCGGACACCGCGAGGTAGCCGGCGATCAGGTACCAGTTGCCGGTCGCGGCGTAGAGCGCCGTGAAGACCAGCGGGGCGACGGCGCCGCCGATCACGCCGGCCAGGGTGTAGGCCAGCGAGCTACCGGCGTAGCGCAGCCGGGCCGGGAACTGCTCGGTAATGTAGGCGGCCTGCGGGCCGTACATGAACGCGTGGAAGGCGAGGCCGATCACGACGCCGATGGTGAGCATCAGCACGGATTTGCCCTGGATCATCAGGAAGAACAGCGGGATGTAGACAGCCGTGCCGACGGCGGCGATGCCGTAGACGAGGCGGCGGTTGAAGCGGTCCGTGAGCGCGCCGGCGGCCGGGATCAAGGCGAGCTGGAAGGCCGAGCCGATCAGGATGGCGCCGAGAACGTTTCCGGTGGTCATGCCGAGCTGCTTGGTGGCGTAGAGGGCGACGAAGACCGTGAAGAGGGAGTAGAGCACGTCGGGGCAGATGCGCGACAGGGCGGCTGCCAGCAGCGCGCGGGGTTCTTTGGTGAAGACCTCCTTGATGGGGGCCTTGGGGGCCTCGCCGTGGGCCTGGATGGCCTTGAAGACAGGGGTTTCCTCGAGCTTGAGCCGGATCAGGAGGCCGAAGACCACCAGCAGGGCGGAGGCGAGGAAGGCCACGCGCCAACCCCAGGACAGGAACGCCTCATTGCTGAGGGTTGCCGCGAGGAGGGCGAGGACGCCGTTGGCCATCAGGTTGCCGGCCGGCGGGCCGATCTGGGCGGCCGAGGACCAGAAGCCGCGTTTGCGGGCGTCGCCGAATTCGCTGGAGAGCAGGACGGCTCCGCCCCATTCGCCGCCGACGCCGATGCCCTGCGCCAGGCGCAGCAGCACCAGGATCGCCGGGGCCGCGACGCCGATCGCCGAGTAGTCCGGCAGGACGCCGATGAGCACGGTGGCGACGCCGATGAGCATCAGGGTGACCACCAGGACGTGCTTTCGGCCGATCTTGTCGCCGAGCCGGCCGAAGATCACACCGCCGATGGGGCGGGCAAGGTAACCGACGGCGAAGGTGGAGAAGGACAGCAACAGGCCCACCAGCTCGTCACCTACCGGGAAGAAGATCTTGGGGAAGATCAGCGCCGATGCCACGGAGTAGATCGCGAAGTCGTAGTACTCCAGCGAGGTGCCGGTGAGGCTTGCGATGTAGGCCTTGAGGGCGCCGGGCGGCAGATTCCTTTTGCCGGCCCTTTTGCCGGCCCTCTTGCTGGCGGCCGGGGCGGCCTGGTGCGGTGCGGTCATGATGTTCCTCCAGTTGCGGATGCTGCCTGTGCTGGGGTGGGTGTGCTGAAGTAGCGCCGGGTTGGAAACGCAGCGCCGGTGAGGCTGTTGAGGGCGTTCTTAGACGAACGGGGCGGTGCTGATGCCGGCGGCGCTGAGCGCCTCGCGGACGGCGGCTGCCATGGCAACGGCTCCCGGGGAGTCGCCGTGGACGCAGATGCTTTCGGCCCGGATTTTCAGGATGGAGCCGTCGATGGTGCGGACGGCGGAGTCGGTGGCCATCCGGAGGACATGTTCGGTGACCTCCGTGTGGTCGTGCAGAACGGCTCCGGGGAGTGTGCGGGAAACCAGGGTGCCGTCCCGGTTGTAGGCGCGGTCCGCGAAAGCTTCGGTGACCGCGCGCAGCCCGGCCGCCTCGGCCAGGCGGAGCACTTCCGAGCCCGGCAGGCCCAGGATCGGCAGGTCCCGGTCCACGGACTTCACGGCGTCGACGACGGCCTTCGCCTGCGCGGTGTGCGCGACGATCGCGTTGTACAGGCCGCCGTGCGGTTTGACGTAGGTGACCCGGCCGCCTTCCGCGGCGGCCAGGGCCTGCAGCGCACCGATCTGGTAGACGACGTCGTCGGCCAGTTCGTTGGGGTCGATGTCGAGGAAGCGGCGGCCGAAGCCGGCCAGGTCCCGGTAGCCGACGTGGGCGCCGATCATGACGCCGGCGGCGACCGCCTCGCGGCAGGTCCGGCGGATGACGCTGGGGTCTCCGGCGTGGAATCCGCAGGCCACATTGGCGCTCGAAACGGAACGGAACATCGCGGTGTCGTCACCGAGGCTCCAGCGTCCGTAAGACTCGCCGACGTCGCTGTTCAGGTCGATGGTGTTTAGCCCGGTGTGTGCCATTTGTGATCCTCGTCTCAGTGCTTGGCCCCCTACTAGGATGCATCATCTCGTCTGATTGTTCAACAATCCGACGATTCTTTCTTGGGACAATCGTGTAGATTCGGCACTATGACGACTTCCGACGCCGGCCCCCGCGCCCTGGCGGCCGCGGCGCGGCTGCGCATCGCCGTCCCCTCGGTGGCGGACCGGGTCGCGGCCGAACTCCGCCAGCAGCTGGCCGACGGAGTGCTGCTGCCGGGCACCCGGCTGACCGAGTCGACGATTGCCGAAGACCTCGGTGTCTCCCGTAACACCGTGCGCGAGGCCTTCGCCGAACTGGCGGCCGAGCGCCTGGTGGTCCGGCACCCCAACCGCGGGGTCTTCGTGGCCAGCCTGGCCCCCGGCGACATCCACGATGTGTACGCGGTCCGCCGCGCCGTCGAGGTCGCGGCCCTGCGCGGCGGGGGCACTCCGGAGCAGGTGGCCGCGGTCCGCGCCGCCGTCGAGGAAGGCAAGGCCGCGGCTGCCGCCGACGACGAGGAGGCCCTCGGCACCGCCAACCAGCACTTCCACCGCGCGATTGTGGCGCTGGCCGGAAGCCGCCGGCTGGACACGATCATGTCGCAGGTCCTCGCCGAGATGCGGCTGTTTTTCCACAAAGCCACCGTGGACGCGCACTTCTACCGCAGTTACCTGGACGACAACGAGCAGATCTGCGCCGCGCTGGAAGGCGGCGATCCGGACCGCGCTGCGGACCTCCTGCTGGCCTATCTCGACCGCTCGGAACAGAAACAGAGCGCCGTCCACGGCGAGTGAGCCGCAGCTTCCGGTGGGCTGCCCGGCATCCGTTCCAGGTCTCAGCGGCCTTGAGCACCATGCCGCCACTGTGACGGCGCGGGTACTTTGGAGCCGAAAATCAAGGCCGGACATGCGGCCACAGCGGGCGGTGCCTGAAACAGGCCAGTCGTGCCGCAACGTCGCGCTTCCCAGCACCACGTCGTAGGCTTCAACGTTTCTGTCGGTAACGGTAGTGGGGGATTCAAGGTGCACCGCAGCCGAGGGGAGAATGCCGGCGCCGCCAAATTTCTCCATCACCCGCCATTGGGCAAGGACGTCCTCACCCGAGTGATCCGGCCCCAACTGCGTCCAGAAGCGGAACGCACCGGCGTCTTCAAGGTTGGGCGCGCCGGTACATCGCGCACCCTCCCAGCCACGCCACCCGGTACGCGAGCCATTGCCACGGTTTGAGGTCCAGTTCCCGGGCAAGATGGGTCAGGTTGGCGGCATTGTGTAACGGCCACCTGTTGAAAGCGGTTGTGCCCGGCCGGACCGTCTCCGGCTGCACGGGCCCGTCCCAGGCCTCGAAGGCGGTGGTTTCACTGGGCCGCCTGTCCGGCAGATAGGAAAGCCCCTGCGGCGCCATGCCCACGAACCCGCACCCCAGGCGGTCCAGCGCCTCCTGGAGGCGCTCCACCGCACCGGGTTCCAGCCAGATGTCGTCGTCCAGGAAGAGGCACCTGTCTGCGGCGGACCGGTCAAAAAGGAACTGGCGGTGCTCCGCGAGCCCGCGGCGGGGAAGGTGGCGGAAGAGGACCACCTCCCGCCCCTGAGCCTTTAAGACACGGACCACTGCGGCCGCCGCAGGGTGCAGCCAGGCGGCCTCACCCCGGGACTGGTCGCGGATAATGACGCGGAAGGACGGATGGGATTGGGCCGCCAACCCTGCCAGTGTCACCGCCAGTTCCGCCGGACGATCACAGGTGGAAATGAGCACGTCAACAGCAGGCGGGGCCGCCGTTCCGGCGACCCCGCCGAGGTCCGCATGCGGTCCTATCAACTCACGGCTGCCGGGCGCTCGAAGTCCGCGCCACGCTTGACTCGCGGGACAAGAGCAGCGCCAAGGCAATCATTCCGATCCCGAGCACGAGGTGGAGCCAGTTGTCCGCGTTGTTGAGAGGGACAAAGTTGGCCGGGGAATCGTGACCGATAACAAGCCCGTAGATCCAGAGGACCAGGTAGATAATCCCGCCATAGAGCAAGAACGCCCTGGACTGAGTGCGGCTGCCGAGCAGTCCGGCTATGCCGAAGAGCAGATGCACTATGTTGTGGAGTATTGAGACCTGGAAGACCCCGAGCAACAGGGCCTCGGAGGTCGGGCCGGCCACACCCAGCGAGTCGTAGTTGGTGGTGATCCCGGGAACGAATCCGAGAACCCCCACCAGCAGGAAGACAGCCCCCACCGCCATGGCTGCCTTCTGCAGCGCCGTCCTGGCGCTGGCCGTTCGGCCTGTGCTTACCATTTCAGTTACTCCCCTTAGGTCCTGATTCTTGAATATCCAGCTCCTGCTGCTTCCGGCATTGCCCCCGGAGGCCTTTCCCGCCGATGCGGCGACATTCAGCCCGCTGTGAGGCTTCCCGCGCCGGATCTGGTGCTGCCTCCTGGGATGTGCTGGCTGGTGTGAATTTGTACGGCTCCGGGTGAGGCAACTTTGGACCGCTGCGCCCCTTCCCAAATGGGGTCACATTACGACGGTAAGCCTGCTGATTATCCGTGTCCAGAGGCCGGTGGCATCTCTTTCCCCTGCGCCCCACGCACTTCTAGCCGGACAGCCCCAACGTCCGAAAGGGGCACCCTACGGCGAAGCAGAAAGCCCTCTGGACAGTCGCGCCGGAACTTCCTAAGTTTGAATCAGTCCTCTGCGGAGGGGCCTTTGCCGCCGGGTGCACGGCAGCAAAGCGAGCCGCTGTAGCAGCACGGTGGCACACTGATGCACCTTCCGAAAGAGCCGTGATGACCAAGTCGCACTTTGAACGATTTCTCGTCGAAGCCACCGTTCCTGACGAAACCGAGCAATTGCTGGGCCCGGATTGCCTGTATGGCCTTTACACAAGCTGGTGCCTGCTCCACAACATCACTCCCGTGCAGGACATCGATTTCCGGGCATCCATGGAACGCTGGGGCGTCGAATGGTGCAGCAACCGGCGGCGCATCATCGGCCCGGCGGCCGCAGACTACCTGCTGGAGAGCTATCCCCCGGCGTCCTGACAAGTTGCCTGCCGGAGGTTCCTGGTTGCGGTCACTGAGACACCGTCCGGATCTGGGTGGCTGTGGGACTAACCCCGCCGCTGAGACATCAGGTGCAAAACCTGCCGGGCGGCGCCGGAAGCCAGCAGGGCGGCCAGCGGGCCCGCCGCCCCTGCGGCGTGGACCCGCCGCCCTGCGGCGTGGACCCGCCTCCGCGGCACTTCCCGTGCCGTCACCAGCCGTCTCCCGGATCAACTCCCAGCCGTGGCGTCAGAGGAGCTGCCCGGCTCAATATCGCGCCTTACCTTCGCTTACTATTTGCCTGCCCGCGACGTAAAAGGGTCCCATCCCGGGTATCTGGAGTGCCGCCCCCGGGTTATTCAGGCCCGCGATCAGCAGCGCCTCGGCCAGGACTGCCTTCTGGAAGTCCTCAAGGTCAATGGACTCGTTACGCGCGCGAGTCAGGGTCCGGTCGGGGAAGCCCGGCACTGAACCGGCTGGAGTCAGGGGCTTATGGAAACCGCCAGTATTCCCTAGGCTGGCGGGATCAGCGGAGACCGAGAGCCGCGGGCGGCGGCCCCGGGGCGCCTCAGGGGACAGGAGTGCTCGAAGATGACTTCACTTTGGCGGGATGACAGGCGGACAATCAGCAGTGACCACTTTGTTCCGGATGCCGTGTACGACACGGTCGTGGTGGGAGCCGGGATCACGGGGCTCGCGACGGCGGCACTGCTGGCGCGGTCCGGCAGGGAGGTCGCCGTGGTGGAGGCCAGGTCGGTGGGTGCGGGGACCACCGGGAACACCACCGCGAAGCTGAGCCTGCTGCAGGGAACGGTGCTTTCTGCACTGCGCCGGCAGTATTCCCAGGAGGTGGTCAACGCCTACGTCGAGGCCAACCGGGAAGGGCAGGCCTGGCTGCTGCGGCACCTCGAGACCAACGGTGTGCATTTCCAGCGCCGGGATGCCTACACCTTCGCCATGACGGGAAAAGGCGAGGAAAGCATTCGTGCCGAACTTGCCGTGGGCCGGGCCGCCGGACTGGACCTGGCGGAAAGCCCGGATGCAGGGCTGCCGTTTGGCACCCGCGCTGCCGTCCGCCTGGCCGACCAGGCACAGTTCAATCCAATGGATGTGCTCGAAAGCCTGGCAGCGGATTTCCGTTCCCACGGCGGCGTCCTCGTCGAGGGCGTGCGGGTTCACGATGTCACCGGAGGCCGGCGCCTCTCAGTCCGGACGGTTGCCGGTAGTGTCCAGGCCGAACGTGTGGTGCTTGCCACCGGAATCCCGATCCTGGACCGGGGCCTGTACTTCGCCAAGCTGAAACCCTCCCAGTCCTACGCCGCCGCGTTCCGGGTACCCGCGTCGACTCCCGTCCCGTCGGGCATGTACCTGTCCGCCGAGTCTCCCGGACGTTCTTTGCGGACCTACCCGACCGACTCCGGGGAGGTGCTCATTTCCGGCGGCAACGGGCACCCGGTGGGAAGGGAACCGTCCCCGCGGGCCCGGCTGAATGAGCTGCTGGACTGGACGCGGCACCATTTTCCCGGCGCGGAGGTGACCCACACCTGGTCCGGTGAGGACTACCGGGCCACCAACCTGATGCCGTTCTTCGGGAAAATGCCACGCGGCGGCGGAAGGATCTTTTTCGCCACCGGCTACAACAAATGGGGCATGAGCAACGCAATCGCGGCCTCGCTGGCGATCAGCGCCGAGATCCTGGGCGGACAGGTCCCGTGGGCCGAGACCATCCACCGGAGGATCACCTCGCCGCGGGGCGCCGCCGCAGCCGTCGCCCTGAACGCCGACGTGGCCAAGACGATGACCGGGGGATGGGCCAAGGCCGAGCTCGCCCGGCCGGATTCCGCCGCTGTCCCCGCCGAAGGCAGCGGCAGCGTCGTCCGGGACGGCCACAAACCCGTCGCGGTGTCCACGGTCGGCGGTAAAACGTGCCGCGTCTCGGCCGTCTGTACCCACCTGGGCGGCATCCTCCGCTGGAACGACGCCGAATTGTCCTGGGACTGCCCGCTGCACGGCTCGCGTTTCACCGCCTCGGGTGAGGTCCTCCAGGGACCGGCCACGGAGCGGCTCGCGGACACCGACAGTCCGCGGTAAAGCTGGATTGACCCTACTACTAGGCGCAGTCGATGCAGTAGGAGTGGCCGCCCTCTTCCCGGGCGAGTTGCGCCTTGTGGCGGACCAGGAAACAGGAAGAGCAGGTGAACTCGTCCGGGGCCTGCGGAACGACTTCAACCACCAGTTCCTCCAGGACAAGCTCACCTCCGGGGGTCACACCCTCCTGAAGGTCATCGGCCCCGTCCAGCTCACGGACTACGCTGCGGGCATCCGGTGCATTCGCGGACTGCAACGCCTCAAGGGAGCGTTCCTGGGATTCCTTGACGTCGGAACGGACTTCGTCGTAATCGGTTGCCATGGGGAAGATCCTCACGTTCGGCAGATTTAGTTCCTGACATGCCTTCAACGCCAGCGACCGGGTGGATGTTCCCGGCGCCGGAGACGGCGCCGGCCTCAGAGCCGCCGGGCCCCCGCGGCGGGCCGTACGGCAAAGATGTCCGGCGCCCGGAATCCGTGCCCGGCAAAGGCCTGCTGCACGGCCTCTTCCACGCGGCCGATGTCGGGCCCGGGAACCAGCGCAATCGCGGAGCCGCCAAAGCCGCCGCCGGTCATCCGGGCCCCGATCGCTCCGGCGGCGCGGGCGGTCTCCACCGCGAGGTCGAGTTCCGGGCAGGAGATCTCGAAATCGTCGCGCATGGAGCGGTGGCTGGCATCCAACAGCGCGCCGATCGCGGCGGCGCCCCGGCTTTCCAGCAGCCCGGCGGTCCGCGCCACCCGCTCATTTTCATGGATGATGTGGCGGACCCTCCGGAAGGTTTCCCCGTCGAGAATACTTTCGGCCCGGGGAAGATCGGCGGCGCCGAGGTCCCGCAGGGCGGCCACGCCCATCAGGTCCGCGCCCCGGGCGCAGGAGGCCCGGCGCGCCGCGTAGCCGCCGCTGGCGTGGGCGTGGGAGACCTTGGTGTCGATCACCAGGCACACCAATCCTGCCTCCTGGAGCCCCAGCGGGACGAGGGCGAAACTGCCGTCGCGGCAGTCCAGGTACACCGCGCAGTCCTCGGCGCCCAGCATGGAGGCGTACTGGTCCATGATCCCGGTGGGGGCGCCGACGACGTTATTCTCCGCGCGGCGGCCGATATCCGCCAGCTCGGTGGCGGCCAGATCCGCCCCGGCCAGGTCGGCGAGGGCGGATGCGACGGCGCATTCCAGCGCCGCCGAGGAGGACAGTCCCGCGCCGACCGGGACGTCGGAGGAAACGAACAGTTCGAACCCCGGCACGGATACCCCGGCGCGTTCGAGCTCCCAGGCAACGCCGGCGGGATAGGCGGACCAGTCCCCCGCGGGCCCCGGGTTGAACGTGCCGGGATCGAAGGTGTCGAGGTCGAACTCGACCGGCGCCGCCGCGCCGAACGCGGATGCCAGCAGCACCCGGCGGTCGCTGCGGGCGGCGACGGCGACCGTCGTCGTGCGGTCGATGGCGAACGGCAGGACCAGGCCCTCGTTGTAGTCGGTGTGCTCGCCGATCAGGTTGACGCGCCCGGGGGCCTGCCACAGCCCGTCCGGGGCATGCCCGAAGTGTGCGGTGAAGGCGTCGGCAACCGCTGCTGCGCCGGCGGGGCCGGCCGTGTCCGTCGGTGTCATGGCGTTCCTGTCCTGCCTGCCGCGGTGGCGCGCAGCGCGGCGGCGACCTGTTCCGGTGTGGTGTCGTTGATGAAGGCGCCCATCGCGGCCTCGGAGCCGGCCAGGAATTTGAGCTTGTCCGCGGCCCGCCGCGGCGAGGTGATCTGCAGCTGGAGGTAGCCGGAGCGGCGCAGGGCCGGGTCCAGTGGGGCCTGGTGCCAGGCGCTGATGTACGGCGTCGGGGTGCCGTACAAACCGTCGAGGCGGCCCAGGAGATCCGGGTACAGCACGGCGAGTTCGTCGCGTTCGGCGCCGTTCAGCGCCGCGAGGTCGGGCACCTGGCGGTGCGGGACGAGGTGGATTTCGAGCGGCCAGCGCGCCGCGAACGGGACGTAGGCGCTGAAGTGCTCGCCTTCAACCAGCATGCGCGACCCGTCCGCCCGCTCCGCGGCCAGGATGTGTCCGGTGAGGGTTCGTCCCGTGTCCGCGAAGAAGGCCTCGGCGGCCCTGGCCATCACCGCGGCCCGCGGTGTGATGTAGGGGTAGGCGTAGATCTGCCCGTGCGGGTGGTGCAGCGTCACGCCGATGTCCTGGCCGCGGTTCTCGAAGCAGAACACCTGCTGGACCCCGGGCAGCGCGCTGAGGGCCGCGGTGCGGTGCGCCCAGGCGTCAATCACGGTGCGGACCCGCCGGGTGCCCAGCTCGGCGAACGCACCGGTGTGGTCGGGCGTGAACGCCACCACTTCGCAGCGGCCGCCGGCTGTCCCGCGGGTGCCCCAGCCGGGCGCGGCCGGCGCGGCGGCGAGGCCCGGCCCCAGCGAGGGGAAGCGGTTTTCGAAGACGACGACGTCGTAGTCCGGCGCCGGGATCTCCGAGGGCCGGCCCGGCGTGCTCGGGCAGAGCGGGCACTCGTCCGCCGGCGGCAGGTGCGTCCGGTGCTGGCGGTGGGCCGCCACGGCCACCCACTCGCCGGTCAGCGCGTCGAAGCGGACCTCCCCCGAGGGGCCCCGCGCGGGCAGCTCGCGGGTGTCTTCCCCGCGGTGCGGGCGCGGGGTGGTGCCGTCGTCGAAGTAGAGCAGTTCCCGCCCGTCCGCGAGGCGCGTGCTGCTGACCGCCGTCGGCGATGCGGCGGCAGCGGCGCGGCTGGTGCTGCTGGTCATGGTGTGGTCCTTTGGAAAGTTTGAAATCGGGGAGGCGGGGCGCGTCATCCGGCCGGGCGGCGTCTGCAGCTAGACGGCGAAGATGCTCCACGAGGCCCGGTGCGACTCCCCCGGCTCGAGCCGCACCAGGTCGTCCCCGCTGTTGAAGGCATCCGGCGGGCAGCTCATCGGTTCGACGGCGAGCCCGGCCCTGCTGCCGGGCCTGGGCGGTTCGGTGTCGCCGGTGTACAGCTGCAGCCAGGGCAGGTTCCGGTCCCAGGACATGCCGACGCCGCTGCCGCCGAGATCCCGGACGAGAAGCCGGGCGCAGTCGCCGTCGTCGAAGCCCAGCCCGGTGAAGGCGTTGTCGATCATCGTCGCGCCGATGGGGCGCGGGGTATTGAAGTCGTAGGCGTGCCCGCGCACCGGCTGCCGCCCGGCGGGCAGGCGGCGTTCCGGGTCGGCCGCCAGGAAGGTGTCGGCCTGGAATTCCAGGGTCCATTCATCCAGCGGTGCGGGGCCGGCCAGCAGGTAGGGATGCGGGCAGATGCCGTACGGCGCGGCCCGGTCCCCGGCGTTGGTTGCCGTCACCTCGGCGTGCAGGCCGTCTCCGTCTACCCGGTAGCTGGCGGTGAGCCGGACCGTGAAGGGGTAGCCCGGGGCCGGGCCGAGGGTGCAGGAGAGCACCAGCGAGGACTCCCCGCGGGCTTCGGCTGTCCAGTCCTGGCCGAGGCCCAGGCCGTGCAGGGCGCAGCTTCGCCCGGGCTCGTTGACCGGCAGCCGGTGGCTTTCGCCGTCGAAACTGTAGCGGCCGTCGGCGATCCGGTTCGGCCAGGGGGCTGCGATGATGCCGCGGAAGTCCGGGATCGGTCCGCCGGCCGGGAACGGAAGCACCAGGTCGCGGTCCCCGTGCCGCAACTGGCGCAGGGCGCCGGCCCGCGCGGTGAAGACGGCGCTGTAGCCGCCGGCCTGGATCCGGTGGTCGGTCCAGGTCACAGGCCGCCGGCCAGCCGGTAGTACGCCGCGTTCCAGTTCAGTTCCTTCTTGAACTGCTTAATCGTGGTGCCCTCGTCGATCGCGAGCAGTTCGGTGCGGGCGATCTCGGCAAAATCCTCGAACACGTCCATGCCGACGGCCGTGGTCAGTACGGTGTGGTGTGCCGCGCCGGCGGTCAGCCACGCCGTGGCGGAGGTGGCGAAGTCCGGCTTGGGCGACCAGAGGGCACGCGCCACAGGCAGCTTGGGCAGCGGCTCGTCCAGGTCCACGACGTCGACGGCGTTTGCGACCAGGCGGAAGCGGTCGCGCATGTCCGAGAGCGCCACCACGACGCCGGGGCCGGCGTCGGTGTCGAAGACCATCCGGACGGGGTCGTCCTTGCCGCCGATGCCGAGCGGGTGGATTTCGACGCGCGGCTTCGAGGCGGTCAGCGAGGGGCAGACCTCCAGCATGTGGGCGCCCAGGATCTTCTCCTGGCCGGGCGTGAGGTGGTAGGTGTAGTCCTCCATCAGGGAGGCGCCGCCGGGCAGTCCGGCGCCCATGACCTTGGCGGCGCGGACCAGGAGCGCGGTCTTCCAGTCTCCTTCGGCGCCGAAGCCGTAGCCGTCCGCCATCAGCCGCTGGACGGCCATGCCGGGGAGCTGGCGCAGCGCGCCGAGGTCCTCGAAGGACGTGGTGAACGCCGCGGACCCGTTGGTTTCCAGGAAGTGCCGCAGCCCCAGTTCAATCCGGGCGCTGTAGCGCAGCGATTCGTGCCGCGCTCCCCCGGTTTTCAGCTCGGCGGCCACCTCGTAGAGCCGCTCGTACTCGGCCACCAGTGCGTCGACGTCGGACTCCGCGGCGCCGTGCACGGCGTCGGCGAGCTCGTTGACGGACCAGGTGTTGACTGAGACGCCGAAGCGCAGTTCGGCCTCGGTCTTGTCGCCCTCGGTGACGGCGACGTTGCGCATGTTGTCCCCGAAGCGGGTCAGTTTAAGCGTCCGCACCGCCGCCCAGCCAGCCGAGGCGCGCTGCCACACCCCCACCTGGCGGGTGACCTCGGGGTTGGACACGTGGCCCACCACCGTTTTGCGCGGAATGCCTAGCCGGGACTGGATGTAACCGAACTCGCGGTCGCCGTGCGCGGCCTGGTTCAGGTTCATGAAGTCGAAGTCGATGTCCGCCCAGGGAAGCTCCACGTTGGCCTGGGTGTGCAGGTGGAGCAGCGGCTTGCGCAGCAGGTCCAGGCCCTGGATCCACATCTTCGCCGGCGAGAAGGTGTGCATCCAGGCGGTAACACCGATTACCGCGTCGTCGGAGTTCGCTTCGAGGGCGGTCCGCCGGATCGCATCCGAGTCGGTCAGCACCGGTTTCCAGACCACCCGGACCGGGACGTCGGAGGAGCCGTTGAGCTGGCGGGCGATTTCCTGCGACTGCTCCGCCACCTGCTTGAGGACGGCCTCGCCATAGAGGTGCTGGCTACCGGTGAGGAACCAGACCTCATAGGACTCAAGGGAGGTGTTGTGGGCGTGGGTCATGGGTTTCTCCTGGAAATTCTTGGGCTGGTCCCGGCCCTAGCGGCCGTAGACGTTCTGGTAGCGGGCGTGCAGGGCCTCGATCTGGGCCTGGTCGATCGGCAGCGGTTCACCGAGCTGGCGCGAAATGTGAACGGTGCGGGCCACCTCTTCACACATCACGGCGGCCTTGACAGCCGCGCGGGCATCCTTGCCGATGGTGAAGGGTCCGTGGTTCTGCATCAGCACCGCCGGCGAGGGCGAGCCGGACAGGGTCTCGACGATCCCGCGGCCGATCGCGTCGTCGCCGATCAGGGCGAACGGCCCCACCGGGATGCTGCCGCCGAATTCGTCCCCCATCATGGTCAGCACGCAGGGGATCGCTTCGCCCCGGGCCGCCCACGCGGTGGCGTAGGTGGAGTGAGTGTGGACCACACCGCCCACCTCCGGCATATGCCGGTAGACGTATGCATGTGCGGCGGTGTCCGACGACGGCGTGAGTTCCGGGTTCTGCCACGCCGCCGGGGAGCCGTCCCCGGCGGAGGTCACGGGGGTGCCGTACAGGTCCGTGACCACCATGAGCTCAGGGGTCAGCTCATCGTAAGAGACGCCGGAGGGCTTGACCACCATGAGGTCATGGCCGGGGACCCGGGCGGAGACGTTCCCGGCAGTCCAGACCACTAGTTCGTACCGGGTCAATTCGGCGTGCAGGGAGCAAACCTCCCGGCGGAGCCGGGCGATGGTTTCCGGCAGGCCCTCCGCTCCGGCGCTCACGCCGGGACTCCGGCGGACAGCAGCGGTGCGGCGGCCCGGCGCTGGATCGCCTTGAGCCGGTGCATGACCTCGTTGGCTCCCCTGCCGAAGTAGTCGTGCAGGGTCCGGTATTCGCGGAAGAGTTCTTCGTAGGCGGCCACGTTTTCCGGGATCGGCGTGTAGACCGCCCCCGGTTCGGCGCCCATGGCTTCGGCGGCGGACCGGACATCGGGGTAGCGGCCCGCGGCGACCGCCGCGTGGATCGCCGCGCCCAGGGCCGGGCCCTGGGTGGATCCGATCGTGGAGAGCGGGAGGCCGGTGACGTCGGCGTAGATCTGCATCAGCAGCTGGTTCTTGATCAGGCCGCCGGCCACGATGAATTCGCGGACCGGTACCCCGGCGTCCCGGAAGGCGTCCACGATCGTGCGGGTGCCGAACGCCGTCGCCTCCAGCAGGGCCCGGTAGGTGTCTTCGGGGCGGGTGGCAAGCGTCTGGCCGACGATGACGCCGGACAGCTCGTGGTCCACCAGCACCGATCGGTTGCCCGAGTGCCAGTCCAGGGCGATCAGGCCGTGCGCGCCGATCGCCTGGCGCGAGGCGAGTTCGGTGAGGTATTCGTGGATGCCGAGACCCCTGCGGGCCGCGGCGTCGTGGTATTCGGGCGGGACCCCGTTGCTGGTGAACCAGCCGAAGATGTCGCCCACGCCGCTCTGGCCGGCCTCGTAGCCCCAGAGCCCGTCCACGATTCCGCCGTCGACCGCGCCGCACATGCCCGGTACCTCGCTCAGGTCAGCCCCGTTCATGACGTGGCAGGTGGAGGTGCCCATGATCGCGACCAGTTGTCCGGGTTCGACGGCGCGGGCGGCCGGGGCGGTGACGTGGGCATCCACGTTGCCGACGGCGACGGCGATTCCCTCGGGCAGGCCGGTCCAGGCGGCGGCCTCCGCTGTGAGGGAGCCGGCGGCGTCGCCGAGCCGGCCGATCGTGTGCTCAAGTTTGCTGCTAACGAAGTCCCGGAAGTCCGGGTTCAGGGCGGCGAGGTAGTCCTCGGAAGGGTATTTGCCGTCCTGGTAGATGCCCTTGTAGCCGGCCGTGCAGGCGTTCCGGACGTAGTTTCCGCACAGCTGCCAGACAATCCAGTCGGCCGCCTCCACCCAGCGTTCCATGGCGGCGTAGACCTCGGGTGCTTCCTCCAGGAGCTGGAGGCCCTTGGCGAATTCCCATTCCGAGGAGATCAGCCCGCCGTAGCGCGGCAGCCATTCCTCGCCGCGCTCCCGGCCCAGGGCGTTGATCCGGTCTGCCTGCGGCTGCGCAGCGTGGTGCCGCCAGAGTTTGACGTAGGCGTGCGGGCTGTTGGCGAATTCCGGCAGTTCGTTCAGCGGTGTTCCGTCGGCCTTGACCGGCACCATGGTGCAGGCGGTGAAGTCGGTGGCGATCCCGACGACGGCGGCGGGATCGATCCCGGCGTCGGCAACGGCAGCGGGGACCGCGTGCCGCAGGACGTCGCGGTAGTCGTTGGGAACCTGCAGTGCCCAGTCCCCGGGGAGCCGGGCGGCGTCGGCGCCGGCCGTGTCGGCGGGGAGGGCTTCGGTCAGGACGGCGTGCGGGTAGTCGAAGACGGCGCTGCCCAGTTCCTTGCCGTCGCGCACCCGCACCACCACCGCCCGGCCGGAGAGGGTGCCGTAGTCCACCCCGATGACAAAGTTTTCGGTGCCGTCTGCTGTGACGTCCATGAAATCCTCCAATAACGTGCCCGCCAAACCACGGGCTGGGTTAATTGTGAGCGCTAACACTTTGGCTGTCAAGGAGTCTGCCGACAGACGGGTACCAGCGGACGGCGGGGTTCCGGAAGCCGGGAGGGGCGGGCTAGGCGATGCTGCCGGTGCTCGCGCGGATGACCAGCTCGGGGGCCACCACGGTGTTGGCACTGGGCGCACCGTGTTCGATCTGGGCCAGGATCAGGTCCACGCAGCGGCGGCCCAGCTCGCGGAAATCCTGCCGGACGGTGGTCAGCGGCGGGGTGAAGTACGCGGCCTCGGGCTGGTCGTCGAAGCCGACCACCGAGACGTCCTGGGGTACCCGGACGCCTGCCTCCGTCAGGGCGCGGAGCAGGCCCAGCGCCATCTGGTCATTGCCCACCAGGAAGGCCGTGGCGTTCCGGTCCGCGGCGAGCGTGCGGCCAAGCCGGTAACCGCTGCCGGCACTCCAGTCGCCTTCCAGCTCGAGGTCCGCCTCGAGTCCCATCTCCGCCAGCTGCTCGCGCCAGCCCTGGGCGCGGGCGTGGGCGTCCATCCAGTCCCGCGGCCCGGAAATGTGCCCGATCCGGCGGTGTCCCTCGCTGATCAGGTGCGCCACGGCCATCCGGGCGCCGAGCTTCTGGTCCACCATGGCACCGCTGAAGCGGCCGGGGCTGCCGGCCCCCACGACGACGACCGGCACCTGCAGGTTCAGGCTCTCGAGGGTCTGCACGGTGCCGCCGTGCGGGACGATCACGATGATCCCGTCCGCGCCCTGGTCGGTGAAATGCCGGACGGCATCGGCCACGGAGTCCGCCGTCGAGTCCTTGAGGGCGGCGATGCTGACGAAGTACCCGGCCTCGCGGGCCGCCTGCTGGACGCCGACCAGGGTGTTGGCCGGTCCGTACTGCGCGAGCTCGACGCCGAGGACCCCGATGGTCTGGGAGCGGCGGGTGACCAGGCTGCGGGCGGCGGTGTTGCGCCGGTAGCCGAGCTCGGCGATGGCTGCCTCGACCCGGTCCCGGGTGGCCTTGCTGACGTTGGGGTGGTTGTTCACCACCCGCGACACCGTTTGGTGGGACACGCCGGCCAGGGTGGCCACGTCCTCAAGACGCGGCGGACGTCGTTCACTAGCGTTCCCCGGCTGAGGCATTTTCCACTCCCTGTGCAATGTGTTGTCAACATCCTACGGCCGGGCCCTAAGGCCCCCGGGCCGTGCCCATTCTGTGACTTGACTCACAAGCCAGGCCGGTGCTACGTTCATCAAACAGACTTGTTAGCGCTAACACAAGCGGGCGTAATCTAGGCTCGTCGGGACATGGCTAACCGGACCTCATCCATACTGGACCGTCGGAAGCGCTGGCGCTGCGACGGTCCCGTACCAGTTCGCGGACTGTGCTGTCCGCGGAAGGAGATTATCGTGAGAATCAAGAAACTCCTGGGCGCGTTCGCCGTCGTCCTGGCCATCACCGCAGGGGCCACCGGCTGCGGCAGCCGCGGCGGCTCCGCGGCCCCGTCCTCCGGTGCGGCCTCGGATGCCGCAGGAGCCCTGGTCGGCATCTCGATGCCCACCCAGACCTCCGAGCGGTGGATCGCAGACGGCAAGAACGTCTCCGAATCCGTCACCAAGCTGGGCTACAAGGCGGATCTGCAGTTCGCCAACGATGACATCCCCACGCAGGTCTCGCAGATCGAGAACATGCTTACCAAGGGTGCCAAGGCCCTGATCATTGCCGCGATCGACGGCACCACGCTGACCGATGTCCTCGCCAAGGCGAAGGAGCAGAACGTCAAGGTCATCGCCTACGACCGGCTCATCAACGGTTCCCCCAACGTGGACTACTACACCACCTTCGACAACTACACGGTGGGCGTCCAGCAGGCCACCTCGCTGCTGACCGGCCTGGGTCTTGTCGACGCAAGCGGCAAGAAGGTCGACGGCAAGGGTCCGTTCAACGTGGAGCTCTTCGCCGGCAGCCCGGACGACAACAACGCCAACTTCTTCTGGAGCGGCGCCATGGACACGCTCAAGCCGTACCTCGACGCCGGCACCCTGAAGGTTCCGAGCGGCCAGACCAAGTTCGAACAGGCCGCCATCCTCCGCTGGCAGGCTCCCGTGGCGCAGAAGCGGATGGAAGACATCCTCACCGCGGCCTACAGCTCCGGCAAGAAGCTCTACGGCGTGCTCTCCCCCTATGACGGCCTGTCCATCGGCATTATCTCGGCACTGACCAGCACCGGCGGCTACGCCAAGGGCAGCCTGCCGATCGTCACCGGGCAGGACGCTGAGAAGGGCTCCGTGAAGTCCATCATCGCCGGCGAGCAGTACTCCACGATCTTCAAGGACACCCGCCAGCTCGGCGCCCAGGCCGTGAAGATGGTTGACGCCGTGCTCAAGGGCCAGGAACCGGAGACCAACGACACCAAGACCTACAACAACAAGGTCAAGGTGGTCCCGGCCTACCTGCTCAAGTCCGTGATCATCACCAAGGACAACTACAAGAAGGAACTCATCGACTCCGGCTACTACACCGACGCCGACGTCAAATAGCCTGCCCGCGCGGGGTGCGGCCGGACCGCCGGCCGCACCCCGCGCGAAGCAGCCTCCTTTAACCGCACAGCGGCCCAGTTTCGACCAGTCAGTGGGAATTGACGATGAAAACACCCATTCTTCAAATGCGAGGAATCACCAAGACCTTCCCGGGCGTGAAGGCCCTGCAGGACGTCACCTTGGAGGTGAACCGCGGCGAGGTCCACGCCATCTGCGGGGAAAACGGCGCCGGCAAGTCCACCCTGATGAAGGTGCTCTCCGGCGTCTACCCGCACAGCTCCTTCGACGGTGAGATCCTCTTCGAAAACGAACCGTGCAGCTTCTCCGACATCTCGGACAGCGAGAAGCGCGGCATCGTCATCATCCACCAGGAACTGGCCCTCAGCCCGTACCTGTCCATCGCCGAGAACATCTACCTCGGCAACGAACAGGCCCGGAACGGCTGGGTGGACTGGCGCAAGACCAACCTGGAGGCCGCCAAGCTGCTGGCCCGGGTCGGCCTGAGCGAGAACCCGGTAACGCCGGTCCAGCACATCAGCGTCGGCAAACAGCAGCTGGTCGAAATCGCCAAGGCGCTCTCCAAGAAGGTCAAGCTCCTCATCCTCGATGAGCCGACGGCGGCCCTCAACGACGAGGATTCCGGCCACCTGCTGGACCTCATCCTGCATCTGCGGGGCCAGGGCGTCACGAGCATCATCATCAGCCACAAACTCAACGAGATCCGCAAGGTCGCGGACGCCGTCACGATCATCCGGGACGGCAAGACCATCGAAACCCTGCGCCTCGACGAGGGCGGCGTCACCCAGGAACGCATCATCCGCGGGATGGTGGGACGGGACCTGGAGAGCCTCTACCCGGAGCGCGAGCCGGTGATCGGCGAGGAAGTCCTCCGGATCGAGGACTGGTCCGTCCGGCACCCGCAGGATCAAAGCCGCATGGTGGTCAACAACGCCAGCCTCAGCGTCCGCAAGGGCGAGGTGGTGGGGCTCGCCGGGCTCATGGGGGCCGGCCGGACGGAGCTGGCGATGAGCGTCTTCGGGCGCACGTACGGCACGGCGACGTCCGGGAAGGTGTTCAAGTACGGCCAGGAGATCAACACCTCCACCGTTGCCGACGCGATCAAGCACGGCCTCGCCTACGCCACCGAGGACCGCAAGCTCTACGGCCTGAACCTCATCGAGGACATCAAGCGCAACGTCTCCATGGCGGCGCTGCGCAAGCTCGCCAAAGGCGGCTGGGTGGACAAGAACAAGGAAACCCTGGTGGCCAACGGCTACCGGAAGAGCATGAACATCAAGGCGCCGTCGGTGGCGGCCATCACCGGGAAACTCTCCGGCGGCAACCAGCAAAAGGTTGTGCTGAGCAAGTGGATGTTCTCCGACCCGGACGTGCTCATCCTCGATGAGCCCACGCGCGGCATCGACGTGGGCGCCAAGTTCGAGATCTACACGATCATCGCCAAGCTGGCCGCGGAGGGTAAGGCGGTCATCGTCATCTCCTCGGAGCTGCCGGAGCTGCTGGGCATCTGCGACAGGATCTACACCCTGTCCGCGGGGCACGTCACCGGCGAGGTGCCCATCGCCGAGGCATCCCAGGAAACCCTCATGCACTACATGACCCAAGAGAAGGAATAGCGAACATGTCCGCCCTACGAGAATCCCTCGGCTTCCTTACCAGCCGCCTCCGCCAGGTTGGCATCTTCGTCGCCCTGATCCTGATCGTCCTGCTGTTCCAGGTCCTCACCGACGGCATCCTGCTGGAGCCCCAGAACGTCACCAACCTGGTCGTCCAGAATAGCTACATCCTGATCCTCGCGATCGGCATGGTGATGGTCATCATTGCCGGCCACATCGACCTGTCCGTCGGGTCCGTCGCCGGTTTCATTGGTGCCGTCGCCGGCGTCATGATCGTGCACTGGGGCTGGCCCTGGTGGGCGGCCATCCCGGCCTGCCTCCTGGTCGGCGCCCTGGTCGGCGCGTGGCAGGGCTACTGGATCGCCTATGTCGGGATCCCGGCATTCATCGTCACCCTCGCCGGCATGCTCATCTTCCGCGGCCTGACCCTGATCACGCTCAAGAACCAGCAGATCACCCCGTTCCCCGCCGAACTGCGTGCCCTCGGCGGCGGGTTCCTGCCGGACATTTCCGGCGGGACTTCGGTGCTGGAGTGGCTCACCGTGATCCTGGGCGTCGGAGCCACACTGGCCCTGCTGATCCAGTCCATCAAGGAACGCCGGGTCCGCGCCAAGTTTGAACTCGAGAACGAGCCCATGACCTGGTTCGCGATCAAGACCGCGTTCATCACCCTGCTTATGCTGGTCATCACCTTCCTGCTGGCCAGCTACCGCGGCACCCCGATTGTGCTGATCGTGCTCGCGGTCCTCGTGATCGTCTACAGCGCCCTGATGAACAACAGCGTCTTCGGCCGCCATACCTACGCCATCGGCGGGAACCTGCACGCCGCCGAGCTGTCCGGCATCAAGACGAAAGCCGTCACCTTCCGGCTCTTCGTGAACATGGGTGTGCTCGCTGCCCTGGCCGGCCTCGTCTTCACCGCCCGCCTCAACTCCGCGCAGCCCGCCGGCGGCACCGGGTTCGAACTGGACTCCATCGCCGCGGCGTTTATCGGCGGCGCCGCGGTGACCGGCGGCATCGGTACCGTGGCAGGTGCGATGATCGGCGGCCTGATCATGGGCGTCCTCAACAACGGCATGTCCATCCTGGGCCTTGGCACCGACTACCAGCAGCTCATCAAGGGCCTAGTGCTGCTGCTCGCCGTCGGCTTCGACATCTTCAACAAAAACCGCGGCGGCGGGGGCAGCCTGCTGGGGAAACGCTTCAAGCGCAACACCACCCCGCCGGCCACCGGGACCGCCGCACCCGCGGCCGAACGCCCCGCCGGCGCCGCCCAGGACTCCGGCCGGACCGCAACCGTCCCGACTCCCTGATCCAGCGGCGTGCGGACCCTTCCTCTGCTGGGAGGGTCACGCTACGCAGCTTCGGTCCCGGATGCGCAAAATTCCTGTCGACGCCCGTATTCGGGTGTCGGCAGGAATTTTTCGCGTCGCGGGACAAACCCGCCGTCGCCAAGTCAGGCAGCGCCGGCTTGCTAGGCTGAAACTATGAAACGTCCCCTCGCCGCTGCGTCCCTTGCCGTCCTCGCGATTGTCCTGAGCGCCTGCGGCCAGGTGCAGCAGGCCGCCGAGAAGGCCGTCAACGACGGCGCCTCCCAGGTCGCCACCGCGGCCGGCAGCGAGATCAAGAAGCAGGCCTGTTCCCTGGTCGAGGACGGCCTGGTCAGCGTCCAGGACAAGAAGGCGCTTGGCGCCTTGGTATCGGGTGCCCAGGGCGCCGGGGTGCCCGCGGAGATCACCACTCCGCTGAAGCAGATTGCGGATTCGGGTGACCAGGTGCCGGCCGATTCGGTCAAGGCCCTCCGGGACGCCTGCGCCAAGTAGTTGTCAGTTGTTGGCGTTCGAGCACTCAAAACGCCAACAAGTGCAAGCCGGTCGGGTCAGCCGGTCAGCGCTTTCCCTTTTTTCGGGATCCCTTGCCCCGGCCCTTGTCCGGGTTGGGCGCGTACCGTTGCGCCACCTTCGGTTTCTTGACCGCGGGCCCGCGCCGGTCCGGCTTCGGCTCGCGCTTGGGCTTCTCCAGCTGCGCCGAGGGCTGCCGGGAGCTGGCAGCGGTGCGGCCGCGGACAATGCCGATGAACTTCTCGATGACTTCGTCCGTGGTGTCGCTCGGCCAGGCCAGGGCGATCTCGGTGGTGGGTGCGCCGGTGAGTTTCCGGGCCACCGTGTCCTTGACGTTGAAGTGCCGGGCCACGGACATCGGCAGGATCGCCAGTCCGGCCCCGGCGGCAACCACCTGCAGCGCCGCCTCTGGCCCGCCCAGGGCCGCGACGTCAAGGAAGGTTTCGGCGGCCAGGTCCGCCAGCGCCACCTCTTCGAACACGGAGATCTCGTGCCCCTTGGGCGCCACCACCACGGGCTGTTCCTCGTAGAGCGGGATGACGCTGAGGCCCTCGCGCGCCACCGGCAGCCGGACGAAGCTCAGGTCCGCGGAACCGTCGCGCAGCACCGCGAGCTGGGCGCCGTCGTCGGACATGAAGGAATGCAGCGGAACGTCGGGCATCCGCTCTTCCCAGCGGCGGATCCATTTGCCGGGGGTCACGCCGGCGACGTACGCGAACTTCAACTCCCGCGCAGCGGGTACCGGTTCGTCGTGGGGCTGGGCTGTTTCTTCTTCTGCGGACACACGTTCACAGTACCGTCACTGCCGCCGGGCGGCCCCGCCCCGGTGGCCGATTGGTGCTGCTATGGTGCTGATTTGGTGCTGATTTGGTGCCTTGCGGCTTGGCCGCCGGATACCCTTGAAGCATGACCTCTGCAAACTCCCAGTCCATGAAGCCGGCCACCGTTGCCAAGAAGCTTGGCATCTACCTGCCCGCAACGCCCCAGGAGTTCCAGGATTCAGTTATCACCCGCGCTGATTTCGCCGAGCTCCAGGCCAACCCGCCGGAGTGGCTGGCCGAACTGCGCCGCACCGGCCCGCACCCGCGCCCCGTGGTCGCGCAGAAACTCAACGTCTCCATCAGCGGCCTCGCCCGCGGCGGCGTCGAGGAAGCGCTGACGACGGCGGAGATCACCGCGCTGCTGCAGGCTCCCCCGGCCTGGCTGGTCGCCGAGCGCGCCACCCACGCCGCCGTCCGCGCCGAAGCCCAGCGCGTTAAGGACGAGGCTGCGAAGAAGGACGCCAAGAAGGCCCGCGCCCAGGCCGAGTAACAGCGGCCGTTTCGACGGTTCCGCGCCCACTCGATGCTGCGGACCGTCTGGCCGGCAGGGAACCGTCGAAACGGCGGGGACAGCGGCGCAGAAGCTGGGCCCGCAAGCCCGGCTTAGTCCTGGTGCAGCTGGACGTAGTTTCCGCAGCCGTCGTCGAGCACCACGCTTGTGCCGCCGGGGCCTTCCGAGGGTTCGGCCTGAAAGATCACGCCCTTGGCGGACAGCCGCTCGTACTCGGCGCGGACGTCCGGCACGCCAAACACGATCGCCGGCAGCCCGGCGTCGTGGCAGGCATTCATATAGGCCGCACCGATCGGGTTGTCGCTGGGTTCCAGCAGCAGACCTGCCGACGAGCCGCCGCCCGGGTCCTTCACGATGTAGAGATTGTGCTCCGGCATCGCCATGAGGGTCTCGAAGCCCAGGGTTCCGGTGTAGAACTCGTGGGCTGCCGCCGGGTCCTTGACGTGGATACTGCACATTTTCAGTCGCATGGGCCCTAGGCTACGCCGGGACCGCGCCGGGTGGGAACCGGGGGAAGCGCGGCCATTGACGGCCCGCCCCGGATGGATTCCAATGGAATCAGCGGAACACCGCCCGCCCGGGACGGTTCCGCAGGAGGTGTGCCATGCCGTCGCTAGCAGATCCCGCACTGGTCGGGCCCTGGCAAATCCTGCCCCTGGCGCTCCTCGTCGCGGCAGCCGTTGCCGGGACCGTCTATCTGGCCTGGAAGCACCGGAACTCCGACGGCGGACTGCCGGACGCCGTGTTCTGGGACGGTTTTGCAGGGCTCGCCGTCGTCGGCCCCGCAGTGGTGCTTCCGGCGCTGGTCTCCCCGTGGGCCGGGCTGTTGCTTGTCGCCGTGGCCGCCGCCACGGCGGTCGCAAGTTTCCGCTGGGCGCCGAGGGTATTCCGCTGGCAGGAAACCCGGCGCGCCGCGCGGGACGCTGCAGCAGCCGACACCGCCGCGGCCGACCGGCACCGCGCTGCCCTCACACGGTGGCAACGTTATGAACTGGATCCTGCATTCTGCATCGATTTTCCGGCCATGAGTGATCCGGCCCGGCCGGAAACCGCCACGATGCTGAAGGCCATGAAGGACGCCGAGCGACTGCGCCACGGAAACGGCCCGGACAGCCAGGCACCCGGAGGCTACAGCACCGCCGTCGACCGGCTGGAACGCGCCCTGGCGGAGGCGGAACGCGCCGCCGGCGCGCTGCAGGTTTCCACCGAAGGGGCACGATGACTGACATCACGATTATCGGCAGCGGCAACATGGCCCGGGCGATCGGCCTCCGGGCCGTCGCGGCGGGACGGTCCGTCCAGGTCCTCGACCGGAGCCCGGACAACGCCGCCAAACTCGCGGCGGAGCTGGGTCCGACGACGACGTCCGGCGGCCTTGGCGATGTGCCCGAGGGCGACATTGTGGTCCTGGCCCTCTACTTCGAACCGGCCAAGGAGGTCGCCACGCACTACGGCGACACGCTCAGCGGCAAGACGGTGATCGAGATCAGCAATCCGGTCAACATGGAAACCGGCGATTCGCTGGTGGTCGAGCCGGGGACCTCGGCCGCCGAAGAGGTGGCCCGGCTGCTGCCCGGCGCCCGGGTGGTGAAGGCGTTCAACACGACGTTCGCGGGCACCTTGGCGGAAGGCTCAGCGGCCGGAATGGCGCTGGATGTCTTCATCGCCTCAGACTCGGAGGCCGCCCGGAACGAGGTGGCCGCTTTTGCCGCGGCGGCAGGCCTCCGGCCCCTCCAGGTCGGGGCGCTGCGTCACGCCCGCGAGCTGGAGGGGATGCAGCTGCTGGTGGTCGGCCTGCAGCTGAATCCGGCCTACGAGTCCTTTAACTGGGACACTGCGCTCAAGATCATCGGCTGAGACCATTGGGGCGCCGGGCGGCGCCCGGCCGGCCTAGAGTTCGACGGTGCCGCTTTCGCCGACGCTCATCCGGCTGTTGGTGACCTTGGACTTCACCCACTGCAGGACAGTGGCGGCCGTTCCGCCCGGGCTGGTCCAGTATTCGGCCGAATCCGAGTCCACGTGCAGCAGGACCACCCCGGGGGTGTCCGGGCCGTCCGGGAACCACGCCTCGACCGCCTGGTTCCACCGGTCGCGGATCTGCTGGCGGTCCGTGACCACCCGCGCCGTGCCGGCCACCGACACCCACTCGGTGCCCTTGCCGAAGGACACGTTGACCGCTGGGTTGGCCGTGACGTGGGCCACCTGGGAGGTGTCCGACGAGGTGAAGAACCACATGTCGCCGTCCTCCTGGACGTCCTGGACCGCCAGCGGCCGGCTGACGAGCGCGCCGTTCTCATTGATCGTGGTGAACATCCCGATCCGCGAATCGTTAATGATGTCCGTCACCTTGCTGATGTCCTGTGCATCCGACATGCGCCCACCTCTTCCTTGATCTGCGGAGGAAGATCCTCCTCCCGCCAGCCTATTGATAAGCGTACTTACTTTTCAAGCACGCGCTCAGGCTGTCGGACGGAGGACCTTCCCAAAGTCCGGCCGCCGGGCTCAGATGCCGCGGGACAGCACCTGGCCCTTGAAGAACTCGGGACGAAGTTTAGCCATGACCAGCATCAGCACCACCCCGAGCAGGATGACGCCCATGCCCAATATAAAGACCAGGCCCAGGCCGCCGATGGAAGAGCCGGAGCCGTACTCCGGGTCCATCGAGTCGTAGGCGGTCTTGACGAACATCACCAGCAGGATGACGCCGCCCAGCAGCGGCGCGAGGAACTTGAAGAAGAAGGAATGCGCTCCGCTGAACGCCTGGGCACGGAAGAACCAGACGCAGGCCAGGGCGGTGATGCCGTAGTAGAAGCAGATCATCATGCCCAGCGCCGTGATGGTGTCCCACAGCGCGTTTTCGGACAGGGTCCGGGTCACCACGTAGAAGGCGGCCGCGGCCACGGCCGAGGCGATGGTGGCGTAGCTCGGGGACTTGTAGCTGGGGCTGATCTTGCCGAACTTGTGCGGCAGCGCCTTGTAGTGGCCCATCGACAGGAGCGTACGCGCCGGCGAGACGAAGGTGGACTGCAGCGATGCCGCCGAGCTGCTCAGGATGGCCAGCGACATCAGGATCGCGAAGGGCCCCATGACCGGTCCGGCGAGGACGGCGAAGATGCTGCCCTGGTTGTCCGGGTTGCCCGCGCCAAGGCCCTCGGTGCCGATGCCGGCGAAGGCCAGGGTGGCCAGCGCAACGGTCATGTAGATGATCACGATGACCAGGACGGTGACGGTGGCCGCGCGGCCCGGCGTTTTCTCCGGGTTCCTGGTCTCCTCGTTCATGGTCAGCGTGACGTCCCAGCCCCAGTAGATGAAGATGGACAGCGAGACGCCGGCAGCGAAGGCGGAGAAGGATTCAACGGCGAAGGGATTGAACCAGTCCGGTGCGATGGCGGTGGCGTCAAACGCGGTGCCGTTCGCCACGTGGCTGAACGCCGCGACGGCGAACCAGCCCAGCACGAGCAGCTGGAACGCCACCAGGACATACTGCACAGTCTTGGTGGTTTCCATGCCGCGGTAGGAGATCCAGCACGCCAGCGCAATGAAGACCAGCGTCGTGGCAATGTTCAGCGGCAGGTTGGTGGTCAGGTCCGCCAGCTCCGGGTTTCCGAAAATCTGCGCCAGCATGAGGTAGAAGAAGTCCACCGCGACGGCCGCCAGGTTGGACAGCACAATGATGGTCGCCGCGATCAGTCCCCAGCCGCCCATCCAGCCCAGCCAGGGGCCGAAGGCCCGCGAGGCCCAGGTGAAGGAGGTGCCGGCGTCGGGCATGGCGTTGTTCAGCTCGCGGTAGCCGAAGGCCACCAGCAGCATCGGAATGAAGCCCACCAGGAAGATCGCCGGGAGGTGGACGCCCACCTCGGAGACCGTCGGGCCCAGGGCGGCGGTGAGGGTGTAGGCGGGGGCGATGCAGGAGACGCCGATGACGACGGCGCCGATCAGCCCCACCGATCCGGCCTTCAGTCCCTTTTCACTCAGTCCGTGGTCCCGCTGCGGTTGTGCGGCCTTGGCGGTCGCGTGTTCGGTGCTCATGCTTGTGCCTCTCGGGAAATGTCACTCGACGTGGAAGGGGACGGGTGCTTGAGCTCGTAGTCGCTGGGGACCACGATCATCGGCACCGGCAGGGCCCGCAGGATGCGGTTCGCGGTACTGCCCAGGAAGATGGAGCGGTTCCGGGCGAGGCGGCTGGAACCGATCAGCAGGACTTCGCCGTCTTCCCAGTGGAGCCGGTCCACGGCCTCTTCGACGCTGCGGCCCTGGGCCACCACGACGTCGGCCTTCCCGGCCAGCGGTGTGCCTTGCGAATCGGACGGAAGGGCGGCCGCGAGGTGCTTGTTGGCGTAGTCGCGGGCGGCTTCGGCGGCGTCCGCCGAGTCGCCGTCGTCCAGGGTCAGCAGCGACACAACGCGCAACGGCACCAGCCGGTTCGCTGCCATCGAGACGGCGAAATCCAGCAGCTCTTCGGCGCCCGGGCGGTCCCCGAGCCCGCAGCTGACGCGGGTCAGCGCATCCCGTCGGTGGTAGCCGTGCGGAGCCAGCGCCACCGGGACGGTGGCGGCGTGCAGCAGCGCGCTGGCCACGGACCCGACGGTGAACCGCTTGAACAGCCCGCTGCTCGTCGCGCCGATGATCAGCATGTCCGCCTGGAACTCCTCGCAGGCCTCGATCAGGGTCTGCGCGTCGGATGCACCGCTGCGGATGTGGGCCTGCGCCGGCACATCGGCCGGGATCAGGGCAAGTGCTTCATCAAGCCACTCGGCAGCCTGCTGGTGCAGGTAGCTGTCATAGCCCGCGGCGGGCGCGTGGGCCGCATTGAACACTCCGGCGTCCGGAATGGCCACCACCAGGTCCAGGGCCGCTCCGCGGCCGCGGGCCAGGGAGACGGCCAGGTTGACGGCATCACGGCCTCTGGCATTGGCTGAATACCCCACTACGTAACGCATCTGGCCGACCTCTCTGGTTGTTGTGCTGTTGCTGTGTGGACAGGGTCTCTGTAACGGAACATGGGTTTCCGGCCGCTAGCGGGCGGCCGGCGTGCGGTCGGCAGCGGCGACGATCCGGGCCGCCGTCGCCCGCCCCATCCGCAGCGCGCCGTCCACGTGCTGGTAACCCTCGGCTGCGAGGTCGGAGGAGGCCCAGTAGATCGGTCCCACCGGGGCGTGCTGGTCCTTGCCGTAGCGGTGCAGGCCGCCCAGGTCGTAGCTGGCGGCGTAGGCGCCGCGGGTCCATTCCTCGGAGCCCCAGTCGGACTCGTAGTAGACCTCCGGTTCCAGGGCCTTCTCGCCCAGGAACCCGGCAATCGATTCGAGAATGGCGCGGCGGCGCTCCTCAGCGCTGAGCTCGAACATGGCGTCCGCTTTTTCGTCCGAGACGAAGCCCACCAGGGTGCCGCGGGGGTCCTCGTGGTTGGTGTTGTCGTAGACCTCCTGGACCAGCGCATCCGCGCCGAAGCAGGTTCCGGAGAGCCCTTCCTCGCGCCAGAACGGGGTGCTGTAAACGGCGTGCACCTTGATGACCAGGCCCAGGGACTGGTGCTGGTGCATCTGGTGCTGGCGGCGCGGCAGCGGCGGGTTGTAGGAGACCCGGGAGTACAGGTTCGGCGGCACGGCCATGATCACGAAGCGGGCGTTCACCGTGGCGCGGTCCGATACGACGGTCACTCCGGCGGGGTTGCCGGCGGTGTCTTCCGCTGTGTTTTCGGCGGCCCCGGCTTCCCAGTTGATGGTGCGCACCGGGCTGGAGAGCACGACGTCGTCGCCCAGTTCCGCTGCCTGCAGCAGCGAGACCTGCTGCATGCCGCCGACGACCCGCTTGTCCAGGATGAAGTCCTCATCGGTGAGGTGGGTGAAGGAACCGGCCGAGGCGGCCATCAGCACGGCCTGCAAAGCGGAGAACGCGTGCGCGGGCTTGGTCAGCATGCCGCCTGCGATGAACAGGCCGATGTTGTTGCAGGCCTCCTCGTCGGCGGAGTTCGCGCGCAGCCAGTGGTGGAAGGAGATCGTGTCCAGCTCGCGGGCCTTGGGATGCGCCCACGGCTCCGTGGGGCCGATTTCCGCGGCGAGGGAATCCAGCAGCGCGGTGAGCTTGTCCATTTCGGCGGCGGTGGTTTCGCTGACCGGGAAGGAGTCACCCGTGTACAGGGTGCGCTTGCCGTCGGCGCCTATGTAAACCGACCGCCCCTCACGGTAGCGGTCGTAGGTCTTCAGGCCCAGCTCCTCCAGGAGCTCCAGCAGTGCCGTCTGGTCCGGCGAGACCCACTGGCCGCCGATCTCCAGCATGGCCCCGTCGACGGTGTCCGTCCAGGTTCGGCCGCCCACGCGGTCGCGAGCTTCCAGCACGGCGACACTCAGGCCCGCTTTCCGGAGCTCCCTTGCTGCGGTCAGCCCGGCGGGGCCGGCTCCGACGATGACGACGTCGCGGTCAAGTTCCAGCATGATGTCCTCTCCGTGACCGCGTAAGTGATGCGGACCACTAAATGAATGCCATTCATTTAGGATGACTATAGCGGCACGGATAGAAAGAGGGAAGACCCCGGCGCAAAATGGCATCCGGTGGAATAATCCTTGGGACAGCCCAGAAGAAAGGCCCGGAATGCCGGCAGCTACCAGCGCCACCGCGGATCCGCACCGTCCCGACGCCAAACCGCGCCGCCGGGTGGGCCGGCCCGCCTCGGCCGTCCTCGACCTGGACGGCATCACCGCCGCGGCGCTGCAACTGGTCCGCAAGAGTGGCTACGACGGCTTCACCATGGCGGCCCTGGCCCGTTCCTTGAACGTGGCGCCGTCCGCCCTCTATAACCACGTGTCCTCCAAACGGGAGGTGCTGGTCCTGATCCAGGACCACCTGACCTCGTTCGTGGACGTGTCGGCCTTTGAGACCGAGCCCTGGGACCAGGCCGTCCGGGACTGGGCCTGGAGTTACCGCGATGTCTTCTCGCGTCATACCCCGCTGATTCCGGTCATTGCGGTGCTGCCGGTGGCGGATGCGCCGAAGACCCTCGCCATGTACGAGGCCGTCAGTGCGGGATTCCGCCGGGCAGGCTTCCCGCAGGAGCGCATCATTTCCGCGATCGTGGCCCTGGAGTCCTTCATCTTCGGCTCCGCCTATGACGTCACGGCCCCTGCGGACATCTTCGATTCCGGCAGCCTCGCGGCCTCGACGCCGAATTTCTCCGCCGCCGTTGCGAGCCTGGGCGGGCAGGGCTACACAAATCAGGCCGACGCCGCCTTCAGCCTGGGGCTCGAGGCGCTGGTGGCGGGCTTCGGGGCGCTGCGCGAGTAGTAGCGCCCCGCCGCCGGTGGCAAGGCGCCCGCACGGAGTCGCCCGCGCGGCGGACCAAAAAACCCGATAAAAGAAAAAGAACCCCGGTCCGAAGACCGGGGCTCTTTCATTTGCGTGCGCGAGGGGGGATTTGAACCCCCACGCCCTTTCGGACACTGGCACCTGAAGCCAGCGCGTCTGCCGTTCCGCCACTCGCGCGCAAATCCTTTCACCCGGTTGAGGGCCCGGAATCCGGACCGTCTACCTCGTGAAAGCAGCGAGATCAAGCATAACGGACAACTGCGGGAAAACACCAATCGGCGTTCCGGAGGCGCCAAACCTCCGCGTCCGCACCCCCGGCAGGTGGCCCGTCCGCGGGGACGAGATGCCGCCGCGCCGCCGTCGCCGGCCGGACATCCGCGCATGTCAGAGCCCCTCCGCCGCAAATTCCCCGGCCCCGGCGGCGGGGCTCATTAAGGCCATTCCCAGCCTTGCCCAGTAGTATCTGATGTAGGAGTGCCCGACTACGGCGGGCTCCTGCGAATGTTGGAAACCGAGTTCCGGAACAAACGCTGCCCGGCAGCTGTCAGGAAAGGAGAAGGACCATGGGCTTGCTGGACAAAGTCGAGCGCGGCATCGAAAAGGCCGTCCGCGGAGTCTTCTCCACCGGTTCCCGCGCGCAGGTTGAGCCGGTCGAGATCGCCAGCCACCTCCGCCGGGAAGTGGACAACAAGGCGCTCACCATCGCCGCGGGACGCACCCTGGCCCCCAACGTTTTTGATGTCCTGCTCAGCGGCGACGATTTCCAGCGCGCGCAGGAATGGGGCACACCGCTCGCGGAAGAACTGTGCGACGTCGTCATCAACCACGTCCGCAGCCAGGGCTACACGCTCCAGGGCCCGGTGCGGATCAGTTTCCGCCGGGACGAAGAGCGCCGTGCCGGCGACTTCGAGATCACGTCGCGGACCGAAAAAGCCGGCGGCTCCCCCGCCCAGCCAGGCAGCCAGGCTTCCATGCCCGCCGCCCCCACCCGCCAGCCCGGCCGCTTCCAGCCGGTCCTGGACATTGACGGCCAGCGTTATTCGTTGAACGCGTCCTCGGTGGTGCTGGGCCGCTCCTCCGAAGCGGACATCCTGATCGACGACACCGGGGTTTCACGCCGTCACTTGGAAATCCGCACCGGCGACGGCGCGGCACAGGCAATCGACCTCGGCTCCACAAACGGCAGCTACGTGAACGGCCACAAAGTGGTGGGCAGTTCGGAACTCGCCGACGGCGCCACGATCACGATGGGACGGACCAAAATCATCTTCCGCCTGATGCCCGCCAACCCGGGCGGCCGCCCGTGAGTGAACTGACCATCACCGCACTGCGCTTCGGTTTCCTGATCCTCCTCTGGGTCCTCATCTTCAGCATCGTCTCGGCCATGCGCCGGGACCTGATGATCGGCCGCAAAGCCGCCGCCGGCGCCCCCACGGCACGTCAGGTGCGCCGGAACCCTGCGCTGGCCGAGCCCGCTCCCGCCCCGGTGAAGCAGCAGGCCCGCCAACTCGTCGTCACCGAGGGCCCACTCAAGGGCACCACCCTTCCGCTGGCCGCGAGCCCCATCCTCCTCGGCCGGGCCCAGGAAGCCACCCTGGTCCTGGAAGACGACTACGCCTCCGGCCGGCACGCCCGGCTGTTTCCGCAGGGCAGCCGCTGGTTCATCGAGGACCTCGGTTCCACCAACGGCACGTATCTGGCAGATCAACAGCTCACCCGGGCACTTCCGGTGGAGCTGGGTGTCCCCGTGAGAATCGGCAAGACGGTCATTGAATTGAGGCCGTAGCCATGGCTGCCCCCGAATCCCCCGCAGACAAGGCAGCAACGGCCCCGAAGCGGCCGCTCATCATGCGCTACGCCGCGCGCTCCGACGTCGGGCGCGTGCGCGCGAAAAATGACGACTCCGCCTACGTGGGCCGCCACCTCGCCGTCGTCGCGGACGGCATGGGCGGCCACGCCGGCGGTGACGTGGCGTCCGCCGCCACCGTGCTGGACATGATCCACCTGGACCGCGATGATTACGCCGGCGACGCGGACACCGTCCTGGCCGACGAGATCCAGACCGCCAACTCGCTGCTCTCCGAGCTGGTCCACATGAACCCGAAACTGGCCGGGATGGGAACCACCGTCACGGCCCTGCTACTGGCCGAGGGCAAGCTGCATTTTGCCCACATCGGTGACTCCCGTGCCTACCGGCTGCGCCGCGGCACGTTCGAACAGGTCAGCGTGGACCACACCTTCGTCCAGCGGCTCATCGACGAGGGCCGGCTGCGCCCCGAAGAAGCCGAAACCCATCCGCACAAGAACGTGCTGATGCGTGTCCTCGGCGACGTCGACGCCAGCCCCGAACTGGACCTGGACATCCTCGACGTCGAGCCCGGCGAACGCTGGCTGCTGTGCTCGGACGGGCTGAACTACGTGGCCGGCCACGTCGTGGAGCGCACCGTCCGGGAGACCAAGGACCTGCGCGAATGCACCGAACGGCTCGTTGACCTCACCCTGGAGGCCGGTTCGCCGGACAACGTGACGGTCGTGATGCTGGACATCGCCGAACAGACGCCCGACGACGTGAACACCGCCGCCGTCACGCTCGTCCCGGCCCCGGCTCCCGTCACCGCGACGGCGACGCCCCGGGCCACGCCGGCCGCACCGCCCTCCGGCAGCACCTACGCCGGTGCCACAACCGATGGTGGGCCGTCGGACGCGGCACCTTCCGACGGCGCCCGGGACGGCGCGTCCGGCAAGGGCCCGGAGGGCGCCGGCGCCGCGGCGGAACCCCCGCCGTCGACCGACCCGCACCTGGGCGAGCATCTGTCCGCCGAAGTCCTGCGCGAGGAACTCTCCACGCGCCCCCACGAGCTCGTCGGAGCCGCGGCGGCCGCCGCGGCATCCGGTTCCATCCCGTCCATCGCCGGGCGGACCGTGGCCCGCCGGGCCGCAACGGTCCTGACGCACAAGGCCGAGCAGGACAAGGACGAGACGGAAGACTACAAGCCGCCGGTCAGGCACCGGCGCTGGCTGACGATCTCCATCGCCGCGGCGATCGTGGCCGTGCTGGGCATCGGCCTCTGGCTCGGCTACGCGTGGACCCAGACCCGGTATTACATCGGTGAGCACGATCAGCGGGTCGCGATTTTCAACGGGGTCTCCCAGCGCCTGGGCCCCATTCCGCTTTCCACCCTCGAAACGGTGACCGATATCCGGATGTCTGACCTGCCAGAGTTCTCGCAGCAGCGTGTACGCCAGACCGTTCCCGCGCGGGACCTGTACGACGCGCAACGGATCGTCAAAAACCTGGAGCGCACCGGCACGACGGCCCCGGCTGATGAGTGCCTCACTCCCTCGCCCACCCCCAGTGCCTCGGCGACCGCACGGGCCACTGCTGCGCCCTCCGGCTCGGCAGCTTCCAAGTCGCCCACACCTACCCCGACGCCGTCTCCGAGCTACTGTGAGGTGGCGAAGTGACGCCGATCGATCCCACACCCAGGCCGCGCCGCAACGCCGAGCTGGTGCTCTTGGTCCTCGCCCTCACGGTGGGGATCGGTGCGAACGCCCTGGTCGGCGTCGACCGGCAGAAGGCCTTCGACACGGACTTCTGGTTCCAGTCCGGCCTGCTCACGGCCGCGGCGCTGGCATTCCACCTTGTGCTCCGCATCCGCGCTAAATATGCCGATCCGGTAATACTTCCGCTGGTGGTTGCCCTCAACGGCCTGGGCCTGGCCATGATCCACCGGCTGGACCGCGTCAACGAAGACACCGGCAACAACCAGTTGCGCTGGACCCTTGTGGCGATGGCCGTGGCCATCGCTGTGATCTGGTTCCTGAAAGACCACCGGATCCTGCGCCGCTTCACCTATATTTCGCTCGCCGTCAGTGCCGTGTTGCTGATCCTCCCGCTGGTTCCGGGTATCTCCGCTGGCGAAGTCCTGGGCGCCAGCGTCTGGATCAAACTCGGCTCCATGACCTTCCAGCCCGGCGAGATCGCAAAGATCACCCTCGCCATCTTCTTCGCCGGCTACCTTTCCTCCAACCGGGACCTCATCCTGCTCGCCGGGCGCAAAATCGGCCCGGTGCAGTTCCCCCGGTTCAAGGACATGGGCCCCATGATCACGGCCTGGCTGGTCAGCATCGGCGTGCTGATCTTCCAACGCGACCTCGGCACCTCCATCCTGTTTTTCGGCCTGTTCCTGGTGATGATCTACGTGGCCACCAGCCGGATCAGCTGGGTGATCATTGGCGTGGTGCTGATGGTGGGCGGCGGCTTTGTCGCGTCCAAAGTTTTCTCGCATGTGGCACTGCGGATCGATGGCTGGCTCAACGCCTTCACTCCCGAGGTCTACGACCGCGAGTTCGGCGGCAGCCGGCAAATTGTCGAGGGGCTCTTCGGCATGGCCAACGGCGGCCTCGTGGGTACCGGCCTGGGCCAGGGGCGCCCCAACCTCGTCCCCTTCGCCAACAGCGACATGATCGTCGCCTCCTTTGGCGAGGAACTCGGGCTGATCGGCGTTTTCGCGATTGTGCTGATGTACCTTTTGCTGTTCACCCGCGGCTTCCGGGCCGCGCTCGGAACGCGGGACGCGTTCGGCAAGCTGCTCGCCACCGGGCTGTCCTTTGCCATCGCGCTGCAGTGCTTCGTGGTGATCGGCGGCGTGACCCGCCTGATTCCGCTGACCGGACTGACGACGCCCTTCCTCGCGGCCGGCGGCTCGTCGCTGCTGGCGAACTGGATCATCGTGGGCCTGCTGCTGATGATCTCCCACACCGCCCGCGGACCGGTGGACACGACGCCGCTGCCTCCGGGGCAGGACCCTGACGCAGCGAAAGACACCCCGGCCATGCCGCCGAAGCCGGCCACGGCGCCCGCCCGCGGCACCGGCACGACCAGTCCAGAAGCTCCCACCGAGGCGGTGAATCACCTGTGAACCAGGCCATTCGCAACTCCTGGATCGCCGCGATCGCCATGTTCGCGCTGATCTTCGGCGCGCTCAGCTACGTCCAAGTGGTCGGCGCCGACGAACTCAAGGCGAACGCCTGGAACAAGCGCACCTTGCTGCAGAACTACTGCAACGACCGCGGCGCCATCATCGTCGGGGGCAAGCCCGTGGCGCAGTCCGTCGCCGGCACCGACAGCTGCCAGTTCCAGCGCACCTACACCCAGCCGGAACTGTACGCCGGCATCACCGGATACTTCTCCAAAAACTACGGCCTGACCGGCATGGAACTGGCGATGAACGAACAGCTCGCCGGCAGCTCGGACCAGCTGTTCCTGGACCGGGTGGGCCAGTTGTTCCTCGGCAACCAGCCCAAGGGCGCCTCGGTTGAGCTCACCCTCGACCCGAAAATCCAAAAGCTCGCCTACGACCTGATTCCGGAAGGCCAGCGCGGATCGATCGTGGTGACCAACCCCAGAACCGGCGCGGTCCTGGCGATGGTCTCCAAGCCCTCGTACGACCCCAACCTGATCGCCACCCAGGATGCCGACGCCGAAGCCGCCAACATCACCGCACTGAACAAGATCCCCGGCATCAACCTGAACCAGTCCGTGAGCGGCCCCACCGGCGCGCTGCTGGCACCGGGTTCCGTCTTCAAGATCATCGACACGGCGGCGGCCCTCGGTTCCGGGAAGTACAACAAGGACAGCGTGCTGCCGAACCCGGCCGAGATGCCGTTCCCGGGCATCCAGTACAAGCTGCCGAACTACGCCGGCGGCAATTGCTACACCCGGAACACCGCCTCGTTCGCCTTCGCCCTGCAGCAGTCCTGCAACACTCCGTTTGCCAGCATCGCCCTGGACCTGGGGCAGAAGGCAATCGAAGAGGAAGCCGCCAAGTTCGGCTTCGGGCAGGACTTCGGCGACCAGCTCAAGCTCGATTATGCAAAGAGCAAATTCCCGACCGAACCGCTGGACGATGCCGGCCTGGCACAGTCGGCCATCGGCCAGCGCGATGTCCGTGCCACGCCACTGCAGATCAATCTGATGACCGCCGCGATTGCCAACGGCGGCGTCCAGATGAAGCCCAACCTGGTCAAGGCCGTGCGGTCCCCGGATCTGCGGATCATCAACGAACCGAAGCCTGAGACGCTCCGGACCTCCACGAGCCCGGAGACTGCCCGCCAGATCTCCGAATGGATGACCAGCGTGGTCAGCGACGGCATCGCCCGCGGTGCCGCGGTTCCCGGCGTCGAGGTGGCCGGCAAGACCGGCACGGCCGAGCTTGGCAACGGCCTGAACAATTCTTGGTTTACCGGGTTCGCCCCGGCCAACGACCCGCAAGTGGCCGTCACCATCGTCATGCAAGGTGTGGACATCACCACCGGCGCAACTCTAACCAGTCCGAACGCGAAGAAGATTTTTGAGGCGGTGTTGAATAAGTGAGGCCTACATCGGGAATCACCCTCGGCGGCAGATTCCAGCTGACCACACGCATTGCGATCGGCGGCATGGGGGAAGTGTGGAAGGCCAAGGACCTGATCCTTGGCCGGATCGTGGCCATCAAGGTCCTCAAGGAGGAATACACCGGCGATCCGGGCTTCCTCCAGCGTTTTCGGGCCGAGGCGCGGCATACCGCCCTGTTGAACCACGTAGGCATCGCCAACGTCTTTGACTACGGCGAGGAGGAGGGCTCCGCCTACCTCGTTATGGAACTCGTTCCCGGCCAGCCGCTCAGCAGCATCATCGAGCACGAGCAGGTGCTCTCGCCGGACCGCACGTTGTCGATGATTTCGCAGACCGCACGGGCGCTGTCCGTCGCGCACGCCCAGGGCCTGGTGCACCGCGACATCAAGCCGGGCAACCTGCTCATCACGCCGGACGGCCGGGTCAAGGTCACCGACTTCGGCATCGCACGGCTGGCGGACCAGGTGCCGCTGACGCAGACCGGGCAGGTGATGGGCACCGCCCAGTACCTCGCTCCGGAGCAGGCCACCGGCCAGACCGCGACCGGCGCGTCTGACATCTATTCGCTCGGCGTCATCGGCTACGAGTGCCTCACCGGGCACCGCCCGTTCTCCGGCGAATCCCAGATTGCTATTGCGCTGGCCCAGGTCAATGACGCCCCGCCGCCGCTGCCGGAAACGCTGCCCAAGCCGGTGCGTGCCCTGCTGATGTCCATGCTGGCCAAGGATCCGAAGAACCGCCCGGCCGACGCGATCAAGCTGGCCGAGGCTGCCGACGCCATCCGCAACGGCGACATCGCGGCCGCCCACGCGGCTGTCCCGGGCATGCTGCTCTTTGAGGCCGCCACCGGCCCCATTACCGCCCCGGTGGACGTTCCCACCGCCGCAACCGGGGTGATCGGCGCCAGCGCTGCGGACGACAAGTCGACGTCGGCGTTGCCGGTCATTGGCGCCGCGGGTGCCGGTGCCGCGGCCGGCATGGCTGCGGGGGCAGCCGCGGCCAGCGGCCACGGCGCCCGCAATACCCTGTCCCGCGCGGATGCGCTGGCTGCGCAGCGGACCTGGGTCCCGGAAGAAGAGGACTACGACGGCTACGAACCCGAGGAAGAGCCGAAACGCCGCGGCCGCAGCCCCTGGACCTGGCCGCTGATCGCCCTGATCCTGCTGGTGTTGTTTGCCTTGGTGGGGGTAGTCCTCTCGCAGGCCGGAATCCTGTTCCCCTCGTCCCCGGCGGCCACCAGTTCCAGCGCCAAAGCGAGCACGACGAGCGCTGCACCGACGTCCAAGAGCCCCAGCCCCACGAGCAGTTCGGCCACACCCACCCAGTCGACGCCTCCCGCCATCAATCTGGTGCCGGATGCCTACAAGGGGCGACCCTACGACGATGTCCGCGCTGAACTGATTGGCATGAATCTCCAGGTCAAGGGGAATCCCGTCAACGACCCCGCCGCACCTAACACCGTCCTCGACATCGATCCTTCCGGCCCCGTGCAGCCCGGTGACACCATCACGGTCAGCTACTCCAAGGGCCCGGAAATGGTTTCCGTCCCGCCGCTGGAGCAGGGGGCCAGCGAAGCCCAGGTCCAGCAGGCCATCCAGGCCGCCGGCCTGCGCTGGCAGAAGGGTGCCCCGGTTGAGGGTGACGGAACCCAGCAGGAGGGCACCTTCGTGAGTTCCGAGCCGGGATCGGGGGAGAAAGTCACCAGCGGTTCCGTGGTGATCTACCACCTGGCCACCGCGCCCGCCCCGAGCACTCCGGAGACCCCGGCTTCGCCCTCGCCGAGCGTCAGCACCACCAAGTAGGCATCCTTGTCCACTTCACCCCGCACTCCCTCGCACCGCGAGGACAGCAGCCCGGTTCCGGCGCAGCGCGTCCTCAGCGGGCGCTACGAGCTGGGTGAGCTGATCGGCCGCGGCGGCATGGCTGATGTGTTCCGCGGTATTGACACCCGGTTGGGGCGGACCGTGGCGATTAAGCTGCTCCGACCGGACCTGGCCCGGGATCCGCAGTTCCAGGCCCGGTTCAAGCGCGAGGCCCAGGCCGTGGCGGCACTGAACCACCCCTCGATCGTTGCGGTCTTCGACACCGGGGACCATGCCGTCCCCGGCGACCACGACGACACCGTGCGGGTGCCCTACATCGTGATGGAATTCGTCTCCGGCAAGACCATCCGCGACCTGATCCGGGCCAAGGAAGTCACGATCGACCAGGCCATCGACTTCTCGCTCGGGGTGCTGGCCGCGCTCGACTACAGCCACAAGGCCGGGATCGTGCACCGCGACATCAAGCCCGCGAACGTGATGTTCTGCCCGGGTTCCAACAGCGTGAAGGTGATGGACTTCGGGATTGCCCGGGCCATGGCCGACTCCTCGGCCACCATGACGCAGACGCAGGCCGTGGTGGGAACCGCGCAGTACCTCTCCCCGGAGCAGGCCCGCGGCGAAACCGTCGACGCGCGGAGCGACCTGTACTCGGCGGGCTGCCTTTTGTACGAAATGCTGACCGGGCGCCCGCCGTTCGTCGGGGACAGCCCGGTGTCCGTCGCCTACCAGCACGTCCGGGAGATCCCGGAGCCGGCCAGCAGCCTCAACCCCGACGTTTCCGCGGCGCTGGACAGCGTGCTGGCCAAGGCCCTGCAAAAGAACCGGGCCGACAGGTTCCAGGACGCCGCGGCTTTCCGGCGCGCGCTCAGGGCTGCGCGCAGCGGCGTCCCCGTAGCGGCTCTGCCGCCCAGCGAGGCGCCGACGGACCCGAACAACACGGTCGCGGGATCGGAGCAGCTGCCGCCTACGGCCGCCTTCGCCCTGACCGGCGCGAAGTTCCTCGATGACGCCCCGCCCAGCCGTCTCGCGCCGCAACAGGCCGCCGCAGAGGACGAGACGCCCGCCGTGCAGCCCGCGTCCGGCACCGTTCCCGGGCGCCCGGACACCGACAGCCTGCCGCTGAGCCTGCCGGCGGAACGCGAACCCACCGCCCAACAGAAATCCCGGCGGCGGATGTGGACGGCAACGCTGCTCATCTTCACCCTGCTGGTGCTGGCGGGCGGCGGCCTGTGGCTCTACAACATGGTCAACCAGCGGCCCGCCCCGGTGGCCAAGGTGGATGTTCCCGTCGTGGCGTCGATGACCGAATCCGAGGCGCTGCAAAGGCTCTACAACGCCGGGCTGAAGCCTCAGTTGAAACGCATCCAGCACGAGAGCATCCCCAAGGGCATCGCGGTGGACACCGCGCCGCCCGCCGGGAGCCCCCTGGAGGTCAATTCGGAGATCACCCTGATCATCTCCGAGGGCCCCAGCGTGATCACCATCCCCTCGGACCTGGCCGGCCGGACCGAGGCGGACGCCAGGGACGAGCTGCGCCGGACCGGCCTGACCGGCGCGCCGAAGACCACCCTGAGCAACAGCCCCAACGTGCCGGCGGGAATTGTCATCACGACCAACCCGGCGCCGGCACAGGCCGTGGCGGTGGACAGCACGGTGGAAATCATTGTCTCCACCGGAAAGGTGGCTGTGCCGCAGCTCGTCGGCCTGCCGAGGGCGGACGCGCAGGCAGCGCTGAAGAAGGTGGGGCTACTGGCCATCTTCAAGGAAGTCGAAAACTCACAGGTCCAGCCCGGCAAGGTGACGGCCCAAAGCGATGCCGCAGACGCCGCCGTTGAGCAGGGCAAAGCGATCACCGTCACCGTGGCCAAGGCCCCGCCGCCCCCGCCGACGCAGACCCCCACGCCTTCACCGACGCCGTCGCCCACCGGGACCGACGTGACGGAAGGCGTCGGCAAGCTGCTGGACCCGGCGGGCTAACCGCCGGCTAACAGCCGGCCGGAGTCAGTGCTGGATGAGCGGGCTCAACGCCGCGGCCCGCTCCGCCGCCCCCGCCATGCCCAGGGACTCCAGCCAGTTGCCCAGCATCAGGTAGCCGCCCTCGGTCAGCACGGACTCGGGGTGGAACTGGACGCCGCACAGCGGTGCCGTACGGTGCTGCAAGCCCATCACGACGCCGGTCGCCGTCTCTGCGGTGATCTCCAGAACGTCCGGGATGCTTTCCCGGACGGCGGCGAGGGAGTGGTATCGGGTTGCGGTGAACGGCGAGGGAAGACCGGGAAAGACGCTGGTCCCGTGGTGTTCGACGAGCGAGGTTTTGCCGTGCATCAGCTCCGGGGCGTGCGTGACCCGTCCGCCGTAGGCTTCGGCCAACGCCTGGTGTCCGAGGCAGACGCCCAGCATCGGCTTGTTGTGGCTGCCGCACCACTTGATCAGCTCGATGCAGACCCCCGCATCCGCCGGGGCTCCCGGGCCGGGCGAGATGAGGACGCCGTCGCGCGCTTCAGCCATCTCGATAGCCTCGGCCAGCGTCACATCGTCGTTGCGGACCACGGTGGTCTCCGCACCGAGCTCCTGGAGGTAGCCGACCAGGGTGTAGACAAAGCTGTCGTAGTTGTCTACGACCAGGATCTTGGTTGTGCTCATGAGTGCCTTGCCATACCAATCGTCGAATCAGTGAACGGGCCAAATTGCGCCATCCAGGGAAAGAGGAACTGAACCATCAATACCAGCACGCCGACCAGCAATACCAGCGACGTGACAATCCTTAGCCACAACGGGCCGGGCAGCCGGCGGAAAATCCATCCGTACATATCCCTAACCCTCCCCGAGGGTGCGCGCCGCCTGGGCTGCGATCTCGGCCGGGGGGCCGGCCGAAGCCGGCTGCCAGCGCTCCAGCAGGGAGTACGCAACGATGCGTTCCTGTGAACCGAACCGCGGGTTGCAGCTGGTCATGGTGAGGTAGCTTTCCGTGGGGGTGGCCGCCGGCTGTGCCGGGACGGGCAGCAGGACCTCGGTCGCCGAGGGCAGGACGATTTCGCTGTTGCGGTAGCGGTACACGTAGTAGCCCTCGCGGGTTTGCACATAGATCCTGTCCCCGGGGACCAGGGTTTCAATGTTGTCCAGCACGGCGCCGTGGGTCTGCCGGTGACCGGCCACGGCAAAATTACCGGCCGCGCCGGGCATCGCGGTGCCGGGGTAGTGCCCCAGCCCGAGGGAATCCAGCACGGCGGGTGTGGTTCCCTGGACGACCGGACGGGTGTAGCCGGCGCCGAAGCGGGGGACATAGACGACGCCGATCGTCTCGCCGGCTTCCGGCTCGGCGGTGACGGCGGCCGGGCCGGGGCCGGGCTTCACGGGGCCGGCGGTCACGGCGGACGCCGGGGGGGTGGCCGGGCCGGCCAGGCTTCGCGCGAAGTCTCTCACGACGTCGCGTTGCCGGGCGTCTGCGTCGAGATTGGTCCACCAAAGCTGCCGGGCCACAAACAACAGCAGGATCACGCCGGCGGTCAGCAGCAGCTCGCCCAAAATCTGGAGGGTGCGGGACAGGCCGCCCCGCGGGACTGCGCCCCCGGGGGAAGGCGCGGCAAGGGGTTCCGCCTTCTCCTGCAGCACCGTGGGCTCTCCTTTGGGGCGTTCGCAACGGGCTCGGGTGTGGCCTGAACTACAGCTAGAATTGGCTGCGATTAGGATTTCATACTTGACCAAGAGCGCGTTGACCGCCGGCTGTTCCTTTCTTGCAGGATATCAAGCCGGGGTACCGCTCCTCATCCCAGCCGCCAAGGAGGACCCGTGCCCGAGTCGAAGCCGCGAAAGAGGACTGCCCGTGTTGCGGAGCAGACTGCTGCGACGCAGGCCTACAAGCCCAACCCCGTCTGGTTCAAGCCGGTGATGTTTGGCCTGATGATCATCGGCCTGCTGTGGATCATCACGTTCTACATCAGCGAAGGCACCCTCCCGGTGCGTGACTGGGCGTCGTGGAACATCGTCGCCGGGTTCGGCATCGCCATCGTGGGGTTTCTGATGACCACGCGTTGGCGTTCCTGATCCCCCGAATTTCTTCGCGGCAGGCCGGCACATTTGATGTGCCGGCCTGCCGCGTTAAGCCCCTGCCTCACCGGCCCGGCGGGCGATAATGCCGGGAGGCAACTCTCCAGCAAAGGACCCAGCAATGACACCGGACGCTTCTAGCGGCTGCATCATCGGCGACGACGGATTGGCCCGGCCGGTCTGGGCGGCCGCGGACCCGCTCCTGCGCGACTATTACGACACCGAGTGGGGCCTCCCGGTCCGGGATGAACAGGGCCTCTACGAACGAATCTCCCTGGAGGCCTTCCAGGCCGGCCTGTCCTGGGCGACGATCCTGCGCAAGCGGCCGGCTTTCCGGACCGCCTTCGCCGACTTCCACCCCGAGACCGTGGCCGCCTTCACCGACATCGACGTCGAGCGGCTGCTGCAGGACGCCGGCATTGTGCGCAACAGGCTCAAGATCCGGGCCGCCATCACCAACGCCCGCGCCACCTTCAATCTCAGGGACGACGGCGGGCTGGTGGACTTCGTCTGGGGCTTCCAGCCGGATACCACCCCGGAACCCTCCGCCCTGGCCGAGATCCCCACGAGCTCACCCGAGTCAATTGCCTTGTCCAAGGCGCTGCGCAAGCGCGGCTTCGTGTTCGTCGGGCCCACCACTATGTACGCCTTGATGGAAGCCATCGGGATGGTGGACACCCACTTGGTCGACAGCCACCGTCGGGGTACTTCGGGCGTCTGGCTTCGTTAGGGCAAGAAACGGTTTCCCGGGGGTGTTGGCTGAGCCCACAGCTTGTGCACAACAAACCACAAAGCTATCCACAGGCTGTGGAGAATCAGGGGCGCCGCCATCCGCTGCGGGCGGCCTGCGGCGTGCGCCCTAGCCCGGACAATCAGCAGTGCCACCTCCGGAACCCGGTGAGTTACAGGTCTGTAAGTTATTAACAGTGTGGATTGCTTGTGGAAAACTTCCGCTCTGGCCGACCCCCGTGGAACCAGCCAGGTGACGGCCCCCGAATCCACAGCGTTGCTCCCCGGATCCGCCAATCCGGCGGCCGCGGTCGCTCTATCCACTTAATAACAGTCAACTACCCACAACTTATCCACAGGTGGGGATAAACAAGGGCTCGAAGCGGCGTCGGAAGCTCCGCAGGCCCCGGAACACGGACTTTCCGGCCCAAAACTCAGAGCATCAAGTTATTAACAATGTGAACAACCCTGTGAATAACGGGCTATAAATCAGATAAGAATGTGGCCGCACGGCAGCCGCGCCCGGCCCGGCCCCTCCTGGCAGGTCCGCTCGGCGCGCCTGAAGGGGCGTATCACGCCCCGGCGCGCTGTTGACGAGGCTCGGTCCCGTCCGCCCCGCGAGGGCCGCAGGCAGCCAGCTGTGGACGGCGCCGCTGGGGCCGAAGTAGGGCCCTCATTCCTGGAGCGGAAGTTGTCCACTTAACCACAGGGGGTCCCCGGAAAGTTATCCACAGGTGTGGAGGGCGGGAAGGGGATTTTCCGGTATTTGCCAGCTGTGGCGGTCAGATCAGGCATTCGGGCCTGAACTACAGGCATGTAAGTTACCAACAGTGTGGATAACCCCTGTGGAAAAGCGGCCGGGAACGAGGTCGGGAACTGGTCGTCCGGTGCCGCGCACTGGCAGCGGGTGCGGCAGTTGCGGAGAACCGCGGCGGTGGCAGGCGGCGACGCGGCGGAAGCTAGGCCGGGGGTGCGGTGGCGGCGGCGTGCAGGGCGGTGGCCGCGACGAGCAGACACAGGACCGCGACCAGCCCGGCGGCCTGAAGCAGCCCTTGCCGGCGGCCCCGTGGCACGTAGGCGATCCCCGCGGCGCACAGCGCTCCGGTGACAAGGCCGCCCAGGTGGGCCTGCCAGGCGATCTGGGGGACCACGAAGCCGATGACGCCGTTGATGGCGATCAGGACCCAGAGCTGCCGGGTGTCCCCGCCGCGGTGGCGCTGGACCACCAGCATGGCGCCGAAGAGGCCAAAGATGGCACCCGAGGCACCGACGACGCCGGTGAGGGACTGGCCAGGGACGTAGGCCGGGGTCAGCAGCAGATAGCCGACGGAGCCGCCAATCGCGGAGAGAAGATAAAGCGCCAGGAAGCGGATGCGTCCCAGGAGGGGTTCCAGCGCCTGGCCGAACATCCACAGCATGTACATGTTGAGCACGATGTGCAGGATGAAGCCCTGGGAGTGGAGGAAGGCCGAGGTCAGCATCCGCCAAGGTTCGAAAGCACCGAACGCGGGGTTGGCGTAGGCCGTGGCAAATGCAAAGTCCTGGTAGATGCCGTCGTTGGGAACGATCCACTGCAGCACGTACACAAGGACACACGCCACGATGAGCCCGAAGGTGGCCAGTGGCCTCCCCAGCGCGGCGGCACCGCCGTAGACCGAACGTGCCGCCGGCGTCGTACGTTTGGTTTCGTTGACACAGTCAACGCATTGGAATCCGACGGCGGCCGCCCGCTGGCAGTCGGGGCACGCAGGGCGCCCGCACCGCTGGCACCGCACATAGGCGGGCCGGTCCGGGTGCCGGGGGCACACCGGGATCTGCGCGGACGGCTCTGCCGCCGGAATTCCGTAGCTCATGGAGTGGGTCTAGAGCTGTTCTACGTCGATGCTGTTGATGACGACGTCCTCAACCGGACGGTCACCCATGCCGGTGCGGACGCCTTCGATAGCGTCGACAACCTTCCTGGACTCATCATCTGCGACTTCGCCGAAGATGCTGTGCTTGCCCTGCAGCCAGCCGGTGGGGATGGTGGTGATGAAGAACTGCGATCCGTTGGTACCGCGGCCCATCTGGATGCCGGCGTTGGCCATGGCCAGCTTGTAGGGCTCGTTGAAGGTCAGTTCCGGGTGGATTTCGTCGTCGAACTTGTAGCCCGGTCCACCGGTGCCGCGGCCCAGCGGGTCGCCGGCCTGGATCATGAAGTCCTTGATGATGCGGTGGAAGATCGTGCCGTCGTAGAGCGGGGTGCCGGTCTTGTCCTCGCCGCTTTCCGGATGCGTCCAAGCCTGCTCGCCCGTGGCGAGGCCGACGAAGTTCTTGACGGTCTTGGGCGCGTGGTTGCCGAAGAGGTTGACGACGATGTCGCCGAGGCTCGTGTGGATGGTTGCTTTTGCGGTTGCTGTGGCAGTCATGGCCCCATTCTTCCACGGCAGGGCCCGCGGTAAAGGGCCGCGCAGTCAGTTCCGCGCTGGGTGAAATCCGCCGGAAATCCGCCCCAAGAATAGCCGGTGAGGTCCCGGCCACGTAGGCTAACAACAGAACCGTCACATTAATCGGGAGGTAGTTGTGAAGAAAACGGATCGTATTGCCCGTGACCTGGAGCAGTCTGTGGCCAGCGCGGTAGAGAACGCCAGAGACTGGGCCACCCCGCGGGTTGAAGCAGCAGTTGAGTGGGCCGTTCCGCGTGTGCAGCACAGCCTGGACACCGCTTCTCCCAAAATCCAGGAGGGCTTGAAGTCGGCGGCCCACAATCTGGCCGGCGGCGTTGCCACCGTGACCCCCCGGATCCAGGACAGCCTGGCCCAGCTGGCGCCGAAGATCCACGATGCCGTCGATGGTGCCACCCCGCGGTTGCATGACGCGCTGGACAAGGCGACGCCAGTGATCGCCAACGCCCGGGACAGGGTCGTCGTCCAGTATCTCCCGAAGCTTTCGGACCAGATCGGCCTGGCCTCCGACGCCGTGCACCGCACCCTCGAAGGTGCACCGGCGCATGTGGACGCCGTAGCGCAGCGCCTGGTTGACACCGGCGTTATCCGGAACTTCCAGGAGCAGGTGCAGTCCGCCAGCAAGCAGCTCAAGGATGCAGCTGCCGAAGCGAGCCGCGCTGTCACCGGCGAGGTAGCGAAGCCGCAGAAGCCCAAGCACCGCGGATTCCTTATCTTCGGTGTCATCGCCGCGGCCGTGGCCGCCGGCGTCGCCGCCTGGAAGGCGTCCAAGCCGATCGAGGACCCGTGGAAGACACCCGCCCCGGTCACGCCCTCGACCCCGGCCCCGGTACCGGCCACCACGGTCAGCGACGTCAAGGAAACCGTGAAGGAGAATGTCAGCGACGCCGCGGACACCGCTGCCGCCGCCACGGTGGACGCAGCCGACAAGGCAGCCGATGCCTCGGCAGACGCGGCCGACGCCGCCAAGTCTGACGACTCCAAGGTCGCCACCGATGCCAAGACCGCTGTCCGGAACATCGCCGCGAGCATGAACGGCGAGGATAAGGCCAAATAGCTCACAGCCGCCGGTGAACGAACCGGCGGCAGAGTGCCACAACAAAAGAAGGGACCCCGCCACCGGCGGGGTTCCTTCTTTTGCTTTGCCATTGCCCGTCCCCGGGGTGCCCGTCAACAGGCCGCTGGAACGGCGCAGGTGCTAAATTTGGGGGGATGTCACCCGAAGAGCTCTCCGTGGATACCCCACACGATGCTGTGCCGCCGCCGGCCGTCTCCATCGTGATTCCGGCGTACAACGAGGAAAGCGTCATTCGGCAGTGCCTGATCGCCGCCGTCTACCAGTCGGTCCCGGCGCACGAGATCATCGTGGTCGACAACATGTCCAAGGACCGCACCGCCGAAATCGTCCGGCAGATGCAGCTGGAATACCCGGAAAGTCCGATCATCCTGCTCAGCCAGGACCGAGACCAGGGCCTCATCCCGACCCGGAACTTCGGCCTGGACCACGCCACCGGCGATGTCCTGGGCCGCATCGATGCGGACTCGGTGCTGGAACCGGACTGGGTGGAGCAGGTGCAGGCGGCCTTCGCGGATCAGTCCGTACACGCCGCTACCGGCCCGGTGGTGTATTACGACATGCCGATGCGCCGCTTCGGCCTCAAGGCTGACGACAAAATGCGCCAGCTGATGCTGAAGCTCGCGAAGCACCAGTACCACTTCCTCTTTGGCTCCAACATGGCCCTGCGGCGTTCCGCGTGGGAGGCGATCCGGCTGGAGACTTGCCGGGATGAGAAGGACGAGATGCATGAGGACATCGACCTGTCCCTGCATCTGGCCGACCACGAACTCCGGATCCAGTACTGGCCGCAAATGGTGTCGGGGATGTCGGCACGCCGGCTGGAGGACTCGCCCCGTGACTACCGGTACTACGTCACGCGCTTCGACCGCACCTACAAGGCGCACAATGTGAAGAAAATGGCTCTGAAGGCCCCCATGGTGGTCTTCTTCTCGGTGTACTTCCCGGCGAAACTGCTGCGGGCCATCCACACCGTTAACACGGCCCAGCCGGCACGCCGCGGCGGCCAGTAGGCCCGGCGGCCGCCGCCGTCGTCAGTCCGTTCCCAGCTCCGCCAGACGCGCGGCACTGCGCCGCACAGCACGGGAGCGCCGCTGGCCCATCACGACGACGACGAGGCCCACCAGGATCATCCCCAGCCCGGCATAGGTTCCCGCCGGCAGGGTCTCGCCCAGGAAGGCCGCCGCCAGCAGAGCTGCCCCCGGGATTTCCAGCAGGATGATCATCGACACCAGCAGCGGACTCATCGTGGCGAGCAGATGGTTGAACGCGGTGTGCCCCACCAGTTGCGCGCAGACGGTGATGGCCAGGATGCCCAGCCAGCCGGTCGCGTCGAAGCCCGCCAGCGGCTGCCGGCTGGCCAGCGCCAGGACCGCCACGACGGCGGCGCACATGCCGTAGCAGAGCGTGGTGTACACGCCGGTCCCCATGGTCTGGCGAGCCTTGCCGCCGGCCAGCGTATAGATGCCCGCCAGCACGCCCCCGGCAACCGCCAGCAGATCCCCGACCAGCGCCTGCGGGGAGCTGCCCATGTCAAAGCCGGTAATGGCCACGACGCCGCCGAAGGCCAGTCCCAGCCCCGCCAGGACCTGCCAGCGGTGCCGGACCCCGCGGAAGAGCTGGAAAACGGCGATCCAGCCCGACTGCAGGCAGACCAGCGCCGTCGCGGCGGCCACCGAGGTCAACTGCAGGGACGTGATGAAGCAGGCAAAGTGCAGTGCCAGCGCGACCGCCGCGGCCAGGGACCAGCGGAATTCGCTGCCGGTGACGCGGCCAAACTGGCGGGGCTGGCGCACCAGCACGGGACCGGCCATGACGGCCGCTCCAATCGCGTTGCGCCAGAACGCAATGGCGAGGGCGCTGACCGAGGTGGCGCCCAGGGTGGCGGCGATCAACGGGCCGGAGGAGGCAACGCCCAGCACGCCGAGGGCCGCGAGGAAGAAGTTCACGCTCCAACAGTAGTGTGCCGGCGCGGGCGTCCCGGTTCCGCCCCGGTCCGTTACCGACCGCGGATCCAACGCAAAAGGTCCCGGCCAGCGTTTCCGCTGACCGGGACCTTTTCCTATGGTGGAGGCACGGGGACTCGAACCCCGAACCCCCTGCTTGCAAAGCAGGTGCGCTACCAATTGCGCCATGCCCCCATAAGAAGCAACCCGTCAATCATACCCCGCTGGCGGAGAGCCGTTTCCAGCTTTCCTGCCGGGGTTCCGGGCTAATCAACCGTGTCGGTCGACTCGCTCCAGACTGCCTTCCGGGCTTCGGATTCCTGCACTTTCCTGTAGACCAGGACGCTTGCGATCGTAGCTGCAACAACCAGCAACTTCTTCACGTGCACCCCGTTCCGGTCCAGTTTCACGTGGACCTTTACAAGAACCAGTACAGGTTCCGTGGGCGTACCAGGACTTGAACCTGGGACCTCTTCGTTATCAGCGAAGCGCTCTAACCGCCTGAGCTATACGCCCCGATGCCTCATCGGGCCGAGATATGACTTTACAGCACATCCCGGCCCGATCTCAAATCGAGGCAATTCCCCGGAGGATATCCGGGAATTCAACGGGTTTTAGTCGTCCGTGAGGGTGACGCCGATGCCGCCCACGAGGGTGGCCGCAATGTTGTACAGCACCGCGGAAAGCATCGAGAGTGCGGTCAGCAGCACCACGTTGATCACCGCGATGATCACCGCGAAGGAGGCGACCTGGCCGAGGGAGGCGACCTTCTTCAGTTCGAAGCCGCCGCTTTCGGAGCCGGCCAGGGTGCCCAGCAGGCCATCGACCTGGTCGAAAATGCCGGTCAGGTCCAGGACGGTCCACAGCACAATCGCGGCGACGACGGTCACAATGCCCAGCGCCACCGAGAGCAGGAACGCCATCTTGAGCACGGACCAGGGATCAACCTTGCTGATCAGCAGGCGCGCACGGCGGACCTTTGCCTTCGGTGCCGGCTTGACCAGGCCGGGCGCACCCTGCGCCGGGCGCTGGCCGGGAGCTTCCGGGCGCTGGCCGGGGACGGCGGGGCGCTGGCCCGCACCGGCCGGACGCGGGCCCGTCCCGGAGGGGCGCTGACCGGAGCCGGCCACCCCCGGGCGCTGCTGCGGCCGCGACGGTGCGTTCACCCGCGGGGCAGCAGCCGGCTGCCGCATCCCGCCGGGACCGCTGCTCGACTTGGGATATGAGTCGGAATTACTCACGCGTTACCTCCGGTGTTGTCTTCGTCCAGCTCGGCACTGCCTGATGACTCATCTGACTCCGGGGCCGGTACTGATTCTGTCTCTGCGGACCCCTCGGGTGATCCGTTTTCTCCAGCCAACGTTACGTCATCCTGCCCGCTGGCCGGACTTTCAGCACCTTCTTCGAGGGCAGTTTCGTCGGTTTCCAGGCCGCGTTCGCTGTTCCGGGCCACCGCGATGATGCGGTCGTTCTTGTCCGGCTTGGCGAAAATCACGCCCATGGTGTCGCGGCCCTTGGCGGGCACCCCGGTCACGGAGGAGCGCACCACCTTGCCGCCTTCCATGACCACCAGGACTTCGTCTTCCTCGTTGACGATCAGGGCACCGACGAGGTGGCCGCGTTCTTCCTGGTACTTGCCGACCTTGATGCCAAGGCCGCCACGGCCTTGGAGGCGGTATTCCTCCACGGCCGTCCGCTTCGCGAAGCCGCCTTCGGTGACGATGAAGACAAACGAGCCGTCCTGCACCACGTCGGCCGCCAGCAGTTCGTCGTCCTCGCGGAACTTCATCCCGGTCACACCGGACGTGGCACGGCCCATGGGACGCAGGGCCTCGTCCGTTGCGGTGAAGCGGATCGACTGGCCCTTGCGGGACACCAGCATCAGGTCGTCGGTTTCGGAGACCAGCTGGGCGGAAACAAGCTCGTCGCCGTCGCGCAGGTTGATGGCGATGACGCCGGCGGAGCGGTTGGTGTCGTAGTCCTCGAGCCGCGTCTTTTTGACCAGGCCGCGCTTGGTGGCGAGCACCAGGTACGGGGCGTGCTGGTAGTCGCGCAGATCCAGCACCTGGGCGATGTGTTCGTCCGGCTGGAAGGCCAGCAGGTTCGCGACGTGCTGGCCCTTGGCGTCGCGGGCGGCTTCCACCAGTTCGTAGGCCTTGGCGCGGTAGACCCGGCCGAGGTTGGTGAAGAACAGCAGCCAGTGGTGAGTGGTGGTCACAAAGAAGTGTTCGACGACGTCGTCCCCGCGCAGCTGGGCACCCTTGATGCCCTTACCGCCGCGCTGCTGGGACCGGTAGTTGTCGCTGCGGGTGCGCTTGACGTAGCCGCCGCGGGTGATGGTGACGACCATTTCCTCTTCGGGGATCAGGTCCTCCATCGACATATCGCCGTCGAAGCCCATCAGGACCTTGGTCTTGCGGTCGTCTCCGTGCTTGGCCACGATCTCGGCCAGCTCGGTGCTGATGATCTCGCGCTGGCGCTCCTCCGAGGCGAGGATCGCGTTGTACTCGGCGATCAGGGCCTCGAGTTCGGAGTGGCGGTCCTGGATCTTCTGGCGTTCCAGGGCGGCGAGCCGGCGCAACTGCATGTCCAGGATGGCCCGGGCCTGCAGTTCATCGATGTCCAGCAGCTCCATCAGCCCGTCGCGGGCCGCTTCGGTGGTGGTGGACGCCCGGATCAGGGCGATGACCTCGTCGAGCGCGTCCAGCGCCTTGAGGAGGGCGCGCAGGATGTGGGCTTCCTCCTCCGCCTTGCGCAGGCGGTACCGGGTGCGCCGGGCAATGACGTCCATCTGGTGCGTGACCCAGTGCCGGATGAACGCATCGAGGCTGAGCGTGCGCGGCACGCCGTCGACGATCGCCAGCATGTTCGCCGCGAAGTTGTCCTGCAGCTGGGTGTGCTTGTAGAGGTTGTTCAGCACCACCTTGGCCACGGCGTCGCGCTTGAGTACGATCACGAGGCGCTGGCCGGTGCGGCCCGAGGTTTCATCGCGGAGATCGGCGATGCCGGAAATTTTGCCGTCCTTGACCAGCTCGGCGATCTTGATCGCCAGGTTGTCCGGGTTGGCCTGGTACGGCAGCTCGGTGACCACCAGGCAGGTGCGGCCCTGGAGTTCCTCGACGTTGACGACGGCGCGCATGGTGATCGAGCCGCGGCCGGTGCGGTACGCGTCTTCGATGCCTTTGTGGCCCAGGATGGTGGCGCCGGTCGGAAAGTCGGGGCCCTTGATCCGCTGGATCAGCTCTTCGAGCAGCTCCTCCCGGCTGGCGGTCGGGTTGGCCAGGTACCACTGCACCCCGTCGGCAACTTCCCGGAGGTTGTGCGGCGGAATGTTGGTTGCCATGCCGACGGCGATGCCGGAGGAACCGTTCACGAGGAGGTTCGGGAACCGCGCCGGCAGGATGGTGGGTTCCTGGTTCTTGCCGTCGTAGTTGTCCTGGAAGTCGACGGTTTCCTCGTCGATGTCCCGGACCATTTCCATGGCCAGCGGGGCCATCTTGGTCTCGGTGTACCGGGGTGCTGCCGCGCCGTCGTTGCCGGGGGAACCGAAGTTGCCCTGGCCGAGGGCCAGCGGGTAGCGCATGGTCCAGTCCTGGATCAGGCGGACCAGGGCATCGTAGATCGCGGTGTCGCCGTGCGGGTGGTACTGGCCCATGACCTCGCCCACCACGCGGGCGCATTTGTTAAACGAACGGTCCGGGCGGTAGCCGCCGTCGAACATCGCGTACAGCACGCGGCGGTGGACTGGTTTGAGACCGTCGCGGACGTCCGGCAGGGCGCGGCCGACGATCACGGCCATGGCGTAGTCCAGGTAGGAGCGCTGCATCTCGGTCTGCAGGTCAACCTGTTCGACCCGGTCGGTCAGCACAGCGGTGTCAAGAACGGTGCCTTCGAGTACGGATTCCGCACCGGACTCGGCGGGGACCTCGGGTGTTTCGTCACTCATAGTCTATATTTTCCGTTTCAGGTATATATCGGCTCAGGAATATTCAGCGGTGTGCCCGCTAGATATCGAGGAACCGAACGTCCTTGGCGTTCTGCTGAATGAAGTTTCGGCGGGACTCGACGTCCTCGCCCATCAGGACGGAGAAGGTTTGGTCGGCCGCCAGGGCGTCGTCCATAGTGACCTGCAGGAGGGTGCGGTGCTCCGGATCCATGGTGGTGTCCCAGAGTTCCGTGTAGTCCATCTCGCCGAGTCCCTTGTAGCGCTGGATCCCGTTGTCCTTGGGGATGCGGCGGCCGGCCGCCTGGCCGGAGACCAGCTTCGCGTCGCGTTCCCTGTCGCTGTACACATAGTCGTGCGGGGCGTTGGACCACTTAATCCGGTACAGCGGCGGCTGCGCCAAGTAGACGTAGCCGTTCTCAATCAACGGGCGCATGTAGCGGAACAACAGCGTCATCAGCAGAGTGGTGATGTGCTGGCCGTCGACGTCGGCATCAGCCATCAGGACGATCTTGTGGTACCGAAGCTTGGCCAGGTCGAAGTCCTCGCCGATGCCGGTGCCGAAGGCGGTGATCATGGACTGGACTTCGGCGTTGCCGAGGGCCTTGTCCAGCCGGGCACGCTCGACGTTCAGGATCTTGCCGCGCAGCGGCAGGATGGCCTGGGTCTCGGGGTTCCGACCGCGCTTGGCCGAACCGCCGGCCGAGTCCCCCTCCACGATGTAGACCTCGCACTTCTGCGGGTCCTTGGAGGAGCAGTCGGACAGCTTGCCGGGCATACCGAAGGATTCCAGCGGGCTCTTGCGGCGGGCATTGTCGCGGGCCTTACGCGCTGCCATGCGGGCCTGGGCCGCGGAGATGGCCTTGCGGATCACGTCGCGGGCGGGGCCGGGGTTGCGTTCCAGCCAGTCGCCCAGCCCGTCAGTGACAACGCGCTGCACGAAGCCCTTCACCTCGGAGTTGCCAAGCTTGGTCTTGGTCTGGCCCTCGAACTGCGGCTCGGCGAGCTTGACCGAGATCACCGCGGTCAAACCTTCACGGATATCGTCGCCGGTGAGGTTGTCGTCCTTTTCCTTGATGATGCTCTTCTCCCGCGCGTAGCGGTTGATGAGCGAGGTCATCGCGGCGCGGAAACCCTCTTCGTGGGTTCCGCCTTCATGGGTGTTGATGGTGTTGGCGTAGGTGTGGACACTCTCGGAGTATGCGTTGGTCCACTGCATCGCCATTTCCAGGGCAATGTGCCGTTCGGTGTCCTCGGTTTCGAAAGCAATGACGTCCTCGTGCACGACGTCGACCTTCTTGCCGGAGTTCAGGTGCTTGACATAGTCCAGCAGGCCGTCGTCGTACTGGTACACCACGGTGTGGAACTCCGCGGGGACTTCGCCCTCGGTTTCGACGACGTCGAGGTCCAGGTCCCCGTCCTCGGCCGGTTCCTCGGCGGCGCGGCGCTCGTCGGTCAGGGTGATGCGCAGGCCCTTGTTCAGGAACGCCATCTGCTGGAACCGGGCACGCAGGGTTTCGAAATCGAATTCCGTGGTCTCGAAGATGCTGGCGTCCGGGTAGAACGTCTGGGTGGTTCCGGTGTCGGAAGTTTCCTCACCCTTGACCAGGCTGCCCTGCGGCTTGCCGCCGTCGGCGAAAGACATCCGCCAGACGTGGCCCTGCCGGCGGACTTCGGTGTCAACGCGGCTGGAGAGCGCATTCACCACCGAAATACCGACGCCGTGCAAGCCGCCGGACACGGCGTAGCCGCCGCCGCCGAACTTTCCGCCGGCGTGCAGGATGGTCATAACAACTTCCACCGTCGGCTTGTGCTCGGTGGGGTGCATGTCCACGGGAATGCCGCGGCCGTTATCGACCACTTTGACGCCGCCGTCGGCCTGCAGGACGATTTCGATGTGGGTGCAGTACCCGGCCAGCGCTTCATCAACGGAGTTGTCCACGACCTCGTAGACCAAGTGGTGCAGGCCGCGGGGTCCGGTGGAACCGATGTACATGCCGGGGCGTTTCCGGACAGCTTCCAGGCCCTCGAGCACCGTGATGTCGCTGGCACCGTATTCACGGGGCTTCACCGTCTCCGCGGGGGTATCCGCCGAAGCGCCTTCCGCCACTGGGTCCGCCGCCGGAAAATCTGTATTGTCGTTAGCCACAGGCGCTTTCGACTCCTCTATGTTCGTTGAAGGCCGGCCGTCGCCGCCTCCGCAGAGGAACGGTTACCGCCAACAGGCACGTCACTGGTGGCCCCGGCTGCATCGATTGCGCGAGCCTATTTCCGCACACAAAAATGCGTCGGAAACGGACTCAGTCGACGTTTCACCGGCGCCCAGTTATCTACCACGATTCTACCGTGTTATAGGGTGATATCCCGCATTCCGGAGGCCTAAACGCCAGGCAAAATGCCGCTGGGAGGCCGTTGATTCCGCCTGCACGGCCCCCGGGGTGCTCCGGCTGGGTTCCTATACGCCTCCGGGGCGTTGGAGCGCCCTACACGGCGCTTGCGGATTTTTCAATAGTTTTGGAAGAAGTGCTTCATACCCCGCGGGACCGGACCGGACCGGCGGGCTATCCGTAGGTGTCGCGCGGGCCCCGGCCGTTGACCGTCCGCGACCCCTTGCGCCAGCTTGGCGCAGCGGGACCGAGGACCTGGATACTCGTTACGACGCCGTCGCCCAGTTCCACCCGGAATTTCTCCAGCAGGCTCAGACTGAGCAGGCGCAGCTGGGTGGCCCAGGCCGTCGAATCGCAGCGGACGTGCAGGGTGGTGTCGGTGAAGCTCTCCGGGGTGCAGTGCGCGGAGATTTCCGGACCCACCAGGGCGGGCCACTGCGCCATCACGGATCCGACCGCCACCGGCGAACTCCAGCCCCGTTCGGCCACCAGCCGTCCCACCACTTTGCCCAGCCCCAGCGGGTCCCGTCCGGTGCCGTGGAACTGGCTGAAGCCGCGGGTGCCGGCACCGCGGGCGGGTTTTTGGCTGCCGCTGCCCGGACGCGGCGGCGCCTTGCGGCGGATTTCGCCGCGCGCCGCCGCAGCATCGCGCATCCGGTTCAGGGCAGCCTGGGCAGCGTCAATATCATCCGGGTCACGGCCCGGCTGCAGGCCGCCGTCGGTGTCCTTATTCATCGATCGACCGGCTCATCGATTCCTCCCGGAATGACCTTCACCCGCCGTCCGGCGAGTTCCGCAGGGATGTCATCTTCGACGGCGGCGGTCACCAGGACCTGTTCCGCGCCGGACACTATTGCCGCCAGTTTACGCCGCCGCTGGACGTCGAGCTCGGCAAAAACGTCGTCCAGGATCAGGATCGGGGCGGACCCGCCGGTACGGGCATCGTCGAGCATTACGTAGTACGAGGCGAGCCGCAGGGACAGGCACATGGACCAGGTTTCCCCGTGCGAGGCGTACCCCTTCGCGGGGGCCTGGCCCAGGACCAGTTCCAGTTCGTCGCGGTGCGGGCCCACTAGGGAGATTCCGCGCTCCAGCTCCTTGCGGCGCGAGGCCGCGAAAGCCTGGACATAACGATCCGTGAGGTCCTCGACGCTCAGCTGCCGGAGATCCTCAGTCCCGGCGGCCGCGGTGCCGCCCGCGGCGGCGGGCGCCTCGCCGTCGTCGTCAAACATCCCCTGCAGCGTGGAACGGTAGACCGCCCCGGCTTCCTTGGAGCCGTCGGTGAGCTGGGCGTAGGCGTTTTTGAGGTGTGGCTGCAGCAGTTCCACCAGTTCCAGCCGCGCATGCAGCAGTTCCGCGCCGGCCCGGGCCATGTGCTGGTCCCAAACATCAAGGGTCGCCTCATGGCCGGCGGTGAATTTGCCGGTCCGGCCGGATTTCAGCAGCGCATTGCGTTGCTTGAGCACCCGGTCGTAGTCGCTGCGGGTGGCAGCATGCCGCGGCATCAGGCTGACCAGCAGCTCATCCAGGAAGCGCCGCCGGTTGGATGGATCGCCCTTGACCAGGGCGAGGTCCTCGGGGGCAAAAAGCACCGTCTGGCAGATCCCCAGGATGTCCCTGGCACGGACCGGGTTGCTGCGGTTGATGCGGGCACGGTTGGCGCGGCCGCCGTTGATTTCGAGTTCCAGCACGGTGGGTTGGCCGGCGCGGACCAGTTTGGCCCGGATCATCGCCCGCTCGGTGCCGAATCGCAGCAGCGGTGCGTCGTTGCTGACCCGGTGTGAGCTGAGCGTGGCGAGGTAACCGATCGCTTCCATCAGGTTGGTCTTGCCGATGCCGTTGGAGCCCACCAGCACCGTGACGCCGGGTTCCAGGCTGAGGTCCACCTGGGCGTAACTGCGGAAATCCGTCAGCGAAAGTTGTTCTAGGTACACGCCGGTTTCAGGATTCCAGGGGCTACTTGGCCGGCCGAGTGGCGTGTCCGCCGAATTGGTTGCGCAAAGCCGAAACCATCTTCATGGCCGGCGAGCTGTCCTCACGGGAGGAGAAGCGTGCGAACAGCGCCGCGGTGATGGCCGGGGCCGGGACCGCATTGGCGATCGCTTCCTCCACGGTCCAGCGTCCCTCACCGGAGTCCTCGACATAGTCGTCAATGGACGCCAGCCCCGGATCCTCGTCCAGGGCCTTGACCATGAGGTCCAGCAGCCAGGAGCGGACTACGGTGCCCTTCTGCCAGGCCCGGAACGTGCCCGGCAGGTCGGTCACAATGTCCTTCGCGGCGAGGAGCTCATAGCCTTCCGCGTAGGCCTGCATCAGGCCGTATTCAATCCCGTTGTGCACCATCTTGGCGTAGTGTCCGGCGCCGACGCCGCCGACGTGGACGAAGCTGTCCGCGCGGTCGCCTTCCGGCCGGAGCGCGTCGAAGACCGGGAGGGCGCGTTCGATGTCAGCGGAGTCGCCGCCGGCCATCAGTCCGTAGCCGTTCTGGAGGCCCCAGACACCCCCGGAGACACCGCAGTCGAGGAAGCGAATGCCTTTTTCGGCCAGCGCAGCCGCGTGCTTTTGGTCCTCAGTGAAACGGGAGTTCCCGCCGTCGACCACCAGGTCGCCGGCGTCGAGCTTGTTGCCAAGGTCAGTGATGACGGCGTCGGTGATCTCGCCGGCCGGGACCATCACCCAGATCAGGCGGGGCGCCGGCAGGGCGGCGATCAGCTCGTCGACGCTGGCGACGTCGGTGATCTCCGGGTTGCGGTCGAATCCGGTGACCTGGATTCCGCCGTTGCGCAGCCGTTCGCGCATGTTGAAACCCATTTTGCCAAGGCCGATCAGTCCGATGTGCACGTAATGAACTCTTTCTGCATTGGGTGTCGGTTGTCGTTTTGGGGCCCAGAACGACAACAACTGCCTGGGCCCACGCCGCCAGGGTTCCCTGGCCGAGCTTGCGAGGCGAGGGTGGCGGTAGGGACTAGTTGGGCAGGCGGACGGGCATGACCAGGTAGCGGTAGTCGTCCTGGTCATCGCCGTCGGCGTCCTGCTGGGCGGTGATCATCGCCGGCTTCGGCGCCGTGGTGAAGGAGAACCGTACGAACTTGGTCTCGATGACGCTCAGGCCTTCGATCAGGTAGTGCGGGTTGAACGCGACGGTGATGTCCTCGCCGGTCAGCTGGGCTTCGAGCTCTTCCGAAGCCTGGGCGTCCTCTCCGGTTCCGGCGTCGAGGTGCAGCTGGCCCTGGGTGAAGGCGAGTCGCACCGGGGTGTTGCGTTCGGCTACAAGCGAGACGCGGCGGACGGCTTCGACCAGTTCCTGGGTCTGCACGGTGGCGTGGATCGGCGTGGAATCCGGGAACAGCGAGCGGATCTTTGGGTAGTCCCCATCGACCAGGAGCGACGTCGTGGTGCGGCCGCCGCTTTCAAAACCGATCAGTCGGCTGTCGTCGTCGGCGAGGGCGAGGTTGATGTCACCGCTGCCGCCGAGGGTTTTGGCGACCTCGTTGAGCGTTTTGGCTTTCACCAGCGCGCTCGTGGAGATGCCCGGGGTTGCCGGCTTCCACGGTACTTCGCGCATGGCGAGGCGGTAGCGGTCGGTGGCCAGCAGGGTGATGAGATCGTCCTCGATCTCCATCCGGACACCCGTCAGGATGGGCAGCGTGTCGTCCTTGCTGGCAGCGATGATCACCTGGGACACGGCCTGGGCGAAGGAGTCGCCCGGAACGGTGCCGCTGATCGGGGGCAATGCCGGCAGCGGCGGGTATTCCGCTTCGGGCATGGTGGCCAGGTGGAAGCTGCTTCGGCGGCAGGTCAGGGTCACCTTGTTGCCGTCGGTTTCGATCTCCACCGGGGCGGAGGGCAGGCTGCGGCAAATGTCGGCGAGCAGGCGGCCGGAAACCAGGATGGTGCCTTCGGTGGTGATGTCTGCAGGAATTTCCAGGCGGGCCGACGTCTCGTAGTCAAAGCTCGAGAGGCTGACGGTGCCGGCTTCTGCCTTGAGGAGCAGGCCGGAAAGCACGGGAACAGGCGGCCGCGGAGACAACGACCGGGCGGTCCAGGTCACGGCTTCGGCCAGGACGTCCCGTTCGACTCTGAACTTCACGGAAGGGTGCCGCCTTTCATTGCTGCTGACAAAAGCTAAAACTCACAGGGCCATGGCGGTGCCGGACGCACTGCCGGTTCCGCCAAAAAGGTAAGTGCATTCATCCCAGGTGTCCTGGCCACCGGTCCCCGGCGCAGGGGTCGGAATCACAAAACATGTCCGGGACGGACGCACTGCAGACAGCTTAGCCCCAAGATCCGAGTTCTCCCATCCCCGGGTTACACCCATGTGGTTCCAGACGGGGTTCCGCTGCCTCGGTTCAGCAGGGTCCGGGGCGGCCGGGGGTGGGTCGGCAAGAAACTGTTGTTTGAGGGAATTTCATTTTCTTGGGATTAGTAGTGTTAATAACTGCTGTGGAAACTGTGGATAACTCGGTCTGGCCGTGCGGTTCCGGGGTTAAGCCCTGTTCATGGACTGTGGGTGGAGCAGGTTTTAAACAGGGTGTGGATGGGGACAACTTTTCTGGCCGTTTGGCCGATCCACAGGCGCCTTAAGGGTTTTAAGCCCATTAACCGCGGTTGTCCCCTTAACTATCCACAGGGTTGTCCACAGCCCCCTGTTAATAAGGTAAGAGTGCGCGGCGGCGAGCCTCAGGAATTGCGCTGCTGCTGCTTGATCCGGTTGGTCAGCTCGGTGACCTGGTTGTAGATCACGCGGCGTTCGGCCATCAGCTCGCGGATCTTCCGGTCCGCGTGGATCACCGTGGTGTGGTCGCGGCCGCCGAGCTCCTGGCCGATCTTGGGCAGCGACATGTCGGTGAGCTCCCGGCACAGGTACATCGCGATCTGTCGGGCGGTGACCAGGGTCCTGGTGCGGGACTTGCTGCAGAGTTCTTCCATGCTGAGCTTGAAGTAGTCGGCAGTCTGGGTGAGGATCTGCGCCGAGGTGATCTCCTGGGCGCCGTCGTCCGTGATCAGGTCCTTGAGCACCATCTCGGCCAGTGCCACGTCTACCGGCTGCCGGTTTAGGCTCGCGAACGCCGTGACGCGGATGAGCGCGCCTTCGAGTTCGCGGATGTTGCTGGAGATTTTCGAAGCGATGTACTCCAAGGCATCGTCCGGGGCGGAAAGACCCTCACTCAGCGCCTTCTTGCGGAGGATCGCGATGCGGGTTTCCAGTTCCGGCGGCTGGATGTCGGTGAGCAGGCCCCACTCGAAGCGGGACTTCATCCGGTCCTCGAAGCCGGCGAGCAGCTTGGGCGGCTGGTCGGAGGTGATGACGACCTGCTTGTTGTTGTTGTGCAGGGCGTTGAAGGTGTGAAAGAACTCCTCCAGCGTGCGGTCCTTGCCTGCCAGGAATTGGATGTCGTCGATCAGCAAGACGTCCACGTTGCGGTACGTGGTCTTGAAGCTGGTGCCTTCATCGTCGCGGATCGAGTTGATGAAGTCGTTGGTGAATTCCTCGGAGTTCACGTAGCGGACCCGGATGCCGCTGTAGAGCCGGCGGGCGTAATGGCCGATCGCGTGCAGCAGGTGGGTTTTGCCCAGCCCGGAGTCGCCGTAGATGAACAACGGGTTGTAGGCCTTGGCGGGCGCTTCGGCGACGGCGACGGCGGCCGCGTGTGCAAAGCGGTTGGAGGAACCGATCACGAAGGTGTCGAAGACATACTTCGGGTTCAGCCGGCCAAATTCATGGGACGTGCTCGGCAGCATCGGCTGCGGCTTCAGCTCCACCAATGGATCGGCAACCAGGGAAAGTTCAGCGGTGGGTTCCGTTTCGACGTGAAGCGGCACCAGGTCGGTGTCGACGTCGATCGCGCAGCGGATCTCGTCCGAGAAGACATCCCGCAAGGCGTCGTCGAGGGCTTCCTTGACCTGCGTCTGGAGCACCTCACGGGTGAGTTCATTGGGTACGGCGACCAGCAGGGTGGAGCCGATGAGGCCCTGGGCTTGGGCGAGGATCACGAAGCCGCGCTGCCGGGGTGTCACCCGGTGGTCGTTCTCGAGAAGGCTGACCACCCGCCGCCAGGAACTTCCGACGGTGTTCGCGTGGTTGGCTTCGTCTACCGTCATCAATCAATTCCTCAAACCTTGCTTGCCTGCGTTTCCTGCAGCCACAAGACCGAACCAGACTGCTGGTCCCGCCATAATCCACAGGGTTGTGCACAGTCCGTGGATAATCGGCTACTGGGACACTCTAGGGGATCAAAAGCCTAGAAGATAGCTGGGATCAGCCCTGTGGATAATTACACGGGTGTGGTTCGAAATCGGGGCACGTGACGCACTTCATCCACACGCAGGCGGCCCGGTTAACCACAGCTGGGGACAAGCGGCGGGACAGCCCCCGGTTTGACTCTGGGGGCGTTTTTCCCCTAACGTTGTGAAGTCCTTTGTGTCCGCTTTTCGCCTCATTGAATCTCTCCCCGACGCCTGCGTCTTGCGAGTCGAGGGAGGCGGCACATACAAAACTTAGCGTCGGCCAGTTCTTCCCCTTTTTTGATCGGGTGGGCGCACCTTTGATCCACTGGAGTAACTAACGTGAGCAAGCGGACTTTTCAGCCGAATAACCGCCGTCGAGCCAAGAAGCACGGCTTCCGCCTTCGTATGCGTACCCGTGCCGGCCGTGCCATCCTGGCAGCCCGTCGTGGCAAGGGCCGCACCGAGCTGTCGGCCTAAAATAACTGACTCGTCGGTCACCATCCCTATGCGAGTTGAACGGTGCTAGCCACCCGGAACCGTCTGAGGACCCCTACCGATTTTTCAACAACTGTACGTTCCGGCGTCCGCAATGGACGCCGGAACTTAGTGTTATATACGGCAGCTCTCGCTGCCGATGAACCAAGCCGGATCGGTTTCATCGTTTCCAAGAGTGTTGGGAACGCTGTTGTCAGGAACCTCGTTAAGAGGAGACTAAGAGAAGCCGGCGCCTTGTCGCTGCAGAAATATCCCAGCGGGTTCGCTATCGTGGTCCGGGCACTGCCCGCCGCGGCAGCTGCCGGCTGGGATGATCTGTTGGGCGACTATGGTGCTGCTTTGGAGGCAACCATGAAACGGTTGGGCAGCCGCCTTCCACAGGCCGCTTCTACAGTTTCTTACGAGACAACAAAGGAAGGGACCCCGCGTGCGTAACTCAACTGCCGCCGTCGTCCCTGTTCCTGACTCCCGCCACAAGGTCGCCGCAACCTGGCTGGGCCGGGCGATTTGGAACCTGCCCCGCAACGTCCTGATCGTGTTACTGATGGCGTACCGCAAAGTGGTTTCCCCGCTGTACGGACAGGTCTGCCGCTTTTTCCCCAGCTGCTCGGCATACGCGCTGGAGGCCGTCACGGTGCACGGCGCCGTTAAGGGCAGCTGGCTCGCAGCCCGGCGCCTCGCGCGCTGCCACCCATGGAATTCCGGCGGTGTGGACCATGTCCCCGCCGGGCACCGGGAGTGGCCCGAAGGCCACACCCCCAGAATTGTTGTACTGAACAACCCGGACAAGTACCTGGCTGCTCAGTCTGATGGAGAAGGCCGCTCGGCGGCCTGACGAATAGGGATATCGTATGGACTTCTTTGAAACAATCATGTTTCCGTTCAAGTGGCTGGTTTCCATCATCATGGTGGGCTTCCACGATGGACTGAGCGCCATCGGCCTCCCGGCCGCCAACGGCTGGACGTGGACGCTGTCCATCATCGGGCTGGTGCTGGTCATTCGTGCCGCACTGATTCCCGTGTTCGTCAAGCAGATCAAGGCGCAGCGCGGCATGCAGCTGCTGCAGCCGGATCTGAAGAAGCTTCAGGACAAGTACAAAGGCAAGACCGACCAGCTCTCCCGCCAGGCCATGGCGCAGGAACAGATGGCCATGTACAAGAAGCACGGCACCAACCCGTTCTCGGCCTGCCTGCCGATGCTGATCCAGATGCCGTTCTTCTTCGCCCTCTTCCAGGTGCTCTCGGGTATCAGTAACGCCAAGACCACCGGTAAGGGCATCGGGGCCCTGAGCCACGACCAGGTGGTGCAGTTCGACGAGTCCAGCATCTTCGGCGCCCCGCTGTCGGCGTCCCTGCTCCACGGCGGCGGCGGCAACCAGATGGCGGTCTGGATACTCTCGATCGTGATGATCCTGGCGATGACGGCCTCGCAGTTCATCACCCAGAAGCAGATCATGGCCAAGAACATGTCCGAAGAGGCCATGGCGAGCCCGTTCATGAAGCAGCAGAAGATGATGCTGTACATCCTGCCGCTCGTCTTTGGTATCGGCGGTATCAACTTCCCCATCGGTGTCCTGATCTACTGGACCACCACGAACCTTTGGACCATGGGCCAGCAGTTCTTTGTCATCCGCCGGATGCCGACGCCGGGATCCCCGGCCGCGAAGGCCCTCGCCGAGCGCCGTGCTGCCAAGGGAATGCCTTCCCTGCCTCTGATGGGCGCCAAGAAGGCCGACGCCGAGGCTGAAGCGGCTGCCGCTGCGGCCGCCGTCGCCGCCGCGAAGAGCCAGCGTGTCCAGCCCCAGCGCAAGAACAGGAAGAGGAAGTAATGTCTGCCGAGAGCACCGAACACGCTATTTCCGCCGAGACGCCCGTCGAGGACGACTTCCAGGACAGTGTCCAGGAGGACGGCGTCGGCGAGGCCGAGGACGCCGGCGCGGGCTCCGCGAAGGGTACGTCGGCGAGCCGGCTGGAGGAAGAGGGCGACGTCGCCGCGGACTACCTCGAGGAACTGCTCGACATCGCCGACATCGACGGTGACATCGACATCGAGGTGCGCAACGGCCGCACCTACATCTCCATCGTTGCCGAGGAGGAGGGCTCCGGCCTGGAGAACCTTGTGGGCCGCGACGGCGAGGTACTCGAAGCCCTCCAGGAGCTGACCCGCCTCGCAGTGCTCTCCGCCACGGAGAACCGCTCCCGCCTGGTGCTGGACATCGACGGCTACCGGGCAGACCGGGCCGGTGACCTGCAACAGATCGCCGAAGACGCGATCGCCTCGGTCAAGGAGACCGGCGCGGCGGTGGCGCTGGCCCCCATGAGCGCCTATGAACGCAAGATTGTGCACGACGCCGTGGCCGATCTCGGGTTTGTCAGCGAATCCGAAGGCGAAGGCGCCGACCGCCACATTGTTGTCTCCGCAGACTGATCCGCAGGGTAGCTTGATGGTGGAGATTAACGCGGCCGAATTGAAGGCCGCAGAGGCTATTTTTGGTGACCGGCTGGAGCTGGCGAAGCGTTACGTTGAGCATCTGGCCACCTCCGGCACGGAACGGGGCCTGATCGGCCCCCGCGAAGTGCCGCGTCTGTGGAGCCGGCATGTGCTCAACTGCGCAGTCATTGAACGTGAGATTGCCCCGGGAAGCCACGTCGCCGACGTCGGCAGCGGGGCCGGGCTCCCGGGACTTTGCCTCGCCATCGCGCGGCCGGACCTGGAACTGACCCTGATTGAACCGCTTGAGCGTCGGGTGATCTGGCTCCAGGAAGTGGTTGATGACCTGGGCCTGGAGAATGTCACCGTGATGCGGACCCGGGCGGAACTGGCTGTCGGACAGGTGAGTGCCGACGTCGTCACCGCGCGCGCCGTATCCGCCCTTTCCAACCTGGCCGGACTGACCATTCCGCTGCTTGGTGGTAAAGGCGAGGTTGTCGCTATCAAGGGGCGCAGCGCCGGCGAGGAAATCGAGAAGGCCGCCAAGGTGATCCGAAAGCTGGGCGGCGTGGAGACCTCCGTCGTTGTCGTCGGTGAGGACCTCCTCGAGGAACCCACAACAGTAGTTCGAATCGTTGTGAACAAGCCTCGAAAGATTGCGTAGCACCAGCCCGGTGCCCTCGGTCTTACAGGGTAAGAGGTTAGGCTAGTAACCGGCAGTAAGAGCCGAATGAGAGCGAGAGTATCAAGTGAGCAGTAGCGAAGCCTCCACACAACGGATTCCGCCGTTTGTGTCCCTGGGGTCCGCACGGGCCTTTTCCGCGCCCGCCCTCGCTCACAATTCTTCCGCCAAGCAAACCGGATCGGTTGCAGGAGCCCCGGTGGTTGCCAGCGTTTCACGTGAAACCTCAGGCTCATCGGTGGCCAACGTCCTGGACTCGATTGACGACTCCAGCCCGATTGCCCGCGAACTGGCACACGAAAACAAGCGCCGGGAACGCCTGCTGGGCCGTGAATTGCCGAAGCCGGAGAAGACCCGCATCTTCACCGTCTCGAACCAGAAGGGCGGGGTGGGTAAAACCACCACCACGGTCAACATTGCCGCGGCCCTCGCTGCCGCCGGCCTCAACGTGCTGGTGATCGACATCGATCCGCAGGGCAACGCCTCAACCGCACTGGGTATAGAACACCACGCCGACGTCGACAGCATCTACGACGTCCTCATCAATGACGTGCCGCTGCAGGACGTTGTGGCACCCTGCCCGGATATCGCTAAGCTGATCTGCGCCCCGGCCACGATCCACCTGGCCGGCGCCGAGATCGAGCTGGTCAGCTTGGTTGCCCGCGAGCAGCGGCTCCGGCGTGCCATCGACGTCTACGCCAAGGAACGCGCCAAGAACGGCGAGGAACGGCTTGACTACATCTTCATCGACTGCCCGCCGAGCCTGGGACTCCTGACCGTCAACGCTTTCTGCGCGGCCAGTGAGGTCCTGATCCCGATCCAGTGCGAATACTATGCACTGGAAGGGTTGAGCCAGCTGCTCAAGAACATTGAAATGATCCAGAAGCATCTCAATGCCGATCTGGTGGTCTCCACGATCCTGCTGACGATGTACGACGGACGAACCAACCTCGCCGCCCAGGTGGCCGCAGAGGTTCGTGAACACTTTCCGGAGCAGGTCCTCGGAGCTGTGGTTCCCCGCTCGGTGCGCATTTCGGAGGCCCCGAGCTACCAACAGACCGTGATGACCTACGACCCTTCCTCCAGCGGCGCTCTTTCCTATTTGGAAGCCGCAGCGGAAATTGCTGAACGTTAGAATCTTCTCAACAATTGCACTAGCCAGAGCCACGGTCTGCCGGGCTCTTCCACCGGAGGGATTTATCCATGAGCGATAAGCGACGCGGCCTCGGCCGTGGACTTGGCGCGCTGATTCCAAGTTCCGCCTCGGCTAACGCCTCCGGAAACGGTTCCGCGCCGTCCCGGCCCGTGGATCTGTTCTTCCCGGAAGCCAAGAAGCGAAGCTCCGATGCGGTGCTGACGGAAGACCTCACCGAAACGACGGAAGCCCAGGAAGCCCCGGCAGAGAAGACGACGGCGTCTTCCGCACCGGAAGCGCTCTCGGGCACCGCAGCTCCAGACCCGGGTGCCGAGCCGGCAGCTCCGGCCAGGACTGCGGCCAAGAGTTCAGCCGCCAAGGAGACGGGTCCGGCGGCCTCTGCCGGCGCTGCCGCCAAGAAGGCACCCGCCCGCAAGACACCCACAGCCACAACCGGTACACAGGACACGGACGACGCCGACGCACACACCGCGGCCCCGGCCGACCTCGCTGCCGCGGATAACGGGGTGGACCTGGTTGAGGTTCCGGGCGTCCGTTTTGCGGAAATCGCGGTGTCGGACATTCACCCCAACCGCAAGCAGCCGCGTTCAGTCTTCGATGAGGACGACATGGCAGAGCTTGTGCACTCGGTTCGTGAAATCGGCGTCCTCCAGCCAATTGTTGTGCGAACTTCAACCGAAGAAGGTGGCGAGCCGTATGAGCTTGTCATGGGCGAACGTCGCTGGCGTGCAGTGCAAGCTGCCGGCCTGGAGACAATCCCCGCAATTGTCCGCGATACCACCGATGATGACCTGCTTCGCGATGCGCTGCTGGAGAACCTCCACCGCAGCCAGCTGAACCCGCTCGAAGAAGCTGCGGCGTACCAGCAGCTGTTGGAGGACTTCGGGACCACGCACGAGCAGCTTGCCGATCGTATCGGTCGATCGCGGCCCCAGGTGTCGAATACTCTTCGGCTGCTCAAGCTGCCGCCGCTGGTGCAGCGTCGGGTCGGCGCCGGCGTTATTTCGGCCGGGCACGCGCGCGCCCTTCTGGCCCTCCCCGACGCAGCAGCGATGGAGCGCCTCGCGCAGAAGATCGTGGCTGAGGGCATGTCGGTCCGCGCCACCGAAGAAGCTGTAACGCTCTACCAGAGCCCGGCAGCTCCGACGAAGAACAACATTCCGCGTCCGGGTGCACGCCACGAACGGCTGGATTACCTGGCTTCGTCCCTGTCGGACCGCCTGGACACTAACGTGAAGATTTCGTTGGGTGCCCGCAAGGGACGCGTCAGCATCGAATTCGCCAGCGTGGAGGACCTTAATCGCATTATGGAAGTCCTCACGCCGGGAAATCCCAGCTAAAAGACTCCTTGCTTCGTCAAACGGGCTCTGTTTCACGTGAAACAGAGCCCGTTTTTTTGTGCTCTGAAGCCCGCAAATGCGCGAAAAGGTGCGTTGGTTCAGCCGGGCCGGTTCCGCCGTTGTCGGCTCGGTCTATATGGGGACCGGCCGCTGGCGATGCCGCTCTCTGACGAAGCATGCGGCCAACGGCACTGCGCGGCCGGTGATCTGCGGCCTGTGGGTCACGCATCTTGATTGAGGGGTACCACAGCCCTGGAGGGGCCTCTCGACGCTCTTTGCGGAGCCTGTGGGCGCTGCGGAGGCAGTCTAGACTTATGAACCAGCCGGACCCCAGCGTGGCTCTCGGTGCTCTTTGCGGGGCCTGTGAACGCCGAGGAGGCAGTCTAGGCTGTATGAGGGCTAGACGAATCTCGATGTGGCTTCTACCAAGGCATGGACCCGTAGACCCGTAGACCCGTAGGCCCGTAGTCTGCCTTGCGCCCGCGTTCCGTGGACAAGTTTCCAAGGTTTGGCGAGATGGGCCGAGGCGCAGTGGCCGAATGCGCTAGGCCGCGTCGGGGACCCTCTGAACGGGCGCCCTTTAAGCACCGTACTCGCCTCCCCCGTCCCTGAGAGCCCCATCTCACTCCATGTTTCACGTGAAACATGGAAGAACTGCCGAATGATCCCGGCGCAGGGGTCCCTGCCCCCGTTTCGGCTGACTGTCTCGCAACCGTCCCGTTCGTTCTACTTGGCCACACCACTGTGCTTGCCCGCGCCGAGGCCTGCATTGACCGGATTCGGCGGGTTGTACAGCTGCACGCACACCGGAGGCAAAATGCGGCGGAGATTGAAGGACCCCCAGGGTGTACCTAAGTACATCTTTTTGCGTCTTCGGGCTTGGACGTGACTGGTCAGCATCCCCGGGGGCTGCTGCGCGCCGCGATGCAGGCCCGTAGGGAACGGCATCTCCCCGTGACCACCGAGACGCCAGTCCGATTCTATGGAGGACGCCCGTTGGCACGTTGTTGGCAATTGTGGGTGAAGCTGCTTCCAACGGCATGACCCGCCGCTAGGTGCTATGGATGATTGAAGCCCGCGCATGGGCTGTCGTGAAGGGCGCTCCTCCCCGTCGATGGCATCCTTCCCAGTATGTTTCACGTGAAACACTGAACTGTACGGTCAATCGGTGCTGTGTCCGCCAGATATTCCTCCCCTATGACAGACTCGAGAAGACCCGTATGGTCACTGCATCGCCCTCGGCAGGCCAGTACGACGCCATACGTGTCAAAAGAGCAGGTGAACTTCTGCCCATCCTCACGCCGCACGGGCCGATGTCAGGATCACCGACGGGTCGCGCGGTCTTCGGCCCATTTCCTTCTCCCGCTCACGCCGGACACTAGCGGAGGACGTTGCAGCGTCGGATTCGGGCTTGAGGCGTGTGCGTTGCGGAGCATGCTGGCGCCACGAGTCGTAATGATCCATGGAGGAAAGGGGTCCGGCGGAAAACGTGGACGGGAGTGAGAGCTGTCGGACACTGGGCGTCTTGCAAGTGCCGCTGGAACCGAGACCATCTGCAGGTGCCGACGTCGGGCAGATTGCTGCCCTGTTGTACGGTCGTGGTGATGCGGCAGACCGGGGACCTCTTTGACGCTGGGGTCGCGCCGCCACCAGACAAACTGTGCAAAGTAGGCCAACAGTCTTCGATGCCGTAGTGGCCGCGCCGCCCCCGTCAGTGCCTCGGTCATGCCCCTAGATCGATGTCGTGGAGTCATCCTGTATTTGGCCCCTCTACGGCTCCTCGGATGGCTATGCCGACTTTCCACAGGGGCATGCCGCGACTCTAAGGCTCCGCTCCCCCGGGGATATCTTTCTGGCAGGTATGCGCCTAGCCGCTCGGTTGGCTATATCTTCCTGCGGCCTCCGCGTTGGTGCACTGCGCAGTTGGGCGAGCGGGTATCGGCTACTGTGCCGCTGGTAGCTCCTCTTCACAGCTCTAGCTGGATGCCAGACACTCGCTGGCTTCTCGGCGGAGGACGCCGCCCGACCCCTGGTCGCAGGCTCCGGGCCCGCGGGCAGGCAGGAGCTAGCCTCTTGGCCCGCAGACGCTGCGTAGCCCTTTGAATTCCATGCGACCCCGCACCCTTTCGGTGAGCTGGCTATCGGTGTTCGCGTGGAACGATTAGAGATGTTGCCCCCTTGGAACCACGAACTGGTGCTTCGGGGACGTTGCTCTGATTCTCCCACCGTGGCGGATTTGGCAGGGTCAGCCAGTGGATATCGCTGTGGATAACTTTGTGGATTACTCTCCGACCCTGGGGGCCCCGACCCGGCTGCGCGGGGGCGAATCGCCGGCTGCTTGGAGGTAGGTTCAGCGAACTGCGGGGGCCCGCCCGGTTTGTTTCACGTGAAACGGTACGGCGTGCGGCAAGCGCAGACGCGAGCACCCGGCTGCGCTTCATAAATCCCCGCGCTGTGGTTAATTTCCGCCGACTTCCTGCTCATTGTGGGAGCAAGTGGCCGCGGGGAGCGAAAGGTGAGCGAGGGTTGTCACTACTGTTTCGGGGACGACCCCTAGGGTGTGCGGTCGTGGCCCGCAGGTCGGTGGAAATTGGCCTGTGGATAGAGATGTGTGTAACCTCGCAGAGGGCTGTGGATAATGTTGTGAATAACTCTTGGGCAAGTCGTGGCTTCACCGCCCGTGAGACCCTTGACGTCGTCGACGAACTGGCCTCCCTTCCTCGCGGGATGGGAACAAAAAATGTGCTGGCGGTGGGCGGCCAACGGTAGTCACTTCCGGGCGAGCAGCTATCCGCTGCATAACCTGGTTGCGCAGTTCATCGCCTGATTGTGCGTTCCCGGCCTGGGAAGAAGTCAGGTTCCCGGCGGGAGCACACGGGCCGCTGCGCTGGGAAGCCGACAACGCCACGGCACAATGAAGTTGCCGTGGACTCCAACGTGCAGACTTGGGACGGTGATTCAGGTGCTGTACCTTCTCCAGACCCCCCGAGGGCCGTCCCCCGCGGGGGCGTCGCTGAAAGCGTGGCCATAGGCTGGAAAGTTGCGCTGGTCCGCTCGAGCCACGGTCCCACACGTCTTGCCTCTGGTGGGAGAGGTAGATCTGACCCATGCAGACGGAGCATCAGGCGCGCCGGCCTCTTTCTGGCTCGTTGGCCCATAGCCGTGGGTCCTGGTCGCCCATCGGGAGAAACTGGGCCTGCTGCCACTGGGAGGAGGCAGACATTCGTTCCCAAGCGGGTGGACTGGCCGCTCTGTTGGGGCTCGGCCGGCAGTTTCACGCTCGTGACAGTCAGGCGGGCGCGGGACAAGGACTCCGGCACGACTGTCATGAGAACGACTGCGTGCCCTGCCTACGAGCCAGCTGGGACCTATTGTGCGCTGCATTGCCTGCCCCAAAGGCGGAGCGGCGACAAATCCAGTCCCTGGACCGTTGGACCTGATGGTTACGGCTCTCGGGGATCCTGCATCGTGTCGTGTGGTATTGCCGTGCTGCATTCTCCTATCCCGCACGGAGTTCCACTGGGACCACGTTCCGGCCCCTTACGAGGAGCTTCCCGGTTGCGGGAGAAATGCGGGTGCGCTCAAGTCGACACGACGCCTTGCGATTCAAAAGGGTCCGGCAGGCATCGAATCCGCTTTGGTGTGTTCGCCCCACGCTCATTGAGTACCTGCCCACCTTCGCTGGGTGCATGTTTCACGTGAAACAAGGTGACTTATGGAAGTGAACATTCGCCTTAATCTTGCGGGTAGCCCGTGGCAATGCCAAGCGGGGACCTTTGGGCACGGACTCTCCTGGAGCGCCAGGGTTGGCGCCCGACCCGCGTGTTCACCCCAACCAGGTCGGCGCAGCAGGTAGCCCTCGGAGCAGGACTCAGGACTGTAGCCCTCCTGCCAGGTGAGGATTCGCGAGTCGGGGACATCGCAATGTGTACCGGACGTCGCTCCGCGAACCAAGTGTTGCATTTGATAGCTGTCGATCGGTACGCGACAGTGACAAACTGCGGCTGCCTGTCGGAGTTCCTGACTTTAGCTGCGGATTAGCCGCAAGCGCTGTCGGGCGGCCGTTTCACGTGAAACATCACCATGTGCATGGGCGAGTTTTGTCACCTACCGCTTGGATGTTCGCCTTCTCCCCGGATCCGCAGGTGTTTTTGTGCCAAAAATAATCGCGTGCGTGGTGAAGGGGCCAAGAAGAATTCCGAGGCCCCGTATCACCCAGCTCTCGCCGGCTCGAGGTGGTACCAGTCAATTGCGGCGATGGCCCAATTCGGACGATGTGTGGTGGACCCTCCAGAAGAGTGGTTGTGGGAACAACAGCTACTAATCACTGATTGCGGAGTGGCCGTGAGGGCCCTGCGACAACACGCAAGCTTTGGGACAGACGCGCCGACATAGCCCAGAGCGCTCGGCGGATAGCGTGCGAATTCGAACTAGTGCACCAATCGCGGCGGACGATTTCGAGACGGCATTGGCTTGAGGTTTCACGTGAAACATTTGCCAGAGATCCTCCGTGTGGAGGCAGCGGGCGTGAGCGTTTTTCAACATACTTGGGGTTGGGAAAGTCTGCGATCCTCTTGGCTGGGCGCGTTGGTCCCGGCTCCCGGGACGAGCCGCCCAGAGACTTTCTCTGTTTCACGTGAAACATCTAACCCACCTGGGCCCGTGTAGCAGCTAGGTGTGATGCCGATATCGAACGGGCGGAACCGGACGCAAGAATTTCGGATTGGCTCCCCCGGCAGCCTCATTGGATGCAGTCCAGCTCGCTGGAGGGGTAACACCGTTCAACCGAGTTCCCCGTCGCGATCGCGCAAAGGTCCAGGCTCTCGGCGCGAGTCTTCCTCCCAACTCCGGGCCTGCAGGCGCACGAGCTAGGACGAGCCTCCTGGTGCGGCCTTAGCCGCCCTGACGTCCTGTTCTGCATCCAGCCGCTGCCAGTCACCTTCCGCCCGACGGCCGGTGTTTCCTAACCCTTTGAGCCCGCAGCCCGCTGACTTCTGCCTACCCGGGTGCACGCAATTCCTTGGGCCTCACTTTGTCCAATTCCAGCAAAATGTGGTGCTTTGATCAAACACTTTCGGTTTCTTCCCGCGCCACCGGGCCCGCTCTGGAAGCACACGGAGCTCTGTATCGGCGGAGTGGGGGCCACCAAAAAGGCGGTGGCCCCCACTCGCGAAGTGGGGGCCACCGCCGGGCAGGCTGACCGACCGACCGACCGGATCAACCGGCCAGCGCGGGAATAGCTTAGGACAGGAAGTCCGCGAATTCCTTTTCGAAGAACTGCTTCGGCCGGGCGCCAATGACGGTGCCCTTCACTTCGCCGCCCTGGAACAGGTAAACGGCGGGGATGGAGGTGATGCCGTACTCGGCAGCGATGGCCGGATTGTCATCAACGTTGACCTTGACGACGTTGACCTTTTCGCCATATTCGACAGAGATCTCGTCGAGGATAGGGCTGAGCTTGCGGCAGGGACCGCACCATTCGGCCCAGAAATCGACGATGACGGGCTTGTCGGCTCCCAGCACGTCGGTGCTGAAGCTGGCGTCTGTTACATCTTTAGCGTTGCTCATAACCTTGTCTCTCTCTTGGGTTGATTGCCGCGCGCTGTTTAGGCGTGGAGGTCAGCGAGGTAGTGCTCGACGTCGAGGGCGGCGACGCAGCCGGATCCCGAAGCGGTGATGGCCTGGCGGTACGTCGGGTCGATCACGTCGCCGGCGGCGAAGACGCCGCGGACGCTGGTCTTGGAGGTGCGGCCGTCGACGGCGATGGTGCCTTCGGGTGAAAGGTCCAGCTTGCCCTTGACCAGGTCGGTCCGGGGGTCGTTTCCGATCGCCACGAACACGCCGGTGACGGCGAGTTCGGTTTCGGTGCCGTCAAGCAGGTTCTTCAACCGGAGTCCGGTGACCTTGTCGCCGCCGAGCACGTCTTCCACACCGCTGTTCCAGATGAAGCTGATCTTCTCGTGGGCCAGGGCGCGGTCGGCCATGATCTTGGAGGCACGCAGGGTGTCGCGGCGGTGCACCACGGTGACGGACTTTGCGAACTTGGTGAGGAACAGTGCCTCTTCCATCGCTGAGTCGCCGCCGCCAATCACGGCGATGTCCTGATCCTTGAAGAAGAAACCGTCGCAGGTTGCACACCAGCTCACACCGTGGCCGGAGAGGCGCTTTTCGTTGGGCAGGCCGAGCTCGCGGTAGGCAGAGCCGGTAGACAGGATAATGGCGCGTGCCTGGAAGGTCTCCCCCGTGGCGATCGTAACGGTCTTGATATCGCCGTCGAGGTCCAGCTCGGTGACGTCCTCAAACTGGATCTCGGTACCAAAGCGCGCGGCCTGCTTCTCGAAATTCTCCATCAGGTCCGGACCCATGATGCCGTCAGGGAAACCCGGGTAGTTTTCGACGTCGGTGGTGTTCATCAGTTCACCGCCGGCGGTAACCGACCCGGCCAGGAGCAGCGGTTTCAGGTTGGCGCGTGCCGTGTACACCGCGGCCGTGTAGCCCGCCGGTCCGGAGCCGACGATGATGACATCACGTACTTCGGACGCGGTGTTTTCTGCGTTGGTCACTGAACGGTGAACCTCTTCCTTTATCGATGCGCCCGCCAGGGTGGGCGGCCACATGGCACAACTATTGTGGGTAGCTGAATATTCCGCCCGGCCCAGCGGTGGGGCAGGGACGTGCGGCCGGGGCAGCTCCTACTGGATCTTGATCTCAGCCAGGCGGAGCCCGTAGCCGTAGCGGGTCTTGGGGGCGGCCAGCTTCGGCAGGCTCTTGATGGAAACAATCACATACTGCGCCGTGACCGGCTCCTGCAGCGGCATGGTGAGCTCCGACGAGGTGAAGCTGTTGCTGCCTACCTGCTTGGCGCCATCAAGCGAGGGCCGGTTGTTGGTGAAGACGCTGATATTGCCGCCGGAGGCGCCGAGCTGGCTCAGCGTCACCGAGGAGATCTGGGCCGGAGCCTTTAGTTTCACCACCAGCGGAACGCCGTCAGGGGCAAAACCACCCCAAGCGTCGTTGGCGAATTCCATGTCGGACCAGTAGCTGGCGGCGTTGCCGTCGAAGGTTTTGACCAGGTCCCCGTCATAGGTCGCGGCGAAGTCGAAGCTGCCGATCCGGCTGACCGATTCAATGGCCGGCGGCACGGCGGCCGGCGGTGCGCTTTCGCTGGCCGAGGGCGTTGCCGACTGTGCCTGGGTACTCGCTGCGGGCGCCGTGGACTTTCCGGCTTCGGGGGCACTGCCCTTGAAGAGCCCGCCGAGGTTGGTTACGGCAAAGATGAGGCCGATGACCAGGACGGCCGCCAGCAAGGCGCCGACAAGCCAGCGCATGGACCGGGGCTCACGACGGGGTGACTCGTCGTCGTCCTCGTCGTCGTTGTAGCGGTCCTCGGAAGGAGTCTGCTTGGCGGATACCGGGAAGCTGCGTGCAGCCCGGTCGGATCCGGAGCCGGAGAGGGCTGCCGCTTCCAGCGCCGTTGTCCGCTGATCCGGCTCGGCATCGTCGTAGTCGTCGTCTTCCCAGCGGGAAACCTTTGGTGTCGCGTCCGCCGGTGCCGTCGTCGGTGCAGGCGGTGCCGGCGCGGCAGGCGGTGCCGGCTGGATCGGCTGGGCGGCCGTTGGCTGCGCCGTAGCTTCCTGCGGCGCGGTCTTCGGAGACTTCGCGGCGTTTGCGGCGGCGACTCCGGCCGCTCCCGCTGCTACCCCGGCAGCTGCCGCGCCGGTACCGCGGGCGCCCGCGGCCGGCGAGGCAGCCGGCGGGGCGGGGACGCGCTGGGCCGGCGCCGACGGCGTCGGGGGCAACTGCCCGGCCTGGCGCTGGTGCTCGCCATAGTTGATGTACCCCGCGTCGACTTCCTCGTCGTCATAGAGTCCGTCATAGGTCTCAGGCTCGTGCGACCGCGGTTGTCCGAAGATCTCGCTGCCCAGCGTGTCGGTGAAGAACGGTTCGACATAGGGCGGGTTGGAACTCACCACAAGGTCCAGCAGGTCTGCGGCTGAAGTGTGGTTGGTGATGAGGTAGGTCGCGGCGTCGCTGACCCCCAGGTCGAGGATCTGGACATGCCCGGGCCGCTCGCCGGTTGCCACCTCGCGGGCGCTCTGCGCCACCTGATCGGCGTTGCCCGGACCGGCCACAAGGATGCTCACCGGCCGGTTCAGAACCTGGTCCACCCCGTCCAGCACCAGATCCTGGTCATGCGAGGTCAGTACAGTGGCTGTGACCTTGTAGCGGCCGCCAAGTACTGATCCGACATCGATCGGGTGGGACACGGGCTCCTCCTAGGCTGTCCGGGAACTGCTGGCCTCGATGACTTCGTCAGTCACTCCAGGCCCCCGGTAAAGCCGGTTGACCCCTGGTCCGCAACTCCCCTTGTTAGTCTTCGATCCTAGCCGATGCAGTGTCTGCGCCACGTGACCTAAGGCAGCGCGAACCGGATGCGCTTCATTTTTTCCTGCGCCGGTCAAACGGGAAGTATGGATTGTGGCCGGCCTGGCCCTGGTACGTCCGGCGCCCAGGCAGCGGAATCTCGCCGCGGCCCTGGCTGCCCTGAGCGGTGCCGGGCAGCTCCTCTTCGGGGAGGTACCCGCCGTCGGCCGCCCATCCCTGGGCGTCCTGCCGGCCCAGATCCGGGCCCGCGCGGAACGATGCGGCGTCGAACTCGCCCGAGATGCGGGGAATCAGGCCGGTGTCCACCGAGGTGGTGGCGCGCTCCGGCGTCCGGCGGGCCGCTGCCGGGACCTCCGGTGCAGCAGCGTCAGCGCCGCCGGCTCCGGGAGCGACTTCCGGCCCCGGGGCGGCGGGGGTGCGCCGCAGACGTCCCAGCAGCGGCTGCAGCAGGTCCTGGAGTTCGGTGACCCGGAGGACCTTCAGCAGGACCAGATAGATGGCGAGCATCACGGGCCCGACGACGACGACCGTCACCAGGGCGGCGGGACGGCTGCTCCAGGCGAAACCGTCGGCCTGGTAGCTGCCCATCAGCCACAGTGCGCCGGCCCCGGCGACGGCCGAACCGAGCGCCGCGTAACCCATCCGGATGTAGGAGCTGGCCACGCGCGGCCCGTCCAGGTGGCCGAGCAGGCGCCGCAGGAAGAACGCACTGACCATGACGGAGAGGATGTTGCCGCCGGTGTAAAGGATCGCGATCGCGAAGATGATCTGGTCAAAGGGAAGGAACTGGATGAAGAAGGCCGCCACCACGTTGACGAAAGCCAGTACCAGTTGAATGAAGAAGGGGGTGCGGGCATCCTCGTTGGCGTAGAAGACCCTGGACATCATGAAGTTCGCGCTCATGAACGGGGTGCTTAGGGCCAGGATGGTCAGGGTCTGGGCGAGCATCACGCCGTCTTGCTTTTGCCCGCCCGAGAAGAACATGCCCAGCGGTCCCGCCAGCGCGAAGAGCGCCAGGGCCCCGAACACCGTGGCGACGGCCATGGTCCGCAGGCCGTGCGACAGCGCCCGGCGCAGTTCCGCGCGGTTGCCGTCCTGGGAGGCACGGGTCATGCGGTTGAACAGCACCGTGGCCAGGGACAGGGCAATGATGGAGTGCGGGAGCAGGTACAGCTGGCTGGCCACTTCCAGCACGGCGTTGCCGGGCAGGGTGGCCGCCGCGGCGTGGTCTCCGGCGCGTTCGAGCCGGAGGCGCTCGGCCCCCGGGATCGTGGCGATGCGCATGACGTAGAGGAATGCCAGCTGCCCCGCGGCAGCGGTGGCCAGGGTCCACACGCTCAGCTTCGCCGCCTGCCCCAGGCCCACCCCGCGCCAGCCGAAACGGGGCCGCAGGCCCAGCCGCAGCCGGAAGACCGGAACCAGCAGGATGGCTGTCTGCGCCACCACGCCGATCGTGGAGAACCCCGCCACCAGGAAGGTCTGGAAGGAGCCCCAGTTGTCGAGCGTGTGCGGATTGCTGGCATTGGCGCCAAGGATCCCGATGAACATGCCCAGGCCGGCAATCGCGACAATATTGTTCAGGATGGGTGCCCACATGGCTGGCCCGAAGGCGCCGTTCGCGTTCAGGACCTGGGTGAGCAGGGCGTACAGGCCGTAGAAGAAGATCTGTGGCAGGCACCAGAATGCAAAGGCCACGGCCAGCGATTTCTGCGCCGGCGAATAGCCCTGCGTGGTCAATTCGATCACCCAGGGCGCCAGGAGGGTCACCAGCAGGGTGAGCGAGAGCAGCACAACAACCGCCAGGGTCAGCAGCCGGCTGATGTAGTCCGCGCCGCGGTCCGGTGCCTTGCTGGCCTTGATGATCTGGGGCACCAGGACGGCATTGAACACGCCGCCGGCCACCAGCAGGAAGATCAGATTCGGCAGGTTGTTGGCGTTGATGAAGGTGTCGGTCACCGTGGATCCGAGGCCCAGGGCGGCTCCCAGCATCCAGGTTTTTCCGAAGCCCAGGAAGCGCGACACCAGGGTTCCGGCGGCCATAACGGCGCTGGACCGCGCCTCTCCGGACTGGACGGCCTGGGGGTGGTCGTTCCCGGAAGTGGCGGGCTTTGCTGATCGGGGCTTGGCGGCAGACATTATCTTCATCGTCTCACCCGGGCGCGGCTTTATGCGTAATCCCGGCAGCGGGACGGCGCGGAGTCCGACGGTGCGGACTGCCTGCCGGGCACCGCCGGCGGCGGCCTCAGCGGTGTTCGGGCAGGACTTCGCGGGCAAGGTCCGCGATGCGGCGCTCATTCGGGAAGGAGAGTTTGCGGGCGAGTTCGTGGATGGGCACCCAGGCGACGTCCACCGCTTCCTGGTCCGGGTCATTCTCGATGGTCAGTTCCCCGCCGGTGGACTGCAAAAGGTAGTGGTGGACGGTCTTGTGGACGCGGTGTCCGCTGACGGTGAACCAGTAATCGATGCTGCCAAGCGGCGCGAGGATCTTGCCTTCGATCCCGGTTTCCTCCGCGATTTCACGGACGGCGGCTTCCTCGTTGCTTTCCTTGCCTTCCGGGTGGCCTTTCGGCAGGCACCACTCCAAGCGTCCGCCGCGGTTGAGGCGGGCAATGATGGCGACGCGCAGTTCGGCGTCGGAGGTATCCACCACCACACCGCCGGCGGAGACTTCCTCGACGGTCGGCAGCGACGCCTGTCCCGGGTGCTGCGCGGGCGCGACGTTGGCACCGATTGCCGAGGGCAACGGTGCGTTTGTCCTCCTGCCGGGAGCGCTCGGTACGGGATGGGCCATGAAGTCCACTCTAACGACTCTTGCCCGGACTTGATGACCTAAACATGACAGGAAAGTGGCCGGGCGGAAAACTGGATCAGCGGCCCTTCCCCTCCGCGCCGCGGGCACCGGCGGTCCGTGGACCGCCATGGTGTGGTGCTGGCCGGGATTTCTGACAAGCTTAAGAGACTATGGCGCATGCACATCACCAGACTGATTCCCACACCGTCGACTTCCAGGTAGACCCGGTGGTCCTCGAGCTTGGGCAGCGCTTTGTCGACGCCGGTCACGAACTCTCGCTTGTCGGCGGACCGGTGCGTGACCTCTTCCTCGGCCGCGTATCGCCGGACCTGGACTTCACCACGGACGCGACGCCGGATCAGACGGTGGCACTGATCAAAAAATGGGCCGACAACTACTGGGAGATCGGGCGCGCCTTCGGAACAATCGGCATGCGCAAGGCCGGGTTCCAGATCGAGATCACCACCTACCGGGCCGAGGCGTACGATCCGGAATCACGCAAGCCCGTCGTGGCGTTCGGAACCTCGCTCACCGACGATCTGCTGCGCCGCGACTTCACGATTAACGCCATGGCCCTGCGGCTGCCGGCGTTGGAACTGGTGGACCCGTTCGGCGGCGTCCGGGACCTGCACTCGTCCACACTCGCCACACCGGGATCCCCGGAGGATTCCTTCTCCGACGATCCGCTGCGGATGATGCGCGCAGCGCGCTTCGCGGCCCAGCTGGGCGTGTCGGTGCACCCGGACGTGCGCCAGGCCATGACGAAAATGGCCGAGCGGATCAAGATCATCTCCGCCGAGCGCGTGCGCGACGAACTGGTCAAGCTGATCTGCGCCGCCCGGCCCCGGACCGGCGTGGACCTGCTGGTCGAGACAGGCCTCGCCGAGTTCGTGCTGCCCGAGGTGTCCGCCCTGCGCCTTGAGTCCGACGAGCACCACCGCCACAAGGACGTCTACCAGCACTCACTGCAGGTCCTGGAACAGGCCGCCGCGCTGGAAACCGACGCGGACGGCGCCGTGCCCGGGCCGGACTTTGTGCTGCGGTTCGCTGCCCTGATGCACGACGTCGGCAAGCCCGCCACGCGCCGCTTCGAGCCCGGCGGCGCGGTGAGCTTCCGCCACCACGACATGGTGGGCTCCAAGCTCACATCGAAGCGGATGAAGGCGCTCCGCTTCGACAACGACACCATCAAGGCCGTGGCCAAGCTGGTCGAGCTGCACATGCGCTTCTACGGCTACGGGGACGCGGGCTGGAGCGACTCGGCGGTCCGCCGCTACGTCACCGACGCCGGGCCGTTGCTGGAGCGCCTGCACCGGCTGACCCGCTCGGACGTGACCACCCGCAACCAGCGCAAGGCCGAGCGCCTCGCCTTTGCCTACGACGACCTCGAGGCGCGCATCGCCGCGCTGCGCGAGCAGGAGTCGCTCGACGCCGTCCGCCCCGACCTCGACGGCGGCCGGATCATGGCCTTGCTGGGGCTCAAACCCGGTCCGGTGGTGGGGCGGGCCTACAAGTTCCTGCTGGAAGAGCGGATGGAACACGGACCGCTGGAGCCCGCCGTGGCCGAGGCCAAGCTGCATGAATGGTGGGCGGCGCAGCCGGAAGCCGCCGCCGTCGACGTATCCCCAACTGAGGAGTCCTAAGTGATTGCACCTTCCAACGGTCCCCGTCCCCAGCTCTGGATCCTGCGCCACGGCGAAACGGAATGGTCCAAGAGCGGCCAGTACACCGGCCTGACAGACCTGCCGCTCACCGTGGAAGGCGAACAGCAGGCCGTGGAGGCGCGGAAGGTGCTTGACGCCGTCGACTTCGACCTCGTGCTGACCTCCCCGCTGCGCCGGGCACGCCGGACCGCGGAGCTGGCCGGTTTCCCCGACGCGCAGCAGGAACCCCTGGCGGTGGAATGGGATTACGGCGAGTACGAAGGCATCAGTTCGGACCTGATCCGCAAGGACAACCCCGACTACCTGATCTGGACCCACGGCGTCCCCAACGGGGAAGCCCTCGACGACGTTGCCGCCCGCGCCGACAAAATCGTGGCCCGGGTCCTCGAATCGGGCCTGGACAACGTCCTGATCGTGGCGCACGGCCATTTCTCCCGCATCCTCACCGCCCGGTGGCTTGGTCTCGACGCCCACGAAGGCCGGCACTTCGTGCTCGGCACCGCGAAAGTATGCACGCTCGGATGGGACAAGAAGACCCCCGCCGTCGTGCGCTGGGGCCTATAAACTCCGATTAAACGCCGCTCAGAAAAGTTTTTCAGCAAAAGTTTATGAATTCTGTGGCGAACTGCCGCATTCATGGTGTATTTTTATTTCTGACCCCAGAGCGACCTGCCGGGGTCACGGCGCGCGTCGCCCGGCCAGTCAGCCGGAGCCACGGCAGAACAGAAAAGGAGGTTGGGAAAAATGATTACTTTGACTAGCGGATGGATGTACACCCTCACCGCAAACCCGGCCTCTGTCGCTGCCGCGCGCCCGAACGCCGGACTTTCCGCCTGATAGCTCCCCCGCTCCCGGTCTAACGCCGGAATCGGAAGGTTGCCGTGTTGTCCCGCAGGACAATCCGGACGGAACGTCTGACCCAGCGGAACCACGCGGTTTGCGCAGTATTCCCATAGTTCGGAACCCAGCTTCTTGTTGGGGTTGCGGCGCATCGCGTCCGGGGCCATTGTTTCGCCTTTTTTAATATCGCCCGATTAGTGCCGGGCATTCCCATGCCTAATTAGGGCTTTATTCCTCCATTTCCAGGGCCCTAATTTCCGTGCCCAATTACTTTTCATTTCCACAACAACGAAAGGTCCATTGTGACTCTTGCTCCGAGCCCCATTAACCGCACCCGCCACCCGGCGTTGCCTCCGAAACCACCGTTCCTTCCAGCACCCCAGAGGGGAGGTAACCACCATGATCCGAAAACTGCAGGACGTGCTGATCTTCAACTCACAGCCCGTGCGCAAAGACAAGACGCGCTTCAACGCCCAGCTGCTTGAGCAGCGGCGCGAAGACATCTTCCTTGCCATGCACCAGATGGGACTCCTCCGCTGATGCCGCGGCGCCTCGGTCCAGGCCACGGCAGAGATCATGCCCGTAGAAGGAGGAACTGATGAGGACCATCGGAACCGATCCCCAAGGAGCCCACGCGGCAACGCGTGGGCTGCTTGTTTTAACGGCCCCCTCACCGCCGCGCCGGCCGCCGGTCCCCCTGTCACCGTCCCCGGTCACCGTCCCCTGGGGCCCGCCACCGCGGAGCGCTGCGGCCCCGGTAAGCTCAAGGCATGCAGGAGACAATGCCGCCGGAGAACCGGAAGCGGACCCGACTGGTAGTGCCAAGCCGCAGCGACCTGCTGCTGCGGAATTTCACCGAACTCGTCGGGGGCCCGCTGGGCCGGCGAACCGCCCCCGGCATCGTCTCCCCCGGATTCTTCACGGTGGAACGGGTCCTCGTCCTGCTCACCGTGCTGGCTGCCCTGACCGGGATCCTGCTGAAGAGCTACTGCCGCAGCAAGGGCTGGGAGTCCCCCGGCCAGTTCTATGCCACCTGCTACTCGGACTTCCCGGAACTGTTCAGGAACCGCGGCCTGGGCGACGGTGCCTTCCCGTTCCTCACCGCGGGCAGCTTCTTCGAGTACCCCGTCCTGATGGGGCTTATCGCCGGCGCCACGGCGCTGCTGGTCCCCGGCCACGGCGTGAGCAACGCCCGCGTCCTGGCCTATTTTGACGTCAACGCCACCCTGGTCGCCGCGGTCTGGATCGTCACCGTGCTGGCCACCGCGCGGACCGCGCGCCGCCGGTCGTGGGACGCCGCCATGGTGGCCCTCGCCCCGGGCATCGTCCTCGCCGGCTTCATCAACTGGGACATGTGGGCCGTCGCGTTGCTTGCCCTGGGGATGTACTTCTTCTCGAGGAACAAGCTGCTCCTCGCCGGCCTGTTCATCGGCCTCGGCACCGCGACCAAGCTCTACCCGCTGCTGATCCTGGGCGCGGTCCTGGTGCTGGCCCTCCGCACCGGCAAGATCCGCGCCTTCCTGGTCACCGCCGGCGCCGCCGCCGCGACCTGGCTGGCCGTGAACCTCCCGGCAGCCACCGGCGACCCGGCCGGCTGGAAGTACTTCTACCAGTTCACCGAGTCACGCCCGGCCGGCTACAGCTCGCCCTGGTTCGCGTACAACCTCGTTGCCGGCCGCCTGGGCTGGAAGCCGCTGGAAGCCGAGGTGATCAACGGCCTGGCCCTGAACCTCTTCCTGCTCGCCTGCGTGCTGGTCGCCGCCCTGGCCCTCGCGGCCCCGCGGAGGCCGAGGCTCGCCCAGCTGGTGTTCCTGATCGTGGCCGCCTTTATCCTCACCAACAAGGTGTATTCGCCGCAGTTCGTGATCTGGCTGATCCCGCTGCTGGCCTTGGCCCGGCCCAGGTGGCGGGACTTCCTTCTCTGGCAGGCCATCGAAGGCCTGCACTGGGCGGCCATCTGGATGTACCTCGGCCAGGTGACCAGCGGAGGTCCCACCCAGCACAACATCGACATGCCCTACTACGTCCTCGCCGTCGTGGCCCACATGCTCGCCACCGGCTATCTGATGGCGCGTGTGGTGTGGGACATCTGCGACCCGAGCTACGACGTCGTACGCCGGGGCGGTGTGGACGACCCGCACGGCGGACCGTTCGACGGCGCCGCGGACCGGCTGCGGCTGAACCTGCGGCGGCCGGCAGCTTCCGTGCTGCCATGGCGGCGCGTCCCCACGGAGCTGGATTCCCGTGCCTGATGTAGCCGTCGTCGGGTCAGGTCCGAACGGGCTGGCGGCCGCGGTGACCATGGCCCGGGCCGGACTGGCGGTGCACGTTTACGAGGCGGCCGGGTCCCTGGGCGGGGGTCTAAGGACCACGGAGCTGATTGAGCCGGGACACCTCCACGACGTGTGCTCAGCGGTGCACCCGATGGTCCTGGCGTCACCCTTTTTCCGGGAGTTCGGGCTGTCCCGGCGGATCCGGCTGGAGGTCCCCGGACTCTCCCACGGTGCCCCGCTGGACGGCGGGCGGGCGGCGCTGGGCTACCGCTCGCTGGAGCGGACAGCCGCGGCCCTGGGGCGCGACGGCGACGCCTACCGCCGGCTCATGTCACCCCTGGTGGACCGGCTGGAGGGCGTGGCCGACCTGACCTTGAACCAGCTACTCCGGGTCCCGCGGCACCCGCTGACAGCCGCCATCTTCGGGTTGCGGACCCTGGAGCAGGGCACCCGGTTGTGGAGCGCGAGGTTCCGGGAGGAACTGGCTCCGGCCCTGCTGACCGGGGTGGCCGCGCACGCCGTCGCCCCCCTGCCGACGCTGCCAGCCGCAGGGGCCGGCCTGCTGCTGGGTGCCCTCGGGCACGCCGGCGGCTGGCCCATCCCGGTGGGCGGCTCCGCCGCGATCGCCCGAGCGATGGTGGCGGACATCGAAGCCCACGGCGGCGTGGTGCAGACCGGGGCGCGGATTGACTCGTTGACCGACCTTCCGCCCGTCCGGGCCACCCTGCTGGACGTGGCGCCGCCCGGACTGCTGCGGATCGCCGGAGGCCGCCTCCCGGCCGGCTACACCCGCGCCCTCGAGTCGTTCCGCTTCGGCAACGGCGCCTGCAAGGTCGATTTCATCCTGTCCGGCCCGGTGCCGTGGACGGCTCCGGAACTCGCCGAGGCCGGAACCGTGCACGTGAGCGGAACGCGTGCCGAGACCGCCGAAGCGGAGCGCCTCGTCGCCGCCGGCCGACACCCGGAGCGGCCCTACGTCCTGGTCTCCCAGCCGTCCCGGTTCGATCCCTCCCGGGCACCGGCGGGCCGGCAGATCCTCTGGACCTACTGCCACGTTCCGGCCGGGTCCACGGTGGACATGGGCGCGGCCATTATGGCCCAGCTGGAACGCTTCGCACCGGGGTTCCGGGACCTGGTGGTCGGCTACCGGGTGACGACGGCGGCGGAACTCGGGGAGTACAACTCGAACTACGTCGGCGGGGACTTCAGCGCCGGAGCGATGGACCTGCGCGGCCTGCTCCGGCGGCCGGTGCTCAGTCCCGTGCCGTGGCGGACCCCGCTTCCGGGCGTGTACCTGTGCTCCTCGTCGACGCCGCCCGGGCCGGGCGTCACCGGGATGCCAGGCTTCCACGCCGCAAGGTATGCCTTGAAAGACATGTTCGGGCTCCCGTTCCCCAGTCTGGGCGCCTAGTTCCCCAGCCTGGGTGCCTAAGGCGCCGGCACGAGAGTTTCCGCCGGCGAAAGACGGCCGTCGCGCATCGTTGCCACCGCATCGGTGAAGGACAGCAGCCCGGTGTCGTGCGTGACCATCAGGGTGGCCACGCCGAACTCGTCCGTGACCTGGCGGAGCAGCCCGACAATCTCCTCGCTCCGCTGGTGGTCCAGCGCCGCCGTCGGCTCGTCGACCAGCAGGACTGCGGGGCTGGCCATCAGCGCGCGTGCAATGTTGACCCGCTGGCGCTGCCCGCCGGAGAGCTGGTGCGGGCGCTTGTCCAGCGCGGACCCGAGGCCGACGCGTCCCAGCAGCGCTGCGGCCTTGCTTCGTGCCTCGCGGAGCGGCTCGGACCGCAGATGGGCGGCGATGACGAGCTGCTCGACCGCGGTGAGGGACGGCAGCAGGTTCGGTTGCTGGAAGATAATGCCAATGCTGTCCCGGCGCAATGCGGTCCGCCCGGCCTCGGGGAGGGAACCGGCCTCCTTGCCTGCGACTAGGACCGAGCCGGCCGTGGGCCGGACAAGGGTGGCGGCAACGGCCAGCAGGGAGGACTTTCCGGACCCGGACGGACCCACCAGGGAGACGAATTCGCCGTGGCCGAGCTCCAGGCTCACGTCGTCCAGTGCACGGAGCGTTCCGTCACCGTCGGGATATTCGAGCGTCACGTTACTGAGTTGCAGGGCGGATTCCACGTATATGCCTTTCAGAGAATGTTCAGTGTTCAAGGTTCAGTGTTCAGTGTTCAGTGGTCGGGGCGGCCAGGTCAGTTGCCGCCGAGCGCCAGCAGCGGGTCGACGCGCGTGATACCCCGCACGGCCAGGGCAGCACCGGCCAGGCCCACGACGACAATCCCGGCCACCGGCAACAGGGTGGTCTGCGGGGTGGTGAGGAACGGCGCGGCCCGGGCGGCAAGCAGGCCGCCGACAACACCCGCCGTGCCGCCGGCGGCCGCCCCGGCGACGAGGACGACCGCGGCCTGCACCATGGCGTCCTTGACTACGTAGCCCGAGGAACCGCCCATCGCCTTCAGCACGGCGATGTCCCGCGTGCGCTGCACGGTCCAGACGGTCAGGAACGCCACGATCACCAGCGCGGAGATGCCGTAGAGGAAGGCCTGCATCAGCAGGAGCGAACCGTTCTCGCTGCGGTAGGAGCCGAGGGCCTGGAAGGAGCCCTCCCGGCTGGCGCTGACGGTTCCGGCCGCCCGGTTGGCCGCCGCGACGTCGACTGCGGCGCCGTCCTCGAAGCTGACCGCCGCCACCGTGGCGACCGCGCCGCTTCCGGCAAGATGGGCCAGCGTCCGCCAGTCGCCCAGGGTGGTCCACACGACGCCGGTGTGCGAGTACCACTGCTCCGGAACCACGGCGGAGACGGCCAGTTCGGTGCCGCCCACCGCCACCCGGCTGCCGACGGCGAGGTCGAGGTCCTGGGCGGTCCCGGCCCCGACCACCACGGTGCCATCAGCCACCGGGGCCGGAGCCAGACGGCTCCCAGACCCGACGCCGAAGACGGCCACGTTGGCGGTGCCGGCGGGCACTCCCCCGCCGCCCAGGACCTGCAGCCGGCCCTGGCTGACGCCCAGCGCCTCCGCCGTGCCGACGCCCTCACGGGCCGACCACGCGGCCACCTGCGCACCGGTGACCTCCGATTCGGTGAAGGAGGCCTCGGGACTGCCGCCGGCGGGGGCGCCGAAGACCAGTTGGTCGACGGGCAGCGCCGCGATGGCGGAGGTCGACTGGTTGCCAAGGCCTGCGGTGAGTCCGGAGAGCATCACCAGCAGCAGGGTGATAAGGGCGACGACGCCGCCCATCAGGGCAAACCGGCCCTTGGCGAAGCGGATGTCGCGGATGGCGAGAAACATGGGTGTCCTTTGTCGTTGGTGGTTGGGCTCCCCTCCACTCTCGCGCCGCGGGCCGGCCGTGCCATCGGGGCTCCGGATGGTCCGCCGCGCCCGTTTGGATGACCCGCCGGTCAACCAAACGGTTGATCCTCAACGCCGGGGCCGCCCTCCCGGGACGTTTCCCGGTTTTCGGCCGGCCCCCGGCGCTAGGCTGAAACCATGGACGGCAGAAGCAGCGCACCGGCGGAGGACTCCACCGGTGCCGCCGTGGTCCTGCGGGTCCTGCGGGTCAGCCTGCACGTGGGATTCGCCGTGCTGCTGCTCGTGGCGCTGGTGCGGCTGCTGGCCGCCGGGGTCCACGGCACGGGCTGGCTGAAGCTGGCTCTGGCCCTGTGCCTCGCCGTCGTCTACCTGGCCGGCACGGTGCTCGAGAAGCGTCACTCCGCCCGGCCCGGACGCTTCGATCCGCGCCGCTTTTCGGTGTGGTGGCTGGGCGCGGTCTGTCTGCTCTGGCTGCTGCTGGTCTGGGGCAGCGCGGACTTCGTCTGGCTGGCCTTCCCGCTGTTTTTCCTGCAGTTGCACCTGCTGCCCCGGGCCCCGGCGCTGGTGGCGATCGCGGCCAGCACGCTGCTGGTGATCACGGGATTGTGGTTCCACAACGGTGGCCCGGCCGGGAGTGCGCCGCAGCTGCCGATGGTGCTCGGCCCCGCCTTCGGGGCGGCGTTCGCCGTCGTCACCGGCCTGGCCTACCGCGCGCTCTACCTTGAGGCGGAAAAGCAGCGGCGGGCGGCCGAGGAGCTCCGCCGCACCCGCGCCGAGCTGGCCCGCAGCCAGCACGAGGCCGGAACCCTGGCGGAACGGACCCGGCTGGCCCGGGAAATCCACGACACCCTGGCCCAGGGATTCTCCAGCATCGTGCTGATGGGGCGATCGGCCGAACGGGCGCTGGACGCGGGGGACACGGCACTGGCCCGGACACGGCTCCGGACAGTCCAGGACACGGCGGCGGCAAACCTGGCTGAGGCACGCAACTTTGTTCGCGGCCTGCAGCCGCCCGAACTTGAACAAAGCCCGCTGGTGAACAGCCTGCGCCGGCTCTGCGACACCACAGAAAGGGAGGCGGCCGCGCGCGGCACTGTGCTGCGCTGCCGCCTCGAAGTCGACGGAACCCCGGCGGAGCTCCCCGCCCCGTACCGGACCACCCTGCTGCGCGCGGCGCAGGCCAGCCTCGCCAACGTATGGACCCATGCGAACGCCGGCACCGCCGTCGTGACGCTGTCCTTCCTGGGCACCGAGGTGGCCATGGACGTCTTCGACGACGGAGCCGGGTTTGACCCGGCGGCGGTGCGGGTCCGGGCCGACGGCTCCGGCTACGGACTGAAGTCGCTGCGGGAGCGGGTGGCCGCGCTGGCCGGGACCCTCGAAGTGGAGTCCGCGCCGGGTGACGGGACGGTGGTGGCCATCCGGCTGCCGCTTGGAAAGGAAGAACTGTGAACGGAATCCGAGTGCTCCTGGTCGATGACCACCCGGTTGTCCGGGCCGGCCTGCGGGCCATGCTGGCCGATTTCGACGGCATCACCGTCGCAGCGGAAGCAGGCGACGGCGCCGCGGCCCTGGCCGCACTGAAGCGGCTGCACACCCTCGGCGAACCGGCCGACGTCGTGCTCATGGACCTGCAGATGGGCGCCGGCATGGACGGGGTCACCGCAACCGGCAGGATCAAGGCCGGCGAGGCCGGGACGCCGGCGCCGCCCGTGCTGGTGCTCACCACGTTCGATTCCGACGCGGACATCCTCGCCGCGGTCGAGGCGGGCGCGAGCGGCTACATGCTCAAGGACGCGCCGCCGGAGCAGATCCGCCAGGCGGTCATCGCTGCCGCCGCCGGCCAGACGGCGCTGGCCCCGGAGGTCGCCGCGCGGCTGCTGGGCCGGATCCGCAACCCCGGGCCGGCCCTGTCCGCCCGGGAGATCCAGCTGCTCGAACTGCTGGCCACCGGCCTGGGAAACCGCGCCATCGCCAGGCAGCTGTTCATTTCCGAGGCAACGGTCAAGACGCACCTGGTGCACATTTACGCGAAGCTGGGCGTGGACAACCGCACGGCGGCGATCGCCATGGCCGCACAGCGGCGGATCATCCGGCGCGGCTAGGCAGGGGGCGGCTACGTGACACCGCCGCTGTCCGGGCCCCGGGGCATAATGGCGCAATGGGGAAAATTCACAAACTGTCCTTGGCACTTGTCGGCCTGGTCCTGGGCACCTCGCTCGTAGCCTGCGATGACGGCCGGTCCGGGGCGCAGGATGCTGCGAAGCAGCTGGCCTCGGCGGTCGCCGCGCTCGACGTCGGCGCCGTAGCCTTCGAAGGCACGGATTCCGGTGCGGCAAATGAACGGCTCAAGGCCGTCTTCAAAGCGCTCGACCCAACAAAACCCGCGGTGACCGCCGGGGAGCTGACCCTGGAAAAGGACACCGCCACGGTCCCGCTGGACTACAGCTGGAAAATCGGCGCCGGCGAGTGGAAATACACCGTGTCCGCGCAGCTGAAGAAGGCGGACGGGAAGTGGCAGACTCTCTGGAGCCCGGACCTGCTGGTGCCCGGCCTGGCCGACACTGAAGTCCTCGGCACCTCAACCGAGTCCCCGCAGCGGGCCGAGATCCTGGGCGCCGGCGGCGCCAAGCTCGTCACCGACCGGCCGGTGGTCCACGTCGGCATCGACAAGCAGCAACTGGGGTCGGCGGATCCGTCCGCGTCGGCGGACAAGCTGGCCCGGCTGGTGGGCGTCGACCCGGCCGCCTACACCAAGCAGGTCACGGCGTCCGGACCCGAAGCCTTCGTCGCCGCCATTACCTTGCGCCAGGCCGGGCGGACCATCACCGACGACCAGATTGCCGCGATCCCTGGTGCCCGGGCCATCGCCGACTCGCTTCCACTGGCCCCCACCCGCAGCTTCGCCCGTGCCCTGCTCGGAACCGTCGCCGAGGCCAGCGCCGAACAAATCGAAAAATCCGGCGGCGCCCTCCGGGCCGGAGACACCACCGGCACCGGCGGCCTCCAGCAGCAGTACGACGCCCAGCTGCGCGGCACCAGCGGCATCCAGGTTTTCGCCCAGACCGAGGGCCTGACCGCGGAACAACGCAGGGCCCAGCCCAACGAAGGCCGCCGCATCCTGTTCCAGGAGCCGATGAAGCCCGGAACCGCGCTGAAAACCACCCTGGACCCGCGGCTTCAGCAGGTGGCCGAGGACGTGCTGGGCGACGTGGGACCGGCGTCGGCCATCGTCGCGCTCCGCCCCTCCAGCGGCGCGGTCCTGGCCGCCGCCTCCGGGCCGGGAAGCAACGGGTATGACACGGCCATGCTCGGGCAGTACGCCCCTGGTTCCATCTTCAAAATCGTCGACTCGCTGGCCATGTTCCGCAACGGAATGACCCCCGATGCCAAGGTTGACTGCCCCGCCACCCTCACCGTGGACGGCCGGACCTTCAAGAACGCGGAAGGCTACCCCGCCGCTTCACTGGGCTCCGTGACCCTGCGCGACGCCTTCGCGCATTCCTGCAACACCGCATTCATCAACGCCCGGGAAAAGGTCAGCCAGGCCCAGCTGGAGTCGGCGGCCACCTCCCTCGGCGTCGCCGTGGAGGCCCCGTCCCTGGGGACGGCGGCCTTCCTGGGCTCTGTCCCGGGCGAGGCGGAGGGGACGGAACACGCCGCCTCAATGATCGGCCAGGGCAAGGTGCTGATGTCCCCCTTGGCTGCCGCCGTCATGGCCGGGTCGGTGGCCAAGGGTGCGCCGGTGTCACCGCAGCTCGTGCTCAACCCGAACGCCGCGACGACGGGCAGTCCGACGCCGTCGGCGGGTCCGACGGCGTCGCCGACGCAGTCCGCGCCCGAGCCGGCGAAGTCCGCCGGCAAACCGGTGACCGCCGCGGAGGCGGCGTCCCTGGCGGACATGATGCGCGCCGTCGTGACCTCCGGGCACGCCGGTTTCCTCGCCTCGGTGCCCGGCGCACCGGTGGGCGCCAAGACCGGCACCGCCGAATTCGGCAAGGAGAACCCGCCGAAGACCCACGCCTGGATCGTGGCCGTGCACGGCGACCTCGCCGTTGCCGTGTTCGTGGAGGACGGCGGCCTCGGCGCCACCACCTCCGGGCCCCTGCTCAAGGAGTTCCTCACCGCCGCCGGCTAGGGGCCGTGGGAAGATTGCCGGGTGGCTCATATTGACGTTTCCGGCATCGACTACTTCCTCTCCGACGGCACCCAGCTGCTCAACGGGGTGACGTTCAAGGTCCCGGACGGCACCAAGACGGCCCTGATCGGACCCAACGGGACAGGCAAGACAACGCTGTTCCGGATCATTTCCGGCGACCTCGTTCCGGACGAAGGCGTCATCGGCCGCTCCGGGAACATGGGCATCATGCGCCAGTTCGTCGGCCAGGTGCGCGACGACTCTACCGTCCGCGACCTGCTGGTTTCCGCCGCGCCGCCCGCGCTGGCCGCCGCTGCGCGCGCCGTGGACGAGGCGGAGCTGGCGATGGTGGAGCACGACGACGAACCCACCCAGATGAAGTATGCGCAGGCGATCGTGGACTGGGGCGACGCTGGCGGCTACGACGTCGAAACCGTCTGGGATGAGGTCTGCATGGCCGCCCTTGGCCTGCCCTTCGACCGCGCGCAGCACCGGCCGGCGTCGAGCCTCTCCGGCGGCGAGCAGAAGCGGCTGGTACTTGAGGCCTTGTTCGCCGGCCCGGACGAACTGCTGCTGCTCGACGAACCGGACAACTACCTCGACGTCCCGGGCAAGCGCTGGCTCGAAGCCAAGCTCAACGAGTCTAAGAAGACCGTGTTCTTCATCAGCCACGACCGCGAACTGCTCAACAATGCCGCGGGCCGCATCGTGACCCTTGAGCCGGGCATCAACGGCGCCGGCGCCTGGATCCACGGCGGCGGCTTCGGTTCCTACGTGGAAGCCCGTGCGGACCGGAACGCCCGCTTCGAGGAGCTGCGCAAGCGCTGGGACGAGGAGCACGTGAAGCTCAAGGAACTCGTCAACATGTACAAGAACAAGGCCGCGTTCCGCTCCGACATGGCCAACCGCTACCATGCCGCGCAGACCCGGCTGGCGAAATTCCTCGAGGCCGGCCCGCCCGAGGCGCTGCCGATCGAGCAGAACGTGCAGATGCGGCTCAAGGGCGGACGCACGGCCAAACGCGCCATCGTGGCCGAGAAGCTGGAGCTGACGGGGCTGATGAAGCCGTTCTCCACCGAGGTCTGGTTCGGCGACCGGGTGGGCGTACTCGGCTCCAACGGCTCCGGCAAGAGCCACTTCCTGCGCCTGCTCGCCACTGGCGGCACCGACCCGGAACGCGAGCACCTGCCCGTTTCCGATGTGGACATCGCCGAAGTCCCGCACGACGGCACCGTGAAGCTCGGCGCCCGGATCCGGCCCGGGTTCTTCGCCCAGACCCACGTCCGGCCGGACCTGCTCGGCAAGACCCTGCTGGACATCCTGCACCGCGGCGACGAACACCGCTCCGGGCTGGGCCGCGAGGCGGCGGCCGGGGCGCTGGACGGCTACGGCCTGGCGTCACAGTCCGAGCAGAAGTACGAATCCCTCTCCGGCGGCCAGCAGGCCCGGTTCCAGATCCTGCTGCTGCAGCTTTCCGGCGCCACACTGCTGCTGCTCGACGAGCCCACGGACAACCTGGACCTGCACTCGGCCGAGGCCCTGGAACGGGCCATCGACCACTTTGAGGGCACCGTCCTGGCCGTCACGCATGACCGCTGGTTCGCCCGCACCTTCGACCGTTTCCTGGTCTTCGGTTCCGACGGCAAGGTCTACGAATCCGCCGAGCCGGTCTGGGACGAAAAACGCGTCGAGCGGGCCCGCTGATTAACAGCAGCGCGGGGTTACTTGGCGCCCATACCCGGAGGTTTTTTGGGCGTGAAGTGACCCCGCGCTGCCCTGGCAAGACCCTGACCGGCCCGCACAACACTCCGTGGAGGCAGTGACCTTATGACCAGAACCGCAACCGCCCCGCCCCTGAAGGCCGCCGCTGCGGCGACCTTCCTGATTTTCGGGATCAACGGCCTCGTGTTCGCCAGCTGGGCCGCGCGCATCCCCGCCGTGACCGAGACCCTGCACATCACCTCCGGGCAGATGGGAAGCCTGTTGCTGTGCGTCGCAGTCGGCTCGCTGATCGCGCTGCCGACCGCCGGCTGGGTGGTGGGCCGGCTGGGGACAGGCAACACGGTCCGGGCAGCCGGCCTGCTGGCGGCGGCCGCCGGTGTCGGGATCGCGCTGTCCCTCAACGTGGGTTCGATCGTCGGCACCGCGGTGGCGCTCTTCTTCTTCGGCATCGGCATCGGCCTCTGGGACGTGTCCCAGAACATTGAGGGCGCCGACGTCGAACACCGGCTGGGCCGGACCATCATGCCGCAGTTCCACGCCGCGTTCAGCGGCGGCGCCTTTGTGGGTGCGCTTCTCGGTGCGGGGCTATCCACACTCGGCGTCGGGCTCCCGGCGCACCTGCTGGTCATCGCCGCGGTGGTGGTCGTGGCCGCTTTGGTGGCGCCACGCTACTTCCTGCCGCACATCCCGGCGCCGGTTCCGGCCGACGGCGAAGCCAGGCCGCCCCGGGCCGCCTCCGCCTGGCGGGACGGCCGCACCCTGCTGATCGGTGTGGTCGTCCTGGGCGCCACCCTGACCGAAGGCGCGGGCAATGACTGGATCGCCAAGGCCGCCGTGGACGGCCTCGGTGCCGAACAGTCCACCGGAGCCCTGCTGTTCGCGGTCTTTGTGCTGGCAATGACCGCCGTTCGCTTCTTCGGCGGGCGGGCGATCGACGTGTACGGCCGGGTGGCGGTGCTGCGCGGCAGCATGGCAGCCGCCGCGGCCGGGCTGGGATTCTTCGTCTTCGCCGGCAACATCTGGCTCGCGACGGCCGGCGCCGCCCTGTGGGGTGTGGGGGCGGCCCTGGCCTTTCCGATGGGCATGTCCGCCGCGGCCGATGACCCCAAGCACGCCGCGGCCCGCGTCTCGGTCGTGTCCACCCTCGGCTACCTCGCCTTCCTGGCCGGGCCGCCGCTGCTCGGCTACCTTGGCGACCTGACCGGGATCCGGCTGGCGCTGCTGGCCATCGGGGTGCCGATTCTGGGGGCCCTGCTGCTCGCCGGCGCCGCGAGGCCCCTGCGCGCCAGCTGAGCAGTAGGGTGGGGAAATGCGAAGCATGCTGGGAAAAACGCCGCACCGGCTGGAGAAGCTGGACCGCAGACTCGTTCAATCCGTGTCCGGGCTGCCAGGCGGGGGCCACGACGACTTTTTCCGGCGGCTCTCCGCAGCCGCCAACAAGGGCAAGCTCTGGTTCGGTATTGCCGGCGTAATGGCGTTCTTTCCCGGCAGGACGCGGCGTGCGGCGCTGCACGGTGTCCTGGCACAGGGCGTGGCCTCCGCCGTGACCAATGTGGTCTTCAAGACCCTGCTGCCGCGGGCCCGGCCGCTGCCCGAGCACCTCCCGGTCTTCCGCTTTGTGCACCCGCAGCCCAGCAGTTCCTCCATGCCCTCGGGGCACTCCGCCTCGGCCGCCGCCTTCGCCCTGGGTGTAGGGCTGGTCCGTCCGGCGCTCGGCGCCGCCCTGGCTCCCGTCGCCGCCGGAGTCGCCTATTCCAGGGTCCACACGGGGGCGCACTGGCCCTCGGACGTCTTCTTCGGCTCCGCGATCGGCGCCGGGGCGGCCCTCGTTACCAGGAAGTGGTGGCCGGTCCGTCCCCCGTTCCCCGCGGTCCGGCGCACCCCCGTGCCGGCGGCCGCGCTGCCCGACGGTGAGGGACTAGGCATTGCCGTCAATACGCTCGGCGGCTCCTATGCCGAAGAGACGGCCGCCGCCCTCCGGAAAGTATTCCCCAAGGCGTATATACAGGAGATCGGTCCGGACGAGGAGGTGGCGGCCGCGATCGAGGCGGTGGCGACCCGCCCCGGCGTCGTCGCGCTCGGCGTCTGGGGCGGCGACGGGACTGTGGGCACCGCCGCCGCGTTCGCCGTTGAGCATTCCATCCCGCTCCTGGTCCTGCCGGGCGGAACCCTCAACCACTTCGCCCGCGACGCCGGCACCCCCACCCTGCAGGCCGCCGTCGAGGCCGCCGCCAAAGGGGAGGCGGCGCGGGCCGACCTTGGCCACGTCGCGGTGGAGCGGGGGCTGCCGGACAGCCCCGAAAAGTTGGAACTGACCATGCTGAACACCGCCAGCATCGGCCTTTACCCCAATCTGGTGCGCCGCCGGGAGCAGCTTCAGCCGGCCCTGGGGAAGCCGCTGGCCGGGGTCGTCGCCATGTTCCGCACCTTCGCCGCGGGCACCCCCGGTACCCTGGTGGTGGACGGCGTCCGGCACAGGGTCTGGATCCTCTACGTCGGCCGCGGCCGCTACTACCCCCGCGACCACGCGCCGCTGGTCCGGCCGGTGCTGGACGACGGCGTGCTGGACCTGCGGATGATCACCGCGGACGAATCCTTTGCCCGGCTGCGCTTGCTGTGGGCCGTCTTGACCGGCACCGTGGCCACATCGCGGATCACCCACCTGCGTGAAACCAGCCGGATCAGGGTGGAGCCGGGGGGCACCACGATGGTGCTGGCGGTGGACGGCGAAGTCATGCCCGGAGTCCGCGCCGTGGAGTTCTCGGTCAAGCCCGGCGGGCTGGTCTACTACTCCCCGAGACCGCAGGACTGACCGGAGAGCCCGCCGCGGGACGACCCTGATTGACCCCTGAATCAACCCTGAGAGCGGCGAATTCGAGCGGCCGCATCGGTAGCGTGGTGGATACACAACCACACGCAACGCAAAGGAACGCTTCCATGATCGAAGCACGAGGCCTGACCAAGGTGTACGGCGAAAAAACCGCCGTCGCGGGAGTCAATTTCACTGTCGAAGCCGGCCGGGTCACCGGCTTCCTCGGCCCCAACGGCGCCGGCAAGTCCACCACCATGCGCATGATCATGGGACTGGACCGGCCGACGTCGGGCTCAGTCACCGTCAACGGCGTGCCGTTCGACCGGCACCACGCGCCGCTGCGCGACGTCGGCGCCCTGCTGGACGCGAAAGCCGTGCACACCAGCCGCTCGGCCTACAACCACCTGCTCGCCATGGCCGCGACGCACAGCCTCCCGAAGAAGCGGGTGCACGAGGTCATTGAAATGACCGGACTGGCCGAGGTGGCCAGGAAAAAGGTGGGCGGCTTCTCGCTCGGCATGGGCCAGCGCCTCGGCATCGCGGCGGCGCTGCTCGGCGACCCGCAGACCGTCATCCTGGACGAACCGGTCAACGGCCTCGACCCGGAAGGCGTGGTCTGGGTCCGCAACTTGGTCAAGTACCTGGCCTCCGAGGGCCGCACCGTATTCCTGTCCAGCCACCTGATGAGCGAAATGGCCGTCACCGCGGACCACCTGATTGTGATCGGACGCGGCCGGATCATCGCGGACGCCCCGATCCAGGAGATCATCACCGGCAAGGGCCAGGGCCGCACCCGGGTCCGCACCGACCAGCCGGAGACACTGATGCGCCTGCTGGCCGGAGCCGGCGGTGCCGTGGACGTCCAGGACAGCGAACTCCTGGAAGTCACGGGGCTTCAGCCGCGGGACATCGCCCGCACCGCCCTCGACAACCACGTCATGATCTACGAACTCACCCCGCTCCAGGCCAGCCTCGAGGAGGCCTACATGGAGCTGACCAAGGATGAGGTCGAATACCACTCGCTGATCACCACGGGCGTCCCCGCCCCCGCCCAGTCCGGAGGCAACTGAGCCATGAGCTCGACCACTCTCGAACCCAACCCCTCAGGCCGCGGGGCGCACACCGGCACCGTAGCCGGCCGGCCCGGCGACGGCCTCAGCAAGGGCCCGGGCCCGAGCTTTGCGCGTGTCCTCAATGCCGAATTCATCAAGTTCCGCACCTTGCTGTCCACCCTGATCCTGCTCGCCTCGACCGCGGTGGTGCTGGTGGGCTTCGGCGCGCTCTCCGCATGGGGAACGGGCCAGTTCTCGCGGGCTGCCGCGACGGATCCGGGCGCCGCCGCAGCCTTCGCAGCACAGGGCAGTGAACTCGCGCTCGGCGCGCCCACCTCCGGCATCCCGTTCGCGCAGCTGATCCTCGGCTCGCTGGGCGTGCTGCTGATGAGCTCCGAGTTCACCACCGGCATGGCGCGCTCCACCTTCGCGGCGGTGCCGAAGCGGACGCCGGCCTTCGTGGCCAAGCTGCTCGTGGTGGTGGTGACAGCGTTTGTCCTCACCGCCGTGTCCGTCTACCTCGCCGGGCTGGTGTCCCTGCCGATCCTGGGCAATTACGACCTGCCGCTGGACCTGGCCAGCTCCCAGTCGGTCAAGCTCCTGCTGGTCAACAGCATCTATGTGGCGGCGGTCGCTGCGATCGGCATGGCCCTCGGGGCGCTGATGCGCAACTCCGCCGGCGGCATCATGAGCCTGGTGGGGCTGTTCTTCGTGCTTCCGATCGTGTTCCAGCTGATCCCCGGCGATTTCTTCGAGGAGGCGCGGAAGTACCTGCCGGGCAACACCGTGCAGGCGATGACCGCCGCGGAGCACCTCCCCAACACCCTGCAGGCCTGGCAGGCAGCCCTCGTGCTGGGCGCGTGGGTTCTCATCCCTGTGGTGCTGGCCGGTGTCCTGCTCAAGAAGCGGGACATCTAGCCGCGGTAGTTGTCGTTATGGGCCGGCATAACGGCAACTACTGCAAGCCAGTTGGGTGGGCCGCAGAGAACGACGACGGGGCCGACGGCGGGCACTCGGCGCCGCCGTCGGCCTGAAACAGTGGTTTCAGGCACATTGCGGAATTGACCGTGAGGCAACAGCCTTTGCCTGTCGGGCCTCCTCGCTGGAGTTCCGCCCCAACGGCGTCAGCGTAATTTGTGGGACTGCACAGACCGGGGCCTCCCCCGGCCGGTCTAGGGTGAAACGACACTGTGGTCCGCCGCACATCCTTGCCAGGCATCGCCGGGCACGGGTCGCCCGGGCCGACACCACCCCACGAAGGACGGCGCTTAATGCAGGCTGACCAGCAACTCTCCAAATCCCTGAAACCCCGGCATCTGTCCATGATCGCCATCGCCGGCGTCATCGGTGCCGGGCTGTTCGTCGGCTCCGGCGCCGCCATCCAGCAGGCCGGCCCCGGCATTCTGGTGGCCTACCTGGCGGCGGGGCTCGTGGTCATCCTGGTCATGCGCATGCTCGGCGAAATGGCAGCCGCCAACCCGGAGACCGGATCGTTCTCCACCTACGCGGACAAGGCACTTGGCCGCTGGGCCGGCTTCAGCATCGGCTGGCTCTATGCCTGGTTCTGGATCATTGTTCTCGGCATCGAAGCCACGGCCGGCGCCGCCATCATGCACCGCTGGGTTCCGGGCATTGACCAGTGGGTCTGGGCGCTGGTGCTGATGGTGCTCCTGACCCTGACGAACCTCGGCTCGGTGAAGTCCTACGGCGAGTTCGAGTTCTGGTTCGCCTCCATCAAGGTCGCCGCGATCGTGCTGTTCCTGCTCTTCGGCGCTGCCGCCATCCTTGGCCTCGTCCCCGGCGTCCCGGCCCCCGGACTGGACAACCTGACCGGCAAGGGCGGCTTTATGCCCAACGGCCCGGGAGCCGTGCTGGCCGGCATCCTGGTGGTCGTCTTCTCCTTCTTCGGCGCCGAAATCGCAACCATTGCCGCCGGCGAATCCGAGAACCCGGTCGACGCCGTGAAGAAGGCCGTCAAGTCCACGGTCTGGCGCATCCTGGTCTTCTACATCGGCTCGATCGCAATCGTCGTGACCCTGCTGCCCTGGAACTCCGCCTCCGTGGCCAAGAGCCCGTACGTCGCCGTCATCGAACTCTTCGGCATCCCGGGCGCCGGCGCCATCATGGACGTCGTGGTGCTGACCTCCGTGCTGTCCTGCCTCAACTCGGGCCTGTACACCGCCAGCCGCATGCTGTTCTCGCTCTCCCGCCGCGGCGACGCACCCCGCTCCTGGATGCGGATCTCCAAGCGCGGCGTCCCGGCCGCCGCCGTGCTGGCATCGACCGTGGTCGGCTTCATCACCGTGGGACTGAACTACATCGCCCCGGACACCGTGTTCCTGTTCCTGGTCAATACCTCGGGCGCCATCGCGCTGTTCGTCTGGCTGGTCATTTCCGTCTCGCAGCTGATCCTGCGCCGCCGGATGGGCACCGCAGCGCGGGACCTGCAGCTGAAAATGTGGCTGTTCCCGTACCTGACCTGGCTGGCGATCATCAGCATCGTCGCGCTGCTGGTGGGCATGGTGGTGCTGGACACCACCAGGGAATCGCTGCTGCTCTCCCTGGCCCTGGCCGCCGTCGTGGTGGGGATCGGACTCTGGCGCTACCGCAAGCACGGCGCCAAGGCGCCCGCCGTGCAGCAGCCTGCCGGGCAGCAGCCCGACGACGCCGAGCTCCGTCGCGAGGATGCCGACGCCGGCGTCGGCCCGGCCAAGTAAGCCCGAAGCAGCTCCGCCCCCGACGCCCGGGCTGCCCCGCACGGGCCCGTGCCACCGGACATGCCCCACGCGCGCGACCAGCAATGGACATAGCGCCCCTATGCCCAACCGCCGCCGCCAGCGGAGGGCATGTCCGGTGGGGGGCGGGGTGCAACCGCGGCGCTAGACTCGGAGCCATGCCTTCCTCCGCCACTGCCGCAGACCACATCCGGGACCTCGGCGCGTATGTCAGCGCGTCGCCGTCGAGCTTCCACGCCGTCCACGAGGCCGCCCGGCGGCTGGACGAAGCGGGGTTCACCGGGCTCGACGAGCTGCAGCCCTGGCCCGGTGCCGCAACCGGCAGCGCTGCCGAGGGTTCCGCCGGCAAGTTCTACGTGGTCCGCGACGGCGCCCTCATCGCCTGGGTGACGCCGCGCGGGGCCGGCCCCACCACCGGCTTCAACATCCTCGGCGCACACACCGATTCGCCGTCGTTCAAGCTCAAGCCCAAGCCCACCACCGGCAAGTTCGGTTGGCTGCAGGCCGGCGTCGAGGTTTACGGCGGGCCACTGCTCAACTCCTGGCTGGACCGCGAACTGCAGCTCGCCGGCCGGCTCGTGATGCTGGACGGTACCGAGCACCTGACGGCCACCGGTCCGCTGCTGCGCTTCCCGCAGCTGGCCATCCACCTGGACCGCGCCGTGAACGACGGCCTGGCCCTGGACAAGCAGCAGCACATGAACCCGGTCTATGGCCTCGGCGACCCGGCCGGCGCGGACCTCTTGGGCCTGCTCGCGGAGCGGGTACCCGGCGCCGCGGTGGATCCGGCGCAGATCGGCGGCTACGACGTTGTGATCGCGGATACGCAGGCGCCGGCCGTCTTCGGTGCCGAGGGTGAATTCTTCGCCTCCGGACGCCTGGACAACCTCTCCGCCACCCACGCCGGCCTCGCCGCGCTGATCGCGCACGCCGCCGGCGAGGTGCCGGCGGAGGGGCCGATCGCCGTGCTGGCCGCCTTCGACCACGAGGAAATCGGCTCTGCCTCGCGCTCCGGTGCCTGCGGCCCGGTCCTCGAGGACATCCTGGTCCGCGTTTCCGACGGGCTCGGCGCCACGGCGAGCCAGCGGCGGCAGGCGTTTGCGGCGTCGTTCTGTGTATCCGCCGACGCCGGCCACGCCGTGCACCCCAACTACGCCGAGCGCCACGACCCGGCCAACCGCCCGGCCCTGAACGGCGGGCCGCTGCTGAAAATCAACGCCAACCAGCGCTACGCCACGGACGCCGCCGGGGCGGCCCTGTGGGCCAGGCTCTGCACCGACGCCGGGATTCCGTACCAGGAATTTGTCTCCAACAATGTGATGCCCTGCGGCTCGACGATCGGCCCGCTGACCGCCACCCGGCTCGGGATCAGAACGGTCGACGTCGGCGTCCCGTTGCTGTCGATGCACTCGGCCCGCGAGCTCTGCGGCGTCGATGACCCGCACCGACTGGCGGTAGTCACCGAACTGTTCTTCCGCACCGCCGCCCGGTAACCCGGCCGGCACTCCCCCGGAACGTTCCTAGGACCCGGCCAAGCCGATCACGAGGTTGATCGTGGCGGCCAGGATCACGGTGCCGAACAGGTAGGACAGCAGGCTGTGCTTGAGCGCCTCGGCGCGGATCGCGTGGTTCTTCAGTGCCGTGTCCGACACCTGGTAGGTCATCCCCAGGCTGGTGCTGAGGTAGGCGAAGTCGGTGTACTGCGGCGGCTCGTGCTGGTTGAAGTCGATGCCGCCCACCGCCGCCCCGGCCCTGGGCGCGGTGCTGTAGTACAGCCCGGCGTAGCGCACGGTAAAGAGCGTCTGCACCAGCATCCAGGACAGCGCGACGGACGTCAGCGCCAGCAGCCCGCCGCCGAGGCGGGAGCCGCCGTTGTTGCTGTGCGAGTCCAGCACGACGGCGGCCACGGCCGCCAGGCTGGCGATGTTGGCGGCGAGGATCATCAGATCCGTGACGCTGCGGGACGGGTCCTCGGACGTGGCGTGCGCCCGCGTCTGGGCCGCGTCCAGCGGTCCGATCACGATCCACACCCAAAGCACATACGTCAGGGCGGCGCTGCTCCAGCCGATCGCCGGGGCTTCCACCCAGTGTCCGGTGAACCCCGAGGCCCCGGCGGCAAGCAGTCCCGCCAGCAGCATCACCGCGAACCGCAGCCGGCTGCGGTGGACGGGGGTCGCCAGGAAATGGGACGGGGAACCGGTGCTCATTCCCCGATCATGGCACAGGCGGCCGTACGGTTATCCACAGTCCGGCCGGAACGCTTCCGCAGACGGCGCCCGGGGCCTAGGGTGGCGGTGGAAGAAATCGCTGAAACCGGCCCGGATGCACTAAGCTATTGAAGTCTGTGCTGCGCCCTGCCTCCGTTCCGGGGGCGACGCACCGCGCAGGCACCGCAAATGAACCTCCTGTTACGGAAATGCCGTAACCGCTTAGCCCAAAGGAGGTGGGTTCACATATGCGTCCTTACGAATTGATGGTAATCATCGACCCCGAGGTCGAAGAGCGTACCGTTGAGCCAACGCTTCAGAAGTTCCTGAACGTCATCACGACCGATGGTGGAACCATCGAAAAGGTTGACATCTGGGGCCGTCGTCGCCTGGCTTACGAAATCCAGAAGAAGTCCGAAGGTATCTACGCCGTGGTGAACTTCACCGCTGAGCCGGCTACCGCCAAGGAACTTGACCGCCAGCTGAGTCTCAATGAGACCATCATGCGCACCAAGATCACCCGCCCCGAAGAGCAGAAGGTCGTTGCTGAGTAATTCAGCTCCACCCTTCAATCTTTAACCCCGCAGGAACGAACCAGGAGGCAGTAGATGGCAGGCGAAACCACTATTACGGTCATCGGTAATCTCACCAATGACCCCGAACTGAGGTTCACACCGTCAGGTTCGGCAGTAGCGAACTTCACCATCGCTTCTACGCCCCGCACTTTCGACCGCCAGTCCAATGAGTGGAAGGACGGGGAAACCCTGTTCCTCCGTGCTTCGGTATGGCGCGAAGCAGCCGAGAACGTCGCCGAGTCCCTCACCAAGGGCATGCGCGTGATCGTTTCCGGCCGCCTGAAGAGCCGTTCCTACGAAACCAAGGAAGGCGAGAAGCGCACCGTTATCGAGCTTGAGGTCGACGAGATCGGCCCCAGCCTGCGCTACGCCAACGCCAAGGTCAACCGCACCCAGCGCTCCGGCGGACAGGGTGGCCAGGGTGGCTTCGGCGGCGGCAACAGCGGCGGTTTCGGTGGCAACTCTGGTGGAAACCAGGGCGGCGGCAACTCCGGCGGAAACTGGGGCGGCAACCAGCCCGCAGCGCAGGACGACCCCTGGGCAACGCCCGGGGTCAGCAATGCAGGCGGCTGGGGCAACGGCCCGGATTCCGAACCTCCCTTCTAAACAACATCTAAGGTCCGACATCGGGACCCGCAGGGCAGCCCTCCGGCTGGCGCGCGGCGACCGCCGGCGGATCACCACCATCCCGTGGATCAATATCCACGGGCTCCATCGAATAGGAGCTCCACGATGGCTAAGGCTGAACTCCGTAAGCCCAAACCAAAGTCCAACCCCTTGAAGGCCGCTGACATCACTGTCATCGACTACAAGGACGTAGCATTGCTGCGCAAGTTCATCTCCGACCGCGGAAAGATCCGCGCCCGTCGCGTCACCGGCGTCACGGTGCAGGAACAGCGCAAGATCGCACAGGCAATCAAGAACGCCCGCGAAGTTGCTCTGCTGCCTTACTCCGGCGCTGGCCGCGGCTAAGGAAGGGATTAACTAACATGGCAAAGCTCATTCTGACCCACGAAGTAACCGGTCTCGGTGCTGCTGGCGACGTTGTCGAGGTCAAGGACGGTTACGCACGTAACTACCTGCTGCCCCGCAACTTCGCCCTGACCTGGTCCAAGGGTGGCGAGAAGCAGGTTGAGTCCATCAAGGCCGCCCGCGCCGCCCGCGAGCACGCTTCCCTGGAAGACGCTCAGAAGCAGGCCGCTGCACTGCAGGCCAAGCCGGTCAAGCTCGTCGTCAAGGCTGGCGAGACCGGACGCCTGTTCGGCACCGTCAAGCAGGCCGACGTGGCCGACGCTGTTGAAGCCGCCGGCCTCGGCCGCATCGACAAGCGCAAGGTTGAACTGCCGGCTCACATCAAGTCGACCGGTTCCTACCAGGCCAACGTCCGTCTGCACGACGACGTTTCCGCTGTGATCGAGCTCGACGTAGTTGCAGGGAAGTAGTCTTTTCGACTGACTGAACTGCACGGAGGCCCCTGCCTCCGGATTCCCTCGGGAGCCCGGACGCGGGGGCCTTCTGCGTTAACTCCAATACCCTGCGTTGCCCTCTCCGGCTGTGCTCAGTCCTGGTGCAGCACAGTGGCGACGTAGGCGTAGCCCCGCCGGATCAGCTCCGACAGCACGGGCTCGTCGACGTCCGCGAGCTTGTTGATGTACAGGCACCCGGCGCCCGTCTTGTGTTTTCCGAGCCGGCCGAGCAGTTCGGCGGCGTCCGGCCCGTAGGTAAGGCCGTAGAGGGAGAGGCTGGACTTCCGGGGCGAAAACCCGACGGCGGGGGAGTCGCCCTCGCGGCCGCTCGCGTACCGGTAGTGGTATCGGCCAAAGCCCACAATGGTCGGCCCCCACATTTCGGCGGGCCGGCCGGTGATCCGGGACATCAGCGCCAAGAGGCGAAACCCGTCCCCGCGCCGTACGGGGTGCTCGACGGAACCGAGAAACTCGTCCACGGACGCGCCCGTTGCCTGTGTTTTGTTTTCAGCCATAGGGCAGTCTGACAGCTTCCGGCCACGCCGTGAGCCGCGCCGCGAACCCGGCGCCGGCCGGTGCCGGTGATAGCCTGCGGCAGTGACCCCAACGACCGCACCCCGTCTTCGCCCCTTCACCCAGGTGGACGTCTTTTCCGCCGAGGCCTACCACGGGAATCCGCTGGCCGTTGTCCTCGAGGCCGAGGGGCTCGACACCGCCGTTATGCAGCAGTTCGCCAACTGGACCAACCTCGCGGAAACGACCTTCCTGCTGCCGCCCACCGACCCCGGCGCCGACTACCGGGTCAGGATCTTCACCGGCAGCGAGGAGTTCCCCTTCGCCGGTCACCCCACCCTCGGCTCGGCCCACGCCTGGCTCGAGGCCGGCGGAAGTCCCCGGCAGGACGGCATCGTGGTCCAGGAATGCGCCGCCGGCCTGGTCCGGGTGAAGCGCGACGGCGGCCGCCTGGCCTTTGCCGCCCCGCCGCTCACCCGCTCCGGACCGGTTGCTGCGCCGGACCTGGCCCGCATCGCCGCCGGCCTGGGCCTGCCGCAGGAGGCGATCCTGGACGCGTCCTGGCTGGTCAACGGCCCGGAATGGATCGGAGTGCTGCTGGAGTCCGCGGCCCAGGTGCTCGCCGTCCGGCCCGACTATGCGGCCATGGCCGGACTCAAGGTGGGCGTGATCGGCCCCCACCCGGCCGGTTCCGCCGTCGGCTTCGAGGTGCGCACGTTCATCCCCGGGGACGCCGCCGCGGAGGACCCCGTCACCGGAAGCTTCAACGCCGGGGCTGCCCAGTGGCTGATCGGGACCGGCCGGGCCCCCGGGTCCTACCTCGCGGCCCAGGGCACGGCCCTGGGGCGGGCCGGGAGGGTCCACATCGAGGCATCGGACGGGGACATCTGGGTCGGCGGGCACTCGGTGAGCTGCATCGAGGGATTTGTCCTGCTCTGAGTCGCCCGGCCGCCGCGGAACCCGCCGCGGCGGGGAATAAAGACGGCCTGCCGCAGCTTCTACAGGTAGATGCAAATGCATACAGTTACCCCAACCGTGGAACAGCTACAGGAGCACACCGTGGAAAGCCGCCGCATTACCGTTCTCTCCGCCGGACTCGGCGTCCCGTCGTCGAGCCGCCTGCTCGCGGACCAGCTGGCGGCCTCCGCCGAACGCCAGCTCGCCGCGGCCGGCTACGCCGTGAGCGTCGACGTCGTCGAGCTGCGCGATCTGGCCGTTGAGATCGCCAACAACTTCGTCACCGGGTACGCCGCCCCGCGGCTGGCCGAGGTGATCGCCGGGGTCGAGGCCTCGGACGGCATCATCGCCGTCAGCCCGGTCTTCAGCGCATCCTACAGCGGGCTGTTCAAGTCATTCATCGACGTGCTGGACCCCAAGTCGCTGGACGGCAAGGCCGTCCTGCTCGGCGCCACGGGCGGGACCGACCGGCACCAGATGATGCTGGACTATGCGATGCGGCCGCTTTTTAGCTACCTCCGGACCCGGACCGCGGCAACCGGCGTCTTTGCCGGCCCGCAGGACTGGGGAACCACCGGCGGCGGCTCGCCGCTCTCGTCCCGGATTGAGCGGGCGGCGGGGGAGTTCGCCCGGCTGCTCGACGGCGCACAGCCGCGCCCGCAGCAGGCCGCGCTGGAGTCGCTGCCGTTCGAGCAGCTGCTGGCGGGGATCTCCGGCGGCAACTAGCCCGGGCCGGCCGGGTATCCGGGCCGGCTTCGCGGGGACTGAACTTATTCGGCGCCTGGTTCGTTGTTCGGGACATGAAATGTCCTGTGGATTCCGTAGACCTGGTAATGACCGAACGAAGCGGCGTGGAGATCGACTACTGCCCGCAGTGCCGCGGCGTGTGGCTGGACCGCGGTGAGCTCGACAAGATCATCGACCGCGCCGCGGACGGCTTCGGCGGTGCCGCCCCGGCGGCCCCCGCGGCGTCCGGCGCCGCCGCCGCGCCGACCGCGCCGGGACACATCCCGCCGCCGCTCTACAATTTAGACCCGCGGCGTGATGACCGCCGTCCGGACGACCGGCGCTTCGATGACCGCCGCCACGACGAGCGCCGCGACCGGCCGCGCTACGAACAGCCCCGCTACGACGACCGCCGGCGGCCCAAGAAGAAGGAAGGCTGGCTGGGGGAGCTGTTCGACTTCTAGGCCCGCCGGTCCCGGACTCCGGGCGTCAGTCCTCGAGCAGGGCGATGAACTCCTGGGCCTGGTTCAAGGAGATGTCCGAGTGCCGGGTCAGCGCGGCCGCGGCCGCCTCGGTGTCGCCACTTCTGGCCAGGGTGCGGATCCGGCCGTAAATTTCGTCGTTGAGCATATTGCTGCTGACCTCGCGCGTGACGTCGCCCTTGCTGGCGATCGCCCGGTAGCGGTACGGAAAGCGCTGCGGGGTGTCGTCATCGTCGTCGTCGGCGGGCTGCTCGGGCGCCTGTTTGGGCCGGTAAGGCTGCGGGTGGGCCGCCAGGGCACCCACCGCGTCCCGGGAGGCGCGGAGGCCCTCCCCGGTGGCTTCCAGGTACAGCTTGATGGCGGCCATCGCCTGGCCCTGCGCGATCAGGGCGTAGAGGCGGCGGTGCTGCTCCTGGTCCAGCTTCGCAGCCGCGGCACGCGCCAGCTCCGCGGAACTGCGGGCGGGCTGCGCGGGCTCCTCCTGCGGGCTCCGCGGCCGGCGCCGCCCCAGGGCGCGCGCGGCCAGGACGACGACGACACCAACGAGCACGAGGATCAGGACGGGGACTAGCAGGGCTTCCATGGACTACAGCCGATCTACGTAATTCTTGGCGGTCAAAAGGTCTGTTCGGGTGGCCTGGCGCAACAGCCTGACGGCCTGGATCTTATGGCCGGAACGGGCCAGGGCCTGGAGCTGCAGCGTGAACCCCGGGCTCAACTGGCCGCCGGGAAGCACCGCGGCCGGATAGCCCGGCTGGCCGCTAAACGCGCCCTCCCCGCGGCGCCCGGCCTGCCGGGCGTGCTCCGCCTGCTGCGACTGCTGCTGCTCGTTCTGGCTCGGGCGGGTCGCGGCGTCCACCCGGGCACGGGCGGCCGTCGCGGCCTTCACCTGGGCCTCGTAGTGCGCCCGGGAGCGCAGGGCCAGATCCATCTGGTAGCGCTCCGCGTCGGAGATGCCAAAATTGCGGGGTTTCAGGGCCGCAGAGACTGCCCACAGCACTCCCGCGAGGATGAGGGCAGGCAGTATGACTATCAGTACATCGCCCATGGCCAAAGCTTATGCCAGATAGGCAGTTATCCACACCATATTCTGGGCCCTGCATACAAGCCACGGCCGGGACGGCCAAATCCCCGCCGGTTCGGTGAGGAGCATCACAAAATTCGCATATTTGGCAGGTGCTGTGCCCCGGCAGCTTGGGCGCTATCCCCAGCCGCCGCATGCAAGCTGTGGATGAAGCTTGCTGAAAATTGTTTTCCGTCCACAGGGAAAAAGCCGTATTTCCGCACGTCAGAGCGGTATTCCCGACAGAAGAATTTTGCTATCCACAGGAGTTCCCACAGGCTGTGCACAAGCAGGGGGAACTAGTCCACAAGTTATCCACAGGACCGCCGGAAGGTCGGGTTGGTGCCTGCCGAATCGGGGGATAACGTAGCGGGGGACCAGGTTGACGGCGACCAAAGCACGCCATCGACCCACCGGACTCCGCGGCGGGTTCCAGGATGGTCTGGCACCGGGGAACCGGCCCGGTGCTGCGGAGCACAAGCCGGGAAAACAACCCGGCGGGTGGACGGAAACTGCTGCTTGGGGTGCGGCGCATTCCGGCAGCCGGACAAACTGTCGCAGCCGGCTGATAGGAAGTAACCGGTGGTACCTGCCCGCCCCACGGGACGGTACGGGACGAGGCAAGGCACACCGCACAACCGGCCACCAAACACAGGGCCTAACCGCCGGCGGCCGACTGTTGCGCCGGCACACTATGAAGGACGGCAGTTTTGTCAGTTACGCATCTGGACTCGATCGAGGGCACCCGGGGAACCGAAGGCAGCCGCAAACCGCCACAGGACATTCCCGCCGAGCAGTCAGTGCTGGGCGGCATGATGCTGTCCAAGGATGCCATTGCCGACGTCGTGGAAATTCTCCGCGGCCAGGACTTCTACCGCCCGGCGCACGAGACCATCTATGAAGCCATCATTGATCTCTACGGCCGGGGCGAGCCCGCCGACGCCGTCACCGTCTCGGACGAGCTGACCAAGCGCGGCGAAATCAACCGGATCGGCGGCCCGGCCTACCTGCACGAGCTGATCCAGACCGTCCCCACCGCCGCCAACGCCGGCTACTACGCCGAAATCGTGGCCGAACGGGCCGTCCTGCGCCGGCTGGTCAACGCCGGAACCAAGATCGTCCAGCTCGGCTACGGGCAGGACGGTGAGGTGGAGGACCTGGTCAACCAGGCCCAGGCCGAGGTTTATGCCGTGGCCGAGCGCCGCACCGCCGAGGACTACGTCGTCCTCAAGGACGTGATGGAATCCACCGTGGACGAGATCGAGGCGTCCGGGCACCGCGGCGAGGGCATGGTGGGCGTCCCCACCGGCTTCTACGAACTCGACGAACTGACCCACGGCCTGCACCCCGGCCAGATGATCGTGATCGCGGCCCGCCCCGCCGTCGGCAAGTCCACCTTTGCGCTGGACTTCGCCCGGTCCGCAGCGATCAAGAACAACCTCGCCACGGTTATGTTCTCGCTCGAAATGGGCCGCAACGAGATCGCGATGCGCCTGCTGTCCGCGGAGGCCACCATCGGACTGCAGGATCTTCGCAAGGGCACCATCAAGGACGAGCAGTGGTCCAAGATCGCCACCACCATGGGCCGGATGAACGATGCCCCGCTGTTCATCGACGACAGCCCCAATATGTCCCTGATGGAAATCCGCGCCAAGTGCCGGCGGCTGAAGCAACAGCACGACCTGAAACTGGTCATCCTCGACTACCTGCAGCTCATGAGCTCGGGCAAGAAGGTCGAATCCCGCCAGCAGGAAGTCTCCGAATTCTCCCGCGCGCTGAAGCTGCTGGCCAAGGAACTCCAGGTCCCGGTGATTGCGCTCTCGCAGCTGAACCGTGGCTCCGAGCAGCGCCAGGACAAGCGCCCCATGGTCTCGGACCTCCGCGAGTCCGGCTCCATCGAGCAGGACGCCGACATGGTCATCCTGCTGCACCGCGAGGACGTCTATGACAAGGAGTCCCCGCGTGCCGGCGAGGCGGACATCCTCATCGCGAAGCACCGTAACGGCCCCACCAAGGACATTGTCGTCGCGTTCCAGGGCCACTACTCGCGCTTCGCCAACATGGCCGGCGACGCGGGGGGCGGCGGCTTCTAGGGCGCCCGCGGCTCCTAGAGCAGGTGGTTGGGCAGCCGGTTTCCGGGTGCCCGGCCCCGGATTTCGAGCAGCTCACGGGCATGGGCGTGCAGCCGCTTGTCCTCCTCGGACACCGGGACCCACTCCGGGACCGGAACCGAGGTGCCGCTCTCGTCACGGGCCACCATCACGGTCAGGCAATACGTGGTGAGGTTCAGTTCGTGGCCCCTGGGGTCGCCGGAGCGGACATGGACGGCAATGTGCATGCCTTTCGTCCCCGTATAGACCAGCCTGGCCTCCACCTCCACCAGGTGGCCGATCAGCAACGGCCGGTAGAACCGCACGCCGCCGGAGAAGACGGCCACCGTGTCCATGCCGCAGTAGCGTGAGGCGCAGACGTAGGCGGCCTCATCGATCCACTTCATGACGATTCCGCCGTGCACCTTGCCGCCCCAGTTCACGTCCGTGGGGGCGGCCATGAACCGCAGCGTGACGCGTTCGGCGGTCCCGGCGCCGGTGTATTCCTGGCCGCTCATGGCCTGGACGATGTCTTCGCGGACCTTGATCCGCGCCAGCGCGTGTTCGCGTTGCTCGATTTCCTCCGGCGTTGCCGGGACCCACTCCGGCACCGGAATCGGTTTTCCGTCCTCGCCCACGGCCACGAAAATCACCAGGCACTGACTGCGCATGGTGGCCGGGCCGCCCTTCGGATCGCCGGACGATACCACGGTGCGGATGTGCATTGAGGACCGGCCGGTGTAAACGATGGTGGCGGTGACTTCCACCATGTCGCCGCTGTTGACCGGATCCGCGAAGTGGATGTTCCCCACATAGGCGGTCACGCAATAGGACTTCGCCCAGCCGACAGCGGCGGCATAGGCCGCCTTGTCCACCCATTCCAGCACGGTCCCGGCGTCCACCGATCCGCTGTGGCCGACGTCCATGGGGGCGGCCAGGAAGCGCAGGGTGACGGCATTGGCGGGAGTCTCAGTCATGGATGTGAGTGTACTGAGGGACCGCCGAAGCGTCGCGGGCGGCCGACACATTCGCGGCAGCCGCCGCCACAGAGACCACGGCGGGCGGCCCCCGAACGACGGCGGGCGGCCACCCGAAGGTGACCGCCCGCCGTCGCGCGCTGCTGGGAGCCGACGAAATGGTTGAAAAGTCAACCAATGCGAAGCCGCGCGTCGGAACTGCCGCTAGGGTGGTGCCGTGCCAGCCTCCGCCCCGACCCCCGCAGCACCCCCGTCCCCGGCACACCGGCGTCGGGAAATCCTCCGCCTCGCGGTGCCCGCGTTCGGCGCGCTGATCGCGGAGCCGCTCTTCCTGCTGGCGGACTCCGCGATTGTGGGGCACCTGGGGGTTGCCCAGCTCGCCGGCGTCGGACTGGCCTCGGCGGTGCTGCACACCGCGGTGGGCCTGATGGTGTTCCTGGCCTACTCCACAACCCCCGCCGTGGCGCGCGCGGTCGGCAACGGCCAGCTGCCCAGGGCGCTGGCGGCCGGCCGCGACGGTGTCTGGCTCGCGCTGCTGCTGGGCGTTGTCCTGGCCGCGGCCGGATTCCTGGCCGCCGAGCCGCTGCTGGACCTGATGGGCGCCCGCGGCGAGGTGCGCGACTTCGCCGTGGACTACCTGCGCTGGTCCATGCCCGGCCTGGTGGCGATGCTGCTGATCTTCGCCGGCACCGGGGTGCTCCGGGGGCTGCAGGACACCCGGACCCCGCTGGCCGTGGCCGCCGCCGGGTTCACCGTCAATATCGTGCTCAACCTCTTCCTCGTCTACGGGCTGCGGCTCTCCGTCACGGGATCCGCCCTGGGCACCAGCATTGCCCAGTGGGCCATGGCCCTGGTCTACGTGGTGATGGTGCAGCGCAATGCGCGCAACCACGGGGTGTCGCTGCTTCCGGACTGGCGCGGCATCCGGTCCCTGGCCAGGGTCGGTTCGTGGCTGATGCTGCGCACGCTCAGCCTGCGCATCGCGATCCTCGCCACGGTACTGGTGGCCACCGCCCAGGGCCCGGTCAACCTGGCGGCCCACCAGCTCGCGATGACCGTCTTCACCTTCCTCGCCTTCGCCCTGGACGCCCTTGCGATCGCCGCCCAGGCCCTGATCGGCAAGGAACTTGGCGCCTCCAACCCGGCGGCGGCGCGGGGGCTCACCGGGACCATGATCCGCTGGGGCCTCGGCTTCGGAGTGCTGACCGGGATCCTGCTCGCCGCCGTCGCGCCGTGGGCCGGGCTGCTGTTCACCTCCGACGCCGGGGTCCGGTCCGCGCTCACGCTCGCCCTGTGGATGCTGGCCGCCGGACAGCCCATCGCGGGCTACGTCTTCGTCCTCGACGGGGTGCTGATCGGCGCCGGCGACGCGCGCTACCTGGCGATTGCCGGCGTCGTCAATCTCGCCGCCTACCTGCCGCTGCTGCTGGCGGTCGGACTGGCCGGGGCCGACGGCGGCGCGGCACTGCTCTGGCTCTGGGCGGCCTTCTCGCTGGGCTACATGGGCGCGCGGGCAATCACGCTGGGGCTGCGGGCACGCACGGACCAGTGGATGCTGCTCGGCGACCGCTGACGCCGCCCGGAACCGGCACGCACTAAACTGGGCGGGTGACTCACCCCGCGGACCCCCACGCCCCTACTGCCCTGCCCGCCGCCACGGACCTCTGGAAGCCGGTGCTGCTGCGCGCCGTCATCGCGCTGGCGTTCGGCGCCCTGACGGTCTTCTGGGCGGCGCCGCCCGTCGCCGGCATGGGCTGGGCCGGCGGACTCTACCTGCTGGCCACCGGCCTGGTGCTGATCGGGAGCGTCAAAAAGACCGGACTGCGGCACGGGGACCGCACCGCCAAAGCCCTCTCGGCCGCAGGGGCGGTCCTGGTGGGCACCGGCGCGGCCCTCGGCCTGCTTGCCGGCAATTTGGTGTTCGGGATCATCGGAGCCCTCGGCCTGGGCCTCGCCGGAGCCGCGGAGCTCTACCTGGGCCTGGCCACCCGGCGCCGCTCCGTCCTGGCGCGGGACTGGATCGCCTCCGGCGTGATCGGCCTCGGTACCGCGGCGGCGCTGCCGTTCTTCATTGACCTCGGCCCGCATGCGCTGCTCGGCGTCGCCGGCGGCGGCGCGATCCTCGGCGGTGTGCTCTGGACCCTGGCCGGGCTGACCCTGCGGCACGATGCGCGGGACGTTTCCGCCGAGGCCGTAAACTAGTAGCGACAGGTTCTACCCGGCGTAGAACAACCGCGGTATCACGACTGCCACGCCTGCCCGGCGCTGGCGGCAGGAGGAAAGCACCTTGGCAGAGCAGAAATCAGGAGAACGCCGCAGCCTGCGGACCTCGGTCAAGGGGCCGCTCATGTTCTCCGCGTTCTGGGCAGTGCTGGCCTTCGTCGCCGTCCTGATCTTCGCGTCCGGCGGCAGCGCCAAAACGCCCCGCTTCGATCTGGCCTTTACCGGCGCAGGCATCGCCTTCATCGTCACGCTGGTCATCGCGGCCATGCTGTCGATGAGCTACAAGGACAACGCCGAGCACCTCGGCAAAGGCTCCGGCATCAACCTGAGCTCCAAGTCGCCGTCGTCCCATGGCGGCCACGCCGCACCGCCGGCCCCCGGCTCCGAGTCCCGCGGCGAGTCCCGCGAAGAGCGCGGCGACGTCCTCTAGTCCGTCCGCTAGGACGCCGCTTTCCGGGCCCGGTACGCCGCCACGTGCGCGCGGTTGGCGCAGTTACCGGTGTCGCAGTAGCGCTTGGACCGGTTCCGGCTGAGGTCCAGTACGACGGCGTCGCAGTCGTCCGCGGCGCAGACCAGCATCCGGTCCATTTCCTTGCTGCGGATGACGTCCACCAGGGCCATGGCGGCCTCGGTGCTCATCCGGTCGGCCAGCGGCGCCTCGGGTGTGGTGGCGTGCAGGTGCCAGTCCCAGCCGTCATGTTTGGTCAGCTGCGGGAGGGCCTTCGCCTCGCGCAGCAGGCGGTTGACCGTGTTCACCGCGGCGGCCTCGTCGGCCAGCCACAGGGCCGCGAGCTCGGCACGCAGCCGGTGCACGCTGGCCAGTTCGTCGGCGTCCCGCCGCCGGGATCCGCTGAAGCCCTCGCCCTCGAGGAAGCGGTCCAGCTCGGCGATAGTCGATAGCTGCTCCGCCCCGTTGGCCGCCGTGTTGATCAGGCCGACCACCGAGCGCAGCGCAACTTCCGTGTCAGGGGCAAATACCATCTTGACTCCTTACGTTCGCCGGGCGTACTGTCATGACCATAACCCAACTTTACTCCTGACAGGAGGCAGCCCGTGTCTGCCGCACGCCACCCCGCCGGGGCCCCGGCCCAGAACCGCACCCCGGTCCGCGGTGCCGGGACGCCGCACGCTTCGGGCTTCCTGGCCTCCGGGCTGGGCATGGCCTTGTTCTCCTCGGCCGTGTTCGGACTCTCCGGCTCCTTCGCCAAGGCGCTGCTGGAAACGGGCTGGACGCCGGGCGCCGCGGTTACCGCCCGGCTCACCGGAGCCGCGCTGGTGCTGGCCGTCCCGGCCCTGCTCGCCCTGCGCGGCCGCTGGCATCAGCTCCGCGACAACTGGCTCACCGTCCTGCTGTTCGGGCTGATCGGTGTGGCCGCCTGCCAGCTGTTCTACTTCAATGCCGTTGCCCGGCTTTCGGTCGGCGTCGCACTGCTGCTCGAGTATCTCGCCCCGGTCATTATTGTGCTGTGGCTCTGGACGGCGAGCCGGACAAGGCCGCGGTCCCTGACGATCGCCGGCACCCTGCTCTCCCTAGCGGGCCTGGTCCTGGTGCTGGACCTCACCGGAGCCGTGAAGATCGACCTGATCGGCGTGCTGTGGGGCATCGCGGCGGCCGTCTGCCTGGCCATCTATTTCTTCATTACCGCCAAAGAGAATGACACGCTGCCGCCGATCGTGCTGGCCTCCGGCGGGCTGATGGTCGGCGCGCTCGTCATGTGGCTGGCTGCCGCCACCGGGCTGCTGCCGATGGCCGCGAGTACGGCGGACACCAGGCTGGGCCCCTGGATCACGCCGTGGTGGGTGGCGCTGGGCGGGCTGGTGATCCTCGCGACCGTGCTCGCCTACGTCTCCGGCGTAGTGGCCGCGCGGGCGCTGGGCTCCAAGGTGGCGTCCTTTGTTTCGCTGACCGAGGTGCTGTTCGCCGTCATCTGGGCCTGGCTGCTCCTGGGCGAGCTTCCCGGCCCGGTGCAGCTGCTGGGCGGACTGCTGATCGTCGGCGGGGTGGTGCTGGTCCGGCTCGACGAACTGCGCCGCGCGGCGCCGCTGCCCGCCGAACTCGACCACGCCAACGACGTCGAACCCGTCCCCTAGGCGGCCGGCGCTGCCCGGTCGCCCGGGACTTAAAGGTAAGGCCCGGACGCAGGTGCGTCCGGGCCCTCCGTTGACCATTTTCGGCCTTAGTTGGAGGAAGCGCTTTCCTGGTCGGCAGCATTGCGGCTGGCCTGCTGGCTGGCCTGCTGCAGGGCCTGGGCCGCCCGGGTGAGGTTGGCCGAGTGCTCGCCGTTCCACTCGTTGCGGAACTTCGTCGCGTCCGGTCCCATCCAATCGGTGGACGCCAGCGCCTTCGTCAGGAGCGACCTCTGGTTGTCGATCTCCTGCGAACCCGCCAGCAGCTTCGAACCCAGCGCCTTGAGCTGAGTAACATCCGCACCCCACATAGCCATTGAAAAAACTCCTTAGTTCATCGGACCCGAACACTCTCGGCATCCCCAGCGGCCCCCGGCTGTTCCGGAAGATCCAATGCCTCGAACCTACCCTGCCCCGCAAAAACCTGTCGATGGGCAGCACTCCCCATCGGGCTACTTGCCGAAGCTGCGCAGCCGTAGCGAGTTGGCCACCACCAGCACGGAGCTGGCCGCCATTGCCGCGCCGGCGATCATCGGATTCAACAGCCCCAGCGCGGCCACCGGAATGCCCACCGCGTTGTAGAAGAACGCCCAGAAGAGGTTCGTCTTGATCGTGGCCAGGGTCCGGCGGGACAGCTCGATCGCCTGCGCGACCTGTCCCAGCTCGTTGCCCATCACGGTCAGGTCCGCGGCCTCGATGGCGACGTCGGTGCCGGAGCCCATCGCGATGCCCAGGTCCGCCTGGGCCAGGGCCGCGGCGTCGTTCACGCCGTCGCCGGCCATGGCCACGGTGGCGCCGGCGGCCTGCAGCGTCCGCACGGCCTCCACCTTGCCCTCCGGCAGGACGCCGGCGAAGACGTCCTCCGGCGGGATGCCGACGGCGGCGGCCACCTGGCCTGCCACCGCGGCGTTGTCGCCGGTCAGCAGAATGGGCCGCAGCCCCAGTTCACGCAGCCGCGCGATGGCCGGCGCGGAGCCGGGCTTCAGGGTGTCGCGCAGGCTGACAATGCCGGCCGGTTCCCCGTCCACGGCCACCCAGATGGCGGTGGCTCCCGCGGCCTCGGCCGCTGCAAGCGCTTCCTGCTGCGGGCCGGAGACCCCGACGCCGTTCTCCCGCAGCCAGCCGGAGCGGCCCACCGTGACGACGCGCCCTTCCACGCTGCCACGGACGCCGCCGCCGGGGGCGGAGTGGAAGCCGACGACGTCGGGCAGCCGGGCGGCGTCGCCGGTTTCCCGCTCCGCGGTCAGCGCCGCTGCCGCGATGGCCCGTGCGATGGGGTGCTCGGACGCGGCCTCCGCCGCTCCGGCGAGCCGCAGCACCTCGCTGTCCCCGAACGGGGCGAACGCGCGGGTGCCCGTGACGGCCAGGTGTCCGGTGGTGACGGTGCCGGTCTTGTCCAGCAGGATCGTGTCCACGGTGCGGGTGTCCTCCAGCACCTGCGGGCCCTTGATCAGGATGCCCAGCTGGGCGCCGCGGCCGGTGCCGGTCAGCAGCCCCACCGGGGTGGCGAGGCCCAGGGCGCAGGGGCAGGCGATGACCAGCACCGCGACGGCGGCGGTGAAGGCAGCGCGGAGCTCGGCGTCGCTGATCTCGGGGCCGGCCGAGAGCAGCCACGCGCCGAAGGTGAGCGCGGCGATGGCAAGGACCACCGGGACGAAGACGGCGCTGATGCGGTCTGCGAGCCGGGCGATCGGGGCCTTCGCCGACTGTGCCTGGGAGACCAGCCGGCCCATCTGGGCCAGGGTGGTGTCGGCGCCGACCCGCGTGGCGCGGACCAGGATCCGCCCGGAAGTGTTGATGGTCGCGCCGGTGACCGGGCTGTCCGGACCAACTTCGACCGGTACCGATTCGCCGGTCACGAGGGAGGCGTCGACAGCGGAGGTCCCCTCGGTGACCACACCGTCGGTGGCGATCTTCTCGCCGGGGCGGACGACGACGACGTCCCCGACCTGGAGCCGGTCCGCGGGAATCTTCACTTCCGTGCCGTCGCGCAGCACGGTGGCATCCTTGGCGCCCAGGTCCAGCAGGGCCTTGAGCGCGTCGCCGGCCTTGCGCTTGGCGTTGGCCTCCAGGTAGCGGCCGAGCAGCAGGAAGGTGGTGACGACGGCGGCGACCTCGAAGTACAGGCCGGCGGACCCCATCCCCTCCATGCCCGGATGTTCGGTGAGGCGGGGATCGGCCAGGAGCTGCCAGGCGGAGAAGACGTAGGCGGCCGTCACACCGATCGACACCAGCGTGTCCATGGTGGATGACAGATGCCGGGCATTCACCGCCGCGGCCCGGTGGAATGGCCACGCCGCCCAGGTGACCACGGGCAACGCGAGGGCGCCGGCAACCCAGCCCCAGTTCGGAAACTGGACTGCCGGGACCATGGAGAGCACAAAGACCGGCACGGTGAGTGCGGCCGCGGCGATCAGCCTGGGCCGCAGCTTCGCCGCCGTGCCAAGTGCGGGGTCCTCGGCCGCGGCGGCCGGCGCCTGCGGAGTCCTGACGGTGGCCTTGTAGCCGGCGGCGTTCACGGTGGCGGCGATTTGTTCGTCCGTGATGTTGGCCGGGACGGTGACCCGGGCGGACTCCAGCGGGAGGTTGACCGAAGCCTGCACGCCGTCGAGCTTGCCGAGCTTGCGTTCGACCCGGCCGACGCAGGAGGCGCACGTCATGCCCTCGATGTCGAGCTCAATCACCCGGCTCCCGGGCTGGTCCAGCAGTTTCGCGTTGCTCACGGTATGTTCCTCTCGTCCTGCTCGGTCAAATCCTGCCCGGTGAAGTCCTGCCCGGCTCCGGCCGGGGTACCGCCGAAATCCCGCGGCGGGGTTCAGGCCTCGTTCGCGACCACCAGGTAGCCCGCTTCGGCGACTGCCTCGCCGATTTCGGCAGGGGAGAGCTCCTTGTTCGAGGTGATCGTGACGGTGGAGATCCCGCCGGCGTTGAGGTCGACGTCGACGCTTTCGACGCCTGCCAGCGACTCAAGTTCTTCCGAGACGGAGGACACGCAGTGCCCGCAGGTCATGCCGGATACCTCGACGGTGGTGGAAACGGTGCTCATGGCTTGCTCCTTGGTGGGGGACTGGTGATGGTTGATCAGTCCTATTGTGTGGTGGGTGGTGGTGCCGCTACCGCAGCAGGCGCCCGATGGCATCGGTGGCCTCCTTGACTTTGAAGTCGATGGCTTCGGCCCGGAGGTCCGGATCCGGCTCCGCGGCTGCCCCGACGACGCAGTGCCCGATGTGTTCCTCCACCAGCCCGAGGCTGACGGCATGCAGGGCCTTGGTGACGGCGGCAACCTGGGTCAGGATGTCGATGCAGTACTTGTCTTCATCGACCATCCGGGCGATCCCGCGGACCTGGCCCTCGATCCTTTTGAGCCGCTTGAGGTAAGCGTCCTTGTTGGCGGAGTAGCCGTGCTGCTGGGCCGGTGCGCCTTCCAGCGGGCCGGCAAGGGAGGCTTCGGACTCGTTCATGCCACCCAACATATACCCCCTAGGGGTATCTGGGCAAGTACCCTCCGGGGGTACCGCGGCGTTATGGGAACGGTCCGGAAATTAAAGAGCTCCGGAGTGCGTTATTGGGGGATACGCACTCCGGAGCAGCTATGGGGTAGGGGGCTTCCCGCCTACGGATACAACCTTACGGGGCGGTAGAGACGATGCGCCAGCACCTCGAATAACTACTTTCGCTTTATTTTCCCGGGCCCGTCAGGGGCCGCGAGGTGCCCGGCGGGCGCCGGCGCTCCGTGCCGGGACCATCAGGACCGGACGGTCCTGATGCTGGCTCAGCCAGGCCGCTACCGTCCCGTTGAGGGCGGCGGTGAGCCGGTGTCCCAGTCCCGGCTCCGGGGTGCCCACGATGATCATGGCTGCGCCGGCTTCCGCAGCCAGCCGCCCGAGCGCCCGCGCCGGATCCCCGGCCAGCGTCCGCAGGCTCCACGGCACGCCGGCACCCTCACAGACGGCTGCGATGCTGGTCCGCAGCGCTTCGGCGGTCGCCTGGATCTCCGCGCTGTCCGCTTCGGGGTGGAGCGAGAGCCGGTGGGCGGAACGTGCCGGATCCCATTCCACGAGGAAGCTGGCCTCGTCCACGTAGGCGCAGAGCAGCGGTGCGGCCAGGCTATTCGCCAGGGCCGCCGCCGTTTCCAGCACCTCCCGCGGCTGGCCCGGCAGGACGCCGACCACCAGGGGTGCGGGGCTCATGCGCTCGGCAGGCATACTCGATTGTTGACCCGGCCTGGCTCCCCGGCTAGGGCCTTCCTCCCCGGTCCCTTGCCCGCCTCCCGCCCCGGACCTACCGTGGAAGGACACGGAAAGGCGGGCAGCGGTGGAAATCTTCATGTGGTGGCTGGACCTGGATCTCGCCAGCAAGGAATGGCTGCGCGCGAACCTGCGGGCCGACGAGTTGCCCCTGCCGGTGCTGCAGGGCATCGCGGAGGCCGGCGGCCCGCACCCGGACAAGGCGTCCGGCGTGCTGAGCGCCGCCGACTGGGACTTCGTCGAAACCCAGTCCGAATTCGTCGATTGACTGGCGAAAAACCATTGCGGCCTCCGGGCCGCAGTGGTTGCATGTAGGGCATGGCTACCGCAGAGAGTTATGTCCTGGCGATTGGAACCAAAAAAGGCCTGTGGCTGGCAACCAGCCCGGACCGTCGGGAGTGGTCCCTCTCCGGCCCGCACTTCCTGATGAGCGAGATCCCCAGCATCGGCATTGACACCCGTGAAGGCAGGACCCGGATCCTGGTCGGGGTCCGCTCGGAACACTGGGGACCTACCGTCTTCCACTCCGACGACCTCGGCGAAACCTGGGACGAGCCCGAAAACGGTGCCATCCGCTTCCCCGAGGACACCGACGCAGCGCTGGAGCGCGTCTGGCAGATCTATCCCGACGCGGAGTCCCGCCCCGGCGTCGTCTGGGCCGGCTGCGAGCCAATTTCGGTCTGGAAATCCACCGACGGCGGCCAGCACTTCGAGCTCAACCGCGGTCTGTGGGACCACCCGCACCGCAGCGAATGGGGCGCCGGGTACGGCGGGGCCGCGGCGCACTCGATCGTCGTCCACCCGGACGGCGAGAAGGTGCACGTCGCCATGAGCACCGGCGGCGTGTACCGCTCGCTCGACGGCGGGACCTCCTGGGAGCCTCGGAACAAGGGGATCTCCGCGTACTTCATGCCCGATCCCAACCCCGAATTCGGCCAGTGTGTCCATAAGATCGCCGCGGACGCGGCCGTGGACGGGCGGCTGTACGCGCAAAACCACCACGGCGTCTACCGCAGCGACAACGACGCCGAGAGCTGGGAGTCGATCGCCGAGGGGCTGCCGGCCGATTTCGGCTTCGTCATGCTGACGCATCCGCGCCGGGCCGGAACGGCCTGGGTCATTCCGCTGAAGGCCGACGGCGAACGGATCCCGCCGGGCGGAAAGCTGGCCGTGCACCGGACCGACGACGCCGGCGCGAGCTGGAAGCGGCTCGATGCCGGGCTGCCGGAGTCCGAGTTCAATGCCGTGCTCCGCGACGCCGCCTGCGTCGACGCGGCCGAACCCGCCGGGGTCTATTTCGGCACCCGCGGCGGCAGCGTCTACGCCAGCGCGGACGAGGGCGAACACTTCACCGAGGTGGCCTCCCACCTGCCCGACGTGCTCTGCGTCCGGGCCGCGCAGGTGACCGGAGCCCGGGTTCCCGGGACGCAGCAGCCCGCCGCCGCGGCGGCCTCCGCCTGAGGCTGCGCCGTGCCGGAGATCAGCGTGCTGCTCCCCAGCGTCCTGGCGCCGCTGGCCGGCGGGCAGTCCGTCCTGACGGCGCCCGCGGACGCGGCCGTGACGGTCGAAGGGCTGCTGGATTCCGTGACCGGAGAGTTCCCGGCCCTGTCCAGGCGGCTGCGGGACGAGACCGGTGCCGTCCGCCGCTACGTGAACATCTACGTCAACGGCAATGAGATCCGGCGGTTGCAGGGCCTGGGCACGGAAGTGTCTCCGGGCCAGGAGGTCCTGATCATCCAGTCCGTCGCCGGCGGCTGACCGCGCCGGCACGCACCGGCCGGCACCGCTGACCGGGTACGCGCGGCCGGTCAGCGGTGCCTGAACACCCGGCGTCGCGCCTCTCTTCAAATCGTTGACAATTGTGTCTGCGATCCGTACCGTCGGTCTCGGGCGGTCGGAACTGATCGCGCCGATTCCTAGCAATGGTGCGACAGGAAGGTACTCCGGTGGCGGCGAGCCTGAGCCTCAAGGACGTGAACCTGCATTTCGGCGGGGTCAAGGTGCTGCAGGACGTGAGCTTCGACGTCGAGCCCGGTGCGATCTTCGGCCTGGTCGGTCCCAACGGGGCCGGCAAGACCTCGCTGTTCAACTGCATCAGCGGCCACTACAAGCCCAGCTCCGGATCAATCACCATCAACGGCACCGAGGTGTCCGGAAGTGCCCCGTCCCGCCTGGCCCGGCTGGGCCTGGCGCGCACGTTCCAGCACCCCGCCCTGCAGCTGAACGCCACCGTGCTGCAGAATGTGCTCCTCGGCGGGCATATCCGGCTTCCCGGCGGACCGGTGTCCTGGGCGCTCCGGCTGCCGTACACCGCCCGCGCCGAGCGCGGCATCCGCGGGGAAGCGCTCGAACTCCTCGACCGCGCCGGGCTCGGCTGGGCCGCGGACCTGCCGGCCGATGAGCTCTCGCACGGGCTGCACAAGGGGGTTGAGCTGTGGCGGGCCCTGCTCTCCAAACCCGCCCTGCTGCTGCTCGATGAGCCCGCGGCCGGACTCTCGCATGGCGAGGTGGAACAGTTCATCGCGACGGTGAAACGGATCCGCGCCGAGCAGGACATCACCATCATCATCGTTGAGCACCACATGGGACTCATCTCGGCACTCACCGACCAGGTCGTGGTGCTCGACCACGGACGCAAGCTGATGGCAGGCACCGCGGCAGAGGCGCAGTCCGATCCGCGCGTCATTGAGGCCTACATCGGGAAGGACGCCGCGGATGACGCTGCTTGAACTCACCGACGTGACCGCGTCCTACGGTCCTGTGCAGGTGATCGACGGGGTCTCGCTCGGCGTGCCGGAGGGCGGCTCCGTCGGCATTCTCGGCGCGAACGGCGCCGGCAAGACCACCACGCTGCGCGCGATCAGCGGCACGGTGCGCACCGGCGGCCGGATCACCTTCGCCGGACGCGATATCCGGGGCCTGCGCCCCGACCAGGTCGCCGCCCTGGGGATCGCCCACGTCCCGGAGGGCCGCGGGACCCTCGGCCAGCTGACCGTCCGGGAGAACCTGATGGTCGGCGCGTACCTCCGCAATGGCCGGCAGGCCATCGCCGCGGACATCGACTACTGCCTGGACCTGTTCCCGCAGCTGCAGGACCGGGTCGGCTCGCGCGCGGCCGCACTCTCCGGCGGTGAGCAGCAGATGCTCGCCGTGGGCCGGGCCTTTATGGCCAAGCCGCGGCTGCTGCTGCTCGACGAAGCGTCGCTGGGCCTGGCGCCCAGCACGGCCAGGACCGTGTACGACGCGATCCGCCGGCTCCGGCGCGAGTCGGGGATCGCCATGCTCGTCGTCGAGCAGAACGCCAACCTGGCCTTCTCGCTGGTCGACACGGCGACCGTGCTCGAAACGGGCCGCAACGTGCTGACCGGGTCCTCCGCCGAACTCAAGGGCATGGACGAGATCCGCCGCGCCTACCTGGGGGGTTGAACGGACATGGGAACCTTTATCCAGCTCGTCGTCGACGGCCTCTCGACCGGCTCCATCTACGCGGCCCTCGCCCTCGCGATCGTGCTCGTGAACCAGGCGACCGGCCTGATCAACTTCGCCCAGGGCGGCATGGCAGTGCTGTCCAGCTACATCGCCTACGCCTTCGTCAAGACCGGCCTGCCGCTGATCCTCGCAATCCTCATCGCCGTGGTGCTCTCCTTCTTCATCGGCGCGCTGGTGGAGCGGTTCCTGGTCCGCCGGTTCGAACGCGGCGATCCGGACACGGCCGTGGTGGTGACAATCGGGTTGCTCACCCTTGTCACCGGCATCGCCGCAGTGCTCTGGGGCTACAACAACCTCGGATTCCCGTCGCTGTTCCCGCTCACCAGCGTGGAAATCCTCGGCGCGGTGGTGAGTGTCCGGTCGCTGGCCACCACGGTGACCATCGTGGTGATCATGGTGGTGCTGCAGCTGTTGTTCCTCCGCACCAAGCTCGGGCTCGCGCTCCGCGCCGTGGCGGACAACCCGGCGTCGGCAGCGTTTTCCGGCCTCCCGGTGGGGCGGCTGCTGATGGTCGGCTGGGGGCTGGCCGCGACCCTGGGAGCGATCGCGGGCGTCCTGGTCGCCCCGCAGCTGACACTGACGCCGGGCATGCTCGACACCGCGCTGGTGTACGCGCTCGCCGCCGTTATCCTCGGCGGCCTGAGCAGCCCGATCGGCTGCGTCGTGGCCGCCTCGGCGATCGGCGTGCTGGAGAACCTGGTGGCCGTCTACGTGCCCCTGATCGGCCATGACCTGAAGATCGCCGTCCCGTTCGTCCTGATCTTCGTCATCCTTATCCTCCGTCCCCAGGGCCTGTTCGGCAGAAAGGTCGTGGTGAGGGTCTGATGGCTACCGTAGCGTCCGCTTTCCGCAACCGGCCGGCACGGATTGCCCTGGGCCTCGTGGCCGCGGTGATGCTGATCGTTGCCCCGCTCGTCCTCCCCGCGTTTGCGAACCAGACGCTGGTGCGCATCGGCGTCTACGCCGTCGCGGTGCTGGGGCTGAACATCGTCATGGGCTACACCGGGCAGGTCAACCTCGGGCAGATCTTCTTCGTCGGGCTCGGCGCCTACGTCACCGCCTACGGCGTCAACCAGGGCTGGAACATCCTGGTGGTGTTCCTTGCGGCCTGCGCCGTCGCGGGGATTGTCGGGCTGCTGGTGGCGCTGGCCGCTGCCCGGCTCGGCGGCCTGGCGATCGCCATGGTGACCATTGCCCTGCCGATTGTCGGCGTCCCCCTAGCCAAGCGCCTCTCGGAGTTCACCGGCGGTTCGCAGGGCATCTCGGCCCGCTTCTCGGATGCCCCCGACTGGTCTGGGCTGTACAGCGACCAGTGGCAGTTCTACATCGTGCTGCTGGTGACCGCTGTGGCGTTCCTGCTGGCCCGGAGCCTGGTGCAGGGCAAGTACGGCAGGGCCTTCGCGGTGGTGCGCGAAAACGAAGCCGTCGCCGCCTCGATGGGCGTCTCGCCCTATCGCACTAAGGTGCTCGCGTTCACGATCGCCTCGATCTTCGGCGGGGCCAGCGGGTTCCTCTACCTCGCGGCCGTGCAGTACACCTCACCGGAGACCCTCAGCTTCGGCCACTCGATCAGCCTCGTGGCGGCGATGGTCATCGGCGGCGCCGGCAGCATCGCGGGCGCGCTCCTCGGCGGCGCCTACTACGTGTTCGTGCCGCAGCTGACGAACGCGATCGATCCGAACTTCACAACCCTCAGCCAGGGCGTGATCCTCCTCGCGGTGCTGTTCCTGTTGCCCGGAGGACTGGTCAGCCTTCCGCGGGTCGCCGGCTCAGCCGGCGGCGGACCGGCCGCCCCCAAGCCGGGAATCCCCCGCAGCCCGCTCCTGCGCATCATCCGGTTCCGGACGCCGCGCCGGAGGGAGTCGAAAACACAGAGAGGCAAGACCGACCATGAAGATTAGAACAAAGCCAGGCGGGGTCCTCGGCATCGTCGCGATGGCATCGGTCCTCGCGCTCTCCCTCTCAGGGTGTACCCGCGACGGCGCCGGCCAGGGCGGCGGCTCGGGAGCGTCCCCCGGTATCACGGACACGTCCATCACGCTCGGCATCACCACCCCGCTCAGCGGCGCGACGGCGGGCCCGGGCAAATGCACCGTCGCCGGCGTCTCCGCCTACTTCGGCGCGGTCAACGCGGCCGGCGGCGTGAAGTTCGGCGACGGCAAGACGCGCACCGTCAGCATCAAGTCCTACGACGATGCGTACGATCCGCAGAAGTCGCTGGCGAACTTCCAGCAGATGGTGTCGGACAACGTCTTCGCCGCCACCGCAGGCCTCGGCACGCCGACCAACCGGGCCTTCCGGGAAGCCGCGACCAGCCAGAAGGTCCCGCAGGTGCTCGTGATGACCGGCGATCCCTTGTTCAGCGACCGGAAGCAAAGCCCCTGGCAGCTGGGGTTCGTGCCGGTCTACCAGAACGAGGGAGCGGCGTTCGGCAAGCTGCTTGCGGCCTCCAAGGACCAGCACAAGGTCGCCATCCTGTCGCAGAACGACGACTACGGCAAGGGCTACGTCCAGGGCTTCAAGGACGCCATCAAGGGCGCCTCCAACATCTCGGTGGTGGGCGAACAGACCTATGAGGCCACCGACACCTCGGTGGACGCGCAGCTCACCCAGCTGGCGTCGTCGAAGGCCGACGTCTTCTTCAACGCCATGTCGATCACGCCGCTGACCATCGCCGCGCTGCAGAAGGCGCAGCAGATCGGCTGGAAGCCCAGCTGGTTCCTCCCGTCCAACACTTCAAGCCCGACGGCGATCCTCGAACCGGGCGGCGGGTCCGCCTACCCCGGCGTCTACTCGGTGTCCTTCGCCAAGGCGCCGCAGAGCCCGGCGTTCGCCAAGGATCCCGACGTCGTGAAATTCCTCGCCGAACTCAAGCAGTACGGCAATTACCCGGATATGCCGGCGTTCCCGCACTGCATGTGGAGCTACATGGTGGGAGCCACGCTTGAGCAGGCGTTCAAGTCCATGACCGAGCCGACGCGTGACAGCTTTATGACGGCGCTGCGGAACATCAAGGACCTGAAGGCGCCCCTGATGCTCTCGGGCACCGCGGTCGACACGACGGTCGACGGCCAGCCGGCCGTGTCGTCCGTCATCGTGCAGAAGTACAACGGCAAGGGCTACGCGACGGCCGAGAACTTCGGTTAGCTAGACCAGCGCGGCACCGGGGCCGGACCACACCCCGCCCGAGGCCTCCAGTTCATCGATGAGCTGGAGGCCCCGGCGGGCCCAGGCGATCTCGATCCGGGCCCGCTCCACCAGGCCCTCGTAGGTAAAGCGTTTGAACGCTATGGTCCGTTCGCGGTCCTCCGGCTCGGTGACGGCGAGGCGCCGCACCAGCATCGGGTTGGCGGTCTGCGCGATCCGGACCAGCTCTCCCTCCCACTGGGCCAGTTCTCGCTCCCACTGGGCGATGTGCCCGCGGAAGAATTCGCGCGCCGCCGCGGGTGACGCCGCCTCCAGGTAGGCGGCGCGCAGGTGGGCGGGGTCGCGGACGCGGGCGTACTCCAGCGGCGTCTGCATCCAGTCGAGGAACGCACCGTTCCCGGCGTCGGTCACGTGGTAGACGCGCCGGGTGGCGCGCTGGCCCCTGGGCTGCTCTTCGCCTTCGATGAGGCCCTCGGCCTCCATCTTGCGCAGCTCGGGGTAGATCTGGGAGTCCGGCGCGTGCCACACGTGGCCGACCGACATGGCGAACTGCTTCTGCAGTTCGTAGCCCGAGAGCGGACCCACCCGCAGCAGCGCCAGCAGCGCGTATCGCAGGCTCATGCGGCACTCCTTCAGTGGCCGGGGGAGGTACAAGGGGGCGCCGCCGCCCCCTTGTACCGGGGTCCCCAGCCTAGGCCGACTGGTAGTTCGTGCGCCAGCCGCCCTGGTAGGTGGCGCGGGCGACGGTGGAGTAGGGCACCGGGCTGACGACGGCGCGCACCTCGGTCTGCACGTGCGGCTCGACGGCGGCCTTGGCGGTTCCGCCGTTCGGCTCCCCCCAGACGACCTTCAGTTCTGTGCCTTCGGGGACGTTGGGGTCGATCGTCGCGAGCGAGAGGGCGCGCCGTTCGTTCGCGCTGTACCCGGTGAACATCGAGTACCCGACGACCGTTCCGTCGGCGTCGACGACCGAGTCATAGTTGGCCGAGCCGTAGTTCGCCAGCGGCAGGTCGAAGAACTTGTAGCTCGGTCCCTCGACGTTGAACAGCGACGCGTAGATCGACGTGACATCCTCGGCGTCCCAGGCCAGTGTGACCTTCTTGCGCTGGGCGGCCGGGTCCAGTCGCTGCAGCGCGTCGCGGCCGATGAAGTCGTGGTCGAACTTCACGAACGAGCCGTAGCCGAGCTCCCAGGGGGTCAGGTAGTAGTCCTCGATATTCCCGGACACGAACGAGCCGGCCAGGGTTCCGGTCGCCTCGTAGCCGTCCGCGGGAAGCCACTCGCGGTAGCCGCGCTCGGCTTCGCCGGTGTAGATGGCCGGCAGCGGCGAGGGGATCCAGCCTGATTCGAGCGTGTTGGACGGGTAGGCGCGCGACCCGACCGGGACGAGCCCGAACTCGGCGCCGGCCTCGACGATCGCGTCGCGGATGCGGCCGTGGTCGGCGTACGGGCCCCAGATCTCGAGCCCCGGCGCGCCGGCCATGCCGTGGCGGAGGGTGCGGACGGTCGTGCCGTCAATCGTCATGGTCGACATGTTGAAGAACTTGAGCTGTTCGAGCGGGCCCCCGTTGAGCTTCTCGATCACCTGCCAGGCGTTCGGGCCCTGGATCTGGAAGCGGTAGTACTGGCGGGTCACCTGGCTGCCGTAGGGCCGCGACGGCGAACGGCGGTCCACCGTGATGTCAAGATTCCCGTAGCCGCCGGTCTCGCCGTGGTAGAGCAGCCAGTTCGCGGCCGGGGCGCGCCCGACGTAGACATACTCGTCCTCCGCCTCGCGGAAGAGGATGCCGTCGCCGATGACGTGCCCGGACTCGGTGGTCGGCACATACTGCTTCGCCTTGTTGACGGGGAACACGGCGGTCGAATTGATCGCCGTGGACGTGATCAGCTTGATCGCGTCCGAGCCCTTCATGAACAGGTTGTCCATGTGGTGGGACTGGTCATAGAGCACCGCGGTCTGGCGCCAGGCGGTCTGCTCCTTGATCCAGTTCTGGAAGTCGGCCGGAACCACCGGGTAGATGTACGAGCCGATCTGGGAGTTGCGGAGGAGGTCGACTGCGCCGCGGGACGCGTCGAGGACTTCCTGCAGATTCTTAGGTGCCACGGTGAACCTCTTGTTCTGTGTCGGTTGGTGCTGTCGGACTGTTCGGTTAGGGCCGCGGGAAGGAAGCCCGCGGCGCCGGGTTGATGGGTCAGAAAACGATGGTCTGGTTGCCGTGCCGGATGACGCGGTCCTCGGCGTGCCATTGGACGGCGCGCGAGAGCACGGCCCGCTCCACGTACGCGCCGCGGGCCTGCAGATCGAGCGCCGAATGGGCATGGGTCACCCGGGCGACGTCCTGCTCGATGATCGGGCCCTCATCAAGGTCCTTGGTCACGTAGTGCGACGTCGCGCCGATGAGTTTGACGCCCCGCTCCTTGGCCTTGCGGTACGGGGCCGCGCCGATGAACGCGGGCAGGAAGGAATGGTGGATGTTGATCAGCGGCACCCCCACCCGGTCCAGGAAGTCCGGTGACAGGATCTGCATGTAGCGCGCCAGCACCACAAAATCGACGTTCCCGTCCAGCAGTTTCAGGATCTCGGCTTCCGCCTGCGACTTGTCCTCGCCCAGGGAGGGGACGTGGAAGAAGGGCACCCCGAAGGAACGGACGTCCTCCGCCGTGTTTGTGTGGTTCGAGATCACCATCGGGATGGTCACCGGCAGCTCACCGCGCCGGTGCCGCCACAACAGTTCGAGCAGGCAGTGGTCCGACGTCGACACCAGGATGGCCATCCGCTTGGGAACGGACCGGTCGGTGAGCGTCCAGGAGAGCCCCAGCGGGGCCAGGGTCTTGTCCAGGTCCGCCTCGATCGCCGGCATCGCGGCGGCAAGGTCGGGCCGGTTGAACACCACCCGCTGGAAGAAATCGCCCGACGTCGGGTCGGACGAGTACTGGTCCAGGGAGACGATGTTCCCGTTGTTGCGGGTGACCAGGGCCGCGACCGCTGCCACAATCCCGGGCTGGTCGGGACCGTGGACGATCAGGCACGACTGATCCTTCAGCGATTCGGTATGAAGGGCCACCGCCGCCTCCTCAGCCCTGCTCGGCGGTGAAGTGCCGGGCCCACTCCGCCGTCGCCAGCAGGCCGCCGAAGGTGTAGAAGTGCAAGCCCACCCGGCCGCCGATCTGCGGCTGCGCCCCCGGCGTATGTGCCGCGAGGACAGCCGCAAGATCGTTGACGAACCGGTCCGGTCCCGCATCCCCCATCAGGTTCGTCAGCGAGAAGCCGTACTTCTTCACGATCATGGCGTTGGCGCCAACGCCGAAGCGGCGCGCGAAGCCAAGCAGCCGTTTGATGCCCGCCGGCCCGGGCGTACCGACGCGGATCGGGGCGTTAATGCCCTTGGCCCGCACTGCATCGATCCAGTCGGCGACCGGGTCGGTATCGAACGCGAACTGGGTCAGGATGACGGCGCCGAGCTCCTGCTCGGCAAGGGCGGCGGCCTTGTCCTCCAGGGCGCCCCAGAGGCGGTCCTTCGGGATGTCCGGGTGGCCTTCCGGATATCCGCCGATGCCCACCTCGCGGACGCCGAACTGCTGCAGGATGCCGCTGCGGATGACAGCGAGCGAATCCTCGTAAGGGCCCTCCGGCGTCCCCGGGTCACCGCCGACGGCGAACACACGGTCGGCGGCGCCGACCTCCTGCAGCCGGCCGAGGAACTCCTCCAGCTGCCCCTGGCTCTTCAAGCGGCGGGCGGAAATGTGCGGGACGGGCACGAAGCCGAGGTCGCGGACTGCCTTTGCGGCGGCCACCCGCATCTCGAGGTCCTCGTTGCCGAGGAAGGTGACGTTGATCCGGGTGCCGGGAGGGATCTGGTCTTTCGCCTCATTCAGGGCGGGGATGTCCTTGCCGGTCATCTCTAGTGAAAAATCATGGATGAGTTCCAGCGATGCTGCCCGGTTGATCGCGGGCGTGATTCGAGTCGCCATCGGGGAGTCCTTTCGGTGGGTGCAACGGTGCGCCCACTCCCGACTTTAGCTATGTCGATAGGGACTGTCCATAGGTATTTGCAGCGAAGTGGCGGTCCTACCCCCGCTGCGCCGGTCAAGACGCAGCGGGGGCGTTCCTGCCCCTTGGCTTAGCCCGCCCCGCCGGTCAGCCTGCTGACGGGTCAGCAGGCTCCAGGTGGGCGATCGCCCGGGTGTCTTGGAATGCCCGGACCCCTTCGATCCCCTGCTCCCGGCCCATGCCGGACTGCTTCATGCCGCCGAACGGAGCGCGCAGGTCCAGCCGGGTGGCGCCGTGGTCATTGACCCAGACGTAGCCGCAGACCAGCTTCCCGCCGACGCGGTCCGCCGTGGCGGGGTCCGCGGTCCAGACCGAGCCGCAGAGCCCGGCCCAGGTGGCGTTCGCGGCCTCGATCCCTTCCTCCTCCGTGTCGAACGGGATGAGCGGGATGACCGGGCCGAACTGCTCCTCGGTGACGACGCGCAGCGCGGGGTCCGGGTCGATGACCAGGGCCGGGCGCAGGAAGTTCCCGCCCTGCAAGGCCGGGTCCGTCGGCAGCGTCCCGTACTCCCTGACGTCGGCTCCGGCCGCCTTCGCCTCCTCGATGAGCCCGGTGACGAAGGCTTTCTGCGCCGGCGAGTGCAGGGGCCCCATGGTGGTCCCCTCCTGGAGCCCGTAGCCGATCACGGCCTGCTCGAGCCGGCCCGCCAGCCCCGCGACAACATCGTCCAGGCGCGAACGGTGGACGTAGATCCGCTTCGCGTTCATGCAGATCTGCCCGGTGGTGTCGAAGATCGCGGCGTAGAGCCGGTCCAGATGGGTGTCATCGAGGATGGCGTCCGCCAGGATGACGGCGGCGTCGTTTCCGCCAAGTTCCAGCGTCACCCGGGTCAGCGATTTCGCGGCCATCTCCATGATGCGCTGGCCGCCGCCGACGCTGCCGGTGAAGCACACCTTCGCGACGTCGGGGCTGGTGATGAGGGCAGCCATGTCGGCATCCTTGCCCGTCACGACGTTCAGCACCCCCGGCGGCAGTTTCTCCGCGATCCTCTGGACCACCCGGGTAGTCGCCAGCGGCGCCGTGGGCGGCGGCTTCACGATGGCGGTGTTGCCGGCGAGCAGCGCGTGCGGCAGCGAGGCCGCAAGGATCGCGATCGGCCAGTTGAACGGCACGATCACCGTCACCACCCCCAGCGGCTGGAACGCCACCGTGGTGGTGACCGGGATGCCGGGTGCGGGCGGGAGCACCTTGGTGGCCTCCACCTCGTCGGCCAGCGCCAGCGCAAGGTTCCAGCGGATCTCGAACACCAGCGAGTCGACCCATGCCTCCATCCGGATCTTCCCGTTCTCCTGGGACAGGATGGCGGCGTCCTCGTCGCGGAAGTCGGCAATGCCTTCAAGGGCCGCCCGCATCTGCCCGGCGCGTTCCTGGGCGCTTAGCGCGGACCATCCGGGGTAGGCCGCCTTCGCTGCGGCAATCGCGTCGTCGACGTCGGCGGGGCCCGCCGCGGCCGCGTGCCCGACCGTGACGCCGGGTTTGCCCGGGTCCGCGATCGCCAGGGTCGAGGCCGCCTGGCGCTCGGAGCCCCCGATATACAGTCCGGTTGTCACCGGCGTCGACGTGTTCGTTGCGTTGGTCATCACTTCGCACCTCTCTGTGCAGTATTGCTCTGTGCGGTATTGCCGGGTCCGTTCATTGGGTCGTTCGTTGCGTCCTTCACGTTCGGCGTTCCGTGGGTGTGGAACGTCTCGATCGTTTTCATGCCCCACGCCTGGCCCTTCTTGCGTTCCTCCTGGGTCCATTCCACCACCGGCGAGTCGGGATCCAACAGCAGGCGGGCGCCGGCGTTGGCGAATTCGATCCGGTTGCCGCCGGGCTCCCAGACGTAGAGGAAAAAGGTCTGGTTGATGGCGTGCTTGTGCGGGCCGGACTCGATGTGGATGCCGTTCTCCAGGAAAATGTCGGCGGCCTTGAGGATGTCCTCGCGGGTGTCGGGGGCGAAGGCGATGTGGTGCAGCCGGTTGCCGTGCTTGAGCCAGTCGTCGGAGTACACGATGTCGTAGGACTTGTTGTTGAAGTGGAACCACCAGGCGGCGTAGCCGCCGTCGTCGAGCTTGATCCGTTCGCTCTCCCGTCCCCCCAGCGCCTTCGCCACGAACTCGCCGTTGGCCACCACGTCCCTGGCCAGGTAGTTGATGTGGTCCAGCCGCCTGGCGTTGACGCCGCGGCCGGGGAACGCCGAGGCCTGGTTTTTCAGCGCGGGCTTGTCGTCGGTGGCCACATACCGCTCCGTCTCGTAGTAGATGGCCATGTCGTGCCCGTCGGGGTCGCGGAAGGCATACGCGGGGCCCGTCCCCATCTCGCCGTCCACCCAGCCGACGCCGAGGCCGGTCGCCTCGATGGCCGCCACCCGGCGCTCCAGCGCCGCCTGGCTGCTGGTCCGGAAGGACGTCCGGCCGACGCCGGCGTCGGCCGACTCGGTGAGTTTTACCGTGTAGACCTGGTACTCGTCCCACGTCCGCAGGTAGGCGGACCTCTTCATCCCGGCTCCATCAGCTCCGCCGGTTTCCGCGACGACGCGCATGGCCAGCAGGTCGCGGAAGAACCACAGGCTCTGCTCGAAGGTGGGAGTCAGTAGCTCCACGTTTCCCAGGTGGGCGACGTCGAACGAGGTGAACTCGGTCATGGAACTGTCCTCTCTGAGGGGTGGGTGTCACAGGCGGGGGCGGGGATAGACGTACCCCTCGAAGATTTTTCGCGCCGTGCGCAGGGCGGCCGAGCGGGTGACGGTGAAACCGCCGGCGGAGGGCTCGACCCCGACCTCGACGTCGAAGTGGCCGGTGGGATGCTCGACCCGGAACGGGGCGTCCGGCGGCGGCAGCGCGGCGATTCCGTGGCCCACCGACCCGTCCGCCAGCACTCCGGCGGCGACCGTGAGCGCCCCGAGGACGCCGATCGAGGTGTGGACGCGCACGGGCAGGAAACTGCGGGTGGCGATGCTGCCGCCGGCCCGGGGCGGGGCCAGCAGGACCAACTTCGGCACGGTCGCGCCGGTGACGTCGCCCATGCCCATCAGGCCGGCCGCGGCGAGGCGGAGTTCGGCCAGGCGGGCGGCCAGGCCGGCGTCAGCCTCCAGCTCGTCCGGCGGTTCGTCCCCGGTGACGCCGAGGTCGGCGGCACGCAGCAGCACGCTCGGCATGCCGTTGTCGACGCAGGTCAGTTCCACCTCCCCGACGCGGTCCAGGACCCGGCCCGTGGGGAACAGCGCCCCGGTTGACGAGCCCGCGGTGCCCTCGAAATTGAGCCGGATCGCGCCCGCCGTGCCGGGGACGCCGTCGATCGCGAGGCCCCCGTCATAGTCCACCGCGCCGCCGGGGGTGGCGAAGCGCGCGGTGGCGATGCTGTTGGTGTTGACCATCCGGATGCGCACTTCGGTCTGCTCCCCGCCAGCCGGCACCAGGCCGCGCTCAAGCGCGAACGGTCCCACCCCGGCCAGGATGTTGCCGCAGTTCTGGCGGCTGGTGACAAACGCCGTGTCGACCCCCAGCTGCAGGAACAGGTAGTCCACGTCGGCGTCGTCGTCCGGGGACGGTGCGATCACGGCGACCTTGCTGGTGAGCGGGTGCGCGCCGCCGAGCCCGTCGATCTGCCGGGGGTCGGGGGTGCCCATGATCCGCAGCAGCAGCCCGTCGCGTTCACCGGGGTCCGCAGGCAGGTCCGAGGCGAGGAAATATGCGCCCTTGGAGGTGCCGCCGCGCATCAGGAGGCACGGGATGCCTTCAGCCGCGGCCATCGTCCGCCTCGTACTCCGCCGCACCCAGGTAGCGGACGCCCAGCCCGTCCAGCAGGCCGCGGAGCCGGTTCCGGTCCAGGCTCAACTCTCCGGCGCGGTAGGCCGCGCGCGCTTCGGCCTCTTTCGCGACCCGCGCGTCGGCGGCCTCGAGGGCGGCCCGCACGCCGCCGCGCGGCACACACAGCACGCCGTCGTCGTCGGCCACGATCACGTCCCCCGGGCAGACGAGGGCCCCGCCGACCGTGATCGGCACATTCACCGAGCCGGCTGTGGCCTTGACCGTCCCCTGCGCGTTGACCGCGGCGGACCAGACCGGAAAACCCATCTCCCGCAGCTCGGCGACGTCGCGGACGCCGCCGGTGGTCACGAGCCCGCGCACCCCGCGGTACCGCAGCGCCGTCGCGAACAGTTCGCCGAACGAGCCGTCCAGGCACGGCGAGGTGGTGGTCACCACCAGCACGTCCCCCTCCCGGCACTGTTCGACGGCCGCGTGGATCATGAGGTTGTCCCCCGGCCAGCAGAGCACCGTCACGGCCGAGCCGGCAATCCGGACCCCGTCCTGGATCGGCCGGAGCGCGGTGCCCACCAGCCCGCTGCGGCCCATGGCCTCGTGCACCGTCGCCACCCCGTGCGCGGCGAGGGCCTCGACCGACGGCGCGTCCGCCCGCTCCACGCCGGTGACCACAACGGGTTTCACTCGAGCACCTCGGTGACCTGCGGGTAGTAGCGCATGTAGGCCTCGCCCCGGGTATCGACGGGCAGGCCCAGGTTCGGTCCGGCATTGCGTTTGACCTGCACACCCCGGCGCACGGCGAGCGAGCTGTAGTAGTCCCACATGTGCTGCTGGGCGGGCAGGCACTTCATTGCCCGCTCCTTGGCGGGAAAAGCGGCGGTGATGTCGAGCAGGACGTCGGGTTTGAAGTCGCACTGCTCGGGCTGGTGCGGTTCGAAGAAGAACACCGGCGGCGCGCCGAGCACCTCGCCGGGCGCGTCGTACCCGATCGCCTGGGCCAGGATCCTGGCCTCGATCGCCAGCTTCGCGGCCGTCGGGTGGTCGCCGTTGTACGGGTCCAGCAGCGGATGGGTCAGCACGACGGTGGGCTGCACCCGGCGGTAGATCCGGACGAGGTCATCGAGCAGTTCCCGGCTCGGCAGGAGCGGGTAGTCGCCGGCGTCGAGGAATTCGATGTCCGCCCCGAGGGCCGCCGCGGCGGCCTCGGCCTCACCGCGCCGCAGCGCCTTGATCTCCTCCAGCGACTTCCCGGCCAGCCACTGGCTGGCGGACTCGCCGCGCTCGCCGTAGGAGAGGCAGACGACGACGGCGCGGTCGCCGCGGGCGGTGGCGGCGGCGATCGCCCCGCCGGCCCGCCAGACGAAGTCGCCCGCGTGCGCGCTGACCACCAGCACAGTGCCTCCGTTGCCCATGATGAGGTGTCCTTCCCGGATTGCTTGCCCATCCTCGACGTGCGTTCACGACGTGCGTTCCCGATCTAGCCCCCGGCAGCCGCGGACAATGCCAGAGAACCACGCTCTGGCACCGCGGTCAAGGCATCGGCTACAATTTTGTTAGCAATCGCGGGCTGATGGCTCCTGCGGCGATTTTCGCCCGCTGCATTCGTCCTGCGGACCAAAGAGTCCCGTGCCGAACAAAGGAGTTCACAGTGACGGAGGCCGTGCGGTGACGGAGTCCTTGCAGGAAGCGCTGGACCGGGCCGGTTCGCCGGTCGAGCTGCTGCGGAACTCACCGGCCCGCCCCCATGTGTTCCCGGTGGCGGCGGAGTTCAGCAATTGGCGCTCCGAGCAGCATTCCTGGCGGACCAGCTGCGCGCTGCTGGACCAGTCCCACCACATGACCGACCTTTTCCTCAGCGGTCCCGGCGCGGAGCGTCTGCTCAGCGGGCTCGCGGTGAACTCCTTCGCCAGGTTCCCGGTGGACCGCGCCAAGCAGTTCATCGCGGTGAACCACCGCGGGCAGATCATCGGCGACGCCATCCTCGCCCACCTTGAGGACGACTCTTTCAACCTGGTTGGGCATCCGATGGTGATCGACTGGGTGCAGTTCCACGCGGAGACGGGGCACCACGCCGTCGACGTCGTCCGCGACGGCAATTCGATCGTGCGCCAGGGCGACCCGCGGCTGTTCCGCTACGAGCTTCAGGGCCCCACCGCCGTCGCGATCATCGAGAAGCTGATCGGCGGCCCGGTGCCGCAGATCGGCTTCTTCCACATGGGGCGCTTCCCGATCGCGGGACTGGAAGTCCGCGGCATCCGCCACGGCATGGCCGGCCAGCCCGGCTACGAGCTTTTCGGACCATGGGCCGACGGCGCGCGTGTCCGGGACGCGCTGCTGGCGGCCGGGGCCGAGTTCGGCCTGACCCCGGTGGGCGCGAAGGGCTATTCGACGGCGAACCTTGAGTCGGGATGGGTGCCCTCGCCGGTGCCGGCGATCTTCACGGACGAACGGCTGCGGGCCTACCGCGAGTGGCTTCCGGCCCCGGCGGCGGGTTCGCTGGGCGGCAGCTTCGACCCGCCGGACATCGAGGACTACTACCTGACCCCGTACGACCTGGACTACGGACGCTCGGTCGCGTTCGACCACGACTTCGTCGGACGCGAGGCGCTGGAGGCGCTGGCCGCCGGCCCGCAGCGGCGCAAGGTGACGCTGGTCTGGAACCCTGACGATGTCCAGGCGGCGATCGGCTCGCTGCTTCGCCCGGGCACCCCGGCGAAGTACATCGACCTGCCAAAGGCACGGTACGCCCTGTACCAGGTGGACCGGGTGCTCCAGGACGGGGTGACCGTCGGCCAGTCCTTCGACTGCGGCTATATCGCCAATGAGCAGTCGTTCGTTTCGCTCGCCTCCCTGGACCCCGGCCGCGCCGAGCCCGGTGCCGAGGTCACAGTGCTCTGGGGTGAGCAACCCAACTCGGCCAAGCTCCAGGTCGAGCCGCACCGGCAGATCGCCGTGCGCGCCACCGTCGCCCCGGCCCCGTTCGTCCAATATGCCCGTGAAAGCTACCGCGCCGCCACGCTGCGCGGCCCAGGCACCTGATCGACTACCGAAGGAGAAAAACCGATGGCCCAGAAGTCCCTGCAGGATGTGCTCGATGCGGCAGGCAACACCGTTGAACACCTGCGCAATTCACAGCTCGGCACCTACATCTACCCGGTGGTCCCCGCCGAATTCACCAACTGGCGGCGGGAACAGCGCGCCTGGCGTGAGACCGCGGTGCTCTACGACCAGTCCCACCACATGGTGAACTTCTTTATGAAGGGCCCCGATGCGCTCAAGCTCCTTTCCGATACCGGCATCAACAGCTTCGCGAACTTCCCTGTGAACACGGCCAAGCAGTTCGTGCCGACGGCGTCCAACGGAGGCGTGATCGGCGACGGCATCCTCTTCCATCAGGCCGAGCACGACTTCGTCTACGTCGGACGCGCCCCCGCCGCGAACTGGCTCCAGTTCCACGCCGAGACCGGCGGGTACGACGTCGAGTGCCGCTACGACGACCGGTCGCCGTCGCGCCCCTACGGCCAGGCCGTCCAGCGCGACTACTACCGCTTCCAGATCCAGGGTCCGAACGCCTGGCAGATCATCGAGAAACTCAACGGCGGGACCCTCGAACAGGTGAAGTTCTTCCACATGGGGCACCTGGACATCGCCGGCGGGCGGGTCCGCACGCTGCGCCACGGGATGGCCGGCGCCCCGGGGCTGGAGATCTGGGGACCCTACGAGCAGCACGGCAAGATCCGGGACGCGGTGCTCGAAGCCGGCGCCGAATTCGGCATCGAGCCCTGCGGCTCCCGGGCGTACTCGTCGAACACACTCGAGTCGGGCTGGATTCCCTCGCCCCTGCCGGCCATCTACAGCAGCGACGCCGAGCAGGCCTACCGGGAATGGCTGCCGGCCACGAGCTACGAGGCGATCAACGCGCTCGCCGGCTCCTTCGTGTCGGCGGACATTGAGGACTATTACCTCACGCCGTGGGAACTCGGCTATGGCTCGTTCGTGAAGTTCGATCACGACTTCATCGGCCGCGACGCCCTCGAGCAGATCGATCCGGCCGCCCAGCGCAAGAAGGTCACGCTCGCCTGGAACGACGAGGACCTGGCAAAAATCTGGGCGTCCTTCCTGGACCGCGACACCCCCGGCTACCAGTTCTTCGACGTCCCGAACGCGAACTACGGGTCGTCGAACTACGACTCCGTGGTGGACGCCGACGGCGCGGCGGTGGGTCTTTCGCTCTTCACCGGTGTCACGGCCAACGAGCGCCGCGGGCTGTCGCTGGCGACGGTGGACCCCAACGTGGAAATCGGCACCGAGGTGCGTGTGGTCTGGGGCGAACCCGACGGCGGATCGCGCAAGACCACCGTGGAACCGCACGAGCAGCTCAGCGTGCGCGCCGTCGTGAGCCCGGTGCCCTACGCTGTCACCGCTCGCACCGAGTACCACGGTGGCTGGCGTACCGCGGGCACCGCAGCCGGGTGAGGACGCGCCCCCTGCCTGGCTCCGGCCAGGCACGGGACGCACCTCAGCCCGCGGCCGCCGGGCCGGCTTCCGCCGCTGAGACCTCGCGCAGGGCGTCGATGACGCTGAGCAGGTGGCGGCGCACGGCGAGTTCGGCGGCGTCGGGATCACGGGCGACGACGGCGTCGATGATCGCCGCGTGCTCCAGTACCGAGACTTTCGCCCGCTGGGGCCGTGACGAGAGCTTGAACTGGTGCCGGACGCTTTGGGCGTGCAGCCGGGCCAGCACTTCGGAGGCGGTGGCATGGTGGCTCAGTTCGCGGAGCCGGACGTCGAGGGACAGATGGAGGCCAGAGTATTCGACCAGGTCGCCCTCGGCGACCGACTCGATCATCCGGGTCCGCAGGTCCGCCAGGGCCGCGGCATCCTCGTCGGAAAGGCGGGCGGCGGTCTTGGCGGCACACAGGCCCTCGACGCCGATCCGCACCTCGAGGATTTCGATGGCCTCGTCCACGGAGATCGCCCGTACCCGGGACCCGCGGTTCGGCAGCCGTTCCACCAGGCCTTCGCCCGCGAGTTCGAGCAGCGCGGTCCGGACGGTGGCCCGGCTCGCCGAGAACGCGGCACTGAGGTCCGCCTCGATCAGCCGCTGGTTGGGCGCATAGTCGCCGCGGATGATCGCCTGCCGGATGACGTCGGTGACGCTCGGGTCAACGGTGGCGGCGGCTTCGGCCCCCAGCGGTGGACCGCCAGTGACTGACGACATGTGCATTCAACTCCCAGAATGGCCGGACAAGGAAGGGGCCCCGATGCGAGACACCATATTGTCTACAATCCTAGGAGCAACGGACGGCAGTGTCCGCAGGCGCGTCGCCGTTCTGGGTCTCGGCGAGGCGGGAAGCATCTACGCCGCGGATCTTGCCCGGGCCGGAGTGGCCGTCACGGCGGCCGATCCGGCCGTCACCGCCGTCCCCGCCGGTGTGACGCCCGCCGCCGGCGTCGGCGACGCCGTCCGCGGTGCCGACCTGGTGCTGAGCCTGGTCGGGGGAGCCGCCGCGGGCGCTGTCTTGGACGAGGCTCTGACGGCCATGGCACCGACGGCCCTCTTCGCCGATATGAACACCGCCGGCCCCGGGGACAAGCGGCGGCTCGCGGAACGCGCGGACCGGCACGGCATCCTCTTCGTCGACGTCGCCGTCATGGCACCGGTTCCCCGCGCACGGATCCTGACGCCCCTGGTGCTGAGCGGGCCGGGGGCCGATGAGCTGCTCGCCGTCCTCGCCGGATGGGGGATCCCGGGGACCAGTGTGGGCGGCGACGCCGGCCGGGCCGCGGAATTGAAGCTGCTGCGCAGTGTTTTTATGAAGGGCCTGGCCGCGACCGTCCTCGAGTCCGTGGCGGCGGCCCGGGCAGTGGGAGCCGGGGACTGGATGATCGGGCAGATCGCCGCGGAACTGGGCCCCACCGGCCACGCGGTGGTGGCGCGGCTGCTGGAGGGCAGCCGGGTGCATGCCGTGCGGCGGGAGGAGGAGATGCGGCAGGCCCGCTCGTTCCTCGAATCGCTCGGGGCCGCGCATCCGATCACGGATGGCACGATCGAGTGGCTGCATTCGCTGGCCGCGGGCAGTCCTGACTGACTACGCCCGCCGGCCCGGTCGGTTGGCTGTGCCGCGGAACGCCCCGGGCCGCCTCAGGCCACCCGCCAGAGGCTGCATTCGTCCGCGTTAACGGCCTTGCGCGTCCCCGACTGCCGGTCCAGGATCCAGACGACGCCGATCCCCGGCGCCGTTTCCTGCACGCTCCCGCGGCGGATCACGACGTCGTCGTAATTGGGGCCCACGCGCAGCCGGGCCTCGATCTCGTCGCCGCGGTGCAGCTGGTCGAGGGCGCGGATGCGGGTCGTTTGGGCTTTGGCTTCCTGCAACATGGCGGGCCTCCTGGACTGGAGCTGGTGCCTGCTCTTGCCGGCATCTCCAGTGTCCTGCGCCATTGTTGCCGCCGCGTTTCGGCCCGGTAAGCGGTGGGTTAGTTCTCCGGAGCCGCCGTGTTTCCGCGCGAGCCCGCCGGGCTCAGGGGCTGAGCCGGTCCTCCGGATGGTGGATCCGGAACCAGCGGTAGCCGTAACGGTCCAGCTCCAGGTCGAAACCGCCGTCGTCCTGCAGCGGGATGTCCTCGCCGTCCAGCAGATCTTGCAGCACCGCACCGGCGTAGGAGCGGCCCGGTTCCTGCGCGGAGCCCGCGTTGGCGCTCACCGAGGCCGGTTCGGCGCCGAAGTTGTGGGCCAGGAGCAGGGCGGAGCCATCCCGGCTGCAGCGGTGCAGCAGCACCCTGGCCACCGGCTGCTTGACGAGCTCGAACCGGCCCCAGCCCAGTTCGGGACTTTCGCGGTAACGCTGGATAAGCGAGGCAATGAAGTTCCACAAGGATTCCGGATCCCGCTTGCCGGCGGCCGCGTTGATGTTCTTGGGACCGAAGTAGCCGTCCACCACCTGGGCCACCAGCTCCTGCTCCCGGGCGGTGGAGAAGCCGGCGTTGGCCGTGTCATTCCACTGCATGGGGGAGCGGACCGCGGAGCGGCCTTTTGCCCGCAGGTCCTCGCCCATCCCGATCTCCTCGCCGTAGAACAGCACGGGGGTGCCCGGGAGGGAGAACATCAGCGAATAGACCATCCGGATCCGGGCGGGGTCGCCGTTGAGCATGCTGGGCAGCCGGCGGCGCAGGCCGCGGCCGTACATCTGCATGTCCGGGTCGGGCCCGAACGCGGCGAAGACTTCTTCCCGTTCGGCGTCGCTGAGCTTGTCCAGGGTTAGTTCGTCGTGGTTGCGGACAAACATGGCCCACTGGTTGTCCGGGTGGATCGCCGGCCGGGATCCCAGCGTTTTAGCCAGCGGCCGGGCATCCTCACGGGCCAGGGACAGATACATGTTCTGCATGGAGAGGAAATCGAACTGCATGTTCAGTTCATTTCCCGCCGCGCCGCCAAAGTACTTCAGCTGCTCCTTGTACGGCAGATTGACCTCGCCGAGCAGCACGGCGCTGCCGTGCCGCCGGTTCAGGAAGCTGCGCAGGGCGCTGAGGTAATCGTGCGGATCGGTTCTGGCCGCCTTGTCCTCTGGTTCCCCCCGCAGTTCGAGGAAAAACGGCACCGCGTCCAGGCGGAAGCCGTCCAGGCCCAGTTGCAGCCAGAAGCCCATGGACTTGGCGATCTCGTCCCGGACCTGCGGATTCATCACGTTCAGATCCGGCTGGTGCTTGGCGAACATGTGCAGGTACCACTCGCCGGTGGCTTTGTCCTGGGTCCAGATGGCGGTTTCCTCGCCCGGGAACACCACCTGGTCCGAGGTGTCCGGCGGGGTGTCCTTCCGCCAGACGTAGTAGTCCCGGTAGGGGTTGTCCACCGATTTACGGGCTTCGACAAACCACGGGTGCTTGTCCGAGGTGTGGTTGATGACGAAGTCGGCGATCACCCGGATGCCCCGGTCGTGGGCGGTGCGGATGAATTCCACCACGTCGCCGAGGGTGCCCAGGCGGCGGTCCACCCCGTACATGTCCGTGACGTCGTACCCGTCGTCCCGGTCCGGGGACGGGTAGAACGGCATCAGCCAGATGCACGTGATTCCCAGGGCGGCCAGGTAGTCCACGCGCTGGGTGAGGCCGGAGAAATCCCCGGTGCCGTCGCCGTCGTTGTCGAAGAAGGTCTCCGGATCCAGGCAGTAGATCACGGCGTTCTTCCACCACAGGTCCGAGGTTTCGGCGATCCTCACGCGGTCACCTCCCGGGTCCGGCTGCCGGAGCGCAGCTGGGGCAGCACGCGTTCGGCGAAGGCGTCGATGAACGGCGCCTGGTCCTGGCCGACGAAGTGCAGGTAGAGCTCGTCGAAGCCGAGGTCCAGGTATTCGGCCAGCCACTGGGCATGCTCCCCCGTGTCCGCCGAGACGTTGACGACCTTGCGCACCTGGTCCGGGCCGACGTCGGCGCTGACGCCGTCGAAGTGCGCGGCGCCGGGGAGGTCCCAGGGGATGGGCGGGCTGAAAACGTTGCTGCGCCATTGGTCGAGGGCGATTGCGAGGGCTTCCTCCTCGGTCGGAGCCCAGGACAGGTGGACCTGCAGGACGGCCTTCCCGCGCCCGCCGGCGTCCCGGTAGGCGGCCAGCACGTCCCGCAGCTTGCCGGGCGGCTGGTTCACGGTCACCAGGCCGTCGGCCCAGGCAGCGCCGCGGCGGGCCGTGTCCACGCTGACCGCCGGCGCGATCAGCGGGGGCTTGATCTCCGGGACGTCCCACAGCCGGGCCTGTTCCACGGTGACCAGCCCGTGGTGCGTCACCTCTTCGCCGTTGTGGAGGCGGCGGATGATGTCCACACACTCCTCCAGCCGGCGCTGGCGGGTTTCCTTGGCCGGCCACGGATCGCCGGTCACATGTTCGTTCATGTTCTCCCCGCTGCCCGGAGCCATCCAGAACCGGCCGGGGAACATGTCCGCCAGGGTGGCGGAGGCGTGCGCGATGATGGCCGGGTGGTAGCGCTGCCCCGGGGCCGTCACCACGCCGAAGCGCAGTCCCGTGGTGGCCAGGGCGGCGCCGAGCCAGGACCAGGCGAATCCCGAGTGTCCCTGCCGGGCCGACCACGGCTCAATGTGGTCCGAGCACATGGCGGCGTCAAATCCCGCCTGTTCCGCCAGCTGGACGTCCTTGAGCAGCCGGCCCGGGCTGATCTGTTCGTGCGAGGCGTGAAATCCGAGGGTAGCCATCGTTAATGTCTACCGCCGGGCCGCGGGTCTGTCGAGGGAACCGGCCGGCGGCGGCCCGGCGCGCCGGACGGGCCGGGGGATCGACGTCGGCGTCCGGCCGCGCCAGAATGGGCCTTATGCGACTGCCCTTGATGCCCCCGATTGCGCCGATGCTGGCGAAGGCCGTCAGCGCCCTGCCGGAGGGGGCCATGAGCTTCGAGCCCAAGTGGGACGGGTTCCGCTCCATCATCTTCCGCGACGGCGACGAGGTGGAGATCGGCAGCCGCAACGGCAAACCTCTGACCCGCTACTTCCCGGAGCTCGTGGAGGCGCTGAAGGCAAACCTGCCGCCGCGCTGCGTGCTGGACGGCGAGATCGTCCTGGTCGGTGCGCCGGGGAACCGCCTCGACTTCGATGCGCTCCAGCAGCGAATCCACCCCGCGGCGAGCCGGGTCCGGCTGCTCGCCGAGCAGACCCCCGCGAGTTTTGTCGCCTTCGACCTGCTGGCCCTCGGCGACGAGGATTTCACCGGCCGGCCGTTCCAGGAGCGCCGGGCGGCCCTGGAGCAGGCGCTCGCGGACAGCTCGGCGCCGGTGCACCTGACCGCCGCGACCCGGGACCGGGACACCGCGGGGCTGTGGTTCCGGCAGTTTGAAGGCGCCGGCCTGGACGGGATCGTGGCCAAGGCACTCGACGCCAGCTACCAGCCGGACAAACGCACCATGTTCAAGGTCAAGCACGAACGCACCGCCGACTGTGTCCTTGCCGGTTACCGGGTGCACACCTCCGGCCCGGACCGGATCGGTTCGCTGCTGCTGGGACTGTATGACGACGATGGCGTGCTGGCCAACGTAGGCGTGGTGGGCGCCTTCCCGATGCAGCGCCGCAAGGAACTGTTCGAGGAACTCCAGCCGCTCGTCACCGACTTCGCGGACCACCCGTGGGCCTGGGCCAGGCAGGAGGAAGGATCCCGGACGCCGCGCAACGCCGAGGGCAGCCGCTGGAGCGGGGGCAAGGACCTGAGCTTCACGCCGCTGCGGCCCGAGCGCGTGGTGGAAGTGAAGTATGACCACATGGAGGGCGAACGTTTCCGGCACACCACGCAGTTTGTGCGCTGGCGTCCGGACCGGGAGCCGACCTCCTGCACGTACGCCCAGCTGGAGGAGCCGGTCAGCTACGACCTGGCCGCCGTGCTGGGCGCCGGCGGCGGCTGAACTCCCGCCGTCGAGCGTTCCACGCGACGCTCCCGCCCGGTTCTTCCGCCCGAGTCCGCCCCGACACGCGGAAAAGCCCGGCGTGTTGCGGAAACACGCCGGGCTTTTCCAGGCAGAACCGGGCTGGAGCGTCGGGGACCCTTAGCGCAGGCCGAGCTCCTTGGTGGGAACCTTGAAGGTTTCCTTGGCGGTCAGTGCCGAGACCGCGGCAATGACGCAGATGATGCCGGTGAAGATGGTGATCTGGACCCAGCCGCCGGGCTTGATGCCGCCCATGGCTGCAACGATGGCCGGGGCGAAGCCCGCCATCAGGAAGCCGAGCTGGGTGCCGATCGCCAGTCCGGAGAAGCGGACCTTGGTGCTGAACATTTCGGCGTAGAAGGAAGGCCAGACGGCGTTGGAGGCCGCGTAGCCGAAGGAGAAGAAGCCGATGGCGGCCAGGAACATCAGCGGGACGCTGCCGGATTCGAGGCTGAGCAGGAACACCGGGGTCAGCACCGCGCTGGAGAGTGCGCCGTAGATGAAGACCGGCTTGCGGCCGATCCGGTCGGCCAGCTTGCCGAAGAGCGGCTGGGTGCCGAGGGCGACCAGGTTGGCGCCCACCACGAGCCAGAGGGTGACGGTGCCGTCCACGTTGGCGACGTTCTTGGCGTAGGCGATGGCCAGGGTCCCGAACACGGTGGAGACGGCGGCGATGAAGGCGCAAGCAACCACGCGCAGAACGTCGCGCCAGTGGTGCTTGAGCAGGTCCGCGACGGGGAGCTTGGAGATTTGGGCGCTCTTCTGGGCTTCCTCGAAGGCGGGCGGCTCGTGCAGCGTGCGGCGGATAAAGAACGCAACCACCACGACGACGGCGCTGAGCCAGAACGGAATGCGCCAGCCGATGCCGTACTTGATCTCGTCCGGCAGGGCCAGGACGGGGATGAAGACGAGCGCGGCAAGGATCTGGCCGCCCTGGGTGCCGGTCAGTGTCCAGGAGGTGAAGAACGAGCGGCGGTTGTCCGGCGCGTGCTCCAGGGTCATGGACGAAGCGCCGGCCTGCTCGCCGGCGGCGGAAAGACCCTGGCAGAGCCGGGCCACGACGAGCAGCGCGGGCGCCCACCAGCCGACGGTCTTGAAGTCCGGCAGGCAGCCGATCACGAAGGTGGAGGCGCCCATCAGCAGCAGGGTGAACATCAGGACCTTGCGGCGGCCCACCCGGTCACCGAAGTGGCCCAGGATGACGGCGCCGACCGGCCGCGCCACGTAGGCGAAGCCGAAGGTCGCGAAGGACATGATGGCGGCGTTGGCGTCCGCGTCCGGGAAGAAGACCTTCGGGAAGATCAGCGCGGCGGCAGAACCGAAAATGAAGAAGTCGTAGTACTCGACGGCGCTGCCGAGGAAGCTGGCGAGTGCTGCCTTCTTTGGTGTCCCGGCCGGTGCGGCAGTGCCCGGCGTCGTAGACGGGAGTGTCTGGCTCATGGTGTTCCTTTGGTGTGACGACGTTGTCGCGGATGGATCGGGAAGGTCTCGCCGGCCGCTGGCTTCAAGTGTGCGGCAGCCGGTGGACCGAGGAAAGACCCGGACTAGTAGCCACATGGTGGGAGCTACTTGTGCGATGTAGCAAGCATGGCTGTGAGCGCCATCACTTGTCAAGAAAAATAATCACGATCTAGCAATAGCTCTCATCATGTGAGAACATCGATCCATGAGTGTGAACCAAGACACAGAGGTGGCCCCCGCCGCCGGCACCCCCGGCGACGGCGCCGGTCCGGACGAGGCCCTCCAGCCGGCCACGTCCGCCAAGGCGGCCAAGTCCGCCAAGGAGGACTCGCGCACCGACATGGTCGGCAAGGCCCTCGGGCTGCTGGTGCTGCTGGGCGACGAGCCCCGCGGGGCCAGTGCCGCCGAGCTGTCGCGCCGCGCGGAGCTGCCCTTCAGCACCACCTACCGGCTGCTCGGCTCGCTGACCAGGGACGGTTTTGTCGACTATGAGGCTGACGGCCGCCGCTACCACCTGGGCCTGCGGGTCTTCCAGCTCGGCCAGCGGGTCTCCAACCACCACGGCTTCGCCGGCACCGCGCTCCCGATCCTGCGGCGCGTCACCGAGGAGACCGGCGAGGCCACCATCCTCTCGGTCCGCGACGGGAAGCATCACCTCACCGTCAACAAGGTGGACGGTCCGCAGACCTTCCGCGTCACGTCAGACCCGGGCCACCTCGGCGCCCTGCACACCACCTCCGTGGGCAAGGCGCTCGTCGCGTTTGCCGACGACGCCACCCGGCAGCAGCTGGTGGAGGACCTTGAGCTGGAAGCGCTAACCGACCTCTCCATCACCGACCGGGACGCCTTCCGGGCCGAGATCGAGCTGGTCCGGAAGCGCGGCTACGCCACCATGGACGAGGAAAACGAGCTGGGCATGCGCGCCGTTGCGGTTCCCGTCTTCAATTCGCAGGGCCACGCCTTCGCCTCGCTGGCCACCGCGGTCCCCGTCTTCCGGATGAGCATGGAGGCCCTGGTGGCCCTCGTGCCGCTGCTCCAGTCCGCCGCGGCCGAACTCTCGGCCCGCCTTCCCCAGGGCTGAAACGGGCGGATCCCTACGGTCCGACACTACGAGTCACCACTTTGTGTTCGCAATAAGAACATCCGTGCAATATGTGAACACTTGCGCTAATGTAATCCCTACCACCCGGCCCGCCGCCCACGTCGCGGCCGCCGAGTGCCGTTGTCAAAGGAGCTAGACGGATGAGCAATCGAGCAGAGTCCTTCCTCGTGGGCCTGGTAGGCGATGGCGTCACGCCGTCCCTCACGCCCCCCATGCATGAACGCGAAGGCGATGTGCAGGGCCTCCGGTACCTTTACCGCCCCATCGACCTCACCGAACTGGGCCTCCCCGGCCAGGCCGTCGGAGAACTCCTGACCGGCGCCCACCGGCTCGGCTTCAACGGACTGAACATCACCCACCCCTGCAAGCAGCTGGTCCTCGAACACCTCCACGAGATTTCACCGGACGCCCGGCGCCTCGGTGCCGTCAATACGGTGACCATCCAGGACGGCCGCTTTATCGGCCACAACACCGACTTCTCCGGCTTCGCTTCCGCCCTGGCCACCGGCCTGCCCGGTGCGAAGCTGGGCCGCGTTGTGCAGCTCGGCGCCGGCGGCGCGGGATCCGCCGTCGCCTACGCCCTGCTGACCGCCGGGGTGCGGCAGCTGGACCTTGTGGACACCGACGCAGCCCGCTGCGCCGCCCGCGCGGGCGAGCTGGCCGGATTCTTCCCGGACAGCCAGGTCACGGCCCGGACGACGGCGGAGCTGCCGGAGCTTATGCCGCTCGCCGACGGGCTGGTGCACTGCACGCCGGTGGGCATGGCCGCCCACCCGGGCGTCCCGCTGGACATGTCCCTGGTGGAGTCCCGGCACTGGGTCGCGGACATTGTCTACCGGCCGATCGAGACCGAGCTGGTCCGCGAAGCCCGGGCCAAGGGCTGCGAGGTGCTCGACGGCGGTCGGATGGCCGTGGGGCAGGCCGCCGACGCCTTCCGGATCTTCACCGGCCTCGAGGCCGACGCGGACCGGATGCGGGCCCACTTCCTGGAGCTCGTCGCCGCCGAGGAGGTGGCCGCCTGATGCGCACCGGAATCGCCACCGTCTGCCTCTCCGGCACCCTGAAGGAGAAGATGCAGGCCTGCGCCGTCGCCGGCTTCGACGGGATCGAAATCTTCGAGCAGGACCTCGTGACCTCGTCCCTGAGCCCGGAAGACATCCGTGCGATGGCCGCGGACCTGGGCCTCAGCCTCGACCTCTACCAGCCGTTCCGCGACTTCGACAGCGTGCCGGAGGAGCTGCTCGCGGCCAACCTGCGCCGGGCGGAGGCCAAGTTCCGGCTGATGTCGCGGCTGGGCATGGACACCATCCTGGTCTGCTCCAATGTGGCCACCGCCAGCATCGACGACGACGAGCTCCGCGCGAGCCAGCTGTCGCGGCTCGCCGCCCTCGCCGGTGACCACGGTGTGAAGGTCGCCTACGAGGCCCTGGCCTGGGGCAGGTACGTCAACGACTATGAACACGCCCACCGCCTGGTGGAACTGGTGGACCACCCGAACCTGGGCACCTGCCTGGACTCCTTCCACATCCTGTCCCGGGACTGGGACACCGCCCCGATCGAGCAGTTCAACCCGGAGAAGATCTTCTTCGTCCAGGTCGCGGACGCGCCGAAGCTGTCGATGGATGTGCTGTCCTGGAGCCGGCACTACCGGGTCTTCCCGGGCGAGGGGCAGTTCGAGCTCGCCAAGTTCATGGGCCATGTGGTGCGCGCCGGTTACACCGGCCCCGTCTCGCTGGAGGTCTTCAACGACGTCTTCCGGCAGTCCGACGTCGAACGCACCGCCGTGGATGCCATGCGCTCGCTGATCTGGCTGGAGGAACAAAGCGCCCAATGGCTGGAGGCACACCCCTCGGCGGCACAGCCGGCCGAGGCCGCCGCGGGCGGTGCCGGCCGCCGCCGCTACCCGATGGAACTGGCCACGCTGCCGCGGGTGGCCGAACCGGCCGGGTTCAACTTCGCCGAGGTGCGGGCCGCGGACACCGCCGCGCTGGAGACCCTGCTGGGCCAGCTGGGGTTCGCGTTCAACGGCCGGCACCGGACCAAGAATGTGCAATTGTGGAGCATGGGCCACGCACGCGTGATCATCAACGAGGAAGCGCCCGCCGCGGCGGAGACCGCCATTGCCGCGGTCGGCTTCGACGTCGACTCCCCGGTGATCGCCGCCGCGCGGGCGCAGCAGCTCAAAGCCCCGGCCGTGCCGCGCAAGAGCCAGGCGAACGAGGAAATCTTCCAAGGCTTCGCCGCGCCCGATTCCACCGAGATCTTCCTGTGCCAGGGCAGCCTGGACGGCACCGCCGCCTGGGTCAACGAATTCGGCACCTCCGGCGACGCAGCCGGCCCGGGCGGGGGCCCGCAGGCCGTGATCGACCACGTCAACCTCGCGCAGCCCTGGCAGCACTTCGACGAGGCGGTGCTTTTCTACACCAGCGCCCTGGCCCTGGAGCCGCAGCCGTACGCCGAGGTGGCGAGCCCCACCGGGCTGGTCCGGTCCCAGGTGATGACCACGCGGGACCGCGGAGTGCGGCTGGTGCTGAACCTGGCCCCGCTGCTGCAGCAGGAGGCGGGACCGGACGCAGGCGCCACCGCCGCGGGAACGCAGCGCCGGACCTACCAGGAACACATCGCGTTCGCCGTCGACGATCTCGTGGCCACGGCCCGGGCCGCCCGCGCCCGCGGCCTGGAATTCCTGCGCATCCCGGCGAACTACTACGAGGACCTGGACGCGCGCTTCGACCTGGACCCGGCGTTCCTGGCCACCCTGCGCGAACTGAACCTGCTCTATGACCGTGACGCCGACGGCGAGTTCCTGCACTTCTACACCGCCACCGTCGGCAGCGTGTTCTTCGAAATGGTGGAACGCCGCGGCACCTACGACGGCTACGGGGCCCCCAACGCCCCGGTCCGGCACGCCGTCCAGTACGACCACCTGCACCAGCTGAAACTCACCGCCTGACCGCACCCGGCCAGGATCGACCCACCCCAACGAAAGGAGGCTGCTGTGCCTGAAGAAATCAACCTTGAGATTTTCAACGCGGACCCGCTCACCGAAGACGTGTCCGACGCAGCGCCCGCGGCACCGGCTCAGGCCGCAAAGGCTGTCCCGGCCCTGGACACCGCGGCGGAATCGCAACAGATCCTCAGCGACGAGATGAAGGCGCTGGGGGAGGCCTACGCACAGGCCCGCCGCACCGGCGCCCCGGCGGAAACCCAGCCGCGGCTGGACTACCCGCCGTACCGCAGCAGCATCCTGCGGCACCCGACGAAGAGCCTGCAGCACGCGGATCCGGAGACCATTGAGCTGTACTCGCCGGCGTTCGGGCACATGGACGTGCACGCGCTGGAATCCGACCTCACCATCCAGCACAACGGCGAACCGCTGGGCGAGCGGATCATCGTCTCCGGCCGTGTGCTCGACGGCGACGGCCGGCCCGTGGCGGGCCAGCTGGTGGAGATCTGGCAGGCCAACTCCTCCGGCCGGTACATCCACAAGCGCGACCAGCACCCGGCCCCGCTCGACCCGAACTTCACCGGCGTCGGCCGCTGCATCACCGGCGCGGACGGGTCCTACAGCTTCATCACGATCAAGCCCGGCGCCTACCCGTGGAAGAACCACCTGAATGCCTGGCGCCCCGCCCACATCCACTTCTCCCTGTTCGGCCAAGAGTTCACGCAGCGGATCGTCACGCAGATGTACTTCCCCGGCGACCCGCTCTTCGCGCTGGATCCGATCTACCAGTCGATCGTGGACCAGGACGCCCGGGACCGCCTGGTGGCCAGCTACAACCACGACCAGACCAAACCGGAGTGGGCGCTGGCTTACAACTGGGACATTGTCCTGACCGGTTCAAAGCGGACCTGGACCGAAAACGAGGCATTGGGTGCAGAAGGAGACGACCATGAGTAAATTGACCCCCACCCCCGGCCAGACGGTGGGCCCGTTCTACGGCTACGCCCTGCCCTACGCCAAGGACCGGGAGCTGCTGGCGCCCGGTTCCGCCAGCTCCATCCGCCTGCAGGGCACCGTGTACGACGGCGCGGGGCACCCGGTGCCGGACGCCATCCTGGAGATCTGGCAGGCCGACGCCGAGGGACAGGTCCCGCAGCGCACCGGCTCCCTGGTCCGCGACGGCTACACCTTCACCGGCTTCGGCCGCAGCGCGGTGGGCAACACCGGTGTCTTCACCTTTACCACTGTCAACCCCGGCCCCACCGCGCCCGGCGCCGCACCGTTCATTTCCGTGGTCGTGTTCGCCCGCGGACTGATGAACCGGCTCTTCACCCGCGTCTACCTGCCGGAGAACGAGGAAGCCCTCGCCGCGGATCCGCTGCTGTCCTCCCTCGATCCGGAACGCCGCCGGACCCTGATCGCCCGGCGCGACCCGGATGGCGGCCTGAGCTGGGACATCCGGCTGCAGGGCGAAGGTGAGACGGTGTTCCTCGACTTCGAAGGCGAAGGCGCCGCGGGTACCGGCGCTGACGAAAACAGCGCCGAGGACGCCTCGCAGTGACGGCCGGCAACGGCGGCGGCTTCGGGCAGGACGGCGACGTCGGCCTGCTGAGCCCGGTTTCGGCGTCGCCCTCGGTGGCAGCCCTGACCGGGGACCGGGCGGTCCTCGCCGCCCTGCTCCGGGTCGAGGCCGGCTGGGCAGAAGTCCTCGAAGAGGCGTCCCTCGCCCCGGCCGGGTCCGCCGCCATCGTGGCGGAAGCCGCCGGCGTTGACCGCTACGACATCGCTTCAATCGCCGTCCGCGCCCAGGGCGGCGGCAACCCGGTGATCCCGCTGCTCGCCGACCTCCGCGCGCAGGTCACGGCCCTCGATACCGCCGGCATCGGCGCCGCGCGGGCCGTGCACACCTCGCTGACCAGCCAGGACGTGCTCGACTCCGCCCTGATGCTGCTGGCTTCCGGCGCCGTCCGGGAACTGCTCGGCGAGATCAAGCGCACGACGTCGGCCCTCGCGGCCCTCGCGCACCAGCACCAGCGGACCCTGTGCGTGGGCCGGAGCCTGACCCAGCACTCGCTGCCGTTCAGCTTCGGCCTGAAAGCCGCGCAATGGTTCCACGGCCTGGCCGCTGCCGCGCACCGGCTCGAGGGCGTGGAGTTTCCGGTGCAGACCGGGGGAGCGGCCGGAACCCTGGCGGCCGGCACCGTGCTGACCGAAGGTTCGGCCCTGGCGCCGCTCGACCTCGCCGACCGCCTCGCCGGTCGGCTCGGGCTGGCCGCGGTCCCGGCACCGTGGCACACCAACCGCCTCGCGGTCACCGCGCTCGGCGACGCCCTGGCCGCCGTGACGGACGCCGCGGGCAAGATCGCCGCCGACGTGCTGTTCCTGAGCCGCCCCGAGGTGGCGGAACTCGCCGAGCCGCGCGCCGCCGGCCGCGGCGGCTCCTCGGCCATGCCGCAGAAGCAGAACCCGGTGCTGTCCGTGCTGGTCCGCAGCGCCGCGCTGCAGGCACCGGCGCTGGCCGCCCAGCTGCACCTCGCGGCGGCCAACTTCAACGACGAACGGCCCGACGGCGCCTGGCACGCCGAGTGGTCCGCGCTGCGCTCCCTGCTCCGCCTGTCCCTGGGCGCCGCCGGCCAACTCCGCGAGCTGACCAGGGGCCTGCAGGTCTTCCCGTCGGCGATGCGGCGCAACCTGGACCTGTCCGGCCCGCTGCTGCTGTCCGAGGCGGTGACCGCCGCCGTCGGACCGCTGCTGGGAACGGACGGCCGGCGCCGGCTCCAGGACGTGGTGGACCAGACCCTGCAGGTGCCCGCGGCCGAACAGCCCGGCGCCTACCGGAAACACCTCCGCGCCGCCGTCCCTGCCGACCTGCTTACCGATGAACGGCTCGAGGAACTGCTGGACCCGGCCAACTACCTCGGCGAGGCCGCCGAAATCTCCCGCCGCATCCTCGCGGCGTGGCCCGACTTCGCCCGGCCTGATGCCGCGCAGTCCCGCACCGAACCGAAAACACCGACCGAAGTGAAAGGCGCCAACCGTGGCTAGACCAACCGTCAAGGCCGTACTGCTCTCGCCCGTGCGCGAGCTCGGCGACAAGCCCCTGCTCGTTGTGGGCCCGTCCCTGGGCACGTCCACGCTGCTCTGGAGCCAGGCCGGCGCCCTGCTCGGCGACGACGTCGACGTCGTCGCCTGGGACCTGCCCGGCCACGGCATCTCGCCGGCCGCGGCGGAAACCTTCTCCATCGCCGAGCTGGCCGACGCCGTCGTCGAACTGGTCGATTCGATCGCTCCCGGCGCGCGGTTCCACTACGCCGGTGTCTCGCTCGGCGGGGCCACCGGCCTGCAGCTGGGCATCAAGCACGGCGAACGGCTCAAGAGCCTGTCCGTGCAGTGCACCGGCGCGAAGATCGGCACTCCGGAAGGCTGGCTGGAGCGGGCCGAAACCGTCCGCAACCAGGGCACCCCGGTGATGATCGAGGGGTCCGCCCAGCGCTGGTTCGCGCCGGGCTTTATGGAGCGCGAGCCCGAGCGCAGCAGCCGGCTGCTGCACACCCTGCGCGACGCCGACCGCTTCAGCTACGCCTTCTGCTGCGAGGCCCTGGCGGGTTTCGATGTGCGGAGCGAACTGGGCAGCATCCGGGTCCCCACCCAGGCGGTGGCGGGCGCGGAGGACGCTGTCGCGCCGCCGTCGCTGGCCAAGGAAATGGTGGACGGCATCACCGCCGGCGGCGGCGGGACGGCCAATGCGGTGACCCTCGAGGGCGTGGCGCACCTGGCCCCCTTTGAGGCGCCGGGCCACGTGGCCGGGCTGCTGCGCAGCCTGATCAGCTGGACCGAATCCCGCGGAGCAGGCCAGTGACCGGCGAGGAACGGAACGGTGTGGTGCAGCCGGACGCCACCAGCCAGGAGATCTACGACGGCGGCATGCGGGTCCGCCGCGAGGTGCTTGGCGCCGCGCACGTGGACCGGGCGAACGCCAACAAGGATTCCTTCACTGAGGACTTCCAGGACATGATCACCCGGATCGCCTGGGGCGGGATCTGGACCCGGCCCGGGATTAGCCGCCAGATGCGCTCCGCCGTCACGATCACTGCGATGGTGGCGCACGGCCACTGGGAGGAACTGGCGATGCATATCCGCGCCGCCATCACCAACGGCCTGAGCCGGGACGAGATCAAGGAAATCCTGCTGCAGACCGCCATCTACTGCGGAGTCCCCTCCGCCAACACCGCCTTCAAGACCGCGCAGCAGGTTTTCCATTCCATGGACAACCCCGCAACGGACGCGGCAGAACTTTCGAGGAACTCATGAAACAGGCTTTTGTGTACGACGCCGTGCGGACGCCGTTTGGGAAGTTCGGCGGCGGCCTTGCCGGGGTGCGCCCGGATGATCTGGCTGCGCATGTGATCGGCGAGGCGGTGCGGCGCGCGCCGGGGCTCGACGCCGGGCGGATCGATGAGGTGGTGTTCGGCAACGCGAACGGCGCGGGCGAGGAGAACCGCAATGTCGCCCGGATGGGGACGTTGCTGGCCGGGTTGCCGGTCTCGGTTCCGGGTACGACTGTGAACCGGTTGTGCGGGTCCTCGCTGGACGCGGCGATGATCGCGTCTCGGCAGATCAACACCGGGGACGCGGACCTGGTGCTGGTCGGCGGGGTCGAGTCGATGTCGCGGGCGCCGTGGGTGCTGCCCAAAACCGAGAAGCCCTACCCGGCCGGGGACCTGTCGCTGGTCTCCACCACGCTGGGCTGGCGGCTGGTAAACAAGAACATGCGCCCGGAGTGGACCGTGTCCCTGGGCGAGGCGACCGAACGGCTGGCCGACAAATACGGGGTGGGCCGGGAGGCGCAGGATGAGTTCGCCGCGGCCTCGCACAACCTGGCCGCCGCGGCCTGGGACGAGGGGTTCTACGACACCCTCGTCACGCCGGTCCCGGTGACGGACCTGGTCCGGGACGAGGGCATCCGGCCCGGGTCCTCGGCGGAGAAGCTGGCCGGGCTCAAGACCGTGTTCCGTGCCGAGAACGGCACGGTCACGGCCGGGAACGCGTCGCCGCTGTCGGACGGGGCGTCCGCGGCGTGGCTCGGGTCCGAGGATGCGGCCGGCATCCTGGGGCTGGAGCCGCTGGCCCGGATCGCGGGCCGCGGCGCGCACGCCAATGACCCGCAGTTCTTCGGCTACGCCCCGGTGGAGGCCGCGAACAAGGCCCTCGCCAAGGCGGGCATCGGCTGGGACCAGGTCGGCGCCGTCGAACTGAACGAGGCGTTCGCCGCGCAGTCCCTGGCCTGCATCCACGCCTGGGGCATCGATGCGTCCATCGTGAACCGGCACGGCGGCGCGATCGCGATGGGCCACCCGCTGGGCGCTTCCGGCGGCCGGATCCTGGGCACCCTGGCCCGGTCGCTGCAGGCCTCCGGGGAACGCTGGGGCGTCGCCGCGATCTGCATCGGCGTCGGCCAGGGCCTCGCCGTCGTCCTCGAAAACGTCACCACCGACCGCCGGAATGAACCGTCGGCACCAGCTGCAAAGGGCTAGTCCATGCTCAATTTCATTGACACCGTCGGCGAGGCCGTCGCCGGGATCCAAGACGGTTCCACCGTGATGATCGGCGGCTTCGGCAACGCCGGGCAACCGTTTGAACTCATCGACGCCCTGATGGACTGTGGGGCCACGGACCTCACCGTGGTCAACAACAACGCTGGCCAGGGCGACCAGGGCCTCGCGCTGCTGATCAAGGAGGGCCGGGTGAAGAAGATGATCTGCTCGTTCCCCCGGCAGTCCGACTCCTGGCACTTCGACGCGAGGTTCCGCGCCGGGGAGATCGAGCTGGAACTTGTCCCGCAGGGCAACCTGGCCGAACGGATCCGCGCCGCGGGCGCCGGAATCGGCGGCTTCTTCACCCCCACCGGCTACGGCACCATGCTGGCCGAAGGCAAGGAGACCCGCTTTTTGGACGGCAAGTGGCAGGTGTTCGAGACCCCGCTCCACGCCGACGTTGCGCTGATCAAGGCGCTCAAGGCCGACGGCAAGGGCAACCTTGTCTACCGCAAGACGGCCCGCAACTTCGGCCCGATCATGGCCGCCGCGGCCAAGCACAGCATTGTCCAGGTCTCCGAGATCGTCCCGACCGGCGGACTGGACCCGGAAATCATCGTGACTCCCGGAATTTACGTCAACAGCATCGTGAAGGTGGCCTGATGAGCATCCAGACGAGCATCCAGACTTCCGACAAGCCGCTGGGCCGCGATGACCTGGCCCGGCTGGTGGCCCGGGATATCAGGCCCGGGTCCTTCGTTAATCTCGGCATCGGCCAGCCCACCCTGGTGTCCAACTACCTCGAACCGGAGCAGAACATCACGCTCCATACCGAAAACGGCATGCTCGGGATGGGCCCGGAAGCCACCGGGGACCAGATCGACGGCGACCTCATCAACGCGGGCAAGATTCCCGTGACCGAACTGCCCGGCGCCTCCTACTTCCACCACGCGGATTCCTTCGCGATCATGCGCGGCGGTCACTTGGACATCTGCGTCCTGGGCGCGTTCCAGGTCTCCGCGACCGGCGACCTCGCGAACTGGCACACGGGCGCCCCGGACGCGATCCCGGCCGTCGGGGGCGCGATGGATCTGGCCACCGGCGCCAAGGACGTCTTCGTGATGATGACCCTGCTGACCCGCGAGGGCGTCTCCAAGATCGTCGATGCGTGCACCTACCCGCTGACCGGGATCGGCTGCGTCACGCGGGTCTACACGGACAAGGCGGTGTTCCTGACCGGCCCCGACGGCGTCCAGGTGCGGGAGACCTTCGGCTGCACCCTCGAGGAGCTGCAGGCTCTGGTGCCGGTGCCGCTCACGGCCGCCGCGGCGGCCTGACCCCCCGTAGCGCGAACGTACACTTCAGGGCCCGCCGGAGCGCCCCTCCAGGCCCTGTTGTGTATGTTCGCGCCGATAGAGTGATGCGTGATCGAGAGGCGTGAAATGACTGAGGCAACACAGGACACCCGGACGACCGACGGGGCGCCGTCGGCCAGCGACCAGTACGTGCAGTCGCTGGCGAGGGGACTGGCGGTGATCCGCTCCTTCGATTCCGAGCATCCGCTGATGACGCTGACCGAGGTGGCGGCCCGGACCGGGCTCACCCGCGCCACGGCACGGCGGTTCCTGCACACCCTGGTGGAGCTCGGCTACGTCCGTACCGACGGCAAGACCTTCGCCCTGACCGCCAAGGTGCTGCAGCTCGGTTACGCCTACCTGTCCGGCCTGTCCCTGCCGCAGATTGCCCAGCCGCACCTGGAAGAACTTTCGCTCCAGCTCGGGGAGTCGACGTCGGCCGCCGTCCTCGACGGGACGGACATCGTCTACATCGCACGGGTCGCGACGCGGCGGATCATGACCGTCGGCATCACCGTGGGCACCCGGTTCCCGGCCTACGCCACCTCCATGGGCCGGGTCCTGCTTGCCGGCCTGCCGCCCGCGAAACTCCAGGAGTACCTGTCCACGGCCGACATCCGGCCGCTGACGCCGCGTGCCATCGGCACCCGCGAAGGGCTGCTGGCGGAGCTGGACACCGTCCGGGCGCAGGGCTGGTGCCTGCTGAACCAGGAACTGGAGCTGGGACTGATGTCCCTGGCTGCGCCGATCCATGACGGGCCGGACAAGGTGGTCGCGGCCATCAACGTCTCGCTGCAGGCCCAGGCCGTGGCCGCGGAACCGGATCCGGAGGCCTACGTTTCCGCGGTGCGCGAGGCCGCCGTCGCCACCGCCGAACTCATTTCCGCGGACCTCTCCGCCGGACGGTAACGACGCCGGCCAGGAACAACCAGGCGGCCGCGGCAGCCGTCAGAAATCCAATGATCGACGCCGGCCAGCCCAGCTTCCACAGGATCAGCCAGAGCGCGATCGCCGCCACGACCGCGGCCACGGCAAGGACGGTGCCCCGGATCCGGCGGTCGCGGGATTCGGGCCGGGCCTTGGGGAGGGGCAGCGCCGGCAGTTGCGCATGCCGGTGCTCCGAGGAATCCGGCCAGGGCGCGCCGTCCGGCCAGAGTTGGCCATGGCCCGGCTCGGCCCGGCGATAAGAATCGGATTGTTTTCCGGCGTCAAAATTTGCGCGCTCTGTCATCATTCCCCCAAATGAGATCAGTGTCCCGGTCCGCAGCGGGCCGGTAATTCCCGCCCAGTCTGGCACAACAAGGCCGGGAAATGGCGAATCGCACGGCAATATTTCAGCCGGCCGTCACCGCGCGGCACCCGACGGCGTCGATACAGTGATGGTGACCCCGGCCGCTTCGTCACGGATGAGCAGGTTCAGCGGCCGGTCCACGAGGCTGGCGTGCATGTCTTCGCTGTCTTCCGGGGCCAGCTGCTCCGCCAGCCGGGTCAGGGCCAGCGCCATCGCGCGGCCCCAGTCGTGCGGATCCCTGCTTGATGCCTCAGCCTCGGCTGAATAGTTTTCTTCTGGTCCGGTCATGTGCCCCCGCCTTCCGCGCCTGGAACGCGGCCGCCCCGGCGAATCCGGAGAGGCAACCGGCCGAGCCGGCACGCTTCAGTTCCTCGACACGGCCAGTGTAGTGACCGGCCGCACAGCGCGTCCATGATTCCGCGCCCCGCTGCAAGAGTTGGCCGCCGGCACCGATAGGATTTCCCTGCGGGCACCTCCCGCCTACTTGCCAAAGGACGCCATGACTCAGACCAATGCCGCGCAGGACACCACCGTTCAGCCTAAGCGCGCCGCCGTGATCGTCAATCCCATGAAATCCTCCGGCGAGGACTTCAAAGCAGCCTTTTACCGGCTCTGCGAAACGGAGGGCTGGAGCGAGCCGCTTTGGCTGGAGACCACGGCCGAGGACACCGGCCTGGGCCAGGCGCGGGAAGCGCTCGCGGCGGGGGTCGACGTCGTGATTGCTGCCGGCGGCGACGGAACCGTCCGCTGCGTGGCCGAGGTTCTTGCGGGCACCGGGACGCCCATGGGCCTGGTTCCAATGGGCACCGGCAACCTGCTGGCCCGCAACATGAACGTCGACATCAGCGACCCGGTGGCGGCCAGCTACGACATCCTCAACGGCGCGGACGTCAAGGTGGATGTGGTCAAGGCGACGCTGGACCACAGCCAGGACGAACAGCTCTTCCTGGTCATGGCCGGCCTTGGCTATGACGCGGCGATCATGGCCAACACCGTGGACGAACTCAAGGACCGGGTGGGCTGGCTCGCCTATGTGGAGGCCGGCATCCGGCACCTGCCCGGCAAGCCGGTGCGGGTGAAAATCAGCGTCGACGGCCAGCACCCGGTCCGCCGCCGGATCCGCAGCGTGATGGTGGGCAACTGCGGCAAAATCACCGGCGGGGTGGAGGTCTTTCCGGACGCCAGGCTGGATGACAACATCCTCGACGTGCTGCTCCTGGCCCCGAAGGGCAAATTGGGCTGGTTCAGCGTGCTGGCGGGCATGTTCGGCCGAAAGAACGGCAAGAACAAGTCGGTGGAGTATTTCGCCGGGAAGACCGCGGAAATCAGTCTCGAGCACGAACTGGAGTTCCAGCTTGACGGCGACCACATCGGTAAGGCCAAGCACCTCAGGGTCGAAGTGGAGCACGAGGCGCTGACCATCCGGATGACGCTGCCTCCGAAGCTGTCCTAGCTCCCGTGCGCCGAAGCCTGCCGGTAGGCGAGGATCTCGGCAAGGACGGCCAGCCGGTGCGCCCGCGCCGATTCCGCAGGGGTGGGCGGCGAGGCTCAGGGCACCGGTCTGTCCGTCGGCCATGGCTTCATCTCCCCATCGTGTCCGCCGGCTGTTTCGGGGCCGTTGCGGACAGGTGAAGATTGTCGCCCGGGAGCGGCCCGGGACGGGCGCCGTCGTCCGCGTGCTCAGCGGTTCCTCCGCTTCCGGCCAGGCCGGCCAGCAGGTCGCGGATCTCCGCGAGCAGCGCGGTGTCCGCCGGGAGTGGCTCTTCCTCGGGTTCCTGGGTGGCCAGCCGGTGCTTGACCATCCTGTTGAGCCGGTTCATCGGCGCCACGAAAATGAAATACACCACCGCCGCGGTGATCATGAAAGTCACGAACGACGTGATGACGGCGCCGATGTTCACGAAAGTCTTGGAGTTTCCGGGCCAAATGGCGAAGCCGAGCCCGTCGGCGTGGACGCCGCCCGTCGCGGCGACGATCGGGTTCACGATGTTCGTGGTGAAGGCCGTGACCAGTGCGGTGAAGGCCGTGCCGACGACGACGGCGATGGACAATTCGATCACGTTGCCGCGCAGGATGAAGTCCTTGAATCCTTTGAGCATGGAGTCCTCTGAAATGGTGCGGGGTGGGTGGTTCAACCGATAGACGCTACCACCCCACGCGCCTGCCGTTTCTTCCGTTGAATGGAAGATAAGACCGGTTCGGCAGCGGATCCGGCGTACGATTCAGGGGGATGCCAGTGCCGCCGTCGTTTCCCGTTCGACTGCAAAGGAAAGCACATTCCACCTGTGAAGCCCGCGAAACTGCTCGCCGAGATGTTCACCATGGCTCCAGCCAACAAGGACCACCAGGCCGCGATCCGTTGCGCCGTCGGCGTCTTCGTCCCGCTGATCACGCTGCTGTTGCTGGGCCGGTTGGATCTGGCCATTTTCGCCTCTTTCGGCGCCTTCGCCGGGATCTACGGACGGAACGAGCCCCACGGCCGGCGGTTCGTGCTGCAGCTGCGCGCCGGCTCGCTCATGCTCGCCGTGATCCTGCTGGGTGCCCTGACCGCCCGCGCCGGGTCAGCCTTCGCGCTCACGCCGTCCGCCACCACCTGGCTGCAGGTCCTCGCAACCACGCTGGTGGCCGGCGGCTGCTCCCTGGTCGTGGCCTGGTGGCGGCTCCGCCCGGCCGGATCGTTGTTCCACATCTTCGCTTTCGCGGCCATCGCCTCGATCCCCAGCCAGCCGCCGCTCTGGCAGGGAATGCTGGTGGCTGTCCTGACCGTGGCGTTCTCGCTGCTGGTCGGCCCGTCCTCCCGGGTGGCACCGGGCCGCCGCCAGCCGTGGGCATGGCCCCGGCGTGTCCGGCTGACCGCCGAGGAGCGCCGCGTGGCCTGGCTCGAAGCGGTGGGCTACCTCGTCGCGGCCGGGCTGGCCGGCGCCCTCGCCACCCTGGCCGGCGAATGGCTCGGCTTCGGCCATAACTACTGGGCCATGGTGGCCGCCGTCGTTCCGCTGGTGGGACACAGCACACGCCACCGCATCAGCCGCGGCGTGCAGCGCATTATCGGCACCGCGCTGGGGCTGGTGCTCCTGGCCGCAATCCTGCTGCTGGAGCCGGCCCCTTGGCAGACCGTGCTGGTCATTGCCGCCTGCCAGTTCGGCGCCGAGATGTTCATCGCCCGCCAATACATGCTGGCCCAAATCTTTGTTACCCCGCTGGCGTTGATCTCGACCCTGCTGGTGGCTCCGGTGCCCGCGGGAGTCCTGCTGCGGGACCGTTTCCTGGAGACCGTCATCGGAGCGGCAGTCGGCGTCGGCGTCGTGCTGGCCCCGGCCCTCTGGCGCCGGCTGGCCCCACAGCCCAAGTAGCTCGCAGTAGGGGACGGGCGGCGGTGGCCGTTCAATGGAAGACTGGTCCCAGGCAGACAACAGTTCGCAGGAGGCGGGACACGTGGCTAATTCCGGGTCGGGGGACTCCGTTGTGGACCGCGTGGTGCGCCTGCTCGAGGCCTTCCCCGAGGGCTCCGCGGCCCTGCAGCTCTCCGACCTCGCGGACCGGGCCGGCCTGCCGCTGACCACTGCGCACCGGCTGGTCCGGCAGCTGGCCGGGCACGGCCTGCTCGAGTTGGGCGACGCCGGGTCGGTTCGGCTGGGGTTGCGGCTGTGGGAACTGGTCAACCGGAATTCGCCGACGCTTGCCCTCCGGCAGGCGGCGATGCCGTTTATGGAGGACATCCAGCAGGTGCTGAACCAAAACGTGAACCTGGCCGTGCTGGACGGCTGGGACGCCCTGTTTGTGGAGCGGCTGTCCCGCCGCGGCTCGGTGGCGAACCGCGCGAAGATCGCCGGACGGATGCCGGTGCACCTCTCCTCCGCCGGGGTGGTCCTGATGGCCCACCAGCCGGCCGCCGTGCAGTCCGCGTACCTGCGCCAGTTCAGCGATCCCGCGGGCCAGCTCCGGCCCGGTGACCTTCGAGCCCTCCTGGCCGAAGCCGCCGGCCAGGGGTTTGCCCAGCTGGCCGGGGTGGTGGATCCCGATACCTGGGGAATCGCCGTCCCGGTGCGGGACAGCAGGAAGCGGACCGTGGCGGCGCTCGGCGTCGTGGTCCCGCTGCGCGAGATGCGCCTGCAGGCGCTGGTGCCGGCGCTGCAGACAGCGGCGCGGGGCATCGGACGCCGGCTGGGGGACTCCCGCGCGGCCCTTGATTTCCGTTCAATGGAAGACGTGTAACCCGGATCACTCCTCCGGGGGCACACTGTTAGCCAGAAGACCGATCCGGTCCGGAATTGGCGCGTGCACCCGCCACGCGGTTCCGGACCCGCAACGAAGCGAGGACACCATGGCAGCCCGAAAAGTCATCACCACCCAGGTGGCCATCGTCGGCGGCGGCCCCGCCGGGCTCATGCTCTCCCACCTGCTGGCCAAAGAGGGCATCGAGTCCACCGTGGTCGAACTGCGGAGCCGGCAGGAAATCTCCGAAACCGTCCGGGCGGGCATCCTCGAACACGGTACGGTCAACCTGCTCGTGGACAGCGACGTCTCCGACCGGGTGCTGCGCGACGGCGACCGACACGACGGCATCGAACTGCGGTTCAACGGCGAAAGCCACCGCATCGACTTCCAGGACTTGGTGGGCGAGTCGGTCTGGCTCTACCCCCAGACCGACGTCTTCAGGGACCTCGCCGCGCGCCGGGAAGCCGACGGCGGCGACGTCCGGTACAGCGTGACGGAGACCAGCATCCATGACATCGAAGGTTCGCCGAGGGTGTGGTTCACGGACGCCGACGGCACCGAGTTCGAGCTGCAGGCCGACTTCATCGCCGGCGCAGACGGCTCGCGGAGCCACTGCCGGGTCCAGATCCCCGAGGCGGACCGAAAGTGGTACTTCCACGAGTACCCCTTCGCCTGGTTCGGCATCCTGGCCGAGGCGCCGCGCAGCTCCGATGAACTGATCTACGCCAACTCGGATAACGGTTTCGCGCTGATCAGCCAGCGCACCGAGACCGTGCAGCGGATGTACTTCCAGTGCGACCCGCACGAGAACGTCAACGACTGGAACGACGAGCGCATCTGGGAGGCGTTCCGCAGCCGCGTCAACGGCAACGGCTTCGAACTCAAGGAAGGCCCGGTCATCGACAAGACGGTGCTCAAGTTCCGCAGCTTCGTGCACGCGCCGATGCGGCACGGCAAACTGTTCCTGGCCGGCGACGCCGCCCACACCGTCCCGCCGACCGGCGCCAAGGGCCTCAACCTGGCCATCCACGACGTCCGGGTGCTGTTCGAGGGCCTGGACAGCTTCTACAAGACCGGGTCCACCATGCTCCTTGACCTGTACAGCGACCGCGCCCTGGACCGGGTCTGGAAGGCGCAGCATTTTTCCTACTGGATGACCTCCATGTTGCACACCCCGGCCGACGCCGACGACTTCGCCCGCGCCCGCCAGCTCGGCGAACTCAATTCCGTGGTGTCTTCGCGGCACGGCCGCGCCTACCTGGCCGAGGCCTACACCGGCTGGCCCGCAGGCCGCTAGGAGCCCCGCCGGCTCCGGCAGCTGGGCAGATTTCCGTCGACAGCACCCCGGGCCAGGACTAGCCTTAAACCGTCCCAGCATGCCCGACAAGGACGACGGAGAGGTGTCCGATCATGGGAACCGCAGAGAATGTTGAATTGGTCCGGCGGGGGTACGAGGCCTTCAACGCAGGGGATATGGCGACCCTCAGCGAGCTGTTCGCGGAGGACGCAGTCTGGCACGTGGCCGGAAGCGGCGTGCTATCGGGAACGAAGCAGGGCCGCGACGCGATCCTGGCCTACTTCGGCGAACTGGGAGCGCGCACCCAGGGTAATTTCCAGGCCAATGTCGCGGACATCGTTGGCGGGGAAAACCACACGGTCGCGATCCAGCAAACCAACGCTGAAAGCAACGGCAAGACACTGGACATGGGCAACGTCATCGCGTTCGTGGTCCGCGACGGAAAGATCGCTGAGGGCCGCGAGTACTCCACGGACACCGCCACGTGGGACGATTTCTGGGCCTGACGGGCCACGGGCCGCGGCGTTGCCGCTGCCGTCGGCCCGGACCTGCCGTAGACGAGGTACATCGTCAAGCCGGTGAGCACCATCAGCAGCAGCTGATTATGCCTATCGAATCGATAGTCTCCCGGACTGCGTCGGTGCGGGCCGTAGACTCGGGGCATGGAAAATGTGGCAGTCGTCGGGGGCGGCATTGCGGGGCTGGCGCTCGCCGCGCACCTTGATCCCGGCCGCTTCCAGGTGACGATTTACGAACTGCGCGAAGAGTCGCCGTCGGTGGAGACGTCCCTGGCCATGTGGCCGGAGGCCCAGCGTGCCCTGCACAGGATCGGCATCCTTCCGGCCGTCCGTGCGGCCGGCTCAACCTTTGAACAGATGGCGCTGCGGGACGGCTTCGGGAACGTTCTGTTCAAGTCCCCGGGAGTCGGCCTCACCGGCGTCTCACGGGCGGACCTGCTCCGGCTGCTGGACGCCGCGGTGCCCGCCTCAGCGGCCAGGGCCTTCGGCGCGGTGGCCACCCTGCCCGGGGCGGACCTCGTGGTCGGCGCCGACGGGGTGCACAGCGTTGTGCGCCGGAGTGTCTGGGGCGAGCACGCCAGTGCCAGGCTGAGTCCCTACCTGGCACTGCGCGGAGTCATCGGGGAGCCGGTGCCGCCCGGAGGCGGCGGTGAATACTGGGGCCGCGGGCAGTTGTTCGGCATCGCCCCCGCCTCCCGCGGCAGGACCTACTGGTACGCCTCCTACCGCTCGGAGCTGGGGCCCGGCGGCATCGACGTCGAGGAGGCGCTGGAGTTGACCCGCACGCGTTTCCGGGGCGGGGCTCCCGCCGTCGTCCGCGTCCTGGGGGCTGCTGAGCCGGCGGGGACGCTGGCGCAGCGGGTGTGGACGGTGCCGTTTCCGGGCAGCTACCGGCGGGAGCGGGCGGTGCTGGTGGGCGACGCGGCGCACGGCATGACACCCAACCTGGGACGCGGCGCATGTGAGGCGCTGATCGACGCCGTCACCCTCGCGGAGCTGCTCAACACGAGGCCCATCCCGGCGGCACTGCAGGCCTACACCAGGCAGCGGCTGTTGCGCAGCCAGGCCCTGCGAGTGGCATCGTCCGCCATGGCACGGCTGGCGCTCGCGGAAAGTGCCCAACCGCTGCGCGACCGCCTGCTGCGGCTACCCGCCCGACGCACTGGCGCTGCCGCCGTCGATCGCTGAGAACCTAGGCCATCGCGGTGTGCGCGGCGCTGTGCGAATCGATCCGCTTCGCGTAGCAGTACGAGTGCTCGACGCCGATGTACGGGCCGAAGTTCGGCACGGCCACAAAGCCCGAGTTCTGGTAGAACTGCCGCCCGTCGGTCTGCACCGACCCCGCCTCCGCGGTCAGGGTGGTGATGCCCAGGGCGTGGGCGTGCCCCTCCAGCGCCGCCAGGATGGAACTGGCCACGCCCGAACCGCGGGTGTACGGCAGCACGTAGAGCCGCTTGATCTCGGCGGTGTGCTCGTCCAGCAGCCGCAGCCCGCCGCAGCCCACGGGCTGTCCGGAGCCCTTCTCGTAGGCGAGCAGGAACACGGCGGTGTCGGCTTCCGACGGCGGTGGCCCCGCCTCGTGCGCGCTGTGGCCGAAGCGGGCATCCAGTTCCGCCTGCTGGGCTGCCCGCAGGTCGGCGCCCACGGGGTTGGTCCAGGGGACCTGCCGGATGTTGAGCCGCGGATTGGTCTGCATCGCTGCCTCGCTTCGCCGAAGGGTTATGCAGACCAAGGCTATGGAGCGGCGGTTTCGGTGGTGTTTCCTGCAGGTAAGGGTTCTGCGAAATCACCGCCGGCGCCTCAGGCGGGGCGGCCGGTGGGATCCTCCGCCGTCGGGTCCGCCAGGGTGAGCCCGCCCACCGGGCTGTCATCCCAGTGGATCAGGCGCCAGCCGGCGTCGGGGTCTCCCTCCAGCGCCACGATGCCGGTATTCGCCAGCACATGCCGCGCCGCGAACTCCGCCTCGACATTGGACGCGCGCAATCCGGTCCAGACCCGGATCGCGGCACCGTGGCTGACGACGGCGACGGCAGCGCCGTCGTCGCCGGCGGAGGCTGCGGCGGCGATCCGGGCGATCGAGGCGTCGTAGCGTTCGAAGAAGTCGTGGCCGCTGGGGCCGGAAGGCATCCGCCGGTCCAGTTCGCCCGCGGTCCAGGCGAAGACGGTGCCGAGGTAGCGCAGGTGGGATTCACGGTCGGTGAGCTTCTCCAGCGCCCCGGCTTCGATTTCCCGCAGCCCCTCCAGCACCTCGATGTCCAGGCCGCGGGTGGTGGCGAGCGGGGTAGCCGTGAGCTGGGTGCGGATCAGGGTGGACGCGTAGAGCAGGCCGATCCGCTCGTTTGCCAGGGAACGGGCCAGCGCCTGCGCCTGGCGTTCACCGAGTTCGGTCAGGCCCGGTCCCGGATGTGCGGTGTCCAGCTGGCCGAGGACGTTGCCCGGGGTCTGGCCGTGGCGGATCAGCAGAAGCCTCATGGCAGCGATTTTACCGGCTGCGCTCTGCCCTGCCGGCGCTGTCCGAGCTCAGGGGATCCTGACCGTGGCCTGGATCGGGGCGTGGTCGCTGGGGTACCGGTCATCCAGCCGGAAGGTGTTAACCGCTGCCTCGGCAACCTGGATGTCCGGCGTGACGGCGATCCAGTCGATCCGGCTTTCGCCGATGACCGGGTCCTTGTAGTTCGGGAACGTCCCGTACTCCGGGGTCAGCCGCTGCTTCGCCACGGCCCAGGAGTCCCGGAAGGTGCCGCTGCCCACCAGGGTGCTGTAGGCCCCGGAGGCGCCGGCGTCGGCGTTGAAATCGCCCATCAGGACGGTCGGCAGGCCGGAGCCGACCTTGGTGGTGTGCTCGACGATGGCATCCGCGCTGCGCAGCTGCGCGTATTCGGACTCGTGGTCGAAGTGGGTGTTGACCACCATCAGCTCGCGTCCGGTGCAGTTGTCTTCGAACCGGCCCCAGGTGGCGATCCGGGTGACGTCGTTGCCCCACGTCGCCGAGCCGGGGATATTGGGCGTGTCGGAGAGCCAGAACTGATCCCAGGTCCGCAGTTTCAGGCGGCGGGAGTCGTAGAAAATGCAGGAGTGCTCGCCCCGGCTGCCGCCTTCGCGGCCGTGGCCGATCATCCGGTAGCGCTCCGGAAGGGCCCCGCCGATCACCGCCAGCTGGTGCTCCAAGCCTTCCTGGATGCCCAGCACCTCCGGCAGTTCCTCCGCCAGGACGGCCCGCAGTGCCGGAACGCGCTCGGGCCAGTAGTCGGCTTGCCCCGGCAGGGTCGCCGCGATGTCACAGCGGATGTTGAAGCTCATCAGGCTCAACGCCGCCGCGTCGGCGGCCGCGTCGGTTGAGACGGGGGCGGCGGCCGCGTCGGCGGGGCCGGGGTCGGTCAGAACAGTCCGTGCTGTCGACGGAGAGTCGCTCGGCAAGGGGTCTCCTCGGGTCGGTAACAGTCCCAGCTTCCTGGCGAAAGCTGGCCAGTCTTCGACGGCTGCGTAAACGGCGGCCTGCCGGAAGGTGAATTCAGGACCTCCCGGCTACGCCAGGTGGTCGACCAGCTTGTCCGCGATGCCGGTGTACTTGCCCGGGGTCAGGGCCAGGAGCCGCGCCTCGGCGTCCGCGGACAGGCCCAGGCCCTGGACGAATTCCTGCATCCGCGCGGCGTCCACCCGCTGCCCGCGGGTCAGGTCCTTGAGCCGTTCGTACGGGTTTTCCATACCGGCGACGCCGGCGATGGCCTCCGCGCGCATGACCATCTGGATCGCCTCGCCAAGGACCTCCCAGTTGGTGTCCAGGTCCCTGGCAAGGACGTCTTCCGCGACGTCCAGGCGGTCCAGGCCCTTGGCCACATTGGAGATGGCCAGCAGCGAGTGGCCAAAGGCCACGCCGATGTTGCGCTGCGAGGAGGAGTCCGTGAGGTCCCGCTGCCAGCGGGAGGTGACCAGGGTGGAGCCCAGCACGTCCAGCAGGCCGGAGGAGATCTCCAGGTTGGCCTCCGCGTTTTCGAAGCGGATCGGGTTGACCTTGTGCGGCATCGTGGAGGAGCCCGTGGCGCCGGCCACCGGGACCTGCGCGAAATAGCCGATCGAGATGTAGCTCCAGATGTCGGTGCACACGTTGTGCAGGATCCGGTTGAAGCGCGCGACGTCGGCGTACAGCTCCGCCTGCCAGTCGTGGCTCTCGATCTGGGTCGTGAGCGGGTTCCAGGCCAGGCCCAGGCCCTCCACGAAGCTCTTGGCGACCTGCTCCCAATCGGCGCCCGGGACGGAAGCGACGTGGGCGGCGTAGGTGCCGGTGGCGCCGTTGATCTTGCCGAGGTATTCGGTCCGGGCGATGCGGTCCAGCTGGCGGGTCAGCCGGTGCGCGATTACGGCCAGTTCCTTGCCGAGCGTGGTGGGCGTGGCGGGCTGGCCGTGCGTGCGCGAGAGCATCGGCACCGCACGGTTGGCCTCGGCCATCGCGCTGATCTGAGCGACGAGCTTCCGGGCTGCCGGTAGCCAGACGTCCTCCACGGCGCCCTTGATGCCCAGCGCGTAGGAGAGGTTGTTAATGTCCTCGGAGGTGCAGCCGAAGTGCACCAGCGCGGTCAGGTGCTCGATCCCGATGCCGGGGAGCCGGCGGCCAATGTAGTACTCCACGGCCTTGACGTCGTGCACCGTCACGGCCTCGATTTCGGCCAGTTCGGCAACCGACGCGGCGTCGAACTCGGTGACGACGGCGCGCAGCTGCTCCTGCTGCTCGGCGCTCAACGGTCCGGCGCCCGGCAGCACGTTGTTGCTGGTCAGGTGGATCAGCCACTCAACCTCGACGGCGACCCGGTCACGGTTGAGGGCGGCCTCGGAGAGGTAATCGACCAGCGGCGCGACCGCCGACTGGTAGCGGCCGTCGAGCGGGCCGAGCGCGATCTGGTGGTCGGACGCGGCGAGGGCCAGGCGTCCGGACGGCGTGCGGGTCTCAGCTGTGGCGGCAGTTTCAGGCATAGTCCGATTCTTTCACGAAGTGCCGCCGGGCCTTAAGTGGGCCATCCCCGTATGACATTGCGTCCCGGCCGTGCGGATGCGCCGCCGGCGCGGGCCCGCCGGTTGTCCACATAGCCGTCCCGGCCGCTTCCGGCGCCGGCCGCCGGTGCCTAGCGTCGAACCGGGACAGAACCACGAGCGAAGGGAGCCCCGTCCATGAGCGGCACGGTGACGGCAGCGGAGGCGGCGGCTTGCGCCTCACGCAGCTACGAGGTCCAGCAGTTGGCTGCCAGGGTTGCGGTGTGCGCCGAGCAGGCAGGCGCCGTGCTCGCCACGCTGAGCCGGTTGGAACTCCAGACCTGGCAGTCCCCCGCCGGCCGCGCCTACCGGACCACGCTGTCGCTACAGGCCGCCTCGTTGCGGCGGGGCCGGGACGGGCTGCAGGACGCGACGGCAGTGGTCCTGCGGCACGCCCAGAACGTGACGCTGTCGTCCGGCCGCCCGGGATACTGATGCCGGAAATCACCCCGGCGGGCTCCGGAGAAGTCCCCCGCCCGTCCGCGCCGCCTCCGGACGGGATGCTGCGGATCCGCGGCGGGATCGGCGGCCTCAGCTTCCAGTTCGAGGAACTGCTCGCCGGCGCGGCGGCGCTGGACGGTGTGGTGCGCGAGCTGTACGCCCTGGAGGCAGAGGCCGACGGCGTCCGCCGGGCGCTGTTCGACTACCAGTCCGACTCCTACCGCAGCGGCAGCAACGCCATCATCGCGGTCGGGGAGGCCGGCCGGGACGTCGGCCGTGTCCGGGCCGAATTGGAACACATCGCGGCCCAGGTCCGCGCCTGCCACCGGGAGTACGAATTCACCGAAGCCCGGAACGCCCTGCTGCTCCGGATAGGGGTCTCCGGCCCGGAGTACGGATCCGCCCTGCGGCCCTTCGAACTCCCCGGCGTCCGCGACCAGGTCGAACACGGGATGGCCATGGCTCCCGGTGGCCTGGCCCTGTTGCTGGGGCTGCCCGTTCCGCTGGCCGGGGCCGTCGGCATACTCAGCGGCCCTGCCGAGGTCCGCCACGCGATCCGGGGGCTCTCGACAACGCCCGGGCTGGAGTTCCTGAAGCCGCGGCCGGTCACCATTGTCGGCAGCGAAACGGCCGTCGCGAACGTTGACCTGTCCCCGGCGGGCCTGCTGCGGCGCGCGGAAGCGGTTGGCCGGACCAGCGGCGACATTGAAGTCATCCGGGTCGACGGCGGCAACCGGCGCGCCTGGACGGTCATCCTGCCGGGAACCCAGCTCGGCGGCCTGCCCGAGGGAACGAACCCGTTCGATGCGGCGGGCATCGCCGAAGGACTCGGCTACGACTCGCAGGCGACGGCCGGTGCCATCCGGCAGGCCCTGCGGCAGGCCGGCGCGGAGACGGGCGAACAGCTCGCCGTCGTCGGCTACAGCCAGGGAGGCATCCATGCCATGAACCTCAGCAGGGACAAAGCCCTTCTGGCCGAGTTCGACCTCAAGTTCGTGCTGACCGCCGGTTCCCCGGTCGGCGGCATCATCCCGGAGCCGGGGATCGGGAGCCTGCACCTGGAGCACCAGCACGACTGGGTGCCCGGAGCCGACGGGCTGGCCAACGCGGACACCAAGGACCGGGTGACCGTCACCTTGACCAATGAGCTGGTCATGCCGCCGCCGCAGGATTTTGGCCTCGGTCCCGGCCACCGGCTGGAAAACTACGCGGATGGAGCGGAGGCCGTCTCGGCGAGCCGGGATCCCTCGCTGCAGGCGTCCACCGCGGCGCTGGCGGCAGTAGTCGGCGCGGGCGGCACTGCGACGGTGACCAGATTTTCCTTGCGCCGCGAGGCGCTGCCCGCGCAGGGCGTGGTCACGGCTCCGGGACCGGACCGCCGGGCCGGCCAGCCGCCCTCGGTCCGGTCCGCGCCGCGGACAGGACCGGCCGCGCAACCGGTGCCGCTGGGCGTGGCCGGCTAGCGCCGGCGGCCGCCCGGCAGCCTGCCGGCAACCAGGGACACCACGGTAATGATGATGGCGGCGAAGACCGCGGTCCAGAAGAAGGAATCGATGGTGAAGTGCACCGGCGTGTAAGCGCTCAGCCAGGAGGTGAGGTAGAGCATCGCGGCGTTGATGATGATGGTGAACAGCCCCAGCGTGAGGATGGTGAGCGGCAGCGACAGCAGGCTCACCAGCGGCTTGACGAGGGCGTTGACGATCCCGAAGATGAGCCCGATGAACAGGTAGGCCAGGATGATCCCGATCGCATCCGTGCCCTGCGTAACGCCGCTGTTGGCCACGGCCCCGGTCGTGGCGGAAGTGGAGATATCCAGCCCCGGAAGGATCCAGCTGGCAATCCATAGGGCCAGTGCATTGACGATGACCCGCACGAAGAGTGAGCGCATGGCCCCATGCTGTCACATCGCCCGACCTTCCGGCAGGAGGGCGAAGTAGGCTAAGGGGCATGACTTCATCAGACAACCCGGCCGGCGGGATCCGCCCGCGGCCGGTGGTAGACCTGCTCCCCCGTTACGCCGCCGGCAAACCGCCGGTGCCCGTCGACGGACTCGTGAGCTACAAGCTGTCCTCCAACGAGAACCCCCTGCCCCCGATTCCTGCAGTGCAGCAGGCCATCGCCGCGCAGACCGACTTCAACCGCTACCCGGACCCGCTGAGCAGCAAACTGCGCGGGGCGCTCGCCGACTTCCTGGACGTTCCGGCTGAGGACATCGTTACCGGCGCCGGCAGCCTCGGCGCCCTCAACCAGCTGCTGGCCACCTTCGCCGGCCAGAACGACGACGGCAAGGCCGACGAGGTCATCTACGCGTGGCGCTCCTTCGAGGCGTACCCCATCAGCGTGGGCCTCGCCGGCGCACAGAGCGTGCAGGTCCCGCTGACTTCGGACGGCCGGCACGACCTGGACGCGATGGCGGCCGCCGTGACGGCCCGTACCCGGATGATCCTGCTGTGCACCCCGAATAATCCCACCGGCCCCATCCTCACCACAGAGGAGACCGAGCGGTTCCTCAGGACGGTCCCGTCGGACATTGTGGTGGTCATCGACGAGGCCTACCAGGAGTTCGTCCGGGCCGAGGACGCCGTCGACGGCATCGAGATGTACCGCAAGTACCCCAACGTCGTCGTGCTGAGGACCTTCTCCAAGGCGCACGGGCTGGCCGGCCTGCGCGTGGGCTACAGCGTGTCCCAGCCGGACCTCACGCAGCACCTGCGTGTCACCGCCACACCGTTCGCGGTTTCCCAGATCGCCGAGGTAGCGGCCGCCACCTCGCTCCAGCACTTTGGCAAGGTTGTAGAAAGGGTACAAAGCCTGGTCGACGAACGGGACCGCGTGACCGCCGGGCTGCGCGAATTGGGCTGGTTTGTGCCGGACGCCCAAGGTAACTTCGTCTGGCTCAATCTGGGCGACAACAGTGCCGAATTCGCGGCGCTGGCGGGGGAGCGGGCACTGTCTGTCCGCGCCTTCGGCAACGAGGGGGTGCGGGTGAGCATCGGCGAAGTCGAAGCCAACACCCGATTCCTGGAGTTGTGTGCGATCTATACAAAACCCCCGCAGCGTTCCTAGCGCTTAACACGAAACCCGCCGGCAGCGGCCTGCGGATAAAGTAGGGGACGAGTAAGCCAACATATATGCCGGGCCAGGAATGCATGCCCGGTCCGGCATATATCCCAGCGATTGCGGCGCATTCGGGTGCGGCAGGCAAGGAGACGGTATGGGCGCCACACATCTGCCCGCTACCGAGTTCGACGGAACCGAAGTGGATGACCAGCTCGAGGCGCAGGCCGAGGCCGTGCTGGGCGATCCGGATGTCCCGATGGTCCAGCTGCTAAGCCCGGACGGCAGCATGGGCACCGATCCGGTGTTCTCCGAGTACGCCGCACGGCTCGACGCCGAAAAACTCCGCGGCTTCTACGCCGACATGGCGAAGATCCGCCGCTTTGACGTCGAGGCAACCGCGCTCCAGCGGCAGGGCCAGCTGGCCCTGTGGGTCCCGCTCACCGGCCAGGAGGCGGCGCAAATCGGGTCCGGCCGGGCGAGCCAGCCGCAGGACTACATCTTCCCCACCTACCGGGAGCACGGCGTCGCACTGACCCGCAACGTCGACCTCGCCGAGCTGCTGCGCCAGTTCCGCGGTGTCTCCAACGGCGGCTGGAACCCCAAGGACACCAACTTCCACCTCTACACCCTGGTCCTCGCCGCCCAGACGCCTCACGCCGTCGGCTACGCCATGGGCATCCAGCGGGACCAGAAGCTGGCTGCGGCCAACGCTACCGAAGGGGACGCGGCCGGAGCGCAGGAGCCCAAGGCCGCCGTCATGGTCTACTTCGGTGACGGCGCCAGCTCCGAGGGCGATGTCCACGAGTCCATGGTGTTCGCCTCCTCGTACAACGCGCCCGTGGTGTTCTTCTGCCAGAACAACCACTGGGCCATCTCCGTGCCCACCGCCGTCCAGACCCGCATTCCGCTCTCCAACCGCGCCAAGGGCTACGGTTTCCCCGGCATCCGGGTGGACGGAAACGACGTAATCGCGGTGCACGCCGTCACCGAGTGGGCCCTTGAGCGCGCCCGCGAAGGCAAGAGCCCGGTGCTGATCGAGGCCTTTACCTACCGCGTCGGCGCGCACACCACCGCCGACGATCCGACGAAGTACCGCGGTTCGGAGGAGGAGGCGCAGTGGCGGGCGAAGGATCCGCTGGACCGGCTGGAGAAGTACCTCCGCGCCGAAGGCTTCGCCGACGACGCCTTCTTCGAACAGGTCAAGGCGGACGGCGACGAACTCGCGGCCTACGTCCGCAGGACCATCCATGACCTGGGCAGCCCGGATATCCGGACGGCCTTCGCCAACACCTACGCCGAGGCGCACCCCCTGGTGGCCGAAGAGCTGGCGTGGTTTGAGCAATACAGCGCGGGCTTCGCCGACGAGGCGGAAGCGCCCGGGCCGGACAGCGCGGCAGATGCAGACGGAGCGGTGCGCCGATGACCACCATGACCATTGCCAAGGCCATCAACGAAGGCCTCCGCGCCACCCTGGCCAACAACCCCCGCACCCTGCTGATGGGCGAGGACATCGGGCCGCTGGGCGGCGTCTACCGCGTCACCGACGGCCTGATTGGCGAGTTCGGCGCAGACCGCGTGGTGGACACCCCGCTGGCGGAGTCCGGCATCATCGGTACCGCAATCGGGCTGGCGCTCAGCGGCTACGTGCCGGTCTGCGAGATCCAGTTCGACGGGTTCGTTTTTCCGGGCTTCAACCAGATCACCACGCAGCTGGCGAAGATGCATTCGCGCAGCAACGGCAACCTCACCGTCCCGGTCGTCATCCGCATCCCCTACGGCGGCGGCATCGGCTCGATCGAACACCACTCGGAATCCCCGGAAGCACTGTTCGCCCACACCGCCGGACTGCGCATCATCACCCCGTCCAACCCGCATGACGCCTACTGGATGATCCAGCAGGCCGTCGACTGCCTGGACCCGGTGATCGTCTTTGAGCCGAAGCGGCGCTACTGGCTCAAGGGCGACGTCGACACCGACTCCCCGGGCCAGTCCGCGGACCCGTTCAAAGCCCACGTGCTGCGCGCCGGGACCGACGCCACCGTGGTGGCCTACGGCCCGCTGGTCCCCGTGGCCCTCGCCGCTGCCTCGGCTGCGGCCGAGGACGGCCACAGCGTCGAGGTGATCGACCTGCGCTCCATTTCGCCGATCGACTTCGACACAGTCACGGCCTCGGTCCGGAAAACGGGCCGGCTGGTCGTGGCGCACGAGGCGCCGACGTTCGGCGGCATCGGCGGCGAAATCGCCGCCCGCGTCAGCGAGCGGGCCTTCCACTCCCTCGAAGCCCCGGTCATCCGCGTCGGCGGCTTCCACATGCCCTACCCGGTGGCGAAGGTGGAAGAAGACTACCTGCCGGACATCGACCGCATCCTTGAGGCGCTGGAACGCGCCCTCGCCTACTGACGGGGATCTCCATGACCGTAAACAAGTTCAACCTTCCCGACGTGGGCGAGGGCCTGACCGAGGCAGAAATCGTGTCCTGGAAGGTCAAGGCCGGCGACACCGTCGCCGTCAACGACGTGCTGTGCGAAATCGAGACCGCCAAGTCCCTCGTGGAGCTTCCCTCGCCGTACGCAGGCACCGTCGCCGAGCTGCTCGTCCCGGAAGGCGTGACCGTCGACGTCGGGACGCCGATCATCAGCGTCTCCGACGCCGACGCGCCGACGGCTGCCCCGGCCGCTAACCCGGTGGTGCCGGCCGTGGCTGCCCCCGCCCCGGCCGCCACCCCTGCTGCGCCGGCTCCCGCGGCGCCGATGTACGGAAAGCTGGAGGCGTCCGACGCCGAAGAGCCGGCAGGGCCCCCGGCCGGCGGCCCGCTGGTCGGTTCGGGGCCCAAGGCCGACGCCGTCAAGCGTCGCCGCCGGATCGCCGCGCCGTCGGCCGCCACCCCCGCAGTCCCAGCCGCCCCCAGGGCGGCCCCCGCCTCGGCGGCCAACCCCGCCCCCGCCGTCGAGGCCCACGACATCTGGATCAGCCCGGACGCCCTCTCCCACGCCGAACGGAACGCCGCCGCTGCCGGGACCATCGACCAGCGCCCGACACTGGGCGGGGCCATCACCGGCCTGGTCAACCGGGTCCTGGCCAAGCCCCCGGTCCGGAAAATCGCCCGCGACCTCGGCATCGACCTGGCCGACGTCGTGCCCACCGGCGCGCGCGGCGAGGTTACCCGGGAGGACCTGGTCAGCTACCAGGCACAGCGCGACGCCGAGCTGGACCAGGCGGACTCGTTCTGGGGCACGACCGGCCGTCCGCAGGAACAGCGGATCGAGCGCATCCCGGTGAAGGGCGTCCGGAAGGCCACCGCCCGGGCCATGGTCGAGTCGGCCTTCGCGGCCCCGCACGTGAGCATCTTCGTGGACGTCGACGCCAGCCGCACCATGGAGTTCGTCAAGCGGCTCAAGGCCTCCCGCGACTTCGAGGGCATCAAAGTATCGCCGCTGCTGATCCTCGCCAAGGCCGTGATCTGGGCCGCGGCGCGCAACCCCAGCGTCAACGCGAGCTGGGTGGATGCCCAAGACGGCAGCGACACGGCGGAGATCCACGTCAAGCACTTCATGAACCTCGGCATCGCCGCCGCGACCCCCCGCGGCCTGATGGTGCCGAACATCAAGAACGCCCAGGACCTGTCGCTCAAGGAACTTGCCCTGGCACTCAACGAGCTGGCCACCACCGCCCGGGCGGGCAAGACCCAGCCGGCGCAGATGCAGGGCGGAACCCTCACAGTCACCAACATCGGCGCCCTGGGCATCGACACCGGCACGCCGATCATCAACCCGGGCGAGGTCGCGATCGTGGCCTTCGGCACCATCAAGCAAAAGCCCTGGGTGCTCGACGGCGAAGTGATCCCGCGCTGGATCACCACGCTGGGCGGCTCCTTCGACCACCGGGTGGTTGACGGGGACCTCTCGGCCCGCTTTATGGCCGACGTCGCGTCCATCCTGGAAGAGCCCGCCCTGCTGCTGGACTGAGGTGCGGTGGGGGCGCGCCGGGCGGGAACGTCGCCGGGGGAAGCCCGGTCCGGCCTAGCTGCCGGCGAAAGAGGCGAGCAGCTGGCTCATGGCCGGGTCGCTGCCCCCGGCGGCCACGGCAACGGCGGCGGCAAACACCACGCCGGCAAAACCGAAACTGGCGGCGGTGACGGCCCCGAGGAATTTCCAGTCCTCGCGCAGCACGCTCCGGACGGTGGCGGGCATCCGGAGGGCGGGGGAGATCAGGTTCGGGGCGCTGTCCACGGAGCCGTCGTCGAGGTAGGCGACCACCCGGCCGGCGGCACGGTCGACGCGCATGGTGCTGATGTGGTTGCCGTGCCGGGCCAGGAGGATGTCGTGGCCGACGAGCTGGCGGCGCTGAAGAGTGGGCATGGTGCCTCCGGAGGAAGTGGGCGGATGGGACTGTCCGCACCATCGGGGGCACCCCCAATTTTACCGGCGCGCCGCGGGCCGGGCCGGCAAAAACGGGGTGAGACTGCCCACGAGGGGTGGTGACGGGGGACAAGTCGGCGGAATCCTGTCCGGAAGCTGTGCGGCGGGATTAGAGTGGCACCAGCCGCCGCCGAGCCGGCGAACGCCGATCAAAGGAGATTTTGCGTGTTCTCGAGCCCGTTCCCCGCTGTAGATATTCCCGACGTCAGTCTCTACGAGTACCTTTTCGGCGGTCTGCAGGAGGCGGACCTGGACCGGGTCGCCGTCGTCGACGGCACCAGCGGCGCGGAAACCAGCTACCGCGAGCTGCGCGACCGGGTCAACGCGCTCGCTGGTGCTGTCGCCGCGCAGGGGCTGGGCCTCCACGGCGTCGCCGCCATCCTGTGCCCGAACATCCCGGCGTTCACGGTTGCGTTCCACGGGCTGCTTCGGGCCGGAGCCACCGTCACGCCCGTCAATTCGCTGTACACGGCCGACGAGATCGCCAAGCAGCTCACCGACGCCGGCGCCAGCTGGCTCTTTACGGTCTCCGCGCTGTTGCCGGCCGCCCGGGAAGCGGCCGGCAAGGCCGGCATCCCCGCAGAGCGGCTGGTGGTGCTCGACGGCGCCGAGGGCCACCCCTCGTTGGCGGATCTGCTCAGCAGCGGCGCCCCGGCCCCGGACGTCAGTTTCGACCCTGCCACCCACGTCGCCGTGCTGCCCTACTCCTCGGGGACCACCGGACGGCCCAAGGGCGTGATGCTCAGCCACCGCAACCTGGTCGCGAACGTGGAACAGTCCCGCGGGCTACTCAAGGTGCGGCCGGACGACCGGTTACTGGCACTGCTGCCGTTTTTCCACATCTACGGACTGACAGTGCTGCTGAACCTGGCCCTCCGGGAGCGCGCCTGCCTGGTCACCATGCCGAAGTTCGACCTCGCGGAATTCCTGCGCATGGTCCAGGACCACAAATGCAGCTATCTCTTTATCGCCCCGCCGGTGGCAGTGGCGCTGTCCAAGCACCCGCTGGTGGCGGACTATGACCTCAGCTCGGTGCACACCACACTTTCCGGCGCGGCACCGCTGGACGGCGAACTGGGGGCGCGGCTGGGCGAGCGGCTGGGTTGCCGGGTGCTCCAGGGCTACGGCATGACGGAGATGAGCCCCGTCTCGCACCTGATCCCGGTCGACGCGACGGACGTTCCGGTCAGCTCGGTGGGCTACACCGTCCCGAATATGGACTGCCGGCTGGTGGACCCGGCCACGGGGGAAGAAATCGAGGTCCCCGCGGAGGGAACCAGCGCGCCGGGCCACCTGCTGTGCCGGGGGCCGAACGTGATGCTGGGGTACCTGAACCGGCCAGAGGAAACGGCGGACACTCTCGACCCGGACGGCTTCCTGCACACCGGGGACGTCGCCACGGTGCGGGCGGACGGGGTGGTCTCGATCGTGGACCGGCTCAAGGAGCTGATCAAGTACAAGGGCTACCAGATCGCGCCGGCCGAGCTTGAGGCCCTGCTGCTCACCCACCCCGGCATCGCCGACGCTGCAGTGGTCGGAACCGCCGACGCCGACGGCCAGGAAGTGCCGATGGCCTTTGTCGTGCGCCAGCCCGGCGCAGCCGGCGATCAGCTGGACGCGGCCGCCGTGGAGGAATTCGTCGCCGCACGCGTGGCACCGTTCAAGAAGATCCGGCGGGTGGAGTTCATCGAGGCCGTGCCGAAGTCCTCCTCCGGCAAGATCCTGCGCCGGATGCTTAAAACGGCAGAGCCGGCGCCCCAGCCCTAGGCGTACTGCCCTGACTGCGCGCCGGCTCCCGGGTGCGCCCCTGCGGAGTGCTTGCTAATCGGGGCTGTCGGTCTTGGCGATGTAGACGTCGCAGGGGGAGTTGTGGGCCACGCTGTTCGCAACGCTCCCCAGGACGCGCCCCAGGCCCCGCATCCTGCGGTTTCCCACTACGATCATCTGCGCGCCGGAGCGCTCCGCTTCCTGGATCAGCGCCTCCGCAGGCTTGCCCCGGGCGGCGGAGTACGTGACGTTGATGTCGGCCGTGCGCAGGCTCTCAGCGACGCCCTTGGCGACCTTCTCGGCGTCGTCGGCGTCGGACACGATCCAGCGGTCGCTGCCGCTGCCGAACACCTCGGTCCGGTCGCTGTCGAAAGCACTGACCACGTGCAGGGTGGCGCCGAGGGAAACGGCAAGGTCCCGGGCCGTCTGGGCCGCCTTCAGGGCTGTTTCACTGCCATCGACGCCGACAACGATGATTCCGGTCATATGAGACTCCTCTGGTCAGGCATGAATATGGTCAGGCGCGGTTCAGTCCACGGCAATGATTCAGGCTACAACGCCGCGACGGCTTCCCGCAGTACCGGTGCCAAGCGGCGCACGCCTTCCTCGATGGCGTCCGGCGGCACCGCGCTGAAGGCGAGCCGCAGCTTGTTGGAGGGCTCGTCTGAGTGCGTAAATGCTGCGCCGGGAATGAACACGACGCCCGCATCGATGGCCTTCTGCAACAGCGGGTAGGTGTCCACGCCCTCGGGCAGGGTGACCCAGACGAAGAAGCCTCCTTCCGGTCGGGTCCAGCTCAGCCCCTCCGGCATGAACTTCGCCAGGGCGGCGAGCATGGCCTCGCAGCGTTCCTGGTACAGCCCGCGGTAGGTGGCGATCTGGCCCCGCCAGTCGTAGTCGCGCAGGTAGGCGGAGACCAGCATCTGGTTGAGTGTCGGCGGGCACAGCGTGACGGCCTCGGAGGCAAGGTAGTAGCGGCGCTGCAGGTGCGCCGGAACCAGCGCCCAGCCGATCCGCAGGCCGGGGGCGAAGATCTTGGAGAACGATCCCATATAAATGACATCGTCCGGGTTCCCGGCCCGCAGCGGGGTCAGCGGCTGGCCGTCGAAGCGCAACAGCCCGTACGGGTTGTCCTCAAGCACCAGAATATTCGCGTTACGGCATATATCCACCACCTGCTGCCGGCGCTCGGCGGCCAGGGTGATGCCCGAGGGATTGTTGAAGCTCGGGATCGTGTAGAGGAACTTTATGTTCTTGCCCGCCGTCTGCAGGGCGGCGATCTTGGCCTCGAGGAGGTCAGGGATGATCCCGTTCTCATCCATCGGGACGGTGCCCACCTCGACCTGGTAGGCCTCGAAGGTGTTAAGTGCACCGACGTAGGTGGGATCCTCGACGAGGACGACGTCGCCCGGGTTGCAGAACACCTTGGTGGCGACGTCCTGCGCGGACTGTGAGCCCGCCGTGATGACGACGTTCTCGGGCTTCGCGTCGAGGATGCCTTCGGCCGCCATGACCTCGCAGATCTGCGTGCGGAGCTCCTCGGTGCCCTGCCCGCCGCCGTACTGCAGCGCCGTCATGCCCTGCTCGGCGATGATCTTCGCGGCAGACTGTCCGAGCCGCTCAAGCGGGAGGGACTGGAGGTACGGGCTGCCGCCGGCCAGGGAGACGAGGCCCGGGCGCAGGGAGATGTCGAAGACGTCCCGGACGGCGGATTGCTTGATATTGGCTGCGCGCTCCGAGAAAAGCCTCTCGTGGCGGTGGGCGGACGTAGCCGCACGTTCGATTGCGTCAATTGCCTCGGCCGGAAGGAACTCTGCGGCGGCATCAAGTGTTTCGTGGGTCACAGTCCTAGAATACAGGGCATCGTTGTCACAGGGAAAACTTTTGTTCACAAATCCGGCCGGGAGTGCCGGGACGCAGGACACCCCCGGCAGCGGAGATCGCTGCCGGGGGTGTCGGTCTTGCCGGGGCTTGGATCAGGCCGCGGCGGTGCGGCCTTCGGCCAGGGCGTCGAAGACACCCTTGATCTGCTCCACGATCTCGGCGTCGTCCTTCGGGTGGACCTCCGCGAAGCGGACCATCGAGCCGGGGACGGCGAGCTTGACGTCCTCCAGCACCTGGGCGCCGGCGATGCCTACGGCCTTGCGGGCCTCGTCCTGGGCCCAGACGCCGCCGTACTGGCCGAACGCGGTGCCGACGACGGCGGTCGGCTTGCCGCTCAGGGCGCCGGCGCCGAACGGGCGGGACAGCCAGTCGATGGCGTTCTTCAGCGGTGCGGGAACGGTGCCGTTGTATTCCGGGGTGACCAGCAGGAGCGTGTCGGCCTCGTTGGCGGCGGCGCGCAGCGCGGCCGCGGCGGCGGGAACCTGGCCCTCGACGTCGATGTCCTCGTTGTAGAACGGGATGTTGCCGAGGCTTTCGTGGATGACGACCTCTACCTGCTCGGGAGCGTTGAGCTGGATGGCTTCGGCGAGCTGGGCGTTGGTCGAGCCGGCGCGCAGGCTGCCGACCAGGGTGAGAACGGTGTTGGTAGTCATGGGGACTCCTCGTATCGCGCCGCGCAGGTTCCGGCGGCTGGATGGTCATGGAGGCTTGGAGGCCTTCATCGATCTAAACGGACTGCGGTCCGGTTATTATTCCCCGGTACTAGAATGAGCGCTGTGAGCCTCATCCCAATCCGCCCCGCGGGGACTTCTCCCGGTCCCGCAGGCCTTCCCGCAGGCCCTTCCGCCGGCCCGACCGCCAGCCCTACGGGCCTGGCCGGCCCGACCGCCAGCCCTACGGGCCTGGCCGGTGAGCCTGCCGGCCGGGCCGGCGAGTCCGAGCGCCGTGACGCGGCCCGCAACCGCGAGCTGCTGCTCCGGGCCGCCCGGGAGCTGGTCGAGGAGTGCGGGGCCGATGGCCTCACCATGGCGAGCCTCGCCGGGCGTGCCGGCGTGGGCAAGGGGACCGTCTTCCGGCGGTTCGGCAGCCGCGCGGGCCTGATGATGACCCTGCTCAGCGACGCCGAGGCCCAGTTCCAGGGCCGCTTTATGTTCGGGCCGCCACCGCTGGGACCGGGCGCCCCGCCGCTTGACCGGCTCATTGCCTTCGGTGCGGAGCGGATCGCCTGGGTGCTGGAATACGGTGAACTTGCCCGGGCGGCGGACGTGGCGGCCTACAACCGGTTCGATGTTCCCGCCGCGGTGCTCTGGCACCGACACCTGGAGCTGCTGCTGCGTGAGGCCGGGGTGACCGCGGATCCCTGGCTGATGGCGGGCGCGCTGAGCGTGACCCTCGAGCCGGAACGGATCCTGCATTCGGTCCGGGTCCATGGCGTCTCCCCGGACCGGCTGATCGAGTCCTGGCGGGAGCTGGCGACACGCGTGGTCCGCGGCGCGTAGGTTAACCGACCGGCGCGGAGAGCGCCAAGTCAAATCAATTCAACTGAGTTATTCATAACGATCTGGTAGTGGGCGTACCGTTTCGCCCCCTTTGACGCGTCTCCCCGCAATATCTATGTGGTAGTTTCCTCTGGAATGTGACCCGCAACATAGCCCGACTGGGCTGGCCGCAAGGCCTGCGGGCGGCCAGGCACCCGCTGGCCGAGATCCCGGAGCGGCAGCGGACACCCCGCTGCCTCATGGGGGGACGACGGAAGGATCCACGCTGTGAATGTTGTAATGACCCCGGCCTGCGGACAGGCTGGTCCAGCCCGTCCGGCCGCGTCCGGAACCGCGCAGGCCACGGCGATCCTGAACTAGCCCCATGCTCCGATACCTTGCCAAACGTGCCGTCACGTATGCGTTCATGATCTTCCTGACCACCAGCGCCGGGTACTTCCTGGCGGTCACCAGCCTCCAGCCTGCGCTGCTGGAGCAGGAAAAAATCCCGCGTCCCACGCCCGAACAGATCGCCAACTCCTTCCGGCTCAAAGGCCTGGACCCGGCCCTGAGCCCCTGGGAACGCTACGTGGACTGGCTCACCGGGATCGTCACCCGCTGGGACTGGGGACGCAGCCCCAATGGCGCGTTCGTCAATGCCGAGTTCGGCGACCGCGTCTGGATCTCCACCCGGCTGTTCCTGGCATCGATCATCCTGACGCTGATCATCGGCGTCGCCCTGGGTGTCTACACCGCGGCCCGGCAGTACAAGTTCTCCGACCGCGCGATCACCTCCTACAGCTACCTCGTCTACATCGTGCCGGCCCCGATCGCCTACTTCCTGGTCCAACTCGGCGCCATCAACATCAACGAGACCGTGGGCGAACGGGTCCTGTTTGTCACCGGGATCTCGACGCCCGGGCTGGACGGTGACGGCTGGGTCCAATTCCTCGACATGCTGGCGCACTACGCGGTGCCCACCTTCGCGATCACCATCGTGGGCTGGGGCGCGTACCAAATCGCCCAGCGGCAGTACCTGCTGGACAACGTGAACGCGGACTTCGTCCGCACCGCCCGGGCCAAGGGACTCACCCGCAACCAGGCCATCAGCCGGCACGCCCTGCGCGTGTCCTTCATTCCGGTGGCGCAGAGCATTGCCTTCACCATCCCGGCCATCTTCGCCGGCGGGTTCTTCGCCGAGAAGATCTTCGCCTGGCACGGCGTCGGCTCCTGGAGCATCGACGCGATCGCGCTCCAGGACGTCAACGCGGCCACGGCGACGCTCGCCTACGGCTCGGTGATATTCGCGATCGGGGCTATCCTCGCCGATTTCGCCACCACCCTTGTCGACCCGAGAGTGCGGGTGCAGTAGCCGTGACGAACCTGAACGCCATCGATCCGGCCGCCGTCGCGGAAGAAGCCAAGATCGAGAACAACGACGTCGTCATCGCGAAGTCGAGGATCATCGTGCGGCGCTTCCTGCGCAACAAGACCGCGGTGACCGGCCTGGTGATTTTCGTGCTGCTCACCGTACTCTCCCTGATCGGCGGGATCTTCTCCAGCTGGGACAAGGAGACCATCGACCCGTTCAACATCGGCATGGGGCCCTCCTCCGAGCACCTTCTCGGCACCTCCCAGGCCGGCATCGACCTGTACGCCCTGACCGTGGAAGGCACCCGGGTCTCCATCCTGATCGGCCTCGTCGTCGGCCTCGTGTCCGTGTTGATCGCGGCCGTGTACGGCTGCACCATGGCCTACTTCGGCGGCAAGGTCGACAAGGTGATGCTCTTCATCCTGGAAGCCCTGATCATGATGCCCGCCCTCCTGGTCGTCGCCGTGGCCACGAGCGGCGGCGGCAACGGGCTGCAGCAGAACCTCCCCAGCTGGCTGCTGCTGATCATCGTCCTGCTGATCTTCAACTGGATGGGAACCGCCCGCCTGATCCGCTCGCTCTCGATGTCGCTCATGCAGCGCGACTTCGTGAAAGCCGCGCAGTACATGGGCGTTCCCCCGCGGCGCATCGTCTGGCGCCACCTGGTGCCGAACATCGGCTCGCTGCTGGTCCTGGACATCACCCGGGGCGTGACCGGCGCCATCCTGGCCGAGGTCGCGTTCTCCTTCATCGGCATCGGGATCAAGCTTCCGGACGTGAGCCTGGGCGTGCTGATCGGCCAGGCCACCTCCCAGGTCTCCACCTTCCCGTGGATGTTCTGGGTGCCGCTGACCGTGATGTTCCTGCTGACCGGATCGCTCGCCATGATGAACGACGGCCTGCGTGACGCGTTCGATCCCAGCTCCAGTTCCATTGGCAGCGCCAAAAAGAAGAAGAAGACCCCATGAGCGACACCACCGCCACCGACCTGAGCCCCGCCGAACGGCTGCACGTCGCCGGGCTGCACGCCCGCGGGCACTACAGCGATGCCCCGGCGGGTGCCGTGCTCTCCGTCCGCGACCTCAACGTCCGCTTCAACACCGAGAACGGCGTGGTGCACGCGGTCCGCGGCATCGACTTCGACCTGATGCCCGGCAAGACCCTCGGAATCGTCGGCGAATCCGGTTCCGGCAAGTCCGTCACCTCGATGGCCATCATGGGCCTGCTGCCGGAAACGGCCCAGGTCACCGGCTCGGTCCGGCTCAAGGGCCAGGAACTGCTGGGGCTCAGCGACAAGGCCATGTGCCGCTTCCGCGGCAACGAGATGGCAATGGTCTTCCAGGACCCGCTGTCCTCGCTGACCCCGGTCTACACCGTGGGCAACCAGATCATCGAGGCGCTCACGGTGCACAACCCCACCATGAGCAAGCAGGCCAAGGAGGCGCGCGCCGTCGAGCTCCTGGGCATGGTGGGCATTCCCAGCCCCAAGGACCGGCTCAAGGCCTTCCCGCACGAATTCTCCGGCGGCATGCGGCAGCGCGTGATGATCGCCATTGCGATCGCCAACAACCCGCGCGTGCTGATCGCGGATGAGCCGACGACGGCGCTCGACGTCACCATCCAGGCGCAGGTCCTCGAGGTGCTGCACACCGCGCAGGAGGAAACCGGCGCCGCCGTCGTCATGATCACGCACGACCTGGGTGTGGTGGCCGGCATGGCCGACGACATCATGGTGATGTACGCCGGCAAGCCGGTGGAAACCGGCAGCGTCGACGACATCTACTACAACGCCCGGATGCCGTACACCATGGGCCTGCTGGGCGCCGTGCCCCGCGTAGACATGGCCGAAAAGACCTCGCTGGTGCCGATCGAGGGCATTCCGCCGAACCTCATCCACGCGCCCACCGGTTGCTCGTTCGCGCCGCGCTGCCCGCTGGTCAGCGAGGCGTGCCTGCAGGGCGAACCCAGCCTCCGGCCGGTCAGCGGAAGCGGTGACGGCACCCTGGAGCACAAGGCCGCCTGCATCAAGGCGGAGTCCCTCGGCGCCGACGTGGACGTGCACGAGATCTTCCACGCCCCTGAGGTCCCCGTATCCCGGTTCGACGCGGTCCCGCGCGCCGAACGCAAGGCGGTCCTGGAGCTCACGGACGTCAAGAAACACTTCCCGCTGATGAAGGGGGCGCTGATCAAGCGCCGGATCGGCACGGTCAAGGCCGTGGACGGCCTGAGCTTCGACATCCGTGAAGGCGAGTGCTTCTCGATCGTGGGCGAGTCCGGCTGTGGCAAGACCACCACGCTGTTGGAAATCATGGAATTCCACCGCGACCAGGACGGCGAGGTGAAAATCGGCGGGCTGAGCAACAAGGCCGCCTCCGATGCCAGGACCAAGTCCGCCATGCGCAAGGAACTCCAGATGGTCTTCCAGGACCCCACCGGTGCGCTGGACCCGCGCTTCACCGTCTACGAGGTGCTGGCCGAGCCGCTGGAGAACTCCGGGATGGCCAAGCCGGCCATCCGGAAGCGGATCATGGAACTGATGGAGCTCGTGGGCCTGCAGCCGGACCACGTCAACCGCTTCCCGAACCAGTTCTCCGGCGGCCAGCGCCAGCGCATCGGCATCGCCCGCGCCCTGGCGGTGAACCCCAAACTCGTGGTCCTGGACGAGCCGGTGTCCGCGCTGGACGTCTCCGTCCAGGCCGGCGTCATCAACCTCCTGGATAAGCTGCGCGCCGAGCTGGGCCTGAGCTACCTGATGGTGGCCCATGACCTGTCCGTGGTGCGCCACATCTCCAACCGCGTGGCCGTGATGTACCTGGGCAAGATCGTGGAAATCGGGGACGTCGACAGCGTCTTCGACAACCCCCGCCACCCCTACACCCGGGCCCTGCTCTCCGCGATCCCGGTACCGGACCCGCAGCTGGAGCGCAGCCGCGAACGCATCATCCTGCAGGGCGACCTGCCGTCGCCGCTGGATGCGCCCAAGGGCTGCAACTTCGCCACGCGCTGCCCTGTCTTTGCCGCACTCCCGGCCGCCAAGCAGGAAAAGTGCCTGACCCAGGAACCGCCGCTGGAAACCGCGGCACCCGCCCAGGTCACCGGCCCCCGGACCGCCGGGACGCCGTCGGCCCCCACAGACCAGCAATTCGCCTGCTTCTACCCGGACGGCGAACTGGACGCGGACATGTTGGTTGTCCACGAGTCCCTCTGACGCACCAAACCGCACCTGAACCACAACTCGCACCAAAAATGAAGGGGATCATTATGAAGAATCTGACCAAGATCGGCGGGGTGGCCGCCGTCGCGGCAGCCCTCGCGCTGACCGGCTGCGGCGGAGGCGGCGCCACCACGACCGCCGAAAGCGCCAAGGCGCAGGATGCGTCCGGCGACATCAACAAGCTCATCAGCGTCAACGCAAAGAAGGCGGACGAGCTGAAGCAGGGCGGCACCGTGACGCTGCCCGTGGGCAACATCGGCCCGGACTTCAACGGCTTCTCCAACGCCGGCAACTCCGCGGACAACACCGAACTGCACTACCCGATCGACGAAGCCGGCTACGTGGGCTGCTGGAAGCTCGACTTCGACGGCACCGCCAACCTGAACAAGAACTTCTGCGAAGACTTCAAGAGCGAGGTCAAGGACGGCAAGCAGACGATCACGGTCAAGATCAACCCGAAGGCCGTGTACAACGATGGCACCCCCATCAACGCCGCAACCTTCGTCAACACCTGGAAGATGCTCAACGGCAAGAACAAGGACATCGACATCGTCTCGTCCGGCGCCTACGAGTTCATCGACTCCGTCAAGGCCGGCAGCAGCGACAAGGAAGTCATTGCCACCACCACCCAGCCGGTCTACCCGCTGAGCGACATCTTCGGCGGCTTCATTCCGCAGGCCGTCAACACCCCGGAAATCTTCAACACCGGGTTCTCCGGCGAGCTGCACCCGGAGTGGATGGCCGGCCCGTTCAAGGTCGACAAGTTCGACTCGGCCGCGAAGACCGTCACCATGGTTCCGAACGACAAGTGGTGGGGTGAGAAGCCGGTCCTGGACAAGGTGGTCTTCCGCCAGCTTGAGGCCAGCGCCGAGATCGCCGCGTTCAAGAACGGCGAGGTCGATATGGCCGACGGCCGTACGCTGACCAAGTACAAGCAGCTTGAAGGCACCAAGAACTCCGAGGTCCGCCGCGGCCAGCGCCTGTTCGCCGGCGGCTTGAACCTCAACGCCCAGAAGGCCCCGCTGACCGACGTTGCGGTCCGCCAGGCCATCTTCACCGCGGTCGACCGCCCCGCGGTCCGCGCCGTGCGCTTCGGCGGCCTGAACTGGGAAGAGGAAAGCTCGGGATCGATGATGCTGATGCCGTTCTCCAAGTACTACCAGGACAACTACCCGGTCAAGGAAGCCGGCGCTGACGCGGCCAAGAAGGTCCTGACCGACGCCGGCTACAAGGCCAACGCCAAGGGCACCATGGAGAAGGACGGCAAGCCGGTCTCCTTCAAGATCACCAACTTCGGTGATGACCCGACCTCGCTCGCCACCGTGCAGACCCTTCAGAAGCAGCTCCAGGCCGCCGGCATGGAGGTCGGCATCGATCAGCGCGGCGACGCCGACTTCGGCAAGGTCCTGGGCAGCCGCGACTTCCAGCTGACCATCAGCGGCTACACCGTTGGCGCGGACGCAACCTCCGGCGTGAAGCAGTTCTACGATTCCAAGACCAACGAAAACGGCCTGGGCGATGCCGAGCTGGACAAGGCCATCAAGGACCTCGCGTCCATCCAGGACGACGCCGAGCGCAACAAGGCGGCCATGGAGGTCGAGAAGAAGCACATGGCGAAGTACTACTCCATGGGCGTCATCATGAACGGCCCGCAGATCTACTTTGCCCGCACGGGCCTCGCCAACTACGGCGCGTCCCTGTTCCAGACCCCGGACTGGAGCCTCGTCGGCTGGCAGAAGTAAGCCTCCCTTTCCGACGCTCCCTCACCTTTGGCAGCAATCCAGGCGACCCTCCCTCACTATGTGGGGGAGGGTCGCCTCATTTGGTGCCGGACCTGAGGGAGCGTCGGGCGGACGGGTAGCGTGGAGCCATGACCTCCGAACCCGCCCGCTCTGCCCCCAGCCGCACCGCGCCGGCGCCGATCCGCACCGCGGTTGCCGGCTTCGGCCTCTCCGGCAGTGTGTTCCATGCGCCGCTGATTGCCGCCAACCCGGCCTTTTCGCTCGACGTCATTGCCACCTCCGACGCCGGCCGGAAGGCGGCCGCTGCCGCCCGCTACCCGTCGGCCAGGATCGTCGACACGCCGGCAGCCGTCCTGGAACTCGCCGGGGAACTGGACCTGCTGGTGCTGGGAACCCCGCCGGCCACCCACTACCGGCTCGCCAGGGCCGCGCTGGAGGCAGGCCTCGACGTCGTCGTGGACAAGCCCTTTACGGTGCGCAGCGCCGAGGGTGTGGAACTGGTGGAACTCGCCGCGCGGCTGGGCCGGGTGCTCACGGTCTTCCAGAACCGGCGCTGGGACGGGGACTTCCTGACCGTCCGGGCTTTGCTGGACGGCGGCGCGCTGGGCGCTGTCACGCGGTTCGAATCACGCTTTGAGCGCTGGGCGCCGACGGTCACAAAAGCCTGGAAGGCGGCGGCCACCCCCGACGACGGCGGCGGGGTGCTGTTCGACCTCGGCACCCATCTGCTGGACCAGGCCCTGCAACTCTTCGGACGCGCCACCGTGGTCCACGCCGAACTGGCCGCCCGCCGGCCCGGCGAGCCGGCGGACGACGACGCGTTCCTGGTCCTGCGGCACGACTCCGGTATCACGAGCCACCTCTCGATGAACCTGCTCTGCGCCCAGCAGGGGCCGCGCTTCCGGGTGCTCGGCAGCGAAGGCGGCTTCACCAAACACGGCGTCGACCCGCAGGAGCCCTACATCGCGGCCGGCGGGAGCCCGCTGGACGAAGAATACGGCGTGGAGGACCCGGACTGGGCCGGGCTGCTGGGCCGCGACGGCCACCTGGACCGCCTGCCCACCGAACGCGGCGCCTACCCCGAGTTCTACCGAATCCTGGCCGAAAAAATCACCGACGGCGGCGCGACCTCCGGGCTGCCAGTTCCCGTGGATCCCTCCGGCCCGGTGGAGGTGCTGCGGCTGATCGAACAGGCCCGGGAGCTGGCTTAAACAGCGTCGGCTGCTCCGTAGCCGCCGTTTTGGGGGTCCAAAAGGGCGGCTACGGAGCAGCCGACGCCGGAGAGACTTACGCGGAGACCAGCTCGTGCCAGTCGGCGACGAGGGGCAGGTTGTGCGCCTCGGAGACCGAGCGGTGGGCGACCTGGCCGGCGGCGATGTTGAGGCCGGCGGCGAGGGCGGCGTCGCGCTCAAAGGCGGCCTTGACGCCCAGGTTTGCCAGCGACACCGCGTAGCGCAGCGTGACGTTGGTCAGGGCGTACGTGGACGTGTTCGGCACGGCGCCGGGCATGTTGGCGACGCAGTAGAAGATCGTGTTGTGGACCTTGTACGTCGGTTCCTGGTGGGTGGTGGGGTGGGTGTCCTCGAAGCAGCCGCCCTGGTCCACAGCGATGTCCACAAGCACGGAGCCGGGCTTCATCCGGGAGACGAGCTCGTTGGTGACCAGCTTCGGGGCCTTGGCGCCGGGGATCAGCACGGAGCCGATCACGAGGTCGGCGTCGACGACTGACTTCTCGATCTCGTAGGCGTTGGAGGCAACCGTCTTCAGGCGGCCCTGGTACTGGGCATCGAGTTCGCGCAGCCGGTTGATGTTGATGTCCAGGATGGTGACGTCGGCGCCGAGGCCCAGGGCCATGGCGGCGGCGTTCGTGCCGGCCACACCGGCGCCCAGGACAACGACCTTGGCCGGGCGGACGCCCGGGACGCCGCCGAGCAGCACACCCTTGCCGCCGGCCGGAGCCATCAGCGAGGTGGCGCCGACCTGGACGGACAAGCGGCCGGCAACCTCGGACATCGGGGCCAGCAGCGGCAGCGAGCGGCCTTCCTGCACGGTCTCGTAGGCGATGGCCGTGACGCCGGAGTTAATGAGCTCCTGGGTCAGTTCCGGCTCGGCCGCGAGGTGCAGGTAGGTGAAGAGGATCAGGCCCTTGCGGAAGCGGTGGTATTCGGCCTTGACCGGTTCCTTGACCTTCATGACCATGTCCGCGCGGGACCAGACGTCGTCGGCCTCGGCGACGATCTCGGCGCCGGCAATGGCGTATTCCTCGTCCGTGATGCCGGAGCCGAGGCCTGCGCCGCGCTCCACCAGGACGGTGTGGCCGTGGTGGCGGAATTCGTGCACGCCGGCGGCCGTGATGGCGACGCGGAATTCGTTGTTCTTGATCTCTTTGGGGACACCGATGATCATTTTTTGGCTCCAGGAGTGGCGGCCGTGCGGGCCGGGGTGTGCGGGGAAGTCGTGATTCCAGAATAGAACCGGCTGTGAGGCAGGCGACAGCGCCGGCGGGCCGGGCGGGGCGCCTGCCCGCGTGTTTCCGGGGTTCTGCAAAACAGCGGTGCGACAAATGTCGAGCACGGAAACGTCAGGTGTCGCCTGATGTCCGTTGCGGTCCTTTTCGTCGCCGCGGCCGTCCGGGCAGTAATGTGGCAGCATGCAGCAGCAGGACGTGGAGCAGCTCGTGGAGCGCGTGGCCCTCAGGCTCGGCCGCGGCCTCTCGCTCGAAGACCTCGACGGCGTCCTGCTCGCCTACAGCTCCAACCAGTCCCACGCGGACCGCGTCCGGGTGAACTTCCTGCTCAGCAAGCGCGTTGCAGCGGACGTCAGCGCCTGGCAGCTCTCGCACGGCATCGCGACGGCGGTGCGCCCCGTCGTCGTGCCGGCCAACGAGGAGCTGGGAATGTTCGGACGGGTGTGCGTCCCGCTGCTGGTCCGCGGCTTCCGGGTGGGCTACCTCTGGGTGCAGCTCGACGCCGAGGAACCCACCGCGGGCACCGTCCTGGCCCAGCTGCCGGACGTGGCGCGCGAGTTGGAGGAGCTCTCCGCCCTGCTCCTGGACTCCAACACCGCCGAATCCGAGTTCCGCCGCCGGCGCGAGCAGGAGTTTCTGGCTGCCTGCCGCGGCGAACCGAACGCGGTGGCCGCCGTCGCGGGCTGGAAGGAAGTGCAGGGCCGCGGGCCGTGGCAGCTGGTCACCGTCCTCGACGCCGACGGCTGGGCTGAGGGCTCGGACCCGATCGCGTCCACGCTGATCCACCGTTCCGCCGCCCTGCAGGCAACCATCGGCGTGGACGCCGCCCTGTTCAGCGCCGGGACCGAGACGCACGCGGTGGTGCTGTTCACGGAATCCACCGGACGGGCCGACCACGCCCAAGTGCTGGTCCACTACCAGCTGGAACTGGCCAAACGCGCCGGCCGACCGGTCCGCCGGATCATCCTGGGCACTTCCGAGGGCTTCTCCCGGCCCCGCGAGCTGGCCGAGGCGTACCGGCAGTCCCGCCAGGCGGCGCAGGCCGCGGCCGTGGACCCCCAGCTCGGCGAACTGGTGGACTGCCGCGCCACCGGCCTCTACCAGCTGCTGGCCTCGGCGGGCGGCGGCGCGGGCGCCTGGGCGGACGCGGGTTCCGTGTACTTCCGGATGCTGGAGGACCATGACCGCAACGGTGAACTGCTGCCGGTGCTGGAGCTTTTCTACGACAACGACAGCTCGGTCCAGGAGGTGGCGGCCAAACTGCACCTGCACCGCAGCAGCATCTACAACCGGCTGGGCCGGATCCGGCAGGTGCTGGGCGTTGATCCGCTCAAGGGAATGGTCCGGCTGGAACTGCACGCGGCGCTGAAGGCGCGCCGCTGGGCCGAACGGCCGAGGATCTAGCCGCGGATTCAGGTGGCCGCGGGCCTAGCGGTCGTCGCGGACGGCGGAGTCCTGCTCGCTGTCCGGGCGGGTGGCTGGCGGCCGCGCCGTGTCCCGCGCTGTGTCGCGCGCTGATTCGCGACGGGCGTCCCGCGCTGATTCCCGCTCCGCCTCCCGCCGGCGCCGCGACATCCGGCTGTCGGTCCACAGGGCCACGGCCACGAACGCGACGCAGCTGGCCATAAAAGCCGCCGTGTTGTTCAGCCCCATCACGGTTCCGAGGATGCCCGTGAGCACCATGGCGGCAATGCCGGCCAGGATGTGCCACCCTCTGAACTTACCCACAATTCAAGCGTAACCCCGGCCTCTGCCGCGTTTCCGCGCCGGGCCGGGATCGTTGTTTGATCCTTATCACGCCGTCACGAAGCATCCGCGCCGCCGTCATCTTCACCGCCGCCGCCGGCTGCGGGGGAGGCGCTTTCCGCGGCCGTTTTCTTCTTCTGGGTTTCCAGCCAGGCCATGATGTCGGCCAGCCGGATCCGGCGGTGCGTGCCGCGGTATTCGACCGGGATCTCGCCCCGGTCCGTCATGTTCCGCAGGTAGGTATGCGAGATGCCCGCCAGCTCGGCCGCCTTCGAGGTGGTGAGCATTTCCTCCACGCTGCTGACCGTGACCGATTCGCCCCGGCTGAAACGGTCCAGCAGGTCCACGACGGCGTCCCTCGCCGCGGGCGGTAGGCGGTGCACGGTGCCGTCCACAAAGACCGTGATGTCGTTGCTGCCGTTGAGCGCATACTGGAGTTTTTGTGCGTCCTCGGCCGGGAGCCCGGCCGTCACCCGGGGAGCAATCAGTGTCATGGAGTGCATCCTAGCGCCCCGGGTGGGGGCCACGCCCTCCGCTTAGAGGCCCAGTTCTTCCAGCACCGGCAGCTTGGCCCGGACCCAGGCCCGCGCCTCGGTGGCACTCGGCGCGGACAGGGCCAGCTTGGCGAGCTCCTGCGCCTCGGCCAGGGTCACGGTCTTCAGCACCGCTGCCACGGCCGCGATGGATCGTGCGGTCATGGACAGGGTGGTGACGCCCAGCCCGGTCAGTACGACGGCGAGGGCCGGATCCGCCGCGGCCTCGCCGCACACGCCGACCGGCTTGCCGTGGCCCTCCGCGGCAGAACCCTCCACGGTGAGGCCCACGAGCCGCAGCACGGCTGGCTGCCACGGGGTGTTCAGCGCGGCCAGCGGGCCCAGCTGCCGGTCCGCGGCCATGGCGTACTGGGTGAGGTCGTTGGTGCCCAGGCTCGCGAAGGACACCTCCCGCAAGATGGCCTCCGCCGTGAGCGCGGCGGAGGGCACTTCGACCATGACACCGGGGGTCTTGATGCCGGCCGCGGCGCACAGGGACGCAAACCGGGCGGCTTCCTCTGCCGTCGAGATCATTGGCGCCATCACCCAGACGTCCGCCTCGGATTCCTGCTCGGCCCGGGCGATCGCCTGCAGCTGGCGCTCCAGCACCCCCGGCGTGGTGAAGTCGGTCCGGTAGCCGCGGACGCCAAGGGCCGGGTTCGGCTCGGTGGCATCGGTCAGGAACGGCAGCGGCTTGTCCGCGCCGGCGTCCAGGGTGCGGAGCACCACCTTCTTGCCGGGAAAGGCGTCGAAGACACCCTTGTAGGCGGCGGCCTGCTCCTCGACGGAGGGCTCGGTGTCCCGCTCGAGGAAGCAGAACTCGGTCCGGAAGAGGCCCACGCCCTGGGCGTTGAGACCGGCGGCGGCCACCGCGTCCTTCGCGCCGCCGACGTTGGCCAGCAGCGGCACCAGGTGGCCGTCCGCCGTCGCGCCGGTACCGTCAAAGTCCGCCAGCAGCGACGCGGTGGCGGCCCAGTGTTCCGCGGCGGCGCGCTGGGTCTCGTCCGGCTCCGCCGTGATGGTGCCGGCGGCGCCGTCGACGTAGACCTCTGTGCCGTCCGGCAGGGCGTCGACGCCGGCCGCGGCGACGACGGCGGGCAGGCCGAGCGAGCGGGCGATGATCGCGGTGTGGGACTGCGGGCCGCCGCCGGCGGTGAGCAGTGCCAGCACCTTCTCCGGATCGAGCGTTGCGGTGTCCGCCGGGGCAAGGTCTTCGGCAATCAGGATGAACGGGCTGGTGGAAGACGGGATGCCCGGGGCGGGCACACCGCGCAGCTCGGCCACGATCCGGGCCCGCACGTCCAGCACGTCGGTGGCGCGCTCGGCCATGTAGCCGCCGAGATTATGCAGCATTTCCGAGACGGAGGCACCGGCCTCCCAGATGGCGCGCTGGTTGGACGTGCCGCGGCCGATCAGTTTGGCGGCGGACTTGAGCAACATGGTGTCCGTGGCCATCAGCGCGGTGGCTTCCAGCACCGCCTTGCCATCGCCGCTGACCGTCTCGGACCGGGCCTTGAGCTCATCGTGCACGGCCTTTGCCGCCGCCTTCAGCGCCGCCGTCGCCTCCTCGGCGGAGACACCGGCCGGCAACTGCTCGCCCGCCGGCGGCTCACTGACCGGTTTCGGCATCTGGCGGATGGTGCCGATGATCCGGCCGGGGCTGACGCCTACTCCTTGGAAGTTCTGCACTGAAAGTCCTCATTCTCTGCCGTGAGCCAGTAAGTCACTTCAGGTGCCGCCACTAAACGCCTAGATCCTAGATTTCCTGCGGCTGTCCGCTACGTCAACCGGCAGGGTGCGGTACCTGAAAAAAGTGTATGTGATGCACTTCATATAGCGTTGCTATAGGTGCTAGGGTAGCGGTTATGAGTATCGATGGCCAGCTACCACCCAAAACGCGGCTGCTGCGTGCAGCGGCAGGATTGCTGGCCAAGTCCGGGGGAGCGGCGGTCTCCACCCGCCAGATCACGCAGCTGGCGGGCGTCACCGCCCCCACCCTCTATCACCACTTCGGTGACAAGGAAGGGCTGTTCGACGCCGTCGTGGCGGCAGGCTTCGAGGAATACGTGGCCGGCGAACGCGACATTGCGCCGTCCGGGCAGCCGCTGGAGGACATCCGGCGGATGTGGGACCAGCACGTGCAGTTCGGGCTGAAGCAGCCGGAACTGTATCTCGTCATGTTCGGCAACATCCGCCCCGAGAGCCGTCCCTCCGTCGTCGCCGACGCCGAGGCGCTCATGGAGGAGATGCTGAACAAGGCCGCCGTCGCCGGCCAGCTCAACGTCCCGCCGAGGGAGGCGGCCCGGAGCATCCTGGCCGCCAACGTGGGCGTGACTCTCATGCTCATCACGGAGAAGGCGCCGGAGCGCAACCTTGAGCTCTCCGCCATGACCCGCGACGCGATGATTTTTGCCGTCGCCACCGACCAGGCCCGGGAAAACGGCCCGGAGGACTCCGGGAAATCCCCGGTGGTGGTGGCGGCGATCGCCCTGAATGCGGCGCTGCAGGCCTCGCACTCGGACCAGCTGTCCAGCTCTGAACTCAAGCTCTTTCTCGAATGGCTTCACCGGATCTCCATCAGTTCCACCAGCTAGCTCGTCGAAAATATCGGACAATCCTGCGGTGCAGCAGGAATCACGGTTAGGAAATCACATGGCAACAGAGACAGTTGCGAAACCCCGGACCAGCGTGCGGGTCGGCGTCCAGAAATTTGGCACCTTCCTGTCCGGCATGATCATGCCCAACATCGGCGCCTTCATCGCCTGGGGCATCATTACCGCCTTCTTCATCCCGGCAGGCTTCACCCCGAACGAGGAACTGGCCAAGCTGGTCGGCCCGATGATCTCCTACCTGCTGCCGCTGCTGATCGGCTACACCGGCGGCCGCATGGTTTACGGCGTGCGCGGCGGCGTGGTCGGCGCGGCCGCCACGATGGGCGTGATCGTCGGAACTGACATTCCGATGTTCATTGGCGCCATGATCATGGGCCCGCTGACGGCATGGCTCCTGAAGAAGCTCGAGAGCCTCTGGGAGAACAAGGTTAAGCCCGGCTTCGAGATGCTGATCGACAACTTCACCGCAGGCATCGTCGCCGCCGTCATGGCCATCTTCGGCATGCTGGTGATCGGCCCGGTGGTGAAGGCCTTCAGCAACGGCGCCAGCGCCGTCGTCGAATTCCTGGTCAACAACGGCCTGCTGCCGTTCACGAGCATCTTCATTGAGCCCGCGAAGGTCCTGTTCCTGAACAACGCCGTCAACCACGGCATCCTGACCCCGCTGGGCACCGAGCAGGCGCTCGCCCAGGGCAAATCCATCCTGTTCCTGCTGGAGGCCAACCCCGGACCGGGCGTTGGCGTCCTGCTCGCCTACATGATCTTCGGCAAGGGCATGGCCAAGGCTTCGGCCCCCGGCGCCGCGCTGATCCAGTTCGTCGGCGGCATCCACGAAATCTACTTCCCGTACGTGCTGATGAAGCCGATTATCATCCTCGCCGCGATCGGCGGCGGCATGACCGGCATCTTCACCCTCGTCCTGACCGGCGCGGGCCTGCGTTCCCCGGCCGCCCCGGGCAGCATCCTCGCGGTGTTCGCCGCGACCCCGCCGGACAGCTATTTCGGCGTGGCCCTGTCCGTGCTGCTGGCCGCGACCGTGTCCTTCCTGATTGCCTCGGTCATCCTCAAGTCCAGCAAGGACGTCGAGGGTGACGAGCTCGGCGCCGCAACCACCCGGATGGAAACCATGAAGGGCAAGAAGAGCTCCGTCTCCTCCGCCCTCGTTGGTGCCGGAGCCGGTTCCGGCGGCGTCGCGGTGCTGGCCGGTCCGGTCAAGAACATCGTTTTCGCCTGCGACGCCGGCATGGGCTCCAGCGCCATGGGCGCCTCGGTGCTGCGGAACAAGATCAAGGCGGCCGGCTACCCGGATGTCAAGGTCACCAACTCCGCCATCGCGAACCTCAGCGACACCTACGACGTCGTCATCACGCACCAGGACCTGACCGAACGGGCCAAACCCGCGACGTCCAGCGCGGTCCACGTCTCGGTGGACAACTTCATGAACTCGCCGCGGTACGACGAGATCGTGGAACTGGTCCGCACCAGCAACGCGCCGGCGGACGCCTCCGGTGCCGTGGGCGCGTCGGAAACCGTGGCCGCGCCCGACGCCGGGTCCGGCCCGTCCGGGATCCTGGTGGCTGACAGCGTGGTCCTCAGTGGCACGGCAACCACCCGTGACGCCGCGATCGACGAGGCGGGCCGGCTGCTGCTGGACCGCGGCGCCGTCGACGCCGGCTACCTGGACGCCATGCACGAGCGCGAGGAATCCGTCTCCACCTACATGGGCAGCTACCTCGCAATCCCGCACGGCACGAACGCCGCCAAGGACCACATCATGAAGTCCGCGGTGTCGGTGATCCGTTACCCGAACGGCATCGACTGGAACGGCAAAGAGGTCAAGTTCGTCGTCGGCGTGGCCGGCATCAACAACGAACACCTCCAGATCCTGTCCTCGATCGCCAAGGTCTTCACCAACAAGGCACAGGTCGCGCAGCTGGAGGCGGCCACCACCGTCGACGAAGTGCTCGACCTGTTCGGAAAGGTTAATTCCTAGTGAAGGCTGTTCATTTCGGAGCCGGAAACATCGGCCGCGGGTTTGTCGGTCTGCTGCTGCACGATGCCGGGTATGAGGTGGTGTTCGCGGATGTCGCGGACGCCCTCATTACCCAGCTCGCCGCGGCGGACAGCTACCAGGTCCACGAGGTGGGGGACAGCCCCGCCGTGCGGACGGTGGACAATTTCCGCGCGCTGAACTCCGGCACCCAGGAGGCCGACGTCGTCGCGGAAATCGCGTCGGCGGACATCGTCACCACCGCCGTGGGCCCGCACATCCTCAAGTTCGTGGCGCCCGTGATCGCCAAGGGGATTGCGGCGCGGGCGGCGGGGCTGGCGCCGCTGCAGGTGATGGCCTGCGAGAACGCCATTAACGCGACCGACATCCTGAAATCCGAAATTGCTGCCCAGTGGGATCCGGCCGCCGGTTCCCTGGACGACGCCGCCGTGTTCGCCAACACGGCGGTGGACCGGATTGTGCCCAACCAGGAGGCCGGGCAGGGCCTGGACGTCACGGTGGAGACGTTCTACGAATGGGTCATCGACCGCACCCCGTTCCTGGGCAGGGAACCGGTCATCCCGGGGGCAACCTTCGTGGACGACCTGGCGCCCTACATCGAGCGGAAGTTGTTCACCGTGAACACCGGGCACGCCTCGGCCGCCTATTTCGGGTTCGAGGCCGGACTGGCCAAGATTTCCGAGGCCATGGCGGACCAGGACGTCGCCGCGGATGTGCGGGCCGTCCTGGATGAGACCAAGCAACTGCTGGTGGCCAAGCATGGCTTCAACCGCGAGGAGCAGGAAGCCTACGTGCAGAAGATCCTCGGCCGGTTCTCCAACCCGCACCTTCCGGACACCGTGAACCGGGTGGGGCGGGCGCCGCTGCGGAAGCTTAGCCGGCACGAACGCTTCATCGGACCCGCGGCGGAGTTGGCCGAGCGCGGGATCGTCCCCGAGGCGCTGCTCGGCGCGATCGCCGCCGCGCTGCGTTTCAACGACCCGGCCGACGCCGAGGCCGTGGAGCTGGCGCAGATCCTGAACTCCTCCACCCCGGCGGACGCGACGACGAAGATCACCGGCCTGGACGCCGAGCACCCGCTGTTCCCGGCCGTCTGCGCCCTCGTCGAGGAGGCCAAGGCCGCCGTCTAGCGGACGCTCCCTCACCTTTGGCGAGCTTCCGCTCGACGCTCCCTCACCTGTGACGGAAAAGCGACAGGCCCTCCCTCACATCATGTGAGGGAGGGCCCGTCATTTAAGCCGCGAATCTGCGGGAGCGTCGGCCCCGGATCGGCAGGATCTGAGGGAGCGTCAGGCGCGGCTGGCCGCGGCCGTCTCGGCGTCGGACATCGCCTTCCATTCGGCCACGCGCGCCTGGTGCAGCGGCGAGCGGCGGATGAGTGCGAACGCGCCACCCAGGACCGCGAACCAGAGCGGGGTGACCAGCAGGGCCACGAGGGTGTCCGGCTGGGTGGTCAGCGCCCAGATAAGGAACGCGAAGAAGGCGAAGACCACCCACACCATCGGGATCCCGCCGGGCATCTTGAACGTCGACGCCGCGTGCAGCTCCGGCCGGCGCTTCCGGAACACCAGGTAGCTGGCCAGGATGATGCTCCAGACAAACATGAAGCAGACGGCGGACACGGTGGTGACCATGTCGAAGGCCACGCCCACGTCCTTGCCGGCGTACAGCAGCGCAACCCCGGCGAGCAGCAGCACGCAGGACAGGAACAGGGCGTTCTGCGGGACCTTGCGGCTGGAGAGGCGGCCGAAGAGCTTGGGGGCGTCGCCGTCGTTGGCCAGGCCGTAGACCATCCGGGAGGTGGAGTAGATGCCGGAGTTGGCCGAGGACATCGCGGAAGTCAGCACTACCAGGTTCACCACCGTGGCGGCCATCCCCAGGCCGGCCAGGGAGAACATGGCGATGAACGGGCTCTCGCCGGCCTTGAAACCGGTCCACGGCGTGACGGACATCAGGATGATGAGCGCGCCCACGTAGAAGAGCATGACGCGCAGCGGGATGGCGTTGATGGCGCGGGGCAGGTTGTGCTCCGGGTTCTTTGTCTCGGCGGCGGCCGTCCCCACCAGTTCGATGCCCACGAAGGCGAACACGGCGATCTGGAAGCCGGCCACGAAGCCCATGAATTCCTTGGGGAACAGGCCGCCGTGGCTCCACAGGTTGCTGAAGCTGGCGGTGCCGGCGTTGGACTGGAAACCGGTGAAGATCATCACCAGGCCCACCGCAATCAGTGCCACGATGGCCACGATCTTGATGAGGGCGAACCAGAATTCCGTCTCGCCGAAGGCCTTTACGGTGGGCAGGTTCAGCAGCAGCAGGATGATGATGGTGGCGATCCCCGGGACCCACAGCTGGATGCCGGGCCAGAGCTGCTCGGCGTAGCCCGCGATGGCGATCACGTCGGCCACGCCGGTGACTACCCAGCAGAACCAGTAGGTCCAGCCGGTGAAGAAGCCCGCCCAGGGGCCCAGCAGGTCGCCGGCAAAGTCGCTGAAGGACTTGTAATTCAGGTTGGACAGCAGCAGCTGGCCCATCGCGCGCATTACGAAGAACAGCATGAAGCCGATGATCATGTACACGAAGATCACGGAGGGTCCGGCCACCGAGATGGTCTTGCCGGAGCCCATAAAGAGGCCGGTGCCAATGGCGCCGCCGATGGCCAGGAGCTGGATGTGCCGGTTGCTCAACGAGCGTGCGAGGTGGGGCTCGGTGTCCCGGCTGGAGGCAGTTCTCTGCTCCGCGGTTGTCTGTTCGGGCATGTCAACAATCCTTAGTGTGGTCCGCCGAAGGTGACGGCGGTTACAAATCAGCCTTTCTAAAGTACAGGCTCAGGTGTCAGGCTGCCGCGTCGAGTGCTTCACCATTGCGTCATGGCAGGCTGGACGGGTGACTTCGAATTCAGCCGCCCCGGCCGCCCTGCTAACGTTCGGCGTCGACGGCGGGACGTTCCGGCTGCGTCCCGCGGCGTAACTGGCCGTTGACTCTTAGGGCGCCTAACTGTTAGGCTACCTAACTATGAGTGCAAACCCGCTGCCGGACGATTTCCTGCTTTCCCTCTCCCGCGACTTCCGGGAAGCCCTGCGCCACAGCATCTACCTTGTGCGGCGCCTGGACGCCGACGGCGAACTCAGTGCCGCGCAGCTCAGCACGCTCAAGATGCTGCTGGACAGCGCCGAAGTCAGTCCCGAAGACAGTTCCGAAGCCAATACCGAGGCCGGCGGGGTGCGGGTTGGCGAGATTGCCCGCAACCTCGGCGTCAAGGTGCCCAGCGCCACCGAGCAGATCATCAAGCTGGAACGGGCCGGGCTGGTCCGCCGGGAGGCGGACCCGGCTGACTCGCGGGCGGTCCGCGTCAGGCTCACGCCGGAGGGCCACGCCGCCGTCGAATCGGCCAACGCCCGCCGCAACGCGGTAATGGCGGGGATCCTCGGCTCACTCACAGACCAGGAACGGCAGGCCCTCGCGGCCGCCATCCCGGTGATCGGCAAGATCAACGAGACCCTGCAGCCCTGACAGCCGGGCCCCTGCCTGCAAGGAATAACAACAGCAAGAACCCACAACCTTAGGAGCGCCCTCCATGGACGGCCAGCTCACGGCGCCCGCGCCGGAAGCAGAATCAACCCTCGAGGCCGAGAAAGCCTCATTACTCAAGCAGCCCAAGGCGGTCTGGGCCACGGCCCTGGCGGCGGTGTTCGCCTTTATGGGAATCGGCCTGGTGGACCCCATCCTGCCCGCCATCGCCAAGAACCTGGACGCCACCCCCAGCCAGGTGTCCCTGCTGTTCACCAGCTACTTCATGGTCACCGCGATCGCGATGCTGATCACCGGGTTTGTCTCCTCCCGGATCGGCGGCAAGCGCACCCTGCTGGCCGGCCTGGCCATCATCGTGGTGTTCGCCTCGCTGTCCGGCCTCTCCGGCAGCGTGAGCGAACTGGTCGGATTCCGTGCCGGCTGGGGCCTGGGCAACGCGCTTTTCGTGGCTACCGCCCTGGCCGTGATCGTCGGCGTCGCCAGCGGCGGCGCCGGGACCGCCATCATCCTCTACGAGGCGGCGTTGGGCCTAGGCATCTCGCTCGGCCCGCTGCTGGGTGCCCTGCTGGGCGGCTGGCAGTGGCGCGCACCCTTTTTCGGCACCGCGGTGTTGATGGCCTCGGCCTTCATCGCGCTCATCGTGCTGCTGCCCAAGACCCCGCTGCCGGAACGGAAGGTCCGGCTCCGGGACCCGCTGCTGGCGCTGGGCCATAAGGGATTGCGGACGACGGCGGCCAGCGGGCTGTTCTACAACTACGGCTTCTTCACCATCCTCGCCTTCACGCCGTTCATCCTCGGGATGGACGCCTACGGGATCGGCGGCGTGTTCTTCGGCTGGGGCGTCGCCGTCGCGGTCTTCTCGGTCTTCGTGGCCCCCGCGCTGCAGCGCCGCTTCGGGGCGGTCCGGGTGCTGGCCGGCACGCTGGCGCTGCTGCTGCTGGACCTGGCCGGCCTTGGCCTGGCCGCGGGGCACTCGGTGCCCGCCGTCGTCGTGCTGGTGGTGGCTTCCGGCGCGCTGCTGGGGATCAACAACACCATCTACACCGAGCTGGCAATGGGCGTTTCGAATTCGCCCCGGCCGGTGGCCTCGGCCGGGTACAACTTCGTGCGCTGGATGGGCGGCGCGCTGGCTCCGTTCGCAGCGGCGCAGCTGGGTGAGCACTTCGGGCCGCAGGTACCGTTTTTTGCCGCGGCAGCCGCCATGGCGCTGGCGATCGTGGTGGTCCTCGGCGGGCGCCGGTACCTGAGCTCGCACGAGCCGCACCTGGTCTAAGCCTCCGAGCCACCAGGTGACAGTTGAGGCCCATGTTCCGCCGGAACATGGGCCTCAACTGTTGGTTCGTGCGGTGCTGCGGCGCTACTTCTTGGCGGAGCCCTTCGGGACGAATAGCGTCTCCGCGTGCTCCAGTGCCATGCCGTTGGTCTCCGGCACCTTGAACATCACGAAGAAGAACGACGCTGCGGCGAACAGGGCGTACATGGCGTAGGTCAGCGGCAGCGAGGCCGCCGCCATGACCGGGAAGCTCAGCGTGATGGCGAAGTTCGCGATCCACTGGGCGGCCGCGGCCAGGCCCAGTGCGCGGGCGCGGATGCGGGACGGGAAGATCTCGCCCAGCAGCACCCACACCAGAGGACCCCAGGAGGCGCCGAAGCTGATGACGAAGACGTTGGCCGCCACCAGGGCGGCCGGGCCCCAGGCGCCGGGCAGCGTGATCGCGTCGCCGCTGCCGGTCGCCGAACCGAAGGCGAAGGCCATGGTCGCCAGCGAGACGGCCATGCCGATGGAGCCGGCCAGCATGATCGGGCGGCGGCCGATCCGGTCCACCAGCGCAATGGCCACGAGCGTCACCAGGATGTTGGTGATCGCGGTGGCCACGGAGATGGTCAGCGAGTCCTTCTCCTGGAAGCCCACGGCCTTCCAGAGCGTCGTGGAGTAGTAGAAGATGACGTTGATGCCGACGAACTGCTGCAGCACGGACAGGATGATGCCGATCCACACCACCGGCTGCAGGCCCAGGGCCTTGCCGCGCAGCGACCCCTTCTGGCCGGCGAGCTTGTCCTCTTCGATGGCCTTCTTGATGTCGCGCAGGTGGCGGTCGGTGTCCTCGTCCGGGGCGATCGAAGCGAAGACCTTGAGGGCTTCCTCGTCCTTGCCCTTGAACACCAGGAACCGCGGCGATTCGGGAAGGGTGAAGGCGATCCAGCCGTAGACGACGGCGGGGACGGCGCCGGCGATGAACATCCAGCGCCAGGCTTCGACGCCGAACCACAGGTCCTGGTCGGCGCCGCCGGCAAAGTTGGCGAACACGGCGTCGGAGAGCAGCGCGGCGAAGATACCGGTGGTGATGGCGAGCTGCTGCAGCGACGCCAGGCGGCCGCGCACGTGGCGCGGCGAAATCTCCGAAATGTAGGCCGGGGCGATCACCGACGCGAGGCCGATGCCCAGGCCGCCGACGAGGCGCCAGAAGATCAGATCCCACACCCCGAAGGCAAAACCGGTGCCGAAGGCGCTGACCAGGAACAGCAGGGCGCCGATCTTCATGGCCGGGATGCGGCCGTAACGGTCCGCGACCTTGCCGGCCAGGTAGGCGCCGGCCGCGCAGCCGAGCAGGGCGACGGCGACGGCGAAGCCGGTCACGGCCTCGCTGAGGGCGAATTCGTCCTTGATGGCGTCGACTGCGCCGTTAACAACAGAGGAGTCGAAGCCGAAGAGGAAGCCGCCAACGGCGCCCGCCACGGCCAGCCAAATGACCCGCTTGGGGATCTTGGCGACGGTCTGGTCCTGGGTGGTGGTCATATGGCTCCCTCGGCAATTCGTGGTCCACGGCTCACGCCGCAACTACCCAGTCTTACACCGCCCCCGCCGCGGCGCACGTCACAGGCCAGCTAAATGAGAGCAAGCTTACAATTCCGGCCCCCCGTCGGGTGTGCCTAGTGTGCGGGGACCGACTCCTTTGCGGCGGCCTTCGGATCGGTGAGCTTCTTGTTCGGCAGCGCGAAGCTGATCAGGAAGGCGATGCCGGTGAGGACGGCGGCGGTGAGCATCACGGCGTCGATCGACTGGGCGAAGCCCTCGGTGATCGGCCGGGTCAGGCTGGCGTTGGCGGTGTGCAGCCAGCTGGTGTCGTTCAGCGAGTCGTTGCTGGCGCCGTTCTTGAAGAACTCGTACAGCTTGGCGTTCGCCGGGTCGGCCGCCACGGCGGGGTCCTTGAGGACCTTGAGGTAGTCGGCGTTCTGCGCCGCGTCCTTCATGCCGGCGGCAATCTTGTCCGCCGCGAGGCTGAAGAGCATCGAGATGAACACCGCGGTGCCCACGGCGCCGCCCATGGAGCGGAAGAAGGCGGCGGAGGAGGTGCCCACGCCCATGTCCTTGGCCGGAACGGAGACCTGCATGGCCAGGGTGAGCGGCTGCATGCAGAAACCCAGACCCAGGCCGAAGAACACGGCGATCGCGCCGGGAACCCAGAGCGGCGTGTCCGCGCCGAGTGAGAGGCCCATGACGACGGCGGCCGCGGTCAGCACGGCGGTGCCCAAGATCGGGAAAATCCGGTACGTGCCGGATGCCGAGATGGTCCGGCCGGCCGTGATGGACCCGGTCAGGATGCCCACCGTGAAGGTGATCATCATCAGGCCCGCCTCGGTGGGGGTGAGGCCCTTGACCAGCTGGAGGTACATCGGCAGCATCGCGATCGCGCCGAACATGCCCACGCCGATGATGAAGTTCAGCAGCGAGGACAGCCCGAACGTGATGTTCTGGAACAGCCGGAGGGGGATCAGGGCGTAGTCGCCGGCACGTTTTTCGGCGAGCAGGAACGCCACGATGCCAACGACGCCGAGTCCGTAGCAAAGGAAGGCTTCGGTGGATGCCCAGCCCCAGGTGCGGCCCTGTTCGGCGACGAGGAGCAGCGGCACGATCGCCAGGGTGATGGCGGCGGCACCCCAGTAGTCGATCTTCTGCTTGAGGTGCTTGGCCGGCAGGTGCAGGTACAGGAAGACGACGGCGAGGGCGGCCAGGCCGATCGGGATGTTGATGAAGAATACCCAGCGCCACCCGTCGAAGCCCAGGATGTTGGCGGAGCCGGCGAACGCGCCGCCGATCACCGGTCCCAGTACGGAGGAGATGCCGAAGACCGACATGAAGTAGCCCTGGAACTTGGCCCGGTCCTTCAAAGCCACGATGTCGCCGATGATGGTCAAGGCGAGGGCCAGCAGGCCGCCGGCGCCCATGCCCTGGATGCCGCGTGCAATCGCGAGTTCGGTCATCGAGTGGACCGAGCCGGCGTAGAGCGAGCCGGCCAGGAAGATCAGGATCGCCGCGAGGTAGAGCGGGCGTCGGCCGAAGATGTCGCTGAGCTTTCCGTAGAGCGGCGTGCTCACCGTGGACGTGATCAGGTACGCCGTCGTCGCCCAGGCCTGCAGCGAGAGGCCGTCCAGATCGTTCGCAATGGTGTAGATCGACGTGGACACAATGGTCTGGTCCAGCGAGGACAGGAACATGCCGAGCATGAGGCCCACCATGACGGTGATGGTCTGGCGGTGGGTCAAGACCTCTCCGGGCAGGCGGGAGGAGGTGGTTTTGGACATGACTGCTCCGAGGGGAAGTTTTGGGGTCAAGCAGGAAGGTTGCTTTCAGTAACTATCTTACGGCCTGCTTTGTTCCCCCGCCCCTGCCCGCCCCACGTCGTCGGCCGCCCCCGGCGCCAGACCGACGGCGGACCGGCGCCGGCGGCAGACGCCGTTCAGCGTTCCAGCAGGATCCCGTCCGGGTCGCACCAGATCAGCTGGCCCGGCCGGATGGCCACACCGTCGATTTCCAGCTCCACGTCGGTCTCCCCGGCACCGTCCTTGGCGCTCTTGCGCGGATTGCTGCCAAGGGCCTTCACCCCGAGCGGCAGCCCGGCGACCGCCACCCGGTCCCGGATTGCGCCGTTAATCACGACGCCGGCCCAGCCGTTGTCCACGGCGCTCGCCGCGATCAGGTCACCCATCAGCGCCGTGCGCAGCGAACCGCCGCCGTCGACCACCAGGACGGCGCCGTTCCCCGGCGTGGCCAGGGTCGCCTTGACCAGGGCGTTGTCCTCCAGGCAGCGGACTGTCCGGACCGGGCCGCTGAAGTGCGTGTGGCCGCCCAGCGACTGGAACTGCAGGGAGAGAGAGTCCAGCTCTTCGCCCCGCTCGTCGTAGAGGTCGGCGGTGTTGACGGGGTTTGAGGGGGTATCTGGCATGGTTTTTCCTCCTGATGGCAAATAGCTGATGAGCGTTGAAGCCCACGATAGTCTGGGCCCACACTGATCATCAGCTTCAGTCATCAGTTCCGGGGGGAACCACATGAGTCTGTCCGATCTGCCCGGCGCCGTTCCGTCCTCCGCTGCCGGCGACGGCGCTGCCGGCCAACGCGCTGCCGCGGGGCCACCCGCCGCGGGGGCGTTCGCCGAGCCGGAGCGGCGTGTCGGCCCGGCCTGGGCCGCGGGAGTGGTCCTGGTCAACGTGGGCATCAACGCGGCGTTCTTCGGCCCGCTCCAGGTGCTGCTCGGCCAGCAGGCGGCAGCCTTCAACGAGGGGGAAAAGGAAGCCATCCTGGCCCTCGTGACCGGGGCGGGAGCGGCCGTCTCGCTGGTGGCCAACCCCCTGTTCGGCGCGTTCAGCGACCGGACCACCGCGCGCCGCGGCCGCCGGGTGCCGTGGGTGCTCTTCGGCGCCATCCTCGGCGCAGCCGCGCTGACCGCCCTCGCCGGCGCCCCGAACGTCGCCGTGATGACCGTTCTCTGGTGCCTCGTGCAGGCGGGCTGCAACGGCGCCTATGCCGCCATCACCGCCGCGATCCCGGACCGGGTGCCGGTGCCGCAGCGCGGCACCGTCGGCGGACTGGCAGCGATGGGCCAGACCGTGGGCATCCTGATCGGCGCGGTCATCGCCGCCGTCGTCTCCGGTAACTTCGCGCTTGGCTACGCGTTCTGCGCCGCGGCGCTGCTGGCCGGCGTCGTGCTGTACTTCTTTAAGAACGACGACGTCGCGCTGCCGCGGCACGGGCGGCCGCCGTTCCGGCTGGGCGAGTTTGCCCGCAGCTTCTGGATCTCCCCGGCCCGGTACCCGGATTTCGCCTGGGCGTGGCTGACCCGCCTGCTCGTGAACATCGGCAACCACATGGTGACGCTGTATCTGCTGTTCTTCCTCACCGATGCCGTGCGGCTGCCCGAGACGCAGGGCATGAAGGCGGAGTTCGGCGTCCTGATCCTGACCGGCCTGTACGCGGTCATGGTCATCATTACCAGTGTGATCGGGGGCCCGATCAGTGACCGGATGGGCCGGCGCAAACCCCTCGTGATCCTTTCTTCGGTCATCATCGCGCTGGCGGCACTGATCCTGGCCTTCGCGCCGACCTGGCCCGGCGCCCTGGTGGGGGCAGCCGTGCTGGGCATCGGCTTTGGTTCCTACCTGGCCGTGGACTTCGCCCTGATTACCCAGGTGCTGCCCACCGCCCTGAGCCGGGGCAAAGACCTGGGGGTCATCAACATCGCCAATTCGCTGCCGCAGGTGATCGCGCCCCTCATCGCCTACCCCTTCGTGGCCCTGTGGGGCGGGTACGTTTCGCTGTACGTCGCGGCCGCGGTGATCGGCCTGCTGGGCGCGGTTTTCGTGGTCAAGATCAAGGGCGTGGACTAGGCCGTCCAGGGCACCCGTTTGACTGGCAAACCGCCCGGTGCGGTGCCGTATAGTGGACGGGATTGCCGCGGCAGCGCTGTGGACTAACCCCCCCGGTTGCCGAGAAAAACGACCCCGGAACGCTGCTGATGCCTGAATTCCCTTCGGATCTTCCGCCAATGGCCCCGCCGCCCACGCTGCCCCGGCAGCGACGGCGGTATGCCCGGATTCTCGACGCCGCAGCCGGCTTTGCCCGCAAGGGGATCGACTCCGTGGTCCTCTCCGAGGTGGCGGCCAAGGCGGACGTGCCGCTGGGCACCCTGTACCGCTATTTCCCCTCCTCGACGCAGTTGATGCTGGCCCTCTACCGCAAGCAGCTCGGCGAGCTGCATCGCGGCGACCGGCCGGCCGGCGCCAGCATCCCGGTGCACGCCCTCGTGGGTGTGGTGATGGAAATCTTCCACATGCGCCTCATGCAGCCCGGGGTGGAGCAATGCCTGAACCGCGCGGTGTATGCCAAGGACACGGACACCACGCACCTGCTCCGGGACATCGACGCGACGGCGGAGAAAGCGGTGACGGAGGCCAGCGGCGACACCGCCGTCGCCAGGGTCCTGCTGCTGACCGTCACCGGCCTGGTTCAGTCCGTCCGCTGCCGCCGGCTGTCACTCTTCGAAGCCGAGGAAGACCTGAAGAAGGCCTGCTCGCTGCTGGCCCGGGGGCGCGAACCCGCGTAGCCGGTCTAGACCAGTTACCCGAATATGTCCGCCCGAATCCCGTAGCGGGAACGGCATTGTTTACGATGGCAGAACCGGAGCGGCGCCAGCGCCAGCACTTCCGGGAGCTTCACCGCAGGCCCGCCACCCCCGGGCCCGCCCCGGAAGTTCCCTCCCAGACCATCTTGGGCACCCCTGTGCCCCAGCAGCCAAGTGCCGTACGCCCACGGTGAGCCCCAGGAGACAACGACGTGTCCATTGAAACGATCATTCCCGCCAATCCCACTTCCGCCAGCGGAGCCGCAGAGGCGCCGGTAACAGCGCTCAGCGACGAGGAGATCTTCGCCTCCCACCAGGGCGGCAAGCTCTCAATCGCCAGCACCGTCCCGCTCGCCAGCAAGCGCGACCTGTCCATCGCCTACACGCCCGGAGTCGCGCAGGTCAGCCGCGCCATCGCCGCCAACCCGGAACTCGCCAAGACGCTCACCTGGGCACAGCGCCTCGTGGTCGTGGTCAGTGACGGCACCGCCGTGCTGGGCCTGGGCGACATCGGCGCCAGCGCCTCGCTGCCCGTCATGGAAGGCAAGTCCGCGCTCTTCAAGGCGTTCGGCGACCTTGACTCCATCCCGCTGGTCCTCAACACCACCGACGTCGACGAAATTGTCGAGACGCTGGTCCGGCTGCGGCCCAGCTTCGGCGCGATCAACCTCGAGGACGTTTCGGCGCCGCGCTGCTTCGAACTCGAGGAAAAGCTGATCGAAGCCCTCGACTGCCCGGTCATGCACGATGACCAGCACGGCACCGCCGTCGTCGTCCTCGCCGCACTGACCGGTGCCGCGAAGGTGACGGCCCGCGAGCTCGAGGGGCTCCGCGTGGTGGTTTCCGGCGCCGGCGCCGCCGGGATCGCCGTCGCCGAAATCCTGCTGGCCGCCGGAATCGACGACGTCGTGCTGCTGGACTCCCGCGGTGTCATCAACCGGGACCGCGCGGACATTGCCGCGGAGCCGGCCAGCAAGAAGGCCCAGCTCGCCGCGCGCAGCAACCCCCGCGGCGTGGCTGGCGGTCCCGGCGAGGCCCTGCTCGGCGCGGACGTCTTCATCGGTGTCTCCTCCTCCCGGCTGGACGAGGAGCACCTGAAACTGATGAACCACAGCGCGATCGTCTTTGCCCTCTCCAACCCGGACCCCGAAGTCCTGCCGGAGGTCGCCTCCAAGTACGCGGCCGTCGTCGCCACCGGCCGCAGCGACTTCCCGAACCAGATCAACAACGTGCTGGCGTTCCCGGGCATCTTCCGCGGCGCCCTCGACGCCGGCGCCCGCCGGATCACTCCGGCGATGAAGCTCGCGGCGGCCCGCGCCATTGCCGAACTGGCTGAGAACGACCTCTCGGCCGACTACATCGTGCCGAGCCCGCTGGACCCGCGCGTCGCCCCAGCCGTCTCGGCCGCCGTCGCCGCAGCGGTGGAGGCGGAGTAACGGCGCCCGGCCCGGGCCGGGTGGGTGCCAACGACGGCGCCCGGCCCGGCCCGGCCCCGGGGCCGGGCAGCCGCCCGGCCCATAGACTGGGGCGATGAACCCCGAAATCGTCGTGACCATCCTCTGCGGCTTGGCAATCCTGGTGGGCGTGGCAGGCATCATCATCCCCGTCCTGCCCGGAAGCATCCTGATCGGCCTCAGCCTGCTGGCGTGGGCCCTCTGGGGAGGTGCCGGAACTACCGGCTGGGTGGTCTTCGGGATCGGGCTGGTGCTGGTCCTGGCCGGGATGGCGGCCTCCGCCGTGCTGACCGGCCGGAAGCTCAAGCAGCACAGCATCCCCGGCCGTTCGGTCGTGACCGGCCTGGTCCTCGGCGTCGTGGGCATGTTCCTCATCCCCGTGGTGGGGTTGTTTCTTGGCTTCGCGGCGGGCCTGCTGCTCAGCGAAATCCACCGCACCCGCGTCTGGCACACGGCCGTGGCCTCCAGCTGGGCCGCGCTGAAGGCCACGGGCCTGGGGATGATCGCCGAGTTCGTGCTGGCCTGCCTGGCCGCGAGTACCTGGGTGATCGGCGTGTGGGTGGCGGCGGCCAGTTAGCCCGTCCACCCGCCAAAGGCGCACTATTAGCATGGAAGAATGAGCGCCGGACAGTCCCAAGGACCCATCTATCGCGACACCCGCGACCTCACCCCGTTCGGCGGCCCGCAGGTCCGCACCCCGGTGCGGGACATCGCGGACGGCGTCGGCGGCGTCCTGCACACGGCCCTTGGCGGCCGGAACGGTGCGCTGCTCAGCGTGGACGGCGCCGCCCCCCGGCTTAAGCGGATGCCCGGGAAGGCGGCCAAGGCGGTGTATGAGGCGACCTTCCACAACACCGACCCCAACCGGCTGATCGCCTTGGGCCGTGCTTACCCCGGGTGGGCTGGGGTTTGCTATGTGCTGGCCGGGCTGCTGGCGCACAAGCAGGGCGGCTACCTGCGGGCTTCGGAGCTCCTCCAGCGCGGACTCACCACCGGGAACGACGACGATGCCAATCAGTTCGCGTCCGGCTATCTGACCCGTGTGGTCACCCGGGTCGAAGTAGCCGAGCGCATCGAGGTTCCAGTGCTCTTTAGCGAGGAAGCGGTGTTCCTGGCGCTTTCGCACTCCCTTAGGGAGACAGGCCACCTCGAGGCAGCACTGCAAACCGCAACCTCGCTTCCGCCGTCGCTGCCCGCGGCCCTGGCCCGGTGCTCTGTGGCATTCTCGATGGGCCGGGACAAAGAAGTGATGCTCTGGACGGAGGGGCTGCTGAATGCCGATGACCTCTCGGCCGCGCTGCTGCTGATCCGCGCCCGGTCACTGCGCCGCCTTGGTGCGGCGACGGCCTCCCAGGCAGCGCTGAAGGAGGTTCTCCGGCGGCGGAAGAGGCACGTGGCGCTCCGTAACGATGCCTTGACTGACCGCGCCTTGCTGCTCCTGGATAACGGGCGCAAATCACTTAATCCGCGCGACTGGCTGCGCGGGCGGCCTGCCCAGCTCGAAACCTTCGAAGTCATCCGCAGGGACGTGGAAGAACGCAGGCTCTGGGAACAGGAATGGAAGCAGTTGAACGGGGAATGAACCCGTTCCGGCGGACGCCTAGGGGCTACTGCCAGGCGGTCCGCGCGACCAGCGGCGCCAGCTGCTCCGCCAGCAGCACCAGGCCCAATGCCACCATGATGATTCCGCTCGCCAAGGTGACCCGCCGGGCGGCGCCGGGCCGGGAGTGCAGGAGCCTCCGGGACAGCAGCGCCACGCAGCTGTAGATGACGGCCACCAGCAGGACGAAGGTGAGGCCGAGCAGGCCGGACTGCAGGGGCACCGGAAGAGCGGCGTCCGGGCTGACGAACTGCGGGACCAGGGCAACGAAGAAGAGCAGCCCCTTCGGATTGATGCCGCTGGTGCCCATGCCCTGCAGGAACACCCGGAACTGATTGGCCGCCGGTTGCGGCCCCGCGGCAGACTGCCCGCCGAAGCTGGCGCCCCGCCACGAACGCACTGTACTGACGCCCAGCCACAACAGATACGCCGCTCCCGCCACGGTGAGCCACCCGAGGAGCCCGGGCAGGCCGGTGATCACGGCGGCCAGCCCGGCGGCCAGCAGCGCCGTGTGCACCACGTACCCGCCGCACAACCCGGCAACGGCCGGCACGAAGCTGCGGTCCCTGAGCCCCGCGGCGATGGAGTAGGCCCAGTCCACCCCCGGCGTGCAGGCGAGTGCCACGGCGACGCCGACGAAAGCGAGAAAGAGCTGGGGGTTCATGGCGGTCTCCTGACGCGGGGGCTACAGAAGCAAGCCTAGGAATTTCCGGGCCATAAGTGTTTACTGATTTCGCCCGGATAGCCGCGTCGACGGTAAGCTTATTGCGTGATCGACCATGTTGATAGAAATATCTTGCGCCACCTCCGGGAGGACGGCAGGATGACTGCCACGGCGCTCGCGGCAAAGGTCGGTCTGACCGTTGCCCCGTGCCACCGCAGGCTCCGCGAGCTGGAGGCCTCGGGCGTGATCCGCGGCTACCGAGCCGACATTGACCCCGCCGCCGTCGGCCTTGGCTTCGAGGCGATCGTCTTTGTGACGCTGCGGCAGGTCGACCGAGCCACGATGGAGATCTTCGAGAACCGCGTGGCGGAGAACCCGAACATTGTTGAAGCCCAGCGGCTGTTCGGCGAACCGGACTACCTGCTCAAGGTCATTGCAGAGGACCTGCCGGCGTACCAGCGTTTCTACGATGCCGAACTGACCTCGCTGCCCGGGGTGGAGCGGCTGACCTCGACGCTGGTCATGAAGAACCTAAAGGCAAATACCGGTCCGCCGGTCTGATCCGGGAGGTTAGCCTTCCAGCAGGCCCGTGGTCCGGTACGGGATGACCTCGCGCAGGAACATGCTTGTGGACGTCCGCACAATCCCCGGGCACAGCCGGATTTCCTCGGAAACCCGGTAGAGATCGTCGGGGCTCGTTGCCACCACCCGGATCAGCAGGTCGGTGTCGCCGGCGGGCGCGTGGCACTCCAGCACCTCCGGGATGTTCCGCAGCGCGGCGATCGCCTCATCCAGGTGGCTCTGGTCCAGTTCTGCGCTCACCGCCGCGGCCACTCCGCGACCCAGTGCGGAGGGCAGCACCCGGCTGCTGTTCGGGCGGAGCGCGCCCGACGCCGTCATCCGCTCGAGGCGGGACTGCACCGTGCCGCGGGCCAGGCCGAGTTTCTGGGCGAGCACCATGATGGGAACCCGGGGATCTGCGTCCAGGGCCAGGAGGATCCGGCGATCCGTCGCGTCGAGCTGCTGCAATTTGACCACTTCCTGCCAATACCCGAGGCGCGCAATGGTCAGTCTGACCGGTGGGCGCGGTGTCTGTTGCACCAACTGTATGACTCCTGCTCAAATAGTGGCAACAAGGGATGCAGGCCACCGCCGGCACCCGAAGGCTACAGATCCCCCGGAACACCTCCCGGACTCTGGATGAGGCACCCCGCCAGGAGCCCGCCGCTGATTGACTCTTGTTCACGCATCGTCTTTCCGCACACCATTACGGCAAGAGCCCCTGAGCCCCCGACGTCGGTTGTCCGAAGTCATCGGTGGCTGAGGGGCTCTTGTGTTGCCCCGGCATAGGCTTGTCCCATGACATCAGCCGGACGCTTCGCCCCCAGCCCCTCCGGCGTACTCCATGTGGGCAATCTCCGCACCGCCATCCTCGCGTGGCTCTTTGCCCGGTCCACCGGCCGGCGCTTCCTGATGCGGGTCGAGGACCTGGACCGCGCCCGCGCGGGTGCCGAGGCGGAGCAGCTCCGCGATCTGGCGGCGATCGGCGTGGACTGGGACGGCGGCGTCGTCCGTCAGACCGACCGGGAGCACCTCTACGCCGCCGCGATCGACCGCCTGACCGCGGCAGGGCTGACCTACGAATGCTTCTGTACGCGCCGCGAGATCCACGAGGCGCCGTCGGCGCCGCATGCCCCGCAAGGCGCCTATCCGGGCACCTGCCGGAACCTCAGCGACGCCGAGCGTGCCAGCAGGCGTGCCGTGCGGCCGGCCGCGGTCCGGCTCCGCGCCGCCGTTACCTCGGCCACCGTACAGGATGTGCTGCACGGCAGCTTTACCGGGGTTGTGGACGACTTTGTCCTGCGCCGCAACGACGGGGTCACCGCATACAACCTGGCCGTGGTGGTCGATGATGCCGCCCAGGGAATCGACCAGGTGGTCCGCGGAGACGACCTGTTGCCGTCCACCCCGCGGCAGGCCTACCTCGCCTCGCTCCTGAATATTCCAGTGCCGGAATATGCGCACGTGCCCCTGGTGCTGAACTCCGACGGCGCCCGGCTGGCCAAGCGCGATGGCGCGATCACGCTCGCGGACCTCGCCGTTGCGGGGGTCACCGTTGAGCAGGTGCGCGACGCGCTGCTGGTCTCGGTGGGTTTGCCGCCGGGTTCCCTGGACCGGGCGCTCAAGGTGTTTGCTCCGGCGGCTCTGCCGCGGGAGCCGTGGGTGTGGCCCGGGCTGGGCGGACACGGCGCGTAGGCTGGAATCATGTCAGAACCAGAATTTATGGAAGCGCAAGCCCCGCGGCCGGGCTTTACCGTCGAGACCGCGAAGGTCCTCGCCGAGGTCGCCCACAACCGGCAGAAGGATAAGCTCAAGCGGCCGTACCGCGAGCACGTGATCGCCGTCGGTGATGCGCTGGCCGACTTCGATGACGACATACGGATTGCCGGCTACCTGCACGACATCGCCGAGGACACCCCGATGACCCGGCAGGCGCTGCTGGAGATGGGCGTTTCCGAACGGGCCGTGGACATCATCGAGCGCGTCACGAAGCGCCTGCACGAGAACCCGGACGACTACCAGGCCGGCATCCGGTACATCGCCGAGGACCACGACGCCACCCTGGTCAAGATCGCCGACAACGCGCACAACTCGCTGCCCGAACGGGTCAGGGCACTGGCCGAAAAGTGGCCGGACAAGCCGCCGGTCACCCGCTATGACGACGCCCGGCCGGTACTTTACGCCGCGGTTCCGGTCGAGGAGACCCGCAAGATCCTGGCCCGGATCAACCCCTGGCTGCTCGAGGAACTCGATGACATGCTCGACGAGGCCGACGACACCGACTACGAGAACCTCTCCTACGACAGCACCCCGGAGGGCTAGACCCGGCCCAGCAGGTCGATGTCCTCCAGGAACTCCTGCTGCACTTCCGCGCTGACGGTGGTCCGGGTGTCCGCGATCGCGTCGAGGTAGTCCTGGGTCGCCGGGCCCTTCCGGACCGCCTCCCGGAGGGAAGCGCCGTCGGACGCCCCACCCCCGGAAGCCGCCCCGCCGTCGTCGTACACCGCTTTCTCCAAGGCGCGCTGGGAGGCGCTCCGGGCCGCGTATTCAATGTCCGCCGGGGAGAAGCCTTCGGTGCGGTCCACCAGCAGCTCCACGTCCACATCGTCCACCACGGTGGCGGGGATGAAGCGCTGCCACATGGCCTCGCGGGCCAGGCGGTCCGGCAGGCCGATCGGGATGACGTAGTCGAAGCGGCCGTGGCGCAGGAACGCCGAGTCCAGGGCACGGATGAAATTGGTGGCGCAGACCAGCAGCCGGCCGGGCTGTTCGCGGAACGCCGGAATGATCTTCAGCAGCTCGTTGGTGACGCCCTGTAGCGGGGACGGCGGTTCGCCGGAGCGCTGTGAGGCGATCTCCTCCACCTCGTCGATGAAGACGACGGCGTGTTCCAGCTCGGCGATTTCCAGGAACGTCTCGCGCAACGCGCCGGCCAGGCCCATCGGATCAGCGGCGAGCCGGGAGGGGAAGACCTCCACGAAGGGCCACTCCAGCCGGGATGCAATCGCCTTGGCGAAGGTCGTTTTGCCGGTGCCGGGAGGCCCGAACAGCACGACGGCGCGCGGCGGCACCACGCCGTACTCATCCGCGAGGTCGGCTTCGGCCAGCGGCAGCACGAGCCGGCGCTCCAGCAGTTCCTTCTCTTTGCGCATGCCGGCGACGTTTTCCCAGAGGTCGCGGGCCAGGATCCGGCCGCCCAGCTGGCTCAGCGGCTCCAGTTCCTGGCGCTGGACCGGGATTTTGCGTTCGAAGTAGCGCAGGTTCTTCTTCAGTACGAACCCGCGGCTCAGGAACGCCTCGACGCGGGTTTCGGACTCGGGCATCAGCGCGGAGAGTTTGTTCAGCCCGTGCGGGGCCATCCGGCTTTCCACCGAGGCCAGCAGCGAGGTGCCGATTCCGCGGCCGCGGAACTCCGGCAGCGTGGCCAGGAAAACGATCCAGCCCTGGTCGTGCGCGGCGCGGCCGACGGCGGCACCCACCACCTGCTCGCCCTGCACCGCCACGACCGCGTGGTCCTTTTCGCACGAGGCGAGGACCTCGGAGAGGGCGTAGACCGGCTCGACATTCGTGGCCTTGAGGGATTCCCACAGGTGCAGGATCCCGTCAAGGTCGGCCGAATGGAAATCCCTGATGCGCCAGTTGGTCATGTGGTGTCTCCCGGGTGGTTCGTCGCTGAGCCAGGTGGAACTGTTCCTCCGAGCTTAGGCGAACCGGGCGGGACCGGAGCGCCCCGGGGCCCTCCATTACGCCGCCCCGCGGCCAGTTGGGCCAGGCCGCGGGGCGCGGACGCCGGAGGGCAGGGGGCTAGCGCGGGTCCGCGCTGGCTCCGGTGCCGGGGCGGTTGGCCACCAGCGGGGCCGGGCCGGTGAAGCCGTCTCGGACCGCGGCGATCTCCAGGATGCGGTGCCGGCAGAGGCGCCAGCCGAGCATCAGAGCCGGAATGATGACGACGAGGGACGCGATGGTCCAGGTCCCCACCGGCGAGTCGAACGCCATCAGGACCAGCACCGCCAGCAGGAAGGCCAGCGTGATCCAGCCCGTCACAGGTGCGCCGGGCATCCGGAAGGCGGGCCGGAGCAGTTCCCCGCGGGCCGCAAGCCGGGCCAGCTGCATCTGGCACAGGACGATCATGGCCCAGGTGCTGATGATGCCCAGCGATGCGACGTTCAGGACGATCTCGAAGGCTTCGGCCGGGACTATGGCGTTGAGGATGACGCCCAGCACGGCCACGCCGGCGGTCAGGGCGATGCCGCCGTAGGGGACGCCGGCTTTGTTCATCCGGGCGGCGAATTTCGGCGCGGACCCCGAAACGGACATGGAGCGCATGATCCGGCCGGTGGAGTAGAGGCCGGCGTTGAGCGAGGACAATGCCGCGGTCAGGACCACGAGGTTCATGATGGCGTCCACGCCGTCCACCCCGATGGAGCCGAAGAACGTCACGAACGGGCTTTCGCCGGCCTTGTAGGAGCTGTAGGGAAGCAGCAGCGAGAGCAGCACGAGGGAGCCGACGTAGAACACGGCGATGCGCACGATTACGGTGTTGATGGCCCGTGGCATGATCTTTTCCGGGTTTTCCGTCTCGCCCGCCGCGGTGCCGATCAGCTCGATCGAGGCGTAGGCGAACACGACGCCCTGCATCACCACGATGGCCGGCAGCAGGCCGTTGGGGAACAGGCCGCCGTTGTCCGCGATGAGGCTGAAGCCGACCTGCTGGCCGGCGACGGGGGTGCCGAAGATGACGAAGTAGATGCCGATGAGCAGGAAGGACACCAGCGCCACCACCTTGACCAGGGCGAACCAGAATTCGAGCTCGCCGAACACCTTGACGCTAATGAGGTTCAGGCCCAGCACCAGGATCAGGGCGGCCAGGGCCCAGGTCCACTGCGGTACGTCCGCGATCGGCGCCCAGTACTTCTTGAAGAAGTTCATGTAGAGGGCGACGGCGGTGATGTCCACGATTGCGGTCATGGCCCAGTTCAGCCAGTACAGCCAGCCGGTGACGAATGCGGCCTTCTCACCGAAGAACTCGCGGGCGTAGGAGACGAACGAACCGGAGGACGGCCGGTGCATCACCAGTTCGCCGAGGGCGCGCAGGATCATGAAGGCGAAGAAGCCGCAGAGGGCGTAGCTGATGATCAGGGCCGGGCCGGCGGCGGCCAGGCGGCCGCCGGCGCCCATGAACAGGCCGGTGCCGATGGCGCCGCCGATCGCGATCATCTGGACCTGCCGGGGTTTCAGGCCCTTGTGGTAGCCCTGGTCCTCGGCGTGCAGCGCGGCCTCGGAGGCGTGGGCGTGCGCCGGGATGGTGTGGTCGGAGACGGCGGCCTGTGGGGCGGGCGGTTTCTGGGCGCGGGCAGTGTCGGGATAAGTCATGGTGATCCTTTGGGGGTTGGGGGGTGCGCTACTTGCTCAGGTTGGCCAGACGCTGCGGGCTAAGTAGCTCGGTGAGCTGCTCGGCGGTGAGCAGCCCGTGTTCGAGCACGAGCTCCGCGACACCCTTGCCCGTGGCCAGGGCTTCCCGGGCGATTGCGGTGGCGGTGGCGTAGCCCAGGTGCGGGTTGAGGGCGGTGACGAGGCCGATTGACTGCTCCACGGTGAGGCGGAGCCGTTCGGTGTTGGCGGTGATGCCCCGGACGCAGCGTGCCGTGAGGGTGCGGCAGGCGGCTTCCAGGTGGGAGATGCTCTTGTGGAGGCTGTGGACAATGATTGGTTCGAAGGCGTTGAGCTGGAGCTGCCCGGCCTCGGCGGCCATGGTGATGGTGACGTCGTTGCCGATCACCTCGTAGGCGACCTGGCTGACCACCTCGGGGATGACGGGGTTGATCTTGCCGGGCATGATCGAGGAGCCGGACTGCACGGCGGGGAGGTTGATTTCGCCGAGGCCGGCGCGCGGGCCGGAGGAGAGCAGCCGGAGGTCGTTGCAGATTTTGGACAGTTTCACGGCGACGCGCTTGAGCACGCCGGAGAGGTGCACGAAGGCGCCGACGTCCTGGGTGGCTTCGATCAGGTCCACCGCCGTGACGAGCGGCAGGCCCGTGATCTCGGCCAGGTGCCGGCAGGCGGCCTCCGCGTACCCCGGCGGGGCGTTCAGGCCGGTGCCGATCGCCGTGGCGCCAAGGTTGATCTCGTGGATCAGCAGGTCGGCTTCGGCCAGGCGGAGCCGGTCCTCGCCGATCGTCACCGCGTAGGTGCCGAACTCCTGGCCGAGCGTCATGGGGACGGCATCCTGCAGCTGGGTGCGGCCCATCTTCACCACGGTCCGGAATTCCACCGCCTTGGCGGCGAAGGCCTCTTCCAGCTCGGTCAGCGCTTCCAGCAGCTCCCGGGCGGCGAAAATCGTGCCGAGCTTGACCGCGGTGGGGTAGACGTCGTTCGTGGACTGGCTGAGGTTGACGTGGTCGTTGGGGTGCAGCCGCGCGTAGTCGCCCTTCGGGTGTCCGAGGATTTCCAGGGCCCGGTTGGCGATCACCTCGTTGGCGTTCATGTTCGACGACGTTCCGGCGCCGCCCTGGATGACGTCCACCACGAACTGCTCGCTGAGTTTGCCGCTCATCACGTCGGTGCAGGCGTCCTCGATGGCCCGGGCGCGCTCGGCGTCGAGCAGTCCGAGCTCGTGGTTGGTGCGGGCGGCGGCCAGTTTCACGGCGGCCAGCCCGCGGACCAGGTACATGTTGGAGGACAGCGGCTGGCCGGTGATGGGGAAGTTCTCCACGGCCCGGAGGGTGTGGACACCCCAGTAGGCGTCGGCGGGAACGTCCCGGTCGCCCAGGAGGTCATGTTCGGAGCGGAAGGCGGCGGGATCGTCGAGCGGGGTCATGGCGGTGGTCCTTAGCGGGCGTCGGGGGCGGTGAAAGTGTCGGGGGAAGCGAGGAAGTCGGTGGCCTGCACCAGCCCGACGGGCCGGCCGCCGCCCAGCACCGGGGCCGCGGCGAGGCGCGCCAGGGGAGAGGTGTCGACTTCGAGCGCTGCCAGGAGCCGCACGGTGGCGGGCATCCGGGCGCGGTCTCCACCGTCGGAGATTTTCACGGCGGCGGCCCGGCCGTCGGGCAGGCCCACCAGCTGGACGCCCTCGAAGCCGTCCTTTGCGAGCAGTCCCGGGACCAGGCGCATCAGCGCGGTGACGTCCCGGTCCTCGCCCGCCACCATCCCGGGGTGGCGGCGCATGGCGTTGGCGACGGCGGCTTCCGCGCTGCCGGTTCCCGTGGCCGAGGCCAGCGTGCCGAAGGCGCGGGCCATGCCGCGCAGGGTGAGGGCGAAGAGCGGGGTGCCGCAGCCGTCGGTGGTGGTGCGCTCCGGCTGCTCGCCGGTCAGCTCCGCCACGGTCCGGGCCACGAGTTGCTGCAACGGGTGCGCCGGATCCAGGTAGCCGCGGACGGGCCAGCCGTTGACGAGGCAGGTGGCGGCCATCGCGGCGTGCTTTCCGGAGCAGTTCTGCGCCAGCCGGGTGGCCTGCCCGCCGCCGGCGAGCCATTCCTCGCGTTCGCGGACGCCGTAGGGGAGGTCGGTGCTGTTTTCGAGGTCTCCGGGGTTGAGGCCGTGCAGTTCGAGGATGCGCAGCGCGCCGTCGCGGTGGATGGCGGCGCCGGAGTGGCTGGCGGCCGCGAGGGCGAGGAGGTCCTTCGGGAGGTCGAGGCCTGCGCGGACCATGGCAACGGCCTGCAGGGGCTTGAGGGCGGAGCGCGGGTAGAACGGGGCGAGCGGCTCGCCGGCGGTCAGGAGGGTCCGGCCGTCCGCCGCGGTGGCGATGGCCGACCCGTAGTGGACGCTCTCGGCGAGGCCGTCGCGGGTTTGGACCGCGAGCGGGACGTGCTGCGGGAGCGTCGCCGGGGCCGGTGGAGTCGGAATGTGCGCGACGGCAGGGGAAGTCATTGCGTCCTTAGCGGTGGAGTTGTTCGTTGCTGGTCATGCTGCTGTTGCGGAGCCGGCCCGGGGGCCGGGATCACACTTCGGCGCGGGGGTGCAGAATCGAGGCGAGGGCAAGGCCAACGGCGTGCAGGTGCTGGCTCATGGCGATGCGGGCCGTTGCTGGGTCGCCGGCTTCGATGGCGGCCAGGATGCGCCGGTGCTCCTCATCGGAGGCGTGCTGGCGGTCCGCCACCATATTCAGGGTTTCTGACTGATGGGCCAGGGCCTCGCGGATGTCCGCGACCACGTTCTCGAAGACCTTGTTCCGGCTGGCCTTCGCGATCAGGGCATGGAAATTCGAGTCCAGGCCAACCCACACTTCGGGGTCGTCCTCGGCGGTCATGGCGGCGACGATGTCGCGCATGGTGTCCAGTTCCTCGGCTGAGCGGCGTTCCGCGGCGAGCCCGGCGGCAGGAACCTCAATGTGGGGCCTTGCCTCGGTGAGATCCAAGGCGGAGTACTGGCCAAGGACCAGGTCTTTGGCCACATGGTCGGCGACGACGAATGTGCCCCGCCCGGTCCGGGTGACGGTGAGTCCCAGAGCGTTGCAGGAACGCAGGGCCTCGCGGACCACGGAGCGGCTGACACCGTACTGCTGGGCGAGTGTGGCCTCGGAGCTTAGTTTGGCGCCGATGCCGAGTTTGCCGGATTCGATCTCGGAGCGCAGGACGTTGAAGACCGCTTCGGCCGCGCTCAGGCGGGCGAGTGGTTGTCCGGCTGTCCGGCTGTCTGACAGGTTCACACTTCAAATATGGCAGAGGTCACATTGCACTGTCAAGCGTCCCCCGCGGTCGGAAGGCGCCCGAGCGGGCACTTGGGGCCCAAAAAGTGCGCGGTGAGGGCCCCAAGTGCCCGTTCGGCCTCAGCCGGCGAGTCTAGAGGCCGGCCAGCAGTTCCTTCATTTCCTTGATTTCGTCCGTTTGCGAGGCCGCGACGTCCTTGGCCAGGCCGGTCGCCTCCGGGTCCTTGCCCCCGCGGACCTCCGCGTTGGCCATCTCGACGGCACCCTCGTGGTGGGTGATCATCTGGGTTAGGAAAAGCCTGCTCGCCTCGGTGCCTGCGGCGGCGTCGAGCTTCTTGAGTTCGTCGTCGCTCAGCATGCCGGACATGGCGTGGCCGCCAGGCATTCGGGTGGGTTCATTCCAGCGCTGAAGCCAGCCGGTCATCCGGTCGATCTCCGGGCCCTGGGCAGCTTTGATCCGGCCGGCCAGTGCGGTCACCTTGGCGTCGATGCCCTGCTTCTTGAGCATCATCTCGCTCATCTCCACGGCCTGGGCGTGGTGCGGGATCATCCCCTGGGCGAACATGGTGTCTGTGCCGTTGTGGTCCGCGGTTGCGGGCGCGGAGCTCGGGGCGGTGCTGCTGTGGTCCATGCCGGGCATGCTGCCGCCGGAGCTGGTGCCTGCGCCTGACGTGGTGCCAGCGCAGCCGCTCAAGGCGATGACGGCGGCAAGGGCGGTGGCGGAAAATGACAGTGCTTTATTCATCAAGAATCAGTCCTTTGGGAATCCGGCGGGCGCCGGCGTCGGACGGTGCGCCGCATGAGATGCGCGCACCCGGTTGGGGGGCGGAGGTGCCGCCTCAGCGCGGCACGGGTCCCCTTTACGTCCGGCTGATGGACAGCTCACTCGGCGTCGGGGTCGCCGGAAGGTACGAATAGGGGCGGACCTGATCTGTTGCAGGCGTGCTGCGCGGCTGGTCCGCGAGCACTGCGGTTCCCGGCGGGGGAGCGCTGAGGGAGGCGCCGGAGGGCGCCGGGGTGCAGGTCGCGTGCGCAGCGTGCTGATCGCCGCGGTCTCCAGCGCAGACGCACGACGACGTCGGCTCCGGAGTTTGGTGGAGGGCCGCCGGGCCGGAGTGGCCGGAGTCGGGGTGGCCGGACACAGGGTGGGCGGATGCGGGGTGGGCGGATGCGGGGTGGTCGGATGCGGTGGATGCCGCGTCGGTCCCGGAAGCCGAGGGCCAGATCGAGGCGTGCGAGGCGTGCGCGCCGGCAAAAACATGCATGCCGAGCAGCCCGGCGACTAGGGCGAGAATGGCGCTCAGCAGGGCGGCGCGCGTGAGTGCGGCTGCCGGTTTGCGCATGGGTACTGTGACCATTCCTGCCTCCCCTCCTCACGGCTGATGTCCCGCACTTCAGGCTACCTGTGTTCAACGATGGCCCCAGTCATTGTGTTCCACGTCCGGCGGTGTCATCAGTTGGTACACCGCTGGAGATATGACAGTATCTGCGTATGAATGCAGATATGCAGGTTGAGGTCGACAGCCCCCATGTGGAGCTTGCGGTCGAGGTGTTTTCCATGCTGGCCGACGCTACGCGGGTCCGTTTGATCCTCGCTTTGGGGGACGGCGAGCTGCCGGTCAATGCGCTGGCCGAGCGCGTGGCGAAACCGGCCTCCGCCGTCTCGCAGCACCTGGCCAAGATGCGGCTGGGCGGTATGGTCGCCACCCGGCAGGAGGGCACAAAAGTCTTCTACCGGCTGCAGAATGAGCACGCCCGCCAGCTGGTGATGGATGCAATCCACCAGGCCGAGCACGCGCTCGGCACTGCCCCGGGACACGGCGCGTGAGCGGGCCGGGTAGCGCCCTGGGCCAGCACGGCCACGGCGAACACGACGACCATGAGCATCCGCATGACCATGACCACGCGCATGACCATGATCATCCGCATGACCATGACCACGCGCATGACCATGAGCATCCGCATGACCATGACCACGCGCACGATCATGACCACCCCGCCGGGCTGAAGGGCTGGCTGCACGCGCTTTTCGTCCCGCATTCCCACGACGCCGCGGACTCCATTGACGAGGCGCTGGAATCCAGCGCCCAGGGAATCCGCGCCGTCAAGGTCTCACTCCTGGGCCTGGGTGCCACCTCGCTCTTCCAACTGGCGATTGTGCTGATCAGCGGCTCGGTGGCGCTGCTGGCTGACACGGTCCACAACTTCTCCGACGCGCTGACCGCCGTGCCGCTGTGGATCGCGTTCCTGCTCGGCATGCGAAAACCCACCCGCACCTACCCGTATGGCTTCGGCCGCGCCGAGGACCTTGCGGGACTCTTTATCGTCGCCATGATCGCCCTCTCCGCGGTGGTGGCCGCCGTCGAGTCCATCCGCCGCTTCTTCGAACCCCAGCCGGTACAGAACCTCGGCTGGGTGCTCGCCGCCGGCCTCGTGGGCTTCGCCGGCAATGAGCTGGTCGCGATTTATCGGATCCGGGTTGGCCGGCGGATCGGTTCGGCCGCGCTGATCGCCGACGGCGTCCACGCCCGGACCGACGGCTTCACCTCGCTCGCCGTGGTGGCCGGGGTGATCGGCGTCTGGCTCGGGTTCCCGCTGGCCGACCCGATCGTGGGACTGTTGATTTCGGTGGCGATCATGGTGCTCCTGTGGGGTACCGTGCGCGACGTCGGACGGCGGCTGATGGACGGCGTCGACCCGCAACTGAGCGACGCGTTGGCCGCCGTCGTCCGGGAGCGCACTCAACCGGGCGGGACCTCCCGGCTGCGCTGGTCCGGCCACCGACTGCACGCGGAGATCACCGTCCCCCTCGATCCTGACGCCCGGCTGGCCGATCTCGCCTCGGTGGCCGCACGCCTGGAGGAGGGCGCCAGGGCCGCGCTGCCGCACCTTGGCTCGGTGACGGTGGTGCCTTCGGCAACTCGGCCTCTGGGATCAGATCCCCAGTGAGGCGAGGCTCTGCCGGAGCGTCTCGGCCGAGTGGTGGAGCGAGGCGAGTTCGCCTTCGTCCATAGGCGTCTCAAGGACCGCGCGCACGCCGCCCTGGCCCACGATGCTGGGCAGCGACAGGGCGACGCCGTCGATCCCGTATTGCCCGCCCAGCACGGTGGACACCGGCAGCACCGCGTTTTCCGAGCGCAGCAACGCCTCCACGATCCGGGCGCCGGAAAGCCCGATCGCGTAGTTCGTGGCGCCCTTGCCCGCGATGACTTTGTACGCGGCCTGGGTGACTTCGCGGGCGGTTTCGGTGAGGTAACCGGGTGTGAAGATGCGCTCGCCGTCGACTTTCCAGTCGCGGATTGGTACCGGGCCGATGGTCGCGCCGGACCACACCGGGAACTCGGTGTCGCCGTGTTCACCGACCATGCTGGCATGCACGCTGCTCACGGATACCCCGGCGCGGTGGGCCAGCAGCCAGCGCAGCCGCGAGGTGTCCAGCACGGTGCCGGAGGAGAAAATCCGGGAGGCCGGCAGGCCGGTGATCTTCTGCGCGGCGACGGTCAGGACGTCGCAGGGGTTGGTGACCAGGACGTAGACAGCGTCCGGGGCGTGTTCCAGCAGTTGCGGCATGAGCTGCTCGAGGATGCGGACGTTCGTTCCGGCCAGGTCCAGCCGGGTCTGGCCGGGCGCCTGTTTGGCCCCGGCGGTGATGACCACGACGTCGGCGCCGTCGGTAACGCTGATGTCCGCGCCGCCGTTGACGGTCGCCGCCGCCGCGGTGAACTGGGTGCCGTGGGCCAGGTCCAGCACCTCGGCCTCGGCCTTGGCCGCGTTGACGTCGAAGAGCGCCACGTGGCTGGCCGAACCGCGGATCAGGGCGGCGTAGGCCAGGGACGTGCCGACGCTGCCGGCGCCGATGACGGCCAGTTTGGTGCCGGAATGTGCGCTCATGAGGCTCTCCATCTTCTGCCGGTCAGCCGGCGGGCGTTCCGACGGTGCCGGCTGTTTCGCCGCCGTCGATGACGAATTCGGCGCCGGTCACGAAGGAGGATTCCTCGCCGGCCAGGTAGACGGCGAGGTTTGCGACCTCCGTGGGCTGGCCGATCCGGTGCAGCGGCACATGGCCCGTGTCAAAGGTCATGCCCTCGGTCATGGGGGTCTGGATGACGCCGGGGTGCACCGAGTTGACCCGGATCCCGTCCCGCCCGAGGTCCAGCGCGGCGGCCTTGGTCAGTCCCCGGACACCGAATTTCGACGCGGTGTAGCCGGCGAGGTTTTCGTAGCCGCGCAGTCCGGCGATGGAGGAGACGTTGATGATGGAGGCGGAGCCGGCTCTGGCCAGTGCGGGGGTGGCGGCCTTGATGCCGTTGAAGACGCCCGTGAGGTTCACCTCGATGATCCGGGCCCACTGCTCGTGCGGGTAGTCATTAATCCGGCCAAAGTTCACGATGCCCGCGTTGTTGACCAGGATGCTCAGGCCGCCGAACGCGGTGACTGCCTCGTTGACTGCGGCGTCCCAGTCCGCTGGGCGGGTAACGTCCAGGTGCACGTAGCGGGCGCCGTCGCCGAGTTGGGCGAGCAGTCGGGCGCCGTCGTCGTCCAGGACGTCGCCGACGACGGTTCTTGCCCCCTCGTCAAGGAATTGCCGCGCGATCGCGGCGCCGATGCCGCGGGCGCCGCCGCTGACCAGGGCAACTTTGCCGTCCAACCGTCCCATGCTGGTTCCCTTCCAAGGCGCAACCGTCAGCGCTGTACCGTCTGCGACGGGCCGGCCGTGATCCGGTCAGCTATCCCAGCTTGGCCGTGGGGGACGGGATTGGGCAGGGCCGTTGGGCCCAGCCCTGCGGCCAGCGGGCGGCGGGGAGGCCGACGTCGGGAGTCCGCTTAGAGGTGCTGGATTCCGGCCCGCTGCATGGCGTCCTTGTAGACCGCGACGTTTTTGGCCAGGAGTTCTTCCTGCTTGGCCGCCGAGACGGCGAAGGCGCGGCCGCCTAGGGCGGTGGCCTTGTAGATCTTGACGCCGCGGTTCTTCAGTGAAGAGTGGTAGGTCTTTTCGAACAGCGTCAGGAAGGCGTGGGCGTCGGCACCGTGCGCGATGATCGCGGAGGTGCGCTTGTTGATCTTCATGAACTGGCGGAAGGGGCGCAGGCCGTCGGTCTTTTCCTGGACGTTAAGGGCCGAGGGGAGCTCCGGGTCGCGAACCCAGGGGTACGCGTTCCACGGCATCACGTACCGCGGGTCAAGCTCGACTGCTTCGTAGATGGAGGTGGCGCGGCGTGCTGCCTCATCCTCGTTGAAATGCGAGACGAACCCTGATTCGCAGCCCTTGCCGGGCGCAATATGGAGACTGACGATCCGGCATTCGTCCTCGTCATGGACGGGGTCGATGTAGGGGACTACGGACCCCGGCTTCTTCTCCATCAGTTCGTCGCAAAGTTGTGTCACGGCCGCGATGTTCGGTTCCTGCAGCAGGGTCTTCTTTTCGTCCCAGTCAATCGTCACGATTTCTCCCTCAGCACTCGGCGTCCAGAATCAGGCGTCTTGTTCCACTCTACGCTTCTGCGCCGGAGCGCGTTCCCGGGCGTCGCGGAAGAGGCGCTGGACCCCTAGTCACGGCTCCGGGGCCAGGCGTACGCTTAAAGCGCCTGCAGGTAACCACTTGATTAAGCCGGGTCGTTCTGGACATGAAAATGTCCGAGCCGTCTCATAGCGAGATCGCGAAGGTACCTGCAGGTCCTGTGTTTAAGGGCTTAAGGCGGTCCCTAGCTCCCGGCGGCTGGCGCTCCCAGAATTCCTAAAGCGGGCGCGGGCAAGCACCACTAGGCCCTCTGACGTGGGGTCAGCTTCCGCCATACACCCGGCCGCATTTAAGAACAGCCGCTCAGCGGCACCCACCGCGGCCTCGTTCGAACAGGACGAGCATACGGGGCGCCTCGGACGAGGGCGTTGGTCTCGCAGATTCACTTGGGTGTCGGATTCATTGAACCAGCACGTCAGAGGCGTGCCCGCGCTGGAGGCTCGATAGGAGTCTGGCCTCAGAAGCGGCAGCCACTTCCGTTCCGTTCGGCATGGGGCGCTTGCGCAGTTTCGCGCGGTGCCGAAATTCCCGCTTCCCGCGCGAGTCCGCGGTGGGGTACACGGTTGCCGGAGGGGGCGCTTCCAGGCAGGGGCGGGGCGGTCGAGTAGTAGCTGTGTCCGGTGGGCGTCGTGAGTTGGAGGGTGTGCCGCCCGGGGCCGGGCCGGGGTTGGGCGCTCCAGCCGGGGGTTTCTTTGGTGTGGTTGCAGGCTTCGCAGAGTCCGGCGCCATTGCTGAGACTGGTGGTCCCACCGTCGTGCCAGGGGACTATGTGGTCCAGGTGGCGGATGGGGGCGTCGCAGTAGGGTGTCCGGCAGGTGTCGTCGCGGGCCTGGATGAACCGGCGGAGCCCTGCGGGGAAGAGCCGGGCGCGGGAGTCCATGGCGATGAGTTCGCCGGTGCCGGGAGCGGTGTAGAGCCGGCGGAGCCAGGTCGTGAAGGCGCGTTCGTCGGCCGGGCCGCCCGGGCAGCCGGTGCCCGAAGTCGGCTCACCGCCCGGGCCGCCTGCGGCACCAGCGGCGCCGGTGTCCGGGGCTGCGCCACCGAAGTCTTTGAGCAAACTTCTGGCCCACCCGGCGGGGACGATGCCGTAGCCGGGGAGGCGGACGGGTTCGCTGTCGGCCTGGAAGAGGGTGCGGTCTGCCATGACGAGCTGGATTTCGATGCCGCTGATCCCGCCGGCTTTCCCGGTGGTGCGTTCGACCAGTCTGTCGGCCTTCAGTTGGTCCCGGGTGCGGGTGTCCCCGCCGGCGCGGGCAGCGTCCGCGTGCCGGGTGAGGGCGGCGTGAACGGCAACGCCCTGGCTGACCGGCAATAACGCGGTCAGGTAGCACATGGTGTCGGGGGCCGGGCGGAGGGTGACGTGGCGTTCGGCTTCGGCGTGGGCGGCGCGCTGGGTAATGGAGCGCGGGTCGCGCCGGTAGGCGGCGGCGCGGGCCGCGGCGATGATGGCGCGGTCCCCGGCGCCGTCGAAGGTTCCGGCGTCGGGGGCGAGTTCTTCGTCCACGGCGGCCCGGTCCGCGGCGGACAGGGAGGCGGTTTCGCGGACCAGCAGGGTGGCGCGCCATTCGTTGACCTGGCCGGTTTCCAGGGCGGCGAGGGTGTGCGGCATTTCGGTGACGAGGGCTTTGGCGAGGCCCAGGAGCCGTCCGCCCTTGGCGGGGGATTCGCGCCGTGCGAGGGCGATCTGCGCAGCGACGCCGGTGCCGAGCTGGTCCGCGGGAGCCCCGGCGTCGGCTTGTTCGCGGCGCTGGGACAGGTCGAAGGCGACGGCGTCCCGGGCCTGCCGCGCGGCAAGGGCGGACTTGAGGTCCTCCAGCTCGCGTGTTTCGTCGATCAGGGCCGCGGCGCTGGCCGGCGCCGGGATCCCGGCCAGCATCCGCGCGAGGTCCGCGACCGTTACGCTGTCCGTCAGAGCCACGTCGGGCCCTTGCTTGCCGTCCATGGAACCCAGTCAATCAGGCACCTGTGACAATTAAAGCGGCCGCGGAACCAGCGCTTCCGTAGGCTTCAAAAGGACCGCAGCGCCCCGAACCAAGGAACCCATGCCGACCAACAAAAAGTCATTGAAGCAGGACGGGTTCACCGGGTTCCGGCCGCTCGCGGAGCTGGACATCAACCGGATCCCGCAAAAACCCGGCATCTTCGCGGTGCTGTTGCCCGAGAGCCCCGGGACGGGCAACGCCCGGCCACAGTTCCTCGCCAAGAGCACGGCGGGCATCTTCAAGAAAAAGGACCCAACCCTGAAGGCCGAGGCGCTGGACGCCGAATGGGTCGACGGCGCCGACGTCCTCTACGTCGGCAGGGCCGGTCCCGGGAGCAAGGGCAACCGCGGGCTGCGCCGGCAGATCCAGGAATTCGTCGACTTCGGCAAGGGCAAGCCGCCCGGTCACTGGGACGGGCGGTTGATCTGGCAGCTAGCCGCCGCCAACAAGCTGGTCATCGCCTGGAAGGAGCTGCCCGTTGAGCAGCTCGCCGCGGCCGAAGCCGGCTACCACGCCGCGTTCGTCGAGGAACACGGCCGCCTGCCATACGCCAACTTGGTCCAGGCCCGGGTCAACGGCGCCTAGGCATCAAAGACGCCTCGCTGGGAACTCTAGGCGGCCCTCCAAGAGAAGACTTTGTTGTCTGAACTCGTATAGCGCGCCTCGGTAATGTTCGTTCCTTCGACGACTGGCATGATGATCCAGCCACGGGCGCATTCGCCCCAATTCAACGCGCCGTCGCCGTTGGGGTACAAGGGCGAGACCGGGTTCCCCGTGTATCCAGTCGACCCTTGGTACACGCCGTTGTTGGAATCCCGGAGGCTCCAACGCTGCGATGACACGCCCGGCGTGGACTGTCCGTCCTTAGGATCCTCGCCGACACAGACCTGCACCTCGAACGCGGCGATGTCCTTGTTGTACTCGTCCTTGATTTGCTTGAAAGCGTAAAAAGTGGCCGTTGTCCCTGATGCCCGCACCGTTACTGTGGTTCCCGGCGCAAGGGGGGCCTTGGCTGGAACCGCCGCAACCGGAGCGGGGGTAACTGTCTGGGTGACCGTCACGGTCGGCGCTGCGGCCGGGCCGGTTGCGGGCGCTGAACAAGAAGCCAACAAAAAGGACAGGCAAATCAAGAGGGAGATCTTCTTCATCGTGCTTCCAAGAGTAGGAACTTGGGAAATAGACGAATTTCCGTCACCGAAGGTACTTCACAAGGGAAGGTTTCGTTGTCGCTGACGAAAGTGATTGTCCTAACAGTCGACGGCGGTCGACCAGGCCTGGGCCTAAGGCGCCTAACGGGGTTGCCCCGCGAAACCTTGTTCTTAAAATCCTCCATGCGTGAAACGCCCCGCCACCAGCGTCGCGGCCACCGGCATCGCGGCAAATTCGGCGTCGGAAACGGCCAGCGGGTCGGCGTCGAGCACGACGACGTCGGCGGGATCGCCGACGTTGATCCGGCGCCGCCCGCGCGCCGACGCAGCCATCGCCTCCTGCCGGGTGAGGGCCTGCTCCGGGTGCCACGGACCGCGGCCGTCCTGCCGCGCCCGGGTGGTGGCCGCCGACATCGCGGTCCAGGGTTCCAGCGGCGCCACCGGCGCGTCGGAGCCGAGCGCCAGCACCGCCCCGGCATCGAGCAGTGAGCGCAGCGGGAATGCCCGCTCCGTCCGGCCCGCCCAGTTGGAGTCGGCGGCGTCGCGGTCATCAAGGGCGTGGGCGGGCTGCACGCTGGCGGTGAGGCCCAGGTTGCCGAACCGCGCGAAGTCCTCCCGCCGGACAAACTGGGCATGCTCAACCCGGCCCAGGATGCCGGCCGCTGCGAAAGCGTTCAGGGCCACCTCGTTGGCGCCGTCGCCAATCGCGTGCACTGCCGGGACAAACCCCGCCCCACCGGCCTTGACCAGCAACTCCAGCAGTTCCGCCTCGCTGACCGTGAGCAGGCCACGGCCGCCGTGCGGATACGGGTCCACGCAGTAGGCCGTGCGCGTGTTCAGCGAGCCGTCAATCAGCACTTTCAACGGCCCTACCCGCAGGAGCCCGCCGCCCCCCGGAACCAGCTGTCCGGTCCGCATTCCCTCACCGACGGCACGGTCCAGATTCTGCGGGTAGACCCCGGCGTCCACCCGCAAGGAATCGAAGCCCGCGGCGATCCTCCTGAGCCAGGGATCCCGGTTCCAGACCATCTCGAAGTCGACAATCCCCACGACGCCGCGCGCCGCGGCGGCCTTCCCGGCGTCGCGGACCATGGCGTCGACTGCCTCGTCCGGCAGGCGCCCGAGCTCCCGGGTCAGTTCAAAGGCCGGGTCCTCGCGGAGCAACCCGTCAGCGCCTACCGCCACTCGGTAGCGTGCCGCCGCCGCAGTGTTAAGCCACACGCAGTGCAGATCATGGCTGATCAGCGCCGTGGGGACGCCCCCTGTCGCGCCATCGAGCAGGTCAAGACTGGGCATGTCGCCCCACACGGCATCGCGGAATCCGACGCCGACCACCGTCGGGCCGCCCGCGCTGTCTTCGCCGGCCGTCCCGCCACTTGGCCCCGCGAAACCTTGGTGTCCGGCCGCGGTCGCGCGCCTTTCTTCCAGCCGGGAACGCACGACGTCGGCCGCCTCCTGCGCGGAGGCGGCGCCGGACAGGTCGATGCGGCCGGTGGCCAGGGCCCACTGGGTCATGTGGACATGCTCATCCCAGAGCCCCGGAACCACGAAGCGTCCGTCCAGGTCCACCACCCGTGGACCGCCTTCCAGCGAACCGGCCGGCAACCCTGCCAGCGAACCCGCAGGCACGATCTGTGCAACCACCCCATCAGTTATGAAAATGTCACACAGCGTCATTTCACCCGGTTGCCGGACCGAGGCGAGAACGAGGCCGGAGTTGGCGGCAGGAATGGCGTTTTTCGGCATGGGAACAAGGCTAGGGGCGCACTGCGGCTGCAGCAATTCACGCCACTTTGGCCACTGCCGACACACCGTTCCCAAGCCCGGGGAAGCCCGGCCGGGCAAGGGACCTTCGCCCCCTTGCCCGGGAACCACGGTGAGGTCATTCTGGAGTTGGGCGGTTCCTGCACGGTTCTTTGGGGGATGAACCGCCTTTAGGAACTATCGGTCTCGCTATGACCCTGGGGTGAGGAAATGGCATTTGCACTTTCCAGCTTGGGCAGGAAAGGCAGGAGACCATCCATCATGGCTATTCATTCACCGGCAGCAGCTACGGACGCGCGGGCGACCGCAGCAGCTTCGCTGCGGGGGAGCTCTGAGGACGCATGAGCCCGCTGCGCCACCTGAACCATGCCAGCCGCGCCCGGTCCTTCCACGCGCACCCATCCCACGGAGATCCACGGCTCAAAGTCGTTATCCGGATCGATCCCGCGGAGGAGTCCGCACGGGTGGAGGTCCGCGGCGTCGTGACCTCCGCCAATATCAGGGCGCTCTATGTTGTCTGCCGCCGGGTCACCTCCAAACTCGCCGGCTATGAGCTCATCGTGGACCTCGCTCATGCCCGGGTCACCGCGGCGGCGTTCGACGAGCTCCGCGAGCATGCCCGCCAGTCCATAGTCTCGTCCGGCATTGACTCCTCGGTCACCCCATGCCGCCTGCGGATCGTCGATCCGCACGTCATCCTCAGAACCAAGGAGCTCGCATGAAAGCACTCGTCTACGGCGGTCCGGGCCAGAAGTCCTGGACAGAGGTCCCGGATCCGAAGATCCAGAATCCCACCGACGTGATCGTCAAGGTGGACACCACCACCATCTGCGGGACGGACCTTCATATCCTCAAGGGCGACGTGCCCGCCGTCAGCAAGGGCCGGATCCTCGGCCATGAGGGCGTGGGAACCATCACCGAGACCGGATCGTCCGTGACCGGCCTCAAGGTGGGGGACCGGGTCATCATCTCCTGCATCAAGTCCTGCGGTCACTGTGCAAACTGCAAGACCGGCCTCTATTCGCACTGCATGGGCGAGGAGGGGCAGTCGGGCATCGGCTGGGTCTTCGGCCACCTGATTGACGGCACGCAGGCCGAGTACGTCCGCGTCCCCTACGCCGAAAATTCGTTGCACCTGTTGCCTGCGGGCGTCAGCGATGAGCAGGCCGTCATGCTGTCCGACATCCTGCCCACCGGGTTTGAGATCGGCGTGCAGTACGGCCGGGTCAAGCCCGGCGACACGGTGGCCGTGATCGGAGCCGGCCCGGTCGGCCTCGCCGCGATCGCCACCGCGGGCCTCTACGGCGCCGCCACCATCATCGCCGTGGACCTGGATGCGAACCGGTTGGAAAAATCCCGCGAATTCGGCGCCACCGACGTTGTGCTCTCCGGCGACGCCGACTGGAAGGACCAGGTCCTCGCACTCACAGACGGGCAGGGTGTGGATGTGGCGATCGAGGCCGTCGGCATCCCGGCCACCTTCAGCATGTGCACCGCCATCGTCCGGCCGGGCGGCAACGTGGCCAATGTGGGGGTGCATGGTAAGTCGGTGGAGCTCCACGTGGAGGACCTCTGGATCCAGAACATCAACATCAGCATGGGCCTGGTCAACGCCAACACCACTCCGATGCTGCTGAAACTCGTGGCCCAAAACAAGGTGCCGGCAGAGAAGTTCGCCACCCACCACTTCACTTTCGACCAGTTCATGGACGCCTATGACACCTTTTCCCGGGCCGCGGAAACGAAGGCGCTCAAAGTGGTGATCACCGCATGAAAGCCCACATTGTCTACGACTCGGCCTTTGGCAACACCAAGTCCGTAGCGGAGGCCGTCGCCGGTTCGCTCGGCGAACTCGGCGCCAGTCCCGTTCCGGTCGGCGACTTCCGGCCCGACGACCTGGCCGCCGGTGACCTGCTCGTCCTCGGCAGCCCCATTAATGGCTGGCGTCCGACGCCGAAGATCACCCAGCTTCTCTCGATGCTCGGGGGCGGCCATCTCAAGGGGGTCAAGGCCGCCGCCTTCGATACCCGCGTCCGGATGTTCGTCCACGGCGACGCGGCGAAGAAAATGGCGCACACCCTCCGTAGCAGCGGCGCCGACATCATCTCCGAGCCCATGCCGTTCTACGTGCAGGGCAGCGAGGGGCCGTTGCGCCCCGGCGAAATTGAGAAGGCAGCACGATGGGGCAAGTCATTGTTGGAGGCGTTGGAGCGGCCATGAAACCGGGCCGGATTGTCATGCTGGTGCTCGGCACGCTTGCAGCGCTGCTGGGCCTGGGACTCCTGGCCGGGGCCGGTTTCACCGGCTGGGCCAACTATCAGCAGCGCGACGGCGGATACTTCACTACCCCGTCGGAGCGCTACACGGTGGACTCATACGCCCTCACGTCGCCGCGGCTGAATGTTATGACCGACCCCGGGCCCTCCGGCGTCGACCCCGCCGCGATGGCCGGCAGCGTCATGCTCCGAGGATCCGCTGCCGACTCAGCGCAGCAGATCTTCATCGGCATCGCGCCCCAGGCGGAGGTGGCCGCCTACCTTAGCGGCGTTAGGCATTCCGAGCTGACCGAGGTCCGCTTCTCGCCCTTCCGGGCGCAGTACCGGGACGTGTCCGGGACCAAACCGCCGGCCCGGCCGGCGGAGCAGACCTTCTGGACGGCGTCCGCCACCGGACCCGGCACCCAGGAGCTCAGGTGGGACCTGCGCTCCGGGGACTGGGCTGTGGTGATCATGAACGCCGATGCAAGCAGCCCGGTTTCCGTTGATCTGCGCGGCGGCGCACGCTCGGACCTCCTCTGGCCGGTCTTCATCGGCCTTCTGATCGGAGGCATCGTGCTGCTGGCAGTGGGCGTCCCGCTGATTGTGGCCGGCGCCGCCGGTCTGGGCCGCGGGGGACCGCCGCAGGGCCCCGGCCAGCGGCCGCATCCGGGAACCCCCTACGCCGGTTCACCCTACGTCGGCGCACCCTCCGCCGGTTCACCCTACGTCGGCGCACCCTCCGCCGGTTCACCCTACGTCGGCGCTTACCCCGGCGCTCCGCCTGCAGGGTCTCCGTACGCGGCGGGGCCGCCGCCGGCGGCGCCGCCAGGGGGCGCCCCGCCGGGCGGATACGTTTACCCGGCGCGGCTTAGCGGCTATCTGGACCCGCAGCTGTCCCGCTGGCTGTGGCTGGTCAAGTGGTTCCTGGCCATCCCGCATTACATCGTGCTGTTCTTCCTGTGGTTCGCGTTCGTCGTGACCACGATCGTTGCCGGGTTCGCCATCCTTTTCACCGGCCGTTATCCGCGCTCGCTGTTCAACTTCAACGTGGGCGTGATCCGTTGGAGCTGGCGGGTGGCGTTCTACTCGTACGCCGCGATCGGCACGGACCAGTACCCGCCATTTACGCTGGCCCGCACCGGCTACCCCGCGGATTTCGACGTCGACTACCCCGAGAAGCTCTCGCACGGGCTGGTGCTGGTGAAGTCCTGGCTGTTGGCCATCCCGCACCTGCTCATCGTCGCTGTGCTCACGGGGACCGCGCGCAGCTGGGGCGACCGAGACCGTTACTGGGCCGACGGGCAGTGGGTCCAGCAGAACGCCGGCATCTCGCTGATCGGGCTGCTGGTGCTGATCGCGGGTGTCATCCTGCTGTTCACCGGGCAATACTGGCGCGGCCTGTTCGATCTGCTGATGGGCCTGAACCGCTGGATCTACCGGGTGATCACCTATGTTGCCCTCATGCGTGACGAATACCCCCCGTTCCATCTGGACATGGGACCGACCGACCCGGGAGACTTGCAGCCCGTGGGGCTCGCGGGACCACCGCCTGCCCCCGGATACGGCCAGCCGGCCCCCGGCGAAGGGCAGCCTGCGCCCCACGCCGGAACGCCCGGCCAGCAGTCCCGGCCGCCGGGCTTCTACGGGATGGGCGGACCGCCCGCGTCGGTTCCTCCGGAAGTACACGAGGGGAGGGACGGCCCGGAGAGCCCGCCGCGCTCATAAGACACCCGTCCCCCCCGACATCTGCCCTCCTTCAAAAACATTTCTACATGCATGTGCATCCAAACGGGCCCGCGCGCCGGTAGTAGGTGTGTAAGCAAAGAATCGCCCGCTAGCCGGGCCGTTGAAGGAGATGTAAATGCGTACCAGCCTTTTCACTGCAGGCGCCGTGGCAATCGCGGCAGCTCTCACCCTTGCCGGCCCCGCCCAGGCGGCAGAGCCCGACGCCCAGCTTTCCGTCCTCCACGGAGTGCCGGGGCTGACCGTTGACGTCTGGGTCAACGGCGAACGAACCCTTGACGACTTCGCCCCCGGCACCCTGGCAGGACCCCTGGCCTTGCCCGCCGGGGACTACGACCTTGCCATTACCGCCGCGGATGCCGCTGACGCTTCCGACCCCGTAATCGGCCCCGTGAAGGTCACCCTCGCCGCGAGCGGCAACTACACGGCGGTGGCCAACCTCGGCGCAGACGGCAAGCCGACGGCGAACTTCTTCACCAACGACGTTGCACAGATCGGTGCAGGCAAGGGCAAACTCACCGTCCGGCACACAGCCGCGGCGCCGGCGGTGGACATCCTGGCCGGCGGCAACGCCGTCGTTTCCGGCCTGGCCAATCCCAAAGACAAGACGCTGACCCTGGATCCCGGCACCTTGTCCGTTGCGGTGGCCGCTACCGGCACCACGGCGCCGGTAATCGGACCGGCCGATGTGACGGTCACGGAAGGCACCCACACGGTGGTGTACGCGTGGGGCAGCCTCGCCGACAAGAACCTGCAGCTCGCGCTGCAGACCATTGACGGGCTGCACTCCGCCCCCGCCGGCGTCCCCGGCGGACGTTCGGGAGCCGCTGACTCCGGGACGGGAGCTGCCGACCAGACAGCCGCCACGGTAGGCATCGGCGCCGCGGCCCTCCTGCTGCTTGCCGGCGGGATCGTCGCGACCCGCAAGCAGCTGGCACCACGCCGCATCCGCTAGCCCGCACCAGCTAACCGGCCGCCCGGCGAACCGCCGGGCGGCCGGCCCCTTGAGGTCCACCACGCCAGGAGGACGGACATGATGCGCACGACGACGGAGGCCACCGGACGCCGCTCCGCTCCCGCTTTGCGGATTGAAGCAAGGCGGACTGCTGCAAGGCGGCCCGCTGCGCGGATTGCGGCCGCCGCCATCATGGTGGTGCTGTTGATCGCAGGTTGCGCTGCGCCCCCGGGGGCCGACGCCCCGCCAGCTCCGGTGGCGGAGCGAAGCGCCGCGGCCCCAGCCCAGCCGCCGGAGCGAACCGCCCAGCAGCCAAGTAAGCCGCCGGCGCGGCCCGCTGCCCGCTCCGTCCCGAAGTCCGGCATCGCTGTCCGCCCGGCCGCCCCGCGGGCACAGGCGGCCAAGAACCCGGCCCCGCGCTTCCTCAGTGTGGCGGGCACCAGTATCACCAACATGGCGGTCGTCGAAGTGGGCGTGAGCCCGAACGGGGCCATGGAGATCCCGGAGCCCTTCGACCAGGCAGGGTGGTACCGCTTCGGACCGGCTCCCGGAGCCGCCGCCGGCACCGCCGTGGTGGCGGCGCACGTTGACACCACCTCCGATTCGGCGCCGTTCTCCCAACTCAAGTCGCTCCCGGCCGGCACCCTCGTGACGGTCCAGCGGCAAGGAGCGCCGCCGCTGACCTTCCGGGTGACCCGGGTGGAACTCATGGCCAAGGAGGCGTTCGACGGCGCGTCGGTGTTCCGCCGCGACGGACCGCCCCAGCTGAAGCTCGTGACCTGCGGCGGCAGATGGCTGGACGAACAACAGGACTACGGCGACAATGTGATTGTCACGGCGGTGCCGGCGTGATCCAGGACGCAGCGCTCATCGTCGCCACCAGCAGGGGGAAGGAGCCGGGCTTGGCACCTTTCGAGTCCCCCTCCGCCTGGGACGCGCGGCTGAACGAAGCGTTCGCCGCCGGTGACGAAGCCGCGCTGGCAGAGGCGTACCGGCAATTCTCGCCCATGGTCCATACCCTGGCGCTGCGCTCGCTGCGCGATAACGCCGCAGCCGACGACGCCACCCAGGAAGTCTTTATCCGTGTCTGGCGCTCGCGGTCCGCGTTCGACCCCTCGAAGGCGCGGCTGCCGGCGTGGATCGTGGGCATCACCCGGAATGTCATCACGGACGCCCAGGCAGCCTCGACGCGGGAAACCCGGAAGGTCCTGGCCGCCGTCGAGCTATCACCGGACCCGGAACAGTCCGCCGGGCACGCAGCGGCGGAGCTGCTGGCCGACCGGCTGCTGCTGGACGGGGAACTGGAGCGGCTGGGCGAACCGCAAGGGTCCATTCTTAAGCTGGCCTTCTACGACGACCTGACGCACTCGCAGATCTCACAGAAACTGGACCTGCCGCTTGGTACCGTCAAGAGCCACATCCGCCGCAGCCTGTCCCAGCTCAGAAGCCGATTGGAGGTAGACCGTGCAACATCTTGATCCGGAGTCCCTGAGCCTGCTGGCCCTTGGCGAGGAGCTCGGAGACGACGCCGCGGACCACCTCCGCTCCTGCGCCAGCTGCGCAGCAGACTACGCAGGGCTCCGGCGCGCCGTAGTCGCGGCCAGGCCCGGACCGGACACCAGTGCGCTCGAAGCGCCGGGACCACAGGTGTGGGCGGGAATCCACAGCGCGCTGGGCCTTTCCGCCGCCGTCGCCGCCGATCCGCTCGGGTCCCCGGCGCCGTCGGAATTGCGCCCGGCATCGCCGACCGATGAGCGCCCGGGGTCGCCGACCGATGAGCGCCCGACGCCGTCGGGTTCGGTCACGCCGCTTCCGCCCCGGGGCGAAAGTGGCGGCGGGAAGCGGGGACCCGGCGCAGGGCGTGGCTGGTTCCGCCGGCCGGGGGTGTGGCTGGCGGCCGCCGCGGCCACAGCACTGCTGGCGGCGGGAGTTTTCTGGTCCATGCAGCAGAACCAGGCGCAGGTGACCCCACTGGCCCGCGCCGAGCTCGCCCCGGTCGATCAGCACTCCGCCACCGGGTCGGCCCGCGTCGTGGAGGCGAAGGACGGACAGCGCACCCTGGAAGTCCAGGTCAACAAGAACGAGGCCAGGGGTTACCAGGAGGTGTGGCTGATCGCGCCGGACCTGTCCAAGCTGGTGAGCCTGGGCGTCATGACCTCCGATTCCGGCACCTTCCCGGTGCCGGCGGGCCTGGACCTGAGCGATTATCCGATCGTGGACGTGTCCGATGAACCGGTGGACGGCAATCCCGCGCACTCCAGCGTGAGCATTGTGCGCGGAACCCTCGTGTCCTGAGCCGTTCGTCCCCTTGCCACCGGACCCCGGCGGGAACATAGTTGAGGGAATTCACCACTCCGCGGCGGGAGGCAGGGACATGCTGACGAACCAGGTGCCGGCTGGCGGCCTGTTGCAGGGCAAGACGGCGCTGGTCTACGGCGCCGGCGGCGCGATCGGCGGAGCGGTGTCGCGGGCCTTCGCGGCCGAGGGCGCCACGGTCTATCTCGCCGGGCGCACCGAATCCCCGTTGGAGAAAGTCGCCCGGGACATCAGGGAGGAAGGCGGAACCGCGGAGACCGCCGTCGTCGACGCCCTGGACGAGGAGCAGGTGGACGGCTTCGTGGAGGCCGTGGCCAAGAAGACCAAGCGGATCGACATATCCTTCAACGTCATCTCTTTCGGGGACATCCAGCAGCCGCTCATGGAGATCGATGTCAACGACTTCACCCAGCCGATCTCTTTGGCCACCCGCACGCACTTCCTGACCACCCGGGCCGCGGCGGGCTACATGATCAAGCAGAAGTCCGGCGTTGTGCTGATGTTCGGCGGCTCGGGCCCGCAGACGCTGGCCGGGCTGGGCGGCTTCAAGGTGGCCCTCGACGCAATGGAGGGGCTGCGGCGGCAGTGGGCGCTGGAACTGGGCAAGTCCGGCGTGCGCGTTGTGACCATGGTCAGCGGCGGCATCATCGAAACCATCCCCTGGCAGGTGGAGGGACGGGAGGAGATCGTGGTGGAAATCGCCAGGGCGGCCCACCTGAACCGCACGGCCACCCTGGCGGACGTCGGCAACGTGGCCTGCTTCATTGCCTCGGACAAGGCCGGCGCCATCACCGATGCCACCATCAACATCTCCAGCGGCGCGATCGTGGACTACTAGCGCACCGGAGCCCGCTTATTCCACCGTGACCTTGATCCGCTGAACCGCGTTGTTGCCCATGCCCTGGTAGTTCCAGACCGGCTCCAGTGGCTGGGTGGCGCCGCTGGCGTCCGTGGCGCGGCAGGACAGTTCGTGCTGCCCGGGGTCCGCCACCCACGGCATGGACCAGGCGGACCAGGCGAAGGGCGCGGCGGGGTGCTCCAGCTGCGCGGAGGCCCATTTGCCGTCGATCCCCACCTCGACCCGCTGCACCGCGCCGTGGCCGGACCAGGCCCGTCCGGTCAGCATCACCGGGCCCGCGGGGAGGACCCGGTGCCGGGTGAAGAAGTCCGGGATGCCCGGCGGAACCATCAGTGCGCGGACCTTGATCCACGTGACCGGCGTGCCGGCGTCGTCCGCATCCTGCTGGTAGCGGTACGCGACGGACTGCTGGAAACCATCGAACGGCCCGGGCAGCACCTTGATCGAGGACAGCCACTTGACGCTCGCCATGCCGTACCAGCCCGGAACCACCAGCCGCAGCGGGTAGCCGTGCTGCGCTGGTAGCTCGGCGCCGTTCATCCGGTAGGCCAGCACGACGTCGGGGCGCAGCGCCTCGCTGACCGGCAGGCTCCGCGCGAACTGCTGGCGCACGCCGCCCTGGATCCCGGCGTCGGCCCCGGTGAAGACCACCTCGACTGCGTCCTCGTCCACGCCGGCCTGGCTCAGCAGGTAGGCCAGGGGCACACCGGTCCAGACGGCGGTGCCGACGCCCTCCAGCATCCAGGGCTGGCTCAGCGGCCGCGGCTTGAGCAGGGACCGGCCGTTTCCGGCGCATTCCAGCGTGACCGGGACGCTGATGCTCGGCGCGCGGCGGAGGGCGCGGAGGTTGAGTTCCAGCGACCGTTGCACGGCGCCGCCGATCCGCAGGTGCCAGCGGTCCCCGTCGATGGCCGGGATGTCGAAGTGGTCCAGCAGGTAGTGCAGTCCGGGCGGTGTTATGTCGTTCCGGAGGGCCTCGAGCGGCATTGAATGGTTCCGCACCGCAAGCTGCAGCTCTTCGGCTGTCAGCGGTCCGTGGCTGGGTTCGCCGGGATGCGCTGCGAGCTGCTGCGTTTGCCGGCGCCGTGCCATAACAGGTGAGGTGTGCTTGGACAATTGTTTGTGCATCGGACTGCGATTCTGTGCGGGTTCGCCTGCCTTCAGGTCTACGCCGCTGTCCGGAAAGCGTCAATACCGGGCCACGGACCCCGGCCTGCCGCCCTAGAGTGAGCGGGCCTCGGCCAGGAAGTCCGCGAGTCCCAGCGGTTCCCGACCGGTCAGTTCGTGCACGGCCGACGTCGGCCCCGCGAGCTCGCCGGCGGCTATGGCGGTATAGGTGCTGACCCAGGCGTCCACCTGCCACCGCGGCGCGCCGTAGGGTTCCCGGGAGGCGTAGGCCTCCTCGAGGGTTTCGTTGTGGAACCTGATGGTGCGTCCCGTGCCGGCGGTCAGCTGCCCGGCGGCCGCGGCCAGCGAGATGTCCTCCGGGCCGGTCAGGTCGTAGCTCCGGCCCACGTGCAGCGCCGGATCGCGCAGCACCGCCGCGGCGGAGCGGGCGATGTCCGCGCGGGCCACCGCTGCCATGACGCCGTTGCCGGCGGGGCCGCGGATCACCCCGTCCTCACCGGCCAGCAGCGGCAGGAAGTCCAGGTAGAAGTTGTCCCGAAGGATCGTGTAGTCCATGCCGGAGGCCTTGATCCGCTGCTCGGTGGCGTAGTGGTCCCGTCCCAAAGTAAAGGTGCAATCCCGGGCTGCGCCGAAGAACGAGGTGTACACGATGTGCTGCACGCCCGCGTCCGCCGCCGCGTCGACGAAGGCATAGTGCTGCTGCAGCCGGTCCTCGGCCTCCGCGGCGGAGACCATAAACAGCGTCTTTACCCCGGCAAGGGCGGCCCGCGCCTGGGCGGCGTCCGCGTAGCTGGCGACGGCGGGAACGCCGCCGTCGAGCGCCGGCGCGCGGCCGGCGTCGCGCACCAGAAGGCGCTGCGCGCTGCCCGCGCCGGCCAGCAACCGGGCCACCTGGCCGCCGAGCTGGCCGGTGGACCCGGTGACGGCGAGTTCAGGCAGCGTCTGCATGGACTAGGCCTCGCGGGAAGCCGGGGACTTGGTCTGGGCCGGATCCCGTTCGGCAAGGGACCCGATCGCGGCGTCGATCTTGTCCATGATGGCCGGGTCCAGCTTCACCCCCGCCGCTGCCACGTTGCCGGCAATCTGCTCCGGCCGGGACGCGCCCATGATCGCCGAGGCGACGTTCTTGTTCTGCAGCACCCACGCGATGCTCAGCTGGGCCATGGTCAGCCCGGCCTCCTCCGCGATCGGCTTGAGCTGCTGCACGCCGGTCAGGACCTCGTCGGACATCCAGCGCTCGATCATCCGGGCGCCGCCCTTGGCGTCGGTGGCACGGCTGCCTTCCGGGGCGGGTTTGCCGGGGTGGTACTTGCCGCTGAGCACGCCCTGGGCCATGGGGGACCAGACGATCTGGGACAGGCCCAGCTCCTCCGACGTCGGGACCACTTCCGCCTCGATGACCCGCCACAGCATGGAGTACTGCGGCTGGTTGGAGATCAGCTGGAAGCCGAGGTCCTTGGCGAGGGCGTGGCCGTCGCGGATCTGGTTGGCCGTCCACTCACTGACGCCGATGTACAGCGCCTTGCCCTGCCGGACGATGTCGGCGAACGCCTGCATGGTCTCTTCCAGCGGCGTCTCATAGTCGTAGCGGTGGGCCTGGTAGAGGTCCACGTAGTCCGTTTGCAGCCGGGACAGGGAGCCGTTGATGGATTCCATGATGTGCTTGCGGGAAAGTCCAAGGTCGTTGTGGCCCTTGGGTCCGGTCGGCCCGAAGACCTTGGTGAAAATTTCCAGCGATTCGCGGCGCTCGTCTTTCAGGGCCTCGCCCAGGACCGATTCCGCGGCGGTATTGGCGTAGACGTCCGCAGTGTCGAAGGTGCTGATCCCGGCGTCGAGGGCCGCCCGCACGCACTGGGTGGCGACGTCGTTTTCGACTTGCGAGCCGTGGGTGAGCCAGTTGCCGAAGGTGATTTCCGAGATCTTGAAGCCGCTGTGCCCGAGGTATCTGAATTCCATGGGTTCCAACGTAGCCCAGATGCCGGGTCGGGGTAAGGGATCAGCTGGCCTTGCGGTCCGTGTTTTGCCGCGGGCTCTGCCGCTGGCCCTTTTGCGCCGGCTGGTTCTTGAGCATGGCCAGCGATCCGGTGTCCAGAACGGGGCTTTTGGCCGGAACCGGTGGTTTCGTAAAGGCGCGCGGCGCGGGCGTGGGGGCGCCGTTCCGATCCGTCGCGGACTCGACCAGGGGCCCTACCTGCCGGATCTGTTGTGCCGGGGCCTTCGGGCTGGGCAACTCGCGGACCGAAACCTTGACCTCGGGCGCGGCGTCGGCCTTGGCCCGGGCGGCGGCGCGGGCATTGGCACTCTCGACGGCGGCAACCCAGTCCCGGGACAGCTGGGGCTCGCTGCGCGCCGGCTTGGCGGGCTTGGCCGTCTTCGCGGGGGTCAGCGGGGACGCGGGTTCGGGCGCCGGGGCTCCGGCGGTGCCGGGGGCTTCCGTGCCGCCGGCGGCGGAGCTTGCGGTCCGGTCGGCCGGTGCACGCAGGTGCTTCACCCCATGGAACAGGCCCATGGCGACCGTGGCCAGCAGCCGGCCGAGGCCGGCAATCAGCAAGGTGATGACAAAGGCGAGGAAGACGCCGACGAACATCACGAGGCCAACACCAAGGGTGCCGAAGAAGGTCAGGTTCATGGCGATCGTTGTTGGGTCTTCCACTTCGCCTCTCCGTTCCAGCCTGCAGTGAGGTCCGTGCCGCAATCGTTTCGCCGGGCAACAGCCCTCCTTAACCATACGGACTATTTCAAACGGACACGCGGGGAATAGCCCTGCGCGTCACTATGTGTCCAAGCTGATACCTTCGGCCTCCGCGCACACGAGGCTCGCGGCCCTTATTGGTCTGGTCCGTCCCCACGGCTGGGCCCTCCCGCGCGGCCGTCTATAGTCGGAAGGGAGCCCACGCCGGGGTAGCCCGGCCCCGCCGGAAGGACCCTCGTGACGTACGCCCAGGCCGACAACTCCGAGCCTCATGGAGCCACCTACCGGGGCAACTGCCCGTGCCTGTCCGGCGAGCAGTACGACCACTGCTGCGGCCGATTCCACCGCGGGGACGCCGAAGCGCCCACCGCGGAGCAGCTGATGCGCTCCCGCTACAGCGCGTTCGTGGTGCTCGACGCCGGGTATCTGCTGCGGACCTGGAATCCGGACACCCGGCCGGCGCAGCTGGAGCTTGATCCGGCGATGCAGTGGCGGCGGCTGGACGTTGTCTCCACGCACCGGGGCGGCCCTTTGGACACCGAGGGCACCGTCGAGTTCAAGGCGTATTACCGGCACGACGGTGAGCGGGGCGTGCACCACGAAACAAGCCGGTTCGTCCGCGAGGACCGACGCTGGTACTACGTCGACGCCCTCAGACTCGCCTAGCGTTCTTCGACGGTTTCCACCGGGGTGAAGCCGGCGCGGTCCACTTTGCGGTGGAAGCGCATACCAGCCAGGCCGCCGAGCATGGCGCCGATGAGGGCCACCACAGCAACGACGACCGCGGCGATCATGCTCGTGGCGGTGAGGTCGCCCTCGTTGACGGGGATGCGCGGGAAGCTGTTCAGATTTGCGAGGACGTTGAACTGCTGTCCGGCGGTCATGGCAAGGATGGCGACGACGATGGCCGCGATCAGCGCCCAGATCCACACCATCAGGCCCTGGCGGGCGCCGTTGAAACGGGCCATCCGGCCGGCCACGTAGCCGCCGCAGTAGTAGGACACGAAGAGGACCACGAGCAGGGCGATGATGCCGGCGATTCCCACGCTCTGGTTCTGTGAGGCCTGGTTGACGGCCTCATTGACGTTGGTGTTGGTGGCGAGGCCGACGGCGGTGCCGGCGGCGGCGACCAGCGCGGTCAACAGCACGGCCATGCCGGTGGCTGCGAGCCAGCCGAAGAACGCGGAGCCGATCTTGATGCCGCCGAACTGCTCTTTCTCCCTGGCCACCACTGTCTCGCGGGTTGGGATCTCGTCCACGACGTTGTCATTGACATAGCTGTCGTCGCGGGTGCCGTGGATCGGCCGGTCGTCGCGGCCGGCCGTGCCCGCGCCGGCCACCGGGGCGGCGGGGAAGGCGCGGGTGTCGGCGGCGCGCTCGGCGCGGAGTTCTGCGCGATCGTCGGGGCCGTTCTGGCGGGCATCGTGGATCCGGCCGTCCCTCTCAACCGTTCCGTCGTCGTCGCGGGCGCGGCGGGGGAGGTCTTCGGGGCCTGCTGTGCTGCTCATGATGGCTGCTCGCTTTCATTGATTGACCCGGACTCGGTGTTTGGCCCGGGCACTGCAATGCTTCGACCGTCATCAGGTCTTGCCATCACCTAACCACGGCAGCGTCCCAAATAGCAAGGATACTTACTATTTACTGCGGGACCCGAGGGAGCAGGGCATCGCCGCACGTCAGCGATACTTTCGGTGCAGGTTTTCCTTCACCGAGGCGCGCGGGCTGGCGTCCGCGATCCAGGGGCCGGTCCCCTCGGACTGGTCCAGCACCCCCGCCTCCAGCCACTCGAAGTCCCCGGCCAGAACCTGGCGGGTCAGGGAGCGGTCGCCGTCGTCGGTGTTGCGCCAGAGCTGGTCGAAATATTCCTCGACCCGCACCCGCGCCTGCTCGCAATACGCGTCGGCGAGTTGGTAGGCGGAGGCGCCGCGTTCCGGGGAGGTCCGCAGCAGCATTTCGGCCCGCGAGCAGCAGGAGGCCATCGCGAACAACTCGGCCCCGATATCCACGATCCGGCCCAGGAACGCCTGCTTGTGCTCCAGCTTCGCCTGCCAGCGGCCCATGCCGTAAAAGGTCTGCCGCGCCAGCCGCCGCGACGCCCGTTCCACAAACCGCAGGTGCCTGGCGAGCCGGCCGAAATCGCCGTAGGAACGCGGATCCATGCCGGTGCCGGCCACCAGCTTGGGCAGCCAGCGGGCATAGAAGCCCGAGGCGCCGACGGCGGCCCGCGCCTTCTCGGACAGGCTGGCGTCTTCCGAGGCGAGAGCGCCCGCAGCGGCCAGGTGCGCGTCCACGGCTTCGCGTGCGATCAGCAGCCGCATGATTTCCGAGGATCCCTCAAAGATCCTGTTGATCCGCAGGTCCCGCAGTTGCTGCTCGGCCGGGACGGCGCGCTCACCCCGGGCCTCCAGTGAATCGGCCGTCTCAAAACCCCGGCCGCCGCGGATCTGCACCAGTTCGTCGGCGATCCGGCAGCTGATCTCGGTGGACCAGAGCTTGGCCAGGGCGGCCTCGATCCGGACGTCCTTCTGCCCCGCGTCGGCCAGTTCGGCGGACAGTTCGAAGACCGCTTCGAGTGCGAAGGCGCTCGCCGCGATGAAGGCGATCTTCTTGCCCACCGCCTCGTGCCTGCCCACCGGACGGCCCCACTGGATGCGGGCGTTGGACCATTCGCGGGCGATTTTCAGGCTCCACCGCCCGGAGCCAACACAGAGCCCGGGAATGGAGATCCTGCCGGTGTTAAGCGTGGTGAGCGCGATCTTCAGGCCCTGGCCTTCGCGGCCCAGCCGGTTCGCCGCGGGCACCCTGACCTTGTGGAAGCGGGTGACGCCGTTTTCGATGCCGCGCAGGCCCATGAAGGCATTGCGGTTTTCTACCGTGATGCCGGGGGAGTCCATCTCCACGACGAAGGTGCTGATGCCGCCTTTGTGAACGGTGCCGTCCGCGTCAGTGCGGGCGGGGACCACTGCCATGATCACCACCAGTTCGGCGATAACCCCGTTGGTGGTCCAAAGTTTCACGCCGTCAATCACGTAGGATTCCCCGTCTTCGGAGGGAACAGCGGTCGCTCCCATCCGGGCGGGGTCGCTGCCGACGTCGGGCTCGGTCAGCAGGAACGCGGTAATGGCCCCGGCGGCGCAGCGCGGCAGGTATTCCTGCTTCTGCGCCGGCGTGCCGAAGACCTTCACCGGCTCGGGAACGCCGATGGACAGGTGCGCGGAGAGCAGCGCGCCGAGGCTGGGGTGCACCGAGCCCAGCAGCGCCAGCGCCCGGCCGTAGTACACCAGGGACAGGCCCAGGCCGCCGTATTCGCGGGGAATCTTCATCCCGAAGACGCCGAGGCCGGCCAGCCCCGACAGGTATTCGTCGGGGATCTTGGCGTCGCGCTCAATGGTGCGCCCGGACATGGTCCGGCAGTAGGCGGTGAGCCGCTCCATGAACGCCTCGCCGCGTTCGACGTCGTCCGCCGGCGCCTGCGGCCAGGGGTGGATGAGGCTGAGGTCGAAGCTGCCGAGGTAGAGGCCCTTGGCGAAACTGGGCCGGTCCCAGCTGGTTTCGCGGGCGGCCTCGGCGATGGCCCGGGCATCGGCGGCGGTGGCGTCGGGACCGATCTTCTGCGCGTCCACCGGGACTTCGGCGGCGGGGCTGTCGGTGGCCGGATCGTCGGTGGCTGGATTGTCGACGGCGGAGCTCATTGGGCATCTCCTCTAACCGGGTTGTCCGGCTCGAGCCCTGGATCCGCCGCGGGTGGAGGACCCTTCAGCTGTCCCGCAATACTACCCGCGGGTAGGTGCCCGTACTAGGGGAGGACTGCCCTATTAGCTCGCCGGGGAACTCACCCGGGAGCTCCACGGTGGAGGCGTGGTGCAGCAGCCGGTCCCAGCCGGTGTTGATGCCATGGACCAGGCCGAGCAGCGCGCCCGCCGCGAGGAACCAGGCCAGCCGCCCCACCCCCACCAGCACCAGCGCCGCGAAGGCCGCGACCATGATGAAGAGGGCTATCACGAGGGCGAAAACCAGCGTTCCGAAAAACACCAGGGTGCCCGTTTCCACCGCGCTTAGATCGAACTGCATTCTTCCTCCTGCACCGTCGCTTCGGCTGAACCAGTAGGCCGAGCGTAGGGTGCCGGAGCGGACGCTGCCAGAGTCGCGGGGCGCGTCGGGAGCCCTTGATACGGGATCGAAATGCTACCCGGGCGTAGGTCACGGAGAGGTCGCGGCAACGTCACCGGCAGCGACAGCCGGGATCCGGAAGGCCCTGCGTTAACCTTGTAGTTGGCAGTTTTTCTTTGACCCGCTGCCCGACCCCCACCCCGGCAGCGATTGGAGATCTGCGTGTCCCGTTCCGCTGTGTCCTCCGCCGACGCCATCAGCGCCCGGCTCAGGGACCTCGAACTCCTCACCAAAGGGCCGGCGTGGGCCCTGACCCGTTCGGCGCCGTGGGTGATTGCCGTGTTGCAGGCCTCCTTCACCCGCACGCGGCCGCAGCTGCCGCTGGAACAGTTCCACGCCGACGTCGACGCTTTCCTTGAGCAGCTCCGCCGCCAGGACCCCGGGCTGGGCGGCTCCGCCAACGGCAAGAGTTTCGGCGACGAATGGACCCGCAAGAACTTCCTGACCCGGCGCAACCAGTCCGGCCAGATCGTGTACGAGGTCACCGAGCCCGCGGCCCGTGTCCTCGCCTTCCTGGACAGCCTCTCCAGCGAACGCTCCACGCTCAACGGATCGCGGCTCGGCACGCTGCTGGGCGACGTCGAAAAGCTCGCCAACGAGACCAACCCGGACCAGAGCGCCCGGCTGGAGTCCCTGGAAGAAGAGATCGGCGAACGCCGCCAGCTGATTGAGGAGATCAGCTCGGGGGAGTTCGACGGGCTGCTTGACGACGAGGAAGCCGTGGAGGCGGCCGGCAACATCCTAGACCTCGCCGCGAGCCTGCCCGCGGACTACAAGAAGATGCGTGACCGGATCGAGGAGCTGGTGGGCGAGCTCCGGAACCAGATCATCGAGGAATCCCTCAGCAAGGGCGCCACCATGGCGCAGGTGCTGGAGGCGGACAAGCGGCTCCGGCAGAGCCCGGAGGGCAGGACGTTCCGGTCCTTCACCGCGTTCCTGGAGGACCCGCAGCAGCAGCTGCGCTTCCGGTCGGCGATCGGGGAAGTGCTCAGCCGGCAGTTCGCGGACGAGCTCAGCCAGGACGAGCGGGAGACACTGAAGAACCTGGTGGCCGAACTGCGCAGCCAGCACAGCCAGATCCAGCGGATCTACGGCAAGCTCAGCGAGAGCCTCAACACCTACGTCCAGAGCGACGACTACCGCCAGTCCGTCCGGCTCCGAAAAGTGCTGCGCGAAGCCGAACAGGCGATCCGCTCGCTACCCTACGAGCGCGAGCGCCCCGGCCTGGTCCGCGGCCCGGTGCTCTTCAACGCCGGCTTCGAATCGCTGGCCATGGTCAAGCTGTTTGACCCGGACGAGTTCGCCGCGCCGCCGAAGCTGGCCGACCCGATCGCGTTCAGTGACTCGGACCGGGTGCGCTCGCCGCGGACCGGCAAGGCCCGCCCCGAGGCGATCCGCACCGCCGTCGCCGGCGCATCCACCCTCACCGAAGCCTGGCAACAGCTGCCGGAGGAGGAGCGCCACATCAACTCCATCCGTGCCCTGCTCTCGCACGCACTGCACCAGGGCGCCGGCTTCGACCGCGAGGCCTGGGAGCCGCTGGACTTCGAACAAATCGACGGCTCCACCCGCACCGCCTACCTGCCCGTCGTCACGCTCAAGAAGGATTGAAGATGACCGAACTTTCCCCGGAAGCGCCCGGCGCGGAACCGGATCAGGAGCCCCAGCAGGCGCCGGCACACGTGCCCGCTGATCCCTTCACCGTCACCCCGCGGGATACCTTCGTCGACGGCGCCGCCCTCTTCCCGGGGGATACCGGCGTGCTGCCGATGAAGGTGCGCCAGGCCCTGGTGAAACTCCTGAAGGGCCCGTACATCGACGGCGGCCGGGACGAAAAGCTGTGGACCACCCTGCTGGACAACCAGCTGATCCTGCGCAGCCGGCTCTCCGAGCTGTTCCTGACCCTCCAGCTGGACCACGAGCGCAAGGTGGCGGTGCTGCGCCCGGTGGATCCCGAGGCGATCGGCGGCAGCACCCGCTCCAGCATCCTGCGCCAGCAGCGGACCCTGAGCCGGGTCGAAACCATCGTGCTGCTGCGCCTGCGCCTGCTCCTGGACCGCCACGTCACCGCCCAGACCGATCCCACGATCACGCGCGAGGAAATCGCCGACCTGGTGGCCCACTACCAGCCCGCCGGCCAGCAGGATGCGCTGCGCGATTCCGACGTCGTCAACCGCGCCATCACCAAGCTCCTGGCCCGCCAGCTCCTCCTCCCCACCGGCCTGGACGAGGTCTACACCATCTCCAACGCCCTCCCGCTGGCGCTCCCCTTCGAAAACATCGGCGACATCCCGGCCCAAATAGAAGCCCTCATCGCCGCCTCCACCGACCCCGCCGGCACAGAACCCCTCCTGGACCTCGACGGCGGCAACCCCGCAGAGGACGACTCGGACGACGACGGCGATGCCGCCCCCGACGCCCAAGGTGAGCTGAACAACGACGACGACGGCGATGCCGCCCCGGGAGTGGCATCGGGCCTGTCGGAGCCGGACGGCCTGCTGCTTGCAGCAGGGCCGTCCGGCGAAGGGGCGGGGGCGGCATCGCCGTCGTCGTCACCCAGCCCCGCCAACGACACGGAGGCAACCAAGTGAGTATCGCGACCATGCTGCCACTGGGTGAGCTCACGAACCCCGGCCAGATGCGCCTCGCCCTCGTCCAGGTGGTCAACTGGGGCACCTTCCATGGCGCCCACACGATGCACGTGGACCGCAACGGCACCCTGCTGACCGGCAATTCCGGCGTCGGCAAGTCCACGCTGTTCGACGCGATGCTGCGGGTTTTCGACGCCCGGCCGCGCTCCAACGAGGCCGCCGCCCAGCGCGCCGGCGGGGCAGTCGAGGACAAGCGGACCACGTTCACGTACATGCGCGGCAAGGTGGGGGACAAGGCCGTCGGCGAGGGCTCGGCCAGTGCCTTCCAGCGTCCCGGCGCCACCTGGTCCGCCGTCGCCCTGACGTTCGACAACGCCGCGGGCACCCGGGTGACGGTCTCCGCGCTGTTCGACCTGCCCAAGAACGGCACCGAGTCCAGCGTGGGCCGGTACTACGTGATCGACAACAAGCCGTTGGACCTGGCCGCGGTCGAGGGCATCGCGGAGAAGCGGTTCACCAAGTCGGCGCTGGAGGCGATTTTCCCCGAGGCGCAGATTTTCGACGTGCACAAGGCCTTCGCCGAGCGTTTCCGGCGCCTGCTGGGGATCAATTCGGACCAGGCCCTGCCGCTGCTGCGCGTCATCCAGGCCGGCAAGGGCCTCGGCGGCAGCGTCAACACCTTCTTCCGCGACCAGGTGCTGGATGCGCCCGCCACGCTGGCCGCCGCGGACGACGTGGTCGAGGAATTCAGCAACCTGATGTCCATCCGGCAGCGGCTGGAGGACGTCCGGCAGCAGCGCGACCAGCTGGCTCCGGTCCCCGGGCTGAACAAGGAGTATGCGCAGTCCCTGCTCGACGCCAACCGGCTGCGGGACCTCGCGGGCGAGGAATTCGAGGCCTACAAGCAGCAGCTGGCCGTCACCGTGCACGAGGAGACCCTGGAGCGCTTCAAGGCCCTGGCGCAGGCGAAAGCCAAGGAACTCGGCGCCGAACGGAGCGTCCGTGACGGCCTCGCCAAGGAGCTGCGCCAACTCGAAACGGATTACAACAACCAGGGCGGCAACGCCATCTCCGCGATCGAACAGTCGCTGGAGAACGCCCGGGTGGGCCTCAAACTCCGCGAGCAGGTCGAGGAATCCGCCCGCAAGGCCCTCACCGATGCCGGCCTGGAGCTCGAATGGAGCGCCGCCGGCTGGGAGCAGGCGCACGAGCAGGCCGCCGCACGCTCGGCCGAGCTCAAGGACGACTCGGAGGCGCTCAAGGAGCTGCGGTTCGAGGCGTTTGACTCCCACGCGACCAGGAAGCGGGAGCTCGCGGCGGCCCAGCAGGAACTCGTCTCGCTCAAGACGCGCAAGTCCCTGCTGCCGCCGTCGAGCATTGAAAACCGCAGCGCTATTGCGGCCGCCACCGGCGTCCCCGAGGAGCAGATGCCCTTCGGCGGCGAGCTGATTGACCTCGCCGAGGGCCACGAACAGTGGCGTCCGGCGGCCGAGCGGGCGTTGCGCAGCCTCGCCACCACCCTGCTCGTCCCGGGCGAGCATTTTGCCGCCGTCACCCGCTACCTCAACGACCACCCGGTCCGCGGGGCGCTGCGCGCCGTGGACGTCTCCAAACCCCTGGCGGGCGGCGCGCTGGCCGTGCAGGACGCGGCCGACGGCGACCTGCTGAGCAAGCTGGACATCCTCACCGCCGGGCCGGCCGCCGAGCCGGGCGAGTGGATCCGGGAGCGGATCGCCCTCGATTTCGCCTACCCCTGCGTCGAGGACCCGGACGAGCTGGCCCGGCTGGACAAGGGTCTGAGCCTGGGCGGGGTGGTCAAGCGCAACCGCCACACTGTGGAAAAGGACGACCGGTTCACCTCCCGGCAGGACTACGTCCTCGGCTTCGACAACGCCGCCAAGCTCGAACTCGTCGCCGCGCAGGTGCAGGACCTGCAGCAGGAACTCGCCAAGGCCGCCGAACTGGCGCAAAGCCGGGAAGAATCCCATCAGGGCATGAGCCGCCAGCTTGACGCCCTGCGCCGCGTGGCCGAGGACCACCGGAGCTGGCAGCAGGTGTCCGCGGCGGTCGCCGCCGACGAGCTCGCGCGGATCGAGCAGCGGCTCAGGGACGCCCTCGCCGCGCAGGCCGATCTCGAACCGCTGCGCGCCAACATCGAGGCTGCCCGGCAGAGGCATCAGTCCAGCACTGAAGCCGCCGCCGTGCTGCAGAGCGAATACAAGGCCCTCGACTCGCAGCTCACGACGGCGGACTCGCTGCTGGACGCGTCGCGGCGGCGGCTGGCCCAGCAGCCGCCGTCGGACGCCACGGTTGAGGCGCTGGCGCCGTACTTCACGGACTTCGGCGACGTGCTGGAGATGCACGAGCTGGACAACCTGGCCAACCAGGTCCGGACCCGGCTGCTGGCCGAGCTGCACACGGCCGAATCCCGCGGGCAGGCCACCTCGGAGCGGCTCACCCGGATCTTCGAAGGCTTCGTGCGCGAATGGGGCACGGCCATCTCCGCCGACCACGGCACCTCGATTGGCGCCGCGGGCGAGTTCGAAGCCCGCTACCACGCGATCGTCAGTGACGGGCTGCCCGCGCAGGAGGCCGAGTTCCGGCAGTTTTTCAACCAGCGCACCCACGAATCCTTCAGCACGCTCCTGCACCTGCTGGACGAGGAACGCCGCTCCATCACCAGCCGGATCCTGCCGTTGAACGGCATTCTCTCCCAGGTGAACTTCCATGAAGGCAGCTTCCTGGAACTCGACATCAAGCAGACCCTGCCCGCCACGGCGAAGCAGTTCAAGGACGCCATCCAGAACGCGCTGAAGGTCCGGCACACCCGGCCGGGGAGGGCTGCCGCGGCCGCCGGCGCCTCCGGGATGGACTCCGACGACGACGCCGAGCTCACCACCCGCTACAAGTCCCTCGAAACGCTGGTGAAGCGGTTGGGCTCGCAGACCCCCGAGGACCGGCGCTGGCGCGCCGAGGTACTGGACGTTCGCGGCCACCTCTTCATCCAGTGCAAGGAGCACCGTGAGGTGCAGGGTTCCGGTTCCAAGGCGGCAGCGAAGGGCGGCGGCAAGAACCGTGCAGCGAAGACCGAGGTCTTTATGCACGCGGACACCGGCTCGATGTCCGGCGGTGAGCGGCAGCGCTTCACCGCGTTCATCATGGCCGCGGCGCTGAGCTACCAGCTGGGCATCGCCGAGCAGGGCTTCACCACCTACGGGACCGTCATGATGGACGAGGCCTTTGTGCTTGCCTCGGAGGAATTTGCCGGTGCCGGCATCAAGGCGTTGCACGAATTCGGCTTCCAGCTGCTCCTGGCCGCGCCGGAAAACGTGATCGACCTGTCCCGGCACCTCGGATCCGTCACCGAGATCCTGCGGGACAAGCGGACCAACCGCTCCGGCGTTCTGACGGCGCCGGTGATCGCCCCGGGCCCGGGCGCCGAGGGCGCCTGGCGTTCCGAGGCGAACCCGGTGGACATCGTTCTGCGCTGAGTCAGCACCCTTTCCAAGCAACGCGGGGTCACTTACGGTCCATAAATCTCTCCGGGATGGGCGGTAAGTGACCCCGCGTTGCTGTTGCCGGGGCTAGGTTCCGCGGACGCGGTCCAGGAACTGGGCGGTCCGGCCCACCAGCCCGTCGATCTGGCGGCGGACGACGGCGGCCGGGTCCGGGTTGATCTCGTTGGCCGGGGGTTCCACCCGGACGTTGCGGCAGCACCCGAATTCGGCGCAGATCAAAGTGCCCACGGTGTTGCCGTTGCGGCCCGACTGCCCGGCCCGCTTGGCCACCCACAGCAGGACGTCATCCCTGGAGTGGATGTCGCGGCACAGCTCGCACAGGACGGACCGGTTCTTCTTGGCGCCGCCTTCAGGGGCCCGGAGCATGATTCCGGTGGGTTCCATCGGGCCGGGCAGCAGCAGGTAGCCGCGCAGGGGCATCTTCGCATCGCGCCAGCCAAGGAAGTCGAGGCCCTCCCAGTCCAGGGTGTCGAAGTTTTTGGGCAGGTTGAGCTTCGCGGCTTCTGACCGGCTCGCGTTGATGAACGATGAGCGGACTTGCTGTCCGGTGATTTTTTGCATGTCGGAGTCTTTCGGAATCGAGTGATTCCCGCCGGCGGCGAGATAGCGCCAGGGCGGGAGGTGGGCAGGGGAGTGCCAGCCTGCGCGACTCCGGTGTAAACCGGGCGTTCCCGTGGACTCAGTCCGCGGCGGGAGTGGATCCTGCGGGAAGGGCTGGCGACTGTGCGGGCGCGTAGCAGGCCAGAGCGGCCACCCCGCTAACCGCGGCAGCAGTCATCATCGTGATGCCCATGCTCACTTCCCCATCAATCCGTGCCACTAACCGTGCTTTGATTTCCGGGCCGGTTCCGAACCTCCGGCCGGGCCCATCCTTGCAAAGCCGCGCAGTCCTGTCCAGTTACCTGCTCCGGTTCGTGGTGCGACCATCGAGATAAATACGTTACTGAAAGCTTGCGTAATTATACAAAGGGTAGGCTACCCTTACTTAGGTTCGCTTCATTTACCTAAGGAGTTCCGTGGCTTCCCCCGTCTTTCCCCCTCCCGCCGGCCGGTCCAGAGGCCGCCGCCCCAGCCGCAGGAGCGCCGTCCGGGCGGCGGCTCTCCTGGCCGCCGTCGGCCTGGGCCTGGGCGCCTGTTCCACCGGACCGGTAGCCTCGACGGCGGCGGACGCCGCTGCGCCGCGTCCCGGCTCCGCGTTCCCGGTGACCATCAAAAACGTCTTTGGCGAGACAACCATCAAGGAACAGCCGCAGCGCGTCGTCACGGTTTCCTGGGTCAACGACGACGTCGCCCTGGCCCTCGGCGTGGTCCCGGTGGGTGTCCCGAAGAACGAGTGGGGCGGCAATGCCCAGGGGTCCACCCCCTGGAAGGATGCCGCGCTGGCCAAGTCAGGCGCCGCGTTCGGCTCGGCAAAGGCCCCGGCCCAGTACTCCGAGGCCGACGGCATCAACTTCACCGAGATTGCCAAGCTCAACCCGGACGTCATCCTCGGCGCTTACTCCGGCTTGACGGAGGAGGACTACAAGAAGCTCAGTGAGATCGCCCCCGTCGTGGCCCAGCCCAAGGTCGCCTACGGAACGTCGTGGCAGGATTCCACGGCCATCATCGGCAAGGCGCTCGGCAAGGAGGCGGAGGCTTCTATGCTCATCGCCGACACCGAGGGAGCCATCAAGGACAAGGTCGCCCAGTACCCCCAGCTCGCCGGTAAGACCTTCATTTACGGCAACCTCGAGCCGGCCAAGAGCGACGGAATCAACGTCTACATCGCCAATGACAACCGCCCGCGGTTCCTCAGCGAGATTGGCATGAAGCTGGCCCCCGTGGTGGAGGAGAACTCCAGGAACTCCAAGGAATTCTTCATCCCGTGGTCGGCCGAGAAGGCGAACGAACTCAGCTCCGACGTCTTTGTGACGTGGGTACCCGATGCGAAAACCGCCGATTCCATCAAGAACGACCCCCTGCTTGGTCAGATTCCGGCCCTCAAGAGCGGCGCGCTCGTCGCCGATTCGGACAACACCCTCACGCTGTCCATCTCGGCGTCCTCACCGCTGAGCCTGCCCTGGGCGCTGGACAGGTTCCTGCCGCAGCTGGCGGGCGCGGCGGACAAAGCCGCCGCCGCGGTGAAGTAGGAGCCGTTCCATGAGCCCGCTGACGACGACGGGGTGCCCTGCAGCCACCGCATTGCCGAAAGCACCGGCACCGGCCGCTGGTTCCGGTGTCCGCCGGACCGCTTGGCTGCTGGCAGCCGCCGTCGTGCTGGCGCTGGTGACCGCTGCGTCCCTCGCCGTCGGAGCCCGGGGCCTCGGCCTGGGGACCGTATGGCAGGCGCTCACCGCTTTCAGTCCGGCCGACGGCGACCACGCCGTGGTCCACGCCCGCGTCCCGCGCGCCGTCCTTGGCTTGCTGGCTGGCGGCGCGCTGGGTCTGGCCGGGGCGGCAATGCAGGGTGTGGCCCGCAACCCGCTGGCCGACCCCGGAATTATCGGCGTCAACGCCGGGGCGGCGCTGGCAGTCGTTACCGGGATCTACGTGTTTGGGATCTCCTCGCTGTCCGGCTATATCTGGTGTGCCTTTGCCGGGGCCGCCGCGGCCGCCGTGCTGGTGTACCTGATCGCGTCGCTGGGCAGGGACGGCGCGACGCCGGTCAAGCTGGCGCTGGCGGGGGCCGCCCTGAGCGCGGGGCTGTATTCGCTCATGAACGTCATCCTCGTCTCCAGCCAGGACACCCTGGACCGCTTCCGGTTTTGGCAGGTTGGCGGGATCGCGGGCCGTGACTGGGCCGCGCTCCACGCCGGGATGCCTTTCCTGCTGCTGGGTGCCGCCATTGTGCTTGGGACCGGCCGGAACCTCAACGCACTGGCGCTGGGCGATGACCTGGCCCGCGGCCTCGGCCAGCGCGTGGGCTTGACCCGGGGTATCACGGCCCTCGGCGTCGTCCTGCTCTGCGGTTCGGCCACGGCGCTGGCGGGACCGATCGGCTTCGTGGGCCTGGTGGTTCCGCACGCCGTCCGCTTCCTGGCCGGCCCCGACTACCGCTGGATCCTGCCGTTCTCGATGGTGCTGGCACCGGCGCTGCTGCTCGCGGCCGACGTGGCCGGCCGGGTTATCCTGCCTCCCGGCGAGGTCCCGGCCGGGATCATGACCGCGCTGGTGGGTGCGCCCGTCTTCGTCTGGCTGGTCCGCCGGAGCAGCGGGGCCGGACTGTGAGCGCCGGCCCCAAGACAGTACCTCCGGCCCCGAAATTTCCCGCCGAAGTGGCAGGTCGCGGCAATGTTCCGCGCAAACATTGGCACCGTCTGCCGCCTCGGGGGATGGTCCCCACCCGGACTGCGGCCCTGGCCCTCGCGGCGGCGGCCGTGTTTGCGGCGGGCATCCTGCTGGGCAGCTACACCGTCACCATTCCGGACTTCGTCACCATCCTGGCGGCGCACCTCACCGGCGGCTCGAAGATCCCCGGTGCGAGCTTCATCGTGATGGAACACAAACTGCCGCGGGCTGTCGTGGGCGGGTTGGTCGGCGCGGCGTTCGGCTTGTCCGGCGCCCTGTTCCAGACGATGCTGCGCAACCCGTTGGCCAGCCCGGACGTGATCGGCATCAGCTACGGCGCCAGCGCCGCAGCCGTCACCGCGATCGTGGTGTTCGGCGCCGCCGGGACCGCCGTGTCGGGGGCGGCCCTTGCCGGAGCGCTCGGCGTCGCGGCCCTCATCTATGCCATTTCCAGCCGCGGGTCCACCGTCTCCCCGGCCGGCCGGGGCGCGGCCGGGAACCGGCTGATCCTGGCCGGCGTGGGAATCGCCGCCGCCCTGCAGGCCGTGGTCAGCTTCCTGATGACCCGGGCGGACATCCGCACAGCCGCCGACGCCCTCGTCTGGCTCAACGGCTCGCTCAACGCCGCCAACTGGGAGCGGGCGGGCGTCCTCAGCGTGGCACTGCTCGTGCTGCTGCCGGCCGTCGCCGTCATCGCCGGCCCGTTGCGCATCCTCGAACTCGGCGACGACACCGCCTCGGGCCTGGGTGTCCGCGTCGGCGCCACCCGGCTCGCCGTCGTCGTGACCGCCGTGGCCCTCTCCGCCGTGGCGACGGCGGCGGCCGGGCCGGTCGCGTTCGTCGCCTTCCTGGCCGGCCCGGTTTCCCGCCGCTTTGTCCGCAAGGCGAGCCTGCCGGCCTCGGCCCTGGCCGGAGTGCTGATCGTCCTGGCCGCTGACTTCCTGGCGGCGAACCTGGCCCCGCTCCTGCTGGACGGGACGGTCCTGCCCGTCGGCGTCGTCACCGGCGCCCTGGGGGCGCCGTTCCTGCTGTGGCTCCTGGTCACGGCCAACCGAAAGGATGCCTGAGTGGCTACCCTGCAAGCCTGCGGCCTGAGCCTCAAATACGACCAGCGCACCGTCATCGAGGGGCTGTCCACCGGCATCCCGGAGGGCAAGCTGACCATGATCGTCGGGGCCAACGCCTGCGGGAAATCCACGCTGCTCCGGGCTCTGTCACGGCTGCTGAAGCCCGCAGCCGGGACGGTGGTCCTCGACGGCAGGGACATCCATGCGCGGCCGGCCCGGGAGGTTGCCCGCACCCTGGGCCTGCTTCCGCAGCACCCGACGGCGCCCGACGGCATCACCGTCCGGGACCTGGTGGGCCGTGGCCGCTACCCGTACCAGGGCCCCTTTCGCGGCTGGGCGGGCGCAGGGTCCGCGCAGGACGAGCGGGCCGTGCAGCACGCCATGTCCGCCACTGACACGCTGGAACTTGCGGACCGGACGGTGGATCAACTCTCCGGCGGGCAGCGCCAGCGCGTGTGGATCGCGATGGCCCTGGCCCAGGAAACGGAGGTGCTGCTGCTCGATGAACCGACCACCTACCTGGACCTCGCGCACCAGGTTGAAGTCCTGGACCTGCTGACGGACCTGAACCGCCGGCACGGCACCACCGTGGCGATCGTGCTGCACGACCTTAACCTCGCAGCGCGCTACGCGGACCACGTCATCGCCATGAGGGACGGGCGGATCGTGGCCGAAGGGGACGCACGGACGGTGATCACCGAGGCGCTGGTCCGCGAGGCGTTCGGCCTGGAATCCCGGGTGATCACCGACCCCGTCGCCGGCACGCCCCTGATCGTGCCGCTCGGACGCCATCACGGTGCGGCCCCAACACCGTCCGCCACAGCACCGACCAATACAACACTGTCCGCCGAAAACACCGACCCCAGCTGGAGCTGATCCCATGACCGCAACGCTTCCCCCGCCCCTGGCGACCGCGGCGGCGCCCGCTCCGCCCGCTGCAGAACCCATGACCCGGGCCTTTGAGGTCCGGGTCACGGCCGTTGAACAGCTCAGCCCCAACTTCCGGCGAATCACCTTCGACGGTTACTCCCTGCGGCAGTTCGGTGTGCACGGCAGCACGCTGGACCTGCGGATCAAGCTGATGATCCCCTCCCGGACCCCCGACGGCGGCCCAGTCCCGCTGCCCGAACTCAGGACCGAACGCGCCGGCTGGTACACCGAATGGCTCGCCCTGGACCCGGCCGTGCGGGGCTCCATGCGGACCTACACCGTGCGGCAGGCGCGCCTGGACGCCGTCTACCCGGAGATCGACGTCGACTTCGTGCTGCATCTGGATGCTTCCGGACACGGCGGGCCCGCCGCCAACTGGGCCCTGAACGCCAGGCCGGGCGACACGCTGATCCTCATCGGGCCCAACAACCGGGCCGCCCACTGCGTCACAGCGGAAAGCTACGCCGGCATTGAATGGCGGCCGGGCCTGGCCCAGCGCGTGCTGCTGGCCGGGGACGAAACAGCGGTTCCGGCCATTGCCGCCATCCTCGAAAGCCTCCCGGCGTATCTGAGCGGCCACGCCATCCTCGAGGTTCCGTCGGCCGCGGACTTCCAGGACCTCAGCTCGGCGGCCGACGTCGGGATCACCTGGCTGGCCCGCGGGGCGGCCAGCGGGCCCCGCCCGCACGGGGAACTGCTCCGGGCCGCGGTCCGGGCGGTCATACCGGAGCCCGGCTGGGTGGGCGCCACCGTCGCGCATCCAGCCGCCGGCCCGGAACCCGAGGACGTCAACGTGGACCGGGACATTCTGTGGGAAACCCCGGCCAGGATGGATGCCCGCGCGGTCGGAGCCGGCCGGAACCCGGGCCGGCCCGCCGGCGCCCGCCCTTTTTACGCCTGGATCGCCGGCGAAGCGGGCACGGTCAAGGAGCTGCGCCGCTATCTGGTGCGGGACGTGGGGATCGACCGGAAGCAGGTGGCGTTTATGGGTTACTGGCGGCAGGGGAAGGCTGAGCACTAGGCCTGCGGCGCGGCGGCTGCGGGCCGCCGAGCCGATCACCTTGGGTTAATCCGGCCGTTGCCTGCCGGTTTTGTGCAGTGGCTAGCGTGCTGGGGTGGCGTCAATACCTTTGCTTCCGGGCCCGGACGGGCGGCGGGTCTACGTTGCCCTGGGGGATTCGTTCACCGAGGGCGTGGGGGACCGCAGCAAGCGGCTGCCCAACGGGGTCCGCGGCTGGGCGGACCGGGTTGCGGAAAAGCTGGCGAAGGCCCAGCCGGGCTGGGAGTACGCCAACCTCGCCATCAGGAGCAAGCGGCTGCGGCACATCATTGCCGAGCAACTGGAACCGGCTCTGGCCATGAAGCCGACCCTGGTGACCTTGTATGCCGGCGGCAACGACATCCTGGACTTCGGCACGGACATCCAGGACCTCATGGATGACTACGAATACCTGGTGGCCAAGCTGGCGGCCACCGGCGCCACGGTGGTGCTCTTCACCGGGTTCGACGTCAAGGTCTCGGTGCTGCTGGAGCCGCTGAAAAGGCGCAACACCCTGTACAACCGGCGGGTCCGGGAGCTGGCCGCCTGGTACGGCGCGGTGCTGGTGGACTACTGGTGCTTTGACGCCTTCCAGGACCCCCGGATGTGGGGTACGGACCGGCTCCACATGTCCAAGGCCGGCCACAAGTACCTCGCCGCCCAGGTCCTGGACCAGCTCGGCGTGCCGCACAACATCAGCCCCAAAGAATGGGAGCCGCCGGCCCGGCTGGGTCTTCGGGACTGGGAACGGCGGCAGCGGCGCTGGGTGCACGACTGGGTGCTTCCCCTCTTTGGCCGCAAGCTGCGCGGCGTCACGCTGGGGGATGAGCTCGGCCCGCGCTGGCCCGAACCGGTGAAAGTGCCCCGGAAGGGCGGGCTGAAAAAGCTGCTGGCGGGTTGAGCTAGCTGTCCAGCAGGTTCTCGTACCCAGGGGCGACGCGGCTGGCGTGGAACTCCTCGACGTCGAAGTCGGCGACGCCGTTGACGTAGAAGGGGTCCTTGGCCAGTGCGGCGTCCAAATCGGCGCGGTCCGCGTTGGAGAGCAGGAGGCCGCCGGTGCGGGGAATCTTGCGGCCGGCCACCATAAAGACGCCGCGGTCGAAGGCATCCTGCAGCCAGGCGACGTGTGCCGGGAGGTGGAAGTCGACGATCTCGTCAGGCACTTTGTAGGTCAAGGAGACTACGTACATAGCGCCAGCCTACCGCCGGGCCGGGCAGAAGGCCGGAACCAAAACCGGCCCGAAGTTGAATCGTCAAGCATCGAGGCTCCTAGAATGGAGCCATGACCGAACCGCGCTGGCTCAATGCCGACGAACGCCGGGCCTGGCTGGCCCAGCTGAGCATCAACACCCTGCTGCCCGCCGCGCTGGACACGCAACTGCATGCGGCCGGGAAACTCTCGCTGTTCGATTACAACGTCCTGGCCATGCTCTCCGAAGCCGAGGGCCGGTACCTGCCCATGAGCGAACTCGCGGCGCGCACCAGCGCCTCGCTGTCCCGGCTCTCACACGTGGTCACCAAGCTCCAAAACCGTGGCTGGCTGGAACGTCGGCCGCACCCCGGCGACGCCCGGGTCACGACGGCGCACCTCACCGACGCCGGGATGGCCACCATCGAGGGGCTCGCCCCGGGTCATGTCGAAGCGGTCCGCTCGCTGTTCCTGGACGCCCTCGATGCGGACGACGTCGCCGACCTCGCCCGCATCGGCGAAAAGATCGTGTCCCGGCTCGACGCCGGCCACTGGATCCTGCGCGAAAACTAGCTTCCGGTTGGGCCTCTTGGTTGCTCTCAGCAACAGATGGCAGACTGAATCCATGGATTTCACAGCCCGCTACGTTGCCCTCGGAGACTCCTTCACAGAAGGCGTCGGCGACGACGACCCGGCCCGCCCGAACGGCGTGCGGGGCTGGGCGGACCGCGTCGCCGAGCAGCTGGCCGCGGCCGACCCCGGCTTCGGCTACGCCAACCTCGCCATCCGCGGACGGAAGCTCCGCCAGATCATGACCGAACAGGTGGACGCCGCCGTCGCGCTTAAACCCACCCTGGTGACCATCTACGCCGGCGCCAATGACATCCTCCGTCCCAAGATCGACATCGATGACCTGCTGGTGGAGTACGACGCCGGCATCCGCAAACTGAAGGCCACCGGCGCTACCGTCGTAATGTTCACCGGCTTCGACGCCCGAGGCTCCAAGGTCTTCGGCACCATGCGCGGCCGCACCGCCATCTACAACGAGCTGGTTCGCGGCATTGCCGGAGACCACGATGCGCTGCTGGTGGACTACTGGCGGTTCAGCGAGTACTACGACTGGGGCATGTGGGCCACCGACCGCATGCACATGTCCGCCGCCGGCCACGCCAACATGGCCAAGCGCGTCCTGACCGTGCTGGAGCATAACCACTCGATCGACATCCCGCCGATGACGCCGGTTCCGGAACTCAGCCGCTCCGAGGCGCTCCGCGCGAACGCCCGCTGGGTCCGCGAGTTCGCCGGTCCCTGGGTGATGCGCCGGGTCACCGGCAAGTCCTCCGGCGACGGCCTCTCGCCGCGGTATCCTCAGCTCACCCGCCTCTAGCACTACGCCTTCCAGCCCGATGCAAGGAGCAGCACCAGGATGAACAGCAGCCCCCTCGCCTTCCCAGCCGGCTTCCTGTGGGGGGCTGCCACCGCGGCGTACCAGATCGAAGGCGCCGCCCGCGAGGGAGGCCGCGGGGAGTCCATCTGGGATGTCTTTTGCCGAGTGCCCGGGGCGGTCGCAGATGCCCACAACGGCGACGTCGCCTGCGACCACTACCACCGCTCGGCCCAGGACGTCCGGCTGATGCAGGACCTGAACCTCGCGGCCTACCGCTTCTCCATCTCCTGGGCCCGCTGCATGCCCGATGGCGTGACGCCGAATCCGGAAGGCATCGCGTTCTACTCGCGGCTGGTCGACCAGCTGCTCGCCGCGGGCATCACCCCCTGGGTCACGCTCTACCACTGGGACCTGCCGCAGGCCCTGGAGGACAAGGGCGGCTGGGCCGCGCGGGAAACTGCCGAGCGTTTCGCGGACTATGCCGCGGTGATGCACGAGGCGCTCGGCGACCGGGTCCGAATCTGGACCACACTCAACGAGCCCTGGGTCTCTGCGTTCCTCGGCTACGCCGCCGGGATCCATGCCCCGGGAAGGCGCGACCCGGCAGCGGCGCTCGCCGGGGTCCACCACCTGCTGCTGGGCCACGGCCTGGCCGTCCGCGAGCTCCGCCGGCGAGATCCCGGCGCGACCCTGGGCATCACATTGAACCTCACGGTGGCCGATCCGGCGGACCCGGCCCGGGAAGGGGACGTAGACGCGGCCCGCCGGGTTGACGGCCAGTCCAACCGGCTCTTCCTGGACCCGCTTTTTCGCGGCGAGTATCCGGCCGACGTGCTCGCCGACGTGGCCCACCTCGGCATGGCCGACGTCGTCCGGCCGGGGGACCTGGACATCATTTCCGAGCCCGTCGACCTGCTGGGAGTCAACTACTACCACGGGGATGCTTTCACCACGGATCCGGAGCAGGGACCGGCCAGGCCGGCCGGAGATCCGGCCTCACCCTTGGTAGCGGCCGACGGCGTCCGGCAGGTCCCCCGCGGCCTCCCCGTCACCGGGATGGGATGGGAGGTCCAGCCCGAGGGTCTGCGCCGGTTGCTGAACCGGCTGCAGCGCGACTACACCGGGCCGGCCGGGATCCCGATTTACATTACGGAAAACGGTGCTGCCTTCGAGGACGTTCCCGACGCCGAGGGGTTCGTGGATGACCGGGCGCGGCTGGAGTTTTTCGATGCGCACCTGCGGGCACTGCACGAGTCGCTGGCGGACGGTGTGGACGTCCGCGGATACTTCGCCTGGTCCCTGCTGGACAACTTCGAATGGGCGTTCGGTTATTACCAGCGCTTCGGGCTGGTCCGGGTCGACTACGAAACGCAGCGCCGGATTCCCAAGGCGAGCGGACTCTGGTACTCCCGTGTCGCCGCCTCGAACACGGTGCCCGCAGTGGAGCAGGAGCAGGACCGGCAGTAGCGGCGGCAGCGGCAGGAGGGGCAAGTGCAGCGGCCCCGGGCGGAGGGCGGCGTCGTCGTGCCTGGCTAGGCGCGGAACCCCGGCGTCGCGAGGATGCCCCCGCCAGTCCGGACGGCCAGCACCTCAACGGCCCAGCCGCTGGTTGCGCGGTTGAGCATTGGGACGCCCCCCGCCATGACGGCCGTCGCGAGCACGTCGGCGGTGACAATATCAGCGGCGGCGACCGAGACCTGAAGGAATTCGCTGGCCCCCGACCCGCGGGTCCAGATGTGGTCGCCGCGTTCGGCGGAGCCGGAGGTGGCCAGGGCAACAAATCCGGTGCCGCCGCCCAGCGGAAACGCCGCAATCAGGTTCCTGCGGTCCTGCGGATCGACAATCCCGGCCTGCCAGGACGCGCGGCTGCCCGCGATGGGCGAACCGGCCACCAGCACATCGCCGCCGGCGTTCAGACACCAGTCACCAAGCCCCAGCGAATGCAGCGCGGCTCCTGCTTCCTTGATCGAGAACCCTTTCACCAGCCCCGACAGGTCCGGCACACCGTCCGGCCGTTCCGGCGTGAACGCACCCTCGGTGAGCAGACGCCATTCGGCGGCTTCGGCGTACCGTTCCCGGAACTCCTGCGAGGCCGCGCGCAGCGACAGATCCCCGCGCGCAAGCCTGCTGGCCTCGGACTCGGGCCGATAGAGGCTGAAGCGGGCGTCCAGTTCCAGGAACCGCCGTTCGACGACGCCGGCGGCTTCCGCCAGTGCGGCCTCTGCCGCGGGGGACCGGTCCCCGGTCGCGGCCGGGACGGTGAGGCTGACGACGGTCCCCATGGACCGGAAGGTTTTGGCCGCCAGGTCCGGCCGCCCCAGCTCAGAGGTGGGCTGCATCGAGGGCTGCCTGGAGCGAGGTCAGGTAAGCGTCACTGGTGACGGTGGCGCCGCTGATGGTCTGCACGTTGGCTGACTGGGCCTGGAGGACCTCCTCGCGCAGCAGGGGTGCGGCGTAGTTGCTGATTTGCACCGACCGTCCGCCGTCATCCGTGAGTTGGAGGGCGGTGACATCGGAGATGGTGCCGCCGCTGACGGTGATCTGCACCTGGACAGGGCCGAAGCGCGTCTGCACGACGTCGCCGGCATAGCTGCCGCCGGCCTTCGCCGCCGCTCCGCTGGATCCGGAGGTGCCTGACGAACCGGTGGTTCCGGTGGTTCCGGAGGACTGCGCCGAACTCCCGGCGGAACCACTGGTCCCCGAGCCGGTGGAGCCTGCTCCGGCGGAGCCGGTTGTTGTGCCCACGGCGCTGGCAGTGCCGGCCACGTGCGTTCCGGACTGCCAGCCGGCCACGAGGATCCCGACCGAGGCCAGGGTTGCTGAAACTGCTGCACGAATTCTCACCAGTCGAACCTTTCGTAGTGGAGTTGTTCTTCCCGCACGCCGGCCCGGCGTGCGTCATTTAGGACGTTTTGTGCCCAGCCGGCCGGCCCGCAGACGTAGACGTCGGCGTCGGCGATCTTGGGCGCGTAGCTCGCCAGCCGGTAGCCGGCACGCGCCTCCGCTTCCGGCTGCCAGGTCTGGACGCCGCGGGGCCGGCGGCCGGTCAGGTGGAAAAGGGTGGCGCCGCGGCGCCGGCAAAGTTCAAGGACTTCCTCGCCGAGATACAGGCCGGACCGGCTGTGGCCGCGGAGAATCACGGTCGCGTCACCCGGGGCGAAGGGGGTGTTCTCGAGCAGGGCGCGGATGGGGGTGATGCCGATGCCGGCTCCAATCATCACGACGTGCCTCCGGCTGCGGGCCGCGGTACTGAAGAGCCCGTACGGACCTTCGACAGCTACCCGGGTGCCGGGCTTCAACCGGGCCAGGCTCGCGGAACCCCTGCCGAGGTTCCGGACCGTAATCCGCAGGAGGCCGCCGCCGTCGGCGTTAAACTGAAGCGGCTCCGCGGAGAGGCTGAAGGGATGCGGGTGCCACCACTGGCCCGGGGCGAGGAAGCGCCAGATGAAGAACCGTCCGCCGCTTCCGGCCAGCTCGTCGAGGTGCCGGCCCCTCATTTCGACGCTGACCACACCGTGGCCCGCAGCCACCACGCGGCTGACCCGCAGCTGGTGCCGGACGGTGGCGACAATCGGCTCAAGGACGCGGTAGTGCAACAGCGCCGCCCCCGTGGCGATGCACACCGCCAGCCAGTACCAGCGCTGCCAGGTGCCTTCGGCGAACAGGCCTCCGACGCTGAACTGGTGCGGCAGCGAGGTCAGCACGGCGGCATAGGTCAGCAGGTGGACGGCGTACCAGAACTCATAGGGGAACCGGCGGCGGACGGCCACCAGGGAAGTGACGACCACCGCAAGAAACAGCGCAAGGGAGACGAATGCCAGCCACATGTCGGGAACCATGACCCACAGGGCCACCGCCTCACTGAACGGGTCGAGCCCTTCGGCCAGGCCGTAGCCGATGGCGAGCAGCGCGCCGTGCGCCAGGAGCAGGTACAGGGACGGCTTCCCGAGTTTGCGGTGGAATTCGAGGGCGCGGTCATGGCCCACGGCGCCGTCGATGATGGGAAGACGGGCAGCAAGGAGCAGCATGAGCAGCACCAGGTCCATCCCGGCGAGCCCGGCCACGATGCCCACCGCAGTGATCGCCCCGGCCACACTTGAGAAGCCGGCGGCGCCCCCGTCGGCGAGCCACAGAGCCACAGCCCCGGCCAGTGACGCCCAGGCGATCACGGTGAGGAGATCGGCTCGGAGCAGCCGCCTGCGGTACTGCCCCTTGAAGGGATTGCCGCCGACCGGCGCCCGTCGGGTCACGGGCTGCAGGGCAGTCTGGGTAGGTGTGTTCATGGATCCAGAGTCTGCCCATTGCCTATCATTTTGCTGTGAAAGGACTACGTCGCTGATGTGACTTGCCGGCCGCCACGGCGTCGCTGCTTATACACCCTCCGGGCCCGGATTGGTCTTTAATTCGCCAAGCTCGTAGACTTGGTAGGCGCTAGGTGGCGCGGAGCGTGTGCAATTGCTCCGGTTGGCGGATATGGCTGAGAAATCAGGTACCTCCGGTGGCCGGTAGTTAGGGGCTCAAGTTGCGTGCACTCCTGTATTCGCCCAGTATCCCGGCACTTCGCAGTGATTCCCTTGTGGTTATCACCGCCCGGTGCCCGTGACCCATAATCTTCGCCGCAGCTGAGGACTGACGCCGGTTTACCGGCTGTCCGCGAACTGCGGGATGCGCGTGGGAACTGGATGCGGACGCTGCCTGTCGCGCGGTTATGCGGGAACTCCGCCGGCCGTTTCATTTTATTTTCATGAGGAGAGTCGTCATGGCAGCACACTGCCAGGTGACCGGAGCCGAGCCGGGCTTTGGACACAGCATTTCGCACTCGCACCGCCGCAACAAGCGCCGGTTCGATCCGAACATCCAGAAGAAGCGCTACTGGGTTCCGTCCCTGCGCCGTAATGTCACCCTGCAGGTCTCTGCACGTGGCATCAAGACCATCGACGTACGCGGCATTGACGTAGTCGTCGCCGCCATCCTGGCACGAGGAGTGAAGCTCTAGTGGCAAAGGACAAGGACGTACGTCCGATCATCAAGCTCAAGTCGACCGCGGGCACGGGTTACACCTACGTGACGCGCAAGAACCGTCGTAACGACCCGGACCGTATGGTCCTGCGGAAGTACGATCCCAAAATCCGCCAGCACGTCGAATTCCGAGAGGAGCGCTAAACACATGGCTAAGAAGTCAATGATCGCTAAGAACGAACAGCGTAAAGTCATCGTCGAGCGTTACGCTGCAAAGCGCCTCGAACTGAAGAAGGCTCTGGTTGACCCCAACTCAACCGACGAAGCACGCGAAGCCGCACGCCTCGGCCTGCAGAAGCTGCCCCGCAACGCCTCGCCGGTCCGCCTGCGTAACCGCGACATCATCGACGGCCGCCCCCGCGGTACGTTCCAGAAGTTCGGTATCTCCCGTGTTCGCTTCCGCGACATGGCTCACCGCGGTGAGCTCCCGGGCATCACGAAGTCTTCCTGGTAACTCAGTACTCCTGACACCAGTGGCTTGAAGAAGGGCCGGCAACCTTATGGTTGCCGGCCCTTCTTCCGTTTAACCGGTGCTGCGTACCCGGGCCGTCGGCCCTCGGCCCGCGCCGGCCGCCACCTTCGGGTGCCGGCGCTACATGGTTGCCGCGGTGACGGAGCACACACCGGCGACTTTCGACGCCGGACCGGGACTTCCGTGCGCGGCGGCCCGTTTTGGCGCGGATTTCCGGGGGTTATGAGGCCCGGTGGTGCCGGCGGGGGTCGATTTGTTCCGGGTCGGGTTCGTGTGTAAAGTAGTTCGAGTCGCCGCCGCTGAAGCGGAAAGATAGCGACCGACCCCCTGATAAACAGCCTGGAAAATGGCGCGGATATTTGCGCGCTGAATAAGGGCGGGGATCCTGTTCGTGGCATTGGAAATCGCGGAAACGCCCGTTTGCAAAGCGTCACGGACTCGGGTAAGTTTGAAAAGTTGCTCCGGAGCGATCCTGGACCGTTGGGTTTGGGTGGTGCCGGGTGTGTCTGTTGTTTGAGAACTCAATAGTGTGCCAAGTTTGTTGATACCAATTTATTGTATTGAATTGGTTGATTGTGCCGGATCTGCCACCCCGTGGTGGGTCTGGTGTTTTTAGCTGGTTTCAAATTTTGTGCAGCCTGGTTCCGCGTTTTCCCGTGGTTCTTTGGTTGTGTCTGTTTTTCTTCAACGGAGAGTTTGATCCTGGCTCAGGATGAACGCTGGCGGCGTGCTTAACACATGCAAGTCGAACGATGATCCCAGCTTGCTGGGGGATTAGTGGCGAACGGGTGAGTAACACGTGAGTAACCTGCCCTTAACTCTGGGATAAGCCTGGGAAACTGGGTCTAATACCGGATATGACTCCTCATCGCATGGTGGGGGGTGGAAAGCTTTATTGTGGTTTTGGATGGACTCGCGGCCTATCAGCTTGTTGGTGAGGTAATGGCTCACCAAGGCGACGACGGGTAGCCGGCCTGAGAGGGTGACCGGCCACACTGGGACTGAGACACGGCCCAGACTCCTACGGGAGGCAGCAGTGGGGAATATTGCACAATGGGCGCAAGCCTGATGCAGCGACGCCGCGTGAGGGATGACGGCCTTCGGGTTGTAAACCTCTTTCAGTAGGGAAGAAGCGAAAGTGACGGTACCTGCAGAAGAAGCGCCGGCTAACTACGTGCCAGCAGCCGCGGTAATACGTAGGGCGCAAGCGTTATCCGGAATTATTGGGCGTAAAGAGCTCGTAGGCGGTTTGTCGCGTCTGCCGTGAAAGTCCGGGGCTCAACTCCGGATCTGCGGTGGGTACGGGCAGACTAGAGTGATGTAGGGGAGACTGGAATTCCTGGTGTAGCGGTGAAATGCGCAGATATCAGGAGGAACACCGATGGCGAAGGCAGGTCTCTGGGCATTAACTGACGCTGAGGAGCGAAAGCATGGGGAGCGAACAGGATTAGATACCCTGGTAGTCCATGCCGTAAACGTTGGGCACTAGGTGTGGGGGACATTCCACGTTTTCCGCGCCGTAGCTAACGCATTAAGTGCCCCGCCTGGGGAGTACGGCCGCAAGGCTAAAACTCAAAGGAATTGACGGGGGCCCGCACAAGCGGCGGAGCATGCGGATTAATTCGATGCAACGCGAAGAACCTTACCAAGGCTTGACATGGACCGGACCGGGCTGGAAACAGTCCTTCCCCTTTGGGGCCGGTTCACAGGTGGTGCATGGTTGTCGTCAGCTCGTGTCGTGAGATGTTGGGTTAAGTCCCGCAACGAGCGCAACCCTCGTTCCATGTTGCCAGCGCGTAATGGCGGGGACTCATGGGAGACTGCCGGGGTCAACTCGGAGGAAGGTGGGGACGACGTCAAATCATCATGCCCCTTATGTCTTGGGCTTCACGCATGCTACAATGGCCGGTACAAAGGGTTGCGATACTGTGAGGTGGAGCTAATCCCAAAAAGCCGGTCTCAGTTCGGATTGGGGTCTGCAACTCGACCCCATGAAGTCGGAGTCGCTAGTAATCGCAGATCAGCAACGCTGCGGTGAATACGTTCCCGGGCCTTGTACACACCGCCCGTCAAGTCACGAAAGTTGGTAACACCCGAAGCCGGTGGCCTAACCCCTTGTGGGAGGGAGCTGTCGAAGGTGGGACTGGCGATTGGGACTAAGTCGTAACAAGGTAGCCGTACCGGAAGGTGCGGCTGGATCACCTCCTTTCTAAGGAGCACCTACAACAACCCCGCCGGGCGTTATGCCTGTGTGGTGGTGTTGTCAGGAGTACGCCCGTTGCGCAGACGATTGTTCTGCGGCGGGTGCTCACGGGTGGAATATCAACAAATAGCGGCCGCATGGTTTTGTCCTTGCCCAGTACGGATGTGCTGCTCTCTTGTGGAGCAGGGTGTCCTGGAACGGCGGGGGCGGGACGCAGGCGGTTTAGTGTTTGGCACACTGTTGGGTCCTGAGACAACAGGACCATGGCTTGCGCGTTCTTCTCCTTTCGGGGGGTTGGGGGTGCGGGGTGTGGGACTTGTGTTTCTGGTTTCCCGGCTGCGACGTTTCATGCACTGTTTGGTCCCTTCGGGGGTTGGGTGTGTGGGGTGTGTGGTACGGGGTTGTTGTTTGAGAACTACATAGTGGACGCGAGCATCTTTTATAAGAAGCAATTTCCAAGAAATATGAACCTGGATCTGGCTGCGCGTGATGGTGTCACCCTTTTGGGGTGGTGTTGTTGGGTGTGGGGTTGGTTTCATGGTTCTCTCGAAATTACTCCTTGATCTTTTGTGGTCAAGTTTTTAAGAGCACACGGTGGATGCCTTGGCATTAGGAGCCGAAGAAGGACGTAGGAATCTGCGATAAGCCTGGGGGAGTCGATAACCGGACTGTGATCCCAGGGTGTCCGAATGGGGAAACCCCGCCAGGGACGCGAGTTGCCTGGTGACCCGCATCTGAACACATAGGGTGCGTGGAGGGAACGCGGGGAAGTGAAACATCTCAGTACCCGCAGGAAGAGAAAACAATAGTGATTCCGTTAGTAGTGGCGAGCGAACGCGGATCAGGCTAAACCGTTCCATGTGTGATAGCCGGCGGGCGTTGCATGGTCGGGGTTGTGGGACTTTCCGTTCTGTCTCTGCCGGGACAGTGGGGTGAGAGCATGTGCATAGGTGAACGGTCTTGAAAGGCCGGCCAGAGAGGGTGTGAGCCCCGTAACCGAAATGTAGTGTGCCGCCTGGGAAGTATCCCAAGTAGCACGGGGCCCGAGAAATCCCGTGCGAATCTGTCAGGACCACCTGATAAGCCTAAATACTCCCTAATGACCGATAGCGGACCAGTACCGTGAGGGAAAGGTGAAAAGTACCCCGGGAGGGGAGTGAAACAGTACCTGAAACCGTGTGCTTACAATCCGTCGGAGCCTCCGCAGCTTGCTGTGTTGGGGTGACGGCGTGCCTTTTGAAGAATGAGCCTGCGAGTTAGTGTTACGTCGCGAGGTTAACCCGTGTGGGGAAGCCGTAGCGAAAGCGAGTCTGAACAGGGCGTTGCAGTGGCGTGATCTAGACCCGAAGCGAAGTGATCTACCCATGGCCAGGTTGAAGCGACGGTAAGACGTCGTGGAGGACCGAACCCACTTCAGTTGAAAATGGAGGGGATGAGCTGTGGGTAGGGGTGAAAGGCCAATCAAACTTCGTGATAGCTGGTTCTCCCCGAAATGCATTTAGGTGCAGCGTTGCGTGTTTCTTACCGGAGGTAGAGCTACTGGATGGCTAATGGGCCCTACAAGGTTACTGACGTCAGCCAAACTCCGAATGCCGGTAAGTGAGAGCGCAGCAGTGAGACTGTGGGGGATAAGCTTCATAGTCGAGAGGGAAACAGCCCAGACCACCAACTAAGGCCCCTAAGCGTGTGCTAAGTGGGAAAGGATGTGGAGTTGCGAAGACAACCAGGAGGTTGGCTTAGAAGCAGCCATCCTTAAAAGAGTGCGTAATAGCTCACTGGTCAAGTGATTCCGCGCCGACAATGTAGCGGGGCTCAAGTACACCGCCGAAGTTGTGGCATTCAGATATTAGCTAAGCCCTTGTGGTTCAGGCGTCTGGATGGGTAGGGGAGCGTCGTGTGGGCAGTGAAGTCGCGGTGTAAACCAGCGGTGGAGCCTACACGAGTGAGAATGCAGGCATGAGTAGCGAAAGACGGGTGAGAAACCCGTCCGCCGAATGATCAAGGGTTCCAGGGTCAAGCTAATCTGCCCTGGGTAAGTCGGGACCTAAGGCGAGGCCGACAGGCGTAGTCGATGGACAACGGGTTGATATTCCCGTACCGGCGAAAAACCGCCCATGCTGAACAGGGGATACTAACCGCCCGAGACCTGCCCGATCACCCTTGTGGTGTGAGGGTTTTGGTGGAGCGCGGGACCGAAACCTGGGAGGCAAGCGTATTAACAGGTGTGACGCAGGAAGGTAGCCGAGCCGGGCGATGGTTGTCCCGGTCTAAGGATGTAGGGCGAACGGTAGGCAAATCCGCCGTTCATGATGCCTGAGACCCGACGGGACCCCCGTATGGGGGGATTCGGTGATCCTATGCTGCCTAGAAAAGCATCGACGCGAGGTTTTAGCCGCCCGTACCCCAAACCGACACAGGTGATCAGGTAGAGAATACTAAGGCGATCGAGAGAATTATGGTTAAGGAACTCGGCAAAATGCCCCCGTAACTTCGGGAGAAGGGGGGCCCCCATCGTGATGGACACAAGCTGTCCGGAGCGTGCAGGGGCCGCAGAGACCAGGGGGAAGCGACTGTTTACTAAAAACACAGGTCCGTGCGAAGTCGCAAGACGATGTATACGGACTGACTCCTGCCCGGTGCTGGAAGGTTAAGAGGACCGGTTAGCCGCAAGGCGAAGCTGAGAATTTAAGCCCCAGTAAACGGCGGTGGTAACTATAACCATCCTAAGGTAGCGAAATTCCTTGTCGGGTAAGTTCCGACCTGCACGAATGGAGTAACGACTTCCCCGCTGTCTCAACCATAAACTCGGCGAAATTGCAGTACGAGTAAAGATGCTCGTTACGCGCAGCAGGACGGAAAGACCCCGAGACCTTTACTATAGTTTGGTATTGGTGTTCGGAGTGGCTTGTGTAGGATAGGTGGGAGACGTTGAAGCCCGGACGCCAGTTCGGGTGGAGTCATCGTTGAAATACCACTCTGGTCACTTTGGACATCTAACTTCGGCCCGTAATCCGGGTCAGGGACAGTGCCTGATGGGTAGTTTAACTGGGGCGGTTGCCTCCTAAAAAGTAACGGAGGCGCCCAAAGGTTCCCTCAGCCTGGTTGGCAATCAGGTGTCGAGTGTAAGTGCACAAGGGAGCTTGACTGTGAGAGAGACATCTCGAGCAGGGACGAAAGTCGGGACTAGTGATCCGGCGGTACATTGTGGAATGGCCGTCGCTCAACGGATAAAAGGTACCTCGGGGATAACAGGCTGATCTTGCCCAAGAGTCCATATCGACGGCATGGTTTGGCACCTCGATGTCGGCTCGTCGCATCCTGGGGCTGGAGTAGGTCCCAAGGGTTGGGCTGTTCGCCCATTAAAGCGGTACGCGAGCTGGGTTTAGAACGTCGTGAGACAGTTCGGTCCCTATCCGCTGCGCGCGCAGGAAATTTGAGAAGGGCTGTCCTTAGTACGAGAGGACCGGGACGGACGAACCTCTGGTGTGTCAGTTGTACTGCCAAGTGCACCGCTGATTAGCTACGTTCGGATGGGATAACCGCTGAAAGCATCTAAGCGGGAAGCTCGCTTCGAGATGAGATTTCCATACACCTTGTGTGTGAGAGGCCCCCAGCCAGACCACTGGGTTGATAGGCCGGATGTGGAAGCGAGGACTAACGACTCGTGAAGCTGACCGGTACTAATAGGCCGATAACTTACACCACACACCCCTCTTCGTGAACGGATTCAAAAGACGTTCACACCACGAAGAAGGGTACAAAGAAACAAGACTGCTTGCGTCCACTATGTGGTTCCCAAACAACAAACCCGCCACGGGCACGTTGATCCAGGGAACCAAAACTGAATACAACACCACATGTTGTAACCACACAGATTTCCCACCCACGGTCCCTTCACAGGCCCGGGGTGCGGAGCAAGGGTTACGGCGGTCATAGCGTGGGGGAAACGCCCGGTCCCATTCCGAACCCGGAAGCTAAGACCCACAGCGCCGATGGTACTGCACCCGGGAGGGTGTGGGAGAGTAGGTCACCGCCGGACAACCATTACAGCCAGGCCCCGACACCACGTGTCGGGGCCTGAGCTCTTTAACACCCAAACCCGAAACCCTCCCGCAGATCCTCCCGGTATATCAACGACGCTCCCGCACAAGAGGCTGCTAAAACGAGAACCCTCCCGCACGACCGGCGCCTAAGGGAAGCCTACCCAGGCGGTTCAGCGCTGGCCTGCCGGCGGCGCCTCCTTCGCTCAGCAATTGCGGGAGAGTCGGGCATAAGCGGTCAAAAGTGCGGGAGCGTCGGTGAGTTGCTGGCCACGTCTGCGGGAGCGTTGGGGTAGTACTTGACACGTCTGCGGGAGCGTGAGGAAGTACTTGCCACCGCTGCGGTTGCCGGCATTCGAGTGGGCCGCGAACATCGCCGCGCCTGCCGCTGCTCGCAGGAGGTCCGGCGGTTCCAATACGGCCCGGCCAGCTGACGAAGGCAAGCCCGGCCGTCTCCAGCCGATTGGGGAGCCGGAAGGAAGTGTACGTTTTCCACAACGGAGCCAACGCCGTCCGCAGAGTCAGCGGGGAAATTTGCGTCCGTGCAGGCAGGCGAGGAGCTCTATGGCGAGTCCTCCGACGGCGCCGGCAACCAGTGCCGGGAGCAGGAGCTCGGATGGCGGCCAGGAGAGGATGAAGAAGTCCTGCGCCAGGGGGAGGTTGAACAAGGCAACAAGGGCGACGCTCATCGCCCCCAACACCCCCAGCCGGCCGGCATTGAGCGGCCGGGAGACTACGGCCAGGATCCAGAGCCCCACGATCGAAAGCGTGAGGACGGAGGCAGAACGAACGGCATCCGGCGCCGGCTCGCGGATCACGGCGGCTGTCGCGATTGCGTTGAGCACGAGCAGCGAGCCCGCGACGATGAGCCCCGCCGGCAGGGAGAACCAGAGGGAACGCCGGAGGAATCCAGGTTTGTACCGCCGGGTGTTCGGCATCAGCGCCAGGAAGAACGCCGGGATTCCGATCGTCAGGCCGTCGGTAAAGGACAGCTGCCGGGGGAGGAACGGAAACTGCCACTGCAGCAGCCCGAAGCTGACGGCTATGGCAATCGAGTAGGCCGTCTTGCTGAGGAAGAGACTGGACACGCGTTCTATGTTGGCGATCACTCGCCGGCCCTCTGCCAGCACTTCCGGAAGCCGGTCGAAGCGGCCATCGAGGAGGACCAGTCGTGCCACCGCCTTCGTGGCCGGCGCCGCGGAATCCATGGCAATGCCCAAGTCGGCCGTCTTAAGGGCCAGAGCGTCGTTGACCCCGTCGCCGGTCATGGCCACGGTGTGCCCGAGCCGTTGCAGGGCGGCAACCATGTCCTTCTTCTGGTCGGGGCTGACTCGGCCAAACACCGTGTTGGTCTCCATCACTTGCTCGAGCAGGACGGGGTCCTCGGGCAACGAGCGCGCGTCAAAGCCCTCGCTGACCTCGAGGCCAACGCGGCGTGCAATGGCAGCGACAGTCCGCGGATCATCCCCGGAAATGATCTTCAACTCAACGCCCTCGGCGCGGAAGAAGTCCAGGGTTTCGCGGGCGTCCGTGCGGGGTTGTTCCCGGAACGTCAGGAGGGCAACGGGCCGGAGCCCGTCCGGCAGTGTGGCCGTCTTGCCGGACCCCGGCAGCCCGTCCGCCCCGGCCAGGAGCAGCGTCCGAAGACCGGCGCCGGCCAGCTCGCCGGCTTGCGCCAGCACACCGGCGTGTCCGGAGGCCAGGGCCCGGGACGGGGCGCCGGGGGAATCCGCCTCCGACCGGAAGGCTGGCAGCGGCGGAGTGCGGTTTCCCGGAGCAAGAATCATTTCCGGCGCGCCCAGAATCCACGTGGGGGTTGACCCGTTGCTCCCCCCAAAGGTCACTCCGCTCCACTTCCGGGAAGAGGAGAACGGAACGTACGAGATTGACTGAAATCCGCCGTCGTCCTCAAATGCATCGCCAAGGCTCCGCGCGGTCGTGTTCGCCTCCGGTTCGGCGGCGAACCAGCCGAGGGCCTGCTGCCAGCCCGGATCCGGTGCGCCGGTCAGCTGGTGGACCGCGTCGAACCTGAGTCCTCCCTCGGTCAGGGTGCCGGTTTTGTCCATGCAAAGGACGTCAACGCGAGCGAGCCCTTCGACGGCCGCAAGCTCTTGGATCAACACCTTGTGGCCGGCGAGCCTGAGCCCTCCGACGGCGAACGCGACGCTGGTCAGCAAGACGAGGCCCAACGGCACCATGGCGATGACGCTGGCGATGACCCCTACCAAAGCTTCCGCCCAGCTGCCGGTGGCGATCGCGTTCTGCCAGCCGCCACGTGCCTGCAGCTCGCCGTTCACCACAAGGACTGCGACCGGCAGGATGGCCCAGGCAATCCAGCGGAGCACCCGGTTGAGGCTGTTGCGGATCTCAGAATTCACGAGCGAAAACCTTCGCGCATCAGCCGTGAGACGGCTGGCGAACGACTCGGCACCTACGCGCACCACCCGTGCCTTGCCGTGGCCGGCCACAATGATGGAACCTGACAGCACGTCCGACCCGGTGTCCTTGTTGACGGGATCCGATTCTCCGGTGAGAAGGGACTCATCGGATTCGAGGCCGGCGGCTTCGAGCACTGCAGCGTCCGCGGTCACCTGGTCGCCGGCTCGCAGGACCAGGACATCGTCGCGGACGACGTCGGCGGTTGCGATGTCCCGGATCTGGCCGTCGCGCAGCACCCGGGCACGCGGGGCATCCAGGACGGCGAGCCGGTCCAAGGATCTTTTGGCGCGGAATTCTTGGACGACACCGATTACCGCGTTTCCGAGGGCCGCGAGCCCGAAGAGTGCATCCTGCCAGCGGCCCAGCAGTAGCAACACGAGGAAGCTGGTGCCGACGATTGCGTTGAAGAGCGTCAGGACGTTGGCACGGAAAATCTGCCACAGGCTGCGGCTGGTTTTGTCGGGGACCCGATTGTCGAGCCCGCTCTCGATGCGGGCGGTGACGTCGTGTTGCGAAAGCCCGTTCACAGCCGGCCCGGACACACGCCGATGGGACGGGACTGCTAACTGGCGCCGGCCGTGTGCCCTCACCCCCTGATGGTATCCATAGCAGCGACCTGATAGTGATGGGTCATACAGCCCCTCGCGACGGCGGCTTCGCTGGTGGCCTCGCGATCCCGGCGGTGGTGCGGGACATGCAGGGCCGGTTTGCCGGCAGTTTCAGGGTCGGCTGCCCCGCCCCTGGCGCAGTTCCGAAGCGGGTTTGCGGTTACGGTCGACTGGGTGTATTGTTTTCTAAGTCGCCACGAGGGAGAACAGCGGAAACGCTGAAGGACCGGAGGCGGCCAATCCCCCAAAAAAATTCAAAACCGGGTTCTTTCGGCGCTTCAATCGCTAAAGAATATTGGTGGGGCTGGTTCGTCTGCTGATGTTGGTCCGGGAAGCCGGATTTGCTTCGGAAGACGAGACCGGGTAAGTTTGAAAAGTTGCTCCGGAGCGATCCTGGACCGTTGGGTTTGGGTGGTGCCGGGTGTGTCTGTTGTTTGAGAACTCAATAGTGTGCCAAGTTTGTTGATACCAATTTATTGTATTGAATTGGTTGATTGTGCCGGATCTGCCACCCCGTGGCGGGTCTGGTGTTTTTAGCTGGTTTCAAATTTTGTGCAGCCTGGTTCCGCGTTTTCCCGTGGTTCTTTGGTTGTGTCTGTTTTTCTTCAACGGAGAGTTTGATCCTGGCTCAGGATGAACGCTGGCGGCGTGCTTAACACATGCAAGTCGAACGATGATCCCAGCTTGCTGGGGGATTAGTGGCGAACGGGTGAGTAACACGTGAGTAACCTGCCCTTAACTCTGGGATAAGCCTGGGAAACTGGGTCTAATACCGGATATGACTCCTCATCGCATGGTGGGGGGTGGAAAGCTTTATTGTGGTTTTGGATGGACTCGCGGCCTATCAGCTTGTTGGTGAGGTAATGGCTCACCAAGGCGACGACGGGTAGCCGGCCTGAGAGGGTGACCGGCCACACTGGGACTGAGACACGGCCCAGACTCCTACGGGAGGCAGCAGTGGGGAATATTGCACAATGGGCGCAAGCCTGATGCAGCGACGCCGCGTGAGGGATGACGGCCTTCGGGTTGTAAACCTCTTTCAGTAGGGAAGAAGCGAAAGTGACGGTACCTGCAGAAGAAGCGCCGGCTAACTACGTGCCAGCAGCCGCGGTAATACGTAGGGCGCAAGCGTTATCCGGAATTATTGGGCGTAAAGAGCTCGTAGGCGGTTTGTCGCGTCTGCCGTGAAAGTCCGGGGCTCAACTCCGGATCTGCGGTGGGTACGGGCAGACTAGAGTGATGTAGGGGAGACTGGAATTCCTGGTGTAGCGGTGAAATGCGCAGATATCAGGAGGAACACCGATGGCGAAGGCAGGTCTCTGGGCATTAACTGACGCTGAGGAGCGAAAGCATGGGGAGCGAACAGGATTAGATACCCTGGTAGTCCATGCCGTAAACGTTGGGCACTAGGTGTGGGGGACATTCCACGTTTTCCGCGCCGTAGCTAACGCATTAAGTGCCCCGCCTGGGGAGTACGGCCGCAAGGCTAAAACTCAAAGGAATTGACGGGGGCCCGCACAAGCGGCGGAGCATGCGGATTAATTCGATGCAACGCGAAGAACCTTACCAAGGCTTGACATGGACCGGACCGGGCTGGAAACAGTCCTTCCCCTTTGGGGCCGGTTCACAGGTGGTGCATGGTTGTCGTCAGCTCGTGTCGTGAGATGTTGGGTTAAGTCCCGCAACGAGCGCAACCCTCGTTCCATGTTGCCAGCGCGTAATGGCGGGGACTCATGGGAGACTGCCGGGGTCAACTCGGAGGAAGGTGGGGACGACGTCAAATCATCATGCCCCTTATGTCTTGGGCTTCACGCATGCTACAATGGCCGGTACAAAGGGTTGCGATACTGTGAGGTGGAGCTAATCCCAAAAAGCCGGTCTCAGTTCGGATTGGGGTCTGCAACTCGACCCCATGAAGTCGGAGTCGCTAGTAATCGCAGATCAGCAACGCTGCGGTGAATACGTTCCCGGGCCTTGTACACACCGCCCGTCAAGTCACGAAAGTTGGTAACACCCGAAGCCGGTGGCCTAACCCCTTGTGGGAGGGAGCTGTCGAAGGTGGGACTGGCGATTGGGACTAAGTCGTAACAAGGTAGCCGTACCGGAAGGTGCGGCTGGATCACCTCCTTTCTAAGGAGCACCTACAACAACCCCGCCGGGCGTTATGCCTGTGTGGTGGTGTTGTCAGGAGTACGCCCGTTGCGCAGACGATTGTTCTGCGGCGGGTGCTCACGGGTGGAATATCAACAAATAGCGGCCGCATGGTTTTGTCCTTGCCCAGTACGGATGTGCTGCTCTCTTGTGGAGCAGGGTGTCCTGGAACGGCGGGGGCGGGACGCAGGCGGTTTAGTGTTTGGCACACTGTTGGGTCCTGAGACAACAGGACCATGGCTTGCGCGTTCTTCTCCTTTCGGGGGGTTGGGGGTGCGGGGTGTGGGACTTGTGTTTCTGGTTTCCCGGCTGCGACGAGCATGCACTGTTCGGTCCCTTTTGTGGGGGTCTGGTGTGTGGGGTGTGTGGTACGGGGTTGTTGTTTGAGAACTACATAGTGGACGCGAGCATCTTTTATAAGAAGCAATTTCCAAGAATATGAACCTGGATCTGGCTGCGCGTGATGGTGTCACCCTTTTGGGGTGGTGTTGTTGGGTGTGGTTGGTTTCTGTGGTTCTCTCGAAATTACTCCTTGATCTTTTGTGGTCAAGTTTTTAAGAGCACACGGTGGATGCCTTGGCATTAGGAGCCGAAGAAGGACGTAGGAATCTGCGATAAGCCTGGGGGAGTCGATAACCGGACTGTGATCCCAGGGTGTCCGAATGGGGAAACCCCGCCAGGGACGCGAGTTGCCTGGTGACCCGCATCTGAACACATAGGGTGCGTGGAGGGAACGCGGGGAAGTGAAACATCTCAGTACCCGCAGGAAGAGAAAACAATAGTGATTCCGTTAGTAGTGGCGAGCGAACGCGGATCAGGCTAAACCGTTCCATGTGTGATAGCCGGCGGGCGTTGCATGGTCGGGGTTGTGGGACTTTCCGTTCTGTCTCTGCCGGGACAGTGGGGTGAGAGCATGTGCATAGGTGAACGGTCTTGAAAGGCCGGCCAGAGAGGGTGTGAGCCCCGTAACCGAAATGTAGTGTGCCGCCTGGGAAGTATCCCAAGTAGCACGGGGCCCGAGAAATCCCGTGCGAATCTGTCAGGACCACCTGATAAGCCTAAATACTCCCTAATGACCGATAGCGGACCAGTACCGTGAGGGAAAGGTGAAAAGTACCCCGGGAGGGGAGTGAAACAGTACCTGAAACCGTGTGCTTACAATCCGTCGGAGCCTCCGCAGCTTGCTGTGTTGGGGTGACGGCGTGCCTTTTGAAGAATGAGCCTGCGAGTTAGTGTTACGTCGCGAGGTTAACCCGTGTGGGGAAGCCGTAGCGAAAGCGAGTCTGAACAGGGCGTTGCAGTGGCGTGATCTAGACCCGAAGCGAAGTGATCTACCCATGGCCAGGTTGAAGCGACGGTAAGACGTCGTGGAGGACCGAACCCACTTCAGTTGAAAATGGAGGGGATGAGCTGTGGGTAGGGGTGAAAGGCCAATCAAACTTCGTGATAGCTGGTTCTCCCCGAAATGCATTTAGGTGCAGCGTTGCGTGTTTCTTACCGGAGGTAGAGCTACTGGATGGCTAATGGGCCCTACAAGGTTACTGACGTCAGCCAAACTCCGAATGCCGGTAAGTGAGAGCGCAGCAGTGAGACTGTGGGGGATAAGCTTCATAGTCGAGAGGGAAACAGCCCAGACCACCAACTAAGGCCCCTAAGCGTGTGCTAAGTGGGAAAGGATGTGGAGTTGCGAAGACAACCAGGAGGTTGGCTTAGAAGCAGCCATCCTTAAAAGAGTGCGTAATAGCTCACTGGTCAAGTGATTCCGCGCCGACAATGTAGCGGGGCTCAAGTACACCGCCGAAGTTGTGGCATTCAGATATTAGCTAAGCCCTTGTGGTTCAGGCGTCTGGATGGGTAGGGGAGCGTCGTGTGGGCAGTGAAGTCGCGGTGTAAACCAGCGGTGGAGCCTACACGAGTGAGAATGCAGGCATGAGTAGCGAAAGACGGGTGAGAAACCCGTCCGCCGAATGATCAAGGGTTCCAGGGTCAAGCTAATCTGCCCTGGGTAAGTCGGGACCTAAGGCGAGGCCGACAGGCGTAGTCGATGGACAACGGGTTGATATTCCCGTACCGGCGAAAAACCGCCCATGCTGAACAGGGGATACTAACCGCCCGAGACCTGCCCGATCACCCTTGTGGTGTGAGGGTTTTGGTGGAGCGCGGGACCGAAACCTGGGAGGCAAGCGTATTAACAGGTGTGACGCAGGAAGGTAGCCGAGCCGGGCGATGGTTGTCCCGGTCTAAGGATGTAGGGCGAACGGTAGGCAAATCCGCCGTTCATGATGCCTGAGACCCGACGGGACCCCCGTATGGGGGGATTCGGTGATCCTATGCTGCCTAGAAAAGCATCGACGCGAGGTTTTAGCCGCCCGTACCCCAAACCGACACAGGTGATCAGGTAGAGAATACTAAGGCGATCGAGAGAATTATGGTTAAGGAACTCGGCAAAATGCCCCCGTAACTTCGGGAGAAGGGGGGCCCCCATCGTGATGGACACAAGCTGTCCGGAGCGTGCAGGGGCCGCAGAGACCAGGGGGAAGCGACTGTTTACTAAAAACACAGGTCCGTGCGAAGTCGCAAGACGATGTATACGGACTGACTCCTGCCCGGTGCTGGAAGGTTAAGAGGACCGGTTAGCCGCAAGGCGAAGCTGAGAATTTAAGCCCCAGTAAACGGCGGTGGTAACTATAACCATCCTAAGGTAGCGAAATTCCTTGTCGGGTAAGTTCCGACCTGCACGAATGGAGTAACGACTTCCCCGCTGTCTCAACCATAAACTCGGCGAAATTGCAGTACGAGTAAAGATGCTCGTTACGCGCAGCAGGACGGAAAGACCCCGAGACCTTTACTATAGTTTGGTATTGGTGTTCGGAGTGGCTTGTGTAGGATAGGTGGGAGACGTTGAAGCCCGGACGCCAGTTCGGGTGGAGTCATCGTTGAAATACCACTCTGGTCACTTTGGACATCTAACTTCGGCCCGTAATCCGGGTCAGGGACAGTGCCTGATGGGTAGTTTAACTGGGGCGGTTGCCTCCTAAAAAGTAACGGAGGCGCCCAAAGGTTCCCTCAGCCTGGTTGGCAATCAGGTGTCGAGTGTAAGTGCACAAGGGAGCTTGACTGTGAGAGAGACATCTCGAGCAGGGACGAAAGTCGGGACTAGTGATCCGGCGGTACATTGTGGAATGGCCGTCGCTCAACGGATAAAAGGTACCTCGGGGATAACAGGCTGATCTTGCCCAAGAGTCCATATCGACGGCATGGTTTGGCACCTCGATGTCGGCTCGTCGCATCCTGGGGCTGGAGTAGGTCCCAAGGGTTGGGCTGTTCGCCCATTAAAGCGGTACGCGAGCTGGGTTTAGAACGTCGTGAGACAGTTCGGTCCCTATCCGCTGCGCGCGCAGGAAATTTGAGAAGGGCTGTCCTTAGTACGAGAGGACCGGGACGGACGAACCTCTGGTGTGTCAGTTGTACTGCCAAGTGCACCGCTGATTAGCTACGTTCGGATGGGATAACCGCTGAAAGCATCTAAGCGGGAAGCTCGCTTCGAGATGAGATTTCCATACACCTTGTGTGTGAGAGGCCCCCAGCCAGACCACTGGGTTGATAGGCCGGATGTGGAAGCGAGGACTAACGACTCGTGAAGCTGACCGGTACTAATAGGCCGATAACTTACACCACACACCCACCCCGCGAACCAACATCAAAAGGGGTTCGCACCCATGGGGAGGGTACAAAGAAACAAGACTGCTTGCGTCCACTATGTGGTTCCCAAACAACAAACCCGCCACGGGCACGTTGATCCAGGGAACCAAAACTGAATAACAACACCACACTGCCCCCAGGGGCAGGGAGTTGTAACCACACAGATTTCCCACCCAGGGGTCCTTCACAGGCCCGGGGTGTGGAGCAAGGGTTACGGCGGTCATAGCGTGGGGGAAACGCCCGGTCCCATTCCGAACCCGGAAGCTAAGACCCACAGCGCCGATGGTACTGCACCCGGGAGGGTGTGGGAGAGTAGGTCACCGCCGGACAACCATTAGGTCGAGAGCCTCCAACCACCAGGTTGGAGGCTCTCCCCCTTTAACCCCAAAACCACCCACCCGCCGTTCCGCCGCGTTGCTGCTGTGGGCCGGCGCAGTCCCCCGCGGGATCGGGGCTTCCGCTGACGGCTGAAAAAGGGCCTCCTAAGCCCCCGAAACCCGGATTTTTTCCCAAAAAACGGCGAAAACACGCGGAATTTGCCGCCTCAACGCCGCCAAGCTGGTAAGTTTTCGAAGAGTGGCTTGCACGCATGCCGCGTGCAGGCTTCAGAAATTAGAACCGTCCAGGAGGACATAAATGGCTAAGAACCGTAGTGAACTTGTTGCAGAGGTAGCTGGCAAGGCCGGCACCAGCCAGGCAGCCGTCAACTCCGTGCTCGATGCACTGTTCGAGGTTTTCGAGACCTCTGTCGCCGCGGGCGAAAAGATCACCATCCCGGGCTGGCTCGCCGTCGAGCGCACCGACCGCGCCGCCCGCACCGGCCGCAACCCGCAGACCGGCGAGACCATCCAGATTGCCGCTGGCCACAGCGTCAAGCTGACCGCCGGCTCCAAGCTGAAGGCTGCAGTCGCCAAGAAGAAGTAGTCTTCTTCTCACGCTTGAAAGGAGCGGCAACCCGTTGGGTTGCCGCTCCTTTGCGTTAAGCGCCACCGGGCGGATTCGGCACGCAGGCGGCCGTAGCGGACAATGGAGTTGTGCCTTCAGCAGCAAAACCCCGAACCCCAGCAGCGCCCACCTCAACGGGGGGAGCGCTTGGCGCCGGTACCGGAACGCCGGGGATCTCCCGTCCCTGGCAGTTGGCCGGGCTGGCTGCGTTGTTCCTGGGGCTGGTGGCTGCGATGCTCTTCTCCGGGGCGGCAGGGGCCCGCGCAGTCTCGGACCCGGGAGCCCTGGTCCGCTGGGGGCTTCCAATCAGCAAGGCCCTCCACAACGTCTCCCTCGCCACCGTGATCGGCGGCCTCATTTTCGCCGTCGGAATCCTGCCCCGGAACCTCTCCGGCCGCCGGTCCAAGGACAACGACGCCCCGGAGCATCCCGCGTTCACCCGCGCACTGGCCGTCGCCGCCGTCGCGGGCGTCACCTGGACGCTTTCTGCCGTTGCGGTGCTGGTGCTGAGCTACTCCGATATCGCGGGGCAAGCGGTTTCCGGGGACCCGGAATTCACCAAGTCCCTGGTCTACTTCATGACCGACATCGACACCGGCCGGGCGTGGCTGGCGGTGGTCATCATCGCCGCGGTTGCCACCACCGCCCTGTTCGGCGTCCGGTCGAGGGGAGCGCTGGCCCTCACCCTGGTCCTAGCCCTGGTGGGACTGGTGCCGGCGGCGCTGATCGGCCACTCGGCCAGCTCGAACGACCACGAAGGCGCCATCAACTCCCTGGGCCTACACCTCGTGGGTGTCTCGGCCTGGGTGGGAGGCGTGGTCGTCCTCGCCCTCCTCTCCGGCGTCCTGGCCGCAGCGCCGGCCCCCGGGGCCAAGGGCGCCCCGGACATTACCGAGCCCACCCTCCGCAGGTTCTCGTCCCTGGCCGGCTTCGCCTTCGCCTTGGTCTTCGCCTCCGGCGTGATCAACGCCAGCATCAGGGTCTCCAGCTGGCCCGACCTTTTCGGGTCCGCGTACGGCCAGCTCATCCTGGCCAAGACGGCAGCGGCACTGATCCTCGGCGGCATCGGCCTGATGCACCGGCGGTGGGTGATCCCGCAGCTGGGCGCCAAGGGGGCCGGCCTGTCCGCCCGCCGGGTGCTCTGGCAGCTGGTACTCGTGGAGCTGCTGATCATGGGCGCGACGTCGGGAATCGCGGTCGCGCTGGGTCGCTCCGCGCCGCCGCAGCCCACCACGTTCGCCCCGGACGCGTCGCCGGCCTTCATCCTCTCCGGCTACGAACTGCCTCCGGAACTGACCCCGCAGCGCTGGCTCACGGAGTGGCGGCTCGACTGGCTCTGGGTCGCCGTCGCCGTCTTCGGCCTGGTGTCCTACTTCCTGGGCATCCGCAAGGTGCGTCGGCGCGGTGACTCCTGGTCCTGGTTCCGCACCGTCAACTGGGTGATCGGACTGGTGGTCCTCACCTACGTGACGTCCGGCCCGCCGTCGGTCTACGGCCGTGTGCTGTTCTCCGCGCACATGGTGGACCACATGGCGCTGACCATGGTGGCACCCATTTTCCTGGTCCTGGGCGCGCCCGTCACGCTCGCGCTGCGGGCGCTGGCCCCGCGGCAGGACAGCTCCCGAGGGCCCCGGGAATGGCTGCTGGTCTTTGTGCACTCCAAGTTCTCGCAACTCGTCACGCACCCGCTGTTTGCCGCCGCGAACTTTGCCGGCTCCATTGTGCTGTTCTACTACTCGGACGCCTTCGGCTACGCCATGCGCGACCACGTGGGACACGAGCTGATGAACCTGCACTTCGCCCTGACCGGCTACATCTTTGTGCTGACGATGATCGGCACCGACCCGTTGCCCCGACGGGCCCCGTACCCGATGCGGCTACTGCTTCTGCTGGCCACCATGGGCTTCCACGCCTTCTTCGGTGTCGCCATCATGGGCGGCACCGGGCTGCTGGCCGCCGACTACTTCGGCAATCTGGGCCGGACCTGGGGTCCCTCGGCCCTGCTGGACCAGCAGATGGGCGGCGCGGTGGCCTGGGGGATCGGCGAAGTGCCCACCCTGCTGGTGGCGATCGGCGTCGCCGTCATGTGGTCCCGCTCCGACGAGCGCGAGTCCAAACGCACCGACCGGGCGGCGGACAGGAATAACGACGCCGATCTCACCGCTTATAACGATATGTTTGCCCAGCTCGCACAACGCGACGCGAAGCTGGCAGAACGCAATTCAAAGCTGGAAGGACGCTGATGAGCGAAACCGTACGCACCCACCACCGGGTCCGGGCCTCCGAACTCGTAGGCCGGGGCTGGCTGAACACCGGCGGCAAATCCCTGGACCTCGAATCCCTCCGCGGCAAGATCGTGCTGCTGGATTTCTGGACCTTCTGCTGCATCAACTGCCTTCACGTCCTGGACGAACTGCGCCCGCTGGAGCAGCAGTACTCCGACGTCCTGGTGACGGTCGGCGTGCACTCGCCCAAATTCGAACACGAAGCGGATCCGGTCGCCCTGGCCGCCGCCGTCGAACGGTACGAGATCCACCACCCGGTGCTGGACGACCCGGAACTGGATACCTGGAAGGCTTACACCGCCCGCGCGTGGCCGACCCTGGTGGTCATCGACCCCGAGGGCTATATCGTCGCGCACCTCTCCGGCGAAGGCCACGCGGACGGCCTGGCCGTGCTTATCCCCGAGCTGATCGCCGAGCACGAGGCGAAGGGCACCCTGCACCGCGGCGACGGTCCCTACGTGGCCCCGGAGCCGACGTCGGGAACGCTGCGGTTCCCGGGCAAGGCCCTGTACCTTCCGGCCGGCCGCGGCGGCTCCGCCGCTGCCGGAAACCCCGGCACGGATTCCGCCGCCGGCTCCTGGCTGGTCACCGACACCGGCCACCACCGCCTGGTGGAGCTCTCCACCGACTTCGAAACGGTGCTGGGCACCTACGGGTCGGGGGAGAAGGGCTACGCCGACGGCGGCGCCGCGGACGCCCGCTTCAACGAGCCGCAGGGCCTGGTGCTGCTGCCGGCGGACGTGGCCGCGAAGGCGGGTTACGACGTCGTGATTGCCGATTCGGTCAACCACCGGCTCCGCGGGCTCTCCCTCGCGGACGGCACCGCCACCACCCTGGCCGGCAACGGGGTACAGCGGCTGCTCGAGACCGGCCCGGCCCGCGTGGACGAAGAGGGCGCTGCCTACGGTGCCCGGCTCGAAGCGGATCCGCTGCAGGTCTCGCTGAGCTCGCCCTGGGACGTTGTCTGGTCCAGCAAGCTCAACGCCGTCGTGGTGGCGATGGCCGGCGTGCACCAGATCTTCAGCTTCGACCCGGTCACCGGCGGCGTGTCCATCATCGCAGGCAACGGCCTGGAAGGGCTGCTCGACGGCCCGGCCGCGGAAGCCTGGTTCGCCCAGTCCTCCGGCCTCGCCGAAGACGCGGACGGGAACATCTGGGTCGCGGACTCGGAGACCTCGGCGCTGCGCAAGCTCGTTATCGGCGACGACGGTGCCATCACGGTCGAGTCCGCCGTCGGCAAGGGCCTGTTCGACTTCGGCTTCCGCGACGGCCCGGCCGCCGAGGCGCGGCTCCAGCACCCGCTGGGCGTGACGGTGCTGCCCGACGGCTCGGTTGCGATCGCGGACACCTACAACGGCGCCGTCCGCCGCTACGACCCCGCCTCCGGCACGGTGTCTACGCTCGCGCGCGGGCTCTCCGAACCTTCGGACGTCATCGTGGACCACACCCAGGTGGCCGGCTCCGAGCCGCTGCTGGTGGTGGTCGAAGCGAACAAGCACCAGCTCGTCTACGTGCCCATCCCCAAGGAGGCCCAGCAGGTGGACGAGGGGGCGGCACAGACCCACCGGCCCAAGAGCCCCGTCGCCCCCGGGCTGATGTCCCTGACGGTCCGGTTCACCGCCCCGACCGGGCAGAAGCTGGACGACCGCTGGGGCGATCCGACGCAGCTGAAGATCTCGTCCACGCCGCCGGAGCTGCTGGTCGCGGGCGGCGGGACCTCCGTGGGCCTGCTCCGCACCCTGGAGCTCGCCTCCGATGTGCCCGAGGGCGTGCTGCACATTACCGCCCGCGCTGCGGCCTGCGACGGCCCCGAAACCGAAGACGGCGAGATCCCGGACCACGCGGCGTGCCACCTGTACCAGCAGGACTGGGGAATTCCGGTGGTGCTGCAGGCCGACGGTGACACCGAGCTGGTTTTGGATCTGCGCGGCATGGACTGAAGCGCCCGCCTGGCGCCAAGAGGCTGCCGTCCGCGACCTGCGTGTCACGGGCGGCAGCCTCTTGGCGTTCTTGGGGCACCCGCGCTGTCCGGCCTGGGAATCGACGACGCCGGACTGCGGCGGGCGGTCAGGGCAGGCGTCCGACGGCCGGCGTGGTGGGCCGGTGCCGCAGCAGTCCTAGCTGCTCAGCTGCGGGGTGAGCTTGACCGAGTCGCCGGCGATGTCCAGCCGGGTGGTGAAGCTGAAATCATGGACCGTGTTGAGCTCCGTGACCGCGCCGGTGAAGAGGTCCACCTGCCGTGCCTTGATCCTGGCCTTGCCGTCCAGCGGTGCGACCACCCAGCGGCCGCCGAAGGGCTCGATGCTGACGGCAGGGTAATCGGTGATGCTCCAGTCGATTGTCCCGTCCACCACCCGGTTGTTGGTGGCGTGGTAGAACGGGCAGTCCGGCTGAAGCCGCTGCTGTTTGTCGGCCTGCGCCGCGCAGGTGTCCAGGAACTCCTTGACCTTGGCGGTGACGGCGTCCTTGAGCCCGTCGGTGGCCTGGGTGAGCAGGTTCAGCGGCGCCGAGGGCATGTCCCGGCTGGAAACTGTTGCCCGGGTCGCGGGGGCGGCGAAGTACTTGCCGTTCAGGGACGCCTCGTACTCGCCGGGGTAGAACACGGCAAAGGAATTGCGGCCGTTGGGCATGTTCACCGCAACGCCGTTGAGGGAGGCCTGATTCGAGTTCACGACGGTGACGTCCAACACCGGGAGCGCGGCCGGAACGAAAGACCAGTCGTGGAAAAAGAGCCACTGCGTGCCGGACCGCTGGAGCAGGAACTCGGTGTGCAGCCGGCTCCCGCCGAGGGTGTAATCAATCGGAACCATAACCTGGTTGCCGCCCCGGTCCTCCGCGTTACCGAATTTCACATCCGAAATCCCCGCGGCCGCAGTCTTCAGGGCCTCCCCGTCCAGCATGGCGGGGTTGCCTTGCGGCACGGAGGCTTTCAGCAGGCCGAGGGCTTTCTCGCCTTCGCCCTTCTGCAGCGCGTCCAGATATTCGCGCACGGGCTGCTGGGGGCTGGCAATCGAATTGTTCACCAGATTGATGGCGACGACGGCGCCGGCCACGGCGAGCATCAGGCCCAACAGCCACACGGCTGCAATCCTGACCAACGCCTGACTCATCTGCACGTACCTTACGTTACCTGCACGCCCGCTGAATACCGGTCTTCAGGGCGCCCGCTGTGACGTGGACCATCACCGGCGGACGGACAGGCGGGTGTGCGGGCGGCGGTGCGGCTAGCGCCTGCGCCGCCGGGAAGACGTTCCGAAGACGCCGCGGAGCAGCTCCCGGCCGATCTGGGTGCCCAGCGAACGGGCCATGCTCTTGAGCCCGCCGCCAAGCGCCCCGCCCAGCGCGCCGGCGAGGTCTCCGGCCATGCCGCCGCCGGTTTCCTGCGGCTGCGGGGCGCGCCGCTGCGGGGCACCGTCCGGTTCGGACGTCGGCGCTGAGCGGCTGCTCGGGCGGCCCAGGATCTCTTCCTCGATCCGGCGTGCGTCGGCGTCGACGGCGTCGGGGTCCAGGCCGGTTCCGGGTCCCGAACCTGTGGGGGAGCCGGCCGCCGGGCCGGTCGGTGCTGCCGCCCGGCCCGCAAGCTTTTCGTAGGCGGAGATGTTGTCCACGGCGGTGCCGTACTTGCCGAGCAGGGCTGAGCCGGCCACGGTGCTGGAAATCAGTGCATCATCGCTGGGACCCATGACGGACTCCGGGGCCCGCAGCCGGGTCAGCGCCACCGGGGTGGGTGCGCCCTTCTCGTTCATAACCGTGATGACGGCCTCGCCGATTCCGGCCGAAGTGAGAGTCTCTTCGAGGTCGTAGTCGCTGACCGGGAACGTCGACACCGTCGCCCTGAGCGCTTTGGCGTCCTCGGGGGTGAAAGCGCGCAGGGCATGCTGGACCCGGTTGGCCAACTGGCCCAGGACATCCGCGGGGACATCCTTGGGCGTCTGCGTCACGAAGAAGATCCCCACGCCCTTGGAACGAATCAGCCGGACCGTGGTGGTGATCGCGTCGAGGAAGGCCTTGGAGGCACCGTTGAACAGCAGGTGCGCCTCGTCGAGGAAAAACACGAGCTTCGGCTTGTCCAGATCCCCCGCTTCGGGAAGATCCTCGAACAGGTCAGCGAGCAGCCACATCAGGAAGGTGGAGAACAACATGGGCTTGGTCTGCAGGGTGGGCAACTCCAGGCAGGTCACGACGCCGCGCCCGTCAGGGGCGGTCCGCAGCAGTTCCGCGGTGTCGAACTCCGGCTCGCCAAAGAACTTCTCCATGCCCTGCGCCTCAAGCGTGATGAGTTCGCGGAGGATGACTCCGGCGGTCGACTTTGAGAGGCCGCCAAGGTTCTCCAGTTCGTCCTTGCCCTCCGCCGAGGTGAGGAACTGGATGACCGCGCGGAGATCCTTCAGGTCGATCAGTTCAAGATTGTTCTTGTCCGCGAAGTGGAATACCAGCTGCAGGCTGGACTCCTGGGTCTCGTTGAGCTCCATCACCCGGGACAGCAGGATGGGGCCGAACGAGGTAATTGTGGACCGGACCGGGATTCCGGCCCCGTCGCCGCCGAGGGCCAGGAACTCCACCGGGAACGTCTTCCCGGACCAGGCCTGGCCGATGCTGTCGGTGCGGGCCTTGAGTTTGTCCGAGCCGGGGGCGGCCGTGGCGAGGCCGGAAAGGTCGCCCTTGATGTCGGCGAGGAAGACCGGGACACCGGCGGTGGAGAGCTGCTCAGCCATCATGTGCAGGGTCACGGTCTTGCCGGTGCCGGTGGCGCCCGCCACCAGGCCGTGCCGGTTCATCATTGCCAGCGGCAGCCGGACGGGCGCGTCCTTGTGGAGTTCGCCGTCGACGATCGCGGCCCCCAGCTCGATCGTGGGCCCCTCCAGGGTGTAGCCCTTCTGGATGGTGGCGACTTTATCTGCAGTGGATTTGATGGCCATGCCGCTAGCTTAGCCGGGTCCGCCAGCGCGGACCCGGCATCGGCCAATGTTTTATTTCCGGCTAATTTGCGGCCTGACCGGCGCCGTTATTCGGCGAGGGCCTTGAGCACTTCCTTCGCCACGTCCTCGCTGGACTGCGGGTTCTGACCGGTGATGAGGTTCCCGTCGCGGACCACGTTGGAGCTCCAGGCGGCCCCGTTTTCGACGACCGAGCCCTTCTCCTTCAGCGCGTCCTCGACGAACCACGGGGTGTTCTCGCCGGTGCCGCCGCCGAGCTCCTCCTCGTTGGTGAACACGGTGAGGCGGCGCCCCGCGAAGGGGAAGGTTCCGGCGTCGTCGACGGCGCTCAGCAGGCCTGCGGGACCGTGGCAGAAGGGCGCGATGACCTTGCCGGCCGTGTTGGCCTCGACCAGCAGCCGGCCGAGATCCGGGTCCTCGAACAGGTCGGCCATCGGGCCGTGGCCGCCGGGCATCACGATCGCGTCGTATGCGGAAAGGTCGACGTCGGCCAGCACCAGTGGCGCGGAAAGCTCGCCGTCGATCCCGGCGATGTACTGGCGGAAGCCGTCGGCGCGGTCCTGGCCGCCGGCGGACTCGGCGGCGAGGCTGACCTCGTCGACGGTGGGCTTGGCGCCGCCGGGAGTTGCGATCCGGACGCTGTGGCCGGCGCCCTGCAGGGTCTGGTGCGAGACGACGAGCTCCTCGGCCCAGTAGCCGGTGGGGTGCTTGCTGCCGTCACGCATGGTGAGGGAATCGGCGGCGGATACGACCATCAGGATGTTAGCCATGTTGTGCTCCTGTTCTGCCGGCCAGAGGGCCGGCCAAGGGGGTGGGGGTGGTTGGTTTGTTAGCCTGCGGCTTCGAGCTCGGCAAAGGTGGCGTCATCGAGGACGACGCCGGCGGCGGCCAGGTTCTCTTCGAGGTGCTTGACCGACCCGGTGCCCGGGATCGGCATCATGACCGGGGAGCGGCGCAGCAGCCAGGCGAGGGCCACCTGGGAGGTGGTGGCGCCCAGCCTCGTGGCTGCCTCGTCCAGCGGGCCGCCCGGGCGGGCGAGTTCGCCGGCCGAGATGGGCGCCCACGGGATGAAGCCGATGCCGTGCTCTTCAGCGTAGTTAAGGACATCTTCGGAGCTGCGGTCCGTCAGGTTGTACCGGTTCTGCACCGTGGAGACAGTGAAGTACCGGCCGGCCTGCTCAAGCTCCGCCACGCTGACCTGGGACAGGCCAAGGGCCTTGACCTTGCCCTCCTTCTGCAGGTCGCGGAGCACGCTGAACTGCTCTTCCGGGTCGACCTTGGGGTCAATCCGGTGCAGCTGCAGCAGGTCCAGGGCCTCGACCTTGAGCTTGCGCAGGCTCAACTCCGTCTGCTGGCGCAGGTATTCGGCGCGGCCCAACGGCACCCATTCATCGGGGCCGGTGCGGGTGAATCCGACCTTGGTGGCAATTTTCAGGCCGTCCTTGTAGGGATGCAGGGCCTCAGCGAGGATCTCCTCGCTGATGTTTGGCCCGTACGAGTCTGCGGTGTCGATGAAGTCGACGCCCAGTTCGACGGCCCGCCGGACGACGGCGACGGCCGCGTCCCGGTCGGCCGGTTCGCCCCAGACGCCGTCGCCGACGATGCGCATGGCGCCGAAGCCCAGCCGGTGGACTGTCCCCAGGTCCTTCAAATCGATCGTTGCGGATGATTCCGGATGCTGCGAGTTGTCGTGGCTCATAAGGGCGGCAACCCACTAAGGGTGCTGAGTATTCCTGCCGGGCAGTCTTGCCGGTGATTCCGGCCGCGCAGAAATAAGCCGGGCCCCGGCGCCGTTGGCATCAGTGTGCGCCGGCCGGAGTCCGGCGCGGCAGACGAAATTTTCCAGACACCATGCTCCGCTACGAAAGGCCGGCTTTTCCGTGACTGTTCCGCTTTCCATCCTTGACCTCGCAATCATCGGCAAGGGCCAGACGGCGGCAGAAAGCTTCGCCGGAAGCGTGGCCATGGCGCAGCGCGCCGAGGAGCTGGGCTACCGCCGCATCTGGTACGCCGAGCACCACAACATGTCGTCCATCGCTTCCTCCGCCACGAGCGTGCTGATCGCCCACGTCGCGGCCCAAACCAAGAGCATCCGGCTCGGGGCCGGGGGCGTGATGCTGCCCAACCATGCGCCGCTGACCATCGCCGAGCAGTTCGGCACGCTTGAGACCCTGCACCCGGGGCGGATCGACCTGGGCCTGGGCCGCGCCCCCGGCAGTGACCAGAACACCATGCGGGCCCTGCGCCGGGATCCGATGAGCGCGGACAGCTTCCCGCAGGATGTCCTGGAACTGCAGGGCTACCTGACCGGCCCCACCCGAATTCCCGGCGTGGAGGCAACCCCCGGCAAGGGCACCAATATCCCGCTTTACATTCTGGGTTCATCATTGTTCGGGGCGAAGCTGGCCGCCCAGCTGGGCCTGCCCTACGCGTTCGCCTCGCACTTCGCGCCCAACGCCCTGCAGGACGCGGTGGCCCTCTACCGCCGCGAATTCCGGCCCTCCGAGCAGCTGGACGCCCCGCACGTGATCGCCGGTGTCAACGTGATCGCCGCGGATTCCGCCGCCGACGCCCAGGAGATGTTCCAGGCCACCAAGCGCGCCCGGGTGTCGCTGTTCTTCGGCAACGGTCGCGTCTTCAGCGATGACGAGGCGGACATGATCCTGGACTCGCCGCAGGGCCAGCACATGGCGCAGATGATGAAGTACTCCGCCGTGGGCACCCCGGGCGCCGTGCTGGACTACCTGGCGGAATTCACCGCACACGCCGACGCCGACGAGCTGATCGTCGCGCACCAGAGCGCCGGCGTCGAGGACAGGCTGCGTTCGGTGGAGCTCCTCGCGGAGGTCGCCGGGCTCGCCCGGGTCTGAGCCGGTCTGGCCCGGGATTGAACCGGGGCCACTCCGGGCCCAGCCGGCGGCCTGCTGCCCCCGGCGGCCTGCTTCCCACGGCGGCCTGAGGGCGGCTACTCGCAGCCGACCCCGTCGCCGTCGCCGTCGAATTTGCTGCTGAAACCGGGCTGCCCCTGCCGGATGGGGGCGGCGCCGGCAGCCCGGACCGCGGTGCAGTTGGCGTAATACACCGCAGCCGGTGCCGGCGCCTGCCGTGCCGGGAGCGTGGCCGGGGCTTTCCGCGCCGGCGGAGCCGCCGGTACCGGCGCCGGTGCGGCCGGCCGATGGCTGGCGGGGACCACGGCATCCGGGCAGTCGCCCAGGACCCGTGCCATGGCGTCGTGCTCAGCCGCGGTGACCCAGAGTGCGTAGCTGGCCTTGACCGAGATCTGGCGTGCCACGTAGGCGCAGCGGTAGGCCTTGTTGGGCGGCAGCCAGGTGGCGGCATCGCCGTCGCTCTTTCGCAGGTTCGCCGGGCCGTCCACCGCCAGGAGGTTGAGCGGATCGTTGGCGAAGGCGAGCCGCCGGGCTGGGCTCAGCCGTTGTGCGCCCTTCTGCCACGCGTCACTGAGTGCCACGACGTGGTCAATCTGGACGGCGCTGCTGGTACTCGCGCCGCGAACGAAGTTGATGAGCTTCCCGGTGTAGGGCTCCTTCAGGACGCCGGAGAGCACGACGCAGCCCCGGGTCCCGGGCTTGAGGGCAGCCGCCGTCACGTCGCGGCGCAGTACGTCGTTGCGGGTGTCGCAGCCGTTGCGGTCGACGTCGGCCCAGGCCGGGCCGAACTGGTCACGGGAGTAACCGGTCTTGGGCGCCCTGCCCTTGACCGGGAGGGTCGACAGCACCTCGAGGGCCTTGCCGGCGAAGGCCGGCTGCCGGCGCGCCGGTACCGTTGCCGGCGCCGTAGTTCGGGCGGGCGCAGTCGCAGCTTTGGCTGCCGCCGCGTTGGACGCGGCAGTGGGAGGTGCGGTGGCCGCACCGGCAGTGGCCGGGGACGACGTCGCCATTCCGGTGCCTGCCGGGACGGCGCAAGCGGTCGAAGCCGCCAGCAGCAGTCCGGCAACACCGCAGGCAATCCAGTCGACGGCGCCGCCGCGCGAGCCCTTCTTGCGCAATTCTTCCCCCGCTGCTTGCCTGGTTTCGGACCGTTTTTGGCCTTTCCCAGCTTAGGCCCGGCCGCTGCCCGGGCCGTCTTGCCACGCCGCCGGGGCCGGCGCCGGCGGCGGTTCTGCGCGGCCGGGCAGCGGTTGGGCGGCGGTCGGGCGGTAACTTCGCGGAGCACATTGGGGGCCTCCGGGCCGTAGAAATTTACGGCAAGGCCCGGCACACTGGGATTTGATCGTCTCGACGGTGTTGCCGTTGCGGGTGGCTGGCTCAGAGCCGCCCGGCTTAATCCCCATGCCCTGTACGGACTACTGCGGACCCGAGGATTTCCATGACACCTCATGCTGAGCGGAAAAGACCGGCCTTTCGACCTTCCCGGCGCGTCGTCCTGATGTCCGTCGCGGGTCTCGCGGCATTGGGCATCTGGCTCGGTTCGACGGTCGCGTTGCGCGGTGCCCCGCCGGGTCCGCTTCCGCACGCTGACGGCGTCATCAGCATCGAGACGGACAACCCGGTGAACAAGTTCGACGGACACCGTGCCATGGGGGTCGGCGTCGACGGCCTCGAAGAAAACGAAATCGACCGGGTCTGGTCGGCCCGGAATGTTGAAGCCATGAAGTCGGCTGGCTTCGGCCCGGTGAGCTACCGCCTGCGCACCGAGCTGGGTGTCAAGGCGTGGCACTGGAACCCCCGGGGGACCTGGAGCCAGCCGGACAAGCAACAGGGGTACTGGACGTCCTCCTCCGAACCCGTGGAGGACTACGGGGTGTCGTACGGTTACCGCCTTCCCCGGCGCGGCAACACCATCGATCAAGGCAAGAACAGCGGCCACTCGCGCCTCAACGACGGCGACGTCGAGTCGTTCTGGAAGAGCAACCCCTACCTGGATTCCCACTTCACCGGTGAACCTGACGGCCTCCATCCGCAGTGGATCATGGCCGAGTTCCCGCAGGCTCTGCCGGTGGACACCGTCCGCTTCGACTGGGGTACGCCGTACGCCACCCGCTTCAAGGTGCAGTACTGGAGCGGCCGGGACGCGCGCTTCCCCGTCGACAACGGCAACTGGCGGGATTTCCCGCAGGCCGCGCAGCAGGGGACCGGAGGATCCCAGACGGTGCGGATCGCGGCTAAACCGGTCAACGCCCAGTACGTGCGCATCCTCTTGACGGCGGACTCGAACACCGCCCCAGCCGGATCCCGCGACATCCGCGACCGGCTCGGGGTCGCCGTGCGCGAACTCTACATCGGGCAGCAGCAGGCCGGTGCGTTCCTCGACCACGTCCGGCACCGGAAGTCGCACCGGCAAACGGTCATGTGGACCTCGTCGACGGATCCGTGGCACACCAAGGATGACATCGACAAGGACTATGAGCACGCCAGCTTTGAGCGGCTTTTCGCCAGCGGTATTACCAAAGACGAGCCCATGATGGTCCCGGTTCCCGCCCTGTACGGAACGCCCGACGACGCCGCCGCCCTGGCCCGTTACCTCGGCAAACGCGGCTACCCGGTCCAACGGATAGAGATCGGCGAGGAACCTGACGGGCAGCTCGCCCAACCGGAGCATTACGGGGCCCTGTACGTCCAGATGGCCGCCGCCATGAAGGCCGTGAACCCCTCGCTGGAGTTCGGCGGCCCGGGTTACCAGACCACACTGCCGGACTGGGTGCACTGGCCGGACGACAAGGGGGTCCGGTCCTGGACCGGCCGCTTCGTCTCCTACCTGCGGCACCGCGGGGCGATGGCGGACTTCGATTTCTTTTCCTTCGAGTGGTACCCCTTTGACGACGTCTGCGCCAATCCCGCCGGGACCCTGCCCCAGAACCCGGAGCTGCTGAGGCAGCTCCTCAAACGTCAGGCGGACGCCGGCCTGCCGGCCGAGGTGCCCAAAGTCATCACCGAGTACGGCTATTCCTCGTTCGTTGGACAGGTGGAGCTGGAATTGCCCGGCGCCATGGTCAACGCGGAAACGGCCGCCATGTTCCTGGCGATGGGCGGAGAGAGCAGCTATTTCTACGGAATAGAGCCGAACTGGGTCTTCCAGGACGAGGTGGGCGAGAAATGCGACACCCGGGGCAACCTCATGATTTTCCAGTTCTACGACGAATGGAAAATCCGGCCCGTGGCCGGCTATCAGGCAGCCCGGCTGGTGAACCACACCTGGCTGGAGGCCGGCACCGGCAGCCACACGATGTACAAGACCACCAGCGATGTGCGCAACGCCAAGGGCCAGGAACTGGTGACCGCCTATACGCTCCGCCGCCCCGACGGCAAGCTCAGCGTGATCCTCTTCAACAAGGACCCTAAGCGGGCCATCACGGTCCGGCTGATGCAGGACGGCGGCGGTGAATCCCGGCCGGTCGAGGGCAAGCTTGAGCTGGACCAGTACTCCGCTGAGCAGTACAAGTGGAACCCGTCCCACGGCAGGGGCAACGGGGGACACCCGGACCCCAACGACCCGCCGGTGAGCACCACCATCGGCACGGACCGGCACGCGACCATCACCCTGCCGCCCTACAGCATCTCCGTGGCAACGGCCCCGGGCTGAGAGCCGGCCGAACCCGCCGTCCGCCGCGCCGGGCCGTTCACAGGCGGGGCCCGGTCTCAGGCGAGGAGCAGGGCCACGCCAATCATGGCGGGCACGGCGACCACCGTGGTGATCAACACGGTGTCCTTGGCGACGGTGAGTCCGGTCCGGTAGCGGTTGGCGACCACAAAGACGTTCTGCGCGGTGGGCAACGCGGCCGTGACGACCACGGCGAAAAGTGCCTGGTCCTGCAGGCCGAGCGCGATCCGGGCAAAGAGGTACGCCAGCGCCGGGTGGACGATGAGCTTAAAGGCGCAGGCCAGCAGGGTGTCGGTCCGGCGCTGGGCCGAGGCGTGCAACGGGCGGGAGCCGTTCAGGCTCATGCCAAAGGACAGCAGCATGGCCGGGATCGCTGCGCCGCCGATCAGGTGGATGGGCTGGAGCACCAATTCGGGAACCTGCCAGCCCGTCCCGGCCACCAGCAGGCCCAGCCCGGAACCCACAATCATGGGATTCCGAAGGATCATCAGGGCGAAACTGAGCGGTGTTGTCCGGTGGGCGGTGGTGGTGGCGTCCAGGACCATGAGGAACAACGGGGTGAAGAAGGCCAGCTGGAAGATCAGCAGGGGAGCCACATAGCTGGCGTCGCCCAGGACAAACACGGCGATCGGAATGCCCAGGTTCGCGGAGTTGGCCAGCGACGCGCTCATGGCGGACACCAGGGCTTCCGGCAGCGGGCGCTTGAGCAGGAGGCGCACCACCCCGAAGTAGATGGAAGCGGTGGCGATGGCACCCACCGCGGTCACCAGCAACGGTGCGGCGAAGACGTCACCTAGCCTGGCCTTGCTGAGGGTCTCGAACAGCAGGGCCGGACTCGCCACGAAGAACGTCAGCGCGCTGAGGACGGAGCGGGCGTTGTCGCCCAGGATGTTTCGCCGGCCGACGAACATGCCGACCAGGATGATGCACCAGACAACGAAAAAGCCGGCCAGGACGCCTAGCATGCGGCTGTCCGGGGCAGCGCGGACGGGGGAAGGATGACGGACACCGTCCCACAATAATCAGATTTTTCCGCTACTCCGTCAGGGCTGGCAACGGGACGACATGATTGCGCAGGCACGCCGGGGACGGCGCGGCCGGGAGGTGTTAGTTCAGGGTGGCGTTGTTCAGCGCGTGCGGCGGCCGGAGCAGGCCGGCCGTGTGGCCCTCTGCGGGGTCGCTCCCGATCTGGATTACCTTGTTGTCCTTGTCCACATGGACCACCTTGGGGGTGTAGGACTTGGCCTCTTCCGTGGTCATCTGGGCGTAGGTAATCAGGATGACGATGTCGTTTTCGTGCATCAGGTGGGCGGCGGCGCCGTTGATGCCAATGACGCCGGATCCGCGCTCGCCGGCGATGGTGTACGTCTCAAGCCGGGCGCCGTTCGTGACGTCGACGATCGCTACCAATTCACCGGGCAGGATGTCGGCGGCCTCGAGCAGGTCCAGGTCCACGGTGACCGAGCCGACATAGTGAAGGTCCGCGTGGGTGACCGTGGCGCGGTGGATTTTGGACTTGAACATTGTGCGATTCATAACGTCAACAGTCTAGCGCCGGCAACGGACCCGCGCTGTGAGCTAGGAAACAGCGGCGACGGCGGCCGGCACCGCCCGTTCCGCAGTGAGCGGCGCGGGTGACCCGCGGGGAGGGGGCGCCGGACTTCAGGCCGCGGGCGCAATGGACGCGGCGGTCTCGGCGAGGATTTCGCGGGCCGCGACGATGGCCGGGCGCTTCGCGCTGGAACGGCGCGCGGACGTGAAGACCGTGCGGTGGGGGTTGCCCGGGAGGTCGACCAGTTGCGCCGTGGTGCCCCGGCCGGTCCAGACCAGGTCCGGCATCAGCGCCACCGCGTTGCCCGATTCGATCAGCCGGATCTGCGCCTGCAGGTCGGCGGTCTCAAAGCGCACATCCGGCTCGAAGCCGGCGCTGCGGCAGGCCTGCTCTGCCCAGTGCCGGGAGGCTGCGCCTCGGGGCTCCATCACCCAGGCCAGCCCTGCGGTGTCGGCGAGGGACGTGACGGCAGGACGGTCCGGGGACGCGGGCGGGACAGCCAGGCGGATCGCATCGCCGGTGAGGCGGACCCGGTCCAGCTCGGCGTAGCGTGGTGCCGCGTGGCCGGGATACTGCTCCGCAATGACCAGGTCGAAGTCCCGCGCCCAGGTCTCATGGAGGGCCGTTTCAGGCTCCCGCTGGATCATCTCGATCCGGACCTCCGGGTAGCTGGAGGACATCCTGGTCAGGGCGTCGGGCATCAGGGCCAGCGCCGCGGACTGGAAAACCGCGATCCGTACCGTTCCGGTCACGGTGGTCATCGAGGCCGCGAGGTCGGCTTCCGCCTGCTCCAGGGTTTCCAGCAGCTGGGCGGTATGGGCCACCAACACTTCGGCCTGCGGTGTGAGCTGCACCCGGCGGCCCGTTTTCCGCAGGAGTTCGACGCCGGCCTCCTTTTCCAGCAGGGCCAGCTGCTGGGAAACAGATGAAGGGCTGTACTGCAGTGCCTCGGCGACCTCGGCGAGCGTGCCCCGGATTTTGAGTTCGCGCAACAGCCGCAACCGCCGGACGTCGAGCATCGCTGTTCCTTTGTGAATTCTAATGGTTATTGATTAGGAGAATTCACTTTATCTAATGCAATCCGGCTTGCATACTGTTGTCGTTAAGTAACCCCCATCACAGGGCGGATTGATGGGCACCACCCCGATGCAGGAGACCCTGATGAGTTCGAAAGACCTGACCCAGTCGATCATGCGGCGGAAGCCCATCGACGACATCGAAGAAGAAAATAAGCACAGCGGCCTGTTCAAGAGCCTCGGCCTCTGGCAGCTGACCGCCATCGGCGTCGGCGGCATTATCGGCGTCGGCATCTTTTCGCTGGCCGGGCTGGTGGCCCACGGAAGCGAGAGCGAGCCCGGCGTCGGCCCCGCCGTGCTGTTCTCCTTCCTGATCGCCGGTCTTGCCTCCGCGGCGGCCGCCCTGTCCTACGCAGAGTTCGCGGGCATGATTCCCCGGGCCGGCTCGGCCTACACCTACGGGTACGTGGCGCTGGGGGAGGTGATTGGCTGGTTCATCGGCTGGGACCTGCTGCTGGAATACATCGCCATTGTTGCCGTGGTGGCCATCGGCATTTCCGGGTACTTCGACGCGTTCCTTTCCGGCATCGGCGTCCACATGCCCGCCTGGATGACCTCGACGTTCGATGAAGGCAAGGGCGGTATCGTCAACATCCCCGCCATTGCCGTCTGCCTGCTCGTGACCTGGATCCTCTCCCGCGGCACCAAGACGTTCGGGCGCTTCGAACTCGTGGCTGTCGCCATCAAGGTCGTCCTGATCCTGTTCATCATCGGGCTGGGCATCTTCTACATCAACACCAACAACTACAACCCGTTTATGCCCAGCGGCTTCGGCCCGGTGCTGGCCGGCTCCGCGACCGTGTTCTTCGCCGTGTTCGGCTATGACGCGATGAGTACCGCGGCGGAGGAGGCCACGGATGGCAAGAAGCACATGCCGAAGGCGATCATCCTGTCCCTGATCGTGGCCATGCTCCTGTACGTCGCCGCGACCCTGGTGCTGACCGGCATGCAGAACTACCAGGACATCGATCCCAAGGCCGGCTTCGCGTCCGCCTTCAACGGGGTGGGCCTGCCGGTGATCGCCACAATCATCTCCGTCTTCGCCGTGCTGTCCATCCTGACGGTCATGCTGACCTTCCTGCTGGGTGTCACCCGGGTCTGGTTCTCAATGAGCCGCGACGGGCTGCTGCCGGGCTGGTTCGCCAAGACGGACCGCCACGGCACCCCGCAGCGCGTCACCTGGATCGCGGGCGTGGCCTCGGCGGTACTGGCCGGCATCTTCCCGATCAAGGCCGTCGCCGACCTGACGAACATCGGCATCCTGGCCGCGTTCGTCGTCGTCTGCCTCTCCGTGATCATCTTCCGCTACAAGAAGCCCGACGCGCCGCGCACCTTCCGGCTGCCGTTCATGCCGGTGGTTCCGCTCTTCGGCATGTTCGCGTCCGCGTTCCTGATGTTCCAGCTGCACTGGGAGACCTGGGTCCGCTTCGGCGTCTGGCTGGTCGTGGGGCTGGCCATCTACTTCGGCTACGGCCGCAAGCACTCGCTGATGAACCCGGATAGCCCACGGCACGAAGAGGCCGTGGAGCTGCACCGCCACGTCGGCTAACAGCCCACGCTCCCTCCCTTTGGGCAGCCATTATCCGGACGCTCCCTCAGATCCGGCCCTATTTCGGCGAACCCTCCCTCACCTCGTGGGGGAGGGTTCGCCGTTTCGGGGCAGGACCTGAGGGAGGGACATCCCGGTAGGTGCCGGAGGTGAGGGAGGGACGCCGGAACGTACGAATTTTCTAACGAGTATCGCTTAGAAAACATCGCTTTATCTTATGGAAATCCGGTCGCATACTGATTTCAAGAACGCCCATACCTTGAGAAAGAACGAGTGCCACCATGACCAACACCTCAACGGAATCCGGCCTCAAGACCGGCGACGCCGCCGGCAACGACGCCGCCCACGCCGCCGTCTCTGAAGGCTCGCCGGTGCTTGAGGCCGCAGCCCTCGCCGAGGAGACCATCGCGCTGGTCCGCCGCTGGCTCACCGCGGCAGCCCAGGTCCCCGTTGACGCCTCCGCCGCGCAGCTCGCCGGTGTGTTGAAGGACCCCAACGGCCTGGACTTCACCGTCGGCTTCGTCGACGGCGTCGTGCGCCCCGAGGATCTGCGGGTGGCCGCCCGCAACCTCGCCGCCCTGGCGCCCAAGGTCCCGGCCTTCCTGCCTTGGTACATGCGCAGCGCCGTCCGCGTTGGCGGCGCCGTGGCCCCGGCACTGCCGCAGGTGGTCATCCCGATTGCCCGCCGCGTGCTGCGCGAAATGGTCGGCCACCTCATCGTCGACGCCACTGACGCCAAGCTGGGTCCCGCAATTGCGAAGATCCGCAAGGACGGCATCAAGCTGAACGTCAACCTCCTCGGCGAGGCCGTGCTGGGCGAACACGAGGCCTCCCGCCGGCTCGAGGGCACGCACACCCTGCTCGCCCGGCCCGACGTGGACTACGTCTCGATCAAGGTTTCCTCCACCGTGGCCCCGCACTCCGCCTGGGCCTTCGACGAGGCGGTGGAGCACGTCGTCGACAAGCTCACCCCGCTCTTCGCCCGCGCCGCGTCCTTTGCCGCCGGCGGACAGAAGGCCAAGTTCATCAACCTGGACATGGAGGAGTACAAGGACCTGGACCTGACTATCGCGGTCTTCACCCGGATCCTGGACAAGCCCGAGTTCAAGGACCTCGAGGCCGGCATCGTGCTGCAGGCCTACCTCCCGGATGCCCTGGCCGCGATGATCCGCCTGCAGGACTGGGCCGCGGCCCGCCGCGCCGATGGCGGTGCCGCCATTAAGGTCCGCGTGGTCAAGGGTGCCAACCTGCCGATGGAACAGGTCGAAGCCTCCCTGCACGACTGGCCGCTCGCCACCTGGGGCACCAAGCAGGACTCGGACACCAACTACAAGCGCGTCATCAACTACGCCCTGCACCCGGACCGGATCCGCAACATCCGGATCGGCGTCGCGGGCCACAACCTCTTCGACATCGCCTTCGCCTGGCTGTTGGCCAAGCAGCGCGGCATCGCGGATACCGCACAGCAGAGTATCGAGTTCGAGATGTTGCTCGGCATGGCCCAGGGCCAGGCGGAAGCGGTCAAGCAGGACGTCGGCTCGCTCCTGCTCTACACCCCGGTGGTCCACCCGGCCGAGTTCGACGTCGCGATCGCCTACCTGATCCGCCGGCTCGAAGAGGGCGCCAGCCAGGACAACTTCATGTCCGCCGTCTTCGAACTCAGCGAAAACGAAACCCTCTTCGAGCGCGAGAAGCAGCGCTTCCTCGCCTCCCTCGCCAAGCTCGACGACGAGGTCCCGGCCCCCAACCGCCGGCAGAACCGCGCTCTCCCGGCCGCGCCGATGCCGCACGACTCGTTCGAGAACACCCCGGACACCGATCCGTCGCTGCCGGCCAACCGCGACTGGGGCCGTGCCATCCTGGGCCGCGTGGCGGCGTCCACGCTGGGCAGTGCCGCGGTCGAGGCCGCCACCATCGACGACGAGGCCACGCTCAACGCCGTAATCGACACCGCCGTGGAGAAGGGCAAGGCCTGGGGCGCGCTCTCCGGAGCCGAGCGTGCCGCGGTCCTGCACCGCGCCGGCGACGTCCTCGAAGCCCGCCGAGCCGACCTTCTCGAGGTCATGGCCAGCGAAACCGGCAAGACCATCGACCAGGGCGATCCCGAGGTCAGCGAGGCTGTCGACTTCGCGCACTACTACGCCGAATCGGCCCGCAAGCTCGACGACGTCGACGGCGCCACCTTCGTGCCGGCCAGGCTCACCGTGGTGACTCCGCCGTGGAATTTCCCGGTGGCCATCCCGGCCGGCTCCACCCTCGCGGCCCTCGCCGCCGGCTCCGCCGTCGTGATCAAACCCGCCAAGCAGGCCAGGCGCAGCGGCGCCGTCATGATCGAGGCGCTCTGGGAAGCCGGGGTACCGCGCGACGTGCTCACCATGGTGCAGCTGGGCGAGCGCGAGCTGGGGCGGCAGCTGATCTCGCACCCCGCCGTGGACCGCGTCATCCTCACCGGCGGCTACGAGACGGCCGAACTGTTCCGCTCCTTCCGCAAGGACCTGCCCCTGCTGGCCGAAACCAGCGGCAAAAACGCCATCATTGTCACCCCCAGCGCCGACCTGGACCTGGCCGCGAAGGACGTGGCGTACTCCGCCTTCGGCCACGCCGGCCAGAAGTGCTCCGCGGCGTCGCTGGTCATCCTGGTGGGGTCCGTCGCGACGTCCAAGCGCTTCCACAACCAGCTGATCGACGCCGTGACCTCGCTCAAGGTCGGCTACCCGGAGGATCCGGCCAGCCAGATGGGCCCGATCATCGAGCCGGCCGGCGGCAAGCTCCTCAATGCGCTGACCGCCCTCGGCGAGGGCGAGGCCTGGGCCGTGGAACCGAAGCAGCTGGACGAATCCGGCAGGCTCTGGAGCCCCGGCGTGCGCCACGGTGTCCGGCGCGGGTCCTACTTCCACCTCACCGAGTTCTTCGGCCCGGTCCTCGGCGTCATGACGGCCGCCACTCTCGAAGAGGCCATTGCGATCCAGAACCAGATCGAGTACGGCCTGACCTCCGGGCTGCACTCGCTCGACTCGGATGAACTGGCACTCTGGCTGGACACCGTCCAGGCCGGCAACCTTTACGTCAACCGCGGCATCACCGGCGCGATCGTGCAGCGCCAGCCCTTCGGCGGCTGGAAGAAGTCCGCCGTGGGTGCCGGTACCAAGGCCGGCGGCCCCAACTACCTCGCGGGACTCGGCGACTGGGTCAGCAGGCCCAGCACCGCCGCCGAAGCCGGGCAGGCCCCGGCGCCGCTGCACCCCGGTGTCCGCCGGATTGAGGACTCGGCTAAGGGATTCCTGACCGCCGAAGAACTGGCCCCGCTGCAGCGCTCGCTGGCCTCCGACGCCCAGGCCTGGGCCGAGGAGTTCGGCACCGCCAAGGACGTCTCCGGGCTGAGCGCCGAACGCAATCTCTTCCGCTACCGTCCGCTGCCGGTCACGGTGCGGCTCGCCGCCGGGAAGCCGCTCGGCGAACTGGTCCGGGTCGTTGCCGCCGGCGTCCAGGCGGGATCGGAGCTTGCGGTGTCCAGTGCCGTCGAACTGCCCGCCCAGCTGCGCGCCGTGCTGTCCGGCTTGGGGATCGGGGTCACCGTGGAGGACGACGCCGACTGGCTGGCGTCCGCAGCCCGGCTCGCCGGGGCCGCGAAGCTGTCTGTGACGCGGATCCGCCTGATCGGCGGGGACGCGAAGGCACTGGCAGAGGCCACCGGCGGCCGGCCCGACCTGGCCGTCTACGCCCACCCGGTCACGGAGGCCGGGCGCGTGGAACTGCTGCCGTTCCTGCACGAGCAGGCCGTCAGCATCACGGCACACCGGTTCGGCACCGCCAACCACCTCTCGGACGGCCTGATCTAGCTGCTACGGACCGGTCTGTGGCAGTTCCCGGGTAAGCAGCATCGCCGCCGTGACCGCGCTAAGGAGCGGGCACGGCGGCGATTGCCGTTGGAACAAGCGCGGTGGGGCCGCGGCTCTTAGCCGAGATACCAGCCCGGCGGAGCCCAGGACGCCGGAACGGCGTGGGCGGAGAAGTCTTCGCAGCCCGAGCAGAAGTAGGTGACCTCGCCCAGCCGGCTCACGGTCCCATCCCGGCGGTGTTTGGCGGGAACGAACGTCTCCAGGTAGACGAACTCGTCCGTCCCGCAGCGCTCGCAGTACGGGATGCCGACGAAGTCGTCGTCAGTCCGGGCGGGGGCGGGGTGCGGGTCGAGCCGGCCGAGGCCGGGGTGCGGCACGCCCTCGAGCCGGGCCGATCCCGCAAGCGGCCGGGCGGCCTTGAACGTGCGGGCGGACCTGACCGTCGGGTGGGGGCGGTTTATGGCTGGCGTCATTGCTGGCCTATCCCGAACACTGGTGCCGTTGCCGCGGGGCAGCAACAAGTACTGGCGTTCGTTTGTCGAATAGTGGTGGCGGGCCTCTGCTTGACCTTCAACAAGGTCAGGATAGGGCAAGTACCACGCGTGTTCAATGGGTGCGTACTGACCCCGTCCGGTCGGGTGTTTTGCAGGTAGGTACCGGGCCCGGCCGAGTAGGTACACGGGTACGGTGGTCAGGATGACCGGTTCAGGGCGCGGCCGACGATGGTCTGGGTGAGGGCCTCAATCACCTCGGTGTTGGCCAGCGGATTGCGGATCAGGGTGAAGTCGACGTCGCCGACGGCCGGCAGCTCGAAACGCCGGGTGATGACTTTCAGGTCCTCCGGGACCAATGACGACGGCATCACGGCGACGCCGATTCCGGCCCGGACGGCGGCCAGCACCCCGCTGATCTGCCTTGTGGTGCAGGTGATGCGCCAGGTCCGGCCGCTGGCTTCGAGGGCGTCGATGGCCAGTTTCCGGCTGAGGCTGGGCGCGGGGTAGGCGATCAGCGGCACCGGGTCGCCCGGGTCCAGCACAGTCTGCTCGAGGCCCACCCAGGAAAAGGAATCCTGCTGCACCACGGTGCCCTCCTTGGCCCCGGCCACCCATTTGACGAAAACGAGGTCCAGCTGGCCGGCGTTGAGCCGCTTGTAGAGCTGGTCGCTTTGGCCCACCGTGAGCTCGAGGTTGATCTGCGGGTAGATCTGCCGGAACTCGCGCAGGATCCGGGGGAGGCCGGTGATGGCAAGGTCGTCCGCTGTGCCGAAGCGCAGCCGGCCGCGCATGGCCGAGCCGGAAAAATAGCGGGCGGCGGAATCGTGGGCGGCGAGGATGCTTCGGGCGAAGCCTGCCATGGCGTCGCCGTTGTCCGTCAGGCGCACATCGCGGGTGTCACGGGTGACCAGGGTGCGCCTGGCCGCGGCTTCCAGCTTCCTGACGTGCTGGCTGACCGTCGGCTGCGCCAATCCGAGGCGTTCCGCGGCCCGCGTGAAGCTGAGCGTCTCGGCCACCGCCAGGAAAGAGCGGAGCTGGGCAGGTTCAAACATGCCCGCCCCCGGTCAGCACGTCCCGCATTCGATTCACTCCGGCTCCCATCCATTGCATTTCGTGATGCTAGTTATGCGCAGAATAACCTTCCATTATCGATTGGCGCCAGCTTAGCGTTAAGGCAGCCCCGTAAACCCCGTCCTGAGGACTCGCCGTGCCACCCCCTTCGCCACTCCAGGTTGCCGACGCGCAGCAGGAGCCCCTCCGGCCGGTCTGCCGGCAACCCGTTACCGAGCCGATCGGCGTCGTCAGTGAGCGGCTGCCGTGGCGGCATACCTTTATCTCGCTCAGGGTCCGCAACTTCCGGATCTTCGCGGCCGGACACTTCGTCGCGGTGGTGGCGCTGTGGATGCAGCGCATTGCCCAGGACTGGCTGGTGCTCCAGCTCTCCGGCTCCGTCACCGCCGTCGGCGTCACGGTGGCGCTGCAGTTCCTGCCCTCGCTGCTTCTTGGACCGTGGGGCGGCATGATGGCGGACCGCTTCGCCAAACGGAAAATCCTGATGCTGTGCCAAGGGGTGGCTGCGGTCCTGGCCGCAAGCCTTGCTGCCCTGACACTCTCGCAGCGAATCGAGGTCTGGCACGTGTACGCGCTTGCCCTGACCCTGGGCCTGGTCACGGTGCTGGACCAGCCGGCCAGGCAGGTTTTTGTAAATGAACTCGTGGGGCCGTCCTACCTGCGCAATGCCATCAGCGTGAACTCCACGATCTTCCAGCTCGGCGGCCTGATCGGCCCGGCGGTTGCGGGCATCCTGCTCAGCGCGGTGGGGGCGGGCTGGGCGTTCGCCGCCAACGCGCTCGCCTGCTGTTCCACCCTGACGATGCTCCTGGTCCTGCGCAAGGACGAACTGCACCTCACGGCGCCGGCCGCCAAACGCAAGGGCATGCTCAGGGAGGGGCTGCGGTACGCCCTGGCCAAACCCACGATTTACTGGCCCTGGCTGATGGCCGGCTTCGTCGCGGTGTTCGCGATGAGCCTGCCGGTGCTGCTGGCGGCCTTCGCCGACCACGTCTACGACGCCGGAGCGGGCGGCTACGGACTGCTCAACTCCCTGGTGGCACTCGGCGCGCTCGCCGGGGCCATCACCTCCGCGCGGCGGCGGCAGCTACGGCTGCGCTCGGTCGTGCTGGGCGCCGGAATGTACGGGCTGATGCTCTGCCTGGCGGCGGGGGCGCCCTCGATGGCCTGGTTCGGCGCGGCCATGGTGCTGGCCGGTTTCTGGTGCCTGATGTTCCTCACCGCAGCCAACCAGCTGGTCCAGGTCAGCGCCAACATGGGGATCCGCGGCCGGGTCATGAGCCTGTACATCATGGTGCTCATCGGCGGGCAGGCGATCGGCGGGCCGCTGATGGGGGCGCTGGCAGAGCACCTTGATCCCCACACGGCGATCCTCGTCTCCGGCGGGGTGCCGGCGCTCGCAGCGGCGGTGGTCGCCGTCGTACTGGCCAGGCGTGGCGAGCTGACGCTCAAGGTGGACCTCAGGGACCGGCGGCGGCTGCTGCGGATCGTCCGGGCCTAGCTTGCGCGCCGGGTACAGCTTTTCGCGCCGATTCCGGACAGCCGCTACGCGGATCGGCGTAGCGGCTGTCCGGAACCGTCGCGGAAAACCGGACGAGGTGCGAAACCGTCAGACGGTCAGGGGCAGGTGCGGGTAGCCCGGCTGCCGCTGCTGGAACTCCAGGACATCCGGATTGAGCACCACGCCGTCGCGGATTTCAATGGCGCGGCGGATGGTGTCATTGCCGTCCCAGGCCGCGGGACCGGAAATCACCGTCTCCAGGAACGGCAGCAGTGCCTCGCTGATCTCCGAGCTGGCGGAGTTCCATAGGTACGAGGGGCTGTGGTCCACCGCGTAATAGTCGATGTGGTCGCCCACCGTGAACATGGGCTCGGCGAAGGTGGTGGTCTTCGCCCAGCTGAACCCCATGCCCTCGTCGCAGGACACGTCCACGATCAGGCTGCCGGGCCGGAAGGCACCCAGGTCGTCGGTGCGCAGGTATGTCAGCGGCGCGTTCGGGTCCTGCAGGGTGCAGTTGACCACGATGTCGCTCTCCGCGAGGAAGGGCGCCAGCGGCACCCGGCCGCGTTCCGTGATGACTTCGCTCAGGAACGGCGCCTCGTTGTCGTGGTCGAACTGCGCGATCCGCACCGAGTGGATGGGGGAACCCACCGCCGCGACCCCGCGGTTGGTCAGTACCTGCACGTCGTGGACGCCGTGGGCGTTCAACGCGGTTACGGCGCCGCGGGCGGTGGCTCCGAAGCCGATGACGACAGCGCTCAGCCGGCGGCCATAATCCCCGGTGGTGCCCGTCAGGGCCAGGGCGTGCAGCACCGAGCAGTATCCGGCCAGCTCATTGTTCTTGTGGAAAACGTGCAGGCCGAAGCCGCCGTCGCTGGCCCAGTGGTTCATCGCTTCGAACGCGATGAGCGTGAGTTTCTTGTCGATCGCCAGCTGCGTGATCGCCTCGTCCTGGACGCAGTGCGGCCAGCCCCAGAGGACCTGCCCGTCGCGCAGTTCCGCGAGGTCCGCCGGCTGCGGCTTGGGCAACAGCACGACGTCGGCCTCGGCCAGGAGCTGCGCCCGCGGCGCGATCCGGCCCACCAGGCCGGCGAGTTGGGTGTCCGGGACGCCAAAGCGCTGCCCGTAGCCCTCTTCCAGGATCAGTTGCTTCCTGAGCTCCGGGGCGATGCGTTCGAAGTGGCGGGGATGGATGGGCAGGCGGCGCTCGTCCGGCTTGCGTGTGGCTGCGAGGACGCCGAGGGTGAGATGGTTCGGGGAACCGGTCACTTCTTTTTGGGGCTCGCCGTCTTGGCGGCGGTCACTTTGTCCAGGGAGCTGGGCGGCGCGGCGGCGGCCCTTTTATCAGCGCGCTTTTCCTTGATGGACTTGGCGGATTTTTTGGATGCTGCTTGACGGGGGGATTTGTCAGCCATGATTGCTCCTGTAGCGGAACCGGAAAGGTTCCTGACTCCTGACGATACAGGTAGCCACCTAACCGGCTCCGGCGCGGCAGGGCTGCGGGGCCGGAACGTGCGACGAACTGGAGCGGCTGACGGGAATCGAACCCGCGTATCAAGCTTGGGAAGCTAGCGCTCTACCATTGAGCTACAGCCGCAGAGGGACCGGCCAGAATCCTGGAACCCGTCCCGCGGAACAACGAGATTCACCTTACCCCAGCCGGGCGACTTCGCAGAACAGCGACACCGGCTGGTTGGGACGTTGCAGGTCTGCCGTCCGGCGATGGAAACAGCGCCAAATGGCGCGGAATGGACGGCTGAACAGGTAGTCCCGTCTCGGAACCCCGTAGTACCTGCCGGACGCGCCGAGTGGACCACAAGCCATAAAAGGGTAGCCCGCACTCGTGTGCGGCCAAAAGTCATCTATTTTACTTGGGGAGACCGCAGCCAACCTATTCGCTAGAAGGTCTCACAATGTTTCGTCGGACGTTGATTGGTGTTCATGTATCCCGGCTAATGAGTCAAACCCGTTACCCGAATTCCTTCGCCAGGCCCGCCGGCGGCGCCGGTTCCCACCCTGCGGATCCTGCCACGGCCACGGGGTGGCAGTCATGAGTGAACTCAAGCACCGCCGTCCATTCCATACCGTGGCGCCGCTGACACCACCAATCACCATCCATGAACGCCCGCATGCCTCCGCGAGGCCGCGGCATTCGGTGTGGGATGACGAATCCCGCAATGACATCGCCGCTTCAAGGAGGGCGGTCACCCGGCGGTGGCGGAACTTCGCCAACCGCCTTCGAGTGACCGATGCGGCAGCGATCGCCGTGTCCGTGGTGGTGGCATATGTGGCCAGGTTTGGCGTAGACGCGATGACTCCGGCGGGGGCGGAATTTGAGGCTCGATATTTGGCGGTCTCCATCCTGCTCATTGCGGCATGGATCGCTGTGCTGGAAATTTACCCCACCCGTGATTGCCGGACGTTTGGCGTCGGCGCTGCCGAGTACAAGCGCGTAATTCAGGCAACCCTGAAGTTATTCGGCGCACTCGCCATCGCAATGGTCTTTGTTCGCTTCGATGTGGTGCGAGGCTACTTTGCCATCGCGTTGCCGCTGGGACTGCTCCTGCTGACCGGGAGCCGCTGGCTGTGGCGCCGGTGGCTGAACCGCCGGCGGGCCGAGGGCGGGTACCTGTCCAAGGTGATTGTGATCGGAGATGCGGCGGACGTCGAGTACGTTGTCAACCAGATCGAAAAGAACCCGACTGCCGGCTACCAGGTGTCCGGAGTGGGCCTGCCGACACTGGAAAAGTCAATGGAGTTGCGTCCTCCGTGGTACCGGGTGCCGGTGGTGTCGACTCTGGCCGATGTGTCCCGCATGGTGGAAGTTGCTGGTGCAGATGCCGTCATTGTCGCGGGCCGGGTCCCCGGGGGCAGCACCTACATTCGGGAGCTCGGGTGGAAGCTCGAGGCCTCCGGAACGGAGCTCGTCCTCGCCTCAGGCCTCACCAACGTTGCCGGGCCCCGGATCCACTGGCGCCCGGTCGATGGGTTACCACTCGTGCACGTGGAGCTTCCGCAGTACGCGGGCGCCAAGCACGTGCTCAAGAGAGTCATGGATATCGCCGTCGCATCCCTGGCGTTGCTGGCGCTGGTGCCGCTCATGCTGGTTCTCGCCGTCATCGTCAAACGGGACAGCTCCGGCCCTGTTTTCTTCCGTCAGCTGAGGGCAGGCAGAAACGGCGCGCCCTTCCACATGCTGAAGTTCCGTTCTATGGTTCAGACTGCCGAATCGGACCTGGATTCCTTGCGCGAACTCAATGAAGGCTCAGGGCCCTTGTTCAAAATCCGGGACGATCCGCGGGTCACCAAATGCGGGCGGTGGATGCGGAAGTACTCCTTGGACGAACTCCCACAGTTCTGGAACGTGCTGACCGGTGAAATGAGTCTGGTCGGCCCCCGGCCACCGCTGCCCGCCGAAGTTGAACGCTACGAGAGGTTCACCAACCGCCGCCTGCTTATCAAGCCCGGCATCACCGGGTTGTGGCAGATCAATGGCCGCTCCACCCTCGCGTGGGAGGAAAGCATCCGGTTGGACTTGTATTACGTGGAGAACTGGTCGCTGACCGGTGATCTGGTCATCCTCTGGAGAACGTTCCGAGCCATGCGCAGCCCGGTCGGCGCATACTGAGGGGAGACCCTCCGGTCTCCTGGCAGGGGGCTCTGCAAAGCCCCCTGACCGATGCACTCGCGCAGCAGCGCGTTGAGGTGCGGGCGCGGCCGCCACGGCCGGCGTCGGTAACTCTTCGGTAAAGGCCCGCCACACAAGGACGTGTGGCGGGCCTTGCTGGCTACCCTGAAGTGGTTAGCTGCAGTCTCCGGGGAACGGGCTACGTTCATCAGCCGTCCGCCAAGCGAGGATTTCCGTGGCCTTTGCAGAGTACGAAGTCGTGATTCAACGCGACGCGTTGAGCGTCTACAATTTCCTGCTGGACCCGGGAAACCTGCCGTCCTGGCGGGACGGAATCCGCGGCGTTGAACTGGTCTCCGGGGCGGCCTGCTCCATGGGGGCCGTCTACCGCCCGCTGTTTGCCGGGGCGGGGCAGCGGCCGGCGAACGCGGACTTCGAACTTACCGCGGCCCGGCCCGGAGCCGAGATCCAATTCCAGGTCGTTACCGGACCGGCGCGCCCGCACGGCGGTTACTACCTCAGCACGGAGGGCTGCAGCACCCGCGTCCGTTTTGCCCTCCGGTACCGGCCTGCAGGTGCCGCGCTGCTGGCCTATCCGAAGGTGCGCCGGGCGATGAAGGCGCAGGTCGCCCAGCTGGAACGGCTCAAGTCCGTGCTGGAGCACCGGCTGGCGGCAGCCTAGGGCGTTGCGGCAGTAACACTGGCCCCGCGCGTACCGGCCGGCCATTACTGGGGTATTTTTGATGCTGTGCTGATCTCTGACCGCGACATTCGTACCGAAATCGATTCCCGGCGCATTGTGCTGGAGCCGTTCGACCCCGACATGGTTCAGCCGTCGTCGGTGGACGTGCGGATTGACCGGTTCTTCCGGCTTTTCGACAACCACAAGTACGCCCACATCGACCCGTCCGAGGACCAGCCCGAGCTGACCCGCCTGGTGGAGGTCGACGCCGGCGAGCCGTTCATCCTGCACCCGGGCGAGTTCGTGCTGGGCTCCACCTACGAAACCGTGACGCTGCCGGACGACATCGCGGCGCGCCTGGAGGGCAAGTCTTCGCTGGGACGGCTGGGCCTGCTGACGCATTCGACGGCGGGTTTCATCGATCCGGGATTCTCCGGCCACGTCACGCTGGAACTTTCCAACATGGCCACCCTGCCGATCAAGCTGTGGCCGGGCATGAAGATCGGGCAGTTGTGCTTTTTCCGCCTGACGTCGGCGGCCGAGCACCCGTACGGTTCCGGCGAGTACGGCAACCGCTACCAGGGCCAGCGCGGCCCGACGGCGAGCCGCAGCCACCTGAACTTCCACCGCACCGAGATTTAGCCCTGCAGGTGCCGGGGTCCTAGCCGGCCGGCCGGACCGGGACCGGGGTCGGCCGGGCCGGGCGGCGGAGCATGCGCACGATCGGCTCCACAAAGCGGGCAGCCAGCGGACCCATCACAGCCATGATCAGCACATAGGCGGTGGCCAGCGCGGCGAGATCGCGGGGCACCACGCCGGAGGCCACCGCGAGCCCGGCGATCACGATGGAGAATTCGCCGCGGGCGATCAGCGCCGCGCCGGCGCGGAAGCGTCCGGGCAGTGCGATCCCGGCACGCTTGGCGGCCCAGATTCCGGTGATCATCTTGGTGGCGGCTGTCAGTACGGCCAGGACCAGGGCCCAGCCAAGTACCGGCGGGATGGACGATGGATCGGTGTTGAGGCCGAAGACCACGAAGAAGATGGCGGCGAAAAGGTCGCGCAGGGGCTCAAGGATCCGCGTCGCGCTGTGGGCGGTGGCGCCGGAGATCGCGATCCCGAGCATGAACGCGCCGACGGCCGCGGAGACCTGCATGGCGGCCGCCAGTCCCGCGACCAGCAACGCCGCGCCCAGCAGGTTCAGCAGGAACACCTCTGAATTTTCACTGTGCACGGCCTTGGACACGTGGTGGCCGTGGCGCAGCGCCACCACCAGCACAAGCGTCACGACGGCCAGCGAAATCCCCACCGTCTGCAGGCCCACCAGGAAGCTGACGCCGGCGAGTGTCGCCGTCAGGATCGGCAGGTACACCGCCATGGCCAGGTCCTCAAACACCAGGATGGACAGGATCACCGGAGTCTCCCGGTTGCCGATCCGGCCCAGGTCGGTGATGACCTTCGCCGCGATCCCGGACGAAGAGATGTAAGTGACCCCGCCCATCACCATCGCGCCGACCAGCCCCCAGCCCAGCATCAGCGCCAGGCCCGCGCCCGGCAGGAAGTTCAGCACGAGGTCCAGCACGCCGGCCTGCCAGGAGCGGCGCAGCCCTGTGACGAGTTCGGCCGCGGTATATTCCAGTCCGAGCATAAGTAGGAGGAGGATGACGCCGATCTCGCTGGAGAGGTGTGCGAATTCGTGCATCCCCTCCAGCTTGACCAGCCCGCCGGCGCCGAAGAACAGGCCCCCGATGAGGTAAAGCGGGATGGGGGACATGCCGATCCGCCCGGCCAGCCTGGCCAGCAGGCCAAGGCAGAACACGACGGCCCCCAGTTCGATGAGGGTCAGGGCGAGCGGATCCATGCCGCTTATCCGTTGCGCAGGATGCTGGCTGCCGTGTCCAGGCCTTCTTGCGTGCCCACCGCAACGAGGAGGTCCCCCGGGTGCAGGACGACGTCGGGCCCCGGGGAGGGAAGCACCTCACCCTCCCGCATAATGGCCACGATCGAGGCGCCACTGCGGGTCCGGATGCAGGCCTTTCCCATGGGCTGGTTCTGGAAGGGCGAATCCGCGGCGATGGAGAACTGCCGGGTGACGATCCCGGGCACCTCCCGGTGCGCTTCGGAGAGCTGCATTGCCAGGCGCTGCCCGCCCAGCAGGTTACCCAGGGCGGCCGCCTCGTCGGCGGTCAGCGGGATGGAGGCCTGGCAGGTGTCCGGATCGTCCCAGGTCGAGACGATCAGCTCGGTCTGGCCTTCGCGGTACTCGACGACGCCGATCCGGCGTCCCGAGGCGGTCATGAAGTCCTTGCGCCGGCCCAGGCCGGGAAGGTCTGTCTCATCCACGTTCATGTTTCCAGCCTAGTGGGCTGGCCTGCTTTTGGGGGCAGGTTCAGGCCTCGGGCACCACGGCGATTTCCGTCTTTCCCGGCGGCTTGACGGGCAGCATCACCAGCAGTCCGGCCAGCAGGACAACCATGATGCCCAGGATGCCCCAGCGCTGCGCTTCGCCGGCAGCCACAAGGGGTGTCGCGACCGTGATGCACAAGGTGAAGAGCGCCGGTGCCAGGAAACTGACGGCCCGTCCCGTGGTGGCGTACAGGCCGAAAAGCTCGCCCGATTCGCCGTGCGGTGCCAGCCGGGCCAGGTAGGCGCGGGACGAGGACTGGGCCGGACCCACAAAGAGGCACAGGAACAGGCCGAACACCCAGAACGTCGTGCTGCCCGCCCACTGCATGCCGAAGAAGGAATAGTTACCGTTTCCCAGGACCAGGAGAACGGTTCCGGCGCCCAGCAGACCGATCAGCGAGCCGATGATGACCGCCTTCGGCCCGATCCTGTCGTCCAGGAAACCGCCGAGCAGGGCACCGACGGCGGCGACGACGTTGCCGAAGATGGCGAAGAAGATCACCTGCTTGAGTTCGAAGCCGAAGGTTCCGGCGGCGATGATCCCGCCGAAGGTGAACACCGCGGCGAGCCCGTCGCGGAAGATGGCACTGGCCAGCAGGAAGTAAATGGTGTGCGGGCTGGTCCGGTAGATCGCGCGGATGCGGCGGACCAGCAGGCCGTAGGACGCGAAGAAGCCCAGGCTGGACTGCCGGGCCTTGGGCACTTCCGGGACGGCGAACATCACCGGAAGCGCGAACACCAGGAACCAGAGCGCGGAGAAGACAGCCACGAGGCGGATGTTCAGGCTGTCCTCGGTGGAGGCCCCGAACCAGTCGATGCTGGGCTGGACGAAGAGCTGCAGCACGACCAGCAGCGCCACGATGCCGCCGAGGTAGCCCGCGGCCCAGCCGAACCCGCTGATTTTGCCGATGTTCGCGGGGGTGGAGATCTGGGCCAGCATGGCGTTGTAGTTGACGCCGGCGAATTCGAAGAACACGTTGCCAAGCGCAATCAGCGTCACCCCGAGGAGCAGGAACTCCGGCCGGGGGAAGACAAAGAAGCACAGGCCGGTCAGGAGGGCGACGGCGGCGGTGTTGACCCCCAGCCAGAGTTTGCGCCGGCCTCCCGTGTCCGAGCGCTGGCCCGTGACCGGCGCCAGCAACGCGATGGCGGCCCCGGCGATGGCCAGCGCGGAGCCGAGGACAGCGGAGGCTGCATCTTCTCCGCCAAAGGCCTGGGAGGTCAGGTACACGGTAAAGACGAACGTGGTCATGACCGCGTTGAAGGCCGCAGAACCCCAGTCCCAGGCGGCCCAGGCCAGGATGCGGCCCTTTCCGGTGGCATGGTTGCCGGACTCAAGTTCGGAGCCCGGGCGCATGGCCTCCGGGGCGGTGGCGGAATTCATAGCCTGATGTTATCCGTCCCCGGCGCGCAGCCAACGGAGAAACGGTTCCGCCAAAAACAATTTGTGCACGCTTGGTAAACTGTCCGGACCGAACCTAACCAATGCCCCGCCTGCTCCAACTCTTGATAATCGAATTCCTAACGTTGCGGAGATTTCAGTGATCACAGTCCTTGCCGTGCACTTCGCGGTGGCTGCTGTGGCGCCGTTCCTCTTCCGCAGGCTGGGCAGGAACGCGTTCTTCGCGCTGGCCGCGGTGCCGGCAGGATCGTTCATCTGGCTGCTCCTGCAGCACGGCGCGGTCTATTCCGGCTCCGGTTCCACCGCGGTGGCCCTGCCGTGGATCCCGGACCTTGGCCTTGAGCTGGCGTTCCGGATGGATGCCCTGGCCTGGGTCATGTCGCTGCTGGTCCTGGGGGTCGGAGCGCTGGTCCTGGTCTACTGCGCCCGCTACTTCAAGAACAAGGACAGCTACCTGGGCGGCTTCGGCGCGCAGCTGCTGGCCTTCGCCGGGGCCATGTTCGGCCTGGTCACCGCCGATGACCTGCTCCTGATGTTCATTTTCTGGGAACTGACCACGGTGCTGTCCTACCTGCTGATCGGCTACGCCCGCACGCGCTTGTCCGCCCGGCGCTCGGCGCTGCAGGCGCTTATTGTCACCACAGCCGGCGGCCTCGCCATGCTGGTGGGGCTGATCATGCTCGGCTCCACGGCGGGAACCTACCGGATCTCGTCCCTTCTGCAGCGGGCGCCGGAGCTCGTGACCGGGCCGGCCGCAGACGCGGTGGCGGCCGCCGTCGTGCTGGTCCTGGTGGGCGCGATCACCAAGTCAGCCCTGGTCCCGTTCCATTTCTGGCTCCCCGGGGCGATGGCCGCCCCGACGCCGGTGAGCGCCTACCTGCACGCCGCCGCCATGGTGAAGGCCGGCATCTACCTCGTGGCGCGGCTCGCCCCCGGCTTCGCCGAGACCGCGTTCTGGCTCCCGGTGGTGCTGGGCCTGGGTCTGGCCACCATGCTGGTGGGCGGGTACAGGGCCCTGCGCCAGACCGACATCAAGCTCATCCTCGCCTACGGAACGGTCAGCCAGCTGGGCTTCCTGACCATGGTGGTGGGGCTCGGTAAACCGGACGCCGCGCTCGCCGGCCTCGCCCTGCTGCTGGCCCACGGCCTTTTCAAAGCCACGCTGTTCCTGGTGGTCGGCATCATCGACCACCAGGCGGGGACCCGCGACATCCGCAAGCTCTCCGGCGTGTACCGGTCCTCCCGGGCCCTCGCGGTGGTGGCGGCCATCGGGGCGGCGTCGATGGCCGGGGTCCCTCCGCTGGCAGGCTTCGTGGCGAAGGAATCAGTCTTTGAAGCCTTCGTGCACCACGCCGGAACCGGCCCCTGGGGCCCGGTGATCCTGCTGGGAGTGGTCCTCGGCTCCATCCTGACCTTCGCCTACAGCGCCCGCTTCATGTGGGGCGCCTTCGCGGTCAAGCAGGGCGTGCCGGCCACCCCGTTCAAGGCCATCAAACCGGCGTTCCTGGCCGCCCCCGCCCTGCTGAGCCTGCTGACTCTCGCTTACGGAGTGTGGCCGGTGCCGGTGGACGCCTGGATCCAGCCGTACGCCGCACTCTTTGCCGGCCATGACGGTGCCTCGGAAGCCGACGCCGCCGGCCACCTGGCGCTGTGGCACGGGTTCACCCCGGCGCTGGGCCTCACCGCGGTCACCTTCGCCCTCGGCCTGGCGATGTTTTACGGACGGAACGCCGTCGCCCGCGCCCAGGGCCTGGTGCCCGGCTGGATCGACGGCGACCGCAGCTACCAGCACACCATCGGCGCCCTCGACGACATCGCGGTGTGGGTCACCGGCCGCACCCAGCGAGGCTCGCTGTTCTTCTACCTGGCCGTCATCCTGACGGTTGCCTTCGTCCTGCCGCTCACCGCACTGGTGCTGGCCAACAAGCCGCTGCCGGGCGGCCTGTACTTCGTGGACCCCGGCTCGCCGCTGCAGCTGGTAGCCGGCGCCGGAATCGTGATCGGCGCCCTCGCCGCGGTCCGGGCCAACAAACGTTTCCTGGCCGTGCTGATGGTCTCGGTGACCGGCTACGGCATCGCGCTCATGTTCGCCCTCCAGGGCGCCCCCGACCTGGCCCTGACCCAGATGCTGGTGGAAACCATCATCTTGGTGGCCTTTGTCCTCGCCATGCGCAGCCTGCCGCCGGAACTGCGGGACCGCACCGGCGGCAAATACCGGGTGATCCGGGTGATCATCGGCGCGGCCTTCGGCCTCACCATGGTCTTCGTGGCGATCTACGCCCTGGGGGCCCGCGTCGCCAAACCCGTTTCGCTGGAATTCCCCCGCCTGGCCTACGAGGGCGGCGGAGGACTGAACGTCGTCAACGTCACCCTCGTGGATATCAGGGCCTGGGACACCTTCGGGGAAATCTCCGTCCTGGCGCTCGCCGCGACCGGCGTCGCCAGCCTGATCTTCGTCCGCGGCCGCGGCGACCGGATCGGCCCGTCCGCGTCCGTGGCGGAGGGGACCGTGGGACGCCGGACCGGCCTGCCCGCTCACACCAGGGACAACGCGGCGCTGGCCATGAGCCGCCGGTTCGCCGCCTCGACGCGCGACGCATGGCTGGTCGCCGGGCGCACCATGGCCCCGGAGCGCCGCTCGATCATTTTCGAAGTCGTCACCCGGCTGATCTTCCACTCCATGATCGTCTTCTCCCTCTACCTGTTGCTGGCCGGCCACAACCTTCCCGGCGGAGGTTTCGCCGGCGGCCTCACGGCCGGGCTCGCCCTCACCATCCGCTACCTCGCCGGGGGGCGCTTCGAACTGCGCGAAGCCACCCCGGTCAGCGCCGGCGCCCTGCTGGGGATCGGCCTCGCAACGGCCGCGGCGTCGGGCGTGGCGCCGCTGCTGTTGGGCGGCCAGGTCTTCCAGAGCGCGGTAATCGAACTTTGGCTTCCGGTGTTCGGCGACATCAAGTTCGTCACCTCCACCATCTTCGACATCGGCGTCTACATCGTCGTCGTCGGCCTGGCCCTGGACGTGCTGCGAAGCCTCGGCGCGGAAATCGACGAGCACTTCGAGGACCAGCCCGCCGAGCGCGCCGAGGAAGAGCCCGCAGACCCGTCCGAGGGAAAGGCCGACGGGCCAAAGGCCGACGGCGTCCCGGCCGAAGCCACCGCGAAGGGAAACGCATGAGCGTCAATCTGACCCTGCTGACGGTCATGGGAGCCCTGTACGCCTGCGGCATCTACCTGATCCTGGAACGCAGCCTGACCCGGGTCCTGCTGGGCCTGATGCTGCTGGCCAACGCCACCAACCTGCTGATCCTGGCCACCGGCGGCTACGCGGGCCTCGCCCCGCTGTATAAAAAGGACACCGCCGCCAACGACTACAACGACCCGCTCCCGCAGGCGCTGATCCTCACCTCGATCGTGATCTCGTTCGCCGTCACGGCGTTCATGCTGGGCATCATCTACCGCACCTGGGTGCTGGCCCGGCAGGACGAAATCCAGGACGACGCCGAGGACCGCCGCGTGGCCGAGACCCCCAGCTTCGACGCCGAGGACGACGCCGTCATTCCGGTGGAGACCTCGGAGTTCCCGCTGGTCGCGGCCCCGGGACCAGCCGGCACCGAGGGGCCGGAATCGGCGGAGACCGTGCAGGCCGGCGCCCGCCGGATGCCTGCAACGGACGCCGCCGCCGAAGAACAACCTGGTTCCCGCAACGTCGGTTCCGGCCCGGAAGGAGGGACCAAGTGAACATCGCAAGCCTTGCCCCGCTCGCCGTCGTCCTCCCCATCCTGGGGGCCGCCCTGACCTTCCTGCTGATCCGGCAACCACGGGCGCAGCGGACCGTCAGCATCGCGCTGCTCTCGCTGACCCTGCTGCTGGAATGCTTCCTGCTGGCCTCCGTCTGGCAGGGCGGCACGTCCGCGGTCAACATCGGCGGCTGGCTGCCGCCCTGGGGCATCGTGCTGGTGGTGGACCAGTTCTCCTCGCTCATGCTGGTGGTTTCCTCTACCGTCAGCCTCGCCGTGCTGGTCTACGCCACCGGCCAGGGCATGGCCGACGGCGACCGCGACGCCCCCGTGTCGATCTTCCACCCCACCTACCTGATCCTCGTGGCCGGCGTGTCCAACGCCTTCCTTTCCGGCGATCTGTTCAACCTTTATGTGGGCTTCGAGATCCTGCTGACCGCCAGCTACGTGCTGATGACCCTCGGCGGGACGGGTCCGCGGATCCGCGCCGGCGTGACCTACGTGGTGGTCTCCGTGGTCTCCTCGGTGCTCTTCCTGATCGCGATCGCCATGATCTACGGCGCCACCGGGACCATCAACATGGCCGACCTGGCCGTCAAGCTGGTCGAACTGGACCAGGGTACCCGCAACCTGCTGCACGTGCTGCTGCTGGTGGCATTCGGGATCAAGGCCGCCGTCTTCCCGTTGAGTTTCTGGCTCCCGGACTCGTATCCGACGGCGCCTGCCCCGGTCACCGCCGTGTTCGCCGGGCTGCTCACCAAGGTGGGCGTCTACGCGATGGTCCGCACCGAGACCCTGCTCTTTCCCGGCGACACGTTCAACACCCCGCTGATGGTCGCGGCCCTGCTGACCATGGTGGTGGGGATCCTGGGCGCCCTGGCGCAGAGCGACATCAAGCGACTGCTCTCCTTTACCCTGGTCAGCCATATCGGCTACATGGTGTTCGGCCTGGCGATGTCCTCAGTTGCGGGGCTGGGGGCCGCGGTGTTCTACGTGGCGCACCACATCACCATCCAGACCAGCCTGTTCCTGGTGACCGGCCTGATCGAGCGCCGCGCCGGGAGCTCCTCGGTGGACCGGATCGCCGGGCTCGCCAAGCTTTCGCCGCTGCTGGCCGTGCTGTTCTTCGTGCCGGCCATGAACCTGGCCGGCATCCCGCCGTTCTCCGGGTTCCTGGGCAAGCTGGGCCTGCTGCAGGCCGGCGTCGCCCTCGGCACCCCGCTCGCCTACGCCCTCGTGGCCGGCGGTGTCCTGACTAGCCTGTTGACTCTGCTGGCCGTCGCCCGGGTCTGGAACCGTGCCTTCTGGCGCAAACCCGAGGACGCCGAACACCCCGACCCCGTGCTGTTGGCCGCCCCGGCCGACGCGGCCACCGGCCACCGCGCGGGCCAGCAGAACGTGACCCTGCTGCCGCGGACCATGGTGGGCTCCACCTTGGGCCTGGTGCTGTTCGGAGTGGCGCTGACCGTGTTCGCCGGGCCGCTGTTCCGGGTGGCCGGCCAGTCGGCCGAGTCGATGCTGGATCGGTCAGCCTACATCCAGGCCGTGCTGGGGGACGAGGCGCCGGTCCCGGCGATCGCCGAGCCGCCGCGGCAGGAGGGCGGGAAATGACGCGGAAGAGAATCTCGCTGCGCCAGGAACTGCCGCTGCTGGTCTGGCTGGTCATCGTCTGGGGCGCGCTCTGGCAGGACTTCAGCGCCGGGAACCTGCTTTTCGGTGCCTTGATCGCAGTGGTGGTGGCGCGGTTGTTCTACCTGCCGCCGGTGGAATTGGGCGGCCGCTTCAACGTGCTGCGCGCCGTACCCTTCGCCGTAATCTTCCTGGGCAAGGTCGTGGCGGCCAGCCTCCAGGTCCTGTACCTCGCCGTCGTCCGGGGCCCGGAGGTGATCAGCGCCGTCGTGGCCGTCCAACTCCGGAGCCATTCCGACCTGCTGGTGACCGCCACCGGGCACGTCATCTCGCTGATTCCGGGGTCCGTGGTGGTGGAAGTGGACCGGTCCACGTCCACGCTCTACATCCACGGCATCAACGTCCGCGATGCGAAGGATGCGGACAAGCTCCGGAAGGAGGTCCGCGACACCGAGGCCGGGCTGATCCGGATCATGGGCACCCGGTCCGAACTGTCCGCGCTGAAGCAGGAGGTGGGCTCGTGATGCCGCTGGTCCTGACCATTACCGCCGTCGTGCTCTCCCTCGCAGCGGGCGGCGCGATCATCCGCATCGCCCGGGGCCCCTCGCTGCTTGACCGGGTGCTGGCCGCCGACGTGCTGCTGGCCATCCTGGGCGCGGCGCTGTGCATCGATATGGCCGTAAACCGGCACCTGAACAACTTGATGCTGCTGGTGTCCATTTCCATCATCGGCTTTGTCGGCTCGGTGACCGTGGCCCGTTTCGTGGCAGACCGGAGGAAGCAGCCCAATGAGTCCTGAGACAAGCTCCGCCGACGCCGTGACCGACGCCGTCTCCGCCGTTTTTATGGTGGTCGGGGCGCTGATGTCCCTCGGCGCGGCAATCGGCCTGCTGCGCTTCCCCGACCTCATGAGCCGTATGCACGCCGCCACCAAGCCGCAGGTGCTGGGCCTGTTCCTGCTGCTTTGCGCGGTGGGCCTGCAGCTGCGCACCTGGTGGGTGTGGCCGGTGCTGGGCGTGGCGTGGATCTTCCAGCTGCTCACGGTGCCGGTCTCGGCCCACATGGTGGGACGTGCCGGCTACCGCACCAAGCACCTGCACCCGGAACTGCTCAGCGCCGACGAGCTCGAAGCCGTGGTGCAGCAGGCGGCCGGCAAGCGCGGTTTCACCGACGACGACGACTGACCCGCCGTCGCCCGGCCGGTTGGCGGGACATGGCGCATGGTCCGCCGCCTGGGCGGTGGCCGGACATGTCAGACTGGCCGGATGGAAATGCCGGAAGATGCCCCGCGGGACCTCGACCAAGACCAGATCGCCGAAATCGCGAGAGCTTACGTTGAAAAGAACCATCCCGACTCAGCTGCGTCCATCCTCGGGGGAAGCGCGGCCGCCGGGACGGCAACATCCACCTCTGACCTCGACATCGCTGTTCTCTACCCGGACGGACACCCGAATTATGCGCTGACCAGCCGTTTCCAGGGATGGCTGGTTGAGGCGTTCGTGCATACGCCGGCGAGCCTGGACTTCTGGTACCGCAGGGAGGCGGAGGAACGGCGACCCGTGATCGCAGAGCTTTGCGCCAGCGGAATTCTCCTTACGGACAACGGTGCCGGCCGCGCATGGCAGTCCCGCGCCCGGGAACAGATGGCACACGGGCCGAAGCCCCTGACCGACGCCGAGCGGGGTTCCCGCTGCTACGGACTGAGCGCCCTAATGGACGACCTGACAGGAAGCCGCGACGACGCCGAAACCTTCATCCTGACGGCGGATGTCTTCCGCGAAGCTGCCGACCTTTTGCTGCTCGAGGCCGGGAGTTGGCTTGGCGGAGGCAAATGGGTCATTCGCCGCCTCACGCGCAACGGCAACGACCTCGCCGGCCGCCTGGCGGGCTGGGCCGCCGACCCTCACCGAAACCCGGAATCCCTCGCCGCCCTCGCCAGGGAGGTCCTCGAGGGGTCGGGTGGGTATGTCCAGGAGGGCCATCTGCGCGGCGAGGCGGAAATTACCGCCTGACGACCGATGACTCCGCCGGCGGCCGGGCGCACCGGGCAGGCGATAGGCCCTAGACCAGGTCCTGGGTCTTGGCGAAGCGAGTGATCGCCCGCTGCGTGCCGCGGTTGGCGAGAACCTGGATGATGGCGCTGACCGACGCAGAGATCAGGGCGAACGTCAGCGCCTGACGCAGCGTGGTGGGAACGTCGTCGTCGTGGCCCTTGGGCGGCTTGTTGCCGGTCGTCTTTTCCCAAACGGTGTCGACCACCTTGGTGCCGACGAAGCCGGCGAGGAGGCTGATGCCGGTGCCGAGCAGTTTGATGAAGATGTTCATACGTCGTACTCCTTGCGGGAGGAAACAGGGCTTCCCCTAGCCTAGCGTCCCGGCGACGCCGGGCGGCCAAGGATCTCCGTCAGGGCCTCGACCACCAGCTCATGGTCCGCTTTCTGTGGCAGCCCCGAGACGGTGACGGTGCCGACCACCCCGGTGCCGCGCAGGTAAATGGGAAAGGAGCCGCCGTGGGCCGCAAACTCCTGCTGGTCGAACCAGGCGTTGTCCTCGATCCTGCGCCCGGCAGCACGCGCCCGCAGGCCCACCAGCAGCGACGGGACTTCATACCGCACGGCGGTGCGCTGTTTGGCCTTGATCCAACGCTCATTGTCCGGGGTGGCGCCCTCCAGAGCGGCGTGGAAGAGGACCTGCTCGCCTTTGGTGATGTCGACGGCGATCGGGTGGGAGCGTTGCCGGCCGAGCTCCACTAGCCGGAGCCCCAGGTCAAGGGCGTCGTCTTTGCTGAAGGACTCGAACTGCAGTTCGTCGATTTCCGTCAGGATGCGGCCGATCAGCGCCGCCAGGGACCCGTCCGGCTGCGGTTCCGCGGAGTCCGGGTCGTACTCGGGGGAAGGAACTGGTGCGTCGCTCATGGGACTCAGCTTCCGTTAGGTGGCCGCCGCTGCGCAAGCCCAACGGACGGGCAGCTGGGGCCCTCGAAACGGCAACGATTGTGAGTCACGTGGGAGGTCCGCCGGGTGTAAACTGGCCCAGCCCACAAGGGCGATTTTGATACGACAGGGGAGCGCCGCCGTCGGGCATCACTGGAACAGTCCAGGGAACCGTAGGTGGGCGCTGAGAGTGCGGACAGCCGCAGACCCTCGAACCTGATCCGGTTAGTACCGGCGCAAGGGAGTCGAGTTCTCAGGGTGCCCGGCGCCCGTGGCGGAAGCCGCGGCGCCGCCGGAACACCCTCCCCTCCTGTACCTCAGGAGGACGACATGACTGATATTTCTGCGAAGCAGACACTCACCACCGGCAAGTACAGCTGGCGCGTGGTCGACATTGTGGTGGCGGCGTTGATCGCTGTTGCCGGCGGTGTGATTTTCTGGGCCTGGTCCCAGGGTTCCAACCTTGTTTCCGTTCCGCTCAACGCCGTTTACCCGCCGCTGACCGGGCTCTATGCCGGCGGCTGGATGATCCCCGCTGTGCTGGGCATGCTCATTATCCGCAAGCCCGGAGCGGCATTGTTCTGCGAAACTGTGGCCGCCACGGGCGAGCTGATCATGGGCTCCCAGTACGGCGCGTCCGTGCTGTTCTCCGGCTTCGTCCAGGGCCTCGGCGCCGAACTCATCTTCGCCGCGTTCCTGTACAAGCGGTTCAACCTGCCGGCGTCCCTGCTCGCCGGCGCCGGCGCGGGCCTGTTCTGCGGACTGAACGACTCCTTCCTGCCCTGGGGCTGGAACATCGCGTACGAATCCGGCGACAAGCTCGCCTACATCGTCTTCTGCGCCATCTCCGGAGCCGTCATTGCCGGCGGGCTGTCCTGGCTGGCCACCCGCGGCCTGGCCAAGACCGGGGTGCTGGGGTCGTTCGCCTCCCGCAAGGCGGCGTCGGAACCCGTCTTCTCCTGAGGCCCGCACCCGCATGAGAACTTCCGACGCCGTCCGGCCGGCCGCGGTCACCGCCCGCGGCTGGGGCTGGCGGCACGCCGGCCGGCCCCGGCCCGCCGTGAGCGGCCTGGATCTGGACATCCGCCCGGGTGAGCGCGTGCTGCTGCTGGGGCCGTCCGGCGCGGGCAAGTCCACACTGCTGCACGCCCTGGCCGGGGTGCTCGGGGACAGCACTTCCGCCGCCGCATCGGCCGCTTCGGCCGCGTCCGCGGCGGGCGCCGCGGACGCCGAGGACTCGGACGAGACCGGCAGCCTGCTGATCGACGGCGCCCCACCCCGGTCCCGGCGCGGCAGGGCGGGGCTGATGCAGCAGGACCCGGAGACCCAGGTGGTGCTGTCGCGGCTCGGCGACGACGTCGCCTTCGGGGCCGAAAACCTGTCCGTGCCCCCGGCGGAGATCTGGCCCCGGGTGGCGGAGGCGCTCGACGACGTCGGGCTGGGCGGACTGCCGCTGCAGCACCCGACGTCGTCGCTCTCCGGCGGGCAGAAGCAGCGGCTGGCGCTCGCCGGGATCCTCGCGATGCGGCCGGGCCTGCTGCTGCTCGACGAGCCCACCGCCAACCTCGACCCGGCCGGTGTTCTGGAGGTCCGCGACGCCGTGGGGCGGTGCCTGGACAAGACCGGCGCCACCCTCGTGGTGGTGGAGCACCGGGTCGCCGTCTGGAAAGACCTCGTGGACCGGATCGTTGTGCTGCAGCCCGGAACCGCCACCGACTCCGCCGTGCTGCTGGACGGGCCCCCGGACCTGGTCCTGGAGCAGGCGCGGGACATGCTCATCGCCGCCGGCGTCTGGGTGCCCGGCCATGTGCCTGCCACCCGGGCGCGCCGCGGCGGAACGGGGCCGGGCGGAGTCGAGACCGGCGGCGCCGCGGCCGGCCAGCTGCTGCTGGCGGCCGAGGGGCTGGCCGTGTCCCGCGAACATCCCCGCCGCACCGGTCTGTTGCGCGGGTTCCGCACGGTCCCGCCCGCGCCGGTGCAGTCCGGCATCACGGCGCAGGTCCGGGCCGGGCAGGCGCTGACCATCACCGGCCCCAACGGTTCCGGGAAGTCGACCTTCGCCCTGACCCTGGCGGGACTGTTGGCCCCGGTGGCCGGCGCGGTGTCCGCCACGACCGAGCTGAGCGCCGGTGCGGGCATCGACCCCTACAAGTGGAGGGCCCAGCAGTTGATTGCCAGGATCGGCACGGTGTTCCAGGAACCCGAGCACCAGTTCGTCACCGGCCGGGTGCTGGACGAACTGATGTTCGGCCCCCGCCAGCTGGGCCGCGGCGAAGAACGAGTGGACGAGCTGCTGGAACGCCTGCGGCTGCGCGACCTGGTGGACGCCAACCCCTACACCCTCTCCGGCGGCGAAAAGCGGCGGCTCTCGGTCGCCACCGTGCTGGCCGCGCACCCGCAGGTGCTGGTGCTGGACGAGCCCACCTTCGGCCAGGACGCCAACACCTGGGCGGAACTGGCCTCCTTCCTCTCCGAGCTCCTCGACGCCGGCACGGCCGTGGTCTCGGTGACCCACGACGCGGAATTCAGCGAGGTCCTGGGGGGCGCCGAGTTAAAACTCGGCGCCCCGCCGCCCGGCGTGCCCGGCCGGACGACGAACCCGGGGGTGGCGGCGCCATGAGGGACGCCCTGACCCTGCCCGGGAACCACGCCCTGCTGGCCCGGGCCAACCCGCTGGCCAAGTTCGCCGGCGTCGTGCTCATCACGGTCGTCCTGGCGCTGTCCATCGACTGGGTGTCCGCGTCCGTGGCGCTCGGCTTCGAACTCCTGCTGTTCCCGCTTGCCGGCCTGACCCTGGCCCTGCTCTGGCAGCGCGGCTGGCCGCTGATCCTAGCGGCGGCCGTGGGCGGCTGGAGCACCGCGATCCTGGCGCCGGACCACGGCAGGATCCTGCTCGACGTCGGCGTCTGGTCCATCAGCGAGGGTTCGCTGCAGCTCGGGCTGGGTTTCCTTTTGCGCGGCCTCGCGATCGCCCTGCCGGCGGTGCTGCTGATGAGCTGTACGGACCCGACGGATCTGGCCGACGCCCTGGCGCAGCAGGCAAAGCTGCCGCACCGGTTTGTGCTCGGCACCCTCGCCGCGATGCGCCTAGTGGGGCTCATGGCCGAGGAATGGCAGACCATCGGCATGGCCCGGCGGGCCCGCGGCGTCGGCTCACACGGCAACCCGGTGCAGCGGCTGAAGGCCACGCTGGGGCAAAGCTTCGGGCTGCTGGTTCAGGCACTCCGCCGCGCGTCCCGGCTGGCGGTGACCATGGAAGCCCGCGGCTTCGGCGGCGCGCAGCGGACCTGGGCGCGGACCGCGACGTTCAGCCGGCTGGACGCGTGGGTGGTCTTGGGCGGTGTGCTGATCGCCGGCGCGTCGGTGGCGGCGGCCATCGGTGCCGGGACCTGGAACATGGTGTTTCTCGGCCAGCAGTAGCGGACTGGCGTAGGCTGCTCCCGGGGCGCCTGCCATATCGCACGAGATGGATATTATGTGAGCTTAATTGCAGTTGGCGGGTGTTTTTCGGATCAAATAGCTCATCCGTGATATTTATTGCATATGACTCAACAGACTGCTGAATACGTCGGCGCCGTGCTCCGGGACGCCCGCGGCCAGAAGGGCTGGACTCAGGGACAGCTCGCGGCCGAACTGGGTACCAGCCAGAGCGCCATTGCCCGGATGGAACAGGGCAAGCAGAACCTGAGCCTGAAAATGATCCAGCGGCTTGAAGCCATTTTCGGCCGGGCCATCGTCAAGGTCGGCCGGCCGCAGATGACCCACCTCAGGGTGGAGGGCGGCCGCACGCTCTCCGGAGCGGTGGACGTCAACAGCAGCAAGAACGCCGGCGTCGCGCTGCTGTGCGCGAGCCTGATCAACCGCGGCACCACCGTCCTGCGCCGGCTCGCCCGGATCGAGGAAGTCAACCGGATCGTTGAGGTCCTGACCAGCATCGGTGTCGAATGCACCTGGCTGGACGCGAACGACTTGCAGATCCGCCGCCCGGCCGTGCTGGACCTTGAATCAATGGACGTCGAGGCCGCGCGCCGGACCCGGAGCGTCATTATGCTCCTGGGCCCGCTGCTCGATGAATCCGCCGAATACCGGCTGCCCTACGCGGGCGGCTGCGACCTCGGCACCCGCACCGTGGAACCGCATATGCAGGCCCTGCGCCAGTTCGGCCTCAGCGTCGAGGCGAAGTCCGGCTTCTACAGCGTGCAGGCGCCGCCCGCGGACGGCCACGACCGTTCCTTCGTCCTGAGTGAGCGCGGCGACACCGTGACCGAAAACGCCATCATGGCGGCCGCCCACCGCCGTGGCACCACCATCATCCGCAACGCCAGCCCGAACTACATGGTCCAGGACCTCTGCTTCTACCTCCAGATGCTGGGCGTGGAGATCGACGGCGTGGGCACCACAACGCTGACGATCGTCGGCCGTCCGTCGATCGAGGCCGACGTCGAGTATTTCCCGTCCGAGGACCCGATCGAGGCGATGAGCCTGATCACCGCCGGCATCGTGACCAACTCGGAAGTCACGATCCGCCGGGTCCCGATCGAGTTCATGGAGATCGAGCTGGCGACGCTGGAGCAGATGGGCCAGCGGCTGGAGGTGTCCGCGGAGTACCTTGCGCGCAATGGACGCACCCGGCTGGTGGACGTCACCACGAAGCCCTCCGAGCTGCGGGCGCCCGCGGACAAGATCCACCCGATGCCTTTCCCCGGCCTGAACATCGACAACCTGCCGTTCTTCGCCGTCATCGCCGCCAACGCGCAGGGCCAGACGATGATCCACGACTGGGTGTACGAGAACCGGGCAATCTACCTCACCGAGTTGAACAAGCTCGGCGCCCAGGTCCAGCTGCTGGATCCGCACCGGATCTATGTCAACGGGCCCACCAAGTGGCGGGCCGCGGAAGTCGGCTGCCCGCCGGCCCTGCGCCCGGCAGCCTGCCTGCTGCTGGCTATGCTCGCCGCACGGGGCGTCTCCGAGCTGCGCAACATCTACGTGATCGAGCGCGGTTACGAGGACCTGGCCGAGCGGCTGAACACCATCGGCGCCCGGATCGAGTACTTCCAGGACTGAATCCTCTGACCCCCGCGTTGGGGTAGCGCGCCGGGGGAGGTGCTGGCGCACAATGGTTGCATGCGCACCTTCGGCGTTGAGGAGGAACTGCTGATCGTGGATCCCGTCACCGGGGTCCCGCTGGCGCTGGCCGACGCACTGTTGCGCGGCCTGAAGCCGGTCCCCGGTGCCGGTCACGATCCGTACCACGACGATTCCGGCTTCAGTTTCGAGCTGAAGCTCGAGCAGATCGAGACGCGAACCGTGCCCTGCCTGGAGCACAGCGGGCTGCTGCAGCAGATCCGGCAGTCCCGGGCGTTCACGGACCGTGCCGCCCGGACGCACGGCGCCCGGGTGGCGGCCCTGGCTACCTCGCCGCTGGCGTCCGCTACGCACACCACCCCCAACCCGCGGTATGCCACCATGCAGCAGCGGTTTGGACTCACCGTGCAGGAGCAGCTGACCTGCGGGTTCCACGTCCACACCTTCATCGAATCCCCGGAGGAGGGCGTGGCCGTCCTGGACCGGATCCGGGACAAACTGGCGGTGTTGATCGCGCTCAGCGCCAACTCGCCGTTCTGGAACGGGGCGGAGACCGGCTTCGAGAGCTACCGGACCCAGGCCTGGAACCGCTGGCCGGCGGCCGGTCCCGCCATGATCTTCGGGAGCCTTCCGGTCTACCGGCGGGTGGTCACGCGGCTGCTGGAGAGCGGGGTGCTGTTTGACGAAGGCATGGTCTACTTCGATGCGCGGCTGGCCCGGTACCACCCCACCGTGGAGGTCCGGGTCGCGGACGTCTGCCTGCGCGCGGAGGACGCGGCGCTGATCGCGGTGCTGGTGCGCGCGCTGGTGGAGTCCGCCAGCCGGGAGTGGCGCGACGGCGTCGACCCGGCCCCGGTACCGACCGTGCTGCTGAAGATGGCCGCCTGGCAGGCCAGCAACTGCGGGCTGCGCGGCGAGCTGCTGGACTTCGGCAGCTTCCGGCCCGCTCCTGCCGCCGAGGTGGTGCATGCGCTGGTGGACTTCGTGGCCCCCGTCCTGGCGGAGCAGGGCGAGCTGGAACTGGCGCGCCGCGGCGTGGACAGGGTCCTGGCGAACGGCACCGGGTCGCAGCTGCAGCGCCAGGCGCTCTGCGCGCCCGGGATGGACACGCCCGCCGACGGCGCCGGCCTGGCCGCCGTCGTCGCCCACGCCGTGCGGGTCACGACGCACGGCGCGGACGCCGGGCCGGCGTCGGACCCGGCCCCCGTGCTGTCGCCGGTGCGCCGGGACTAGCTGCGCCGGCGCTAAACCTGCTTGAGTGCCTGCCCGAGGTCGCGGATCAGGTCCTCGGCGTCTTCCAGGCCCACCGACAGCCGGACGACGCCGTCGCTTAGCCCGATCGCGGCCCGGCCGTCGGGTCCCATGGCGCGGTGCGTCGTGGTGGCCGGATGGGTGATCAGGGACTTTGAATCACCGAGGTTGTTGGAGATATCGATGATCCGCAGTGCGTCCAGCAGCGCAAAGGCTGCCTCCTTGGCGGAGCGGCCGGGCGAGGGTGAAAGTTCGAACGTCAGCACGGTGCCGCCGGCCTTCATCTGCCTGGCGGCGAGCTCGTGCTGCGGGTGGGACGGCAGCAGCGGGTACTTGACCCAGCTGACCGCGGGCTGGGCCTCGAGCCATTCGGCCAGCCGCAGCGCCGAGGCGGAGGAGTGGTTCACCCGCAGGGCCATCGTCTCCAGGCCCTTGCTCAGCACCCAGGCGTTGAAGGCGGACAGGGCGGGGCCGGTGTGGCGCATGAGCTGCTTGACCGGGCCCTCGATGAACTCCTTGGTGCCCAGGATCGCGCCGCCGAGCACCCTGCCCTGGCCGTCGATGTGTTTGGTGCCGGAATACACGATCACGTCCGCGCCGAGTTCCCCGCAGCGCTGCAGCAGCGGAGTGGCGAAAACGTTGTCGACGACGACGGTCGCGCCGGCGGCGTGCGCCAGTCCGCTCACGGCGGCGATGTCCACGATTTCCTGCATCGGGTTCGACGGCGACTCGAAGAACACGGCCGTCGTCGGCACGGCCAGCGCCGAGCGCCACTGCTCAAGGTCGGGGCCGTCCACGAACACCGTCTCCACGCCCCAGCGCGGCAGGATCTCGTTGAGGATGACGAAGCAGGATCCGAAGAGCGAGCGGGCGGCGACCACCCGGTCACCGGCCCCCAGCAGCGCCCCCAGGGCGGTGAACACCGCGGACATGCCCGACGCCGTCGCGAAGCATGCTTCGGTTCCCTCCAGCAGCCGGAGCCGCTCCTGGAAGGTGGCCACCGAGGGGTTGCCGTAGCGGGAATAGACAAAGCGTTCGTCCTCGCCGGTGAAGGCGCGCTCCGCCGCGGCGGCGGATTCATAGACGAAGCCTGAGTTCAGGAAGATCGGTTCGGTGGTCTCCTGGAACCCGGTGCGGTCGAGTCCGCCGCGGACGGCCTGGGTGTCCGGGCTCCAGCCCTGGGCGTCGGGATTAAAGCTCACTTAGTGCTTTCCGGGGTTGGTGGGCAGGCCGCGGTTTTTCCAGCCGTTGACGGTCCGATGTCCGGCCGGGCCGGGTTCGCCTTCGAAGCCCTCGAGAACGTTGTAGGCGGTGAAGCCCGCGGCCGTGGCGGCATTCGCTGCGGCGACCGAGCGGGCGCCGGAACGGCACAGGAAGATGAGCTCTGCGGCCGGCTCCGGCGCCTGCTGCTGCAGCTGTTCCAGGAACTGCGGGTTGGGCGCTCCGCCGGCCAGAGTCCACTGGACGAACAGGGGTTCCTGCCGTTTTCCGGCGGCGGAAGGGGTGGCCGGGGTGCCGATCCGGGCCCACTCGCCCTCGGTGCGGACGTCCACCAGGACGGCGCCCGCCTCAAGCCTGGCCCATGCTTCCTCCGGGCTCAGGTCTCCGGCGTAGCTCATGCGTGGCCCTCGCCGTCGAACTCGACGACGTCCAGCTCATCCACCGCATTGGCGACGGCAGCGTCCGCGCTCGCGATGGCGGCCGGCAGCACGACGGCCTGCGCCACAATCACGGTGCTGCCGTTGAACGTCGCGGAGGGGCTGCCATGCAGGACATAGCCCTCGGCCAGTGCGGCGGAGACCCGTTCGCAGAAGCTGCGGTCATCGGGGCCGGTGAACAGGCGGTAGGCCAGCCTCTGTTCGGCGGCCGGGCCGGGGGCGGCGGAGGACGGGGCGGGGGCTGTGGCGGGCACAGCGGGTGCGGACGCGTCGGGCACGACGGATCTCCTTACTTTCACGCTTGCAGCTCGAATTCTCGATATGCCGAGTATTCACCTGAGGCACCCCGCCGCGAAAGGGAGGGTTGCCGACCGGCCAGTCAGGGCTTGGCGCCGGGTCTCATTACTCCACGAAAACGTAGCACTTCCGGTGCCGTCGGGACCGGCGCGGTCGTCATGTTAAGTCACGCGGCCGCCGTGGCGGGCGCTTCCAGCCACGGCATGGGCGCGGGTAGCGCTGGCAGCAACCCCAGTACTCGTGAGCATCCGGCGCAGTGCCTGCCGGGCAGATTCGGGTAGTTCCTACTCGGGATATCCCTGGCACCCTCGCCTTGACTGGGACGGGCACGACCGACGTGCCAGCAGATTTCCGATGGATTAACCAGCAATTTGCCCGGCGCGGCACTGGGGCACCCGGCACGTCTACGAAGGAACTGGATTTTTATGGTCTCGATTCACGGCTTACGCTTTGCCTCCCTGGTCCCCCTTCCGGCCGCGGCGTTTCGCTGTGGCACTGGTACGGACCGCCTGTGAAGCCCCGGGTGCTCGTCACCGGCGCGGGCGGATCTGCCGGACGGGCCGTCGCGGCCCAGCTCAGAGCGCGGGGCGTACCCGTCCTGGGTACCGACGTCCGCGAACTGCCGGCGGGGTCGGGGATCACCGCCGTCCGCGTCCCGCTGGCCTCGGATCCGGAACTGGTCTCGGCGCTCCGCCGGCTGGTGGCGGCCGAAGACGTGAACGTTCTCATTCCTACCGTGAGTGAGGAGCTGCCGCAGCTGGCGGCCTTCCGGCCCGCCTTCGGCCCGGACGTCCGTGTCATCATTGGCGAGCCGGGACCCGTGGCGCTCGCCCACGACAGGCTCTTTACCGCGTGGCGGCTTCAATCGGCCGGTGTGGCCGTCCCGCGGTTCGGGGTCCCACGGGATTTCTCCGGCGCTGAGGCCGCCATGGAAGCGCTGGGCGGACCGGTGGTCGTCCGGCCCCGGGTCTCCTGCGCCGGCAGCGGCGTGACCGTCATCGACGGAGGCAGCGACGTGGACTGGCACAGGCTGCCGGAAGGCCGGATCGTGCAGGAATTCATCCCGGGAACCGCTTACGGCCCGATGGTCTTCGGCACCCCGGTGCAGAACGCGGCCGCCCCGTTCGTCGTCGTGATCGAAAAAATTGCACCGGCCGGGGGGAAAGCAGGAAACGCGGCGGCCGCCCGTCGGGTCCAACCCGGCGAGGCCATGGACGTGGGGAATGTGGCCATGGCGGCTGTCCGCGCGCTTGGGCTGACCGGCCCCGTTGACGTCGATGTCCGGCGGCGTGCCGACGGGACGCCGGTGGTGCTCGGTGTGACCGCCCGGTTCGGCAGGAACAGCGGGCTCGCCCCGGAAATGCTCGACGCCGTTCTAGGGGCTTTGACACTGCCATCGTTCAACCCGGCATCCTTCCGGCAGTTCCCACGGGTGCACAGCAATGCCCTGGTCTGAGGTCGGCGCGGCCATGCGGCGTCGCCGCGGGGTGCCCACCCTGCTGGACATGTGGCCGACCGTGTCGATCATTGTGCCGGCCTTCAACGAGGCGGCCCGCATAGAGAGCTGTGTACGCTCCATCCAGCTCACCAGCTACGACCGTTACGAAGTGGTGCTGGTCGACGACGGCTCGACCGACAACACGTTCGAACTGATGAAGGGCGTGGCCGCGGCCGATCTCCGAATCAAAGTGCTCAGCCAGGCCAACGCGGGCAAGGGTGCCGCCCTGAATCTGGGCTTACGGCACGCATCCGGCGAGGTCGTGGTGTTCATGGATGCGGACCTGGTCCTCTCACGGAACACCGTCAAACGGGTGCTCCAAGGCTTCGCGGACGAGCGTACCGGCGCGGTCTGCGGCGGCGCCCGGCCGTCCACGTTGCACCCGGAGTGGCGCCGGATACCATCCTCCTTGAACCGCGGTGCCGGGCTGCTCCGGAACGCCCTCGCCATGAGCGGCTGCCTGCCAGGCCGCCCCGGCAACATCAGAGCGGTATCCCGGGCCGTGCTTGAGGAAATCGGCCCTCTCCGGGAAGACGTGCTGGGCGGAGACCTTGAACTGACCAGGCGGGTGCGACGCGCCGGCTACCGGGTGGCCTTCGCCCCGCGTGCCCTTGCCTACGCCGATACTTCAGCGACCACCACGGGGGACCGGTTCCATCGCCCAAGGGCCCGGAGCTGAGCCGCGAAATGGTCCGCGGTCCTACTCGATAGTTGCGAAGAGCGCGTTGAGCTCCGCCGTGAGCTGGCGCCGCAGTTCCGGTGTGCCGATCTCCTTGCCGTCGATGTGGTTGACCGGTGCGAGGAGCCGGATGCTTGAGATGAGCCAGACAGCGTCGGCGTCGTACAGGTCCTCGGGAACCAGCGGACCGTAGCCGAGCTCCCAGCCCGCGGCCTTGGCTGCCGTGAACAGCGCGCCCTGCGAGGTTCCGGGGAGGATTCCACTGTCCAACTGCGGGGTGATCAGCCGGCGCACGGTGCGGACGCCGCCGGCGCCGTCGTCGGTGGATTCCAGGTGCGCCAGCAGCACGGTCGACGTCGGACCTTCCAGGACCCGGCCGTCCGCGGAAGCGAAGATGACATCGTCCGCGCCCTGGTGGTGGGCATACCGGAGCGCCGCCATGTTCACCGCGTAGGACAGCGTCTTGGCGCCGAGCAGCAGCCACGGGGCGCGTTCGCCCACCTCGCTGTCATAGCCGCGGTCCAGCAGGATGACGTCGATTCCGGTCTCGCGCTGCACTCGGCCGGCGGCCGGGGGAGGCGAGGCCTGCACCCAGCACGTCGGTGCGGAGTCGCCCTCGACGCCACGGGTGGCGAGCAGTTTCACCACCACCTCGTCAGTCGCGCCCGCCTCGTCCGAGGTCCCGTCCGGGCCGCGAAACTCGCTGATGGCCGTCCCGATCGCGCGGCGCCAGGCGTCCTCGTTCGGGATGGCCAGTTCCAGGGCGCGGGCGGAGCCGGCCAACCGGCTCAGGTGGGCCTGCAGCTTGCGCGGCCGTCCCCCCACCACCAGCAACGACTCAAAAACGCCGTCGCCGCGCGTCGCGCCCTGGTCCGTGGCCATCAGCTGCGGCTTGGACGAGTCGGCGATGCGGCCGTTTTCAAACGCGGGATCGAGGAACACCAGCACCGTCGGGCGGGCCGGAACAGAGGCGGGGGTAGTCATGCCTTCAGCTTAGTGCGGTGGGTAAAGGGATAGGATTTGACGATTGCCCGTTCCGGAACTGTTCCGCGGGTCTGGATCATGAGGGGTTCGCCTGTGTTGTGGCCATTTTCGCTGGCGGAATCACTTCCGTCCTGGGTAATCCTGATCCTGACCGTCGTGGACCTCGCCATCCGCGTCCTGGCCCTGGGCATCATCCCGGGCAACCGTCGTCCCACCACGGCCATGGCCTGGCTCCTAATCATCTTCTTCGTCCCGGCCGTGGGCCTGGTCCTCTTCCTGCTCTTCGGCAACTTCCGGCTCTCCCGCAAGCGCCGGGCGCAGCAGGATGCCGTGAACACCCGGGTGCGCGCCGGCACGTCCGAACTGGCGATGCTGGAAAGCCGCTACGAGGGCCCTGAATGGGTGTCTTCCGCGGCGGAACTGAATAAAACCCTGGGTTCGCTGCCAATGGTGGACGGCAACCACGTGGAGCTCCTGCCCGGCTACCCGGACTCGATCAGGGCCATGGCGGCCGCCGTCCGCGAATCCGAGTCCTTCATCAACGCCGAGTTCTACATCCTCAGCTCTGACCACATCACGGACGAACTGCTGACGGCGATGGAGGAGGCCGCCGAGCGTGGCGTCGAAGTCCGCCTGCTGTTCGACCACCTGGGGACCTTGCGGATCAAGGGCTACAGCAAGCTCATCGCCCGGCTGAAGGCCAGCAAGATCCGCTGGCGGCCGATGCTGCCGCTGCGGCCCGTGCACGGGCAGTGGCGCCGCCCGGACCTGCGCAACCACCGCAAGATCATGGTGATCGACGGCGAGGTCGCCTTCACCGGTTCGCAGAACCTGATCGAGCCCTCCTATAACAACCCCCGGCACCGCAAGGTCGGCCGGGAATGGGTCGAGCTGATGGCCTGCCTGCGCGGCCCGATCGTCACCACACTCAACGTCGTCTTCGCGACCGACTGGCTCAGCGAGACGGATGAGTCCCTGGAACATCAGCTGGCGCACCGGCCTGAACTCCACGCCGGCAACGTCACGGCCCAGGTGGTGCCCAGCGGCCCCGGCTTCATCACCGAAAACAACCTGCGGCTCTTCAACACGCTGATTTACTCGGCGCAGCACAAGATCTCGATCTGCAGCCCCTACTTCGTCCCCGACGATTCCCTCCTCTACGCGGTGACGACGGCGGCGCAGCGCGGCGTCGACGTCGAACTTTTCGTCTCGGAGAAGGGTGACCAGTTCCTGGTCCATCACGCCCAGCAGTCGTACTATGAGGCGCTGCTGGAGGCCGGGGTGCGGATCTACCTCTACAAGGCCCCGTTTGTGCTGCATGCCAAGCACTTTACGATCGACCACGAGGTTGCCGTGCTGGGTTCCAGCAACATGGACATGCGCTCCTTCTCGCTGAACCTTGAGGTCTCGGTGATGCTCCTGGGCGAGGACATCGTGCGGCGGATCAGCGCGGTGGAGGACACCTACCGGGGCATCTCGCGCGAACTGACGCTCGAGGACTGGATGAAACGCCCGGTGGGGGTGAAGTACGTGGACAACGTCGCCCGGCTCACCTCCACCCTGCAGTAGGCATCCTGCCGCTGCCGGCCGTGCCGACGCCTAATCCGGTTCCCGCGCCTAATCCGGTTCCCGCGGCTAGCCCGGCGGGAAGCCGGCGCCGAGCGCCGAGAGCACGCCGAAGGCCTTGGTCCGAATCTCCTCATATTCTTCCCGGGGCGAGGAGTCCGCGGTGATGGCCCCGCCGACGCCGAGGCTCACCGCGGTGCTGTGGCCGGGGCCCGGGCCCGCCACCAGGGTCCGGATGGCCACCGCGAGGTCGGTGGCGCCGCTGAGCGAAAAGTAGCCGATCGCCCCGGAATAGACGCCCCGCGGGGCCGCCTCGAGCCGGTCCAGGATGGCCATGGTGCTGACCTTCGGCGCACCGGTCATGGAGCCGGCCGGGAAGCAGGCCGCCACAGCCTCGGCCCGGGGCATGCCGGGACGGAGCTGCGCGTCAATGGTGCTGACCATCTGATGCACGGTGGCGTAGCTTTCGATCGCGCAGAGCCGGCTGACGGACACGGAGCCGGGTACCGCGAAGTGGCTCAGGTCGTTGCGCAGCAGGTCCACGATCATGATGTTTTCGGCCCGGTCCTTGGGCGAGGATTCAAGCTCCCGGCGCAGCAGTTCGTCCCGGGCGGCGTCCTGGTCCCGGCGCCGGGTGCCCTTGATCGGTTCGGCCCGCATGGCGCCGTCGGCGTCGATCCGCAGGAAGCGCTCCGGCGAGGTGCTGGCCACGGTGAGCTCCCCGAGGCGCAGGAAGCTCGCAAACGGCGCCGGGTTGCGCCGGCGCAGCGCCAGGTAGACCTGCCACGGATCGAGCTCCCCGGCGGGCACGGTGGCCGTCAAGGCCGTGGTGAGGCAGACCTCGTAGCTGTTGCCCTCGGTGATTTCGTGCTGCGCCGTGGCGATCTTGGCCTTGTACTCCGCTTCGGTGTCCCGGGCGCGGAAATCGAGGGTGGGTGCGGTGCCGAGGCAGCGCGCGACGCCGTCGCTGCCGCCGTCTCCGACTCTGCCCTCTCCGCTGTCGCCCGGTCCGCCGCCTTCCGCGGCCGTGACGGCGGCGCGGGCCGCGGCGAGCCAGTTCCCGGCGTCCGCGGATTCCAGCGCGAGCAGCCACACTGTCCGCTCCCGGTGGTCCAGGACCACGGCGCGTCCGGCGAAGATCAGTCCGGCATCAGGGGTGTCGGCGGCGACGTTGCTGCCGCCGGTCTCGCGCTTGAGCTCGTAGCCGAGGTAGCCCAGCCAGCCGAGCGTGAACTCGCACGGGTACTCCTCCGGAGCGCGCAGGGCCCGGCGGCCCCAGACCCCGTCGAGCCAGCGGAAAAATCCTCCCTCGGTCTGCACGGTGGCATTGCCCACGCGCACCCAGGTCCGGCCGGACCGGTGCCGGACCGACTGGCCGTAACGGCCGCCGTCGTCCGCCAAGATGCTGAAGCGGCTGTGTTCGGCGGCCTCGCCGCCCGGATCCAGGCCGCCCGCACCCTGGCCGCGCCGGCTTTCCCCGGTCCCCTCGGCGAGGGAGGAGTCCAGCCACACCGCGTTCGGCGAGCTGCCGTAGAGCGTTTCGAAGAGCCGGGCGGCGTCCGGGGCGGCGTCGATCCGCTCGGTCCTCAGCTGCAGCCCGCGGCGGGCTGCAAGCTCGGGGAGCAGCGCCGGTGCCAGGCCCGGAAGGTATTGGAGGGTTTGCAGTACCTCGGCCGGGGCGGCGCCGTCGGCGAGGTTGAGCACCCGAACGTCGGCGCGTGAAGGCACGTCGTCGGTGGCCAGCCACTCGTCTTCCTGGTCGGCCCATTGCTCCCAGTAGGGTTCGTAGCTTGCGCCGTCGCGGGCGAGGGCCCGGATGCGGCGGTCGTGCTCGGGGGAGTCGGTCCAGACCACGGCGTCGAGGAACGGCGCTGCGGCTGCGGCGGCGGCGCCCACGCCCTCGACGAGGACGATTTCGGCCGGCTCAGTGACCCGAGTGGCGCCGTCGTAATGCCGATCCCAGTCCCAGCTGACCCAGCGGGCCGGTTCGCCGCGGCGCAACGGGGCGAGGACGGTGGCGGCGTAGCGGTCGATGCCCGCGGCCAGGCCGTTCCAGCCGGGGTAGATGTCCTCGAGATGGAAGAGCGAGACCTTGTGGTGCTCCCGGAGCCGGGCCCCGAGCTCGATGGCCAGGGTGGTCTTCCCTGCGCCGGAGCGTCCGTCGATGGCGATGATGACGGGTACGCGGCTCATGAACTAGAGCGTACCCGCTGCCCCGTGCCGTCCCGGTGCGTCCGGTCCTGCAGCCGGTCCTGCAGCCCTGTGCCGGCCGGCCGCCGGGCGGCGCGGACGTGCGCCAGGATGCCGGGGATGGCGGCGTGGATCAGCTCCCAGGTGGTGTCAAAGTCGGTGTGCCCGCCGTACCAGGGGTCCTCGATCCCCTGGTCCAGCGGATCCCTGCCGGCCACGGCGGGATCAAAGCTGCGCAGCATCCGGATCTTCGCGAGTGAGGCCTGGTCCGGGGCTGTCTGGCGGAGCCAGCCGTAGTGGTCCACGTCCAGGGCCAGGATCAGTTCGCGGGACAGGAACCATTCGCTGCGCCACTCACGCGCGACGTGGAGTTCGGAGGAAATGTTGTGGGCCGAGAGCTTGCGCGCGGCGCGGGGATCAATCGGGCGGCCCACCTCGTACGCGGTGATCCCTGCCGAATCGACGTCGACGCCGGTCAGTTGCGCTGCGGCCAAGGCCTCGGCCAGCATCAACTCAGCCATCGGTGACCGGCAAATGTTTCCGGTGCAGACCGTGATGATCCGGTACTGGCTCGACGTTGAGGTCATGCCTAAGCATGGCCGATCCGCGGGCCTCTTGGCTAGCCGCCGCGGCCCGGATGTGACATCTCGTGTCATATAACTATCGTCAGCTGTCAAGCGTGGGCGGGCCGGCGCTGTGCCGAGCTTCAGGCGGCCCGGCTCCAGAGTGCCTTCCGCAGCAGGGTCTTCAGTTCGCCGACCTCCGTATCGCTGAGGTCGGCGAGGGCCTCGGCCTCCGCCGCCCGCGCGGCGGCCTCGGCACGGCGAAACACGGCCGCTCCCTCCGCGGTGGCGGACACAATCTTGGCCCGGCGGTCCTGCTTGCCGGGCGCCCGGACCACCAGGCCGCGCCTTTCCAGCTCGTCGATGAGGGCCACGATCTGGCTGGGATCGAGGCTGAGGAACTCCGCCATTTCGCGCTGCGTGGGTTCAAGCTCGCTGTTGGCCAGGGCCAGTACCGAATAGGAGCGCTCCTTGAGTCCGAACTCGGCCAGCGCGCGGTTGTTGAGAATGGAACCGGCGGCATGCAGCTTGGCCAGCAGGAATCCAGCATCCAGGCTGATCGACGCCGCCGTGAGCTTGTCTGCCGGCCTGGTGCCCGGTGCCTCGTCTACTTCGGTCGCCATGTCCGCTCCAATAGTCCACAAAATAAATCATTGACATTCTCAATTATCCATACTTTCATGGATGCAGACCAGCATCCCATGCCGCAGGGCAGGATGCACACGGCAGCTAGCAAAGGAGCAGCGATGAGCCTCACAGGAAAAGTAGCAATCGTCACGGGAAGCGGCCGCGGCCTGGGCCTGGCCTACGCCCGGGAGCTGGCCCGGCAGGGCGCCGCCGTCGTGATCAACGATGTGGACGCGGCCGTCGCCGAAGAGGCGGTCCGGATTATCGAGGCAGACGGCGGGCGGGCTGCGGCCGTTGTCGCCCCGGTGGGCAGTTCCGAGGTCGCCAAGCAGTTGGTGCAGGCGGCCGTGACGGAATTCGGCCGGCTGGACATCCTGGTCACGAACGCCGGGATCCTGCGGGACAAGTCCCTGCTGAAGATGACGGACGACGATTTTGACGCGGTCATCAACGTCCACCTGCGCGGCACCTTCACCTGCGCCCGGGAGGCGTTCGGCTACTTCAAGGAGAACGGGATCCCCGGCCGCATCATCACCATCGGCTCGCCCACCGGCCAGCGCGGCAACTTCGGCCAGACCAACTACGCCGCGGCCAAGGCCGGAATCGTTGGCATGGTCCGCACCTGGGCGATGGAGATGAAGAAGGCGGGCGTCACCGCCAACGCCGTCATCCCGGTGGCTGCCACGGCGATGACCAAGACCGTCCCGTACTTCCAGAAGGCCGTCGAGGCGGACGAGCGCGGCGAGGCCATGCCGTCCTTCTTCCGCCACGAGCTCGGTTTCGGCACCGCCGACGACGTCGCCGGGCTGGTCGCGTTCCTGGCCTCCGACGCCGCCGCCGGCGTTACCGGCCAGGCCATCGGCGCAGGCGGCGACCGCCTGCAGCTCTGGACCCATCCCGAGGCGGCGACCACCGAGTACCGCGAGGGCGGCTGGGGCTACCAGGACCTGGTCGAGAACTTCGGCGCGCTCTTCGGCGACAAGCTGCAGAGCGTGGGGGAGGAGTTCCTGCCGCTGCCCGAGGACCTGCGGCCGGAACCGGCAGAGGCCCGCTGACATGACCGCCGCACGCTACGAACTCGGCATCGACGCCGCAAAGCTCGATGCGATCGACATGCACGTCCACCTCGAGGTGGACGGCCACGGCCACGGCTCCCTGCCGGAGACGCTCACCGAGGCGTCCGCCAAGTACTTCAAAGCCGAGGAGCGGACACCGTCACTGGACCGGATCGCGGAGATCTACCGCGAACTGAACATGGCCGCGGTCGTTTTCACGGTGGACGCCCGCACCCAGCTCAAGCACGAACCCAACAGCATCCCCGAACTCATCGCCGGGGCGGCCCGCAACAACGATGTGCTGATTCCGTTCGGCAGCGTCGACCCGCGCACCGGCATCGAGGCCATCCAGGGCGCCAAGCACCAGGCCGTGGACCTGGGCGCCCGCGGCTTCAAGTTCCACCCCAGCCTGCAGGGCTTCGACCCCTCGAACGAGCAGTTCTATCCGCTCTGGGAAACCCTCCAGGAACTGGGCCTGCCGGCGATCTTCCACACCGGACAGAACGGCATGGGCGCGGGACTGCCCGGCGGGTACGGCATCAAGCTCGCCTACTCCAACCCGCTCCTGCTCGACGCCGTCGCCGCGGACTTCCCGGAGCTGCAGATCATCATGGCGCACCCCTCGGTGCCGTGGCAGGACGAGGCCAACTCGATCGCCACCCACAAGGCCAACGTGTTCATTGACCTCTCCGGCTGGTCGCCGAAGTACTTTCCCGAGTCGCTGGTCCGGATGGCCAACTCGGTGCTGCAGGACAAGGTGCTGTTCGGCACCGATTTCCCGCTGATCACCCCGCAGAAATGGCTGGGTGCCTTCGCTGACCTGCCGCTCAAGGACGCGGTCCGCCCCAAGATCCTCAAGGACAACGCCGTCCGTCTGCTCGGGCTGGAGGGCTGAGATGAGCGTTGACACGGACGTCGCCGCCGCGCAGGAGCGGCTGTACGGGGTCTGCGACTTTTACGACGCCGAATCCCTGCTCACCGACGCCGAGCGCCGGGTCCTGGGCCGGCTGCGCACCTTCCTGGACGAGCAGGCCCGGCCGCTGCTCGCCGAGTACTGGGAGCGCGGCGACTTCCCGGACCAGCTGGCCCGGCCGCTGATCGACCTGGACCTGATGGAGCCGGCGGACCTGACCGGCCCCCCGGGTGCAGAGCGAACCGCCGCCCGCGGCATCTACCACGGCTTCCGGATCTTCGAACTTGCCCGCACCGACGCGTCGCTGGCCACCTTCTACACGGCCCAGGCCGGCCTGTTCCGGACCGCCATCCAAGTCGGCGCCTCCGCCGAGCAACAGGCCGAATGGATGCCTCAGGTCCTCGATTTCTCGCTCAAGGGCGTTTTTTCGCTGACCGAACCGGACTCCGGGTCGGACATCGCCGGCGGGCTCTCCACCAGCGCCCGCCGCGAGGGCGACAGCTGGGTCATCAACGGTGCCAAGCGCTGGATCGGCGGGGCCGTCACCGCCGACGTCCTGGCCGTGTTCGCCCGTGACGCGGCCGACGGGCAGGTCAAAGCGTTCCTCGTGGACCGCACAGCTGATGGCGTGACCCTGGAGAAGATCCACGGCAAGACGGCGCTGCGGATGATGCAGAACGCACACATCACCCTCGAGGACGTCCGGGTCCCGGAATCGATGCGGCTGCACAACGTCAACTCCTTCCGCGACGTGGCCGCGATGCTGCGGGCCATGCGCTCCGACGTGGCCTGGATCGCGACCGGAATGGCCGCCGGCGCGTTTGAAGCCGCCTGCCGCTACGTCACGCAGCGTGAGCAGTTCGGCCGGTCGCTGGGATCCTTCCAGCTCGTCCAGGAGAAGCTCGCCCGGATGCTCGGCAACGTCACCTCGGCCCTGTCCCTCGTGGTCAGGCTGACCGAGCAGCAGGCAAAAGGCATCTACCGGGACCAGGATTCGGCCCTGGCCAAGATGCAGACCTCCCTGCTGATGCGTGAGACCGTGGCGCTCGCCCGGGAAGTGGTGGGCGGCAACGGCATCACGCTCGGGACCGACGTCGCCCGGTTCCATGCCGACGCCGAGGCCGTCTATTCCTACGAGGGCACGCACGAAATCAACGCCCTGATCATCGGCCGCGCCCTCACCGGCCACAGCGCCTTCACCCGCTAAGCCTTCACTTACTGATCCTTCAGGCGGTCCGCCCAGCCGGGTCCCGCCGTCTGTCTACCACCTACACCAGGAGCCAAAGATGCCCAACCTCGTCGTCGACTTCGACAAGCTGCTCACCCTCGCCGGCACCGACCTCGGCGCCACCGACTACCGCGAAATCACGCAGGAACAAATCAACAAATTCGCCGACGCTACCGGCGATGACCAGTGGATCCACGTGGACCCGGAACGCGCCAAGGACGGCCCCTTCGGCGCCCCGATCGCACACGGCTTCCTCACTCTCTCGCTCATCATCCCGTTCTGGGGCGAGTTGTTCGACGTCGAGGGCGTCACCACCAAGGTCAACTACGGCCTGGACAAGGTCCGCTTCACCTCCCCGGTCAAGGTGGGTTCGCGGATCCGGATGCGCGCCACGATCGCCGAGGTGACCGAGGTCAAGGGCGGCGCCCAGATCAAGGTCTCCAACACCATCGAGATTGAAGGCCAGGAACGGCCCGCCGTCGTCGCCGAGTTCCTCGCACGCTTCTACAAGTAAGCACCGCCACCCCCACTGCCCCTAGGAACAACGATGTCCCAAATTACGCAGCTGCAGTCCATGGACGCGGGCTCGCGCCGCCGGGAGGCCCGGACGGTCATCGCCTCGAGCTACCTCGGCAGCACCATCGAGTACTACGACTTCCTGCTCTACGCCACGGCCGCCGCGGTGGTCTTCCCCAAGGTCTTCTTCTCCGGCATGGACGACTGGGTGGGCGTTGTCGCCGCCTACGGGACCTTTGCCGCGGGCTACGTCGCGCGGCCCCTGGGCGGCGTGATCTTCGGCCACTTCGGCGACAAGCTCGGCCGCAAGGGCATGCTGATTGTCTCGATGCTGGTGATGGGCATCGCCTCCACGCTGATCGGGCTGGTACCCGACGCCTCGGTGGCCGGTCCTTGGGGTGCCGTCATGCTGGTGATCCTCCGCGTCTTCCAGGGCATCGCCGTCGGCGGCGAATGGGGCGGGGCCGCCCTGATGGCGCTGGAGCATTCGGAGTCCGGCAAGCGCGGCTTCGCGGCGTCGTTCGTCAACGCCGGCGCCCCCACCGGCGCCGTGCTCGGCACCCTCGTGATGGGCGCCTTCTCCGCCCTGCCGAACGCGCAGTTCCTGGCCTGGGGCTGGCGCGTGCCGTTCCTGCTCTCCTTCGTCCTGCTGGGCGTGGGCATGTTTGTCCGGCTCAAGGTTTCGGAAAGCCCGATCTTTAGGGCCGCGCTGGAGCAGGAGGCAGCCGAGCAGGCCAAACTGGGTACCGCGGGGCGCCGCGAGATCCCGCTGCTCCAGGTCCTGCGCCGGCCCAAAACCCTCATCTTCACGATGCTGGCCGGCGCGGCCGGATTCGCGCTGCAGGTGGTGCTGGCAACGTTCTCCGTGACCTACGCGGCGTCCAAGGGCGCCGACCGGCAGGGTGTGCTGTACGCGTTCGCGGCGGCGTCGTTCGTCTCCATCATCTTTGTGGTCATGGGCGGCCGGCTCTCCGACAAGCTGGGCCGGAGGCCCGTGATGATCGGCGGCCTGGTCCTGTTCATCGTGTACCTCGTGCCGATGTTCCAGCTGCTGTCCTCGAACAACATCGGCCTCATCTTCGTGGCGTTCGCGGTGGGCCTGATGATCCACTCCACGCTGTTCGGCCCGCTCGCGGCCTTCGTTTCCGAGCAGTTCGGTACCACCTCGCGCTACACCGGGGCCTCGCTGGGCTACCAGCTCGCCACCCTGCTCGGGGCGGGCTTCACGCCCGGGATCGTGGCGCAGATCTTCAAGGATTCCGGGCAGGACACCTCGTCCGTGGTGTGGTACCTCGCCGTCATGTCTGTCGTGTCGATCGTGTTCATCCTGCTCACCCGGGAACCGAAGAACAACGATCTGGAAGCCGTCCGGCCCTAACCGGGCCTGCAGGCATTACCGTCTAACTAGAAAGGATTTGCCGTGGAGAATCTTGGCATCGGTTCGTGGCTGCAACGGCGCAGTCCGAAGTCGGGTCCGAAGACCGCCGTCATCGCCGGCACGCGGGAGCTCAGCTACGAACAGCTCGCGCAGCGTTCCGTCCGCCTCGCGAACGCCTTCCGGGACCGCGGGGTGGGCAGGGGCGACAGGGTGGCCTACCTCGGCGAGAACGATCCGTCCTTCCTGGAAACCCTCTTTGCCGCCGGGCTCATCGGCGCGGTCTTCGTGCCGCTGAACACCCGGCTGGCTCCGCCCGAGATCCAGTTCCAGCTCCGGGACAGCGGCGCCGTGCTGCTGGTCCACGCGGCCACGCTTGCCGGACTGGCGGAGCGCGGCTCCCCCGAGACCGCGGTGCGGGAGCGGATCGTCGTCGACGACTCGCAGGCGCCCGGCGCGGCAGTGCACGACGGCGGCAGCGCCGGCGCCGCTGGCACCGAGGGACGCGCCGTCGAGGCTTTTGAGGACGTGGTGGCGTCCGGCTCCCCGACGCCGCCGGACGAGCCCGTGGGCCTCGACGACGCCGCCATGATCCTCTACACCTCGGGAACCACCGGCAACCCCAAGGGGGCCCTGCTGACGCACGGCAACATCACTTGGAACTGCATCAACGTGCTGGTGGACTTCGATTTCTCCTCCACCGATGTGGCGCTGATGATCTCCCCAATGTTCCACGTGGCCTCGCTGGACATGGGCGTCCTGCCCACGCTACTGAAGGGCGGCACCGTGGTCTTGGAGTCCAAGTTCGATCCGCGCCGGACGCTGGAACTGATCCAGCAGCACCGCGCGACCACCATCAGCGGGGTCCCCACCACCTACCAAATGCTGTGCGAGCACCCGGACTGGGACACGACGGACCTCAGTTCGCTGAACAAACTGACCTGCGGCGGCTCCGCGGTGCCGATGCGGGTCCTGGAGGCCTACGAACGCAGGGGCCTGCGGTTCTCCAACGGCTACGGCATGACCGAAACGGCCCCCGGGGCCACCACCCTGCCCGCCGCGCGGTCCCGCGAAAAGGCCGGATCCTCCGGGCTGCCGCATTTCTTCACGGATGTCCGGGTGGCCGATCCCATGGACCCGGAGGCTGGCCCGGCCGCCCCCGGCACGGTGGGGGAGATCCAGATCAAGGGCCCCAACGTGATCCGCGAATACTGGAACCGGCCGGAAGCCTCGGCCGATTCCTACACCCCGGACGGCTGGTTCAAATCCGGTGACATGGGCTACAAGGACCCGGACGGCTTCGTCTTCATCTCCGACCGGCTCAAGGACATGATCATTTCGGGCGGGGAAAACATCTACCCGGCCGAAGTGGAACAGGCGATCGCCGAGCTCGACGCCGTCGGCAGCGTCGCGGTGATCGGCGTGCCGGACGAGAAGTGGGGCGAGGTGCCGCGGGCCGTGGTGTTGCTGCGCGACGGCGCCCGGCTCACCGAGGAGCAGCTGCGCGGCCACCTGGAAGGCAGGCTGGCCCGGTACAAGATCCCCAAGTCGGTGGTGTTCGTGGAGGAGATGCCGCGGACCGCCAGCGGCAAGATCCGGAAAGCCGATCTGCGGAAGCTCACGCCCGCGAACGGACAGTAGCGGCCCGGGTATCGGCGCGAACGTGTACGTGGGCCCGGTTCGAGGTGCCGGTACAAGGGAGCCGGAGGCTGCGGCGACGCGGCCTCCGGCTTTCCCCGCGCCCGGAAGGTGACTGCCGCTAGTCGACCGTGAAGATCCTGATGATCACCTGGCCGGGAAGCCGGATGCCTGTGCCGAGCGTGAGCCGGGTATTCAACCAGTCCAGGTCTGGGGCGGCGGTGGTGAGGCGGGGCCAGCAGCGGAAGTAGATCCGGGAAGGGTCGACGTCGGCTCCGGAGTTGAGCAGGTCGATGTCCCGGGCCGTGCCGTGCCGGAGAGCGGTGTTGTGGACGAAGATCCGGTGGCCGTCGTCGGTTTCCAGAACGTACCGGGCATCCAGCTCCGTCAGGGTGGAACCGCGGAGGAACTGGTAGTCGGCGCCTCCCGGAATGACCCGTCCGTTGAGGGCCGGGCCGCGGACGGTTCCGCCATTGATCGGGACCATACGGCGGTGTCCCTCCGGGGCGGGGCCGACGTCCACGGGGTCCCCGACAGTGATGGCCACCTCCGCCAGGAAGGAGAGCCCGGGCGGGTCCGGAACCGCGCCGGTCACAGGAGGTCCGCGGTCAGCCGGCTCGGGTGGCCCTCGCCGAACAGGATGGACTGCCTGGCAACGATCGTCCCGGCGGAGTCGAAGGCGAGCCTGCCCGTGTTGAGGTTCCGGTCCCAGCGGGGATGGCAGCTGGACGTGATCTGGACACGGAGGCGCTCGCCCGGCGCAAAGGTGTAGGCCGTCTGCCAGAGACTCACGGTGTATTCATACGGCCGGCCGGGTTCGATCGGGGAGGGCTCGTGCCCAGGCTCCCAGAGGCCGGTGCCCGCGTAGCTATCCCGCCAGGACGCCCGGATAATCCCGTCCGCGAGGCCCAGTGACGTGCCGTCCGGCGTCACCCGGCACAGGCGCACCACGAAGTCGGTGTCGACGGCGGAGGACGCGGCAAAGAATGTGGCGCTGAGCTGGCCACAGATGGTCACCGGTTTGTCGAACGGCGACGTGGTGAAGGTCAGGACGTCGTCGCGGGCCTCGACGGCATCCTGGTACGCCGGACCGGCCGGGACGGCGCCGTGGATCATGGTGGCCCCGCCCGCGGTGGGCACAGGGTCCAAAGGATCGTAGTCGTAGCTCTCCTGCCCGGCGCTGCCCGGCGCGTCACCGAGGGACCCGCCGGCGCCGAGGAACCACGAGCGCTGCCCGGCCCGGGCCGGAAGTCCCTCGAAACCACGCCACTGATTTTCTCCCATGACGTAAAGCAGAACGGGCGGCACCCGCCGCAGAGCGTCATGATCCTCCTTGAGGACGGAATCGAACCAGGCCGTCTGCAGCCCTGACAGGTCGCCGAGGCCGTCCATCACGCCCGCTGACGCGTTCAGGCCGAAGCTAACATCCGGGTAGACACCGGAAAAGTTGGTGTGCGTCCATGGGCCGATGATGAGTCGCGGCACCGCCGCGGGGTTCGCGCGGCTGTGCTCGAGCTGCATCCGGTACTGCGCGAGCGTGCTCGGGGCAAAGATGTCGAACCAGCCGCCGATATGCAGGGTGGGGACATCCACCGGCGCGGCGGATGCGGCGTCCCACACGGTCGGGAAGCTGCTCCCGGGGGTTTCCCCCGCCGAGGGCAGGACGTGGCGCCTCATAAAGGTGCCGAGTCTCGGCGACAGGTCCTGGAGCGGCAGCGTGCTGAAGGCCGTGGCGTCGGAAAATGAGCGGTCCAGGTCCAGCCACGACTCCATTTCCTTTGCCTGGAGTTCGGGATCGGCTGCGAATTCCCGGAGAAGTTCATTGGCGGCGATGGACGCATGGCCCCACGTGAGTCGGCTGCCAAGTTCGAAGGCGCCACCACGGTAGAGGGAGCCGTTGTTCGCGTTGGCCCCCGCGGAGACGCCCAGGGACAAGGCCGCCAGCCCGGCCGGCTTGGACGAGGCCGCCCGCCACTGGGTTTCGGCGAAATACGACCGCCCCCACATGCCCACTACTCCGTTGGAGTACGGCAGCCGCGCCGCCCACTCGACCGTGCGGGCGCCGTCGGACGCTTCATTAACCGAGGGATCAAAGGACCCGCCGGAGCCGAAGCGCCCGCGGCAGTCCTGCAGGATCACGACGTAGCCTGCCGCCGCGACGGTCGCCGGGTTCAGGTAGGCGGAATTGACGGCGAGATCCCTGCCGTACGGCGTCCTGGTCAGCAGCACCGGACACGGTGTACCGTCCGCCGGACGATACACCGTGGACCGCAGGATGGTTCCATCGGGCAGCGGTGTCTCGACATTGTGGTCAATCAGCACGGGGCGGGAAATCACAGGCGGGTCCTAACGTGGAGCGCGGTTTTGGGGGTGGGATGCCGGAAGGGGCCGGGCGCACCGCAGGCGTCCCGGCCCCTTCCGGCGGGTTCCAGGTTCTAGGCTGCGGCGGTGGCCGACGCCTTGGTGCCGAGGGCCTCGGTGGGTACCTGGTACGTCTCCTTGACCCAGATCGCGGTGACGGCCGCGGAGGTCAGGCAGCAGGCTGCGGTGAAGGTGGCCACCGGGATCCAGCCGGAGGGCCCGGGCTGGACAATGGCGGCCGCAATCGCCGGGGCGAAGCCGGTTACGATCAGGCCCAGCTGCGAGGCCGTGGCGGCCCCGGTGTAGCGGATCCGGGTAGGGAACATTTCAGCTGTCATGGCCGGACCCAGCGGGTTGACCATTCCGTAGCCCACGGTCATAAAGAGGATGCCGCTGGCGAAGATCAGCGGGAGCAGCCCGGTGCTGATGGACCAGAAGTAGACGAAGGCGGCCACGGCGCAAATGATGTTGCCGGTGATGAAGACCGGCTTGCGCCCGATCCGGTCTGCCAGGATGCCGGCGTAGGGCTGGGCGACAATGCCCAGGGCGGCGGTGACTATGGTGACCCCGAGCATCGCAGCGGACGGAATGCCGAATTTCCCGGTGGCGTAGGCCAGTCCGAAGGCCGCGAAGACCGAGGACACCACGCTCCAGAGTCCGAAGAAGATGACTTTGACGATGGTGCGCCAGTGATCGCGCAGGACCACCTTGAGCGGGAGTTCCTGGCTGCTGCCTTCCTCCTTAGCGGCTTCGAAGACTTCAGATTCTGGCAGGCGAAGGCGGATGTAGAGGCCGACGGCGACGACCAGGATGCTGGCCAGGAATGGCAGCCGCCAACCCCAGCTGAGCAGGTCTTCCTGCGGGAGCAGAGACACTGCCAGGAAGGCCAAGGAGGCGAGCATGATGCCTGCCACGGCGCCCGTGTTGACCCAGCTGCTGTAGAAGGCACGCTTGTTGTTTGGCGCGTGTTCCATGGTCATGGTGACGGCACCCACGGACTCGCCGGCGGCGGAGGCTCCCTGGAGTGCGCGCAGCAGCACCAGCAGTACCGGGGCGGCGGCACCGATGGCAGCTGCCGGCGGGAGGCAGCCGATGAGGAAGGTGGCCACACCCATGACGACCAGCGTCAGGACCAGCATCTGGCGGCGTCCCAGGCGGTCGCCGTAGTGGCCGATGATACTGGCAGCGAGCGGCCGGACGACATAGCCGATGCCGATGGTGGCCATGGACAGGATGGTGCCAAGAGCGGGATCGATGCCGGGGAAAAAGATCTTGTTAAAGATCAGTGCGGACGCCGAACCGTAGATAAAGAAGTCGTAGTACTCGAGGGTGCTGCCGATAAAGCTGGCGGTGGCGGCGCGGCGGGCATGTTGGGTTCCCCCGCCGGAATCGGGGCGGGCCTGTTCCTCGGACGGCGTCAACGGCGTCGGCGGAACGATGGGACCAGCGGTCATTGCGGATCTCCTAGATGGACAGGTAAGTAGGACGGAAGTGGGCGGAAACTGGGAAGAATCTGTGGCTCGCATGCAGAGCAAGGCGGTGGGGTGTGCTGTGGCCTCCATCACTCTCCCGCTCATGTTATGCACTTACTTCCACGTCCGTCAATGAAAGTGCAAGATTCATTTGAGGCGGTCAGCTGGCATGATGGAGGCGTGATGAGCGAGCGGCCGGCATCCGTACCCGGCATGGACCCGGACCTTGCCATCGACTTTCCGCGGCCTTTGAAGGGGCCGTCCACCCAGCACCAGCTGGTCACCCTGCTGGTCGACTACTGGTTTGACGGCGAGCAGTGGCTCCCGTCCCGGTTCATCGCCGCCCTGGCTGCGGGTCTCGGGATCACGGCGTCGGCGTCGGCGACCGCGCTGAGCCGCCTGGCGTCCCGCGGCGTGCTCGAACAGTCGAACGCGGGGCGGACCTCGCGGTACCGCGTCACGCAGGGCGCGCGGAACCGGTTGCGGCACGGCCTCGAGCAGGTCTCGGCCTTCGGCGAAGAGTCCCGCCACTGGGACGGCAACTGGACCGTCATCGCGTTTTCGATCCCTGAGACGTCCCGGGATGTCCGTGAAATGTTCCGCTCGCGACTGCGCTGGCGCGGCTTCGCACCGCTGTTCGGTGCGCTGTGGGTCTCTCCCCGCGACCATTCCGAGGAGCTCGAAGAAACCTGCAAGGGCTACGGCGTGGATGACTACGTCATCTTCCGCACGGCCGAATCCAGCATCCGCGGCAAACGGCTCGTCGAGGCCTGGTCTCCGCAGGAGTTCAGGGAACACTACCGGCCGTTTACCGAGAAATTCCTTCCCTGGGCGGAACGCCTCGACGCCGGGACGGTCAGCCCGGCGGAGGCCTTCAGGGTCAGGACGGAATTGATGGACGCGTGGCGGGCCTTTCCGTGGAGCGATCCCGACCTTCCCGCCGAACTCCTGCCGGAGGCGTGGCCCCGGTCTGAGGCCAGGGACCTCCTGGTGCGCCTTTACGGCGGACTCGCGGACGCTGCCATTGCGTACGTCGAGCAGGTCGTGGCGCGGGAAGCGCCCGAGCTGGCGGGCTCGGCGCGGGCCCTGTCGGTGACGTCCGGTCGCTGACCCCCGCCGGGTGCCGGCGGCGCGAACGGACACTTGCGGCCCCGGTGTCCGCCCGGACTAGTGAATCAGCGCCAACAGCACGCCCACTGCCATGAACAGCACGCCGAACGTCCGGTTGAGGATCCGCTGCCCGCGGGCGTCGTGGGTGAAGCGCTGGAAGGTTGTGGCGGCCGCCGCAAAGAAGAACCACATGACCAGGACGTCGATCACGATCACGGTGGCGGACAGTACGAGGTACTGCGGCAGGAGCGGCTGGTCCGGCCGGATGAACTGCGGCATAAAGGCGAGGAAGAACACGATCGCCTTGGGGTTGAGCAGGTTGACCCACAAACCGCGCCGGAACATGGAGAGCGCCGGCTCGTTGCGCAGCGCGTCGGCCTTCTCCTGGTCCAGGTCGGGTTTGTGCCGGAACTGCTGGATGCCCAGGTAGACCAGGTAGGCGGCTCCGGCGTACCGGATGATGTTGAAGGCCAGCGGCGAGCTCGCCACCAGCACCCCGACGCCGAGGGCCACGATCAGGATGTGCACCACCAGGGCGGCCTGCTGGCCGAGGATGCCCCAGATGGAACGCCGAAAGCCGGAGTTCAGGGAATTGCTCATGGTGTTGATGGCGCCCGCGCCCGGCGTGAAGCTGATCAGGACGCCGGCGCCGGCCAGGGCCAGCCAAAGGGAAAGTTGCACCTACCAAGTTTACGTTTCCTCACGGTGCCGGCCGGTCCGATGACGCAGCCGGCCCTCCGATCAACCGGCGGGCGGGTCCGGTCAGTCCAAGCGGAGGCCGTAGCTGAGGATCATGTTGCCTTTGCTGGTCTGCTGGGACGACTGCAGCTCCAGCCGCGTCAGCGGGTCGCCGTCGCTGAAGAGCCGCCGGCCGTTGCCTGCGATCACCGGATGGACGATCAGCATCAGGCTGTCCAGCAACCCGGCGAACAGCAACTGTCGTACCAGCGCAATGCTGCTGAAGATGCCAATGTCGCCGCCGTCACCCTGCTTCAGGTCCGCGACGAAATCCTCCAGGGGTCCCTCGATCAGCCGGGAGTTCTGCCAGCCGAGGTCACCGGTCAGGGTCCGGGACGCCACAAATTTGGGCAGGGGGTTGATGAACCTGGCGAAGTCGGCGTCCGCTTCGGCGTTCGGCCAGTACTCCGCCCATTGCTGGTATCCGACGCGGCCCAGGAGCCCGGTGTCGATCCGGCCCATCATCTCGCCCATCCCGGCGCCCAGCTCCTCGTCGAAGCTGTCGAACTGCCACCGGAACGGGTCTTCAACCACGCCGTCCACGGAGCTGAACAGGCCGGCCGTCACCTTGCGCATGGCTTCTCCTCGCTGTGGGTCTTTGAGTGCACCCTAGCGGGAGTTTGTAACGCAGGGAATGGCCGGCGCCCAGCCGTGCAGGAACTCAGCCGCACCTCCCGTACTTCGAATGAACCCAGTGCACCATGGTCCTGGGGAGGTCGTTGTGGCTCGAGTACTTGGTGTAGTCCGACATGTGGACAACCGGCTGCCGCTCAGGCCCGGGCGATCACTTCGCCATTGGGGATCAGGAACCAGCCGTCGTCCGTGGAGCCCCAGCGGTGCCAGCCCGCGGAAATCCGGGCCAGGTCCGCGGCGGTGGCGAAACCGTACTCGAGCGCCTGGTCCGCAAAGGCAGAATGCAGCACCCGTTCGCCCCAGACCCGGGCCTGCCAGCGCCGCTGCTGCCCGGTGGCGTAAAGCCAGTTGCTGCTGGACGGCGCGACGTCGGTGAACCCGGCGGCCTGCGCCCAGGACACGAGCCGCCGCCCGGCGTCGGGCTCGGCGCCGTTGCGGCGCGCGATCCGCTGGTAGAGCTCCATCCACTCGTCCAGCTCGGGGATTTCCGGGTACCAGCTCATGCCGTGGAAGTCGGCGTCGCGGACGGCCACGATCCCGCCCGCCTTGGCCACCCGGCGCATTTCCCGGAGGGCGCCGACCGGATCGGTGAGGTGCTGCAGCACCTGGTGGCCGTGGACGACGTCGAACGTTTCGTTCGGGAAGTCCAGGTCGTAGAGGTTGCCAGCGAGGAAGCGGACGTTGGCCACCCCGCGCTCCGCGGCCAGGGCGCTCGCGTGGGCGATGACTTCGGCGGAGCGGTCCACGCCGGTGACCTCGCCGGGGGCGACGAGCGCGGCGAAATCGCACGTGATGCTGCCGGGCCCGCACCCGACGTCGAGCACCGAAACCCCGGGGGTCAAATGCGGGAGGACGAACGCCGCGGAGTTCTCCGCGGTCCGGGAGGCGTGCGCGCGGACCACCGACTCGTGGTGGCCGTGGGTGTAGACATCGTCGGGTTGCTCAACACTCATAAAGAAACGCTACGCCTCCCGCGGCCGGGACGGGCCGAACTGACTGGACCTTGTTGGCGGCAACTACTGCGGGTCAGTCGGGGCAGCGGCGGCTTCCTCGCCCGCGCGGACAGTGGCATCGATCATCGCGTGCAGGAACCGGGTGGCGATTTCCAGCTCGACCGGGCTGAAGTTCTCCATGGCGGCCCCCATGTGCCGGGCAAGCGGCAGGAACATGGCGCCGCCATCGCGGTACGCCTTGGGCGTCATCCGGAGCTGGACCTGCCGGCGGTCCGTGCCCTGCCGTTCCCGGACCACGTGCCCGGACTTGTCCAGCCGGTCGATCAGGGCGGTGGTGGCGGGCGAGCTGAGATGCAGTTCCCTGCGCAGCACGCCCGGTGTCACCACCTGGTTCCTCGAGGTGTGCTGCATGATCACGGACAACGCGTTGAGGTCGGTGCGGTGCATGTCGTTCCGGGCGCCCGCCGAGTCCGCGTAGCGGTTGGCTTCGAGGCTGAACTCCTGAAGCAGACTCACCAGCGGCGGGGGACCGGCGGGGTCGGGCATTGCCGGCATCTCTGTTGACATTGCACCCTTCCTGCTCGGCGCCCCGGGAGGCTGGCGCGGTTAGCGCCTTCCGGAGTTTACTCCAGCCCGTCAGCCTGCAAAGTCGAAATCTTTCTAGGCTGTCACTTATATCCATCATGGAGATAATCTATGATTTACTAAAGTCTACTCCGCCACGCCACCCGAGAAGGACGACATGAAACGCAACCGGCAAAACTCCACCCGTGTCCCGTTCTGGCTGCGCTGGCTTGTTCCCGTAGTCCTGGTGGTCGCGTGGCTCGCCATCGCGGGCATCGGCGGCCCCACCTTCGGGCGGCTGAGCGAGGTCTCCTCCAACGACCAGGCGTCCTTCCTCCCCGCGGGCGCCGAAGCAACCGAGGCGCAGGACTGGCAGGCCAAATTCCGCGACTCCAAGGAGATCCCGGCCGTCATAGTGATCGAAAGCGACGCCGCGTTCACCCGGGCCCAGCTCGGCGAGGCCGCTGCGCTGAAGGGCAAGCTCGAGGCCCTGCAGGTCGGCAGCACCGTGATCGGACCGATTCCGTCCGAGGACGCGAAGGCGGTGCAGTTCGTTGTGCCGATTGCCTCCTCCGATGAGGTGAAGGACGTCATCAAGGAGCTCCGGGACGAGGTGAAGTCCTCCGCCCCGGAGGGCATGCAGACCTTTGTCACCGGTCCCGCCGGGCTGACGGCGGACCTGGTCAGTGCCTTCGCCGGCATCGACGGCATCCTGCTGCTGGTGGCGCTGGCGGCGGTCTTCCTGATCCTGCTGGTCGTCTACCGCTCGCTGCTGCTGCCGATTGCCGTGCTGTTCACCTCGGTCTTCGCCCTCTGCGCCGCCATCCTGCTGGTCTTCGGCATGGCGAAGCTGGGCTGGATCCAGCTCAACGGGCAGAGCCAGGGCATCCTCTCCATCTTGGTGATCGGCGCCGCCACGGACTACGCGCTGCTTTATGTGGCCCGTTTCCGCGAGGCGCTGACCCACACCACCAACCGCACGGCAGCGGCGCTCACAGCGTGGAAGGCCGCCTGGGAACCGATCCTGGCCTCCGGGGCCACCGTCATCATCGCGCTCCTCTGCCTGCTGTTTTCCGACCTCAACTCAAACAAGGCCCTCGGTCCTGTGGCGGCCGCAGGCATCCTGTGCTCGCTCTTCGCGGCGCTGACCCTGCTGCCGGCGATGATGGCTCTGCTGGGCCGCGTCGCCTTCTGGCCGTTCCGCCCCAAGCTGCTCCCGGCGGCCGAACGCGAGCCGGAGCTCGTCACCGGGCTGGAGGGCCAGAAGGGTATCTGGCGGGCCACTGGGTCCCTGGTGTCCCGCCGTCCGCGGACCGTCTGGATCGCCTCTGTGCTGCTGCTCCTGGTGGCATCGGCCGGTGTGCTCCAGCTCAAGGCCAACGGCGTACCGCAGACCGACGTCATCCTCGCCGCGTCCAACGCGGTGGACGGCCAGGACGCCCTGGCCCGGCACTTCGACGCCGGCTCCGGCAGTCCCGCCGTGATCGTCGCCGACGAGGCCAAGGCGCAGGAGGTGCTCGACAAGACCAAGGCCAGCGACGGCGTCGGGGATGCCTACCTGCTGGCCGAGGGCAACGTGCCGATCACCGGCGCGCCGGCTGCTCCGGGCGCTCCCGCGGCCCCCACGGAACCGGCGGTGCGGGACGGCAAGGTCCTGATCAACGCCACGCTGAACTACGCCGCGGACTCCAACGAGGCGGAAAACGTGGTGGTCAACCTGCGGCAGGAGCTGAAGAAGATCGACGGCGGCGCACTGGTGGGCGGCGTGACCGCCACGGCCCTGGACACGAACACCACGGCCCAGCGCGACCTGGTCACCATCATCCCGGTGGTCCTCGCGGTCATCCTGGTGATCCTGATGCTGCTGCTGCGTTCCGTCCTGGCGCCGGTCCTGCTGGTCGCCTCGGTGGTGCTCTCCTACGGTGCCGCGATGGGCGTCTCCGCCGTCGTGTTCAACCACATCCTCGGATTCCCGGGAGCCGATGCCACCGTCCCGCTCTTCGGCTTCGTTTTCCTTGTCGCGCTGGGCGTGGACTACAACATCTTCTTGATGAGCCGGGTCCGCGAGGAATCCCTCAAGCACGGCACCCGGCCCGGCATCCTGCGCGGCCTCGGCGTCACCGGCGGCGTGATCACCTCGGCCGGTGTGGTCCTGGCCGCCACCTTTGCGGCGCTGGGCGTCATTCCGATCATGTTCCTGGTGCAACTGGCCTTCATCGTCGCGTTCGGCGTGCTGCTGGACACCGTCCTGGTCCGGTCCCTGCTGGTCCCGGCCTTGGCCTACGACATTGGCCCGCGGATCTGGTGGCCAAGCAAGCTCAGCCGTCCGACGGCGGACGCCCGTGTGCGCGACCTGCCGGCCGCACCGGAGCCGGAATCCGCGGAGGCCGGCATCCGCTAGCCCGAGCCCCGCCGGAAACCCCGTCGGAAGCCCGCCCGCCGGGAGCCCCAAGCGCAGCCGTCGTCACCGTCCCTGGTCCCCCCACCAGGCCACCGTGGCGGCGGCTGCTTGCGTGAGCGGCGTCGGCTGCAAGCCCAGCGCGGCCTCGCTGGCGCGGGAATCCATCACGAAGGGGCGCTCGAACTGGTACAGCGTTTCGGCCAGTTCCCGCGTCCCGGGGGTGAGCATGCCCATCGCCCGCAGCGCCCAGCCCGGGACAGCGGCCACCCGCGGCGTCCGGGCACCGGCAGCGGCGGCGAACGCTGCAGCCAGCGCGCGCTGGGTCAGCGCCGGTCCGGTCGGCGCGTGCCACACCCGGTTCCACAGCGCAGGATCCCGGGCTGCCATGACCATGGCGGCTGCCAGATCCGGCACATAGGTGAACGAGTGCGGCTGGTCCGCGCTGCCGACTACCAGCAGTGACTTGCCCGCCAGCACCGGCTTCAGCCTGCGCTCGCCGGCGTGCGCCCCGAGCACCCGGGGGCCGAAGAAGTCGCTGGCCGCTACGCTCACGGTGTCCGTGGCGGACGCGGCCCGCGCCTCAAGCAGCGCGGTGCGGATGCCACGCTTGCCGCCCCGGGCCTCCCGCGGGCTGTCCTCGCGCATCGGCCGGTCGGGTTCGCTGTAGGAATACAGGCTTTCCGGGAAAACGACGACGGCGCGGGCGTCGCCCGCCGCTGCCAGCACCGTCTGCTCGGCCCCGGGCAGTTCTGCGGCCCAGGCCTTGGCGTTGTACCGGGAGCCGTGGATGCAGTGGAAGACGGCTGCGGCGCCCTGGAAAAGGTCCGCGAGCTTCGCCGGGCTGGAGACGTCCACGGCTTGCCTCTCGACGAGCGGATGGGACGGCCCGCCGCCGGAGCGGGTGAGCACCCGCACCCGGTGACCGGCTGCGGCGAGCTGTTCGGCAACGGTCCAGCCGACCGGCCCGGCGCCGGTGACGACAAACGGGACGGGGTTCTGGATCTCGGGGGCTTCGGGCTGGGTCATGGTGTGCTCATTTCGAACGGAAGAGGAGAGCACTGCTCCTTCGCTGTTCGGTGCCATCAGTTTCGAGGTGTTCGGCCAGTATGGCACGGGCACGTTCGCTGCCCGGGAGGAGCTTTCGCACACCGTCCGGCTGTCCTGGCCGGGCTGCGTCCCTGACCCCGGTCTTTCGGGCGCCCGCGCGGCCGGGCGGACCCCTGTTGCCTCCCCGCCGTGCTCGATAGACTGCGACTGCGCCCGCGCGGGCGCCCACGCTTGCAGGAGGGATCCACACATGTCTGAAAACAGTGAGTTTGATCGAACGGCAGCAGCGAAGCAGCGCGATACCGCCCCGGTTCCGGCCGGCGCCGAGGAGCCAGCCGGCGAGGGCGACGCCGGCCAGTACGTCGAGGGCGACTACGGGCAGGCGGGTGCCGCGGGGGAAAACCCGGCGGCGGCCCCGGAGGGCGAATACGCCGAGGGGGACTACGGCAAGGCGGGTGTAACCGGCGGCTCGACCGTCGGCGCCGAGGAGGGGGACTACCCCGAAGGTGACTACGGCCAGGCCGGCGCAACCGGACCGGACGCCGTCGCCGGCGAAGAGGGCGAATACCCCGAGGGTGACTACGGCGCAGCCGGATCCGCGGGCGCCCAGCGCACGGGCCGCCGCGCCGAGGACATTGCGGACGACGAATCGGTGGGGCGGGACGGCACCGTCCGCGACGACGCGGGCCGCGAGGGCCTCTAGGCCCGGCGCCGCATCCCACATCCGGGACCGTTCTCGCACAGCGAAATCGTCGCCCCGGGCCTTTTGCGCTGCCCTAAAACCTAGCAATTGCGCGGATTGGCGGGGCCCGCGGAGCCGCCGGGGCCGCCCATGAAGCAGAGTTGAGTCAGGTCGACTCAACTTCGGATTGACATCTCACCCGGGCTGCGTAAAGTTGAGTGCAGAGCGCTCAATAAGTGGGCGCGCCTCGATCTCGACGGGCTCGATCCCGGGTATGGCCCGGTCACCGGGCACCCGCCCGATGGCCGGGGCCAGCACGTTTCCAAGGAAAGAAGGAAGCAACACATGTCACGAGCAGTAGGTATTGACCTCGGAACCACTAACTCCGTCGTCTCCGTTCTCGAAGGTGGCGAGCCCACCGTCATTGCCAACGCCGAGGGTGGCCGCACCACGCCGTCGGTTGTTGCATTCTCCAAGTCCGGCGAAGTCCTGGTCGGCGAGATCGCCAAGCGCCAGGCCGTCAACAACATCGACCGCACCATCGCCTCGGTCAAGCGCCACATGGGCACCGACTGGAGCGTCGCCATCGACGACAAGAAGTACACCGCGCAGGAGATCTCCGCGCGCATCCTGATGAAGCTCAAGAACGACGCCGAGTCCTACCTGGGTGAAAAGGTCACGGACGCCGTGATCACCGTTCCCGCGTACTTCAACGACGCCGAGCGCCAGGCCACCAAGGAAGCCGGCGAAATCGCAGGCCTCAAGGTCCTGCGCATCGTCAACGAGCCCACCGCGGCCGCCCTGGCCTACGGCCTGGACAAGGGCAAGGAAGACGAACTCATCCTCGTCTTCGACCTCGGCGGCGGAACCTTCGACGTCTCCCTCCTCGAGGTCGGCAAGGACGAAGACGACTTCTCCACCATCCAGGTGCGCGCCACCGCCGGTGACAACCGCCTCGGCGGCGACGACTGGGACCAGCGCGTCGTCGATTACCTGCTGAACCAGCTCAAGGTCAAGGGCATCGACCTCTCCAAGGACAAGATCGCCCTGCAGCGCCTGCGTGAAGCTGCCGAGCAGGCCAAGAAGGAACTCTCCTCCTCCACGAGCACCAACGTCTCCCTCCAGTACCTCTCCGTCACCCCCGACGGCCCGGTCCACCTGGACGAGCAGCTGACCCGTGCCAAGTTCCAGGACCTCACCAAGGACCTGCTGGAGCGCACCAAGAAGCCGTTCCACGATGTCATCAAGGAAGCCGGCATCAAGCTCTCCGACATCGACCACATCGTGCTGGTCGGCGGTTCCACCCGTATGCCCGCCGTCTCCGACCTGGTCAAGGAACTCGCCGGCGGCAAGGAGCCGAACAAGGGCGTCAACCCGGATGAGGTCGTCGCCGTCGGCGCCGCACTGCAGGCCGGTGTGCTGAAGGGCGAGCGCAAGGACGTGCTGCTGATCGACGTCACCCCGCTGTCCCTGGGCATCGAGACCAAGGGCGGTGTCATGACGCACCTGATCGAGCGCAACACGGCCATCCCCACCAAGCGCAGCGAGACCTTCACCACGGCTGACGACAACCAGCCGTCCGTGGCGATCCAGGTCTTCCAGGGCGAGCGCGAGTTCACCCGGGACAACAAGCCGCTGGGCACCTTCGAACTGACCGGCATCGCCCCGGCCCCGCGCGGCGTTCCGCAGGTCGAGGTCACCTTTGACATCGACGCGAACGGCATTGTGCACGTCTCCGCGAAGGACAAGGGCACCGGCAAGGAACAGTCGATGACCATCACGGGCGGCTCCAGCCTCTCCAAGGAAGACATCGACCGCATGGTCCGCGATGCCGAGGAGCACGCGGCAGAGGACAAGGCCCGCCGCGAGGCGACCGACACCCGCAACACTGCCGAGCAGCTCGCCTACTCCGTGGACAAGCTGATCGCCGACAACACCGACAAGCTGCCGGAAGAGGTCAAGACCGAGGTCCAGGCCGACGTCGACGCCCTCAAGTCGGCGCTCGAAGGCACCGATGACGCCGCCGTCAAGACCGCGTTTGAGAAGCTCCAGGCTTCCCAGACCAAGCTCGGCGAGGCCATCTACGCCCAGCCCGGTTCCCCCGACGGCGCTGCCGGCGCCCAGGGTGCCCCGGCCGGCGAGCAGGCAGCTTCCGACGAGGACATCGTTGACGCCGAGATCGTTGACGAAGACGAGAAGAAGTAATCATGCCGCACCACGGTAACGAAGAAGAGCACGGAGCCTCCGGGGACCGCCGCGACGAGAACCGCGACGAGAACCAGAAGCCGGTGATCCACGACAACCGCAAGGTTGATCCGAAGACCGGCCAGGCACGTCATCCCGACCAGGAGCGCGCCGCCGCCGGGGATTCGGATTCCGGGGACGCGCTGTCCCAGGCCGAGGACATCCTCAACAGCGTGGACGTTCCGGCCGCGGAGTCCGTGGCGCAGGGCGCGGGTGCAGGGGAGGCGGAGGAACTGAAGAACGACCTCCGCCGCCTGCAGGCCGAGTACGTCAACTACCGCAAGCGCGTCGAACGTGACCGCGCCGTGGCAGGGGAGATGGCCGTCATCGGCGTCCTGAACGCCCTGCTCCCGGTGCTGGACGACGTCGACGCCGCCCGGCAGCACGGCGACCTGGCGGACGGACCGTTCGCCGCGATCGCCGCGAAGCTGGAGAACGCGCTGAAGACGTACGGCCTGGTGCGCATCGATGAGACCGGCGTGGAGTTCGACCCCACGATCCACGAGGCCCTCATCCAGCAGCCCGGCCCGGACGTCGAAACCGACACCGTCAGCCAGGTCCTGCGCTCGGGCTACAAGTCCGGCGAGCGGGTCCTGCGGGCGGCCCAGGTGATTGTGTCCGTTCCGGCGTAGTAGCGCCACCGCGCCTTCGCGGATGAGGGGGCCCCGCCCCTACGCGTGGCGGCTATGGTCCTGCGGACCCCAGCCGCCACGCTCCGGCAGGCCCGAAGCCACTCCCGGGCCCCCTCATCCGCTTCGGCGCTCCCCGGTAATCTCGCCTTAACGCTTTGTTTTTTGAAAGGAAACGCCATTGGCTAGCCAGGACTGGGTCGACAAGGACTTCTACAAGATCCTTGGTGTCGCCAAGGACGCTTCCGACGCCGACATCAAGAAGGCTTACCGGAAGCTCGCGCGGCAGCACCACCCGGACACCAACGCCGGGGACACGGCGTCGGAAAAGAAGTTCAAAGACATCTCCGAGGCCTACTCGGTGCTCTCCGATGCCGACGAGCGCCAGCAGTACGACGCCATCCGGGCCATGGGCGGCGGCGCCCGCTTCGCCCCGGGCGGGGCCGGCGGTGCCGCCGGCGGCGCCGGGTTCGAGGATCTCTTCGGCGGCCTGTTCACCGGCGGCGGCGGACGCCATTCCGGCGGGTACAGCACGGCCGGCGGCATTCCGCCCGAGTTCGCCGACCTGTTCGGCGGCGGCGGTTTCGGCGGCGGCCAGTCCTTCCAGCGCGGGCCGCAGAAGGGCGCCGACCGCACCGCGTCGACCAGCATCTCCTTCGCCGGCTCCATCCGCGGCACCACCATCGGCCTGCGGGAACCGGACGGCGAGGTCATTGACGTGCGGATCCCGGCCGGCATCAAGGACGGCCAGAAGGTCCGCGTCCGCGGCAAGGGCCAGTACGGTCCGGCCGGCAACGGCGACCTCATGGTCACGGTCACGGTCAAGCCGCACGACTTCTACACCCGCGACGGCGACAACCTGCGCATCCACGTCCCGGTCACCTTCGCCGAGGCCGCCCTGGGCGCCGACATCGAGGTCCCGACCATCGACGGCGACAAGGTCCGGGTCCGCGTTCCGGCCGGCACGCCGTCCGGCCGGACGCTGCGCGTCAAGGGGCGCGGCGTCAAGCACACCAAGGCCACCGGGGACCTGCTGGTCACCATCGACGTCGCCGTGCCGAAGAAGCTGAACAAGGACGCCGAGGAAGCCGTCAAGGCCTTCGCCGCGGCCACCTCCGGCGAGGACGTCCGTGCCGGCCTGGCAGCCAAGGCCCGGCTCTAAGGACAGGGCCCGGGCATGGACATCGAGTTCGACCAGCCGATCTTCGTCATCTCCGTCGCCGCGGAGCTGGCGGACATGCACCCGCAGACGCTGCGCCAATACGACCGGCTCGGCATCGTCTCGCCCAGCCGCGCCCCCGGGAAGTCCCGGCGGTACTCGCAGCGCGACGTGAACATGCTCCGTGAGGTGCAGCGGCTCTCGCAGGAGGGTGTCTCGCTGGAGGGGATCAAACGCATCCTGCAGCTGGAGAACCAGGTTGCCGCGCTGCAGCGCCGGGTCGCCGAGCTGACCGACGAGTTGGGCCGGCGCCGGCAGCCCCTGGACTCCCGCATCTTCGCCGCGGGGGCCGCCGGCGACGTCGTCACCCTCGCCCGCGGCCAGCGGCCCCGCGCCCGCTCGCAGGCCCTGGTGGTGTGGCGGCCCCGGGAGACCCCCTAGCGCGTCTGCGTCCCTGCTGCCGCTCCAAGTAGTCGGGCCGCCCCGACTGAGTACTCGCGCGCAAAGTCACGTGGTCGACGGCGCATAGTCGGGTACCGGCAGGCCGTGACTTCCCGCCCGCGCGGCCGGTTGAATTGTCTTGGCGGCCAGGCGGCCGCCCGGTCAAAAGTTCCAGTGCAATTGTCGGGGGGGCAGCACATGTTCAGTTCACCACTTCCCGGCGCAGCAGCGCCGGCGTCCGCAGCGATCGCGGGCCGGCCATGAACACCGGGTTGCACGCAGTCGCCCTCTTCGGAAACTCTTTGCCGGGCCTGCTCCTGATCGCCCTTGGGCAGTCCGTGGTGGTGGTCTGCGTCTGTTTCGACATGGTCCGGGCGGTTTCCGTGGCGCGCTCCAGGCGGCGTTACCTGGCCAACACCGTGTTCCGGACGCTGGCGCTTCCCTCCATCCTCAGCATGGCCCTCATCGTGCTGGTCCACGCCGCATCCGGCGCCTGGGAACAGGTGGCCGCTGGTGTCTTTGTCCTCGTGGCGGTCATCTTCCGGTGGCACCACGACACTGACGAGGACAGTTGGTGGACCGGGAAGGGCAAGGCGCTGGGACGCTGGTTGCGGAGGACCCTTTCGATGCCGGTGAGGGCGCCGGCAACCGCCTGAGCCATGTGGTCCGGGTCAGAAGATCGCGTTGATCGTGTTCCAGCCGCCGCTGAGCGGTACCCGCGGGAGCCATGTCCCGCCGGGGCTGCGCGGATAAAACCAGAGCGTCCCGGAGCTGTCCCGCGCGAGTACGTCCGGGGTGCGGTCGCCGTTGAGGTCCCCGGGGCTCATCAGGGCGGTCATGCCGTTCCAGCCGTTGCCGACCAGGATCCGGGGCAGCCAGCCGCCGGTGCCGGTGCCGCGGTACAGCCACAGCCGTCCGGTGGCGGTCTCCCGGGCCAGGAGGTCGGCCGCGCCGTCGCCGTCGAAGTCGCCCGGGGCTACCAGCGCGTTGAGGGCGTTCCAGCCGCTTCCGAGGGGGAGCCGGGGCAGCCAGCCGCCTCTGCCGTTGCCCGGATAGAGCCAGAGAACGCCCGTTGCGGCCTCCCGGGCGAGCAGGTCCACGCGCTGGTCGCCGTTGAAATCCCCGGGGCCTACGATCGCGTTCATGACCTGCCACCCGTTTCCGAGCAGGACGCGCGGGAGCCAGCCGCCGGGGCCGTTGCCGCGGTACAGCCACAGTCTGCCGGTCGCGGCCTCCCGGGCGGTCACGTCCAGCGGACCGTCGCCGTTGACATCCCCCGGAGTTTCCAGCGCGTTGTATCCGGTCCAGCCGGCCCCAAGCCGAAGTCCGGGGAACAGCCCGCCGCGGCCCGTCCCGGGATAGAGCCGCAGCTCGCCGGTGGCCGCAACCCGCGCCAGCACGTCGTTGTTCCAGTTGCCGTTGAAGTCCGCCGTCGCGCCGGAGAGTGCGGAGGCCGGGACCGGCAGAGGTGTGAAGGCGTAGGGGTCGCAGGTCAGATCGTAGTCGCGGACGTCGTCGTACCACTGGGACAGGTAGACCCGGCCGCCGGAGAAGCTGGCCTGCCGGCACCGGTCCAGGGCCTCCGTCGGGTAGTCCAGGCGCCCGGCCGTCGCCCAGACCGGAACCCCCGGCAGCCGCCACGAACCGGTGATGGCCTGCCAGCCGGAGGCGTAGGAGTACACGCCGTAGGAGTAGCCGGCGTCCCGGAGCCCGCGCATCAGTCCTTCGACCACGTACCGGTTCTCGCGCTGCTGGCCGGCGGTGGCGGTGGGCCACGGCTGGGCTGGGCGCGGCTCCACGTCGATCCAGACCATGGGCGGCCGGAAACCGGTCCGTTGCAGGCTGGCGACGGCGTAGCGGGCTTCGGCGTAACCGACGTTGGACAGCTGCCCGGCCCGGCTGCTGGCGGACCACGGGCCCTGCGCACGGTACGCCGTCAGCTGGGCGGCCGTAGGAAACGCGGCCATGGTGTAGGCGTGGGCGCGCTTGTTGTTCGCCTTGACCCAGGCGACGTGGCTGGCCAGGCAGGGGTTTTCGGTGAAGGGCAGCCCCCGGGTCAGTCCCAGCACCACGAAGGCGGTGGTGGCCGGCGGAAGCGGCAGACCCAGGCCGCCGACCGCCGTCGGGCATTGGGGCCAGGAGAAGTCGTGCCCGTAGAGGGTGGCAGCCTCGGCCGGCACGGTGGCGGCAGGCATCAGGCCCAGCACCAGCGCCAGGGATGCCAGCACCGATGCCAGCCGCCGCCGCGGGCGCGGCGCCGCGCCCCTGAACCGTATCCGCGCGGCCATGGCCACCCGCTCCTTCGCCCGGCTTCTTCCCCTTATCCACCATTGGACACCCGCCGGGCGCCTCCCGGTAGGGCTGAAGGTCACCGCGGCGGAAGGTCACCGCGGCGGCCGGGCGCGAGGCCGGGGAGTCAGTCGGTGAAGAGCCCGGCCAGGTCCTCGGCCGTCAGCGCGCCGCCGGAGAGCGCGTCGCCCTCCATCACGTCCGCGAACAGCTGGGACTTCCTGGCCTTGAGCGCCATGACCTTCTCCTCGATCGTGTCCTTGGCCACCAGCCGGTAGACCATCACGTTGCGCGCCTGGCCGATCCGGTGCGTGCGGTCCACGGCCTGCGCCTCGGAGGCCGGGTTCCACCACGGATCCAGCAGGAACACATAGTCCGCCTCGGTCAGGTTCAGGCCGAAGCCGCCCGCCTTGAGGCTGATCAGGAACACCGGGGCGGCGCCGTTCTTGAACTCGTTGACGACGTCGGTGCGGTTGCGGGTGCTGCCGTCGAGGTAGCAGAACTCGATGTTCTCCTCGATGAGCCGTTCGCGGACCTTGCCGAGGAAACCGGTGAACTGGCTGAAGATCAGCGCCCGGTGGCCCTCCGCCACAAGGTCCTCCAGCTGCTCGAACAGGACGTCGAGCTTGCTGGCGCGCACCCCCGAGAGCGAGGGGTCGATCAGCGAGGGGTCCAGGCTGAGCTGGCGCAGCAGGGTCAGCGACTGGAAGATCGTGAAGCGGTTCTTGTTCACGTCCTCGATCAGGCCCAGGATCTTTTGCCGCTCGCGCTGCAGGTGTGTCTGGTAGACCTTCTGGTGCCTCGGGTTCAGCACGACTTCGAGGACCTGCTCCTGCTTGGGCGGCAGGTCGTGGATGACCTGTTCCTTGGTGCGGCGCATCATCAGCGGCCGGACCCGACGCCGGAGCTTGTCCAGCTGCGCCTTGTCGCCGTTTTTCTCCACCGGCTTCTGGTAGTACTCGGCGAAGCGCTTGGGGCTGGAGAAGAGCCCCGGGGCCACAATCGAGGTCAGCGCCCAGAACTCCATCAGATTGTTTTCCAGCGGGGTGCCGGTGATCGCCAGCTTGAAGGAGGCGGGGAGCTTCCGGGCGCACTGGTAGGCCTTGGACTGGTGGTTCTTCACGAACTGCGCCTCGTCCAGCACCAGTCCGGCCCACTGCCGGGAAGCGTACGCCTCGTAGTCGATCCGGAACAGCGCGTAGGAGGTAATGACGACGTCGGCCCCCGCCATGGCCTCGGCCGGCACCGAGCCGCTCTTCGCGAACGTCTCGCTGATGGCCCGCACCGTCAGGCCCGGCGCGAAGCGCGCGGTTTCGGCCTGCCAGTTGCCGACCACGCTGGTGGGGGCGACCACCAGGAACGGCGCACCCCCCGGCGCACCGCCGGGCTCGGCGCCCGGCTCGGCACCCGGGGCGCTGCCGCCGTCGGCCGCCTGGACCGTGCCCGCGCCGGACTCCGCCGCCGCGACCTTGGCAGCGCAGATCAGCGCCAGGGCCTGCACGGTCTTGCCCAGGCCCATGTCATCGGCCAGCACCCCGCCCAGCCCGTGGCGGTAGAGGAAGCTGAGCCAGTTGAAGCCCTCGAGCTGGTACGGGCGCAGCTCGGCGTTCAGCGTGTCCGGCAGCGGCAGCCCGTTGATGCCGCCCTCCAACAGCCCGCCGACGGCCTCGCGCCACGCGGCGGCCTGTTCATCGACGATGCCCAGCTGGGCCAGCTCATCCCAGAGCCCGGCCTGGAAGCGGCTGATCTGCAGCGGGGCGTCCTTGTTGTCCTGCAGCTCCCGTGCCTCTTCGATCAGGGCGCGCAGCTGGTGCAGCTCGGGCAGGTCCAGGGAGAAGTAGGCGCCGCTGGGCAGCAGCATTTTGGTTTGGCCCGCTGCCAGGGCGGAGAACACGGCGGCGAAGGACACCGGCTGGCCCTCGAGGGAGATCTGGATGCCCAGGTCGAACCAGTCCCGCTGCTCGGTGGCCTTGGTGGAGATCGACACCACCGGCGCCTCCTCGGCCTCGCGGTAGTCGGCAATCTCACCGGCCGTGTCCACGGAGACTTCCGGAAGCTCGCGGAGCGCAGGCAGGACCTCCTCGGTGAAGGCCAGCGTGTCCAGGCCGCTGAGCTCCGCGGACGCCGCCAGCCGCGGGGTGCCCCAGCCGCCGGTGGCGGATTCGCCGAGCTTCGGCACCACATCCCACGGCTGGCCCACGGTCTCCAGGATGCGGGCCTCGGCGGTGTCGTCACGGTAGCCGTGGTCGCCGGGGTGCCGCCACAGCGGCTGCGCCGTGACCAGGGTGCCGGACTTGTAATGCCACTCCCAATGCAGCCGGACCCGGTGGTCCGCGCCGTAGTTGGCCAGCAGGGACAGGGTCGGCACCGCCAGGGCGGGCAGCTCGACGGATTCGTCGGAGGCGGTGACCCGGGCGGTCTGCTTGAGCTTGGGATAGAACCCGGTCAGGAAGCGCCCCTCGTCCCGGGCCGGAATGTGCAGGGTGGTGCCGCCGGTGACGAAGGTCAGGAGCTCCTCGCTGAGCCCGGCCTCCAGGGGTGCCAAGGTGATCGCGGAGTCGCCCGGGGCCACGCCGGGCAGCGCGTCGGCGCCGGAGGTCAGGAAGATCCCGTGCGCGGGCCGCCCGATGGTCCCGACCGACGCCGGATCGACCACCGAGCCCTCAACGGTGATGGTCGGAGCGAGCGCCAGCCCGCCGCCGTCGGCCTCCCCGGTGCCGAGCCGGGTCAGGTTGAGCCCGACGGCGGCCGGCTCATCGGCCAGCCGCACGGGTTCGTCGCCCCGGCCATGGACCAGGGCGAGACCGATCTTCCGGGCCTCGGCCAGCAGGCTCCAGAGATTCTTGCCGGCATAGGTGTTCAACCCCAGCCAGGGCGCGGTGCCGGCGTGCTGGCGGTTCGCCAGGGCCGTGTGCGAGGCGAGGAATTCCAGCATCCACTCCACATGGGCCTCGTTGCATTCGCGCCGGTAGTTCAGGTAGCTCAGCGTGTTCCAGGAGACGTCGCCGCGGATCCACTTCCCCTTGGCGCCCATGATGACGGGCCGGGCCTTGAGCTGCCGGACGCTGCGCAGCGGATCGCGGCGGCCGGTGTAGGAAAAATGCGGCGCCGGTTCCTCGATCTCGAACTGCAGCGCGAGCGGGACGCCGTTGGTGGACTGGGTGATTCCCGGCCGGGCGATCAGCGGGCTGAGGGCCTGCTCCCAGTCCGGCAGATCCAGCGCCGGGAGCTGGCGGGACAGCCGGGAGGACTCCGCAGGTGCCAGCAGCTGGACGCGGGTCGCCGGGTTGTCCTCGGCGGCAAACAGCAGGGCGGCCACATGCTTGCAGTCCTTGCGGACCGGGCAGCTGCAGACACCGACGCTGCAGCTCCAGCCGCCACCCTTGCGGACCAGCTTCGCCGTTGTCGAATAGGGAACATCCGCGCCGCCGCGGACCTTCCCCAGCATCAGCCCGGTGGCGGCGTCGAAGGAAATCCCGGAAACCCGGCTCCCCATGGCATAGGCGAGCCCGGCCGCGAGGGAGCGGTCGTTGATTGCGGGGGTCTGTATTGCCAGTGCCGCACTCTCGTCCGGATGGGATGGCATGTGCGCACTACTTTCAGCAGTTGGTCATCTGATCCATCTTAGCCAGCCTGGCGTGGCCCGGAAACTTCGCCTGGCGTTCACTCCCGCTTGGGCCGTGCGGCACGGGGCGGACCTACCGTGGAGGGGACCGGAGCATTACCCGCCAGCACCGTGAGGACCCCCATGAGCAGCAGCCTGACCCACAGCCTCACCGCCACCGGCCACGCCCCGGTCCTGACCAGGGAGTGCCTGCACGGCGGCAACGTGGATGTGGTGGACGCGAATGTGGACGTCGTCAACGCCATGTACGCGGAACTGCTCGACGCGGAGGAAATCGCGCCTGCTGCCCTGCGCAGCTACTACGTGGACTTTTACCTGACGCAGGCGCTGGGCGGCGGCTTCGCCCAGTACGTGTTCACCCGGCCGGAGCGCGGGGAGGTGGACGGCTACGTCCGCGAAGGGCTCGCCGCGATGGGTGCCACGGCCCACCTGGACCTGTTCAACCGCAGCGTGGCCGCCTTCGACGCGCTCTCCGAGGAGGACGCGGACGCCTACCTGGACGGCGACGCCGGGCTGGACGCCGACGGCGTTGGGGCGGCGGTACCCGACGCGGTGCGGCAGTTGGAACAGCTCGACGACGAATTCGAGCCGCTGCTGGAAGCTGAGGACATCGTCGCGCTCAACGCCGCCTGGCTGCGCAGCCAGCCGGACCTGCTGGTCCTGGACCCGGACGAACTCGACCGCCACATCCACGAACGGGTGTCCCGGGTCCCCAACCTCGCGGAGCGCCAGGCCGCAGCGGCCGAAGAGGAGCTCGGGAGCGCTCCCGAGTTTGAGCTGATCATCCGGGAGCTGTGTGAGGTGGCCGGGCAAACCCTGCTGACGATCACCAAGGGCGACCCGAACTATGAGCACCACGGCGACCGGGTCCTGGCCTGGCATTTCACCACAGACCAGGGCGAGTTCCTGATGCTGGAGGACGATGACGAGGCCTACATGATCCACCCGGAGACCCGCGAGATCGTGGCCGCCGTCGAGTTCGAAGACGACGTCGACGACGAACCGTCAGACGGGTAGCGGCAGGGCCTACATCCGGGCGAGCCGGGCCCGGACGGCCAGGAAGATGCCGTAGCAGATCAGGCCGGCGCCCACGGCGGCGAGCATGTACATCCCGAGCGGCTGCTCCCGCAGGGCCTTCAGGCCGCCGTCGAGCCCGGTCGATTCCGCCGGGTTTGCTTTTACGGTGGCGATGACGATCAGCAGCCCGGTCAGCAGCAGCGCCACGCCCTTGGCGGCATAGCCGGCGACGCCGGCGACGGTCACCGCCGTGCGGGTGTGCTCGTTGGCGGGCAGGCGCAGGTACTTCAGGAACGATTTCCGGAAGCCCCGGATGGCGTAGACGACGCCGGTAATGGCGATGGCGGCGCCAATGACGATCAGCAGCAGCACGCCGCCCGGAGCCTTCATGAGCTGCACGGTGAGGTCGCTGGTGGAGCGGCGGTGGTCTGCGTGGGCACCGAGGGCCACGGACGCGATGGTGAGGCCGAATCCGGCGTAGACCACTGCCTGCAGGGCGGCCTTGAGCTTTTTGCCGACCTTATCCTTGGTGGGCAGGTGGTTGAAGTCGAAGACGGCGTCGCTGGTCTGCCAGATGGCCAAGGCCACGCAGGCGGCAAAAGCACTCCACAGCAGCGCCGGTCCGGCCGGCTGCTTGGCGAGCTCCGCCACAGCGCCGCTGACGTCAGCCTGCCCCTGCCCGCCCATGGCGAGCCGGATCGCGACGAGGCCGATCAGGAAGTGCAGGATGCCGGACACGGCGAACCCTGCCCGTGCCGCGTATTCGAGCGGCTTGGAATTGGTGACGTCCTCGGCGACTTCCGCGGCGTCCTTGAGTTCTTTTTTGATGGTCGGTCCTTCGTGTCTTCTGGCTGTGCCGGCGCCGTCGTGCCGCCGCCAGCCCTGCATCTTCGGTAATCGTGCCACGGGAAACCGCTGCGCAACAGCATCTTGGCCGTGCCCGGGTGGCTGCGTGCTGCGGACGCTCCGGTCCCGGCCCGGTCCCGGCCCGCGGGCGGGTGCGGGGGTCAGCGGCGCCGGTAGCAGAGATCGAAGATCAGCCGGCCGGCCTCGTGGGCCTTGTTCTCGAAGCTCGTCAGGATCCGGCCCTCGAACCTCGGTGCCCAGCCGCCGGTCTCGTCGACGCCCTCGTTGGGGCCGGTGTGTTCGGTGCTGACCGGAGCCCGGCCCTCCTTGACAGGGGCCCCGCCCACGACGGACTCCACACCGGACTCCCAGACCTGGGTGAGCGGGCTGTCGTCGCCGCTGCGCTCGCCCTCGTGCAGGTTTTCGAAGTCGGGGGAGCCGGCCAGGACCTCGCGGACGTGCACGGCGTAGTTGGACCAGTCGGTGGCGATCCGCCAGATGCCGCCGGGTTTAAGCGCCCGGGCCGCGAGGCCGGCGAAGGCCGGCTGGATGAGGCGCCGCTTGTGGTGCCGCGACTTGTGCCACGGGTCGGGAAAGAAGACCCAGAGTTCGGTGACCGAGCCCGCCGGGAGCATGCTGGCAAGCACCTCGGGCGCGTTGGCCTCCACCACCCGCACGTTGCTCAGCCCGCGGCTGTTGATCTTGATCAGGGTGTTGGCCAGGCCCGGGGTGTAGACCTCCACGGCCAGGAAGTCCTTGTCCGGATTCTCCTCGGCCGCGTGGCAGACGGCGTCGCCGAGCCCCGAGCCGATCTCGACGATCAGCGGAGCCGTCCGGCCAAACTCGGCCTCGGCGTCGAACACGTAGTCGGGGTCCACGGAGGTGTTGGCGATGTGCCGCGGGACGTCGACCGCCCACCGGTCCGCGTGCTCCTCCCATGCCGCCTGGCGGCGTCCCTGCAGACGGGTGCCGCGGCGCACGAAGCTGACCGGCCGGCCGCCGTAAGTGCCGAACGATGCCTGGCTGCCGGGCGTGACCGGGCGGGGAGGCTGCGGCGTCTGGGGGGATTCTGGGGATTCGCTCATCCCTTCCAGAATAGTGGAGTTCCGGCGGGCCGACCGGACCGGGGAACCCGCGGCCGGCTGCGCCCAGGAGGGTCCCGGCGTCGACGCCGGTGCGCCCCGTTCCGTTCGAAGCGGCGCGCACCGCCTGCCAGAATGGGTCCGTGAGCACACCAAAGAACGCGCCCGAATCCGCCGGCAGGGCCGCCCGCAGCGCCCCGGACCACACGGCGGCCCACGCGGCGCACCACGGGGTGGACACCCTGGTGGACGCCGAGATCGACGACGTTCCCGCCGCGGAGCCCACCGCCCTGGGCAGCCGCCGTGCCCTGGCCTACTTAGGCGTGTGCCTGGTGCTGATCGGGCTGAACCTGCGCACCGTGTTCTCCAGTTTCGCCGCGGTGCTCCCGGAGGTGACCGCCGACGCCGGCCTGCCGGGCTGGGCCGTCGTGGCGCTGACCACGGCGCCGGTGACCCTGCTGGGCGTGTTCGCCCCGCTGGCGCCGCTGCTGGCCCGCCGTTTCGGGGCCGAACGGGTGCTGCTGGGAGCCATGGCCGTGCTCACCGGGGGTCTTCTGCTGCGCCCCCTGGATGCGCCCGGAATCGGCCACCTGCCCGCGCTCCTGGCCGGCACCGCCGCGTGCGGCGCCGCGATCTCGCTCTGCAACGTCCTGCTTCCGGGCCTGGTCAAGCGCGACTTCCCGCACCGCCTCGGCCTGATGGGCGGGCTCTACACTACGGCGATCTGCGCGTCCGCGGCCCTCGGCGCCGGATTCACCTACCCGCTGTTCAGCGCGACCGGCCAGTGGACGGCGGCGCTGTGGTTCTGGGCGCTGCCCGCCGGCGTCGTGCTGCTGTTGTTCCTGCCGCTCGCGGCGGCCCAGCGCCACGGGAGGCACCAGACTGCGCACGGCGGCGTCAACGTCTGGCGCTCGGCGGTCGCCTGGCAGGTGACCGGGTTCATGGTGCTGCAGGCGATGATGTCCTTCAGCGTGTTCGCCTGGCTGGCCCCGATCCTGCGGGAACGCGGGGTGGACGGCGGCACGGCCGGGCTGATCGTCTCCGTCTCGATCGTGCTGCAGATGCTGGGATCCCTCTTCGCGCCCGCCCTGGCCGCCCGGCTCCGGGACCAGCGCGCCATCAACACGGTGGTGGCGCTGATGACCGGGGGCGGCTTCGCACTGAGCATCTTCGGCCCGCTGGATTTGGTCTGGGTGTGGACCGGGTTGCTGGGCCTGGGCCAGGGCAGCCTGACGGCGGTGGCCCTGACCATGATCATGCTCCGTACCCGCGACGGCCACACCGCCGCCCACCTGTCCGGCATGATGCAGGGGGTGGGCTACGGTGTCGGCTCGGTCGGAACGCTGCTGGTGGGGCAGCTGCACCAGGCCACCGGGTCCTTCGCCGCGGCGGGGATGCTGTTCCTCGTGGTCGGCACGCTGGCGGCCGTGTTCGGCTACCGCGCCGGGAAGGACCGTTTCGTCGGCGGCTGACCCACCGGCAGCCCACCCCACCCGCCGGTTGCTCTCTCAGTTGTGGCTGTTCCGATCCCTTCAAAGCAGCCATAAGTGAGAGAGCAACGCAGGGGTGGCGCCCCGGGTTAGAGGGTGAGGTCCTTGCCCTTCGTTTCCGGGATGGTGAAGACGAACGCGGCGGAGACGGCCAGCAGCAGCACGGCATAGACGTTGAACAGCTGCGGCAGCTGCAGGCTCGTCCCGAGCCACTGCTGCAGGTACGGCGCGGTGCCGCCGAACAGGGCCACACAGATCGAATACGGCACGCCGACGCCGACGGTGCGGATGCTGGTGGGGAACAGCTCGGCGTAGACGGCCGGGACGATCGCCGCGCTCGCGGCAATGAAAACCAGCATCACGGACATGCTGACCGCCAGCTGCCAGGCCGAGTCCTTGAGCAGGGCCGTCATCGGGAAGTGCATGATGCCCGCGCCGATCGCACCGGACCACAGCACCTTCTTGCGGCCGATCCGGTCCGACAGCTTGCCCCAGAACGGCAGCGCGGCGATGAACACGATGTTGCCGATCACGCCGGCCCAGAGGGCTTCGCCGCGGTCGATCTTCAGCGCGGTGGTGGCGTAGCTGGGGGCCACGACACCCCAGATGTAGTAAATCACCGTCAGGCCGACGGTCAGGCCGATGACCTGCAGCGCCTGCTTGCGGTGGCGGACGATCTGCGGCCAGATCGGAGCGCGCTTCTCCGCCAAGGCTTCGCCGGCGAAGACGTCCGTTTCATGCAGCCGGGACCGCATGATCAGCGCGTACAACCCCATGGCCGCGCCCACCAGGAACGGGATGCGCCAACCCCAGGCGTTCATCACTTCGGTGCTCAATGCCATGTTGAGCACGGCGCCCAGCAGGGTGCCGAACAGGATCCCCACGGTGCCGGAGGTGTAAATCAGGGTCGCCCAGAAGCCGCGGTGTTCCCGCGGCGCCATTTCGGACAGGTACGTCTGCGAGGACGGCAGCTCGCCGCCGTGCGCCAGCCCCTGGACCAGCCGGGCGACCAGGAGCATCAACGAGGCCCAGGCGCCGACCGCCGCGAAGGTCGGCGCGATGCCGATCATCAGGCTGCCCACCGAGGCGAGCCCGACGGCGAGTGTCATGGAGGCCTTACGGCCGATCCGGTCGCCGATCCAGCCGAACAGGACGCCGCCGAACGGGCGGGCCACGAAGCCGACGGCGAAAATCGCCAGCGTGGACAGCACCGCCGAGGCGGGATCGGCCTTGCTGAAGAGCTGGCTGGCGATGAACGGCGTGAACGTGGCGTAGATGGCCCAGTCGTACCATTCGACGGCGTTGCCGATGCCGGTGCCGATGATTGTCTTGCGGGTGGAGGTCCGGGTTGCCGTCGGCAGGGACGCGGTTGCAGTCATGGTGTTCTCCCTCAAGGGGTGGGGCTAGGAAAGGGTGGAGGCGGCGGCAACCGAGTTGCCCGCGCCGGGGACCTCCGCTGCCGCAAGGGCGGCGAGCCGGGAGACGGCGAGTTCCGCGTAGAGCGCGGCGCCGTCGGCCAGCACGCCGTCGTCGAACGTGGCGTACGGGGAGTGGTTGAACGCCGAGGCGGCGTGGTCGGCGCCGCGAGGGACGGCGCTGAGCCCGATGAAGGTGCCGGGGACCTCGGCGAGGACCCGCGAGAAGTCCTCGGAACCGCTCAGCGGGGTGGCCCAGCGGGCGAGCCGGGAATCGCCGAACAGTTCCTCGATGACGTTCTCCGCGGTGTGCGTTTCGTCCACGTCGGTGATGGTGAGGGGGTATTCCTGCTGGTAGTCGACGTCGACGTCGAGGCCGTGCGCCGCCGCGATGCCCTTGAGCAGGCGCGGCACGGCGTCCATCATCTTTAGCCGGGATTCCTCGGAGAAGGTCCGGATGGTGGCCTCGATGCGTGCGGTTTCCGGGATGATGTTGCGCTTGGTGCCGGCCTGGAGCACGCCCACGGACAGGACAACGGGGTCGAACATGTTGAACTGGCGGGTCACCATGACCTGGAGGGCGGTGACCATTTCGGCCGCGGCCGTGACGGGGTCCTTGGCCGAATGCGGGGCCGAGCCGTGGCCGCCGGCGCCCAGCACGGTGACCGTCAGGCCGTCGGAGGAGCTGAGCATGACGCCGGGTTTGGTGCAGAAGGTGCCGTGCGGTTCCAGGGCGGAGAACACGTGCATGCCGTACGCGGCGTCCACCCGCCGGCCGGCGGCGTCCAGGACGCCTTCGCGGATCATGTGGCTGGCGCCGTCGAAGCCTTCCTCGCCGGGCTGGAACATCAGCACGACGTCGCCGGCCAGCCGGTGCCGCCGCTCGGCCAGCAGGGTTGCGGCGCCGGTCAGCATCGCGGTGTGCAGGTCGTGGCCGCAGGCATGCATGGCGCCGTCGATCCTGGACGTGTAGTCCACACCGGTTTTCTCCTGCACCGGCAGGCCGTCCATGTCCGCGCGCAGGAGGACGGCGGGGCGGGTCTCCGTGCCGGTTCCGGGGGCCTGGCCGCGCAGCACCGCGGTGACCGACGTCGTGTCCTGGCCCAGGGTGACCTCGTAGCCGAGCCCGTCGAGCGCCTTGAGCACCTTCTCCTGGGTGCGGGGCAGCGTCAGGCCGATCTCGGGCTCCCGGTGCAGTTCGTGGCGGAGCCGGGCAAGATCCGGCTGCAGGTCCCGGGCGTCTGCGGTGATCGGCACGTGTTCTCCTCAGTGGTTGGTTTGCTTCCTCGTCTATTCTGAAGTGACGTGGTTCACAAGGCGTCAAGGGGCTGGAAGAATGCATCGACTGACCAAAAAGACAGTTTGTATGCATCGGCGAAGGAGGAAATGATGGAACTCAGTGAAGAGGACCTTGCACTGATCAACGTCCTGCAGATCGCCCCACGCCTGAGCTGGGCCGATGCCGCGGAGGTGCTGGGCGTTCACGCCACCACCCTGGCGGCCCGCTGGGAGCGGCTGCGTGCCTCCGGCGTTTCCTGGATCACGGCCCACCTGATCGGAGACCCCCACCAGATGTGCCTGGCGTTTGTCGCCGTGGACTGCGAGATGCACCGGCGCGAGGAGGTTACCGCCCGGCTTGCCGGAATGCCGGAAATCATCACCGTGGAGGAGGCGGCCAGTAACCGGGACCTCATGCTGACCGTCATCACGTCCTCCCTGGACGACTTCAGCACGAAGGTGATCCAGCGGCTGAAGGAGATCGACGGCCTGCTCAAGTACCAGACCGCGCTGTGCACCAGGCTGCATGCAAGCGGCGGATCCTGGCGGCTCAACGTGCTCAACCGGGCCCAGCAGGCCGCCGTGAAGGCCAAGGCCGGCCCCGAGGCCACCGGCGTTGCCCCGACCGCCGCCAGGGAGGATCTGCCCGCCAGCCACCTGGCGCTGCTGCCGTTCCTGGCCAAGGACGGACGGGCGACGGCGGCGGAGATTGCCCGCGGGCTCGGCAGGCATCCGGCCACGGTCCAGCGGCAGCTCAACCGGGTGCTCACGAGCGGAATCCTGTCCTTCCGTTGCGAGGTCGCCCAGCGGTTTTCGGCATTCCCGGTGACCTGCCAGTGGTTCGTCAACGTCCCGGCCGGCCGGCACGAGGAAGCGGCCGCCGAATTGAAGACAATGCGCAACGTACGGCTCAGCGCCTCCACCACCGGGCCCACCAACTTCGTGATCGTGATGTGGCTGCAGTCCCTGGCCGACGTCATGAACATCGAGCTGGCGCTGCAGCAAAAGGTGCCGGGGATCGTGCTGGTGGAGAGCGTCGTCATGCTCAGCACGGTGAAGCGGGTGGGCTGGATGCTGAACCCGGACTCCAGGGCGAGCGGTGCCGTGGTGGTTCCGGCCGAAGGCATCGGTCCGGCCGAATGAGCCTTCCGGTGAGGAGCGGGAACGGTCCGGTCCGGGCCGCCATCGCCCGCCGGGTGCCCTTCTTATAGGCTGTGGCACGTGCCTCAAAACGACTCGCTCGAACCGGGTGCTAACCCCGCCACGGACACTGGCGGCATCTTCCACCGCCACTACCTGCTGGTGACCCTCGGCGCCCTGGCCCTGGTCTTCCTGGCCGCCTTCGAGTCGCTGGCCGTGACAACCATCATGCCGCTGGTCAGCCGGGAACTGGACGGCGCCAGCCTCTATGCCCTGGCGTTCGCGGGTCCGCTGGCCACCGGCGTGATCGGGATGGTGGCAGCCGGGAACTGGTCGGACCGGCGCGGTCCGGTGGGTCCGCTCTATGCATCCGTGGCCCTGTTCGTCCTGGGCCTGCTGATTGCCGGGTCGGCCGGGACCATGGCCGTGCTCCTTGCCGGACGGCTGGTCCAGGGGCTTGGCGGCGGCGCGGTGACGGTGGCCCTCTACGTGGTGGTGGCCCGCGTTTATCCGCCCGTGTTGCATCCCAAGATCTTCGCCGCCTTCGCCGCGGCCTGGGTGGTTCCGTCGCTAGTGGGCCCCGTCGCGGCCGGGCTGGTCGCCCAGTTGGCCGGCTGGCAATGGGTTTTCCTCGGCGTGGTCGGCCTGGTGGTGCCGGCGCTGCTGATGATCGTGCCGGCCCTGCGCGGACTCTCCGGCGCCGACGCCGGCAAAGCCGACGGCGGGCGTGCCGACGCCGGGGACGGCGCCGGCGGCGCGGGCGGGGTCGTCGTCGAACGGTCCGCGGAAGCGAACGCCGCGCCCGGCAGGCCGTGGGACTACGGGCGGCTGGCCTGGGCCGCGCTCGCGGCGCTCGCGGTCCTCGGGTTGAACCTGTCCGTGGAGCTGCCGGCGGCCGGCTGGGTACTGGCGGCGGCCGCCGTCGCCGTGGCGCTGGTTGCGGTCCGTCCCCTGGTGCCCCGCGGGACCCTGACGGCCCGCCGCGGTCTGCCCGCCGTCATCCTCTCCCGGGGACTGGCGTCGGCGGCGTTTTTCGGCGCCGAGGTGTACCTTCCCTACCTGCTGGTGGAACGCTACGTCTTTTCGCCCACCTTCGCGGGCCTGACCCTCACCGGCGGGGCCTTGGCCTGGGCGGCGGCCTCCGCGGTCCAGGGCCGGCTCGGGGCCAGGCTGGACCACCGCCGTGCGATCCGGATCGGCTCGGCGCTGGTCCTGGGCGCCGTCCTGCTGGCGCTGGCGACCACGCTCCTGGCCTGGCCGGCCGCCGTCGCGATCACCGGCTGGATCTTCGCCGGCGGCGGGATGGGGCTGATGTACCCGCGGCTGAGCGTCATGACGCTGGCGCTGTCCACCAAGGACACCGAGGGCTTCAACAGCTCCGCCATGTCCATCTCCGACTCGCTCGGCGGCGCCCTGGCGCTCGCTTGCACGGGGATCGTCTTCGCGGCGTTCACGACGGCGGCGGGCGCCGGCGCCGCCCCGTTTGCGGGGGTCTTCGCGCTCACCGCCGCGATCGGCGTCGCAGGCGTGGCGGTTGCTCCCAGGGTGTCCGGATCCGGGCGAGCCTAGGAGCCGCCCAGGCCGCCCCGGAAACGAGAGGGCGGACGCAGATGCTAGACTGGAGGAACTTGATGTGCAGTGATGCCCACTTTGGATCCGGCTCAGCGGCCGGATCCCCTGCAGGATTCCTCCCCGGAATCCGGCCGCAGGAAGTGGGCTTTATTCATGTGAGAGGCACATCCTGCGTCGATGAACGCGTTCTATTTGGTCCCGGCGGCCTGCGAAAGTTTGCAAGCAGCCCGGTTGATCACCTGACTTTTCTTCGGCGAACCCTTGGGCCAACCGGCGCCGGGGGCCGATATCCGCATGGATACCGCCTGAAAGACCTTTGAAACACATGACTACTTTTGCTGCCCTCGGCACGCCCAAGGCCCTCGCCGACACCCTCACCGCCCAGGGAATCGTTGAACCGTTCCCCATCCAGGTCAAGACCCTCCCGGACACCCTGGCCGGACGCGACGTCCTGGGCCGCGGCCGCACCGGCTCCGGCAAGACCATCGCCTTCGCCATCCCGCTGGTGGCACGGCTCGCTGAGCGGGAAGCCGCGCACTTCCGCAAGCCCGGCCGTCCCATGGGCCTGGTACTGGCGCCCACCCGCGAGCTGGCCACCCAGATCAACGCGACCATCGAGCCGATGGCCAAGGCCATGGGCCTGACCACCACCGTCATTTTCGGCGGCATCTCCCAGGCCCGCCAGGAAAAGGCGCTGCGCTCCGGCGTCGACATCGTCATCGCCTGCCCGGGCCGCCTGGAGGACCTGATCCGCCAGCGCATCGTGACCCTCGAAGCCGTCGAGATCACCGTCCTGGACGAGGCAGACCACATGGCCGACCTCGGCTTCCTCCCGGTGGTCAAGAAGCTTATGGACATGACCCCCAGCCAGGGCCAGCGCCTGCTCTTCTCCGCCACCCTGGACAACGGCGTGGACAAGATCGTGCAGCGCTACCTGTCCAACCCGCTGACCCACGCCGTGGACGAGTCGCAGGCTGCGGTGACCACCATGGAGCACCACGTCCTCGTCGTCAACGACCAGACGGTCAAGAAGCAGCTGATCGTCGAGCTCGCCTCGGGCGCCGGCCGCCGGGTGCTCTTTATGCGCACCAAGCACCACGCCCGCAAGCTCGCCAAGACCCTGACCGACGCCGGCATCCCCGCCGTCGACCTGCACGGCAACCTCTCGCAGAACGCCCGTGACCGCAACCTGGCCGAGTTCTCCTCCGGCGAGGTCCGCGTCCTGGTCGCCACCGACGTCGCCGCCCGCGGCGTCCACGTCGACGACGTCGAGCTGGTCATCCACGTGGATCCGCCCACCGAGCACAAGGCGTACCTGCACCGCTCGGGCCGCACCGCCCGCGCCGGTTCCGACGGCACCGTGGTCACGCTGACCCTGCCGGAGCAGCAGTCCGACGTCAAGAAGCTCATGAAGGCTGCCGGCGTCGAGGTCAACTTCGAGCGCGTCACCGCCAACTCGCCGCTGGTTGCCGAGCTGGTGGGCGAGATGGCCGAGAAGATCGATCCGCGCACCCGCGCCGCACTGCTGGCCACCAAGGCCAAGCAGCAGGGCGGCGGCACCTCCACGGGTGCCAACGCCGAGCGCAAGCGCGCCCGCCGCACCACTCAGGCTGCACCCACCGCGGGTGGCCGGGGCGGCCGTGGCGGACGCGGACGCGTTTCCGCAGAGGCCCCCCGCACGGATCTGCCGCGCGCCGAACGCCGTGCCGTGGCTTATGAAGGCCAGGCCGCTGCCCGCAACGCCGCCGAGCGCGTCGCCGAAAAGAACCAGGACCGGGCCGACGCCGAGCGCGCCGAGCGCCGCAACGCCCGGGGCCGTGGCCGCACCACTGCCTACGCGCACCACAACGATGTCCCCGCCGCCGGCGGCCGCGCCTCGGCCGGCCGTGGCTCCGACGGCCGCGCAGCTGATGGCCGCAGCGACGCCCGCGGCGGCTCCGCACCCCGCACGGGCGCACCCCGCTCCGGTAGCGCACCCCGCTCCGGTAGCGCACCCCGCTCCGGCGCCTCTACCGGCGGCCAGCGCGGCGGACGCCCGGCCACCGGCCAGCGCGCAGCGGCAGGTGCCAAGTCCGGCGGTTCCGCAGCCGTCTGGTCCTCCAACACCGGCGGCACTTCCGGCGGATCCTACGCAGGCGGCGGCAACGGCCGCTCCGGCGAAGGCCGTCCGGCACGCAGCGGCGGCCCCCGCCGCGCGTCGGCCCCGGCGTCGAACGAACGCCGCAGCCGCTAAGGTTCCGGCTTTCCGCTACGCAAACGGACGGCCGCTACGGGGATCCCCGTAGCAGCCGTCCGAAAACGTAGCGCCAGTCTGAAATCGCAGCGCCAGCTACCAGCCGCGGGTGCGCCACTCTTCCAGGTGCGGGCGTTCCGCGCCTAGGGTGGTCGGCTTCCCGTGGCCCGGGTGCACCACGGTGTCATCCGGGTACACGTCGAACAGCCGTTCGCTCACGTCGCTGAGCAGCTGGGCGAACCGCGCCGGATCCTGCTGCGTGTTGCCCACACCTCCCGGAAACAGCGAGTCGCCGGAGAAGATGTGCGCCGGGCCCTCCGGGTCCTGGTACACCAAGGCCACCGACCCCGGGGTATGCCCGCGCAGGTGCACCGCCGTCACGTCGAACCCGTCGAAGTTGCCGACGTCGCCGTGATCCAGCAGCACATCGACTTTCACCGGCAGTTCCGGGGCGTCATCCGTCCCGGCCGCCGTCCTGGCGCCGGTGGCTTCCACCAGACCCGGCAGCGCACGGACGTGGTCCCAATGCTGGTGGGTGGTGGCAATCAGCGTCAGCTTCGGCGTCGCGGCCGTATCAGCGGCGGCGTCGGCCAGCAGCCCCTGGATGGCGGCCAGATCATCGGCCGCATCGATCAGGAGCTGCGCGCCGGATGCCTTAGCGGTGAGCAGATACACGTTATTGTCCATCTCGCTGACCGAAATCCGGCGGATGGTGATGTCACGAAGTGAATGAATAAGTGAGTCCATGGGCTTCAGTCTAGGACGGGCTATTCGCGGCCCTGCGAGACCCAGTTCGGGTCCGCCGACCGGGAGCCGACGACGGCGTCCGCGGCGGCGTCGAGCCTCTCCAGTTGCGCCGGGGTCAGGTCGAGCGAGAGGGCGCCGAGGTTTTCATCGATCCGGGCCGCCTTGCGGGTTCCGGGGATGGGGACCACCGGGAGCCCCAGCTTGCGGCCCTGGGCGAGCAGCCACGCCAGCGCCACCTGGGCCGGCGTCGCGGCGTGGCCGGGGCTGCTGAGCTCCGCGGCGACAGCCTGGACCGCGGCGACCACGGCCTGGTTGGCGTCCAGCGCGGTCTCGGCGAAGCGCGGGATGTTGCGGCGGAAGTCGTTGCTGCCCAGCTTCGAGGCGTCGACCGTGCCGGTGAGGAATCCCCGGCCCAGCGGCGAGTAGGGCACAAAACCCACGCCCAGTTCGGCGGCGGCAGGAACAACGTTGCGTTCCACGTCGCGGCTCCAGATCGACCATTCGCTCTGGACTGCGGCGATCGGGTGGACGCTGCTGGCCTCCCGCAGTTCCTCGGCCGTCACTTCAGACAGGCCAAGGTGCCGGACTTTCCCGGCCTGCACCAGCTCCGCCATGGCCTCCACGGTTTCCACTATCGGAACGCGGAGGTCGCGGCGGTGCATGTAGTACAGGTCGATGGTGTCGGTGCCGAGGCGCTGCAGGCTGCGGTCCACGGCCTGCTTCACGTAGGCGGCGTCGCCGCGGATGTCCGAGTAGCCGGTGGACGGGGTTCCCACCAGGCCGAACTTGGTGGCCAGCTGCACCTCGCCGCGGCGGTCCTTGAGCAGCCTGGCGATCAGCTCCTCGTTGCTGCCGCCGCCGTAGATGTCCGCCGTGTCGATGAAGCTTACGCCCGCGTCCACGGCATGGTGCAGGGTGGCCAGGGCCTCGGCCGGATCCACGTCGCCGTAGACCGGGGTCAGGGCCATGCCGCCGAACCCCAGCGGGCTGACACTGAGGCCGTCGCCGAGCTGGACTGTTGCTGAAGTCATCTTTGATCTCCTATCGCTGTTTTCTAGCCGCAACCCGTGTCCGCTCCGGTGTATTCCAACGCTCCCGCCCAGTTGTTGCCTGCGGGCAGGCCTGAGCCGCGGCGTGTCGCCCCGGATTACCCCGCGGGGCACGCATCAACTGGGCGGGAGCGTCCGGGATGCCGCGGATGCCCCGGCCGGCAGGAGCTTCAGTCCGGCAGCGCAGGCCACGATCCCGGCAATAAACAGCAGTTTCAGCGGACTCGCGGGCTCGACGCCGGTCGCCATCGCCCAGCCGACCGTCAGGGCCGCGCCGATTCCCACCCAGACGGCGTAGGCGGTGCCCAGCGGGATACGCTTCACGGCCACGCCCAGTCCGGCCAGGCTCAGGGCCGCGGCCACGGCGAACACGGCGGTGGGTCCTGGGCGGGTGAAGCCGTCGGACAGCCCCAGGGCCGTGGCCCAGACAGCCTCCAGGACCGCGGAGGCCAGCAGGATGAGCCAGGCCAGCGTCGTTCGCGGCGTCCTGGCCCCTGTTCCCTGCCCGCCGTTCGCAGCCATGCTCACGCCACCAGCTTCAGGCCGGCCACACACGCGACAATTCCGCCGAGCAGCAGGATCCGTCCAGCCGTGGCGGGCTCAGCTTTGGTAATCATGGCGTACACCGCGGTCAGGACGACGCCGACACCCACCCAGACGGCGTAGGCGGTGCCGGTGGGAATGCTTTGCATCGCGACGGCCAGGCCGCCGGTACTGGCCAGCACGGCGACGAGGAAGACTGCGGCCGGCAGGAGGCGACGGCGTCCGCGGGCCTGGGACGCGCGGTGCAACGCCGCAGCCCAGACAGCCTCCAGCGCTCCGGAAAATATGAGGATGATCCACGACATAACAGCTCCTGTGGCCAGTCTTGTCGCGTGCCGGGTACTGAACCGTCGTCCGGAGGCCGCGAAGCAGGCGGCCTTGATTCCAGCCTAGCAACGGGCCGACGTCGGCGGCCAGCCCGGGCGAACCCCCGTCGCGCCTTCCCCTCCCGCCAGGTCCGTCTATTGCTCCACAACGGCCGTTTTGAGGGCGCATAACGGCACTTGTGGAGCAGCCGATGGGATTCTTGGAGGGTTGGAGGGTTGGAGAGTGTTCGAGGGGCCGTGGCCGGTGGACTAGCCTGCGGCGCTCTCCCCGCCGGGATCCGCTGAATCGGCCGGATCGACCGGATCGATGGACACGACGGCGAGGAAGCCGCGACCCAGGATTTCCGGGGTGTCGCTATCGGAACCGACGACGGCGTCGTACCGGCCGAGCGGCTGGGGCACCGCGGTGCCGGCGTCGCCACCGCCGCCCGCACCCGCGGCGTCGCCCCCGCTGACAGTGGCCTGGCCCTGCAGCAGGATGCCGAACTGGCCGGCAAAGACCGGGTGGGCGCGCTTCTTGGAGAGTTCGATGATGGACGTGTAGCCCTTGAAAACACCCGTGCGCGCGATGACGTTCAGGTCCCGGATGTCGCCGGTGGGCAGGGCGCCCGCAGCGTCCGCGTCGCCGGAGAACCGGAACGGGCGGTACTTTTCCAGCGGATGCTCGGCGCCGTCCACGGTGAGGAGCAGCAACTCTCCGTCGACCACGGTCAGCACCCGCTCCATCCCGGCAAAACGGGAGAACGCGCCCGCCCGCGCCACCTCGGCGATGCTGACGCGCCAGTCCCAGTTTCCGTCCTCGGCCGCGGCGCCCCGCCCGGCGGCCGCTGCCGGGAACCTGGCCAGTTCGCGGGTCGACCCGCCGCCGTTGCGCCAGGGGACGGGCTTGAGCTCGGCATAGCGGATGATCTCCATCAACCCAGCCTAGCCGCCGCCGCAGGACCCCGGGGCAGCCCCGGCACCGGGCCCAATGGACGTAACCTCGGCGCGGCCGCGACGGGCTTGCTAACGTCGAAGCAGCGAAAAACTGCGGAAGGAGCCGGAATGTTCGTCAAGGTGTGTGGCCTCAGCACCACTGAATCGGTGCAGGCCGCGGTCGACGCCGGGGCTGATGCCCTCGGTTTCGTGCTGACCCGCAGCCCGCGCGAGGTGGCCCCGGACAGGGTTCGTGAGCTGCTCTCCGCGGTGCCGGCCGGGCTTCCCGCCGTCGGCGTCTTCCGGCACGAGGCGGCCGCGGACGCCGTCGCCGTGGCACGCGACGCCGGGTTGGAGTGGGTCCAGCTGCACGGCGACCGCACCGCGGATGATGTGCGCACGGTGCACGACGCCGGCCTGAAGGTCATCAGGGCCGTCACCATGTCCGCGGCGCGGGAGGCGTTTGCGGACTGGGGTGAGGAGCTGCTGCTCATCGACGCCGCGGTGCCCGGCTCCGGGGAAGCCTGGGACTACGCCTCGGTCCGTGCGCTGGGGCTCGAGGGCCGGAACTGGCTGCTGGCCGGCGGGCTGGACCCGGAAAACGTGGCCGAAGCCGCCGCCGCAGCTGGCGCCTGGGGAGTGGACGTCTCCTCCGGCGTCGAGCAATCCCGCGGCGTCAAGGACCTGGCGAAAATCCGGGCCTTCGTGCGGGCAGCCAAAGGGCTCTGACCGGCACCCGGCGGCGGCGCGCCGGAGCCAGCCCCGATCCGGCGGACGCACCTACCGCCGCGATGGCTTCCTCGTTAGCATGCTTCATGGGGGTCCCGAATCCCGCCGGGAACGCCCGAAACCTATCCGAAGGAGAAACGGCCATGACCCTGCCCGAAGGATTGACCCCCGGCGTCTGGACGCTGGACATGTCCCACAGTGAAGTCGGCTTCAGCGTCCGACATGCCGGGATCAGCAAAGTCAGGGGCCGCTTCAACGAGGCCTCGGCGGAGGCGCGTGTCCGGGATTCCCTGGCAGATGCCAGCCTGCACGCCACGATCAGGACCGCCAGCTTCGACTCCGGCGACGCCAACCGCGACGGCCACGTGCGCGGGCCGGACTTTTTCGACGTCGAGAACTTTCCCGAGATGACCTTCCGTGCCACGTCCCTCCGGGGCGACGGCGAGGACTACGTACTGACCGGCGACCTCACCATCCGCGGCGTCACCAAGCCGGTGGAGCTGGAAGTCGAGTACACCGGCGTCGCCGTGGACCCCTTTGGCGCGACCCGGGCCGGGTTCAGCGCCGAAGCCGACATCAGCCGCAAGGAATTCGGCCTGACCTGGAACGCCGCCTTGGAAGCCGGGGGACTACTGGTCAGCGACAAGGTCAAGATCAACGTCGAAGCGGCCATGGTCAAGCAAGCCGCTACCGAGCCCGCCTGACCTCCAGGGCCGCCCTGACGGGCCGGGCCGGGACGTGCGCCCGGCCGGGCCCGGAATCAGGGGTTGATCAGGGCAAACCCCTGATCCGAATTGGCGGCGCGCGCGAGACAATGGAGCCATGAAGACACTGCTGAACATCATCTGGCTGCTTTTCGGCGGCCTCTGGCTGGCGATCGGATACTTCCTCGCCGGCATCGTCTGCTGCCTGCTGGTCATCACCATTCCGTGGGGGCTCGCCTCGTTCCGGATCGCGTCCTACACCCTGTGGCCGTTCGGCCGGATGGTGGTGGACAAGCCCGGCGGAAACGGCGTCTTCACCTTGCTGGGCAACGTCATCTGGCTCCTGGTGGCCGGCATCTGGATCGCGATCGGCCACGTCGTGACCGCGTTTGCGATGGCCATCACCATCATCGGCATCCCGCTGGCCATCGCCAACCTCAAGCTCATCCCGGTGTCCCTGATGCCGCTGGGCAAGCAGATCGTGCCCACCGACCGGCCTTTTGCCGGCAGCTACCGCTAGGTCCAGCCCGGGCGCAGCACCCCACGAAGTCGAGGGAGAAGCAATGCCAGAGTCACGAGTCCCGGAGGCAGTGCCCAGCGACGATGAACTGATGCTGGTCATCACCCGCGAGTTCCAGGTCCCGATCACGGCGGTCTGGTCCGCCCTGACCGACCCCGAGCAGGCGCCCGCGTGGTGGGGGCCGCGCGGCTTCCACACCCCGCGGGAGAGTATCGACGCCGACCTGGAAATCGGCGGACTGTACCGCGCCTGCATGATCCAGGACGCCACCGGGCAGCAGTACTGGTGGAGTGGGGTCCACACGGACATCGAACCGCCCAACCTGTTAACCTTCACCCACGCCTGGGACAAGACGGACGGCACGCGCGGCTTCGAGACCGAGGTGGCGTTCCAGCTGGAGGAGATCGACGGCGGCACCCGGATGACGTTCACGCAGGGCCCCTTCGACACGGCGGAGAACCGGGACAGCAACGGCACGGGCTGGCGGGAGTCCTTCGACCGCCTCACCGAGCACCTCCGCCGCGGAACCTAGGGCGACTCCGCGCCGACCGACCGCATCAGGCGAGTTCGGCCTGCAGGTTCCGCCGTGCCGCGTCCTGCCACAGTTCGCGGCCCCGCGGCGTATGGAAGAGCGGGTCCAGCTCCAGCAGCTGGCGCACGACGGCGGCGCGCCCGGCGGCGAAATCGGCGTCGCCAATGTGCGCGAAGTCTTGCCGGACGGCCGCGAGGTAACGGGCGTACGCCGCCGGCTCGCCGCCCAGGACGGAAAGGTCGGCGTCGCTGAGCAGGGCCGCGGGCTCGTCGCCAGGATCCGGCCGGTGGTCCGCCGTCATCCGGACCAGCCGGGCGACCTCGTCGACCTCGCCAGCAGGCAGCTCCGCATGCTGTAGGCGCTCCTCGGCCAGCCGGGCCGACTCCTCCTCGTCCTCACCGGCGATGCCGCGGTAGACGGCGTCGTGGAACCAGGCCGCGAGCAGCACGGCCCGCGGCGGAGGCGCCGGGGCAGTCAGCCGGTCCAAGGCCTCCAGCACGGCGAGCAGGTGGGTGCGGCCGTGGTACTTCCGGTGCTCCTCGCCCCAGCGGTCCAGCAGGTCGAGGAAGAGCGCATCGTGGCCGGGGAGGACCTCGTTCCAGCGGGTCAGCAGCGGCAGTTTCAACGATCCGTTGCGCCGCCGGGCAGGAATCCGCAGGCCGCTTTCGATCAGCTTTCGGACCAGGACCCGGCCCTCGACGGGGATGGCGCCGGCGGCCACGAGTGCCTCCAAGCGGGCCTCGGCCACGTCGTAATGGTCGCCGTCGAACGCCCGCTCCGGGATACCCGCCGCCCGTGCGAAGGCGTGCAGTTCCTCCAGCGAGCTGTCCGAGATGAGATGCGAAAAGTGTGTTCCTTGGGCGGGCCAGAGCGGCGGATCAAGGTAGACGGCCATGCAGGAAGTCTACGAGGCGGCCGGCAGAATGTTCTGGTTGCCCCGGAAGACGTTCCCCGGATCGAAGTCCCGCTTCACCCGGGCCAGCCGGTCATAGTTGTCCTCGCCGAAGGCGGCCCGGACGCGGTCCGTACCCTCGTCTCCGACGAAGTTCAGCCAGACGCCGCCGTTGGCATAGGGGGCGATGTCCTGGCGGAACCTTTTCACCCACGCCTTGGCCTCCTGGCCGCCCTCCCGTGTCTCCTCGATGCCGAAGGGATGCGTGACCCACTTGGCCCCGCGGTTCCGCAGCGGGGTCTTGGCCGCGGCGGGTCCGGCCACGGCGCCGCCCCAGCGTGCCACCAGTTGCTGTGAATGCGGGCCGGGAAGGTGCCGCGCCGAGTCCACGATCACGTCCAGCGCGTCGTCCGGCAGCTCGTCGTGGTAATCGGCACTCCAGTAGTTGTAGAGGTTGGGCGGGTCGTCGATCATGCACTGGAAGTCGGCGTAATTCATGTCGCCCACCAGGTCCACAGCCGGCCCGAGCTCACGGAACGGCGCCGCATGCTCCGCGCCGGCAGCCGGCTCGCCCGCGTAGAGATAGGCGAGGCCTACGGCTTGTTTGCCCTTCATTTCCTCCGGCACAAAGGGTTCCGGCGGCGCCGTCAGGTATACCAGGGCGCTGCCGACGGCGTCCGGCGCGGCCAGCGAGAGGTCCCGGTAGGCGCGCGCGAGATCCGCGGACGCGGCCCCGGGCCAGAGCATGAGTCCGGCCTGGACCGTGGGGCCCAGGTCATGCAGCCGGAAAGTAAAGCCTGTTGCGACGCCGAAGTTGCCGCCGCCGCCGTGCAGCGCCCAGAACAGTTCGGGGTTTTCCCGGGCGCTGGCGGTGACGCGTTCACCGGCCGCCGTCACGAGGTCCACCGAGAGCAGGTTGTCGCAGGCGAAGCCGTAGGAGCGCTCCAGCCACCCGGAGCCGCCGCCGAGGGTGAATCCGGCCACGCCGGTGGTGGAGGCCCGGCCGCCGGTGCTGGCCAGGCCGTGTTCCTGGGTGGCGCGGTCGAATTCGCCCCAGGTGACGCCTGCCCCCACCGTCACGGTCTTGTTGTCCGGGTCCACCGTGATGGACTTCATCGGGCGGACGTCCACCACCAGCCCGTCGTCGTTGGTGGACATGCCGGCCACGGAGTGCCCGCCGGCCCGGACCGCGACGGCGAGTTTGTTGGCCCCGGCGTAGGCGAGGGCGTCCGCGACGTCGGCCGCGTCCGCGCATTGTGCGATCACGGCCGGTCGGCGGTCGATCATCGCGTTGAAGAGTTTTCGAGTTTCGTCATAGTCCGTGCTGTCCGGCCTGACCCATTTCATGGCAGTGCTCCCTAGCCGACCGCGGCTCCGCCCCACCCCAAAATCGTACGGCTGATGTGCCCCGCGGGGCTACGGCGGTCGGCATCACCGCGCCGGGCGGTAGCCGCCGGAAATGAGGACCAATAAGGCCCTGGTCTCCGCAAATGCGGCTTATAGTGTCCATATGCCTAGTTTCCGCGTCTCCGAAGCCGCCCGCTTCCTTGGCGTCAGCGACGACACCGTCCGCCGCTGGACCGAGAACGGAAGCCTCACGCCGCTCAAGGATGAGTCGGGTCGGCTCACTGTGGACGGGCTCGAGCTGGCCAGGATGGCCCGGGAGCAGGCGAAACTGCCCGAGGACCCTGCCCGCGCCGGGAGTTCGGCCCGGAACCGCTTCGTCGGACTGGTCACCGCCATCACCGCCGACACCGTCATGGCCCAGGTGGAGCTGCAGTGCGGCCCGTTCCGGGTGGTGTCGCTGATGAGCAGCGAGGCCGTCCGCGAACTCGGCCTGGAGCTGGGCTCCGTGGCCACCGCCGTCGTCAAAGCCACCACGGTGATCATCGAAAGCCCGCATGGGAAGGCCCTGGTATGAGCCGGCTCCGAACAGCCGCCGCGCTGGTGCTGGCGGGAGCCCTCGCGGCCGGCGCGGCGGGCTGCGCCGCCCCAGGGGGGACCGCCGGGTCGGCCGGATCGGACCAGAAGCTGACGGTGTTCGCGGCCGCCTCGCTCAAGGCGCCCTTCACGGCGCTCGCCCGCGACTTTGAGGCCGGCCACCCCGGGACGAAGGTCGCGCTGAGCTTTGCCGGGTCCGCCAACCTCGCCACCCAGCTCAGCCAGGGCGCGCCCGCGGACGTGTTCGCCTCCGCGGACCTGAAGAACATGGCCAAAATTGCCGACGCCGGGCTGGTGGAGGGCGATCCCCGGAACTTCGCCAGCAACGTCCTGGCCATCGCCGTGCCGCCGGCCAACCCCGCGGACATCGGCTCGTTCGCCGACCTGGCCAGGCCCGGGGTCAAAACGGTGGTCTGCGCGGCCCAGGTCCCGTGCGGCGCGGCCGCCAAGTCGATCGAGGGCAGGACCGGCGTCACCCTGACGCCGGTCAGCGAGGAATCCTCCGTGACGGACGTGCTCGGCAAGGTCACCTCGGGCGAGGCCGACGCCGGGCTCGTCTACGTTACGGACGTCCGGGCCGCCGGGGGCAAGGTCAAGGGAATCGCCTTCCCCGAGTCGGCCGCTGCCGTGAACCACTATCCGATCGCCGCGGTCAAGACCAGCAAAAACGCGGAGCTGGCGGCGGCCTTCATCTCGCTGGTCGCCGGAACCGGGGGCCGCAAGGTCCTCGCCGACGCTGGCTTCGGCAGCCCGTGACGCGGCACGGCTATAGCGGCATTCCGCGCTGGGTGCTGGCCGTCGCCGCGGCCGGGGCGCTGTTCGTCCTGCTGCCGGTCGCCGCCATGGTCGCCAGGGTCGACTGGCCGCACTTCGTCCCGCTCATCACCTCCGAGGCGTCGCTCACCGCGCTGGCGCTCAGCCTGCGCACGGCGGCGGCGAGCACCGTGCTCTGCGTGCTGTTCGGCGTGCCGCTGGCCCTGGTGCTGGCCCGGGGCGAATTCCGCGGCCTGCGGCTGCTGCGCTCCTTCGTGCTGCTGCCGCTGGTGCTGCCGCCGGTGGTGGGCGGCATTGCGCTGCTCTACACCTTCGGCCGGCAGGGCCTGCTGGGCCGCAGCCTCGAGGTGGCCGGCATCCAGATCGCGTTCTCGACGACGGCGGTGGTGCTCGCCCAGACCTTCGTCGCGCTGCCCTTCCTCGTGGTGAGCCTCGAGGGGGCACTGCGCTCCGCCGGCAGCCGGTACGAGGCCGTGGCGGCGACCCTCGGTGCGCGGCCCACCACGGTGCTGCGCCGCGTCACCGTGCCGCTGGTGCTGCCCGGTCTGGCCTCCGGTGCCGTCCTCTCCTTCGCCCGCAGCCTCGGCGAATTCGGCGCCACCCTCACCTTCGCCGGCAGTCTGCAGGGCGTCACCCGCACCCTGCCGCTGGAAATCTACCTGCAGCGTGAGACCGACGCCGACGCCGCCGTCGCGCTGTCGCTGCTGCTCGTCGCGGTGGCGGTCGTCGTCGTCGGGCTCAGCTACCGGGGGCCGTCAGGCGCCGGCCGCCGCGCGGCAGGCCCTATGCGCGGCGAGCAGGGACGCTCATGACGTTCACGCTCGACGCCGCCGTTGCCGCCCGCGGTTTTGACGTCTCGCTCAGCCTGGGCCAAGGGGAGACGGTCGCGGTGCTCGGCCCGAACGGGGCCGGAAAGTCCACGCTGCTCTCCGTCGTCGCCGGCCTGCTCCGCCCCGACACCGGCCGGGCCACGGTGGACGGGCGCAACCTCTTTGAGCTCGGGCCGGGCCGGAACGCCTGGACCGCGCCGCACCGCCGCGGCACCGCCCTGCTGGCCCAGGAACCGCTGCTGTTCCCGCACCTGACCGCCCTCGACAACGTGGCGTTCGGCCCGCGCAGCGCCGGGGCCGGCTGGGCCCAGGCGCGGGAAACGGCCCGGCACTGGCTCGCCGAGGTCGACGCGGCGGACCTGGCCGGCCGGCGCCCCGGCGAACTCTCCGGCGGCCAGGCCCAGCGGGTGGCCGTGGCCCGGGCGCTCGCCGCCGACCCGCAGCTGCTGTTGCTCGACGAACCGATGGCCGCCCTCGACGTCCACGCGGCCCCGCTGCTGCGGCGCCTGCTGAAACGGGTCCTGGCCGGCCGAAGCGCCATCATCGTCACGCACGATGTCCTGGACGCCTACATGCTCGCCGACCGCGTGATCGTGCTGGAGGAGGGCCGGATCACCGAGGACGGCCCCACCCGGGAGGTGCTCCAACGGCCCCGGAGCCGCTTCGCCGCCGGCCTGGCCGGGCTGAACCTCGTCGCGGGCACCATCACCCCGGCCGGGCTCCGGACGGCCGCGGGCCAGGAATTCGCTGGCCGGCACGAGGATCCGCCGGTGCCCGGCCAGAGCGGCGTGGCGGCGTTCCCGCCGTCGGCCGTCTCCGTCTTCCTTTCCGAAGCGCACGGCAGCCCGCGCAATTCCTTCCCGGTGACGGTCACCGACCTGGAACCGCACGGCGACCAGATCCGGGTCCGGGCCGGGGACCTGGCCGCGGACGTCACTCCCGCCGCGTCGGCGGACCTCGGCCTGGCGCCGGGGGTGGGCGTGTACTTCGTGGTCAAGGCGGCCTCCGTGGCGGTCTACCCGGCGTAAGGCGCCGCGGCTTCGTGGCGGCTCCCGCCGGCGGGCGCCCAGGCTTCTGCAGTCCGGCCGGCGTGCTGCAGTGGCGGCTCCCGCCGGCGGGCGCCGAGGCTTCTGCAGTCCGGCCGCGGGTGCCGCTGCGGTAACGGCCGGGCGCGCGGCGGGCCTAGGGTGGAGAGAGGCCCCGCCCGCAACCAGGAGGAAACTCGTGCACGAAAACTCAGCCCCAGCCCCCGGACAGACCGCACTGGTGGTCGGAGCCAGCGGCATCGCCGGCTCCGCCCTCGTCGCCTCCCTCGCAGCGACAGGCTGGGACGTGCTGGCCCTGTCCCGCGGCGGCGCTGCACGCCCCGGGGCACGCCCGATCAGCGCGGATCTCGGGTCACCGGAGAGCCTTGCCGCAGCGCTGGCCGGCGAACGCCCGACGCACGTGTTCTTTACCGCGTGGTCGCGCCAGGACACGGAACGGGAAAACATCGAGGTCAACGCCGCGCTGCTGCGGAACCTGCTCAACGCGCTGCAGGACAGCCCGGTGAAACACGTCGCCCTGATGACCGGGCTGAAACATTATCTTGGCCCGTTCGAGGCCTACGCCGCGGGCGAAATGCCGGACACGCCTTTCCACGAAGAGGAACCCCGGCTGCCGGTTCCGAACTTTTACTACGCCCAGGAGGATGAACTGTGGGCCGCGGCGGAGCGCCAGGGATTCAGCTGGTCAGTCCACCGCGCCCACACGGTGATCGGCCACGCCGTGGGCAACGCCATGAACATGGGGCTCACCCTCGCGGTGCAGGCGTCGATCTGCAAAGAGCTGGGGTTGCCGTTCATCTTCCCCGGTTCCGAGACGCAGTGGAACAGCCTCACCGACATGACCGACAGCGGGCTGCTGGCCGACCACATGGTCTGGGCAGCCACGGCGGAAACGGCCGGCGACCAGGCCTACAACATTGTCAACGGCGACGTCTTCCGCTGGCGCTGGATGTGGCCGCGCCTGGCCGCCTATTTCGGCGTCGAGGCCGTCGGGTTCGAGAAGGAACCCCGGCCGCTGGAAGAGCAGATGCGGGGCATGGAAACGGTGTGGTCGGACCTGGCCGCCCGGCACGGGCTCGCCGAGGCGGACCTCGGCCGCGTCTCCTCGTGGTGGCACACCGACGGCGACCTGGGCCGCAACATCGAGGTGCTGGCCGACATGAGCAAGAGCCGCCTCGCGGGCTTCACCGGCTACCGCCGGACCCTGGACTCCTTCACGGACCTGTTCGACAGCCTCCGGGCGGACCGGCTGATCCCGTAACTGCCAGCGGGGAAGTTCCTGCCGGTTGGCTGCTGAGGCTGGTTGCTGCCGCTGGTTGGGCGGGGCCGGCCCCTGCTTCGTGGGCGGCCCCGGATGCGGGCCTGGTTACTCGGTCTTGGTTTCCTTGTCCTTGCTGCCCTGGTCCTTGTTCCGCACCGGGTGCTGGCTGACGATGGATACGCGGTTGAAGGCATTCATCGTGATCGCCAGCCAGCTGATGGCGGAGAACTCGACGTCGGAAAGGTGCCTGCGCGCCCGGCCGCCCTCGCGCTCGCGGGCCTCGGCGTCGGAGATGTTGGTGATCGCCTCGGCCAGGGTCAGCGCGGCACGTTCCTTTTCGCTGAAAAGGGTGGTGTCGCGCCAGGCCGGGAGTACCGCCAGACGCTGGGCCGACTCCCCGTTTTTGACCGCGTCGCGAACGTGCAGGTCGAGGCAGAACGCGCAGCCGTTGATCTGCGAGATGCGGACGTTCAGCAGCTCGACCAGCGTCTGGTCCAGCCCGGCCTCGTCAGCGGCTTCCTTGGCTTTTAGGCCCAGGCCGTTGAGCGCGCGCCATGCGGCGGGGTGCGCCTTATCCAGGAAAACGCTGCGGGTGCCGTGCTCCGGGCTTGAAGTCTCATCCATGGGTCCCAGCGTACAGAGGTCCGGAAGGCTCCGCGCCTCCCTAATATGACAAAGCTGTCAAATGTGTGACAGGATTTACACGTAGCAGTATTCGATCCGGTGGTCGGTTCCTTGGGGGAGTCGACCGCCGGATCGCTTCTTTGTCCGGGTCTTCCTGTTTGGGGCATGACCATCGCCGGGCGCCAGGGAAGCGCATGTCCATTCCTCGTTGGCCCGCTCCCCGGGGACATGCCCAGTTCCAGTGGCCAAGGTTGGGCATGCCGGCGACGTGCCCATCGGCCAAGGTCAGCGCGGCGCATGTCCCCTCTTCGTCGTAGACCCGCGCCCCGGGGACATGCCCAGTTCCGGTGTCCGAGGGTGGGCATAGGGGTGATATGCCCATCGGCCAAGGTCAGCGGGGCGCATGTCCAATCTTCGTTGCCAGTCGTCATGCATTCCTTAAGTGCGGCCAGCCTGATGTGGCCACTGGCGGCGTGTGCTGCCTCCGCTCGCCGTCGGGAAGACGCGGCTTCACCCGCGGAGTCCGCGGGCCACGGGCATGCCCATTCTTCGTTCGGCGGGGGAAGGAGCATGCTCAGTCCACGCCCGGTCGGTGGACATAGTCGGATTATGGCCACTGGTCGGCGCCAGGGGAGGGCATGTCCCGCGTTGCGGGCTCCAGAAGGGGGAGCATGTCCAGTGGTCCGCGCCAAGGGAGGGCATGTCCTGCGGTACGTCAAGCCGGGAACCTGCCCGCGGGGGACTCCGGCCCTAGACAGCAGTTTCGCCGTGGGCAAACATGGAGCCAAAGGGGCCAAATCCAAAGTTGAGCGAGCTAGACTCAACTTTGACGACAGTCTTTATCCCGGAAGGAGCTCTCTTTGGACGCCAAATTCACCACCAAGAGCCAGGAGGCTCTTTCGGCAGCAGCCATGAACGCCTCGACGGCCGGAAACCCGCAGCTGGAGCCGGCGCACCTGCTCAAGGCGCTCATGGACCAGCGCGAGGGGGTCGCCGTCGCGCTTCTCCGCGCCACCGGCACCGATCCGGATGCTGTCAGCGTCCAGGCCAGCTCCGCCATCAAGTCCCTGCCGTCCACCTCGGGCAGCTCAGTACAGCAGGCCCAGCTCTCCCGCACCGCCATGCAGGCCATCAAGAACGCCCAGAACGAGGCGGAACGGCTCGGGGACACCTTCGTCTCCACCGAGCACCTGCTGCTGGGCCTCGCCTCCGGCAACGACGACGTCGGCCGGCTGCTCCGCGACGCCGGTGCCTCGCACGAGGCGCTGCTCGCAGCCCTCCCCGGGGTCCGCGGTGACCGCAAGGTGGACAACGCCGACCCCGAGAACACCTTCCAGGCGCTGGAGAAGTTCGGCACCGACCTGACCGCGATCGCGCGCTCCGGCAAGCTGGACCCGGTGATCGGGCGCGACGCCGAGATCCGCCGCATCATCCAGGTCCTCAGCCGCCGCACCAAGAACAACCCGGTGATCATCGGCGAGCCCGGCGTCGGCAAGACCGCCGTCGTCGAAGGCCTGGCCCAGCGGATCGTGGCCGGCGACGTGCCGGAGAGCCTGCGCGGCAAGACCCTGATCGCCCTGGACCTGGCCTCGATGGTGGCGGGCGCCAAGTACCGCGGCGAATTCGAGGAGCGGCTCAAGGCAGTGCTGGAGGAGATCAAGAACTCCGAGGGCCAGATCGTCACCTTCATCGACGAGCTGCACACCGTGGTGGGCGCCGGCGCGTCCGGGGACAGCTCGATGGACGCCGGCAACATGCTCAAGCCCATGCTCGCCCGCGGTGAACTCCGGCTGATCGGCGCCACCACGCTGGACGAGTACCGCGAGAACATCGAAAAGGACCCGGCCCTGGAGCGCCGCTTCCAGCAGGTCTTTGTCGGCGAACCGAGCGTGGATGACACCATCGGCATCCTGCGCGGGCTCAAGGAACGCTACGAGGCACACCACAAGGTCTCCATCTCCGACTCCGCCCTGGTGGCCGCCGCGACCCTGTCCAACCGGTACATCTCCGGCCGGCAGCTGCCGGACAAGGCGATCGACCTCGTGGACGAGGCCGCTTCCCGGCTGCGGATGGAGATCGATTCCGCCCCCGAGGAGATTGACCAGTTGCGCCGCCAGGTGGACCGGCTGACCATGGAGGAGCTGGCCCTGGCCGGCGAGACCGATCCGGCCTCGGAGGAACGCCTCGCTGCCCTGCGCGCGGACATGGCGGACAAGAAGGAGGCGCTCGCGGCCCTGAACGCCCGCTGGGAGGCCGAGAAGGCGGGCCTTAACCGGGCCGGCGACCTGCGCGCCAAGCTGGACGAGCTGCGGTCAATGGAGGAAAAGGCCGAGCGCGAGGGCGACCTTGAGACGGCGTCCCGGATCCTCTACGGCGAGATCCCGGCGCTGGAGCGTGAGCTCAAGGCCGCGGCGGAGGCCGAGGCGGCCGTGCCGGACAAGTCCGGGCAGATGGTGGCCGACGAGGTCACCGCGGACGACATCGCCGAGGTAATTTCCGCCTGGACCGGCATCCCGGCCGGGCGCATGCTGCAGGGCGAGAGCCAGAAGCTGCTGGAAATGGAGCACGTCCTGGGCGAGCGGCTGATCGGCCAGACCAAGGCCGTCACCGCGGTGTCCGACGCCGTGCGCCGTGCCCGCGCCGGCATCAGCGACCCCAACCGGCCCACCGGGTCCTTCCTCTTCCTGGGCCCCACCGGCGTCGGCAAAACGGAGCTCGCCAAGTCGCTCGCGGACTTCCTCTTCGACGACGAACGCGCGATGGTGCGGATCGACATGTCCGAGTACTCGGAGAAGCACTCCGTGGCGCGGCTGGTCGGGGCGCCTCCGGGCTACGTGGGCTACGAGGAGGGCGGCCAGCTGACCGAGGCCGTCCGGCGTCGTCCGTATTCGGTGCTGCTGGTCGACGAGGTGGAAAAGGCGCACCCGGAGGTCTTTGACATCCTCCTCCAGGTGCTCGACGACGGCCGCCTCACCGACGGCCAGGGCCGCACCGTGGACTTCCGCAACGTGATCCTGGTCCTGACCTCCAACCTGGGCAGCCAGTTCCTCGTGGACCCCAACCTGGACGCCGCCGCCAAGCGGGACGCGGTCATGGCCACGGTGCACGCCTCCTTCAAGCCCGAATTCCTGAACCGGCTCGACGAGGTGGTGCTGTTCGACCCGCTGACCGTGGAGGAACTCGCCGAGATCGTGGAGCTGCAGGTCAAGGAGCTGGGCGAACGGCTCAAGGGCCGCCGCCTGACCCTGGAAGTGTCCGAAGGGGCCCGGGCGTGGCTGGCCGTCACCGGCTTCGACCCCGCCTACGGCGCCCGGCCGCTGCGCCGCCTGGTGCAGCGGGAGATCGGCGACCGGCTTGCCAAGGCCATCCTCGCCGGCGACATCGCCGACGGCGACACAGTGCTCGTGGACACCGCCCCGGACCTGATGGAACTCACCATGGGCGGGACCGAGGCTTCGGTGCGGCCCGACGGCGGGGCCTCCTCCGGCAGCGGGCTCTCGGTCCGCCGCAAGGAGTAACCGCCGCCAACGCCCCGGGGGCTACGGGGGCTGCCAGGGGCTGCCAGCCGCACGACACGGGCTGGCAGCCCCTTGTGCTGTGCTGCCGAGGCGGGCTGCCTGGAGGCGGGCCGCTCGTCAGTCCAGGCAGAGGCAGAACGGGTGGCCAGCCGGGTCCAGGAAGACCCGGAAGGTGGTCCCCGGCTGATGCTCGTGCTTCCTAGCGCCCAACTCCAGGGCCGCGGCCTCGGCGGCGTCGAGGTCATCGACGACGAAGTCGAGGTGCATCTGCTGCGGGACCTCCTGGCCGGGCCACTGCGGCGGGGTATAGGACTCGACCCTCTGGAAGCTCAGCGAATCGCCGTAGTCGGCGCGGATGGAGCACCAGTCGTCGTCGTCCTGCTCCACCTTCCAATCCAGCAGGGCGCCGTAGAACTCGGCCAGGGACTTGGGATCAGGGCAGTCGAGTACAACCACCGGGAAGCGTGCGATAGCCATGGCCACACTCTAGGACCATTTCCGGCGGATCGCACCGGCCGCGCGCCGCCAGCCGTTGCCGGCCCGCTACTGATCCTGTTTCCGGCGCGCCATCTCGGTAATCCAGACGGGCGCGAACGGGGACGTGCAGTTCGGCGGAGTCGGGTAGTCCTTCAGCACCTCGAGGCGTTCACCGATGCCGATGGCCCGGGCGCGGTGCTCTGCGTGCTCGATCCCGATCTGGGCGAGGCAGTGGTTCATCGCCCACTGCAGGCGGTCCGGCGCGACTTTCATCTCCGCCTCGATGACATCGAGCAGTCCCGGGAGGTCCAGCCCTTCAGGTTTCTTCGCCACTCGCTCGGTGGTCAGCGCCCAGCCCGCACTCGCCACGACGGGGTCCGGATCGGCGGACCAGAGCAGGCGCAGGTCCTCGGCGTGCGGGTTCGCCTTGACCACATAGTTCAGCAGCCAGTCGTGTACCTTGGGGATGCGCGCCTGGCGCATCACGAGGTCCAGGTCATCGCGCTCGAACGCCTTTGGCCGGCAGACCAGTGTCGCCAGCAGTCTCGCCGCAGTGTCCCCGGTCGCCCAGAGCTGGCGCGCGAGGTCCTGCTGCGTCTTCAACCGCTTCGCGAGGGCGCGCAGCTTGCCCAGGTTCACGCCGTGGTCGTCGCCGTGTTTCTCGTTGATGCGGCGTGCCTTCGGGTCCTCAAGCCCGGCCAGCTCCGCCATCACCTGGGCGAGTGTCGTGTCGGTCAAAGCCGTTCCTCCTGTCCGTCAGAGCCGGGGGATCAGGGATTCCTTGATGACGTTGCCGCCGTCGGCCACAAAGTAGCAGTCCACCCGCCGGTCGCCGGCGCCCCAACTGGAGGAGCTGGGGTAGGCCAGCTTGTAGCTGAACTGGTAGTTGCCGGATTTGTCGGTGAGCTGGGCCGCCTTGCAGGTGTCCAGCGCCTTCTGCTTCAGCGGGTCGCGGCCCGGGTAGGAGTCCGACGCAGCGTAGTTGTCCACGGCCACCAGCTGCGCTGAGTGCCCGGTATCGCAGGCGACGACGGTGGAAGCCTGGGCGTTCGCGTCGAAGTCCTTGAAGCAGTCGCCCAGCTGGAAGTCCATCGGGTTGACGCCTTCCAGCGGCAGCGGGCCGCGGCTTGCCGGCGCCGCGGACGAAGCTGCGGCCGCCGGGGCCGGGGAGGTGCCGGCCTGCGGCTGTTGCTTTGCGGTTCCCAGCGCGGTCAGCCACCAGATCACCAACCCCAGCACGACGACGGCGGCCAGCGCGGCGCCGACCTTCGCCAGTCCCAGCCGGTAAGCACCGGCCCACACGGCACGGCCGAACCGCCGGGCAGCGGCCAACAGCCTGCCACCCAGCCGCCGGGCGCGGGGACCGAGTTGCGCGGTCTTGAGCTGCGCCGCCTGGGCGGACAGCAGCTTGCCCAGTTGGGAGGCGCCGGACGTGGTCTTGCGGTTGCGGCTTTTGGTCGCGGTGCTTCCGCCGGCACCGGCCGACGGCGACTCCGCGGTTTCTGGCCCCGTCGCGGTGGCCTGCCCTGCAGGGCGCTCCGCTGCGTCGCCGCGCGGGACCAGCGGCACCGCAGAGGTCGGCGGCGCCGTCGGCCGCGGCGGAATACGTACGGAAGAGGGGACGCGCGCCGGAGGGGCCGGGACCGGCCGCTCGCCGGCGTCGTTCGCGGGGGAAACCTCAGGCATTCCGGCATCGCCGCGCCTGGCGTTCTCGTCGCTCACAGGCTTTTCGGTCACTCGGGAATTCACCTCTTCCGTGCATATTTGCCGGGGCTGGACGTCCGGCTCGGGGACCCGCTTCCGGGAGCCCATCAAGAGACTCTATCGAAGTTGCGCGCTGAGCCGCATGCGGTGGCGCCCAGGCCGGGTGCGCGGGCCGGGCGCGGCGTGAGGTACGACTCCGCCCACAGGCGCCCGGGCGGCAAGCAGTCATAGCCGAAAGCATGTAATCTAGGTGTACGACAAATTGACCAAACATTCCGGGGCCTCACTAACGCCAATGGTGACCACCTCCGGTCCGAGTACAAAAGGGGGTCACGCCATGGGGCGCGGCCGTCAAAAGGCAAAAGCTACCAAGCAGGCTCGGGATATTAAGTACTATTCCCCGAACACTGACTACACTGCGCTTCAGCGTGAGCTCAAGAGCTCTGAGGGTCGTGCACCGAGTCGTTTTTCGAGTGAGCCGGTTGAGCCGGACTATTCGGCCTACGTGGATAAGTACGCGGACGATGTGGAAGAGGACGACGACGAGGTAAATTCCCGTCGGATCGGTTAGTCGACACTTCATCCGGTAAGTCCCTCTCGAGCGGACTGCCCATCACATGATTTTGGCCCGTCGGCCATGCCCTGTCTGGGGTGTGCCCGGCGGGTTTTTTGCGTCCGCCCGCCCCGCCCCCTCCCCGCCGTAGCCCAGCCCCGCCGGACCCCGTCCCAGCCCCCCTCCCCGCCGTTTCGACGGTTCCGCGCCCGCTCGATGTTTGTGAACGCCGTGTGGGCAGGGAACCGTCTAAACGGCGGGCGTGGACCGGTTGCTGGGTCCCGCGCCGGGGGATAACTTGGGGTTGCCGGGGTGTCCGGCGTTTCTCTTCGAAGGGACTTCCATGGCCATTCGTTCAGGGTATGTCGAGGGCGAGGCCTGCTGGGCCGACCTCCAGACGTCGGATGTGGCAGCCGCCAAGGACTTCTACGCGGAGATCTTCGGCTGGCGGTACGAGGACTTGCCCACCCCGGATGGCCGTAGCTACGCCAAGGCGTTCCTGGGCGAGGAGCTGGTGACGGTCATTGCGCCGCTGAACCCGCACCAGCTGCAGGCCGGTGCGCCGGGCCGGTGGAACGTCTATTTCGCCGCCGACGACGCCGCTGGGCTCGCCGCCGGAGTGCCGCACGCCGGCGGGACGCTGGAGTTCGGCCCGGAGGCCGTGGCGGACACCGGCGTGATGGTCTTTTTCGCCCCGCCCGGCGGAGGCACCACGGGCGTGTGGCAGGCGGGCACCCATTTCGGCGCGGCACGGAGCGAGGAGCCTGGCGCTTTGGCCTGGGTGGAGCTGCTCACGCCCCAGCCGCAGGCCGCCGTCGGGTTCTTTCAGCAGCTGTTCCGCCACGAAGTGACGGAGTACCCGCAGGACGACGGCGGAACCTACACGACCCTGATGGTGGACGGCGCCGAGGTGGCCGGGATCGCCACGGTCCCCGCGGCCGAGCGCAACCTCGAACCGGGCTGGCAGGTGTATTTCGGCGTCTCAAGCGTGGCCGAGGCCGTCGCCGCCGCGCGCGCGGCCGGCGGCGTCGTCCTCGTGGAACCGGAGGCCGACGACGAGGCCGGTACCGTTGTCACGCTCCGGGACCCGCAGGGCGGCGTGTTCAGCATTCTGGAGGTTTAAAGGGATCGAGTGCTCCATAAGTGCCGTTTTGCGGGTTCTAAACGGCACTTATGGAGCACTCGACGAGGTCTCAGGCTCAGGCGTAGGCGTTGACCATCCGGACGGCGCCGCCGTCGACGCCCTTGGCGCCCTGGACGTAGTCCGGGCCGGTCTTCACCACTGAGTCGGAGTTTTCCCCGACGGTGCCCATGATCCATGAGGGCAGGCCGCGGGCATTCAGGTGGTTCACTGCGGCGTCGGCGGCCTCCGGCGAGACGATCGCCACCATGCCCACGCCCACGTTGAGGGTGCGCTCGAGGTCGGCCAGCGGGACGTTGCCCAGCTCGGAGACCAGCTTGAAGATGGCCGGCAGTTCCCAGGTGGCGCGGTCCACGGTGGCCAGCAGGCCCTGCGGCAGGACGCGGGCCAGGTTGGCGGCGAGCCCTCCGCCGGTAACGTGGCTGAAGCCGTGGACGGCGCGGCCGGCGACGGAGCCGTCCACCGGGAAGGTGCGGGCCAGGTCGAGGCAGTCCGCGGCGTACACGCGGGTCGGCTCCAGGAGCTCCTCGCCCAGGGTGCGCTCGAATTCGGAGACGTGGCGGTCCAGCGCCCAGCCGGCGTGGTTGACGACGCGCCGGACCAGCGAGTAGCCGTTGGAGTGCAGGCCGGAGGAAGCCATGCCGATCACTACATCGCCGGCCCGGACGCGGTCCGGACCCAGCAGCGAGTCGGCCTCGACCACGCCGGTGGCGGCGCCGGCGACGTCGTACTCGTGCTCACCCAGCAGACCCGGGTGCTCGGCGGTTTCGCCGCCCACCAAGGCGGTGCCGGCAATCGAGCAGGCGGCCGCGATGCCGCGGACAATGTCCGCGATGCGCTCCGGGACGACCTTGCCGCAGGCGATGTAGTCGGTCATGTAGAGCGGCTCGGCGCCCACCACCACGATGTCGTCCACCACCATGCCCACCAGGTCGAAGCCGATGGTGTCGTGGATGTCCATGGCCTGGGCGATGGCAACCTTGGTGCCCACGCCGTCGGTGGAGGTGGCCAGCAGCGGCCGCTTGTAGGTGAGCAGCTTCGACACGTCGTACAGGCCGGCAAAGCCGCCGACGCCGCCGATCACCGAGGAGTTGTGGGTCGCCTTGACGGCGTCTTTCATGAGTTCGACGGCGCGGTCGCCCGCTTCGACGTCGACGCCGGCGGAGGCGTAGGTGATGCCGGTGTTGGGGGCGTCGTTCGTGTCAGCGGCCGGGGAGGCGGAAGTCATACTGGCTCTTTCTTGTCGGCATCAAGCTTGTCGGCGGGTACGCGGTCGGCGTCGGTGAGCAGTTCTTCGAATTCGGCATCCGGTCCGGGATCGCAGCCGGTAGCGCCGGCCTTCTCGGCCGGATCCTGATCGGCGGGGATGGCGGCGTCGGACGCGGCGTTGGCGGCGGCGTCGGCCGCCGGGGTCCCGGCCGCGAGGCTCCCTGCGGCGGAAGCAGCCGGCGTGGAAGTCCCGGCTGCAGCGGCCGAAGTTGCGGGCAGGCCGCCGAGGTCGGTGCGTTCCAGCAGGTTCTTGCCGAGTTTGTCGGCGCCGGGCAGCTCGATCGGGTACTGCCCGGTGAAGCAGGCGGTGCAGAGGCGTTCGCGCGGCTGCCGGGTGGCGCCGATCATGCCGTCCTCGGAGATGTACGCCAGCGAGTCCGCGCCAATGGCCTGCGAGATTTCCTCGATCGTGGCGCCGTTGGCGATCAGCTCCGCGCGGGAGGCGAAGTCGATCCCGTAGAAGCAGGGCCATTTCACCGGCGGGGAGGAGATCTTCACGTGCACGGCGGCGGCGCCGGCCTCCCGGAGCATCCGCACGATGGCGCGCTGGGTGTTGCCGCGGACGATCGAGTCGTCGACCACCACCACGCGCTTGCCGCGGATCACGGACTCCAGCGCGTTGAGCTTGAGCCGGATGCCGAGCTGGCGCAGGGTCTGCGAGGGCTGGATGAAGGTGCGGCCCACATAGGCGTTCTTGACGAAGCCGTGCGCGAACGGGATGCCGGATTCCTCGGCGTAGCCGACGGCGGCCGGGGTGCCGGATTCCGGCACGGGGATGACGATGTCCGCTTCCTGGGTGTTCTCGCGGGCCAGCTGGCGGCCCATCTCCACGCGGGACTCGTACACGGAGCGGCCGGCAATCGCGGCGTCCGGGCGGGCGAGGTACACGTACTCGAAGACGCAGCCGGCCGGCGTCGGCTCGGCGAAGCGCTGGGAACGGACGCCCTGCTCGTCGATGGCGATGAATTCGCCCGGTTCGATCTCGCGGATAAAGCTGGCGCCGACGGTGGCGAGGGCGGACTGCTCGGAGGCGACCACCCAGCCGCGTTCCAGCCGGCCCAGGACCAGCGGGCGGATGCCGTAGGTGTCGCGGGCGGCGTAGAGCGTGCCCTCATCCATAAAGACGAAGCAGAAGCCGCCCTTGATCTTGGGCAGCAGCTCCAGGGATGTCTGTTCGAGGGACTTGCCCTCTTCGCCCTCCAGCAGCGCGGTGACCAGTGCGGTGTCAGAGGTGTTGCCCTGCTTCATTTCGCCGGTGAGCTGGCCGCCGTTGCGGTCCAAGATCATGGCCTTGAGCTCGGCGGTGTTGGTCAGGTTGCCGTTGTGCGCCAGGGCGACTGTGCCGGTGGCCGTCGCGCCGAGGGTGGGCTGGGCGTTGGCCCAGTGGCTCGCCCCGGTGGTGGAGTAGCGGCAGTGGCCCACGGCCAAGTGCCCGGTCAGGGTGTTGAGCGTGGTCTCGTCGAAGACCTGGGACACGAGGCCCATGTCCTTGTAGACGTTGATCCGCTTGCCGTCGCTGGTGGCAATACCAGCCGACTCCTGACCGCGGTGCTGCAGCGCGTACAGCCCGTAGTAGGTGAGTTTTGCTACCTCTTCGCCGGGAGCCCAGACCCCGAAGACGCCACATGCGTCCTGCGGGCCTTTTTCGCCAGAGAGAAGATCATGAGAAAGTTTTCCATCGCCGCGTGCCACTGGTCGATTATCTCACGTTGTGCGCTAGGACTTTTCCGGGGGCCGGTTTATGACCTGGCGGGCTGGTGAGCTGACCGCTCAGGCGCGGTCCTCGCCGTCGGTGTCCGGCACCGAGTCCGGGACGGACTCGACGACGGCGCGCTCGGCGCGGCGGACGCTCAGCCGGTCCAGCACCAGTGCGACGGCGGCGCCCACGATCGCGCCGCCGGCGATGCAGAAGGTCAGGAAGAAGCCGAAGACGGAGTTGGCGTCATAGCCCTCGTCGCCCGGCAGGCCGTAGGCGATGATGGCCGCCACCACGACGCCCAGCAGGCCGCCCAGGATCAGGAACGGCACGTACTTCGGAGCGCGGCGGACGGTGACGGCGCGGCGTTCGGGCGCAACGGGGGTGTCTTCAGGAGCCATGCCATTAAGCCTACTGCCCGCGCGGCCCCGCGGTTTCGCCGGCATTTCCGCGGCGGTTCCGGACCGCTGCTACGCCGATCCGCGGGGCACCTGTCCGTATCCGTGGCGGAAATCCGGGACTCTAGCGGGAACGCCGACGGCGGCGCACACTAAGGGGTGGGGGAGGGTGCGGTCCGGACCGGTAAAGGACGCACCATGTCAGTAGCAGCGGACAGTATCCCTGACCGGCAGCGCCTCATCTGGGACCAGTTCGCGGCGGGCTGGAAGAAGTGGGACGCCGAACTGCTAGGCTGGCAGGCCCCCTTTGGCGAGGCCGTCATCCAGGATGCCTGGTTGCATCCGGACTCCATTGTGCTCGACGTCGCGTCAGGGACCGGGGAGCCCGGGCTGACGGCGGCGGCGCTGGTGCCGGACGGCGAGGTGGTGCTGACCGACGTCTCTGCCGGCATGCTGCACGTGGCCGAGGAGAAGGCATCCGTCCGGGGGCTGGCGAATGTGGGCTTCAGCGTCTGCGACGCCGCGGAGCTGCCCTTTGACGACGCTACGTTCGACGCCGTCCTGTGCCGTTTTGGCTTCAACTACTTTCCCGATATTCGGTCCGCCGTGCGGGAAATGGTGCGCACGGCCAAGCCGGGGGCGAGGATCAGCGCGGCCGTCTGGGGCCGGACCGCGGAAAATCCCTGGGCCGCCCTGGTCCTGGGCACCCTCGCACAGCACACGGAGCTGCCGCGGCCGCCCGATGTTATGCCGGGGCTGTTCCGTTGCTCTACACCGGGCTTTATGACCCGACTGTTCCGGGATACCGGCATGGTGGAGGTGTCGGAGCGCAAGGTCAGCACGGACCTGGTGCATGACTCCCCGGAAAGCTACTGGGAGTTCATGACTGATATCGCGACCACGGTGGCCACGGGCCTGGCGAAGGCGGACAAGGAGGCACGATCGCTGATCCGCTCCGACGTGTTCCAGTTGCTGGGCCGCTACGAGCACCAGGGCGCGCTCAGGCTCCGGTCGACGGCGACCATCGTGGCGGGCACCCGGGCCTAGGTGTGGAATTACACCTAGATGCCCAGCTCATCCTTCAGGGCGGCCACGTGGCCCTCGGCTTTGACCTGGTACTGCGCGAGCTTGACCTTGCCCTCGGCGTCGAGGACCACGGTGGAGCGGACGATGCCCTCCCTGACCTCGCCGCGGACCAGCTTCTCGCCCCAGGCGCCGTACGCCAGCGCGACGGCATGGTCCTGGTCGGCGAGCAGCGGGAAGGTCAGGGCGTTGTCGCCGGTGAAGTGCGCAAGCGCCTCGGGGCCGTCGGGGGAGACGCCCAGCACCTCGTAGCCCGAACCCTGCAGAGAGGCCAGGTTGTCGCGGAAATCGCAGGCTTCGGTGGTGCAGCCCGGGGTGGCAGCCTGCGGGTAGAAGTACACAATGACGTTCTTACCTCGGTAGTCCGCCAGCGCGACCGGTTTGCCCTCGGCGTCGGGCAAGGTGAAATCGGGTGCGGGGGTTCCGGGCTGGAGCTTGACGGGGTTCTGGCTCATAGGAAGTCCTTCGGGGAGGGCTGGAATGGAATCTGTGGTGCACAACACCGGTGGCGGAATCACTATTCCGCCTGCATGCCTAAGGTCGCGCCCGGCTGGCGCCCAGGCTGCTGGGGCCCGCACCGGCTAAGCCGGGACGCGGAGCCTCAGGCCGGGCCGCTGATGACCCGGTCCCGTCCGGCCAGCAGCCCCACCAGCGAGAGGACCGCCATGATGCCCGCGGTCACGAGGAGCGGCAGCGTCCAGCCGTCGGTGAGGTCGTGAAGGGCGCCGAACAGGACCGGCCCCACCGCGCTGAGCCCGTAGCCGACCGACTGTGCCATGCCGGACAAGGCCGCCGCCTGCGGGTGGTTCACGGTCCGCAGGCTGAACAGGGACAGGGCGACGACGATCAGGCTCCCGCAGCCCATGGCCCCCAGGACGATCCACAGCAGCACGAGCTCCGGCGCCAGGGTCAGCCCCAGGAACGTCGCCACCGTGAGCGCGCCGCTGGTGAAGGCCACCAGCCGCTGGTCGCGTCCGCGGTGCAGGATCCCGCCGGCGGCAAGGCTGGCGAACACGCTGACCAGCAGGAAGACGGACAGGTGGATCCCCGCGGTCGTGGCCGGGACGCCGCGGCTTTGCTCGATGGTGGGCAGCCACGCCATCAGGACATAAAAAGCGATCGACTGCAGCCCCATGAAGATCGTCACCTGCCAGCCCAGAGCGGAGGTCCAGGGTGAGCGGTAGGCAATCTTCGGCGCGGCAGCGTGGGCAGTACCGGACCGGTGACGGCGCAGCCACGGCAGGAGCACCGCCATGGCGACCAGCGCCAGCCCCGCCCAGATTCCAAGGGCGAGCCGCCAGCCCGCGGGCGATGTTTGCGCAACGGGAACGACGACGGCGGCGCCCACCGCTGCGAATGCGGCCTGGGCGGCGGTGTAGCCCCCGGTGACCTGGCTGACCCGCAATGGAAAGTCGCGCTTCACCAGCGAGGGAACCAAGACGTTGAGGAAGGCGATGGCGAGCCCGATCAGCGCGGTGCCGGCCCAGATGACACCGGCCAGGGGCAGGGAGCGCAGCACTATGCCCGCGGCCAGGATCAGCAGGGACGTCCAGAGCGCCCGGTCCAGGCCGACCCTGGCCGCGAAACCGGGTGCCAGCGGTGAGAAGACGGCGAAGGCGATGAGCGGAAGGCCGGTGAGGAACCCGGCTGCGGCGCTGGAAAGCCCGAGGTCGCTGCTGATGTTCCCCAGCACGGGTCCGACGCTGACAAAGGACACCCGTAGGTTGACCGCAATGAGCAGCACGCCGATGAAGGCGATGCCGATCCTGGTGGTGCGGTCGGCCGCGTTCCGGGTGACGGTCGGCGTCACGGCCTGTCCGCCCGGCCGGACGCGGGCTGCTCGGACGCGCGGCCGGAAACGGCAAGGGCCCACTCGAAGGCCGTTTCAGCCGGCGCCTGGTACTCCAGCCCGATGCGGCCCTCGTAGCCGAACTCGCGGCTGCGGGCGATCCAGTCGCCCAGCGGGAGCCGGCCGGTTCCGGGAGCCCCGCGGCCGGGGGAATCCGCGATCTGGATGTGGCCGAAGTCCTTGGCGTGCTCTTCGATCACGGCGCCGACGTCGTCGCCGTTCACCGAGAGGTGGTAGAAATCGGCGAGCAGCCTGATGTTTGCCGCGCCGGTCTCCTCCTTGACCCGGGCGATGACGCGCAGGGCGTCGTCGGCGGTGCGGAGCGGGTAGTCCGGGGCGCCGCTGACCGGTTCGAGCAGCACGGTGCCGCCGATGCGGGCCACGGCGGCGGCCGCTGCTGTCAGGTTCTGGACGGCCAGGTCGTCCTGGGCCTCGGGGGAGTGCCCGGCCTGCCGGTTGCCGTAGAGGGCGTTGAAGGAGGTGCAGCCGAGCCGTCCGCCGATCCCGGCCACGACGTCGATGTTGTCCCGGAACTCGGAGGACCGCCCGATCCAGGACACCAGCCCGCGGTCGCCGGCGGGCATGTCGCCGGCACTGAAGTTCAGGCCGACCAGCTGGACCCCCGCGTCCGTGATCGCGCGCTCGAAGCGGCTGAGTTCGGCGTCGCCGGGGACGGAGCGTGCAAACGGCCACCAGAACTCGACGGCGTCAAAACCGGCAGCCTTCACCGCGGCCGGCCGCTCCAACAGCGGCAGTTCGGCCAGCATGATGGAGCAATTCACGGAAAAGGTCATGAGGGGTTCCTTCAGATGCAGGCGGAGGCCTTACCGCTTCGTGGGGTCCTTGCGGGCAGCCAGGCCGACCAGCGCCCCGACGGCCACCCCGATCAGCAGCCCGGTAAATGGCTTGTCGGCCGTGGCCACGCCGACGGCAAAGCCGAGGGCGGCGCCAACCAGCATTCCGATCCACAGCCTCTCGTACTTCACAGCCTCAGGCTAGCAAGGCAACACCCTATAGTCGGATCATGGAACAAAGAATCTTGGGCAAGACCGGACGGAACGTCTCCATTGTCGGGCTGGGCACGTGGCAGCTCGGCGCGGACTGGGGCAACGTGGACCCGGCGCAGGCGCAGGCCATCCTGGCCGCCTCCGCGGAAGCCGGCGTCACGTTCTTCGACACCGCGGACGTGTACGGCGACGGCCGCAGCGAGCAGGCCATCGGCGCTTTCCTGGCGGACAACTCCGGCCTGGACATCACGGTGGCCACCAAGATGGGCCGGCGGATGGAGCAGCGGCCGGAGAACTACAACCTCGCCAACTTCCGCGAATGGACGGACCGTTCCCGGCGGAATCTCGGCGTCGAGCAGCTCGACCTGGTCCAGCTGCACTGCCCGCCCACCGCCGTCTACAGCAACGCCGAGGTGTACGACGCGCTGGACACCCTGGTGGCCGAGGGCGCCATCCGGAACTACGGCGTCAGCGTGGAGCGGACCGACGAGGCCCTCGAGGCCATGCGCCACGACGGCACGGCCACAGTGCAGATCATCCTCAACGCCTTCCGGCTCAAGCCGTTGGACGAGGTGCTGCCCGCGGCGGCGGCCGCCGGCGTCGGCATCATCGCCCGCGTGCCGCTCGCCTCGGGGCTGCTCTCCGGCAAGTACACGGCGGACACCTCCTTTGCGGCGGATGACCACCGGAACTACAACCGCACCGGCTCGGCGTTCGACGTCGGGGAGACCTTCTCCGGCGTCGACTTCGAAGAGGGCCTCAAAGCGGTGGCCGAGTTCCAGGAACTGGTGCCCGACGGCGTCAGCACCGCCCAGGCGGCCATCGCCTGGATCGCGGCGCAGGAGGGTGTCAGCACCGTGATTCCGGGGGCACGGAACGTCGAGCAGGCGCGCGCGAACGCCGAGGCGGCGTCGGTCAGCGGCATCGACGCAACGTTCGATGTCGGTGTCCACGAAATCTACGACCGCTACTTCCGCGCATCGATCCACCCGCGCTGGTAGCCGGCGGGCGCTACTCCGCCGGGTACCAGATCCGCTGGCCGTCCACGCGCGCGAACGAGGTCAGGGTGTGGGGTTTGGCGGACTTTTCGCTCATGATGTCCAGGACCTCGACGTCCCGGACCAGCAGCGCGTCACCGATCAGCGACCGGTGGCACCGCCAGGGAACGGCCTCCGCGCACATGATGGCCGCATCGTTGGTCCGCCCGCGTTCCAGCAGCTGGCCGACTGCGAGCGAGAACTCGTCGGTCTGCATGTAGTCCGCGTAGCCCCGGAACGATGCGTTGCGCCACGCGCCATTGGGGCTGTCCTTGGTGGTGTGCCGCAAACCGCCGAGCGCTTCCATCCGGCGGTAGGTGATGCCGCTGGCCCGCACGCTCGCCGCGAGTTCATCCGCGTTGAACTGCGGGTTGTGCCGCGATTTGGGGACGGTCCGCACGTCGATTAGCTTCTTGATGCCGTGGGCCTTCAGGATGCCGATGAATTCGTCGATGGGATGAGTGGAGTGCCCCACCGTAAAGATGGTCGTGTCCGTCATGTCCCCATGCTAGGGCCGTGCGGGCGGCCCGGGCAGCGCGGGGGAGCGCGCGGGAACGGCGGGCCGTGCGTGCGGGGATGCGGCGCGGATAGTCTGATGGACCTGGAAGCTGGCAACGGAACGGGTCCGGAGAGATGACTGAGAGATGACTGCACCCTCGATCGATGACTTTGTCGGACGGCTCGCGTCCGTGCAGACCGGGCCGGGGTGCGCCAACTTCTTCGACCACCCCGAGCCCGCGAACGCGCAGCGCCGGCGGAACCTGGCGCTCTACCTCCAGGAAATGCGGGACCGTTCGCCCAAGGTGCTGCTGGTAGGGGAAGCCCCGGGCTTCAGGGGCATGCGGATCACCGGCGTGCCCTTCACCAGCCGCACCATCCTGGAGGGGCACGCCAACGCCTTTGGCCTGTTCGGGCCGGGCAAGGGTTACGTGCTGCCGCCGGACGCTGCGGGCATTGCCGCAGAGCCGACGGCGACGGTCATGTGGGAGGTGCTGGCGGAGTTGGACTTCCTCCCGCTGCTCTGGAGCGCCTGCCCCTGGCACACCCACGTGCCCGGGAAGCCGCTGTCCAACCGCACTCCCACGGCGTCCGAAGCTGCCCTGGGGGCGCCGTTTTGGCAGGCGCTGACGGAGGAGTTTGCCATCGAAACGGTGGTGGCCGTGGGCAACGTGGCGCACCGCAGCCTGCAGCGCAGCGGCCTGGACGTGCCGAAGATCAGGCACCCGGCCCACGGCGGACGGTACGGGTTCAAGCGCGGGCTGGAGGAACTGATCGCGGCCGGGGCCGCGGGGTAGGTGCGGGTGCAACGGGTCTGGTCCTGATCTCGGGCGCGCCGCCTGCACCCGCGCTAGGGTGGAAGGACCTGACCCCAGACGGAAGGCAGTGCTATGAGTGACCCGAACGATCCCAGCGCCGATCCCGCCGGACTGCGCGGACCGGGCGACCCCGAGGCCGCCAAGGAACGCCAGCAGCAGGCGGACCGCGATGCCGCCATGAAGAGTGGGGAAGCAGGCGAAGCCGCCGAGGACCGCGTGGTCCACACCGAACCGGAGCAGGCGAGCAACATCCGCGAGGAACAGCTGACCCAGGCCGCGGGCACGGTCCCGGCCGCGTACGTCGGGTCCGGCGACCCGACGTCGGGCGACAAGCCGGAGGATGCCGTCGACGCCGACGGCGGCTGGGACGACGAGACGTAGCCGTCCCTTAAGGTCCGCCTTGCCCCGGACGACGGTGCCGGGCGTCGCCGGGACGCGGGAAAGCCAAGGGATTTCCCTTGGCTTTCCGGTGAAGAGGCAGCGCCCGGCACGTCAGTGCCGGAGGGTTGCCACCTCGCTCTTCTCCCAACGGGTCCAGTCGGACCAGTGGTTGCCGACGCGTACGCGGAACGACACGAGTTGGTACACCTTCTCGTCGCCGCGGCCGTCCTGGACACGGTCGTAGCTGTGGAGGGTGGCCTTGTTGTCATGCCGGTTGAAGGACTCCCGGAACGTGGAGCCGCCCAGGAAATCGTCGTGCCGGCGGCCGCGCTCGTCTTCATAACGCAGCTGCCTGATTTGGACGGTCTTGTTGTCCCTGCAGTCCACCTTGATGCGGAAATCGACCCAGTGGCTGCGGTCGGTGGGCTTCAGCGGGTCCACGGTGCAGCCACGCAGGGAGGTCGAGGCATCGGCCGGTGCGGCCAGGGCGACCGGGCCGCCGATAAGGCCCAGGGCGACGGCCGAGACCAGAGTGAACTTGGCCGTCCGGGGGCGGGTTTTGGTTGGTGATGGGGTAGTGATGGACATTTTCTTTGGTGCTCCTACGCAGAGGATGCGGTTTTACTGGGGCGGACGGCGGGTGCCGGGGACGGCGACGCCGGAGGCACCGCGCACGGTGGCACTCCCGTCCGGTTTTGATTAGCACGCCCGTGTTAAATCCGGGCTACAGCCGGGCACTGCTCTTGGAGTTCCCGGTAAGTCAATCGTCCGCCCGTGGACGCGTCCGCGCCAGACCCCCGCGGCATTTTCGGAAACCGCTGCGGAAACGGACGGACGCACCCCGGACTCGAGGTGCGTCCGTCCGGAGCCGGCGCGGAAAGTGCGACGGTGGCGGCGACGGCCTACTTCGCCAGGAAGTCCAGTAGCGCCTCGTTGACCTCGGCGGCGTGGGTCCAGAGCATGCCGTGCGGGGCGCCCTCGATCTCCACGTACTCCGCCTCCGGCAGGGCCTTGGCGAAGCGGCGGCCGGTGACATCGATCGGCAGGATCTGGTCCGCGGTGCCGTGGACAATCAGGGCCGGGACGTCGATCTTGGGGATGTCCCCGCGGAAGTCTGTGAGCCATGTGGGCTGCGCGGCCGCGGACGCCGTCGGGCCTCCCGCAGTGGCGATGTTCCAGCCGGCCCGCATGACTTCCTCGCTGAGCCGCGGCGTGCCCAGAAAGGTCTCGCTGTTGTAGAAGTTCTTGAAGAAGTCGGTGAAGAAGGCGTAGCGGTCGGCCGTGACCGCATCCATCAGGCCGTCGAACACGGACTGCGGAACGCCGTCGGGGTTGTCCTCGGTCTGCAGCACGTACGGCTCCAGCGAGCCGAGGAACACCGCCTTCGCTACCCGGGCCGAGCCGTAGCTGCCCAGGTAGCGGCCCACCTCGCCGGTGCCCATCGAGAAGCCCACCAGCACGGCGTCGTTGAGGTCCAGGCCGCTCATCAGGGTGTTCAGGTCGCCGGCGTAGGTGTCGTAGTCGTAGCCGTCGGTGGGCTTGCTGGACTGGCCGAAGCCGCGCCGGTCGTAGGTGATCACGCGGTAGCCGGCGTCGAGGAGTGCCGCGGTCTGCTTCTCCCAGGACGAACCGTCCAGCGGGTAGCCGTGGATCAGGACCACCGGCTGCCCCGTCCCGTGGTCTTCGTAGTAGAGCTCGACGTCGGTGCTGTTCTCGGTTCCAACCTTGATGTATGCCATGAAGCGATCCTCTCGGTACGGTGTGAAGTCAGTGCGTGCGTCCCGTCGACGGGCCCCACTGTAGGGAAGTAACGCGTCCGGCGGGCAGGGTGTTCCATGGAGTTGCACAAAATACCCCTGGGGGTATAATTTGTTCTAGACCACCGAGGTCGCAGACCTACAAAAGGGAGACACCAGATGTGCCGTCAGGTTGCATGCAAGAAGTGCGGTAAGACCACTTGGGCCGGCTGCGGCCAGCACGTTGACCAGGTTATGCGCGGCGTCAAGAGCGCCGACCGCTGCAAGGGCCACGCCGACGAGCCCAAGACCGGCTTCTTCGCCAAGCTCTTCGGCCGCTAGGCACTGCGGGGCCCCAAGTACATCCGTCCGAGGGGCGGCGGGATGACTCCCGCCGCCCCTTGGCGTCCGTCGTGGCGCCGCATTCCAAGGCGCGGGCCTCTCGGATCGTAAGCTAAGGCGTGAAATTCACGAATGTGCACGACGTTCGTGCTTGAACGGGGGAAAGCATGAATAGCGACGTCCTTGGTGAACTCCGGCTTGGGCATCTCTTTCAGGCGGCGGGGCTCGTACCGGATGACGTAGTTGTTATCCGGCATACCCTCACGTCGGATGGACTGGCAAGCCAGAACGAAGCCGAGAGTCCGAAGCTGCTGACTTATACGCGCGAACAGGGGCTGAACAACAAGCTCGGAAAGACCCCTCCGCGGCTCTGGCTGAACTTCCTCGCAACCACGGGCCGTCGGGCCCGATTCCTCACCGCCTATGAGAACCATGGTGAGGTCTTGGGAGAGCGAACTGACAGAGGTCGATTCTTTGATCTGCGCCCCTCGCCCGTATTCTCGGCGCACGCGCAGCGTCTGGTCATTGAGTGGACAGCCGACACCGTGAACTGGGCCAAGTCAGGGAAACACGCGCTAACGATGCCCGTGGTCGAAATTTCGGATCCAAAGACTGAGCCGTTTCCGGGATTCGATTCAATCATTGTTAGCTTCGGCGAACTCCTGGCCATTACTGAGGATGATCGCTATAGGCAATGGCGGACGGCGCTGAGTTCCGTGCAAGGTATCTACCTCATAGCCGACACCAAAACCGGCAAACTTTACGTGGGTAAAGCCGACGGCGCGGAGCGCTTTCTTGGGCGCTGGAGCGCCTACGCGAAGAACGGCCATGGGGGCAACGTTGCTCTCCGTGAATTGGATGGCCTCGATCTTGCGCACCGACACCACTTCCAATTCAGCATTCTGCAGGTTTTTTCGCCTAGCGCACCCGCAGCGCAGGTGGATGCTGCCGAAGTCCACTTCAAGAAGGCTCTGCTCACCCGACGGTTTGGGCTAAACCGGAACTAAGGCGTGAGTAGACTCTGATGCTGCTGTGCGACGCTCCGGATTTTGTCGCGAAGAGTCTGGGCGCTGCCGTAGCGGGTCCGCCGTCGGCCGCGCCGGCCTACTAGGCTGGCAACTATGCCGAAGAAAATTACTGTCAGCCTGCCGGACGCAACCCTGCGTGAATACCTCCCGCCCCACCCGGATGTCACCATCCTCGAGTGGGACCTGTCCGGCGAAGCGCCGCAGGCGAACATCGACATCGTCGTCCCGCCCTACATGGGCGGCTGGTCCGCGCTGCGCGGGCTGGAAGGGGTGGAGACCGGACTGGTGCAAAGCCAGTCGATTGGCTACGACGGCGTGGAAGACTTCCTGCCCTCCGGCCGGGTCATGGCGAATGCCGCGGGCGTCCACGAGGCGTCCACCGCCGAACTGACGCTGGCCCTGATCCTGGCCAGCCAGCGCGAATTCCCCCGGATGCTGAAGAACCAGCAGGAGGGCCGCTGGGAGGGCCGTCCCACCGCCAGCCTCGCGGACCGGCGCGTGATGATCGTCGGCTACGGCGGCGTCGGCAAGGCGATCGAGGACCGGCTGCTGGCCTTCGAAACCACGGTCACCAGGGTGGCCAGCAAGGCCCGCTCCGACACGCGCGGCCAGATCCACGGCATCGACGAGCTGCACAGCCTGCTGCCGGAGCACGACATCGTCGTCGTTGTGGTCCCGCTCAGCGACTCCACCCGCCACCTGATCGACGACGCCTTCCTCGCCGCCATGCCCGACGGCGCGTTGCTGGTCAACGTCGCCCGCGGACCGGTCGCGGACACGGAGGCGCTGGTGAAGCACACCGCCTCCGGCCGGATCCGCGCCGCCCTGGACGTGACCGATCCCGAACCGCTGCCGCAGGACCACCCGCTCTGGGGCACGCCCGGCGTCATCATTAGCCCGCACATCGGCGGTGCCACCTCGGCCATGCGCCCGCGGATGGGCAAGCTCCTGCAGCGGCAGATCGAGCTGATGCTGGCGGACGAACCGCCGGCGAACGTCGTGATCGGCGGGTAAACGGATGCCCCGGGGACGCTAGGGCCGCTACTTCGGCGTCCCTCTGTGGGCGAGCTGCTGTACCTGCCCTTGATGCACGTCCGCCAGCCATTCCAAGGGGGCCGACGGGCCCAGCCGCGGGTCGTCCGGCTCGGCGCCGTCGCGCACGGCCTCCACATACGCGCGGTCCTGGTTGATTCGCGCCCGCAGCTGCTCGGCCCCGCCGACTGCGCCGTGGCCGGGGACGACGGCGACGACGTCGCCAGCCACGCCCTCCAAGAGCAGCAGCGCGGCGAGGTAGTCACCGATCGGATCCGCGGCCTTCAGATCGAGGAACGGCATCAGGATGTCGGAAAGCATGTCACCGGCAACGAGGACGCCGTTCTCCTCGATCAGGAGCGCCGCGTGGCCCGCGGCATGGGCCTGGTGCTCGATGATCCGGACGTTGGGGCCGTCCCAGGGAATCTGCGCGGCTCCGGCAGGCAGGCCGGTGATGAGGCCCAGGAGTTCCATCGGGATCTCTCCGGCGAAGTCCGGCGGCAGCACTCCGGCCACGCGGGCCTTCCAGTCCGGCTGCGCCAGCAGGTCCTGGATCGGTGCCGCGCAGCGGGCTGTGGCGTAACGGGGCGCGTCGCCGAAGCCCGGGTGCCAGAGCACGTGGTCCCAATGCGGATGCGTCGAAAAGCCTGCCACGACGGGCTGGCCCAAGTCGCGAAGGTCTTTCGCGACTGCCGCCATTTCGGAGCCCGTGATACCGGGGTCGATGAGCAGCACACCGGCCCGGCCCTGAACGATGACGGAGTTGCTCTGCAGGAACTCGCTCTGGTGAACCCAAACGCTCTCAGCGACTTGCTTCAACACGGCATGCCTTCCGCTTGTGGTTTGCACCGGTGTTCGAGACGGTATTCCGGGCGGTCGTTGATCGCAAGCACAATAGGCAGCGATGTAAGGATGGCTTATGAGCAACGTCTTCCTCACTGGGCAACTTGTTTGCAGTGACCACGAGCAGGTCGCGGTGGTGGCACAGCACCTGCCCCTGCACATCAAGCTGACGCGCGCCGAGCAGGGATGCCTTTCCTTCGAAGTGAAACCCACGCAGAACCCGCTGATCTGGCAAGTCGATGAGCATTTCCAGGACGCCGCATCGTTCCGTGCACACCAGAGGCGAGTCGCCGAGAGCGAATGGGGCAGGGCAACAGCATGCATCGCTCGGCACTACGAGATTGAAGGTATGGAGCCCGTCTGATTCATGGCGGGGCTCAGTGACGCCGAGTTGGATTGGCACGAGGAGCGGCCGCCCGACGTGAAACCTTCACGGTGCTCCATCCGTGCCGCTAAATGCCGGTGAGCTGCCCTTGGCAACTCGGGGATACCACCCTCACCGCGCTCGGCGGATTAGACGCCAACGCCGTAGCCGGTCGGACAGGACGTCGCTGAAGATCGCCACCGCAGTTAGGGCAAGCCCGACTCTTGAAGCGGTCCACGCAATTTGGGCACCAAGTGCATTCAAACGTGCAGATGTAAGCCTCATCAGAGGGTGCGATATCGCGGTCGCAACATTCGCAATTCGGGCGGATCTCAAGCATGCGGCCACCCTATCCCAGGGTGCCCTGACGGCACGGGGATGCTTCGTTCAGCCCGGTAAGCCCTGCAACAGGGGCAATTCGGGCCCGGCCCTCAGTTGTTCTTCAGTTCCTCGGCGAGCATCACGAGGATGCCGCTGGGACCGCGGAGGTACGTGAGCTTGTAGACGTCCTTATAGGTCGCCACGCCGCGCAACGGATAACAGCCGTGCCGCGCGGCTACGTCCAGGGCCTCGTCGATGTCAGGGACTGAGAACGCGACCCGGTGCATGCCAATGTCGTTGGGACGGGTGGGTGCCATCTCGATCGCCTCGGGGTGGATGTATTCAAACAACTCGAGGCGGCCGTGACCGTCCGGCGTTTCGAGCATGGCAATGTTGGCGTGGTTCCCGTCAAGCCCGACGGCGGTGTCGGTCCAATCGCCGCTGACGGTGTCCCGGCCAACGACAGCGAGGCCGAGGTCCGTGAAGAACGCGATCGCCTCCTCGAGGTCGCGCACGGCGATGCCGACGTTCTCAAGTCTGATGTCCATGCCCTTCACGCTACCGACCCGGCCCTGTCCAGATCCAGAGTCGACGGGCTGCCCGCCACATATAATTCGAGCATGCCGATCACGCGCCCTGACCAAGGCAACCCCGTCCAGCCGTCCGCTCTCAAACAGTACGGAAGCGCGCTGTGAGCGGCGGTCTCGTCGCCCTGCTGGACGACATCGCAGCCCTAGCCCGCATCGCGGCCGCCTCGGTGGACGACGTCGCCGCCGGAGCGGCCAAAGCGGGCGCCAAGGCCGCCGGCGTCGTCATTGACGACGCCGCCGTCACCCCGCAGTACGTGTCCGGGGCGGACCCGTCCCGCGAACTGCCGATGATCAAGAAGATCTTCTGGGGTTCGCTGCGGAACAAGCTGTTGATCATCCTGCCAGCGCTGCTGCTCATCAGCGCCTTCATCCCGGGCGTCATTCCGTTCATCCTCATGGCGGGCGGCACCTACCTCTGCTACGAGGGTGCCGAGAAGGTCTGGCACAAGCTGCGCGGACAGCACGACGCTGAAGAAGACACTCCGGCGGTGGACCGGGGGCCGGAGGCGGAGGCCAAAGTCACCAAGGGCGCCATCACCACGGACTTCATCCTCTCCTGCGAGATCATGGTCATCGCCATGAACGAGGTGGCCGCCGAATCCCTGTGGGTTCGGGCCTCCATCCTGGTCGCAGTGGCGATCGCCATCACGGCGGCCGTGTACGGCGCCGTCGCACTCATCGTCAAGATGGACGACATCGGCCTGCACCTGACCGCCAAGGAGTCCGCGGGCTCCCAGCGCTTCGGCGAACTGCTCGTCCGGGGGATGCCCGCCGTGCTAACCACGATCACCGTCATCGGGACGGTCGCCATGCTCTGGGTGGGCGGTCACATCATGCTGCAGGGGGCCCACGACCTCGGCTGGCACGCGCCCTATGACCTGGTCCATGCCCTCGAGCACCCGTTTGCCGGGATCCCGGTGGTGGGCGGCTTCCTGGCCTGGCTCGTGAACACCCTGTGCTCGGCCGTCCTGGGGCTCGCCTGGGGCCTGGTTGTCATGGCCGTCCTGCAGCCGCTGCTCAAGGTGCTCCCGTTCGGGAAGAAGGAAGGCGGGCACAAAGGCGGGCACCAGGAGGGCGACGTCCGCGCCGCCGACGGCCATCAGCCGGCGAAACACGACGCCGATCCCTCCTCCTAGCTCGAACCCACCGGCAAGAACGGCCCGCCGCCGCTCTGGGCGCGCCACGCCGGGACGCAAGAAGGGACGGGCCTAAGCCCGTCCCTGCCAGGCGGAAGTTGTTGGGCAGGCGTTGGGTGCCGTCCCGGAAATGGTCGTTCCTGTTACGACAGCTCGGCGCAGAGGTCCCGCTGTGTTCCGGAAGCGCTGATCAGCGTAGTGAAGCCGGTGTCCAGGTCAAAGGTGTAGACGATGCGCTCCGTGTACTGGATTGCTGACGGCTTTGTTACGCCAGGAACGTTGGACACATCGTTTGAGAACAGGATCAAGCCGTTGCTTCCCCTCGCCGTGATGGTCACGACGTTGTCAGCGTTGGGGGCCGACGTGTGCTCAGACGTTCCGTTGGTTTCGAAGGTCACGGATTTCCCGGTGGCCACGTTCGTGTAAGTCAGGAGGTAACCCTTGCCCGAGATGATCTGGCTGCCGTTGGCGAATGTCTTGATGCGCGCCTTGGCGCCGGTCCCGGCAACCCCCAGCGCAAAATTGCAGCCCTCTCCGGCCGGGACCACCACGTCAGAGGGAAAGTCCGGCCGGGGTGGCGGAGGTGCGGCGACAGCTGCCGACGATCCGGCGAGCAGCGCGGCGGTAAGCAGGGCACAGGGGGCAAATCTTTTCATGAGTATCTCCGGTGTTCGGAGGGCCGTCTGGGGCCCCAGATATGAAAGGCAGAGGTGCGCAGATGGATGCGCTTCTTGGATGCGATACCCCGTGTGCTTCTTCACGGCGGTGAGGGGCTCCCCGGCTTCGCCCGGCCTTCTCGACAGCTTGAGATCCACAATGGTCCGGCGAATGGAGGAGCCGTTAACTCAGTCACATGCTTATCTCAGAGACCTTGAGAATACCTTTGGGGCGTAGAGCGCCACACACACTCTTCACCCAGGTGGGGGAGGTCCCGGAATAGGAGATGACCCGGTTCGGCGCGCCGACACCTTGCCGCTGTCCGTCGACTTCTTCGACTTGTTCGGCGACTTCCGCCCAATTCGCCCTGAGAGGAACCCGTTCCACTCCAAGCCTCCGGACGTAAACTGACCTCCGGACCACCAACCGGGGACCGTGCAAGAACTGGAGACCGGATGCTCTGGAAACTGCTCGTTCAATACCTGCGGCCGCAGCGCGGGCTGCTGCTCGCCGTCGTCGTCTTCCAGCTGGCGGCGTCCATCGCCTCGCTGTACCTGCCCACCCTGAACGCGGACATCATCGACCAGGGCGTGGCGCGCGGGGACACGGACTACATCCTGCGCACCGGCGGCGTGATGCTCATGGTCACCCTGCTGCAGATCGCCTGCACCATCGCCGCCGTCTACTTCGGGGCGAAGGCCGCGATGGCGCTGGGCCGGGACGTGCGCGGGGCGATCTTCAGCCGGGTGGCGGAGTTCTCCGAGCAGGAGGTCACCCGCTTCGGCGCACCCAGCCTGATCACCCGCTCCACCAACGACGTCCAGCAGGTCCAGCAGCTGGTGCTGATGTCCGCCACGCTCATGGTCACCGCGCCCATGCTCAGCATCGGCGGCGTCATCATGGCCATCCGGCAGGACGTGCAGCTGTCCTGGCTGATCGCGGTCAGCGTCCCGGTGCTGCTCATCGCCGTGGGCCTGATCGTGACCCGGATGGTGCCGCTGTTCCGGCTCATGCAGACCCGGATCGACACGGTCAACCGCGTGCTGCGCGAACAGCTCACCGGCATCCGCGTGGTCCGCGCCTTCGTCCGCGAGGACATCGAGACCGCCCGCTTCGGCCGCGCCAACGAGGACGTCACGGACACCGCGCTTCGCGCCGGACGGCTGATGGCGCTCGCGTTCCCCACCGTGATGCTGGTCCTGAACGTCTCCTCCGTGGCCGTGATCTGGTTCGGCGCGTACCGGATCGAGGACGGCTCCATGCAGGTGGGCACCATGATCGCGTTCCTGAGCTACCTCATGCAGATCCTGATGTCCGTCATGATGGCCACGTTCATGGCGATCATGATCCCGCGCGCCGCCGTCTCCGCGGACCGGATCGGGCAGGTGCTGGGCACTGAATCCAGCGTCCGGCCGCCCGCGCAGCCGGTCAGCCTCGCCGGGGCCGCCCGCGGCGAGCTGGAAATGCGCGACGTCGGATTCGCCTACCCGGGTGCCGAGGCGCCGGTGCTCTCCGACGTGGACTTCACCGCCCGCGCCGGGCAGACGACGGCGATCATCGGCTCCACGGGGTCGGGCAAGACCACCTTGGTGAACCTGATGCCGCGGCTCTTCGACGCCACCTCCGGCTCGGTGCGAATCGACGGCGTGGACGTCCGCGAGCTGCACCCGGACCAGCTCTGGGGGCACATCGGACTGGTCCCGCAGAAGCCCTACCTGTTCTCCGGCACGGTCCGCAGCAACCTGCTCTACGGCAAACCCGACGCCACCGAGGACGAACTCTGGCGGGCGCTGGCCATCGCGCAGGCCGAGGACTTTGTCCGGGCGATGGAGGGCGGGCTGGACGCGCCGATCTCGCAGGGCGGCACCAACGTCTCCGGCGGGCAGCGGCAGCGGATCGCGATCGCCCGGGCGCTGGTGAAACGGCCCGAGCTCTACATCTTTGACGATTCGTTCTCCTCGCTGGATACCGCGACGGACGCCCGGCTGCGGCAGGCGCTGAAGCAGCACACCGCCGGCGCGACGATGGTGATCATCGCCCAGCGGGTTTCCAGCATCGCGGACGCGGACCAGATCCTGGTGCTCGACGACGGACGGATCGTCGCGCACGGCACGCACGAGGAGCTGCTGGAGACCTCGGAGACGTACAACGAGATTGTGAACTCCCAGCTGGCGGCGGAGGAGGCGGTATGAGCAAGGTCGAATCCCAGCGGCCGACGGCGGGCGGCGGCGCGGGTGGTGCCGGCGGGGCCGGCGCCTCCGGTCCGGCGGGCGGCGCTGCAGGCGCCCCGGGTGCCGGCCGGGAAGCTCCGCTGCGGATTCCGCGGCCGCGCGGTGGCCCCGGCCATGGCGGCCCCTTCGCCGGGATGAACGTCCCGGCGGAGAAGGCGATGAACTTCTGGCCCTCAGCGAAGAGGCTGCTGGGCGAACTCCGCCCCGAGCGGCTCTGGCTGACGCTGGTACTTCTCCTCGCCGTCGTAAGCGTGACGTTCTCCGTGATCGGACCCCGGCTGCTGGGCGAAGGCACCAACCTGATCTTCGCCGGCGTCGTGTCCAAGCAGCTGCCCGCGGGGGTGAGCAAGGCGCAGCTGATCGCGCAGCTGCGGGCCGCGGGGGAGAACCAAAAGGCGGACATGCTCAGTGCCATGGCGCTGACGCCGGGCACAGGGATCGACTTCGCCGCGCTGTCCGCCGTGCTGCTGTGGGCGCTGGTGCTGTACGTGCTGGCGTCGGCGTTTATGTGGGTGCAGGCATATATCCTCAACGGCGTGGTGCAGCGCACCGTGTACCGGCTGCGCGAGCGGATTGAAGCGAAGATCAACCGCCTGCCGCTGCGCTACTTCGACACCGTGCAGCGCGGCGAGCTGCTCAGCCGGGTGACCAACGACGTCGACAACATTTCCCAGAGCCTGCAGCAGTCCATCAGCCAGGCGGTGACCTCGGTGCTGACCGTGGCCGGGGTGCTGGTGATGATGGTGATCCTGTCGCCGACGCTGGCCATCATCGCCCTGGTGACCATTCCGTTGACGCTGGTGACGACCGCGGTGATCGCCAAGCGCTCGCAGAAGCTGTTTGTGGCGCAGTGGAAGAACACCGGCGAGCTGAACGGCCAGATCGAGGAGACCTACACCGGGCACGCGCTGGTGAAGGTGTTCGGCCGGCAGCGCGAGGTGGAGGAGACGTTCCGGCAGAAAAACGTGGAGCTGTACCAGGCGAGCTTCGGGGCGCAGTTCATTTCCGGGCTGATCATGCCGGCCATGACCTTCATCGGGAACCTGGTCTATGTGGGGATCGCCGTGGTGGGCGGGCTGCAGGTGGCGTCCGGGGCGATGCAGCTGGGCGATGTGCAGGCGTTCATCCAGTACTCGCGGCAGTTCACGCAGCCGCTGGCGCAACTGGGCTCGATGGCGAACCTGCTGCAGTCCGGGGTGGCGTCCGCGGAGCGGGTGTTCGAGCTGCTGGACACCGAGGAGCAGCTTTCCGACCCGGACGTGCCGCTGAAGCCGGAGACGACGCGCGGGCGGCTGGTGTTCGAGGACGTGTCCTTCGCGTACTCGCCGGACAAGCCTCTGATCTCTTCACTTTCTTTGGTGGCCGAGCCGGGGCAGACGGTGGCGATCGTGGGGCCCACCGGGGCGGGCAAGACCACGCTGGTGAACCTGATGATGCGCTTCTATGAGCTCGACGCCGGGCGAATCACGCTCGACGGGGTGGACGTCGCCGCGATGTCCCGGCACGAGCTGCGCTCGCGGATGGGCATGGTGCTGCAGGACACCTGGCTTTTCGGCGGGACCATCCGGGACAACATCGCCTACGGCCGGCCGTCTGCCACCGAGGCGGAGATCCTGGAGGCGGCGAAGGCGACGTACGTGGACCGGTTCGTGAAGTCCCTGCCGCAGGGCTACGACACGGTGCTCGACGATGAGGGCGCCAATGTCTCGGCGGGGGAGAAGCAGCTGCTGACCATCGCCCGGGCATTTCTGGCCCGACCGTCCGTGCTGATCCTGGACGAGGCGACTTCTTCCGTGGATACCCGCACCGAGGTGCTAGTGCAGAAGGCCATGAGCGCGCTGCGGTCCGACCGGACGTCGTTCGTCATCGCCCACCGGCTCTCCACCATCCGCGACGCCGACCTCATCCTGGTGATGGAGGCCGGCCAGATCGTGGAACAGGGCACGCACGCTTCGCTGCTGGAGGCCGGCGGGGCGTACGCCCGGTTGTACGAGGCGCAGTTCGCGGCGCCCGTGGCGGAGGTCTAAGGGAAGGCGCCGGTGCGCGGGTCGCTTCCCATCTGCGTGCAACTTGCTGGCAAGCGCTTGAGGCGGTGTTTGTCAGTGGATGCGCGGCCCGGCGGCGACGGCGAAAGCATCAAGGCACCTCTCGACAGCGGGACGGGGCTCCAAAGCGTAGGAGCCGTCTCCGAAGAGCTCAAAGGTCATTGCGCCCTGATACTCCAGCCCACTTAGGTCGCGCAGGATGCCTCGCAGGTCCATCGTCCCGTCGCCCCAGGCCAAATGACCAGCGGGAGCTCCGTCCACAAGGTGCACGTGCCGGATCCTGTCACCAAACGCATCGCCGTAGTCGTTGATGGTGTCCCCTGCGACTGCCATGGCGACGGTATCAATCACGACGCCGAGTGCCGAGGAGCCCACATCGCGAAGCATTCGCGCCAAGGACTGGACGTCCGTGACCAAATTAGACTCCACACGCTGTAGCGGCTCGAGCACACACGACACCCCGAGTTCCGCGGCTCGGGCCGCGATGGCCTGCAACCCTGCGACGGACCTTTCCCATGCGGGGCCCATCGGTTCGTCCTCGTAGCCTCGACCGGCTGTGAGGAACAGGAGCGGCGATTCCAATTCGCTGCATACTTCTGCTGCGCGCAGGAAGAGCCGCAAGCTCCGCTCCCGTAGCCATTCCGCTCCGGAAGCGATGTTCACCGGGTAGCTCACCTGCTCGGGGGTGAGGGAAGCAAGACCGAGTTCCCGCTCCTGTAGTAGACTCCGCACCTGCTGCAATTGCGCCGAATCTGTCTCTGGGATGTGCAGGTGCGGCGCGACGCACCACAGCTCTATCCTGGTCCTGCCCAGATCAACCATGTCATTGAGGCAGCGCTTCAGGGTGTGGTGCTGATAAGCGAAGTTTGAGCCGCAGACCTGGTCCATACCGACGGTGTGCACGGCTACTTCCCGACGCCGTCGGCCAGGCCGCGGATAAAGTACCGCTGGCCGGCAAAGAAGAGCACGATGACGGGCAGCGCAGCGATCACCATCCCGGCGAAGACCACGGGATAATCCGTGCCGTGCTTTGACATGAGATTGGTGAGCCCCACCGGCAGGGTCTGTAGGGCCCCGCCGCTGGTGAAGATCATGGCGAAGAGGTACTCGTTCCAAGTGAAGAGGATGTTCAGCAATACGGTCGAGACGATGATGGGACGGCACATGGGCAGGATGATCTGCCAAAAAGCCCTCGCCTTCGAGGCTCCATCCACGGCGGCTGCTTCGTCGACTTCTGCCGGCAGATCCATCATGTAGGCGCGAATCAGGAAGGTGGTGAACGGGACACGGAACGCCGTGTACAAGATCAGCAGTGCCCAAAAGCTGTTGTACAGCCCCATCGCCTGAAACATTTTCACCAGTGGGATGAGGGCGACGGTCGGTGCCAGCATTAGTCCGGCCAGGATTACGATCAGCAACGTGCGGCTGAACGGGATTCTGACCTTCGTCAATCCGTAGGCTGCCCAAGCACTGATGAAAACCGTCGCGATCGTGGAAGTCACTGTAACCAGGACGCTCGTGGTGAGGTAGTCGCCGACGCCCCGGTTCCAGGCTGTCGCGTAGTTTTCCCATCGCCATGAGATCGGAAGGGCGAACGGATTGGCAAAAAGTTCCGCGTTCGACTTCACGCCGTTGAGAAGCATCCACAGAAGCGGGTAGATGACTACGACCGCGAGGGCCAACAGGAATGCCCGGACAAAGACCCGTCCAAGGGACATGAGTACAGACGTCCGCGTTACCATTCGACTCTCCTACGCTTAGAGATCCACAACTGAAGGGCCGCAAGCACCATCGTGATGACGAAAACAGCGGTGGCAATCGCTGCCGCATAACCGAAGTCGTTGCGGACAAATCCACTTCTGTATAGCCAAGTGCCCAGAACCTGGCTGGAGTTGTTTGGACCGCCACTTGTCATCACCATGACTTCGTTGAAGACCTGGAACGCCCCGGAGACCGTGACAATCAACATGAGGCTGGTCATTTCCCGTACCAGCGGCAGAGAAATGGCGAAGAAGCGACGGAAAGGACCGACGCCATCGATAGAAGCAGCTTCGTACAGTTCGGTGGGTATACGTTGTAGCGCGACGGCAAAGAGCAATGTGCAGTAGCCGAAGCCCTGCCACTGGCTCATGGCGATAATGCCAAAGATTGCGGTGTTTTCCTGCCCGAGCCACGCCTGGGTGAAGCCCTGCAGTCCGAGGAGATCCAGCGCTGCATTGAGGATCCCCATTCGCGGCTCGTAGATGAAATAGAACAACAGCCCGGCCACAGTCAGGGAGATCGCCGAAGGGACAAAGTACACGGCCCGGAGGATTCCGCGCCACCGCGGGCTGCGCAGCCCTTCGATCATGGCGGCCAGAATCAATGCACCGAACACCTGGAATACGATCGAGATGCCGGCATATAGCGTGTTGTTGAGTAACGATTTCCAGAAGATCGGGTCGTTGAACATCTTGATGTAGTTGTCTGGACCCACAAAGGTTTGGCGTCCGCTGTAGATGTCCCACTTGAGCGTACTGAAGCCAAGGTTCTGCACGAGCGGCACGTAAGCGAAGATGCTCAGGATCAGAACGGCGGGCGCGACCCAGACCAGGTTCCGCCACCGCTGCGAGCGGGCTCTTCTTGTGGGCTTCCCGGCCGGGCGGCCCGGCACCACCGCCGAAGCTGGCGGTGGTGCCGCCGGCTTCCACGCGGTATTGGAAATTGTCATGGCTGCACCCGTTACTTGGCTGCGTCGGAAGCGGACCGGACCGAAGCGAGGACCTGTTCTGGACTTTGGCCTCCGGCGGTCAAGGCTTCTCCTCCGGCGAGCCAGGCGTCCGCGACGGCCGGGACCGTGACCGAGTCCAGCCAGACGATGGCGTCCGAGGCTTCGTTGACCTGCTTGATGCCTTCCACCACCGGCGCCGTCGAGTTTTGCTTGGAAACGGCGCCCTTGACGGAGCTGGGCTGGCCGTAGGGCGGAGCCGACAGCTTGGCTGCGTTTTGAGCGCTCGTCGCAAACTTCATGAAGTCAGCAGCGAGGGCCGCGTTTTTGGACTTGGCGTTGATGATGTAGCCCTCGGGCGATGCTTCGATGGCTTTGGTGTCTCCCTTGGCGCCGGCTGCGGCGGGCAGCCGGAAGATACCGAGGCCGTCCTTCTTCAGCGAGGAGTCTTTGGAGGCAGTGGTATCGAATTCGAGGACTTCCTGGTAGTACATTCCGGCTTTGCCCTCTGCCAGCGCCTGCTGCGCCGTGGTGTACAGGACCCCGTTGGAGTCCTTGCCACTGCCCGTGCATTCGTTGACCAGGGTGCTGTACTGCTTCATGGCCCTCAGGTACCCCGCGTCTTCCAGCTTTGCGGTGGCCGGGTGGAAATCTGCTTTCAGCACGTCGGTCGGTACCTCGTAGGCGAACAGCTGCTGCAGGTAGTGCAGCGCCGGCCAGCCATCCTTGTTTCCAAACGCAATGGGTTCATAGCCGCCTGCCTTGAGGACCGAGCAGGAGGAGACAAGCTCCTCGAATGTCTTGGGCGGAGTGAGTCCCAGTTCCTTGAAGACTTTCTGGTTGTAGCCCATGAACTTCCCGTTGTTGTACAGCGGGACAGCAAAGTACTTGCCGTCCTTCTCAAAGGCTTTGAGAGCCGATTCGCCGAACTGTGCTCCCCACTCGGTGCCGGGCGCGATGGCGGGTGTGAGGTCTGCCGCGAGTCCGCCGTCGATAAAGTTGTTTGCCCAGTTCCCGGCCCAGGTGAAGAAAATGTCGGGAAGGGCTTGAGACGCCGTCAGCGTTTTGGTCTTGTCCTTGATGCTCTGGTCCGTTTCCTGAATCAACTCGAACGAAACGTCCGGATGCATCTTCTGGTACTCCGCCGCCAGATTCTTGAAGTACGGCTCGAGGGGATCGCCGCCGAACTTCGTCAGGATGCTCAGCTTTCCGGAGTACGCAGGCTCCTTGGTGAGGTCCAGAGGGGCAGCAGTCTGGCTTCCGCCGTCCCCGCAGCCGGCCAGGGCCAGCGCTGCCCCGGCGACGAGTGCCGTCATCAATTGCTTGCTCTTGGGGAAGATCATTTTTTCTACTTTCGCTCGGTGGCCGTTCAGCCGAGGCTTCACGATGGGAGCGGCACCTTCGCCCTCCATTGGAATCGGTGCCAGTCTCCGGGACTGGATTGGGACGGTTGATACCGGTACCACAGTGAATCACGATTTGGAGCGATGGGGAAGAGTCTCAGCGGGGGAATTACCGGGCGGCGTTACCGGCCGGCAGCCGCCGAAGGCACGGGTCCGTCAGATGACCGCGAGATCAAAGTCGACGGCAGCACATGCCGGGACGGAGCGGACGCGTCCCCGTTGATGCGGGCGATGAGCTGCTGGATCGCTACCGCTCCCAGCTCGCGTACGGGTTGACGAATCATCGTCAGCGGTGGCTCCATCACGGCAGCCCAGGGGCTGTCATCAAAGCCGATCAGGGATACGTCCTTGAGCAACCGAAGATTGCGTGCCCGCAATGCATGAAGCGCGCCCACAGTGGCCTCGGTCTCGGTGGTAAAGATTGCGGTGGGCGGATCCGCCAGGGCAAGCATGCCGCTGACTGCCCGCGTTGCTTGTCCTTCGTTCTTCAGGACGTGGGTCACCAGTGCCGTGTCGAACGGAATCCCCGCATCGTTCAAAGCGTCGAGGTAACCGCGGAGGCGTTCGCCGTCGCTCCACAGCGCGTCGTCCAGGATGCGATGCATTTGCTCGAGGTCGGTTGCCGGGCTCAGCGTCACCGGGCCCCACGCGAAGGCGATTCTCCGGTGCCCGTTCTGGATGAGGGAATCCACGGCGGAGCGGGCTGCCTCACGGTTGTCGATGACCACTGAGTCCGTATCAAGACTGTCCACGAGGCGGTCAATCAGGACTACCGGAATTCCGCGCTCCATGGCGCCGGTCAAATGCGACGTGTCGTCATGGCGACCGGCGGCCGACGCCACGACGAGGCCGTCGACCTGCTTGGCGAGCAGGACGCCGACGGCGTCTTGCTCAAGTTGCAGTTTCTCGTCGGTGCTAAGGATGATGGCGTCGTAGCCGGCCAGCTTCGCGGCTTCGGATATGCCTTTGAGGACTCCGGTGAAGAACGGGTTGGCGACGTCCGCCACCACAATGCCCAGGGTTTTCGTGATACCCGTGGTCATGCTCCGCGCCAGGGCATTGGGCTTGTAACCCAGCCGCTCTGCCGCGAGCATCACCTTGGCTCGGGTCGCGTCACTGACCGAGCCGTAATTGCCCAGGGTGCGGGCGACTGTGGCCCTGCCCACCCCTGCTGCAGCCGCAACGTCGGTGATGGTCGGAGCCGCGTCATGGTGCTGGTGGTCCGACGGCATCCAAAGCCCCTTCTATGTGCAGGGATTCGCGTCGGCGACCCGGCTGTTTAAGTGTTCCTGCATCAGATCCTAGTTGGTGTGGCGGCTGGCCGTCCGTAACCAAAGGCGCCCTCCACGGAGCACTGCTCCGCCGCGGCCCGTGCTGCGACGCCCAGGGCTTCGGCCAGGCTGCGGGCGGACGGCCGGGAGCGCTTGGTCCAGCCGGTTGTCAGGAGGCTCACGACCATCCCGGTCAGGAAGGCATCACCGCACCCCATGGTGTCGGCGAACCGCCCCGGGTCTATGGGCACGGCGTCCTGCATGAGGAACGCGTTCCCGTCGAACAATACGGCTCCGTCTGCGCCTCTGGTGCCTACCGCCAAGGCCGCCCCTGCTTCCACAACCCGCCGCAGTTCATGTTCGGCAGACTGCCGGGTATGTCCGCCCAGCGAAAGCAACGCAAGATCGATGTAAGGGGCTGTCCGGTTGAAGTACTCGTCCGTTCGCCGGTCCGGCTCCGAGGAGTAGTCGAAGCTGACCAGAGCTCCGGTATCGCGCACCAGGGGAAGCTGCGACTCCGACGCCGAGTAGACGCTGGAATGCACCAGATCCGCCGTGGCGAGGTAGGTCAGGTGCTCCGGTTCGAGCTCGAAGGGCTGGCTTATGGTGACGCCTCCGTTGTTCCAACCCAGAAACACCCGGTCGCCGTCGACCACCTCGATCTCAGTCACCCCGTTCGGGCCCTCCCGGGTGACACAGCGGCTGATATCGACCCCTTCTTCGACCAAGGCCGAGCGGACGAAATCTCCCAGAACGTCATTGCCGAAAACGCCGACGTAGGCAGCGTCCAGGCCCAGGCGCCGCGCGAGAACGGCGAAGTTGACGCAATTCCCGCCCGGATAGATCACCTTGCGGTCGAGGAACCGGTCCACAATGTTGTCTCCGAAGCCAATTACTTTCATGTTTTTCCCGTCTCGACGCTGCGGGCCCAGGCCCGACCGGGCCCGCAGCGCTGGAAGTCGTATCCCCGGTTGGGGTACAAAGGCCGCTGACTGTCAGTATTCAACGACGCGGTAGTACCGGCGCAGATCCAGTGAGTGGTTGCGGACCCGCTCGAGGTGCTTGCTGATCCGGTCCACCACGGTGTCCAGAATGAGCGGGGCCAGCAGCCCACGGAAGCGGGGGCTGATGCCGGGCAGTTCGTAGTCCTTGGTGTCCAGCAGCGTGGTGTTCTTGTTGTAGTTCTCCGCGAACTTCACGACGCGCTCCATGAGGGGCCGGCTCTCGTCTTCGCCGAGGAACAGCATGAGGCTGGTGTTTTCTTCAATGAGTTCCAAAGACCCGTGGAAGAATTCGGCGCCGTGCACGCGCGTCGTCCGGAGCCACTGCATCTCCTCGAGGATGCACATGGAGTAGAGGTAGGTGAAGCCCCAGAGGTTCCCGGCGCCGACGAGGAAGTGATAATCGACGTCTTTGTTTCTTTCGGCGAAAGCTTCCGCTGTCGGTTCTGCCTGTCGCGCCACGTCCACTAGGGTTTCGGGGATGGATTGGAGCTCCGCCGCGAACTCTTCATATCCTTCGAACTCTCCGCGGGCTGCGAGCAGGCGCGTGCTCAGCAGCAACAGGGGGATGTCGAACGGCCATGTCTTCGGTTCGGTGACGAGGACGGCGTCCAGTGACTTTGCAAAGGGGCTCTCGCCGAAACCCGTGAAACCGACCGTGTAGGCGCCCTTGGCCTTCGCGAATTCGATCGCCTCGATGACGTCCTCGGTGGTGCCGGAAACGGAGGCAAAGACCGCTACGGAACCGGGGCCGAAAGTGGGGTCAGCGGTCAGCATGAGTTCTTTGCCGATAGCGGCGCGAACGGGCAGGGTGGAATTTGACCGGAGGAAGTGCTCATAGGGGAGCATCGCCGCGTAAGTCCCGCCGGCGCCGATCAGGAATAGGTTCTTGAAGTCGCGTTGCTGCAGCGAGTCCACAAGCTGTTCAATCTGCTGCTGCAATGCAAGCGCACTGCGGGTCTGGAGCAGGAATTTCTCTTCATTGAAGCCCAGCACGGGGTAGTCCTTTCATCGACAATCAACTGGCAGTGATACGTACTGATACCGGTATCAATAACGCCCACATCGTGTCACGCCCGCGAGTAGGCGTCAAGGGCTGCTCCCCAACCTTGGGGGCAGGCCCAGGTCCCTCCACTTTGCCGAATGTGGTGCGTCGACCATCTGCGGCAGAGGACCGGACGGGCCTCTTGCGGGCGGATCACGCTTGACGGCGTGGACGTCGCTGCGATGGGGACTGAGCAGGCGGGCCTGTTGGAAGGCCGCGGCTCTGTCTAGACTTAAGTTGCGCCGGAGCAGACGCATGAATTCGTCTCGAAAGGGCAGGGATCATGACAGACCGCAGCGACTCCGAATTGCCGGCAGAGGTGCCCCTGGAATCGAAATCAGCTGGACGGGACCCTCAAGACCGGCCAGCTGAAGGTGTCACCCAGGACGCCGCGTCTCAGGACCAGCGCGTCTCGTCCGGAGCCGAAGCCCAGGCCGACAACTCCCGTAGCGGTGCCGATGTGCGAGAAGCGGTCAACGTCGCGGAGGCGGGCACCCGGGCCGAAGGGGACCACTCGCATCCGGAGCGGGCCAAATCTGGCGAGGCGCCCGTCGAGCGGGTTTACAACGATCCCGCGATGACTGAGGGGCAGCGAATCGTAACCGGGGCCGCAACAACGAGCGGCGGTGTACCGCCTGGACCGTCACCGGCCGAAGCCGGATCCGGCGGTGCTCAGTCCGTTGTTGGTGCGCGGGAGTCGGACCGCCGGGCGGCGGGCCAGTCGCCTACTGCGGGCGCGCCCTTCCGAACCGGCGAGCACGAACATCAAAACAAAACGGGGACTGCCGGGCAGTACCCCAAGGAGGAAGATCATGGGACTGGGTGACAAGATTCGCAATGCCGCGGCCAAGAGGGGCGGCAAAATGAAGGAAGCTACGGGCAAAGCGACGGGTGACGAGCGTCTGAGGTCCGAGGGCAGGGGCGAACAGGTCAAAGCCGACCTAAAGCAGGCGGCCGAAAAGGTGAAGGACGCTTTCAAAAAGCACTGATAACCGGCAGCGCCGGAGTTCAAGTACGCCCATCTGCGGCTCCGGAAAGGGACGCGTCGTCGTCGTCACCTCGCACGGGCGGCAGCCACGACGAGGTCGGCGATCGCCGCACGGAGGTGCTGGACGCCCACGAAGGCGCGTGAGGGGTGGATACGGTTGGCCAGTAGAACGAGGCTTACGCCCGTTTCGCGGTCGACCAGCAGGGATGTGCCGGTGAATCCGGTGTGTCCCCGCGTCGTCGCAGTGGAGCCCATGAATTTGGTGTCGCCGATGCGGAGGCCAAGGATCCTGGAAGCACAGTCGCGGCCCGACTTGCGTCGTTCGGCGTTGACTATGTTTCCATCTGGCGACGCTCGACTGCACCCTGATTGATTTGGTGACTCAGTTAGGGTTTAGTCCACTTTGTTCCTTCGAGGACGGCAGCCGCTAAAAAGAGATCACAGCGCACCCGTTTTTGACGTTATGGCGCCCCGCCGATCTAATTCGGCTAGCTCCGCGCTAGCAAGGATCGACAGTCCCACACGCCGGATCTTTGGCCGCCGTTAGCTCATCGAAGCGCCCTGTGCTGTAGCTGTAACTCAGCGTATATTCACCGTCCGTTTTGAACCGGCGGTTGGATTGCACTGCGGAAAGGTTTTCTCCCGTTGCAAACGAGTAGACGGACACGTGGACGGGGTTACACAAGCGGCCACGGGTAGCGCATGCCGGTGCGGTCCACCGGCAGCGAGCCGGCGACCAGCATCCGCTGGGCGCGGCGCTGCAGAGCGGTGACCTCGTCCTCGTCGAGCAGTTCGGCCACTTCGGGAGGCACGGCTTCGGCGAGTGGGGCGATGTCTTGGAGCAGTGCATCGGGGATGGGGTCGCCGGCGAAGTCCCAGATCACGGTGCGCAGTTTGAAGCTTGCCGAGAAGCACAGCCCGTGGTCGATGCCCCAGATCCGTCCGTCATCGCCGCGCAGCACGTGGCCGCTCTTGCGGTCGGTGTTGTTGGCGACGAAGTCGAACAGGGCGATCCGCGCGAGCTCGGGGTGGGTCTCGGGGGCGTCCTCGAACAGCGTGAAGTAATGTTCCTGGAAGTCGCAGTCGATGAACCACTGCAGCGACCCGACGCCTAGGGGAGCGTCCTCGCGGATCACGGTCGGCGGGACGAAGCCCCAGCCCAGGGACTCGCTGAGCAGATAGGCGGCGCGCTCCCGCTTGTAGAGGCCGGGCTCAAAGTCGGACAGCGGGCGTTCGCCGGCCTCCGGCTTGTAGACCGCGTACCCCTCGTCCTCGCCGCAGGTGACCTGGACGAGGAACGTCTCGTTGCTGCTGCGCGGGATGAGTCCCAGCAGTTCGATGCTGCCCTCGGTCAGCAGGGTCAGTTCCCGGCCGGACACCGTCTCCCCCGACTCATGACGCCCTCAGCCCGCTGAGCGGTTCCGAGGTCGAATTCACCATGTGCACCGCGGGATCCTGGCCTTCCACGAATGAGATGGCCGAGACTGAGCCCGGGCTGATCACGATCCGCTGGAACAAATCCAGCGGCGTGCCCAGTGCGTGGACCACTGCGGCTTTGATCGGGTCGGCATGCGAGAAGCACACCACGACACCCCCAACATGCGCCGCGCACAGCGACTCCATCGCTCCGACGATCCGCGCCTGCATTTCCGGGAAGCTCTCGCCGTCCGGGAAGCGGAACCGGGACGGGGTGTGCTGCACGGTCTGCCACTCCGGCAGGGCGGCAAGGTCCGCGATCGCGGAGCCGGTCCAACCGCCGAAATCGCACTCCAGCAGCCCGTCGTCGTGCTTCACGGCCAAACCTGTGCGGGCCGCCGTCGGCTCCGCAGTCTCGCAGGCGCGCTCCAGCGGGGAGGAGTAAAGGGCATCCACCGTCAGGCCGGAGAGCCGGTCAGCGACCCGTTCGGCCTGCTCGCGGCCGCGGTCGGAGAGGTGCAGCCCCGGTGCCCGGCCCGGCAGGACGGTGCCCGTCGTCGGGGTCTCTCCGTGGCGCACCAGGAGCAGGAGCGTTCCCTGCTGTGGGGGCTCCGATGAAGGTCCAGAAGTTGCTGCGGTCATCAAGATTCAGCGTAAGCCGGGCAACAGCCCAAAGCGCAGGAATCTCAAGAAATCCCTCGATAACCCGCCGGGTACAGGTCTACGGTGGAGGAGTGAGTGATCGCCCCGAAATCTTCACTGTTGGTGAACTGCGCGCCTCCGGCCACGTCCACAAGGACCTGCGCCGCGAGATCCGCGACAACCTGCTGGCCGCGCTCGCCGCCGGCCGCGACCCCTGGCCCGGGATGTACGGCTTCAGCCGCACCGTCCTGCCCCAGCTCGAGCGCGCCCTCCTGGCCGGGCACGACGTCGTCCTCCTCGGCGAACGCGGCCAGGGCAAGACCCGGCTGCTGCGCACCCTGGCCGGGCTGCTGGACGAGTGGTCGCCGGTGATCGAGGACTCGGAACTGAACGAACACCCGTACGACCCCATCACCGAGCACTCCCGCGCCCTGGCCCTCACCGAGGGGGACCGGCTGCGGGTGGCGTGGCGGCACCGCTCCGAACGGTACGTCGAGAAGCTCGCGACGCCGGACACCTCCGTCGCGGACCTGATCGGCGACGTCGACCCGATGCGGGTGGCCGAGGGCCGCCGCCTGGGCGACCCGGAAACCATCCACTACGGCCTGGTGCCGCGCTCCAACCGCGGCATCATCGCCATCAACGAACTCCCCGACCTCGCCGAACGGATCCAGGTCTCCATGCTCAACGTGATGGAGGAGCGCGACATCCAGATCCGGGGCTACGTGCTGCGGCTGCCGCTGGAGGTCCTGGTGGTCGCCTCCGCCAACCCGGAGGACTACACCAACCGGGGCCGGATCATCACGCCGCTGCGGGACCGCTTCGGCGCGGAGATCCGCACCCACTACCCGATCGAGCTCGACGACGAGGTGGCCGTCATCCGGCAGGAGGGCCACCTGGTGGCCGGCGTCCCGCCCGTCATCCTCGAGATCCTGGCCCGCTACACCCGGGCGCTGCGGCAGTCCCCGGCGATCAACCAGACCTCCGGGGTGTCCGCACGGTTCGCCATCGCCGGCGCAGAAACCGTCGCCGCGGCCGCCCTGCGCCGCGCCAGCGTGCGCGGCGAGGACCAGGCCGTCGCCCGGATCATCGACCTCGACGCCGCCGTGGAAGTCCTCGCCGGGAAGATCGAGTTCGAATCCGGCGAGGAAGGCCGGGAACAGGACATCCTGGACCACCTGCTGCGCATGGCCACCGCCGAAGCCGTGCGGGCGCACTTCCACGGCCTCGACATGGGCGACCTCGTCGCCGCGCTCGACGGCCACACCACGGTCACCACCGGGGAACTGGTCACCGCGCGGGAGTTCCTCGACAACCTCCCGTCGCTCAACGGATCCAGCCTCTACGACGACATCGGTGCGCGCCTGGGCGCGGAAAACGACGGGCAGCGCGCCGCCGCCGTCGAACTGGCGTTGGAAGGCCTGTACCTCGCCCGGCGGATCTCCAAGGACTCCGACGACGAGGCAACGGTTTACGGGTAGGCGTTGCTAAGGCTAAGGAGGGCCCATGACCGCTCACCACCGGTCCCGCTACAGCCGCTACGCGGGCGGGCCCGATCCGCTCGCGCCGCCGGTGGACCTGGCGGAGGCGCTGGACGCCGTCGCCGAGGACGTGATGGCCGGCTACTCGCCCCGGCAGGCCCTGCAGGAGTACCTGCGCCGGGGCGGCCGGAACCGGGAAGGGCTCGACGACCTTGCCGGCCGCGTCCAGCAGCGGCGCAAGGACCTGCTGGGCCAGCACAAGCTGGACGGCACCCTCAACGAGGTGCAGAAGCTGCTGGAGACCGCGGTGCTGGAGGAACGCAAACAGCTGGCCCGCGACGTGCGAATGGACGACACGGACCGCGCCTTCCGGGAGATGCAGCTGCAGAACCTGCCCAAGTCCACGGCGGCGGCGGTCAACGAGCTCGCCTCCTACGACTGGCAGTCCAGCACCGCCCGCGAGGCCTACGAGCAGATCAAGGACCTGCTGGGCCGAGAAATCTTGGACCAGCGGTTCGCCGGGATGAAGGAGGCGCTGGAGGGCGCCACGGAGGAGGACCGCGCGGCCGTCGCCGAAATGCTGCAGGACCTCAACGAACTGCTCGACAAGCATCGGCGCGGCGAGGACACCGACGCGGACTTCCAGGAGTTCATGGCCAAACACGGCCAGTACTTCCCGGAGAACCCGCAGTCCGTCGAGGAGCTGGTGGACGCCCTCGCCCAGCGCGCGGCCGCCGCCCAGCGGATGCTTCGGTCCATGTCCGCCGAGCAGCGTGAGGAGCTGATGGCGCTCTCCGCCCAGGCGTTCGGCTCGCCGGAGCTTATGGCACAGCTGGGCCAACTCGATGCCAACCTGCAGGCGCTGCGCCCCGGCGAGGACTGGTCCGGCTCCGAACGCTTCGAGGGCGAGGAGGGGCTAGGACTCGGCGACGGCACCGGCGTGCTGCAGGACCTCGCCGAACTGGACGAGCTCGCCGAACAGCTCTCCCAGTCCTACAACGGCTCGCGCCTGGACGACCTGGACCTGGATGCCCTCGCCCGCCAGCTGGGGCAGGACGCGGCGGTATCGGCCCGCACTTTGGCGGAGATCGAGCGGGCCATGCACGACGGCGGCTTCCTGCAGCGCGGCGCCGACGGCGACCTGAAGCTCTCGCCGCAGGCCATGCGGCGGCTCGGCCGGTCGCTGCTGCGGGACACCGCCAAGCAGCTCTCCGGCCGGCAGGGCCGCCGGGACACCCGCGTTGCCGGGGCGGCGGGGGAGCAGACCGGCTCAAGCAGGCCCTGGGAGTTTGGTGACGCCGAACCGTGGGATGTCACCCGCACCATCACGAACGCGATCCGCCGCACCATCGCCGACGGCGGCGACCCCCGCCGCGGACTGCGCCTGGCCGTGGACGACATCGAGGTGACCGAAACCGAGGCCCGCACGCAGGCCGCCGTCGCGTTGCTGGTGGACGTGTCCTTCTCGATGGCCGCGGAAGGGCGCTGGGTGCCGATGAAACGCACCGCGCTCGCCCTGCACCACCTCGTGTCCACCAAGTTCCGCGGCGACCGGCTGCAGCTGATCAGCTTCGGCCGCTACGCGCAGACCATGGACATCGGCGAGCTCACGGCCCTGCCGGCGCTGCGGGAACAGGGCACCAACCTGCACCACGGGCTGCTGCTGGCCGGCCGGTTCTTCCGCCAGCACCCGTCGATGCAGCCGGTCCTGCTGGTGGTGACCGACGGCGAACCCACCGCTCACCTGGAGGCCGACGGCGAGTCGTGGTTCAACTGGCCGCCGGACCCGGAGACCATCCGCGTGACCGTCGCGGAGCTGGACCGGCTGGGCCGGGCCGGCACGCAGGCCACGTTCTTCCGGCTCGGCAATGACCCGGGCCTGGAGCGGTTCGTGGCCCGGATGGCCCGCCGGATCGACGGCCGCGTGGTGGCGCCCGACACCGGTGACCTGGGCGCCGCCGTCGTCGGCGAGTACCTCCGCGCGCACTTCCGCGGCCGGGCGTACGGCGACGACGACTGGGTGACGTAGCGATCTACGTCATCACGGTGTCGGCTTAAGGCCCTGTAGGCAGCCTTTCTACGGACGCTGTAAGTCCGCCTCCGCCTGGCCCGGGTCAGGCGCCATGGACCCGATCTGGGCCACTGCGGCCCCGATCGCCAGATTCAGCCCGTCCCGTGTGCGGCGCGTCATTGCTTCCGGGTCGGCCAGTGCGGTCAGACGCGGCAACTCCTCGGCGGCGCGCCACAGCGGGTCTGGCGAGGCTGCATCGATGGCGGAGCCGATGACAATCGCGTCGAGCATGGCGGCCACGGCCAACTGTCGGCCCTGCGCGACGCCGGCCTGGTCAAGGATGGTGAAGAGCACCTCATAAAGTTGCAACGTCAGTGAGTCGTCCACCGCGGCCCCCACCAGTAAGGGGAGGGCCGCGGGGACCTGGGCGGAAGCATCGCGATAGGACCTGACCCACTGTTCCAGCCTGTCTTGCCACGGCAGGCGGGGGTCCGTGAGCTCAGACAAGTCGATCTGCTCGTACAGCGCGCGGCGCATCAGTTTGATGATCTCGGCCCTGCCGCCTGTTACGTGGTGGTACAGCGACGACGGATTAACGCCCAGCTCGGCCGCGATTCCCGGAATAGTGAAGTCGTGCCCCTTGTCCACCAATTTCAGCGCCGTTTCCGCGATGATCTGCGGAGAAAGGATGTTCTTTTTGGGGCGGGCCATAGCTGATTATTGCACCCGGCCGGAACTGTTCCCCGTCGCAGCCACCGGTCTCAAAAGGTGATCACACTCCGCCCGCGGGCTCCGGAACGCATGAGGCGGAATGCCTCGTTGACGCCGCCCAGTTCGAAGCGTTGTGTCACCAGCTCGTCAATGGGAAGCCTCCCGCTGAGGTAAAGGCCGGCGAGCAGGGGAAAGTCGCGGGCCGGGACCGTGGAGCCGTAGTTTGAGCCCAACAGGCGCTTGCCCCCCTCGGCCATTTCCAGGGCATCGATCTGAACCGGGGAGCCCTCCGGGGGCAGTCCGACAATCACTGCCGTGCCGCCGCTGGTCAGGCAGGCGGGCATCTGGGCTATGGACTGGGGCCGGCCGATGGCCTCAAAAACGTAGTCGGCCCCGGTGCCCGTGAGCTCGTGTATCTGCTCGGGAAGGTCGTCCCCGGAAATGACCGTGTGCGTGGCGCCGAGCCGCTTCGCCAACTCCAGTGACTCGGGGCTGATGTCGGCGGCGATGATCGGGTTGGCGCCGGCCAGTGCCAGCCCCATGATGATGCACAGCCCTACTCCTCCTGCGCCAATGACGACGGCGGAGCGGCCCGGTATTACCTGCGCGTCGTTAATGACCGCGCCCACGCCCGTGGCCACGGAGCAGCCGATCAAGGCGGCAACCTCAAACGGCACCTGGTCCGGTATCTTGATGGCTGCCTGTTCTGGGACCATGGCGTATTCACTCATGGAGCCCACGGCCAGGTACGGGAATGCCGGAGCCCCGTCGATTTCCATGGCCGTGCTGCCGTCCGGGAGCAGGCATTCCCCGGCTCTCGACCCTGTGCACACCCAAGGCTTGCCCTGGTGGCAGTTGCTGCACGCCTGGCACGGGTAGAACCAGGTCATGATGACCCGGTCGCCGACGGCCAGAGACTCAACCCCGTCACCAACCGCTTCGACCGTGCCGGCGCCCTCATGTCCGAGGACCGTAGGGCTGGGAAGCGACCAGTCGCCGTCGAGCACGTGCCGGTCTGAACCGCAAACCCCGGAAGCCCCCATCCGGACGAGCACCTGGCCAGGACCGGGGTCGCGCACCGTGACCTTCATGATTTCTAGGTCCGGTGATCCGGGGCCGGTATGGACGGCGGCGCGGCCTACTACGGGCATGGCTCAGGACTCCTTGGCGGGGGCGGTTTCGGCGGGGACCATAGGACGGTTTCGGTAGAACACCCGCATCAGCACCAGATAGGTTGCCGCGGCCAGGACGGCCGCCGGCAATGATGCGGTAACAACGTTGAAGACGGGCTGGGCTTCAAGGGTGATCGGGTTGTACAGCCACAGGTAAAACAGTGCGCCGACTGCGACGGCGCCGAGCCCGGCCCAGTTCACGCCGCCCTTGTAGGAGTACAGCGTGCCCCGCTGCCCCAAGTGGAGCTGGCGCAGATCCATCCGCTGGTGCCGCACGAAGAAGTAATCGGCCAGCGCCGTTCCGCAAATGGAGGTCAGGAAGGCGCCGGAAACGGACACGAAGACCATGAATTGCTCGTACATGAACTGCGGGAAGAAAGTCATGATCGCCGGAGGAATGAAGAACGCGGCCGTGAGTGCCTTCCACGAGACCCGCGACAGAAGCCGTCCCGAGGATTGCCGGATAGCCAGGATCGTGGAGTAGACAATCGAGGACATCGACGTGATGTTGGCGAAGGCGATGAAGATCAGCACGGCCACACCCAGGGCCGGACCCCCGAAGGGCACCATCCAGACCGTGGGGTCGGAATCGCCCAGAGTCAGCGCGGACGCGAGCCCCACGGTCTGGGCGATAAGGGTGGCAATGAACAGTCCGCCGTAAGCCGGCCAGACCGCAGCTTTCCGGCTGGAGGTCATCCGGGCCAGGGAACCCATGATGGGATACCAGGAAACGCCGACGCCGACGTTGAACTCGACGGCGACCATGAAGTTAAGCGTGTTGTCATCGAACGGAGCAAGCGGCGCGGCGCTGAGCAGCTCTTCCACGGAAGTGTTGGAGACGAGGAAAACCATCATCACCACCGTGATGACCGCCAGGCCTGGCGCAATCACCTTGTTGAACTTGCCGAGCGTGACCGGTCCGCGCGAAAGGATGAACCAGGCAATAAGGATGGAAAGGAGCCCGCCGACGGTGACAGCGGGGCCGTACTGGCTCAGCGCCGCGCCGGTGGCGGTAGCGATGACCTGGCTGCCTGCCCTGCCGGCCATGACGGCCAGCAGCGATGACCAGCCCATTTCCGTGATCACGATGACGGTGAAGACCAGCACTGCCACGCCCGCGACGCCGAAAGCGCCACGCAGCATGGTGTACTGCTCGGATCCGTAGCGCTGAGAGGCGACGGTGGAAGCCAGCACCATGAAGCACAGTCCGATGGCGTTGCCGATGATCATGGCTGCAATGCCGTCCTGGAAGCCGACCAGGAGTGCGGTGGAGCCGCCGACAATGAAGGCCCAGGTGGCGATCGCCAGGGCGGTGTTCACCCAGGTGTAATCCCAGCCGGACCAAACGCGTTCGTGCTTAAGGAGCGGAAAGGTCCCGAAGGCTGCTTCGTTTTCCAGCTCAGACGTAGCCTTTGGCGTCGGCGCGGCGCTGGTGCGGGCCGTCACAGGATCACCAGCAGGAGTCCGACGATGCATGCTGCGACCGAGACGAGGACGTAGCCGGTCAGTTCCGACGCCGACAGCGGTTTGCGTGAATCGTCCTGCCACTCGTGGGTCTCTACTGCCACGATGCGGCGCTCGATCTCCTCTGCCACTGCCGGGGACAGGCCCATTTCAGCTAAGTTTGCCGTGAAATGCGGCGTCCGCTCCGGCGGGACGACCCCGGTCCTGGTGGAACCTGATGTGCTCATGTCGTGCCTTTCGTGCGTAAGTTCATTGGAGGGGGTGGAGCAGGCCGGGTCGCCCGGACGGGCGAATTAACCAAATGCGATTTGGTTTCAAAGTATGCTGCCGGTCACACTGGGTGTCAACCAAGTGCAAAGATTCGGTTTGATATGCGGCAGGTGCCGCCGAGGAGGATCCCTTGAGTAACCCAGTTCGTGTCGGCGTGGTGCAGGCGGCCGCCGTGCCAGGCGATATCGAGGAGAACCTTGCGATACTTCGGCGGCTGGTCGCGGAAGCGGCGGAGCAGGGGGCCGCGCTGGTGGTGACGCCGGAGCTGTTTGCGACCGGATACTCGCCAGCCACCGCCTGGCGGTGGGATGGCGCGGAAATCCGCGAGCGGCTCGCAGCTCTGGCCCGTGAGTTGAAGGTGGCGTTGGTGGCGTCTACGATCGACAGCCCTGACGGTGAGGCGCAGGATTCATCCTCCCGCCAAAGCCAGGTTGAGCGGCCGGTACGGCACATAGCGGCGTCGTTCTTCGACCCGGAGGGCGAGGAACTGGTCCGCGTGCACAAGCGGCACCTTTTTGGCGCGGAGGAGAAGGCGTTCATCACGCCGGGACGGGACTACGCGTCGCCGTTTGAGTGGCAAGGCTGGCGGTGGGGGTTGGGGATTTGTTACGACGTGGAATTTCCTGAGTTCGCCCGGTCCCAAGCGGTCGCCGGCGCGCAAGTGCTGCTGGTTCCCACAGCTGTGCCGGAGCTGGAGTACCGCATGGCCGGCAGAACCGGGGCCTGGGGATATTCCGCGACGGCGACATCTACACTCCAGGTTCCGGCCCGGGCGCTGGAAAACGGCGTCTTCATTGCTTACGCCAACCATTGCGGCCCGGGATTTACCGGTCACAGCTGTCTTGCGACTCCTTTCGGCCGCAACGCCGCGCTCCTTTCCGGGGGTGACTCCGTGGCCGTCATGGAAGTCGATGCGGAAGCTCTTGAGTGCGCCCGGGGTTTGAACGTCTACCTCGAGGATCTTCCACCGCTCTGATCCTGGACGCGGAGATCTTGGATCTGTACCGCTCCAGCAGGCTTCCTTTGGGAAACTTCGCAACCATCCGGCGCCGTTGCCGGACAGCCTCGACATCCCGCTTCCAAGTACCATCGTTGGCAATGTGATGCGCGGTTCCCGGGCGATCAGCGAAGGTATGGCGTTCCAAGTGCCTGGCCATCGGTCATCCACCATGCTTTTATTTTGATTTCCGCCGCGGTCCCGGCAAGAGTCGGAAAGGATGAAGCGATGAAGACTCCGTTGCGCCTGCGCTGGGACGAATCAGGCCAGGAGCAGCTGCTCGCCCGGGCTGAAGCGTTGCTCCTGCGGCGAGGACGGTGTCTTCTCGGAATCGCCGGGGCGCCAGGTGCCGGAAAATCCACAATCTCCGAATGGTTGCTGAAGCACCTGCTCACCAACCACCCCGGGCAGGTCGCCCTGGTCCCGATGGACGGATTCCATCTGGCGCAGTCGCTGCTGGAGTCCCGCGGGCTTGAGCAGCGCAAGGGCGCGCCGGACACCTTTGACAGTGTCGGCTACGTCGCCTTGCTCCGCCAGCTGCGCTCGGAGACGTCGCGGGAGATCTTTGCACCGGCATTCCGCCGGGAAGTCAACGACGCGATCGCCGGGGCCATCGCCGTCCCCCCGCAGACACGACTGATCATCACCGAGGGCAACTATCTGCTTCTTGAACGGGACCCCTGGAGCGAGGTTGCATCCCTCCTGGAGGAAACCTGGTTCGTGGAACTCGAACAGCACGAACGCCTGCGCCGCCTCACCGCCCGGCACCTGAAGTTCGACAAGGACGCCGGCATCGCCGAATGGCGTGCAACCGGCAATGACGAACGCAACGCCCGCCTGATAGCAGCAGGAAGTCAGCGGAGCACGCTCATCATCGAGCACACGCCGGCGACCGTCTCGGTGCCCGGCCGCGAGTAAGCAGTCGGAACCCGGAACGCCGGCAAGTTAGTCGGACTGCTTGCGCAGTGCTGCCCAGGCTTGGAAACCGCCGATAAGGTCGGTCGCGCGGGTCAGCCCCAGCCGTTGCAGGGTGTGTGCAGCGAGGCTGGAGCTATAGCCCTGATTGCAGACCACCACGATCCGCCGAGCGGGGTCGCCGGCGATCGGGAGCCGGTGGGGGCTGGAAGGAGCGAGCCGCCACTCAAGAACGTTTCGGTCGATGACGACCGCTCCCGGAAGATCGCCGTCGCGGTCTCGCTGACCCACCGGCCGTGTGTCAACAACAAGGGCGCCCTCCGCCATCTCCCGCTCGAGATCCGAAGCGGCAACACGCTCGAGCCCGATGCGGCTCTCCAGTAGTAGTTGGTCGATGGTAAGAATTCCGAGAGGATCGCCCGAACCTAGACTGCGTTGGCAGATCCGGACGCCGTCGTCGGAGATAGGACACTGCTCCACCGCTTTCCTCCCATTGCCTGCTGATCGGTCGGTCGTTCCACCATGCAGCGCAATGATGGGCCGGTGCAAGGATGGGTATCTTCATATCCGGCGCTATCTGCCCGAAACCCAGCGCCAGCCGGCCATCGACTGGATGAACCTTCCTGAACGGGCCGGCAACTGCCCCTCCTGGCGTCTGTGAAAATCCGCACATTTTCTGTCGAATCAGGGCAGAGTTGTTCGTAGTAAAGGTGAGCGGCCGCCCAGGAGGGGCGCCCCAAACCGCAGGAGATGACTCGAGATGCAGTATTTGCTGTCCGTGATTCACGACCAGCTGGAACTCGCTCCGCCAGACGAGATGGCGGCCATCGACGTGTTTAATGATCGTCTCCAGGCCGAGGGCCACTGGGTTTTCGCCGGCGGTCTGGGATTCCCCGATACGGCCACCGTCATCGACAACCGGGGCGAGTCTCCGGTGGTGACCGACGGGCCCTTCGTGGAGTCGAAGGAGCACCTCGCCGGCTTCTGGATCATTGAGGCCCCGGACCTCGACGTCGCGCTGAAGCTCGCCGCCGACGGGTCGGAGGCCTGCAACCGGAAGATCGAGGTGCGGCCGTTCCTGTGAACGGATCCGACGTCGGCGGCGCCGTCACCCAGGCCTACCGGGAGAACTGGGCCCGGGTGGTAGCCGCCCTGACCCGTCGTTTCGGTGACCTCGACCTCGCCGAGGAGGCAGCGGCAGAGGCGTTCGCGGTTGCCGTTGAGCGGTGGCCGTCCGACGGCATCCCCGCCAACCCCGGTGCCTGGCTGACCACCACGGCCAAGCGCAAAGCCATCGACCGGCTCCGCCGCGAGAACAAACGCGAGGGCAAACACCAGGAGGCCCAGTTGGTGTTCGACGACGACCGCCCGCCTGAGCCGCTCGGCGCCATCGACGACGACCGGCTCCGGCTGATCTTCACCTGCTGCCACCCGGCGCTCGCGCTGCAGACCCGCGTGGCGCTGACCCTGCGCATGGTCGGCGGGCTGACCGTGCCGGAGATCGCCCGGGCCTTCCTCGTGCAGGAAACCACCATGGGGCAGCGGATCACCCGTGCGAAGGCCAAGATCAAGGCCGCCCGGATCCCGTATCGGGTGCCGTCCGCGGAGGATCTCCCGGCACGCATCTCAGGCGTGCTCGCCGTGCTCTACCTGGTCTTCAACGAGGGCTACCTGGCGACAGGACCCGAAACCGACCCCGTCCGCTCCGACCTCACCGCCGAGGCGATCCGGCTCACCCGCCTGCTCCGGGCCCTCATGCCGGACGACGGTGAGGTGGCCGGGCTGCTGGCCCTGATGCTCCTCACCGAGGCCCGCCGCCCCGCCCGGATCTCCGCCAGTGGTGAGCTCGTCACCCTGGACGAACAGGACCGGGGAACCTGGGACGCGGCGCTGATCGCCGAAGGCCACCGCCTGGTGCGGGAGCGGCTGGCGTCCGGGGCGCCGCCGGGGCCGTACCAGGTCCTTGCGGCGATCAACGCCGTGCATACCTCTGCCCGCGACTTCCGCGACACCGACTGGTCCCAAATCGTCGCGCTCTACAACCAGCTGGTGACCATCGACGCGTCGCCGATCGTCGCGCTCAACCGGGCCATCGCGGTTGCCGAGCTGGACGGGCCGGACGTGGCGCTGGCCGCCGTCGACCGGCTCGAAACCGACCTGGCCGGCTATCACGCCTACCACGCCGCCCGCGCCGAGCTGCTGCACAGGGCGGGCCGCAATCCGGAGTCGCGACTGGCTTACGACAAAGCCATCAACCTGGCGGGCAACTCGGCCGAGGCCGCCACCCTACGACGACGCCGCGACCAGTTGCCCTCCTGAGCCGTGGTCTGCCATCAGAGCGGCTCCGTGCCAGAATTTCAGCCATGGAGCCTATGGATTGTCTGGTCATCTACGTCCCCACCGAGGCTGCGGGCGCTGTGCGGCAGGCCATTGGCGATGCCGGGGCAGGCAGGCTGGGCAACTACTCGCACTGCTCGTTCAGCGCCGAAGGCACCGGGCGCTTTACGCCGCTGCCGGGCGCGAACCCGGCCATCGGCGCCGTCGGTTCCCCCGAGGAAGTCCCGGAAACCCGGATTGAGGCCATTTACCCGCGGTCCCGGCGCAACGCCGTCGTCGGTGCGGCCCTGTCAGCGCACCCGTACGAAATGCCGGCGTTCATGACTTTCCCGGTCGACGCCAGCCTGCCGGACGGAACGGGTCCCGTCCGATAGCGGCCGCTCGCCCGCGCCGTCACACCGTGCCGGCGTCCGTCTGAGCATCTGTCCCCGCATACGACGCCGAGACCCGGCGGTAGACCGGGGCGAGGAAGGCCAGCAGCGCGGCCGCGATCAGGATGACTCCCGAGATCAGGAACACGAGAGCAATGCCGCGGGAGGTCCCCTCGCCCAGCAGCGGGGCCAGCTGGGCGGCCCCCTCAGCGGACCGCGCGTAGGGGATGATCCAGACCTGGGCGATCGGCGCGATGAGGAACGCCGTGACCGGCGCCGCCGCGGACTCGAACGCCATGGCGAATCCGAACACCCGCCCCTGCCGGTGCAGCGGCACCACCCGCTGAATGACCGTCTGCTCGGCGGCCTCGACCACAGGCACCAGGACCAGGTACAGCCAGATGCCGGCGATGTACAGCCAGGCCCACTCCCGGAGCGTGAACCCCGCACCGAGGAGGCCCATCAGGATCACCGCGACGAGCATGGTGCGCAACGGGTTGGATCCCAGTCCGAATTTGTTGATCAGCGCCCCGCCCACGATGAAGCCGGTGGCCCCAAGCGCGAGATAGGTCCCCCACAGTTCTACCGGGAACATTTCCAGGCCGTAGGGGTCCATCAATGCCATGTAGACGCCGCCGATGAAATTGTTGAACGTGGAGAAGAGAATCAGCGCGAATAGTCCGGCAACGGCCGCGACGGCGGCCAGGGAGCCCCGCAGATCAAACCCGCCCTGCGCGTCCGTGGCGGCTGCGCGGACCTCCTCGGGCATGCGCAGGGTAAGCACGTGCGCGAAGGCCAGCGCGGTGAGCGCCACGGCCACGACAATTGTCCAGCCCATGCCCAGCAGCCCGACCGACACCCCGGAAAACACCGAGGTGACGATGAACATCAGCCCCTGCACCATGCCGACCAGCCCATTGGCGTTGGCCCGCCGGTCCGGGTCGATCAGGATGGTCACCGTGGCGGCGAGCGCGATGTTGCGCATGTTCTCCACCACGGCACCGAGCAGGACGATCAGCATGAACGCCCAGAACCACGGCTGGGCCAGGTCCAGCAGCGAGTCGGCGGGCGTCAGCAGGAACATCACCCCCGAGAGCACAAACATCGCCAGGGTGAAGGCTGCCGCAAAACGCATGACGGCGAGCTTGCGGTAGCGGTCGACGTAGGTACCGAAGCTGATGCTGGACAGGGCGATCAGCAGCATGTACGCGCCGCCGACCACCCCGGTGGCGATCACGTTGCGCGTCCCCAAATACACCCAGAACGTCAGCGCGAACCACAGGTAACTGGTGGTGATATTGGCCAGGCCGGTGTTCAGCAGGATCCCGTTGAAGGTGCGGGACCGCTGCTGGGAACTTCGCAAGGGGGTGTCGACGGCGTCGGGGGCCACAGCGGTGTGCGGCGGGACCGGTTCGTACTCGGTCATGCGTCCCAGTGTAGTGACGACCCGCCGGTAGGAATACGGCCGCGGCTCGGCGGAAGCCGGCTGCGCTGCTACGGCGGCGTCAGTCCATGGGCACGGCCGTACGACGGCGGACTGCAACCGAGCGGGCACCCAGCCCTGCCAAGGCGACGGCGAGGGCCAGCAGGACGGTCGGTCCTGCTCCGCCGGCGGGTCCAAGGGTGGCCGCCAGGATCTGCCGGCTCATCAACAGCATCTCCTGCAGGTCGCCGGCCGCCACCCGCGTCCCGAGGACGTAGTTGACGGAGATAAACAGGGCGGGAACCACCCACAACAGGACCAGGTCCACCAGCCACACCGCGGCACGCCGCGCGGGACGAAGGCCGCACCACGCCAGGACGCAGCCCACCAGGATGGCGGGGATCCAGCGAGCGGCCGTCGGCACCGCTGCCGGTATGTGGAGGGGCCCAACGACGCCGGCAACCCACTCCACCAGCCACGACGCAAACGGCACCGCCACGAGTCCGACGCCCAGTGCCACCAAGGCCCGCGACCCCGAAGAAACCAGCAGGAGCGCGACAAGGGCCGCAGCGAGGGATAAGACCACGCCCGCCAGCAGCCCGGCGAAGTAGAGGCGGGCCATCGATCCGCCCGCCAGTCCTCCGTCGAGCACGGTGAAGGACTGGACGGCCGCCGTGACCTGGACACCGAGAACCCCGGCTGCCGCGCACCACGTCGCCAGCCGACGCCGGGCGGCGGACCAGAGACGCACCGCGAGTCCGGCTGTCGCGCCGCCCACGGTGAGGAGGGCGACGATGGTGGTGAGTTCGTACTGGCTGAGCGGCAGAAGTGACACCGGCATCCGGTCCGGGGCGACGTCGGCGGCCCACAGGTTTTGCAGAGGCAGCTGCGCCCCGGTCATCAACCAGGGTCCCAATCCGAGAAGTCCTGCCAGGATGCCGATCAGCCCGCCCCGCATCGCGTCGCGGGCCGGAGCGTGGCCCGGCCGGTTACCGGTGACCGTCAGTTCGGTCGTCTGCTGGCCCACGGAGGCTCCTTGATAAAAGGGTCAGGGGGAACCAGCGCAAAGAGGCCAGCCCATCCGGATACTATACCGAATGGATTAACTGGCTGCGGGTAGTCGCGAAGCGGGCCCTTTCATGCCCCGGAGTGCTCACGCACCCGCGCGAGCCATTCAACCAGCAGGGCGTGAGCCAGGGCGGGCTGCTCATGCAGCAGGGCATGGCCGGCGCGATCGAGGACAGCAAACGTGCCGCGGGTGTACTGCGCGGCAACGTCCGCCGGGGCCGCGTAACCCGCGGTGGAATCCTGCCGTCCGGCCAGAATCAGGACAGGATGGGCATAGGTCTTCGCGGTCTCCGGACGATCCTGCAGCTCCCAGCGCGAAAAGATCCGCATCAGGGCGGCCTCGTCAACGAGCGGCGCCGCCGGGGCTACGGCGTCCCGGAACCGGCGCAGCGTCTCTGCCGTCTGGACCACGAAGTAGCCGCGGTAGGAGGCCTCGAGCTCCGGGCTGAGACCTATGGCCGGGCCGGCCGACGACACAACAACGGTGTGTTCCGGCACGCTGGCGGTGCGGGCGCCCACCGGGCAGATCAGCGCGAGCCCGATGACCTGCTCCGGTCTCTGCTGGGCAATGGCACGGGCCAGGTACCCGCCATAGGAGTGGCCCAGGACAAGAAGAGGCCCGGTGCCGATGGCGTGGTCGATGAAGCCGAGCAGGAGGTCCAAGACATCATCGTTGCTGGCGATGGTGGCGGGCGCCGGGGTGTGGCCCATCCCCGGCAGGTCCGGGTACAGGCGCCGAAACCCGGGAGCAGCAGTGAAGACCGGTTCAAGGGCGTGGGCGATCTCGCGGTGGTCCACACCGGCGCCGTGCAAGGCGAGAACCGGCGTGCCGCTGCCGGACTCGACGTAATGCACAGGCACCCCGCGGACCGTAGCCTCCATTCAGCCAGTGTAGAACGGACGCCCTCAGCGCGGCCTGGCCCGTGAAGCGGCAGCAGCGGCGCCGTCGAGGGTCCGGCGGCGCAGGCTAGCGGCTGCTCACCTGGCCGAACAGCTTCGCAAGCGGCGCGAGCACCAGCGGACGGGCGGCATACCACCCGGCAACGGTGACGGCGATGGCGGCCGCGAACAGCCAGAACCCCACCCAGTTCACCTCGTCGGTGCCGCCGAACATATGGTTCAGGTTCCGCAGCGCACCGGTCGCGAAGACCAGGAACACGTGGACGAGAATGAACAGCACAAAGAACAGCATCGTCGGGAAGTGGAGTGCGCGCGCAACCTCCACCGGGTAGGCCTTGTTCAGCGTCGTCGCGTTCTTCGGCCAGAACTCGCTCATGCGCACCCCCGTGATCACCGCGAGCGGGGCCGCGATGAACACCACCAGGAAGTACATCAGCTGCTGCAGGCTGTTGTAGTTCACCCAGCCGTTCTCCACCGGCCAGTCCAGGGTCATGTACTGCAGCAGTGCGGAGAGCGCGTTCGGGAACACCTCCCAGCTGCTGGGGACAATCCGCAGCCAGCGCCCGGAGGCGAACAGCAGCACCGCGAAGATGAGGCCGTTGGCCAGCCACAGGATGTCCAGCGACTGGTGCAGCCACAGGTTGATGCTGATCTTTTTGCCACCGCCCTTCGGCGTCCAGAACGCCGGCGGCTTCTGCTGGGTTCGTACCTGGTAGCCCGAGCGGATGATGAGGACCATCAGGAACAGGTTCAGGAAGTGCGTCCACTGCGCCCACCACGGGAAGCCGGACTCGGCGGCTTCGGGCAGGGGGTATTCGCCGGGGTATCTCCGGAGGAACTCCGGCACGCCGGGCAGGGTGGTCACGCCGCGCGCGGCGAGGATAAGGATCGCGGCGGCGGCCACGGCGCCGACGGCGAGGAGTACAACGCGCTTGATCCACTGGCCGAGGGTGCGTGAGCCGTAGAGCCTTGCTGCGGCTTTGGGCCGCACGGGCTTTGCGGCCTTTTCAGCGACGACGGGCGGTGCCGCCGCGGCCGGGGCGGCTGCGACCGCGGGGGATTCGGCGATGACCGGTTCATTCGGCGCCGCCGGCGGCTCTGCTTCGGCAACGGTCTCAGCGACGACGACGGCGGCTGCTGCGGTGGCCGGAGCGGAAGCCGTGGCAACAGGCTCGGGAACAGTCTGCACCTCAGGAGCGGGAACTGGGACGGCAGCGGCTGACGGAGCCAGTCCGGCCGGAGGCCACGGCTCCCCACCGGGAACGCGGGGGAGCCCGCGGCGGAGCTGAATGGATCCCGCCGTCGGGACCGCCGGTGCAGCGGAGGGAGAAGGCGCAGCCGGCGCCGCGGCCGGGACTGCTTTCTCAACAACAGGAGCAGGAGCAGCAGCAGGAGCAGGAGCAGCAGCAGCGAGCGCGGACGCGTGCTCGGCTACTGGAGCGGGAGCCTCGGACGCGGGCACCACCGATGCCGGAACGTCGCCGGCCGGCGGCCAGGGTTCGCCGCCCGGCACGCGCGGCAATCCACGGCGAAGCTGCCGCGCACCGACGCCCGCACGAGCCGCAGGAACGTTTGCCGAAACGGCGGTTCCTGCAGGAACGTCTACCGCCGGACCGTCTACTGCGCGCACCGGAGCGGACACCGCCGTCGACTCTGGTGCGGTTTCCTGCACAGCAGCCGCGGAGGCAACCAGGCGCGCGGGCGCCTCGCCCGCGGCCGGCCAGGGCTCGCCGCCCGGCACGCGCGGCAGACCCCGTCGAATGGACCCGGAATGAGTTGCCATCGCTACTTCTTCCGGGCCTCAAGGGCGCTGATCAGCTGGGGCACCACCTTGAAGACGTCGCCCACCACACCAAAATCGGCGATCTCGAAGATCGGCGCGTCCGCATCCTTGTTGATGGCGACGATCGTCTTCGCGGTCTGCATGCCGGCCCGGTGCTGGATCGCGCCGGATATGCCCAGGGCGATGTACAGCTGGGAGGATACCGACACTCCGGTCTGGCCCACCTGCTGCGTCTGCGGGACGTAGCCGGCGTCCACTGCGGCCCGCGACGCACCAACGGCGGCGCCGAGCGTGTCGGCGAGCTGTTCGACCAAGGCGAACTGTTCCGCCGAGCCGAGGCCGCGGCCGCCCGCGACAACTTTCGCGGCGCCCCGCAGCTCCGGCCGTGTGGTGGCGGCGACCGCCTCCTCGAACGAGTCGATCCGCGCGGCAGGCTTCCCGGAGGACGTCACGGCCAGGGTCTCCGACGCCGGCGGCTGGGCCGTGGCCCGCGCTTCGATGGAGCCTTGGCGGACCGTGATGACCGGCGCGCCGAACGTGGCCGTGGACGTCACGTTGTAAGCGCCGCCGTAGACGGAGTGGTGTGCCACCACGCCCTCGTCATCACGGGACACACCGACGGCGTCAACGCACACCGCCGCCCGCGCACGGGCGGCGTAACGGCCGGCCAGGTCGCGCCCGTTCAGCGAATGCGAAACCAGGATCGCGTCCGGCTGCACCAGCTCCACCGCGGCGGCAAGCGCGTCAACGCCCGGCACCCCGAGGGCAGACGGGTCCGGCGTCTCAGCGACCAGCACACGCGCGGCACCCAGGTCCGCGGCCTCCGCGGCGGCGGCGCTCCCCGCGCCGGGTTCGGCCAACACCAGGGCAACCGGGGTGCCGGCGCCGGCGGCAGCGCCGAAGAGTCCGGCCGCAGCTTTTTCGAGTTCACCGGACGCCCGGGTTTCCACGACGACGAGGACTGCGTCACGAGGGAAGTCAGTCATGTCGTTTCTCCTACGCCAGTCGGTTTTCGATCAGGAACGCGGCGAGCTTCTCGCCGGCATCACCCTGGTCAACGAGCTTCACGCCCGCCGCACGCGGGGGCTTCTCCGCCACCGCCAGCATGATCGACCGCGCCGCGTCCGGGTCCTCGGCCGTGACCCCCAGGTCTGCGAGGCTCAACACCTCAAGGGGCTTCTTCTTCGCGGCCATGATTCCCTTGAAGTTCGGGAAACGCGGCCCGGGGAGTGCCTCGGTAATCGAGATGACCGCGGGCAGGTCCGCCGATACCTGCTGCACGCCGGATTCAACGCCCCTGGTGCCGGAGACGGTGCCGTCGTTGATCCGAACGGAGCTTAGGCCGGTGGCAAGCGGCACCTCAAGCAATTCTGCAAGCATCGCGGGGACCATGCCGCCGGAGCCGTCGGTGGAAACGTTGCCGGTGATCACCAGGTCAAACCTCATCCGGCGGACCGCCGCGGCGAGGGTCTCGGCGGTCAGCACCAGATCGGCACCCCGGAGCGACTCGTCACAGACGTGCGTGGCGCTGCCCGCGCCCATCGCCAGCGCCTTGCGGATCGTCGCCGTCGCACCCTCGGGAGCCAGGGACAGGACGGCGACGTCGGTGCCCTCGTGCGCGTCGGCGTAGGTCAGCGCCAGTTCCAGCGCCCGCTCGCCAATCTCATCAATGACTGTTTCGCTGGCTTCGCGGTCGGCGAGGCCGGTTTCAAGGTTCAGCTTTCGGTCCCCGTAGGTGTCGGGGACCTCCTTGACTAGGACGACAATCTTCATCGATGACTCTTCCTGTGGCGGACACGTCCCTGCAGGCGGGACGTGTCGGATCTCCCTAGAGTCTACGAAAGGGGGTACCTTTTTGCCTGACCGGGCCCGTGTCGTCAGCGGACGACGGCGAGGCCTCCCGCCGTCGTCCGCTTGAGAGTGCGCCGAAGCGGGCCCGCCGCCGTCGCTATGCTGTAAGCCAACGCGACGATGGGGGGACAGGTGGGAGCATCTGCCGGGAGCTCGTCTGCTGCGGAATCAAAGCTCCGTCGCCATCCGCCCTTCGTGCGGTTCTGGCTGGCCTCAACGGTGTCCGATTTCGGCACCTATATAACGTCCGTGGCACTGTCTGTCCTGATTCTGGTGACGATGGACGGGACAGCCCTTGACCAGGGCCTGGTGAATGCTGCGCGCTGGGCGCCGTATCTGCTTTTCGGCCTGGTGGCGGGGGTGTGGATCGACCGGCTTCCGCGCCGCACAGTGCTTATTGGCGGAGACCTCGGCCGCGGCCTCATCCTGGCGGGCGTGGCCCTGGCGGCGGCAGCCGGATTGCTTTCCGTCCCGGCCCTGATAGTCCTGATATTTGCCTTTGGAATACTGGCGCTGACAAGTGACGCCGCGTATCAGAGCTTCCTCCCGCAGCTGGTCCCCAGGCCCCTACTGACCAAGGCCAATGCCCGGCTGCAGCAAAGCGATACCGTGGCACAAACCACCGGTGGGGCGGTAGCCGGCGGTCTGGTCGCCCTGGTGACAGCGCCCTTCGCCTTGTTGCTGGACGCTGTCTCCTATTTCCTCTCCGCCGCGGTCCTGCTGACCCTGGAGCGGCCGTCGCAGCCCCCGGTTCGAAGCACACAGCGGCTCCACCGGAAGGTCGCGGAGGGTCTTCGCTGGGTCTACGGGCATCCATACCTGACGCCCCTGGCGTGCAGCACCCACATCTGGTTCATCGGCTCATCCATCCTCGCAACCGTGCTGCCGGCGGTGATTCTGAACGACCTTGGATTGGGCGCCGTCGGTCTGGGCCTGGTCATGGGGTGCGCCGGGATTGGGGCGGTCATCGGCACCACAGTTTCCACCCGGGTGGGCCATCGCTGGGGCACGGGCAGAACCATGGTGATGGCACGGATGGCCCAGCCGGTGGCAATCGCGGTGGTGGCCCTCGCGCCCATCGTCGCCGGCGGCACCCGCGCGGGGGAGTCATATGGCTCCCCGCTGCAGTGGACCGGGGACATGTGGGCAGCTTTCGCTCTCATGGGCACAGGGCAACTGCTCTTTGGCGGGGCAATGGGCGTCGAAGGGCCACTGGAAATGGGATTTTGCCAAGCTGTCACCCCGGACAGCCTGCTCGCCCGGATGAGTGCCACGATGCGTTCAGTAAACCGCGGAATGATCGTCATCGGCGCCCCGCTAGGCGGGCTGATCGCCACCCTGGCAGGTGCCGATACCGCGCTCTGGGTTTCCGTCACGGTTCTTCTGCTGGCCTCACTGGTGCTCCTTGGCTCCAGGTTCCGAAGCGCACGGACCGAGGACCAACAACTCTCCGACGAGGAAGCACTCACGCACTGAATAGAGGCCGGGCCCACGGCGCCGGCTGGGATGACAAGCGTCCCGTTCTCAGGCCCCCTTTTCGCCTACGGCGCCCGGCGTTAGGATGCCGTGTGACCTTCACCCACGGCTACGCGGACAACGGCGGCCTCCGCATGTACTACGAGGTTCATGGCCCAGCGGTGCCCGGCCAGCCACCGCTGCTGCTCATCCCGGGCGGCGGTTCCACTATCGGCACCAACTTCGGTGAACTGATCCCGTTGCTGGCCGGGCAGCGCCAGGTGATTGCGGTGGAGGAGGAGGGCCACGGCCGCACCCAGCCCACCAGCCGCCCGCTCACCGCAGAAAACTCGGCCGGCGACATCCTCGCCGTGCTGGACCAGCTCACCGTGGAGACGGTGGATGTGCTGGGGTTCAGCGCCGGCGGGCACACCGCCGTCGCGCTGGCGATCGCGCGGCCCGGCTCTGTCCGGCGGCTCATCGCCGCGTCGACCTTCGTCAGCCGCGACGCCGTCCCGGATGAGTTCTGGGACTCCATGGCGCAAGCCACCCTGGACGACATGCCCCGGACCTACCAGGACGAGGACCGCCGGCTCAATCCCGAGCCCGGCCACCTGGAGCGATTGTTCGAACTGGACAGCGGGCGCATCCGGGACTTTCCCGGCTGGTCCGACGACGAACTGGGCACGATCACGGCCGCCACGCTGGTGGTGTGCGGCGACCGGGACATCGTCACGCCCGGGTATGCCGCGCGGATGGCCGGTGCCATCCCGGGCGCCCGCCTGCTGATCGTCCCCGGCGGGCACGGTGACTACCTCGGCGAGAAGGACGCCAGCGGCGGGGACATGCGCGCCATGCACGCCACCGTCCCACTGCTGCTGCGGTTCCTCGACGTCTAAGACGCCCTCCGCCGGGACGCGGATTCAGGGCAGCGGCAGGGGGCGCATACGCAGCGGTGCCAGGAACAGGATGGTGACGACGGCTGTGATGGAACCTGCCGCCATGATGGACGCCAGCACCACGATCTGGAACAGGCCGGCGGCCAGGGGAGAGATACCGCCAAAGATCGCCCCGACGAAGGCACCGGGCAGGGTGACCAGGCCCGTGGTCTTGCTCTGGTCGGTTGAGGGGATCAGGGCCGAGTACACGGCCCCCCGCGCCAGCTCGGCCGTGGATTGCCGGGGCTTCGCGCCAAGAGCCATCCACCCTTCCACTTCCTCCCACCGGGAGATCACCGTCTGGCTGAAATGCCGCCCGGCGAGGGTGGTGATGGACATGGCGTTGCCAATCACGATGCCGCCGATGGCCAGGGCATAGCGGGGTGTGAACTCGATGGCGCCGGTGGCGAAGACGACCGCCAAGGTGGCAATCACCCCCGCGCCCATTGCGGTGCAGACGTGCCCGAACATGGTCCAGTCCCAGCCGAGGCGTCTGGTTGCCGTGGCCGCTGCGACGGTGAACATGACGAGCAGTGCAACCCCGACGAGGAACGCGTTGGTGATGATGCCGCTCAGCACCAGGCTGATGGCAGCCAGTTGCGCGGCCCCGCGGAGAATAGCCCAAGCCGGCGCAAAGCGGGCCGGCACGCGGTACAGCGATAGCACCGCGACTGTGAGGGCCACCAGGACGGCGACGCCGAACAAGGTCGCGACTACGCCGCCGGGCTGGTTCATAGCGTTAGCTTAGTAGTCGCTTAGGCGGGTTACGGCAGCCGCGATGGGCGCAGGACGGTGGCGTCGCCCGCGCGGTCAGGAGCCAGCGGCACCGGGCTGATCAGCACTGCCGGGCCGCGGTGCAGGACGCCGTCGAACAGGACCTGGCACCGCACACCGCCGCGCCCGCGCATGGCCTTGTGGGCGCCCGGGGCGAGCATCTCATCCATCCAGGCGCACGGGTGGGCCGGCCGCCCTGCCTTGAGCCGCACCCGGCCTCCGCGGGATTCCAGCGCGAAGTCGTGGCCAAGCAGCGGCGCCAGATGCGCTCCCCGGACGACGACGTTGCGGCGCGTCAGCAGCGGGTCAAGTGGTGCCGTGCCGAGCTCGGCGGCGATGGCTTCGAGGGCCTCGACGGCAAAAACGGTGACGGCGGCATCCATGTGGGCGGCCTTGCCGAAGAACCGGTCGCCGAGGATTCCCTTGCCGGCCACAAGCGTCGCCTGGTCGGCGTCCGTGGTGGGGACGTCGGCTGCGCCCTCGCGGGCCCGGCCGAAGTACGCGTGCGCCGGCGACACGAGCAGGTGCAGGATCTCGATGGCGTACCGGTAGCTGGCGGTCATGGCACCAAACTATCGTCTCGGAGGTTTAGCCCGGTACCGGCCACCCGCCTCCTATTCATTATCTTGACGATATCTTCACTATGACGGACGATCGTGGAATGGAACATCACGGCCTCGGCCCAGCAGCAATGGAGCTCCCCGGCGTGGAGGATCAGGCGGAGCGCGCGATGACCGCCGTCGGGGCCCTGGTCCTGCAGCTGCGGCGGGAAGCCGGGTACAGCATCGGCAGCCTGGCGGCCGCAGCCGGCCTCAGCCCGGGCCTGCTCAGCCAGATCGAGCGCGGCCAGGGCAACCCGTCGCTGACCACGCTGATCAAGTTGTCCCAGGCCCTGAAAGTGCCGGTGGGCCGCTTCTTTGATACCCGGGACCAAGGCGGGGCCCTGGTCCGGCGCGCTGACCGGCGGCGCCTTGAAGTCGCCGAGGACAATCTGATCTATGAACTCCTGACCCCCCACATGAGCGGCCAGCTCGGCATGCTGCGCGCGCAGATCGCCGCCGGGTGGGACAACGAGGATGCGCCCTTCAAGCATGCCGGCGAGGAGTGCGTGACCATGGTGCAGGGCAAGCTCCATGTCTGCGTCAACGGCGTGGGGTACGACCTGGAGGAGGGCGATTCGCTGACCTACGACTCCTCGCTGCCGCACTGGTACCGCAACTCGACGTCGGAGGACGCGGTGCTGATTGGCGCTATGACGCCGCCGTCGTTCTAGGGAAGCCTGTTGCGTCCTGTTCAATTTAATGAACAAATCGCGTCTTAAGTGTTGACAGGGATGGCGGGCCGCCCAAATACTGAGGTGAGCGCGCGGAGCCAGCTGGCGGCCGACGCCAGCCGCAGCCGGCCGATCAGGCCAGGCCCGTCCACCACTCCAAGGGAACCTGCCCATGACGTCAACCACCGCTACAACAACCGCCGTCCCATCCACCGCAGCGCCGAGTGCAGCCGCGCTCGCCTGGACCGAGAAGCTTGTCTCCTTCGACACGACCAGCCGCAATTCCAACCTCGAGCTGATCCACGGCATGGCGGACGAGCTCACCGCCCACGGCATCACACCGCTGATCGTCCCCAGCCCGGACGGCAACAAGGCCAACCTTTTCGCCACCATTCCGGCCCACGACGGCACCGTCACCGGCGGCATCATGCTCGCCGGCCATACCGACGTGGTCCCCGTGGACGGCCAGGCGTGGGACAGTGACCCGTTCGCCCCTGAGGTCCGTGAGGGGCGGCTTTATGGCCGTGGCACTACCGACATGAAGGCGTTCAGCGGCGCGGTCCTGGGCTTCCTGCCGGAGTTCCTCTCCCGTCCGCTGGCGGAGCCGCTGCACTTCGCCTGGACCTACGACGAAGAGGTGGGGTGCCACGGCGCCGTCGTCCTCCTGACCGAGCTCGCGGCCCGCGGGATTCATCCCCGGGTCGGTTTCGTCGGGGAGCCGACCAGCATGCGCCCGGTCTCGGCGCACAAGAGCAGCCAGCTCTACCGCGTCACTGTCAGCGGGATTGCCGCCCACTCGTCCATGACCTCCACCGGCGTCAACGCCATCGAATACGCGGCCAGGTCCATCGCCTTCATCCGCTCCCTCGCCGACGAACACCGGCTGTCCGGCCCGTTCGACGAGAGCTTCGTGGTCCCGTACACCACCGCCAATGTCGGCGTCGTCAGCGGCGGCGCCGCCGTCAATACGGTGGCCGAAAAATGCGACTTCGAGTTCGAGTTCCGGACCATTCCGGGCGTCGACCCGGCGGCAGTGATAACCCGCATCGAGGACAACCTGGCCGGGCTCCGGGCCGAAATCCAGCAGGAAAACCCCGCTGCGGACATCCGCATGGCCCCGCTGGGCACGGTGCCCGGACTCAGCCCCGACGGCCCGCGCATCGCGCTGGAATTGGCCCAGGACCTCACCGGCCACGCGGTCGAAGAATCCGTGGTCTACGCCACCGAGGCCGGCCTTTTCCAGCAAGCCGGAATCGACACCGTGGTGTGCGGCCCCGGCAACATGGACCAGGGCCACACCGCCAACGAATACATCGAGCTGACCCAGATCGCGGCCTGCGAGGACTTCCTGCAGGCCCTTGTCACCCACCTCTCTACTACTGAACGGACCGCCAAGCCATGAGCCACCAGACCGCCACCGGTGCGGGATCGAGTCAAGAGGTCCTGGACCCCCGTTCGCCTTCTGACCTTGCCTTGCAGCAAAGCAACGCCCGCAAAGCCGTCGTTGCAGCCTCCATCGGCAACGGCCTCGAGTGGTTCGACCTGATCGTCTACGGCACGTTCGCCGTCACCATTTCCAAGCTGTTCTTCCCGACCACCAGCGAAGCCGCGTCGCTGCTCTTGACCTTCGCCTCGTTCGGCGTTTCCTTCATCATGCGGCCGCTCGGCGGCATCATCATCGGCCGCTACGCGGACCGGGCTGGCCGCAAAGCAGGCATGCTGGTTTCCATCCTCGTCATGTTTGTCGGCACCCTGCTGATTGTTGTCGCACCGACGGCCGCCGCGATCGGCGTCGCGGCCAGCATCCTGGTGCTGATCGCCAGGCTGCTGCAAGGTTTCGCCACCGGCGGGGAATTCGGCACGGCAACGGCCTACCTGATTGAGTACGCGCCCAGCCGGAAGGCGTTCTACGGCAGCTGGCAGGTGGCAACCCAGGGCGGCGGCATTCTGCTGGCTGGTATCTTCGGCTTCGTCCTGAACACCTACCTCAGCACCCAGTCGCTGGACTCCTGGGGCTGGCGGCTGCCGTTCATCTTCGCGCTGGCGATCGGACCCGTGGGCTGGTACATCCGCTCGAAGATGGAGGAGACGCCGGAATTCCTGGCCACGGAACGGTCCGCCGCGCCCCTGCGGGAGACGTTCATCGGCAACGGCGGCCGGCTGTGGGCCATCGTGGGCGTCGTCTCGCTCGGATCCGTGGGCGTCTACATCGCCCTGTTTATGCCCACCTACGCGATCGTGAACCTCGGGATGCCCAAAGCCGTGGCCTTCCTCTCCACCCTGATCTTTGGGGTGGTCATGAGCCTTGGTTCCCCGTTCATCGGCATGCTCGCGGACAAAGTCGGGCCCGCCCGGGTCATGACCTGGGCCGCCGGCGGAACCATCGTCGTCGGCATCCCGGCATTCCTGGGGCTTATTGCCGCGCCGGAGCTGCCCACCATGATCGTGGTCGAACTTGTCCTGTCCGTGCTGGCCACCGCCTACTTCGCGCCGCTGCCGGCCATCATGTCCTCGATGTTCCCGGCCCGAATCCGGTCCACGGGGCTCTCCCTGGGCTACAACATCGGCGTCACCGTCTTTGGCGGGTTCGCTCCCTTCATCCTCACCTGGCTGATCGGCAGCACCGGCTCCCTGCTGGTGCCCGGTTACTACCTCGTCGCCGTTGCGGTGATCGCCGCGGTGAGCCTGACCATTTCCCGGAAGGTGTACCGCCAGGCCTGACCGAGGCGCCCGCGCGAACGGCTCCCGGCCGAGTCCCGGGCGGAGAATATATGGAACGCCCCCGGCAGCTGCCGGGGGCGTTCCTGGCTAATCCGGGGCCGGATACAGGCCGAAGTATTCCTCAAGAATCCGGTCCCGGCGCTACGCCAGAGGTCCGCGTTGGTCCTTCGGATCCCGGGTGGGCAGCAGTGGTGCGTTCAATGATCTCGTGGGCAATGGCGTGGACCTTGCGGTTTGTGTCCTGGCTCATCTTGTTCATCAGCTCGTAAGCCCGGTCGGCGTCGATTCCGGTGCGTCCCATGAGGATGCCCTTGGCCTGCTCGATGGCCGCCCGGTTGAGCGCTGACGCGGCGACCGCCTCGGTGGCGAGCTGGTGGCGGTCGGTGTGGATGGACTGGGTGAGGTCCACGATCACGCCCCAGACGCCGACGGGCGTGGACCCGTCGAGGATGTAGTCCGCGGAGAAGAGCAACTTATGCTGCTGGTCCTTGCGGTCGCGGATGGACACGTAGATGGACAACGGGCCGCCGACGGCAGCCACCCGCTCCCAGTAGGCCTGGACCTTGGGCCGGTCCTCAGGCTCGATATGGGGCAGGGCCATCTCCATGGACGGGACCACTTCGCCCCGCTCATACCCGTAAATGCGGTACAGACCATCCGACCAACGGAATGCACCGTCCGCGAAGTAGTATTCGACCAGCCCGGTGGGGCAGTCGAGAAATTCATCATGGGGAATTCCTCGCGCCACGGATCCGGGATATTTGCTGTTGGATGTCATTGACGGGGCCGTTCGAAGTGCTATTGCCCCGGCAACCCCCGCCTGGGCTTGAAAAGACCAGAATATAGCAGGGAGTGGCCGGTGAGGCGGGCAACCACCGTCCCGTTGGTGCTGCGGTTCCTCGGCGAGTAGTTCGGACCGCCTCGGCGACGACCGCCACGGAGACGACCGCCACGGAGCAGGTTTTCCCCGCGGTGTCCGGCATGCTGCGCACCAACCCGGCTACAGTGCTGACGGAAGCCGCACGAATGAACGGTACCCTCCAGGTGCCTGTCCCGTCGGTAGCACAAGTCCGTACCGGCCCAACGAGGAGCCTTCCGCCGTGACCCTGGAAATACCGATCCCGCTGCCGACGCACACCGTTGTTGCTGAGCTCCGCGCGGTGCTCGAAGGGACCGTGGATGACTCCTCGCTGGCGCGGGCGCAATACGCCACCGACGCCTCCAACTACCGGGTGGTTCCCGAGCTGGTAGTGCTGCCCAGGAGCCGCCGGGATATCGAGGAAGCGGTGGCCATCGCGCGGAAACACCGCATGCCTGTGACCGTGCGCGGCGGCGGCACCTCCTGCGCCGGTAACGCGATCGGCCCGGGCATGGTGCTGGACGTCTCCCGGTACCTGAACCGCGTCCTTGCCATCGACCCCGAAGCGGCCACCGCCGTGGTGGAACCCGGGGTGGTGCTCAGCGACCTCCAGAACGCGGCCGCCCCGTTCGGGCTGCGGTTCGGCCCGGACCCGTCGACGGCCATGCGCTGCACTCTCGGCGGCATGATCGGGAATAACGCCTGCGGACCGCACGGACTCTCCTACGGGCGCACCGCGGACAACGTACTGTCCATGACCTGGCTGACGGGTTCGGGTGACATTGTCACCGCCGGCTCCGGCCCGGACGCCCTCGAGGCCGTACCCGGGCTGGCCGCCTTCGTGTCGGAAAACATGGCCGTCCTGAGGACCGAATTCGGGCGGTTCGGCCGGCAGATCTCCGGGTACTCCCTGGAGCACCTGCTGCCCGAGAAGGGCCAGAACCTCGCGGCCGCCCTTACCGGCACCGAGGGAAGCTGCGGGATCCTCCTCGAGGCAGAGCTCAGGCTCGTTCCGAAGGCGGTGGCCCCTGCCCTGGCCGTGCTGGGCTACCCGGACATGGCCACCGCAGCCGACGATGTCCCGGCGCTGCTCCCCTTCAGCCCGCTGGCACTGGAAGGGCTGGACGCGAAGCTCGTCGACGTCGTGCGCCGGGCGCACGGCCCGGCCAGCGTCCCGGCACTTCCCGCCGGCGACGGCTGGCTGATGGCCGAGATCGGCGGCGCCACGGCCGAAGAAGCCCTGGCATCCGCCGAACTTCTGGTCGCCGCCTCCAGGGCGGATGCTGCGGTGGTGCTGCCGGCCGGCCCCGAAGCCACCCGCCTCTGGCAGATCCGGGCGGACGGCGCGGGACTGGCCGGACGCACCGCTTCCGGGCAGCAGGCCTGGCCCGGATGGGAAGATTCCGCCGTACCACCGGAGAGGCTGGGCAGTTACCTGCGCGGCCTGGAACGGCTGATGGATGAGGAAGGGCTTTCCGGGCTGGCTTACGGCCACTTCGGCGACGGGTGCGTCCACGTCCGCCTCGACTTCCCGCTGGACAGCGACGGCGTGCTGATGCGCCGCTTCCTCGAGCGCGCCGCGGCCCTGGCAGTCGAACACGGCGGATCGCTCTCCGGCGAGCACGGCGACGGCAGGGCGCGGTCCGAACTGCTCTCCACCATGTACAGCCCCGCAGCGCTGCGGGCCATGAGTGACTTCAAGGCCCTTTTGGACCCGGAAGACTTGTTCAACCCCGGGGTTGTGGTCCGGCCGTCACCGCTCGACGCCGACTTGCGCCGGCCCCAGGCGCTGTCCCTGCGCGCCAGTGACGGATTCGCTTTCTCCCACGACGGCGGGGACATCACCAAAGCTGTGCACCGTTGCGTCGGGGTCGGGAAATGCCGCGCGGACCTCGGCCCCCAAGGCGGTTTCATGTGTCCGTCCTACACCGCTACCCGCGAGGAGAAAGACTCCACCCGCGGCCGGGCCCGGGTGCTCCAGGAGATGCTGAACGGCGGCGTCGTGACCCTCGGCTGGTCCTCCCCGGAAGTGCATGACGCGCTCGACCTGTGCCTGAGCTGCAAAGCCTGCGCCAACGACTGCCCCACCGGCATTGACATGGCAATGTTCAAGTCCGAGACCCTGCACCAGACCTACAAGGGACGGATCCGTCCGCTGAGCCACTACACGCTGGGCCGCCTTCCCCAGTGGCTGCGGCTCTCCGCGCCGGCAGCACCCCTGGTCAACCTCGTGGGCCGCCTCCCGCTGCTGCGCCGGACCATGATGGCGCTGATGGGCGCCGACAGCCGCCGGTCCCTACCGCCGTTGCCCCGCACTCCGTTTCGAAAAACGAAGGAAGGCCGGAACCGGAACCATGGGCCGAGGGGCGGGCACAAGGTCCTGCTCTGGGTCGATTCGTTCTCCGACGCGCTGGCGCCCGAGGTCGCACGCGACGCCGTCGACGTCCTCGTGGCCGCCGGCTGCGACGTCGAACTCGCCGCCCCCGGGGCGTGCTGCGGACTGACGCTCATCTCCACAGGCCAGCTGACGGCCGCAAAAGCGAAGCTGCGCGCCACGGTGGACCTCCTCCTGCCGCACGTCCGGGACGGCCGGACCGTGGTTGGCCTGGAGCCCAGCTGCACGGCGACGCTGCGCTCGGACCTGGTGGAACTCCTAGCCGACGATCCCCGCGCCGCGGAGCTGTCGGCCGCCGTGAAAACTGTCGCTGAACTCCTGGCCGCGATCGACTGGACGCCGCCGCCTGCCGCGGAAAAACTCCTCGTTCAGCCGCACTGCCACCACTATTCCGTGATGGGCTACGGGGCCGATGAGGCCCTGCTGGCAGCGATGGGATGTGACATCGAAACCTCGGCCGGCTGCTGCGGACTGGCCGGGAACTTCGGCATGGAAAAGGGGCACTACGAGGTGTCCGAGAACATCGCCCGGCGGGGGATTCTCGCCAAGGCAGAGGCCCTGCCGGATCACAGCATCGTGGCCGACGGCTTCTCCTGCCGCACGCAGGTCCGGGACCTGGCCGGGTTGGACAGCCGGCACCTGGTCCAAGTCATCGCGGACGCCCTGCGCGCCGAACGGCGGCGCGCTTCTGTCCCGAGCGGGAATGCGGCCGGCGCGAGCAACGACGGCGACGGAGGCCCGCCCCGCTAGAATTCAGGTGTGAAAGCACATGTGTTTGCGGTGGCGGCATGAGCGAGGACGCCGCCAAAGAATTTAGGCGCCCTCCCACCGCTCAGGCTTTCGTCCTTGCCGAGCTGCGGCGCGCCATCATCGCGGGGGATTTCCTGCCCGGACAGCCGCTGCGTCAAAACGCGCTCGCCGATCGGTTCGGCGTCAGCCGGGTTCCCGTCCGCGAAGCCTTCAAGGTCCTCGAAAGCGAGGGCCAGGTGGTCTACGAACCCCACCGCGGCCACAAGGTCGCCAGCCTATCGCTCACGGACCTCCTGGAGGTCTACCGGCTCAGGCAGCTGTTGGAATCAGAGGCCGCCCGGGTTGCCGTTAAAAATCGGAGCGACGGCGTACTCGCCGCGATGAGGGCCTCCGCCAGTGAGGTGGAAACGGCCAGCGCGGCCGGCGATCTGGTCAAGATGACGGAGGCGAACCGGCGGTTTCACTTCGAATTGTTGGCAGCGGCCCGCATGCCGCGTCTGGAACGGATCGTCCAAGTCCTGTGGGACGCGACTGAGGCTTACCGGTTCGTCTACTACGGGGCGGAACATAACCGGGCCAGGGTGGAACGCGAGCACGCCCGCATCATCCAGGCCTACGCTGACGGTGACGCGGAACTGCTAGTCGCGCTGCTGGACGAGCACCGCGAACACGCAGTCGACGCGCTCCGAACTTTCCTGGACGCACCGAGCCGGCCCTAACATAACGATTCTGTGACACGGGTTACACCGTGCCACTATATTGGATACATTATCCAAATGGTCTTACCAGTACCCCGCAATGATGCGGACAGCGCAGGCGTGCCAGCCGTCCAGCAAAACGCCGTGGCGTCCATCAACGACTGGCTCGGGTTGAACGGTGCCCGCGTGCTGGTGGCGGGCGCCGGCGGGATAGGCAGCGCCTGTGTTGCGGAGTTCGTGGCCGCCGGGGCGAGTGTGCTCGCGGTTGACCGCGATGAGTCCCGGCTGGCCGCTCTTGATCCGGGCGCGGCCACGGAACGCGTTGACCTCACTTCCACGGAGGGTTGCGAGAACGCCGTTGCGGCAGCCCAGGAGCGTCTCGGCGGACTGGACGTCCTGGTGCACTCCGTCGGCATCAACCACCGGGTGCCAATTCTCGAAACCGCGGACGAGGACTGGAGCCGCATCATCGAGCTCAACCTCACCAGCGCCTTCCGGCTCGGCCGCGCGGCCGGCCGCGTCATGGTCGAGGCCGGCTTCGGGCGCCAGATCTACTGCTCGTCGGTCTCCAGCCTCCTGGCACACCCCGACCACGGTCCCTACGCCGCCAGCAAGGGCGGCATCAACCAGCTGGTCCGGGTCATGGCCCGCGAATGGGCCTCCCGCGGGGTCACGGTCAACGCCATCGCCCCCGGCTACGTGGACACGGAACTCACCAGGACGCATCTGGACCGCCCCGGGGTGCGCGAGCACTACACCTCGATGGTCCCCGCCGGCCGGCTCGGTACGGTCAAAGACCTTACCGGTCCCGTTCTCTACCTGGCTTCCCGCCAGGCGGAGTTCGTCACCGGCCATGTCCTGTACGTGGACGGGGGCAGGACCCTTGTCTGAACCCACCCGGGGCGGCCGCTTTCCGCTCCTCGCCCCGCGTGAACTCTCGGACGAGCAGCGCGATCTGTATGACGCCATCGCCGGCCCGCCGAGGGGAAACGGGCCGTTTGCCCTTGCCGACGACGCAGGACGCCTCACCGGCCCCTTCAACGCGCTGCTGCACTCGCCCGCGATCGGGCACGCGGTACAGGCCCTGGGCGCCGTCCTGCGTTTTGGCGGGTCACTGCCGGACCGTACGCGGGAACTGGTCATCTGCGCCGTCGCCGCGGAACTGGACTCCGCCTACGAATGGTACGCGCACAGCCGGGTTGCCACGGGCGCCGGCATCACCGGCACCGAGCTGAAGCAGCTGCACGACGGCGAAGTCCCGGAGACGCTGAGCGCGGACGAAAGAGCGGCGCTGGGCCTGACGCGGGCGCTGCTGCGCGGCACCGCCGTCGGCGAGGACATCCACGCGGCCGCCCTCGAACACTTCGGACACGGCGGCATCACGGAGCTCTCCGTGCTGGTGGGCTACTACCGCCTGCTTGCAGGCATCCTGGCCGCCGGAGATGTTCCCGCCCCGCCGGCCGCCACCGGAGACCCCGTACACCAGACCAATTAACACCCACCAACCCAGTCATCATCATGATCAAAAATAGGGAGAAACAACCATGACCGCTATGACCATCACTGCCCGGAGGCGTATGCAGCGCCTATGCGCAGCAGCAGTTCTTGTACCGGCAGTTTTCCTTTCCGCGTGTGGCAGCCCAGCTCCCAGCGGCGGTGACGGCGGCAATGCTGGTGGCCAGGGCGGCACGTTGTCCATCGCCACGGGCGGCACCGGCGGGGTCTACTATCCGCTGGGTGGTGGTTTTGCCACTGTGATCCGGGGCCACGTCAAGGGCTATGACGCCACCGTGCAGGAGACGAACGCATCCGTGGACAATATGCTGCTGCTCGGGAACGGCTCGGCACAACTCGCCTTCGCTGTGGGCGACGTGGTTTCCGATGCCGTCAAGGGCGAGGGTGAATTCAAGGGAAAGCCACAGGAGATCTGCTCCCTTGGCAACATCTACAACAACTTCATGCAGGCCGTCACCGTCAACGACAAAGGGATCAAGAGCGTAAAGGACATGGCGGGCAAAGTCATCTCGGTGGGCGCGCCCAGCTCCGCCACCGAGGTAGGGGCCCTGCGCATCCTCGAGGCCGCCGGAATTGACCCGAAGTCGGGCATCCAGCGCCGCCAGCTTGGCGCGGCGGAGACCATCGCCGCGCTGCGCGACGGAACGATCGATGCAGGATTCTGGTCCGGGGGACTGCCCACCGGGGCGTTGATCGACCTTGCCGGCGACGGCGACATGAAGCTGCTTCCGATCGGGGAGTACGCGGAGCCGCTCGCGAAGAAGTACGGCGCGTACTACGAGAAGAAGGACATCCCGGCCAACACCTATGAAGGGCAGACCGAGGCCGTTCCGGCGATCGCTTCGCCGAATATCCTGGCCGCCAGCACAAAGATGGACAAGCAGCTTCAGCAGGACATCACCACCGCCCTCTTTGACAACAAGGAGGCCTTGATCAAAGTCCATCCCGCAGCGCGCGAGATGGATAAGGCCACCGCGGGGAAGGTCGCCTTCGTGGAGACCTGCCCAGGTTCGAAGGCTTACTTCGACAAGTCCGGAAGCTAGCACCGATGCGTAAGCCAGCCGCCGTCGTCGTCGGCCTCGTTAGCCTCGGCCTGCTGGGAGTGGGCGGCATTGCTGCGGCCGACGGGCCGCCCGAGCCCCAGCGTGCACGCGCCCTGGTGATCAGTAACGACGGCGGCGTGCTGGCCAGCGTGCCCCTTGCCGGAGACACCTTCTCGGTGAGTTACCGCAACTCCATCTACGGCACCATTGCGGAGGAGCGATACACCGTCCAGCACGACGGAAGCTACCGCTTGGCGCAGCTGGCCGCCGACCAGCTGGCAGTGCTTGAAGAGTACTACGCCGTCCCCGGACCGCCGTCCGTGGCCGCGGACCCGGACCGCAGGGAATGGGTGACCGACCCTGATCCCGGGCACCCCGCGAAGTTCAGCCGACTGTCGCTGGCTGCAACAGATCTCGGTCGCCGCACCGTCTATATCCCCGGTGCCCCGCCGCTTGAACTATGGAAGTTAGTTGAAGACAGCGACCCGTTCGTTGTGCTATCCATCAAGGAGACCCCATGACTGAGACCCCCAGCGGCAACGGAGCCGTTGACGCCCGCACCTCGCCTGAACCCCCGGGGAGCACCATGCGGCCGGGGAGCACCGTGCGGCCGGCCTCGGACACCGCCGACGCCGCCAACCCCCTGAACCTCGCGGAAGATGGGGTGATTGACGAAGAGGCGTTGATCGCGGAGTTTGAGGCAGAGAAACCCGCCCGTCACCTGAGCGGGATGCCTGGAACCGCGGTGAAGATCATCGGTGTGGCCCTGTCCCTGTTTTCCTTGTACTGGGTCTTCAATCCAATGCCCACCCAGTTCTACCTGCCCGCGTTCCTGATGATCGCGCTGCCCATGACGTTCCTGGTGTATCGCGGATGGGGCCGCTCCGCTGCGGCCAAGGATTCCGGCCGCAAAGACAACCCGCCCATCCTCGACTGGCTGCTCGCCGCAATTGCCGCGGTTCCGTTCGCCTACATCATCTCGGATTGGGACGGCTTCTTCCGCCGCGCGATCACGCCGACCTACCTGGACCTGGCCATGGGCGTCATCGCCATTCTGGTCACCTTGGAAGCATCCCGCCGGACGGTCGGCATTCTCGTCCCGCTGGTTGTGCTGGCGTTCTTCGCCTACGCGGCGTTCGGTTCCTTCATCCCTGCCCCGTTCAACACGTCGTCCTTTAACTGGATTCGGCTGGTTGGACACAACGTCATGGGCACGCAAGGACTTTTCGGAGTTCCCACGGAGGTCGCGGCCTCGTACATCATCTTGTTCACCATCTATGGCGCCGTCCTTGGCGCCTCGGGTGCAACCAAATTCTTTATCGACCTCTCGTTCGCCGCCTTCGGACAGTCAAAGTCGGGCCCCGGCCGGACCGTGACCCTGGCGGGCTTCCTGCTGGGCACCGTCTCGGGTTCCGGCGTCGCCACCACAGTGACCCTCGGCGGCATCTCCTGGCCCCTGCTGCGCAAGGCTGGCTACCCGAAGGAACACGGCGGCGCCATCCTGGCGGCTGCCGGCATCGGCGCCATCATGTCCCCGCCCACGCTCGGTGCCGCCGCCTTCATCATCGCCGCACTGTTGAACGTCTCATACCTGCAGGTGCTCATCTGGGCCACCATTCCCACCGTCCTCTACTACTTCGGCATCATCCTCGCCATCGAAATGGACGCCCGGCGGTTCAAGACCAGGGCGGTGGATTTCGACGTCAAACCGGTCGGCAAACTGCTGCTGCGGTTTGGGTACCACTTCAGTTCCCTCATCGCGATCGTGGTGTTCATGTCCTTGGGCATGACACCGTTCCGGGCCGTGGTGTACGCCACCGGTCTTGCGTTTGTGCTCAGTTTCCTGGACCGCCAGTCCTGGCTGACGCCCAAGCGCATCTGGGACGCGCTCGCCGTCGGAGCCATGGGGGCCCTGTCCGTGATCCCCGTCATGGCAGCCGCTGGCTTGATCGTCGGAATTATGACCCTCACCGGCCTGGGTCTGAAGCTTGCGAACATCATTGTGGATTTTGCCGGCGGCAACCTGCTCCTGACAGCAATCTTCTCCGCCATTTCCGTCACCCTCCTGGGACTTGCCGTGCCGGTAACGGCAAGCTTCATCATTTCGTGGGTGATCATCGGACCCGCGTTGCAGGACGTCGGCGTTCCGGCATTCGCCGCCGCGATGTTCATCTTCTACTACTCGGTGCTCAGCGAGGTGTCGCCGCCGACGGCACTGTCGCCGTTCGCGGCGTCGGCCATCACCGGCGGCAAACCCATCAAGACGATGTGGCTGACCTGGCGGTACACGCTCTCGGCGTTCCTAGTGCCGTTCATCTTTGTGCTATCCGAGGGCGGCGTCGGGCTGCTCCTGCAGGGCGACCCAGGGTCGATTGCACTGGCATTCACCGTCTCGCTCCTGGCTGTTGCCGCCCTGGCCGTGGCTACCGGGGCCTGGCTCATCGGCCCGGCCCGCTGGCCCGAACGGATTCTTCTCGGCGTCGGGTCACTGCCCATGCTGGTCATGGATCCCCTCTACATCGGCATCGGGGCAGCGATCATCGCCGTAGGCGTCCTGGTACATATCCTCGGGCTACGCCGGCATCGCCCGGACGCGGCGGGTGCAGCCGCGGCCGGATCCCCAACCGGGAAGAACAAGGCTTCCAAGGCTCGTGACCGAAAGGACAACGCACCACTATGACGACACTGATCCCGCACCTCGCCCCCGGACTCTGGGGAGTCCTGGCCACGCCGTTCAGCGGACCGCACCTTGCGGTGGACACCGATTCGCTGCGACGCGAAGTGCAGCTTTACACCGCGATACCGGCCACCGGAATGGTGGTGCTCGGCGTCTTCGGCGAGGGGGCATCCCTGGACGCCGGGGAGCAGTCCCTGACTGTGCACACCGTGGCCGAGGAGGCCAAGGGCGCGCCTCTGGTAGTAGGCCTTTCGGCCCGGTCAACGGCCGTGGCGCTGGAGCAAGCCCGTGTCGCGGTTGACGCGGCGGGAAGCAGCCTTGCAGCCCTTATGGTGCAGGCCAACAGCTCCGATCCGGAAGTGCTCGCCGTCCATCTGACCGCCGTGCACCGGGCCACCGGCGCGGGCATCGTGCTGCAGGACTACCCCGTGGCGTCCGGCGTGAACATCACTGCGGCGCAGATCCTCGAGGTCCTGGCCCGGTGCCCGTTCATCGTGGCCGTCAAGTCGGAGGCCCCGCCCACAGCCTCCGCCATCGCCCGACTGACGCGCGCCACTTCCGTGCCCGTCTACGGCGGACTTGGGGGAGTGGGATTGTTGGATGAGCTGGCCGCCGGCGCGGCCGGTGCCATGACCGGATTCTCGCACCCCGAGGGTCTCCAGGCCGCGTTGACCGCATGGAACGACGGCGGCTTCCGCGCCGCCCGCGAGGCCTTCACCCCGTGGCTGCCGCTGGTGAACTTCGAGGCCCAGCCCGGCGTCGGACTGGCCCTGCGCAAGGAAGTGCTGCGGCGCCGCGGCATCATCGCCGAATCCATCGTGAGGCCCCCCGCGCCGAAACTGCCGCAGGAACTGGCTGACCTGATCGATGCCCACCTTGACGCCGTCCGGGTGGTGACTTCCTGATGGAGACCGGTTTGAAAGGAAAAAACGTCCTGGTTCCGGGCGCAAGTTCGGGCATCGGCCTCGCCGTCGCCCGGGCATTGGCCGTGGAAGGCGCCAACGTCGTGTTGGCGGCGCGGCGCGGGGACCTGGTCCGGGCGGAAGCTGCCCGGCTGGATTCCGCCGTCGGCATCGGCATTGACCTTAGGGACGACGGCGCCCCGTCAGCCCTGGTGGAGGCCGCGGTGGAGGCCTTTGGCCCCATCGATGTGCTCATCCTCAACAGCGGGGGACCGCCTCCCGGCGGTGCGGCGGACGTCTCCGCTGAACAGGCCCTTGACGCCGTGCACCAGCTGATGCTGCAGCACATTCGGCTCACCGCCCTGGTGCTTCCGGGCATGCGGGAGCGCGGGTGGGGGCGCGTGGTGGCAGTGGGTTCCAGCGGGGTGCAGCAGCCGCTGCCCAACCTGGCGTTGTCCAACATCGGGCGGGCCGGGCTCGCCGGGTACCTGAAGACCCTGGCGGCGGAGGTGGCCAAGGACGGCGTGACGGTCAACATGGTGCTCCCTGGCCGCATCGACACCGACCGCGTTGGCTCACTGGACGCAGCGGCGGCCAAACGCACCGGCCGCTCGCCGGAGGAGGCGAGGGCGGCCTCGGAGGCAACGATCCCCGCCGGCCGGTACGGCACGCCCGAAGAATTTGCCGCTGTCGTCGCCTTCCTCGCGAGCGGACCGGCCTCCTACGTGACCGGGGAGCAGATCCGCTGCGACGGCGGACTCGTCCGTTCCTACTAACTGAAAGAACAATTCCATGACTTCCCGCATCCTGCACCTCTGCACCATCCGCGATGGATCCACCCCTGATGGGGCCGACCCCGGGCAGGCCCGCGAAGAGGCGGCCGTCGTCCACCCGCGACGCGGAGCCGCGTTGGTCCGCGAACTGCTCCCGGGCTTTACCGGCGACATCCTCGATGTCCTGACCGGGGACCTGCTCGGGGAGCTCGAAACGGCCGCAGCCAACGCCGACGACGCCGTCTTCCGCGACCCGGAGCACCTCAGCTACGGCGCCCCGTACCGCCACCCCCGCATGCTGTGGGGGATCGGCCTGAACTACGTGGAGCACGCCTCCGACCTGACCGAAGCCGTGCCCGACGAGCCTGCCTCGTTCATCAAGGGGGACCATACGGTCATCGGCCCGGACGAGAACATTCCGATCCCGGAGCAGAGCCAGCGCACCACCACTGAGGCGGAGATCGCCGTCGTGATTGGTCGATACTGCCGCAATGTCGAGCCCGAGGAGGCGCTGTCCTATCTCGCCGGCGTCGTACCGGTCCTGGACCAGACCGCGGAAGACATCCTGCAGCGCAATCCGCGGTTCCTCACCCGCTCCAAGAACTTTCCGGGGTTCTTCTCCTTCGGACCCCGGATCGTGCCCCTCGCCGAGGTGGAGGAGGCCGCCGGTTCCCTGGCCGAGGTCACGGTATCCACCGTGGTCAACGGGGAGGTGCGCCGCAGCAACACGGTGTCGCACATGCGCTACGACCCGGCCTACCTGATCAGTTTCCACAGCAAGGTCATGCCACTCTTCCCCGGTGACATCATCTCCACCGGAACCCCGGGAGCCGTGCATATCGAACCCGGGGACGTCGCCGAATGCCGCGTGACGGGGCTCGGACCCCTCAGCAATCCCGTGACCGCCTCCAACTGAGCCTGCAGAACCACAACATAAGGAGGCTGACGCTCGTTGAGCAGCACCGAATCTTTCCCCCACGCCCCTCCCGCCGCCGCACCCCTGGACGGGATCAAGGTGGCGGACTTCTCCCGGGTCCTCGCCGGACCCTTTGCCACCATGATGCTCGCTGACTTTGGCGCCGATGTGATCAAGGTGGAGAGCCCGGGCGGTGACGACACCCGGGCCTGGGTGCCCCCCGTGGACGAACACGGCGCGGGCACGTACTTCTCCAGCGTCAACCGGAACAAACGCTCGGTGGTGTGCGACCTGCGCACCGAGGAAGGGCTCGCGCAGGCGCTGGACATAGCGCTCGCGGCAGACGTCATTGTTGAGAACTTCCGGCCGGGTGTCATGCAGCGCTTCGGCCTGGACTATGACACCCTCCGGGCGGAGCGCCCGGACCTGGTCTACTGCTCCATCACCGGCTTCGGCAGCAAGGGCGGCGCGCACCTGCCCGGGTACGACCTCCTGGTCCAGGCCGTGGGGGGACTGATGAGCGTGACCGGATCACCGGAGTCGGAACCGAGCAAGGTAGGGGTGGCGCTGGTGGATGTGGTGACCGGCCAAAACGCGGTGGTGGGCATCCTGGCCGCGCTGCGGAGCCGCGACCAGACCGGCAGGGGACAGCGGGTCGACGTTAACCTGCTCTCCTCGCTGCTTGCCGGCCTCGTCAACCAGGCCTCCAGCACCCTGGCCACCGGCGAATCCCCGCAACGGATGGGCAACGCCCACCCCAGCATTGCGCCGTACGAGACGCTGCAGACCGCGGACGGGCCGCTCGCCCTGGCGGTCGGAACGGACAAGCAGTTTGCCGCCCTGGCGCGGGTGCTCGGCGTTCCCGAACTGGCCGACGACAGCAGATTCCGCGGGAACTCGAACAGGGTGGCCCACCGGGTCGCGCTGAAGGCGCTGCTTGAGGAACAGCTTCGGAAAAAACCGGTGGTGGAATGGTCCGGCCTGCTCAGCGCGGCGGGCGTACCCGCCGGCAAGGTCAACTCGATCGTGGAAGCGATCCAGTTGGCCGCCGACCTGGGGTTGGAACCCGTGGTGGAGATTGCGGACGGGTCCAGCCCCCGCACCTCCCGCCAGGTGGCCAACCCGATCCAACTTTCGGAAACACCCGCCACCTACCGGCGGCTGCCGCCGCTGCTCGGCGAACACAGCGGTGCGAGCTTCCCGGAGCGGAACCGCCAGGCAGCCCTCCAAACCCACCCCACCGGAAAGTAGAACCATGACTGACACTTCAGACCTCATCGGCATTGACACACTGCTCACGGCGGAGGAAGTCGCCGTGCGGGAGAAAGTCCGCGGATTCGTGGACACGGCCATCAAACCGAATATCGCCGACTGGTACGAGCGCGCGGAGTTCCCGCTGGAGATAGTCCCGCAGATGGCGGAACTCGGCCTGCTCGGCATGCACATCAAGGGCTACGGGTGCCCGGGCCGGTCCTCGGTGGAGTACGGCCTGGCCGCCCTGGAACTGGAGGCCGGCGACTCGGGTCTGCGGACGTTCGTCAGCGTCCAGGGTTCGCTGGCCATGAGCGCCATCGCCAAGCACGGATCCGAAGAGCAGAAGCAGGAGTGGCTTCCGCGGATGGCCGCCGGAACCGCCATCGGCTGCTTCGGACTCACCGAGCCGTCCGCCGGGTCCGACCCCGGAAACATGCTGACCTTCGCCAAGCGCGACGGCGACGACTGGATCCTCAACGGCTCCAAGCGCTGGATCGGGCTGGCCTCGGTGGCGCAGGTGGCCATCATTTGGGCCATGACCGACGACGGCGTCCGCGGTTTCGTCGTCCCGACCGACACCCCCGGCTTCAAGGCCACCCCCATCCAGCAGAAACTCTCCATGCGCGCGTCCATCCAGTGCGACATCGAACTGACGGACATTCGGCTGCCAGCCAGCGCCATGCTGCCTAACGCCAAGGGCCTGCGCGGCCCGTTCGAGTGCCTCAACGAGGCCCGCTACGGCATCATCTGGGGCGCCATGGGGGCGGCGCGTGACAGCTACCTCACGGCCCGGGACTACTCGCAGCAGCGCATGCAGTTCGGCAAGCCACTCGCTGGCTACCAGCTGACCCAGGAGAAACTCGTCAACATGGCACTGGAGATCAACAAGGGCACGCTCCTGGCCCTGCAGTTGGGCCGGCTGAAGGACGCCGGAGTGCTCCAGCCCCACCAGATCTCCGTGGGCAAGCTGAACAACTGCCGCGAGGCGATCCAGATCTGCCGCGATGCCCGGGCCATGCTCGGCGGGAACGGCATCACCCTGGACTATTCCCCGTTGCGCCACGCCAACAACCTCGAGAGCGTGCGCACCTACGAGGGTACGGACGAGGTGCACACGCTGATTCTGGGCAACCACATCACCGGTATCGCGGCCTTCCGCTGAGAAGGTCGTGACCCCGGGACCACCCGCGTGTGATCCTGTTTGACCAGGAAGTCCGTGCCTCCTTTTGCGAAGGCACGGACTTCCTGTCGTTGGGGCGCCGTCGGTTACCGGGCGCCGGCGGTTATCGGGCGCCGGCCCGGCCGGGGACGGAGCGCCCTTCGAGCGCCTGGTTGACGATGTATTCGGCGATGGCCAGGGAGGAAGTGGCTCCCGGGGAGGGCGCGTTGCGGACAAGGACCAGATCCTGGCGGCGGGCAATCACAAAGTCATCCACGAGCGACCCGTCACCGTTCATCGCTTGGGCGCGGACACCCCGCGTGCCGGGAACGATGGACGCACCCTCGAGCGAGGGGACGAACCGCACTGCCTCGGCGATGAACTTGCGCTTGCTGATGACCGTGTGGAACTCACGCGCCGCCGACGGCAGGTTTTTCCGGGCGAAGTTCCAGAAACCGGGGAACAGCGCGTAGTCCAGGACGTCGCGCACATTGACGTCCTTCCACGAGTACGATTCCCGGCCGAACGAGATGAACGCGTTCGGGCCCAGCATCATTTCGCCGTCGATGCGCTTGGTGAGGTGCACACCAAGAAAAGGATGCCGCGGATCCGGAACCGGATAGATCAGTCCCTTGACCTGGTTGCGTGCCTCGGGGCCGAGAAGAAAGTACTGACCGAAGAACGGCACGATGCGCGGGGTGGAGGGTTCCCCCGTCGACGCGGCCAGCCGGTCGGACTGGAGCCCTGTACAGGCTACCGCGAGGTCGTAATGTTCACTCCCGTCCCTGGTGTGGACCACAACGCCCTGCCCCTGCTGCTCAAGGGAGTTGACTTCCTGTCCCAGCCTGATCTGCCCGCCTGCCTGGCGGACGTCGTCGGCGAGGGCGTTGGTGACAGCGGCGTAGTCAACGATGGCCGTTTCAGGCGAGTGCAGTGCCGAGACCCCGACGGCGTTCGGCTCCACGTCCTTGATCTGCTCGGCGCTCAGCATCCTGGCACCGGGCACACCGTTAGCTTGTGCCCGGACGAAGATGTCTTCAAGCCGCCGGGTTTCTTCGGCAGTCTGAGCGATGACCAGCTTTCCGCACTGATCGTAGGGGAGGTTCTTGGCGGCGCAGTATTCCTTCAGCAGGTCGACCCCACGGCGGCACAGGGTGGCCTTGAGTCCGCCTGGCTCGTAATAGAGACCGGCATGCACCACTCCGGAGTTATGGCCCGTCTGGTGGTAGGCCAGTTTCTCCTCCTTCTCGTAGACCGTAACCGACGCGCCGTCGAGCTGGTTGATGAGCTCACGCGCGACGGCGACACCGATGATGCCACCGCCGATGACGGCACAGCGCAATGGCTTCGTGACCATGTAATTCCTCATAACTGGGAGGGAAGTTGTCCATGCGAGAATGTGCTCGTGGACAACCTCGAACGTGCAGACAATCTGACAGATCAGGCCATCACGAGGCTCAGAACTGCGATATTGGACGGTGAGTTGAAGCCGGGCGAGCTGTACTCCGCCACCCAGTTGGGCGAATGGCTTGGAGTGTCTAGAACACCAATACGGGAGGCACTGCAGCAGCTGGCCACGACCGGCCTCGTTGTGGTCGAGCGCAATAAAGGGATGAGGGTTCGCTCCACTACTCTGGAAGACCTCGTCGAGGTGTTCCAGGTCCGACTGATGCTAGAGGTACCAGCGGCCCGGCGAGCTACTGCGGTCCGCACCGACGCCGATATCCGCAGGGTCACAGAGGCGTTCGACGCTTTTCAGCAGAGCTCCGAAACCGGAGATGCTGCCGCCACCTTGCGAACCGACCGCGACTTCCACCTGGCGTTGTTAAGTACCTCAGGCAATCACAGGATGGTGAAAATACTGGAGGACCTCCGTAACGTCGTCCTGCTCACCGGGGTGGAAACAGTCCCCAGGTCGCGTTCCTCCCGTGAAGCCTTTGAGGACCACCGGGACGTCTATGAGGCCTTCGTGGCAGGGGAGGCCGAGGAAGCCGGACAGGCCATGCGCCGCCATATAGTCAATACTGCCCGGATGCTTGTCCTGCGCGAAGCGCAGGAGCGCGGCATTTCCGCGGTCGACGTGGAGGCTCTTCTCAGCTGGACCTGACTTGCCGAGTCAACGCCAGTAGGAGGGGACCTGGAATCAGCCACTTTGCAGACCTTCATCAGCACAAGTTACCTCTGTTGCATGCAACATGCAACGGAGGGAGCTCAGATTGCACGGAGTGTGGGCCGGCGCCGCGCGGGGGCGTTCCTCGGCTTAGAGGTAGTCCGGGGCCGGTTCCAGGCCGAAGTAACCCTCCAAGGTGCTGCTGACTTTCCCCGCGAGCTCCTTGCCCACATAGCGCAGGTGCCAGGGCTCGTAGGTGTAGCCGGTAACGTCCTCGGCACCCGCCGGGTAACGGATGATGAAGCCGTACGTCTTGGCGTTCTGCGCCGCCCATTTGCCCGCCGGCGTGGTGGCGAAGCAGGCCTGCAGGGCACAGACTCCGCTGGCGTTGCCGATGTCCATCGCCAGGCCGGTCTGGTGCTCGCTGAAGCCGGGCCGGGCGGCTAAAGTGTCCGCCGTCGCCTGTCCGTACTGGCGCACGTAGCTGTCATAAAGGCTGGCCTGCTGGCTGTAGGAACGGTAGCCGCTGACCGGAATGATGTTCACGCCGGCTCCCTTGGCTGCTTTAGCCAACAGCTTGTAGGCGTCCGCGGCCTCTGACCGCAGCCGTTCCCCCTGGACCCTGACCAGCCGTGCCGGCACGTACGTAGCCGGATCCAGCGGCCGGTGCTTGTTGACCACCACCTGCAGGCTGGAGGCGGAATCGATGTCGTAGCCCGCCGCCGTCAATGCCGTCACGGGCGGCGCGATCGTGCCGAGCGCGAGCATCAGCCCCGCCACCGCAGCTGTCATCCTGCTGATTCTTTTGAGCACCGTTGCCTCCCAGAAGTGTCCGGAACAGATGCGGGGAACCCTACCGGTCTGTCCGGCCGGCGTCGAGGGTGTTTTGGTTTGGAAGATCCGGGACGAAATCCTCATGTGGTGGCTGCCCAACAGGCCCACCATGATCGTATGAACGCTGAAACCGCGAAAGCGCCGGAGCTGAACCTTCCCCAGGCCTTCCTTCTGCTGGCAACGAACGACCAAAACGGCAAACCCGAAGTGCCGGTGTTTGCCCTCAGAACCACGTTGGCCGGGGCCATTTTGGCCGAGCTGGAGCTGACCGGTGCCATCGGGCTGCAGGGAAAGAATGTCCGGGCCACCGCGGCCGCCCCGCCCACCGACTTCCAGCACGAGCTGGGGCTGATCCGCGGCAAATCACGGCCGCACACTCCCAAGCGCTGGGTGGCCATGCTGGAGGGCCGAGCAGAAGTGCAGCGTGTCTACGAAGGGATGGCGTCTTTGGGCATCGTGGAACCCGTCGGAGAGAAACACCTTGGCCTGTTCAAGTCCACGCGGTACCCGGAGAAAGACCACGGCCCGGAAGCTGCGCTGCTGAAAAAGATCGAGGCCTCGCTCAGCGGCGCCCCTGCCGATGTCGGTGCGCCGGCCGATGCCGGCGGGGCCGGCTCCACGGCAGCGCCCGACGCCGGGACGCCCGAACCCGCGGCGGCCCCCACTGCGCCCGCCCCCGACGCGGCGGCCCCCGGAACCCCGGAAGCTGGCGCCCCCGACGCCGGCACACCTGCGGCGATGGCCCCCGAGGCCGGGAAACGCGTCGCCGCAGCGCCGGATCCCCGAACCACGGCACTGATCGCCCTGCTGCAGGCGGCCGGCCTGTTCGGCAAGCTCTTCCCGGCAGCAGATCGAAGCTACGCCGACGAGCTGGCAAAGGACTACTGGCCTGCCCGGGCTGTGGAGGACGAACTTCGGATGATCAGGCTGGCGCAGGAAGAAGCCGCCACCCTTTGATGCACCGGTCCGGGACGGTACGGGACAGAACCACGACGGCGGGGGGACTCCCGCCGTCGTCGTGCTGCCTGCTGAACTCAGCCCGCCCTTAGGCGCGGCCCTTCAGGATCAGGTTCCAGTACATAAACGGCAACCCGTAGCGCTTCAGCAGCCACATATCGGTGCGTTCCTTTGTGGTGTCGATGAACGGGATGCTGGGTGCGGGCTGGAGGCTGTAATCGAACTCCGCCAGCAGCATCTTCCCCCGCGCCGTCGTCAGCGGGCAGGAGGCGTAGCCTCCGTACTGGGCTGCCGGCACTGCGCCCTCGAGGGCGGCCAGCAGGTTCTTCACCAGCACCGGGGCCTGCTTGCGGATCGCCGCGCCGGTCTTCGAGTTCGGCGTGGACCCGGCGTCGCCCAGGGCGAAAATTTCCGGGTACCGCTTGTGCTGCATGGTGTGCTTGTCCACGTCCACGTAGCCTGCGGGGTTGGCCGGATCGGCCAGAGAGGTGCGCTTGAGCCAGTCCGGCGCCGACTGCGGCGGCACCACGTGGAGCAGGTCGTAGTGCAGTGACTCCTTGGTCCCCGCCGCGTTGTCGGTAATCTCTGCCATGCCGGCAGCGGGGTCCACCGAGGTCAGCTCGCTGTTGAAGCGGACTTCGATGCCGTACTTGGCCACCACCCGCTCAAGCTCGTCGGCGAACACCTTGACCCCGAACATGCCGGGCGTGGGCAGGACCATCACCACTCGGATCTTGTCCAGGACGCCCTGCTTCTGCCAGTAGTCGGCGGCCAGGTATGCGATCTTCTGCGGAGCGCCGGCACACTTGATGGGCCCCGAGGGCTGGGTGAAGATGGCCGTCCCGGACTTCAGGTTGCGGATCAAGTCCCAGGTCTTCGGCGCCAGGTCGAAGCGGTAGTTGCTGGACGCCGTCGGTGAGTCCACGGCTTCGGCCATGCCGGGGATCTTGTCCCAGTCGAGCTGGATGCCGGGGCTGACCACGAGGTAGTCGTACGTGACGGTCCCGCCGGAGGCGAGCTCGACGCTGCGCCGGTCCGGGTCAATGTCCGCCGCGGCGTCCTTGATCCAGGCCACCCCCTGGGGCATGACGGAGGCCTGCGGCCGGACCGTTTCCGCCTGGCTGGCCGATCCTCCGCCGACCAGCGTCCACAAGGGCTGGTAGTAGTGCCGGTCGCTCGGCTCGATCACCCCGATGTCGGTCCGCCCCGCGCGGCGGAGCCGGGCTGCAACGCTCAGCCCCGCGTTGCCGCCTCCGATGATCAGGATCTCGTGGTGCATGCTCATGGATAAGACGCCTCTCTGGGAGCCTGGCGTCGCGTCGCCGCCGACGCCGGGTATATCGGGGGATTGATCGGGCCGCGGAGGCCGGCGGGGCGGTACCGGCAGCATCTTCGCCTGCGCGTCCGGACTCCGGGGTCTCCGTGCTCTTCAATCACTGTGACGTCTCTCACTATATACCCCCGGGGGTATTTCGTATACCCCTTGGTGGTCCTCCCGCCGGTCGCCGCTCGACCCCGAGCACGGCCCCGTGTCAGGCAGGCGGCTCCGGCATCAAGACCGTGCCTGTCCCGGGGGCAGAAACGCCCCCGGCACATGCCGGGGGCGTTTCGTGGCTCAGCTGCGCTATTTCTGCCTACTACTTGGCTGCGGTAACGGTGGCCTCGTAGGTGAGGATTTCGGTGCCGTTGCCCTCCTCGCCGTTGTCCGGGGCCACCTTCAGGGTGAGGCGGCCGCCGTCGGCGGTCATTTTGAAGGGGTTGCGGGTGGCCACGTGCCCGGCGGTGGACCACTGCTGGAAGGGGACGTCGCGGATCACGCTGCGGGACTTGAGATCGATCATTGCCATGCCGCCGAGTTCATAGGTGGCGCCGGTTCCGCCGGCGGTAGGAGTCTGCGGGAGGTTGGTGACCCCGCCGCACAGCATTTTCGAGTTGGGCACGTACTGGCAGTCCTGGTAGTCGATGAAGTAGTTCGGGTTCTGCCAGGTGGAGAGCTGCTTGCCGCGCAGGTCCCATTCGGCAAAGCGCCGCGATCCCCAGGTGTTGCCGACCAGATGGCCGGTCTGCTTGTCCATCACGATGCCGCCAAAGTGGTCTTTCACCTCGAACTGCTTGTGTACGTCGAGGGTGGTCGCGTCCACCCGGTAGATGATCGCGCTGCTGTCGGGCCGGTACTGGGCAACCGGGACCCAGACGTTGGTGCCGTCGAAGTCGATGCCGCCGGGGTGGTACATGTCGCCCTCGCCCAGGATGATGTCCTTCTGCAGTTTCCCGGCCTTGTCCATAACGAACAGGTGCCCGACTCCCTTGCCCGGCGTGCGGTCGAAACCGCCCTGCGGGGAGGGGAACTTTGTGGTCGGTTCGGTGATCTGGACGGCCGAGAGGAAGATGTGGTCCCGGCTGAAGGCGATTCCTTCGGTGTGGTACGTGGGGACATCCAGCTTCAGTTTGCCGGTCTGCTGCCAGTTCGTGGACCGGTCGACGCCGCCGAACGCCTCGGCCAGGGCGGTGTTCGTTTCGCGGTGGGCGCCGGAGCCGGCGTCGCTCCCGCCGTGCCGGGTGCTGGGGCCTACGGCCTGGGCGGCGGCCGTGCCGCCGATTGCGGACGCTGCCAGGACGATGGCGGCGGCGGCCGTGAGGAGGCCTCGGGTGCGAGTAGCGCTCATGGGGGAGCCTCTCAAAAATTGGATCTCAACAGGACCCCGCAAACGTACTGGCCGGTTATGAACCGTTCGTGGAGTGCCGGTGAACGGCAAGAAGCATCACCGGTTCCTGCCTACCCGAATTTTCTCCATTGACCTTCCGAGACCACCTCGACGGAGCCGTCGACGACTTTGATAGCTGTCTGTTCGTCGATCGCATAGGAGGGGACTCCGATGTCGGCGGCCCACCGCTCGGCCTGCGCCAGGGTGTTGGTCGGGAAAGCGTCCAGATGCGGGAAGATCGAAAAGTCCACCGCCCCCAGGGTGCGATCGTCCTGCGCGGCCGGCCACGCCACGAAGGACTGCCCGATCCGGGGCGTCATCACCATGCTTCCGGCGCTCACCCCCACCCAGACCGTGTCAGGCAGTGACGGCAGCAGCTCGGCCAGCCCGGACTCCCGCATCCAATGGCAGAGGTACGTAGCGTCGCCGCCGTCGACCAGGAGCGCGTCGGCCTCCCGGAGCCAGGGGACCCAGCGCTCCGCCCCGATGGTGGGCAGCGCCGTGAGCTCGAGGACGCCGAGCGACGCCCAGCCCAGACCGGACAAATGGCGGGAGCCAGGCTCGGCGGCCAGGAGGCCCCGCACGGATGCCGGTCCGCACATCGGGTGACCCCACTGCGCTGTCGGGACCACCAGGGCGTGGCTCTGGTCGATCGGCTTGCCGAGAAGCTGCACGAGCGCCGAGTGGATGCTCGGGTTTGTCACGCCGCCGGAGGTAAGTAAGAGCTTCACGAGTGCCCCCTGTGGTCGCGGTTGTGGATGCCTGGCCTACCGGACTTCCCATGAGATGCGGTCATCGGCCCAGTTTGCCAGCGGGGCGAGGCGGAGGCCAGCCGCGGGCGCGTCAAGCCTCCGGTTCCTGCTGCTGTGCCTGGCATCAACCGCCGAGGCCCAGGGCTGCACGCGCGCTCTTCTTGCGTTCAGCGAGGTCCTTGCGCGCGGCCAAAGCTTCGTCCATGCTGACGGCGACGAACCTGGTGGACGTGCCGGGCGCGGCGCGGGCCACCAGGTCCATGTCGGCGCTGATGACTGTTCCCACCATGGCGTAGCCGCCGCCGGAGACGGCGTCACGGTGCAGGATGATCGGCTGGGTGCCGCCCGGAATCTGGATGGACCCGACGGCGTAGCCTGCATCCACGATGTTGGACGGGTCGGAACCGGCCCCGAAAGGCTGCTCCCGTTCCTTCCACTTGACGCCGGGACCGGAGTACCGCAGCCCCATCCGGTCGGCCACCGGAGTCACCTTCCACTCGCCGTTCAGGAGGTTGTCAAGTCCCTCGTCGGTGAGGCGGTGGTCGTAGAGCCCCAGCACAATCCGAACGGTCTGCTCCTTGCCGAAGACGGGCCGGAACTCCTCCGGAATAGTATCGGCGTCGGGCACCGCTCCGTTGTTGAGCGGGCTGCCGACGGGAACGCGGTCGCCGGCCTCCAGCTTGCGGCCGTGGAATCCGCCGATTGCGCCCAGGCTGTAGGTGGACCGGCTACCGAGCACCTCGGGCACGTCGATGCCGCCCTGGACCGCGATGTAATACCGGGTGCCGCCCTGGATGACGCCGAAGCTGAGTTCGTCGCCGGCCTTCAGCTGCAACCGGGTCCACTGGGCCCGGGATTCGCCGTTGACCTTGACCTCAACCGGTGCCCCGGTGACGGCAAGAACAACATCCTGGTCGGTGGTGAGCGCCGGGCCCAGGTAGGTGCATTCCAGGACCGCTTCCTTGGCGGTGTTGCCCACCAGCGCATTGCCCAATTCGGCGGAGTACTGGTCCAGTGAACCGCTCTGCGGAATGCCGACGTTGTAGTGGCCGGTGCGTCCCTGGTCCTGGACCGTGGTGGCCAGCCCGGGGCTCTTGATATCAAATGCCATTGAGGGCCTCCATGAGTTCCTTGTTGTAGCCTTCGGGATTCGCCAGCGCTTTGGCCAGATCGAAGGTCACGGGCGCCTGCCGGTAGCGGAACGTCCCCGCGGCGATCTCGGCCTGGATGCTGTTGTACTCGGCCTCGGTCACGGGCTTGAACTTCACAATGTCGCCCGGCCGGAAGAACACCATAAAGTCCTTGAAATCGGCCAGGGCCTGCGCCGGATCGAAGATTGGCGCGGCAGCGACGCCAAACATCTGGTAGCCGCCTGCGCCCCGCACCGAGTAGATGCAGCCGAAGCAGCCGCCGTGGCCCACGGTCAGGGCGGGGGTATCCGTACGGGGGCTCAGGTACTTGGGGACTTCCAGCTGCTTCTCGCGCTCAACCAGCTGGAAGAGGAACGGCAATCCGGCGACGAAGCCGACCATTGACACCAGCCAGGGCTGCTCGTGATGCCGCTTGATGAACTCCGCGGCGTCCTTGAGGTTGTTGACTTTGGCGGCGTAGTCAATGTCGCTGCCGCCCGGCTCCTGGTGGAATCCTTCGCGGAAGCGCTCTGCCACTTCGGCCGTGAACGGATCGTCGTACCAGACGGGCACCTCGATGATCCGGGTTTCGAGGGCCTGCTGCTGGTGGTGCGCCAGGTCCCCTTCAATGGTCCGGACGGTCTCTTCAAGGCTCGACGGCGGCAGGACGTCGGGATCGAACCTCACCAGCAGCGAGGCGTTGGCAGGGCAGATATCCACGATGCCCGGCAGCTCCAGCTCTGCAAGCTTCTCGGCGATCGACATGACCCTGAAATTGGCGGCCAGGCTCATGGACTCGGAGACCTCGACGAACAGGAACTCGTCTCCGCCCCAGGTGTAGCGGGCCTCCAGCTCGGCGGGTGCGGGGCTACTCATGGTGCCTCCATCAGATTGTCGACGGTTTCTATGAACTTTGAGTGGTGCTTGACGGCGGCGAATTCGAGCCGGTCCAGCAGCTTCTTGAGCACGGGAATGGTTGTCTTGACCCCTTCGATCCGGGTCCCGTACAGGGCCTCCAGCGCCCCTTCGATGGCGGCTTCGCGGGTGTCCTTGTGGACAATGAGCTTCGCGAGCATGGAATCGTAGTACGGGCTGACCGTGGACCCTGCCTCCACGCCGGCGTCGATGCGGATCCCGTCGCCTGCAGGCCATTCCAGGGCCGTGATCAGGCCCGGGCTGGGGAAGAAGTTGTTGTGCGGGTCCTCGGCGTTGATGCGGCACTCGATGGCGTGGCCGCTGAATTTGATGTCCTCCTGCCGGACCGACATGGCGCCGGTGGAGGCGATGAGCAGCTGTTCACGGACCAGGTCGACGCCGGTGATTTCCTCGGTGATGGGATGCTCCACCTGGATCCGGGTGTTCATTTCGATGAACGCGGCCTCGTGGCCGACCGGGTCGTAGAGGAACTCGACCGTTCCGGCGCCGCTGTAGCCGCACTCCCGGGCGAGTTCCACCGAGGATTCGCGGATGGTCCGGCGGACGGCGTCGGGAAGGTCCGGGGCCGGGGCTTCCTCAATGACTTTCTGGGAGCGCCGCTGCATGGAGCAGTCGCGGTCTCCGAGGTGGATGAAATTGGTACCGTCGCCAAGGACCTGTACCTCCACGTGCCGGGCGTGCTTTACGAAGCGCTCCAGATAGACGGTCGGATCCCCGAAGACCGACGCCGCTTCGCCGCGGGCCATCTCGATGGTCTCCAGCAGTTCGCCTTCATTGTGCACAAATCGGATGCCGCGGCCTCCGCCGCCGGCGGAGGCCTTGACCACCAGCGGGTAACCGATGCCGCGGGCCTCTTCCACGGCGTCGGCGTCGGGGTCGAGCGGCCCGTCGGACCCGCGGAGGATCGGGACCCCTGCCTTGCGGGCGGATTCGCGGGCCAGGGACTTGTTGCCCATCATTTCGATCGCGCCGGCGTCGGGACCCACCCAGGTGAGGCCCGCTGCTGCGACCTTCCGCGCAAACTCGGCGTTCTCGGAGAGGAATCCGTAGCCAGGGTGGACGGCGTCGCAGCCGTTGTCCACGGCGGCGGCGATCACGGCGTCCTGGTTCAGGTAGCTGGCGGGTGCAGGGGCGGGCCCCACCACGACAAAGTTGTCCGCCGTGCGCGCGGCCAGGGAATCGGCGTCGGGCTCGCTGACCACCAGGAGCGTCTCGATGCCCATTTCGCGGGCTGTGCGGGCGATCCGCACGGCGATTTCACCGCGGTTGGCGATGAGCAATTTCTTCATCATTAGCCTTCTCGGATGACGATAATGGTGTCGCCCGGATTGACCATGTCGCCCTCGTTGACCTGGAAGGATTCGAGGGTTCCGGCCACATCGGACTGGATTTCGGTGAACTGCTTCATGATTTCGATGATGCCGACGGTCTGGCCGACTTCGATGGTGTCGCCCTCGTTGGCGAAAGGCGGCTTGCCCGGGCCCGGCTTGCGGTAAAAGACTCCGGGGAGGGGGGAAACAATGTTTGCCATGGGGTGCTCGCTTTCAGATGGTTGGATGATTCGGCTCTAGCCCAGGACCGCACGCACGGCGCTGGCCACGGCAGTGGAATTGGGTGCGTCGGAGTGCACGCAGATGCTTTGGAACGGAATGTCCAGTTCGGTGCCGTCCACGGCCAGTACCGGCTCGCCGGCGAGTGCGCGGCTGACGCGCTCGGCGGCGGCTGCGGGATCGGTGGGAACCGGGCGGCGCTGGATCAGCAGCTCGCCTGCCGGACCATAATTGAGGTCGACATAGAGTTCCGGCACGAATTCCACGCCCATGGCCCGGCACACTTTTTCGTGGGCCGTGCCGGCGAGTCCGTAAAACGGAACTCCGTACTGCAGCGCCGCTCCGGCGGCGGCCTGCATCAGTTCCTCGTCACCGGCCAGCATTCCGTACAGGGCGCCGTGCGGTTTGATGTGGTTCAGCGTGAGCCCGTGCTTGCCGAGGAACGCCGTCAGGGCCCCGGTCTGGTACAGGATGATGGACTCGACCTCGTCGGGGCTGAGCACCATCCGGCGGCGGCCGAAACCTACGACGTCGGGGAGGCCGGGGTGCGAGCCGACAGCCACCCCGTGCTCGGCCGCGAGTGCCACGGTGCGGCTCATCACGTCGGGATCGCCCGCGTGGAACCCGCAGGCGACGTTGGCGACGTCGATGATGCGCATGAGTTCTTCGTCGTTGCCGAACTCGTGGAGACCCAGGCCTTCACCCATGTCGGAGTTCAACAGCACACGCCCTTGAGCGCGCGGAGCGGTGTCGGGGGTCACATTTGTTTGCATGGTGCAACGCTACTCAGCATCCGGTGCCGCCGATATTGTGCAGTTCGATGAATCCGACGGGCTGACTTATGATGTCTGCACTATCTGGAGGGTTTCGCCCGCCACTTATGGGAGGCTGCCGTGCGTATCTCAAACTTGATCGGCGACGCCGACCTCAATATCCGTCTCCGTGTTTCGGGCGCCGAAGGCCGCCTGAGCCGGCCGATCACCTGGTGCGCTCCGACGGAACATATGGACCCCACGCCCTTCCTCAGTGTCAATGCCCTGGTGCTGACCAACGGCATGGGCCTGAACGTCAGGGACTTCAGGATCTGGGACGCCTACGTGGAACGGCTGGTCTCCGTGCCCGTCTCGGGACTCGCGTTTGGCCTGGGCGCCGCGCACCGCGAGCTGCCGGAGGGCCTGTTACGGGCCTGCGAGGCGCACGGCCTGCCGCTGCTGGAGCTCCCGCCGGAGGTGCCCTTCGTGCTGGTCATGCGCCACGTGGAGCGGATCATTGCCACCGAGCGGTATGAGGAACTGCGCAAGGGCTGGGAGCTGGCAGACGCATGCACCCGTCTGGCGGCCGACGGACGGTCCCTGGCGGAGGTGCTTGAGCGGGTGGCGGGCGCCGTCAACGCAAGGGTGGCCGTCATCGATCAGAATGCCTTCGAACTCGTTGCCGCAGGCACGGCCCACGGCGATACGGCGCGGACCACTTTGCGCCTGCCAAGCGGCGCAGCGGAGCAATTCAGGCTTGCCATCGAGGGGATCGGCAACGACATCGTGCTGCAGCCCGTCCTGGGTCCCGTCGCCGCCGTGATCGGCCTGCAGCTGAGCTACACCCTCGGCTCCCGCTCGCCCCTGCATTCCCGGGAGGCGGCGCGCTTCATGGAGGCCCTCTATGCGGGCCACGGCGAGCCTTCCCGGCCGCTGCGCCGCTATGCCCTCGAGTCCGGTTTCGACCCCGACGGAGACTGGACCGCGGTACTCATCGGCAGTTCGGAGGAGATCGCTCCCGCCAAGCTGCGTGCCATCGCCTGGCGCGCGCGGGTGGGGTTGCAGGGCTCTTTCAACACCGTGCGGTTCATGGAGGAAACCGGGCTCACCACCTTGTTGCTGCAGCGCCGGCACGGCATGGCCGACCTGCTTGACGCCGTCGGGGACTTCTTTCTGGACGCCCCGGAACTGTCTGTGATCGTCACCGAGACCGCGAATCTCGGCGAACTGCCGCTGGCGCTTGGGCTTGCACGGCGCAACGTGGGGCGGCCCGGCGTGCACAAAGCGCCGCTGGCCGACCTCGCCGGCATTGTTCAGGGGCTGCCCAGCCCTGGTCTGGTCGCTATGTGCCAGCGACTCCTGGCACCCTTGTCCTCCGACGGCGGCACTGCGCTGCGGGAGACGTTCGACGCTTACCTGAGGCACAGCGGGAATTCCGCCAAAATCTGCGACGAGCTCTTCATCCATCGCAACACGCTCAGCTACAGGCTGAGGAAGATCCAGGAGCTCCTGCAGCTGGACCTGACCGACGGCGAAGTCCGCGCCACCTACATGCTGGCGCTGGGTATCGTCGCAGCAGCGCATTGAGCAGGGTCAGCCTGCGTTGTCCCAGGCGCTGCTTTCCCGCACGCACAAGGTGGGTGTCAGCCGGACGGGTTCGACGTCTTCGCCGTCGAGCACACGCTTCAGCAGCTCCATCGCCGTCCGACCGATATCCAGCATGGGGGAGCGGACCGAGGAGAGCGGGATGGGAAGCTCCGCGGCGACGGACGTGTCATTGAAGCCGACGACCGCGACGTCACTGCCCACGGTGAGGCCGTGGGAGCGCAGCACGCCCATGGCGCCGATGGCCGCGAAGTCGTTGACCGCGAAGACGGCAGTGGGGTGCGGCTTCCTGCGCGCCAGGATCGTTTCGGTGGCTTCGCGGCCGCCCGCCGTGTCGAAGCGGGACCAGACGACGGCTTCCTCGGGAAGCGCGCCGCCCAGGGACTTCCACCGGTCCGCGAACCCGGCCGTCCGGTCCACAGCCGTGCTGGCGTATGGTTCGCCTGCAATGACGGCAACGTTCCGGTGGCCTTTACTCCACAGGTGGTCGGCCACGAGCTGGCCGCCGAGGACATCGTCGCAGGTGGCCGAGGGGTAGCCGGTCACCCGGCGGTTCATGAGCACGAAGGGGATGTTGCGGGCGGTGAGCTCCCTGAGCTGGCTGCCGTCCAGGTGGGCATCGCCGATGATCAGCCCATCCACGCGGCGTGCCAGCATGGTGTCCGTTTTCCGGCGTTGCTCCTCCGGGTCATCCCGGGAATTCATGACGAAGGTGGAGTAGCCCAGCTCGGCCGCGGCCTCCTCAATCCCCTCGTACATGATGGCCAGCACAAGGTCCGAGAGCCGGGGGACAATCACGCCCATCAGGCGGGTCCGCCGCGTCCGCAGGCCGGCGGCCTGGGGGTTGGGAGAGTAGCCCCGCTTCCGCGCCAACTCGCGAACACGTTCGGCCGTCGCCACGGACGCGGCGCCGCGGGCGACGTCGGAGCCCGAATGCAGAATCCTGGACACCGTCGACGGGTGGATGCCGAGCTCGTTCGCGAGATCCTTCAGCGTGACGGTGCGGCCATCGGCCGTGATTTCTTCCATTTATTCCCCTGCCGCAGCTCAAGAAGGCGTCCTACAAGAGTGCCCGACGCGGTGCGAATCTTCAGCCCTAGGACCCTTGACGTGTCCCAAGTCACATTCTATAGTCACTTTAACCCCTTACCCAATCGATTGGGTAGCCCGGCGGGGCGGATTCGGCACCAAAAGTGTTTACACCGCTGAAACGCCGGGCAGCACCTGGGGGAAACACCGCGAAGATACTTTTTAGCCAAGAACCCAAACGATTGGGTAGGCGTTCGCCGCGGCGGATGCAAGGAGCAACGGAGTCAACATGACCGTCACAGATTCGGGGAGCGCGCACGTGGTGCTGTTGGCCACGGGCGGAACCATCTCCTCCCGGGGCTCCGGGGCCGGAGGCGGCGCGGTGGCATCGGACACAGGAGAGCAGGTGTTCGCCAGCATCGGCGGCCCGGCGGCCCATCCGGTCCGCGTGGTGGACGTCTTCCGGAAGGGTTCATACCTGCTGACCGTCGACGACATGATCGCCATCTGCGCCAGGATCCGGGAGGCCCTTGCCGACCCGCAGGTTCTTGGGGTGGTCGTCACCCACGGCACGGACACAATGGAGGAGACGGCCTACCTGGCGGAACTCACCCATGACGATGACCGGCCGGTAGTTTTCACCGGAGCCCAGCAGGCGGCCGACTCCAGCACCCCTGACGGCCCGGGAAACCTCGCCCGGGCGATCGCCGTCGCCGGCTCTCCCACAGCCCGGGGGAAGGGGGTGCTCCTGGCCTTCGCCGGGACCATCTTCCCTGCAGCCGGGGTGCGGAAGTGCCACACCACCAGAGCTGAGGCCTTCGCCAATCCGGATTTCGGAACGGCCGGATCGGTCAGCGAAGCAGGTGAAGTCAGCCTGACGGCGGTAGGGCCCGCGGTTGAGGCGTTGCCGCTGCCTGGCGCCGGGGCCGGTTCGCCCCGCGTGGACCTGATCGCCGCCTACCCCGGGGCGGACGCCACCCTGCTGCGAAGTTCCCTCCAGGCCGGGGCGGCGGGCGTCGTCCTTCAGGGGACGGGAACGGGCAACGCCAACCGCGAGCTGTGCCGGGAGGTGGCCGCGGCCACCGCAGCCGGCGTCGTGGTGGTCACGAGCACCCGGGTGGAGGCCGGCGCCGTCGTGCCGATCTATGGCGACGGCGGCGGCGACGATCTGCGCGCAGCAGGCGCCATATCCTCCGGGCTGCTCCGGCCGTCCCAGTCGCTGGTCCTGCTCAGCCTGCTGCTCCGCCTCGGCACCCCCGCGGCCCGCATCGCGGAAACCTTCGCCCTGCGTGGCAGGGCTCCGGACCCCGACCATCCCGAAACCAGTACCCCAACAACCCAACTCCAACAAAAAGCCCAGTGAAAGGTTGATCTCATGACTAAGGACATCCAAGTCGCGTTCGGCGTCGACGTGGACGCCGTGGCCGGAATGCTCGGCTCCTACGGAGGCGAAGACTCTCCGTGTGACATCTCCCGCGGTCTGTTCAGCGGTGAAGTCGGCGGCCCCCGCCTCATCCGCCTCTTCGAGAAGTACGGGCTGCCGGCAACCTGGTTCGTCCCGGGCCACTCGATCGAGACGTTCCCGGACCTGACCCGGATGATCGTGGACGCCGGGCACGAAATTGGCGTGCACGGGTACTCGCACGAGAACCCCATCGCCATGACCCGGGAGCAGGAGACGGCCATCCTTGACCGGTCGATCGAACTCATCGAAAAAGTCTCCGGCCGCCGCCCCACGGGCTACGTCGCCCCCTGGTGGGAATTTTCGCAGGTCACCAACGAGATCCTCCTCGAACGCGGGATCAAGTACGACCACTCCCTGATGCACCGCGACTTCGAGCCCTACTACGTCCGGGTCGGCGACAGCTGGAAGAAGATCGATTACACCAAGGACGCCGAAACCTGGATGGAGCCGCTGGTCCGGGGCAAGGAAACCGACCTGGTCGAGATTCCGGCCAACTGGTACCTCGATGACCTGCCTCCGATGATGTTCATCAAGGCGTCCCCGAACTCGCACGGCTTTGTCAGCCCCCGCGACATCGAGCAGATGTGGCGCGACCAGTTCGACTGGGTTTACCGGGAAATGGACCAGGCCGTCTTCACCATGACCATCCACCCCGACGTCTCGGGCCGGCCCCAGGTCCTGCTCATGCTCGAACGCCTGATCGAACACATCAACTCCCACGAAGGCGTCAGCTGGCTCAAGTTCGACCAGATCGCCGACTCCTTCCTCGCTCGCAGCCCCCGAAAGGAAAACCAGTCATGACCATCCAGCAGCCCGCCGTCGACCTGACGAACCCGGCACCCGACGAGAAACGCCGTTTCCCGGTCTTCTCCAAGCGCAATACGACCACCGCGACGGTGCTGGCCCTGCTGGCCTGGACCATTGCCGTTTTCGACTACGGCCTTTTCGGCACCCTCCTGCCGGCCATGCAGGAAGAGTTCGGCTGGACAGCAACCGAGGCCTACGCCATCAACACCTGGATCGCCGTCGGCACCGCGATCGTCTGCTTCGGCATCGGCCCTGTTATTGACCGGCTCGGCCGGCGCAAGGGCATGATGACCACCATTGGCGGCACCGCAATTGTCTCCGGCCTGACGGCGCTGATTCCGACCGGAATTCCGTTTCTGAGCAACGGCCTGCTCGTGCTGGTCCGTTCCTTCGGCGGGCTCGGATTCTCGGAGCAGGCAGTCAACGCGACCTACATGAACGAGGTCTACCAGGTCACCGAGGTCGCCGATAAGCGCAAGCGGCCCGGTTTCCACTACTCCTTCATCCAGGGCGGCTGGCCGCTGGGCTTCCTGCTCGCCAGTGCCCTCGCCCTCGCGTTCCTGCCTTCCCTCGGCTGGCGCGCCCTGTACCTGATGGCGACCATCCCGGCAGCGATCATCGTCTGGGTCATTGCCAAGAAGCTCAAGGAGACCCCCCAGTTCGAACTGCACCACAAGCTGACCGAACTTGAGAAGAGCGGCCAGTCCGGGGACGCCCACGCCCTGGCCCACGCGTACGGCGTCGAACACTCGTCCGCGGCCCCGCTGAAGCGCATCTGGGAACCGCACCTGCGCCGGAACACGATCGTCTTCTCGCTGGCCTGGATCTTCAACTTCTTCGGGATCATGATCTTCAGCATCCTCGGCAGCTCGGTGCTCAAGAACGCCAAGGGCGTGGAGCTTTCGGATGCGTTCTGGATGCTCATCGTCATCAACATGCTGGCGTACTTCGGCTACGTCTTCCACGGATGGCTCGGGGACAAGATCGGCCGCAAACGGACCATCATCGGCGGCTGGATTCTCTCCGGCCTTTCCTTCACCGTCATGCTCAGCCCCATCGCCACGAGTCCCGTCATGATCATCGTGACCTACGGCGCCGGCCTGTTCTTCCTGGTTGGGCCCTATGCCGCAATCCAGTACTTCATGGCTGAGTGCTACCCCGTCAGCTGCCGTGCCACCGGCACCGCGTTCATCGGTGCCATGAGCCAGCCGGGCACCATCCTCGGCGGCGCACTGTTCACCGCGGCGGCAGCCGGCGCGGGTACCGGCGCGGCAGCCCTGTGGGTCGGTGCGGCCGGAACGCTGTTCTCCGGCCTCCTGATGATCGCCGCGAAACCCCCGGCCGAGGCCCTGCTCGAGGACCACCCGCACGAGGTCGACGCATGACCGGGGATATGAAGGTGGCCGTGATCACCGGGGCCGCCAGCGGAATCGGCCGCGCGCTCGCCGTCCACTACGCCAGGCATGGTGTGCGGTCGGTGATCGGCACCTTCCCGGGAGATCCCCACGACCCGGAGGAAACCCTGCGCCTGGTGAAGGACGCGGGGGGCCAGGCGGTGATCCACGAAGTGGATGTCCGCAGCACCCCGTCGGTTGACGCGTTCGCCGAACGCGCCGTCCAGGAGTACGGCCGGCTGGACTACGCCGTGGCGAACGCCGGGGTCCTGCGCAACTCGCCCCTGGGGGAGCTGACCGACGAGCGCTGGGACGACATGCTCGACGTCGACCTCACCGGGGTGTTGCGGACCCTGCGGGCGGGGTCCGCGCGGATGACCGAGGGCGGTGCGATGGTTGCCGTGTCCTCAATCGCCGGCGGTGTCTACGGGTGGGAGGAGCATGCCCACTACGCGGCCGCCAAGGCCGGTGTGCTCGGGCTGATCCGCAGCGTGGCCGCCGAGCTGGGACCACGTGGCATCCGCGCCAACGCCGTCATCCCCGGGCTCATCGAGACGCCGCAGTCCCTGGACCCGGTGAACTCGCTGGGACCCGACGGCCTGCAGCGCGCCGGGCGGGAGATCCCGTGGGGCCGGGTGGGCAGGCCCGAGGAGGTTGCCAGCGTGATCGGCTTCCTGACCTCCGACGACGCCGCCTACGTCACCGGCCAGTCGCTGATAGTCGATGGCGGCCTCACCATCAAGATGCGTGCCTGAGAAGCCCTGGAAGGAACGAATGAACAACACTGACACCTCCCCTCGCCAATCGGGCCGGGCTGTGGTGGTCACGGGCGGCGCCAGCGGCATTGGCAAGGCCATCGCCGAGGCCTTCACCGCGAACGGCGACAGAGTGGCTGTCCTGGACCGGTCCGGCGCGGCGGGAACCATCGCCGTCGACGTCTCCGATGAAGCGAGCGTGAAAGCGGCCTTCGCCGCCGCACGGGAGCAGCTGGGCAGGATCGACATCCTCGTCAACAGCGCGGGCCTGCTGACCGAATCGCGGCTGGAGGACATGACCCTGGCCATGTGGAGCGAGACGATTTCCGTCGACCTGACCGGCGTTTTCCTCTGCTGCCGGGAGGTGGTGGGGGAGATGCGGCAGCAGAAGTGGGGCCGCATCATCAACATCGCCTCCCAGCTGGCGATCAAGGGCGGCACCGGGCTGAGCCACTACACTGCCGCCAAGGCCGGCGTGGTGGGGCTGACCAAAGCCCTGGCCCTTGAAACCGCCGGCGACAATGTGCTGGTCAACAGCATCGCCCCGGGTCCGATCGAAACTCCGCTGGTTGACGGGATCTCGGAGGACTGGAAGGCGGCCAAACGCGCGGAGCTCCCGCTGCGGCGCTTCGGCAAACCGGCGGAGGTGGCACCCACAGCTCTCCTGCTGGCCAGCGACCCCGGAGGCAACCTCTTTGTGGGGCAAACCCTCGGCCCCAACTCCGGCGATGTGATGCCCTAAGAAAGGGGAGGACACATGTGCGGTGCCTGCGGACGAACCGTTGCGCCCGATCCCATCCTGGGCCCGGTCAGAACCCTGCGGCAACACCTGATTGCCGCCGCCACAATCAACAGTGTGTGCCAGGGCCTGCCGGGAGCCCCCAAAGTGACCGCGCTCAAAGATGGCTGGATGATGACCGGTCCTTCCGGGGCCTCGAGACAATGCCAGACCCTTGAAGAACTACGGGCCGCGGTCCTCAGTTGTTTTACTGACGCCTCGGTTCTTGGACGCCTGCACAGGCGCCAGGAAGACTACGCGGCCGACCCGTCCAACGCAGGGTTGCCCGCGCGTGCGGCCGCCCTGCTCGCAGCACCTAGGCTAGGAGATCTTTATGACTGACTTCACCCCGCTGTGGTCACCCCTTCAGATCGGTTCCACCCACCTCGACAACCGGGTAGCGCTGGCTCCCATGACAAGGATCAGTGCCACCGAAGACGGGCACGCCACGGAACGAATGGCGTCCTATTACCGGACGTTTGCCCGCGGCGGGTTTGGACTCTTGATTACCGAAGGGATTTACCCGGACACGGCGCACAGCCAGGGCTATCACTTCCAGCCCGGCATCGCGACCGAGGAGCAGGCCCGGTCCTGGGCCGCCGTTGTCGACGGTGTCCACTCGGCCGGCGCGCGGATGTTCGCCCAGCTCATGCATGCGGGAGCGCAAAGCCAGGGAAACCGGTTTGTCACGTCCTCGATCGGACCATCGGCAGTGGCCCCCAAGGGGGAGCAGCTGCCGTTCTACCGCGGTGAGGGCCCGTATCCCGTTCCTTCGGAGATCACCCCGGCGCAAATGGCCGATGTCCGGAAAGGCTTCGTCTCGGCGGCGCTGAACGCCAAGCGGGCCGGTTTCGACGGCGTTGAAATCCACGGCGCCAACGGGTATCTGCTGGATCAGTTCCTGACGGACTACCTGAACCAGCGGACGGACAGTTACGGCGGATCACCGGAGAACCGGGTCCGCTTCGCTGCGGAGATCTGCCGCGAGGTCCGGGACGCCGTCGGCCCCGACATGACCGTGGGCATCCGGATCTCCCAGTCGAAAGTCAGCGACCATGACCACCGGTGGGGCGGAACCGCGGACGAAGCGAACGTTATCTTCTCGACTCTGGGGGCCACCGGCGTCGACTTTATCCACACCACGGAATACCAGGCGAGCGAGCCCGCATTCGAGGATTCGGAGGAGACTTTGGCCGCGCTGGCCAAGGCGTATTCAGGAGTGGCAGTGATCGCCAACGGCAAACTCGACGATCCGGAAACGGCTGTGTCCATGTTGCGTGACGGTTCCGCCGACGTCGTCGCGCTTGGCAAGGCCGCCCTGGCCAACCGGAACTGGCCGCACCTGGTCCGGAACAAGCTGGAATTCGACGACCTGGACCCCAGCGTGTTTGCTCCCCTCGCGGACGTCAAAGACTGGGAGTTGGAGGGGCCGGCGTAAAGAAACGTCGCAAGTATGAATCCTGCGAAGCGTCGGGTTCAACGACGTCCTAGCGCTCGGTCACGGCCAATGAGATGCTTTGGGGCGGCAGCGTAACGGTGGCGCCCTTGTCCGCACCGATGGTGCTTTGTTCCGGCGGCTCGTTGGGGTCAGGCTTCCCGCCGTCGCCGCTGCCCTTGGTGGAGTTCCATTTGTACTGCTTCGAGGAGTACTGGGTGAGCTGTATCTCTCCGGGGATCGGATCGTGCCTGCCGCCGGAGTCCTGGATCAGACGCACGGTGAGGGCGCGTTTCGGGTCCTTGTTGAACAACAGCACGCTGAGACGGCCGTCCGGACGCCGCACCGGGTAGGCGGTGACCAACTCTTCGCCCGCCCCGTTGCGCATGTCGCTGGTGGCGCTGTAGAGGGAGTGCCGACCGTTGCCGCCTTCAAGCCACTGGCGGTTCATGAGCCTGACGGCATGGTAGCTGGCAAGCGGCCTCAGTTTCACGTTGTCGTAGACCTGAAGCAGCATAAGGTTCCCCCACGAATTGCATTTCTCACCGGGTCCCTCCTGGATGACCGTGTTCGGTTCGAGGCCGTAGTAGTAGCTTGTTTCTCCTCCCATCTTCAGAAACATCGCGGCGGTTTCGGCGTTGAAAATCGCTCCCGGCAGTTCCAACTCGACCTGGCCGGCGAACGCTGAGTAGCCGTATTCGGTGATGATCTTGGGGATGCCCGGTGGGAGCCCGGCCTCCTCCTGGCGCGCCAGCAGGTCCCGCAGGAGGCCCGGACTTTGGGCCAGTGGTCCGCTGGTTTCCGCGCAGACGTCGTCGAACGGGTACCACTCGAAAGAGAAGAAATCGAGATCCTGCATCGCGCCATGGTCCTTGAGATACGACACGAAACGGCCGGTCCAGGACCGCTTCCCCTTCGTGTCGGGCCAGTGCTCCCAGTCCGGGAGCGTGGTCTGATAGCCCGGGCCGCCGAACTCCAGCGAGGAATCAACGGCCTTTACCGCGCGCGCCATTTGCAGGTAGAGCGCCCCGTAATGTTCCGGCTGGGTAAGCTGCCCGTTCGGCTCCTCACCGATCTCAATCCGACTGAACGGATAGCCTCGCTTCTTCAGATAGCGGATCATCGCTGCGGCGTCCTCAGGCACTCCATAGAGCGCCGGCACCGGGACCATCACGGGCTCGCCGTTGGTGATGCCGCTGGCGAACAAACGCTCGAAGCTGACGTGCTCATAATTCTTGTCGAGATCCTGCGCGCGGTGCCAAGGGTCGGTGGAGGACGTCCAGATCGCTGTTTGCTTCTGCGAGGGTGCGTGGTGGATGTGATCGGTGAGCTTTCCGAACTTCTGCTGCCCTACGTAAAGCTCGCGAAGCGCGACTCCGAGGCGGTCGCGAATGTCTGTTGCACCGACGGGGGCCGTGGCTGAACCCTTGGTGAGCAGGATTCGCACGTTTTGAACGTTCACGGCCTTCGGTGCGACCACGACTGTCTGCGTACCTCCGGCACCCACGTGCGTGGCCAGAGGAAAATTACGCCATCGGCCACCCTTCCATTGCCCGCCGTCAACGGGGACCAGCGCGTCATGGCCGGTCCAGTACTGCACTGTAATGCGAGTTGCATGCGGTGTTCCCCAGTCCAGTCGCAGGCTGTCCACCGGCACCGGCGACGGGAAGGCCACCATGACCCACTGTGGATGACGGTCGTCGGGCTCGCCGGTGTAGTGGGGGTCAAGGTACGGGTTGCTCTTCCAGTAGGTCTTGGCGTCCCCATCATCCAGTCGGGAGAAACCATCGTCCTTTGCCTGATCGGTGGTGTTTCCCCGCCGCGGCAGGCGGTACCCGTAGGAGACGGGGTAGTCAGCCTTCGGCTGGGACGATGAAGTCCAATACCCCTGCTTCTGGTTTGGTTCGCTCCATGAGCCTTGGGGATTCCAGTGCCACGCCTCCGCACCCAGTTCGGTCCGCAGCCGGTAGCTGATCGGCCCGAACCCTGCGGACCTCATCGCTTCAATGCTCGAAGGTCTCCACACCCGGTCGATTCCTCCCTGCTCCAGGCCGTCGACGCCAGCGCCGATGTTCCGGTTGCCCTGGAACTCCGTTGCCGGCCGGTCCAAAGCGATGCTCACTGTGCCGTCGGCTGCCGGAAGGGGCTGTTTCCCGCGGCGCGACACCTCCAGCGCAAGCCCCAGCCCCAGACCGATCGCGGCAAGGGAAGCGACGGCCGCAATTATGGTGCGTCGTGGCGGCATGAGGATCCGTTGCCGGCGGGGTGGTTCCGCGCCCTCCTGAGTAAATTCGAGTGCGCGGCCGGGGAGGTCGCCGGGCGGAGACTTGTCCATTTTCGTGCTCCTACCTGATAGAGCTCGGGCGGGGCTAGGCCTTTGGCATGGAGTAAGCCGGGAAGAGGGCGACGTTTCTGCCCCGCCAGCCTGGGTAGAGCGTGGCTTTTCGGCAGTTCAAGGCCTCGTGGTGCGCCGTCAGCGTTGGAGGCGGGCCCTTGCCCGTCGAGTCCACCCGTGGCCTGGTGCTGACGGCGTCGCGTTTGGAGTTCTGATGTTGAAGTACCCCGATTGCAGTAGCGTAGCGGCTCGGTTTCACCGGCAGAACCTATTGACGGCTTCTGCCTGAATATGAAGCGGAAGCTCCCTCCGTCCTCGAGGTCTAATCCCGCGCCGGTGCCGCGACGGAGCCCCGGCGGATCAGCTCGGCCGTAAAGACCGGCGCGGCCGCAGGCGCCTTCCGGTCCTCCATCTGCCGGATCAGGGCCGTGGCGGCGGCTACGCCCATCTCATACACGGGCTGCGCGATGACCGTGAGCGGAGGCGTGGTGAGCCGCGTCCAGGCGAAGTCGTCGTACATGAGGAAGGAGACATCCTCCGGAATCGACAGGCCGAGTTCCTGGATAGCCTCGACGACACTCAGGCCAATCAACCCGTCGGAGGCGATGATCGCCGTCGCCGGGTCCGGGCGCTGCAGCAGCTCGCGGGTGATCTTCCGGATCGACTCGTCATCGCCGGCGTTGAGGCGGATCAGATCATCCGGCGGCTGCAGGCCGGCGTCAGCGAACGCGCGTTGCAGGCCGGCGCGCCGGTCCGAGATCTGGGACGAGTCCAACGGCATGCCCTCGCGGTACGGCTCGTCCGTCCGGAGCGTGGAGATGAAGGCGATTCGGCGGTGGCCGGCACTGATCAGGTAGCTCGTGGATTCATGGGAGATGTCCTCCATGTCGACGGCGACCGTGTCGACGTCGAGCCCGGGCGCCTTGCGGTCCAGCAGGACCAGCGGGCGGCCGGATTCGTGAACGCGCCGTAGATGCTGTGTCTCGACCGAAGACGCCGGTGCCACGATCAAACCGTCCACGCGCTTGTCCAGCAGCACCCGGACGGCATCGATTTCCGCGGCCGTGTCCTCGTCCGTGTTGATCAGGATGACGTTGTAGCCGCTGCGCTTGGCGGTGTCCGTGATGCCCCGGGTGGCCAGGCCGAAGTGGGGGTTTTCAATATCGCCCACCACCACCCCGATGGTGTGCGATTTTCCCGTGTTCATGCTGCGGGCGAGCTCATTGGGCCGGTAGTCCAGCTCCTCTGCGGCGGCCAGCACCCGCTCGCGCACATCGTCGCTCACGGCACCGTAGTTGCCCAGGGCGCGGGCGGCCTGGGCTTTGGAGACCTGGGCGGCGCGTGCGACGTCGGCGACGGTGACGTCGCGGCGCCGGGAAACATCACTCTTCATGACGGCCTTTCGTAGCGGACCCTTGACGCCCCATGTGGCTTCGATTACATTTCTAGCAATCGATGTGAGTCCGGTCTCAATCCTAGGGACTGAGACCGGACTCAGCAAGACCCGCATCGGCCTCACCCGCTACGGGGCACACCGCCCACCCACACCCCGCTCCTCACCCACGATTGGAAACACGCTGTGAACACAGGAAACAAGCTGCGCCCCGGGGCGCTCATTGCCGCTGCTGTTGCCGCGGTTCTCGCACTGTCCGGCTGCGGCGGAGCCTCCTCCGCCTCGTCGTCGCCGGCGGACAACCCCTACGGCCTGATCGAGCCCGGCACCATTCGCGTCGCCAGCCTCGGTGACTCCAAGCCCTACACCTTCGCCGACGCCCAGGGGAACTTCACCGGCTTCGACGTCGAACTCTTCAAGGATGTCGCCCACCGCGCCGGGATCGACAAGGTCGTCTTTACCGGTCAGGACTTCTCCGGGCTGCTCGCCGCCGTCTCCAACGGCCAGTTCGACGCCGGCGTCGCGGCGATCGGCATCACGGACAAGCGCAAGCAGACCGTCGACTTCTCCGACGGCTACCTGGCCGGCTACCTGACCGTCATCACGACAAAGAACTCGGGCATCGCCAACGCCGACGCCCTCGCCGGAAAACGCCTCGGCGTCGTGCAGGGAACGCTTCAGGAGGCCTACGCCGTGAAGAACTTCACCTCGGCCAGCCTGGTGCGCTTCCCGGACAACAACACCGCTATCTCCGCCGTGAACAGCGGATCCGTGGACGCGCACTTCCTCGACTACGAGGCCGCCAAGGCCTACGAGGAGAAGTACGGACTGGTCAGCGCCGCGGACATCCCGTCCTTCGACGCCCCCGCCGGGTTCGCCGTGGCGAAGGGCAAGACGGCCTTCAAGGACGCCCTGAACAAGGGACTGGCCGCCGCCATGGAGGACGGCACCTGGAAGAAGCTGTACCAGAAGTGGTTCCCGGGATCGCCGATGCCCAAGCAGTACCTGCCGAAGGCCGAGCAGGCGGCAAGCCCCTCGCCTAGCCCCACGTCCAGCAAGTAAGCCGCCAGGCGGACACCTTCGGCAGCCACCGCGCTGCTACCTGACCGGGCGGGCCGCACGGTGCGGCCCGCCCGGGATCCACAAGCTACCTACGTCTGAGAGACACCATGGACTGGTTAAGCACCATCACCCGCACCTTCTTTGACTTCGGCGCAATGGCCGAAGTCCTGCCCCAGCTTCTGGGAGTCGGACTCCTCAATACCCTCATCATCTCCATTGCCGCCACCATCCTCGGCGTCGCCCTCGGCATGGTCGTCGCCGTGATGGGGATATCCCCGTCCGCCTGGCTCCGCGTCCCGGCCCGGATCTACACGGACCTGTTCCGCGGGCTTCCGGCCATCCTGACCATCCTGCTGATCGGCCAGGGATTCGCCCGCCTCAGCCAGTCGATCTTCGGCCCGTCGCCCTACCCCCTGGGAATCATCGCCCTGAGCCTGATTGCCAGTGCCTACATCGGCGAGATCTTCCGCGCCGGTATCCAGAGCGTGGACAGGGGCCAGGGCGAAGCCTGCCGGGCCCTCGGCATGAGCTACGCGAAATCGATGGCCCTGGTGGTTGTCCCGCAGGGTGTCCGCCGGGTCCTGCCCGCGCTGGTCAACCAGTTCATCGCCATTGTGAAGGACTCCTCGCTGGTCTACTTCCTGGGCATGCTGGTCTCCGAACGGGAACTGTTCCGCGTGGGCCAGGATGCCGCCGTCCTCTCCGGCAACCTCTCCCCGCTGGTCCTGGCCGGGATTTTCTACCTGGTGGTCACGGTGCCCCTGACCCACCTGGTCAATTACTTCGACAACCGCTTCCGCACCGGCCGACGCCGCCCCGCCGCACCCAGCAGCGGCCTCAAGGAAGTCAACGAACTCGCCGCGGCCTCACCGCTGACCACCGGGAGCAACACATGAGCCTCGCAAGCAACACCGCCAGCAACACCGCGCCGGACATCGAGACCTTCCACGGGTCCAGCCTGGAACTGAGAAACCTGACCATGGCCTACGGGGACATCGAGGTGCTCCGGAACGTCAGCCTCAACGTCGCGCCGGGCACCACCACCTGCATCATCGGGCCCTCCGGCTCCGGCAAGTCCACCCTGCTCCGCGGGGTCAACCGGCTGCACGAACCCAAAAGCGGGGACGTGCTCCTGTCCGGCGAGAGTGCCCTGCAGGTCAAGCCGGATCTGCTGCGGGCCCGCATCGGCATGGTCTTCCAGCACTTCAACCTCTTTCCGGACCACACCGCCCTCGAGAACGTCGCCCTGGCGCTGTGGAGCGTCAAGGGAATGCCGAAAGCCGAAGCGCGGGAACGTGCCCGCCGCCGCCTCGCCGAGGTGGGCCTCGCCGAGCGCGCCGACCACCGGCCCCGGGACCTCTCCGGCGGACAGCAGCAGCGCGTCGCAATTGCCCGCGCCCTGGCCATGGAACCGGAGGTCATGCTCTTCGACGAGGCCACCAGCGCGCTGGACCCGGAACTGGTCAAGGGCGTGCTGAACCTCATGGCAGGCCTGGGCCGCCGCGGCATGACCATGCTGGTGGTCACGCACGAGATGGGGTTCGCCCGCAAAGTCGCCGATCAGGTCGTCTTTATGGACGAGGGCGAAGTCGTCGAATCCGGCACCCCCGCCCAGCTCTTCGACAACCCCCAAAGCGAACGGCTCCAGCGGTTCCTCTCGGAGGTGCTCTGATGGGCAGCGAGGCAGCGCAGCCCATCCGCACCGCCGTCGTCGGCTTCGGTGTCTCCGGCAAGGTCTTTCACGCCCCGCTGATCGCGGCGCATCCCGGCTATTCGCTGGACGCCATTGTCACGGCGGATCCGGCCCGCGCCGCGGAGGCCGCCCGGCTCTATCCGCACGCCCGGATCGTCCCGACGCCGGAGGCACTGTTCACGCTCGCCGGAAGCCTGGACCTGGTTGTCCTCGGGACGCCCCCGCAAACCCACTACGACCTCGCCGCAACGGCAATGGACCGCGGACTTCACCTCGTGGTGGACAAACCATTCGTCACCAGCCGGGCCCAGGGCGACGCTCTCATCTCCCGGGCGGCCGACGCAGGCGTGCAGCTCACGGTCTTTCAGAACCGGCGCTGGGACGCCGACTTCCTGACCCTCCGGGAGCTGATTCGGGAAGGAGCGCTGGGCGAGGTCCGCAGCTTTGAGTCGCGCTTTGAGTGGTGGCGGCCGGACGGTTTCGGGAACTGGCGGGACACTGCTGCGGCGTCCGACGGCGGCGGCATCCTCAACGACCTGGGCGCCCACCTGATCGACCAGGCTGTCCAGTTGTTCGGTCCCATAGCGGAGAGCTACGGGGAGACCGCCAACCACGGACACCCGGACGGTGCCGACACCGAGGCCTTCGTGTCCCTGCTGCACGAATCCGGAGTCCGGTCACGGCTCTGGATGAACGGCATGGCGGCCAGGGTTGGCCCGCGCTTCCACGTCCTGGGCTCCGTGGCCGGGTACACCAAGTGGGGTCTGGACAGCCAGGAACCCGCGCTGGCAGGCGGCATGTTGCCGTCGGATCCGGCCTACGGCGTCGATCCCGAGGACTCTTGGGGGGTCCTCGGCGTCGACGGAACCGCCGAGGCGGTGCCTGCCCGGCCGGGCGCCTACCCCGAGTTCTATACCCGGCTGGCCGCGGCGCTCCGAGGGGACGGCCGGCTGCCGGTCGACCCCAGGGAGTCACTCGAGGTCCTGAGGGTTATCGAAAACCTCCGCGCTTTCGCCTAGCCATACCTCGCACCGCCCGGACAGGGCCCGCGCGAAATTTCAAGCACCCGCTATGCATAGAAAGGAAGACCCATGTCCTCCACGCCCTCAACTAAACGCGTCGCTGTCATTGGCGGCGGCATCCTCGGCGTCTCCACCGCCGTCCACCTGCTCCGCGAAGGCGCCTCGGTGATCCTCCTGAGCGAACATGGCCTGGCCAGCGAGGCCACCGGCCGCTCGCTGTCCTGGCTGAACTCCGCCGGAGAACGCTCCACCCCGTACCACCAGCTCCGGGTTGCCGGCGTGGACCGCTACCGGACCCTCTTCGCTGCGGATCCGGACCGGGACTGGCTGCAGTTCGGCGGCGGCCTCATGTGGCACGCCGCGGGACAGCAGGCCGCCACCGACGCCCGCCATGACTACGAGACGTCCATCGGCTACAACTCCAAACTCCTGGCGCCCGAGCAGCTCTCTTCCGCCGTTCCCGGCGTCGACCCGGCCGCCGTGCCCGAGAGCGCCATCTTCAACCCCGGCGAGGGATGGGTCAGCCTGCCCGACCTGGTGGAGTTCCTGATGGAGGAGTTCCACGAGCTGGGCGGGGAACTGGTACTCAATGCCGGCAAGGTCTCCGTCACGGTCGCTGCCGGGCGGGCAAGCGGCGTGGAGACGGCCGCCGGAGACACCTACCCTGCGGACGCCATCCTGGTGGCGTGCGGCGCCGCGACGCCCGCCGTCGTCGCACCCCTGGGCGTTGACATCCCCAACGGTTCCCCGGTCTCCATGCTGGTGCTGACCAAGCCCGTTGACCATGGACTGAAAGCCGTGCTGAACACCCCGCGGGCAGCCGTACGACCGAACCCCGGAAACGCCCTGGCCCTGGACCACGACTGGTATGAAGAACACATCACCGAACACACCGACGGTTCCTTCAGCATCCCTGACGACGTGGTCCAGGAACTTGCTGATGAAGCGTCCAAGCTGATCGCAGGCCATCCCGAGCTGAAGCCGGCCTCGTGGAAGATCGGGTACAAGCCCATCCCGGGTGACGGCGAACCGGTCCTGGGTGAACTCGGCCAGGTGCCCGGCTGCTTCGTGGCCTTCACCCACTCGGGGGCAACGCTGGGCCTTATTGCCGGCGAACTCCTCGCGGGCGAGATCGTGACCGGGAAGAAGCACCCCATGCTGGCCAGCTTCCGGCCGGGCCGGTTCTCCTGACCGGTGGCCGGCTGAGCCGCCCGGACTGAGCTGGCGGCAGCCTTCCGGAGACGCGACGACGACGGCGGGAAAGCTCCCGCCGTCGTCGTCAGTCCTGCGTTGTAAGGGTGCTGCTAGGCGGAGGCCGAATCCAGGTTGGCCGCGCCGCTCAGGCTGAGGGTGAAGGTGTTGGGGCCGCTGGCGTGGACCGCGATGTCGGACTTCGCGGTGTTGTGCCGGACCGAGAGGTCGTGGACCAGGGCGTCCAGCTCGTGGTGCATCGTGGAGCGGTCCCAGAGCTTGTGGGTGACAGCGTTGGCAGTTTCAAACGTCATTGTTCAGTGCTTCCATTTCTGAATCCGGGTGTCCGGCTGCCGCACCGATGCGGAGCCGCCGTAGGCCAGCCCAGGAACACCTGAGACCGTGGGCAGCTCTGCGAGCTCACCGGTTTGGCCTCATTGCGTCCACCAGGATGGTGCCCCTGCCCCGCTTCGGACGCGCGGCGTCAAAGCGGGGAACGGGGCTGCGCCGGCGGGGGAGTTGACGCCCCTGCCTGCCTATTTATGATGCACAGCGCCGGGCGGCCCGCTCAAGCCAGGCGGCGATTATTGCAGGTGAGACTCATCACAGGAGGGCGGCCGCCCCGGCAATCACACGTCGATGGTGACGACGGCGCGTTCCCCGGTTGCGTCCGCCCGTGCTCCGGTGGCGGAGCTGACAGCCCGGGAGACGCAGCAGCACATCTTCGCCGCGGCGTGCTGCTGGCGCTCGCTGTAGAACACGTCCCGGTGGTCGACGGTGCCCTGCAGGCCCAGGAGCCGGACTTCGCAGAGGCCGCATTCGCCCTTGCGGCAATCGAACATCATGTCCACGCCTGCGCCCTCGAGCGCTTCCAGCATGGACTCGCCGGGCCCGACGGTCGTCTCCACGCCCAGCCGGGGCACGCGCACGACGAATTCCTCGGGGTCGAACCAGCCGCTGTTGCCGAACGTCTCGTACCGCAGGTTCGGCACGCTCAGCCCGCGTGCGTCCCAGCCGCGCTTCACCGCGTCCATCAGCCGGATCGGTCCGCACATGTAGAGCTCGGTCTCCGGGTCCACCCCGTCCAGCAGCGCGTCGACCTTCAACGCCGTGCCTTCGTCGTCAACGTGCACCCGGAGCGAATCGCTGTGCAGCGCCTCCAGCTGGGGCAGGTACGCCATGGCGGACCGGCTGCGGCCGGCGTAGACGAGGATGTAGTCCGCCTTGATGTTGCGCAGCACCCGGGCCATGTTGACCATCGCGGTGATGCCGATGCCGCCGGCCAGGAGCACGTAGCGCGGGGCGCCCACCCGGAGCGGGAAGTTCTGCAGCGGCTGGGTGATCTCCAGCCGGTCTCCGACTCCCAGGCCCTGCATAAAGACCGAGCCGCCCCGGGACTGCGGTGCCCGGTAGACGCTGATCGCCACGTGCCGGCCGTCCTCGCTGCAGTCCACGACGGAGTAGGAGCGCTTATGGCGTTCGCCGTCGATGGTGACCATAACGTCGATGTGCGAGCCGGGCTCGGCCTTCTTCGGGAGCGACTGGGACAGGACCAGCCGGCGGGTTTCCGCGGTGACTGCCTCCGCCTCGACGACGGTGCCGGTCTGCCAGACCTCTGTGTTGCTTGCTGCCATGACTTTCTTCTAACTTCTCGCTGGGGCTTGGTGGCTCCGGGCTGGCCGCCCGGGGGCGGTCAGGCGGTGGGGATGAGCCGGCCCTCAGCGGCGAGCTGGCGCTCGATCAGCCTCCGGACCCACATGCCGCCGGCGTCGATGTTGAGGTTGTAGAACTCGTAGTCCGGGTTGGCGTCGATCGCCTCCTGCTGGGCCTTGAGCATGGCCTCGTCCTCGCCGAAGACGCCGTTCACGCCGTTGCGGAGCTGGGTGGTGATCAGCTGGCTGTCCAGCCGGTAGTTGCGCATGAAGGCCCAGAAGTAATGGCAGGTCTTGGCGGTTTCGGGGGAGATGGTGTTCATGACGAAGCCGTTCACGCCCTGGCTGCGGTCACCTTCCGGTGCCCCCGTGCCTGCCTTGGCGACGCCGACGTCGATGTTGATGGTCGACGGCGACTGGAAGGTAATGATCTGCCAGCGGTCCACCTTGCCCTCAAAGCCCGGGAACTTGTCACGCATGTTCTTGAGCCAGAACGGCGGCGCGTCGATGTCCAGCATCCAGCGGGACACGGTGACGGTGTTGCCCTCCTGGGTGACCTTGAAATCGGACTCGCTCAGCTCGTCCTGCCCGATCGAGGAAGAATGGACGAACTCCTCGTGGGTGAGGTCCATCAGGTTGTCCAGCACCAGCTGGTAGTTGCACGGTGCGAAGATGGTCTCGCCGTCGCCGGCCCATTCCTCCGAGCTCATGTGGTGCATGTCCGGGACCAGGGTGGGGTCGGCCTGGGTCGGATCGCCCAGCCATACCCACACGTACCGGTACCGTTCGATCACCGGGAAGGACGGCACGGTGGCGCTCGGGTTGATGGTTTCCTGCGCCGGCATGGAGACGCAGCGGCCGGCGGAGTTGTAGACGATGCCGTGGTACGGGCACTGGATCCGGTCCCCCGGGAGCGTCTTGCCCATGGAGAGCGGAGCCAGCCGGTGCCAGCAGGCGTCCGCGAGTGCCACCGCCTTGCCGTCCTCGGTGCGGTACAGGGCCAGCGGCCGGTCCGCGATCCGCCGGGACATCGGCTTCCGGGTCACCTCATGGTCCCAGGCGGCCACATACCAGGCGTTGAGCGGATACCCCAGCACCTTGTTCGTGGTCGAACTAACGGACTGCATCATCGCGGTCATGTCATTCCTTCGCTATATCTATCTACATAGGTAGTGGTCTGCGTCACAGCATAACTATGTTGATAGATAGTGGCAAGGCCTAGGGGTTGAGTTTGTCGATCAGCTCCAGGCCGCGCTCGGCCCAGTGGACCTCGGCCTCGGCGCGCTCGACCATGCCCTCATAGGTGAAGATCTTGTAGCCGGCGATCTTGGCCCGGTCGGCATCCGGGGCGGTTTCGAGGCGGGCGGCCAGGATCGGGTTTGTCCGGTCCTGCAGGGCGGCAATCATCTCCTGCCACTGCTGCGCGCGGGACGAGTGGTACGCAACGTGGGCGCGCAGCTGCGCCCGGGCCGCGTCCGGTTCGGCCCACTCCAGGTAGGCCGCCTTGAGGTGGATCGGGTCGCGCTCGCGGGTGTAGTCCAGCGTGGTGTTGATCCACGCGCGGAACGCCTCCACCCCCTCCGGGGTGATGTGGTAGCGCTTCTTCTTGCCCTTCTTGCCCCAGGGTTCCTCGACGCCGCGCAGCAGGCCGTCCTTTTCCATCCGGCGCAGCTCGGGGTAAATCTGCGAGTCCGGGGCGTGCCACACGTAGCCGACGGATTGTTCGAAGTGCTTGAAGACGTCGTAGCCCGTCAGGGGCTGGGACGTCAGCAGTGCCAGCAGGGCGTAGCGCAGGCTCACCTGCCACCGATCCTCTCGGGTAGGGACCGCCGGCCGCGGCGCGGCCGGCGGGGTCCAGCTTTCTTCACACTCTTGTCAACTAACTATGTTCATAGTTACGCTGTGTCTCACGCCACATCTAACTATCAGTATAGATAGTTGTCCGGACGCCGGCCCTTCGACGACGAGGTCCGGCAACGGGCATTGGCCCCCGAGCGGCGCACCCCGCCTCCCGGCACGCAACTTTGTACCCGCCCGGACTGTCCGCGGCCTCCAGAAAGTAGTCCCATGCAACTGCAAGAACGCATCGACGCGTCCCGCATGTCCCTGTACCAATGGCTGATCGTCGGACTGTGCATCATCCTCAACGCCCTCGACGGCTTCGACGTCCTGGCCATGGCCTTCACGGCCAACAGCGTCACCCGCGAGTTCGGCCTCAGCGGCGCCGAGCTGGGGGTCCTGCTCAGTTCCGGCCTGGTCGGCATGGCCATCGGATCCCTGGGCCTGGCGCCCTTCGCCGACGTGATCGGCCGCCGGCCGATGGTCCTGGTCTCGGTGGGCCTGGCGACCGCCGGCATGCTGCTCGCCTCCCTGGCGCATTCGGCGATGGAGCTGGGCATCTGGCGTGTTGTCACGGGCCTGGGCATCGGCGGCATCCTCGCCTGCACCAACGTGATTGCCAGCGAATATTCCTCCAAGCGGTGGCGCGGACTGGCCATCAGCATCTACACGGCCGGCTACGGGATCGGCGCGACCCTGGGTGGCGCCGCCGCGGTGTCCCTGCAGGCAAACTTCGGCTGGCGCTCGGTCTTCGTCTTCGGCGGCATCTGCACCGGCATCGTCCTGATCCTGCTGGCGGTCCTGTTGCCGGAGTCGGTGGACTTCCTGACCAACCGCCGCCCCCGCAACGTCCTTGAGCGCCTCAACAAGATCGCCCGCAAGATCGGCCAGCCCGAGGTGACGGAGATCCCCGCCCCCGCTGCGGTTGCGCAGCGCAGGAACAAACTCTCCGAGCTCTTCACCGCCGGCAACCGCCGCTCCACCTGGCTCGTCTGGCTGGCCTTCTTCGCCACCATGTTCGGGTTCTACTTCGTGAACAGCTGGACGCCGCGGCTGCTCGTCACCGCCGGTATGACCGAGAGCCAGGGCGTCATCGGCGGCCTCATGCTCACCCTCGGCGGCACCTTCGGGTCCCTGCTCTACGGCCTGCTCACCATCCGCTGGAACAGCCGAAAGGTGATGATCGTGTTCGCCGTCCTCTCCGCCGCCACCATGGTGATGTTCATTTCCACCGCCGGCATCCTTGCCCTGGCGTTCGTCGCGGGTGGCATCGTGGGCATGCTGATCAACGGCTGCATTGCCGGCATGTACACCATCACCCCGGCCCTGTACGGCGCGTCCGTCCGGAGCACCGGCGTCGGCTGGGCGATCGGAATCGGCCGCGTCGGTGCGATCGTTGCCCCGCTCATCACCGGCGCCCTGCTGGACGCCCACTGGACGGCGTCCATGCTCTACATGGGCGTGGGGGTTGTGGTCCTCGTGGCCGGCGGCGCCGTCGCGGCGATGCGCCCGGCACAGCCGGAGCCTGCCGCGCACGACGGCGCGGCCGAGGAAGTGCCGCTGTCCGTCTGACGCGGCGGCCGGACCGGCCCGCACCAGCACCAAAACATAAGAGGACGATGGCGGGAAGCTCCCGCCGTCGTCCTCTTGCGTTCTGCTGAGCCTGTCGCGGGGATCGCGACAGGCTCAGCAACTTGAGTGTTGCAGTTCAGGACTACGGCTGCAGCACGCTCTTGGGCAGCCGGTGAACCGTGACTGCCCCCACCGGGGTGAACGGGTGGAGAGGATCCGGCGTCGAAGATCCGGTTGGGCCTCCGAGCCGGGAGTCGCCGACGGCACTCAGCACTGCATAGGCGTCGTCCGGCTGCCAGCCATGGTCCGTGACGAGGAAATGGAACATGTCCTCGTAGCCGCGGGTGATGCTTTCCTGCACCGGGTCGCCCAGGCCGACGAAGAGCCAGTCTTCGCGGGTTTCAATCCTGGGGGCGCGAAGATTCATCGCTTTGACAAGTTCGATGCTGATGACGGCTGTGCCCTCGGCCTCGATGGCCACGAAGGATGACTCCCCCTCCGCCATGAGGGCATGGATGTCCCCGATCGAAAGGTAGGCGCCCTCCACCATGACTGGAAGGTAGACCTTCGAACCCGGCCGGCACCCGGTGAGGTCCATGTTGCCGCCCCCGGCGAAGCTGGGCATGACCGTCGAGTTCTCCCCCTCGGCCGGGGCAGTGCCGATGCAGCCGATCATGGGCTGGGCGTCGAAGACGTGGCGATCGGTCACGTGCACGCCGGCTGCATCTATCGGGACCCGGCGGGTGAACATCGTTTCGCCCATCACGTGCCGCAGCGCTCCCGTTCCCGGCAGGCTAACGGACCAGCCGAAGTCTTTGAGCAAGATCTCGTGAATGGTGACGATCAGGGCGTCTCCCGGCTCGGCTCCGTCCACGAACACCGGTCCGGTGACCGGATTGATGCCTACGGTGAGCCGGTCCAGGTCGTGATGTTCGTGCAGCTCCGCGTAGACGGCGTCGCTCGTCTCGAAGGCGATCCGCTCCCCGGTTCGGGGCGCGATCCGAAGCGCGGGCTCCTCCTTCGCGGAGAAGGAGAATTTTCCGTGGGATTTGTCGAGGAAATGATCGGCGATGACGCTCACAGCTGGGACTCCGTTCCGCTCATTGCAGGCTCGGGATTGGTGTCGTTGTTCTCTGCCAGGTCCGGGGTTCGGCCGGTGAATTTGTAATATGCGAAGACTGCAGCGCCCACGACCAGCCAGATGGCGCCGCCAATTTTCGCCTCGGGCGCCGCGTTCAGCAATACGTAGCCAATGATCAGGAAGCCCAGGATCGGCACCACGAGATGCAGCAGGTAGTTCTTCGATTTCTTGCGAACGACATAGTGGACGATTACCGAAAGGTGCAGAAGCAGGAACCCGAACAGTGCGCCGAAGTTCACGAGAGCGGAAATTACGTCGATTTGCCCCACGAAGAACAGGACGAGAATCGCCGAGATGGCGGACACCAGGATGATGGCGTTCCGGGGCACCTGGCGGGTGTCGATCCGGGACAGGAACTTCGGCAGCTGACGGTCCCGGCTCATTGAGTACAGCAACCGCGAGGTAGCGGCCTGCGCTGCCATGGCGTTTGCGACACCGATCGCGAGCACGTTCACCACAAAGAATGCTGTCATCCAGCCACTGTTGGAGGCGGCCTCAACGACCGTGAAGAATGCATTGCCCACCTCGTCGTCGTTGAACGAGTCCCGGCCCGCGGCCAGTGCGCTTGCCAACCACGTCTGCAGGATGAACAGGAAAGCCACGAGGAACAGAGCCAGGATCATGGCCCGGCCAGCGGCGTTGCGGCCGCCCGTGGCCTCCTCTGCCATGGTGGAGATGCCGTCAAATCCGAGGAAACTCAACACGGCGATGGACAGGGCGGAGGCAATCAGCGGCCCCGTGACTTTGTTCGCGTCCCAGATCGGGTTCATTGTCAGCTCGGCGCCGGGGACGGTGTGCCCGGCCAATGCATTGACGGCGATGACGACGAAGATCACGACAAAAATCAGTTCAATCGCAAGGAAGATGCGGTTCATCCGTTTGATCGAGCTGATTCCGAGCAGGTTGACGACGGTGTTGACCGCGACAAAGATCAGCGCCCAGAGCCACCGCGGTGAATCGGGGAAGATCCCCACCATCGACTCGGCAGCGAACACGTACAGCAGTGTAGGGACGAGAAGGTAGTCCAGCAGTATTGCCCAGCCGGCGAAGAACCCGGCCGTGGGATGGATTCCGCGTCCCACGTAGGAAAAAACGGAGCCGGCGAGGGGGATGGACTTTGCCATCTGCTGATAGGCGAGGGCGGTAAAGATCATGGCGACCAGGCCGATCACGTAAACGAGCGGGACCATGCCTCCCGCCGCGTTGTAGACGACGCCGAAGATTGCCCACGGTGCGATCGGCACCATAAAAACGAGCCCGTAGACAAGGAGGTCCGTGGTGGATACCGACCGTTTTAGTTCCTGCTTGTAGCCGAAGGCCTCGAGTTGCTGTTGGGCGCTGAGTTCAGGGGGGCTGGAGGAGTTTGCCATCGAAATCTTTCTGGGAGGGAGGGAGGGAGGGGGTTGTAGTTGGTGCTAAGAGAGAACTGGATGGTCGTGGCGGGCCAAGTGCGCGGCAATGACGCTCCGAAATGCCTCGGGCTGCTCGAGGTGCGAGCAGTGGCTCGCTCCGGGGAAGACGTGACTGGCCGCATCAGGAATGTTGGCGATGAACGGCGCCCAGGTAGCGGGGGTTGCCTCGTCAAATTCGCCAGCTACCACCAACGTCGGGGCGGTCACCCGGTGGAGCCGGTCGATGATGCTCCAGTCGCGAAGCGTTCCGATGACGTGGAACTCGTTGGGCCCGTTCATCGTGTGGTACACCGTCGGTTCGGCTTCCATTTGGGCCACGCTCTCCTCGAAATCTGCTGGGAAGGGCGTGATGCGGCAAACATGCCGCTCGTAGAACGCCGAAGCCGCAGCAGCGTACTCGGGGGTCGTCACCGTGCCCGCATCCTCGTGGAACGTCAGCGCTTCCTGGACCTCACGGGGCAACTGCTCCCTGAGCTCCGTGGCGGCCTCTGCCCAGAGTCCCATCGAGGCGGGCGAGTTGCAGATGGAAAGGCTTGCCAGTCCCAGTGGCTGGCGCACGGCGATTTCCGCACCCAACATGCCTCCCCAGGACTGCCCGAGAAGATGGAAATCGTCGAGACGGAAGTGCGCGAGGAGGTTGAGGAACTCGTCGACAAACAACTGCGGGGCCCAGAAATCCGCCGGAGCGTCGGGCAGATGCGAGCTGTTTCCACAGCCCAGCTGGTCGTACAGGATGACGGTGCGCCCGGTGGCCGTCAATTCCTCAAGGTTTTTCAGGTAATTGTGGGCCATGCCCGGGCCGCCGTGAAGCACAACGAGGGGGAGCGCGCCCGGCACCGGGATGTCTGGGGTGAAGCACGCGGCCCAGGTCTCCCATTGGCGGAACGGAATTCGGTGGGTTGTGAGGGTTGTCACTCTGGATCCTTTGGTCGGACGTGAGGATCATCTTCGCGCACTAATGGTCTAATTCCAAGACCTTTTAGGAATATGTATAAGTTGGTGCCATGGGCAAGAGCAAAGACGACAGTCCCGAGGGGGCGCTGGACATGCCTCTGGCCGCTGTTAGCAGGGCCGATGAAATCACCGACCGCCTAATCACGGCGATCGCTGTGGGCGAGTACTTGCCAGGCGCGCGCTTGCCCTCGGAGCGGGATCTGGCCAAATCCTTGCACGTTGGAAGAATGACGGTTCGCGCCGCCATCGGCCGGTTGGTTGATCAGGGATTGCTGTCTACCCAACGCGGCCGTGCCGGCGGGTCGTTCGTCCGGGAACAATGGACGGCGGTGTCCAACGCCTCGGTGCAGAGAACACTCTCGTCCCGCTGGGAATCATTGCGCGACACCTGCGAGGCTATGGTCCATCTTCATGGGGCAATCGCCCGAGCAGCAGCGGAGAACCGAACCGACGCTGATACTGCTGTCCTTCGGGAACGGCTGGAAGCCTACCGCGTGGCCGAATCGGGCAGCGCCTCCCAGAAGGCCGACGCACGGCTCCACATGGCTATTGCCGAAGCCGCCCACAACCTGACCCTGACGCGGATTCTCCTGGAACTCGAGGCCCAGATCGGGCTCGCCGCTCCCGCCCATCTCTGGGGTTTCGCTGAGGGAATGCGCGAGATGGAGCTCCGCGCGCTGGCTGATCATGAGCGGCTCGTTGATGCTATCTGCGCGCAGCGCCAGGCGGAGGCGGGAACGATCGGCCTTACGCATGCACGGATCGATATCGAGCTGCTGGAAGCCGCGTTGACCCGGGCCGGCTCCAACTAGTCAGGCCGTAATGATCGGGGGACCGGCCGTGGACGCCTGGGGCGGCCAGCATGCGGTGCTTCCGGCCAGGCTCCGCGTGGGAAGTGCGGTTGCGGTTCCGCTGTCCCTCTTGTTGACCGCGCTGGCCATTGTCATCGCGCTGAGCTGAGCCCTGCCCTTGATGGCTGTGCTGATACTGAGGTCACGCCAGTGGTCCAGTGCCGCTGCACGCCCTGCACGCCCTGCACGGTAGCGGCGCCGGTGCTGTGACGGCCCTCCACGCAACAGGCGGGGGTCCCGGAGGAACCGCCTACTTGCCCGTCCGCGTCGGCTTGGCCGTCGGCGTCGGCTTGGCCGTCGGCGTCGCGGACGCCGTCGCGGGAGCTGACTGGAGCTGGGTGGCGGTGAGTTTCATCCACGGGGAATCCGGGGCGCCCTCGAGCATGGCCTGGGGGCTGTCGGACTGCGTCCACCACTTGGCCTCGAAGGCGTAGCCGTCGAACAGGATCCGCGAGCCGCGCTGGTAGACCGTTTTGGCGGACCAGTCCGGGTAGGTGCCGGCCGGGATGGTCGTCCGCGGGCTGGGCCGGTCTCCCGGCAGTACCGGGCCGATCAGCTTCCACGGGGCGGCGGCGCCCTGCACCACGGGATTGTCCGGGCTGTCGCCCTGCGTCCACCATTTGGCTTCGTAGACGTTGGCGTGCCACACCGTACGGTCACCGACGACGTAACGCGCGGCCTCGTTCCAGACCGGGTAGGGGCTGGTCGAGGGGTCGTCGGTGGCTGTGGCCGTCGGGGTGGCGGAGGCGGACGGCGCCGGAGCTGCGGCCGACCCCGTGGGAACGACGTCGGCGCCCAGGACGGTGGCGAAGGAGGCGTCGCCCTGCTTGACGCCGCTGCAGCTGTCGGAAACCTTGGTGACGTCCGGGTAGTTGCTCCCGCAGGTCCGGTCGCGGTTGAGCGACCACATGGAAACCCGGCCCACGCCCTTGGATTTGGCATAAGCGTTGAGGGCGGCGGCGTCGTCGAGGGTAAAGATCTCCCCGGCGATGTCGTTCTGTCCGATCATGGGCGTGATGCCGAGCTTGCGCCACGCCGTGTCCGTGCCGAGGTCCTCGCCGTTTTTGCGGAACAGCGACTGCAACTGCGCGTGCGCTGCGTCGGCCGCGGAAGCGGACGCCTGGTACATGCTTTGGCCGGCGGCCTTGCTGCCGCCGAAGTCCATGGTCATGATGTTCACGCCGGCCAGTTGGACGCCGGCGCCCAGCGTGCGGGAGACGAGGTCCCGCCCCGCCTGCGTCAGGCCGGCCGGGTCCGCCGGGAGGGTCAGCCACACGTCGAGGTTCTTCCCGCTGTCCTTGCGGTCCTGCTGGAGGGCGGCCACGGCTTTGGCGCGCCGGTCGATGGACGCCGTATCGGAGAGTGCTGCCCCCTCCACGTCAAGGTCGATCGAGCGCAGGTCGTAGCGTTCGACGACTTCGCGGTAGGCGCCGGTGAGCTTGTCGGCGTCGGTGCACCCGACGGCCAGTTCGTTATTGCTCAGGCCGCCGAACGACACGGCGACGGTACCGCCCACCTGGCGCAGCCGGGCGATGCGACGGTCCAGGTCCAAATCCGTTTCGGCCTGGGCAAGGCTGTAAAAGGCTCCCCACGACGGCGCGCAGGGATCCTGTTTGTCCGAAACAATGAAGGACAGGACGGCGCCCCTGGCCTCGGGGCTGGCCGGCGATTCGAACGCAAACCTGGGCGTGGCCGTCACATCGACGTAGCCGGAGAACACCGAGGGGATCGAGGACGCTGCGTTGGCGTCCTGGAATGAGCGGAGCCCCAGATACGATCCGCCCGTGAGGGCCACCAGCACCAATACAAGAATTCCGAGCCGCAGTTTAGAGAGACGGCGCCCGGGAAAGCGGTTCGACACAGATATACCCCAATGCTTGTCAAAGTGTGGTGCCCCAACCCCTCCACGCGGATTCGCGGCCAAATATTCTGCCGCTGGCCAGGTGATAAAGCCGGGGGACAAGTTATTTGGGGTCGTGCGCTTAGTATAAGGGCAGGTCGCACCCCAAATTGACGGGAAGGGCGGCCTGACGTGTGTCCGCTGGGGGTGCACATGATGTGGATGGGGATGCATGTCTGACCTCTTGACCGTTCCGCGGCCTGACGACACTACGGCCGACGAGCAGGCAACGAAAGGCCGCAAACGCCAATGGGGCGCGGAGCGCCGCTCGGAACCGCTGGCGATCGTGCATCCGGAGCCCTCGCGCCGGAAAATCATCCTGGGCCGCGTCGGCATCGTGGTGACGGTGCTGGCCTGGGCAGCGTACGTGGTGACCACGGTGCTTAGGGCGCTGATCAACGATCCGACGGCGGGCTTCCGGTTCCGTGCGGAGGCGGTTTCTTACGTCGTCGTCGTAACATTCCTGACTTTTTCGGCGCTGATGTACCTGCTGGCCCGGCAGGGCGCCCTGAACCGCTTCCGCGAGCACCGCCGCGTTCCCCGCGGGGAGCTGGACCGCCACTTCGCCGATTACGAGGAAGCGGTCACGGTCCTCGTACCTTCCTATGCCGAAGAGCCGCAGGTGGTCCGGGCCACGCTCTGGTCAGCTGCGCTGCAGGAATTCCCCGATCTGTCCGTTGTCCTCCTGCTTGACGATCCGCCGTTCCCCACGGATCCGGACGACCAGGAGCGGCTGCAAGCCACCCGCGACCTCGCAGCCGGCATCACCCGGACGCTCAAAGAGCCGTCCGATCGCTTGAACGCCGCGAGCGACGCCTTCAACCGGCGGACCGGCGAAGGGAAGGCCGGCGGGGAGCTGCCCGCGCTGATCGAGGAGTACGAGTACGCCGCCGGCTGGCTTGAGGGGATGGCCGAAGCGGAGCGGGTTGAAGACCACGTCGATGAATTCTTCGTGGATCTGGTGCTGATGGGCCTGGCCCGCGAGCTGCGGCTGGTCCTGACTGCCCTGTATGCCGCCAAGGCGCAGGGTGCCGAACCCGAGCCGGCACGCATGCGGGAGCTCTACGCGCGGCTGACCTGGATCTTCAACGCCCGCGTTTCGACCTTCGAGCGCAAGAAGTATGCGAGCCTGTCGCACGAGGCGAACAAGGCCATGAACCTGAACTCCTACCTGAGCCTCATGGGGCACCGGTGGCAGAAAGAACAAACGGCCGACGGGACAGTGCTGCGGCCGGCGCTTAAATCCGCCGCCGACGACCTCGTGATCGAGGACAGCACCTACGTCCTGACCCTCGACGCCGATTCGCTGCTGCTGCGGGACTACTGCTTGCGCCTGGTCCACTTCCTGGAATCTCCCGGCAACGAACGGGTCGCCGTCACGCAGACGCCGTACTCCTCGTTCCGCGGCGCCCCGACGCGCATCGAACGGGTCGCGGGAGCCACCACCGATCTGCAGCACATCCAGCACCAGGGGATGACCCGGTACGGTGCCACCTTCTGGGTGGGCGCCAACGCCGTGATCCGCAAGATCGCGCTTGAAGACATCGTGGAAATTTCCTCCGAGGGCGGCTTCGAGGTGCGGACCTACATCCAGGACCGGACCGTCATTGAAGACACCGAATCCAGCGTGGACCTGGGCCGCGAAGGCTGGGACCTGGTCAACTATCCCGAGCGTCTGAGCTACAGCGCCACACCCCCGGACTTCGGCTCCCTAGTGGTGCAGCGCCGCCGCTGGGCCAACGGCGGGCTGCTGATCCTGCCGAAGCTGTGGGACACCATCCGGCACCGCCGTGGCCTGGACAAGGAGGTTCGGGCGCGTGAAATCATGCTGCGCGTCAACTACATGGCGTCCCTCACCTGGGCCAGCTTCGGGCTGCTTTTCCTGCTGGCCTACCCCTACGACAGCCGGCTCCTGAGCCCCCTGGTGTTCGCCGCGGCGCTGCCGTACTTCCTGGCCATGGGCAGCGACCTGCGCGAGTGCGGCCACCGTTTCAGCGACATCTTCCGGATCTACGGGTTCAACCTGGTGCTGATGCCGGTGAACCTGGCCGGCGTGTTGAAATCGCTGCAGCAGGCGCTGACCGGGGACAAGATCCCGTTCGCGCGCACCCCGAAGGTCAAGGACCGGACGGCCGCCCCGGCGCTTTTCGTGATCGCGCCGTACGCGATCGTGGCGTTCTCGCTGTTTACGGTCTACCGCGATTTTATGCAGCAAAACTGGACCAACGCCGCCTTCGCGGCCTTCAACGCGGTCATGGCCGCGTACGCGATCCGCGCCTACATGGGGATCAGGAACTCGATCGTGGACATCTTCCTCGGTGTGCTGAACTGGCTCTACGTCAAGCCGAAGCAGGCCGCGCCGGCACCGCCGCAGATCATTCCGAAGTCCCTTGAGGAGGTCGACTGGGCGTCGATCCTGTACCACGGCGACCGCCGCCTCAACCGTGACCTGCGCGGCAAAAAGGACCGGCGCAAGCGGGCCGGTGTCCGCTGACTACCGGTTTTCTGCCAGGGCCGTGCCGTGTTGCCGCCGTTCACGGCACGGCCGCGCCTAGACTTGGCCAGATGATGCCAGAACCAATGCTCGCTGCCGACGGGAAGAACTCCCTGCGCATCAGCGACGGCATCCTTGAGTCCGTCTGGACCCCCGGTTCGTTCGTGGACGTCGACGACGCCCGCGATGCCATGAGCGCCACGGAACGGATCAGCCAGGGCAGGCGGCTGCCGATGCTGTCCGTCATGACCGACGTGGAGATCAGCGCCGCCGCTCGGTACGAGTTCGCCAAGTCGGTCGACGTGGTTGCGATTGCGGTCCTGGGATCGAGCGCGGTGGACCGTGTGGTGGCCGCCGCGACCAGCCGGGACACCCGGTACCCGCACGAATTCTTCACCTCGCGGGTAGACGCCGTGGCCTGGCTTAACAGCTTCCTCGACAGCCCGGAAGCGGACGTGCTTCCGGAACAGTCCGCAGCCATAACTCCCTAGGCTGACCCTTGCCGGGACTGCTACTGTCCGGGTAAGAGCGGCATCACAGCAACAGCTTCAGTTGTGAGCGAGGGAATCAGCATGACGGTTGCCGAAATCCAAGTCGACCAGCGCGTAATCGGCATCGACTCGCGGCGCTTCGCCTCGGTGGAGAAGGCGCTGGTGGAGCTGATCACCAACAGCGACGACAGCTATGCCCGGCTCGAGAAAACCGGCGCCCCCGTGAGCGGCAGGATCCAGGTGCGGTACGAGCGGCACCTCACCGGGGCCGTGTTGATGGTCAGCGACCAGGCCGAGGGTATGTCCTTCGAGCAGGCCGGCCGGATCCTCAGCTACGGCGGCGCGCACAGCCCGCTCGCGCGCGGCCAGGGCGACGGCCGCGGCTACTTCGGCCGCGGCCTCAAACAGGCGATCTTCGGCCTGGGCCACGGCTGGATCGAGACCATCCAGGCCGGGCGCTTCACCCGGATCGACGTCTTCCGCGGGCAGAACGGCCGCTACCTTTACGACGACGGCGGGGAGGACCGCCGCGCGTTCCCGGCCGACTACGCCCGGCTGGGCATCGACGAAGCACCGGCCGCCAGTGGCACCCGGGTGAGCATCGCCGTCGACAATCCCCGCGTCCGGATCACCCAGTACAGCACCCTGCTGCAGTCCCTCTCCGACAACTTCTACCTGCGTGCGGTGCTGGACCGACGGAACGTGGAGCTGGAGCACGGGCAGCCGGGCTCCGGCGGGAACGGCCGCGACCCGGTCCGGTTCCAGGAACCCCCGGCGGACCTGTTGCTGGGCCCGGACCAGCCGGGAAGCGTCAGTTTCGAAGGCCAGGCGTATCCGTTCTCCGTCACGCTCAAACGCGCCACCGACACCGAGCTGACACTCAAAGGCGACGAACGCACCAACGGACTGGTGGTGCTCTCCGGGAAGGCGGCCCTGGATTGCCAACTGTTCGCGTTCGAAAACCAGGTGGGCACCGAGTACCTTTTCGGCTCCGTGGCCTGTGACGCGCTGACCGGGATGCTGGGCCGCGGCCGGGCGATCATCAGTGACGAGCGCGAGGGCCTGAACCTCCGGGACCCCTTTGTGGCAGCGTTCTCCCAGGCCGTCAGCCGGATGATCGCCGGGGCCGTGCAGGCAGAGAAGGAGAAGCTCACACACCTGGAACGGGCCACCACCTCCGGCCGCACCGCCGAGATGATCGAGCAGCTGCTGCAGCACATGAGCGAGGCGGCCGTCGTCGACCTCGGGCTGGAAACGGCGCCGGTGCCGAGCGGCGGCGACGGCGGCGGCCTGCCGGCGGGGGAGCGGCCCGCGGCGCTGCGCTTCACCACCCCCTTCTACTACCGCCCGCCGGGGCACCCGTTCCATGTTTCCCTGCTGCTGGACCCGGCGCAGTTGCCCGACGGCGGGACGCTCACCTTCGAGCTGGAGCTGCCCGGCTCGCTGCGGATCGACCCGGAACCTGTCCCGGTCGCCGTCGGCGCGCTGGGGGATACGCGGCGGCTGGAATGGGCCGTGACCGGGGAGCAGCCCGGTGAGCGGGGGGAGCTCACCGTCCGGGCCGGCGACTACTGGGCGCTGTGTGAAATTGTCATCGCCGAGCACGCTTCGCAGCACAGCGCCGACCAGCCGCCGCACCCCGCGGTAGCCGCCGTTGCGGCCGCGCAGCCCTCGGCGCCGCACCGGGACGCCCGCCGCCCGAGCCGGGACCACGGCGTCGACCTCTTCACCGGCTACGAATTCCGCAGCCTGCACAACAGCGCCGACCGCGCCGTGTACAGCGCCGAGGACCGCAAGGTCATCATCAACACCGCCGCGCCGACCGTGCAGCTGTACGTCGACGGCCGAGGACGGTTCCGCGATTCGGCCCGGCTGCTGCTGGCCGAACTCTTCCTCGATGTGATCGCGGACGAGCTCGCCAGGCGCCGCGCCGAACAGCACGGCCACGCCGGAGACCTCGAGGCATTCAAGAGCGCCAAGCGGGACATCATCCGCCGCTACGGCAGCGACATCCACCGGACGTTCCTGGGCTGAGGCGGAGGCCCATTGACACTCCGCCTCGAAGGGCGGAGGCCCGTCTCCATCGCCGGCGTTCAGGCGGTTTCTCGCTGAACCACCCAGCCCGGAAATTCCGGCTCGGAAGTAGAGCTCCGGCCCTCTAAGGCGGCTAGCGCACTGTCCGCCCAAAAAAGTGCAACCTTGTCGAAATCGAAGCCGATCGTGGTGATTCCCAGCTTCGCGATGGGCCGGTCTCCCGTGCCGATGAGGCCGAATCCCTCGGGGGAGAACTTGATCGATGAAGCGTTGAGGACGAACGCAGCGAGCTCGTCTGTATGGGCTATTACACCTGTGATGGGGTCATCAACTCGGAACCATGCCTCATCTAACTCGTGGACCGCTTCGATGCCGTATTCCAGTTTTGCTTCCAGAGGCGGCTCAAGGCCGTGCTCTGCGCAGAACTGTTCTATACCCGCCCGGCGGTATTCGATTATCTCGCGGGGGACGAAGTGGGCAGGCTGCAAGTACCCAAGCCTTCGGTGCCCCAGACGCCAGAGGTGCTCGGACTGAAGCTTGCTGATCCCGCTCAGGTACTCGAACATCCGCGCGTCGGTATAGCTGATTCCGGCCGCCCGAAGCGCCCTCGAGTGCTGGTCCTTTAGGGTGCCGAAGACCATTACGATGGCTGGTCGCACCTCTGACCAGAGCGACGTTAATGGCCGGACGGTATCTGAATGGCTGTGTATGACCAAGATGTACCCGCGGTCGGCTAGTAAACGATTCAGCGCCTCCATTCCAGCCGAAAATGTTGGGCCCATGTCCCAGTCGGGCACTAGCGCGAGAACCAGCTGGTTCCTACCGGCCCGGAGTGCCTTTGCTGCCGCGTTTGGCGTGTAGCCAAGCTCTTCAGCGGCAGCCAGAACGCGGTCCCGTGTCGCTGAGCTGATGTGCCTGCCTGGGGCGTCGTTCAAAATGTAGCTCACAGTTGTTCGCGAGACATTGGATAGCCTCGCCACGTCTGCGCTAGTGGCCGGCTTGCTTACCCGGGCTGTCATGCGCCTCCTTCTTGCTCAGCTCTGTGTCATGCGGGGCCCCGCGGAGAAAGTTTGCTCAAATCCTTGCGGACCTGTTGGGACGATTGTACGGTAGTGACACGTGCCACTAAGTGACACGTGTCACCGGTTCTACGGATCGCCGTGCTCCCCTCATCCTCGTTTTGGAAAGGTCAATGATGTCCTCCCCAACTGCCCACGCCGCGCCCGCGGTCAAGCGCTTGTCCCCCGGCGCCAAAAAGGCCATAATCGCTTCCTCTGCCGGCACGCTCATCGAATGGTACGACTATGCCCTGTACGGTGCGGCCGCCGGTCTAGTAATCGGACCGCTGTTTTTCCCCGGCGGTAACGCGACGACTGCCACCCTTGCAGCTTTCGCTACCTTCGCCGTCGGTTTTGTTGTGCGACCGCTCGGCGGCATCTTCATTGCCCATCTGGGCGACACGATCGGCCGCAAGCCCGCCATGATCCTCACCATCATGCTCATGGGATTCGCCACGGTGGCCGTGGGCCTCCTTCCGCCTGCATCTGCCATCGGCATCTGGGCGCCGATATTGCTCGTGTTGTTCCGAGCACTTCAGGGATTCGGTGCTGGTGCAGAGCTTTCGGGCGCTTTGACGGTGGTGTCCGAATTTGTGTCGCCGAAGCGACGAGGCTTGGTCACCGGCCTCGTTAACGGCACTGCCGGTGGCGGCGTTCTGCTGGCTACCATCGCCTTCACAATCGTCATCGGCCTGCCTAAGGACGATCTCCTGGCATGGGGCTGGCGAATTCCATTCCTGCTATCGGCCGTTCTGTTCTTCTTGGCCCTCTACATCCGCAAGAGCCTTGATGAAACCCCCGAATACCGCAAAGCAATGGAAACCCAGGGAGGCGAGGGCAAAAAGCGCGTTCCATTCCTGGAGGTATTCCGGCTGTACCCCCGGAATACAATCGGCGCTATTCTGCTGTGGACCGGCCATAACTGCAACAATTACCTGGCGAACGCCTTCGCACTGAGCTATCTCACGGGCACCGTCGGAATGGACCGGGCTTCTGCCCTCATGGCAGTCATCATTGCCGCGCTGAGTACCGTCGTCATGACGCCCTTGATGGGAATGCTCGGAGACCGGATTGGCTACCGCAAGGTCTACCTGGGTTCAATGATCTTCTGCGTATTCTGGGCCGTCCCGTTCTTCCTGATGCTCTCCTCGGGTAACCTCGCCATCAGCATTCTGGCGCTGGTCATCGGCTACGGCGGTGTCACGGGCGCCACGAACGGCGTCGGCGGCGCCCTCAACGCCAATATGTTCCCGGCTAGGTACCGCTACACCGGGATCGCCGTTGGCAAGGAAATCAATGCCGCCCTGATCGCCGGCCCCACGCCATTTATTGCTACCGCACTCATCGCCGCTAACGGCGGTCAAATCTGGCTCGTTTCACTGTTCAGCATCATTTGCAGCCTTGTCACGATTGTCGCAGTCATTGCCGTCGGCAAGTCCGTTGGCGATGCCCCGGTCCATGAGGACGAAGAGGCCCCGGCAGCAGTCGAAGCCCGCGTCTAAGCGATACAACCAGAAAGAGTAAAGATGGCCCACCTGAAGCGACAAGTCCCGAAGATCAAAGACTTCGCACCGCTGCTCAAATTCAAAATGCCGGAGGCAAACCCAACTACCCGGCGACTGTCTAACGCTCACACCATCGCTGACCTCCGTCGCATCGCCAAGCGACGGACTCCAGCCGGTCCGTTTGACTACACGGACGGAGCTGCCGACCACGAGGTCAGCATCGAACGGTCGAGGCAAGCCTTCCTTGATGTGGAGTTCCAACCCGGCATTCTCCGGGACGTGACCAACGTCGATATGACGACGACGGTCCTGGGCAAGGTTTCTGCTCTTCCTTTCGGGATGGCGCCCACCGGCTTCACCCGGATGATGCACTCTGCGGGCGAGCGGGCGGTGGCGTCGGCGGCGGCCAAGGCAGGAATCCCGTACTCCCTGTCTACGGTGGGAACGACTTCGATCGAAGACGTGGCGGCAGCAGCACCCGAAGGCAGGCGATGGTTCCAGCTCTATCTCTGGAAGGATCGCGAACTCTCAGTAGATTTGATCAACAGTGCGGCAAGGGCCGGCTACGACACCCTCATCATTACTGTTGACGTGCCCACCACGGGAAATCGGGTCCGCGATTTGCGAAACGGCATGAGCATTCCCCCGCAATTGACTCTCAAGACGCTGCTGGACGCCTCGTATCGACCGGAATGGTGGATCAACTTCCTCACAACTGAGCCATACTCGTTCGCTTTCGACCGTACTGGCGGCGGATCACTGAGCGACCTGGTGTCCACGCTTTATGACTCCAGCGTCACCTTCGAGGATCTCCGGTGGATGCGTGAGATTTGGAAAGGCCAGCTGGTTGTCAAGGGCATCCAGACGGTCGGCGACGCCGAGCGAGCCTTTGAACACGGCGCCGACGGCATTGTGGTATCCAACCACGGCGGCCGGCAACTGGACCGGGCGCCGGTGCCGTTCCACCTTCTACCGCAGATTGTTGACCGGGTCGGCGACCGCGGAACCATCATGCTCGACACTGGCATAACCAGTGGGGCAGACATTGTCGCTGCCATAGCTTTGGGCGCGGATTTCACTCTGATAGGCCGGGCATATCTCTACGGCTTGATGGCCGGAGGTGAAGCCGGCGTCAACCGCTGCATCGAGATCCTCTCGGCAGAGATCGAGCGCACCATGAAACTGCTTGGGGTCACATCGATTGGCGAGCTCAACCGCGACCATGTCCGTGCCCTTACGCGGTCCGTTCCGATTGCGAACGCCTGATGCGACAAAGGTTGCGTGAAGGCTCCTTATTGGGATCGTTTGTGAACATTCCACATCCGTCGTCGGTGGAGATTCTGGGCCGGGCGGGGTTCGAGGTTCTGTGCCTTGACTCCGAACACTCAAGCTTCGACATGAAGGAGATCGCCGAGGGAATCAGGGCGGCTGAAGTCGCGGGCGCCTTCCCCCTTGTGAGGGTCGCTGGCATAGGACCCCAGATCAGCCAGGTGCTGGACGCCGGCGCCGTCGGCGTCGTAGTGCCTCGGGTCTCCTCGGCGGAGGACGCCCGGGCGGCCGCGGCACTCGCGTGCTTTCCTCCCCATGGCGAACGCGGGGTGGGGCTGGGGAGGGCAGGTGCCTACGGTCAAGACTCCCGCTATTGGACGGATCGTGATCGTGGAAGCTATGTCATTGTTCAAATCGAAACGGCAGCAGGACTTGCCTCCGTGGACTCGATTTGCGCCGTGGCGGGCCTCGACATGGTCATGGTCGGGCCCTTTGACCTTGCGGCGTCGATGAACGAGGAAGTCTGGTCCGAAACGCATTCCGAGGCCGTCGGGGAAATCCTCAGAACGGCGCGAAGCCACGGGCTGGCAACGTGCTTGTTTGTGACCTCGCCGGGACAGCTCTCGGAATTCTCGTCTCTTAAGGTAGACCTTTTTCTCCTCAGCTCCGATGTCCTGATGCTCGCTCAGGGAGCGGCGCTAATGGTCAGGCAGTGAAAACGAGTTGAGCCACCCTGCCAAGAGCCGCGGCTCAACGCAACCACTCGAACCCCCAACCAAACTCACCAGACCGGAGACAGAAATATGCTCATAGGAAACGTCGACAACCGGGCCTTCCTGATCCTGAAAGCACATGACCAGATTCTTGGCCTCGACATAGAAGAGTCGAGCGGAGGGCGCTTCAGTTCCCTAACGTCGGAGCTGCTGGGCGATTGGGCTCAGCTCAAAGATTGGGCCGCTTCGGTGGATTTCCAGGGGGAAGACGCGCGAAGCCTGAGCGCCAACGAGCTTCAGGCCCCGATCGCTTCCCCGCACCAGATTTTTGCCATCGGTATGAACTACAAAGACCATGCAGAGGAGGTCAACTTAGCCCTGCCCACTACCCCCGCTGTCTTCACGAAGTACGTGTCGTCTCTCACCGGCGCCGTGGACACCGTTGAGTTGCCCAGCGAATCTGTGGACTGGGAAGTCGAATTGGTAGCTGTGATAGGCACGGGCGGCCGAGACATTCCCGAAGGCTCTGCGCTAGAGCATGTGGCCGGCTACATGGTGGGCCAGGACCTCTCGGACCGGGAGCTGCAGTTCGCGGGTGGCGGCGCACCCCAGTTCTCCATCGCCAAGTCCTATAAGGGCTTCGCTCCCACCGGCCCCTGGATCACCTCGAGCGATGAGGTCGCTGACCCGGGCAGCTTGTCCATGTCATGCTCCCGCGGCAACCAGACACTTCAGCAGGGGACCACCAAGAACTTGGTGTTTGGCCTTCCCCACCTGATCCATCATCTTTCGTCAATTGTTGAGCTTTATCCGGGGGACCTCATCTTCACGGGTACACCCGACGGGGTTGGTTTTGGCCGTTCCCCCCAGCAGTATCTTGTCCCGGGTGATGAGCTTGTCAGCTCGATCGAGGGTTTGGGCGAGATCCGCCAACATTTCGTGGCGAGAAACGGAAAAGTAGCCGGTCCGGCGGCCTAACTGAACTGGCCTGCGTGGCCCAGCATTCAAGTGCAGCCTGGGGCGGGAATGTGCCCGCCCCAGGCTCATCTCAAGGCCGCTCGGCCCCTCCCACTTTTCAAAGCTGACGTTTCTAGCTAGTTTTTCGCATCGGCCGAGAAGGTCTCGTTCACAGGTAGCTCCGGACACTCGCACGCAGGGCTTCTGTGTGCTCATAGATCTCTTCCAGGGAGCTGATCGGCACGCGGGTTTCCTCTTTGTCACTCCCGAAGAGGCCGATGTACTTCTGAGCCCTGTTGAAGTGGAGCCGCGCGATCGGCTTGCGGTTGTTGTCGTCGAGAAGCACTGCGAAGTACGACTTGGCGTCGCGCTGGGAAATGCGGGCCGGCTTCACCTCGCTGCAGACGATGGCGCGAACGATCTGGTAGCCCTCAATTTCCTCCAGAGTTGTTTCGATGCCATCCGCTGCTTCCAGATCGGCCTCTGCGACGGGGGCGCTGGTAACCGTCGCCGCAGCGGTGGCCTCGTCGTTCTGCGGGAAGCCGGGTGCGCCGAGAGCCTTTTTCAGGCGTTCGTTCACCTGATCGTTGAGGAACTGTTTCGAGGCCTTCGCAACAAGGGCGGTGAACTGTTCCCGGACTTTTTGCGTGTAAGCGCCGGTGTATACGCGGCCGGTCAGGAACTTGACCCATTCATCTTCTGGCTGCTTGAACTGTGCAGCCAGCGTCCTCTTGAGCTCGCCGATGTATTTCAGTTCGCCGGCAGCATTGATGATCGAGTCGAGGTCGAAGACGTCCTTGGAGAGCTTCTGCAGTTCGGGGATGAGCGTCTCATCGATGTCGTTCAGGTCGAGGACGAGGAACGGCTTAGCGTCCATGCGGTTCGGTGCGTCCAGATCTGTGAAGAACTGATAGACCTCGCCATTGGTCAGGATTGCAATCCGCGCGTTGGTGACTGCGAAGTAGCGGAACAGCTGCGAAGCGTGCTCAATCTTCACGGGCTCCGTCGATTTTTTGCATTCAATCAGGATCTGGACTTCGCCGTCTTTGACGATTGCGTAGTCAATCTTCTCGCCTTTTTTGAGGCCGACATCCGCGATGAACTCAGGAACGACCTCCATCGGATTGAAGACGTCGTAACCGAGAATCGTGGAGATGAAAGGCATCACGAACGCATTTTTCGTTGCCTCTTCGGTTTGAATTACCCCTCGCTGCTGGCGCACCTTTGCTGCCAATGCCGAGAGTTTTTCTGCGAATTCCATACGTCCCCCTGAAAAAATGATTGTGCTGACAATCTAGCGCAGCCCACCGACAGACGACGGCATCTCCCTATTGGAGCTGAGGCCATGTGTTTCAAGCCTTATCTGGGCTGCGCCGCAGCCAACCCATTGACACTCCCTCGCGGCGGGCCTATCCTACAACCAAATGGTTGTAGATCAGTCGAGCGATGAAGCGGTGGACCGCCTGTTCCAGGCCTTTGCCGACTCCACCCGCCGGGACATTGTGCGGCGGGTGACCGTGGGGGAGTACTCGGTCACCGGGCTCGCCGCGCTCTACGCCATGAGTTTCGCCGCCGTGCAGAAGCACGTGGCGGTGCTGGAACGCGCTTCCCTGGTGACCAAGGAGAAGCGCGGAAGGGAGCAGATTGTGCGGGCCAACCACGACGGGCTGCAGAAGGCCCGCGGCCTGCTCGATGAGTACGAGGTGATCTGGCGGCAACGGACCGAACGGATCGCCGACCTGTTGGCCGAAACGGATCCGCAGTCGGGCCAGCGAGCGGCCGGCAGGGCAGAAACCAGCGAAACAGAAGGATAGGAAGGGTTGATCATGACAGTCATTAGTTCAGTCAAGAATCTTGAAGCGCTCAGCCTCAGCGTCGTCGCGGAGTTCGATGCCGGCGTCGAGCGTGTCTGGCAGATCTGGGAAGACCCGCGCCAGCTGGAGCGCTGGTGGGGCCCGCCCACCTGGCCGGCTACCTTCGAGAAGCATGACTTCGTCCCGGGCGGGGCGGCCAGCTACTACATGACCGGACCCGATGGGGAGAAAGCCCGCGGCTGGTGGCGATTCGTCACCATCGACGCCCCGCACAGCCTCGAGTTCGACGACGGCTTCTCGGACGACAACGGCGACCCGGTGGCGGAGATGGGCGCGATCCACGGGACCGTGACGCTGGAACCGATCGGCGACCGGACCCGGATGACCGTGCTTTCCACCTTCGAGACCGAGGAGCAGATGGAGAAGATCGTCGCCATGGGCATGGAGGAAGGCATGAAGGGGGCCCTGGGCCAGGTCGACGCGATCCTCGCCGAGCACGCCAACGCCTGACCGAAGGGCGAACGAGACACAGCGTTAAACAGAAGGACGACGCCGGGGCGGGCCCCGCCGTCGTCCTTCCGCTTGTTGCAGGCCGGTTGGCCGCCTGCTTAGTTGTTGACGGCCGCGTACAGGTTCAGGCTGGCCGAGAACACCAGCCACGAGACGTACGGCAGCATCAGCACCCCCGCCGTCGTGCTGATCGGTCCGAAGTGCAGCACGGCCACGGTCGCAAACACGGCATGGGCAGCAATCAGCAGCAGCGCCAGCCACAGGGCCGCGGTGCCTATCATCGGGTACAGGCCGAAGAACATCAGCGGCCACGCCAGGTTCAGCAACAGCAGGGCGGCGTAAACCTTGAGCGCATCCCGGCGAGGGAAGAGCCGCTGCCGCCACACCAGCCACGCCGCCACCGCCATGGCCGCATACAGCACCAGCCAGGCCGAACCGAACATCCACCCCGGCGGGGTCCACGGCGCCGTGTCCGCGGCCGCGTACCAGGCGCTGTTCATCCTGATCGGCAGGGAGCCCAGCAGTGATACGGCCCAGGAAGCGGCCAGAAAGCCGATCAGGGCCGCAATCTGACGCCGCCGCGGGCCGGTGCCGGGGGCAAGGGTGCCCGGGGCGCTTTGTTCAACGTTCAAGGGCACTGAATCACTGTGGACAACCGCGGACCCTTCCGTCAAACTGCGACGTCGGAACTGCCCCCCGCCGGCCTATCCGGGGGACGCTGCCCCGGTTAGGCTAACGCTGTCAGAGCCGACCACGTCTGGAAGGACAACATGGGCAACGAAGCTTCATGGCAGGAAACCATCACTCCGGGGCGTTTCGCCGGTCAGACCGTCATCGTCACCGGGGCCGGCTCCGGCATCGGCCTGGCCACTGCGCTGCGCGTCGCGAAGGAGGGCGGCAGGGTCATCGCGGCGGACATCAGCAAGCAGCGATTGGATGACCTGTTGGCCGAGAACGCCGGCCTGGAGATTGTGCCGGTGGCGGGCGACATCTCCACCGAGGAAACCGTGGCCGCCGTCGTCGCCGCCGCGGGCGGCCGCGTGGACGCCCTCGCCAACGTCGCCGGCATCATGGACAACTTCGCTCCGATCCACGAGGTGGACGACGCCGTCTGGGAGCGGGTCTTCCGGATCAACGTCACCGCATTGATGCGCCTGACCCGGGCCGTGGTCCCGCTGATGCTCCAGGCCGGCACCGGGTCCGTGGTCAACGTCGCCTCCGAGGCCGGGCTCCGCGGATCCGCCGCCGGCGCCGCGTACACCGCGTCCAAGCACGCCCTCGTCGGGCTGACCAAAAACTCCACGGTGATGTACGGGCCGAAGGGCCTGCGCTTCAACGCGGTGGCCCCCGGCGCCACCCTCACCAACATCGTGGCCGACTGGGGCTCCCAGCTGGCCGCCGAGCGCCTCGGCCCGCTGATGGGCGCCAACATCCCCACCCCCACCCCCGCCACCGCGGCGCAGCTGGCAGCCTCGATCACCTTCCTGCTTAGCGATGACGGCACCAACGTCAACGGCGCCGTCCTCGCGTCCGACGGCGGCTGGTCCGCGCTGTAGGTTTCGCCCGCCGAACTCTGGGGGACGCTCCCTCAGGTCTCGCGGATTTCTGGGGGACGCTCCCTCAGGTCTCGCGGATTTGTGGGGGACGCTCCCTCAGGTCTCGCGGATTTGTGGGGGACGCTCCCTCAGGTCTCGCGGATTTCTGTGGGACGCTCCCTCAGGTCAGCTGAGGGAGCGTTTGTCGGTCCGGCGCCTCAGCTGAGGGAGCGTCGTGATTCGCTCCCGCCCGAAGTTCGCGAAATGATGTGGGCATGGAGCACACTGACCAGCAGCCCTGGGTGAAGAACTACCAGCCGGGGGTCCCGGCCGAGATCGAACTGCCCACGGAGTCGCTCGTCGCGATGCTGGAGCGGTCCGTGGCCGAGGCCGGCAGCGCCCCCGCCCTGGAGTTCTTCGGCCGCCGGACCAGCTACACGGAGCTCGGCGAGCAGGTGGACCGGGCCGCCGAGGGCCTGCGCCGGCTCGGTGTCCGCGCCGGGGACCGGGTGGCCCTGATCCTGCCGAACTGCCCGCAGCACGTCGTCGCCTTTTACGCGGTGCTGCGCCTGGGCGCCGTCGTCGTCGAACACAACCCGCTGTACACCTCCCGCGAACTCCGCCACCAGTTCGAGGACCACCAGGCCCGCGTGGTGATCGCCTGGGACAAGGCCGCGGCCGCCATCCGCGAGTTCCCCGCGGACATCGAAATCGACCACGTGGTCTCCGTGAACCTGCTGGAAGCGTTCCCCGCCGTCAAGCGGCTCGCCCTGTCCCTGCCGGTCGGGAAGCTGCGCGAAACGCGGGCCTCCCTGACGGCCCCCGCTCCGGGCACCATGCCCTGGAAGCAGCTTCTGGGCCACGGCCGGATCGACCCCGCCCACCCGCGCCCCTCGGTGCAGGACCTCGCCGCGATCCAGTACACCTCCGGGACCACCGGCCGGCCCAAGGGGGCGATGCTCACGCATTTCAGCCTGTACTCCAACGCGCTGCAGGGCGAGGCCTGGATGGCCGGCGCCGAGTACCGCAAGGAAGTCTTTTACGCGATCCTGCCGATGTTCCACGCCTTCGGCATGACCCTGTACCTGACCTACGGGATCCGCAAGCAGGGCCTGCTGGTCCTGTTCCCCAAGTTCGACCCGGACCTGGTGCTGGCCGCGATGAAGAAGTCGCCCGCCACCGTGTACTGCGCGGTCCCGCCGATCTACGAGCGCACCGCGATGGCCGCGAAGGAGAAGGGCATCTCGCTGCGGTCCTGCAAGTACTGCATCTCCGGCGCCATGAATCTGCCGGACCACGTGGTGGAGCTTTGGGAATCGGTCTCCGGCGGCCTGCTGGTGGAGGGCTACGGCATGACCGAGTCTTCCCCGGTGGCGCTCGGCAACCCGTTCCATCCCACCCGCCGCACCGGCACCATCGGCGTGCCGTTCCCGTCGACCCTGATGAAGGTCGTTGACCTCGACGACCCGGCCGTGGAGGTCCCGCAGGGCCAGCCGGGCGAACTGCTGATCAAGGGCCCGCAGGTCTTCCAGGGCTACTGGAACAACCCGGAGGAAACCGCGAAAACCCTCACCGCCGACGGCTGGCTGCGCACCGGCGACGTGGTGACCGTGGACCCGGACGGGTTCACCACGGTGGTGGACCGGGCCAAGGAACTCATCATCACCGGCGGTTTCAACGTATCGCCCACCGAGGTGGAGGCCGTGCTGCGACTGCACCCGGACGTCCGGGACGCCGCCGTCGTCGGCAAACCGCTGGAGCGCGGCGGCGAACTGGTGGTGGCCGCCGTCGAGCTCGAACCCGGCACCGCGCTGGACGAGGACGCCCTGCGCGCCTACTGCCGCGAGCACCTCGCCGGCTACAAGGTCCCGCGCCGGATCGTCCCGGTCCCGGACCTGCCGCGCTCCATGCTCGGCAAGATCCTGCGCAAGCAGGTCCTGCCGGGGCTGTAGCGATGGGCGACCCTACCGCGATCGACTTCACCTCCGGCGTCCCCCGGCCCGGCGACCTCAACGTGTCCTGGATCCACGGCTCGGAGTCGGCCAAGCACAACACGGACCCGGAGATCCAGGTCCACGCCTACGACGAGCACACCCTAGTGCTGCGCCAGAACATGGCCGTCAATTACGAGGCGCCATTCATGTTCCTGCTTTTCGGCAATACCCGGGCCGTGCTGATCGACACCGGCGCCACGGCCTCCGCGGAGTTCTTCCCGCTGCGCCGCGTGGTCGACGGCCTGGTGGACGAGTGGTTGGCGGCGCACCCGCGCGAGGGCTACGGGCTGCTGGTCCTGCACACCCATCCGCACGGCGACCACGTGGCCGGGGACGCCCAGTTCGCCGGCCGGCCGGACACCCTCGTGGTGGACGCGGGGCAGCAGTCCGCGTGGGAGTTCTTCGGATTTGAGGACGACGGCGGCGCTCACGCAGGCGCCGACGCCGTCGGGAGCGGCAGCGCTGATGCAGGCGCCGCCGGCCGGCTTGCGCGGGTGGACCTGGGCGGACGGGTCCTGCTGTGCTGGCCCAGCCCGGGCCACCACACCGCAGCCGTCACGTTCTATGACGCCTATACCGGCGTCCTGCTCACCGGGGACACGGTATACCCGGGGCGTCTCTACATCCACGACTGGCCGGCGTTTGTCGACACCGTGGACCGGCTCCTCGCATTCTGCGCCGCGCATCCCGTCAGCCATGTCCTGGGCTGCCACATCGAAATGTCACGGGAGCCCGGCGTCGACTACCCGATCTACACCACCTACCAGCCGGACGAGCCGCCGCTGCAGCTGACAGTGGAGCAGCTGCGGGAACTGCGCCGGGCCATCGACGTCGTGGACGGGCGTCCGGGCCGCCACGTCTTCCCCGGCTTCGTGCTCTGCCTCGACGACGCCTGAAGCGCCGGCGCGAGGGCCGGAGCCCCCGGGCGCCTGCGGTCAGCGGCCCCGCAACGACGCGGCCGCGGGAACCCCGGGCGGGAACTCAGGCAGCGCCCCGGCAGGAGTGTGGAAGATCCACAGCGACAGCGCCCGGTAGGCGGCCCAGTCGCCGTCGGTCGCCCGCAGCGACGCGATCTCGGAGCCGTCCGCCTGCTCGGTGGTCCGGATGATCCGCAGCGGGACCGGTGCGGCCTCCGGCAGCCGGAGCGCGACCGTGCCGGAGGCCGGAAGCGTGCCGTGCGGGAACCGGACGGCGGCGCCACCGACGGAAATGTCCAGCAACTCGCCGCAGACGCCCCCGGCCTCCACCGGCGCCGTCACCTCCACCCGGTAGGCGTTGCGGCGCGAGGTCGCGAATTCGACCGCCCGGATCCGGCGCGTGCCCAGGACCAGCACCACGCCGGCCAGCACTAGCCAGGCACCCGAGGCCACCGTGGATCCCGGGCTGGTGCGCCAGGGCACCAGCCCGGCCAGCCCCGCCGCGGCGTAAAGCAGGACCGCGGTGATAAGGACCACCATCACAATCAGGATGCGCGGCGTCCTGCCGCGGAGGCGCAGGTCGGCGGCGCCCTTGGGCGTGACCTGGAACTCCAGGACGTTCCGGGACAACAGCCACCAGAGGCAGGCCAGCCCCACCGGGACGCGGAAGATCCGCAGTGCAAAGGCGGTCGGCCAATGGATTTCGTTGCGCATCAGCTGCTTGGAGCCCCACAGCCGCACGGTGAACATGACCAGGAAGACGCCCAGGAACAGGACCGGGCCGGCGGTGGAGGTCTGGGCCCCGGAGACCATGATCAGCACCGGAATCAGGAAGGCCACCAGGGTGGCGATGCCCTCCAGCCACCACAGCGTGCCGTTGAGATACTCGTGGTAATTCCGCCACGACATCCAGCCCTTCGCGGCCCACAGTTTCTCGTGGACCAGGATCTGCATCGCCCCCATGCCCCAGCGCCGGCGCTGCAACAGGTACTGGTCCGGCGTCGCCGGCGCCAGCCCGACGGCGAGGGTCTGGTGGTGGTACACCGTCCGCCAGCCGCGCCGGATGAGTTTAAGCGTGGTGTGCATGTCCTCGGTGATGGTTTCGGTGGCGACACCGCCCACCTCTTCCAACGCGCTCACCCGCAACAACGACGTCGACCCGCACCAGAACGGTCCGGCGCCGGGGATGTTGCGGGACGCCATGAGCACGTTGAAGAAGGTGCCCTGCTCGCCGGTGATTCCGTCGTCGTCGAACGCGCCGCCGTTGTAGAAGGACTGCGGGCCCTGGATCAGGGCGATCTCCGGGTCCTCGAACCAGCCCAGGGTGGCGGTAAGGAAAGTGGGAAGCGGAACGTGGTCGCAGTCCAGCACGGCAATGATGTCGATGCCTGCGCCGCCCGCGGCCTTTTTTTCCGCGGCCATCAGGCCCAGGGCGTGGTTCATGTTGCCGGCCTTGGCGTGGTCGTGGACGTCGCGGCGGACGTACCGGGCGCCGTAGGCCGCGCACAATTCCTCCACCCAGGGCCGGTCGCCGTCGTCGAGAACCCACGTTTCATGTGCCGGAGCCAGCTCACAGGCCGCGGCCACCGTGGGGGTGAGGACCTCGATCGGCTCGTTGTAGGTGGGGATCAGGACGGCCACACGCATGCCGTTGGGGGCCTCGGCCACGGGCGCCGGGGGGTGGCTGTCAATGTTCCAGACAGACCATGCCTTGAGGACGAGCCCGGCCAGCGGCAGCGCCTCGAACGTCAGCAGAATCCAGGCGATGGTCAGGTTCCACTCGCCGGAGGGCAACGTGAACAGAACGCGCCAGGCCAGGTACAGGACCAGGGCGGCGATGGCCGCGACGCCGCCCACGCGGGCCAGCCGCCGGGACCCGGGCGCTTCCGGGCCGGGTGGTCCCAGCCGGGCAGCCCAGCCGGCAATGCCCGCGCGGGTCAGCGACGTGGCGTCACGCCGCGCGGGGCGAACCGGCGCGGCGTTTGGCGGTGCGGTGTTTGGCGGGGCGGTGGTCCCGCTGGCGGGCGGTGCTTCAAACGGCGCGCTCTCGTCGCGCAACCCTAGGGCCTCACGGGGCACCTGATCTCCCTCAGCTGGATCGGTCGCTTAGATCCGATCATAGCCACGGGATTGGTCACCCAGCCGGGGGCACCGGAATCCTTGCAGAATACTGCGTCCGTGCTGTGGGCCCGGCCGCGGCGGCCGCTGGAAGCTCCCGCGCGAGATGACAGTTCGCGGCAATGTTTGGGCAAAACACTGCCGCGAACTGTTATCTCGGCGCGGACCCCGGCCCTAGGTTGCCCCTACTTTGCCCTAGTGAACCGCGATGGTTTCGGCTTCCTCGGGCCTGACAAAATCGCAGGCGCCCTGGTGGCGGACGGGCAGGGTGCAGGTGCGGCCGGTCGGCAGGTGGACGTTGGCGCAGCAACCGGCCATGGCCACGTCCTCCCGGACATGCGTGACGTGGGTGCTGCTCAAGTCTTGGGGCGGTGCCCCGCCGGTGGCGGGCAGGGGGCTTCCGGACGGGTGGGGCTCATGGCTGTTCACGGCTGCGACTCCTCGGGATCTGCTGGGCAGGAAGGATGCTGTGTTTATCCGAAGGCTCCAGCCTTGCACAGGCGGGTTAAAACCGCGTTACGCCGGTGTTAGGTTCCCGTCTCGCCACGGCCGCGCCTTTTGCCGCCGCCCAGATGTGCGCATACTTTAAGGCAGATCCGCGACTCCGGGCAGCGGGAAGGAGGGTGGCTCATGGGCGACGGGGGACGCTCGGCGTTCAGGCGCCGGGTGGAACGGGCCGCCGAGTTGCGCTCCGTCCGGGCCAGCGGCAGCACGGTCCAGGAGAACGACGAGCTCAGCGCCGCCGAGGAGGACCTCCGGCAGAAACGCGCAAAAGTCGACGACGCCGCGAAGGCCGAGTACTTGATCCGCGACGCCATGGCGCAGGGGAAGTTCGACAACCTCAAGTACGCCGGCAAGCCCATCCCCGGGCTCGGCGAGGTGTACGACCCGGACTGGTGGGTGAAGGGCCTGCTCCAGCGGGAAAACATCACCGGCTTGGGCCCGACGGCGATCCTGCTCCGCACCGAGGACGCCGGACTCGAGACCCGCCTCGACGCCCAGTTCACGGAGAAGCAGGTCCGCGACCTCCTGACCGACTTCAACGCCCGGGTGGTCGACGCCCGGCGGCAGCTCCAGGGCGGGCCGCCGGTCATCACCAAGACCCGCGACGTCGACGCCGAGGTCGCGCGGTGGCGCGAACGCCGGGCAGCGGTGGCTGCCGCGGCGGCCGCTGCTGCGCCCGAACCAGAACCCCAGCGGTCCTGGTGGCGGCGGCTCTGGAGCCGCGGCTAGGCACGGGCGCGGCCAATCATCCCTGGCCGGCCCTCGTCATTCGTGGGCGGGGGGCGGTCGCCTTCGCTGCCGCTTCGTCACCGACCGCTCTTCCTTCGCTGCGAGGCGCCGACGGTTCGAGGCCCGTGTGGGTTTGGGCGCCCGGCGGCGGGCGGCCTCGGGAGCAGGCCTTCCGCCACCAGGGCGGAAAGCTTGGCGAGGGCGATCTCGCGGTTGCGGAGCTGGGAGCGCCGCTCGGAGGCGGACACGGTGATCACCCCGTCGATGAGGTCCGCAATTCATTGTGGCCCCGCAGGCGCAACCGGCGTAGCCTGCGCTTAGGCGCACGCGCCAGCGCGTCGGCATAAGGCGGGCGATCCCCATGAAGATCTTCAGAACCGAAGGAACTAATAACCCGCGGCCGGCGGAGTCGGCCGAACCGGGGCGACCCCACAGTCCACCGTTGCGTCTGGGCGCCTCCTTGGCGTTTGCCGGCGTCGTCGTGTCGCTGGTTGCCGGGCTGTTCCATGCCGATTCCGCCAGCGCGAACGACCACCCGGCGACCTTTGCGGAGTACGCCCGCAGCGACATCTGGACTGCGGTCCACCTGGGCCAGTTCGCCGGCATGGCGCTGCTGATCGCGGGGCTGCTGGTCCTGCTGGTGGTCCTGAAACCGCCGGACGGCGCCCTGGCCTGGACGGCCCGGTTCGCCGCGGTCGCAGCGGGCGCCGCGCTGGTCCTGTACGCCGCGCTCCAGGCTGTGGACGGGGTTGCCCTCAAGCATGCCGTGGACGCCTGGGCTGCCGCCGCTGAACCGGCGAAGGCCGCCCACTTTGCGACCGCCGAGGGCGTCCGCTGGCTGGAATGGGGCATGCGCAGCTACCAGAGCTTCATACTGGGCACGGCCCTGGTCCTCACCGGCGCCGTGGTTGCAGGCACGGGCCGTGTCTCACGGCCGGCCGGCTACCTCATGGCACTCTCCGGGCTGGCCTACGTGGCGCAAGGCTGGATCATCGGCGCGGAGGGTTTCTCTGCCGCGAACGCGGTCCCCACGATTACGGGGATCGTCCTCATCCTCGTGTGGTCCGGGTGGTTGCTGGCCAGCGCCTGGGCGGGAAAAGATTCGAAGGACGGCGCGCGAACGCACGGCGCGCGGTAACGGCGGCGGCCGGGCACGACGGTGGCCGGCCCCGCCGCGGTCGTTACTGCCCCTGGTGGGCGCGGACGGTGCGGGGTGCTTTCGCGAGATTCCCCCGCAGCTCGGCCGCGTTTTGGCGGGCGACGTAGGCCGGGCGGTCCCGTTCCACCCGCCAGCTTTCCGAGAGCGGGCCGACGTTGACGGTGTCGAAGCCGAATTCGTCGTAGAGGCGGGTGACAAGCTCGGCCGCTTCCGGGAAGTCGCTCGCCGTGGCAAGAGCGCGGCGGTTTTCCGTGCCGGCGGGCGTTCCGTCGGTGGTGATGTCTGTGTACATGATGTGGTTGAAGCCCTTGGCCACCTTCGAATCGGGCAGGTGCTCCTGTAGTAGTCCCGAGGTGGTGGCCTCACCGTTATCCAGCGCCGGGAACCGGCCGTCGCGCTCCCAGTAGTAGTTGTTGGTGTCGATCACAATCTTGCCCGACAGCGGCTCGACGGGGATCTCCTTGATATTCTTCAGCGGGACGGTGACGACGGCGAAGTCGGCCGCCGCGGCTGCGTCTGCCGCGGCCGCCGCGCGGGCCTTGGGCCCGAGTTCAGCGACGAGGTTCGCGAGCGTTTCGGGCCCGCGGGAGTTGCTGATCACGACGTCGTAGCCGAGCTGCACTGCCTTCCGGGCGACCTGGCTGCCAATGTGTCCTGCACCGATGATTCCGATAGTTGTCATGTCCGGGCTAACGGCATTGCTGCCCCGGTTATTTCAACGTTCGACGGGGGCGTCCGGACCGCAGCTCAGGGCCGCAGCCAGCCCTGCTCGAAGTCCGGGTGGTCGTAATAGGGCAGCGCCAGGGCCTGCAGGGAGCGTTCCATCCAGTCCAGCGACCGCGGCGCCCAGTGCGCCTCCTGGAGCGAGTCGCTGACCATCGCGGCCAGCGCCGACTGCCGCGCCGCTTCGACGACGCCGATCAGTCGCCGCTTTGCCTCGCATTCGAGCAGCAGCCGTTGTTCGTACCATTCGCCGGATTTGGAGACTGTCCGGTCGCTGAGCAGTGTCCGGGCTGCCGCTTCGTCCTCGGAAATGCGCTCGGACAGAAACTCAACAATGTCCACAAACCGAGCGTACGCGCGGTGGACTGGCTTGGCATCACCGCAGCGGGCTTGGCATCACCCCAGCAGGTCGTCCTCGTAGCACCAGCGCCAGTCCTCGCCGGGCTCAACGCTCCGCATCACGGGATGGCCGGTCGCCTCGAAGTGCCGGGAGGCGTGCGTCCCGGGGGAGGAATCGCAGCAGCCCACGTTGCCGCACGCCAGGCACATCCTGAGGTGCACCGGCGTCGTGCCTTCCCGGCGGCAGTCCGCGCAGAAGGGTTCCGACGGAACCTCCGGATCCGGCGCGGACTCGAGGTGCCCGCACACCCCGCCGGGCCTCGCGATCCCTTCGCCGCCGCCCTCGCCGGCGGTGTCCAGCTCGTCGAGCGAGACGTCCAGCATGGACTCCTCAACGTCCAGCCGCTCCAAGACCTCGCTGAGGACCTCATGGGCGTACTCCCCGCCGCGCCGCAGTTCCAGCACCTTGGCCCGTTCCGCGTCCAGCATGGCCAGCCGCAACTGGGCGTAGCGCTGGCTGGGGGTCGCGGCCTCCGACGTCGGCCGGCCCAGCCGCTCCCAGGCCGCCAGCCCGCGCTCCTGGGTCCGCCGCTTCAGCATGGCCACGACTTCCGGCGGGTCGTTGTCCGTGCGCAGTTCCTGCAGCCGCTCCACCCCGGCCGCGGTGGCCAGCTGCATCAGGGAGGCCTGGTTCAGGGCGTCCTCGCGCTGGTCCGGGCCCTGCACGCCGAGGAACCGGACCAGCGCAGGCAGGGTGAAGCCCTGCAGCGTCAGGGTCCCGCCCACCACCACCAGGGCCGCCAGGATCAGCACGGAGCGGTGCTCCAGGTCCGCGGGCAGCACCAGCACCGCGGCTAGCGTGACCACCCCGCGCATCCCGGCCCAGGACACGATCGCGGCGAACTGCCACGGCGGCGCCGGGTCCTTCCGCCGTACTGCCGGAACCAGCCGGGGCAGGTAGGTTGCCGGGAACACCCACACCGGCCGGAGCAGCAGCACCGCCAGCAGGATCACCGCGCAGCCGGCCCAGATCCGGCCGGCGCCCAGCGAGTCGTCCTGCACGCCCTCGATGATGGTCCGGACCTGCAGCCCGATCAGCAGGAACACGGAGTTCTCCAGCAGGAACTGCACCGTGTTCCAGTTGCTGCGCTGGCTCAGCCGGGCCGCGCCGTTGGGCATCGACGGGGCCTTCATGCCCATGACGAGCCCGGTGACGACGACGGCGAGGACGCCGGAGGCGTGGATCGCCTCGGCCGGGAGGTACGCGACGAAGGGGGCCATCAGCGACGTCGAGGTGTTGATCGCGACGTTGCGGATCCGCTTCCGGAGTTCGGTCAGCACGTAGGCGGCGGCCAGGCCCACCACCAGTCCGCCGCCGGCCGCGAGCAGGAAGCCGCCGGCAATCCCGGCCGCGGACACGGACCCGGCGATCGCCGCGATGGCGGCACGGAGGCAGACCAGCGCGGTGGCGTCGTTGACCAGGGATTCGCCCTCGAGGATGGTGACGATCCGGCGGGGCATGCCCACCTTCCGCGCGATCGCGGTGGCGGCGACGGCGTCGGGCGGGGCGACGACGGCGCCGAGGGCTATCGCGGCGGCCAGCGGGATTTCCGGGAACAGCCACCAGACCACAAAGCCGACGGCGATGGTGCCGAAGATGACGTAGCCCACCGAGAGCAGCCCGATGGCGCGGCGGTTGGAGCCGAAGTCGAACAGCGAGGTCCGCAGTGCCGCAGCGTAGAGCAGCGGGGGCAGCAGCCCGACGAGGACCAGCTCCGGATTGAGCTCAATATCCGGGACAAAGGGGAGGAAGGACCCCGCGACGCCGGCCAGCACCAGCAGCAGGGGAACGGAAACGTTGAGCTTCCGGCCCAGTGCGCTGCCGGCGCAGACGACGGCCACGAGAACCAGCAGTCCGAGGGCGAGTTCCATGAGGCCATTCTGTCAGGCGGTTGCGGCCGGACTTCGTGCCGGTCCCGGGGTTACGCGAAGCTGTCTGCCTTCGCGCGCTCCGGCTGTCCGTGCGGCGCGGCTTCGGTCTGCGCAGCGGCGGCAGCGCCTGCGTGCGCGGCGGCGGCAGGGCGGGCGTCGGCGTCGTGGGCCTGATGGTGGGCCTGGACGTGGTGGCCAAACGGGTTGAAGCGGCTGTGCGCCAGACCGTCGAATTCGTAGGCGGTCTCGGCGTGCTCCGAGCGGTCCACGCCGGCCACCTCGGCCTCGTGGCTGACGCGGAAGCCCATGGTCTTGTGGATCGCGAGTCCGATCACCGCCGTCGCCAGGCCGGACAGCGTGACCGTGATCAGCACGGCAACCGTCTGGGCGATCAGCTGGTGCAGGCCGCCGCCGTAGAAGAGGCCGCCGCCCTGTCCGCCGGCCGGCAGGGCAATAAAACCGAGCGCCAGCGTGCCGATCAGCCCGCCGCCCAGGTGGACACCGACGACGTCGAGCGAGTCATCGAAGCCGAACTTGTATTTCAGGTCCACGAAGACGCAGCAGGCGGCGCCGGCCACCAGGCCGAGGCCGACGGCGCCTAGCGGGCTGACGTTGGCGCAGGACGGCGTGATCGCAACCAGGCCGGCCACCACGCCGGACGCGGCGCCGAGCGAGGTGGGGTGGCCGTGGCGGACCTTTTCGACCACGAGCCAGCTCAGCATGGCGGCCGCGGGGGCTGCGAGGGTGTTGATCCAGATCAGGCCGGCCTGCTCCACCGTCGTCGCGGCGCCCGCATTGAAGCCGAACCAGCCGAACCAGAGGATGCCGGCGCCGAGCATGACGAAGGGGATGTTGTGCGGGCGGTGTGCCGGGTCCTTGCCAAAGCCGTGGCGGTTGCCCAGGATCAGGACCAGGACCAGGGCGGCGGTGCCGGAGCTGATTTCGACCACGGTGCCGCCGGCGAAGTCGATCACCTGGCCGAAGACGGAGCTCACGGCACCGCCGGCGCTCATCAGGCCGCCGCCCCAGACCATGAAGGCCAGCGGGCAGTAAACCAGGGTGATCCAGACCGGGACGAAGAGCGACCAGGCGGCAAACTTGGCGCGGTCCGCGATGGCGCCGCTGATCAGGGCGACGGTGATGATCGCGAAGGTGGCGCTGAAGCCGGCCTTGATCAGATCGGGGGAGCCCATCAGCCGGGCCAGGCCGACGTCGGCAAAGGGATTGCCGAAAATGCCAAGGACACCCGAGCCGGTGGTCATTGAGTAGCCCCAGAGCACCCAGACCACCCCGACGATGCCGGCCGAGACAAAGCTCATCATGATCATGTTCAGTGAGGCCTTGGCCCTGGTCATGCCGCCGTAAAAGAGGCCGAGGGCCGGGGTCATAAGCAGCACGAGGGCCGCTGAGACCATGATCCAGACGTTTGCCGCGGTGAGTTCCACCTGCGTGTCCCTTCTCAACAATTCGCCGTACCGGGACACCTCGCCGCCGGTCCCCAACCGGGTTTAATCCTCGCGTCGCCGTGTTTCAGGCAGTCGGGAACTACGTTGCGGGGACGTTACAGGAATTGCGGTTTCGTGAAGCTCGCGTGTCAGCTGTGTTTCCGGCATGTAAACGACGGCTATCCGGCACGATCCGGCCCGCCGTTTCGATGGTTCCCTGCGGGTTCGATGTTTCCAAGCGCCGGACCGGCAGGGAACCGTCGAATCGGGCCCGGAGTGGAGGCCGGTGCGGGCCGCCGTCGGGATGCGCGCGGCCCGCCCCCGGGGCCGGCCGCCGATGAACTGGGCGGGAACGTGGGGGCCCAATCCGCGACTGTCCGGAATCCCGGACAGAACTGTCACCTGCCCCCGTGATGCAGGTCACGGGGCGTGCTCAGATGGACGGACAATCCCAACCTGATCTTTAGTGAGGACGAGCATGCAAGTTTCGACACGAACGGATACCGCCGGGGAGCGCGTCGAGCGCCGCTCCATCGACTTCGTTCCGGAAAATGAACGGCACGGCTCTCCCGGGCAGCAGTTCACGCTGTGGTTCGGGGCGAACATGCAGATCACCGCAATCGTCGACGGCGCCCTGGCCGTGCTCTTCGGCGCCGACGCGCTCTGGGCAATCCTGGGGCTCCTGGTCGGCAACCTCCTTGGCGGCGCGGTGATGGCATTGCACGCGGCACAGGGGCCCAAGCTCGGCTTGCCCCAGATGATCTCCAGCCGCGCCCAGTTCGGCGTGTTCGGGGCGGTGATTCCGCTGGTGCTGGTCATCATCATGTACCTCGGCTTCGCGGCGACCGGGACCGTTCTCGCCGGCCAGGCCATCGACCAGATCACCCGCACCGGCACCCCGGCCGTGGGCATGGTGATCTTCGGCGCCCTCACGGTCCTCGTGGCGACCCTCGGCTACAAGTACATCCACCTGCTGGGCCGCATCTCCACCGTCGTCGGCGTCCTGGGCTTCACCTACCTGGGGATCCGGCTGTTCGCGAGCCAGGACGTGGGTGCGCTGCTGGCCTCGGGCACGTTCGAGTTCCCAACCTTCCTGCTCGCCGTTTCGCTGGGTGCCGGCTGGCAGTTGACCTACGGCCCCTACGTCGCGGACTACTCGCGCTACCTGCCCTCAAAGACCCCGGCACGCAAGACTTTCCTGGCCGCGTTCCTCGGAACCGTGCTGGGGTCGCAGTGGTCCATGACGCTCGGTGCCCTGTTCGCGTCGCTGGCATTGCCCAAGGGCCAGCGGTTCCTCGACGGACAGGTAGCCTTCCTGGGCAACCTCAGCGGCGGCGGACTGGTCGCCGTCGTCATCTACCTGGTGATCGTGACCGGGAAGCTGACGGTCAACACACTGAACGCCTATGGCGGCTACATGACCATGCTGACGTCCGTCTCCGCCTTCACCCGCAGGTCCGCCGCCGCGTCGCGCACCCGGTTCGTCTACGTGATCGGCTTCATCGGCCTCACCGTGCTGATCGCCATGCTGGCCTCCCCGGACTTCCTTGCCAACTTCAAGAACTTCGTGCTGCTGCTGCTGATGGTCTTCATCCCCTGGAGCTCCATCAACCTGGTGGACTACTACCTGATCTCCAAGGAGAAGGTGGACATCCCGGCCCTGTACGACCCGAACGGCCGCTACGGACGGTGGAACAAGACGGCGCTGCTGTCCTACGCCGTCGGCATCGTCGCCCAAATCCCGTTCCTGGCACAGACGCTGTACACCGGCCCGATGACCGAGGTGCTGGGCGGATCGGACATCTCCTGGCTGGTGGGCCTGGTGGTCACCGCCCTGGTGTTCTACCCCCTCGCCAAGCGCAACTCCAACGCCCCGGCAGCAATGATCTACCCGCACGACGGCGGCCCGCTCACCGCGGAGCCGGAGCGGGCACCCGACGCCGGCCGGGTCAGAGCCGGTTGATCTGGGTGAGGTAGCCGTAGTACTTGAGACCCGCCGGCCGGAGCGGATCTCCGACGAAGCCGAAGTCCTCGTGCCGGTTGTTGTACGCCGCGGCAAGGTCCAGGAACTGCTCGCGGACTTCCGCGCCCGAACCCTGGCAGGCGCCGTTGTTGATGCACAGGGCCACCGCACCTGCCACTGCGGGACTGGCGAAGCTGGTGCCGTTGTTGATGCCGTATCCGCCGGGCACGGTGGACAGGATGCACACGCCTGGTGCCGCGATCGTGTGCCGCTTGTCCTTGGCATTGACCGCGAAGTTCGAGAAGAACGCCGGCCGGTCGTCCAGCTGGCCGAGGCGCCGCCAGTCGTCCTTGCCGCAAAGGCTGGGCGCCAGGCCCTCCGGTTTCCCGTCAAAGTCCGCCATGGCGGTCGCCGTCAGCACCTCGTGGTACGCCGCCGGCACGGTGCCGGCGAGGTCCGCGGCGGAGTTTCCGGCCGCGACCGCGTACGTGACGCCGGCCCTGACCGAGCGGCAGATCGCGTAGTGCATCGGGTCCGTGCCCTTGCCGCAGTTGGCCGTGTCGGAACCCGAGCCGCCGATGCTGATGTTGGCGACGTCGATGTCATTGTCCTCGTTGTCGTCCTTATGGGTTGAGGTGACCCAGTCGATGGCGCAGATCAAGCTCTCTTCGGTGATGGAACCGGTGTTGGACACAACGCGGACGGACCAGAGCGGGGTGCCGGGTGCCGTACCGATGATGCCGGAGCCGTTGTTGCGGGCTCCGATGACGCCGGCAACCGACGTCCCGTGGCCCATCACATCAACAGGTGTCACTTCAACCGGTTTCCCGGAGGTGCAGTCGATCCCTCCGACGACGTTGAGGTCCGGGTGGCTGCCGTCAATGCCGCTGTCGATGACCGCGACGTTGACGCCAGAGCCGTGGTCATTACCGGCGCCGGCGCGGACGGCATCCCTGGCTTCTTCCGGATCGCCGCCGATCCGCTGCCACCACAACGGGGCCACCTCGGTATTGGGCGTCTCGGGCTCATCGGGCTCGTCGAAGTGCCGGCCGAGCGTCACGAAATCCACGCTCGGATCGGCGGCGAGCTTCCTGGCCTGGGTCGCCGTCATGGCGCCGGAGTAGCCGAGCACGGCGCTCCGGTAGACGTTGGCGGCCTTGAAGCCGAACTTGCCCTGCTGCGCGGCGGCCAGCGCGCCGGCATCCCCGGCGCCGTCCTTGAGTACGACGATGTAGCTTTGAACCGGTTCGGCAGTGGCCGAAGGTTCTGTGGCGGCCGAGGGCGCGGCGGCGGCGATGCCCCCGCCGGTAACCAGGGCGAGCGCGGCCAGCCCGCCCACCAAGCTCCGTCTCCGCGTGCGGTGCGGCGGGGGAGCGGCGGTGCCGGGCCGGGGCCGGCCGGCATCCACGAATGTTTTCTGCACGTGCGGAAAGAGTTTGCGGACAGTGGTAAACATCGTGGCCTCCCAGTAAGCATGGTGCTTTTCGAGTGCCCCCCGTCCATATGGTAGGCCCTGCAGCGCGGAAAGATCAGGGGCAATCGGACCCCGGCGCCGGCGCCGGGCCACGGCGGCGGCTATTCCAGCGGGATTTCCAGGCACATTTCGCCGGTGTCCCAGTGGCTGCCGGTGCCCAGGTCCGTGCAGAGCCGGGACATCCGGGCCGCGATGTCCCGGGCGCCCCGGCCCGCCATCCGGGCCTGGAAATCGTCGATGACGGTGGGAAACAGGCGCAGCCGCCGCGGCGCCCCGCCGTCGGTCTCCAGCAGGAAGACAAAGGAATAGTCGTTGCGCTCCCGGGGGTCCACGGCGTAGTCGTCGATGAAATCCCCGGCACCGTAAATCACCGGACGGTTCCGGTATACCTCCACGCCGCGGAAGATGTGCGGCGAATGCCCGAATATGACGTCGGCGCCCGCATCGATCAGGCGCCGCGCCATGGCCCGGTGTTCCGGCGGGGCGTCGGAGCCCCAGTTGCCGCCCCAGTGCGCCGACACGATGAGCAGCTGGACGCCGGACTTGGCCCGCCGCAGCAGGTCCAGCAGTTCCTCGACGCGCTCGCCTTGCTCCGCAGCGGGGACGTAGTGCACGCCGGGGGCGCCGGGCGCGGCCTCCCAGTCCGGCTGGTTGTCCGTGAACGCCACAAACCCGACGGCGGTGCCGCCCACCCGCCGGATTGCGGGCCGGCGGGCCGCAATCCGGTCCATACCCGCGCCCGCATGCAGGATCCCGTGCCGGTCCAGCGCGCCGAGCATCTCCCGCAGTGCGTCCGGCCCGTAATCGAGCACGTGGTTGTTCGCCAGTGACACCAGGCCGATCTGCGCCTCGACCAGACTGCGCACGTTCGCCAGGTCGGTCCGGAACGTGAAGACCTTCCCGGGTTCGGGCGCTCCGCCGTCGGCAATGACGCACTCCAGGTTGGCGATCCGCAGGTCCGCCCGCTGCAGGACCGGCAGGGTGTCGCCCCACGGATACGCCGGCCCGGCGGTCTTCAGGTGCTCGTTCACCAGCCGGCCGAGCATGACATCGCCCAGGAATGCGATCTGCATGGCACCAGCATGGACCGCCCGGCCGGGCAACGGAAGGACGACGGCGGTACGTTCCGCCGTCGTCCTCTGCCGTGCTGCCCTAACCCCGGAGCCGGCCGCCCAGGTTCCGGAACTTCTCCAGCCGGCGGGGCAACCGTTCGCCGATCCCGGCGGCCGAAACCAGCGACAGCTCGTATTCGATGGCCTGCCCCATCCGCTGGCAAAATGCCCGGGCCTCCAGGGCCGCGTCGTCGCGTTCGTCAACGATGTGGTCGATCAGCCCGTTGGCGTGCAGGGCCGCGACGTTGACGCCCTGGGCGTCCGACATGGCCGGAGCGAAGTCGGTGGTCCGGTGCACGATGGCGCTGGCGCCCTCGGGCGGCAGCGGCGACAGCCAGGCGTGCTGGGCGGCTACGGTCCGGTCGGCCGGCAGCAGTGCCAGTGCCCCGCCGCCGGCGCCCTGGCCCAGCAGCACCGAGACGGACGGCGACTGCAACCCGATCAAGTCATGCAGGGACCGGGCGATTTCGCCGGCCAGGCCGCCTTCTTCGGCCTCCTTGGACAGCGCGGCGCCGCCGGTATCGATCACCGTCAGCAGCGGCAGGCCCAGCTCTTCGGCCAGCCGCATGCCGCGCCGCGCCTCGCGGAGGGAGGCCGGCCCCATGGCGGTCTGCTGCGACGGCCGCGGCCGGGTGTGGCCGAGCACGACGCAGGCTTTCCCGCCGAAACGGGCCAGCGCCAGCAGCAGCCCGGGATCCTTCTCGCCCTGGCCGGTGCCGTTGAGGGGCAGCACGTCCCGGGCCCCGTGGACCAGGAGTTGGCGGAGGTCCGGCCGCCGGGGATTCCGCGAGATCTCGATCGAGGCCCACGCACTGGCGTCCGACGGCGGCACGGCCAGGGTCGACGGGGGAGCCACCGGAGCCGGCGCGCCGGCGCTGAGGATATCCAGTGCCCGGTTGACGATATCGGGCAGCTGCCCCGGCGGGACCACCGCGTCCACGAGTCCTTTGTCGAAGAGGTTCTCCGCGACCTGGACGTTCTCCGGGAACGGTTTGCCGTGCAGCGCCTCGTAGACCCGCGGGCCCAGGAACCCGAGGAGCGCGGCCGGTTCGGCGACGGTGATGTGGCCCAGGGACCCCCACGACGCCATCACCCCGCCCGTGGTGGGATGGCGCAGATACACGAGGTAAGGAAGTCCGGCCTGCCGGTGTGCCCGGACCGCGGCGGTGATCTTGACCATCGACAGGAACGCCAGCGTCCCCTCCTGCATCCGGGTGCCGCCCGACGCCGGCCCCGCCAGCAGGGGCAGGCCCTCCGCGGTGGCCCGTTCAACGGCGCTGACGATCCGTTCGGCGGCGGCGGCCCCGATGGAACCCGCCAGGAACCGGAATTCGCTGACGATCACCGCCACCCGGCGCCCGCGGATCAGCCCCTCGCCGGTGAGGACGGACTCGTCGACGCCGGATTTCCCGCGGGCCGCCGCCAGCTCTGCCTGGTAGGCCGGGCTGGGGTCCGGGTCCGTCACCGGCCGGTCCCAGCTCCGGTAGGAGCCCACGTCCAGCACCGTGGCTACGAGTTCGGTAGCGTCCAGGTGCCGGACCTTCTGCTCCGCCAGCATGTCAGCGGCCGCCCTGGCCCGTTGCGCCGGCGGCCGACGGGACGCCGGTGGCGCTGTCCAGCCAGCGGCGGATCTGGTCCCCGTCCTGGTCCAGCAGCGGTGGCGCGCTGTGCGAGGTCAGGGTGGTCTCCTGCGCGTCGCCCTGGTCGAAGAACCGCAGCGGGGGCCCGGGCAGGCTGATCTTTCCCAGCACCTTGTGCTCGACGTCGACCACCAGGCCCTGCGAGTGGACCTGCTCCCACTGGTAGACCTCGTCCAGGGTCCGGACCTTGCCGGCCGGGATGCCCGCCTCGTTGAGCTTGGTCAGCAGCGGTTCGGCCTCGTACCCGGCGAAGGCGTCCTCCACCGCCTCGATGACTTTTTCGCGGTTCCGTACCCGGTCCGCGTTGGTGGCGAATTCGGGCCGCGCGGTGTCGATGCCGAACGTGGTGGCGAAGGTGTTCCACAGCTTCTCGCTGCCGACGCTGATCTGGACCCTGCCCTGCCGGCAGTGGAACAGCCCGTAGGGGGCGATGGAGGGGTGGTGGTTGCCCTGGGCGCGCGGCACCTCGCCGGCCACGGTCTGCCGGGTGCCCTGGAACGCGTGCACCCCGATCAGGGCCGAGAGCAGCGAGGTCCGGACGATCTGGCCCTTGCCGGTCCGCTCGCGCTGCAGCAGTGCGGCGAGGGTGCCGAACGCGCCGTACATCCCGGAGAGCAGGTCAGCGATCGGCACCCCCACCCGCTGCGGGTCGTCCGGGCCGGAGCCGGTGAGGGACATCAGCCCGGCTTCTCCCTGCAGGATCTGGTCGTAGCCGCTGCGCGATGCCTCCGGACCGTCGTGTCCGAACCCGGTGATGGAGAGGATCACGAGCTGCGGGTTCACCGCATGCATGTCCGCCGTCGAGAATCCGAGCCGGTCCAGCACGCCGGGGCGGAAGTTTTCCACCACGACGTCGGCCCTGCCGATCAGTTCGCGCAGGACCTGCCGCCCGTCGTCGCTCTTCAGGTCCAGCGCGATGGACTCCTTGTTGCGGTTGCAGGACAGGAAGTAGGTGGCCTGCAGGTCGTCCTCGGGGCCCACGAAGGGCGGTCCCCAGCCGCGGGTGTCGTCCCCGGTCCCGGGGTTCTCCACCTTGATCACGCGGGCCCCCAGGTCGGCCAGCATCATGCCGGCGTGCGGCCCGGCGAGGGCGCGGCTGAGGTCCACCACGAGGTAGCCGGACAGCGGTCCCTCGGCGGGGTGGTCGGATTCCATGCTCATAATCGATCCTTTGTCTTTGCAGTTCCAGCTGTGCAGTGTCGGTGCCGCCGGCGGCCGGTCGGGGGGGACGGCTACATCCAGCCCGGGACGACCATCACCAGCCAGGCGATGGCGGGCCCGGCGACGACGACGATGCCGCTGTAGGCGAGGATCTGCTTGTAGAACTTGTCCTTGTCCACGTCCTCCGGCGCGTTGGCCAGCACCAGGGCGCCGTTGGTGGAGAACGGCGAGACGTCCACGATGGTGGAGGAAACGGCGAGTGCGGCGATGACACCGATGGCGCCGATTTCACCGCTGGCCAGGAACGGAACCGCCAGCGGGATGAGGGCGGCCAGGATGGCGGTGGAGGAAGCGAAGGCGGAGACGATGCCGCCGACGTAGCAGATCAGCAGTGCCGCCAGCAGCGGCATGCCGAGCTGGGCGACGCCGTTGGAGACGAATTTGATGGTGCCGGCCTCTTCGAGGACGCCCACGAAGGTCAGCATGCCGCAGATGAGCAGGACGGTGGACCAGCTTATCTTGTTGACCGCACCCTTCTGGGCCTCGGGGGAGACCAGGGCCAGGATGATGGCGATGGTGATGGAGACGAATCCGATGTCGACCCCGAAGCCGAGCGAGATAACGGCCAGGGCGATCAGGCCGGCGACGGTGACGAGCTGCGGTACGGTCGCCCGGGCGCCGGCGGAGGTGGCGGCAGTACTGTCGGCGGACGAATCCGCGCTGCTGCCCTTGGCGGAGACACTGGCGGGGGAGATGTCCGAACCGGAGCCCTGCAGGGTGACGCCGGCCGCGCGGGCGCCGACGCTGACCTTCATGCGGGTCTCGGCCGCCTGCTCGATGAGCTGGCCGGTCTTGGAGGAGAGCAGCTTGTTGCCGCCAAGGACAATGAACAGCACAAGCGCGATGACGAGGTTGAAGAAGAAGCTGGCCAGGAAGATGGCCATCGGGCTCGCCGCGAGATCCGTCTTGGCGATGATGCCGTTGACCGTGACGCCGTAGACGGCGATCGGGGAGAATCCGCCTGCCTGGGCGCCGTGGATCACCATCATGCCCATCATCAGCGGGTTGATCTTGTGCTTTGCGGCGAAGCTCAGGGCGATTGGCGCGATGATGGCGACGGCGGCCGGGGAGAGTGCGCCCACGGCGGTGATTAGCGCGGTGATGGCGAACATGACCCATGGAATGAGGGCCACCTTGCTGCCCACCATCCGCACGGCGCCCCGGACCAGAAGGTCAATGGTGCCGTTGTTCTGCGCGATGGCGAAGAGGTAAGTCACCCCGACGATCGTCAGGAACAGCCCGCCGGGGAAATTGGACAAGATGTCGCTGGTGGACATGCCGAGAAAAACCGAGCCAAGCAGGAAGGCGCCGACGAAGGCCAGCGCACCCATGTTGAGGGGCAGCACCGTGGCCAGCAGGAACATCACCGCCAGGATGATGATGGAAAGCACGGGAGCGGACATCTTTGTTCCTCCGGGGGAATAGTGTGTGATGTGGATTACAGGACTACTGGCCTAGCCTCTTAGACAGTAGGTGAGTTTGTCAATACGCCTCGGGGATAGGATGGGCATGTCGCTGTGACGGGAGGATGTTGAAGATGGCAAAGAAGTCTGAGGTCCCGGAGATTTCCCGTGTGTCCAGGCCGCGCCTCTATGAGCAGCTCGTAGCGCAGCTCCTGGACTTCATTGAGTCGGCCCAGCTGGGCCCCGGCGACCTCCTGCCGGCCGAGCGGGACCTGGCGGAACGCCTTGGGGTCTCCCGGGCGACGCTGGCCCAGGCGCTCGTGGCGCTGGAGGTGCTTGGCGTGATTGACGTCCAGCATGGCACCGGAGCGGTCCTGGTCTACCGCCCGAATGTGCCCGCAGTGATCAAGGGCCTGCGCGAACACCGCAGCAGGCTTCCCGAAATTGTCGAGGCCCGCAGCACCCTGGAGGTCAAGCTCGCAGAACTGGCGGCCGCGCGGCGCACGGACCGGGACATGCAGGCGATTGACGCGGCGATCGACGCGATGGCCGAGGAGGTGGCCGCCGGCTCAAAGGGTGCGCGGGGCGATGAACTCTTCCATCAGGCCGTCACGGCCGCCGCGCACTCCGCGGTGCTGGGCCAGCTGATGGCCTTCATCGCGGAAATGATCCTGGAAACGCGGCTCGAATCCTTGGGGCAGCCGGGGCGCCCCGAGCAGTCCATCGCCTCGCACCGGAAGATAGCCGACGCGATCCGGGCACAGGATGCCGACGGCGCTGCCGCGGCCATGATGGCCCACATCGACATGGTGTCCGACGTCGACCTGCTCAGGTAGGGGTCGCGCCCGCCGGGGGGAGGGGGCTCAGCTTTCGTAGCCCTCCACCTGAGTGACGGGCCGAGCCTCCGCCTCCTCGGGATTCTCACCGTACTGCCGCTTGGCCCGGCGCTGCCGCAGCAGGTCCCAGCACTGGTCCAGATCCTCTTCGAGCTGCCGGAGCCGCAGCCGGTCGGGGACATGGTCATGGTCGGGGCTCGCGGATTCGGCCCGCTCCCGGAGTTCACGTTCCTCGTCCACCAGGGAGGTGATGCGCTGGAGGATATCCCGTTCGTCCATGGTGTCCTACTTCCTGCGGTCCTGGAGCTGTGCGTACCCGCCAGCGTAATCACGGGCGGGCGTCGTGACCAGAGGGCGGCCGGTGCGCGGACCCCGACAGGCCGCCACATAATCAGCTTGCTTATTATTTTCCGGCTTCCTAGAGTTGAGTGTGTAAGGCACCAATCTCTCCGCGTGGGACATGAGCGGCCGCACGGCCGCCGGACCCTCGCGCTGGCCAGAGGAGGACACATGTCGGAACACAACATTGCAGGCAAGAAGGTCGCGTTTCTGCTGACGGACGGCGTCGAGCAGATTGAGCTGACCAGCCCGTGGAACGCGGTCAAGGACGCTGGCGGCGAACCCACCCTCGTGGCACCCAAGAGCGGAAAGCTGCAGGGCTACGACGGGACGGACAAGGGGGAGACGTTCGACGTCGACCTGACCGTCGACCAGGCCAACGCCTCCGACTTCCACGCACTGGTGATTCCCGGCGGCGTCGTGAACGCGGACCACCTGCGTGCGGACAAGGATGCCCAGGCCTTCGCCCGTGGTTTCTTCGAGCAGCACAAGCCGGTGGCCTCAATCTGCCACGGCCCGTGGCTGCTGATCGATGCCGGTGTGGTGAACGGGCGGAACCTGACCTCCTATTACACGCTGGAGACCGACCTCAAGAACGCGGGCGCCAACTGGTCCGACGAGGAAGTGGTGGTCGACCAGGGCCTGGTAACCAGCCGGAACCCGGACGATCTGCCGGCCTTCAACGACAAGCTGCTGGAGGAAATCGCCGAGGGCGAGCACGCCGGCCAGACCGTCTAGCCGGCCGCCGCCGCCGGCCGCCGGGGGCCGCTGTCCCGGCGGCGGGCGGGCCCTATGAAGTGGGCCCGGTTTCGGGCAGGATATGCCTGTAAGCTGCGCCGGTACGGGCGTTGCCGTTCGCCAGTCCCGCCGCCACCCGCTACCAAGGAGTCCCGGATATGACTACGCTCAACCCTTACCTTGGCTTTCGCGACAATGCGAGGGAGGCCATGACGTTCTACCACTCCGTGTTCGGCGGGGAGCTGAACATGAGTACCTTCGCCGAATTCCAGGCCAGTGAGGACCCCGCCGAGCAGGACAAGATCATGCACGCCATGCTGACCGGTGAAAAGGGGCTGGTGCTGATGGGGGCCGATACTCCCAACAGCATGGACTACACGCCCGGCAACAACTTCTCGGTATCCCTCAGCGGAGCCGACGAGGCTGAACTCCGCGGCTATTGGGACAAGCTGTCCGACGGCGGCACGGTCACCATGCCGTTGGAGCGGGCGCCGTGGGGCGACACCTTCGGCATGTGCAAGGACAAGTTAGGGGTGGACTGGCTGGTCAACATCGCCCCGGCGGCCAGCTAGGGCCGCCGGCGGCGCTGGCTCAGTCCGGCGTGGTGTCGGTGGTGAGGCCGCGGTCGTCGGCTGTCTTTTCGTCGTCTTCCTCGGCCGGACCGGGCACCTTGTGCGCGTCGCCCTCGCCGGGGGCGTGACCTTCCGATGTGCCGGGCGTGGGCGCCGCCCCTTCTGCCGGGCCGCCAGCTTCGCGCGGGACGGGCTTCGCGCCCTCTTCCACCCCGTCGCTGACGATGTCTTCGGGATCGATTGGCTTGCTGCTCATGTGTTCCTCCGATGTTGGCCTGCGGGGCTTCGACCCGCGATGTCCCCTCCAAGCTACAGCGGGCGCCGCACCCGAGTACAGGCCGCGGTCCGTGGGCTCTGGCGCCCCGCACCGGCCCGGTCTAGAGTCACGCCATGGACCAGGATCCCGTGGCGACAAATCCCGAGCTGTACCGGGTGCTCTTCGAAAACGAACGCGTACGCGTGCTGGAGTACAGGGACCGCCCGGGAGAGAAGACGGTGCCGCACTCGCACCCGGACAGTGTGATGGTGACACTGAGCAGTTTCCGCCGCCGGCTGTCGGCTCACGGCCAGGAGGTCGACGTCGAACTCCCCTCCGGGCTGGCGCGCTGGCTGCCCGCGCAGTCCCACTCGGGGGAGAACACCGGCGACACCGAGACGCACACCATCTTCGTTGAGCTCAAGGAGACTGCCCCGGAGCGGGAAAGCGCTGACCCGCCGCTCGGTCCCGCGCCAAGCTAGCCGCGGCTCCGGCCAGCACCCAGCGTCTGTCAGTATGCTTACTAGATACTTACCAGAGGCGTTGACAGAAACGAGATCCACCATGAGCAGGCCCGCGCGCATTGAGGTCGAGGCCGCAGGCCACCTGGGCCACGTCTTTGCCTCCCGGCGGCCGGCCGGAGCGGGGCCGGCTGCGCCCGCCGTCGTGCTGATCCACGGGATCGGAGTCTCGCACCGCTACCTGCAACGGCTGCACGGGCAGTTGTCCAAGTCAGTCGACACTTACTCGATCGATCTGCCGGGATTCGGCACCACCCCCACGCCGGAGCACACGCTCACCGCAGCGGAACAGGCCACCTACATCCTCGGCGCACTGGAACAGCTGGGCGTCCTGGAGTTCGTCGCAGTGGGGCACTCGATGGGGGTGCAGTTCGCCGTCGAAGCGCAGCGCCAACAGCCCTCCCGGATTCCGCACCTGGTGCTGATGGGCCCGGTGGTCAATGACCAACGGCGCACCGTGGCACAACAGGCCCTGGCCCTGGGCCGCGACTGCCTGTTCTTCGAGAGCCCGTCCTCCAACGCCCTGGTCCTGACCGACTACTTCCGCTGCGGACCGGGCTGGTACCTGAAGAACCTGCGGATCATGATGGAGTACCGCCTCGAGGACAGGATCGGCGGTGTGGACGCGCCCGTCCTCGTGCTGCGCGGCGCGAACGACCCCGTTGCGCCGGCGGACTGGTGCCGGCGCCTCGCCGCCCGGGCAGCCAGGTCACAGTTCCTGGAAATCGACGGTACCGGCCACGTGGTCCAGCACAACCGCGCCGCCGAGGTGGCCGGCTCCATCCTCGCCTTCGCCGGCATTGCAGCCGACGAAAGCGAAGCGACCCAAGGGTTCACCGCGTGAGCACTCTGGCGCAGATCGCCGGTTGGTGGGTCCGGGACTATGCCTACGCCGCCGGCCGGCAGCTGCGCAGTGCGGTGTCCCGGGTCAGCGCCGACGAGTTCCTCAGCGGCACCGGACGGCCCGTCGTCGTCATCCCCGGCATCTACGAGGACTGGCGTTTTATGCTGCCGCTGATCCGGGAGCTGCACGCCGCGGGCCATCCCGTGCATGTGGTGACCCTGCTGCAGCGCAACCGGCTGGCCGTGCCGAAGGCTGCGGCGCTGATCGCCGACTACCTCCACGAGAGCGACCTGAGGGACACGATGATTGTGGCGCACAGCAAGGGCGGACTGATCGGCAAGTACACCATGATGTTGCTGGACCAGACGGGGCGCATCACCCGGATGGTAGCGGTATGCTCCCCTTTTTTGGGTTCCCGCTACGCCAGCTACATGCTGCTGCCGAGCCTGCGGGCGCTGTCTCCGCGCAACGCGGTGACCCTCCAGTTGTCCCGCGAGCAGAGCGTCAATGAACGGATCACTTCCGTCTACGGACTGTTCGATCCGCACATCCCGGAGGGAAGCATGCTTCCCGGAGCCCGGAACGTTCAGCTGGACACCGGCGGCCACTTCCGGATCCTGGCCGACGAGGAGACCATCCGCACCGTGCTGGAAGCAGCGGCCGCGCCGGCCGCGTTGTGAGCCTAGTCCTCGAAGTGTGTCCTCGCTGGGCCCTGGCCCAGGCCGTCCACGATCGCGGAGGCAACGGCGTGCAGCTTGACGTTGCGGGTGCTGGAGGCGGCCCTGAGCAGATCGAAGGCTTCCGCCTGGCTGCAGCGGTTCTGCGCCATGATGATGCCCACCGCGACGTCGATCGCGGTGCGGCTCTCCAGCGTCGCCTTGAGGTTGTCTGCCGTGTCGCTGAAGTTCGCGAAACGCACGGCCAGCCCGAGCGCCATGGTCGTCTGGCTTACGAAGATACTGGCCAGCTCCTGGGCCCGTTGGTCGAAGCGGTGTGGCCTGTGCGAATACAGATTTAGCGCCGCCTTGGTGTCGCCGTCGAGCAGGAACGGCACGGCGAGGATGGAGCGCATTCCGTACTCGCGGACCCGGGCAGCGCACTGCGGCCAGCGCGTGTCCTCGTCCAGGTCGGCAATGTGCACCGTCTCCTGTTCCCGGGAGGCTGTCACGCAGGGGCCGTCGCTAAAGCCGTACTGGATTTCGTCCATGGCCTGCGCGGCCGGGCTGTTGCTGGCCACAGTGGCGGCCTTCCGCTGCCGGAGCAAGGTAATCCCGCACAGGATTTCGTCGCCGGGTTCGGAAAGGATGCGCGCCGAAACCCGGGCCAATTCGCCGAGGAATTCCTCCACATCGGCGCTGTTCAACACGAGCTGCTGCAGGTGCTGGTTGATCGATGTTGCCGTTGACTCGCTTACCACTATTCCTTGATGCCGTTTCGCTCAGGTCGAATCGACCCGGCGGGGCGGCGCCCCACAGCTCGGAATATGGCGGTGGTGGCGGCAGCAAAGCCGGATCGAAGAACTATCCAACGGCCTTCTGCTAAACCGTACCGAAAAAAATTATATACAGGACTTTGGCCGGCTTTTGCCGTGGTATTCGGCAACCCGCCAGCCACGTTTCCCGGCCCGGCCGGCGCCGACACCCGCGGCCGGTCGAGCCGCCAATGACTCGCCACGGCTCCCGCCGTAGTGTTAGCCGTATCGCGAGGTAATCGGACGGATTCTGTATGCCACAGCTTGAAACGCGGGAGTCCGCCTCCCCGCCGCTGGCCATTGCCGACGCCGCCCGTGCCGACGGCGCCGAGGTGCTCGACCTGCTGGGTTCGGGCCCGGGCGGCCTGGCCGACGCGGCGGCCGCCGAACGGCTCGCCGTGCTGGGGCCGAACGCGGTCCGGACGCACGCGGCGAGCGGCTGGTCCGTGCTGGGCCGGCAGTTCCGCAGCCCCATCCTGATCCTGCTGCTCGTCACCGCGGGGCTCTCGCTCTCCCTCGGGGACGCCACCAACTCGATCGTGATCGGTGTGATCCTGCTGGTCAGCGTGGGCCTGGGATTCAGCAACGAATTCCGGGCCGAACGCGCGGCCGAGGCGCTGCATTCGCGCGTCACGCACACCGCCGTCGTGCTCCGCGACGGCACCGCCCGCGAGGTGGACGTGACCGCACTGGTGCCCGGCGACGTCGTGCAACTGGGGCTCGGCGCGATCGTCCCGGCCGACCTGCGCCTGCTGGCGGTCAAGGACCTGCTTTGCGACGAAAGCATCCTGACCGGGGAGTCGCTGCCGGTCGGCAAGGATCCCGCCCCCGTGGCCGGCGGCGCGGCGCTGGGGGACCTAACGTCCTGCCTGTTCATGGGCACCGTGATCCAGTCGGGCAGCTGCACCGGGGTGGTGGTGGCGACCGGCGGCCGGGCAGAATTCGGCCGGATCGCCCTTGGACTGGGCGAACGGCAGCCGCAGACCGAATTCCAGCTCGGGCTCAAGCGCTTCTCCTTCCTGCTGCTGCAGGTGGCGGTCGTCCTGACCTCGCTCATCTTCATCGCCAACCTGCTGCTCCAGCGCCCCGTCATCGATTCGCTGCTCTTCTCCCTGGCCATCGCCGTCGGCATCACGCCGCAGCTGCTGCCCGCCGTCGTCAGCACCAGCCTGGCCACGGGCACCCGGCAGCTGGCCAAACGCAAGGTGCTGGTCAAACGGCTGGTCTGCATCGAGGACCTCGGCGACATGGACATCCTGGTCACGGACAAGACCGGAACCCTCACGGAGGGCCGGATCAGCTTCACGGCCGCCCTGCCCGTGGCCGCCGGCCTGTCCCCGGATCAGCTGTTCACCCTGGGGCTGCTCGCCACCGAGGCGGACTACGCGGAGGCGAAGCGCTCCGTCGTCGGGCAGAACCCGCTGGACGCCGCGCTCTGGGAGTCGCCGGGGGCCGCGGCGTTCGAGCCTGCGCGCTTCGACAGGCTTGACGTGATCGATTTTGACCACCAGCGCCGGCGGACCAGCGTGCTGGTCCGCGACGCCGGCGGCCCCGCCCGGATCATCACCAAGGGCTCGCCGGAGGACGTCCTGGCACTGTGCGGCGCCACGCCGGCCAGCGTGCAGGCCCTGCTGGATGAACAGTTCGACGCCGGCTCCCGCGTGGTGGCCGTGGCCACCCGGGCCGTCGCGGGCATGGAGGACATGGCACCGGCCGACGAAAAGGAGCTGGTCCTGGCCGGGTTCCTGGTCTTCCTCGACCGGCCCAAGGCCAACGCGCGCGAGTCGCTGGACCGGCTGGAGGCACTCGGCATCACGGTCAAGATCGCCACCGGGGACAACGCCAAGGTCGCCGAGAAGGTCTGTGACGAACTCGGCGTGCTCTCCGGGGGGACCATCACCGGCGCCGAGGCGGAGGCCATGTCCGATCCGGAGCTGAGTGCCGCCGCCCGCGAGGCCAGCATCTTCGCCCGCGTCTCGCCGGAGCAGAAGGCCCGGATCATCCGGCTGCTGCGCCAGAGCGGCGGAGCGGTCGGGTTCATGGGCGACGGCGTCAACGATGCGCTCGCGCTGCACCAGGCCGACATCGGCGTCTCCGTCGACAGCGCCACCGACGTCGCCAAGGACGCCGCCGACGTCGTGCTGCTGGACAAGGACCTCGGCGTGCTGGCCGACGGTGTCATGGAAGGCCGCCGGATCTTCGCCAACACCATCAAATACGTGCTCATGGGCACCTCGAGCAACTTCGGCAACATGTTCAGCGCCGCAACGGCGTCCGTAGTGCTGAGCTTCCTGCCGATGCTGCCGGGGCAAATCCTGCTCAACAACCTGCTTTACGACAGCGGCCAGCTGGCCATCCCCGGTGACCGGGTGGACAAGGAGCAGCTGCTGGCACCGGCCCACTGGAACATCGCCTTCATCCGGCGCTTTATGTTCCTCTTCGGCCCGATCAGCTCGGTCTTCGACTTCGCGACGTTTGCCCTGATGCTGTTCGTTTTCGACGCCGTGCCGGGGGAGTTCCGGGCCGGCTGGTTCATCGAGTCGATCGCGACGCAGACGCTGATCATCTTTGCGATCCGGACCCGCCGGGTGCCCTTCCTCCGCAGCCGCCCGTCCCTGGGTCTGCTGGGAGCTTCGCTGGGCGTGGTGGCCCTGGGCGTGTACCTTCCGCTGTCCCCGCTCGCCGCCGTGCTGGGCTTCGATCCGCTGCCGGTGCCCTTCTTCCTTGCCCTGCTGGGGATGACCGTGGTGTACCTGGTGCTGGTGGAACTGGCGAAGCAATGGTTCTTCTCCCGGGCGGCCCAGCAGCCCGCCGCGCCGGTGCTGCCCAGGGTCCGGCGCCGGGGCAAGGACCACCACGTTGCCCGCCGCGCCGCGCGCTTCAGCACCACGGCGGCGGCCACCCGGCACGCCCGCCGGTCCCCGCTGGCGCCCCGGCGGGGCAGGCCCGTCCGGCGCAAAGGAAACCGGGTACAAGGGCCCTCACATCCCCGGAACTCCTGACGGATAGTGAAGGAAGCGGGCCACCTGGTCCGATGCCCGGCTTGGGGGCGCATCACAGGACGAGTCCGACTGCCGGCGCCCGATTGGAAAGCCAAGACAATGAGCATTTTTGAAGACCGGGTCGACGCCGGGCGGCAACTGGGGCGGCGCCTGTCGGACCTGCGCGGCCAGGACATCGTGGTCCTTGGCCTTCCCCGCGGCGGCGTCCCGGTCGCGTTCGAGGTTGCCGCCGCCCTGGACGCGCCCCTGGATGTGATTGTGGTGCGGAAACTGGGGCTTCCGTACCAGCCCGAACTGGCCATGGGGGCGATCGGCGAGGGCGGCGCCAGGGTGCTGGAAGAGCACGTGCTGGCGCAGTCGCGGATCAGCGAGCAGGAACTGCAGGCCGTCGAGGACCGCGAGCGGGCCGTGCTCGAGGACCGGGTGGCACGGTTCCGGAAGGGCCGCGGCCGCCAGGACCTGACCGGCCGCATCGCGGTGATCGTCGACGACGGCATCGCCACCGGCTCCACCGCCCGGGTTGCCTGCCGGATCGCCCGGAAGCTTGGCGCCGCACGCGTGATCCTGGCCGTGCCGGTGGCGCCGGCCGACACCCTCGCCAGCCTGAGCGAGCCCGACGAGGTGGTCTGCCTGGCCACGCCCCGGCACTTCTCCGCCGTCGGCTACCACTACCGTGATTTCTCACCCACCGAGGACGACGAGGTGGTCCAGTTGCTCGACGCCGCCGCCCGGCGGCTGCGGGATTCGCCCCGCCCGGACGGGACGGCGAAGGAATCCGATGAGCCTGTGGAATTCGACGAAGAAGTGGAGATCCCGTCCCGGGGCGTCCGCCTCCAAGGCCAGCTGCACCTTCCCGTGCCGGCCCGCGGCGTGGTGGTTTTCGCGCACGGCAGCGGCAGCAGCCGGCACAGCCCGCGCAACCGCTTTGTGGCCAGCGTGCTCCAGCGCGCCGGCCTGGGCACCCTGCTGCTGGACCTGCTGACCCCGGCGGAGGAACGCAACCGCGCCAACGTCTTCGACATCGAACTGCTGGCGCGCAGGCTGTCCTCGGCGACGGACTGGCTGGGCACCCGCGAGGACACCGCCTCCTGCGCCATCGGGTATTTTGGCGCCAGCACCGGGGCAGGAGCCGCGCTGTGGTCCGCGTCCGAACCGTCCGCCCGGATCGCTGCCGTCGTCTCCCGCGGCGGACGCCCCGACCTGGCCGGACCGCGGCTTTCCGCCGTCCGCGCGCCCACGCTGCTGATCGTGGGCAGCTTCGACTACGAGGTGCTGGAGCTCAACCGCAAGGCCAAGGCCATGATGCGGTGCCCCAACCAGCTGGCCGTGGTCCAGGGCGCCACCCACCTGTTCGAGGAACCCGGTACGCTGGCCGCGGCAGCCATCCTCGCCAGGGACTGGTTCGCCAAGTACCTGCTGACCGTGACCCAACCGACAAGCCAGGAGTGATCCATGAGCTACACCTACACCACCGTCGTCCCGCTGGGCTGGGCAGACGCCGTCGAAAAGACCCGCGCCGCCCTGGCGGAGCAGGGTTTCGGCATCCTCTCCGAGATCAACGTCCGCGACACTTTCGCGGCCAAACTCGGAGACGACGCCGGGCAGGCCCTGGGTGACTACGTGATCCTGGGCGCCTGCAACCCGCAGTTGGCGAGCCGTGCCCTTGCCGCCGAGCCGGAAATGGGCGCCCTGCTGCCGTGCAACGTGGTGGTCCGTCGCGGCCCGGGTGCGGCTGAGACAACGGTCAACGCAATCGACCCGCAGACCATGGTGCAACTCAGCGACAGCCCGGCGGTCCGTGAGGTGGCGGACGACGCCGGCACCCGGCTTCGCGCGGCCATGGCCGCGTTGGCGGGGGACTCCTAGGCCCGGTGCCCGGCTAGGTCGCAGTTGTTGCCGTCGTCAGGGCTCAGAACGGCCATAATTGCGAGCTAGTTGGGCGGGATGCGGCGTTTCTGGGTCCGCCGCGGCGTTCCTGCCCAGTTCTTCCGGTCCGCGGCCGGGGACAGCCGCGCCCTTGCGGGGGACCGCGGCGTATGTTGGCTCCCCCGGCCGTCAACAACTGGGCGGGAACGCTGGGGGCAGGGGGTGTTACTCGCTGTGCCCTTGGTCGCGGCTCATCTGGCCCTCGGCCGGCGGCGTCTCGCCTGGCGGGACACCACCGCCGGGCTCCAGCCCGGTGATTTTGCCGCTGAGCGGGTCCGGATTGGGCGAAGCTCCCTGATCCGCAGCCTGTGAGTCCTGATCACCGCGTTGCGGGGCACCCGGCACGCTCTGCGGACGCGCGGAGCCGCCGCCCGGTTTTGGCGGATCCGGGTTGGCCGGGTCGTTTTCCGGATGGTACGTGCTCATGGTGATGCCTTCCCTAGTTTCGGTAACTCTGGACGCTTAATAAGCATGCTGATAATCCTAGCCGTCCGGACGCGAATCCGGCCATGAGGGTGAAAAGTGGCCGGGGGAAGGAGCCCTAGGCGCCGTGCGCCTTGTGCTGCCCGTCGTGGCGGGCGCGGTAGGCGTACACCAGCAGCGCAATCCCGGCCAGGATCATGACGGCGGGGACGGCGAACTCGGCAGCAAAGAGCAGCGCCGTGGCCTGGAGCGCAAAGATTGCTCCCAGCACGGCGAGGACGGCGGCCGGGATCAGCGGCCACTTCATCCGGACCGGAGGACCGTCCGTCCGGACCGGGACGAGCGAAATCAGCGCGAAGGTGGCCGCCAGGCCCAGGAACAGGACAGCGGCGACGGGGGTGCCTTGCAGCTCCTGCGGGAGCGCGACAATGGCCGCCAGCGTGAGCATCACCCCGGCGGGGATCAACGCCCACCAGTTGGCCCGTTCACGCAGGTAGACTGCGGCGAATCCGGCCGCCATAAACAGGAACAGGAAGGCTGCGCCCGCACCTCCGTCCGGACACTGCGTGGCGGTGATGACCGCGGCCAGGCCCAGGAACACCGAGCCGGGGATCGCCGCCCACCAGTTTTCCCGGCTGCGGACGAAGAGGGACAGGAACACCACCCCGACCGCGGCGAAGATCAGCGCGGGCAGATAGACGGCGCTCCCGACAATGCCGAGCAAGTCCAGCAGCAACAGCAGTCCGACCGCCATCAGGACAATGCCGGCGATAATGCTTGCCTGTGCCGATTTCACCGGGTGCCTCCCGGACTGAGGCGGCGCTTGCCGCGGGGGTGCCGGCGCTCCACCCGGGAGCGGATGCCCAGCAGCATGCGGCGCTCCATCAGGAACTGCAGCGGTTCGAGCACCACGCGCAGCGCAATGCCCAGCGGCAGCGGTGCGTAGTCGTAGCGGGTCCGGGACAGCAACCGGGTGCTGCGGACACCCAGCGGCTGCAGCACAAAGGTCCAGCCCACCTCCAGCCGCGGCCCTCCCGCCCGCGCTCCGTCGCCCGCGCCGGTGATCCGCCCGGTGCGGGGGTCCATGGTTCCGCCCAGCGACAGCACCGACGACGGCTCGAGCCGCCGGACCGGGATGCCGCCGCCGGGGGACAACGGAATGGTGTCACCGACGGCGAGGTGCTGGAATTCCGGCAGGATGCGGTCAGCGCTGTGCATGCCGAGGCCGGCGGCATTCTCCAAAGCGTCGTAGCTGTACATGCCGCCGCGGCCCGCCCCGAGCTGCACCAGCCAGGGCCATACAACGGCCGGCGGGGCGGCGATGCTGACGGCCCGGGTGCTTTGCAGCCGCGGGGTCGGCACGAGTTCGTCGCCCGGCAGGGGACCGGCGGCCTCCTGCGTCGTGGCGCCCCAGCGCAGCAGGCGAGGCCGGACGGCAAGGACGTAGCCTGCCGCCGCGGCGGCAGCAGCCAGCGCCGCGAGCGGCCCTTTCAACCCGGCCGCAAACGGCGGGCGGGGCGCAGCCTGTGCCGTTCGCCCGCTCCTTCGCGGGGCGGTCTGCGCCGTTCGCCCGCTCATTCGCCGGGCTTGCCTTGGCCGGCCTCCTGGCCGACCACCAGCACCGGGCAATGAGCGTGCGCCACGCAAGCGCTGCTGACCGAGCCCATCACCTGGGCGAGGAAGCCGCCCTGGCCGCGCCGTCCGACGACGAGCAGCTGCGCGTCCCGGCTCTCGTCCACCAACACCTTGGCCGGCGGCCCGAACTTGACCTGCCGCGTGAGCCGTTCGGGGCGGGCATCACCGAAAGCCCGCTCCAGTGACTGCTCCACCAGGCGCTTGGCGGTCTCCTCAAGCTCGCCGGTGGAGGCGGTGCGCTCCTCCGGCAGGTGGGATGCGAGGAAGAAATCCGAGGTGCCAAGGCACGTGATCACCTCCAGCGGGGCGTTCAGGCTGGCGGCCATCCGTCCGGCGAGCCGGAGTGCCGTCGTTGAAAACTCGGAGCCGTCCACGCCCACGACTATCCGCTGATCTCCGCTCATGGCCCCCACCCTGCCCCCTCCCACCGGCAGTGCCTAGGGCCAAAGGTCACCGCGCCGGCGCGGCCCCGGCGGGTGCGGGGTGCACCCGGGCGCGGTCCGTTCTAGGGTGGGGGGACGGCAGCCGCCCCCCAGCACCGAGGAGACCCTGATGAGAATTGCAGTTACCGGAGGAAGCGGAAAGCTCGGCAGGAACGTGGTCCGCAGGCTCACGGACGACGGCCACCAGGTCACCAACCTGGACCAGGCCGGCGAGCGCGAGCACGGATTCACCCGGGTGGATCTGCGGAACTACGGGCAGGTGGTCGACGTCCTCCTCGGCCTGGATGACCGGCATGAGGGCTTCGACGCGATCGTGCACCTGGCGGCCATCCCGGCCCCCGGTCTCGCCCCGGACGCCGCGACCTTCGAGAACAACATGCAGTCCACCTACAACGTGTTCCAGGCCGCGCGCCGCGCCGGTATTAAGAAGATCGTCTACGCCTCCAGCGAGACGGTGCTGGGACTGCCGTTCGACGTCGACCCTCCCTACATCCCGGTGGACGAGGAATATCCGGCCCGCCCGGAAAGCACCTATTCGCTGGTCAAGCACCTCGAAGAGCAGATGGCGATCCAGCTGACCCGCTGGGACCCCACGCTGAGCATCACCGGGCTGCGGTTCTCCAATGTGATGGACCCGGAGGACTACGAGGAGTTCCCGTCGTTCGACGCCGATGCCCTGCTGCGCAAGTGGAACCTCTGGGGCTACATTGACGGCCGCGACGGCGCCCAGGCCGTGGCCCGCGCGCTGGAACACGGCAAACCGGGCTTCGAAGCCTTCATCATCGCCAACGAGGACACCGTGATGAGCCGCCCCAGCAGCGAACTCGCTGCCGAGGTGTTCCCGAACGTCAGAGTGGTCAAGGAACTCGGCGAGCACGAGACGATGCTCTCGATCGACAAGGCCAAACGGCTTCTGGGCTACGCCCCGGAGCACAGCTGGCGGAACTACCACTCGCTGCGCACCACGCCCACCGAAGACTGAGCGGGAGTTTCATGGAATACCGCACCCTGGGCGCCAGCGGCGCCGTCGTTTCCAACTATGCCCTCGGCACCATGACCTTCGGCGCCGAGGCCACCGAGGAACAGTCCCACGCGATCCTGGACGGCTATCTCGCAGCCGGCGGCAACTTCATCGACACCGCCGATGTCTACGCCGCGGGGGTTTCCGAGGAGATCATTGGCCGCTGGCTGGCCGCCCGGCCGGGGGCCCGGGACCGGGTGGTGCTCGCCACCAAGGGGCGCTTCCCGATGGGACAGGCCCCCAACGACGTCGGCACCTCCCGCCGGCACCTGAACCGCGCGCTGGATGATTCGCTCCGCCGCCTCGGGGTGGAGCAGATCGACCTGTACCAGCTGCACGCCTGGGACCCCATCACGCCCCTGGAAGAATCCCTGCGCTTCCTGCACGACGCCGTCAGTAGCGGAAAAATCGCCTACTACGGCTTCTCCAACTTCCTGGGCTGGCAGCTGACCAAGGCCGTCCACCTGGCCAGGGCCCACGGCTGGAGCACACCGGTGACGCTGCAGCCGCAGTACAGCCTGCTGGTCCGCGAGATCGAGGCGGAGATCGTGCCGGCCTCGCTCGACGCCGGGATCGGGCTGCTGCCCTGGTCGCCGCTGGGCGGCGGCTGGCTCTCCGGCAAATACACCCGGGACCAGCCGCCCACCGGAGCCACCCGGCTGGGCGAGAACCCCGAGCGCGGCATGGAGGCCTGGGAGGCCAGGAACGCGGACCCGCGCACGTGGGAGATCGTCGACGCGGTGCATGAGATCGCCGGCCGGCACGGGGCCAGCGACGCCCAGGTGGCCCTGGCGTGGCTGGCGGAGCAACCGGCGGTGACCTCGGTGATCCTGGGGGTCCGCAGCCCGGAGCAACTGGCCGACAACCTCGCCGCCGCGGACCTGGCGCTGACCGGGGCTGAGCTGAGCCGGCTGAGCGAGGTGAGCCGTCCGCGCGTCGGGGTCTACCCCTACGGCCCGATGGCCCAGGAACAGCGGAGCCGGAAGATCGCCGGCGGCCGCTAGACGCCCTGGTGGCTGGACCAGATGTCGCCGATTTCCTCGGTGGACTGCTCCACGATCCGGCGCATGGCCGCGTGGGCGGCGTCTGTCTCGCCGCGCTGGATGGCGCTGGCCACGTCCACGTGCAGCTGCAGCGCCTCGTGCTGCGGCAGGTGCGGCATCAAGCCGTGCTCGGTGCGGCCGGTGAGGACCTCGGCGACCAGGTTGTGCAGCTGGGAAAACATCGGGTTGCCGGAGGCCTGCAGCACGGCGGCGTGGAACTCGATGTCCAGCCGCAGGAACTCGTCCTGGTTGCCCCGCTGGCCGGCGGCCCAGAGCCGTGCGGCCTGGGCGACGAGGTCGCTGCCGGTGTCCCATGATGCCCGTTCGGCGGCGAGCCGGGCGGCCTGCGGCTCGATGGCGCCGCGGAGTTCGTTCAGGGCGCGCAGCTGGTCCACCCGCCGGGACGAGGCCAGCCGCCAGCGGATCACCTGCGGGTCATAGAGGTTCCACGATTCCTCGGGTTGCACCACGGTCCCCAGCCGGCGCCGTGATGCCAGCATGCCCATGGAGGAGAGCACCCGGGTGGCTTCCCGCACGACGGAACGCGACACGCCGTGCTGCGCCTCGAGCTCGTCCAGCCGCAGGATCGAGTGCGGCGCCAGGCTCCCCTCGGCAATGGCGAGCCCCAGCGTCTGGACGAGCACGGAGTGCAGGTCAGCTGAAGACTCCGCCTTTGGGGTTTGCATGAATAAATCATACGGGTGGACGCAAGGGGTTGTTTAAGTCTGCTTTATTTCTCTAAGATCGCTCCAGAGCAGATGTAAAGATGCATCCGCGGATGGCTGGAGCTGATCCGGCCCTGAAGACAAGGGAGTCGTAATGAAGCGACGTTCAATTGTGAAGTACGCGGCCGTTGCCGCGGCGCTGTCGCTCGGGCTGACCGCCTGCGGCGGCGGCGGCGGCGATGCCAAGGCCGGCGGCACGGTCCGGGTCACGCTGGCCAACCACGTGTGGACCGAGGGCATCAAGGCAGCCATTCCGGAATTCGAAAAGTCCACCGGCCTCAAGGTCGAACTCACCCAGCTCGGCGAGGACCAGCTGTCGGACCAGTACAACGTCAAGCTCAACGCCGGCAGCGATGAAATCGACGTTATGATGTACCGCCCGCTCCAGGAGGGCAAGGCGTTCGCCAAGAACGGCTACCTCGCCGACCTGACGTCCAAGGTCTCCGGCGACGCGAACTGGGACTGGAAGGACTACCAGGAGGGCCCGGTCAAGGCCAGCACCGTCGACGGCAAGGTCGTCGGCGTGCCGATCATCACCGAACGCGAGGTCCTCTACTACCGCAAGGACCTGCTGCAGGCCGCCCGCGTCGAGGTCCCCAAGACCATGGACGAACTCCAGGCCGCCGCGAAGAAGATCGCCGCAGCCAACCCCGACACTGCCGGCTTCGTGGCACGCACGGCCAAGTCTGCCGCCGTCACCCAGTTCTCCAGCTTCCTCTACAGCTTCGGCGGCGACTTCACCGACGGAAACGGCAAGTCCACCGTCGGCAGCGAGGAGGCCAAGAAGGCCTACGCCTTCTACGGCGGCCTGATCAAGAACTACGGCCCCAAGAACGTCAGCACCGACATGAGCTGGCCGGAAGCGATGGCCATCTTCACCCAGGGCAAGGCGGCCTTCTACACCGAGGCCGATTCGCTCTACAAGAACGCCACCGATCCGGCCAAGTCCAAGGTCGCGGACAAGGTCGGCTTCGCCGCCCTGCCTGCCGGTCCGGCCGGTTCCAAGCCGTACAACATCCCGTCCTGGGGCCTCGCCATCAACCAGGCCTCCGGCAACCAGGACAACGCGTGGAAGTTCATCCAGTGGGCCACCAGCAAGGAACGCACCCTCGCGGCGCAGAAGGCCGGCGTCCCCGGTCCCCGCGCCTCGGTCTGGGCTGACCCGGCCGGAACCTCCACCTACCCGAAGGACCTGGCCGAGGCCATCGCCACGAGCGCCAAGAACGGTGTGGGCCACGACCGGCCCGAGGTCATCACGGTGGGCAAGGCCCGCGAAATCGTCGGTGAGCCGATCGTCGCCTCGATCACCGGAGCCGACGCCTCGGCTGCGGCCGACGCGGCCAACGAGGACTTCCAGAAGTTCCTCGACAGCGAAAAGAAGTAGCGCCCCGGCGCCCAGCGCCTGACGCGCCCACTGCTACACGCGCACTGTTGACGCATCAAGCCCGGCGGGACGGCTGCCCAGCCGCCGTCCCGCCGGGCCACGCTCTTCACTTCACCCCCAACTCCTTAGGTGAACCATGTCTGTACTGAACACCTCCCGCGGCGATACCGCCCGCGGCGCCGGCCGCGCCGCGGCCCGCACGCCCGGCCCGCGGCAAAACTTCTCCGCCTGGGCCAACCGGCACCGCAAGTGGCTCTTCGCCGCGCCGGCCATGATTTTCGTGGGCGTCCTGATCGTCTTCCCGCTGGCCTGGACCCTGTACCTGAGCCTCACCGACTCGCAGGGCTCGGTCCGCGCCGCCTCCGAGTTCGTCGGCCTGGAGAACTACCTGACGGTGCTCTCCGACGTCGACCGCTTCTGGCCCGCCGTCGGCCGCACCATGTCGTTCACCGGTGTCGCCCTGGTCTGCGAGGTTGTTCTTGGCATGGGCATCGCGCTGCTGTTGTGGCGCCCCTTCCGCGGCGAAAAGTGGGTGCGGGTCGCCATCCTGCTGCCGCTCGTCGCCACCCCCGTGGCCGTCGGCATGATGTGGCGGCTGATCTTCGACCCCAACATCGGCTTCGTCAACCAGCTGCTCAGCATGGTCGGCATCCCGGCGCAGCCGTGGCTGGCCGGGCAGGACACCGCACTGGGCACCACCATCTTCATCGACGTCTGGCAGTGGACCCCGATGGTCGTGCTGATCCTCCTCGCCGGCCTGACCTCGCTCTCCGAAGAGCCCGACGAGGCCGCCCGGATGGACGGCGCCAACGCCTTCCAGCGCTTCTTCTTCATCACCCTGCCGCTCATGATGCCGACCGTGATCGTCGCCATCCTGCTGCGCGGCATCGACGCCCTCAAGACCTTCGACATCCTCTACGCCACCAAGGGCAAGGGTGGCGGCTCCTTCCACGAGGTGGAAACGCTCAATGTCTACGCCTACGGCCTGAGCTTCGACTACAACCAGTACGGGCTCTCCTCCGCGGTGCTGATCCTGTTCTTCATGATCATCATCGGCACCATGTGGCTGCTGACCATGCGCAAGAAAGCGGTAAGCAAATGACCGTACTGTCAGAAAACACCGGAAACACCCAACCCCTGACCCCCGCCGCGCCGGCGGAAGCGAAGGCCCCGCGCCGCCGCAAGCCGCTGGCCACCCGCGCCTACAAGGCCTTCCGGGTCGTCGCGCTGGTCGCGGTGGTGCTGTTCCTGATCGCCCCGCTGTTCTGGATGCTGCTGGCCTCCTTCAAGACCAACGTGGACATCTACGACACGGCCAAGTCGTTCCTCTTCACCCCCACCGGCGAGAACTACGCCAACGTGCTGCAGCGGAACAACTACTTCATCTTCATCTTCAACAGCTTCTGGGTGGCGTTCGTCTCCACCGCCCTGTCGCTGGTCCTCGGCGTCCCCGCGGCCTACGCGATGAGCCGCTTCACCATGCACCGCTCGGCCCTCGTGGTCCTGATGGCCCGCGTCATCCCGGGCGTCTCCCTGCTGGTGCCCTGGTACTACGTCTTCTCCAACCTGAAGATGGTGGGCGGCTTCGAGGTGCTGATCCTCAGCCACATGTTCGTCGCGCTGCCGCTGATCGTCTACATCATGATGAGCTACTTCGATTCGCTGCCGCTGGAGCTGGAGGAATCGGCCCAGGTGGACGGCCTCACCCCGATCGGCGCGTTCCGCCGCATCACCCTGCCGCTGTCCGTCTCCGGCATCGCCACCGCCGGGATCCTGTCCTTTATCTTCTCGTGGAACAACTTCATGTTCGCCCTGGTGCTCTCCGGCTCCAAGACCAAGACCCTGCCGGTGGCGATCTTCGACTTCGTCTCCTACGCCAGCATCGACTGGGGCGGACTGATGGCGGCCGCCACTGTGGTCACCATCCCGATCATGATCATTGCGCTCTTCACGCAGAAGTACATCGTGTCCGGCCTGACCGCCGGCGCGACCAAGGGCTAGGCAGCAGATGACACGCATCAGCAGGATTGAAACCTTCCTCGTCGCGCCGCGCTGGCTCTTCGTCCGGATCGAAACCGACAGCGGGATTGTCGGCTGGGGCGAGGCCAGCTGCGAGGGCCGCAGCGAAACGGTGCGCACCGCCGTCGACCAGCTCTCCGAGCTGCTGCTCGGCAACGACGCACTCCGGATCGAGGACCACTGGCAGGTCATGACCAAGGGCTCCTTCTACCGCGGCGGGCCCATCCTCGCCAGCGCCGTCTCCGGCCTGGACCAGGCCCTGTGGGACATCGCGGGCAAGCACTTCAACACCCCCGTGCACCAGCTTCTGGGCGGCCACGTCCGGGACCGGATCCGGATGTACGGCTGGGTGGGCGGGGACGAGCCCAACGAGGTGGCTGACCAGATCAGCGCGCAGCTGGAGGTCGGACTCACCGCGGTGAAGATGAACGCCAGCGGCCGGATGAGCCCCATCGCCTCGGTGGCGGAGCTCGACGGCGTCGTCCGCCGGGTCGCCGCCGCCCGCGAGGTGCTCGGGGACTACCGCGACGTCGCCGTCGACTTCCACGGCCGTTTCAGCCTGGCCAACGCCCGGCGCGTGGCGCCGCTGCTGGAGCCGTACCGGCCGTTCTTCCTCGAAGAACCCGTGGTTCCGGAAAACACCCACCTGCTCCGGGAGTTCACCTCCTCCACCACGACGCCGGTCTCCACCGGCGAGCGGCTCTACAGCCGGCAGGAATTCCTGCCGGCGCTGCAGGCCGGCATCGCCGTGGCCCAGCCGGACCTCTCGCACGCCGGCGGCATCACCGAGGTCCGCAAGATCGCCTCGCTCGCCGAAATCTACGAGGTCCAGCTCGCCCCGCACTGCCCGCTGGGTCCGCTGGCGCTCGCCGCCTGCCTGCAGGTGGGCTTTGCGACGCCCAACTTCCTGATCCAGGAACAAAGCATCGGCATCCACTACAACCAGGGCGCCGAAGTCCTGGACTATGTGGTGGACAAGTCGCCGCTGAAGTTCGTGGACGGCCACATTGAACGGCTGACCGGGCCTGGCCTCGGCATCGAGATCGACGAAGCCGTGGTCCGTGCCGCGGACAAGCGCGGCCACGCCTGGCGCGGCCCGGTCTGGCGCCACCCCGACGGCGCCTTCGCAGAATGGTGAATGACATGACCCCCTCCCTGACCCCCGGAGACCTGCTGGCCGGCATCCGCGAGACCCGCCTCGTGGCGATCGTGCGCGGCACCGACGGCGGGGCCGCCGCCCGGGCCGCCCTCGCCGCCATGGAGGAAGGCTTCCGCTACGTCGAAATCGCCCTCACCACCCCGGACGCACTGGCGGCCATCCGCTCGGTTCGCGCCGCGGCACCCGCCGGCTGCTTCGTCGGGGCCGGCACCGTGCTCACCGCCGCGGATGTCGACGACGTCGCCGACGCCGGCGGCCAGTTCATGGTGACGCCCTCGCTGGCAACCTCCATCGATGAGTCCGCCCGCCTCGGGATCCCCGTCCTCGCCGGGGCGCTGACCCCCAGCGAGGCCTACGAGGCGATGAACCGCGGGGCCACCGCGGTGAAGCTTTTCCCCGCCTCCATCGGCGGTCCCGGCTACCTGAAGGCGCTCCGCGACCCCTTCCCCGGCATCCCGTTCATCGCCGTGGGCGGCGTCGGGCTGGGCGAGGCCGCCGGGTACTGGGACGCCGGCGCAATCGCCGTCGGACTCGGCGGCCCGCTGTTCGGCGACGCCGGCTCGGGCGGGAACCTCGACCCGATGCGCGAGCGGGCCCGCGCCTTCGTCGGCCTGGCGTCCGGTTATGACCGCCGGACGGCCGCGGAGCCTGCGCGGTGACCGTCGACCTGCTCACTCTGGGTGAATCGATGGTCTCGCTGCGGTCGGCGGGGCCGCTGTCCGCCGGCGGCAACCTGGGCATGCATGTGGCCGGGGCGGAGTCCAACGTCGCCGTCGGCGTCGCCCGGCTGGGCCACAGCGTCGCCTGGGCCGGCGTCATCGGCGCGGACCCGCACGGTGAATTCATCCTGCGGCAGCTGCGCAGCGAGGGCATCGCGGTGCAGCACCGGGTGGATGCCGCCCGGCCCACCGGGGTGATGTTCCTCGAGCGGCGCACCGCGGACATCAGCCGGGCCTACTATTACCGTGCCGGTTCCGCCGGCTCCACGATCAGCCGCGAGGACGTGGACCGGGCCTTCGCGGCCGGTCCCCGTGTCCTGCACCTGACCGGCATCACCGCTGCCCTCGGCCCGGAGGCCCGGCGTGCGGTCGAGTACGCGGCCGCCCGCGGTGCCGCCGAGGGCCTGGTGGTTTCGCTCGACGTCAACTACCGCAGCAAACTGTGGTCCCGCGACGAGGCCCGCGCCGTCCTCACCCCGCTCGCCCGGCACGCCAGTGTCCTGGTGGCCTCCGACGACGAACTCGGACTCGTCGCCGACGGGGGAGCCTTTGGCGGCGGCGCGGTGGGCAGCAGCCCCGGCGGCCCGGAGGCCGCCGAACTGGCCATGGCCGCCGAGCTGCTGGACCGCGGCATCCGCGAGGTGGTGGTCAAGCGCGGCGCCGCCGGCGCCGGGGTCCACACCGCCGCCGGGCACTGGGAAGCGCCCGCCGTCCCGGTGACCAGCATCGACACCGTGGGGGCCGGAGATGCCTTCACCGCCGGCTACCTCTCCGCCCTGCTCGATGGCGGCGACGTCGCCGCCCGGCTCAAGCGAGGCACGCTCGCCGGCGCCTTCGCGGTCAGCACCGCCGGTGACTGCGACGGCCTGCCCAGCGCCGCCGAACTCGCGCTGCTGGGCGCTGCCCCGGACGGCAGCACCCAGCGCTAAGACACCCTGCACTTCCCGGGCCCCTTCCCCGGATATCCTCCCGACCGACACCGAAAGCCTGGACCAGACCGTGAAAATCATTGCCGCCGAAGTTTTTGTCACCAGCCCCTCCCGCAATTTCGTGACGCTGCGGATCACCACCGAGGACGGGGTGACCGGGATCGGCGACGCGACCCTCAACGGCCGTGAACTGGCCGTCGCGGCGTATTTGAAGGAACACGTCGCGCAGCTGCTGATCGGCAAGGACCCGCACCGGATCGAGGACACCTGGCAGTTCCTTTACCGGTCCTCGTACTGGCGCCGCGGCCCGGTCACGATGGCGGCGATCGCCGCGGTGGACATGGCGCTCTGGGATATCAAGGGCAAGCTGGCCGGCATGCCGGTCTACCAGCTGCTGGGCGGGGCGTCCCGGAACGGGCTGCGCGCGTACGGGCACGCGTCCGGCTCGGACCTGGAGTCGCTCTTCGACTCGGTCCGGGAGCACCTGGAACTCGGGTACAAGTCGATCCGGATCCAGACCGCGGTGCCCGGGATCAAGGCCGTGTACGGGGTCGCGGCGCAGGCGCAGGCCTCGGGCGAGCGGTACGACTACGAACCGGCCGGGCGCGGCGCGTTCCCGCTGGAGGAGGACTGGGACACCCGGGCCTACCTGCGGCATCTGCCGACGGTGTTCGAAGCGGTCCGGAACGAGTTCGGTCCGGAAATCCCGCTGCTGCACGACGGGCACCACCGGATGACGCCGATCCAGGCCGCGAAGCTGGGCAAAGCCCTGGAGCCGTACGACCTGTTCTGGCTGGAGGACTGCACCCCGGCGGAGAACCAGGAGGCGCTGCGCCTGGTCCGCCAGCACACCACCACCCCGCTGGCCATCGGTGAAATCTTCAACACCGTGTACGACTACCAGACCATCATCAAGGAACAGCTGATCGACTACGTCCGGGCCGCGTCCACGCACTTCGGCGGGATCTCGCCGCTGAAGAAGGTTATGGACTTCGCCGCGCAGTACCAAATCAAGTCCGGCTTCCACGGCCCCACGGACATCTCCCCGGTCGGGTTCGCCGCGCAGCTGCACGTGGGCCTGGCGATCCACAACTACGGGATCCAAGAGTACATGCAGCACTCGGATGCGACCAACGAGGTGTTCGAGCAGTCCATGACGTTCGTGGACGGCTACCTGCACCCGGGGGAGACGCCCGGGATCGGCGTCGAGTTCAACGAGGAGGCCGCCGCGGCCTACCCGTACCAGCAGGCCTACCTGCCCTACAACCGCCTCGTCGACGGCACCGTCCACGACTGGTGAGCGGCGGCTGAACCAAAAAGGTCCCGGGCGGCGAGTCGCAGCTCAGCCGCCCGGGACCTGGTCTGTTGGCGGCCGGGGCGCGTCGTCCCCGGCCTGCCGCGCCTGCGGCCTAGCGGACGACTTCCCGGGTCATCCCGAAGGGGACCTGGTCCGAAAGCGCCGCCGTGTAGTGCCCCGGCTTGTGCCGGGTCAGCAGGATGCCATGGGTGCCGGTGAGCATGGCGAGCCGCTGCAGCCCCTGGACGGCGTCGTTGAGCCGGTCGTCCAAGAGTTGGCGGTTGTCGACCTGGATCTCGATGCATTCGCTGGCTGTCGTCATCGCACTGTCTTTCCTGGAGGTGGTTGCCGCGGCGTCAACGGCTGAAGCGAGGATAACGTCTGATTTAAATGTGAGTCAAATCACCACGCGGGCGCGCGGTCGGCCGCTTCCGTACCTTAAGTCAGCACCGTGAAACCGGCCGCCGGATAACGCACCCCGTTGATCTGCGGCTGCAGCGCGTGATCGCCGGGGTGGTGGACCCGGGTGGTCATCTGGCGGAAGGCATGGCGCTTCGAAAATGTCCTGGATTCACCCGGCCCGAGGACGGCGGTGCCGAGCTTGAACACTTTGTCCGCGAGGACGCCGTTGGCCTTGGCGTAGTGCACCACGTAGTCGACGGCGATGCGGGCCTCGGCCGGGCCGGTATTGGCGACGTCGAAATCGAAGCCCAGGGCCCCCGGCAGTTCGACGACGGTGCGGTCAAGCCGGGGCGGCGTCACGGCGAGCGACGCCGGCGCGAACCCAAGCAGCTCAAGCGCGCCGGGGTGGGCCTTCTTGACCAAGGTCCGCAGGCCGTGGCGGACCACCCTGGCGGTGTTCGCGTCCGGCTCAGCCAGCCAGCGCGCTGCGGTGGCGACCACTTCGTCCGGGGCATGCCGGGCCAGGTCGTTCAGGTGGTTGGCCACCGATCGCCGAACGTCCTCGACCGGGTCGCGGTACAGGGCGTCCAGGATCGGCAGGGTTGCCGCCGGCCGGGCCGTGAGCCCGGGAACACGGATGGCCCACGGCAGGTACGCGCGGGTACCCTCGCTGGCCAGCCGCCGGACCTGCCAGTCGGGGTGGGTGGTCCAGCGCTGGATGGCCGCCAGGGCCCGGTCCAGGTCCGCGTCCAGGAGCCGCCGGATGGCGAACTCTCCCGTGAGCCGAGGAGTCAGCTCGGCCAGCAGCGACAGGCAGTCCTCGAAATCAGCGGGAGCCCTCCGGGCAAGGACGAGGGTGGCCGCCGACTCGCTGACCGGCCAGATCATCCAGCCGGTGAAGTCCGGGTCCTTCAGCGCCCGGCGGAAGACCGCCGCCGCCGCAGGGTAGTCGCCGGGCAGGTCAGTAAGCATGGCGGCGCTGAGCAGGTCGGTGCGTTCGCGCAGGCTCAGTCCGTCCAACTGTCCGGCAGTGCCGGCCAGCTGCGGGAAACGGCGGCCGGGGGAAGCGGCGGCAAGGATCCGTTCCAGCGACCCGACCACTCCGGGGTTGATCAGTTCGTTCATGACACCCATGGCTTCAGGCTACCGGCGGGAAGGGGCGCAGGACCTGCTGCCGGTCCGACGCGCCCGCAGCGCCGGAACCGGGATATTCTTCACGGTGGGAATGTCCACACACGGCGCAGAGGCGGCTACGGGAATGGCAGAGCAGAAAACCGGGAACTCCGGCTGGTGGCAGGTCTTCCACGACAAGTTCGTGGTGGAGGAGCGCTACATGAGCGTGGATGCGCGGCGGAACCTGTACCGGATCGCCGTCGGGCTTATGGTCATCGGCGTCGTGGCGTTCACCACCATCCTGGTCAGCGTGCTGCAGCACGGCGGTATCACCGCCGTTGACGAGCCGGTGCGCACCGGGCTCGTAGCGTTGCGCGGGGAGCCGGCCACGACCATCATGATCCTCCTGGCCATTGTCTTCGGCCCCATCGGTCTGCCGATCATCATCCTGGTGTTCACCGTCGCCTGGGGGCTGCTGGCCAAGCACGCCTGGCGGCCGATGGTGCTTGGCGGCGCCATGCTGACCGGAGTGATCCTGGCCCAGATCATCGGACGGACGGTCGGCCGGCAGCGCCCGCCGGTGGACCTCATGCTCTTCGGGGCGGACTCCACGTTCTCCTTCCCCTCCGGCCACGTCCTGGGCGCCTGTGACTTCCTGCTGGTCACCACGTTCCTGGTCTTTTCCCGCCGCAAGAACCCGAAAGCCGCCGTCGCGGGCTTCACCGTGGCCGGCATCGGAATCTTCTTTGCCGCCCTCAGCCGGCTTTACCTGGGCTACCACTGGACCACCGACGCCCTCGCTTCGCTGTCCATCTCGTTCGTGATCCTGGGCGCCGTAATCCTGCTGGACACCTGGCGGACCGCCAGGATCCCGGGGGAGCGGATCACCGGGGAGCTCTCCAAGCAGGAGACCGGCGCGGAGTAAGCGGCGGCGAACGCGGGGCGCGCTGCCGGTCAGCGCGCCCCGCGTCGTTTAAGCTCCGCCTGGAGCTTGGCATTAACCGCTTCCAGTTCCAGCACCTTGGCGACGCCGGCGAGGTTCAGGCCTGCGTCCAGGAGTTCGCTGATCCGGCGCAGCACCGCCAGATCCGTCTCGCTGTACTGCCGCGTTCCGCCCGCCGTGCGGTCCGGCGTCAGCAGGCCCCTGCGCTCGTACAGCCGGATGTTCTGCGGCCCGGTCCCGACCAGCTGTGCGACCACGGAGATCGCGTAAACCCCGACGTCGGCTTCACGTTCCGCCACGGCGCACGTCCCTTCATATGGTCGAAGAATTTCCTGTTGCATCAGTTTGGCACTGGTGCTATAAAAAATCTATATCCGCCACCACAGATAGTTGGTGTGCCGGATAGGCAGGAAAATTCAAGACTCTCGTATGAAGGAGTGGGAAATGATGTTGATGCGTACGGACCCGTTCCGTGAACTGGACCGGCTGACCCAGCAAGTCTTCGGAACGGCGGCGCGGCCAGCCGCCATGCCGATGGATGCGTGGCAGGAAGACGGCGAGTTCGTCGTCGCGTTCGACCTTCCCGGCGTCAATGTTGACTCGGTGGATCTCGACATCGAGCGCAACGTCCTGACCGTCAGGGCCGAACGGCGCGAACCGGCGCAGCCCAACGTTGAGTTGATCGCCTCGGAGCGGCCGCGCGGAGTCTTCAGCCGCCAACTGATCCTGGGCGACACGCTGGACACCGACAAGGTCAAGGCGAGCTACGCCGACGGCGTCCTGACCCTCCGGATCCCGGTGTTGGAGCAGGCCAAGCCGCGGAAGATTGAAATCACGCACACGCAGGACAAGATGCAGGAGATCGGGAAGTAACGGCGCCGGCGGCGGGGGTCTCCGGACGCTGATGAATACGGGGATCCGGGATCGCCGGAAGGCGCGGCCGGCGGATCCCCGCCTGATCAGCCCGCGCCCCGCCCGGCCGGCCAGGAGGTGAGCCGATGAACCGCGACCCGCGCGGCTTCTACGCCGCGTTGCACGTCGCGCCGGATGCGACCCCGGCGGAGATCCAACGCTCCTTCCGCGCCCTGATGCGCCGCCGCCATCCCGACGTCGAAGCGTCCGCCGGTGCGGGGGCCGACAGCGGGGAGGAGGTGCGCCGCATCCTCGAGTCATTCGCGGTGCTGCGGAATCCGGACGCGCGGGCCGCCTACGACGCCGCGGCGGGTACTGCGGCACGGCCGGCCCGGCCGGGCCGGGCGGCAGACGCCGGCGGCACGTCCGCCGTCGGCCGGGACATTCCGGTGCGGCACCACCGAAGCGGGCAGCCGGTGCTGCGCGTGACCCCGGTGCGGTGGGAGCGGGGCCCGGAGTGACGCGGGCACCCGGTGCCGTGCCGCGTGCCGGCCGTAGGCAGGAAGAAGCGGCAGGCAGGAAGTCGCAACAGGCAGGAACCCAAGAAGAAGGAGTACAGCCATGAGCGCATGGCGGCGTTACGACTCGCACCTCATCCCGGCCTTCCATGAACGCTTCGAGGAGCGCTGGGGCGAGGGCACGGCACCGTTCCTGGACCCGGAGGCCCATGAACTGCCCATGCCGCGTGCGCAATGGATCAACGTGGACACCGGCGCGGCCCTGGCGGTGGTGCCCATCTGGGCCGCCGAGGACAGCCAGCACCGCTCGTTCGGGGTGTTCTATTTGCCGCCCGCCGGGGACATCTGGGTGCTCCGGCCCGGGTTCACCGGCTACCTTGAGCCCGCGGCGGACGACGCGGAACAGCTGCTGAGCCTGCGGAACGACGCGTTCAAGAAGGCCGTCGCGCATGCCAAGGAGTTCCTCTTCGGGCCGGAGGCCAGCAGCTACTGAGCAAGACTGAGTAAGGGGGCGCGCCGGCGGGGGACAGCCGCGCCGGATGTGGCGCGGGCCCCCGCCGGGGCCTAAAATCAATCAACCACCAGCGCAACTGCATAGGGGATCCGCCAATGAATGCTTCCGCCCACGATCTGGCCGCCCTGCTGCCGCCCGGATTCACCATGGGCGTGGCAACCGCCGCCTTCCAGATCGAGGGGGCGCTGGACGAGGACGGGCGGGGACCCTCGGGCTGGGACGTCTTTGCGGCCACCCCGGGCTCGATCGTCAACGACCACAGCCCCGCAATCGCCTGCGACCACTACCATCGGATGCCCGAAGACGTGGCTCTGATGAAGGAACTGGGGATTGATTCGTACCGGTTCTCGCTGTCCTGGCCGCGGATCCAGCCCGGCGGCAGCGGCCCGGTCAATCCCAAGGGACTGGATTTCTACGACCGGCTGATCGACCTGCTGCTGGCCAACGGGATCACGCCGATGGCCACGCTGTACCACTGGGACACCCCGCTGGAGCTGGACGAGGCCGGCGGCTGGATGAACCGGGACACCGCCTACCGGCTGGGGGAATTCGCGGCCATCGCCGCCGCGGCGTACGGGGACCGGGTGGCCCGCTGGGTCACCATCAACGAACCGGCCACGGTAAGTGCCAACGGCTACATGCTGGGCGTGCACTCCCCGGGCGAATCCCACATGCTCAAGGCGCTGCCCAGCGTCCACCACCAGCTGCTGGGCCATGGGCTGGCGATGCAGGCGCTGCGGGCGGCGAACGTGCCCGGCGAAATCGGTCTCACCAACGTCTATTCGCCGATGGTCCCGGCCTCCGGCAACCCGCTGGACAAGGTCAGCGCCGGCCTGATGGACATGGCCCAGAACCGGCTGTACGCGGATCCGGTGCTGCTGGGCAAGTACCCGGACGCCATCAGGGCCGCCACCTTCTTCTCCTCCTTCAGCCCGTCCGGTGAGGACATGGAGTTGATCTCGCAGCCCCTGGACTTCTACGGGCTGAACTATTACATGCCCACCCGTGTGGCCGCCGGGCCCGGCGAGGGTACCGTGCCCAAGGGCATGGCGGAGGCCATGGGCAACGACCTGAACGGCGACGGCTCCGGCACGCCGTTCCACATCCAGAGCTTCCCGGATACCGAGATCACCGCCTACGGCTGGCCGATCAAGCCGGACTACATGGCCGTTGCGCTCGCGGAAATGGCGGAACGCTACCCCGATCTGCCGCCGGTCTACATCACCGAGGGCGGCGCAAGCTTCGAGGACCTGGAGATCCACGACGCCGAGGGCCGGCTGATCGTCCCGGATGAGCGGCGCGTGCGCTACCTCGCCGAGCACATCGGGGCGGCCATCGAGGCGACCTCGCCCGGCGGCGCCGCCGAGTCGATCGAGCTGCGCGGCTACTATGTGTGGTCGCTGCTGGACAACTTTGAATGGTCCGCCGGCTACAAGCAGCAGTTCGGCCTGTTGCACGTGGACCGGGACACCATGGTCCGCACGCCGAAGGCTTCCTACTACTGGATCCGGGAGCTGATGGCCGCCCGGAACCGGTCCGCCGCGGATGCGGCGGAAGGTGCCGGCGCCGGGGACGCGGCGGCAGGCACCGGTGCTGCGGGCGCGGCGGGAGCTGCCGGCGTCGACGTCGAAACTCCCGCAGCCGGCGCAGGAGCCGGCGCGGGGACCACGGCGGCCGGCTAAAGGATCTCCAGCTCCTGCAGGCGCTTGGCCATGCCGGCGCCGTCGGGCGAGTAGACCCACGGGACCGTGGAGCCGGTGTGGTCGCCGTTCTCGGAATGTCCGCCGGCCAGCACGGCCTCGCCGGTGGAAAGCTGGCGGATGCCGATCGCGGCCACCCTGTCTCCGTGGTCCCGGGCGAACTGCGAATAGATGGCCTCGTCGTGCTGACCGTTGTCACCGAAGAGGAGCCAGCGCATGTTGGGGAACTCCTTGGCCAGCAGTTCCAGGTTCCGCCGCTTGTGCTCCTGGCCGCTGCGGAACCAGCGGTCATGGGTCAGGCCCCAGTCGGTCAGCAGCAAAGTGCCGGAGGGGTACATGTTGCGGGTGATGAAGCGTGCCAGCGTCGGGGCGGCGTTCCACGGCCCGGTGGACAGGTAGATCACCGGCGCCTCGGGGTGTTCCACCAGAAGCCGGTCCATCAGCACAGCCATGCCCGGAGTGGCCATCCTGGCCCGTTCGTTGAGCACAAAGGTGTTCCACAGGGCCAGGAACGGCCGGGGGAGTGCCGTGACCATGATCGTGTCGTCAATGTCGGAGACGATGCCCAGGGTGGTGTCCGGGGAGATGACATAGATCATCGCCTCCGCAGGCTCGGTGCCCTCGGCCCGCAGCACGGCGCGATGCCAGCCGGGCGTGAGCGAAACCTGGACCACGGTGTCCACGAGGCCGCCACGGTCAGCGTGCACGCGGGTAGTGATCCCGCCGATCTCGATGTCCACCTCAATGAACTGGATCGGTACGGACGTAAAGGCGCGCCAGCCGCGGACATTCTGGTTGCCGTTTTCCGCCGCCTCCGCCGCCCGGCTGCCCGGGGTGGGCTTGCTGGTGAGCAGCACGCGGCCGAGGACCCGGACCCACTCGGTGGAACCGTAGCCCTGGTACGCGATGGTTTGCGGGGCGAACTTCCAGCGCCTGGCCGCCTTCAGGCGGAAGTGGTTGACTGTGTCCGAGACCAGGTGGGCGAGCCGGAAGGCCTGGCTTCCCGAGACCTTGTTCTCCCGCGGTGGTTCCTGCGCTGATTGCTGCGACGCCAATTCCATACCTCCACTCTCCCACAGCGGCGGCGTGCTCCGGCGATTGCGTCCGCGGCTCAGACGCCCAGCAGTTCGCGCAGCCGGGTCGCGTTACGCACCGCGTTGCCTCCGCCGTCGTTGTTGAAATAGGCGTAGACGTCCTTGCCCGCCGCCTGCCATTCGCGGATCCGGTCCGCCCACCAGCCCAGCTCCTGGTCGGAATAGGAGCCGGCGTAAAGGTGGTCCCGGTCCGGCCCGTGCAGCCGGACGTAGACGAACGGCGCGGTGGCCCGCAGGATGCAGGGCAGCTGCGCCCCGCTCATGACGCAGTAGGCGGCGCCGTGCCGCTCCAGCAGCTCATACACCGCCGGGTGGTCCCAGCTGGCGTGGCGGAACTCCACGCTGACGCGGATCCAGCCCGGCAGCGCGGCCAGAAAGTAGTCCAGCCGGGCGTCGTCGCGGGCGAAATCCGGCGGCAGCTGCGCCAGCAGCACGGCACGCTTGTCCCCCAGCTCGTGCCAGCACCGGATGATCCGCTCCACCCAGGCCTCCGGGCCGTAAAGCTTCTTGCCGTGGGTCAGTCCCCGGGGTGCTTTGACGGACATGGTGAAGCCCGCGGGCAGCCGGCGCTGCCAGCTTGCAAAGGAGCCCTCCCGCGGCCAGCGGTAGAAGCTCGCGTTCAGCTCCACCGTGGTGAAACGGGAGGCATAGGTGGCCAGCCGGTCCCTGGCCGGCAACCCGGGCGGGTAGAGCACGTTCTCCCAGTGGTCGTAGCTCCACCCGCTGGTCCCGATCTGCGGCACCCCGGCGGGGAGGTGCGGGCCGCCGTCGTGGTGCGCCCGGGATTCCTCTTTCGGCATGCTGGGATCCTAGCCGGAGCAGCGCCGCCCGGCCCAGCCACGCGCCCGCGGAAGCCACGCCGCGGTCCTCGTCCGGCCGCGGGTCCTGTGGCAGGGTAAGAGCCATGGCACGCATCGAGGATTACGCAATGGTCGGCGACCTGCACACGGCCGCGCTGATCAGCACCGAAGGCTCCATCGACTGGCTGTGCCTGCCCCGCTTCGACTCGCCGGCCTGCTTCAACGCCCTGCTGGACAGCCCCAAAGCGGGCCGCTGGCTGCTCGCGCCGGCCGCCGGCGGCGAATGCACCCGGCGACGCTACCGGAAGAACACCCTGGTCCTGGAAACCGAATGGGAAACACCGGACGGCACGGTCAAAGTCATCGACTTCATGTCGCCCCGCGACGGCGCCGCCGACATTGTGCGTATCGTGGTGGGAATCCGCGGTACCGTCCGGATGCGCGGCGAGCTGGCCCTGCGGTTCGACTACGGCCACATTGTCCCCTGGGTCCGCCGCGACGAGCACGGCATCCACGCCGTCGCCGGCCCCGACGCCGCCTACCTGGTCACCGACGCGCCGCTGCGCGGCGAGCACATGCAGACCGCCAGTGACTTCACCGTCAAGGCCGGGGAACGCGTTCCGTTCGTGCTGACCTGGGCGCCCAGCCACCTCAGCCGGCCGCGGAGGGTGGATCCGGAAGCCGTCCTGGAAGCCACCGAATCGTTCTGGCACCAGTGGACGGCCAAATGCAGCGCCACCGGCCCGTACCGCGACGCCGTGCTGCGCTCGCTGATCACGCTCAAGGCCCTGACCTTCGCCCCGACCGGCGGCATCGTGGCGGCCGTGACCACCTCCCTGCCGGAGGAAATCGGCGGGGAACGCAACTGGGACTACCGCTACTGCTGGCTCCGCGATGCGACCCTGACCCTGCAGGCCCTGCTTGCCTCGGGCTACTCCGAGGAAGCCGCCGCCTGGCGGAACTGGCTGCTGCGCGCGGTGGCCGGTGATCCTGCGGACTTGCAGATCATGTACGGCCTGCACGGCGAGCGCAGGCTTCCGGAAATGACGCTGGACTGGCTGGCCGGCTACGAGGGATCGGTGCCGGTGCGGATCGGCAACGGCGCGGCCGGCCAGCTGCAGCTTGATGTCTGGGGCGAGGTGCTGGACTGCCTGGCCCTGACCCGGACCTCCCTGCTGCTGGACGGCGACGATTCGTGGGACGTCCAGGTGGCGCTGATGGAGCACCTGGAGACCGCGTGGGACCGGCCGGACAACGGCCTCTGGGAAATGCGCGGGCCGCGCCGCCATTTCACCCACTCCAAGGTGATGGCCTGGGTGGCGGCGGACCGGATGGTCAAGGGTGTCCGGGATGCCGGCCTGCCCGGCCCGGCGGACCGCTGGGAAGAACTCCGGGACAGGATCCACGCCGACGTTATGGCCAACGGGTTCGACGTCGAACGCAACACCTTCGTGCAGTCCTACGGCCGTCCCGAGCTGGACGCCGCCCTGCTGCTCATCCCGCGGGTGGGGTTCCTGCCGCCGGACGATCCGAAGGTGGTGGGCACCATCGAGGCTGTACAGCGGGAGCTCACCCATGACGGCTTCGTGCTGCGCTACCGGCAGGAGCAAAGCGACGACGGGCTCGCGGGCGGCGAGGGGGTCTTCCTCGCGTGTTCCTTCTGGCTGGTGGACGCGCTGATCGGCGCGGGCCGGCGGCGCGAGGCCAGGGAGCTGTTCGAACGTCTGCTCGCATTGCGCAACGACGTCGGGCTGCTGAGCGAGGAATGGGGCGTCGAGGAGGCCCGGCAGCTGGGGAACACACCCCAGGCGTTCAGCCACTTCGCGCTGGTGCGCAGCGCCCTCCACCTCCAAGGGGACGGCCACTGACGGCGGGCTCCCGCGCAGGGTCCAGCGCCGGCTGACGGCGGCGTTATCTGCCGGATCCGGGTCCGGTGCCGGACTTTCCTCCAGAGCTTAGATAAGTATACTTACTAATATCCCCGCACGGGGTGCAGGATTGAAGGAGTATGCAATGGCTGGATATTTCGAGCTCGTGGATGCGCCCGACGGCGGCTACCGGATTCGAATGATGGACGCTGCCGGCGGCCTGATGGCCGTCTCGGTCACGTTCCCCACCAAGCGGGCGGCCGTGGCCGGCATCGCCCAGGCGCGGGAGATCGCCGGCACTGGCCTGATCCGTGACCGCAGCGGCGACGGCGAGTCCGCGGTGATGGCCTCCCTGGCCAAGCGGCGGACCGGCGGCGGTGCCGGACGCGGCTCGTCTCTCTCCGGCGGCACGCTGGCGGCCACGAAGCGCACCCGTGCCCACCACTGATACCCCGTCCGCCGGGACGCACCAGGCTGCGGTCCTGTTCGACGTCGACGGGACGCTGGTGGACTCGTCCTACATCCACGCGCTGGCGTGGTGGCAGGCGTTCCGGCAGGCCGGCTATGACGTTCCGATGGCCAGCATCCACCGCTCGGTGGGGATGGGCGGGGACCGGATCCTGGACCGCCTGTTGCCCGGGGACCGCGACAGTGCCGGCGATGCCGACATCATGACCTCCCACGCCGCCGTGTTCTCCACGTTCTGGCCCTCGCTGCGCCGGCTCGACGGCGCACGGGAGCTGCTGGCGCAGTGCTGTGACTCGGGTCTCGCCGTCGCCCTGGCCTCCTCAGCCCGGGACCGCGACCTGGAGATGCTCCGCGCCACCATCGACGCCGATGCCTACATCCACGCGGCCACCAGCTCGGCCGACGCAAAGGAAAGCAAGCCCGCACCCGACATCCTCGTCGCGGCGCTCCACGCCGTCGGCGTCCCCGCCGCGAACGCGGTGTATGTCGGCGACGCCGTCTGGGACATCTACGCCGCCGGCAAGCTGGACATCCCGGCGATCGGCCTCACCTGCGGCGGTACCAGCGAAGCCGAACTCCGCGAGGCCGGCGCCGTGGAGGTCTACGAAAGCCCGCGGGCCCTGCTGGAGAACCTCGCCGGCAGCGCCATCGGCCGGCTCGCCGCGCGGGTCCGCGGCGGCTGACGCCTCCCGGCCGTACCCCGGCTCTTCCTTCCAAATTTTTCCCCTCCAGACCGCGACCGAAAGGCAAGCACATGAAGGCACTTACTTGGCAGGGCAAACGTTCCGTGAGCGTTGAAGAAGTTCCCGATCCGGTGATCCAGGAGCCCACCGACGCGATCGTGCGCATCACGTCGACGGCGATCTGCGGCTCCGACCTCCACCTCTACGAAGTCCTCGGCCCCTACATGCACAAGGGCGACATCATCGGCCACGAGCCGATGGGCGTCGTGGTGGAGGTGGGCAGCGCCGTCACCAACCTGGCCAAGGGCGACCGCGTAGTCATCCCGTTCAACATCTCCTGCGGCCACTGCTTCATGTGCAGCCAGGGGCTGCAGTCCCAGTGCGAAACGACCCAGGTCAAGGAGAAAGGCTCCGGAGCCTCGCTCTTCGGCTTCTCCGAGCTGTACGGCTCCGTGCCGGGCGGGCAGGCGGAATACCTGCGGGTCCCGCACGCCGACTACGGGCCCATCAAGGTGGGTTCGGAACTCCCGGACGAACGCTACCTCTTCCTCTCCGACATCCTGCCCACCGCCTGGCAGGGCGTTAAGTACGCGGATGTGCCCGAGGGCGGCACCCTCGCGGTGATGGGCCTGGGCCCGGTGGGACAGTTCGCCTCACGGATCGGCAAGCACTTCGGCCTGCGCGTCATCGGCGTGGACCCCGTGCCGGAGCGCCGGGCGATGGCGGAACGGCACGGCGTCGAGACCCTGGACTTCTCCAAGGGCGTCGCCGACGAACTGCGCTCCATGACCCAGGGCAGGGGCGCCGACTCCGTGGTGGACGCCGTCGGGATGGAAGCCCATGATTCACCCGTGGCTTCGTTCGCCCAGCACGCGGCCGGGCTGCTCCCGGACAAGCTGGCCCAGAAAGCCTTCGAGACCGTGGGGGTGGACCGGCTGTCCGCCCTGCACACGGCCCTGGATGCGGTCCGGCGCGGCGGCACCGTCTCGCTGAGCGGCGTGTACGGCGGCAGCGCGACCCCGATGCCGTTGATGCACATGTTCGACAAGCAGATCCAGCTGCGGATGGGCCAGTGCAACGTCCGCCGCTGGACCGAGGACCTGCTGCCGCTGGTGGAAGCCGACGCCGACCCGCTGGGCGTCATGGACCTCGTGACGCACCAGGCCAGCCTGGACGAGGCCCCCGCGATGTACGAGAAGTTCCAGAAGAAGCAGGACGGCTGCATCAAGGTGGTGCTGAAGCCCTGACGGGTTGCCGGCGCCGCCCGGGAACGCTCCCCGTGCGGGGGCGTTCCCGGGTGCGGGGGCGCTGCGGGTGCTGCGGCTGCCTCAGCGGGCGGGATGCTTCCTCTTCCAGAGTTTGAGGAAGGCCCGCTCCGAGGCGGCCGCCAGGCTTTCCTCCTTGGCGTGCAGCCGGCCGTAGCTGAAGCCGTTCTCCCCGCTGCGCAGCGCCCGGCCGCCCAGCTCGGCCAGCCGTTCCCGCGCCACGACGCTGTCCTGGTGCAGGCCCAGGAGCTGCTGGATCTTCCGCGCGGATTTCGCGAGCCGCTTAACGCGCCGGTGCCGCTTTTTCCCGGCCGTCAGTGTGGCGGCAAGTTCGGCGGAGTACCGCAGCCGCTTTGCCGCTTTCCGGACCTCGTGCAGGCCGGCATCCCGGGTGGGGCCGCCGTCGGGGGCGCCGCCGTCGAGGACCTGGTCGTCGTCGTCGTCTGCCGGGGGGAGGGAAGCGACGGCGCGCACCAACCGGCGCTGGTCCTTGGCAACAAGCCTGCCGATCCCCGGCCCCGGAGCTCGGGCCGCCTTCGCTGCCGCCGGCGCGTCGCTGAGGAAGTCGTCCAGGGCCGCGAGCAGGCGGCTGTACCGCTCGCTCCGGAGCCCCTCGTGTGCCGCGTCGAATCCCTCGGCGGCCAGGGAGTCGAGCTCCTCGTCGATCCTGAGCGCGGCCGGACCGAAACGCAGCGACTCCGGCTCCCGGGCGAGCAGGGCGGTCAGCCTGGCATGGACGACGCCCGGGTCCCGGGCCGCCCCGAGGAGGCCGGAGAGCCAGCGCAGTTCATCCCGGAGCGGCTCCACGGCCTCGGCTTCGAACAGCGGCCGGCCCGAGGCGAGCAGTGAGCGGAGGCGGCGCGCGGCAACGCGCATCTGGTGGACATCGTCGGGCTGCCTGGCGAGAACTCCGGGAGCGTGCCGGCGCAGCTCAGCGAGCTGCTGCCCGAGATAGGCCAGCAGGACCTCGCCCGCGGTGGTTGCCACGCTTTACTCTACGTCCTGGACGCAAGGCCCCGCGGCCCCGCGAGGTGTCAGCTCGCGGCAATGTTTGCGCCGGACACTGCCGCGACGTGCCATCTCGGCATAGGCTGTCCGGGACCGGATTCCAGCACGCCACCCCAGGGAGCCCCAATGACACGCCAGCACCAACCAGGCCGGGTCGCCGTCGTCACCGGAGCGGGCTCGGGGATCGGAAGGGCGGTGGCACGGCTCATGCTCGCGGACGGCTACCGGGTGGTGCTGGCCGGCAGGCGGGAGGAACCGCTGCTGGAGACCGGTGCCGGACACGCGCAGGCGCTGGCCGTCCCCTGCGACGTCACCCGGCCCGACGACGTCGAGCGGCTTTTCGACGCGGCGCTGGAGCGCTGGGGGAGGGTGGATGTGCTGTTCAACAACGCCGGCGTGTTCGGCCCCGCCGCCTCGGTGGACGAGATCAGCGTCGAGGAGTGGGAAGCCACGGCCGCTGTGAACCTGACCGGTTCCCTGTTGTGCGCGGCCGCCGCGGTGCGGGCGATGAAGGCGCAGTCGCCGCAGGGCGGCCGGATCATCAACAACGGCTCCATCGCCGCGCACTCTCCGAGGCCGCGCACCGTGGCCTACACGGTCACCAAGCACGCGATCACCGGCCTGACCAAGAACATCGAGCTCGACGGCCGCGGGTTCGGCATCAGCTGCGGGCAGATCGACATCGGCAACGCGGCCACGGAGCTGATGGACCAGATCGGCGTCGGCGACGGCGCGCTCCAGGCGGACGGCAGCCGCCGGGCGGAGCCGACGTTCCCGGTGGAGGACGCGGCCCGGGCCGTGCTGCTGATGGCCGGCATGCCCGCCTCCGCCAGCGTCGGATCGCTCGTGATCACCGCCGCGGGGATGCCGTTCATCGGGCGGGGTTGAGCCGTCACGGCCGGATTTTGACTCTCTAGAGCGGCAGCAGGCCGGACAGGTCGGCGCGCAACCCTGAGGCGGCCACCTTGCCGGCCTCGACCGCGTCCGCCCAGCTGAGCCGGCCGCTGACCATCGCGAGCCAGATGGCGGCGTCGCACTCGATGACGTTCGGGGGAGTGCCGCGGGTGTGCCGGGGGCCCTCGACGCACTGGGTGACGCCGAACGGCGGGACGCGGACCTCCACCGAGTTCCCGGGTGCCCGCGCGGTGACCTCCTCAAGGGAGTAGCGCACCGCCGTCGCGAGCGTCGTGCGCGGAACCGCCGGGGCGTCCGGACCGCCGACCGGGGTCGCGGTGCCCGGCGCCGGGGTCTCAGGCGCCGGGGCGGTGGCTTCCCGCCAGGCGGCCAGCGCCGCGCGGCCCTCGTCCACCGGAATCCGGCGCCGCTGAACAGCCACGGCCTAGTCCAGCAACGCCGAGACGGCGTGGCCGAGGCGGATCTTGCCGACCGGCCGGCCGCCTCCGAGCACCGGGTCGACGACCTTGTCCAGGACGCTTGAGACCTCCGGGATGTCCACGGCGCCCGCGGCGGCGAGCAGGGTCAGGCCAACCAGCGTCGTGGCGCGGATATTGCCGTCGAGGACTTTGATCGCCACCGAGACGCCTTGCGGGGTGGCCATGACCAGCACGCCCTCGGCGCCGACTTTGGCGATGATGCCGAGCTCGTCCATCACGATCGTGTTGGCCTGGCCGCGGCCCTGCACCGCCCACGGGTAGTCCAGCATGGAGGTGGCGATCGTGGCGGCGCGGGCGTTGGAGTTCTTGTCCCCGGGCGCCTTGGCCAGGCGGGAGAAGGCGCGGGCCAGCCCGGTGAGCGAGACCGCGGCCACCGGGGCGCCGCAACCGTCAATGCCGAGGTGGGCGATCTTCTCGCCGCAGTATTCCTCGATCACGGAGCGGATGCGTTGCTGCAGGGGATGGTTCGGCTCCAGGTAGCTGTGCGTGTCCCAACCGTTCTCTGTGCAGGCCCAGAGGAACGCGGCGTGCTTTCCCGAGCAGTTGAACGCCAGCCGCGACTTCCCGCGTTCGGTCTGGACCAGCCACGTCCGGGCCGTCTCGTCCTCGGGCCAGGCGGCTGGGCACTGGAGCTGGTCCTCCTTGACACCCGCGGCCTTAAGCATGCCTTCCACCACGTCCATGTGGTCGAGCGACCCGACGTGGCTGCCGCAGGCGATCGCCACCTGCGCGCCGCGCAGCGGAACGCCGGACTGCATGGACGCCAACGCCTGCAGGGGCTTGAGCGTGGAACGGGCGTAGATCGGGGTGGTGATGTCCCCGAGTTCGGTGACGACGTTGCCGTCCGCGGCCATCACGACGGCGGAGCCGATGTGGCGGGACTCGATGAAACCGCTGCGTTCCACGACTGCCAGTTCGACGGCGGACTCAACAGTGAAGGTGGCATGCGGGTTCAGAGGCATGCTGCAAGTCTATGATGCGTTCGGGGCCCAGCCCGGTTACTCCACGGTGACCATGACGGACTGCCAGCCGGAGGCGCCGTCGGGCACGGGATCGGCACGCTTGTCCGTTTGGACCTCGCCGGTACCGTCGGTGGCCCGGGCCTTGATGTAGTGCGGGCCCGGCGTGGCCTCCCAATCGAGGGACCACTGCCGCCAGGTCACCACGGAGGCCTCCGCGGACAGCACGGCCTCGGTCCAGGGGCCGTTGTCGATCTGCACTTCGACCTTGGTGATCCCGCGGGTCTGCGCCCAGGCGGTGCCGCCGATCGCGATCTTTCCTGCGGGGACCTTGGCGAAGGACTTGGGGACCTCCACCCGGGCCATGGTCTTGATCGGGCCGCGTTCGGACCAGCCGCGCTGCGTCCAGTAGGCCTTGTTGTCCGCGAACCTCGTCACTTCCAGGTCCACCACCCACTTGGTGGCCGAGACGAAGCCGTACAGCCCGGGAACCACCATCCGGACGGGGTAGCCGTGCTCCAGCGGCAGGGCCTCGCCATTCATGCCGATCGCCAGCATCGCGTCGCGGTCATCCTGCAACACCTCCAGCGGCGTGGAGGCGCTGAAGCCGTCCACCGAGGTGGAGAGCACCATGTCCGCGCCGTCCTTGGGCCGGGCCATTTTCAGTACGTCGCGGATGGGCATGCCCAGCCACTTGGCGTTGCCGGCCAGGTTCCCGCCGACCGGGTTGGAGACGCAGGTCAGCGAGACGTGGGACTCGATCAGCTGCGCGTCCAGCAGGTCCTGGAAGCTGAGCCGCACCTCCTGTTCGACCAGCCCGTGGATCCGCAACTCCCAGGACTGGGCGTCGATTTCCGGCACGCTGAGCGCGGTGTCGATCCGGTAAAAGTCCTTGTTCGGCGTCAGCCACGGGGTGACGCCCGGGGCTTTGGACTGGACTCCGGCGGGCACAGGTGCTGCAGCCTTGGCCGGGGCGGGCAGTTTCAGGGCTTCGCGGGCCTGGGCCACGTTGCTGCGGGCGGCGCTCAGGAGCCGTCCGCCAGTCGCGGCCGCGGCGGCAGCGACGGCGGTGATCCCGCTGGCGGTGAAGAAGGCGCGGCGGCTGGTGGCAGGACGGTCCGGCTCCTCGGCCCCGAGGTCCGACGCCACCTCCGGCCACCTGCGCATCCGCCACAGCTTGCTGATCAGGAACCGGAGCACCACCAGACCGGCCACGGTCCCGATCAGCGAAGGAATGGCATCCAGCGGCTTCACACTGGCCCGGGTCACCACGCTGGCTACGATCACCGCGCCGAGCAGCAGCACGCCGGCCACGCCCAGGACCCACTTGCGGAACGCGACGATGCCCAGCACGCAGGCCAGCAGCAGGATGGTCAGGCCCATGCCCACGAACAAGGCGGCCTTGTCATTCGTGCCGAACGTGGCGATGGCGAAATCCTTCATCCACGGCGGGGTGAAGTCGATGAAGGTCGAGCCCAGTGCGATCAGCGGGGTTGCGCGGGCCGTAAAGAAGGCGCCGATCAGTTCTGCGACGGCCAGCACGACGCCGGCCGAGACCACCCCCGCCAGCGCGGCCAAGGCGGTGGGGCCCGAGAAGAGGGCTGGCCGCTTCTTGCGCTGCGTGGTGGTGCCGGGCTTCAGGTTGCTGGGCGTCTTCATACAGGATGTTCGGAGCGGCGGGCCCCGCGGATTGTCCGCGCCCCGGACTGGGCATGTCCGGTGGCCTGTGTGGCCGGGAGTGGGCATGTTCCGTGGCTCGTCCGGTGCCGCGCGTGGGACATGCCCTCCCTGGTGCGTGAGGAATGGGCATATGCGCACTATGTCCAGTGGCGGCGGCCAAGACTGGGCATGTCCCGTGGCCGGCCTGGGCAAACGTGGCCGGGACGAGGCGCGTGGACTGGGACATGCCCTCCCTGCGGCGTCAGGACTGGGCACATGCGCATTATGTGCAGTGGGTGCGGCGGGGACTGGGCATGTCCCGTGGCCGGCGTGGGCACAAGTGGCCGGGACGCGGCGGCCAAGACTGGGCATGTCCCGTGGCGGTCACAGCTTAGGAGCCTGCAGGGTCCACAAAGTACCCTTGGGAACTGTGAAGGTACTTGTCATCGGCCCCGGCGGCCGCGAACACGCCATTGTCCGATCCTTGCTCGCCGACCCCAATGTTTCCGAGGTCCATGCGGCCCCGGGCAACGCCGGTATCAGCAAGCTGGTCCCCACACACGCCATCGACGCGAATGATCCCGACGCCGTCGCCGCGCTGGCGACCAAACTCGCCGTCGACCTCGTGGTGGTCGGCCCCGAAGCCCCGCTGGCCGCCGGCGTCTCCGACGCGGTCCGCGACGCCGGGATCCCCGTCTTCGGCCCCAGCAAAGCCGCCGCCCAGCTCGAGGCCTCTAAAGCGTTCGCCAAGGAAGTCATGGCCGAGGCCGGGGTGCCGACGGCGATGGCCCGGGTGGCCTCCAACGCCGAGGAAGCCGCCGACGCACTCGACACCTTCGGCGCCCCCTACGTCGTGAAGGATGACGGACTCGCCGCCGGCAAGGGCGTCGTCGTCACCCGCGACCGGGACGAGGCGCTGGCCCACGCGCAGAGCTGCTTCGACGCCGGCGGCACCGTGGTGATCGAGGAATTCCTCGACGGCCCCGAGGTCTCCGTGTTTGTCCTGTGCGACGGCAGCACCACTGTGGCGCTCTCCCCGGCACAGGATTTCAAGCGCATCTACGACAACGACGAGGGCCCCAACACCGGCGGCATGGGCGCCTACACCCCGCTCGACTGGGCCCCGGAAGGGCTCGTCCAGGAAGTCATCGACCGGGTCGCGCAGCCCACCGTCAACCAGATGGCCCACCGGGGCACCCCGTTCGTCGGCGTGCTGTTCGTCGGCCTCGCCCTGACCTCCCGCGGCACCCGGGTCATCGAGTTCAACGTCCGCTTCGGCGATCCGGAAACCCAGGCCGTCCTGGCCCGGCTCAAGACGCCCCTCGGCGGCCTGCTGATGGCCGCCGCGAAGGGCGAACTGGACAAGGTCCAGCCGCTGCGCTGGTCCCGGGAGTCGGCGGTCGCCGTCGTCGTCGCCGCCGAAAACTACCCCGGCACGCCCCGGACCGGGGACCGGATCCGCGGCCTCAAGAAGGTCGAAGCTATCGAGGGCGTGCACGTCATCCATGCCGGCACCAAACTCGACGACGAGGGCAAGGTGGTCTCCGCCGGCGGCCGCGTCCTCGCCGTGGTGGCGCTCGGGACGGACCTCGTGGAGGCCCGCGAACGGGCGTACGACGGCGTCGAACTGGTCCAGCTGGACGGCGGCCAGTTCCGCACCGACATCGGCGGCAAGGCCGCCCGCGGCGAAATCAAGGTGACGGCGCCCGGCACAGCCTCGGCTGTCGCTGCCGCCGCCGCGAAAGCGAAGGGCTGAGCATGAACGCCACAGAATCCGCCGGGCCCACCGGCGGCCTGCAGACCGAGACGCTGGACCTGCCGGGCTGGAAGCATGTCTATTCCGGCAAGGTCCGCGACCTGTATGTGCCGGAGGACGCGTCCATTACCGAGCGCGTCGGCCACGAGTGCGTCCTGGTGGTGGCCAGTGACCGGATCAGCGCCTACGACCATGTGCTGGCCAGCGAGATCCCGGACAAGGGGCGCATCCTCACCCAGTTGAGCCTGTGGTGGTTCGAGCAGCTGGGCGTGGAGCACCACGTGCTCGCGTCCACGGTCGACGGCGGCGTGCCCGCCGCGGTCGAGGGCCGCGCCATGATCTGCAAGAAGCTCGACATGTTCCCGGTGGAATGCATCGCCCGCGGCTACCTGACCGGGTCCGGGCTGGCCGAATACCGGCAGTCCGGCACCGTGTGCAGCATCCCGCTGCCGGCCGGCTTGGTGGACGGCTCCCGGCTCGCCGAGGCGATCTTCACCCCCTCCGCGAAGGCCGAGGTGGGGGAGCACGACGAGAACATCACCTACGACGCCGTCGTCGGCCTGGTGGGCGAGGACACCGCCGGGCGGCTCCGCGAGTTGACCCTGCAGATCTACACCAAGGCCGAAGAGATCGCCCGCGGCCGCGGCATCATCCTGGCCGACACCAAGGTGGAGTTCGGCATCGACGCCGCGACCGGCGTGATCACGCTCGGCGACGAGGTCCTGACCCCGGACTCCTCGCGTTTCTGGGACGCCGAGACCTACCAGCCGGGCCAGGCGCAGCCGTCGTATGACAAGCAGTACGTCCGCGACTGGCTGACCTCGGACGCATCGGGCTGGGACAAGTCCTCGGACGCGCCTCCGCCGGCGCTGCCGGCCGACGTCGTCGACCGCACCCGCAGCCGCTACGTGGAAGCCTACGAGCTGCTCACCGGCCGGACCTTCGTCTAGCCGTCCTTCGGGTAGCCGACGGCGACTGGCCGGCGACGGCTCGCCAGGCCGGCGGCCGGAGGGAGCTAGCTTCCGGCGGCCGCGGCCTCGGCGCGGCGCTGGGCGAGCCGGATTTCCAGCACGGCGTCCATGGCCTGCTGCACCCGGTCCGAGGCGCCGGCGGCGCTGAACTCCTTCTGGGCTTCGTCCAAATAGACGAGGGCCTCCTCGGATTCGCCGGCGGCCTTGAGCGCCTTGCCGAGCAAAAGCGACACCTCGCCGGCTGTGTGCTTCGCGAGGACGTCGCGTTCCTGGTGGATCTCCCGGAGTTTTTGGACCGCGCCCACGATGTCCCCGGTGAGGTAGAGCCAGCGTGCCCGGATGAAGGCCACCTCCAGCTGGTCGGTCTTGTTGCCGCCGACGATGGAGAGGGCCAGTTCGGCGCGTTCGATCGAGGACAGGGTCTCCGGTTCGACGATCCCCGAGGACAGGCGCACGGCGGCGGAGGCTTTGTTGAACCTGGCCCAGAGGTCGATGTCGTTTGCGGGGGAGAGCAGCTTGGCGGCCTTCTCGTGGTACTTGATGCCCTCGGCGTAGTCATGCCGCATAAAGGCCACGTTTCCCACCACCCAGGCGACTTCGCCGGCGAGCTGGGACATGGATTGGTCGTCCATCTGTTCGTTCATGTCCTGGCAGTATTTCCAGGCCTCGTCGAGCCGGCCGCTTTCGGCGAGGGCGCCGATGAGTGCCCGCAGCGCCCCGATGATCAGGGTGGAGCCCTTGGGTAGCTGGGCGCAGAGCCGCACCGCTTCCTGGGCGTTCTCCACCGCAGCGGTCAGCTGGCCCTGGCCCTGGGCGGCTGCGGCCAGCATCTGCCGGGCCCGCACGCCCAGGCCGGCCGATTCGGCGGCCATCGGGTGGTCGAGCAGCCGCTGGACGATCGCCTTGCATTCGGCCCACATGCCCTGCTTGATCAGGCATTCGGCCTGCATGTAGGTCATGTTCCACCAGGCGCTGGTGTTTTTTGCCTCCAGCGCGATCTGGGCGGCGGACGCAGCATGGACTGCCGCGAGCGGGTAGTCCCGCAGATCCCAGGCCTGCCGGGCGTACAGTCCTGCCAGCACGTATTCGGCGTCGCTGACGGAGACAGGCTGGCTCCAGGCTTCCAGGGCCTTGGGCGCGAGCTCAAGCCGGCGGGCGAGCTCCTCGATGACTTCCGCGGTCGGCTCGCGGCGCCCGGTTTCGAGCAGCGAGATGTAGCTGGGCGAGAACAGATCCTTCCCCAATTCCGCCTGCGTGAGTCCACGCTCCAGCCGTTCCGCGCGGAGTTTTTCCCCGAATCCGTTCCCCACGGATACCACCTCATTCCGGACACTTCATATACTAAATGCTTGACAGCCTCTGTGGAAAACATTTTACAATGTGTGTCAACAAGGGCAGTGCTGACTTGGTAACGACTCCGACTCAAAATGAGGAACTCTATGTTGAAGAAGATTGCAGCCGGCGCGGTTCTCGCAGGCGCCCTGGCTTTCTCCGCGGCGGCTCCGGCCGTTCTGTCCGCAGGTTCCATCGCCGATACCACCAACATCACCGCCGTTGGCAACTGGCCGGACCCCATGCGTACGGCATCGGCCGTGGGCAACTGGCCGGACCCGATGACGTACTCCACCAACGTCGGCAACTGGCCCGACCCGATGTAACCAACGCTCCGACAGCCCCGGGATGCCCGCCAAGGTCGTCCCGGGGCTGCTTTTTGCCCTGAACCCCGCGTCGATTGCCGCGCCCCGGTTGAACACAAAAAAGAGGGCCTTCCAGTGGAAGGCCCTCTTTTGACTGGTCGGGATGACAGGATTTGAACCTGCGACCTCGTCGTCCCGAACGACGCGCGCTACCAAGCTGCGCCACATCCCGATCCGTTACTTCAAAAGCAACTTCACAAGAGTATCCGATTCCTGCCCCGGATGCGAAATCGGAGCCCCATGCGGGGCTAACGGAGGCGCGCTCGGGGGGAGCCTGGTCAGACCAGCGAGTCCTTCCACGCCCCGTGCAGCTTGGCGAAGCGCCCGCCCCCGCCGATCAGCTCCGCGGGCGTGCCGTCCTCCACCACACGGCCGTCATAGACCACCAGCACGCGGTCGGCGGTCTCTACGGTGGAGAGCCGGTGCGCAATGATCAGCGCGGTGCGGCCTGCCTCGCCGGAGCTGACGCCTTGCAGCAGGCTCGCCAGCCCCGCCTGGACCATACGTTCCGAGGGGATGTCCAGCGAGGACGTCGCCTCATCCAGGATCAGGACGGCGGGCCGGGCGAGGAAGGCCCGGGCAAAGCTGATCAGCTGGCGCTGCCCGGCCGAAACCCGGCCGCCGCGTTTGTTGACGTCGGTGTCGTACCCGTCGGGCAGCGCCGTGATGAACTCGTGGGCGCCCACGGCCTTCGCGGCGTCCTCGATCTCCTGCCGGGAGGCCTCGGGCCGGCCCAGCGCGATGTTGTCCGCCACGGATCCGCTGAAGAGGAATGCCTCCTGGGTGACCATGACGACGTTCCGGCGCAGGTCCGCCGTCGTCAGCTGCCGCAGGTCCACGCCGTCGAGCGTGAGCGAGCCGGAGGAGACGTCGTAGAAGCGCGCGATCAGCTTGGCCAGCGTCGACTTCCCGGCGCCGGTCTGGCCCACCAGGGCGACGGTCTGGCCGGCGGGGATGTGCAGGTCCATGGCGGGGATGATGACCGGGCCGTCACCGTAGCGGAACTCGACGTTCCCGAAATCGATGCTGCCCTTCGCCTCGGGCAGGGCCACGGGGTTTTTCGGCGGCCGGACGGTGGGCACTTCCTCCAGCAGCCCGGAGACCTTCTCCAGCGCCGCCTGAGCGCTCTGGAAGGAGTTGTAGAACATCGCCATCTGGTCCACCGGCTGGAAGAACCGCTTGGCGGAGAGGATCAGCGCCAGCAGCACGCCCACGGCCAGCTCGCCGCTGAGGACGCGGAAGCCGCCGGTGAGCAGCACGACGGCGACGCAGACGTTCCCGATCAGCACGAGGCCGGGCTGGAAGACGCCGTTGAGGTTGATGGAGCGGACGGTGACCTTGCGGTAGTCCTCGGAGAGCTCCGCGTAGCGTTCGGCGTTCTGGCGCTCCTTGCGGAAGGCCTTGACGGCACGGATGCCGGTCATCGTCTCGACGAAGTGCACGATCAGCCTGGCCGAGACGACGCGGGATTCGCGGAAGGCGATCTGCGAGTGCTTCTGGTACCAGCGGGCCAGGAAGTACATCGGCACGCCGGCGGCGAGCACCAGCAGCCCGCTGCGCCAGTCCAGGGCGAACACGGTGATGGCGGTGAAGACCATAAACAGCATCCCGGAGGCGAGCGAGCTGACCCCGGAGTCAAGGAGTTCGCGCAGGGCTTCAAGGTCCGAGGTCTGCCGGGCGATGATGCGGCCCGAGGTGTACTTCTCGTGGAATTCCAGGCTCAGCCGCTGGGTCTGCCGGAAGACCCGCACGCGCAGGTCCAGCAGCATCGCCTGGCTCAGGCGCGCCGTCGAGGTGACGTACAGGGCGGTCAGCCCGGCCGTTGCAACGGCCGCGGCGAGGTACGCGGCGCCGGCCAGCACCAGCGGGACGTTGTCCCCGGCGCGCAGGGCCGGCAGCGCGTGGTCGATCCCGAAGGCGATCAGTGCCGGCCCGGCCACGCGGGCGGCCTGGGACAGCACGACGGCGGCGATGGTCAGCCAGAAACGCCGGCGGACCGGGCGGATCAGTGAGCCGAGCAGGGCCAACGAGCGGCGCCGGACGGCCCTGCTGTCGGACTTGGACAGGTGGGCGTTGTCCTCGTTGGCGGTGCCGAAGGTGGCCGTGCTCATCGGGACACCTCCTCGGCCTCGAGGGCGGACAATTCGGAGTCCAGGTCCCGCGGTTCCGGGTCCAGGCTCGCGATGACGTAGCGGTAGTGGCTGTTTTCCGCGAGCAGTTCGGTGTGGGTTCCGACGGCGGCGATCCGGCCGTCCTCCAGCAGCGCCACCCGGTCGGCCAGGGCCACGGTGGAGGGCCGGTGGGCGACGATCAGGGTGGTAGTGTCCGCCAGCACCTCGCGCAGCCGGGCCTCGACGAGCTCCTCGGTGTTCACGTCCAGCGCGGAGAGGGGGTCGTCCAGGACCAGCACCTTCGGCTGGGCAGCGACGGCCCGGGCCAGCGCGATGCGCTGCCGCTGGCCGCCGGACAGGCTCAGGCCCTCCTCGCCGATCAAGGTGTCCAGGCCCTCCGGCAGGGAGTACGCGAAGTGGGCCTGGGCGGTGTCCAGCGCCTGGGCCAGGATCTGCTCCCGGCGCTCCGCGGACTCGTGGCCCGGGACGCCGAGCAGCACGTTGTCCCGGACGGAACTGGAAAACAGCGTGGTGTCCTCGAACGCGACGGCGACGACACTGCGCAGCTCCTCAACGCTGAAGTCGCGCAGGTCCACGCCGTCGATCGTGACCGAGCCGGCCGTGACGTCGAACAGGCGCGGCACCAGCTGCAGCAGGGCACTCTTGCCGCTGCCGGTGATGCCCACCAGCGCCATGGTCTCGCCGGGGCGGATATCCAGGCTGATGTCCTTGAGGATCGGCTTGTCCGGTGCATCCTCGAAGGCGAAGGCGGCGTTGTGGAAGCCCAGGGCGCCCTTGAGCTGGTCGGGCCGGCGCGGCTGCGGCGGGCTGGTGATGGTGTTGACCGAGTCCATCACCTCGAAGTGCCGGTCCACGGCGGACTTGGCGGTGAGCGCCATCGCCAGCAGCATGCCGCAGAACTCCACCGGCGCGGCGATCACGGCGGCGGTGGCGAAGAAGGCCACGAGCGAGCCGATGCTCAACTCGCCGCTGGCCGCCAGCATGACGCCGACAACCAGCCCGGCGCCCAGGGCCAGCTCAGGCAGCAGGGTGACGACGAGGCTGAAGGCGGCCAGGTGCTTGGCCTTCGCGATCTCGGTCTGGCGCAGCTCCTCGGCCTGTTCGTTGAAGTTCTCCAGCGCCTCGCGGCTGCGGCCGAAGGCCTTGAGCACGCGGATGCCGTGGACGGACTCCTCGACCGTGGTGGCGAGGTCACCGGCCTGGTCCTGGCTGCGGCGGGCCACCTTGCTGAAGCGGGTCCGGAAGCGGAAGCCGTAGATCATGATCGGCACGGCGGCGGCCAGGAAGATCAGGGCCAGCTGCCAGCTCATGGAGAACATCACGACGACGCCGATCACCACGGTCAGCGTGGTGACCACGAGCATGATCGCCCCGAACGCCATCCAGCGCCGAAGGAAGTTCAGGTCCGTCATGGCGCGCGAGAGCAGCTGACCGGAACCCCAGCGGTCATGGAAGGAGACGGTCAGGTCCTGCAGGTGGTCGTACAGCGAGACCCGCATCCGGGTTTCCACGGTGGTGGCCGGGTTGATGACAAACTGGCGGCGCAGTGCCACGAGTCCGGCCTCGGCGACACCCAGCAGCAGGATCACCGAGGAGGCAATCCAGACGGCCTGGCTGCTGCCGCCGGGCCGCAGCCAGTCGTTGACGAGCACGCGCAGGACCTGCGGGATGGCCAGCGCCACCAGGCTGGCCAGCAAGGCGCACAGCAGGCCCATGACCAGCCGGGGCATGATCGGTCTGACGTGCGGATAGAGACGGCTGATGGATGAGAAAAACGGAGTCTGCTTGGCCATGCCTGCTTCTTAGGGGCAACTGCGAAGTGAATTACGCAACTGGATGTAGTTTCCTGTAGCAACTACCCTAGGCCATCCCGTGACCCGCTTCACAGGATATCGCGCTGCTCGCACATTTGGCCCAGTAATTATGTTCCGCAATGCTGGCCCGCGATGGGTGGCTCCTGGGAGCAGGATCCCGCTGCACGCGCCTGGGGACATGCCCATCCTTGGCCACCAGGACTGGGCACGGTGCCGCTATGTCCACCGCTGGACTCGAAGACGGGGCATGTCCCCCGGGAAGCCGGTGCGGGGGAGGGCATGTCCATCCGGAGCAGGCGCCCGGCGGAGCAAGCCCGGCGAAGGAGGTCCAGGGATGCCCGGCGGGTTCAGGGGCGGGCGGTAAGGGTGAGCAGGACGGCTTCGGGTTTGCAGGCGATCCGGACCGGGGCGAAGCGCGAGGTGCCGATGCCGCCGGAGACGTTCACCGGCGTCGTACGTCCCTTGCTTTCCCAGTCGTGCAGGCCCTTGGCACGCCAGGTGGGCAGGTCGCAGTTGGCAACAAGCGCCCCGTAGCCCGGAACGCAGATCTGGCCGCCGTGCGTGTGGCCGGCCAGCAGCAGGTCCGCGCCGTCCTCGGTGAAGTGGTCCAGGACGCGCTGGTAGGGCGCATGGGCGACGGCGACGCGCAGGTGCGGTTTGGCGTCCTGGCCGCTGGTGCCCCGGGGCCAGCCGGCGTAGCGCTCCAGCCTCAGGTGCGGATCGTCCACGCCGGAAAAATCCACCCGCAGGCCGTTGATCACGAGTGACTGGCAGCGGTTGGTCAGATCCACCCAGCCGCCCATGCCGAAGCCGGAGCGCAGCCGCGGCCAGTCCAGCGCTATGGGATCCGGCCGGGACTTGGACGGCCCCAGCAGGTAGGAGGCGGGGTTCTTCAGCCGGGGCGCGAAGTAGTCGTTGGAGCCGGGGACGAAGACGCCCGGGAATTCCATCAGGGGCCGCAGGGCCTCCAGCACGGGGTCGACGGCTTTGACGTGGCTGAGGTTGTCACCGGTGTTCACCACCAGGTCCGGTTTCAGCCCGGCGAGGGATTGCAGCCACGCGGCCTTGCGGTGCTGGCCGGGCACAAAGTGGATGTCGCTCAGGTGCAGCACACGCATCGGCCCGTGCCCCGTCGGCAGGATGGGGAGGCTCTCCTCCCGGAGCACGAACTGGTTCTTCTCCCACAGGCCGTAGCCGGTCGCGGCGGCACCCGCGGCGGCTCCAACGGCGGTGGTGACGGCAAAGCCGCGCCTGATGCTTCGGGCGCGGCTTGCCAGGACAGATCCGCCGGCCATGGCTACTTGTTGTTTCCGGGCTTCGTCGGGCCCGAGGTTGCCGGCGGTTCGGACGGCGCGGGGTTCTGCGTCGCCGGAGCCGGAGCCGGGGTGTCGTTGGTGTTGCCGTTGTTGTTCGTGTTGCGGGACTCCGTGTTGGGCTGCTGGTACGACGGGGTGTCTCCGTACAGCAGGTTCGACGGCGGCTCCGGGAACGGCTCGGTGCCGTGCGACGGGGCGATCTGGGCCATGAACTTGGAGAACATCGGGCCGGCGATCATGTAACCGTCGATGCCCTCGTAGAACTGGCCGTTGACCGTGATGTTCTGTCCGGCGCGCCCCTGGCTGCCGAGCGGGTCGCCGAACCAGGCGGCCGTCGCGAGTCCGGTGGTGTGGCCGACCACCCAGGTGGAGCCGTTGTTGTTGGAGGTACCGGTCTTGGCAGCGATCGGGAAGTTGGTGACGGTGGAAATGCGCGGCTGGATCAGCGAACCGGAGCCGCGGTTCAGGACCTCCTGCAGCGCATAGTTCACGCCCTTGGCTACCTCCGGCTTGATGGCGTCCCGGCAGTTCGGTGCCTGGGCGGGCAGCTTGGCGCCGGACGCATCCGTCACCGAGGTGATCGCCATCGGCGCGCAGTACCGGCCGTCGTTCGCGAAGGTGGCAAACGCGCTTGCCATGGTCAGCGGCGCCGTCTGGGTTGAACCCAGGAGGTTGGGCAGCCGTGACATGTCGACCGGATTGTTGTCCAGGCCGTTGTGGATGCCGACGGCGTCCACAATCCGCTGGATCCCGCAGAAGTCGAGCTGCGCGGCGGCAGCGAAGGTGATCGTGTTAATCGAGTTGTAGAGGCCCTTCAGGACCGTCATGGGGCGGTAGTACCCCTCTTCGGCGTTCTGCAGGTCGTCCGCGGCGTTCCCGCCGGCGTTCTTCTCGGCGGTGCTGTAGGCGCCCACAGTGGTGCCGCAGGAGTTCCGCCAGGGGAAGCCGTTCCGGTACTCGCGCACCGAGCCGTCCACAATGGTGTTCATCGACTTGCCCTCGTCCAGCCATTCGGCGAAGGTGAAGGGCTTCATCGTGGAGCCGGGTTGTGCGCCGCCGAGGCCGCCGAGGTCCTGGCCCTTCTCATCGTTTTTATCGACATTGAAGTTGATCTGGGTGTCGAACTTCCCCTTGGCCGGCAGCCACCTGGTGTTCTGCGCCATGTTGGTGATCTTGCCGGAGCCCGGTTCAACGGAGACCAGCGCGGCGCCCCACTTGTTCGGGTTCGCGCCGGCCGCGGCATCCACCTGCGCCTGGGCTGCCTTCTGGGCCGCCGGTTCCAGCGTGGTCTTGATGGTCAGGCCGCCGCGGAAGACCTTCCGCTCGCGTTCCTTGGCGTCGGCGCCGTAGGCCGGGTTGTTGAGCAGCAGGTGCAGCACGTAGTCGCAGAAATACGGGGCGGTGGGGGAGTAGGCGCAGCCCTGGCGCGGCTGGGTCACCTTGGTCTTGACCGGGGTGGCAACAGCGGCGTCGTATTGCGCCTGCTTGATCTTCCCCTGGGTGAGCATGGCCTTGAGCACAAGGTTGCGGCGGACCTTGGCGTTGTCCGGATTGGAGATCGGGTCGTAGAAGGACGGGCTGTTCACCACGCCGGCCAGCAGGGCGGCCTGCGGCAGCGTCAGGTTCTTGGCGGACGTGCTGAAGAACAGCCGGGACGCGGCCTCAATGCCGTAAGCGTCGCGATTGAAGAACACGATGTTGAGATAGCCCTCAAGGATCTGCTCCTTGGTGAACTTCTTCTCCAGGGCAATCGCCAGCTTCATCTCGCGAAGCTTATCCCCGACGCCCTTGTTCACGCCGTTGAGCAGGACCTGGTCGCCCTTGCCTTCGGACTCCAGGGAAGAGTTGATGACGTTGTTGACGTACTGCTGGGTGATGGTCGATGCACCCTGCTTGTTGCCGCGCGCGGTGGCAACCAATGCGCGCAGAATACCGGTGGTGTCCACGCCGCCGTGTTCGTAGAAGCGGCTGTCCTCAATGGCGATCACCGCGTCCTTGATGAAGGGCGACATCTGGTCCAGCGAGACGCGGGTGCGGTTCTCTTTGTAGATCGTGGCGATGACACTGCCGTCGGCGGCCAGGATCTTGGTCGACTGGCTCGGCGGCTCAACCTTCAGTTCGGCCGGCAGGGCCTCGAAGAATTTGATCGAACCGCTCGCGGTGTTGCCGGAGACGGCGGCCGCGGGAACCAGCAGTCCCGCCACCAGGACGCCACAGATAGCGCTCACGCCCAGGAAAAGGACCAGCTTTCCGAGGGTGGTGGCCGTGTCGAATAAAGGGTTCTTACCAGTCGCCATGTTTTCCACTTTACCGGCAAGGACTAGGCTTTACTTCATGACCAAATGGGAGTACGCCACGATTCCGCTCATTATCCACGCCACCAAGCAGATCCTGGATCAGTGGGGCGACGACGGCTGGGAGCTCGTGCAGGTTGTTCCGGGCCCCGATGGAAACGGCCTGGTCGCCTACCTGAAGCGGGAGAAGAACTAGCCATGAGCACCCCCGAAACGGCGGCCCCGGCCACGGGTTCGAGCCCCGCCGGCACGGCGGAAAGCGCCGGCCGCACCGGCGCGTCGTCCGCCGTCGAACAGCGGCTCGCCGAGCTTGGCCTGGAGCTCCCGGAGGTCGCCGCCCCGGTGGCTGCCTACGTCCCGGCCGTGATCTCCGGCAACCACGTCTACACCTCCGGCCAGCTGCCGTTCATCAATGGCAAGCTCGAGGCCACCGGCAAGGTCTCCTCCGGGACCGAAGCCACCTCGGACGAGCCGACCGTGTCCCCGGAAGCAGCCAAGCGCTATGCCGAGGTCTGCGTCGTCAACGCGCTGGCCGCCGTCAAGAGCGTGATCGGCGACCTGGACCGCATCACCCGCATCGTGAAGGTGGTCGGTTTCGTCTCCTCCGATCCCTCGTTCACCGGCCAGCCCGGTGTCATCAACGGCGCCTCCGAGCTGCTGGGCAAGGTCCTTGGCGACGCCGGCCAGCACGCACGTTCCGCCGTCGGGGTTTCAGTTCTGCCGCTCGACTCTCCGGTAGAGGTCGAACTGATCGCTGAATTCGCCTAGAGGGCCGGTCGTTTCCCTTGCCGCACTTAGCCCGACGCCTGTTTGTGCTCCCCCCGGATCTGGAGGGGGCGGCCCGCAGCTGGTTTGAACACGGTGAGCGGACCCCCCGCGCCCCCCGTTTCGCCTCCTCCGTGGTTCTGCTGCGGGATTCACCCACCGGCCTGGAGGCCTGGCTGGGCTACCGGTCCGGGTCCTCGCCGCTGGGCGTGCTCGCTTTTCCGGGCGGCTCGCTTGAAGCGTCCGACGACGACGCGGTGGGCTGGCTAGGGCCCCCGCCGCAGTGGTGGGCCGAGCAGATGGGGACGCCCGACGTCGGGCTGGCGCGACGCCACGTGGTGGGCGCCATCCGCGAGCTGTTTGAGGAGACCGGCGTCCTGCTGGCCGGGCCGGATTTGTCCACCACGGTGGAGGGAACCTCCACGCCCGAGTGGATGCGCGCCCGGGAGGCCGTGGCGGAACAGGAAAAGTCGTTCACCGAGGTGCTCGCCAAACGCGGGCTCTCGGTGCGGACGGACCTGCTCAAGCCGCTGGTGAACTGGCTAAGCCCCGACTTCGCCCACCGCCGCTTCAACACCCGGTACTTCGCCGCGACCGTCCCGATGAACCAGCAGCCCTCACTGCTGGCCAGCAAGGGGGTGTGGGGCCGGTGGGTGTGTGTCCGCAAGGTCGTTGCCGGGCGTGACACCACAGCCTTGGGCGACGAGGTGGGTCAGCCGAACACGGTGGGTCTGACGCTCGGCCAGCTCCTGGTGCCGGGCTCGGAGATCATGCTGGAGAAGATGGCCGCCGCGAACGGCTGCATCGCGTACCTCAGTTACAAACGCAAAGCCCACGCCTACCAGCCGACCCTGGTGGAGGAAGACGGCAGGCTCATGCTCGAAGTCGAGGCGGCCAAGACCGTAGCCGGGGACCCGCAGCGCGAACGCTGACCGGTCGGCGACGCGTCGCCACGGGGCATGTCCTCCGCAGGGCTTGAGCGATGGACATAGTGGGCTTATGTCCAGGCCTGGCGCCCAAAAATGAGCATGTCCCTCTGGGGTCGTCGCGAGCGATGGGCATGTTCCTCCGGCCAACGCGTCGCCACGGAGCATGTCCCTCCGGCCGACGCGTCGCCACGGGGCATGTGCTCCGCACGGCTTGAGCGATGGACATAGTGGGCTTATGTCCACGCCCCGCGGCCAAGGATGAGCATGTCCCTCCGGAGGGGGCCCGAAGAAAACCTAGCCCCCTGTGCCCACCTGCATCCACCCAAGCCCGGCTTAAAAACACCGAAGGCCGGCCCGTTTCCACGGGCCGGCCTTCGGCATGCCGTAAAGCTGCGAGGAACCTTTAGCGGGAGCGCTGCCGGAGGCGCTGCATGTCGAGGATGACGACGGCGCGGGCTTCCAGGCGCAGCCAGCCGCGCTGGACGAACTCGGCCAGGGCCTTGTTGACGGTCTCGCGGGAGGCGCCGACCAGCTGGGCCAGTTCTTCCTGGGTCAGTTCGTGGGCCACGAGGACGCCGTCCGTCGCGGGGCGGCCGAAGCGGTCGGCCAGGTCCAGCAGCGCCTTGGCCACGCGGCCGGGGACATCCGAGAAGACGAGGTCGGAGAGCGAGTCGTTGGTGCGGCGCAGGCGCCGGGCGAGGGCCTGCAGCAGCTGGGCCGAGACCTCCGGGCGGGTGCGCAGCAGGGCGTTGAGGCTCTCGTTCTTCAGCCCGGCGAGGCGGGTTTCGGAGACGGCGGTGGCCGTGGCGGTGCGGGGGCTCGGGTCGAACAGGGCCATCTCGCCGAACAGTTCGCCCGGGCCGAGGATGGCGAGCAGGGATTCGCGGCCGTCGGGGGAGGTGCGGCCGAGCTTCACCTTGCCGGAGACGATGAAGTAGAGCTGGTCACCCTGGTCGCCTTCCCGGAAAACCGAGGCTCCGCGTGAGAGGTCCACCTCGGTGAGCTCGTCCGTCAGCAGACGGAACGCCTCGTCGTCGAGCGTGGCGAAAAGGGGTGCGCGGCGCAATACCTCGATATCCATGAAATCTCCTGACTTACTGTGTCGGCTGGGGCGCTTCCGCCATTGTTTCAGAATTTTGCGGCTTCTGTGACGTAGTTGGCACCGAAACGCGCGAAACGGCGGGCGGGTGACGGGCGGGCCCTGCAGCGGACGCCCGCCATACTGTCAGCCTGCGCCGGTAGAATGGGGGTCTTACCAGTCATTAAGGAGCCCCGGTGTTCGGCTTGACCATCTTGGACGTGGCGTTGATCCTGACGCTCTTGTCCTACCTGATCTACGGGCTGCGCAATGGCTTCCTGGTGACGCTCGGCGGCATCGCAGGGTTCGCGGCAGGCGCCGTGGCCGCCTTTGTGTCCGTGCCGATCGTCAGCGACCTTGTCGACGACCCGGGCTGGCGGCTCACTGCGATCATTGCCGCGGCGGTGCTGCTGATGATGGTGGGGCACGGGCTGGGCACCATGATCGGGCGGCGCATCCGCAGCGTTGTCAGGATCAGCCCGCTCCGGCTGGCCGACCGCGTCGTCGGCGGCGGCGTCAACCTCGCCGTGTCGGCGCTCGTGATGTCCATGCTGGCGTTCAGCATCAGCGCCCTCGGTGTCCCCTTTGTCTCCCAGCAGCTGGCCGATTCCAAGGTGATCGGGTTCATCGACGGCGTCACCCCGACGCCGCTGAAGACGTCCATGGCCCAATTGCGCTCCGCGGTGATCGGCGACGGGATTCCCACCCTGTTCGAAGGCGGCGTCGGAGGCCGGCCCGTGCCGGTCCCGGACGCCAGTACCGACACGCCGGCGTTGAACAAGGCGGCAGCTTCGGTGCTGAAGATCGCCGGAACCGCGTACCAGTGCGGCCAGAACCAGACCGGAACCGGCTTTGTGGTCTCGCCCGGCCGGGTTGTGACGAACGCCCACGTGGTGGCCGGCGTCCCGGAGCCCGTCGTTGAGGTCCCGGGCGGCGGGGCGCTCCCCGGCCGGGTCGTTTACTTCGACAGCCAGCATGACCTCGCGGTCCTGGCCGTGGACGGGCTGCGCTCCGCGCCTCTGGCGCTGGGCCGGAACCTGCCCTCCGGCAGCCCGGCGGCATTTGCCGGCTACCCGCATGGCGGCCCGTTCCAGTCCAAGCCGGCCACGGTGCGGGACATCACCACCGTCCTGGTCCCGGACATCTACGGCAACAACGCCGCCGCCGAGGACGTCTACCGGCTCGCCGGCGACGTGCAGCCGGGGAACTCCGGCGGCCCGCTGCTGACCATGGAGGGCAAGGTGGCCGGCGTCGTTTTCGCGAAGTCCACCTCCGAACCCTCGCTCGGCTTCGCCATCACGATGAACGACCTTGACCCCGTGGCCGCGCGGGCGCCCGGACTGGGCAGCGCTGTCTCGCCCGGCCAGTGCATCAAAAAATAAGCGGTACGGAGCGGTCCGGGTCAGGCCCTGGCCGCTTCGATCCACTCCAGGCTCTGGCCGTGCGGGCCGGCAATGGCCACCGGCAGCCCGTCCTCCAGCAGGAGGAAACGGCCGCGGAGGCGTGAGTCATCCATTTCCGGAACCACGCTGGACCCGTCCTGCTGCAGGATGACGGTGTGGCCCTCGTTCGAGATCCAGTGGCAGCCCCGGTCCGCGGCCAGCAGGGCGATGGTGTCGCGGAAACGTTCACGGCCGGCGGCATCGAGATAGGCCATGACCGCACTGTGGAAGACCACCAGCGCGGCGTCCGGCGGCGCCTGCGCCGCCAGCGACACCAGTCGTTCATTGAGGTCCCCGGCGACCAGCAGCGGCGGATCGGCCCGCGCGACGGCGATCGCCTGGCGCAGCCGCTCGCGGCGGAAGTCCTGCTCCGGCCAGACCAGCGCCTCCAGCCAGGCGACGTCGTCGGGGTTCCGGATGTCCAACGGGTTCAGGTCGATGCCGGCCCGCCACACCACCTCGGGCAGCGCGGTGGGCAGCGGCACCGGCCCGGTCGTGGCGCAGCCCAGCACGGGGTAGCTTCCGGGCGGGGCAGCGGCCGGCGCCAGCCGGGTCACGGCCCCGCCGCCGTCGAATTCGTAGCCGTAGCGGTCGGGAAACAGGGCCAGTCCCGCCGAGGCGCCGACCTCGATGAGGGCCAGCGGGCGCCCCTCCGCGGCGGCGATCCGGGCCAGGGAGGGCAGCAGTGCGGCGCAGCGGCCGGTCTCGTTTGTCTGCGTGGACCGGGACAGGACAGTGCGCGAGACGTCGTCCCAGCGGCTGTCCAGGAAGCGCCTGAACTCGGGGTAGGGGCTGATCCGGGCGCCAAGGAAGCGGGCGGCGGCCAGCATCAGCAGCGGCTGGCGTTTGGTGTGCGGCCAGTCGTCGATGCGCCGGATCAGTTCCGGATCATCCGCGATGCCCAGCGACCATTCGGCGTAGCAGGCGGAATTTCCCGGCGCATCAATGGTGCCGAAGTGCCGGTACCAGTCCGCGGTCCCCGAGGGCTCCGGCGCGGGGGACATGCTCAGTCACGTCCCGCGTCCAGCTCGGCGAGGTATTCGACGGCGAAGCGGTACCCGAGGATGCCCGCGCCGGCGATCACGGCCTTGCTGATGTCCGACAGGTAGGAGTGGTGCCGGAACGTCTCCCGGGCGTGCACGTTGGTGATGTGGACTTCGACGGCGGGCAGCTGCACGGCCGTGATTGCGTCGCGGATGGCCACCGAGGTGTGCGTGTAGGCGCCGGCGTTCAGCACGATGCCCACCGCCTTTCCGCGGGCGGCGTGGATGGCGTCCACCAGCGCGCCCTCATGGTTGGACTGGAAGCACTCGACGTCGAAGCCGTGCGCGGCACCGGCGTCCTTGGCGAGCTGTTCGACGTCGGCCAGGGTGGCGGTCCCGTACTTTTCGGGCTCACGGGTGCCCAGCAGGTTCAGGTTGGGTCCGTTCAGGACCAGGATGGTGCCGCGGCGCGCGTCGGCGGGAGTGGCTTCGCTCATGCCTGCCAATGTATCGCGTTGTCCCGGACTGCACGCTGATGTTTCCTGCGGCGTTCATCAACCAGCAGTCGGCCGGCGCAGGCCAGGCGCTCCTGAACCTGCTGCGAGCTGCCCTATCCGCCGCAGCGCCAGGGCGCAGACCGGCAGGTAGGCAGCCGCCCACCAGGGGACGGCGAAGGTGACCAGGCTGCCGCCGGACTCCGGGACCACCCGGTGGCCGGTGGCGGGGATTCCGGCGACGGACCAGGACCAGTACCGGCCGGCCTCCAACGCCGTCACTCGGTATGGCAGCGACGGCCCGAGGACGGTGCGGACCCTGCCGCGGCTGCCGGGCGCGAGTCCCGCGGGCGCGGTGCCCGCCGGATCCGGTTCGACGCCGGTGATGGCCGGCCCCCACGCCGGCCACTGCCCGGTGTCCGTGAGCAGCCGCCACACCACGTCCGCCGGCGCGGCGATCCGGCGGGTGACGGAGAACATCACGCCGGCCGGCCGAGGACCGCCAGCGCGGCGCGGTGGCCGCTCACCAGGGCGCCCTGGATGGAGGCCGTTTCCCGGTGGTCGCCGCAGACGGTGATCCTGTCCGGGCCCTCCGCAGGCTGCCGGGGCTTCAGCGGCGGCGGCTGCGCAGGCAGCGCCTGCCGGATTTCGTGCCTCGCCACCAGCTCCCAGCCAGCCGTAGAAGAACCGAAAAGTTCCCCGGCATGGCGGAGGACATCAGCATCGGTGGGTACTGGCCGGCCCGGGCCGAACAGCGCGGACGTCTGGATCAGGTGCCGGCCGGCGGGCGCGTAGCTCGGTGCCGCGTTGGAAATGACGGCAGCGTTGACCAGTGGCCCGCCGGGGCGGGCCCGGCCGTCCAGATAGAGCATGTTGGCGTCGCTGGGGGCCGAGCCGGCGGCAAACCAGTGCGTGAGCACCCCTTTCATGGCCGGCGCGTTGGTCCCGGCGAGCCGGGCGGCGGCGGCCGGATCGGCGGCGAGCACGACGTGGCTTGCCCGGATCACCGCATCCGCTGCGGTGACCAGGGCCGTGTCCCCGTCCGGGGCGATCGACTCCACCCGGGTCGAGGTGCGGACCGGCACGGTGAGGGCGTCCGCCAGCTGCTGCGGGAGCGCCTGCATGCCCTCGCGCGGCAGCCCGGGAACACCGGCGGCAAAGACGCGCGCCAGTTGCAGGGCGAAGTCGTTGGAGGTGGTGCCCTCATCCTCCAGCAGCACCCCGGCGAAGAACCGGTCCACCACCGTGCGGATTCCGCCCGAACAGCCGGCCCGGTCGAGGGCGTCGCGCAACGCAACATCCGGGCCGCTCCGCCGGAGGGGCCCGGCAACGGCCGGCGCGGCCCAGCGCAGCAGCCCCGCGACCGAGCGCGGGCCCAGGAGACCGCTGCGCAGCGTCTGCAGGATCAAGCCCGGCTCGCGCAGGGGGTGGGCCAGCACCGCCAGGGAGTCCTGCCGCCGGACCCGGACGCCGGCACCGAAGGCCTGCAGCCCCAGCGCGTCGACGTCGACCCACCGGCGGACCGCAGGGTACGCGGGGTTCAGTACCTGGAAGCCGCGGTCCACGAGGAAGCCGTCGATCCGGTCCGTGCGGATTCTGCCCCCGACGGCGTCGGAGGCTTCCCACACCTGCACCTCGCGCCCGGCGGCCTGCAGCTCCCGGGCGCACTGCAGGCCGGCGAGGCCCGCACCCACCACCAGGACCTCACACGATTCCGTCATCGCAGCCTGCGTCCAGTGCAGCCCCGGACGCAGCCCCGGACCGGATCCCGGCTCACTTTTTGAGTGAGTGCGCGATCTGTGCCATCACGGTGTTGTCGGCCAGGGTGGTGGCATCGCCCACTTCGCGGCCCTCGGCGACGTCCTTGAGTAGGCGGCGCATGATCTTGCCGGAGCGGGTCTTGGGCAGTTCCGGGACGATCAGGATGGTCTTGGGCTTGGCGATCGGCCCGATCTCCTTGCCCACGTGGTTGCGGAGCTCCTGGACCATGGCGTCACCAGAGTCCACGGCGTCCCCGCGCAGGATCACGAACGCCACGACGGCCTGGCCGGTAGTCTCATCCGCTGCGCCCACGACGGCGGCTTCCGCCACGGCCGGGTGGGACACGAGGGCGGATTCGATCTCCGCGGTGGAAAGCCGGTGGCCGGAGATGTTCATGACGTCGTCCACCCGGCCAAGCAGCCAGATGTCGCCGTCGTCGTCCTTCTTGGCGCCGTCGCCGGCGAAATACATCGTGTCGAAGCGGGACCAGTAGGTCTCCTTGAACCGTTCCGGGTCGCCCCAGATGCCGCGCAGCATGGCCGGCCAGGGTTCGCGGATGACGAGGTAACCGCCGGCGCCGTTGGGCACGGACTCTCCGGCTTCGTCGACGACGTCCACGGCGATGCCGGGCAGCGGGACCTGGGCGGAGCCCGGCTTGGTGGCGGTCACGCCGGGCAGCGGGGCAATCATCTGCGCGCCGGTTTCGGTCTGCCACCAGGTGTCCACGATCGGGGCGGGATGTTCCTTCTTTTCCCCGTTCTTCCCGGCGTTGGCGCCGATGACCTCGCGGTACCACATCCACGCCTCGGGGTTGATGGGCTCACCCACCGATCCCAAGACACGGATGGAGGACAGGTCCGACTTCGCCGGGATTTCCTTGCCCCACTTCATAAAGGTCCGGATGGCGGTGGGGGCGGTGTAGAGGATCGAGACTTTGTACTTCTCCACGATTTCCCACCAGCGGCCCTGGTGCGGGGAGTCGGGGGTGCCCTCGTACATGACCTGGGTGGCGCCGTTGATGAGCGGGGCGTAGGCGACGTAGGAGTGGCCGGTGATCCAGCCGACATCGGCGGTGCACCAGTAGACGTCCGTTTCCGGGTGCAGGTCGAAGACCGCCCGGTGCGTGTACGCCGTCTGGGTCAGGTAGCCGCCGGTGGTGTGCAGGATACCCTTGGGCTTCCCGGTGGTTCCGGAGGTGTACAGAATAAAGAGGGGGTGCTCGGCGTCGTGGCCGACGGCGGTGTGCTCGGCGGACGCGGTGCCGACCGTGTCGGACCACCAGTGGTCCCGGTCCTCGTGCCAGTCGACGTCCTGGCCGTTGCGCTTGACCACAACAACGTTCTGCACGGTATGCCCGGAACCGTCGCCCTCATGGGCCAGCGCCTCGTCGACGGCGGGCTTGAGCGCACTGGGCTTGCCACGGCGGTAGGTCCCGTCGGCCGTGACGACCAGTTTTGCCTCGGCGTCGTCGATCCGGGAGCGGAGCGCCTCGGCGGAGAAGCCGCCGAAGACGACGGAGTGGATGGCGCCGATCCGGGCGCAGGCCAGCAGCGTGATGACGGCCTCGGGGATCATCGGCAGGTAGACGGCCACGCGGTCGCCCTTGGCTACGCCGAGGGATTCGAACGCGTTGGCAGCCTTCTTGACCTCTTCGGTGAGCTGCGCGTAGGTGTAGCTGCGGGTGTCGCCGGGCTCGCCCTCGAAGTAGATGGCAACCCGGTCGCCGTTGCCGGCCTCGACGTGCCGGTCCAGCGCGTTGTACGCGGCGTTGATCTCGCCGCCGACGAACCATTTGGCGAACGGCGGGGTGGTCCAGTCCAGCGTCTGGGTGAAGTCCTTGCTCCAGCTCAGCAGCCCGCGGGCCTGCTTGGCCCAGAAAGCCGGCCGGTCGGCGTCGGCCTCCGCGTACTCGGCGGCGGTGACCACGGCGTTGGCGGCGAACTCGTCGGAGGGGGCGAACTTCCGGTTCTCCTGCGACAGGTTTTCGAACGCATCGCCCTGCCGGGGCGCCTGGGTTGCGGTGGTGGTGCCGGGGGTCTGCTGGGACATGGTGAACCTCATCATTCATCGATCCGTGCTGCACGGAACGTCCGTTACACCGCGGTGCCGTGCCGTCTGCGCGGCGTCGGGCATCGGCTGGTCACGGACGTGCCGCAAGAGCTGTTCCGAAATACACACTAACGCGTGGCCCGGACAGAACGTGTGCCCCGTCACAAAGGGAGCCGTGAGCGGTGTTTATTAAGCGCCAAGTGGTGCCGGGCCCGGGTTGCGGGCACGGTTTCCCCCTGCTTTCACTGGGGGTTTACGCGCAGGGCGAAAGGGCCCCCACGCTGGTGCCGGAGTGACGGCAGCCCAGCTAGTGATCGGACCTCCACTTGGCTAGGCTGAGATGAAGTTGTGACATCCGATGGGGGCGACAGGACCGCTGGCGGTCCTGTTTTTGCCTGCCGTTAGGCGGCACTGTCCAGGGTGCGGCCACGCTAAGGAGAACAGAATGAACGAGCAAAGCAACGGGCGGCTCCATGCGCCCTCCCGCAACGAGGGCCAGGCCGGTCCGGCGCAGGACAGCGGGCAGGGGGACCAGCCGCGCTTCACGGTGGACAAGCCGAACTCGAAGAACAACGAGGCCGTCGCGGGGCCATTCACCGTCCGCGACCTCACCGTCTTCGGCTCCACGCTGGTGCTGTTCATCGCCTCGCTGATCCCGATGTTCGCCGCCCGGTACAACCTGTGGAACCTGGGCAGCCTGTTCTTCCTCGGCCTGGGTGTGCTGCTGCCGGTGATTGTCGCCGCGCTTTTCGTGGCGCGCAGGGTCAGCCCGGGAACGAAAATCCGGATCGGATCCCTGTCGATCGACCAGTTCGCCTCGGTCGTGGCGTCCTTCAGCCTGGCGTTCTTCTTCCTCGCGACCGCCGGTGCGTTCGTGCCCAGCCTGCTGCTGGGCCTCGTGGGCGCTCTCGGGCTCTTCACCGCCACCGTGTTCGCGCGGCTGATTCCCAGCCTTGCCGGTGATTTCCTGCACCGCGCCGAAGCCCCTGCCCACGTCGTGGCGCGGGAAGCGGCGGAGCCGCTCCGCAAGCCGCGCGCCCCCAAGCCCGCCAAGCCCGCCGGCGAGGCGAAGAGTTCCAAGGACGGAAGCAGCGCGCTGGCCGGCTGGGCGAAACGGATGGCACCCGGCAAGCAGTCCGGCGGTGCCCAGACCACGCCGCAGGAACCCGAAGCGCACGGGCAGGCGTCAGGCGCGGCCGCCGGTGCGGCCGGTGCCGCCGCGGGTGCCGCGGGCACCGCCGCCGCAGCAACATACGCCCGCCCGGCCGCTGCCGAGCCGGCCACCCAGGCGCACGGCGTCGTTCCCACTGCCGCGTCTGCACCGTCCCCGACGCCGACGGCGGCCTACGCGCCGGCTGCTCCGGCAGCCGAAGCGGCGCCGTCCGCCGCCGATCAGACCCGGGCGGCTGCCGCCCCGGCGGCGTCCGCTCCGTCCGAATCCGCGGTCACCTCTCCGGCGCCGGCCCCGCAGGGCGCCGGCCCGGAGGCAACCCAGGCTGCCGCGGTCCCGGCGGCCGCGGCAGCAGCACCCGCGCCCGCAAGCCACGAGGCACCCACGGCCCTCACCCCGCAGGTCCGTTCGCAGGAGCCGATAGGCGCGACCGTGGATCCGGCGACCCGGCCCGAGACCGAGGCCGCCCCGCCGGCCTACGAGGCGTTCTGGTTCGCCGTCGCCCAGCCCCGCACCGCGGTGGACGAGCGCAGCGGCGCCCCGGCGTTCGTCGTCGAACCCGGCGGCTGGGTTCTCGCCCTTGAGGACCGTGGCCACGAGTTCTTGGTCCAGCACACGGACGGCCGCGTCGGTGTGCTGCGGGACCTCAGCAACATCGAACGCGGCTAGCCGGACCGTGGCTACGGTATCCGGCAGCGCGCGGGCCGGCACCGCGACGGCCGGCAGCGCAGCGGCGCCGGCCAGCGGCAAACCCCGGCCGCGGGCGGCGGGGGAGACGCTGCTGGGGCTCAAGCGCCGCGCCCGCCGGATCAACAAGGCGCTGGCCGAGCAGTATCCCTATGCCCACGCGGAACTGGATTTCCGCAGCCCGTTCGAACTGGTGGTCGCCACCGTGCTCTCGGCACAGACCACGGACGTGCTGGTCAACCAGATCACCCCGCTGCTGTTCGCCCGGTACCCGGACGCGCGCAGCATGGCCGAGGCCGAGCCCGCGGAACTGGAAGCGATCATCAAGCCCACCGGGTTCTTCCGGGCCAAGGCGCGGAACCTGATGGCGCTGTGCACCAAACTCGTTGACGACTACGACGGCGAGGTGCCCGGGCGGCTGGAAGACCTGGTCAAGCTGCCCGGCGTCGGCCGGAAGACCGCGAACGTCGTCCTCGGAAACGCGTTCGGCATCCCGGGCATCACGGTGGACACCCACTTCGGCCGGCTGGCCCGCCGCTTCGGCTGGACGGATTCGGAGGACCCGGTCCGGATCGAGTCCGACGTCGCTGAACTGTTTGAACCGAAGGACTGGACCATGCTCTCGCACCGCGTGGTGTTCCACGGTCGGCGCGTTTGCCATTCCCGCAAACCGGCGTGCGGCGCCTGCGCGGTGGCGAACTGGTGCCCCAGCTACGGGGCGGGCGAGACGGATCCGGAGAAGGCCCGGAAGCTGCTGAAATACGAGCTGGCACCGGGGCAGGAAGAGCTGCTCGCGAAGCTGCTGGCCGAGACCCACCGCGCCGCCGAAATCCGGATGGAATCGCAGAGAAGGCCGCGATGACCGCCCGTCAGGACCTGATTGACCTCGTGGCCGCGGTGCAGGCCGGCACCGCGCCGGCGGCGGATCCGCGCTGGCGCGAACTGGTGGTCGAGCCGGGACAACGGGTGCGCCGGGCCGCCGTGCTGATGCTGTTCGGCTCGCTGGATGACGTCCCCGCGACGTCGGTGAAGCTGCTGGCGCCGGCGGACCTGGACGTGCTGCTGCTCCAGCGCGCGCAGACCCTCGATGACCATCCCGGCCAGGTCGCCTTCCCCGGCGGCGGCATCGACCCCGGCGAATCCGTCATCGAAGCCGCCCTGCGCGAGGGCGAAGAGGAAACAGGACTGGACCCGCAGGGGGTGGAGGTCCTCGGCGTCATGCCCGAGCTGGCCCTGCCCCGCGGGAATTTCCTGGTCACGCCGGTGCTGGGCTGGTGGGCGTCCCAGTCGCCGGTCCGGGTGGTGGACTACGGCGAGTCCTCGCAGGTCTTCCGGGTGCCCGTCCGGGACCTGCTCGACCCGGACAACCGGGTCATGGCGACTGTGAGCCGGGCCGGCCAGACCTTCCAGAGCCCGGCGTTTACCGTCAACGGTGTGGTGGTGTGGGGCTTTACCGGGATGATCCTGAACCAGCTGTTCGACCAGCTGGGCTGGGCGGTCCCGTGGGACCGCAGCCGGCTCCACGGCATCGACGCGTAGCGTTTCTTCCGGTGCCGGCCTGGGGCCGTGCAGGTCCCGGCTCCTTGTGCCGTGCAGGTACCGGCTCCGGTGCCGGGTCCCGCTAGCGGGCGGCCCGCCGGGTGTCCGGCCGCTGGTAGGCGGGCTTGGCCGCTGCGGCGGATTTGCCGGCTGCCTTCCTGGCCGACCGGTCCACGACCAGCCCGGTGGCCGCGTTCTCGCGGACCGCGGTGATGCCGGCGGCCGCTCCCTTGACGGTGTTAAAAAGCGGTGAAACAGCAACTACTGTCCCGTCCGGTGCCGTCAGCCTGAAGAAATACGACTCGTCTCCGGCCGCTGCAATCTCGAATACGCCAGCCACTTTGCTGCCTTCCCGGTTCCATGCCTCGTTGCATTTGCGCCGGCGGGACAATCGGGATTGCCACCGGCTTTTTCGAGCCTAACGGGGCCCGCGGAGCGGGCGCAACGCTACTGGCGGGTACGTTACCCCGGGCGTCCTGGCCGCCGTCGGGGTCCGGTTTCGCGGCGCTATTTGGCGTTATCGTAGGAGTCGACGACGGCGACGCTCACTGGAAATTCCACCGGGATCCGGCCGAACAGCAGCTCTTTCGCGGCAGCCGCGGATTCCTCGATCGCCCGGATACAGGCCTCGACGGCGCCGGCTGGGCAGTGGACCATCACCTCGTCGTGCAGGAAGAAGACCAGCTCCCCGGCCGGGGCTCCGTCCGCGCGCAGCGTGCGCAGCCGCCGTCGTAGTTCCGCCAGCCAGCAGGCCGCCCAGTCGGCAGCGGAGCCCTGCACCACGAAGTTCCTGGTGAACCTTCCGCGCGAGCGCGCCAGCGACTCGGCCCGGCGCTGCTCCTCCGCGGTGGCGGACTGCTGGGCGCGCAGCCAGCCGTCCGACGGCGGCGGACTGCTCCGGCCCAGCCGGGACGTGACGGTTTTCCCCGCCTCGCCCTCCCGGGCAGCCTGCTCAACGTAGCCGACGGCGCGCGGGTAGGTGCGGGCCAGCTGCGGCATGAGCCGTCCGGATTCGCCCGTGGTGGCGCCGTAAATAGCGCCGAGCAGTGCAACCTTGGCCTTGGCCCGGTCGCCGCCGAAGCCCTGGGCGGCGATGCCGGCGTAGAGGTCCTTGTCGCGGGCGGCCTCCGCCATCTTGGAATCCTGGGCCAGCGCCACCAGCACACGCGGCTCCAGCTGCGAGGCGTCGGCGACGATCAGCTTGTGGCCGGGGTCCGCGTGGACGGCGCCGCGGATCTGGCGGGGGATCTGCAGCGCCCCGCCGCCGCGGGAGGCCCAGCGCCCGGACACGACCCCGCCCACCACATACTCCGGCTGGAAGCGGCCATCCTTGACCCAGGCGTCCAGCCAAGCCCAGCCGTTGGCGGCGTGCAGCCGGGCGAGTTTCTTGTAGGCCAGCAGCGGTTCGATCGCCGGGTGGTTGGATTCCTTCAGCTCCCACTGGCGGGTGCTCTTCACCTCGATGCCGTTCCGGTGCAGGGCGCGCATCAGCTCCTGCGGGGAATCCGGGTTCAGCGCCGGTGACTGCAGCAGGCGGCGGAGTTCGCTGTTCAGGGCTTCCAGTTTGGCCGGGCGGTGCCCCTGGGGCGGCCGCGGGCCGAGGTAGTCCGCGAGGATCTGCTCGTGCAGCTCCTCCCGCCAGGGCACGCCGGTGTGCTGCATCTCGGCGGCGATCATGGCGCCGGCGGATTCGGCCGCGAGCAACAGCTGGAGCCGCTGCTTGCGGCGGTCACCGTCCGGCGCAACGCCGGCCAGGGCGTCCTGCTGCGCGGCGTATTCGGCACGCAGCTGTTCGGGCGTGTGCTTGGGCGCCGAGCGTACGCCGGGGTCCTCGAACAGGGCGCCCTGGTCCGCCGGCGGGGGAGGCGGCTGCAGCGACCGCGGCGGCTGCTGCACGTCGTCGTCCTGGGTCAGCTTCTCCGCGGTCCGGGCATAATCGGTGTGCGCGGTGAACGCCGAGTGGGCCAGGATGGCGCCGCACAAGGTGAGGTCATAGCAGCGTTCCAGCTCGACGCCGGCCGCCAGCAGGGCCGGGTACCAGTCCTGCGTGCGGTGCCAGATCCAGCGCGGGCGCTGCAGTTCCAGTTGGCGCACGACGCCGGGCAGTTCGGCCGCGCTGACCAGGCGCGGTTCCGGGGCGGCGGGGTCGGGTGTGCCTGCCGGCGTGAGGCGTTGCAGGGCTGCGCCGTCGGCGAGGGCGGTGAGCAGCAGATGCATAGGCTCAATTCTGCCCTGTCCCTCTGTCAGCCAAGGACCGGCCGGACCGGAGGTCCGGGGGTCCGCGACCTTGTCGAGGGGCCGGCGTGGACGCGCCGATGTGTACGGCCCGGTCCGGAGGGCAGGTCCGCCCGGGGGAATTCGCCGCGGTTTTCCACATAGCCGGCGGCGGCAGGTACCTCCGCCGTCCAATGCGCCCAAGGTGGTGGCATGAGCCGACGCCAGCTATCCGAGCCCGTGAACTTCCAACCCGTATCCCGGGCCCGGCTCCAACCCGGGCCCCAGACCGGAGCCCAAGCGGACGCGTGGCTTCCCGACGGGGCGGCGGAGACGTTGCTGGTCACCGGGTCCGAGGTCCTGCGCGGTGAGGTGGAGAGGATTGTGGCAGCGGCCGGGCGGCGGCTGACACTGGCGCGGGACGCCGCCGAGGCGGCCCCATACTGGGACTCCGCGGCCGCGGTGCTCGTCGGCAGCGACGTGCCGGAACTGCCGCTTCGACGCCGTGCACCGGCGGTCCTGGTGGGACTGAGCGGCGAGGGGGACAGCCTCTGGCAGCTGGCCGCGGCCATGGGGGCCGAGCGGGTGGCTGTCCTGCCCGAAGGCGGTTCCTGGCTGGCCGAGTACCTCAGCCGATCGCACGCCCCGGACCCGGGCGGGCACGTCCTCGGAGTAATTGGCGGCTGCGGCGGAGCCGGGGCCACCACCGCCGCGATCTGGCTGGCCCAGGCCGCCGCAGGGATGGGCGCCCGCGTCCTCCTGATCGACGGGGACCCCTGGGGCGGCGGCCTCGAGCTCGCCCTCGCCGCCGAAGAAGAACCCGGGCTCCGTTGGCCGGACCTCGCAGAGGCCAGCGGCAGCATCGATCCTGACCAGCTCCACGAGGCGCTGCCCGAAGCGGGCGGCTTCTCCTTCCTGTCCTGGCCGGGCAACCGGGAACGGCCCCAGGCCATCGACCCGGCCGCCGTCGCCGGTGTGCTCGACGCCGCGCGGCGCTGCTACGAGCTGGTGGTGCTGGACATCGGCCGCGGACGCGAGGCACTGCGGACCTATGCCTGGGAATGCGACCGGGTCGTCGTGGTGCTGCCCGCCCAGCTCCGGGCCGCGGTGGCATCTGCCCGGTTGGTGCCGGAGCTTCCGCCGGTGGAGACCGCCCTGGTGGTCCGGGCGAAACCCGGGGCCGCGTTCGACTACCAGCTGATTTCGCAAGCAGTGGGGCTCCCGGTGCAGGGCGTTATGCCCGAGGTCCGGGGGACGGCCGCCGCCACGGAACTCGGGCGTCTGCTGGACACCGGCGGACGGCGCAGCGTGCAGCGCTTCACCGAAGGCATCCTGGCCTTCAGCGGGGCCGGGTTCCCGTGAGCCCGCACCTGCCGGCGGACCCGGCGGAGCCGGCAAGCCCACCGTTCCGCAGGCAGCCGCGCCCGCCTCAACGGCGGGTGGATGCGCGGCTGCTCGAGGTGGTCCGCGAATCGGTCATGGCCGACGCCGGCCCGGTCACCCCGTCGCGGGTGGCCGCGGCCGTGCAGGCCAGCGGCAAGCTCCTCGGCACCGCCGGCGCCCTGGCCGCCGTCGAAAGCATCAGCGCGGAACTGAACGGACTGGGACCGCTGCAGCTGCTGACGCGCGACCCGCTCGTGACGGACATCTTCGTCAACAGCCCCGGCTCCGTGTGGCTGGACCGGGGCCGCGGGCTGGAACGCGCTCCGGTCGCCTTTGCCAACGAGGGCCAGGTCCGTGCGCTGGCTGCCCGGCTGGTGGCTGCCGGCGGGCGGCGGCTGGATGACAGCTCACCCTGCGTGGATGTCAGGCTCGACGGCGGCTACCGTGTCCACGCTGTCCTGCCGCCCATCTCCACGTCGGGAACACTGCTGAGCGTGCGGATTCGCCGCCAATCCGTCTTCTCCCTGGACGAACTCGGCCGGTCCGGCATGTTCGGCGCCTTCCTTCAGGACGTCCTCACCCGGATGGTGGAGCGCCGTCTGAGCTTCCTGCTGAGCGGGGCGACGGGTTCCGGTAAAACGACGCTGCTCGCCACTCTGCTCGGACTCTGCGGGCCGGGGGAGCGGCTCGTCCTGATCGAGGACGCCTCCGAGCTGAATCCGGTCCACCCGCACGTGGTTTCCCTAGAGTCGCGGCACAGCAACCTCGAAGGCGGCGGCACCGTTGATCTCGGCGAGCTGGTGCGGCAGGCCCTGCGGATGCGGCCTGACAGACTCATCATCGGGGAGTGCCGGGGCGCCGAGGTCCGCGAGCTGCTTGCCGCGATGAATACCGGACATACCGGCGCCGGCGGCACCATCCACGCCAACACCGCGGCCGCTGTCCCGGCCCGGCTGACGGCGCTCGGCGCGCTCGCCGGGATGGGGCCGGATGCCGTGCGCCTGCAGGCCGCCAGCGCCCTCGACGCCGTCATCCATCTGGAACGCACACGGCACGGGCGCCAGGTGGCGTCCGTGGCGCTGGTCGGGGAAAACAGGTCAGGCCTGGCCGTCGCCGCCGCGCTGGAGACCGTCGGGGGCGAAGTCAGGGCCGGGCCCGCCTGGCCGGAGCTGGCGGCCCGCCTGGGCCTGGACCAGGCCGCGGTGCCCGGAACCGGTGGGGCCACAGCGGTGCCCGGAACTGCCGGGGCCGGGGCGGCGGCCAAATCCGTCGCGCCCGGACCCGGCGGGGCGCCATGACGGCCGCCTTGGCCGGGATCCTGGCCCTGGCGCTGTGGCTGGCACTCGCACCGCGGAGCGCGGCAGGACGGCGGATTCGGCGGGCCCTCCCCGAGGCCTTCGCGGAGACCGTCCGGCGGCCGCCGCCCAGGCGGCCCGGCCGCAACCGGCGTGGGCATCTTACGGCTTGGCGCAGAAACGCTGGAGCCGCGCCGGGGGTCCCTATGACCGTGCTGGTTCAGCAGCTGGCCGCACTGCTGAAGGGCGGCCGGACGTCCGCCCGGCTGTGGGAGGAGCTCTGGCTGCTCTACGGTGACGAGCGGCGCCCGGGCCGCAGCCCGGGTGCCGCCGGCCGGAGTAACAACGATCCCGGCCGGACCGACGCCCTGGCTGGTGCGTCGCTGGACATCCTGACCGCTGCCCGCACCGCGGCCCGGACGGGATCCCCGGTCGCCGCGGCAATCCGCGCGGCGGCCGCCCGGGAGACCGGCAGTGCTGCCCGCCGCGGCCCCGACCGGGGGGAACAGGCGGTCTGGGTGGAGTTGGCGGCGTGCTTCGACGTGGCCGAGGCCAGCGGGTGTCCGCTCGCCGACGTCCTGACACGGTTCGCCGCCCATCTGGAGGCCGAGGACGACGCCGAGGCCGCCCGGCAGACGGCACTGGCCGGGCCCAAGACCACCGTCCGGATCCTGACCTGGCTGCCCTTCCTGGGACTCGGCCTCGGCGTCCTGCTCGGCGTGGAGCCCCTGGCCATGCTGCTCGGGACACCACTGGGTCTGGCGGCGCTCGGTGCGGGGCTCGCCCTCACCGCCGCGGGCCGGATCTGGTCCGCGCGCCTTGTCCGGTCCGCGGCCGGGGCACAGTGGTAACCCCGCGGTGAGCCCAACCCTTGGCGGTCTCACTGTCGGCGCCCTGCTGGCTGCCGCCGTGGTCATGGCGCTCGCGGACCATCATCGCTCCGGCCAGCGCTGGAAACGGCTGGGTCCGCGCGCGCCCGATGGGGTGGTCGCCGACGTCAAGAATCGCGGCGCCGCGGGCCCGGCGGCCAGCGACGCAGGCCTCCGGGACCCGGCCATGATGCTGGAACTGATCGGCGCCATGCTGGACGCCGGATCCGGCCTGGGCCGTTCGCTCGAGCTGGTTGCCGCCCACGCCGCCCCCGGTCTCGGCCGCCCGTTGGGTCCGGTCGTCTCTGCGCTCGCGATCGGCGCGGACTGGGAGACGGCCTGGCGGAGTTCCCACAGCTTCCCCGCGCAACTGCTGGCGCTGCGTGATGCCCTCGGATTCGCTGCGCTGACCGGAGTGCCGTCCTCGGCGATCCTGTACACCCAGGCCGCCCGGCTGCGGCGCGAGCACTTCCGCGCCGCCGAGCGGCGGGCCGCCGCGTTGGGCGTGCAGCTGGTCATTCCCCTGGGGCTGTGTTCGCTGCCGGCCTTCGTGTTCCTGGGCATCGTTCCGGTCCTGCTCGCGATGCTCCCCAACGGCGTCTGACCGCTGCCGGTCGCTGCGACTCTTCCTCCACAGCAGGACTTTTCCACTTGGCCGCGCTGCGGCCTTACCGGCGCCGTGCCTGGACGCGAGATTGGAATCAGCCGGTCTGTGCGCCGGAATCTCCCGAGAGGAAAGCCCATGACATTCCATCGAAATGCTCCCGCCGGCCCCGACCGCGCGGCCGCCAACGCCGGAACCGCGGAGGTGCGGGAAATCTACCCCGGCGCCCGGCAAGCCCCGCCGGTGCAGGGCCCCTCCCGGATACCGTGGAGACGGAAGATGTTCCCCGGTTCCGAGACGGGGATGGCCACCGCCGAATACGCCATCGCCACCCTCGCTGCCGTGAGCTTTGCGGGCCTGCTCGTGCTGATCATGCGCAGCGACGAAGTCCGGGGGTTCCTGTTGAACCTCATCCGCACCGCCCTGGCGCTGCCGTGACCCGGCCGTCGCCGGGCGCCGCCGCCCGCAGCCGTGCCCGCGTCGCCGGGCGCCCGGGTGCCTGTTGCCCGGGTCCGCCGGACCCGCCGGGGCGGCCTGTACCGCCGAAGGAACCGGCCGCACCGCGGCTCGGACAGCATCCTGGCCGCGGCGCAGCAACGTCCCGGGGCGCGGTGACCGCCGAGTTCGCCGTCACGCTTCCCGCAGTTGTGCTGCTCCTGGGTCTTTTGCTGGCCGGGTCCGCGGCGGGACTGACGCAACTGCGCCTGGAAGAGGCCGCCCGGGCCGGTGCAAGGGCGCTGGCGCGCGGTGAGGACGCCGCCGCCGTCGGGGGCATCGTCCGGCAACTCGCCGGGGATTCGGCCCTGGCCGCGGTGGCCTCCGACGGCGTCTGGCTCAGTGTGACCGTGTCCGGAACCGTCAGCGGGGCGGTGGGAACGCTGGTCCCGTGGACCCTCACCGCGAAGGCCTGGGCGCGGAATGAATCCCCGGGCGCGGCGGAGGCCTCCGTTCCGGGGACGGCGCCGCACGGCCTGGTCCGGCGCGCGTGATGCCGGCCCAGGCTCGGGAGCCGGAGCTGGGTGCGGGCAGCGTGCTCGCGCTCGGCCTGGGGATGGTGCTGCTGCTGGCGATGACGGCTGTCGTCGTGCTCGGCCAGGCCGCCGTGGCGGCGTCGAAGGCTGCCACGGCCGCGGATCTGGCGGCCCTTGCGGCCGCGGACGCGGCCCGTGGACTCTCCGCCGGCGAGCCGTGCGCCGTCGCCGCCGAGGTTGCCGCCCGGCACGGCGCGGGGCTCCTGGCATGCTCGGTCGAATCCGGCAACACCGTCCAGGTCCGCACCGAACTTCCCTCCCGTACGGTGTTCGGCCCGGCCACCGGACTCGCCAGGGCCGGGCCGCCCCCGGTAGAGGGCGGCGGACCGGCAGAACCGGGCACCGGGTAGGCGGTCGCCGGCCTAAACCGGTTGGCCGGCGGGGTGCCCCGCGGGCGGAGCGTCCTGCTCCCCGGCCGGGCCGCCCATGAGGTCCGTGGCGTCGGCCAGCAGCATCTCCAGCAACGTGACGGCGGCGTCCTTGTCCAGCGGGTTGTTCTTGTTGCCGCACTTGGGGGACTGCACGCAGGACGGGCAGCCGGACTCGCATTCGCAGGCTTTGATGGCGTCGCGCGTGGCGGAGAGCCACACCCTGGCTTTGTCGTAGCCCCGCTCGGCGAAGCCGGCGCCGCCGGGGTGGCCGTCGTACACGAAAATGGTGGGCACCCCGGTGTCCGCGTGGATGGCCGTCGACACCCCGCCGATGTCCCACCGGTCGCTGGACGCCACCAGCGGCAGCAATCCGATCGCGGCGTGCTCGGCCGCGTGCAGCGCCCCCGGGAACTGCGCCTCGATCAGCCCGGCCCCGGTCAGCGACCGGTTGTCCATCACGAACCAGACAGCCTTGGTAAACAGGTCCCGGGCGCCCAGCTGCAGCGGTTCCTCGCCGAGGATCTCGTTCGAGATGAGCGCCTTGCGCTGGAAGGAGACCACCTGTGTCGTCACTTTCACATCGCCGAAATGCACCGCCACGTCGCCCCACTGGGTGGTGCGGAGCGTCTCCAGGACCTCGATCTGGGTCACGTCGCGCGCCGTCGTGTAGTAGTCGGGGTTGGCCCGCCGCACCACGACGCAGTGATCGTCTTCGTTCAGGTCCTCGACGACGTAGCTTTCGCCCTGGTGGACGTAGACGGCGCCGGTGTGCGCCTGGTAGTGCGTCTGGGGTGAATCCATGGTGCCGAGCAGGGACCCCGTGTCGGCATCCACGATGCTGACCGGTCCGCCGCCGTCGGCGCGCAGGTTCACCATGGCCGCGGCGCTCTGGGGGTGCGTCCAGAACCAGCCGGCCGGACGTTTACGCAGGTAGCCCTGGGCGACCAGCTGGTCCAGCAGTTTTTCGGCCTTCGGGCCGAAGAGCCCGAGCTCCGCGTAGCCCAGCGGCAGTTCCGCCGCGGCAGCGCACAGGTGGGGCCCGAGGACATAGGGATTGGAGGGGTCGAAGACCGTGGCCTCCACCGAGACGTCGAAAATTGCCTCCGGGTGGTTCACCAGGTAGGTGTCGAGCGGGTCGTCGCTCGCGACGAAGGCGGCAATGGCGTCCTGTCCGGCGCGGCCGGCCCGGCCGATCTGCTGGAACAGCGACGCCCGGGTCCCCGGCCAGCCGGCGACCAGGACGGCGTCGAGGCCCGAGATGTCGATGCCGAGTTCCAGTGCGGAGGTACTCGAAACGCCCAGCAGCTCGCCGGAACGCAGCGCCTTTTCCAGGGCGCGCCGTTCCTCCGGCAGGTACCCGGAGCGGTACGCCGCGACCCGCTGGGGCAGGCTGGGATCCACCTCGTCGAGGAGCCGTTTGGTGATCGAGGCGATCGTCTCGGCCCCGCGGCGCGACTTGATGAACGCGATGGTGCGGATCCGGGAGGAGACCAGGTTGGCCAGCAGGTCCGAGGTTTCAGCCACCGCGGTGCGGCGTTCCTTCGCGCCGTTTTCGCCGCGCAGTTCGGTCAGGGCGGGTTCCCAGAACGCCACGGTGGTGGCGCCGTGCGGCGAACAGTCCTCGGAGACCGCCCGGACCGGAGCGCCGATAAGCCGGCCGAAGGAGGTCCCGGGGTCGGACGCGGTCGCCGAGGCGGCGATGAACACAGGGCCCGGATGGGAGGCGCCGGGGCTGTAGTAGGCGCAGATCCGCCGCAGCCGGCGCATCAGGTTGGCCACGTGCGAGCCAAACACGCCGCGGTAGCTGTGCGCCTCGTCGACAATCACGTAGCGCAGCCGCCGGAAGAACCTGGCCCACCAGGCATGGTTGGGCAGGATGCCGAAGTGCAGCATGTCGGGATTGGCGAGGATGACGTTGGCGTGGTCCCGGATCCAGCGGCGGGACGCCGGGTCGGTATCGCCGTCGTAGGTCTCGGCCCGGACGGTGGGGAGCTTTAGTGAGCGGATGGCGGCCAGCTGGTCGGCGGCCAGCGCCTTGGTGGGGGAAAGATAGAGGGTGACGGCGCCGTCGTCGTGGATCTTGCCGGGGTCGGCCAGGACGCGCAGTTCGGAGCGGTGGACCGCGTCCAGCGCCGGCAGCTGGTAGGCCAGGGATTTGCCGGAAGCGGTGCCGGTGGCGATCACCACGTGTTCGCCCGCGTGCGCAAGGTCGGCGGCCTGCACCTGGTGGCGGTAGGGCTCGTGGATGCCCAGCGAGCCGTAGGCCTGCACCAGATCGGGGTGGACCCACGCCGGCCACGGCTCGTTGACGGCCTGCCGGGCCGGGATCATGCGCACATGCCGCAGCTGCTCCGGGTCCGGTCCGCGGCCCAGCAACGGGATCAGGGACTCGTGTGGATTCACTCCAACATTGTTTCACCCGGACTCAAATCGCCCGCCGGAGCCCGTTTCAACGCCAGTGCCCGGGCCAGGGTCACCCCACGGACAGGTCGGCGCCCTCGTCCGAGGCGGAGAGCATCAGCACATGGCACACCGTGGTCCAGCCGAGATGGGAGTACAGCTGCTGGCCATCCAGGGAGGCCAGCAGGAGGCCCCCTTCGACGTCGTGCTCGAACGCCTGCGCTGCCAGCGCCCGCATGATGAAACTGCCGAGTCCGCGCCGCTGGAACCCGGGCTCGGTGACAATCCTGTCGAAGACGGCGGTGTGGTCCGCGACGAACACCCGTCCGCTGGCGGCGACCTCCTCCCCGGCGTAGACGACGGCGTGATGGACTCCGCCCTCGGTCGAGGGCACCCAGCGCAGATCGTCGTCCGGAAGCCAGGGGTCCTCGGAGTCCTGGGTTTCCATGTCCACGATCATCATGGTCTGCGACGCCGACGTGACGTTCAGCCCGTTTTGTTCCGCGAGGGTGGTGTAGCGCGGCACGTCGTTGGTGAGGATAGTGAGGATCCGGGCCGGGACCTCGGCGGTTTTGGCGGCCAGGTCAGCGAACTCGGCGTCCGAGGGATCGTGGGCGAAATACTCCCATTCGTGGGTCGTGTCCGCCCGCAGCGCCGCAGGAAAGCGGCCTTCCCTGCGCGTCTCATAACCCCGGCAGCCGGCCCACCCGGCAACCCAGACCTCCAGGAGGTGGGTGGTGTCTTCAACCATGGCGTCAAGACTCATGAGATGAGCGTATTCCAGCCCCGGCACAAGCAACAGGGGCCGGGTTCGGTGCGGGCGCTTGCTTACCCAATTGTGACCGTGGGTGCTGGCACCCTCGGCGCCGCCGTGCCTGAGCGTTTTGCCCCGCCCAGTACGCTTAAATACGTGGCTTTGAATCGAATTGTGCTCTTTTACGGCTTTACCCTGATCGCCGACCCGGACGCCGTCCGGCTCTGGCAGCGCGCCCTCTGCGAAAAACTCGGGCTGACCGGCCGGATCATCATCTCCAAGGACGGCATTAACGCGACCGTCGGCGGCGAGATCGGCGCCGTCAAGCAGTACGTCAAGACGACCCGCGAATACAAGGGTTTCCGCGGCATCGACGTGAAGTGGTCCGACGGCGGCGCCGAGGACTTCCCCCGGCTGAGCGTCAAGGTGCGCGACGAGATCGTCTCCTTCGGCGCGCCGGGTGAGCTCAAGGTGGATCAACACGGCGTCGTCGGCGGCGGGACGCACCTTGCGCCGGAGGAACTTCACCGGCTCGTGGAAGCGAAGAAGCAGGCCGGGGACGAAGTGGTGTTCTTCGACGGACGCAACGGCTTCGAAGCCCAGATCGGAAAATTCAAGGACGCCGTCGTCCCCGACGTCGCAACGACCCACGATTTCATCAAGGAGCTCGACTCCGGCAAGTACGACGCCCTCAAGGACAAGCCGGTCGTCACCTACTGCACCGGCGGCATCCGCTGCGAGGTCCTCTCCAGCTTGATGGTCAACCGCGGCTTCAAAGAGGTCTACCAGCTCGACGGCGGGATCGTCCGCTACGGCGAGGCGTTCAAGGACCAGGGGCTCTGGGAAGGCTCCCTGTACGTCTTCGACAAGCGCATGCACCTGGAGTTCAGCGAGGACGCCAAGACCATCGGCCAGTGCATCCGCTGCGCGGCCCCCACGAGCAAGTTCGAGAACTGCTCCAACCCCAGCTGCCGCACCCTGACGCTGTACTGCGCCGACTGCGCCTCGGATCCGTCGACGCTGCGCTGCCCGGACGGCTGCGACCCGGCTCGGCAAGGATCGGGCTCAGATCCGGCTCACGCGGTAGGCGAAATTCGCCGGCGCCAGTGACTCGATCCGGACGCGCAGCACCGCGTCAGCGGCGAGCTGCACCACGTTGACCCGCGGACTGCCGCAGCGCAGGCTGAGATCCACCAGGACACTCTCCTTGTCCCGGATCGTGAACGACACCCGGCGGGTACTCCGGCAAGCCAGTGTCAGCGCATACGTTCCGCTCGGCAATTGTGTGGTGGTCTCGTGCCGGATCGCGCCCGCCTCCAACAGCCCGGAAGCGGTGTGGAAGACCTGCCCCTGGGTCTCCGGCAGCACCTCCGCCAGCCACTGGTCCAGCTCAGCCCCGATTACCGGCCGGTTCCTGCCGGGGTCCTGCGGGAGCGCGGCGTCCGTGAAGGTTACTGCTTGGGACGGCGTAGAACCGGAGAATCCGTCGTCGTACTGATACTCACAGGCGGCCAGCCCCGAAGCGCAGGCAAGGACAGCGGCCAGCGCGACGGCGGCCGCGGCGCCGCGGGACCGCCGCAGCGCGGGTGCCTGCGCGGTGGGCATACTCCGACTTTAGGCCCGGCCGCGGCGCCGGAACAGAGCTACGTTGCCGGGGGTTCGCCCCACTAAGGGGCTGGGTGGCGGACGAGCCGGAACCCGACGGCGGCGCCTGGATCGGGCCCGGTTGAATTCGGGTCGATTTGCACCGTGGTCGGCCCGGATTTCAGCTCCACGGCGGCGTGGACAGTGCGCCCGCACTTGACGGTCAGCTGCAGCCTGGCCCTGTCCCGGCGGTCGTCCTGTGAAATCGTCAGGAGCGCGTTTGGCGCGCCTGCGCAGGCCACACTTACGGTATACGGCCCCTTGGCTGTTCCTGGCGTGGTCTGGCGGAAGCCGATCCCGCTCAAAGCGGACATCAGTTCCTTCTTCGGCGGGGCTCCGAGGAGCCGCTGAACTTCCGTTATGTTCTTGGCCGCTTCGGCGGCAAGTTCCGGGTCCTGGGTCGGCAGGGGCGGTCCAGGCGCACTGGAGCGGACCGATGGCCCGGCGTCGGTAGCCGGATGCCCGACGTCGTCTGCGACTTCACAGCCGGCCAGCGCCGTCACCGCAAGAAACGCGAGAACGATCAGCGGCGCCGCGGCGCGGTCCCATTGCCTACCCCCAGTAGCAACCATGCAACGAGCCTAGTGGTCCCGGCAGCCGGGGCCAGTCACATCAGGCCGCAGGCACCACGTGGTAGGCAAAAATGAGCGGGGCGTCCACGCTGGAGGCGCTGACCTTCAGTTTGCCGGCCGCCGGCACCTTGATCCTGGCGGTCTCCCGGCTCCCGTTGCAGGCGGCCCCGGCCTCCGTCAGCCGCTGGCCGTCGAGGGAGACCTCGAAGAATTCCTTGCCGCCGCCCTCGCAGGTCATGGTCAGGGTGTAGCTGCCGGCCGGGACGGTGGCGTCCTTGGCGACCGGGTTCCGGTCCCGGATCTTGCCCGCATCAGCCAGGACGGCCCCGCTGGCCGACGGCAGGGCGGTGGCCTGCCACGCGTTCACGTCGGCCGATTCGATGGACCCGGCCGGGGAGCACGCCGCGACGCCGAGCAGGATGGCGGCGCCGGCCGCGGCGGCCAGGCTACGGCGGAGAACGCGGGGGCGGGACGGCAGCGGTGGAACGAAAAGCATGACTCCAACTTACCCGCTGGGGTGCCCCGCCCCCGCCCCGCCGTCGTCCCGGGGTGCTAGCCGGCAATCAGCTCCTGCACACGTCCGCGGTGCAGGGCCAGGTACACCCGGTCACGCAGCTTGTTGGCAGCCTGGTCCGTCAGGGTCCGGTCCAGCGGCTGCAGGACCAGACGGAGGAGCACGTTTACCTGGTCCGGGGTCAGCCGGAGGCGTTCGACGGCGGCCGTCGGCAGCTCGGCCGCCGGTGTCACGGCCAGGATCTCGAGTGCCGCCAAGTCTTCGGCGTCGGCGCCCAGGGCCGTGCGGGCGAGGTCGCCGAGCAGTTCGACGTCGGCCTCCGCCGCGTCGCCGAGCACGAGGGACAGATCGCGCCGGACCTCCGGCATGGCCGACACCGGCCGGTACGGCGCCAGGTCCTGCAGCTGCGCCTCAACCTCCGGACGCGTGGAACGCAGAAGCCGGATGTCCCGGATCCCCTTGCGCAGCATGACGGCCCGGTCCAGCCCCATGCCCAGTGCGAGCCCGGCCCAGCGGCGGGGGTCCAGGCCGGAGCCGCGCAGGACCCGTGCCGCGACGAGTCCGCATTCGGCCAGTTCCAGCCACTCGCGGCGGCCATCGGGCAGGGTCAGCAGCACATCCAGCTGCTGCCCCAGCGCCGTGTAGCTGTGCTCCGACGGTGTGGCGCGCCACTGGACATCCGGGTGCTGCGCTGCCGGCAGCACTGCCTCGACCACCGCGGCCATCATCGCATGCAGCTCCGCGGGACCGAGCAGGCCGCGGGCCTTGAGCCGCCACAGATCCACCTGGTGCGGCGCGCCGACATGGGTACGGTCCACCGCATCGCGGCGGTAGACCAGGCCAGGTAATACGTGTAGCCGGTCGTAGTGGCCGAGCTCGGGGCGGAGCGTGTCCAGCACTGCGGGGACGCCGGCCGAGGTGTGGCTGCGGAGCATCACGGTGGGACTGACGTGGCGGGAGTAGCGGGAGTCGCGGGTGACGTCGCCGGCCGGGTAGCCCAGGCGGTCGTAGTTGTCGGCCGTGGCGACCAGAGGGCTGTGCCGGTGCGTTTCGGCCGGAACACCCCAGAGCTGCTCCAGGCCGGCGACCACCTCCGCCAGCAGCAGCTGGACGGCGTGCGGACCGGCGGCGGGGTCGGTGAGATCTCGGACGGTAAGGGCGGAATTCAGTTCGGGCAGGGAAAGGTATGTCTTCATGGTGTGGGTCCTTGGGTTCCAGGAGCGGGGAGGGGGAAATCACCCTCAGCCGCTGCGCCGGACGGACCCCGGCTGCCGCAGCTACGCGCGCGTCAGGAAGCCCGTGCGGCCGGGAAGCGGCCGAGGGCTGATAAATCGCTGCTGCGTGTGCATGCGTTCATCGTACGCCAGGCGCGTGCCGCGGACCGGCCGGATGGAAGAATCCTTGACCTTGACGCTTGGCAGATCCACGTTTCGCCGCGAACTACGGCGGGGCCTCCGGTGCGGAGTTCGTGCGGGACGCGCTCCAGGCCTATGCGCAGGCGCACCTCTGAGGCGGAAGCTCGTCCGGGCGGACGCTCCCCTGGAGCGGCGGGGGAACCGCGCGCCGTGCGGAAGGCTGCGCCGCGCCTAAACTTGTCCGGTGACCCCATCAATGCTCTTCACCGCCGGCAACACCCCCGACGCGCCCCGTAGCGACATCCCGGACCTGCTCGGCAGCCTGGCCGAGGACCTGCGCCGCATCGGCTTCACCGTTGACGGCGTTGCCGGCCTGCTGGGCCCGGCCGCGCACAGCGCCCTCAGCCGCGATCAGCTCATCCCCGCGCTGATCGCCACCGAGGCCGCAGCCCACGCGGAACCGACGACGGCGGCGCTCGCCGCCGTCGTCCGCCTCTGGCTGCTGGCCGAGCCGCAGCCGGCCGGGACCCTTGACGCCGCACTGCCCGGCATCCGCACGGCGGGCCTGCTGGAACTGGGTCTCGTGGAGCCGTCCCCGGGGGGCCTGGTTCAGGCGAAGGTGGACCTGCGCCCGTACGGCTGGGAGGGGAGCCCCGGGGAAGAAACTGTCAGCAGCGGCGGCGCCGAACTCTGGGTGGCCAGCGACCTCGCCGCCCACCAGCGCCCGGGCGTGCTGCGCCACGACCACGTACTAGGGATCGGACAGGCGTCCACCACCCTGGTGCAGGTCACCGCGCGGCGGCACGTGGCCCGCGCCCTGGACCTCGGCACCGGCTGCGGCATCCAGACCTTCCACCTCCTGCACCACGCCGAACACGTCACCGCCACCGACATCTCCCTGCGTGCCCTGGCCTTCACGCGCTTCAACCTGATGCTCAACGCGGCGGCGCTGCACCTGGACCCCGCCGATCTGGAAGCCCGGGCGAGCCTGCGCCAGGGCTCGCTGCTCGATCCGGTGGCCGGTGAGGAGTTCGACCTGGTGGTCTCCAACCCGCCGTTCGTGATCACGCCGCGCAGTGCGGGGGAGGCCTCCGCGGACCAGTTCACCTACCGCGACGGCGGCCTGCCGGGCGATGACATCGTCGCCGCGCTGGTCCGGGACCTCCCGGCCGTCCTCGCCCCCGGCGGAACAGCGCAGCTGCTGGGCAACTGGGAGATCCCGGCGGGCGCCGACTGGGCCGACCGGCCGCAGTCCTGGGCCGGCTCCGACGCGGACGTGTGGTTCATCCAGCGCGAGCAGGTCGGCCCGGAACAGTACGCCGAAACCTGGCTGCAGGACGCCTCCGAAGCCCGCGACCGGCGGCTCTACCAGGACTCCTACGCCGCCTACCTGGGCGACTTCGCGTCCCGGAACGTTGAGGCCATCGGCTTCGGCATGATCTGGCTGCGGCGTCCCGCGGCCGGCGCCCGGCCGGTGATTTCCAGGTTTGAGGAGATCACCTACCCGATCGAACAGCCCGTCGGCCCCCACCTGGGGGCCGCCGTCGAGCGCGCCGACTGGCTGGCCGCCCACGACCTGCCGGCCGCGCACCTGCTGGTGGCCGAGGACGTCACCGAGGAACGGCACCAGCGCCCCGGCGCCGAGCACCCCGGCGTCATCCTGCTGCGCCAGGGCGCCGGGCTGCGCCGCACCAACCTGCTCAGTACCGAGCTGGCCGGCTTTGTCTCAGCGTGCGACGGCGAGCTCTCCGTCGGGCAGATCATCGGAGCCCTTGATGCCCTGCTGGGCGGCTACGAGGGATACGACAGCGGGGCATTCCGGCAGGGGCTCATCCACGAGGTGGGCAACCTCGTGCGCGACGGCTTCCTGCTCCCCGCCTGAGACGGACGTCGGCGGTACCGGCACCGCGACCGGGGCTGGCGCGCCTTCGCGGCCGAAACGGGGCAGCACGTAGGCGGCGACAGCCAGGGCCACCAGCACGCCGGCCACCCCCGTGACCAGAAAGCTCAGCCGGACCGGCAACAGCGCGCCCAGCAGGCCACCGATTGCCAGCGCGGCAATAGAGACGGCGCGGGTCATGCCGCCGATGATCGCCATCGCCTGGCCCCGCCCGGATTCCGGAATCCGCAGGATCGCGATGGCGCCAAAGCACGCGTTCAAGGCTCCGCAGGCCGAACCCATCGCCGTGTACGCCACGAAGAGCAGCCCCACCGTGGGCACCAGGGCCATCACACCCAGGAACGCGGAGGTCAGCGCCATTGAAACGAGCAGCACCCGCAGCCGGGCCGGCGGCGTCTTGATCCGGCCCGCCAGCGCGGCGCCTGCCGCCATGCCGAGGCCAAAAGCCGCTGCGAGCAACCCGTACTGCGTCTCGGTGGCGCCGAGTTCGCCACGGGCCAGAAAGACTTCCAGCACGTTCGTAGCCTCGCCGACGACGATGAAGAACAGTGCCCCGAGGACCAGGGCCCACACCAGGCTGTCCCGCCGGATCAGCCGCAGACCGTGCAGCAGGGCCGGCGCCTCCCGGCCGGCCAGCTCGGCCGCGGTGCCGCGCCGGGTCCGGATCAGCAGGGCACCGACGCCCATGGCCAGATAGCACGCGCTCGCCACGGTAAACACCATTCCCGAGCCGCCCCAGCCGCTGAGCAGCCCGCCCGCAGCCGGGCCGGCCATGCCGGCGATCATGATGGTGGCCTGCATGGTGCCCATCGCCCTCGGGGTGCGCTCCTCGCCAACGATCCGGGGCAGCAGCGCCTGCCAGGTCGGGCCCGCCACGGCCTGCGCGGTGTCCAAGAGGAACGTCATGGCGAACAGCACAGGAATGTGGTTATCCAGGTACTGCAGCCCGAAGCCCATCCCCGCCACGGCGGCGGCGCTGACCGCGGAGGACACCGTGGCGAGGGTGCGGGAGTCCCTGGTGTCGGCGAGCCGGCCCGCCCACGGCGCCAGCAGCACCAGCGGCAGCGCCGAGCACAGCAGGTAGCCCGCCACGAGCCATGGCCCGGCAGCCGCCGTCGGGCCGGCCGCCGCGACGTTCTGCAGGTGCAGCATGACGCTGACCACGACGGCGCCCATGCCGGCGGTGGCCAGGAAGCGGGAGCTGCTGGCGAGCAGGAAGTCGCGGTTGCGCCAGAGCGAGGGCCCGCCGGCCGGGCTCAACCCCTTGTGAAGTATCTGTTTCATAATCGCAAGGCATCCCGCCGCCGGAGGGAGTGTCAAGCATTTCTTTCATAGTTTGGCGGGCCTCGCTAGACTGGGAGGGTGAATGCAGAAACCCCAAAGGCGGAGCTGTCCGCTGACACCGCCGCGCCGGCCGCCAAGCGCAGGCCGCGTCCGGAAAATAAGGTCGAGATAACCGACCCGAAAGCGATCCGGGCCTTGGCCCACGCCGCGCGGCTGGAGGTCATTTCGGAGCTGTATTCCACCCAGGTCAGCCGGACGGCCACCGAACTCGCCGCCCAGACGGGCCTGACGCCCAGCGCCATGAGCTACCACCTGCGCGCCCTGCAGAAGTGGGGCATTGTGGTGCCGGCCGCCACCGCGGGTGATGCGAGGGAACGCCGCTGGAAAGCAGCCGGCACCGACTTCACGATTAATTCGGGCGGCGGCGTGGCGAGCCCGGAATTCGCCGTGCTCGATCTTGAGCTGGACGCCTACCGTCGGCGCGTCAACGCCTACGCCAGGGCCCGGGACGAGCAGCGCCAGCGCGGCGAGGCGGCGGACGGCACCTCCTCCGTGGTGCTGGCCAGCAACCTGCTGTACCTGACCCCGGCGCAGCGTGCGGAGTTGAACGAGCGGCTCTTCGACCTGCTCAGGGACTATGAGCTCGAGGACCCGGACCAGGTGCCCGAGGGGGCGGAGCGGATGGCCACCATGTGGTCAATGATCCCGGACGACCGGGGCGGGTCCGCGGCCACTTAGGCTGCGACCGGTCCGGGACGTCAAAGGCCGGGGCGGGGACCTTTGGTCCCCGCCCCGGCCTTGCTATGAAGTTGTCCTGGATCTGGCAGCCCTTTAGCGGCGGGTGTCGTCGACGCCGTCGGTGTCGATGCGTTCCTTGCGGACTTCCTCGTCGACGGTGACTTCATCGGTCACGGTGTCCTTGTCGAGGCGGACGCGTTCGACCGGGACGGTTTCCTTGTCCACGACGGGGCGTTCCTCGTGCAGGATGACCTCGTGCTCTTCCTCGCTGATGTCCGGACCGGACAGGGCCTCGCCCCGGTTGGCGTCGGTGATCGGCTCGCGTTCCAGCCGGACTTCCTCGCGCTGGACCGGAACGGTCCGGGTGACGTTCTCGGTGGTGACGTACTTGCGCAGCCGGACCCGGGCGGTTTCCTGCTTCTCGGTGCCCACATGGAGGCGTTCCTCGGAGCGGGTCATGGCGTCGTCCGTCGTCGGACCGGAGGTGTCATGGCCGACGGTTCCGGAGGCCTCCTGGGCGTAGCGGGTCTCATCCCCGCCCGTGGTGGCGTCCGTGTACGTCCGGCGGTCGCCGCTGAGCTGGTAGTGCTGGTAGAGACGCTCTTCCTCGGTGGGTTCGAGGTGTCCGTCGACGTCAACGCGGGGGGCGTCCTTGACCACGTCCTTGGTGTAGGGGACGACCACGTCATCGCCCCTTACCTGGGCTCCTTCCAGCGGGACGAAGGTCTCCGAGGTGCCAAACAGGCCTGTCTTGGCTGTGACCCAGGTGGGCTGGCCGTTCTCGTCGTCGGTGTACACCTGGCCGATGGAGCCAATCTTGTCCCCATCGGTGGAAAGGATGTTGCCATTGCGGTTCAGCAGGTCGTCGATGTGTTCCTTGGCGATCATGGTGTCTCCTTGGGTTGTCGATCATTTACTGCGGGTGGTGTCCCAGCCGGGAGCCTGGGTGGCATGCCGGCCGGCAGGGTGTGACTGGAAGCGGTGCGACTGCCCTGCAGGATTTTCCCTGCGGGAGGCGACGTTCTATCCGGCTTTCGACAGGACTACCATAAGCATGCTTACTACCTGGTTGGCAAGTATGCTTACTAATTTTTTTTCGCGCTTAGCTCCCGAACCACAGCAGAAAGCCTCCGGCCGGGTCCAAAACCCGGCCGGAGGCTTCCTGCCTGTCAGGCTGTGTTGGCAGCCGCCGGCACCTGGCTCAGTGCTGGCCGAGGCTGCCGCCGGCAGGCGGAAGGGTGCCGGGGCCACCCTCGGTCCGTGCCCTGCGTTCCGCCTCGCTCGCGGTGTCGCTGAGGGCGGTCTCGTCGGAGTCGCCCTCGACATCGACCAGGCCATTCGTCTGGTCGAAGGGTTTGGCGGTGGAACGGGTGCCCACGTCGCTGGCGGTCCCGGTCGCATCCTGGGTCAGTCCGGCACCCCGTCCGAGTCCCTCGTCCGGGAAAACGCTTCCCGCCGTGCCGGTCGGCGGCACCGCGGCGGCCGCCCCCGGGCGCGGCGCGGCCGGCGGCACGACGGGCGCATCGGTCGGCGCCGCGTCGGCGTCGGAGCCCTTGCCTCCGGAAGCAGCGGCCACGCCCGCGGCCGCCGCTGCAGCGAGGCCGACGCCGGCAATCACTTTGCCGGAGACGCCGGCTTTGCCGCTGTCGCCGCGTGAGGCGGCTGCGTCGTCGACGCCGGGGGTTCCCGCCGGTACGCCTTCGCCCACTGTTCCGCGCCAAGCGCCGGTGGCATATCCCTCGTCCTCGATGAATGCCTTGAAGCGCTCGAGGTCGCTCTCGGCCTGTTTCTCCACGACGTTGAGCTTGTCACCGATTTTCTCGACTACACCTTCGGGCTCGTAGTCGAGGGAGAGCCGCACTGATGTCTGGCCGCCGCCGAGATCTTCAAACGTGACGGACCCGGCGTTGGTCGCTCCTTCTGTCGCCGCCCAGGCAACCTTCTGGTCCGGCACTTGTTCCAGGATCCGGGCCTGCCACTGCCTGCGGACCCCGGCAATCTCCGCTGTCCATTCCAGCCGCTCATCACTGAGCTGCTTGACACTCTTCACTCCGCCCATGAAGTGGGGGAATTCCTCGAACTGGGTCCACTGGTTATAAGCCACGCTCACCGGGACGTTAACCAGGATGCGCTTTTCAACTTTGGTGCTCATGGTGTCTCCTTCGATTGGATCGGGATCGACAGTGATGAACTAGTCATCAGTAGGCTTACTATATCGTCAGAACGTCCGACCGGCCATAGGTTTCTCCCGCCATAACAGAAGGCGACACCCGGAAACGGCGAAACCTCCGCCTGCCGCCGGGCTCCGATATATCTGGTTGACAGGGCGATTGAGTGCTCCTAGATTCTTACTGTCCAATCACATTTTTGGGCTGGTCTTTCTTCACGTTCAATGTTGATGCTGTTTCAGTTGAGCGGTTATGCCGCCGCGATGCAGGAGGCCATGATGGCAAAGACGCCAGTGGATGATTTTCTCGCTACGTGCGTAATCCGGGACCCGGATGGGACCGGCCTCAGCCTGGACGAACTGTACGGCTTGTACCTGAGCTGGTGCGGGCTCGCGGGCTCCACTCCGGTCCGATACAGGATTTTCAGGGCCGGCCTGCGAGCGGCAGGGATCCGCCCCATCCACCGGGACGGATGGTGTCCGGGACTGATGATGGCCGGACCTGCAGCGTTCGATTACCTTGTCCACCGCGAACTTCCGCTCGCCGTGCTGGACGCCCCCGGAGCAGCGGTGCCGTCGTCGTCGGCGGGCGGACGTGGCGCCGCTCGCCCCGGATGGCCCGACGGCGGTGCCCGCGGTTCCGTTCCAGCCGCCTAGCGCTTGGCCAGAACGGCATCGGCGGCATTCAGGGCCCGAACGTCCTTGCTCAGCCTTTCCGGCCCTCCGTCGCGACGCCCTCGATAAAGTGGCGCTGTCCAAAGGCGAACAGGATCAGCATGGGCAGGGTGATGAGCAGGGTGGCGACCATAACGAACTGGTAGTCACCTTGTCCCCCATTGGTGGGGCTGTATTTGGTCATGGCGTAGGCGATTCCCAGCGGTGCTGTGAAGCCCTCCACCGATCCGGCGTTGAGGTAGATCAGCGCGGACTGAAGGTTGTTCCAGCTCGCCTGGAACTCGAAGATGAAGATCACCACCAGCGACGGGATGGACAGCGGCAGGGCGATCCGCCGGAAGAGCCCGAAGTAGCTGGCGCCGTCGATCCGTGCTGCCTCGAAGAGTTCACGGGGGAGCCCGAGGAAGAACTGCCGTTGCAAGAAGATGTAGAAGGCCGAGCCAAAGAGGTTCATGCCGAAGAGCGGGATCCAGGTGCCGAGGACGCCGAGGTTCTTCCAGATCAGATATTGCGGGACCATCGTCACGGCGCCTGGGAGCATCATCGTGGCCAGAACAAGGCCGAAGAGGAAGTTGCGGCCAGGGAAGCGGAAGTAGGCGAAACCGAAGGCGACCAGCGCGCTGGAAACGGTGACCAAGGTGGCGGCCAGGACGGCGATCAGGAAGCTGTTGGCCACCCAGTGGACCAGCGGCAACTCGTCCCACACCTGGAGGTAGTTCTGCGGCGAGAAGGTGCGGGGGATCAGGGCATTGTCGAACACTTCGGCGCGGGGCTTGAGGCTGGCCGCGATGAGCCAGACAAGCGGGTAAAGGAATGCCCCGCTGATGAGGATCAGCACCGTCCAGAGCAACACGCGGGCACCCGTGGTCCGCGGACTGCGCGTCTTCCGGCGCGGCCGCCGGCCGCCGCGCCGCCCGTCCGTGCCCTCTGAAACGGTGACGCCCGGCGCCTCCGCAGCCGGCTGGGTCCGTGTCGTTGCCATCAGCGTTTCTCCCCCTCGTAGTAAACGAACCTGTTCCCGATTTTGACTTGGACCAGGCTGATCAGCAGGATCAAGACAAACAGCACCCACGCCATGGCTGCGGCGAACCCGAAGTTGAACTCGCGGAACGCCTGCTGGAAGAGATAGATGCCGTAAAACAGCGACGCCTCCGGAGACGTGCTCGTCTGGTCCCTCCAGAAAAGGAGGTAGGCCTGATCGAATACCTGCAGTGCCGCGATCGTCAGGACAATCACGTTGAAGAAGATGGCGCCCGAGATCATCGGCACCGTGATGTAGAAGAACTTCCGGACCGGCCCGGCACCATCCAAAGCCGCCACCTCGTAAAGATCCTTCGGGACACTCTTGAGCGCCGCCAGGAAGATGACCATGGTGCCGCTGACTCCCCACAGGGTCATCAGCACGATTGAAGGCTTCACCCAGGCCGGATCAATCAGCCACTGCGGGCCGGTAATGCCGAAGAATCCGAGTGCCTGGTTGATGGCTCCCGTATTTCCGTTTAGCAGCAGCAGGAACACCGCGGCGGTGGCGACGGAAGGTGTCATTTTGGGAAGGTAGTAAACCGTGCGGAAAAAACCGGCGCCGCGCCCCACCCGGTTCAACAAAAGCGCGAGTCCCAGCGCGACGCAGACCTCCAGGGGAACCGCCAGGACGGCGTAGAACAGGGTGTTGGCCAGCGACAGGGCCACCTTGGGGTCGTCGAAGAGTAGTGCGTAGTTTGCGGTCCCGGCCGGTCGCGCCACGTTGGTGGCGAGATTGTAGCGGCTGAAGGAGATCACCAGGCTGTAGACCATGGCGCCGAGCATGAAAACCACAAAGCCGACGATCCATGGCGAAATGAACAAATAGCCGGCGATGGCTTCCCGACGGTTGTACTTGTTTCGTACCGGACGCGCACCGCGCTTTGACTTGCGCGGCGCGACTTTCCCCGATGCGTGAACTGTCACCAGTGGCCCCCGTTCCCGGTTTTTCCAGCGCGAAGCAGTGGTTCGGCGTCTGCCAGGGGCCGCTAGCCCGCCCCTTGCGTCACCCTGTTGCTTCGGCTAACTTTCGATTTAGCAAGCTTACTTACAGTGTGGCAGTTGAAGGGCGTTTGTCCGAGGAATTCCTGGCTGCAGAGACGACGAAGTGAAACTGGGAGGATGCAAATGCGTGTTAGGGAAAAGAGCGCAGCGGTTCTGGCTTTAGCAGTACTGGGCCTGACTGCCTGCGGAGGCGGCGGTGCAGCCCCGGCAGAGACGACTGACTTCAAGAAAGAAGCCTCGGGGGCGCTGAGCGCCTGGGCTTTCGACAACGCTGATGACGTCGGCAAGGCCCGGATGAAGTACGCAGGGGAGCAGCTCCCGGACGTCAAGATCACAATGGACCAAACACCTTTTGACGCGCAGAAGTTCACCACGCGGGCCGCCAGCGGCGACGTGCCGGACGTGGTCCAGATGGACCGGGCGTTCGTGGCCACCTACGCCGCGCAGGGACTTATCAAGCCGCTGGACGGATGCTTCAAGGCGCACGGTATGGACCCGGCCAAGCAGTTTTATCCCGCCGTCACCCAGCAGGTCACCTACCAGGACAAGGTCTGGGCGGTTCCGCAGTTCTACCAGCCCGCCGCCATCATCCTCAACCAGAATGTCCTGCAGGCCGCCGGGGTTTCCAAAGAAGACATTGACACCTCGGATAAGAAGAAGGTGCTGGACGCTGTGGCCAAGGCCCACAAGTCGAGCGGCGGCAACCCCGTCACGCTGGGCCTGGATCCGGTGGCCGGCGGCCAGGCCGAACTCTGGATCCTGGGTCAGGGCGGCAAGCTCATGGACGACAAGGGAGCGCCGGCCCTGGATGACCCGGCGAATGTCCAGGCACTGACGTTCCTCAAGGAGATTTACGATGCCCAGGGCGGTTATGCCAAGGCCAAGAGTTTCAGCGACTCGTTCGACACGTTCGGAAAAGACAACCAGTTCGTCAAGAACCAGGTCGGTGCACAGGTCGATGCCCAGTGGTACGTCAACGTCCTCGCGCCCTATTCCAAGTCCCTGAGCATTTCGGCGGTGCCCTTCAAGGACAAGGACGGCAAACCCTTCACGGTGGCCGGGGGAACCTCCTTCGTGATCCCCGCCGGCGCCAAGAACGCCGACGCCGCGTGCGCGTGGATGACGTCGTTGGTAACCGACGATGCCTGGTCCGCGGCCGGTGCTGCCCGGGCGGAGAAGATCTCTTCCACGCCCGGAGGAATCAACACCGGCCTCTTCACCGGCTCGCCGACCGCGGACAAGCTGATTCGGGACAAGTTCGTCAAGGCCAGCGGCAATGCCGGATTCGACGAAACCATCGCCACCTATTACGAGGTCCTCCCGGCCGGAAAGTCGCTCGGGGCATCGCCGGCCGGCCAAACCATCAAGACGGAAGTCAACAACGCCATCGCCTCCGCGCTGCTCGGTGCCAAGACACCCGACAAGGCCCTCGCCGACGCCCAGGCCGCAGCGAAGCGGGCGTTTGACCAGGCCGGCTCGTAACAAGGGGAAAGCGGCCAGCGCCGGAATCTGAGGGGCGCTCCCATGCGGGGGCGCTCCTCACTGCGTCGGGCGCCCCCCATGCGGTGAGCTCAGTGTGGGGCAGCGGGTTTGGTGCCAAGGAGCACGTTCAGCCCCCATCCCGCAGCGGTGATTAACAGCACTGCCCCTGCCATGGACAGCAGCTGGGGCGGGGTCGTCAGGATTCCCAGGCTGACGATGAGCGTCGTCGCGCCGGCCGGGGGATGGGGCCTGCGCAGCCAGGTCAGCACCAGGGTGGTCAGTGCAACGGAGAGCGCTCCGGCGGCCACATACAGCCAGGTCAGTCCGCCCACCGGGGCCGGCGGACTGCCTTGGAGCCCCAGCGCGTACAGGCAGAGGACGCCCATGACGAGTCCGGTGAGATGGCCCACCAGTGTGTTCGCCGGCCGGGCGGAGGGCTGCTCCGGGGATTCAAAGAAGAGCATCACCGTCGGGCCGAGGCTCGGAAAGAGCCACGGGAGGTGCAGGCCAATCCCCACGGCCCCGGAGAGGGCGAGGATGACGAGCGAGAGAACAGCCGCATACAGCGCCGGGCCGAGGCTGGTCCGGCGCGACTTAAGCCGTTGCAGGAGGGGCGGCGTCATGGGCATGGCATCAACCTTCCGCTACCGGGCGCCCTGCCGCGCCGCGATCAGGGCCTGCGGGGCGGCCTGTTTCATCCGGGTCTGCAGCCAACGCAGCTGCACCGAAGTCTCGCCGTCGCATTTGGACACGACGTCCAGGAGCTCCCGGTCGCGGAGGGCCGAGCCGGCCTGTTCGACCATGGTCCAGGTGACATCCACGAGGCTCGCCAGCAGGTAAAGGTCCTGCAGATCCCGCAGCAGCCCCACCGGCCCTTTCCTTGTGCTGGACAGTCCCTCGGCGTGGAGGCGCTCGGGCTCCGCGTCGGAGAGGTCCTCGCCGTAGCGCTGGACGATCGGGTGCAGCAGGCGGCTGTGTTCCTCACACTGCTGCGCCAGGGTGTGGCACAGGAAGTGCACGTCGGGTTCGGCGCCGTGGCCGGCCGCGACCTGGCGGAACGATTCGGCCAGCGTGGTTTCGGCCCGGTGGAGCATGCCCAGGTAGATCTTCAGGTTCATGGCCGTCCCTCCTGGTCGCTGCCGCCGGCGGTTGTTCCGCCGGCGGGGCGGGAACTGCCCGGCCCGGGCTTGACCGCCTCCGGGAAGCGGGGCGGCGGGGCGGCCGCGGGTTGTTCCGTGGCGTCGGCTTCGCTGCCGCCGGTGGTCGGCCGCGGCCGCTGCGGGCCGGGGCCCCCGGCAACAGCGGAGGGGCGCGACGCCGTCGTCGTCGGCGCGGGCGAGGGTCCCTCGGCGTCACCGATTTTCTCCACCCGGACGGCCGCATTCTTGAAGACCGGCTGCTTGGATACAGGGTCCCATTCGGTGAGCGTGAGCTCGTTGGCGGCCGTTGGATGCCCGCCCGGCGCGCCGTCAGAGTCCCAGTAGCCGTAGTGGAAGGGGGGCGAAGACGGTGCCGGTTCGGATGTCGCTGACCCGGGCCGGGACCTCGATCCGGCCGCGCCGGGAGGTCACCCGGACGAGGTCCCCTTCGACGATCCCCAGCCGCCCGGCGTCGTCCGGGCCGATTTCCACCCAGGCGCTGGGCGCGGCCCGGGTCAACGGGCGGGATCTGCCGGTTTTGGTCCGGGTATGGAAGTGGTAGGCGGTCCGGCCGGTGGTGTACCGGAGCGGGTATTCGCCGTCGGGCTCCTCATGCGGAGGGGAGTAGTCCGCGGTTTTCAGGACGGCGCGGCCGGCCGGGACGCTGGCCCGGAACATTTCGGACCCAACGGTCGCGCCGGTCAGCAGATCGTGGCCGTAGCTTTCGCAGTAGTCAGGGTCGGTGGGGAAGACGCCGTCCGCGTAGAGCCGGTCGCGTCCGTCCGGGTTCTCGTCGTTGCAGGGCCAAGGGATGCCGCTGCCGCCGCGGAGCCGCTCGTAGCTGATGCCGGTGTAGTCGCAGGGCCGTCCCCGGGAACATTCACGCCACGCATTGAACGCGTCCTCGGGTCCCTGCCAGGTCAGCAGTGGCCCGCCCTGCAGGGTGGTGAACTCCATCCGGCGTGCGTAGTCGAGGAAGATGTCCAAGTCGCTGCGCGCCTCCCCGGGAGGCTCCACGGCCTTGTCCGAGAGGTGGACCGTCCGGTTGACGTTGGTGAAGGTGCCGGTTTTTTCGCCCCAGCCCGCCGCGGGCAGGACGACGTCGGCGGCTTGGGCGGTTTCGGTCAGGTACAGGTCCTGCACCACCAGGAACAGCTCGGGTTTGGCCAGGATCTCGCGGATCCTGGGCAGCTCGGGCATGGAGACGGCAGGGTTCGTCGCGGAGATCCAAAGGAACTCGATGGAGCCCTGCTCCGCGTAACGGAAAATCTGCATCGCATGCGTCGGCGGCGCCCAGTGCGGGATGGTCAGCGGGTCGACGTCCCAAAGGTCGGCGAGTTCCTGGATGTGGTCCGGGTTTTCCCAGTTCCGGAAGCCCGGGAGGTCCCCGTCTGCCCCGCATTCGCGGTTGTTCTGCGCGGTCGGCTGCCCGTTCATCTGCAGGATGCCGCATCCGGGCCGCCCGAGCAGCCCGCGAAGCAGGTGCAGGTTGTTGACCTGGCAGGAGGCGGCGGTGGCCTGCGCGGACTGGTAGAAGCCCTGCAGGACCGTGGACAGCACGCGTGCCGAGGTGCCGAAAATCCGGGCGGCCTCCCTGATGTCCGCGGCGCTCACGTCACAGACCGCCGCCGCTGCCTCCGCCGTCCAGGGTTCCACGGTGGCCTTGAGCTGCTCGAAGCCCACCGTGTGCGCCCGTACGTAGCCGTCATCGAGCCAGCCGTTGGCCAGGATCTCGTGGACGAGGGCGTTCATCAGTGCCAGGTTGGTGCCGGGGCGGACGGCGAGGTGCACGTCCGCCTGGCGGGCAACTTCGGTGTCGCGCGGATCTACGCAGACGATCGTGGGCCGGTCCGGTCCGGCGATGCGGTCCAGCACCCGCGACCACAGCACCGTCTGGGTCTCCGCCATGTTGTGTCCATAGAGGAAAATCGCGTCGCAGCTGTCGATGTCCGTGTAGGACCCGGGCTGTCCGTCGGCGCCGAAGGTTTCCTTCAGGGCCGCGGCCGCCGTCGCGGTGCACAACCGCGTGTTGCCGTCCATATGCGGGGTTCCGATGCCCGCTTTTCCGATGACGGCCAGGGCGTAGTACTCCTCCAGGAAGAGCTGGCCGCTGGTGTAGAACCCGTGGCTGAGCGGCCCGCGGTCCCTGAGCAGCTGCCGGCTCCGTTCGGTGATGCGGTTCATCGCGGTGTCCCAGTCGCATTCGACGAGCCGGCCGTTCTGCCGGATCATCGGGCGTTGGAGCCGGTCCTTGTGGGACACGCCCTGCCAACTGGCGAACAGTCCCTTGGGCCCGAGCCGGCCGTGGTTCACCAGATCCCCGGCCCGGCCCCGGATGCCGACCATCGCGCCGTCCTTGACCGCGACGTCGCACGCGCAGCCGTTGCTGCAGAGGACGCAGGCGGACTGGACCCAACGGTCGACGTCGTCTGCCGTGAGGCCCTCGGCCAGGGCCTGGTCAACCCGGACCGGCCACAGCCCGTCCTGCGGGTACGGGGTTCTGGTGCCCCAGATTTTGGCTATTCGATCAACCACGGTCGCTCTCCTCTTTCCTTCCGCGGTGCGTGGCCGCGGAGAACAGATAGTTGCCTCCATCAAGCTTTATCAGCATGTGGCCACTGCGTACAGGGGCCGCTGGCAGGAGGGAGCCGAAGCTCCGGTTGTGGCCCCCCAGAGCGGGGGCCGGATCGCTGGGAACGAAGAAGTATTGAATTATAAGCACGCTTATGTTGTCCTGCTTCTACGTCCTCTCCTGCTTTCCGTGACCAATGTTCTAAGGAACTGCTGACATGGATGAATCCACAGAGTCTGTAGCCGGCTCCGGGCACCTGCGACGGGCCCTCGAGAACCAGATGGTCCTCGACTATCTGGACTTGGCGGAATCACTGGCCGCGCGCTTCGCCAGCAGGGGCCGCGAGCGGGACGACCTGATCCAGGTCGCCTACCTCGGCCTGGTCAAGGCAGCCCGGGCTTTTGACGAGTCCAAAGGAACGAGTTTCCCGGGTTACGCCGCACCCACCATCACGGGGGAACTCAAGCGCTACCTGCGCGACCGGTGCTGGGTCGTTCGGCCTCCGCGGCGGATTCAGGATCTCCGGGGCGAACTATTTCGCGAAGTGCCGGCTCTGGCCCAGGTCTTGGGCCGGAGCCCGACTTCAGCGGAACTCGCGCGGAAGCTGGGGGTGCCTGTCCAGGCGGTAGGGGAAGCTGCCGCCGCCGGCTCGAGTATGCGCCCGGATTCGCTGGAGGCCTCCGCCACCAACGGCGACGTTGGCGCGCCCGCAGAGTTATTGGCAGCACAGGATCCGGCCTATGAACGGCTCGACGAACTTATTTGCCTCACCCAGGCAGTTAGTGAGCTATCCGTGCCGGACCGGGAGCTCCTGTACCGGCGCTACTTCTGTGAAGAAAGCCAGGCAGATCTGGGCAAGCGGTTCGGTGTATCCCAAATGCAGATTTCACGCCGGCTCTCACGGGTTCTGGTATGCCTGCAGCAACGGCTCTCGGAGCGTCAGATTCACAACGAGTCCAGCTCCCGCACCGCGTCCAGCACGTCGTGAACCGAGACTCCCAACAGCGCGGGGTCCGGGTCCCGCGCGAAAGTGTCGCCGCGTCGCAGTTCCGCCCGGGTCAGGGCGATGTGCGGGCCGGGCGGAGGACCCCACTCTTGTGGTGGCGCCGGCCCGAACAGCACAACGGATGGACGCCCGTACGCGGATGCCAAATGCGCCGCCCCGGTGTCAGCCGAGACGACCAGGCGGGCCTCAGCGACCAGGGCCGCAAATTCGACCAATGACTGCCTGCCCGCCAAGACGGCGCGGGGCCCGGCCCCAGCCATCCATGCAACCTCCGCCGCCCGCGGCCGGTCCGCTGCGCTGCCCGTGAAGACGACGCTGTGCCCGGACTCAAGCAGCGGGCGCGCCACCTCAGCGAAGCGCTCTGCGGGCCAAAGCCGGCTGCCGTAGGCAGCCCCGACATGGATGACCGTCGCCCCGGGATGCGGCGTACGGATGCCCGGGACCTCAAGGGAGACGTCGTTCGGGTCCGCGTGGATTCCATGCCACTGCAGCAGCCGTGCCCAGCGCTGCCGCTCGTGGATGCCGTCCAGCCATACCGGCCCCGGCGCCCTCCCGGAGCAGTGCGAAATGATCCGGTTCGCCGCAAGAGCCTCGATCCGGTTCTGGCTCTCGGGGCCTCGTCCGTGCAGGTTCACCGCAACGTCGACTGTCCCGGGCTTCAGAGCCAACGGCTCGTCCAGCCCATGGGTCGGCAACAGCTGAAAACCACCCACCAGGGCAACGGCGTCCTCAAGCCAGCCCTGTGCGGCATAAAGGAGCCGGTGCTGGGGAAACGCACGACGAAGGCCGTGCAGCGCCGGGACGGCAACGAGCAGGTCGCCCAGCTTGAGTGCGCGCAGGACCAGCAGCACGGGCCTGCCGTCGTCGCCGGATCCTCCCATGGCCGTTCCCTCCGCTCGCCTGAATTGGAATTTTAGTCCGGCTCGGACCCCTTGAGGCCGTTTAGCCGGAGCAACTTCGGGGAACGGGGCAGTTATGGAACTTTCCGCCGGGCAACCGCTGAGGGCTGTCCTGTTCGACCGGGACGGCACCCTCATCCACGACGTGCCTTGCAACGGTGATCCTGCCCGCGTGCGGCCGATGCCCCGGGCAGGCAAAGCGCTGCGCAGCCTCCGGGCGCGGGGCATTGCCACCGGCGTCCTCAGCAACCAGGCCGGCATAGGCCGCGGAATCCTGACTGCCGAACAGGTAGCGGCAGTCAACGCCCGGGTTGAGGAGCTGCTCGGCCCTTTCGAGATTTGGGATATTTGCCCGCACCGGCCCGAGGATGGGTGTCCGTGCCGGAAACCGCGGCCGGGCCTGATCCGCCGGGCCTGCCGGCAGCTCGGCGTGGCGCCGTGGGAGGCGGCATATGTGGGGGACATCGGAAGCGATGTGGAGGCCGCGCGGGCCGCGGGAGTCCGGGGTGTCATGGTTCCCACGGCAGCGACCCTGCCGGCCGAAGTAGCGGCTGCGGGAGAGGTGGCGCCGGACCTTCGCTCCGCCGTCCGGCTCTTGCTGGAAGGGCCGCTGAAAGCGGGGTCGCGGGGCCTGAAACCAGCCGCAGCGCCGGCACCGACCCGGAGGCGGTACAGGTGAGCCGGGTCCTGGTCGCCCGGCTCGACGGCGCTGGCGACGTCCTGCTGGCGGGTCCGGCGATCCGTGCCGTTGCCCGCGGGCGGCGTCCGGACGGCGGCACGCCCAATGAGGTGCTGGTCCTCTGCGGCCCGGCGGGGGAGCCTGCGGCATCCCTCCTGCCGGGTGTCCGCGAAATCTTCAGCTGGGCATGCCCGTGGATCGTGAAGCCGGCCCCGGTGGTCAACCAGCGCCACCTCGACCTGCTCACCTCGTTCGTCACAGGCTCCAGGGTGGACGAAGCCGTGATTTTGACGTCCTTCCACCAGTCCCCGTTGCCCCTTGCCTTATTGCTCAGGCTCGCCGGGGTGGGCAGGATCACCGGTGCGTCGACTGACTACGCCGGGAGCCTGCTGGACGTGCGGCTAAGGCCCGGTGAGGATTTCAGCGAAGACCTGCCGGAGGCGGAACGCGCCCTGGCCATTGCGGCGGCCGCCGGTTTCACCCTGCCACCCGGCGACGACGGCCGGCTGCGAGTGCGGGGCTATCCCGATGTGCGCTCGCTGGTAGGGGAACAGCCGTATGTCGTGGTCCACCCCGGCGCGGCCGCCCCGTCGCGGACGTGGCCGCCGCTGCACCATGCCGCGGCCGTGGAGCTGCTGGAAGGGGCGGGCCACCGTGTCGTGGTGACCGGCGGGCCGGGCGAAACCGAATTGACGGCTACGGTCGCCGGGCCCTCGGCGCTGGATCTGGGCGGGCGGACCGACTTCAAGACCCTGGCCGGCGTGCTGGCGGGAGCGGCGGCCCTCGTCACCGGCAACACCGGGCCGGCGCACCTGGCGGCGGCCGTCGGTACCCCGGTGGCCTGCCTTTTTTCCCCGGTGGTGCCGGCCGTTCGCTGGGCACCCTACGGCGTGCCCCTTGAAATCCTGGGCGACCAGGACGCCCCCTGCCGGCTCAGCCGTGCCACGCAGTGCCCGGTCCCCGGACATCCCTGCCTGTCATCCGTGTCGCCGGAACACATCGTGGCGGCGGTGGAACGCCTGATCGGCGGAGTGCCCTCGCTATCCACCCGCCGAAGGGTGCGATTCCCATGAGGATACTGCTGTGGCACGTGCACGGTTCCTGGACTGACGCGTTCGTCCGGGGCCGCCATGAATACCTCCTGCCGGTCCTGCCCGGGCGGGGAGCCTGGGGATTGGGCCGGGCAGGGCGGCCCTGGCCGGACTCTGTCCAGGAAGTGCGGCTTGATGCGCTGGACCCGGACAGCGTTGATGCGGTCGTCCTGCAGCGGCCGGAGGAACTGGCCGAGGTGGACCGCGTTTTGGGCAGGATCCCCGGCAAGGACCTGCCGGCCGCCTACCTTGAACACAACGCTCCTCGCGGCGATGTGCCCAACTCGGTCCATCCGCTGGCAGACCAGCAGTTCATTCCCCTGGTCCACGTGACACATTTCAACGAGTTGTTTTGGGATAACGGCTCGGCCCCGACGCTCGTCATCGAACATGGCATCCCCGATCCCGGGCCCGCCTACACCGGTGAAATTCCCGAACTCGCCGCCGTCGTGAATGAGCCGATACGGCGAGGCCGGGTCGCCGGAACGGACCTCCTGGCCCGCTTTGCAGCAGCCGCGCCGCTGCGGGTTTTCGGCATGGGAAGCAACGGGCTCGCGGACGCAGTGGGCGTCGGCCCTGCCCGGCTCAGGAGCCAGGGGGACCTCCCCGCCCATGAGTTGCACTCGGAGATGTCCCGTTGCCGGGTCTACATCCACCCCTTCCGCTGGACATCGCTGGGACTGGCGCTACTGGAGGCCATGCAACTGGGGATGCCCGTCGTCGTGCTGGGCACCACGGAGGCGGCGCGTGCGGTTCCGCCGGAAGCCGGGGCGATTTCAACCTGCGTGGACGAACTCGTCCAGGCCGCGCGGATGCTCAACGAAAACCCGGACGAGGCCCGCCAGCGGGGCGGCGTCGCACGGGAAGCGGCCTTGCGCCGATACGGGCTGCCCGCTTTCCTGGCGGCCTGGGACTCCCTGCTGGCGGAGATGACCGGCCCACGTTTCCGGACCGGGCGGCTCCTTATTCCAACCCAAGAAAGGAAGAGCCAGTGAAAATCGCGATGGTGTCCGAGCACGCCAGCCCGCTGGCGGCCCTCGGTGGCGTCGACGCCGGCGGGCAAAACGTCCACGTTGCTTCACTCTCCGCCGCGCTGGCCGGACGGGGCCACCAGGTCACCGTATACACCCGGCGTGATGCCGAGGACCTGCCTGCCAGGGTGCAGGTTTCGCCGCTCCTGGAAGTGGTCCACGTACCGGCCGGGCCGCCGCGTCACGTGCCCAAGGACGAACTTCTTCCCTACATGGAAGACCTGGCCGCCGGAATGGCGCGCGATTGGCAAGACTGTCCGCCGGACCTGGTGCATGGGCATTTCTGGATGTCCGGCCTGGCTGCCCTCGACGCAGCGCGCCGGCTGGCCGCGGGCCGGGCCCGGATTCCCGTGGTGCAGACCTTCCATGCCCTGGGCACGGTCAAACGCAGGCACCAGGGAAGCGCGGACACCAGCCCGGTGGAGAGGCAATGGCTGGAGCCCGCAGTGGGACGCCAGGCCGGCCGCGTCCTTGCGACCTGCTCCGACGAGGCCTTTGAGCTGAAGGCGATGGGGGTCGCCCCGGAGAAGATCTCGATTGCCCCGTGCGGGGTGGACCCGAACCTGTTTACCGGCGCCGGACCTTCCGACGAACGCGGCCGCACCCACCGGATACTCTCCGTGGGACGGCTGGTGCCCCGCAAAGGCGTGGATGTGGTCATCGGAGCCCTGCCGTACCTGCGCGAGGCGGGCTTCGACGATGTCGAACTCCTCATTGTCGGCGGCGGAGGTGACGCCGCCGAGACCGGGGCCGACACTGAGGCCCGGCGCCTGCTGGCCGTCGCTGCCGAGCTTGGGGTCCGGGAGCAGGTCCGCTTCCGCGGGCAGGTGCCCCGTGAGGCCATGCCCGGAATCTTCCGCAGCGCGGACGTTGTGGTCTGCACGCCCTGGTACGAGCCCTTCGGCATCGTTCCGCTGGAGGCCATGGCCTGCGGCATCCCCGTGGTGGCCGCCGCCGTGGGCGGCCTCAGGGACACGGTGGTGGATGAGGGAACGGGGCTGCACGTTCCGCCGCGGGATCCGGAGGCTACAGCCCGGGCGCTGGCACGGCTGCTGGCCGACCGCGGGCTGCGCCGGGCCCTCGGACAGGCCGGCCAGCAGCGTGCACGGTCCGGCTACAGCTGGGACCGCGTGGCTGTGCAAACCGAACGGGCGTATCGGCAGGCCTTGCACGACAACGCGGCAAGCTGGCGGCGCGGAGCCGGCGACCAGCTGCATCCCGTGGAAGGAGCGGCGCTGTGAGCGCAGAATCATCGTTGACGCAGGGACTCCAACGGGCTCACTCCGGCCCCTGTCCGCGTACGGCCACGGGTCCCGGGGTCTGGCAGGTCAAGGGCGACCCAGCGGGCCCGGATGCGGTCGGAGCCGTCGAAGCACACCTTCGTGACGTCCTGCCCTCGCTGGCATCCTTGCGCCGCCAGTCCAACCGGCTGGCAACCTGGGGCGCCGAGTTGGCCCGGCGGCTTCATGCCGGCAGCCGCCTGCTCGCTGCAGGCAACGGCGGCTCGGCAGCCGAGGCGCAACACCTCACGGCCGAGCTCGTCGGGCGCTTCGACGGAGAACGGGCACCGTTCTCCGCGATTTCGCTGCACGCCGATACTTCCGCCGTGACGGCCATCGCCAACGACTACGGATTTGAGGAGCTCTACGCCCGGCAGGTGCGCGCCCACGGACGCCCAAGGGACATCCTGCTGTTGCTTTCCACCAGCGGAAGAAGCCCGAACCTGGTGCGCGCCGCGGAGACCGCCTCCCGGATGGGCGTCACCACCTGGGCCCTGACCGGCCCGGGCCCCAACCCGCTGACCCTCGGCTGCGACGAGACGATCACCATCCAAGGAGCCGCGGCGAACGCGCAGGAGTGCCACCTGATCGCGGTGCACGCCATCTGCCGGGCGTTCGATACGGAAATCCACCGGCTGGGCCCGCAAGAGCCTCCGCGGGGGGTGGGAGCATGAGGATCGTGGTCGTCGGCGACGTGCTGCTCGACGTCGATCTGGACGGCTCGGCCACGCGGCTATGCCCGGACGCGCCCGTCCCCGTCGTCGATGTCTCGACTGTCCGGAGCAGGGCCGGGGGCGCGGGCCTTGTGGCCCGGATGCTCGCCAACGACGGTCATCAGGTCTGCCTGGTGACAGCGCTCGGCAACGACGAGCCGGGCCGCCGCCTGCTGGCGGAATTGGCCGGTATCACGGTCATCGCGGGGCCTTCCGGGTCGGCGACGCCGGTCAAGACGCGGCTTCGGGCGGGGAGCCACCCGGTGGTGCGATTCGATGAAGGCTGCCAGGGCTGTCCAGTGCCCGCAGTGACCGTCGCCATGCTGGACGCGTTGGGCGACGCCGCGGCGCTGGTGGTGGCGGACTACGGCCGGGGGCTGACCTCCAACCCGGCCCTGCGCGCCAAAATCGGGCTGCTCGCGCGGACGGTTCCCGTGGTTTGGGACCCGCACCCGGTCGGAGCCGAGCCCGTACCGGGCGTGGCCGTCGTGACGCCGAACCTCCCCGAGGCCCGGGCCTCGGCGCCGGCCGCGGGAGCCGCTGCCGGGACGGCGGACCTGGCCCTCGCACTGTTGCGGCGCTGGCAGAGCGAAGCCGTGCTGGTGACCGAGGCCGAACAGGGAGCGACCCTCGTCCAGGCGTCGGCGCCGCCGCTTCGGCTTCCGACCGCCAGCATCAAAGCCAGCGATTCCTGCGGCGCCGGCGACCGGCTGGCCGCCAGCCTGGCCGTACGCCTGGTGACCGGAGCATCGCTGGCAGACGCCTGCCGCGGCGCCATCAGCGAAGCCTCCTCCTTCCTGGCAGAAGGTGGCGTCGCCGCCCTTCCGGTAGTACCTCGAGTCTCCCCGCGGCCGGTCCCGCAGACGGTCCCGGACCCGGGACCATTGCCCGATCCGGCCGCGCTCGTCCGCCGGGTACGGGCGCTCGGCGGCACCATCGTGGCGACCGGAGGGTGCTTCGATTTGCTGCACGCCGGGCATGCCCGGAGTCTCGCAGCGGCCAGAGGCCTGGGCGACTGCCTCGTCGTCTGCCTGAACTCGGATGCATCGGCCCGGCGCCTCAAGGGGGCCGGCCGGCCCATCATCGGCGAGCAGGACCGGACTGAACTGCTGCTCTCACTCGAATGTGTGGACGCCGTCCTGGTCTTCGATGAGGACACCCCGGAAAGGGCCCTTGAACAACTCCGCCCGGATATCTGGGTGAAAGGCGGCGACTACGACCCACTGCGGCTGCCCGAAAGCGCGCTGGTGCGCAGCTGGGGCGGCCGCTGCGTCAGCGTTCCCTACCACCCGGCCCGGTCCACTACGGGGTTGGCGGCTGCGCTCGCCCGGGTCGGCTGAGCACCACAGCGGCTACCACCCGCCCCCGCACCACCTCCGATCCACGCCCCGGACCGGAAACGACAACGGAAAGGAACACCATGAAAAGTCTTACGCCGCCCTCACTGAACAGCGCCGGCAGGGTCGTCGTGACCGGAGGTGGATCGGGACTGGGAGCCGCGGTCGTGCAGGCCGTTCTCGACGCCGGCGGCACGCCCTTTGTGCTCGACCGCGACGTCAGGAATGTGTCCGCGGCCAAGGCCATCGAAGTCGACGTCGCAGACCGGGCCGCGGTGACGGCCGCCGTGATCCAGGCCGCCGAGACGCTCGGCGGCCTGGACGCCGTGGTGACCGCGGCGGGGATCGACCGATGCGGAAAACTCGAAGACGTCGCGGCAGAGGACTGGGAACGGGTCATCTTCGTCAATCTGCTCGGAACCGTCTCGACGGTACGGGCGGCCCTGCCCTACCTCAAATCCTCCGGCGGCCGTGTGGTCACCGTCGCCTCGACTCTGGCCAAGCGGGCGCTGCCGGAGGCATCCGCATATTGTGCGTCCAAGTTCGGGGTCCTCGGGTTCAGCCAGGCGCTCGCCGCGGAGACCGGAGGGGAGATCGGGGTGACCACACTGATCCCGGGCGGCATGAAGACCCGGTTCTTCGATGACCGTGACGAGAAGTACAAGCCCCAGGACGACTCACGCCTCAACGATCCTGCCAGCGTGGCGCAGGCCGTCATCTTCGCCCTTTCACAGCCCGCAGGCTGTGAGGTCCGCGAACTGCTCATCTGCCAGGCGCGGGAAGACTCATGGCCGTGAGCTCCCGCACGTCACGGTAGACGTCCCCCGGGCGGATCCCGGCCACAAGGGACGGCTCATGCACGCACCGGGGCGCGGTCCAGCCAACCTGGGTGAGGTCCGCTCCGCAGTCAGGGCAATGGGTCATCCAGGACACCTGGGGCCGGTGCAGGCTACGGCCCAGCGGACCGGCGTTGATCAGGTTGCCTGCCCAGAACAAACCCACCGTGGGTGTGCCGAGGGCCTGCGCCAGATGCCGGGGGCCGCTGTCATTACCTACCAGGACAGCACACCTGTCCAGAAGCGCCGCCAGGTTGCCGAGGCTCAAGTCGCCTGCCACCGAGGCGACCGCGCCGGAACCCGCCGCCTCAACGACCTGCGCCGCCAACTGCCTTTCCTCTGCAGCGCCCACCACCAGGACCCGGCTCCCGTCGGCTGCGCAGGCCGCAGCCACCTGGCCGAAGTTCTCGACCGGCCAGCGCCGCCGCAGATCTGATGCCCCCGGATGGATGGCCACCAAGGGGCCCGCGGGACTGGCGCCGTCGCCCAGCCACTCCCTGACCTCGGCAACGTGCCGTTCCGCCGGCCTGATCCGGGCTTCCAGTCCCACGGGGGTTGCGCCCGCCAACCCGGCCACTTCCAGGCCCCGCAGCGGCTCGTGCTGGTAGTAGGTGTAGGGGAGGTTGCGTTCCAGCGGAGCGGCGTCGGCGGTCCGTGATCCCACCGTGTGCCGGGCGCCAAGACGGAGGAGGAACGGATTGGAGAACCGTCCTCCGCCATGCAACTGGACGGCCAGGTCAAACTCCTCGCGTTTCATTGAAGTGAAAAACGCCTCAACCGCCGCCGCATCTTCGGCACCCGGCCGGATGCCCTCGGTCACCGGCAACACCCGGACGTCCGCTACCGGGCACATGGTGTTTTCCAGCAGCTCGACGTGCCCCGGAGAGCCAAGCAACGTCACCGACGCACCGGGATAGGCGGCCGTCAGCGCAGAGACCGCGGGCAGCGCAAACAGCAGATCCCCCAGTCCGCCGCCGCGCAGGACCGCGATCCGAGAGACGTGCGGGAACTTCTCCAGCACGGGCCCGACGCCCCAGCGGCCCGGCCCGGCGCCTAGTGATGCCGCAGCGGGATCCTTCATTACGGACTCCTGCCCGTCTGATGCTCATGACGTGGCCCACGATATGGCTTGCCGGCCCCGCTGGCTACCGCGGGCGCCCGGTGCAATCGCCCTGCCGGGTCCAGCAGAACGGGGAATGATCCGCCAACCACGTGTGAAGGCCCCTCTGGTTGGGTATGTCTCTGCTTAAGAGGGATGTTCCGAAGAAAGGAACCACATGTCCGCGCTCATCCTGGCCGGATGCGCCAGCCGCCGTCCGGGCGGGACCCGGCCGTGACCCCGCCAAGCCACGGGGAACTGCATAACGGTCCGCTCAGCGGCCAGCGGGGCCTGACCGAATGGCTGCCCCGGCGGTTGGCCTCGCTCCGCCCGTCCGTCACCGTCGTCGGTGACGTGATGCTCGACGGCTGGTGGACCGGATCAATCGAGCGGCTCTGCCGGGAAGCGCCGGCACCGGTGGTTGAAATCAGCCAGCGAAGCTTCGCCCCGGGTGGAGCGGCCAACACGGCAATGAACCTGGCCGCCCTCGGCGCCGAGGTGAGGCTGGCCGGGATTGCGGGCCGGGACGACGCCGGTGAGGAATTGTTGCGCCAGCTGGCAGAGGCGGGTGTTGATACCGCCCATGTCCATCGGTGCCCGGGTGCCGCGACCACCACGAAGACCCGGATCAGCAGCGACGGCCAGGTGCTGCTGCGGGTGGACGATGTTCAGCGCGAACCGCCGGCAGCGGCGCTCGCTGCCTTGGCCGGATCCCTCAGCGCAGCGTTGCAGGACCAGCAAGCGGTTGTGGTCTGCGACTACGGCGCCGGAGCGCTGAGCGGGCCTGTGCGCGGCGTATTGTTGGAACTTCTTTCCGCACGGGGGGAAGGCCTGGTGCTGGTGGACGCCCACCATCCCGAGGCCTGGGCGCCGCTGAAGGCGGATCTTGCCACGCCCAACGCGCTGGAAGCAGCCGGAATGTTGGGACTGAAGTTCGACGCCGGGTCGTCCGCCCGGGCGGAGGCCATCATCGCGCACCGCGACGCACTGCTTCAGGCGTCCGGAGCGCGGGCCGTCGTCGTGACGCTGGACCGGGACGGGTCGATCCTGGTCCCCGGTCCCGGGGAAATCCACCGCACGTGGGCGCGGCCGGTCCGGGAAAAACAGGCGGCGGGCGCAGGCGACACCTTCGTCGCCGCGCTGACGCTGGCCAGGGCGGCGTCGTTGCCCCTCACCACCAGCGTCGATTTCGCCCAAGCCGCCGCGGATATCGTCGTTCACCGGCCCGGTACGTCCGTCTGCAGCACTGCGGACCTCAGCGTTCATCTTGGCCGTTTTACCGACACCGCCCTGGGTGCGGACGAGCTTGGGGCGCAGATTAAACGGCACCGGGCAGCAGGAAAGCGGATTGTCCTGACGAACGGATGCTTCGACGTCTTGCACCGGGGACACACCCGGTACCTGAACCAGGCCAAGCAGCTGGGCGATGTCCTCGTGGTGGCGCTTAACAGCGATGATTCGGTCCGCCGGCTTAAGGGACCGCGGCGACCCGTGAACACCATCGCGGACCGGGCGGCCGTTGTAGCTGCCCTTAGCTGCGTCGACTATGTCACGGTCTTCGCTACAGCGACGCCGATTCCCCTCATCCAGCAGATCCGGCCCGACATTTACGCCAAAGGGGGCGACTACACGCCCGAGATGCTTGCCGAAACGCAGGCCGTCGAGGAGTACGGCGGAAGGGTCGCGATCCTCGACTACGTGCCCGAACAGTCAACCACGGCCGTCGTCGAACGGATCCGTCGGGGCGCACCGTGACCGGAGACAGGCGTCCGCCCGGTGCCGGAGATCATTCCGCTGGCTCAGGGCCGGGCCGTAGCCTGTGCTCCTAGGAGCTTTTCGATCCCCGCGATATCCAGTACCTGCTGGCGGTATTCGCGGCAGAGGATCTCCTGGACTGCGGCTGCGGCTTCGGCGTTCTCGGAAGCTGTCGCCTCGTCGGCATAAATGACCCGGAAGTTGTACGCGAAGGCGTCTGCCGCGGTCTGGGCGATGCAGTTATGGGTGGAGATGCCGGCGAGCACAAGCGTCTCGACGTCCCAGTTCCGCAGCCGCCAGAGAAGATCCGTACCCAGAAACGCACTGTCGCGTGTTTTGACCAGTTGCGGCAAGGAATCCGTCGTGAGTCCGCCAACGAACTCGGCCTGCTGCGTGCCGCGGAAGATGAACCCCTGGTCGTCCTCCAACATATTCAGGGTCCAGGTGGACCTGTCTTTTTCGTGCTCGGTTTTGACCAGCAGGACCTTGGCTCCTGATTCCTGCGCCGCCGTGATCAGCCGGTTGCAGGCAGCAATGACATCCCCTCCCTGGCGTTGAAGCGCCGGGTCCTCGAAGAACGCATTCTGCATGTCAATGATCAGAACGGCGATCATCCGGGTTCCTTTCGCTGAAGTCCTGGTCCCCGCGGCGGAGGTTCCTCGACGATGGGCCGCCCTTGGCGCGGCGCCACGCCAGGGCTGCGGCGGCCAGGGCCAGGATAACGACTGCGGCGATGACGTACGGCGCGTAATCGACGCGGGTTTCCTTGGCGCCGGGGGTCTCGCCGGTTCCGGGATCCACCGGGCCGGGGGTGGACGGGGAGCCCGACGGGTTGGGCTCCGTCGTGCTGGAACTCAGATAGGCCGGCGCTGCCGGCGCGCTGCCGGCCGAGGCGGTGGCGGCACCGGCCGGCAGGACAAGGGCTGCGCAGAGGGCCAGTGCTGCGAGGACTGAGCTTAGAGAGGGTCGCATCGAATTCTCCTTAGCAAGCAACTGCAGGCAACGGGATCGGGATGCCTGGGGAGTACGTCGTCGTGCCTTGTCGCAAATCATCAGCGTGCTTACTATAACTTTGAATGCGTGTCCCGGCCAGAGGCGCCAGCGCGAACAAGCGCCAACGCGATGCAATTGTCCAAAAGGAGGCGGTAAGGCATGAACGCTCGAGTTCTGCCGGGGGAACGGCAGGAGGCGCCCTCACGGTGGGCCGGTCTCCTGCTCGGCCTGGGCCTGGGCGGCTTCGTTGACGGGATCCTCCTCCACCAGATCCTGCAGTGGCACCACATGGTCAGCCACGTCGAGGAGTTCCCGGTCTCGACGGTCGAGGGCCTCGAAGTGAACACGCTGGCCGACGGCTTCTTCCATCTCGGGACCTGGGTGCTGGTGGTGGCCGGCTCGACGGCGGCCATCGTGGCCTGGCGCCGGGGCCGCAAGGCGCCCAGCTGGGGATTTCACTTCGGCCTGGTGCTGGCGGGGTGGGGGATCTTCAACGTGGTTGAAGGCCTGATCAACCACCAGTTGCTGCAGATCCACCATGTGCGCGATGACCTGGGCGGCCCGTGGACCTGGGATGTCGGGTTCCTCGCCTTCGGGCTCCTGCTGATCGTCGGCGGCTTCGCCCTCCATCGGCAGGGCGGTCAATCATAGGGTAGAGGGCGGCCGGGACGGTAGGGCCGGCGCGGGTGTGCGGTGATGCGGCCGCCGGCGTCCTGCTCACACCGGGTTGTTGGTGTCCCCGCGGGAATCCGGATCCTGTTCTTTCCCGTAGCCGGCTGCGGACGCCAGGCCGCCGACCTGCTGTCCGGCGTTGGTCTGCCCGGGGGTGAAACCGTTCTGCCCGGCAGCGTCGGGTTCTGGATCCGCTGCGGGTGAGACATCGTCCCGCAGGTGCTCATCGGCAGGCAAGTCACTTCGGTCGGGTGCTCCTTGATCGCTCATGCCTTCAGACAACCACCCCAACAAGCGCTCTGCAACGGTTTTCTCCGGGGCCGGAAGAGAACCAGTCCGGATGCTTGCGTCCCCGGACGTGGCATTAATTCCGGTCCCGGTAAGGGTGGCTTTCGGGCCCGGATGCGCGGGAATCTGCAAAATATGGTGAACTAGGCGGGTATGGGCGCATCTGCCCGAGCAACCTTTTTCTGTAGGAGCACCGTGCCAAGCAAGGCCCCCACCGGCAAGAAACTCGTGATTGTGGAGTCTCCCGCCAAGAGCAAGACCATCGCCAAGTACCTGGGCGAAGGCTTCATCGTTGAGGCCTCTATCGGTCACATCCGCGACCTTCCGCAGCCTTCGGAGCTCCCTGCGGAACTGAAGAAGACGCCGCTGGGCAAGTTCGCCGTCGACATTGAACACGACTTCAAGCCGTATTACGTGGTGTCTCCGGACAAGAAGAAAAAGGTGGCCGAACTCAAGGCCCAGCTCAAGGGCGCCGACGCGCTCTACCTCGCAACCGATGGGGACCGCGAGGGCGAGGCCATCGCGTGGCACCTGCTGGAAGTCCTTAAGCCCAAGGTTCCGGTGTACCGGATGACCTTCGGTGAAATCACCAAGGAAGCCATCCACCGCGCCATGGACAACCTGCGCGATGTGGACCAGGACCTGGTCGACGCGCAGGAAACCCGCCGTGTCCTGGACCGCCTCTACGGCTACGAGATCTCCCCTGTGCTGTGGCGCAAGGTGGCCCGCGGACTCTCCGCCGGCCGCGTGCAGTCCGTGGTGACCCGCATGGTGGTGGACCGGGAACGCGAGCGGATGGCGTTCAAGTCGGCGTCCTACTGGGACCTGACCGGGCAGTTCGGCGCGGAATCCGGCTCCTTCAAAGCGAAATTGGCTGCCGTCGACGGCTCCAAGGTCGCCAGCGGACGGGACTTCAACGACGACGGCGAGCTCACCTCGCGCGGCGTCGTGCATCTGAACGAGGAACTCGCCGGTGCCCTGGCCGCCGGCCTGCAGGAGGCGGACTTCCGCGTCCGCTCCGTCGACACCAAGCCCTACACCCGCCGCCCCGCGGCGCCGTTCACCACCTCCACGCTGCAGCAGGAGGCCGGCCGCAAGCTGCGGTTCTCCTCCAAAAGCACGATGCAGGTGGCCCAGCGCCTCTACGAAAACGGCTACATCACCTATATGCGTACGGACTCGAACGCCCTGAGCAACGAGGCCATCACCGCCGCGCGGCGGCAGGCCTCCGAGCTGTACGGCCCCGAGTACGTCCCGGCCTCGCCCCGTGTCTACAGCGGCAAGGCGGCCAACGCGCAGGAAGCCCACGAGGCCATCCGCCCCGCCGGTGACTCCTTCCGCACGCCGGCGCAGGTTGCCAAGCAGCTTTCCGGCGACGAGTTCCGCCTCTACGAGCTGATCTGGAAGCGCACCGTGGCCTCCCAGATGGCCGACGCCAAGGGTTCCACCGCGACCATTCGGCTCGGCGCCGTCACCGTGGGCGGCGCGGCCGCCGGCCGGGACGCCGAATTCTCCGCCTCCGGCACCGTCATCACCTTCCCGGGCTTCCTCGCAGCCTATGAAGAAGGCAAGGACGAGAGCCGCGGGGACGAGGACTCCGAGGAAGCACGCCGGCTGCCCAACGTGGCCAAGGACGACGCCCTGACGGCGTCGGAGATCGTCGCCGTCGGGCACGAAACTTCGCCGCCGCCGCGCTACACCGAAGCGTCCCTGACCGCGGAGCTGGAAAAGAAGGGCATCGGCCGCCCGTCGACCTACGCCTCCACGATTTCCACCATCCAGGACCGCGGCTACGTCCGGAAGCAGGGCTCGGCGCTGGTACCTAGCTGGATCGCGTTCTCCGTGATCCGGCTGCTCGAGCAGCACTTCCACGACTATGTGGACTATGACTTCACGGCGGACATGGAAGCCGATCTGGACAAGATCGCCAACGGCCAGGAGGCCGGGCCAGCTTGGCTCAAGCACTTCTACTTCGGGGCGGATTCCGAGCCCGGCCTGCTGAGCATCGTCAACAACCTCGGCGAGATCGATGCCCGCGAAATCAACTCCATCCCGATCACCGAGGGCATCACCCTGCGCGTGGGCAAGTTCGGGCCGTACCTGGAAAGCTCCGTCCCCACCGTGGACCCGAAGACCGGCGAAGTCATCGAGTCCGCCCGCGCCAACGTCCCTGAGGACCTGGCTCCGGACGAGCTGACCGCCGCCAAGGCGGTCGAGCTGATGGAGACCGCCGCCCCGGAGGAGCGCGTGCTCGGCGCGGACCCGCACACCGGGCACACCATCGTGGCCAAGAACGGCCGCTATGGCGCCTACGTCACCGAGATCATCCCGGAAATGACCGAGGAGCAGCTCGCCAACCAGCCGGTCGAGTACTACAAGAACGGCAAGCCGAAGCCGCCGAAGAAGCCCGTCAAGGCAAAGCCGCGCACCGGTTCGCTGTTCGCCTCCATGAGCGTGGACACGGTGACCCTGGATGAGGCCCTGCAGCTCATGAGCCTGCCGCGGGTACTCGGCCAGGACGCCGACGGCAACCCGATCACGGTGCAGAACGGACGCTTCGGCCCGTACCTGAAGAAGGGCACGGACTCCCGTTCCATCGGCTCGGAGGAGGAAATCTTCACCATCACGCTGGAACAGGCGCTGGAGATCTACTCGCAGCCCAAGCAGCGCGGTGCCCGCGCCGCCGTCCCGCCGCTGGCGGAGTTCGGCCCGGACCCGGTCTCGGAGAAGAACATCGTGGTGAAGGAAGGCCGCTTCGGCCCGTACATCACCGACGGCGTCACCAACATCACCGTGCCGCGCAGCACCGCGATCGAGGAACTGACACGGGAACGCGCCGTCGAACTCCTCGCCGAAAAGCGCGCCAAGGGCCCGGTCAAGCGCACGACGACGGCCCGCAAGGCCCCCGCCCGCAAGGCCGCCGCCAAGAAGTAAGGGGTGCCGGGGTAAGGGGTAGGAATTGCGGACCGGGGCGCGACGTGATCGAGTAGGACCATGACTGAACAGCCAGAACCCATGGATCTCCAGCCGCTCAACGACCTCGAAGAGAAGCTCGCCCGGGGGGAGCAGCCGGACGCCAACCCGGTGGACGTCATCCTGTCCTTCCTCAACAACGAGGTCTACATCGTCAGCTCCGACACGATCGATGGCCCGGACTCCCAGGTGGAGCCGCTGGTGCTCGCCAACGCCTCCGGCGAGCCCGTGCTGGCCGTCTTCTCGCACCCCAGCCGGGTGGCCGAGCAGTACCTCGCCGCGGCGCCGAACGTGCTCGGCACCCAGGGTTCGGCGATCATCGGCAACCTCGGCGACCAGCTGGGCATGGTGATCAACCCCGGCGCCGTCTACGGTTTCGAAATCGACCCGGAAGGCGTGGCGAACATCCGCCGGGACTTCAAGCCGTCCGAGGAGGAGCCGGAAGCGGCCCAGGGCGACAGCCAGGCCTAGTCCGCGGAACGGCCCCGGGCCGGTCCGTTAGGCGGGCCGGGTTCCCGGGGGAATAATGGCAGCATGCGGCTAGGCGTCCTCGATATCGGGTCCAACACTGTCCACCTCCTCCTGGTGGACGCCCACCCCGGCGCGCGCCCGGTTCCGTTCGCGTCGCATAAGCGGCCGCTCTCCCTCGTGCAATTCCTGGAGGGCGACGGGAGCATCAACGACGCCGGCCAGCATGAGCTGATCGAATTCGTCCTCGAAGCGTGGGAATTCGCAGCCAAGCACAAGGCCGAGGACCTGCTGGCGTTCTGCACCTCGGCCATCCGCGACGCCACTAACGGGCCCGCCGTCCTGGCCCGGGTCAAACATGAGACCACCGTGACGCTCCGGGAACTCACCGGCAGCGAAGAGGCCTCGATGACGTTTTTTGCCGTCCGCCGCTGGTACGGCTGGGGCGCGGGTCCCGTGCTGAACCTGGACATCGGCGGCGGTTCCTTTGAAATGGCCTACGGGGAGGACGAACTCCCCGAACTTGCGACGTCGGTCCCGCTCGGCGCGAGCCGGCTCACCCGGGACTGGCTCGCCGAGGACCCGCCGTCGGCCAAGAGCGTCAAGGAGCTCCGCCGCTACATCAGGGCTACGCTCAAGCCCGCGGTGCGCGACTTCGCAAAGCTTGGCAAGGCCAACCATGTGGCCGGAACCTCCAAGACCTTCCGTTCGCTGGCGCGCATCGCCGGGGCCGCGCCCAGCGGCGCCGGACCCTATGTCAAGCGGGAGCTGTTCGCCACGGACCTCGGCCTGTGGGCGCAACGCATCTCTGCCATGGAGGTGGAGGACCGGCTGAACCTTCCCGGTGTTTCCGAAGCGCGCGCGCCCCAGCTTCTGGCCGGCGCCCTGGTGGCGGAAGCGGCCCTGGAAATGTTTGAGTTCCCGAGCCTGGAGATCTGCCCCTGGGCCCTCCGCGAGGGGCTGATCCTGCGCCGCCTAGACCAACTCATCTTCGAAGGTCCGTTGCAGCCCGCGCCCCACGTGACCCGTACCGACGAGGCCGCCGCGCCGCAGGCACCCGACGTCGAGGCGCTGGACGCACGCTGACGTCGGCCGGCTCCGGCCGGCAATGTCCGCCCCGTGGCCGAAAGCGGGCCCCAAGTGTCGTTCCGGACGCACCCCGTTCGTTGACAAGCTGAAGGGCCGGCAAGGGACCGGCCCCATCGTCAAGGAGGACAGCACCATGGCACAGTACTTGCTCAGCGTTTACCAGCCTGCGGGCCCAGCCCCGGCCGCGGACGTCCTGGCGCCCATCATGCGGGACCTTGAAGCGGTAAACCGGGAAATGAAGGCCGCCGGCGCCTGGGTCTTCGCCGCGGGACTGCACCCCACGGAGACCGCTACTGTCGTGCGGCAGCAGGGGACCGAGACACTGATGACAGACGGCCCGTTCGCCGAATCAAAGGAACACCTTGGCGGCTTTACGGTCATTGAGGCGCCGGACCTGGACGCGGCCCTTGGCTGGGCCGGGAAGCTGGCCCGCGCCACCACCCTTCCCATCGAAGTGCGGTCCATCCAGCAATAGCCGGGCGGGAGGCGGCAAACGTGAAAGGCACCGGCGGTCCGCTGCGGGAAAATGGGGGAAACCCGCTGCAGACCACCGGTGCCGGGCAGACATCCGCATGACTGCCATATCATCACTCGCACCCTCAATGAGGCACTTACTACGTTAGGCGCCGAGTTTGGGAACAAGCTGCGCTGAGGATGTGAGCTGGCTGTGAATCGGGGCGGACTGCAATGATGGGTCAATGAGCAACCGAATCGCATTCCTGGGCTGTGGGTCAATGAACGAGGCAATCCTGGGCGGCATGATCGCGGGCGGAACGGACCCCGCGGACATCGTCGCCACCGTCCGGCGGGCCGAACGGGCCGCCGAGCTGGCCGAGCGGCACCACGGAATCACGGCCATCGCCGGCGAGGAAGAACCGGAGAACAACAGCCAGGCCGCCACCGGCGCCGCCGTCGTGGTGCTGGGCGTCAAGCCCGTGGGAGTCGCGGATCTTGCCCGCGAGATCAGCGGCTCGCTCTCGCCGGACACCATCGTCGTCAGCGTTGCCGCCGCGGTGTCGCTGGCGCAGCTCGAAGCGGCGCTCCCGGCCGGGCAGCCCGTCATCCGTTCGATGCCGAATACGCCGGCCAAACTGGGCCGCGGCGTCGTCTCGGTCTCGGCCGGAACCCACTGCTCGGACGAGCAGCTGCAGCGCGCAAAGGGCATCTTCGCCGCCGTCGGCACCGTCGTCGAGATCACCGAGGAGCAGGTGGACGCCCTGTCCGCGATCAGCGGCTCCGGCCCGGCGTACGCCTTCTACCTGGCCGAGGCGATGGCGGCCGCCGGCGTCGAACTGGGCCTGGACGCCGAGCTCTCGCTGCTGCTGGCGCGCGAAACTGTCGCCGGTGCCGGGCTCATGCTCGCCGAGCCGGGCGCCGACCCGACGGCGCTCCGCAAGGCCGTGACCAGCCCGAACGGCACCACCGAACGGGCAATCGCCACCTTTGACGAGCGCGGCCTTCCGGCGATCGTCGCCGACGGCGCCCGGGCCGCCGCGGAGCGGGCCGCAGAGATCACCCGGGAGCTCGGCTAGCCGGAACGCAGGCGCCGGCCATGACGCCGGCCGGGCCGGGTGGCAGGATAGGACCCATGGAACTGCACATCACAGGCGACCCCGCGGCGGACCAACTCCTCAGCGAGGACGCGTTTGCGCTGCTCACCGGCATGCTGCTTGACCAGCAGGTGACGATGGAATCGGCCTTTGCCGGTCCGGAAAAGATCCGCACCCGCATCGGGTCCATGGAGCCCGCCGCGATCGCCGGCTACGATCCGCAGGCCTTCGTCGAGATGTTCAAAGAGCGCCCGGCCGTCCACCGGTTTCCCGGCTCCATGGCCGGCCGCGCCCAGGCCCTTGCCGAGACGGTGCACAGCGACTGGGACGGGGACGCTACCGCCATCTGGACGCAGGGCGACCCCGATGGGCCGGAGGTGCTGCGCCGGCTCAAGGCGCTGCCGGGGTTCGGCGAGCAGAAGGCGAAGATCTTCCTGGCGCTGCTGGGAAAGCAGTGCGGGCTCCGGGCGGAAGGCTGGCGCGAGGCCGCCGGCCACTACGGCCAGGAGAACGCTTTCCTTTCCGTCGCGGACATTGTGGACCCGGAGTCGCTGAGCAAGGTACGGGCCAGCAAGCAGGCAGCCAAAGCCGCCGCGAAGGCTGCGAAGACCGCCGCGCCCTGATCTACGGGCGCGCGGCGAACCGTTCCAGCAGGTCCACGTGGCCGGAGACAATGAGCATGTCCCGGGAGGAAACCTTGGTCTCCGGCCGGGCGTAGGTGAAGTCCTCGCCCGGGGATTTCACGCCCACGATCGTCACGCCGTACTTGGAGCGCACCTTGGACTCATCCAGGGTGAAGCCCACGGTTTCCCGCGGCGGGTACATCTTCACGATCGCGAAGTCGTCGTCGAACTCGATGAAGTCCAGCATCCGGCCGGAGACGAGGTGCGCGGCGCGGACGCCGGCGTCGGCCTCCGGGTAGATCACGTGGTTGGCGCCGATCCGGGTCAGGATCTTGCCGTGCGACGGCGTGATCGCCTTGACCCAGAGGTGCTCGATGCCGAGGTCCACGAGGTTCACGGTGATCAGCACCGAGGATTCGATGGAGGTGCCCACGCCGACGACGGCGGAACTGAACTCCTGCGCGCCGAGCTGGCGGAGGGCGTCGATGTTGGTCGCGTCGGCCTCCACCACGTGGGTCAGCACGCTGGCCCACTTCTGCACCAGGTTGCGGTCGCGTTCGATCGCCAGCACTTCGCGGCCTTGTTTGACCAGCTGCTCTGCGGTGGACGCGCCGAAGCGGCCCAGCCCGATCACCAGCACGGGCGCATTGTGGGCGGGACGGTTGACGGTGCCTGAGGAACTAGCCAATGATGGGTCTCTCTTCCGGGTAGTGGTACAACTGGCTGCGCTGGCGCAGGGCCAGCCCAGCGGCGAGGGTGACGGTGCCGACGCGGCCGGCAAACATCAGGGCGGTGAGGACGTAGACCCCCGCCGGGGGCAGCTCGGCACTGAGGTTGGTGCTCAGGCCCACCGTGGCGAACGCGGAAATCGTCTCGAACAGCACCCGGTCCAGCGAAGCGCCGCTGATCTGCAGCAGCAGCAGGGCCGAGACGGCCACCAGGGTGGCGCCGGCGACAATGACCGAGATGGCCACCCGCATGGTGCCCTCCGGGATGGTGCGGCCGTAGACCTTCACGTCGGAGTCGCCGCGGGCTTCGGCCGCGATCGCCAGGAACATCACCGCGATGGTGGTCACCTTGATGCCGCCGGCGGTTGACGCCGAGCCGCCGCCGGCGAACATCAGCGCGTCGGTCAGCAGCATGGTGGTCGAGTCCATCTGGTTCTGGTCCACCAGGTTGAAGCCACCGGAGCGCGTCATCACCGAGGCGAAGAGCGAGTGCGTGATCTTGTCGGCCAGGTTCATACCGCCGATGGTGCGCATGTTCTCCCACTCCATCAGCCCCCAGAGCACGGTGCCGGCGGCGAGCAGGATCAGCGAGACCTGGATGGTCAGCTTGGTGTGCAGGTTCCACTTCTTCCAGTTCAGGCCGTTCTGCTGCAGCACCATCACGACCGGGAAGCCGAGGCTGCCCAGGAACACGCCGATCATCAGCGGGATCAGGATCCACAGGTCCGTCTCGTAGGGCACAATGCCGTCCGAGTGCGGCGTGAAGCCGGCGTTGTTGAACGCGGAAATGGAATAGAACACGCCGTGCCAGACGGACTGTCCGAAGCTTTCGCCCAGCGCGAGGAACCGCGGGATCAGTGCCACGGCCAGGGCGGCTTCGATCACCACGGAGGTGACGATGACGATCCGCAGCAGGGTGCCCACCTCGCCGAGGCGGCCGGCGTTGTTCATGGCCTCCTGCGCGATCAGCTTGCCGCGGACGCCGAGTTTCTTGCTGACCATCAGGGCCAGCAGCGACGCCAGGGTCAGGGTGCCAAGGCCGCCGACGAAGATGCCGAGCAGGATCACGAGCTGGCCGAAGAAGGACCAGTGCACGGCCGTGGACACGACCGTCAGCCCGGTCACGCAGACGGCCGACACGGCGGTGAAGAGGGCCTGGTGCAGCGGCGTCGCCTGCCCGGTGGCGGAGGACACCGGCAGGGAGAGCAGGGTGGTGAAGACCAGGATGACGACGGCGAAGGCCGAGACGGCCAGGCGTGCCGGGGAGGTGTTGGCGATGTCGTCGACGAAGTCGCGCAGCCGGGTGAAGATCCACAGGCCCTCGCGCTCCGGCTGGCCGGGATGCCAGCTGGCCGGGCTCGGTGACCTCGACTGGCTTTGCGTCATGTGCGGCTTGTCCTCGGTTGAAACGGCGTCCTTCAGTAGTAAACCACTATATTCCGCGCAACGACGGGGGATGGGGGCGGTGCGCTCCGGTAGCCTGTGATTGATGACATTCCTCCCCGGACTCGCTCAGACCGCCCTGCCGACGACGGTGGTGTGGGACTCTGCCATGACGGCCTACAACTTTGGCCACAGCCACCCGATGGCGCCGGAGCGGATGGAACTCACCGCGCGGCTGGCCCGCAGCCTGGGGCTGCTGGACCTGGAACACGTGAGCGTAGCCGCTCCCTGGGTGGCCACCGACGAGGAACTCGGTACCGTGCACAGCGCGGACTATGTCGCCGCCGTCCGGCGGGTCAGCGCTGATCCTGACACTCCGGACCTGGGCCGCGGCCTCGGGACCGAGGACGACCCGGCCTTCGCCGGCATGCACGAGGCCAGCGCCAGGCTGGCGGGCGGGTCGTTGCTCGCGGCCGCGGCCATCCTGGACGGCAGCGCGGTGCGGGCCGTGAACTTCGGCGGCGGCATGCACCACGCCTCCCGTGAACGGGCCAGCGGCTTCTGTATCTACAACGACGCCGCCCTGGCCATCCAGCGGCTGCTCGACGGCGGCGTGCAGCGGGTGGTGTACGTCGACGTCGACGCGCACCACGGCGACGGGACGCAGAGCATCTTCTGGGACGACCCGCGGGTGCTGACGATCTCGCTGCATGAGACCGGGCTGACACTGTTTCCGGGCACCGGCTTCGCCAACGAGATCGGCGGCCCGAATGCCCAGGGCAGCGCGGTCAACGTCGCGCTGCCGGCCGGGACCGGGGACGCGGGCTGGCTGCGGGCCTTCCACGCGGTCGTTCCGCAACTCATCGGCGCCTTCGAACCGGAGGTCGTCGTCAGCCAGCACGGCTGCGACTCGCACCGCCTGGATCCGCTCACGCACCTGAACATCAGCGTCGACGGTCAGCGCGAGGCGGCCACCGCCATCGGGAACCTCGCGGCCCGCTACTGCGACAACCGCTGGATTTCCACCGGCGGCGGCGGCTACAACGTGATCACGGTGGTCCCGCGCTCCTGGAGCCACCTGATCGCCATTGCGGCGGGCCGCCCGGTCCCGCTGCGGACCCCCGTGCCGGAGGACTGGCGGCGGTACGTGCAGGAAAAGTACGGGGCCAAGTACGGCGTCGCACCGCCCGCGGTCATGGGCGACGACGTGGACCTCTGGTGGCGCTCCTGGGAGGTCGGCTTCGACCCCAACGACGAGGTGGACCGCACCGTCATGGCCACCCGTAAAGAAGTCTTCCCGCTTTACGGCCTGGATCCCTGGTTCGACTGACCGGCACTTCCGGGCCGCCCGGCCGGTCCCCGCGGGAGCCCGCAATTAGTGGATGCCTTCCGGCGTATATGTCGCTAGTGTGGAGGGCATGGTGACAGACGACGTATTTGCCGTCATTGCTGAGGCAACCCGGCGGGACATTCTTATGTCCCTCCGCGAGGGGGACAAAGCGGTGGGGGAGCTGGTCCAGGAGCTCGAGGCGAGCCAGCCCACCATTTCCAAGCACCTTAAAGTCCTGCGCGAGGCGGACCTGGTCAGCATGCGCGCCCAGGGCCAAAAGCGCTACTACGCCCTGAACCCGAAGCCGCTGGCCGGCGTCGCCAGCTGGCTGGAGACGTTCGACGTCGGGCGTTCCGCCGCTGCCGAACCGGCGGCACCGGCCCCGGCGGCAGCCCTGCCCGCCGGCACCCCGGAACCGGGCCCGGTGCCTGAGAGCCTCGCCGCGGCCGTGACCACGCCGCCGGCGGCAACGGAACCGGCGCTGCCGGAAGTTCCCGCAGGCAGTGCGCTGAGCCCCGCCGTCGCCATTCCGGTGAGCACCGCGGGGGAAGACAAGCGACCGCAGCAGATCGGCCGGACGGTGGGCCGTGCCGCCACCCGCGCCGCGGACCTACTGGCCAACCTGCCGAAATTCGGCCGCAAGAAGTAGCCCGGCTACCTGGCGAGCAGCCGGACGTGGTCCGGGGTGAGGTCGGCGATCCGGCTGACACCCAGCAGCGCCATGGTGCGGCGCATGTCGGTCTCCAGGATCTCGATGGCCCGGTCCACCCCGGCCCGGCCGCCGGCCATCAGGCCGTAAAGGTAGGCGCGGCCGATCAGGGTGAAGTCCGCCCCCAGCGCCAGCGCCGCGATGATGTCCGCGCCGCTCATGATGCCGGTATCCAGGATGACCGCGGCGTCGCTGTTGCCCGCCTTGAGCGCCGCGGACACCTCCGGAAGCAGGTGGAACGGGATGGGGGCGCGGTCCAGCTGGCGGCCGCCGTGGTTGGAGAGCACGACGCCGTCCGCCCCGTGGTCCACGACCTTGCGGGCGTCGTCGACGGTCTGGATGCCCTTGACCACCAGCTTGCCCTTCCACGTTTCGCGCAGCCAGTCCAGGTCCTCGAAGGTCAGGGTGGGGTCGAACATGGAGTTGATCAGGTCCGCCACGGTGCCGGTGTAGCGTGACAGCGACGCGAAGGTCAGCGGCTCGTGCGTGAGGAAGTTGAACCACCACGCCGGCCGGTAGGAAGCGTCCAGCACCGTTTTCAGGGTCAGCGCCGGCGGGATGGTCATTCCGTTGCGGACATCGCGGAGCCGGGCGCCCGCGACGGCGGTGTCCACCGTGACCATCAGCGTGTCGTTGCCCGCCGCGGCCGCGCGTTCGATCAGCTCCAGCGAGCGGTCCCGGTCCGTCCACAGGTACAGCTGGAACCAGTTGCGGCCGTCGGGGGCGGCGGCGGCCACGTCCTCGATGGACGCGGTGCCCATGGTGGAGAGCGTGTAGGGGATGCCGGCGGCCGCGGCGGCCCGGGAGCCGGCGTACTCGCCTTCGGACTGCATCATCCGGGTAAAGCCGGTGGGCGCGATGCCGACGGGCAGCCGGGCGGCCTGGCCCAGGATCTCGGTGCTGAGGTCCACGCCGGAGACGTCGCGCAGGACGCCCGGGCGGAACTCGATGTCCAGGAACGCCTCACGGGCCCGGCGCAGGGTGATCTCGGCCTCGGCCGCCCCGTCGGTGTAATCGAACGGCGCCTTGGGGGTGCGCCGCTTGGCCAGCTCCCGCAGGTCCCAGATGGTGCTGGCGCGGCGCAGCTTCGCCTCGCGGCTGAAGTCCGGCTTCTTGAACTGCATCAGGGGCGCCAGGTCCGCGTACTTCGGCACGCGGCGCCGGAGCGCGTCGGGCAGCAGGCCGCCGTCCCGGGCGCCGGCGGCGGCGCCAGCGGCACCAGCGGCCCCGGCCGCACCAGCGGCGCCTGGCTTTGCGCCGGGCTGGCCGTGGGTGGCCGTGTCGTCCGGCGTCGTCGGGGCCTCGGGGTTGCCGATGATGGTGGGTTGCGTCATTGCTGCCTCCGGTGAGTCTCGTCACAGTCTGTGGTCCAACCACACTCTAAAGGACGGTGCCGGAATGTTACGCCGCCGCTTTGCCCTTCGGCCGTGGCCGGGGCTATGGTCGATGCCATGACTAACCGTTGGTATGCGTATTTTTCGTTGGCTCTGGAGGGGCCCGCGTCTAACTGACACGCATCCACACACCTTCAGAGCCAACAGGGCAGAGATCATTCTCTGCCCTTCGCCATTTCTCCGGCGGGTTCTGACCAGGGCCCGCTCCGCACCCCCGGAACAGGACCCAAACCATGAGCATCGAAGCAGCCCCCGACAGCCAGCAGTCCACTTCTAACCTGCGGGTCAGCGAATTCACCGCGCTGCCCACCCCGCAGGATATGATCGCTGAACTCCCGCTGGACGCCCGGGGCTCCGACGTCGTCGGCCGCGGCAGGGACGAGGTCCGCGCGATCATGGACGGCGTGGACGACCGGCTCCTGGTGATTGTCGGCCCGTGCTCCATCCACGATCCCAAGGCCGGACTGGAATACGCCCGCCGGCTGGTCAGCCAGGCCGAGAAGCACCGCGAAGACCTGCTGATCGTCATGCGCACCTACTTCGAGAAGCCGCGCACCACGGTGGGCTGGAAGGGCCTGATCAACGACCCCCGGCTCGACGGCAGCCACGACATCGCCGCCGGCCTGCGCGCCGCCCGCCGGTTCCTGAGCCAGGTCACCGCGCTGGGGCTGCCCACCGCCACGGAATTCCTCGAGCCCATCAGCCCGCAGTACATGGCGGACCTCGTCGCCTGGGGTGCCATCGGAGCGCGCACCACGGAGAGCCAGATCCACCGCCAGCTGGCGTCCGGGCTGTCCATGCCGATCGGCTTCAAGAACGGGACCGACGGCGGCCTGCAGGTGGCGCTCGACGCCTGCAGCGCCGCGGGCGCCGCCCAGGCGTTCCTGGGAATCGACGGCGACGGGCGGGCCGCCCTGGTTAGCACCGCCGGCAACCCCGACACCCATATCATCCTGCGCGGCGGCAGCGACGGACCGAACTTCTCCGCCGCTGACGTCGAAGCCGCCTCCACGCGGCTTGCCGCCAGGCAGCTGAATCCGCGCCTGATCGTGGACGCGAGCCACGCCAACAGCGGGAAAAACCATCACCGGCAGGCCGAGGTCGCCCTCGAGATCGGAGCCCAGCTGGAGGACGGAGGGGCCTCCGCGTCGGCGATCGCCGGGATCATGCTGGAGAGCTTCCTGGTGGGCGGCGCGCAGGCCCTCGACGTCGCCGAACACGCCGCCGGGACCGACGAGCTGGTGTACGGCCAGAGCGTGACGGATGCCTGCATGGACTGGGACGTCACCGCGTCGTTGCTGGACCAGCTGGCGGCCTCGGCACGCACCCGGCGGACCAAGGGCTAGGGGACCAGCGCTGAGGGGCCCGGCGACGGTCGAGGTGGGGCAATCCTGCGGAAATCCTTCACAGATTCCTGCGGAAACCTTTCACATTGGCACCATGAACCCCTAGAGTATCTAGCACATGGTTGTTTGATGGCTCAGCATCGGCACACCGCCATGTCGTTCAGACGGGGCAGCCGTTCGCTTGAGCAAAAGGAATAAGGGAAATGTCTTCGGAGGCCAACTTCTCCAACGCGCGCTTTCTCACCGTGGCCGAGGTCGCGGACGTCATGCGGGTATCGAAAATGACCGTGTATCGCCTGGTGCACTCCGGCGAAATGCCGGCGGTGCGCTTTGGCCGCTCATACCGGGTTCCGGAAAACGCCGTCGAACAGTACCTCAAGGGTGCTGTCGTCGACGGACGCACTGAGACGGCCTGAGTCTTCTGCTGTCGCACCGGGCCGCGGCAGACCCCGTTGCGGGGCCTGCGGTCGTGGTGTGCCCCGGATAGGCGGTACCCTGTTAAGGAACGTTTAACGTCATTGTAAGAACCTGTCAGTTGTTCAGTCTGCTGCTTAGCGCGTGGACCCTTCCCAACGGGCAGGTATTGCATCTAGCCGGTAAGGATCTTTCGTGGGTTCAGTTATTAAGAAGCGTCGCAAGCGTATGGCCAAGAAGAAGCACCGCAAGCTGCTTCGCAAGACGCGCCACCAGCGTCGCAATAAGAAGTAGAGATACTTCGTACAGCGTCAATGCCCGTTGCCTTTCCGGCGGCGGGCATTTTCTTGTCCAAGCGGGGCGGATCCGGGAAAGCGCAGCGGCTTCGGAAAGGGCAGCCCGGATCCGGGCTGCGCCCGCCCGAAAGCGCAGCGGAAAGCGGGACAGGCCCCGGGGGAGCGAGCTTAGACCGTGGGGCCGCGGAAGCGGGAGAAGCCCCGCCAGAGGCCGTAGATGGCTCCGCCGACGGTGGCGGCCTTCAGGCCAAGGGTGGCCGCCCGGCGTCCGGAGCGGAAGTCGTAGACCGGCCAGTTGTGTTCGCGGGCGTGGCGGCGCAACCGGGCATCGGGATTGATGGCCACCGGGTGGCCGACCATGCTGAGCAGCGGAATGTCATTGTGCGAGTCGCTGTAGGCCCAGCAGCGGTTCAGGTCCAGGCCTTGCGCCTCGGCGATGCCGCGGACGGCGACTGCCTTGGCCGGTCCGTGCAGGATATCGCCGACCAGCCGCCCGGTGTACGACCCGTCGTGGATCTCACCGACCGTGCCCAGGGCTCCGGTGAGGCCCAGCCGGGTGGAGATCACCGTGGCCACCTCGATCGGCGTCGCCGTCACCAGCCAGACCCGGCGGCCCACGCGGAGGTGCTGTTCGGCCAGCGCCTTGGTGCCCGGCCAGATCCGGGACTCGATCATCTCGTCGTAGACTTCCTCGCCGAGGGCTTCGATGTCCTGCACGGTGAAACCCGAGGCCAGGCTCAGGGCGGTGTCGCGGACGGCATGGACGTCGTCGATGTTTTCGCCGCGGAACACAAACATCAGCTGCTTCCAGGCGAAGCCCGCGGCCTGCGGAATGGTGAACGCCCCGCGCTGGTACATTTTCCGCGCCACATGGAACAGGCTGGCGCCGCGCATGAGGGTGTTGTCGACGTCGAAAAAGGCGGCCTCGCCGTCCTGCGATGACGCAGCCGGCCGCGTAGCCACCGCGACGTACTTCTCCTCGGGCATGCCACGAGTCTAGTCAATGCCGGCGGATCCCACGCGCAGTTGGGCCGCCGCCGCACCGCCGTCGGGCCCGGAACGCGGCCGCATCGACGCCGGGCCCGGCGCCGGGCTACCGTTGAACCATGGCCAAACCCGCGCTCCGCCCCGAGGTAGTTCTGATCACCAAGGCTGACTGCCACCTGTGCGCCGACGCGCGCGACGTGGTTGGACGGGTCACCGCCGGGCTGGGGCTCGAATGGTCCGAACAGTCCATCGACGACGACGCCGGCCTGCGCGAGCGCTACGCCGAGGAGATCCCGGTGCTACTGGTGGACGGGGTGCAGCGGGATTTCTGGCGGATCGACGAGGCCCGGCTGCTCCGTACCCTGCGACGTGCGCTCGACCAGCCTGCCTGAACGCCCCCGGGCCCGTCCGGCCGACGGGCCGCTGCCGGCCCCGGGCGGCTGGCGGGCGGCTGCTTTGTGGCCCGAACAGCCGGGGCTCTAGAGTGGAGGCACAACGCGACGCAATGGAGCAGATAGTGACTTCGCTATATTCCTCACCCGACGCCCTGCCCGGGGGAGCCGGACCTGCCGCCAAGCAGATCCCGCCCGCGGCCGTGGCCCGGCTGACGATATACCTGCGCGCGCTGACGACTCTGCTGGCGGAGGGCGTGGACCGGGTTTCCTCCGAATCGCTGGCCGAAGCCTCGGGGGTCAGCTCCTCCACGCTGCGCAAGGACCTCTCCTACGTGGGCTCCTATGGAACCCGCGGCGTGGGCTATGAGGTGCAGTACCTCAACCGCCACATCGCCGCCGCCCTGGGCCTGACCCACGACTGGAAAGTTGCCATCGTCGGCGCGGGCAACCTCGGCAAGGCCCTCGCCCGGTACGGGGGCTTCGAGTCCCGGGGCTTTGACATTGTGGCGATTTTCGACGCCGACCAGATGGTGGTGGGCAGCGAAGTGGGCTGGCTGCGGGTCAGCGACGCCGCGGACCTTGAAGCCGTGCTGCACCGCACCGGGGCCAACATGGTGGTTCTGGCCCTGCCCGCCGCGGTGGCGCAGAGCGTGTGCGACCGGGTCGTGGCAGCGGGAGTGCGCAGCATCCTGAGTTTTGCCCCGGTCATGCTGCAGGTGCCGCCCGGAGTCAACCTCCGCAAGGTGGACATGGCCACCGAACTGCAGATCCTCGCCTACCACGCACAAAGGGCGCAGGACCCGGAAGACGCCGACTGACTTCAGCCGGCGTCATCCGGCTCCCGCGCCCTCGGCCAGCGGCCTGAGTTAGCGGCCTGCGTTAGCGGCCGTAAGGGTTCTGCGCGTACGGGTTGGTGAACGGCTGCTGCTTCTGGAAGTAGGGGGAGACTGTCGGCAGGTACAGGATCACGATGCCGGCCACGCCCAGCACAACCGCCAGGGTGCCCAGGCTCAGCGGGAAGAGGCTGAGAAGGGACAAGGCGGCAAAGACCGTGCCCAGGATCCGTGCCCAGTTCTTGCCCTTGCGCACGTTCAACGCGACGAGGGCGTAAAGCCCGGCGCTGATAATCGCGAACACCACCACGGTCCCCACAATGACGCCCTTGATGTCTTCGAACCGGACGTCGGCGCCGCTGGCGGACATCTGCTGTTCGAACATGTCCCGCATGGCGGGGGAGTCCAGGGTTCCAATCGCCAGCAGCAGCGACAGAATCCATACGACGCCGGACGCCACCAGCAGCCAGAAGGCAAGGTCGAGCCGCGGCGGCCGGGTCCCGGCGCCACCGGTGGGGAGTTCCGACGGGTACTGCGCGTAGGGGGACTGTCCGTACGGGCTCTGGCTGAACTGACCCGGGGCCTGTCCGTAGGCCGGCGGCTGCTGGCCGTAGCCGGGAGCGTTCTGGCCGTACTGCGGAGCATTCTGGCCATACTGCGGGGCCGGCGGCTGCTGACCATAGCCGGGTGTCTGCTGGCCGTATTGCGGAGCGTTTTGACCGTACTGCGGGGCCGGCGGCTGCTGACCATAGCCGGGAGCGTTCTGGCCGTACTGCGGAGCCGGGTTGCCCGATTCGGGTCCGTCAGGGCTGGAAGGCTCGACTGGCGGGTTACTCATGGCGGTCCTTTGCATGTTGATGACGGGATGGGCTACCGGGACCAGTGTCTCAACCCCCTGCCCCCAGCATGGTTTAACTACACCGTACCCCGGGCCTGTGGCTGTGCGGGCCATTCCAGAAAGGTATTCTCGGCCCCACTTCGGGACCCGGCGGCCCCCGCATCGCACACTAAGGGCCCGGCCGGCGCCGGGGGCTCCCTTTTCGGGGCAGGGGCTCAAAAACGGCCCTTGAAAGCGTCGAACCAGGCCTGTGACTTGGGCAGCCACATCAGCATGGTCGCCACCAGGCTGATGAGGAAACCCGGCCAGCTTCCGCCACCGGCGACGCCGATGCTCAGCAATGCGAGGACCAGGCTGACTCCGGCAGCGATGGTGAGGGCGAACCGGGCCCATTCCCAGCCCTCCTTCATCTTCATCGCCAGTGTGACCTGGGCCCAGGCCAGCGCGAGGGCCACCAGCACCAGCAGGAGCAGCAGGATGCCCGCCGGCGGTGACACCACAAAAAGGACGAGGGTGCCGAAGAGCCCGATCACGCCGGCGAGCACACCCAGCATGCCGCCGATCACCCAGACCCAGTAGGAGACCTTCAGCTCCGTGGGCATGGCCGGGACGTTGAGAATTGCGGAATAGCCGCCTACCGGCAGGGCCTCCTTGAAGGTCCGTGGCCGGTCTGCGGGCCACTGGATGCGGAATGCACCTGGGCGTCCCGGCCGCCCCGATCCGCCCGGCGGGGCGTTGCCCGGTTCCGGCGGGTTGGCACCTGGCTGTGGTGGCTCGGGGATGTCGCCGGTATTGCTCATAGATTTCACTTTAGACCCAAACACCCCGCGCCATCCGGGGACGGCGCGGGGTGTTTGAAGGTGCTCCGGCGCTGGGCCTGGCCGGCTGGGCCGGCCAGGCCGGGACGCCCCAAGAGGCGGCCGGGCCTAGGCTGCGGGGGCGATGAAGGCCAGTTCGAGGTTGATGGCAACCTTGTCGCTGACCAGCACGCCGCCGGCTTCGAGGACTGCGTTCCAGGTCAGGCCGAAGTCCTTGCGGCTGATGGTGGTTTCGGCGGTCAGGCCGGCGCGGGTGTTGCCGAACGGGTCAACGGCCACACCGTTGAGCTCGGTTTCCAGAGCCACCGGGCGGGTGACACCCTTGATGGTCAGGTCGCCCTGCAGCTCGTAGGCGTCGCCCTTGGGCACGATGGCGTTGGAGACGAAGGAGATCTCCGGGAACTTCTCGACGTCGAAGAAATCTTCGCCGCGGACGTGGCCGTCGCGGTTGGCGTCGCCGGAGTCGAAGCTGGCGGTCTTGATGGTGGCGTTCACCTTGGAGTCGGCGACGTTTTCTGCGAGGTCCAGGGTTGCGTCGGCTTCCTTGAACTGGCCGCGGACCTTGCTGATGCCCGCGTGGCGGACGGTGAAACCGATTTCGCTGTGCGAGGTGTCGAGGGTCCAGGTGCCGGTGGTGAGGTTTGCGGGAAGTGCCATGGTGGTTCTCCTTGAGTCGGGTGGGTCGTGCGGGAGTTCATCTGATCGTCGGTCGACGCTTCATTGGTTGAAGTCTCAACTAACTGCTTCACTCAGTATAAACATGCATATGCATCTTTTATTCCGCCCCGGGGGAACATTTCCCAAAAAGTTTGAGTTCTACTTCCTGTAGAAGATTTCGTCATTGCCCCTGCCCTTTGAGAAACTGGTACACATGCCACAAGCGACTGTTCATTTGCTCCGCCACGGCGAGGTCCATAACCCCGACGGCGTCCTGTACGGCAGGCTGCCGGAGTTCCACCTTTCCGAGTTGGGCCGGCAGATGGCCGGGATGCTGGCCGAGCACTTCAGTGAACGCGCCGCACAGGGGGCGAAGATCGTGCATCTCGTGGCCTCCCCGCTGACCCGCGCCCAGGAAACGGCACAGCCGATCGCCCAGGCACTCAACCTCGACATTGCCACCGAGGAGCGGATCATCGAGGCCGCCAACTACTTCCAGGGCCTGCAGGTCTCCAAGGGCGAAATCTTCAAACCCAAGCACTGGCCGATGCTGCGCAACCCGCTCCGGCCCTCCTGGGGCGAACCGTACAAGGCGCAGGCCGCCCGGGTGACCGCGGCGGTGCAGGACGCGCGCCGGCGGGCCATCGAGCTCGGCGGCGACGGCGCCGAAGCGATCCTGGTCAGCCACCAGCTCCCCATCTGGGCCACCCGGCTCAGCGCCGAGGGCAGGCCGCTGTGGCACGATCCGCGCAAGCGCGAATGCACGCTCACCTCTGTGACCTCCCTGGTCTTCGCCGACGACGGGACGCTGCTGCGTGTCGACTACAGCGAGCCGGCCGCCGTCCTGCTGCCCGGTGCCTCCCGCACCCCGGGGGCATGACCATGCCCGCTAACGACCCGAGGCCGTCCCGCCGCGGCATCCTCACCGCCGGCGGCGCGGCACTGGCCGCAGCGCTCGGCCTCTCCGGCTGTGCCCAGGAAGACGACCTCGCCAAGCAAGCCAGGGCCGGGGATAACAAGAACTACGTCGCCGGCGACGGCTCGGTGACCGAATTCGCCGTCGGTGACCGGAAAAAACCGGTGGACATCAAGGGGACCCTGTTCGACGGAACCGCCGTGACGGCGTCGGAGTTCCAGGGCAAAGTGACGGTGCTCAACTTCTGGTTCGCCGCCTGCGCCCCGTGCCGGGTGGAGGCGCCGTCGCTGGAGGCCCTGCACCAGGAGTTCAAAGGCCAGGGCGTGCAGTTCTTCGGCGTCAACCTGCGCGATGAGAAGGCCACGGCCGAGGCGTTCGACAAGACCTTCAACCTGACCTACCCCAGCTTCAACGACAAGGACGGCGCCGTGCTGCTGGCCGTCTCCGGCCTGGTCCCGCCCGGTGCGGTGCCCACCACGCTGGTGCTCGACAAGCAGGGCCGCGTTGCCTCCCGCGTGCTCGGCGAAATCCAGAAGGGCACCCTCAAGTCCCTCATCGCCGCCGCCGTGGCCGAGTAGCCAGGAAGGTGACGCCGTGAACAGCCCCTTCGCCGAAGCCATCCTGAGCGGTTCGCTGCTGCTCGCCATCCCCGTGGCGCTGCTGGCAGGACTCGTCTCCTTCCTCTCACCCTGCGTACTGCCGCTGGTGCCGGGCTACCTTGGCTACGTGACGGGGCTGACCGGCGTCGACCTGCAGAAGCAGAAGCGGGGCCGGATGCTGGCCGGAATCGGGCTGTTCGTCCTGGGCTTCTCGGTGATCTTCGTGCTCCTCGGCGGGGCCTTCGGCCAGCTGGGGACGCTGATCACCGGCTCGCAGAACGCCTGGATCACGCAGCTGCTGGGCGTGCTGGTGATCGTGATGGGTGTCGTGTTCATGGGCGGCTTCGGCTGGCTGCAGCGCGACGCGAAGATCCACGCCAAGCCGCCGGCCGGCCTCTGGGGCGCGCCGCTGCTGGGCATCACCTTCGGCCTGGGCTGGGCGCCGTGCATCGGCCCCACCTACTCGGCCGTCCAGCTGCTGAGCCTGTCCGGCGGCTCCTCCGCGGCCAAGGGTGCGCTCCTGGCCTTCGTGTATAGCCTTGGGCTGGGCATTCCCTTCCTCCTGATCGCCCTGGCCGTGCGCCGCGGCGTCGGGGTCCTCTCCTTCTTCCGCCGGCACCGGGTGGCCATCCAGCGCACCGGCGGCGGCATCCTGATCGTGCTGGGCCTGCTGATGGCCAGCGGCGTCTGGGGGGCCTGGGTGTCCGGGCTGCAGTACTGGTTCCAAACCGATGTGAAATTGCCGATCTGATGAGCGAGCGCGTGAACGTAGAGAAGAAAACCCCGGCCGCCGGCACCCCCGGCAGCAGCCCCGCCGAGACCGGTGTTTCGGCCGTCAAGGCTGAAGCTGTCCTGCCCTCGCTCGGACCGGTGGGCATGCTCCGTTGGGCGTGGACGCAGCTGACCAGCATGCGCACCGCGCTGTTCCTGCTGCTGCTGCTCGCCGTCGCCGCCGTGCCCGGGTCGCTGTTCCCGCAGCGGCCCGCGAACCCCGCGGTGGTCACCCAGTACATCAAGGACCACCCGGACTACGGCAAAATCCTGGACTCCCTGCAGCTCTACGATGTGTACTCCTCGGCGTGGTTCTCCGCCATCTACATCCTGCTGTTCATCTCACTGATCGGCTGCGTGGTGCCGCGCGCGATCGTGCACTACAAGGCCATGCGATCGCAGCCCCCGCGCACCCCGGGCCGGCTGTCCCGGCTGCCCGAATACGGCACCCTGGTGATCCCCGCCGACGCCGGGATCCCGGCGTCGCGCGCCATTGATGACGCCGCCGCGCTGCTGAAGAAGCGCGGCTACCGCGTCGATATCAGGGACCGCGACGGCGAACGGCCCTCGGTGGGCGCGGAACGCGGCTTCCTCCGGGAGGTCGGCAACCTGGTCTTCCACACCGCGCTGATCGGCGTGCTGGTGTCCGTCGCGGCCGGCGGCCTGTTCGGCTACAGCGGGCAGCGGATCCTGGTCGAGGGGGACACGTTCGTGAACACCCTGGTGGGCTATGACCAGTTCACGCCGGGCACCAACTTCCAGAGCAGCCAGCTGGAGCCGTACTCCATTCAGCTGGACAAGTTCCAGATCACCTTTGACCGCGAATCGAAGGGAAAGTTTGGCCAGCCCATCGACTTCAAGGCCGATGTGACCACCAAGGAGAACCCGGGTGCGCCCGCCAAGCAGGAGGTGCTGAAGGTCAACGACCCGCTCAGCCTGGGCGGCACCAGCATCTACCTGACCGGCAACGGTTACGCCCCGGTGGTCACGGTGCGCGACGGCGCCGGCAACATCGCCATGCAGGGCCCGGTGGTGGCCAAGCTGCAGGGCGACAACTACTACTCCTCGGTGGTCATCAAGGTTCCCGATGCCAAGCCCGAGCAGCTCGCCTTCGCCGGCTTCTTCCTGCCGACCGCCTTCATCACCAAGGACGGCGTTTCCTTCAGCGGCGATCCGGAACTGTTCAACCCGCAGCTGACGCTCAATTCCTACTACGGAGACCTCGGGCTGGACAGCGGCTCGCCGCAGAACGTGTTTGAGTTGGACGTGAAGAAGCTGACGCCGCTCAACGCCCGGAACCTGCCGACCAAAGGCATCGTGCTCACCCCCGGCACCACCCACACCCTGCCGGACGGCAAGGGCACCATCAGCTTCGACGGCGTGAAGCGCTACGTCGGCGTGGACATCCACCACAACCCGGGCCAGGGCTACGCGCTGTTCTTCGCGCTGCTCGCCGTCGCGGGCCTGGTCACGTCGCTGTACGTCAACCGCCGCCGTGTCTGGGTCCGCACCGGCACCCACGAGGACGGCCGGACCATGGTGGAGTACGGCCTCCTGGCGCGCGGCGAGGACCACCGGCTGGCCGGGGAGGCGGCCGCCGTCCGCGCCCTGCTGTCGGCCGCGTGGCCGCTCGACGACGGGCCGGCGGACGATTCCGGCGCAGGTTCCCAGCCTGCTCCCAGCGCGGCGGCGGATAATGACCGGGCGGACCACGGCGCAAGCGCCAACGCCGGCACGCGGACCTCCACGGAACACCCCGCAACAGACTTCATTCAGTCCACAGCAGGCTCTCCTGAGTCAAAGAAGGATCAGTAATGCCGTACTCGATCAACGAAACCATGGGCCAGTACAGCGAGCTCTTTATGCTGCTCGCTGCCGGCACCTACACGGTGGCCTTCATCGCCTTCGCCTGGGATCTGGCCAAGAGCAGCAAAACCCTGCGCGCGGTGGACCTGAAGGCAGCAGAATTGTCCGGTGCCCAGCCGGCCCGCGTCCCGGTGGGCGCCGGCGTCGGGGCCTCCGCTGCCGGCGTTGACCGCGCCGACGCGGACGTGGCCGGCCCGGTCGGCCGGGCCGAGCGGCCAACGTCATCGGTCTCCGGCAGCCAGGCAAACGGTGCCGGCGTGACCGCCGACGGCGGCATGCGCTACGGCGCCGAGCGCCGCGCTCCCGCGCGGGTCGCCGTCGCCCTCGCCGTGCTGGGCGCCGGTATCCACGCGGCCGGTGTCATTACCCGGGCGATCGGCGCGGGCCGGGTTCCGTGGGGCAACATGTACGAGTTCCTGACCACCGGCGCGTTTGTGGCGGTCGCGGTCTTCCTGCTGGTGCTGATCCGCCGCGACCTGCGCTTCCTCGGCACCTTCGTGATCGGCCTGGCCATCATCATGCTGGTCGCGGCGTCCATCGCGTTCTGGACGCCGGTGGGGCACCTCGTGCCGGCGCTGCAGAGCTACTGGCTGATCATCCACGTCTCCATCGCGGTGCTGTCCTCGGCCCTGTTCACCCTGACCTTTGCCATGTCCGCGCTGCAGCTGGTCCAGTCGCACCGGCAGAAGACGATTGCCGCCGGCGGGGCCGACAAGCTCGGCTTCATGCGCCTCGTCCCGAATGCGCTGAGCCTGGAGAACCTGTCCTACCGGATCAACGCGATCGCGTTCGTCGGTTGGACCTTCACCCTGATGTTCGGCGCCATCTGGGCGGAGAAGGCCTGGGGCCGCTTCTGGGGCTGGGACACCAAGGAAGTCTGGACCTTCGTGATCTGGGTTGTCTACGCCGGCTACCTGCACGCCCGCGCCACCCGCGGCTGGACCGGCACACGCGCGGCCTGGCTCTCGATCGTGGGCTACCTGTGTGTGGTCTTCAACTTCACCATCGTCAACCAGTTCTTCAACGGCCTGCACTCCTACTCGGGGCTGTAGGCGCCCGGGAGTTCGTCGCTTCGCCACGAATGGCCGCTAAGCCACCCCGCTTAGCGGCCATTCCTGTCAGATGGGCGCCGGTGGGCGCGGGACGCCGCCTCGGGGCCGGGCCACGGCCGGCGTCCAGCCTCGTTCCACAAGCGCCGCCCGCACTCTGGTGACCGCTGGCGGCTCCAAACCGGGGGCGAACGGGGTCAGATGCCACTGGGTCAATACAACTACCCGCCACCCGGCATCCCTCGCGTTTTCGTCCCGGAAGATATCGCTGCGACGCTGCGCTGGGGTGGCGTGGTGTCCGCCGTCGTATTGGATCGCGATTTTTTCTTTCCCATAGGAGAGGTCCGGGTCCTGGATCCAGCCGCCGGTTTCGTCGAACATGGGGACGTTGACTTCGGGTTCGGGGAGGCCATGGCGGAGCAGTAGCAACCGGAGTTCGGTCTCCTTGGCGGAGTCCGCGCCGGAGCGCATCAGGATCCGGGCACGCATGGCGTTCCGGTAACCAGGCTTTCCTTTTCGTCCTTGAAGGTAGGCGTCAACCTCGTCGAGGGTGGACAAAGGGTTCCTTCGGCGGAGCAGGAAGTCTCCGGCAGTCACCAAATCATCGAGGCTGAGGATGCCGGCGAGGTCGAACCACGTCCGCAGCGGGGAGGTGCAGCGGACCGCGCGCCGGCCACGATCTCCGTCGATCCAGGAGCCAACTGATGTCCTACGACGTTCTTGCGCCGCACTGCGCGGTGGCCCTGCAGGCTCGTCAGATGGACGACGGCCGTATTCGCCAGGGCCGGCGGCAAAGGGAAACCCCACAGTACCGCTGCAGACAAATGGCTCACCACTGCGCCGGTGACGGCAGTCAGGGCGTGGACGCGTCCAAGAAGAGTGTCCGGGGCGGTGGCGGCGATGCGCACTCCGTGACAGGGGCTGACGAGATCCCGAGCCCGGGTGCGACGTCGGCTAAGCGCCGCTGCACGGGCCTCCGCCATGGTAAATGGCTTGTCTTGAAGCTGTGGGGGAAGCTCGCTGGGCTGGCGCATAAGAGCATTCTGCGCCCGCCAGGAGCGGGATTTGACGTTGTCCACAGCCCGGACAGGGTGTGGGGGAAGAGTGGGCCGGTGGAGGCTGGTTTGCAGGTCCGGATGCGTGGTGTCGATTTGCCGGCGATGGCCGCTACGAGGGTTGGCATTCAGGCCATTTCCGGCAAACAGGCAGGGAACGCGCCGACGGAGAGGGCGCGCGCCTGCGTACCGGGGGCGGAGGGGCTATTTGACCTCGTCGGTGCCCGGCGTGGGGTCGCCGCTGCCGTGGGCTTCGCCCGACTCCGTGCCCGGCGCTTCTCCGGGGCCGTTGCCGAGCCTGCGCTCTTTCGCGTCCAGCTCGTCCTTCAGCTTCTTGAGCCGGTCTGCCTCCGCCTGGTTGCGCCGGCGCAGTTCCAGGTTGCGGAGGAAGTCGGGATCGTCGTCCGGGGCGGTCGGGTGGCGGTAGCTGGCGGGGGCGGCCGCGGCCTGACCGCGGGGCCGGCCGATGAGGAACCACAGCACTGCGCCGACCACGGGAAGGAGGATCTGCACCACGATCCAGGCCGGCTTGGAAATGCCCTTGGTAAGGCGTGCGTCAGTCCGGATGAGGTCGATCAGTCCGTAGACAAAGACGACCAGTACAACGATTGGTACCACGACACGGAGCATAGCTTCAGTTTAGCCTCCGCGCGAGCTTCCGGCGCCGCGCAGGCAACCCCCGGGGCCGTCCAGCTGAGCGGCCGGTCCCGGCCGGCTGCCCGGTCCGGTCCCCGGCTGGCTGCCCGGTCCGGTCCCCGGCTGGCGGCCAGCCCTGCCCGTCCGGTTGCCGGGGTCCGGGGGCCGCCGGGACGGCTAAACTGGAGCTGTGGCTTTCCTGAAATACTCCCTGATCCGTCTGGCCCTCTTTGCGCCGTTGTTCGCGCTGTTTGTGTATCTGCAGCTGGGCTGGCTGCTGGCCGCTCTCTGCGCCGGAATGATGGCTTTCGCCATCAGTTTCCTGTTCTTCCAGAAGCAGCGGGACGCGGCCACCGCGTCGATCCACGACCGGTTCTCCGGCAGGGCCAAGCCGCTGCGCACCGCCGGGGAAGTCGACGACGCCGACGCGGAGGACCGCCTGGTGGACGAGCACCCGGACGTCACCGTGCGCACCGACAGCCGGCCCAAGGACTCCTAGGGCTCCCTGAGGGCCCCAATCGGGCCTGGGACCCGCCGGATATACACTCAGCCGGCGCTCAGACCCGCCGGAGCCGGACTCAGCCGGCGCTGGACCGCCTAGAACCCGCGGCTGAGCACCAGGCCAAGCGAGAACAGCACGGCGTACCCCAGGTTGATCAACCCGGTCTGCTTCAGCACCGGGATCAGGCTCTTACGGCGCCGCCCCGCGATCATCAGCCACGACGGCATCAGGATGGCCGGGATGAGCAGCAGCACAATGAGCATCCACGGCCGCGCCGGGGCGAGGACGATCACCAGCAGGATCGCAACGGCGAGCATCAGGACGTAGCTTTCCCGGGCGTGCTTGTCGCCCAGCCGGACGGCCAGGGTCTTCTTCCCCGCAACGCGGTCGGTAGGGATGTCCCGCACGTTGTTGGCCATCAACAAGGCGCAGGCGATGAGTCCCGTGCCGATCGCACCGATGATGGCGGCCAGGCTGAGCCGGCCGGCCTGCGTGTAGGTGGTGCCCAGCGTAGCCACCAGCCCAAAGAACACAAACACGAACAGGTCGCCCAGGCCAAGGTAGCCGTAGGGGTTTTTGCCCCCGGTGTAGCCCCACGCAGCGAGGACGCAGCCCACGCCCACCAGGATCAGCCACCATGCCTGCGTCATGATGACCAAGACCAGCCCGAACAGCATCGCCAGGCCGAACGCGGCGAACGCTGCCCGCTTCACGTGCCCCGGTTCCGCCACCCCCGAACCGACCAGCCGGAGCGGACCCACCCGGTCCTCGTCGGTGCCGCGGATGCCGTCGGAGTAGTCATTGGCGAAGTTCACGCCGATCTGCAGCAGCAACGCCACCATGGCGGCCAGCAGGGCGTTGACGGGACGGAACGCGCCCATCTCATAGGCGGCTGCGGATCCGATCAGGACCGGCGCGATCGCCGCCGGGAGGGTGCGCAGACGGGCGCCTTGGATCCATTGTGCGGCTGTGGCCACGTTCAGTACCTCGTTGTTGTGGGGGCGAGCTGGGGGAAAGTCCGGGTTGAAGCTTTTCTATTTTCCCCGATGAAGGGCATCGAGCCGAAATGTCATGCCCAGCCGGTCCGGTTTGCCGTTCGGGAGCATCAACAGTTCCTCGGCCGTGAGTACCGTTTTCGGGACCAGGGGGCCCGCCAGCGGACCCGCGCTGCCGGCGGCTAACCGTGCGGTGAACGCCTCGGCCGCCTCGGGGGAGCGGTCCGCAAGCACCACATAGGCCGCCAGCGCCTGGCCCCACTCGGTGGATGGAACGCCGGCAACAAATGCCGCCCGCACGCCGTCGAGCCTCTCCAGCTCGGCCTGCACGTGCGCGGCGGACACTTTCACGCCCCCGGTGATCACGACGTCGTCGGCCCGGCCAAGGACGGTCAGCGTGCCGCCCGCGGACAGCTCCCCGAGGTCGTTGGTGCGGTACCAGCGGACGCCGTCGTCCTCCGCAAAGGCGGTGGCCGTGAGATCCGGCCCGCCGAGGTAGCCGGCGGCAATGGTGGCACCGCCGAGCATGATCCGGCCGTCGGCCGAGATCTTCACCTCAACCCCGTCCAGCGGCACGCCGTCGTACACGCAGCCGCCGCAGGTTTCGGCGGCGCCGTAGGTGGCCACCACCCGGAGGCCGGCATCCCCGGCCGCCGCGAGCAGCTCCGCCGACGCGGGGGCCCCGCCCAGCAGGATGGCGTTGAAGCGCCGGAGCGCGGCCAGCGTCTGCGCCGAGGGCGCCTCGAGTAGCCGCTGCAGCTGCGTGGGGACGAGGGAGGTGAAGCGGATCTTGTCGGTCAGCTCCAGCGCCGCGGCGGTGAAGGCCTCGGGGGTGAACCCGCCGGACAGGTCCATCGCCCAGGGCCGTGTGCCGGCGAAGAGGGACCGGACCAGCACCTGCACGCCGGCCACGTACTGCACCGGCAGGGCCAGCAGCCACTGGCCTTCACCCTTGAGCGCCAAGGCGGTCGCCATCGAAGAGGCTGCCAGGGCGTCCACCGTGAGGACCGTGGCCTTGGGCACCCCGGTGGAGCCCGAGGTCCGGACCACGACGGCCGCGTCCTCGAAGCCGGGGGTTTCCACCAGCTCGACGACGGGGGAGCCGTCCGGCCCGGCGGACAGCTCGACGGCCGGTCCCTCGCCGCGGAGGGCTGCCGCCAGGGCTGCGAGGGCGGGCTCGATATTCACCGCGGCTGTTGTCATAGCGGCGCCCTCAGAAGTAATACGGGAACTTGGACCAGTCCGGATCGCGCTTCTCCAGGAAGGCCTCCTTGCCCTCCACCGCCTCGTCCGTCATGTACGCCAGCCGCGTCGCTTCACCGGCGAACACCTGCTGGCCGGCCAGCCCGTCGTCGGCGAGGTTGAAGGCGAACTTGAGCATTCGGATGGCCTGCGGGGACTGCCGGGCGATGTCGGCGGCGTATTCCAGCGCCACGTCCTCGAGCCGCTCGTGGTCCACGGCCTCGTTCACGGCACCCATCCGGACCATGTCCTCGGCGGAGTATTCGCGGGCCAGGAAGAAGATCTCGCGTGCGGCTTTTTGCCCGATCTGGCGGGCCAGCAGCGCCGAGCCGTAGCCGGCGTCGAAACTGCCCACCGTCGCGTCGGTCTGCTTGAATTTGCCGTGCTGCCGGGAGGCGATGGTCAGGTCGGAGACCACGTGCAACGAATGCCCGCCCCCGGCCGCCCAGCCGTTCACGACGGCGATGACTACCTTGGGCATGGTCCGCATCAGCCGCTGGACCTCGAGGATGTGCAACCGGCCGGCGCGGGCCGGGTCGATGGTCTCCTTCGTCTCCCCGTCGGCATAGCGATACCCGTCCCGTCCGCGGATCCGCTGGTCACCGCCGGAGCAGAAGGAATGCCCGCCGTCCTTGGCGGAGGGGCCGTTGCCGGTGAGCAGGACGGTGGCGACGTCCGGGGTCATCCGGGCATGGTCCATGGCCCGGTACAGCTCGTCCACGGTGCCGGGGCGGAACGCGTTGCGCACCTCCGGCCGGTTGAACGCGATCCGGACGGTGGGGAGGTCCCGAACGGCGGTGCCGTCGTCGGACCGCTCCACCTGCCGGTGGTAGGTCAGATCCTGGAAGTCGTCGAAGCCGGACACGGTGCGCCAGCGGCTGGGGTCAAAGACGTCGGATACCTTGGCGGGGATTTCGTTGCTCACAGTCCGAGTCTAGTAATCGGCTCAGCTGATGCAGAACTCGTTGCCTTCCGGGTCCGCCATGGTGTGCCAGGAATGCGGGCCCTCGTTGGCGGTCCACAGGTACGTCGCGCCCCGGGCCTCGAGGGCGGCGCGCACGTCGTCCTTGTCCGCGCCGGCCAGGTTCACGTCCCAGTGGACCCGGTTTTTGACGGTCTTCGCCTCCGGCGCGGTCTGGAATAGAATCCGCCGGGTAGCCGGCTTGGCGCCCAGGTCCTCGGGCGGCCGGATGGCGGCTCCGTCCCGCCAGACCAGTTTTCCCTGGTGCAGCTTGGTCTCCGCGTCCGTCGCAAAACCCTGCTCGATCATGGAGCGGATGAAACCCTCGTCCTGCGGCTCCACGGCCCAGTCCAGGGTTTCAGCCCACCAGTCGGCGAGGCCGTGCGGATCGATGCAGTCGACAGCGATCTGGATGTTCAGTGCCATGGGAAAAACCTACGACGCCGGCGCCCGCGGCGCTAGGTGCCGCCGGGAACAATCCAGCCGCACCCCGCTTCGGCCTGGTCCTGGTCTACTGCAGCTGTTCGAGGACTTCCGGCGGGATGGCGTAGATGAAGATGACGGCCAGCAGGTTCTTCGCGGCGTGGACGAAGTAGGAGAACATCAAGTTGTTTCCGGTCCACACGTAGACGAACACCAGGGTGGCGCCGAGAGCGAGGTAGGGCATCAGCACCGGGAGCGTCAGCGCTTCCTGGCCGACGATGTGCAGGGCCGCGAACAGCACAACCGAGAGGGCGGAGCAGATCCAGATGTTCAGCTTCCGGCTCAGCTTGCCGATCAGCAGGTGCCGGAAGATGTACTCCTCCACGAAGGGGCCCACGATCACCAGCAGCGGCACCATCAGCCAGGCTGGAACCTGCTGCATCAGGGCCTGCAGGCCGGCCTGGTTGGCGGAGGTCTGCGGCGGCCCGGTGAGGGCCACCAGGACGGCGGTCAGGATCATCGCGGCCACCACCGCCAGCGGCACCATCAGCAGCGTGAACCAGGGCCTCGTCGCCAGGACGCGGAGGTCGCGGCCCGCGATGTGGCGCGCCGCGGCCAGGGCGAGCGCGCCGATGGCCCCGTAGAAGATGAGGTTTACCGCGTAGGACGCCACCGCGGGATTGGGCGAGAGCTGCAGCAGGAGCGGGCCCAGCAGTCCGGAAGCGGTGGCAAAGAGACCCGCCACTGCCACGTAAATCCCCGCCGTGATGAAGTCGAGCCGGGAAAAGGCGTACAGTTCCGGACGCGGCGCGGGTGGTTGACGGAGAGCGGTGCCCATGCCACCAGCCTAGCCCGGCCACGGCCCCGGGGACGCCTAACGCCCGGGCCGAGGGCGCCGGGCGTTAGGTGCGGGTGTTGCCTGCCGTGGTCCTGACTGCCGGACGGGCGGCTGCCGGGTGTGCGGCTACCGGAACAGCGACCCGTAGGTCCCCATCAGGATCCGGTCGCCCGGGGTGGACTTGCGGAGATAATCCACCACTGCCCAGTCGTCGAGCGAGATGCAGCCCGCCGTCGGGATCTTCTTCATGTGCAGGAAGATCGCGAACCCTGCGTTCTGGACGATGTTGGGCCGGTTGTAGTTGATGACCACGCCCTGGCGGTAGTAGCCCAGGCTGGCGAACCACCACATGTTCTCGTCGTAGCCGACCCAGGAGGACGACTCGTGGTACTTGTTGTACGTGGCCGTCCAGGGGTTGCCGCCCCAGCGCGAGCGGGGGTTGAGCGTGCGGTAGGGGAGCTTGGTGCCGGGGTTGCCCAGGCCGAACGCCTCCGTCACGGAAAACGAACCGGTGGGGGAGAACAGGTTCCGGGTGGGACCCGATGGCACTCCCGGCGGCTTGAACCCTGAGGCGCCAACGTAACCGTCGGTCCGCCAGTCAGGCACGTATGTTCCGGCGACCTTCATGCAGTAAAGGTTGGTCGCGTGGGACTGGCCGTAGCCCTGGGTCCAGGTGAGCAGGACCCGGTTGGCGCCGTAGGTGGAGTACTTGGATTTGCCGTTGTTGAGGTTCTGGCACTCCGTCATGCCGTAGACCCGGTAACCCGCTTTCGCCACCCACCCGACGAATCCGCGCTGGAAGGCCTGGATGCATTGCCCCGTGACGCACTTCTCGTTAGCCACGGGATAGCCGAGGCTGCTGCGGGTGGCCCCGATTCGTACGTACCGGGCACCCAGTCCGCCCCTGGAGATCCAGGATCCGGTGGCGGCGGACCAGTAGACCGTTCCGCCCTGGAAACGCTGCAGGCAGCCCCCGGCCGCCTGGCCGCAGATCTTCGCACTCGTGGGATACCCCATTACCCCGGCTTCCGCCCCGGAGGCCTTCCACCGGGCGTAGAGACTTCCCTTGACCACCTGCGCGGCGGTTTTGGGGGACCAGAACACGGCGCCCCCGGTGAAGAACTGCGAACAGCCCCTGGCCTTCAGCCCGCAGACCTCGGCCGAGATCGGCAACCCGAGCCCGTTGGCCTCTCCCAGAGCGCGCCAGAGACTGCCGATGCCGCCGCGTGACCAGATTTGCTGGACACCTCTTGTGGTCCAGGCCAAGACCCGGCCAGTGGAGAACTTCTGGATGGTTCCGCCGGACACCGTGGTTTCGTCAGTGATCGGGTAGCCGTAGAGGGCCAGGCCGCCCTTGGCGGACCACCGGGGGCCGGTGTGCCCGGCTTTGCTCAGGACCGGGTGCGCGCCCGTTGCCGCGGTCCAGAAAATGGATCCGCCGGCGAACGCCTGGCTGCAGACGCCGCCGGAACAAGTCTGGTCCGCCTTCGGCGCCCCGAGGACGCCGGCGGCGCCCTTCAGCGCGGTCCACTTTGTGCCGATGGCCCCTTGGACGACGACGGCGGCCGGCGTCGAAGGTTCTTTCGTCGGCGTCGGCGTCGGCGTCGGCGTTGGTTCGGCGACGGGGACCGTCGGCTCCGCGGTGGGATCCGCCGTCGTGGTCGGAGCCGCGGTGACGTCCGCGGTCGGAGCGGTGGTGGCGGGAGCAGTGAGGGCCGGCGTCGCTGCGTCGGTGGGCGTCGCCGTCGGGCTCTCTGACGGCGACGCCGGGGTGGCGGTCTCAGCGAAGGCGGGGCCGGCTGCCAGCGGCCCCGCCGTGAGCCCGAGGACTACCGCTGCGACGAGTACGAGCTTTTTCATGGGGCATCCTCTACGGAGACAACCGGATCGCAGGTCCCGTTGCGGTCTTTGGTTTTGGCAAAGTTCGGTGCTGCGATCTCGGCGGACTTGCCGGCCGCAACGGTTTCGGTGATGAGGGTGTGCCCTGCGACCGCCGGGCCCACGGTGACGGCCACGGCCACGGTGAACACCCTGGATTTTTCGCTGCTGTTGACCAGGGTCCCCGTGAAGGACCACGACCCGTCGGCTGTGGCGGTGCAGGTGTGCTGCCGCAAGGCGTCGGGTGCGTTCAGCGAACTGGAAACATCGGCGGGTTCGGATGACGCCGGTGCCGTGGACGTCGCCGGCGGCGCCGTGGACGGTGCGGGCGTGGCCGTGGTGCCGGTTTCGCTGGGTTGGTTCGGTGCGGGCCCGCCGCTGGAGCATCCGGCCAGCGCGAGGAGCAGCACTGCTGGCAGTAGCGCTCTGTGTTTCATAGTTCCCCCAAACTCACGGCGTCCCTGCCATGGCCTGCAGTGACGTCGCAGGCGTACCGGCCGGGAAATCCCGGCGGTGTGCTTAGAGTAATGGACGCAGGGTGGATATAGGACCCCTGACCAGCGGTTTTGCGTTAAAACATGGTTTTTGTTGCGGTTTTCCGGCGGTCCGAGGGCCAGCGACGGGGGTTCCCGGGTGTAGCCCGCGTCACGGCGGGGGCCCGAAAGCTAGTAGTATGGACTCGCCGCGCGACGCTGCGACCCAATGTGAGTCTCGGTCCTTACCCCCTGCCCGCCGCCTTGGGCCGGGAGTGTTAAGGCCCGTGCTTGTGCTCCCGGATCCGCCCCTCCCGTCCCGGCGATACCCCGACCTACAAGGAACAGTTGTGCCACAAAGTACTTCCACCGAAGCTAAGAGCGCGCCGGCGCAAACCGCCGTCGTCGACTCGACCCTCAGCGCCGAGGGCTACAAGAAGTCCCTGAACGGCCGCCAGGTCACCATGATCGCCATGGGCGGCGCCATCGGCGTCGGCCTCTTCATGGGTGCCGGCGGGCGCCTGGCCTCGACCGGCCCCGCCCTGATTTTCTCCTACGCCATCGCCGGTGTGATCGCCTACCTGCTGATGCGCGCCCTCGGCGAACTCATCATGTACCGGCAGACCTCCGGCTCGTTTGTCAGTTATGCCGGCGAGATGTTCGGCCGGAAGGGCGCTTACCTGTCCGGCTGGATGTACTTCATCAACTGGGCCATGACCGGCATCGCGGAGCTCATCGCGATCGGGCTGTACTTCCAGTTCTTCTTCCCCAACGTGCCGGTAGAGCTGACCGCCATCGCGGCGCTACTGCTCCTGGTCGGCGTGAATCTGCTCAGCGTCAAGGCGTTCGGTGAGTTCGAGTTCTGGGCCTCGGTCCTCAAGGTCGCGGCCATCCTGATCTTCCTGGCCGTGGGCACCTTCATGGTGGTCACCAACGCGAAGGTCGGTGACGGCCACGCCTCGGTAAGCAACCTCTTCGCAGCCGACGGCGGCATGTTCCCCAAGGGCGCCCTGGTGATGATCCTGGTGCTGAACGCCGTGATCTTTGCCTACAACGCCATCGAACTCGTCGGCATCACGGCCGGCGAGATGGAAGACCCGGCCAAGGAGGTCCCGAAGGCCATCCGCGCCGTCGTGATCCGCATCGTGGTGTTCTACGTCGGTTCCGTGACCCTGCTGGCCATGCTGCTGCCCTCGGACCAGTACAAGGCCGGTACATCACCGTTCGTCACCGTCTTTGGCCAGATGGGCCTGCCGTGGATGGGCGACGTCATGAACATGATCGTCATCACTGCCGCGCTGTCCTCCTGCAACTCCGGCCTGTACTCGATCGGCCGGATCTTCCGCACCATGGCCAACAACGGGCACGCCCCGCAGTGGCTGACCCGGATGTCCAAGAGCCACGTGCCCTACGCCGCGATCCTGGCGATCGGCGCGGTCTACCTGGTCGGCATCCTGCTGAACATCTGGCTGGGCGGTTCGCACGCCTTCGACCTCGCACTGAACACCGCCTCGATCGGTGTCATCTTCACCTGGGGCTCGATCTTCGCCAGCCAGATCGCGCTGCGCAAGACCAAGGGCAACGCCTCCTCCCTGCCGATGCCGGGGTCGCCCTGGACCAGCTGGGCCGGGCTGGTGGCCCTGCTGGCCATCACGGTGCTGATCGGATTCGACACCATGACCAGCAAGTCCGGCGAAGTCTTCCCGCTGGGCCTGTGGACCCTGGCCACCATCCCGTTCTTCGCGGTGGTGCTCTGGCTCGGCTGGCAGAAGGTCAAGCACAACGCCCCCAAGAGCGAGCTGTACAGCTAGCATCACGGTCCTGAATGACCAACGACGGCGGCGGCCACCCGAAAGGTGGCCGCCGCCGTCGTCTGTTCCCGCCCCGTCGATTGCTCCGTAACTGCCGTTTTGGGGCTTCAAAAAGGCGCCTTTGGAGCAGCGGGTTCGGGATCTGGCCCTAGTCCTTCAAATGCCGGGCGAAATGGTCTTCGATCCGGCGCCAAGCCTCCGGTGCGGCCTGCGGATCCGGACCCACGCCGAGCACGCGCATCAGCGGACGCAGCGGCCTGGGCCCGGCCTCGGCGTCGTTGAGGAACGCGTGCCCCGCGGTCTCGAATTCCTTGACGTCGTTCTCGACGCCGAGTGAGTCGAGGACGGAGCCCAGCCGGGCCGCCGCACCGCGAAGGCTGCGGTCCTTGGCGCCGAAGTTGGCAACGATGGGACAGGCTCCGGCGAGCGCGGTTTCCGGGTCCTTGGGCAGCCGGCCGTAGTTCACCGCCGCGGAGTCGAAGCCGTCATTGGCCAGCAGCAGGGCGAAACCGCCGCCCATGCAGAAACCGATGACGCCGATTTTTCCGTTAGTGCGGCCCGAATCCAATAGCCACTGCCGCGCCGCCGCCAGGTCCGTGAACGCACGGCCCTGCCCGGCCGCCAGGGCGCGCATAGTCGACACGAGGCAGCGGCGCGCCCCGCCGTCGCTGAACAGGTCCACGGCGAGGGTCAGATAGCCGGCGGCCGCCAGCCGCTCCGCGTGCCGGACCGTGTTGCCATCCAGGCCAAAGGCTTCGTGGATCATCAGCACGGCCGGGAAGGGTCCGTCCCCTTTCGGCTCGGCCAGGTAGCCGCGGAGCCGGGGCGATCCGCCGGCGGCGGTGCCGGCCCCGCTGAGGTCGACGTTGTGCAGCTCCGTGTCCGGGGCTTTAGCCCGGTTCGCGGGATTCCTGGTCATGCGCGCTCCTGTGTCGGGCCATGCTCGGTCACGCGGGTATGTGTCCGGACAGCCTTGCCTCCGGGCACAAAAAACGGCGCCGGACATCCCCCAAAGGAATGTCCGACGCCGTCGATTTCTAGGACTAGTCGCGCTTGGCTGCGTCCTTGACGTTTTCGCCGACCTTCTTCGCGTCGGCTACAACCTGGTCCTTCTGGCCTTCGGCCTTCAGACGGTCGTTGTCCGTGGCGTTTCCGGTAGCTTCCTTGGCCTTGCCGCCGAGGTGCTCCGCTTCGTTCTGAATCTTGTCTCCGATACCCATGGTGTACTCCACCTTTCGTTTCCGGTTGAAATTCAACGCAGTTTCACCATAACACGAAGCATACTTACTAATTCAAGTCTTTCCGAGAGATGATTCGTTATGGCCCGGGCCAATGGTCAGGGGCGCGCGCCGCTAGGCTCGGGGCTATGGAGCCCACGAAAGTCACCGCCCCGCGCCTCACCCCGGTCCGGTTGGCAGACCTCACGGAGGACGCAACCCCTGACTTCCGGCGGGGGGAGCGCTACGACGGCGTCCGGTACAGCCGTGCGACGGCGGACGGGCTGGAGCTCAGCGGCACCGACTTCGTCGAGTGCGAGTTCGACGGCGCCTCTTTCAATGAGACCCAGCTGCGCGGGGCGGGCTTCCGCGACTGCGTCCTGGCCGAGGTTTACGCCCCGGTGCTCACGGCGGCCCGCGCCAGCCTGCGCGACGTCGAGATCCGCAATCCCCGCTGGGGATCGGCGGAACTGTATGAAAGCAGCTGGCAGTCGGTGCGGCTCGACGGCGGCAAGCTGGACTACGTCAACCTCCGCGGCTCGAAGCTCGTCGACGTCCAGATCAGCGACTGCATCATCGGCGAACTGGACCTCGGCTCCTGCACGGCCACCCGGCTGGCGTTGAGGAACTGCACCATCGGCAGCCTGGACTTCAGCGGCGCCCGGCTCAAGGACGTGGACCTGCGCGGCACCGGCTTCCGCTCGGTCAGCGGCCTCGGAAGCCTCGCGGGTCTGGTGATCGACGACGACCAGCTCACCCTGCTGGCCCCGCTGCTGGCGGCCCATCTGGGCATCACCGTCGCCTGAGACGCCGCCGCGTCATCCGGAGCCGTCCGGTTGACCCGCTTGACCCGCCGTGTAATCTTTATAGAACGAACGGTCGGTAATTTGATTTGCTGCCGGCCCTGCTCCCTTGGTGAAGGATGTTCTCATGGTCGAGGCTTTTCTTGTTGGCGGTGCCCGCACTCCCGTGGGGCGGTACGGCGGCGCCCTTTCCGCGGTCCGTCCCGATGACCTGGCGGCGCTGGTGGTCCGCGAAGCCGTCGCCCGCGCCGGAGTCGACCCGGACGCCATCGACGAGGTCATCCTCGGCAACGCCAACGGAGCCGGCGAGGAAAACCGCAACGTCGCGCGGATGGCCACCCTCTTGGCCGGACTTCCGCTCCACATCCCCGGCATCACGGTCAACCGGCTGTGCGCCTCCGGCCTGAGCGCCATCATCATGGCCAGCCAGATGATCAAATCCGGCGCCGCGGACATCGTGATCGCCGGCGGCGTCGAATCCATGAGCCGCGCGCCGTGGGTCCAGGAGAAACCGCAGACCGCCTTCGCTAAGCCGGGCCAGATCTTCGACACCTCCATCGGCTGGCGCTTCGCCAACCCGCTCTTCCAGAAAGGCGAACTCTCCCGCGACGGCAAGATGACTTACTCCATGCCCGAGACGGCCGAGGAAGTCGCCCGCGTGGACGGCATTTCCCGTGAAGACGCCGACGCGTTTGCGGTCCGCTCACACGAGCGTTCCCTCGCCGCGATTGCCGCCGGCCGGTTCGCGGACGAAATCGTGTCGGTGACCGTCAAGACCCGCAAGGGCGAGACGGTTGTCGACACCGACGAAGGCCCCCGGGCCGGCACCACCATGGATGTGTTGTCCGGGCTGCGCCCCGTCGTCGCGGGCGGCTCCGTGGTCACCGCGGGCAACTCCTCCACGCTCAACGACGGCGCCTCCGCGATCATCGTCGCCTCCGAAGCCGCGATCCAGAAGCTCGGCCTCACCCCGCGGGCCCGCATCATCGACGGCGCCTCGGCCGGCTGCGAGCCCGAGATCATGGGCATCGGCCCGGTCCCGGCCACCCGGAAGGTCCTCGCCCGGAGCGGACTCGACGTCGGTGACCTCGGCGCGGTCGAACTCAACGAGGCCTTCGCCACGCAGTCGCTGGCGTCCATGCGCCGGCTCGGCCTCGACCCGGAGATTGTGAACCGCGACGGCGGCGCGATCTCCCTGGGGCATCCGCTCGGCTCTTCCGGCTCCCGGATCGCCATCACCCTGCTGGGCCGGATGGAACGCGAGAACGCAAAAATCGGGCTTGCCACCATGTGCATCGGCGTCGGCCAGGGCACCGCCATGCTGCTGGAGCGCGTCTAATGGCGGCCCAGCCCGGCGGGCTGGACACCGCAGGCTTCGTCACACTCCTGGTCGAGGAGCGCGAGGACCGGCTGGTGGTCCTGCTCAACCGCCCGGAGGTCCGCAACGCGATCGACCAGCAGATGGTCGACGAGCTCCACCGCATCTGCGCGTACCTCGAACAGACCCCCAAGGTGCTGATTCTCGCCGGCACGGAAGGCGTGTTCGCGTCCGGCGCCGACATCGCGCAGTTGCGGGAACGCCGCCGCGACGACGCGCTGCAGGGCATCAACTCCACCATCTTCGTCCGGATCGCCAAACTGCCGATGCCGGTCATCGCGGCCCTCGACGGGTTCTGCCTGGGCGGCGGCGCCGAACTGGCCTACGCGGCCGACTTCCGGATCGGCACCCCCGGCGTACGGATCGGCAACCCCGAAACGGGACTCGGTATTCTTGCCGCCGCCGGGGCCAGCTGGCGGCTCAAGGAACTGGTGGGGGAGCCGGTGGCCAAGGACATCCTGCTGGCCGGCGCCGTACTCCGCGCCGACCGGGCGCTCGCCGTCGGGCTCATCACCGAGATCCACGAACCCGCGCAGCTGATGGACGCCGCCCACGCGCTGGCGGACCGGATCGCGCAGCAGGACCCGCTGGCGGTGCGGATCACCAAGTCCGTGTTCCATGCCCCGGCCGAGGCGCACCCGCTGATCGACCAGCTGGCGCAGGGCATCCTCTTCGAATCCCAAGCGAAGTTCGACCGCATGCAGGCTTTTCTGGATAAGAAATCAGCCAAAAAATCAGAGAAGAACTCGGCCCAGGAAACGGCCGGCGCGCCGGACCAGACGGCCGACCAGAATTCAGACCGGAAGAAGTAGAGATGAGCAACTCGGTACTCCCCGCTAACCTGCCCGCAACCGTTGGTGTGCTCGGCGGCGGCCGGATGGGCGCAGGCATCGCCCACGCCTTCCTGATCAACGGTGCCGACGTGCTCGTCGTCGAGCGCGACGAGGAGTCCGCCGAGGCCGCCCGCGAGCGGGTGGAGTCGGCGGCAGCCAAAAGCATCGAGCGCGGCGCCATCGACGGCAACCTCGACGAGATGGTCTCCCGGCTTGCCGTGACCGTGGACTATGACGACTTCAAGGACCGCCGGCTCGTCGTCGAGGCCGTCCCCGAGGACTGGGACCTGAAGGTCGCGTCACTGCGCGGGATCGAGGAACGGCTCGCCGCGGACGCCTACCTCGCCTCCAACACCTCCTCGCTCTCGGTCAACGGCCTGGCCCGCGAGCTGAAGCGCCCGCAGAACTTCCTGGGCTTGCACTTCTTCAACCCGGTCCCGGCGTCCACCCTGATCGAGGTCGTCCTGGGGGAGCAGACCTCGGAAACCCTCGCCCTGGCAGCCCGCGGCTGGGTGGAAGCGCTCGGCAAGACCGCCGTCGTCGTCAATGACGCCCCGGGGTTCGCTTCCTCGCGGCTTGGTGTCGCGATCGCGCTTGAGGCGATGCGGATGGTGGAGGAGGGTGTTGCCTCCGCCGAGGACATCGACAACGCCATGGTGCTGGGCTACAAACACCCCACCGGCCCGCTGCGCACTACCGACATCGTCGGGCTCGACGTCCGGCTCGGCATTGCCGAATACCTGGCCTCCACGCTCGGCGAGCGCTTCGCGCCGCCGCAGATCCTCCGGGACAAGGTGGCCCGCGGCGAACTTGGCCGTAAGACCGGCAAGGGCTTCTTCCACTGGGCCGACTGACGCCGTCTGCGGGCTAGCTTGCTGCCAGCGCGTCGAGCCGCTTTTTCATGCCGTCCATGGCGGGGCCGGCCAGTGACTGGAAGGCCGGCTTCGCAAACGGTTCGGCAAGCTTGAGCCATCCCTTGAGCCGGAATTCAGCGGTGTACCGGACCTCGGAGCCCGCGCCCGAGGGCTTGACGTCGATGGTGTCCACGGAGATGACTGTCTTGTTTTCGCCGCGCAGCTTGATGACGGTTCCCGTGAGCTCCACCACCTCGTAGATCAGCGTCTGACGCTTGCCGCGGAACTCCGCTTCGGCGTGGTAGCGGTGACCCACCGCCACCGGGCCCTCGGAAAGCTTCCTGACCACCGGCGTTCCGGGATCCCATTCCGGTGTGTGCTCGAAAGCGGAAAGATACGCGAAGGCCTCGCCGGCCTCCAGTGCGGAGCGGACCGTGCCGGTGACTGTGATCATGGGCCCAGCCTACCCAGAACGCCGGGCATTGCCAGCCCGCCCGAGCATTGGGAGCCTGCCCGCGACCGACCCCGATCAGCGACCAGGCCTGCCCGCGGCGCCACGCTTTAGGATGATGCGGTGACTACCCCGGCGCTGCCCCGCATTGAACCGATCACGCTCACCGGCCAGTACGTGGTGCTGGAGCCGCTGAACCGTGCCCACCACGACGGCCTGGTGGAAGCCGTCCGCGACGGCGAACTCTGGAAGCTCTGGTACACCTCCGTCCCCGCCCCCGAGGCCATGGCTGCCGAAATCGACCGGCGCCTGGCCCTGCAGCAGGCCGGATCGATGCTGCCGTTCACCACCCGGCTGATCGACCCGGCCACCGGCGGGCCCGGAAAGGTGATCGGCATGACCACTTACATGAACATCGACGCCGCCACGCCCCGGGTGGAAATCGGGTCCACCTGGAACGCCGCCTCCGCGCACGGCAGCGGGAGCAACGCGGACTCCAAGCTGCTGCTGCTCCGGCACGCTTTCGAAACGCTCGGCTGCCCCGCCGTCGAGTTCCGCACCCACTGGCTCAACCATCAGTCCCGCGAGGCGATCGCCCGGCTGGGTGCCAAGCAGGACGGCGTGCTGCGCAGCCACACCCGGACGGCCGACGGCGTGCTGCGCGACACCGTGGTGTATTCCATCCTGGAACACGAGTGGCCGATGGTCCGGAACGCCCTCGAGTTCAGGCTGGCGAAACGGCGCTAGGGCGCCGAATAGGTCCCGTCGGCGCTCAGTGCCGTGTAGTACGCCTGGTAGCCCTTCGCGTTCGGGTGGAAGCTGTCGGGGCTGTCCGGGACCGCGCCGTTGATCCACGGGTCTGTCGAGTAGATGCCATGGCCGGTGAAAGCGGGGCGGACGTCGACGAACTTCACCCGGGTGGCCGTGGGGTCGGTGGCCCCCACGGCCAGGGCGATGGATTCGTTCAAGCCGTTAGCCAGGTCAGTGGCCTGGTAGATGAACTTGGACGTCGAATCGGTCAGGCCGGTGGGGATCGGATCGAAGAGGTAGGGGTAGCCGGTGACCACGATCCTGGCGTTCGGAGCGGCAGCACGCACGCTCTGGATCATCGCGGCCACATCCCCGGCCAGCTGTCCGCTGACGAGCTTTGCCTTCGCCGTAGCGCTGGCCTCGGCGCACGCCCCGGCAAAGGCGGGATTGAAGATTGCCGAGCCGCAGCTGGAGACGATGTCCCCGAACCCGAGGTTGTTGCCGCCGGCAGTGATGGTCACCAGCTCTGTGGTCTTGTTCAGCTGGCGTAACTGGGTGGCCACTACCTGCTGCGTCGTCTTGCCGCTGCAGGCCGCATTGGTGACCAGCTTGATGGCCTTGGTGGTATCAGCCGCGAGTTCGGAGTAGGAGTTCTCGCTGCGGTAGCAAGTATCGTTCTTGTACAGTCCCGCGCCCTGCCCGGCGGCGTAGGAGTCGCCGAGCGCGATGTACTTTGTCTTATCCGCGGCTTGCGCGGGGGCTGCCGCCAGGCCCACCGCCAAGGCCAAGGTGGCGAGACCGGCCGCGACGGCCCTTCGCTGTCGTCGGAGTTTCAGGTTTCCCATGGTGTTCCCCTTAGTAGCACGCAGGTGCAGCACCGTGCCCTCGTGGGGTGCCAGTCCCGGCGGCAGGGGCTGAAAATGGGGCCCGGCGGCTGCCAGGTCCACCGCCACCCTACGCGGCGGCCCGGTTCCGGGTCCATGCCAATAGTCCCGACGTACCCATGTTTCGCGAATCCGCCCCTCGCAGCGGGGCCGGAACGTGCTTGACTTTCCAGATGACGAATCCTGCCCCGCGCAGCGGCCACGCCCCCGGCCTGACGGAGCCCGGTGCGGTGGACTGGGACGGGGCCGTCAATGCGTGGCACATCTCAGGCAGCGTGTACCGGATGGGGCGCCGGGAATGGCTCACCGAGGCGGGCTGGCAGCAGGCGTACGACGGCGGCGTCCGGACCGTGATCGACCTCCGCAATCCGAATGAGATCCGCCGCCGCGACACCGATCCGCCGGTGGGCGAGGCGGTCCTGGCCGCGTTCGACGTCGTGCACGCCCCCACCGAGGACCCCGGCAACAGCGAGTTCCGGGCGCTGTGCGTTCCCTACCTGAACGACCCGGCGTCGTATGCGGACAACGTCAGGATCTTCCCCGGCAAACTTGCGGCGGTGTTCAAGGCCGTGGCGGCAGCGTCCGGCGGCGTCGTTATCCATTGCTCCGCCGGCCGCGACCGCAGCGGACTGGTGGCGGCGATGCTCCAGGACCTGGGCGGCGCGGGGGAGGCTGAAATCGCCCTGGCGTACGAGCGCGCCGTGCGGGGCATCAACGAATACCGCCGGGTCTCCGGGGTCCCGCATCCGCATGAGAGGTACCTGCCCGAGGAGGTCCTCGTGCCCCTGATCGAACGGCGCCAGGAAAGCCTGCTGGGGTTTGTGCGGCAGGTGCGGACCGCGGAGTTTTTGGGCCACAATGGCGTAACGGTCCCGGAGGTCACTGCCATTCTGCGCAAACTGGGGCGCTAGAGTAACCGGGTGAAGACTCCCAGGTACCAGTCGGTGATGCGCGCCGTGGCGGCCGTCGCCGTCGCGCTCGCGGGGTCGTCGCTGGCCGTCCCCGCCCTTGCGGAAGCCGGGCCCTCCGAGCCCGCATCGCCGGCTGCCTCCCCGTCGGCTGCGCCGTCCCCGCAGGCAGGCATCAGCGACGCCGGACTCGCCGAAGCGGTCCGCCGGGACCTGGGCATGACGCTCGAGGAGTTCAACGCTGCCGGTGCGCTGGCCAAGCGGGCCGCCGAAGCCGCGTCCGGCCTCCGGGGGTTGCCGGGCTACGTCGGAATCCGGCTGCAGGACGGGAAAATTGTCGTGGAAGGCTCCGGCGCGCAGCTCCAAGCCCGGATCGGCGAACTCAACTCCGCCGGTCCGGCCGAATTCACGCTGCATGCCCCCACGCTGGATGCGCCGGCGCCGGAGGTAACCGCGCCGCCGGCAGAGGCCCAGGCCGCCCCGGAACTGGTCGCCGGCAGCACGGAACAGCTCTTCCAGGCCTACGTCCGTGAGGTGGGACCGGCCGGGCTGCAGGCGGTGGCGTACGCAGACGGCCACTTCATCATCCGCACCGGCGGCACCAACACCCCGGAGAAGCAGGACCCGGAAGCCCCGCCCGCCGGGAGCCCGAACCGGGCTGCGGAACCGGCCGCAGGGAAAATCTCGCCCGCCGACTTCGTGTCACGGTACGCCAACGTGCTGCTGGAAAAGGGCACGGCCATCAAGACCGAGGATGACTTGTTCGGCGGCCAAGGCTACGTGATTGACAACATGACTATTTGCTCGGCCGGCTTCGGAGCCTTTGATCCCAGCGGCCTGCCGCTGGTACTGACAGCCGGGCACTGCGCCGAAGACGGAAAGGCGGTCAACGCCGACGTCGAGCCGCCCACCGCGGCGCCCGCGGGAGGGTCGACGACGGCGCTTCCGGCTGTCCTTTCACGCCTCGGCACGTTCGGGTTCAGCCAGTTCGGCGGACCGCAGAACTCGCCCATCACCGGCTCGGAGGCGAGCCCCGGCAACATCGGCACGGACATCGCCGTCCTCAAGGGCCTGCGGCCCGGACTGCACGTCCAGCCTTCCGCCACCACATGGGAAAACCCGGCCAGCCCGGCACAGACCGCCGTGAAGATCGTCGGAACGGCGGCCCCGTACCAGGGCCAAGCGGTCTGCCGCTCCGGCCGCACCGACGGCTGGTCCTGCGGCACCGTCGCCGAGACCGGCATCTACGTCGCCGCCGGCAATCCCACCGCCGGCACCACCTGCGCCGACGCCAACGGCATGCCGGTCACCCCCTGCGATCTGCGCGCCTTCAAGGGTTTCCTGTCCTACGACGTCACCTCCAGCGGCGGAGACTCCGGAGGGCCTTGGATCAGCGGCAACTACGCCGTCGGCACGCACTCGGCGGGGGAACCCCAGGGTGCCCCCAACTTCGCCGTCGCGACCTCCCTTGAGGACGCCCTGTCCCACATCCCGGGCGGCGTCCAGCTCCAGCTCTTCCTGAACAAACCCGAGTTGACCGGCAACCCGGGCGGCGCCGAGGCGGTGGCCGGCGAGCCGATCACGGGCAGCGTCCGTGCCGAACCCAACACCGTGCTGCCGGCGGGCACCACAGTGCGCATCACTATTGCGGGCCCGCACGCCCTGGCCGGGCAGAGCCTTGAGGTCTCCGTAGGGCGCTCGGGGACCTGGTCGTTCCCGGCTCCACTGCCCGCCGGGCCGCTCACCTTCACGGCCACAACGCTCAACGGCTTCAGCCGGTCGGTGCCGGCGTCGTTCACGGTGACCGTGGTGCCGTCAACCCCTGCCGCGCCCACGCTGACGACGCCGACCCGCGAACCGGTCGGTTCGCTCACCCGGATCGAGGGCACCGGGATGCCCGGCGCCGCGGTGACGTTGTCCGGCGACGTGGCCGGCGCCGGAACGGTGCCACTCGACGGCCACTGGACGGTGCGCCTGGACCGCCCGGCGCCCTACGGCAAGGTGGACGTGTCGGCCGTGCTCTCGACAGCGGGGGCGCCGGACAGCCCCGCCGCGGTGGCAACCTTCACGGTCCGCCCGCCTGCCCCGGCCGTCTCCGGTATCACCGACGGCGCGCAGATCCGCAGCGACTCGCGTCCGCGGACTATCCAGGGCACCGGCGTCGACGGCGCCGAGGTGAAGGTGCTGATTGACGGAAAACCTTTGGCCGCTAGGGCCGCCGGCGGAGCGGCGGCCGGTTCCCGGACCGTTACCCTGGCGCTGCCGCAACTGGTGGTATCGGAAGGGCGCTGGAGTGTTCCCTTCCCGGCCGACCTGGCTCCCGGCCGCCATACTTTGTCCGTGACCCAGTCGGTCGACGGGGTCACGTCGGTACCGCGGAAGGTGGCGTTCACGATTTTGGCGGCACCGGCGGCAACCCCGGTGGATCCCGGAACCCCGGCTGATCCCGCCGAGCCCGGCGCTCCAGCTGACGCCGCCGTCCCGGCCGCCCCGGCTTCTCCAGTTGCCCCGGCCACCCCGGCGGCCACGGCCAACGCCGACGGGCCGGTGGCGGTGACCGCCGGCTCCGGCCAACTCGCGGACACCGGGGCCGGAACGATCCTGACGACAGTCGGCCTTGCCGCGGGCGCGATGCTGCTGGGCGGCGTCGTCCTGGTCGGGGTCCAAGTGGCCGGAGCGCGGCGGCGGCGCATCATCCGCTAGGGGCTGCCCGGCCCCGCCTGCCGTCGTCCTAGCCGAAATCAGCGACGTAGCTGGGCAGCCCGGCGGCTTAGCGGCCGTGCCGGCCGTGGTCCCGCCACGTGTCCGATTCGACTACTTGGACCGCAACACCGAGGGTGCCCTTCTTGAGGCTGCCCCAGGCATACACAATCGTGTTCTTGCCCTTGGTGACCGGAATGTCAGCCGGGCCGATCAGGGGTTTGGTGGTCCCGGCGGCCGCGACCGAGGCGGACACGGTCCCGGCCTTCAGCGTCAGCACTTCCTGGTCCGGGTTCGTCAGGTCCTCGATGACAGCAGTCTTGCCGGCAAGGACGTCCACGGCGGGAGCCGCCGCTACGTGCCTGACTGTCAGCTTGCCCTGGCCCCGGGGGCTGGGCGAGGTGTCGTTCTTGAACAGGGTGGCGGTGGGATCCCCGTCCTCATCCAGGTGGGCCACAGCGGTGTAGTTCCGTCCCTCCCTGAGCTTGACCTCGACCGGGCCGATCACCGCATCGTCGGCACTCTTGGCGTTGGCGGCGGTGACGGCAATCTTGTAGCTGCCGCCCTCGAGCTTCAACGGGCCCGCGAGCTTGCCGGGCTTGAAGTCGTCCAGGGTGAGCTTGCCGTTCACCCACACGTCCACGGTGAGGCCGGGAACGCCGTGCAGGACGGATAGGACGGCATCGTCGCCGTGGTGCCTGCCGCCGTCGTGCTTTCCACCGGCCTGGGCCGGGGCGGCAAAAGCGAGAGCGGCCACCATTGACACGGCGCCGGCGGCATAAACGGTTTTACGCATTTCAAACTCCTCGTTGAGTTGCCCGGATTCGGGCGGTGATTTGCTTACACCGTTACTACCGGCCGGGGACCCGCTTTGGATGCAGCCGGTGGGAACTTTGCCTGAACCCGCGGCTTCGCCGACGGCCGGCGGGCGCCGCCGTGCGAGGGGGGCGTGGTGCGTGGCGAGCGGGACCGACCGGCCCCGCCCGCCGTCGTCCTAGCCGAAATCAGCGACGTAGCTGGGCACTCCAACTGCGTCTGTCGAGACCGCTGCGCCGGTGTCATTGACGACGTGGTCCAGCGTCCCGGCGCCGAGGTTGACCGTCAGCAGGCCGTGGAGCTTCACGCCGGGCGTGACCGGAACTTCGAAGCCCCTGGTGGCGTGGATAGTGGGGTCGACGTTGTTGTAGACGTAGCTGCCGCCGCCCCAGAGTTCGTGCGTGCGCACCGAGTCGGCGACCTTGTAGCCAGCCCAGCCCAGGACACCGTCATGCTGCCATGCGGCCTGGTTGGGAGCGTCGTACGGCAGTTCGTTCTGGAAGAACACTGTCCTGCCATGCTCACCGTTCCACGTGACGTTGTACTTCTGGTAGTGCTCCACGAACAGGCCGGTGGCAGTGACATGGTCACCGTTGACGATGACGCCAAAGTCCGCGGTGTTGGAGGTCCAGCCCACACCCTTGCCGTGGTCGGCGCGCCAGGCCCAGATGTGGTCCAGGAGCACATTGTCGCTGTTGACTTCGAGGCTGAGCGTGGCCTTGCCGACATGCGGTCCGCCGATGCGGAAGAACACATCGTGGAGCGAGGTGGGGTTGGCGGGATCGCTGTGCCGACCGGCGTTGCCGGGGTTGGGCGCCTTCCCGATCCGCATCAGCGCCGGTGAGTTCACGGTTCCGGCGTCGATGGTGATGCCGGCGATCTGGGCGCCGGGGACGTCCGCGACGGTCAGGGGAACGGCGCCGTCGACGGCGGTGAGGGTGGCCATGCCGAGCCCGAGCACGACGGTGTTGGCGCGCTTGACCTCGATGCCGCTGTCAATGTCGTAAACGCCCGGGGTGAACAGCAGGTTCTTGCCCCGGGCCAGCTGGGAGTTGATGGTCTTGGCCGAGTCGGACGGCCGGGCGACGAAGAAGTCGGACAGCGGGATGCTGCGGCCCGCCGTCGGGCCGTTTTCCCACGTGGTGCCGGCGGAGTCTGTCCGGACCGCGGGAACGAAGACGCTGTACCGGCCCGCGGCGTCGATGGTCAGGTACGGCTTCTCGCGGCTGACAGGGGTGCTGGGCAGAGTGGTGTACGGCGGGTTCGGGAAGGACTGGGCCGGGGCGCCGTTGACTCCGGAGAACACCTGGTTCCAGACGCCGTTGGACCAGCCGCCGATGCTGCTGTCGCGGACGTAGTACTGCTGCTGCGAACCGTTGATGACGGTACCGGTCTTCGAATCGGAAATGTAACCGCCGCTGGCGTACTGCGGGCCGGCGGTGCAGTAATCCATCAGGGAGAGATTCCCGCCGGTGACATTGACCCGCCGCATGGGGGAGGCCTGCGACGCGGCCCAGAAGTTCGCCGAACCGCGGCAGCCGTCGAGCCCGGTGACGTTGATGCTGAGATTGGAGACCGAGCGCCAGAAGTTGTTCAGGGCGATGCAATTGTCCGCGGTCAGGCACCGGTTGTACGCGTCGACGTGGCCGTTGATCGTCACGTCGGTGGGCGAGGCGCCAAGGCCGGCTACTTCGGTGGAGTAGCCAACCTGGACGATCAGGGGCTTCTCCGCGCTGCCGTAGGTGCCGGGCTTGAACAGCAGGGAGTAGCGGTTGGTGCCCATCTCATCGTCGACCTGTTTGGCCGCAATGGCGTCGACCTCGGCCTGGATGTCGGCGACGGGCATGCCCGGATCGAAGATGCGCACGTTGGGGCCAAAATCAGGGGCCGCCGCGGGCTTCGCCTTCGCCGGGGCCGTCGCCGCCAGAGCGGTGGCCGGGGCGGTGGCATTGGCGGCCGGGGCGGCGCCGGCGCCCAGCACACCGAGCATCACCGCCACCGTTCCGGCCAACAGCCGGCTGAGGTGGTGCGTTGGCGTCCGGAACGGTGCCGGGAGGGCCGCACGGTGGCGGCGGAGGTGGGCTAGCGGCATTGCTTGTCCTGCTCTCGTTGGGGTGCGGATGTGCACGGGCTGTGGAGTGGAGCAAAGGAATTGAGGCGCCCGCCGCCGGGGAAGGCATGGTGTGGGAGCGCTCCCGCCGGGAAGCCTAACACCGCCCTCCGGGGCGGGCAAGAGTCCGGATTCGGCCCACGGCGTTGCCTTGACAATCCCCTGTGATGTGCGACACCATGCTGGTGAGAGCGCTCCCATAGTAGGTTTGGGAGCGCTCCCAAATTTGGGCACATCGCCCCGCACTCTCCGTGCCATATCCCGACAAAGGAGTCCCCGCGTGAAATTTCCCCGCAAGCTAGCCGCCCTGTCGGCGTCAGCAGCCTGCCTCACCCTCGCCCTGAGCGGCTGCGGAGCAGATGCGCCCAAGGCCGCCGCGCCCACGGCTGAAACCGGCAAGGAGCCGGTAACCCTGACCCTTGCCACCTTCAACGAGTTCGGCTACGAGGGCTTGCTCAAGGAGTACGAATCCCTCAACCCGAACGTCAAAATTCAGCACAAGAAGGCCGCCACCACCAACGAAGCGCGCGATAACCTCACCACCCGCCTGGCCGCAGGATCCGGCCTGTCGGACGTCGAAGCCATCGAGGTCGACTGGCTCTCCGAACTCAAGCAGTATCCCGATCAGTTCGTGGACCTGAAGGATCCCGCCGTCGAGGGCCGCTGGCTGGATTGGAAGACCGAGGCGGCAACCACCCAGGACGGCCACCTCATCGGCTACGGCACGGACTCCGGTCCCGAAGCTGTCTGCTACAACTCGGCACTGCTCAAGGCCGCGGGTCTGCCCACGGACCGCGAATCCGTTGCCCAGATGCTCGGCACCACCTGGGACAGCTACTTTGACGCCGGCAAGAAGTTTGTTGCCGCGAAGACCGGCGCGGCCTGGTTCGACTCCGCCGGAGCCATCTACCAGGGCATGAGCAACCAGCTGGAGAAGGCCTATGAAAACGAGGACGGCACCGTCATCGCCGCCGACAACCCGGCCGTGAAGGACATCTACACCAAGGTCCTCAACGCCTCGACGAAGGACAACCTGTCGGCGCACCTGGGTCAGTGGAGCAACGACTGGGTGGCCGGCTTCCAGTCCCAGAAGTTCGCCACCACCCTCTGCCCGGGCTGGATGCTGGGTGTGATCGAGGGCAACGCCACCGGCGTCAAAGGATGGGACGTCGCCAACGTCTTCCCCGGCGGCGGCGGAAACTGGGGCGGTTCGTACCTGACCGTGCCGGCGCAGGGCAAGCACCAGGCCGAAGCCAAGAAGCTCGCGGCCTGGCTGACCGCCCCCGAACAGCAGATCAAGGCTTTCACCGCCAAGGGAACCTTCCCGAGCCAGGTCAAGGCGCTCGACAGCGAGGCGCTGCTGGGCCAGACAAACAAGTTCTTCAACAACGCCCCCACCGGCAAGATCTTCGCCGAGCGGGCCAAGGCAGTGGGTGCCACCCCGTTCAAGGGCCCGAAGTTCTTCGCCATCAACGACGCCATGCAGCAGGCCCTCACGCGTGTGGACGTGGACAAGAAGGACGACGCCGAGTCCTCCTGGGCGAAGTTCCTCACCGCTGTGAAGTCCCTGTAAGTCATGTCAGTGACGGACCGGGTCAGGCCTCGAGGCCAGGTGGCTGATGAGGAACAGTCCAGCTTCAAGAGCGTCCGGCGGCTCGCGTTTTCGCAGCAGCTGTCACGGTGGGACGTCAAAGTTTCGCCCTACCTGTACATCTCGCCGTTTTTCCTGCTGTTTGCCCTCACGGGCTTGTTTCCGCTGCTCTACACCGGCTGGGTTTCCCTGCACAACTGGAACCTGATCGGCGGCCAGGGCAAGTTCATCGGACTGGAGAACTTCGGTTTTGTCCTGGGGCAGCCGTACTTCTGGAACGCGGTGGGAAACACGCTGAGCATCTTCCTGCTCTCTTCCGTGCCGCAGGTCGTGCTGGCGCTGCTGATCGCAGCCGTACTGGACGCGAACCTGCGGGCGAAGACGTTCTGGCGGATGGGTGTTTTGGTGCCCTTCGTCGTCGCACCCGTGGCGGTTGGACTCATCTTCAACAACCTGTTCGCGGACCAGTTCGGTCTCGTCAACGAACTGTTGGCCCACGTCGGCCTTGACCCGGTCCGCTGGCATTCCGACCAGCTGGCCAGCCACCTGGCGATCGCCACCATGGTGAACTTTCGCTGGATCGGCTACAACGCACTGATCTTCCTTGCGGCGATGCAGGCCATCCCGAGGGATGTCTTGGAAGCTGCCACGATCGACGGAGCAGGCCGCGTCCGCCAGTTCCTGTCGGTCACCGTCCCGATGCTTCGGCCCACGGTCATCTTCGTAGCCATCACGTCCACGATCGGCGGGCTGCAGATTTTCGACGAGCCGCGGGTGTTCGACCAGTCCGGGCTCGGCGGTGCCGACCGGCAGTGGCAGACGCTCACCATGTACATCTGGGAACTGGGCTGGGGACAGCGCAATTTCGGCCGGGCCTCGGCCGTGGCGTGGCTGCTGTTCCTGATGATTGTGCTGATCGCCCTCTTGAATTTCCTTCTCACCCGGCGCATCGCAGACCAGGGAGGCCGCAAATGAGCTCCATCCCCATGATCCGGCAAACCGCAGGCGAAGGCGCCGCCAAGACGGCCGCCAAGCGGCTGAACCGGCCGGCCCGGCGCGAGCCCGGCCAGGTGCGCAGCCGGGGACCCGGCCGGCCCGGCGCCGGCGGCATCCGCCGTCCCGGGGCGCTGACCTACGGCGCCCTGGGTGCCGTGCTGCTGGCGTCCCTGTTTCCGCTGTACTGGTCCTTCCTGGTGGGCAGCCATGACAGCACGGCGCTGAGCCGCGGGATCCCGCTCCTGCCGGGCGGGAACTTCCTGGCCAACGCCGCCAAAGTCTTCGACAGCATTCCCTTCTGGAAGGCCATGGGCAACAGCCTCCTGGTTTCCACGGTCACCGCAGCCTCGGTGGTGGCCTTCTCAACCCTCGCGGGATTCGCGTTCGCCAAACTGCGCTTCCGCGGCAGCAAGGGACTGCTCGTCTTCGTGATCGCCACCATGGCGGTCCCCACCCAGCTCGGCGTGGTTCCGCTGTTCATCGTGATGGCAAAGCTGGGCTGGACCGGTTCGCTCTGGGCCGTCATCATTCCCGGCGTCGTCACGGCCTTCGGCGTGTTCTGGATGACCCAGTACCTGCGCGACGCCCTTCCGGACGAGCTCATCGAGGCCGTCCGAATGGACGGAGCTTCCATGATCCAGGCCTTCTGGTACGTCGGTTTCACCGCGGCGCGGCCGGCTGCGGCCATGCTGGCGCTTTTCACCTTCGTGGCCACCTGGACCAACTTCTTCTGGCCCTTTATTGTGCTGGACCCGTCCAACCCGACCCTGCCTGTGGCACTGCAGCTGCTGCAGGCCGCCCACTTTGTGGATTACTCAGTGGTGCTGGCCGGGGCTGTCCTGGCCACCATCCCGCTGTTGCTGCTCTTCATCGCGGCAGGTCGCCAACTCGTTTCAGGAATCATGCAAGGAGCAGTCAAAGGATGAGCACCACCCCAATCACATTCCCCGAAGGTTTTCTGTGGGGCGCGGCCACCGCGGCCTACCAGATCGAAGGGGCTGCCCATGAGGGCGGACGGAAGGACTCGATCTGGGACACCTTCGCCCGGGTCCCCGGGGCCGTCGCAGACGCCCACAACGGTGACGTGGCGTGCGACCACTACCACCGCTCCGGCCAGGACGTCGAACTGATGAAATCGCTGAACCTCAAGGCGTACCGCTTCTCGACGTCGTGGGCCCGCTGCATGCCCGACGGCAGGACGCCGAACCCCGAGGGGATCGCCTTCTACTCCCGGCTCGTTGACGAGCTCCTCGCCGCCGGCATCACCCCCTGGCTGACGCTGTACCACTGGGACCTGCCTCAGGCGCTGGAGGACGAGGGGGGCTGGGCCAACCGCGAAACCGCCGAGCTCTTCGCGGCCTACGCCGCCGTCATGCATGAGGCCCTGGGCGATCGGGTCCGCATCTGGACCACGCTCAATGAGCCCTGGTGCTCGGCGTTCCTCGGCTATGCCTCGGGAGTCCACGCCCCGGGCCGGCAGGAACCGGCGGCCGCCCTCGCGGCCGCGCACCATCTCCTGCTCGGGCATGGGCTCGCAGCCACGGAACTGCGCCGGCGCGACCCGGAGGTGAGCCTCGGCATCACCCTGAACCTCACGGTCGCCGACCCGGCCGACCCCGGCTCCGCTGAGGACCGGGATGCAGCCCGCCGGATCGACGGCCTGCACAACCGGATCTTCCTCGACCCGCTCTTCCGCGGCGAGTACCCCGCGGACGTGCTCGAGGACATCGCCGGCCTGGGCTTCGACACGGTGGTGCGGGACGGTGACCTGGCCGTCATCTCAACGCCTCTGGACCTGCTCGGCATCAATTACTACCAGGGCGAAGCCCTGACCAAGGCGGCGGCCCCCGAAGAACAGGCCCGGCCGGATACCGTGACGACGACGGCGCAGGCCGCGCCGGGGTCGGGCGGCAAGCCGGAGGCCACGCCGTTTGTCTCCGCCGAGGACGTGCACTCAGTACCGCGCGGGCTGCCGGTGACCGGCATGGGCTGGGAGGTGCAGCCCGAGGGCCTGTACCGCTTGTTGACCAGGCTGCAGCGCGAATACACCGGTCCGGCCGGCATCCCGCTCTACATGACCGAGAACGGCGCAGCCTACCCGGACGCTCCCGACGCCACCGGCTTCGTGGACGACCAGGACCGGCTGGCGTTCTTTGACGCCCACCTGCGCGCCGTCCATGAGGCGATCGACGACGGTGCGGACGTCCGCGGCTACCTGGCATGGTCGCTCCTGGACAATTTCGAGTGGGCCTACGGCTATCACCAGCGCTTTGGCCTGGTCCGGGTCGACTACGAGACCCTGGAACGCGTCCCCAAGGCGAGCGGACTCTGGTATGCGACGGTGGCGGCGGCCAATGCCCTGCCGGCGCAGCAGCACGGGATGGTCACTGCGGACACCGGGGATGTCGTATTCTCAAAGTAATGAGCGCACAGATCCACCGGGGTCTCCGGGCCGGACCGGCCAAACCCACCCCCACCCTTGAAGACCTCGCGACGGCGGCCGGAGTGTCACGCTCCACCGCCTCGCGGGCCATCAACGGAGGCTCCCGCGTCAGCCCGGAAGCCCAGGCCGCGGTGGATGCCGCGGTCATCTCCCTGGGGTACACGCCCAACCGGGCCGCACGAAGCCTCGTCACGCGCCGGACGTCGTCGATCGCCCTGGTGATCAACGAGCCCGATGCCCGGGTCATGATGGACCCGTTCTTCGCCGCCGTCATCACCGGCGTGACCGAGGCCCTGCGGGAGACGGACATGCAGCTGGTCCTGCTGATGTCCCGGGCCGGCGGTGATCCTTCCCGGACCCTCCGGTACCTGCGGGGTGGCCACGTGGATGGCGCCATTGTCGTCTCGCACCACAAGGCAGACGGCTGGACCGAAGAGCTGGCCGCCGCGGGGCTGCCCACCGTCTTCATCGGACGGCCGTGGGATACCGGGCTGGGGATCCACTATGTCGATGTGGACAGCTTTGAAGGCGGCCGCCTGGCCGCGCTTCACCTGGCGGGCGCCGGGCGTACCCGGCTGGCAACCATCACCGGCCCGCTCGACATGACCGCCGCCGCGGACCGGCTGGAGGGATGGCAGGCGGGCCTCCGGGAAGCCGGGCTGCGGCCGGGCCCGGTGGCGCAGGGAGATTTCACGCCCGCCGGCGGCACCGAAGCGGCCGAGCGGCTCCTGGCCGAGGACGGCAGCGTCGATGGCATCTTCGCCGCCTCCGACCTGATGGCCCGCGGTGCCATCACGGCCCTGCAGGCCTCCGGACGTTCGGTGCCCGGGGACGTCGCCGTCGTCGGCTTTGATGACCATCTGACGGCTCCGGGCGAACTGCCCTTGACCACGATCAACCAGCCAACGGTTGAAATGGCGGCCCAGGCGGGACGTCTGCTGCTCGCGGACATCGAAGACCCCGGGACCAGCCGGGACCCGCTGATTTTCCCGGCCCGCCTTGTCGTCAGGGACAGCACCCTTCCGCAGCCGGGGTAGGCAAACAGGCGGCTGGCGGCGCTACTGGAAGTCCGCCAGCCAGAGGTCCGGGCCGAACACCTCGTACTGGATGTCTTTGGCCGGCACGCCGCCGGCAATCAAAGCGCTCCGGACCGACTTTAGGAACGGCAGCGGGCCGCAGAGGTAGTACTCGGCGTCGTCGGGCAGATCCACCGCGCCGATATCCATGAAACCGGAGAACCCTGAACTCGGCTCCTCCGCGGAGGGGTTCAGGAACCACGTGGTCAGGGATCCGTCCGGCAATGCCGCGAGATCTTCCCGGACCTGCGCCCGGAGCGGGAACGACTCCTCACTGTCGTCCGCATGCAGGAGCATCACCCGGCGCTGGGATCTGGACTTGACCAGGTGGGAAAGCATGCCGGCCATCGGAGTGATTCCAATTCCTGCGCTCGCCATGACCAGGGGCCGGTCCGTGTACTCCAGGACTACGTCGCCGAAGGGGGCCGAGAGCACCACCTCGTGGCCCACCTGGACGTTCTTGTGGAGCAGCGTCGACATCTCGCCGTCAGGGGTCGCGAGTCCATGAACCCGCTTCACGGCGAACTGCCGGTGCTGCCCGTCGTCGGCCCTGGTCAGGCTGTATTGGCGGGGCTGGTGCACGCCGTCGGGCATGGTCATCTTGATGGTGACGTACTGCCCCGGCAGGGACGGTTTGACGTCGCGCTCGTCGGTGCGTTCGACGACGAAGGAGACGACGTCGTCCGTCTCCTGGATCCGTTGCACCACCCGCCACGTCCGCCAGATGGTGTCGGGGGAGAGGTGCACGGCGTTGTACAGCCCGCGCTCCTTGTTGATGAGCAGGTTCGCCATCAGCCAGTAGACCTCGTCCCAGGCGGCGGCGACCTCTTCGGTGACGGCCTCACCGAGCACATCGACGATCGCCCACATGAGGTGGTCGTGGACAATCTGGTACTGGTCCGGGCTTAGCCCCAGCGAAACGTGTTTGTGGGCCACGCGGGAGAGCAGATGGTCCGGCACCTGGTCCGGCTTGTCCACAAGCATGCCGGCGAAGGCCGCGATGGATCCGGCGAGCGCCTGCTGCTGCCGGCCGTCCGCCTGGTTTCCGCGGTTAAAGAGGCCGTCCAGGAGGTCCGGGCGCGCGTCGAACATGTGTTGGTAGAAGCGCTTGGCGATCTCTTCGATGTGCTCGCCGACGACGGGCAGCGTTGCCTTGATGACGGGGAGCGAGGTGTCTGAAAGCATGGCGGATCCCTAACGGTGCGACCGGTGATACCCGGCGGTGCCGGGCGACTCGGCACTTCCACGCTAACAGCCCGGGCCGGGGTGTTCCGGGCCGATCGGCCCTACATGGGCGGCGTGGTCCGGTGTAGCCGGGCACACAGATTCCTGCCCCCGGTAAGCCCAGCCGGGCCCCTCAGCCGCCCGGCTCAGCCCTTGCGGTCCAGCAGCAGGTTGGTGATCCGCAGCGTGCAGAGCCGGTCGCCGGCCTCGTTGGTGATCAGCACCTCGTGGGTCGTCACCGTGCTGCCGAGGTGGATCGGGGTGGCGGTTACCGTGACCAGCCCCTCGCGGGCGGACTTGTGGTGCGTGGCTGATACGTCCACACCCACCGCGGTCTTGCCCAGCGTGCTGGCGTGGATCACCGAGGCCCAGGAACCCACGGCTTCGCCCACAGCCAGCGAGGCGCCGCCGTGCAGCAGGCCGAAGGACTGGCGGTTTCCTTCCACCGGCATGGTCGCCACGACGCGTTCCACCGACTGCTCGACGATTTTGACCCCCATCTTCTCGTCAAGTTCACCGAGGGTGATTTTCCACAGCTCGGTACCGCTTTGAAGGTCGCGGGGGTCGGGCGTCATAGCGTCTCCTCTGGTGCTTGGGCCGGTCACGGGCCGTCCGGTCCTGCCGCTACTAGTGTGCCGCAGGGCTCATTCATGTACTGTAGACATATTACCGAACGGACGGTCAGTAATGCGCTGGCCGTGTTGATCTTGCCCCGCGTTGGAAGGACCCGTCAACGATGACCACCACTGCAACAGCTCCGGAACCCTCAGTAGGCAGCGTCGAGATCGTCCCCAGCTTCATCCGGAACTCGTGGTGGACCCCCGACGCCGCGTCCGCCGCCGGCGCGGCCCCCGTCCTGGACGCCAGCACCGGTGAACTCCTGGCCAGGGTAAGCACCGAGGGCCTGGACCTCGCCGCCGTCGTCGACTACGGCCGCACCACCGGGCAGGCCGAACTGGGCAAGCTGACCTTCCACCAGCGTGCCCTCAAGCTCAAGGAACTGGCCCAGTACCTCAACGGCCGCCGCGAGGAGTTCTACGCGCTGTCCGCGCAGACCGGCGCCACCAAGATCGACTCGATGATCGACATCGACGGCGGCATCGGCGTGCTGTTCACCTTCGGCTCCAAGGGCCGGCGCGAGCTGCCCAACGCCCAGGTGGTGGTGGACGGGCCCATGGAGGTGCTGTCCAAGGACGGGTCCTTCGCCGGCGAGCACATCTACACCCGGATCCCGGGCGTCGCCGTGCAGATCAACGCCTTCAACTTCCCGGTCTGGGGCATGCTGGAAAAGCTCGCCCCCGCTTTCATCGCCGGCGTCCCCACCATCGTCAAGCCCGCAACGCCCACCGGCTACGTCGCCGCGGCCGTCGTGAAGGCGATCGATGAATCCGGCATCCTGCCCCAGGGCTCGCTGCAGCTCGTCTCCGGCTCCGTTCGCACCCTGCTCGACCACCTGGACTACCGCGACCTCGTCGCCTTCACCGGCTCCGCGTCCACCGCCAACACGCTCAAGTCCCACCCCAACGTGGTCAAGGGCGGCGTCCGCTTCACCTCCGAAACCGACTCGCTCAACGCCGCCATCCTGGGCCCGGACGCCGTGAAGGGCACACCGGAATTCGACGCCTTCATCAAGTCCCTGGTCACCGAGATGACCGCCAAGGCCGGCCAGAAATGCACCTCCATCCGCCGCGCGATCGTGCCGCAGGAACTGGTGTCCGACGTCGTCGCGGCCGTGGGGGAGCGGATCACCGAACGCGTCGTGCTCGGCGACCCGCGCGCCGAGGGCGTCACGATGGGCGCCCTCGCCTCCCGCGAGCAGCTCGCCGACGTACGCGCCGCCGTCCAGTCGATGCTCGACGCCGGCGGCGAGCTCGCCTACGGCACCCTCGATTCGCCGAAGGTCACCAGTGCCGACGGGAGTGTCGGCGTCGTCGAGGACGGCGCGTTCATGTCCCCGGTGCTGCTGAGCTGGGCCGACCCGGAAGCCGAAGAGGTCCACTCGCTCGAAGCCTTCGGCCCGGTCTCCTCGGTGATCGGCTACACCGACCTCGCCGACGCCGTCCGCCTCGCCGCCCGCGGCGGCGGCTCGCTGGTAGCCTCGGTCTGCACCAACGATCCGGCGGTGGCCCGCGAACTCGTCACCGGCATCGCGGCCCACCACGGCCGCGTCCTGATGCTCAACCGCGAGGACGCCCGCAGCTCCACCGGCCACGGCTCCCCGGTCCCGCACCTGGTCCACGGCGGCCCGGGCCGCGCCGGCGGCGGCGAGGAGCTGGGCGGCATCCGCTCGGTCATGCACCACATGCAGCGCACCGCCATCCAGGGCTCGCCCAACATGCTCACGGCCGTCACGGGCGTCTGGCACACCGGAGCGGACCGCAACTTCACCCTCGAGACCGAGGGCCAGCACCCGTTCCGGAAACACCTGAGCACGCTGCACATCGGCGACGCCGTCCGCTCCGAGCTGCGCGAGGTCTCGCTGGAGGAGATCACCAAGTTCGCGCACTCCACCGGCGACACCTTCTACGCCCACACCAACCAGGAAGCGGCGGAGGCCAACCCCTTCTTCCCGGGCATCGTGGCGCACGGCTACCTGTTGCTGGCGTGGGGCGCCGGGCTGTTCGTGGAGCCTGCGCCGGGTCCTGTCCTGGCCAACTACGGCCTGGAGAACCTGCGCTTCATCACCCCGGTCGCGGCGGGCGACTCCATCCGGGTCACCCTGACGGCCAAGAAGATCACCCCGCGCGAGACCGACGAGTACGGCGAGGTGGCCTGGGACGCCGTCCTGACCAACCAGAACGACGAAATTGTCGCCACCTACGACGTCCTGACCCTCGTAGAGAAGTAACCCCTTCCGACGCTCCCTCACACGATGCGGTTCCGTTGCGGACGCTCCCTCACACGATGCGGTCCCGTCGCGGACGCTCCCTCACCCAGTGAGGGAGCGTCGGCGGTGGGGCAGCCGGAGGTGAGGGAGCGTCGGGTGTTAGGCGCGCAGTTGGCAGGCTCTTTCCTGCCGGCTGCGGCGTAAAATCGTGCTCGTAGGAGGTGGCGAAATGTCACTAGTACTGAGTAAAGCCACAACAGTCCTGCCAGTCGATGATGCAGCGCGGGCCCGGCATTTCTATGCGGACACCCTGGGGCTCCCGCACCGTGGCGTGGCAGACGACGGAAGCGAACTATTCGGCTCAGAAGGCGGCCCCATGCTGCAGCTGATGCCTGTCAAGGATGGAAAGCATTCGGAGCACACCACCCTGAGTTTCGAAGTCAGCGAGATTGAACGCACCGTCAGGGAGATGGAAGCCAAGGGCGTCACGTTCCAGGACTACAACCTCCCCGATCTCAAGACCGAGAACCACATTTGTACGACGGATTCGGAGAAGTGCGCCTGGTTCATGGACTCCGAGCACAACATTCTCTGCGTGCACGAGAGCCTCGCCACGGCAGCCGACTACCAGCTCTGAGCGGAGGATCCCGGCATCCTGACTGCAGGACTGCGTTGCCAACAGCGTCCCGGTCTTCCCGGGCGCTGTTCCATGTCCGCGCTAGGGCCGCGGGGTCCTGTCCCCGTGCTGCACCCCGGGTGTAGCTTGAAACCAGATTCCCGGACGGCGAAGGCGAGGCGCGCAGACATGACTGATTCGTCTTCCCGACCGGCATCCGAAACCCGGATCCGCCGCGTCGTCTGGTTCCCCACCACCCGGACCGGCAAGGTGGCTCTGACGCTGGCCTATCTCACGGTGTTGTCGCCTGTCTGGGTTTTCGTGGTCCTGGGGCAGGCCGTGTTCAGGGCAGGAGCCTCCGACGACGTGGTCGTGGCCATGCTGGTTGGTTCCGTCGTGGCGCTCTGGGCCGCCCTGCTCTGGGCGAAGGAGCGCTCCCTCCTGGTCGCGGCCTTCACCGTGCTGCTGTCGGCAGCGCTGATGTATTTCCTCGGCTGGCTCACCACGGCCCAGGGCCCGGCGGCCCGGTGAGCGCGTCGTCCAGGGCGCACGGCCGCAAAATTGCCTGGCTGCCGCGCACCCGGATGGGCAACGTGGCACTGGTCCTGGACCTCGCCATGGTCGCCTTCCCGGTGTGGGTCCTGCCGTCCTGGTACCTCGTGACGCTATTGGTCGGTGCCGGCGGCATGTTCGAATCGCCCCGGGCGGTGGCCGCGAACAGCATTTTCCAAGGCCTCGTGGTGGCCGGCACGCTGGTGGTGAACCTGGCCGCGTTGCTCCGCGCCAGGGACTACTCGATCCTGCTCGGGCTGGCCGTGCTCCCGCTGTCCGCCGTGGTGCTGTACATGGGCTGGTTCGCGGCCGTGAATGGGTTTCCCGGCCTTGCGGGGGCGCATTGACACGGACACGCCGGCGGGTGGCGGTGAATAAAGCGCAGCACCCGTCAAAGTGCCCCCGGACGGTCCGGACCGACCGGCGCGTCAACGGCAACCACAGCGCGATTCCGCGGCAGGCGGCGTCAGGCCTTGCCGGGGACGTGGAGGCCGTGGAAAGCCATGGTGATGACGTCGTCGGCCAGCTTCGCGGGGGAGAGTGAACCGCCCGGCTTGTACCACTCGACGATCGAGTTGATGGTGCCGAACAGCAGCCGGGTGACGGTGCGGGGATCAATGTCCTGGCGCAGCGAGCCTTCGTCGCGGGCCTCGGAAATCAATGCCGCCACCTTGTGGTCGAAGGTGCGGCGGCGTTCCAGCGCGTCACGCTCGATTTCGGTGTTGCCGCGCAGCCGCAGCAGCAGGGTGACGAACGGCAGCCGTTCCACCAGGACGGAGATGGTCTCGCGGACCACAAACTCCAGCCGGGCGTCGGCGGTCCCGGTCCTCGCCTCGGGCCGGTCCAGGATGGCCTCGAGGCCGCCCAGGGCGTGGTCGAGGGCAAGTTTGAGGAGGTCGCCCTTGGACGGGACATGGTGGTAGATCGCGGACTTGGAGATGCCCAGGTTCTCGGCGAGGATGCCCATCGAGGTGGCGTCGTAGCCGTGGCGGTTGAAGACGTCGACGGCGATCAGCAGCACCGACTGCTGGTCATAGCCGGGGCGGCCGCGCTTGGTGGTGGTTCCTGTGCTGGGCATACTCGCTAGTTTCTCATGAACGGTCGGTCGGTCCGGCAGCCGTGGCCTGGGAGGTCATGGCTGCCGGGCCGGCCCGGTGGCTGAACAAACCCGAGTAGGTCAGGCCTTCGGGCGCAGGTCGTAAATCCGGCGCAGCTTGCCGTTGGAGCGCTCCAGCGAACCGGGATCAACGACGTCGACCGTGCAGGAGGAGCCGACGTGGATCTTGATCTGCTGCTGCAGCACCTTCGCCGCCGCCGCGCTGCCCTCGATCGTGACGGCCTCGCGGCGCTCGATCTTAACCGTCAGCCGGTCCATCCGCTGGCCTTCCGGGCGGGTGAGTTCCAGCTGGAAGTGCGGGCTGAGCTCCGGGATGCGCAGCGCGATTTCCTCGATCTGGGAGGGGAACAGGTTCACGCCGCGCAGGATGATCATGTCGTCGCTGCGGCCGGTGATGCGGCCCATCCGGCGGTGCGCCGGGCGGGCGGTACCGGGCAGCAGCCGGGTGAGGTCCTTGGTGCGGTAGCGGATGATCGGCAGGGCTTCCTTGGTGAGCGAGGTGAAGACCAGCTCGCCGGGTTCGCCGTCGCCCAGGACCACGGACGGGTCGAAGGCGTCGATGATTTCGGGGCGGAAGTGGTCCTCCCAGATGTGGCTGCCGTCCTGGGTCTCCACGGCCTCGCCGGCGACGCCCGGGCCCATGACCTCGGAGAGGCCGTAAATGTCGCAGGCCTTGATGTTCATCATCACTTCGAGCTCGTGGCGCATCTCTTCGGTCCACGGCTCGGCGCCGAGCACGGCGTACTTGAGCGAGGTGGAGGCCGGGTCGATGCCCTGCTTCATCATGGCGTCCGCGATGGTCAGCAGGTAGGTCGGGGTGGCCAGGATGGCGTCGGGCTTGAAGTCCTGGATCAGCGTGATCTGGCGTTCGGTCTGGCCGCCGGAGATCGGGATGACGGTGCAGCCCAGCGCCTCGGCCCCGGCGTGGGCGCCCATCCCGCCGGTGAACAAGCCGTAGCCGTAGGCGTTGTGGACCTTCATGCCGGGCCGGACGCCGGAGGCGCGCAGCGAACGGGCCACCAGCTTGGCCCAGTCGGCGAGGTCCTTCTTGGTGTAGCCGACCACGGTGGCGCGGCCGGTGGTGCCGGAGCTGGCGTGGATCCGGGCCACCTCGTGCTGCGGCACCGCGAACATGCCGAAGGGGTACTCGAGCCGGAGGTCTTCCTTGGTGGTGAAGGGGAACTTCCCCAGGTCCGAGAGCTCGCGGAGGTCGGTCGGGTGCACGCCGGCCTCGTCGAACTTGCGCTTGTACAGGGGGACGCGGTCGTACGCGTACGCCACGGTGTGCTGCAGGCGGCTGAGCTGCAAAGCCTCCAGCTCGTCGCGGGAGATGGTTTCTTCGCGGTCCAGGACGGCGTCGCTGGGGGCGAGGGCAGATTCGGCGGTGGGGGTGGTCATCTGGGTCCCTATTTCTATTTCTTGGAGATGGTGCGGCTGCGGCCGCGGAACTCGGCGATGAGTTCGCCCGGAGCGATGTCGGTGGGGAGCCCGCCCGGGAGTGTGGTGGTCGGGGTGGAACTGGTGGGAGCGTCTGCCGGCCCGGGGATGGCGTCGGGGTCAGCGGCGTAGATCTGGACGTCGTAGAGGCCGCTGCGGCCGGTGCTGGCGCGGTGGTTGGCGACGGCGGTGAGGATCTGCCCGCGGAAGGCCGGTTTGATGAAATTGATGTCGACGCCGGAGGCCACCGTGATGGACCCCGCGTCGGCCGGGCCCGGCTTCACCGGATTGCAGGCGAGGGCGAACGCGGTGTCGCCGAAGGCGAAGATCATTCCGCCGTGGGCCATGCCGAAACCGTTGAGCATTTCCTGCCGGAGCGGCATCCGGATGGTGGCGTGGCCGTCGTCGAGCGCCAGGACCTCAATGCCCATCCATTCGGAGGCGTAGTCGTCTTTCAAGACGGGGTGGGTGTCACCGGAAATCGTCAGTTCAGCCATGCGTCGTTGCCTCCAGCTTTATTTACCGAATGTTCATTAGGTAATCCCATCCGGGTGCCCGCTGTCAAGGGGTGTAAGTATGCTGGGACACATGGCCAAAGGAATATATGTCAGCGCAACGACCCCGGGATCCGGAAAGTCGCTCATCGCCCTGGGCCTGGCGGACACGCTCCACCGGCACGCGGACCGCATCGGTTTCTTCAAACCCGTGGTGCACGGCCGCGCCGACGCCGACCCGATGGTCGCGCTGATGAAGTCCCGCTTCGACCTCGACGACGACCGTTGCCGCGCCGGCCTGACCTTCGCCGAGGTCCGCGGCCTTCTCGCGGAAGGAAAACGCGAGGAGATCGACTCCCGCTGCGTTGAGATCTTCGCGGAGATGTCCCGGCACTGCGACGTGGTGATCATTGAGGGCACGGACCTGACCGGCCAGGACGCCGCCGTCGAATTCGACCTCAACGCCCGGCTCGCCAACAACCTCGCGGCGCCGATGGTCGCCGTCGTCGGGGCGAGGGGCCGCACCGTCGCCGAAACCGCCGACGCCGTTGAAGTGGCCCGCAAGGAACTCCTCGCCGAGCGGTGCGCCCTGCTGGCGATCATGGTCAACCGCGCCGACCCCGAGGACCTGGAGCAAATCGCCGCGGCGGTCCGTCCGGGCGCCTCCGGCCGCCCCGTGTACGTCTTCCCCGAGCTGGAGGACATTGCACGGCCCACCACCGGCGAGGTCGCGTCCGCGCTGGGCATCGGCCAGGTGGCCGGCCTGCCGGACCTGGAACGCGATGTGCACTCGGTCAAGGTCGCGGCCATGAACGTGGCGAACTTCCTGCACGTGCTCGACGACGGCGCGCTGGTGATCGTTCCCGGCGACCGGGCGGACGTGCTGGTGGCCTGCCTCGCGTCCTCGTTCTCGCCGGAATTCCCGGTGCCGTCGGCGCTCATCCTGACCGGCGGGCTGGCCCCGGACCCCACCATCTACTCGCTGCTGGCGCAGGCCCCCTTCCCGATCTTCGCCGCCCCGGACGACACGTATGTCACCGCTAAACGGGTCTCCGAGGTGCGCAGCGAAATCTGGTCCGGGCACCGCCGCAAGGTCGCGTCCGCGCTGGGCCTGTGGGCCAAACGGGTGGACGAGGCGGAGCTGCTGGAGCGTCTGCACCTGCCGCGGCCGGAGCGGATGACGCCGCTGCGCTTCCTGCACGACCTGATCGAACGGGCCCGTTCGCAGCGCCGCCACATCGTCCTGCCGGAGGGCACGGACGTCCGGATCCTGCGGGCCGCGGAGATCCTGCACCGCCGCGACGTCTGCGAGCTCACCGTGCTGGGCCGCGAATCCGTGGTCCGCGAGCTCGCCGCCACGCAGGGGATCGACCTGACCGGCATCAACATCGTGGACCCGGCCACGTCCGAGCTGCGGCAGGGGTTCGCCCAGAAGTACGCGGAACTGCGCGCACACAAGGGCGTGGACCTGGCGAAAGCGCTCGAGGTGATGCAGGACGAAAGCTACTTCGGCACCATGATGGTCCAGCTCGGCGTGGTGGACGGCATGGTCTCCGGGGCAGCCCACACGACGGCGCACACCATCCGGCCGGCGCTGGAGTTCGTCAAGACCCGCGAGGGCGTCAAGATCGTCTCCTCGGTGTTCCTCATGCTGATGCCGGACCGGGTGCTGGTCTACGGCGACTGCGCCGTCAACCCCGAACCCAACGTCGAACAGCTCGCGGACATCGCGCTGGCCTCGGCCGAAACCGCGGCCCAGTTCGGCGTCGAGCCGCGGGTGGCGATGCTCTCCTACTCCACCGGCGGCTCCGGGTCCGGCGAAGCGGTTGACGCGGTCCGCCAGGCCACCGAGCTGGTGCGCCAGCGGCGCCCGGACCTCGCGGTGGAGGGCCCCATCCAGTACGACGCCGCCGTCGACGCCGCCATCGGCGAGTCGAAGATGCCCGGCTCGTCCGTGGCCGGGCAGGCGACGGTGTTCATCTTCCCGGACCTGAACACCGGCAACAACACCTACAAGGCGGTCCAGCAGTCCTCCGGTGCGGTCGCCGTCGGGCCCGTGCTGCAGGGGCTCCGCAAGCCGGTCAACGACCTGTCCCGCGGCTGCACCGTCGATGACATCCTGAACACCGTGGCCATCACCGCGATCCAGGCCCAGTCGGTGCAGCCGGCCGCCGAACCGCCCGCAGGGCAGCCCACCGCACTGCCCACCGCACTGCCCGTTGACGCCAAGGCTTAGGAGGCCCCATGCTCGTGCTCGTCATCAACTCAGGCTCGTCCTCGCTCAAGTACCAGGTCCGCGACGTTGAAGCGGGCAGTGTCCTCGCCGAGGGGCTGGTCGAGAAGATCGGGATGGGCAACGGCGGCGACGGCGACGGCGAGATCGAGGGCCCCCGAGACCACGCCGAGGCCCTGGAACAGGTGGACGGGGCGATCCACGAGGCGCTGGGCGACCGGCCGCTGGACGCCGTGGGCCACCGCGTGGTGCACGGCGGCGAACGCTTTTCCGAACCTGTGCTGGTCAACAATGAGATCACCCGTGCCATCGAACGGCTCAACCCGCTGGCGCCGCTGCACAACCCGGCCAATGTGCTCGGCATCCGTGCCATCAGCAAGAAGTGGCCGGAGCTGCCGCAGGTGGCGGTCTTCGATACTGCCTTCCACCGCACCCTGCCCGAGCACGCGTGGCGCTACGCCGTGCCGGATGAGCTCTACACCAACCACGGGATCCGGCGCTACGGCTTCCACGGCACCTCGCACGAGTACGTGGCGCACCGGGCCGCGGCGCTGCTGGACCTGCCGGTGGAGGAGTTCGACGCCGTGATCGCCCATCTCGGCAACGGCGCGTCGGTCACCGCCATCCGCGGCGGCAAGTCGATTGACACTTCAATGGGTTTCACCCCGCTGGAGGGCCTGGTGATGGGCACCCGCTCCGGCGACCTGGACCCCTCCATCCTGGTCTTCCTGGGCCGGGCCGGCTGGTCCGCAGAGGACATTGATTCGATGCTCAACCGCCAGTCCGGGCTGAAGGGCCTCGCCGGGAACAACGACATGCGTTCGGTGGTCGAGGCGGCGGAGGCCGGCGATGCCCGGTCCGCGATGGCGCTTGGCGTGGCCTCCTACCGGCTGGCGAAATACATTGGCGGGTACCACGTGGCCGTGGGCGGCGCGAAGGCGCTGGTCTTCACGGCCGGAATCGGCGAGAACTCGCACCAGTTCCGCAGCCTTGTCACGGAACGGCTGGGGGCGCTGGGCGTGGAGCTCGACGCCGGGCTGAACCGTGAGCGGTCCAAGGAGCCGCGGGTGATTTCGACGCCGGGCTCGGCGCTGCCGGTGCTGGTGGTGCCGACCGACGAGGAGCGCGCGATCGCGGAGGCGACGGCCGCCGTCGTCGCCCACTCTTCGGTTGCTCCGTAACCGCCCTTTTGGCGGCGTATAACGGCACTGCTGGGCCCACGCCGGCAGGGTTCCCTGACCGAGCTTGCGAGGGGAGGGGGCCGGCGGGGAGCAGTCGACCGGATTACGGGTCCTAGGCTGGGGAGATGACCGAACTGAACCTGCCTATCCTGACCCGTCGGCTGGTGCTGCGCCGCTTCGAAGCCGGGGACCTGGACTCGTTTTACGCTTACCATTCGCTGCCCGAGACCGCCCGGTTCCTTCCCGGGGAGGCGAAGAGCTATACCAAGTCCATGGAGTCGGTGGGCAAGTACGCCAACTTTGTCTTCGAGAAGGAGGGCGACTGGATCTGCCTGGCCATCGAAGCCGCGGACTCGCCCGGGCTGCTGGGCGAAGTGGTGCTCAAGTGGCTGCCCGGCTGCGGCCAGGCCGAGATCGGCTGGAGCCTGGCCCCAGCGGCCCGCGGGAAGGGGTACGCGGCCGAGGCCGCCGCGGCGCTGCTGAGGCTGGGCTTCGAGGAGCTGGGCTTCCACCGGATCGACGCCAAGCTGGACGCCCTCAATACCGCCTCCGCCGCCCTGTGCGAGCGGCTCGGCATGCGGCTGGAATCTACCCAGGTGGACAAGTGGCATTACAAGGGCCAGTGGGCCACGGAGGTGGTTTACGCGATCCTCGCCGACGAGTGGACGGCCCGGCAGCCGGGGTAGGCGCCTCGGCGGACGGGGCGCGGGGCCTGAGCCGTACGTTCCTGCCCGGTTACCCCGGTCCGCAGCCTGCCTAGGCGCCTCCCGGGCCCGGAATCTCGCGGTTTCCTGCCGCTCTCCAGGGTTGTGGCAGCAGGCAACTGGGCTGGAGCGCCGCGACGCTGTGGGCATGACACCCCTGACGTCCTGCTGAGGCCGTCCAGCCGCGAGCTCCGCAGCGGCGGCCCGCCGGGTTGCCTGGACCGCGGTGGACGTCAACGGAGAGGCCACGAGGTCGGTGAATTGCCAAAGATGGCCGCTAAGACAGTTCCATAGCGGCCATCTTCGGCAAACGAACCTGTGCGAAGCGCTGCGGCCTAGCCTGCAGTCCCGGATACGCCCCGCTCCCGGCTTACGGCCCCGCCTCCAGTTCCCCCGACCCCGCCTACGGTGCCGGCGGGGCTGTGTCCGTGGGGGCGGCCGACGTCGTGACCGGGGCCGGTTCGACGGCGCCACCCGCAGTGTCGCCGCCGGCCGGCTGGCTGGGATCGGGCGCCAGCGTGGAATCCGGGGCGGCCGTTTCGCCCGGCGCGGGCTGTTCCGTGGTGCCGGGCGACGGCGACGGCATGGCCCCGGGGGTGGCCCCCGACGAAGCCGTTGCCGGCGGTGTCGGCGTGGCAGCCCCGGCGGGCGTGGCGCTGGGATCCGTCCGGACGATCTCCATGATCTGTTCCTTGAACCCACTCAACTGGCCCTGGATCTCCGCGAGCGGGACGTTCTGCAGGTTCCGCCCGTACTCCGCGATCTGCTGCCATAGCGCGTTGAGCCTGGACATGCCGTCCGGACTCAGCGGCCCGTCGAGCGTGAGCACCAACTGGCTGGCCAGGGCGTAGGTGAGGCACCGGAGGCAGTTGTAGTTGGCCGCCGCGGAGAGGTTCTCCGGAACGATCACATCCGCCTGCCCCACGATCAGCACCACCTGAAATCCCACCGCGACAGCGGCGCAGTCCTTGCAACTGGCGAAGGCGTAGGCCTCGTTCCGGTTGCGGACGTCCTCGCCGTCCTCGGCCCAGACCAGCGCGAACGCGACGTCATAGACCACAGAGCCGTCCGTGGTGTTGACTGCCAGCGACTGGTTGCCGCCTTCCGCGGGCGCCGCCGGTTTGTCGAAGGGGAACACCCAGGAGGGGGCCGCCGTGGTGCCGGATCCGCCGGCCGGGGCTGAGCCCTCCCGCGGCACCAGCACCATGCTCAACTGCGGGTCCTCGCGGGTCGGTTTGCGGGCACCCTGGGGCCAGAGCGCCACGGTCCGTCCGGCCTGGCCTTCCTTCATCCGGTTGGCCGAGGTTGCGGGGAAAACAGCGGTGGTGATGTCACCAAGGGTGCCCCGTTCGTAGGGCTGGACCGGGCGGTAGCTTTCGGCGCCCGGCCACCAGGCCCACGCGAGGCCCGCAGCGACAGCTACGACGGCGGCCATCGCCACGCCGCGCTGCAGCGCCTTCCCCTGCGTCTTTTGCCAGAGGCTGCTGATCAGTTGCCGCCCGGAGCGCAGCAGGATATAGAAGATGCCCAGGATGGGCAGTCCGATGCAGATGATCGCCAGCACCCGCACGGCCGCGTCGGCAAAGTCGCCGTTGGCTGCGCTGTGGGTGAGCATGGCCTGCTGCTTCCAGCCGTTGTCCCAGGCGGTGCCGAGGATCCTCGGCAGGGCAATGACCATGGTGACCAGGCTGAACACCAGCAGGGGAACCGTGACCAGCACCCAGACGGTGACGACGGCGCGGGCCCAGGGTTTGAGCAGCTGGGCCTCGGGATCCGTCTTCCGCCAGGGGACCAGGGCCAGTAGGGTCGGCTTGATCCGCTGGAACAGGTCCGGGACCCCGGTGGCGTCGGCCAGGATGTGGTAGCCGTCGAAGCGGACCATGGGCATCAACTGCCGGACCATCTGCAGGATCTGGGTGACCACCACCAGGAGCAGCGCGTCGAAGCCGGTCGCCCACCAGAGGCCCATGATGGCCACGGCCACGATGGCGTTGAAGTACAGGCCGCCCACGTCGGTGCGGAGGCGTCCGGCACGGCCCAGCCGGTAGGAGTCGGTGACATCGGTGTAGAACGCGGGCCACATCAGGTACAGGCCGGTGCCCATGGCACCCGGCGTGGCGCCGCCACGCCGGGCCGCCGCGGCGTGACCGAATTCGTGGAAGCCGGCCGAGAGCACGGTAACCAGCAGGATCAGCAGCACCAGCCCGGGATTCGCGAAGGCCTCGTGCGTGGCCGAGGCAAGTCCCTTGACCATCAGCACCCACCAGCAGGTGGCGAGGAAGGCGGCCGTCACGGCCACGACGATCAGCGGGTTGAACAGCGTGGCGAACGGTGCGGTGAGCTTCCGGGTGCGTTCCGGATCCGTGACGGAGTACCGGAACCGCATGCCCAGGAGCGGGTTGGATTTCTTGACCGCCGGCTGGGAGCCGTCGGCCAACCGCAGCAGGCCCAAGGGCAGCAGCTGGGACTCGATCAGGGTCTGGACGTTCCCGGCACTGACCTGCTTCCCGAATTTGCCGCCCGCGAGCTCTGCGATCTCTTCGAGGCTGCGCTGCCCGTCCACTGCCTCCAGTACCAGGTAGAGCAGGCGCGTCAGCTGGATCGTTTGGCCGTCGGCGCGCCGGACCAGGGACGGGGCTTGCTTGTAGCCGGAGCCCTTCGTCTCGCCGATCAGCTGGACGCCGTCGGCAAGCGCCGGCGGCGGCAGGGTGCCGGAAACCGCGGACGACGCCGGATGGCCGGAAGGCGCGCCGGATGCTGCGCTAGCCGGGGCAGCAGAGGATGGCGGACCGTCCTGACCGGACGGCCCGCCGTTCACAGTAGTCATCAAGTTGCTACTGCTGGATATTCGACTGCTGATCAGCCGAGGCGGTCGCCTCGCCCTCGATGTTCTGGGTGATGATCGCGTCCTGCTGCGAGACGGCGAAGGCGTTGCTGTCGATCGAGCCGATGTTGGCGGCGACGGCGGCGTCAATCGGGGCCGCGACGTTGGCGTTGGCGGCCACCGCACCGTTGATCGGCGCGGTGATGCCGGCGTTGGCGTCAAGGTTAACGTCGACGTTCAGCAGGTTGCCATTGAGAGCTCCGGTAGCACCGCCCAGAGCGTCGTCCACGGTGCCGTCCGGAAGGACGCCGGTGGCGTCGTCCACGGTGCCGTCGGGAAGGACGCCGGTGGCGTCGCCCACAGCGCCGTCGACGGTTCCGTCCGGAAGGACCCCTCCGGCGTCGACGGTCGCGGTGGTGCCGGCGTCGGCCGTTCCGGCATCGCCAGTGGTGGTGGATCCGGTGGAGTCGGCAGCCTGGTCGATGCCGCTGTCCTGGACGGAGGTGGCGTCGGCGTCGGCGGTGATGCCCTGGTTGATGATGACGCCCTGGTCGGAGAGGGCCTGCGCCTCCGAGCCGGCGGAGAGGATGTTAGCGGATGCGGCGGCGTCGATCGGGGCCGCGACGTTGGCGTTCGCAGCGACGGCGAGGTCGATCGGCGCGGCGGCCTCGATGCCCAGGTTCAGATCGGCGTTCAGATCCAGGACCGAGGCAACTTCCTTGTCCGGCAGGGCGGTGGCGCCCTCGGCCATCAGTTCCTCGTCGGACAGCCCACTCATAGCTTGTTCAGTACTCACGATTGACTACTCCAGTTCCGGCACGGTTTCCTGCTGCCCCCAGTGAGCAGTGTCTCCACCGACGTGCCTTGTGCAGGTCAATAGTAAGCATGATGATCAAGTTTGGGTACGCGGCGGACCGGGACTCCGCGGGAGCCCAGGTTTACAAGTGGCATACCTAAGCGGGCCAGCGGGCCACCGGAGCCGTCCTCGCGGACGAAGAAAAATTGCGGGAACAGGCCCAGGACCGGCCCGGGTCCCGACGCTCCCGCCCAGTTGTTCCCGCCCCCTCCGACTCCGGCCCCGGGTTGGCCCCGGAAATCTGCGGCGTCCCGCAGCCAACCCGGGCTGCGGTCGCGGACAACTGGGCTGGAGCGCCGCCGACCGCGAATGGCTACGGCCCTGCACTTCGCGTTCACCGGCTGTTCCGGGGTCGGATGCCTGGCTCTCCTAGTGTCGCGGCAGGAGCGGCGGGTTTCCGCTGCCGTCCAGTGACGAGAGGGAACGATGACTTCGAACATCAGCGAACATAAACTGAGCAGGCGCGCGGCCCTGGCTGCCGCCGGGACGATCGGGGCGCTGGGCGTCGCGATGTCTGCAGCGGCGGGGAGCCAAGCTGCCCCGGGGGCCAAAGCACCCAAGCCCACCCTGGTGTTCCGCCCGGACGGCACGTTCAAGGTGGTCCAGTTCAACGACACGCAGGACGACGAGCAAACCGACCGCCGCACGATCGAACTGATGGACCGCACCCTCGACGCCGAAAAGCCCGATTTCGTGGTCATCAACGGCGACGTGATCAATGGGGGATGCGACACGGCACTGGAAGTCAAACAGGCACTCAACCAGGTGGTCCGGCCGATGGAGAGCCGGAAGATTCCGTGGGCGGTGACGTTCGGCAACCATGACGAGGATTCGGCGAACAGGACGGGCATGACCGAAGCAAAGATGCTCCGGTTCCTGCAGACCTACCGGTACAACTTGAACGCGGACTCGGTGCCGGGCCTGACCGGAACCTCCAACTCTCAACTGCTGGTCCGGTCCTCTCGGTCGGGGGATGCGGCCTTCGGCCTGTGGCTCATCGACACCGGCCGGTACGCCCCGGACGCCATCAACGGCCAGGACTTCGCGGGCTATCCCGACTGGGACTGGGTACGCATGGATCAGGTCACCTGGTACCGGAACCAGTCCCTTGCCACCGAGCGGAAGTATGGGAAAAAGATTCCCTCCCTCATGTGGGGCCATATCGCCCTGCACGAGCACCGCAATATGTGGTTCGCCAGCATCGACTCGCGGACGGACGCCGACCACGCACGGGCCGTGTCCAAACACGGCATCGTCGGCGAGCGCAACGAGGCCGAATGCCCGGGTCCTTTCAACTCCGGGCTGTTCAGCGCGTTCCTCGAACGCGGAGATGTGCGCGGCTACTTTGTCGGCCATGACCATGTCAACACCTACGTCGGCAACTACTACGGCGTTCAGCTCGGCTACGGGCCCGGGACGGGATTCGGCGCCTACGGGCTGGCCGGCGCGGAACGGAACAGGCTGCGCGGCGCCCGTGTTTTTGAGCTCGACGAGAACCACCCGGGCATCTACAAGGACACCCGGCTGGTCTTCGCCAAGGACTTTGGCATCGATCTGACGGCCAATGACCAGCCGATCGTTCCGCTGCCGCTGGGCCCGGCGCAAAGCTAAGGCGCAGAGCTACCGGGTCCGGCGCGCGAGCCTGCGCCGCCAGGCCCGTCGACTGCTCCGTAGGCGCCCTTTTGAGGGCTCAAAACGGCGGTTACGGAGCAATCGACGGGGAGAGGAGACGGCTACTTCAGTCCGGCGCCGGGCAGCAGCTCCGTGGCGCCCAGCGAGTCCGCGACGAAGGCATAGTCCCAGGCGCGTTCCTTCCACTGCACGTACCGGCCGGAGGCGCCGCCGTGGCCGCCGTCCATCTCAATCTTCATCACGACCGGCTCGCTGCCGGTGTTCACCTCGCGCAGCCGCTGCACCCACTTGGCCGGCTCCACGTACAGCACGCGCGTGTCATTAAACGAGGTGACCGCGGCGATTTTGGGATACGCCGCCGCCCGGACGTTCTCATACGGGGTGTACGACTTCATGTACCGGTACACCTCCGGGTCCGTGATCGGGTTGCCCCATTCTTCCCACTCCAGGGCGGAGAGCGGCAGTTCCGGGTCCAGGATGGTGGTCAGCGCGTCCACGAACGGCACGGCCGCGACAATCGCCGCGTACTTCTCCGGCGCCAGGTTGGCCACCGCGCCCATCAGCAGGCCGCCGGCGGAGCCGCCCATGGCAGCGATCCGGGCCGGGTCCACCCACCCGGAACCGGCGAGCCAGTCGGTGGCCGCGATGAAGTCGGTGAAGGTGTTCATCTTGTGCAGCTTCTTGCCGTCGTCGTACCAGTGCCGGCCCAGTTCGCCGCCGCCGCGGATGTGCGCAATCACAAACACAATGCCGCGGTCCAGCAGCGAGAGCCGGGGAATGCCGAAGCCCGGATCCATACTCAGCTCGTAGGAGCCGTAGCCGTACACCAGCCCGGCCGCCGTCGAATCCTGCCGCACCGAGGCGTGCCGGAGCACCGAGAGCGGGATGCGGGTCCCGTCGGAGGCGACGGCCCATTCCCGGGTGGCGACATAGTCCGCGGAGGAGTAGCCGCCCAGCACCGGGCTTTCCTTGCGCAGCAGCAGTTCGCCGGCGGGCAGCTCCGCCGTCGGGAGCACAAAATCGTAGACCCGTGACGGCGTGAAGTAGGAGGTGTAGCCCATCCGGATTACCGGGGCCTCATAGTCGGAGCCGGCCACACCCGCCGTGTACAGCTCCTCGTCGAAGGCAGGTTCCACGGGGGCGCCCTGCGCCGGGGTCCCCAGTCCCGCCAGCGGCAGGACCTGCACCCGTTCGATCGTGTCCTTGCGGATGGACAGCACCAGGTGGGTGGAGGTCACGCCGGCGCCGTTGACGCGCACCTGGTCGGAGTGCTCGACGACGATCCGCCACTGCTGCTCGGCGGCCGGCTTGGCGAGTTCGGCCTGGTCCACGAGCGAGACCATCGAGTTGATGGCGTCCTTGTTGTGGGTCAGCAGGATGGTCTCGGTTTTCTCCCCGTCCGGGCCCTCCAGCAGGAACGGTTCCGCCTCGTACAGGATGCGCTCGTCGCGGGGGATGACGGTCATCAGCCCGGTGTCGGGCGCGTCGAAGCGCAGCAGCCGGGTTTCGCTGAACTCGGAGCAGCCGATGCCCAGCACCAGGTGACGCCGGTCGGCGGAGAGCTCGAAGCCGAGCCACATCGCGACGTCGTCCTCCTGGTAAATCAGCTCGTCCTCGCTGACGGGCGTGCCCAGCACGTGGGCCTTCACCTGGTAGGGGCGCCAGGACGCGTCCACCACGGTGTAGAAGATCCGGCTGCCGTCGGGGGAGAAGGACACGCCGTAAAAGACGTTCTCGATCACATCCGGCAGCAGCTCGCCGGTACGCAGGTCCTTGATCCGCAGCGTGAACCGCTCGTCGCCGGCGTTGTCCACGGCGTAGGCGTACAGGTTCCCGTCGATCGTCACCGCGGAGCCGCCGACGGCGAAGAACGGCTTGCCCTCCGCCTCTACGTTGCCGTCCAGCAGTACCTCCTCGCCGGGGATCGCGACGCCGACCTCGACGGCGGGCGGAGTCCAGTCCGCCACGCGGTCGCCGCTGTCCTGGGCACGGACGCGGCACTGGATGCCATACTCCTTGCCCTCGACCGAGCGGGTGTAGTACCACCAGCCGTCCTTGCGGTTGGGAACCGAAAGGTCGGTTTCCTGGGTGCGCCCCTTGATTTCCTGGAAGATGGCCTCGCGCAGTGGTTCCTGGTGGGCGGTCACCGCTTCCTGGTAGGCGTTTTCGGCCTTCAACAGTTCCACGACCTCGGCGGATTCCTTGTCCCGCAGCCACTCGTAGTTGTCCTCGAAAACATCACCATGGTGCGTGCGGCGGGCGGGCACTTTCTTGGCCACGGGGGGCTGCGGGGAAGGCTGCACGGGAGTCTGCGTCATGGACCCAATCTACCGAAGATCTCCCCGGCGGCAGGGTGGTCAGTTACCGTTTTGCAGTTTGTGGGCGGCCACGTAACTGCCGAGTTTGTCGGCGCGCAGGGCTGCAGCGATCTCTGCGGTCGCGGCGGGATCCTGGAGCACGATGGATTGCCCGTCCGTACTGGTTCCGATCCCCGCCGTCGGCAGGGTGAAGAACACGGCCCCGTTGGCCGGGGTGGTATGGAAGCTGAACGCCAGGCGTGCCAGGGCGTCCAGGGTCAGCCTCGGCGTCACCGTGATGCGCGGCAGTGCAGTGGTCGCCAGCTTGCGGGCGGTGGCGCGGTCAGTCGCGCCCTGCTTGACGACCTTGGCCAACACGGCCTTGAGGAAAGTCTGCTGATTGCGGACGCGCTGGTAGTCGCCGTCGACGAACGCCTTTCGTTCGCGGACGAAGTCCAGTGCCCGGGTGCCGTTGAGGCGGTTCACTCCGGCCGGAAACTTGACGCCCGGGTCGATTGTCGAGGCAAACGGCAGCTTTACATTAACGTCGACGCCGCCGACTGCGTCCGTCAGGGCGGCGAAAGTCAGGAAGTCGACCATGACTGTGTGGTTGATGTGCTGGCCCAGCAGGGACTCGACGGTCCGCGTCACCAGGGGGAGGCCGCCCATAAGCAGGCTTGCGTTGATCTTGGCCTGACCGTGGCCGGGGATGTCCACCCACAGGTCACGCATCAGGGAGATGCCGTAGGCCTGCTTCCGGTTGGCGGGGATGTGCAGGAACACGATGCTGTCCGCCAGTTGGGTGGACGGCTTGCCCGCAGCGGCCGCGGCCCGCTGGTTGACCCGGCTGTCGCTGCCGACCAGCAGGATGTTCAGCGCGGCGGGCGGCGGCTCCGGCGGCGGGGCGGGCTTGGGCTTCGTGGTCGCCGTTGGTGTGGCGCTCGGGGCCGGGGTCTGCGGCGGGGCGGCGTTCTCCGTCCGCGGTGCCAGCAGGAACGCCGCCGCGGCAATGCCGACGGTCAGCAACAGTCCCAGAGCGGCGAACAGGATCCGGCGGCGCCGTTGGCCTGTCGGTGGCGGGGGTGGTGCTGCTGGCGGTTCTGCTGGTTCCAGCGTTGACATGACCGGACAATATCACCGGCGGGCAGGGCTGGCCCATCTCCTCCGGTCCGCCGGGTGCCCCGCGTGTCGGCTGTCGCGCGAGTCCCCGGGTGCTTGACTCGCTTCCCGCCTTCCGCATATCCTGAACGAACGGTCGGTAATTATTTATCGGAAATGCATAGGAGCAACCATGGCATCGCAGACCCTGCAGTCAGTGCCCGCCGAGCCATCGCCGGCGCGGCACGAAACTCGGCACGAAATGAGCCCCGAGGACGCGGCCCGCCGTGATGCCGAGGGACAGGCCTACTTCGACAAAGTCATGGCGGAGGACTCCCGGATCGAACCCCGTGACTGGATGCCGCCGGCCTATCGCAAGACCCTGCTGCGCCAGATCTCGCAGCACGCGCACTCGGAGATCATCGGCATGCAGCCCGAGGCCAACTGGATCTCCCGCGCCCCGAGCCTCAAGCGCAAGGCCATCCTGATGGCCAAAGTCCAGGACGAGGCCGGCCACGGCCTCTACCTCTACTCCGCCGCCGAGACCCTCGGTCAGCCGCGCGATCAGATGATGCAGGACCTGATGGACGGCAAGGCCAAATACTCCTCCATCTTCAACTACCCTGCCCGCACCTGGGCGGACATGGGTGCTATCGGCTGGATGGTTGACGGCGCCGCGATCGCCAACCAGGTGCCGCTTTGCCGGGCCTCCTTCGGCCCCTACGGCCGCGCGATGGTCCGTGTCTGCAAGGAAGAATCTTTCCACCAGCGGCAGGGCTTCGAAATCCTGCTCGAACTCTCGCACGGCACCCCGGAGCAGAAGCAGATGGCCCAGGATGCCGTGAACCGCTGGTACGCGCCGGCCCTGATGATGTTCGGCCCGCCGGACGACGATTCGCCCAACTCCAAGCAGTCCATGGCCTGGAACATCAAGCGCTTCAGCAATGACGAGCTCCGCAACCGCTTCGTCGGCATGATGATGGAGCAGGTCAAGGTCTTGGGGCTCACCCTGCCGGACAAGGACATCCGCTTCAACGAGGAAACCCGCAAGTGGGAGCACGGTCCGCTGGACTGGGATGAGTTCCACGAAGTCTTGGCCGGCCGGGGCCCGTGCAACGCCCAGCGCCTCGAACGGCGCCGCGAAGCCCACCAGAACGGTGCCTGGGTGCGCGAAGCAGCAGCGGCCTATGCAGCGAAGCAGGCCAAGAAGCACGCAGAGAAGGAATTTGCAGCATGACAACCCCTGAACCCCACGCAGGCAACGTTTGGCCCATCTGGGAAGTCTTCGTCCGCTCCAGCCGCGGCCTCTCCCACGTCCACGCCGGATCCCTGCACGCCCCGGACGCCGCGATGGCGCTGCGCAACGCACGCGACCTGTACACCCGCCGCAACGAGGGCGTGTCCATCTGGGTGGTTCCCGCGGACGCCATCGCCTCGTCCGACCCGGATTCCAAGGGCGCCTTCTTCGAGTCGCCGCAGGGCAAGGACTACCGGCACGCGACGTATTACACCAAGAGTGAGGGCGTGAAGCACCTGTGAGCACCCCCGACGCAACCACTGAAACCAGCACCCACGACGGCGGCCACGGGGACATCTCCGTCGGCGTCCAGGGATCGAGCGGCAGCGGCGAGGCCACGGCCAGCGCCACGCGCATCACGCCGGGAAATGCCCTCCGCCCCGAGGACATCGCCCTGGCCGTCAGCCGCGGCACCGCGAAGCCGAGCGAGGACGTCGCTGAAATGGCCCTGCGCCTGGGCGACGACGCCCTGGTCCTGGCCCAGCGTCTGGGCCATTGGATTTCCCGTGCACCCGAGCTCGAAGAGGACATCGCGTTGGGCAACATCGCGCTGGACCAGCTGGGCCACGCCCGGTCCTTCCTGAGCTACGCCGGGGGCCTGGACGGCAGGAGTGAGGACGACCTCGCCTATTTCCGCCGCGAGCACGAATTCCGCTCGGTGGAGCTGTTCGAGCAGCCCAACGGCGACTTCGCGGTCACCATCGCCCGGCAGTTTGTCGTGAGTTATTACCAGTTCGAGCTGTACCGCCGGCTGGCCGACTCCACGGACGCCACCCTGGCCGGCATCGCGGCGAAGGCCGTCAAGGAAGTGGACTACCACCGCGACCACAGCGCCCAGTGGGTGCTGCGCCTGGCGCTCGGCACGGACGAGTCCCGCGCAAAGATGATCCACGGCTTCAAGGTCATCTGGCCCTACGTGGACGAGCTGTTCCGCGACGACGAACTGACCGGCCGGCTCAGCGAGTCCGGCGCCGCGGTCCAGCCCTCCAGCCTGCGGGCCGAGTTCGACCGCCTCACCGGCGAGGTCCTCGCCGAGGCGGAGCTCGACGTTCCGCAGGTCCAGCCCGCCCCGGGCGGCGGCCGCCGCGGGCTCCACTCCGAGCACCTGGGCTATCTTCTCGCCGAGATGCAGGTCCTGGCCCGCGAATTCCCCGGAGCGAGCTGGTAGCCATGCCGGAGATGTACGTCAGCCACCCGACGGCCGATGCCACGGCGCCCGGCGAGCAGCAGTCCTCCGAGCAGCGGACTGCGGACCAGAAAGCGTGGCAGGTCGCCGCCACGGTCTGTGACCCGGAAATCCCGGTCCTCACCATTGAGGACCTCGGGATCCTGCGCGGTGTCCGGGTGGCCAAGGAACCCAACGCGGACGACGGCGGCATGGTCCCCGCCGTGCAGGTCACCATCACGCCGACCTACTCGGGCTGCCCCGCCATGGATGCCATCCGCGACGACCTCACGGCGGCCTTCCACCGGGAGGGCTACCCCAACGTCAACGTCGAGCTGGTGCTCTCCCCGGCGTGGACCACGGACTGGATGAGCGAGGCCGGCAAAGCCAAGCTGGAGCAATACGGCATTGCCCCGCCCTCCGGCCACTCGAACGCAGTGCGGCACGCCGGGCCGGTCCGGCTGTCCCTCGCCGTCAAGTGCCCCCAGTGTTCGTCGCTGAACACCAAGGAACTCACCCGCTTCGGATCCACCTCCTGCAAGGCGCTCTACGTCTGCCAGGACTGCAAGGAACCGTTCGACTACTTCAAAGTTTTGTAAGGAACAGGTGCCCCCATGACTGTTGTCCGCCAGACCGCCGCCGAAGCGGCCACCGCGACCGGCCGCCGTCGTGCGTCCTTCCACACCCTGGCGGTGGACGAAGTCCGCCGGCTCACCGACGACGCGATCGAGGTCACTTTCGGTGTTCCGCCCGAGCTGGCCGGACAGTTCGACTACCTTCCGGGACAGTACGTTGCCCTGCGGACCACCCTGCCGGACGAAAAGGGCGAACCGCACGAGGTGCGCCGCAGCTACTCGATCTGCGCGGAGCCGCGCAGCTTTGCCGACGGCAGCAGCGAGATCCGCGTCGCCATCAAAAAGGATCTCGGCGGGCTGTTTTCCACCTGGGCCAATGCCGAGCTCAAGGCCGGCGACGTCCTGGACGTCATGAGCCCGATGGGCGCGTTCGTGTCCAAGCACGGCCGCGACGGCAAGCCGGTGGAACAGAACGTCATGAACTCCATGAACCATCCCGAGGAATTGGCCGCGGAACCCGGGTCGTTCGTCGCGATCGCCGCCGGCTCCGGGATCACGCCCGTCATTGCGATCGCCCGGACGCTGCTCGCGGCCCACCCGGAGACCCGCTTCGACCTCATCTACGCCAACAAGGCCGCGATGGACGTGATGTTCCTCGAGGAACTCGCCGATCTGAAGGATAAGTACCCGTCACGGCTCGCCCTGCATCACGTGCTCTCCCGTGAACAGCGGATCGCCCCGCTGCTCAGCGGCCGGATCGACGCCGAGAAGCTGCAGGCGCTGCTGGGCACCGCGATCCACGCGGACGACGTCGACGAATGGTTCCTCTGCGGGCCGTTCGAACTTGTCCAGCTGTGCCGCGACACCCTCGCGGCCCGCGGCGTGAAGCCGGAACATGTCCGCTTCGAGCTGTTCAGCTCCGGCAAACCGGACCGCCCCGAAGGCAACGTCGGCCGGCCCGTGGTTGAGGACGAGTCCAAGGCGACCTACAAGATCACCTTCAAGCTCGACGGCCTGCAGGGTGAGGTCGCCAGTCCGACGCACGCCCGCGAATCGATCCTCAACGCGGCCCTGCGGGTGCGCCCGGACGTCCCGTTCGCCTGCGCGGGCGGCGTCTGCGGCACCTGCCGCGCGAAGGTGGTTGCCGGGTCCGTCACGATGGACGAGAACTACGCGCTGGAGCAGGACGAGCTGGATAAGGGCTACGTCCTGACCTGCCAGTCGCACCCCACCACGCCCGAAGTCACCGTCGACTTCGACGTCTAACTCTTCCCGAATCCTAGGAGCCGCATGATTTCCCTGACCATCGCCGACGGCATCGCCGAGGTTGTCCTGGACGCACCGCAGAAGCTGAACTCGCTGGACGAGCAGGCACTGCAGGATTTGGCACAGGCGTACGACGACGCCGCCGACGCCGCCTCGCGCGGGGAGGTCCGGGCGCTGCTGCTCCGCGGCGAGGGCCGCGCTTTCTGCGCGGGCAGGGACATCGCCGGCGTGACCCCGGAGAGCGACGACGCCCAGGCCTACCTGGGCGGGCTGGTTCAGCCGTTGCTGAAGAAGATGAGCTCCTTCCCGGCGCCCACCTTTGCCGCCGCGCAGGGCGCCTGCCTGGGTGTGGGGCTCGGGCTGCTGCTGGCCACCGACGTCGTCTACGTCGCGGACACGGCCAAGTTCGGTTCCCCGTTCGCCAAGCTCGGGGCCACCCTGGACTCCGGCGGGCACTGGTACTTCACCGAACGGCTCGGGATGCACCGCACCCTGGACCTGATCTACACCGCCGAGCTCATGAGCGGCGCCGAGGCCGTGGCGCAGGGGCTGTTCAGCCGTGCCATGCCGGCGGAGGAGCTGCTGGCGAACACCCGCGGCGTCGTCGCCAAGGTGGCCTCCGGCGCCACCGGGGCGTTCCACGCCAGCAAGGAGCTGGTGGCGCACATCCGCGACCAGCGGCTGGGGCTCTGGGAAGCCATGGAGGAGGAGAACGCCGAGCAGGCCCGCCTTTGCAAGAGCGAGGACTACGCGGAGGGATTCCTGGCGTTCCAGGAGAAGCGCACCCCGGTTTTCAAGGGCAGATAGCCGGTCCTGCGGCTTTCCCAAGCCCTGGTTGAGCCGGTACTCGTCTTTGCTTCGAAGCATTCTCATTTCCGGAATGCGCTTGTAATGTTCGGTTATGACTTTGGGGAACTCTGTAACTAAGGCTGTCATTCCGGCCGCCGGACTTGGCACCCGCTTCCTACCGGCAACGAAGGCGATGCCCAAGGAAATGCTGCCCGTCGTGGATCAGCCGGCCATCCAGTATGTGGTCGAAGAGGCCGTTCGGGCCGGACTCACTGACCTGTTGATGATCACCGGGCGGCAGAAGCGCGCGCTGGAGGATCACTTTGACCGGGCCCCGGCCCTGGAGCGGACGCTGGAACTCAAAGGCGACATCGAACGCCTCGAGGCCGTGCAGCATTCATCCAGCCTCGGACCGATCCACTACCTTCGGCAGGGCGATCCCAAGGGGCTGGGCCACGCCGTACTGTGCGCCAGGCAGCACGTCGGCGATGAGCCCTTCGCCGTGCTCCTCGGCGACGACCTGATCGATGAACGGGACGAACTGCTGGGCGCCATGATCGAGGTCCAGGCGAAAACCGGCGGTTCGGTGGTGGCGCTCATCGAGGTGGACCCGTCCCAGATCAGCGCCTACGGCTGCGCGGCAGTCACCCCGGTTCCCGGCGAGGAGTTCTTCAAGGTCGACGGGCTGGTGGAAAAACCCGCTCCGGGCGACGCGCCGTCGAACCTGGCCGTGATCGGCCGGTATGTGCTGCACCCGGCGGTCTTTGACGTGCTGGAAGAAACCGGACCGGGCCGCGGCGGGGAAATCCAGCTCACCGACGCCCTGCAGACCCTCGCCGCCTCCGACGCCGCGGGCGGCGGCGTCCACGGCCTCATTTTCAAGGGCCGGCGCTATGACACCGGAGACAAGCTCAGCTACCTCAAAGCGGTCATTTCAATCGCCTCCGAGCGGGTTGAGTTCGGCGAGGAACTCAAGATCTGGCTCAAGGGCTTCATCAACTGACCTCAGCGGGGCTAGCGGGGCTAGCGGGTATCGAGGTCCTCGAAGACCAGGAACGTCTGCGTGTCCAGGACCCCGGGCATGGACTGCAGCTGGTCGAAGATCACCCGGCGCAGGTCCACGTTGTCCACGGCGCGGACCAGCAGGATCACGTCGAAGTCGCCGCCCACCAATGCGATGTGGTGCACCTCGGGAATCGCGCGGAGCAGCTCCCGAAGCTCCCGCCAGGAATGCTGGCGCACCTTGAGCGTCACATAGGCGGAGGACTTCAGCCCCGCCTTGATCGGATCCACCAGCGCCGTGAACTTGGTGAGCACCCCTTCGCCGGTCAGCCGGGCGATCCGGGTGTACGCGTGGGCGCGGGAAATGTGGACATTCTCGGCCACCTGGGTCACGGACATCCGACCGTCCCGGGTCAACTCCGCGATGATGTTCCGGTCCACGTCGTCCAGCGGAACGGCCTGGTCCGCCGCAGTCTCTGCCATTTGTCTACAACCCCCGCCGGTAATCCAGCTCACACTTACAGTTCGTCTCTCAGAATAGGGCAATATTCGGTAGTTCTCCACAGTTTTAGCCTGAGGTGGATACGAAACCGCGTCCGCGACCATACTGGGAGCGAATAGTGGCTACAGAAGGACGGACCAATGACGATCTCCGCAGACCACCCTGCGCAGCAGCCGACCCCCGGGCAGGCGTCCTCCGCTGCGGCGGACCGCGCTGACACGGCGGACAACACTGCCGTGTCGGAAAACGCCGCCAGCGAGGCCGTGCGCAAGTTCGGCATCACGGTTGAGGACTACATGCTGCCCGCCCGGCACCCGATCCAGATCGTGGGCCCGGACGGCGCGGTGAACGCCCACACGGAGCAGGGCGCGCAGCCCGGCCACGAGTACAGCCTTCCCGGGGACGCGGAACTGATGGCCGCCTACGAGCAGCTCGTCGTCGGACGCCGCGTCAACGACCAGAACTCTGCCCTGGTCCGGCAGGGCCGGATGGCCGTCTACCCCTCCAGCCACGGCCAGGAGGCCTGCCAGGTCGCGGCCGCGCTCTGCCTCAGCGACGGCGACTGGATGTTCCCCACCTACCGCGACTCCGTGGCCGTGATGGCCCGCGGCGTCGACCCGGTCCAGACCATGACGCTGTTCCGCGGCGACTGGCACGGCGGCTACGACCCGGCCAAGCACAAGGTCGGCATCCAGTGCACCCCGCTGACCACACAGCTGCTGCACGCCGTCGGCGTCGCGCACGCGGCCAAACTCCGCGGCGAAGACACCGTGGTGCTGGCCATGTGCGGCGACGGGGCGACCAGCGAGGGCGACTTCCACGAGGCGCTGAACTTTGCCGCCGTGTTCCAGCTTCCGGTGGTCTTCTTCGTCCAGAACAACCAGTACGCCATCTCCGTTCCGCTCGCGCACCAGTCGGTCGCCCCGTCGCTCGCGCACAAGGCCGTCGGCTACGGCATGGCTGGCGAACGTGTGGACGGCAACGACATCGTCGCGCTCCTGGCCGTGCTCGGCCGGGCCGTGAAACTGGCCCGCGACGGTTCCGGACCGCTGCTGGTTGAAGCGCACACCTACCGGATGCAGGCCCACACCAACGCCGACGACGCCACCCGCTACCGGCAGGACAGTGAAGTCGCCGAATGGGTGGCCAAGGACCCGCTGAGCCGGATGAAAACCTACCTGACGGAACGCGGACTGCTTGACGACGACGGCGCCGCCCGGATCGCGGAAAGGGCGGAAACCGTGGCCTCGCAGCTGCGCGAGGGCCTGGGCGAGGACGTTCCCGTGGATCCGCAGGACCTCTTCAAATACGTCTTTTCCACCCCGACGCCGCAGTTGCAGGAACAGTCCGCCATGCTCGCCGACGAACTGGCACGCGACGCCGCCTCCGCCACGACTTCCGAGGAGTCCGCACGATGAGCCCCACCATCACCACCTCCTCCGAGGCCAACGGCAACGTCAGTGCTGCAACGGCCCGGGCCGCCGCCAAGGCCGCCGTTGAAGCCGAAAAGACAGGCCCGCAGACCATCACCCTGGCCAAGGCGCTCAACACCGCCATGGCCGACGCCATGCACGCCGATGACTCCGTCCTCGTCTTCGGCGAGGACGTCGGTCTGCTCGGCGGCGTCTTCCGCATCACCGACGGGCTCACCAAGACCTTCGGGCAGGGCCGCTGCTTCGACACCCCGCTGGCCGAGTCCGGCATTGTGGGCATGGCGGTGGGCATGGCCATGAACGGGATGCGCCCGGTCATCGAGATGCAGTTCGATGCCTTCGCCTACCCGGCGTTCGAACAGATCGTCAGCCACGTCGCCAAAATGCACAACCGCACCAAGGGCACCGTGAAACTGCCCCTCGTCATCCGCGTCCCGTACGCCGGCGGTATCGGGGGAGTGGAGCACCACTGCGACTCCTCCGAGGCTTACTACGCCCACACCGCGGGCCTGAAGGTCTTCACGCCCGCCACCGTCGCCGACGGGTACCGGATGCTCCGCGAAGCCATCGACTCCGACGACCCGGTGATGTTCATGGAGCCCAAGAAGCTGTACTGGTCCAAGGACCAGGTGGACCTGGGCGCGCTCCGCGCCGAGCACGCCGCGAACCCCGAACGCGGGACCTCCTCCGAGGGCCGCGCCGCCGTCGCCCGCCCCGGCACCGACGCCACGCTGATCGCCTACGGCCCGTCCGTCCCGACGGCGCTCGCCGCCGCGGCCGCCGCCGCCGAGGAAGGACGCTCGCTTGAGGTGATCGACGTCCGCTCGATCGTCCCGTTCGACGACGAGACGGTCTGCGCCTCGGTGCGCAAGACCGGCCGCGCCGTGGTGATCGCCGAGGCGCACGGCTTCGCCTCCGTGGCCTCGGAAATCGTGGCCCGGGTCCAGGAGCGCTGCTTCCACCACCTTGCCGCCCCGATCCGCCGGGTCACCGGCTTCGACGTGCCGTACCCGGCGCCGAAACTCGAGCACTATTACCTGCCCGGCGTGGACCGCATCCTCGACGCCGTTGACGACCTCCAGTGGGAAGACTGACCATGACCGAACCGAAAGTATTCCTCCTGCCGGACCTCGGCGAAGGCCTCACCGAGGCCGAGCTCGTCAGCTGGCTCGTGGCCGTGGGTGACGAGATCCGAGTGGATCAGCCGATCGCCGAGGTGGAGACCGCCAAGTCCATGGTCGAAGTCCCTTCGCCGTACGCCGGCACCGTCGCCGTGCTGCACGGTGAGCCCGGCCAGACGCTCGACGTCGGGAAGCCGCTGATTTCCGTGACTCCGGTTGGTGCATCCGTTACCCCCGTCGGCGCTGGTGGCGCCGCCACAGGCAATGCCGCCCCCGCCCCTTCGCCGGACAGCATTCGTCCTTCGGACGATGCTGCCGGCTCAGTCAGGCCCGATGCCACTCCCGGGGCGGCATTGCCTGCGTCGGCGGCGTCCGTGGGCACGTCACCTGCCGATATTGGCGACTCGCCTTCCGGTGTTGGCGGGTCCCCTGATGCTGCTTCGGCGGACTCATCGTCGTCCTCCTCCGCTGCCGCCGAGGTTTACCGCGAGGAGGAGAAGGCCGGGTCCGGGAATGTGCTGATTGGGTATGGGACTCCGGGCGGGCATGGGGTTGCTCGGCGGACGCGGGCTCCCAAGCGGGCTGCTGTGGCTGAGCCGGTGGCTCAGGTGTCGGCGGCGGAGAAGGCTGCCGATGATTTGTTGCTGATGCGGACCCGGGGTCCGGGGAAGCTGGGGGCTGTGATTTCTCCGCTGGTCCGGCGGATGGCCCGGGACCATGGGGTTGATTTGGGGGAACTCCAGGGGTCGGGGACCAGCGGGCTGATCATGCGCCGCGACGTCGAGGCCGCGATCAAACCTGCTCCGGCAGCTGAGCGGCCCGCGGCGCAGTCTGCCGAAACGCCGGTGCCGGAGAGCGAGGGCGGCACCGATGCTCGGACCGGTCTTGGCATCGCCGGGCGCACCCCGGTGCGGGGGGTGCGCAAGGCCGTGGCCGCGAACATGAGCCGCAGCCGGTCCGAGATTCCCGAGGCCACCGTGTGGGTGGACGTGGACGCCACGGCGCTCGTGGAACTGCGTGCGGCGCTGAAGAAGGCCGATCCGCACCACACCCCGGGCCTGCTGGCCTTCATCGCCCGCTTCGTCACCGCGGGGCTCAAGAAGTTCCCGGAGCTGAACACCCGGATCGTCACCACCGAGGACACCACGGGCGGGGCCAGCCAGGAAATCGTGGCCTTCGACGGCGTCAACCTTGGGTTCGCCGCACAGACGGACCGGGGACTGATGGTCCCCTCCGTGCGCAACGCGGACAAACTCAGCGCCCGCGAACTGGACGCGGAGATCCGGCGGCTCACCGCCGTCGTCCGCGACGGCAAGGCGACGCCCGCGGAACTGGGCAGCGGCACCTTCACGCTGAACAACTACGGCGTCTTTGGCGTCGACGGCTCCGCAGCGATCATCAACCATCCCGAGGTGGGCATCCTCGGCGTCGGCCGCATCATCGACAAGCCGTGGGTGGTCAACGGGGAGCTCGCCGTCCGCAAGGTCACCGAGCTGACCCTCACCTTCGACCACCGCGTTTGCGACGGCGGCACCGCCGGCGGCTTCCTGCGCTACGTGGCCGACGCGATCGAAAACCCGGGAGCCGTGCTGGCCGATCTCTGAGCCTGGAGGCTAGGGCACGGGCGCGCGGCCGGGGACCCGCCCCGGCGGCACCTTGGACAGCAGCGTCCGTGCTGCCATCTGGGCCATCTTCCGGGTCGCCGGAGACAAGAAGGCGCCCTCCCGCTGGATCAGGGCGATGGTGTCGAACAAGGGCTCCGCGAAAGGGACGGCATGGACGTTTTTCGGAAAACCCGGCCCGTTGACGATCGCCTGGGGAACAAAAGAGTCAGCCGCCCCTGTGGCGACCAGCCCCAGCGCGGTGTCGACATGTTCGACCTCGATGGCCGGATCGATTTTCAGCCCCTTAAGATGGGCGCGTTCCAGAATCTGCCGGCGGGTGGGGTCACGCCAGCCGGCGAAGGCGTCATAGAGCACCAGCTTCGACCCGGCGAGCTCCTCAATGGTGACCGGGCCGCGTGAAGGGTGCCGGGTGGCCGACACGAAAAACACCTCGTCCCGGAACAGCGGCCGCACCTGCAGGCCGGCTTCCGCCACCGGCAGCACGATCAGCCCGGCCTCGATCTCGCCCGACGCCACTGACTCGGCCACGGTCACCGAATTCAATCCGACCAGGCGCACCCTGACTTTCGGGTACCGGCGGTGGAAACGCTGCACCAGGTCGGCGAGGTCGTAATGGGCCCCGTAGCGCAGCACTCCAAAGGTGCAGACGCCTCCCTCCAGCGCCGACATGGACCTCAGCGCCTCGACGCCGTTGTCGAATGAGGTGACCGACTGCAGCGCGTGGACCTGCAGTTCCACCGCCGCCGTGGTGGGAATGAGCCGCCGCCCGCCGCGGGTGAACAGGCTGTGCTGAAGCTCGTGTTCGAGCCTGCTGATGAGCTCGGACACGGAGGCCTGGCTTGTTTCCAGTTTTCGTGCCGCAGCGGTGAAAGAACCGAGCTCGTAGGCCGCTAGGAAGGCCCGGAGTTGAGCGAGTGTCATGGCTAAACCCTGGCTCTCAGTAAGGCATTCGGCAGGTTTGCAGACAACGTTGCGGGGTGGACCGCTCGGGTGGCGCGGGCACAAATCAGGTGCCCCCAGCATAGGACAACCCTGTACGAGGCACATGTTGGGGTCCCGTTGTGCGATGGCGCAGGCGTCAGTAGCTTTAGGCCATGCACCTCACTCAGCGTGACCGGGCTCACATTCGAGGAACCTTCACCACCCTCAAGGCCCCCGCCATCGAGGACGTGCCGGCCCAACGGCTTCCCGAAGTGGTGGCCACCGTATCCGCGATGCTGGGTGACATCGAGGCCCGGGGCATGGACGCGGTCCTCAAGTACGCCCGGGAGCTGGACGGGTGGCAGGGTTCGAACCTGGAGATCAGCCAGAACGAGCTGGCACAGACCGGCGAGTCGCTCTCCCCGGAACTTCGGGAGGCCCTGCTGGCCAGCGCGGAACGGACGAGACTGTTCGCGGTAGAGCAACGCGAACACCTCACCGATTTCGAAGTCGAGCTCATCCCCGGTGTCTTCACCGGACAAAAGTACGTGCCCGTGGCACGCGTCGGAGCCTACCTTCCGGCGGGCCGGTTCCCCATCCTTGCCAGCGCCTTCATGACGGTGGGGGTCGCCAAGGCCGCCGGCGTTCCCAACGTCCTGGCCTGCACGCCGCCAACCGCCCAGGGCGGAGGCAACCCTGCAGTGCTGTATGCCGCGTACCTGGCCGGCGTGGACAGGGCGTTTGCCCTCGGCGGGGTCCAGGCCCTGGCCGCCATGGCTTTCGGACTCCTGGAGGAGCAGCCGGTCGACATCCTGGTCGGCGCCGGCAACGCCTATGTGACCGAGGCCAAACGGCAGCTGTTCGGCCGCGTCGGAATCGACCTGCTGGCCGGCCCCTCCGAGGTCGCCGTGATCGCCGACGAATCGGCCGATGCGGAGCTGGTGGCCGCTGACCTCCTCGGCCAGGCCGAACACGGGCCGCAGTCGCCGGCCTCCCTCGTGACCACGTCCCACGAGCTGGGAGAAGAGGTCATCAGGCACATCAGCAAGCAGCTGCGGACGCTGGCCACCCGGGACATTGCCGGGCCGGCCTGGCGGGACTACGGCACCGTGTATGTGGCCGAGGACCGGGAAACGGCGGTGCGGATCATGGACCTGCTGGCACCGGAACACCTGGAAATCCAGACCTCGGACGACGTCTACTACCACCAGAACCTGCAGAACTACGGCTCCATCTTCCTGGGCCCCTGGTCGACGGTGGCCTACTCGGACAAGGGCTCCTCCGGCACGAACCACGTGCTCCCGACCGGAGGGGGCGCCCGGTCCTCGGCCGGGCTCTCCGTGTCCCGGTTCCTCAAACCCCTCACCTTCCAGCGCGTCGAAAAAAGCGCAACCCCGCGGCTGGCCAATTACGTCACCACGATCTCCGACACCGAAGGAATGGCAGCCCATAAGGCCACCGCCACTCTGCGGCTCGACCGCTTCAACCGGTAGAAATCCATCCCTAGCAAAAGGCACCTCATGACGAATACAAAAATCCTCCGCAAGCGTCTCGCTGCATTGGTGCCCATGGGCGTTGCCGTGGCCCTCGCCATGACCGCCTGCGGCTCCGGAGGCGGCGGGGGCGGGGCCAGCGGCGGCGCTGACCAGAAGACCATCACCATCGCCACGTCCAACGACGCCCCCTTCTCCTTTACCGACCAGGCCTCCGGCGAGCTCAAGGGCATCGACGGGGAAATGATCAACGCGATCGCCCAGGCCAAGGGCTGGAAGATCAAAGTCTTCACCTCCGAATACGCGACCCTGATCGCCGCGCTCAACGCCAAGAAAGCCGACGTCATTGTCGACGCCATGTACATCACCGACGAGCGGAAGAAGCAGATCAACTTCACCGACCCCTGGTACACAGAAGGTGAAGCGATGGTGGTCCCGGCGGATTCAACGCTGGCCTCACGGGACGACGTGAAGGGCAAGGTTCTTGGCGCCCAGACCGGCACCGTGTTCAAGGACCTCGTCGACAGCCTTGGCGGCAGCCAGGTCAAGCTGTTCGACTCGCAGGCGTCCCTGCTTGCAGCCGTGGAAAACAAGCAGGTCGATGCGGTCTTCACCGACAGCGCCGTGATCGGTTACAGCCTGGTCCAGAAGCCGAACCCCAAGCTGAAGCTCGTCTCACCGTACAAGCCCTTCTACCCGGGCATCATCGGCGCCGGCGTCCGCAAAGAGGATTCGCAGCTGCTGCAGGACCTGAACTCCGGGCTGGCAGACCTCAAAAAGACCCCCAAGTACCTGGAGATCCTTAAGAAGTACGGGCTGACCGAAGCCAACGCCGTCAAATAAGTTCCAGCTTCCTGCGGGGCCGGCGTGATCCGCTACCGCGGCGCACGCCGGCCCCGCCCGACCCTAACCTAGGGATTTTCAGTGGACTTTATTACCAACACCATGGCTGTGTTCCCGGCGCTCCTGCAGGCCGTTCCCGTCGTCGTGCAACTGGCCCTTGGCGCCATGGCCCTGGCCCTCGTCCTGGGCCTCCTGATCGCCCTGGCCCGGATTTCCTCGATCAAAATCCTCCGCGGCATCGCCACGTTTTACCTGGAGGTGATCCGGGGGACTCCGCTGCTGGTGCAGCTGGTGTACATCTTTTTCGTCCTGCCCAGCATCGGCGTGAGTATCGAACCGGTCCCCGCCGGCATCCTGGGCCTCGGCCTGAACTACGCCGCCTACCTGTCCGAGGTTTTCCGCTCCGCGATCCTCTCCGTGGAACACGGCCAGACCGAAGCCGCGCTGTCCCTGGGCTACACGCCCACCAAGACGCTGTGGAAGGTGGTTATCCCGCAGTCCTTCGTGGTCTCGATGGGGCCGATCGGCAACTACTTCATTGCGATGATCAAGGACACCGCACTGACGTCGGTGATCGCCGTAACGGAGATCCTGAAGACGGCCAATATCCTCAACAGCCAGACATTCCAGACCACGGCCATCTACACCGCCGCGGCCATTCTTTATCTGATCATCAGCCTCCCACTCTCACGCGTCGTGGTGGTGCTTGAACGAAAGGCACGGGCCAATGGCTGACGAGACCATTATTGACGTCCGCGACGTCCACAAGACGTTCGTCTCCGAGACGAAACCGACGTTGTGGAAAAGGCTTTCCGGCAAGCCGCACGTGCAGAAGCGGGTGGAGGTCCTCAAGGGCGTGGACCTGGTGGTGCACCGCGGCGAAACCATCGCCATACTGGGCTCCAGCGGATCCGGCAAAAGCACCCTGCTGCGCTGCATCAACAAGCTTGAAACCATCGACGCGGGCCGCATCTACGTCAACGGCCACCTGATCGGCTACGAGGAGCGCGGCGGCGAACTGATCGCCGAGAAAGCGTCCATAACGGCGCAGAAGCGAACGGACATCGGCTTCGTTTTCCAGCATTTCAATCTGTTCCTGAATAAGACGGCGCTGGGGAACGTCATGGCGCCGCTGCGCGACGTCAAGAAGCTCTCCGCGGCGGAGGCCAGGAAAGTGGCCGTCCCCAACCTCGAAATGGTGGGCCTGGGCGACAAGATGGACAACTACCCCAGCAAGCTCTCCGGCGGCCAGAAGCAGCGGGTGGCCATTGCCCGGGCCCTGGCCATGGAACCCAGCGTCATGCTTTTCGATGAGCCGACCTCCGCCCTGGACCCGGAGCTGGTGGGCGAGGTCCTGTCCGTGATCAAGAAAATCGCGCAGCAGGGCACCACCATGGTGATCGTCACCCATGAGATGCAGTTTGCCCGGGACATTGCAGACCGGATCGTTGTCATGGATCAGGGCGTCATTGTGGAAGAGGGGCCGCCCAGCCGAATCTTTACCGCCCCGCAGCATCCAAAAACCCGCGCCCTGCTGAGCCGCTCGGGCATCCTGCCGGCGTAGGCAGCAGGATTTAAGCGGGCGCGTTCGGGGACGCGGAGGGTCGCAACCTCCGGGCTTTCGCCCGTGCCCGCGGGTAGAATCGTGGCCAGAACATCGCACCAACCACGCCGGCGCAGCGCCGGACTACGGAGATTTCATGTCACGATGGCTCGAGGTCGGCCAGGGCAACTACGTGCTGACCACCCACGGATCCCTGCTCAACACCGGACTGGTGGTGGGCACCGAACGCGCCATGGTGATCGACACCGGCGGCGGGCCCCGGCAGGGCCGCGAGATCCTGGACGCCGTGCGGGAAAAGACGCAGCTGCCGCTGGTGGTCGTGAATACCCACGCCCACTACGACCACTTCTTCGGCAACGCCGTGTTCGCCGACGACGGCGTGACCGAGTTCTGGGGGCACGAAAACTGCGCCGCGGACATCGAGGAGAACGGGGACGCCCAGCGGGACCGCGTGGCGGCGGCGGAACCGGAAATGGCTGCCGGCGAGGGCGACTCGGTGGAGCTGGTGGTTCCAAATGCCATCGTCAAGGACCAGCCGGTCCTGGTGGACCTGGGCGGCCAGACCACAACGCTGTTCTACCTGGGACGCGGGCACACCGACGGCGACCTGCTAGTGGGCACCGGCACCACCCTCTACGCCGGCGACCTGGTTGAGCAGGGCTCGCACCCGTCCTTCGAGGACTCCTTCCCGGAGGAATGGGCCGATGCCCTGCGGCACCTGTCCGCGCTGCGGCACCGCTACGAATTCCTGATCCCGGGCCACGGCGAACCCTGCAGCGACCAGTTCGTCAAGACCATGGCCGACACCATGAGCACGGCGGTGCGGCAGGCCACCCAGGCGACCCGCGAAACGCCGAACGACGCCACCAAGGCCGTGCCGATCCTGCCGTACGGTCCGGAGCAGTCCCGGTGGTTCATCAGGCGCCTGCAGGAGACCCAGGCCCACCACTAAGAGGGCCCCAAGAACCGGGGCCACGTCCGGCCCCGCGCCCGGCCGGGAACCGGCCGAAACTAAGGGTGCTCACGACTGCGCCTAGACTTGCACTTTGAAAGAAGTCATAACAAGCGCCGCAGCGTGCTCCGCGGTGAGTCCTGGGGGAGAAACCAAAAGATGCCCGAATCGGTGGAAGACAACTCAGCTGCCACTGCTGAAAACTCAGGCCAGCCTGAACTTCGCCGCCGCCGCGACCTGCGTCGTGCCGACGGTGCGGATCCGGCTGTCCGGACAGGAACCATGCCGGTCGTCAACCCCCGCAGCATCCCCGCGGAAACCCCCGCCCGCCCGGCCCCGCCGCGCAGCAGCTCCTGGGCTGCGGCCGCCGAGGCCGCCGATGAGCGCTTCGGCCCCGCCACGGGCGCCACTCCGGTGATCAGCCAGGTCCCGGCCGCGCCAAAGCCCCCGTCGGCCCCGCCGACGTCGGCTGCCCAGACGGTTGCCGCCCCGCCGACGGCAGAGCCGGCCGCAGCGCAGACGGCAGACCCCGAGGACGCTCCCGCCGCGGCGTCGGACCCGGCAACCGCCGCCGCCGTGCCCCCGCAGCCCACCCGCGCCACCCGGTCGGCGGGCCGGGCCGCGGCCCTGGCCAACGCGCCGGTGCCGGACTTCATCAGCTCGCCCGGCCTCTTTGTCCGGGAGCAGAAGCCCCGGCCGGTCGGCGGCCTCCGCGGCGCGCTCTACAAAATGACCGGCGGCAGCCTGAACCTGGGCCCGAGCGCCCGGCAACGCGAAGAGGACGAACTCGCGCGCCGGATTTCCCGCCAGCTCCAAGGCAGCTACAACACCGCGGTGCTGAGCCTCAAGGGCGGCATCGGCAAGACCTCCACCACGGTCGGCGTCGGGCTGACCCTGGCCGAATACCGCGGCGACCCGCCGTGCGCCATCGACGCCAACCCGGACTCGGGCGACCTCGTGGAGCGTGCCCTCGGCGAAGGGATCTACCAGCAGCAGGCGCCGCGGACCATCAGCGACCTGCTCCGCAATGTCGACTCGATCGATTCGCTGACCGCCCTGGCCCGCTACATGCACCATGCGGGCCGGCTGCACCTGATCGCCGGGGAACAGGATCCGGAGGTGTCCGACTCGCTCACCGCCGAGGAGTACCTGCGCATCCGCAAGCTCATTTCCGGCTACTACTCGGTGGCCCTCACCGACTGCGGCACCGGCGTCACCCACAACGCCATGAGCGGGATCCTGCAGTCCGCTGACAACCTGATCATCGCGGCGGGCTACGCCGTCAGCGGCGCCAAGCGGGCCCGGAGCACCCTGCACTGGCTCGCGAGCCACGGCTACGAGGACCTGGCCCGGAACGCCGTTGTCGTCATCACGGACAAGGACGAAGTCTCTTCCCGGGTGGACAAGGACGCCATCGAGGACCACCTCGCCGGCATTTGCCGCCAGTTGATCGCCGTCCCGCACGACCGCGGAGTGGCCGACGGCGACCTCGTCACCCTCGACGCGCTCCGGCCGGAAACCCGGCGGGCGTACCGCGAGATTGCCGCCGCAATCGTCGATGGCTACGTCTAGGGACTACATTTAGGCCATGAGTAAGTACGCCGGGGACGACGCAGCCCTTCAGCTCCAGGACCTCATCATGGGCACCGAGAACGTCGAGGACTTCCTGGACCGCCTCGCCAGATTCTCCGCGTCGACGCTAACTTACTCCGCCGGCCAGGAGGTCGAATGCGGAGTGACGCTACAGCGCCGGAAGAAGTCTATGACCGTCGCCGGAAGCAGCAGCAAGGCCGTGATGCTTGACCGGATCGAGCACGCGATCGGTGACGGCCCCTGCATCGAGGCCCTCAGGACCCAAAATATTGTGCTCCTCGCCGACGTGGACACCGATCCGCGCTGGCCGAAATACCAGGCGGAGCTCGCTAGGCATGCGTGCCGCAGTACCCTCGGTGTTCCGCTGCAAATAGGCGAGGGTTCTTCCGCGGCGCTGAACTTCTTCGCGTTCTCGACCAGCGTTTTCACCCCGGACGTCATGGCCGAGGCCGCCGGTTTCGCCGACCTGGCCGGACGGGCCTTGCGCTTGGCCGTGCGGATCGGCACCGCCCAGGCCCGTGCCGAGGACCTGCAGGCGGCCATGGAACACCGCACCACCATCGATCTTGCGTGCGGCGTCGTGATGGCGCAGAACCGCTGCTCGCAGGAAGAGGCAATGCGCATCCTGACCCGTGTCTCCAGCAACCGCAACCAGAAACTCCGGGTGGTCGCGGCGGACGTCCTCACGCAGCTCACGGCCGGGGAAGTCCGCACGCACTTCGACGCCTGATCCGTCGGCGCCTGGTCCGCCAGCGGCTGACCCTGCGGCCCGCGGGGAACGCACGGGCCTAGGATGAAAGCGATGACCACAACACGCCCCGCCGCCTTCAGCCTCCGCGGCATCGCCGTCCCCGCCTTCGGCCCGGCCCTGCTGTTCAGCATTGGCGAGGGCGCGATCCTGCCGGTGGTCGCACTGTCCGCGCGGGAGCTGGGCGCCTCGGTCGCCGTCGCGGCCCTGGTTGTGACACTGATCGGACTCGGCTCCTGGTTCTTCAACCTGCCGGCGTCCCTGATCACGCTGAAGTTCGGCGAGCGCTGGGCGATCGTCGGGGCCGCGGCCGCGAGCGCCGTCGCCCTCGCCGCGGCCGCCGTCGCCCCGCTGGTGCCGGAGGGCCTCTGGGTGCTGGCCGCTTCCATGGTGGTGGTGGGCATGGCCGCCAGCGTGTTCAGCCTGGCCCGGCAAAAATACCTGACCGAGGCCGTGCCCGTCATCCTCCGTGCACGGGCACTCTCCACCCTGGGCGGGGTGAACCGGATCGGCATCTTCATCGGCCCGTTCATCGGCGCCGCGGTGATGCAGTTCGGCGGCATCCCCGCCGCCTACTGGGCCGGTGTGGTGGCCATGGCCGCAGCCGCGGCCGTGTCCCTGACCATCCCGGACCTCGTCCCGGCGCACGCTCCGGCCGACGGCGCGCCGGTTCCGCAGCCCACGCTGCGCAGCGTTGCCGCCTCCCACGCCGGAGTGTTCCTGAGCGTGGGCCTGGGGGTGCTGCTGCTTAGTGCGCTGCGCGCCTCCCGCCAGGTGGTCATCCCGCTGTGGGCCGAGCACCTGGGAATGGACGCCACCCAGGCCTCGCTGATCTACGGCATCTCCGGGGCCATCGACATGCTGGTCTTCTACCCGGCCGGCAAGCTGATGGACCGCAAGGGCCGCCAGTGGGTGGCGGTGCCCTCCACGCTGATTATGGGCACGGCCATGCTGCTGATCCCGCTCAGCACCGGCTTCGTGGGGCTGTTGCTCGCCGCACTCCTGATCGGGTTCGGCAACGGCATCAGCTCCGGGCTGAACATGACGCTCGGAGCAGACTTCTCACCGGACAACGGCCGCGGCCAGTTCCTCGGCATCTGGCGGTTCATGGCCGACGCCGGCGCCACCGGCGGCCCGGTGCTGCTCTCCGGCGTCACCGCCGCGGCGTCGCTAGGGGCCGGCGTGGGCGCCACCGGCGTGCTCGGCTTCGCCGCTGCCGCCGTCTTCGCGATCACCATTCCGCGGCTCAGGCACCGCCGCAACTACTGAAGTCTGCGGCACCCCGCCGCGCCAGCTGCCGCACCACATACTCCGCATCCCGGCCGACGCCGCCGATCAGGCCCGAGGTGAGCGCGTACTGGAAGGGCAGGCCGACGAAGTACAGCCCCGGCACGCCCGGGACGACGCCCCGCCTCGTTTGCGGCCAGCCCGACGGCGCCCGCTCCGGGCCGTGGACCCAGCCCAGGTCCGGGCGGTACCCGGTGGCCCAGATGACCGTCCGCACCCGGGCCGCAGCGCCGCCGTCGAAGACGGGACAGCCGTCCGAGGTGCCGGTGAACCGCGGCATCCGGACCACCCCGGCGCGGTCAAGATCCTTCGGTGAGATCCGGATCAAGGGGGCGCCGCGCTGGTGGAAGGTCGCCGCGACCTTGCGTCCTACCGGTGTGCGCAGCGTGAGCACCGAGTGGATGAACCGCCAGTACGCCCCGCCGGCGTAGCGGAGCAGGGGGTCGGGAATGTGCGGGGTGGGCCGGCCGGAGAGCAGCACCCGGTGCCCGGCCGAGAGTTCCAGGGCGATTTCCGCGCCCGAGGTGCCGGCGCCCACCACCAGCACATCGCCGTCCGGGATATCGGCCGGGCCGCGGTAGTGGGAGTTGGCTGATGCCGGGATCCAGCCCGGCGGCGGCGTCCGGAATGCGGGGAAGGACGTTCGCGCCGGCCGCCACGATGACGTTGCGCGCCCGAACTGTCCCGCTTACGGTGTCGACGGCGAACCCCGACCCCGCCGCGGTGACGCCGTCCACGCGGACGCCGGTCCGCACCGGCAGGCCAAAATGGGATGCATAGTTTTCGAGATAGGCGGCGAACTCGTCCTTGCCCGGATAGCTGTTCCGTGCCGCCGGGAACGGCAGGCCGGGAAGGCCGTCGTGCTGGGCCGGGGTGAACAGGCGCAGCGAATCCCACCGGCGCCGCCACGTCTCGCCCACCCGCGGGGCTTCCTCCAGGATCTCGAACCGCAGTTTCGCGCGGGCGAGGTGATAGCCGGCGGCCAGTCCCGCCTGGCCCGCCCCGATAACCACTGCATCAAGTTGCTGGCTGTGCTGCTTCATGGCCGCCGTCTCCTTGCTGGGGCATCCTTGCGCTTATTACTAGAATACCGTTCTAGTGAGTGGAGCGATAGTCTAATTTCATGCAAAAAGTGACACGCCGGGCCATCCAGGCGGCCGGTACGCGGGACGTCATTGTCGAAGCGGCCGGCCGGTTGTTTGCCACTGACGGCTACGTCCAAACCACCATCGACGGGATTGCGGCGGCGAGCGGGGTAGCCGTCCAGACGGTCTACAACTCGGTGGGCAACAAGGCGGCGCTGCTCTCGGCCGTCCTGGACAGCGCGGCCGCGGGGCCCGGGGCACAGGCGGGCGTGCTGGACCTGATGCGGGAGCGGACCCGGCAGGCTGCCGACCTCGACGCCCTGATCGCCGTGCTGGCGGACTGGTTTGTCGAGGTCCACCCGCGCACCGCCGGAATCAACGCCGTCATCGCCCGGGCCGCGGCCGTGGACGACACCGCCGCGCAGCTGGAGCGGGACCGCGGGCAGCAGCGGCTCCGGCGCTATGCGGAAGCCGCCGCGGCAGCCCGGGCGCGCGGCGGGCTCGGCTCCGGAATGTCCGACGCCGAGGCGGCGGCAGCCATCTGGTCGCTGGGACATCCCCAGGTGTACCGCGCCATGGTGCAGGACGCCGGCTGGCCGGTACCGGCCTACAGGGAGTGGATCGCCAAGGCGCTGGCCGCGGCGCTCGTCTAGGACGCCGGCCTCAGGCGCCGGAGGTTTCAGACGCTTCCGGCGGCCCGCCGTCGTCGTGCGGCGTGGCCGAACAGCCACACGCCGGCAACGGTGGCGAGGTACCCGGTGATCACGATCAGCGAGGTGCCGGCCCAGAAGTAGTTTGTGGTGCTGCCCTCCTGGGCCGGCCCCGGGGCGATCTTCAGCAGTGAATAGGCGGCCACGGCCGCGGAGGCGAGCCCCGCCAGCACAGGGACGGCGACCCACAGCCGGGCCGAGGCCCAGTGGGCGTTGTAGCCGTTCCACACATTCCAGCCGGGCCCGCTGCGCATGATCAGCCAGCCCGCCGGCAGCATGAAGGCTCCGACCACCAGGAAGGCTGCCACCACATCGGCGGGCCGGTGCCACTGGTTGATCAGCGTGGACACCCCGGTGGCGACGGCGAAGCTGCCGCCCAGGAATCCGACCAGCGGCCGCCAGCGCGGTGAGACCATCAGGAAGACCGCGGCCGCAGCCGAGGCCGCCAGGGTGGTGTGGCCGGACGGGAGGGAGTTGAATTCCAGGGTTTCGATCCCGCGGAACGGCCGTACCGGGACCAGGTCCTTCAGGATCTGGGTGGCGACGTTGGCCCCCGCGGCGGCGGCGACGGCGATGCCGGCGGCTGCCCAGCGGCGGCGGGCCACGGTCACGAAGATCACCACCACCGACGCGATCAGTACGGAGAGGGCGGGCAGCCAGTCCAGGAGCCTGTTGCTCGCCTTGCCGGCCGCGCCGTGGATTTCCACCGCTTCGACCAGCGCGGACTCGTCAATGAACTGTCCGGTGGTGGTGCGCACGAAGAAGTAGTAGGTAGCGGCCAGCGCGGCGGCGGAGCCCACGGTGGCCAGCAGGAAGAGCAACCCGGTGGCCCGGCCCGGGCCGCGGGGCTCCGGTGCCGACACACGGCGGACCGGGGCGCGGACCGGCCGGGGGCCGTCCGCTACCGTGGGCTCGTTGGTGCGTTCCTGCCGAAAACTCATGCTTTACAGGTTCCCATAGAACACTGCGAATTTTCCGGGCGCATCCCGCCAGCATCCTGCGCGAGTAGTGTTTTGTCATGGACACCGTGGCCCGGCACCCGGACCCTGCTTTCCCCCTGGTCCATCCACGACCCGCGCAGGGCTGGACCGGCGCTCCCGCGGGCCTGAGTTACCGGGACGGCCGGTACCACGTGTTCTTCCAGTACCGCGCCGGGCCGACGCGGCAGGGCCCGGGCTGCTGGGGACACCTGAGCTCCCCGGACCTGCTCCGCTGGGACGAACATCCCGTGGCGCTCCGGCCCCAGCCGTCGGGGCCGGACAGCCTCGGCTGCTGGACCGGCGTCGTGACGGACGACGCCGGGGTCCCCACCGCCGTGTATTCGGCCGCCGCCGGGGACGGGTGTGCCCCGGTGGTCCTGGCCCGGGGCACCGGGGGGCTCACGGGCTGGCGGCAGGAAGGACAGGTCGCGGCGCCGGTGCCCGCGGACCCCCGCGTCATCGCGGTGCGTGATCCGTTCCTGTTCCACTTCCAGGGCCGGCGCTTCGCCCTGCAGGGGGCGGGCCTGGCGTCGGGGCACGCCGCCGTGCTGCTCTACCGGGCGGACGAGCTGCGCCACTGGCGGTACGAGGGCATCTGGTTCAGCACCGGGAACGCCCTCGCCGCCAGGCACCTGCCGGCCGACAGCTGGGAGTGTCCGCAACTGGTCCGGGTGCCCGATTCCTCCGGGGCCGACACCTGGCTCCTGATGGCCTCCCTCCGGCACGGCCAGGCCCTGCGCCACCACCCCGGCGGCGTGGGCTACCTGCTGGGATCTCTTGAGCCGGACCCGGCCACGGGGCTGCCGCTCTTCACCCCGGCGACGGGCGGAAAGGCGGACCTCGGGCCGGACTTCTACGCCCCGCAAATCCTGTCCCTGCCCGGCCGGTCCCTGCTGTGGGGCTGGGCCGACGAGGTGCCGGGCGCGGACGGGCGCGCCGGCCGCGGCCCGGCGGAAACGGATGCCGCGGGCTGGTCCGGTTTGCTGACCTTCCCGCGCCAGCTGGCGGTGCACGGGGACGCGCTCGCCGTCGAGCCGGCACCCGAGCTGCGCGGCTACCGGGGCCGACAGCGCGCCCGGGGTGCCGCGGGCACCCTGCACCTGACCGCCCAGTCGGAAGCCGCCGTCACCGGCGGGGAAGGCCGGATCCGGCTGGTCCTGGCCACGGCCGCGCAGGCCCGGACAGTCTTTGCGGACACCGTGGCCGGCGGGGACGAGCTGCGGATCCTTGTGGACGGTTCGATCGTGGAGGTCTATCGCCACGGTTCCGTGCCGGCCACGGTGCGCGCGTACCCCGCGCCGGGCGAGGAGTGGCGCCTGGAACTGCCGCACGGTGCGGCGGCCGACGTCTGGGATCTGGAGCAGCCCCGGGCCAGCTAGCGCGGCGCCGCGGGTAGAGTACATCCATGCCCACCCCTGCCGACCGCCCGACGCCCTCCGGCCTGAACCCCGGCGGCGTGGAGGAGCTCCTGGACGTCGCCCGCGTGGTCACCCTGCCCATGCGGGTGAAGTTCCGCGGCATCACGCAGCGCGAGGCCCTGCTGCTCCCCGGGCCGCTGGGCTGGGGTGAGTTCGGCCCCTTTCCCGAGTACGGTGACGCCGAAGCCTCCCGCTGGCTGGCGGCCGCCATCGAGGCGGGCTGGCACGGCTTCCCGGCACCCCGCCGGACCAGCATCCCGGTCAACGCCACCGTGCCCGCGGTCGCCGCGGAACGGGTGCCGGAGATCCTGGCCCGTTTCGGCCGGGTGGACGCCGTCAAGGTCAAGGTGGCGGAGCCCGGGCAGACGCTCGACGACGACGCCGCCCGGGTGGCCGCCGTCCGTGCCGCGCTGCCGGACGCTGCGGTCCGCGTCGACGCGAACGGGGGCTGGGATGTCCCGGAGGCCGTCGCGGCACTGACCCGGCTGGCCGACGTCGGACTGGAATATGCCGAACAGCCGGTGCCGGACATCGAAGGCCTCGCCGAGGTGCGCCGCCGGCTCCGGGCCGCGGGCACCCCGGTGCTGATCGCCGCGGACGAGAGCGTGCGCAAGGAAGAGGACCCGCTCAAAGTGGCGCGCGCCGGCGCCGCGGACCTGGTGGTGGTCAAGGTTGCGCCCCTGGGGGGAGTGCGGCGCGCCCTGGACATCGTGGCGCAGGCCGGACTGCCCGCCGTCGTCAGTTCCGCGCTGGACACCTCCGTGGGGATCCGCGCCGGGCTCGCGCTCGCCGCCGCCCTGCCCGAACTGCCCTACGCCTGCGGACTCGGCACGGTGTCGCTGCTCGCCGCCGACGTCACCGGCGACTCCCTGGTCCCCGACGACGGCGCCATCCGGCTCCGCGACGTCGCCGTCGATCCCGGGCTCCTGGACGAATACGCGGCGCCGCCGGAGCGGAGGGACTGGTGGCTGGACCGGCTCCGTCGCGTCCAGGCCGTCCTGGCCGCATCGACTGCTCCGTAGCGGCCCCTAAGAACGTCGAAAAGGGCTTTTACGGAGCAGTCGGCGGTCGTGGCGGGAATTGAGAGCGTTCACCCGATTTTCACCTTGAGGACGGCTCCGCGACGTCCGCCGCTGGCAGGGTGGCGGGGACGCATCCCTCTGCTTTGGAAGGTCCCCTCCATGTCTGTCTCCTCCGGACGCAAGTTCTCCCTGCTGCCCATGCTGGGCCACACCAAGGGCAAGCGCAGCCCTGTGACCTGTGCACTCAAGTGCGACAACGCCTGCTCCGGCGAGGTCTGCAACAGCAGCTCCAACGACTACTTCCGCGACATTGCCTCAGCCACGATGTCCCGCCGCTCCGCCCTCGGCTTCGGCGCCGCCGGCGCGCTCGCCGTCGTCTTCGGCAACGCCGTGACCTCCGCGGAACCGGCAGCCGCCGGCGGCCAGGGCCTGGCCGCTGCCGCGAAGACCGGCTTCGGCAAGTCCAAGCTGCAGTTCAGCGCCATTGCCCCGGTGGACGCCGCCGTCGACGCGTTCACCGTCCCGGCAGGCTTCAGCTGGCAGCCGATCATCCGCTGGGGCGACCCGCTGTTCGATGATTCGCCCGCCTTCGACGTGGACCGCCAAAGCGCCGCGGCGCAGGCCCGCCAGTTCGGCTACAACAACGACTACACGGACATCCTGCCGCTGGACGCCAAGGAACGCCGTGCCGTGCTCTTCACCAACCACGAGTACACCAACGAGAGCATCATGCTCCCGGCCGGCTTCGACGCCGCGGAAACCCGGGCCATCGGCCGCGCCGCCCACGGCCTCACCGTCGTCGAGCTGGAGCGCAAGAACAAGAACCAGCCGTGGCGCTACGTCCAGGGCGCCCCGCTGAACCGCCGCTTCCTCAGCGACACCAGCTACGAACTCACCGGCCCGGCTGCCGGTTCCTCGCTCGTCACCACCGTTGCCGACCCGGCCGGACGGACCATCAAGGGCACGCTGGGCAACTGCTCCGGCGGCACCACCCCGTGGGGCACCATCCTTTCCGGCGAGGAGAACTTCAACGGCTACTTCGTCTCCGCCGGAACGTCCGCCGCGGACAAGCGCTACGGCCTGACCAGCAAGCCCACCGCCCGGCAATGGGAGCTCGACGATCCCCGCTTCGACACCCGCAACGCCGGCTACGCCAACGAAAGCAACCGCTTCGGCTGGATCGTGGAGGTGGACCCGCAGGACCCGACGTCGACGCCGAAGAAGCACTCCGCGATGGGCCGCTTCAAGCATGAGGGTGCCAACGTCATTGTGGCCGCCTCCGGGCACGTCGTCGCCTACATGGGGGACGACGAGCGCTTCGATTACCTCTACAAGTTCGTTTCCAAGGACAAGTACCGTCCCGGGACGACGGCGGCCGACCGCCGGCACAACATGACGCTGCTCTCCGAGGGCGACCTCTACGTCGCCAAGTTCAGCGGCGACTCCCCGGCAGCCGAGATCGACGGCTCCGGCAAGCTCCCCGCCGACGGCGCCTTCGACGGCGCCGGCGAATGGCTCCCGCTGGTGGTGGGCGGCAAGTCCATGGTGTCCGGGATGTCGGTCGAGGAAGTCCTGGTCTACACCCGCCTCGCCGCGGACAAGGTGGGCCCCACCAAGATGGACCGCTGCGAGGACGTCCAGCCGAGCCTGCACACCGGCAAGGTCTACGTGGCCTGCACCAACAACACGGACCGCGGCAAGGCCGGCAAGGAGGGCGCCACCGAGGTCAACCCGCGCACCCTGAACCGCGACGGCCACATCGTGGAAATCACCGAGACCGGGGACCAGACCTCCACCAGGTTCAACTGGAACCTGCTGATGGTCTGCGGCGACCCGGCCAAGAACACCTCCGCGTACTTTGCCGGCTTCCCGGCCGAGAAGGTCTCGCCGATCTCCTGCCCGGACAACCTGGCCTTCGACTCGGTCGGCAACCTGTGGATTTCGACCGACGGCGCGCCGTCGAGCACCGGCTACGCCGACGGGCTCTTCAAGGTCACCCTGGCCGGGCCGGAGCGCGGCCGCGTGGAGCAGTTCCTTGCCGTGCCGCGCGACGCCGAGACTTGCGGACCCATCATCCATGATGAGGAACGGCACGTCTTCGTCGCCGTGCAGCACCCGGGCGAGGACGGCAGCTTCGAGGCGCAGAACTCCCGCTTCCCGGACTACGTCGCAGCCGGTGCCACGCCGAAGCCGGGCCAGGCACGGGTTCCCCGCCCGTCCGTGGTCCAGGTCTTCCGCACCCACGGCTGAGTCCTGCCGCCGGCCCCCGGACCCTCTCGCACGTTTGGCGGGTTACGGGTTGACGCTCCCTCACTTATCGCATCTCGACAGCGAAAGGTGAGGGAGCGTTTGGCGTTGGGCGGCCGGATGTGAGGGAGCGTTGGTTGGTGTGCGGCCGGATGTGAGGGAGCGTCGGGTGGTGGGCGGCGTGATGTGAGGGAGCGTCCGGGGGTGCGGCGGAACTGATAATTTGAACAGTGTGAATAATCCGGCCGAAATGGTTGTCCCCAGAGTCCAGGCAGCTATTGCCCACGCGTTCGGCGAGCAGTACCGCCAGACGGACCCGGTGATCCGGCCCTCGCAGTTCGCGGACATCCAGATCAACGCCGCCATGGCCCTCGCCAAGAAGGTCGGCCTGCCGCCGCGCGACGCCGCCGCACGGATTGTGGAGTCCCTGGACCTCGACGGCGTCTGCAGCCTGGTGGAGATCTCCGGGCCCGGCTTCATCAACCTCACCTTCGACGGCACCTGGATCGAGGAACTGCTCAACGCGCCGGAGCCCGCCGGCGAAAGTGTGAAGCCGACGCCGTTGCACCGCGTCGTCGTCGACTATTCCTCCCCCAACGTGGCCAAGGAAATGCACGTCGGGCACCTGCGGACCACCGTGGTGGGGGACAGCATCGTGCGCGTGCTCGAGGCGCTGGGCCACACCGTGATCCGGCAAAACCACATCGGCGACTGGGGCACGCCGTTCGGCATGCTGATCGAACACTGGCTCGAGGTGGGGGAGGACTCGCCCGAGGCAGCCCTGCTGGTCGACGACCCCAGCGCGTTCTACCAGGCCGCGAGGGCCAAGTTCGACGCCTCCGCCACGGACCCGGAAGGCTTCGCAACCCGCGCCCGCCTCCGCGTCGTGGCGCTGCAGGGCGGGGACCCTGAAACGTTCGCCGTCTGGCAGCGGCTCGTGGCGCAGTCGAAGCGCTACTTTAACGCGATCTACGCCATGCTCGGCATCAGCCTCACCGACGACCACATCGCCGGCGAAAGCTCCTACGACGCGCACCTGGCGCAGCTGTGCCAGGAACTCGAGGAGCGCGGCATCGCCCGGATCAGCGAGGGCGCGCTCTGCACCTTCCCGGCCGGCTTCACCGGACGGGACGGGGATCCGCTGCCGCTCATCATCCGCAAATCCGACGGCGGCTACGGCTACGGCACCACCGACCTCGCCACCATCCGTTACCGGGTCCGTGAGCTTGAAGCGGACCGGGTGCTGTACGTCGTCGGCGCCCCGCAAAACGTGCACCTGCGGATGGTGATGGCCACGGCCCGCGACGCCGGCTGGCTGCCGGAGACGGTGGAGGCCACCCACGTCCAGATCGGCAACGTGCTCGGCGAGGACGGCAAGATCCTCAAGTCCCGCGCCGGAAATCCGGTCAAGCTGATGGCGCTGCTGCAGGAAGCCGTGGACCGCGCCCGGGCCGTCATCGACGCCAGCCGGCCCGAGCTCAGCGACGCCGAACGGGCGGTCACGGCGCGGCAGGTCGGCATCGGCGCCGTCAAGTATGCCGACCTCTCGACCGGCCATGACACCGAATACGTCTTTGACTTTGACCGGATGCTGGCGCTGACCGGCAACACCGGCCCGTACGTCCAGTACGCCGCCGCCCGGATCCGTTCCATTCTGCGCAAGGCCGGGGCGCTGGAACAGCACCTCGACGGCGCCGCTTCCGCCGGTGCCGGGACCGCCGCGGCCAGCGGCGCGGCCCCCGCGGCGGCGATCGCCGTCGTCGAACCCGCCGAACGCGCGCTGGCCCTGCACCTGCTCGAATACGGCGCCACCTTGCAGAAAGTCGGCGAACTGCTCGAACCGCACCGGCTCTGCGCCTACCTGTTCGAACTCGCGCAGCTGTTCACCTCCTTCTATGACCAGTGCCCTGTGCTCAAGGCCGAGGAAGCCGTCCGCGAGTCGCGTCTGGCCCTCTGCGGCCTGGTCCTGCGGCGGCTCTCCAGCGGCCTGGACCTGCTGGGCATCGAGACGCCGGAGAACATGTGAGTCCGGACGGGCGGCCGGGCGTGCCTGCTCCGGGCGGGCAGCTGGGCGCCGTCGAGGCCGCGCGGGTAGCTGTCGCAGCCCTGGCCGGGGCCGGGGTGCGCTACGTCGTGGTGGCCCCGGGGTCCCGCTCGGCGCCGATGGCTTACGCCCTGGCCGAGGCCGACGCCGCCGGCCGGGTGGAGCTGCTGGTCCGGATCGACGAACGCGACGCCGGCTTCACGGCGCTGGGCCTGGCCCTGGCCACCGGAGCCCCCGCGGCCGTGCTGACCACCTCCGGCACCGCCGTGGGGAACCTGCTGCCCGCCGTGATGGAGGCCAACCACGCCGCCGTGCCGCTGGTGGTCCTTTCAGCCGACCGGCCCGAGGAACTCCGCGGCACCGGGGCCAACCAGACGACCGTGCAGCCGGACCTCTTCGGCGAACATGTCCGCTTTGCCGCCGACGTGCCCGCGGGCGACAACCCGCTCCGCGCCGTCGAGACCGCGCTCAGCGCCGCCACCGGGGCCTTCGAGGACATCCCGCCCGGGCCGGTGCAGCTCAACCTCGCCTTCCGCGACCCGCTGATCCCGGCGGCAGGCGACCGCCTGGACGACGCCTCCGCCCGCCGGACCCATCAGGCGGCCCGGCACCCGCTCGCGCTGGATTTCCCGGCAGCGTCCGCGGCGCTACCCCTGCGGCGCACCGTGGTCCTCGCCGGGCACGACGCCGGACCCGTCGCCGAGGCGTTCGCCCGCGCCCACGGCCTGCCGCTGCTCGCCGAACCCTCCTCCAACGCCCGGTTCGGCCCCAACGCGGTGGGCCCCTACCGGCTGCTGCTGGAGCACTTCGGCCCGGAGTCCGCCCAGCCGATCGAACGGGTGGTGCTGTTCGGCCGCCCCACCCTGTCCCGGCCGGTGTCCGCGCTGCTCGCCCGCGCCGACATCCCGTCCGCCCTTTACCAGCCGGTACCCGTGGCCTGGTACGAGCCGGGCCGCCGCACCGAACTGCCGCTGCAGACCCTGGCTGACCTGGCCGACTTCGCCGGCCGTGGGAGCGCGGCGTGGCTCGATGCGTGGCTGCTCGCCGGTGCCGCCGCCCAGCATGCGCTGGACCTGCTGCTCTCCGGAGCCGCGGCGGGCACTGCCGCGGACGTCCCAGCCTCCGGCCCTGCTGTGGGCGCGCTGGTCTGGGAGCACACCCGCGGCCAGCTCGTGCTGGGCTCCTCCAACGGGATCCGCGACGTCGACCTCGCCGGTGCCCCGCCGCAGGAACCCCAAGCCACCGTCTTCGCCAACCGGGGGCTGGCCGGGATTGACGGGACCCTCGCGACGGCCACCGGCATCGCCGTCGGCGGGCGGCAGGAAACCACCGTGCTGCTGGGCGATGTAACCTTCCTGCACGACGCCGGCGGGCTGCTGCTGGGCGCGGGGGAGACCGTGCCGGCGCTGCGGATCGTGGTCCTGAACGACGCAGGCGGGGCCATCTTCGGGCTGCTGGAGCACGGCGCCGTCGAGCAGTCCGGCCGCTACGGCACCGCCGTCGAACGCCTCTTCGGCACCCCGCACTCGGTGGACCTGTCCGCTCTCGCCGCCGCGTACGGCGTCGCGCACCGCGCGTTCAGCACGACGGCGGACCTCGCCGCGGCACTGGCGGAACCCGTGCAGGGCCGCACCATGATCGAAGTGCGCACGGACCGGCACGGCCTGCGCGAACTGCACGGCCGCATCCGTACCGCTGTCGCAGCCGCCGTGACCGGGGTTCTGGGCCGGTAGCAACGGGGTTTCCGCTACGCAACCGCTACACAACCGGGTTTCCGCTACACAAGAGGACAGCCGCTACGTGGGTCCACGTAGCGGCTGTCCGGAACTAGCGCGGAAAGGGTTACTCGGCGATATCGATGTGCGTCGGGTCCAGGACGCGGCGGAGGAATTCCTTGGTGCGCGGCTGGGTGGGGGCGCCGATGACCTGCTCGGCCGGGCCTTCCTCCACCACGACGCCGCCGTCCATAAAGACCACGCGGTCGGCGACTTCGCGGGCGAAGCCCATCTCGTGAGTCACCACCAGCATGGTCATGCCCTCCTTGGCCAGGTTCCGCATGACGGCGAGCACGTCTCCCACCGTCTCCGGGTCCAGGGCCGAGGTGGGCTCGTCGAAGAGCATCAGTTCGGGGTCCATGCTCAGTGCCCGGGCAATGGCAACGCGCTGCTGCTGGCCGCCGGAGAGCTGGTCCGGGAACCGGTCCGCGAGGTGGTCCAGGCCCACGCGGGCCAGGTTCTTCCGGGCCACGGCCGAGGCGTCGGCCTGGCTGCGCTTGAGCACCTTGGTCTGCGCGATCGTGCAGTTCTGCAGCGCGCTCAGGTGCGGGAAGAGGTTGAACTGCTGGAACACCATGCCGACCTTGCGGCGCATCTTGTCGATGTCCACGTCCGGGTCGGTCGACTCGAAGCCGCCGACGTGGATGGTCCCCACGTTGGGCTGCTCTAGCAGGTTCACGCAGCGCAGCAGGGTGGACTTGCCGGAGCCGGAGGGCCCGATCAGGCACACCACTTCGCCGGGAGCGACCTCGAGGTCGATGCCTTTGAGGACCTCGTTGGAGCCGTACGACTTCCGGAGCTCCTTGATGGACACCCCGGCGGCCTGGATCTGCCTCGCAGCTGCCGATGACGTTGATTCAGTCATGGTGAGCCCTAGCCCTTCGTCTTGGCGGTTCGGGATTCAAAGCGGCGGGCCAGAATTCCGAGCGGAACGGTGATGATCAGGTAGCAGGCGCCGGCGATCACGAGCGGGGTCAGGCCGGCGTTGGGCTGCGTGATGCCGTCACGGCCGAACTTGGTGAGCTCGTACTGCGATGCCGCCAGGCCCAGGAGGTAGACCAGGGATGAGTCCTTGGTCAGCAGGATGACCTCGTTGGTCAGCGGCGGCAGCACGATCTTGAACGCCTGCGGAATCACAATCGAGACCATGGCCCGCCAGTGCGGCATGCCCAGCGAACGGGCCGCCTCGAGCTGCCCCTTCGGCACGGCCTGGAGGCCTGCGCGCAGGGTTTCGGCGATGTACGCCGCCGCCACCATGCCCAGCGCCAGCATGACCGTGACGTAGATGTCGAAGCGGACGCCGAACGCCGTCGGGATGCCGAAGCCGAAGGCAATGAAGACCAGCAGGGCCGGGACGCCGCGGAAGAACTCAATGTACAGCGTGGCGATCCAGCGCCACACGGCCACCGAGGAGAGCTTCATCAGCGCCAGCAGCAGGCCGCCGGAGAGGCCCACCACAAAGCTCAGCGCCGTGTAGATCAGGGTGTTTTTCAGCGCCAGGGTGATGATCTCCGGGAACTGCTTGACCGCGGAGTCCCAGTTAAAGAACGCCTTGCCGATGGAGGCCCAGTCGGCGAAGAGGATAAACAGGACGACGGCGAGTGCCAGCAGTCCGTACTGAACGGACCGGCTCACGCGGGCCCGTTGGCGAACAGTCAGTGCCATGTGATTTGCCTTTTACATGTTGCTGGGCGGTTCCGGGTCAGGAAGTGGCCGGAGCCAACGACTGATCCGGAACCGCCCCGCTGTGGTCGGTCCGGGCTGGTGGGTTACTTGGCGGCTTCGCCGAACCAGGTGGTCTTAAGCTTGGCGATGGTGCCGTCGTCCGCAAGGCGCTTGAGGGTCTTGTTGACCGAGTCGGTCATGGCCTTGTTGTCCTTCTTGATGGCGACGCCGAGCTGCTCGCCGGTCTTGTAGGTCTCGGCGAACACCAGGGAGTCGTCGCCCTTGGCCGCGAAGCCGAGCACCGACTGGTTGTTGATCGCCGCGTCGACGCCGCCGGTCTTGATTGCCTGGATCAGCAGGCCGGTGTTCTCGTACTGGATCGTCTCCAGGCCCTTGGACTTGGCGTATTCCTCGCCGGTGGTGCCCTGCTGGACGCCGACCTTCTTGCCCTTGAGGTCGGCCAGGTTCTTCAGCCCGGACGCCTTGGTCACGAGCAGCGAGAGGTCGTCGTCGAGGTACGGGGTGGAGAAGTCCATCACGGTCTTGCGCGCATCGGTGATGGAGATGCCCGAAACGGCGACATCGCACTGGTTGGTGTTCAGGGCCTGGCCCGACTGGATGCCTTCGAAGGCCACCGTGAGGACATTCGGCTCGACCTTGAGGTCCTTGGCGATCTCGGAAGCCAGATCCATGTCGAAGCCGACGTTCTTGCCGTCCTTGACGAATTCGAACGGCTCGTAAGGGATGTCCGAGCAGACCGTGAGCTTGCCGGATTCGATCAGCTTGACGCCGGAATCGGTGGTGGTCGAGCCGCCGGACGTGCTGCAGCCGGTCAGGGCGAGGGCGCCGACAGCGACGAGGGCTGCCGCTTTGGCCGCGGAGCCGGCCAGGAGGGAACGGGAGATCAGCATTTCTTTACCTTTTGTTGCAGGGGCATGCGTGACAAAACGGCTTTTAGTCTATCGCCGAATAGGAGATGTGCATCACATGAAACTTAGTTTCACTATTGGATAACTAATGAAGGTCAAATATCAAGGGGCCGCGCCCGGCGGCTGTCTGTAATTTCGGATTCGCCGCACAGGGCGCCGGCGTGCGCCCCGCGGCGTGCGTGCGCCCGTGCGTGCCGCGCCCCGGCTCCGCGTTGACCCGCCGGACGCTCCGGCCCCACCACCGGACGTCGCCGGCCCAGGGGAGTCAGCTGCTGATACCGAGGGACTCCAGCATCGGCCGGAACTTGGCCCAGGTCTCGGCAAGTTCGGCTTCGGGGACGGAGCCCTCCACCACGCCGCAGCCGGCGTAGAGCCGGACCGTGTCCGGGCCCTCGATGACCGCGCCGCGCAGCGCGATGCCCCACTCGCCGTTGCCGGCCGCGTCGAGCCAGCCGACCGGGCCGGCGTACGGGCCCCGGTCCAGGTGCTCAAGCTTGCGGATGAGGGCGCCGGCCACGGTAGTGGGGGTGCCGCAGACGGCGGCGGTCGGGTGCAGCGCGTTGATCAGGGCCAGGCACGTGGGCACGTGGCCTTCCACCTCGGTCAGTTCGGCCTTCACATCCGAGGCCAGATGCCAGACGTTCGGCAGCTCCAGAATGAACGGCTCGCTGTGCGCGTTCATGGCCTCGGAGAACGGCGCCAGCTGGGTGGTGAGCGACTGGATGGCGATGTCGTGCTCATGCCGTTGCTTCTCGGATCCGGCGAGAACGCGTTCGGCGAATTCCAGCGGCGAACCGGGCATGCCCTCGGCGTCGCGGCGGTCCAGGGTTCCGGCCAGGACGCGGGCCTGCGCGGTGCGGCCCTCCACCTGGATCAGCATTTCGGGGGTGGAACCCACCAGGCCGTCCACGCCGTAGGTCCAGCATTCGCGGTAGCGGACCGCGAGTTCGCGCAGGATATCGGCGGCATTCACGCCATCGGGCACGGTGGCGACAATGTCCCTGGCCAGCACCAGCTTTTCCAACGCGCCGGTGCGGATCTCGGCGACGCCCTCGGCGACGGCGGCCATCCAGTCCGCCTCGCTGAGCGAACCGGTGCTGAGTTTGGCTTCCCGGCCGGCCTGTTGCACCGCCGACGACGACGACGCCGGCGCCGTCCGGTGAAGCGCGTCGTCCGACATCGGGACCGGCCCGGCGCCGTCCGCGTCCAGCCAGCGGCGCAGGGCGGCGCGGGCGCCGGTCTCGGTGAGCTCGCCGTCGTCGAACGTTAACTGGGTAAGCCAAGCGTTTCCGTCCCGCAGGCCCACCACGATTTCGGGGACGATCAGCCTGGAAGCGTGCGCGGAAACCTTGGAGAAGGCGAACGAGCCAAAGGCCACCGGGCCCGTGCCTGGGCCGCCGACAGCGTCCCTGATCTCCGCCTCGAGGACCAGGTGCCGCCACCAGATGTCCGCCTCGAGGAACCGCTCGGGCCCGGTGGCGCTGAACCTGGCCACCTCGCCGAAGCCTACCAGGCCGGCCTCGCGGCGCGTCCAGCAGAGCACGTCGTCGCGGACCAGGAACGACGGCAGCCCCCCGGGGAACGAATCGGCATCGAGGGGGACTGTCAGTGTCCTGATAATTCGGGTACGGAACGCGCTGGTCATGATGAGACAACACTACTCCCGGAGCGCGCCGCGCCCCGGCCGGGCCGGTGGTTAGGGGGTGGGTCGAAGATTTGAGACAATAACGGGGTGAACCGAGCATCCTTGGATAAGCGTCCGGACGAAGTAGCCACGATGTTTGACGACGTCGCCCCTAAGTACGACGTCGTCAATGACGTCCTGTCGATGGGGCAGACGCGCCGCTGGCGCCGGATCGTCGTCGCAGCCATGGATGTGAAGGCCGGCCAGCGCGTGCTGGACCTGGCCGCCGGCACCGGTACGTCCAGCGAGCCGTACGCGGACGCCGGCATCGACGTGATCGCCTGCGACTTCTCCCTGGGCATGCTCAAGGTCGGCAAGCGCCGCCGCCCGGACATCGATTTCATCGCCGGCGACGCCACCCGCCTGCCCTTCGCGGACAACACCTTCGACGCCAGCACCATCTCCTTCGGCCTGCGCAACGTCAACGAGCCCAAGAAGGCCCTCGCCGAGATGCTCCGGGTCACCAAGCCCGGCGGCCGGCTGGTTATCGCCGAGTTCTCCCAGCCGGTGGTGCCGCTGTGGCGGACCATGTACACCGAGTACCTGATGCGCGCGCTGCCCGCGATTGCCGTCAAGGTCTCCTCCAACCCGGACGCCTACGTCTACCTCGCCGAATCCATCCGCGCCTGGCCGGACCAGGACCACCTCGCCGCCTGGCTGCAGGAAGCCGGCTGGGAGTCCGTGACGTACCGCAACCTCAGCGGCGGGATCGTCGCCGTCCACCGTGCGCAGAAGCCGGCCGGCCCGGCTACCGGCCCGGCCGCGGGCGCCGCGGCCCTGGCCAACCACACCGGCCCCGTGGCCAAGCTGCGCCGCAACATCACCCGGCCCGAACGTTAGCCGACAGCTGCTGTGAAAGTACTGATCGTCGGGGCAGGTCCGGCCGGATCCACCGCCGCGTTCTACCTTGCCCAGGCCGGCCTCGACGTCACGGTGCTCGAAAAAACGAGCTTCCCGCGCGAGAAAGTCTGCGGTGACGGGCTGACCCCGCGCGCCGTCCGGGAAATCCAGAAGCTCGGCCTGCCGCACCCTGAAAGCGAGGGCTGGCGGCGGAACAAGGGGCTGCGGCTGATCGCCGGCGGCCGCACCATTGAACTTCCCTGGCCCGAGGTCTCCGACTTTCCGCAGTACGGCCTGATCCGCACCCGCCTGGGCTTCGATGAGGAATTGGCCCGGCACGCCCAGTCCGCCGGCGCCGTCGTCCTGGAACGCCACAGCGTCACCGAGGCGCTGCGCTCCGCGGACGGCCGGGTCACCGGCGTCCGCGCCGCCCTGCTCGATGAGGCCGGCCGCAAGACCGGCGAAACGCAGGACTTCAGCGCCGACGTCGTCCTCGCCGCGGACGGGAACTCCACCCGCACCGCCGTCTCGCTCGGCATCCGGAAGCGTGACGACCGGCCGCTGGGGGTGGCGGTGCGCACCTACTTCACCAGCCCGCGGCACGATGACGACTGGATGGAAGGCTGGCTGGAGCTTCCCGGCCGCGACGGCAAGCTGCTGCCCGGCTACGGCTGGGTGTTCGGCGTCGGCGACGGCACCTCCAACGTGGGGCTGGGGATCCTCAACTCCTCCAAGGAATTCGGCAAGCTGGACTACAAGCAGGTGCTGCGCGAGTGGACGGCCGCGATGCCCGCGGACTGGGGCTTCACGCCGGAGAACCAGGTGGGCGAGATCCGTGGCGCCGCGCTGCCGATGGGCTTCAACCGCACCCCGCACTATTCGCCGGGCCTGCTCCTGCTGGGCGACGCCGGCGGGATGGTCTCCCCGTTCAACGGCGAGGGGATCTCCTACGCCATGGAGTCCGCCCGCTTCGCGGCCGAGTACATCATCGACGCCGCGGCGCGTTCCGCCTCGGCAGGCTGGAGCACGGCCGACGCCGACGCGCGCCTGGCCGGCTATGCGGGCTTCGTGCGGGGGCAGTGGGGTTCGCACTTCACCCTGGGCCGGGCCTTTGCCGCGGTGATCGGCAAGCCGGCCGTGATGAAACTGGCCCTGCGGACGGGCATGCCCCTGCCGGTCCTGATGAAGTTCGTGGTCCGGCTGCTGGCCAACCTGACCGACCCTTCCGCCAAGGGGATCGAGGACCGGATGATCCGGGTCCTTGAGGCCCTGGTCCCGGCGACGTCCAATACCGGTACCGTTCCAGACTCGACTCCGCGGTTTCCGCAACAAAAAGTTAGGGTTAACCCGTGACCAACTCCGCAGACCAAAGCTGGACGCACGCCGGACACGGCCTGCCGGGCTTAGAGCCCGACCTGAACACCACCGCCATCGCCACCGGGCTGCAGCTGCCGGCAGGGTTTGCGGCCATCGCCGGGGACCCGGAACTGGGCCCGGCCATCACCACCAACCTGGCGCGGGTGGAGAAAAAGCTGCGCGAGGCCATTGCCAACTCGGATCCCCTGGCCGACGCGACGTCGCGCCACCTGGTGGAAGCCGGCGGCAAGCGCATCCGGCCGCTGTTGACGCTGCTCTGCGCGCACCTGGGCGACGCTTCGCTGCCCGCCGTGGTGCAGGCCGCCGTCGTCGTCGAACTGACGCACCTGGCCACCCTGTACCACGACGACGTGATGGACTCCGCGCCGTTCCGCCGCGGCGCCCCCACGGCGCACGAGGTCTGGGGCAACTCCGTGGCCGTGCTGACCGGCGACCTCATCTTCGCCCGGGCCTCGATTCTGGTTTCCGAGCTCGGCTCCCGTGCCCTCGGCATCCAGGCCCGCACCTTTGAGCGGCTCTGCCTCGGCCAGCTGCACGAGACCGTAGGCCCGCGGCCGGACGAGGATGCGGTAGAGCATTACCTGTCCGTGATCGCGGACAAGACCGGCTCGCTGGTGGCTGCCTCCGGCCAGCTCGGTGCAATCTTCGCCAACGCCGACCCCGCCTACGAGGCGTTGCTGGTCGAGTACGGCGAGAAGGTTGGTGTGGCCTTCCAGCTCGCCGACGACGTCATTGACGTCACCGGCGTGAAGGTCAAGTCCGGCAAGTCGCCGGGCACCGACCTCCGCGAAGGTGTGCCCACGCTGCCGGTGCTGCTGCTGCGCAAGGCCGCGGCCGACGGCGACCAGTCCGCTGTCGACCTGCTGAAGCTGATCGACGGCGACCTCAGCTCCGACGAGGCCCTCGCGGCCGCCGTCGCCGGGCTGCGCGAACATCCCGTTACCGCCGAGTCCTGGACGGTGGCGCGTGCCTGGGCCGCCGAAGCCATCGCTGCCCTCGCCCCGCTGCCCGAGGGCGTGGTCAAGGATTCGCTGACCAGCTTCGCGCACGCCGTGGTGGACCGCAGCAGCTAACGGGTTCCGGCGGGACATTCCTGCCTCCCGCCCGGGGGGCCGAGACGTAAAACGGAATGGCCCCGGTTCTTCACAACGTTACGAGTCGTACGTTGTGCGGAACCGGGGCCATTTCTCCGTTCGCATCAGATTCACCGGAGGCATTTGGTGAACCCATGAATGAGCTTATGACAGTTGTGTCATATTGTCTAGCGTTTCTGTAAATCAGCTGTCACGGACTTGCGGGCGCCGGGTTGTGTGGCGCTGTAGGGGCACTTTGGACCTTGGAGGGGTGCGCCGGCCCTGATTCAGCGGCGTGTCCGTGTCAAAGTGCCCCTCGGCTGCAGCGGGGTTGTCCACATATCGCGGTCGGACTGGACGCCGCGGTCTGCTGAGCGGGCACAGTGGTTGGATGGACGTTGCCACTTTCCTGGCCTCACGGGGCGGAACGGCCACCGCGGGTGACCTCAACCGGGCAGGATTCAGCCGCCATCGAGTCAGCCAGGCTGTGGCCGATGGAGCCATGGTGAGGATCCGCCGCGGGCACTACGGACTGCCGCGGGATTCCAGCACCTACCGAGCCGCCTGCGAGTTGAAGGGCCTGCTGACGTGCTTGTCGGCTGCCCCTGGCTACGGCTTATGGACCTTGGCACCCGCCCGAAGCTTACATCTGTGTCTCGGCCATCGGTCGGCGCCGCCCGGCTCTGTAGCACACGGGCCCTTGCTGCATCCCCGGCACCCCGGACTCCCGATGGCAGGGCTGGCCGACGTCCTGATTCATGCCCTGCGCTGCCTGCCCGAATTGGAGGCCCTTGTTATGGTCCAGTGCGCCGCGGGCCGCGGGGACATCACTTTGCCTTTCCTCCGAGGGAAACTTCCGGGAAACCGCAACGCTCGCGCCAGGTCGGTGCTGGACCTGGTTATTCCCCGGGCCGACTCGCTGCTGGAGGTACTCGCCAACACGGCATTCTCCCGGGCCGGGCTCCAGGTGCGCAGGCATGTCGAGATCCCCGGCGTCGGGGAGGTCGACTTCCTGGTCGAAGACTGCATCGTCGTGGAGACCGACGGCGCGCCGCACCTGGAGCCGCGGCAGGTGAAGAAGGACCGCCGTCGCAACAACGCGACCGTGGTCAGTGGTTACCTGGTGCTCAGGTTCGGCTACGACGACGTCGTCCATCACCCGCAGCGGATGGTCGCAGAGGTCCGCGCGGTGCTGGAGTTGTGGCGAGCGGGTGCTTTCCGGCCGTGAGGACCGGTGTCGGGGGCATTCCGGGGCTACTTTGGAGCCGCGAACGGAGAATGCCGGACCGGGCGGCGGCGTGTCCGTGCCAAAGTGCCGCCGGAAGGTCGGCGGAGGCAACGGACAGCGAGCCGTACTCCGCGGCCGGGCAGCCGGGAAAGCCGGGGAGGGCCGGCCGGCGGGTCTTAGTCCTCGTCCTCGTCGTTGAAGGCCCACTCGAACATGTCGAAGACGAACTCGGAGAAGGTCCCTTCCTCGCTCTTCCACTGGCCGCGGGCGTTGTTGCGGCGGTACACGATCGGGTCCGGGACGCTGAGGTCGCCCACGCGGAAGCCCCAGGTGAACTGCTCCTCCTCGTCCTCGAGGAACATCAGGAAACCTTCGTCGTCGACCTCGAGCTCCTCCGGGTCCCAGAAGTAGTGGTAGGCCTCCATGAGGTCCTCGCAACCGCCGAGGGCCAGGTAGAACTCGCGCAGGACCAACGGGACCTGGAACTGGTGCTCGGCGAGGGCCACATCCAGCTCGTCTGCCGGCAGCCCGTCCTCTTCCTGCCATTCGTCTTCGAGATACTTCGGAACAAGCGCGCGGAACTTCTCGAGGAACATGTCAGTCATGGTTCTTATCCTAGCTAATCCTTAGGGCCGGTTTCGGCCGCATCAAGCCCCAGCCGGTGCCAGCCGCGGACCGCCAGCGGCACGTACCAGTGGCGCCGCCAGGCCGTGACGCGGAAGGCGAAAACCACGGCCGCCACCGCACTGGCCGTCAACGCGGTGAACGTTCCGGTGACGGACAGCGCCACGGTCAGCGCGGCCCCGGCAAACGCCGGCAACGCGTAGATGTCCTTGGGGTCGAAGAGCTGCGGCACCTCGTTGGCGGTGATGTCCCGCAGCAGGCCGCCGCCCACCGCCGTCGTGACCCCCAGGAGCACCGCGGCCACCGGATGCATGCCCGCGGCGAGGGCCTTCAGGGTTCCGGTGATGCAGAACAGGGCTAGGCCGCCGGCGTCGAACAGGACCAAAAGCGACGTGAAGCGCTGGACGCTGGAGAAGAGGAAATACACCAGCACCGTCGCCAGCAGCGGGGGAGCGAGGTACGCCGGGTTGGTGAAGGCTGCCGGCGGCCCGGAGTTGATGATGATGTCCCGGATGACGCCGCCGCCCAGGCTCACCACGGAGGCCAGCAGCAGGGAACCGACAATGTCGAACTGCTTCCGCGCCGCGAGCAGCGAACCGGAGACGGCGAAGAAGAAGACGCCGGCCAGGTCCAGCCAGACCATAACAAGGCTAAAGGAAAAGGTCATGGGTCGTCCCGGTCGGTTGCAGGGGGCGGATGGGGCGGCTCCAAGGTTACGCTAACGGCTATGAATAGCCCCATCATGATCGCCTGCGCCCACGGCACCTCCAGCACGCACGGCGCGGCGGAGGTCAATGCCCTGCGGGCCGGGATCGCTGCCCTGCGCCCCGGGCTCGATGTCCGCGAGGCCTACGTCGACGTGCAGGATCCCGAACTGCCGGCCGTCGTGGCGGGGCTCCCGGCGGGGCAAACCGCCGTCGTCGTGCCGCTGCTGCTGAGCGTGGGCTACCACGTCAAGGTGGACATCGCCCGGGCGGTCAAGAGCCGGCCGGGCACCCTCGCCGCGGCACCGCTGGGACCGGACCCGCGGCTGGCGGCTCTGCTGGACCAGCGGCTGCGCGAGGCCGGCGTGACCGACAACGACGCCGTGATCCTCGCCGCCGCGGGGTCCTCCGACGCCACCGCCGCGGAAAACGTCGAGGAACTCGCGGGCCAACTGCGCGCCCTCCGCTCCAACCGGCTCGTGGCCGCGTACGGCGCCTCGGCCAAGCCGTCGGTGCCGGAAGCCGTCGCCATGCTCCGCGAGGAGGCTGCGGGAGGCGCGGGCGCGGGGCGTTCGGCCGGGGCGGTGGACCTGGGCGGACGCGTGGTCATCGCGGCCTACCTCCTGGCGCCCGGCTTCTTCCACGACCAGCTGGCCAAGGCCGGCGCGGATCTGGTCACCGCGCCGCTGCTGCCCTCGCCGGTCCTCGCCGAGATCGCCCTGGCGCGTTACGACGCGGCGGTTGCGGCCAGCGCTACATGACGAAATGTTGCCCTAGGTGTCCCCGCGTTTCTGACCCTTTGTGACGCCATTACGGGCGCCCCTACAGTCGATCCATGACTGATACAGCTCTAGCCGGAGCGTCCCCGGACCAGGCTGCCGCAGGCCGCCTCAACCGCCCACCCCGCCCCGCGGCCAAGCCGCACGGGCAGTGGAAAGTGGACGGCACAGCCCCGCTGAACGCCAACGAAACCTGGAAACAGGAAGACAACGGCCTGAACGTGCGCGAGCGTATCGAATCGGTCTACGCCAAGCACGGCTTCGACTCGATCGACGGCACCGACCTGCACGGCCGCTTCCGCTGGTGGGGCCTCTACACCCAGCGCAAGCCCGGGATCGACGGCGGTAAGACCGCCACGCTCGAGCCGCACGAACTCGAGGACAAGTACTTCATGCTCCGGGTCAGGATCGACGGCGGAGCCCTCAGCACCGAACAGCTGCGCGTCATCGGCCAGATCTCCGTCGACTTCGCCCGCGGCTCGGCCGACCTCACGGACCGGCAGAATATCCAGCTGCACTGGATCCGGGTCGAAGACGTGCCGGAGATCTGGCGTCGGCTCGAGTCCGTGGGCCTGTCCACCACGGAGGCCTGCGGCGACGTGCCCCGCGTCATCCTGGGCTCCCCGGTAGCGGGCATCGCCAAGGACGAGATCATCGATCCGACGCCGCTGATCCAGGAGCTCGCCGAGCGCTTCATCGGCGACCCGGAACTGGCCAACCTGCCCCGCAAATTCAAGACCGCCATCACCGGCCACCCCAGCCAGGACGTGGTCCATGAGATCAACGACGTCGCGCTGGTGGGCCTGGTCCACCCGGAGTTCGGCGCCGGCTACGACCTCTGGGTGGGCGGTGCGCTGTCCACCAACCCGATGCTGGGCAAGCGCCTCGGCGCGTTCGTCCGCCCGGACCAGGCCGCCGACGTCTGGCTCGGCGTCACCAGCATCTTCCGCGACTACGGTTACCGGCGGATGCGCACCAAGGCGCGCCTGAAGTTCCTGCTGGCCGACTGGGGGCCGGAGAAGTTCCGCCGCGTCCTTGAGGACGAATACCTCGGCTACAAGCTCGACGACGGGCCCGCCGCCCCGAAACCGGCCACCCCGGGCGACCACATCGGCGTGCACGAACAGAAGGACGGCCGGTTCTTCATCGGCGCCACCCCGGTGGCCGGCCGCCTCTCCGGCAGCCAGCTGGTGGCCCTCGCCGACACCCTGGAAGCCCGCGGCTCGCAGCGGCTGCGCACCACCCCGCACCAGAAGCTCGTGGTCCTGGACGTGCCCAAGCACCAGGTGGAACCGCTCGTCGCCGAACTCGACGCCCTGGGCCTGTCCGCCCGGCCGTCCGTGTTCCGCCGCGGCACCATCGCCTGCACCGGCATCGAATTCTGCAAACTGGCCATCGTGGAAACCAAGGTCACGGCCGCCACCGCGGTCGCCGAACTGGAACGCCGCCTCGCCGACCTCGCCGAATCCAAGCAGCTCCCGCAGGCGCTCTCGCTGCACATCAACGGCTGCCCCAACTCCTGCGCCCGCATCCAGACCGCGGACATCGGCCTCAAAGGCATGATGCTTCCCACGCCCGACGGCGACCCCACCCCGGGTTTCCAGGTCCACCTCGGCGGCGGGCTGGCCTCGGACAGCCGCGAGGAGGCGGGCCTGGGACGCACCGTGCGTGGCCTCAAAGTCACGGCCGAAGAGCTTCCGGATTACGTCGAGCGGGTGGTCCGGAAGTTCGCCGCCGACCGCACCGGCGACCAGACCTTCGCCGAATGGGCCTTCGCCGCCGATGAGGGGGACCTGCAGTGACGGCCGCCCTCCGTACCCTCCGTACCCGTGACGAGCTCCGGGCCCTTGCCGAGGCCGGCGCCGCCGAGCTCGGCTGGGACGCCCCGGCCCGGGAGGTGATCGCCTGGGTGGCGCGCCACTTCGAGCTGCCCGCCGTCGCCGTCGCCTGCTCCATGGCGGACGCCGTGTTGCCGGCACTCGTCGCGGACCAGCTCCCCGGCGTCGACGTGCTGTTCCTGGAGACCGGTTACCACTTCCCGGAAACCCACGCCACGCGCGACGAAGTGGCGGCCAGCCTGCGCGTCAACGTCGTCGACGTGCTGCCGGAGACCACCATGGAGCAGCAGGACCGGCTGCTCGGCAAGGACCTGTTCGCCCGCGACCCCGCCCAGTGCTGCGCGCTGCGCAAGGTGGCCCCGCTGCGCCGCACCCTGGCCGGCTACGAACTCTGGTTCACCGGGGTCCGCCGCGACGAGGCCCCCACCCGCACCAACACCCCGCTGGTGACCTGGGACGAAGCCAACGGCCTGGTCAAGGTCAACCCGGTCGCGGCCTGGAGCTTCGACCAGCTGGTGGAGTACTCCGACGCCAACCTTCTCCCCGTCAACCCGCTGCTTTCACAGGGCTACCCGTCCATTGGCTGCCAGCCCTGCACCCGCAAGGTGGCGCCCGGCGATGATCCCCGCGCCGGACGCTGGGCAGGAACCGACAAGACAGAATGCGGACTACACGTATGAGTAACCTTCCTACTTCGGTGGCTGATTTCGCCACCACCGCCTCCACAGCAGATGCCGCCCCCGCCCCTTCGCTGGACGGCAATGCTGCAAGCAGCATGCCGTCCAGCTACAGAAGGCCCGATGCCACTCCCGGGGCGGCATCTGCTGCTCCGGCTCTGCTGTCGGGTCACCTGACTTCTGCCGCTACGCGCGCGGCCCGCCTGTCGTCTTTGGACACGTTGGAATCGGAAGCGATCCATATCATCCGCGAGGTTGTTGCGGAGTTTGAGAAGCCGGCGCTGCTGTTTTCCGGTGGCAAGGACTCTGTGGTGATGCTGCACCTGGCCACTAAGGCGTTCTGGCCGGGGAAGGTGCCGTTCCCTGTGCTGCACGTGGACACCGGGCACAACTTCCCGGAGGTGATCGAGTTCCGGAACCGGACGGTGGAGCGGCTGGGACTCAAGCTCGTCGTCGGCTCCGTCCAGGAGTTCATCGATTCGGGTGAGCTGGCCGAGCGTGCCGACGGCACCCGCAACCCGCTGCAGACCGTGCCGCTGCTGGACGCAATCCAGCGCAACAAGTTCGACGCCGTCTTCGGCGGCGGCCGCCGCGACGAGGACAAGGCACGGGCCAAGGAACGCATCCTGAGCCTGCGCGACGAATTCGGCCAGTGGGACCCGCGCAACCAGCGCCCCGAACTGTGGAACCTGTACAACGGCCGGCACACCGTGGGCCAGCACGTCCGGGCGTTCCCCATCAGCAACTGGACCGAGCTGGACGTCTGGCGTTACATCGAACGCGAAAACATCGACCTGCCGGGCCTTTACTACGCCCACGAGCGGCAGGTCTTCGCCCGCGACGGCATGTGGCGGGCGGTCGGTGAGGTCTCCCAACCGCGCGAGGACGAGGAAGTCATCACCAAGACCGTCCGCTACCGGACCGTCGGCGACATGTCCTGCACCGGCGCGGTCGAATCCGCCGCCGGCACCGTGCGCGACGTCGTAATCGAAGTTGCCGCCTCCACCATCACCGAACGTGGCGCAACCCGGGCCGATGACCGCATCTCCGAGGCCGCCATGGAAGACCGCAAGAAAGACGGCTATTTCTAATGAGCTCCACCGTAACTGTGCCTGGCGCCGCCGCAAGCCTCGACCTTGCTTCAGCCTCCCTGTTCCGCTTCGCTACCGCCGGTTCGGTCGACGACGGCAAGTCCACCCTGGTGGGCCGGCTCCTGCACGACTCCAAGGCGATCCTCGCGGACCAGCTCGACGCCGTTGCCCGCACCTCCGCGGACCGCGGCTTCGGCGGGGCCGGCGCAGCGGGTGTGCAAGCGATCGACCTCGCGCTGCTGACCGACGGCCTGCGCGCCGAGCGGGAACAGGGCATCACCATCGATGTCGCCTACCGCTACTTCGCCACGGACCGCCGCACCTTCATCCTCGCGGACTGCCCCGGCCATGTGCAGTACACCAAGAACACGGTGACCGGCGCATCCACCGCGGACGCCGTCGTCGTGCTGATCGACGCCCGCAAGGGTGTGCTGGAGCAGACCCGCCGGCATCTGTCCGTGCTGCAGCTGCTGCGCGTGGCACACGTGATTGTCGCCGTGAACAAGATCGACCTCGTGGACTTCAGCGAGGACGTGTTCCGCGGGATTGAAGCCGACGTGCAGCAGGTAGGCCGCGAGCTGGGGCTCGGCGCCGATGGCATCACCGACCTGCAGGTCATTCCGGTGTCCGCGCTCGACGGCGACAACGTCGTGGACCGCTCGGACCGCACGCCGTGGTACGCCGGCCCGGCGCTGCTGGAGGTCCTCGAGACGCTGCCCGCCGCCGACGAACTCGAAAGTCACCTCGAGAGTTTCCGCTTCCCGGTGCAGCTGGTGATCCGGCCGCAGGGTGCGCTGGCGCCCGACGCCGTCGCCGGCGGACTGGATCCGGAGGGGTACCGGGACTACCGCGCCTACGCGGGGCAGATCACCGAAGGCACGGTGCGGCTGGGGGACCAGGTCAGTGTCCTGACCCCGGGCCAGACGCCGCGCACCACCACCGTCACCGGGATCGACTTCGCCGGGCGCGAGCTGGCCGAGGCCGTGGCCCCGCAGTCCGTCGCGCTGCGGCTCGCGGACGAGTTCGACGTCGCCCGCGGGGATACGATCGCCGCGGCCGGGACTTTTGCCGAATCCACCGCCGACCTGTACGCGGCACTCTGCTGGCTCTCGCCGAAGCCGCTGCGGGAGGGCGCGAAGGTGCTGGTCAAGCACGGCACCCGCACGGTTCAGGCGCTGGTCCGGAACGTGACCGGCAAGCTGGACCTTGCCAGCTTCCGGCTGGAGCCGGCGTCCACGCTGGAGCTCAACGACATCGGCCACGCCCAGCTGCGGCTCGCGGCCCCGCTGCCGCTGGAGAACTACCTGCACCACCGGCGGACCGGCGCGTTCCTGGTCATCGACCCGCAGGACGGCAACACGCTGGCTGCCGGGCTCGTCAGGGACCATCCGGGCGACCACGAGGATGAGCGCTACTCGATCTGATGCGGATTCTCCGCCCGGGCGGAGCTGCGGGTGCTCCGTTAGCTGAAACCGGCGGCCTTGGATACCCTGCTGATGAGAGGCGCTGCGCGATGATCCGAGGGGGACCGGTTGGAAGATCATGATTCCGTTGTTGCCAGATCCCTGGAGCACTACAGCTTCCTGCTGCCCCGGCTCACTGCGGCCTCGGACGCGATCGGGGACGCCATCCGCGCCCGGCTCCGCGACGACGGTCTCAACCACCACACCGTGCAGGCACGGGTCAAAGACCCCGGCTCGGTCAAGGAGAAGCTGGACCGCCTCACCGCAGACGGCAGATTCAAGTACGAACGCGGCCTTGAGCAGCTGGACGACCTCATCGGCGTCCGGATCATCATGTTCCTGGAGCCTGACATCGCGGACGTCGCCACGGCCCTGAAGGGGCAGTTCAGCTGCCGCGAGGACGACGATAAGACGAGTTCCCAGCGGCGGAACGGCCAGATCGGCTACGCCGGCCGGCACCTCATCCTCGAGGTCCCTGCCGGGAACGTTCCCGTGGGCTGCCAAGCATTCACCGGGGAGCGCTTCGAAGTCCAGATCCGGACCGTGCTGCAGCACGCGTGGGCGGCGTTCGAACATGACATCCGCTACAAGGGGCTCGCGGAGGCCAACGCGGAAGTGGACCGCGCGTTCACCATGGCCTCGACCCTGATCGAACTTGCGGACGCCCAGTTCTCCGCCATCAACGACATCGTCAAACGCCGGCAGGCCGAAAGCACGGCCGAGTTCGCCGCAAACCCTGCGACCGAGCTGACCGGGGACATCCTGCACGACATGCTTGCCCGGCTGCTGCCCGAACACCCCAGGAGCCAGGCCCGGCAGTACGGCTGGCTGGGGGACGTGCTGGCAGCCAACGGTGTGCGGACCGTGGCCGACGCCGAGAAGCTGTTCGGCGCCGCCGACTGGTTCTCGGTGGCGAAGGGAATGGACTACAAATTCCCCGCCGGCCACGTCCGGATCGCCGACGACTTCCTGCTGAAGACGTGGGGCGTGGACTACATTGCGCGGACCAAATCCCTGGGCGGCGACCCCAAACGTGAGGCAAAGCTGACGTACCGGCTGGAGCGCATGCAGGACTGAGCCTGCCGCCGCCGAAGCCCTGCCGCCGCCGAAGCCGTGCCGCCGCCGTCAGGTGCCCGGCGGCCGGTACTTGATCTGGTCGGCCTTGGCCAGGGCCTCCATGGTTTCGTCGACCGTCAGGAGCACCGTCGTCTCGAAGGAGCTGAGCGCGCCACCGCCGCTGATCGCGAGAGCCACCGCGGCCATGGACACGTTGTCGGGCGCCTCCCACAGGTTGTAGCCGTCGTGGGAGCCGAAGGCGTACCAGAAGCCGTGGAGTTTCCCGCCCACCGATTCGATATAGGCCTGGGCAGCTTTTCTGCGGTCCTCCGGTTTGCTGGTCAATCTCGCCCAGGTCTCCGGTGTATAGCTGAACTTCGACAGATAGAGGGGCATCGTCTTGTCCTTTCCTGCGTGTGCCGGTCCAGTAAGGATGGCAGTCGGCCGCCGGGCCAGCAATGGCCGCGGGGCGCGTCGAAACCACTCGTCAAAGCCACCCGGCGAACTCACCGCTGAAGCTCGTCCCTTGCCACCCGGCCACCGGCCGACGATCATCGTCGTGGGAGGGCAGATCCTTGGAAACCATCAACAGCCGACTCATCAGCTGGGCCTCCATTCTGGATGACGAAACCCGGAGGCAGGCCGTCGCCACCGCCCAGCTGCCCATCATCTACCCGCACCTGGCATTGATGCCGGACGCCCACCTGGGGAAGGGGGCCACGGTGGGCTCGGTCATCCCGACTATGGGCGCCATCATCCCGGCCGCCGTGGGTGTGGACATCGGCTGCGGCATGATCGCTGTCCGCACCCAATATGTAGTCAAGGATCTGCCCCGGGACCTGAGACGGCTGCGCGAAGCAATCGAACGTGCGATTCCCTTGTCCGCCGGCCACTTCAACCGCAGGATCTCCGCCACCGCCGGACCCCGGCTCGCCGAGTTGCGGCGGCTGGCGGCGAAAGCGGGCTTTGACCCGGCCAAGTACGCGGCGAACTGGGAGCTGCAGCTTGGCTCGCTGGGCTCGGGCAACCATTTCATCGAGGTGTGCGCGGACGAGGACGCAGCGGTCTGGCTGTTCCTGCATTCGGGCTCCCGCGGGGTGGGCAACAAGATCGCGCAGCGCCACATCGCCGAGGCCCGCAGCGTGGCCTTGCGCCGGCACCTCGCCCTGCCGGACCGCGACTTGGCCTACCTCGAGGAAGGCACCCCCGAATTCCTCCGCTACATCCGCGAACTGCGGTGGGCGCAGCACTTTGCCCTGCTCAACCGCGAGGAAATGATGGACCGGGTGGTCCAGCAGTTTGAACTCTGGATCGGCGGGCCCGTCCGGGAGCTCGAACGGATCAACTGCCACCACAATTTCACCGCGCAGGAAACGCATTACGGCCGGTCCGTCTGGGTCTCGCGCAAGGGTGCCATCCGCGCCGAGGCAGGCGACGCGGGCCTGATCCCCGGGTCCATGGGCACAGCGTCCTACGTCGTCGTCGGGCTGGGAAACCCCGTGTCGCTGAACTCCTCGCCGCACGGCGCCGGCAGGGAATACTCCCGCACCGCCGCCCGGAAGATGTTTTCGCTCGCCCAGCTGAAGAACGCCATGCAGGGCATCGAATTCCGGCCCCGGGAGGCGTTCATCGACGAGATCCCGGCCGCCTACAAGCCCATCGACCTGGTCATGCGCGACTCGGCGGAGCTCGTCAGGGTGCGGCACAAGCTCCGGCAACTCGTCAACGTCAAAGGCGACTGAGCCGCCGCGGGGCGCCGATCCAGGCCCCCATGTGACGTTGCATGAACAAGCGTGACCCCGCGTTTCCGCACCATTGAACACTGTTCGCCACCCTCCCTAGGGTGAAGCCATGACCACTCCGGAACGGTTCAACAGCCCCTCCCTCAGGGCACTCCAGGGGCGATGTCGCCGGCGCTGACCACCCGCCCGGCCCACCCGCACCCCACGAACAGGATCCTTCCATGTCATCCACGCCTAAGAACCCCACCCCCGGCACCACCCGGATCGTCGCCGGCGAATCGGCCAAGCCGAAACGCAGGCGCACCGTCGAAATCGGCGTCGCCGTCGGCCTCGCCCTGCTGATCGGCGCCGGCGCCGCCGTCGCCTCGACGGTGTCCCGCACCAACGACGCCGGTGCAGCACCGGCCGCCGGCACCGCCCCGACGGCGGAACTGCGGCTCGGTTACTTCGGCAACATCACCCACGGCCCGGCCCTGGTTGGCGTCACCAAGGGGTTCATGGCCAAGGAACTGGGTCAAACCAAGCTCAGCACACAGGTCTTCAACGCCGGCCCCGCCGCGATCGAAGCGCTCAACGCCGGCGCGATCGACGCGACCTACATCGGCCCCAACCCGGCGATCAACTCCTACGTGAAGAGCAAAGGCGAATCCATCAGCATCATCGCCGGCGCCACGGCCGGCGGTGCGCAACTGGTGGTCAAACCCGGCATCAACTCGGCCGCCGACCTCAAAGGCAAGACGCTCGCCTCGCCGCAGCTCGGCGGCACCCAGGACGTAGCCCTGCGCGCCTGGCTCGGCCATCAGGGGTTCAAGACCTCCACAGACGGCAGCGGCGACGTCACGATCAACCCGACCGAGAACGCGCAGACCCTCAAACTCTTCCAGGACGGCAAGCTCGACGGCGCCTGGCTGCCGGAGCCGTGGGCGTCACGCCTGGTGCTCCAGGCCGGCGCAAAGGTCCTGGTCGATGAGAAGGACCTGTGGGACAGAGGCGAGTTCGTCACCACCGTCCTGATCGTCAACAAGACGTTCGCCGCGGAGCACCCGGCCACCGTGCAGGCGCTCCTCAAGGGCCATGTTGAATCCGTCGACTGGCTGAACGCGGCTCCCGCCGCCGAGAAAGCCACCGTTCTCAACGACGCACTCAAGGCAGCCGCCGGCAAGGCGCTACCGGCCGACGTCATCGACCGGTCCCTGAAAAACATCGCCTTCACCACCGACCCGCTCGCCGGGACCTACAAGAAACTGCTCCAGGACGGCGTCGACGCCGGAACCACCAAGCAGGCCGACATCAACGGCATCTTCGACCTCACGGCGCTCAACAGTGTCCTGGGCGAGAGTTCGGCCGGCAAAAAGATCTCCGCCGGATGGCTAGGCAAGGACTAGCTCCCTAGCCTCCAGCCACCCGCCACAACAGTAAGGACCCGACCATGCCAGTCGTACTGGAAAACCTGGGCAAGCGCTTCGGCGACGGCGCCCCGGTACTGGACGACGTCAATGCCGCCATCGGGCAGGGCGAGTTCGTCGCCCTGCTCGGTGCGTCCGGCTGCGGCAAGTCCACCCTGCTCAACATCATGGCGGGACTGGAAGCCCCGACGTCGGGCGCGCTCGAAGTGCCCAGCGACGGCGCGGCGTTCATGTTCCAGGACGCGGCACTCTTCCCGTGGCTGACCGCACGGGAAAACGTGGAGCTTGCGCTTAAACTGCGCGGCGTCAGCAAGGCCGAACGCCGGGTGCAGGCGGACGGGCTGCTTGACCTGGTGCACCTGGGCGGGGCGGGGGACAAACGCCCGCACGAGCTGTCCGGCGGCATGCGCCAGCGGGTGGCGCTGGCCCGGTCGCTGGCCCAGGACCGGCAGCTGCTCCTGATGGACGAGCCGTTTGCCGCGCTGGATGCGATCACCCGGGACCTGTTGCACGACGAGCTGGAACGGATCTGGAAGGAAACCGGCCGCACGATCGTGTTTGTGACGCACAACGTCCGGGAAGCCGTCCGGTTGGGCCAGCGCGTGCTGCTGCTCTCCTCGCGGCCGGGGCGCGTGGTCCAGGAATGGCGTGTCTCCGAGGAACACCGTACCGACGCCGGCCTGGCCGGACACCTGACGGGCGTCATCACCGCCCGGCTACGCGAGGAGATCCGCCGCCATGCCCAATAAGTCCCTCTGGGGCTCCACACCCGTTGCCGCCCCCGCCCCTTCGCCGGACCGCTTTCGTCCTGCGGACGAAGCGGCCGGCTCCGACAGGCCCGATGCCACTCCCGGGGCGGCAACGGGCGCGGCGCCTGGCGCCGCGTCAGTCACCGCCGCCCTGACCCGGTCCTCGACGAGCCCCGCCGACCTGCGTGAACTGGAAGCCGGACTCGATTCGCTCCAGTCCGATGCCGTCCGCAAGGCCCGCATCGACTGGACCCGGATTCTGCTGCCGGTGGCCGCGCTCGCCGTACTCATCGTCGCCTGGCAGGTGTACGTCTGGCTGGGCATCAAACGCCGCGACCTGGTCCCCGGCCCGCTGGATGTCATCGGCCAGCTCGGCACGCTCGCGGCCGAGGGCAAACTGCAGGAGGCCGTCTGGACGTCGCTTGAGCGCGGCGTCACGGGCTTCCTGATCAGCGTCGTCATCGCGACGCCGGTGGGCCTGCTGCTCGCCCAGGTTGCCCCGCTCCGGCGCGCCTTCGGGCCGCTGATCTCGGGGCTGCAGGTCCTGCCCTCGGTGGCCTGGGTGCCGGCCGCCATCATCTGGTTCGGCCTGAGCGATGCCACCGTCTACTTCGTCGTGCTGATGGGCGCCATCCCCTCGATCATCAACGGGCTGATCTCCGGCGTCGACCAGATCCCGCCGCAGTACCGCCGTGTCGGCGCGGTCCTGGGCGCATCCCGGCTGCAGCTGGCGCTGCAGATTGTCCTCCCGGCCGCGCTGCCGGGCTACCTGAGCGGGCTCAAGCAAGGCTGGGCCTTCTCCTGGCGCTCGCTGATGGCCGCGGAAATCATCACGGTGGGCGGCAGCATGGGCTTCGGCCTCGGCTCCATGCTGAACCAGGGCCGCGACCTCGCGGACATGACCATCGTGCTGGCCGCCATCCTGCTGATCCTCGCCGTCGGCATCCTGGTGGAACTGCTGGTCTTCGCCCCGATCGAAAAGCGCCTGCTTCGCCGCCGCGGCCTGCTCTCCGGCAGCACCCGGTAGATCCCTGGCGCCCAAGCAACGCGGGGTCACCTACCGCCCATGATCCAAGGATTTATGGGCCGTAGGTGACCCCGCGTTGCTGTTGTCTGCGGTGACGGGGAGGCCTACACTCACGGCTACAGGCCGTTATCCGGCCGTCCATCCCGATTCCAAGGAGACAGCCGTGGCACCAAAATTTGGAGTGCTGGCATTGGTCGAAGCCAAAGCGGGGAAGGAACAGGACGTCTGGGACTTCCTCAACGGTGGCCGCGAGATCGTGCTCGGCGAACCCGGCACCCGGACCTGGTACGCCTTCCGGGTCAGTGAGAACACCTTCGGCATTTTCGACACCTTCGACACCGAGGAGGACCGGCAGGCCCACCTCGACGGCGCCATCCCCGCGGCGCTTGGCGAGCACGGCCCGGCGCTGCTCGCCAAGGACCCGGACATCAAACTGGTCGAGGTCATCGCAGTGAAGTAGGGGCGAGGGCTCTTTCACGACGCTGTGCCTTCCGCCCGGGGCGACTTTGACACAGACACGCCGTCGATTGGGGGCGGGGCGGCTGCCGCAGCCGTGAAAGTTCCCCCGGAGCGCCGGTCATTCACCCAAAAATCGGCCGGCCCGCCAGCCGGCAGAGCGTCAGGTTACGCCCCGTTACCCTGCGTGAACTGGTATTTCCGCACCGTTGTTGTGCCCGATGACGCCGCCCTATCGTCGATGCATGGCAATTCAGGACATTTACCCCACGGCGCTGCGCCTGCTCGGCCGCCCGGTGCTGGTGGTCGGCGGCGGACCCGTCGCCGCACGCCGCGCCAAAGGACTGCTCGACGCCGGCGCCCGTGTCACCGTCGTGGCGCCTCTTGCCTGCCCGGCCCTGAACGAACTGGCCGACGCCGGGTTGCTCAGCTGGCAGCGCCGCCCGTACCGCGGCTCCGACGTCGACGCCGCCTGGTTCGTCCAGACCGCCACGGGTGACGCCGCGGTGGATGCGCAGGTCGCCGCCGACGCCGAGGCGCAGCGCATCTGGTGCGTCAACGCCTCCGACCACGAGGCGTCGGCCGCCTGGACGCCCGCTGTCGCCGTCGTCGATGACGTCAAGATCGCCGTGAACGCCGGGGGAGACCCGCGCCGCGCGATGGCCCTGCGGGACGCCGTGGCCACCGCCCTGGACACCGGGGACCTGCCGCTGCGCCGCCACCGCGCTTCGGGCACAGGCTCAGCCGACGGGCCCGGCGCCGTGGCGCTCGTGGGCGGCGGTCCCGGCGACTCCGGGCTCATCACCGTCCGAGGCCGGCGGCTCCTGGGCCAGGCCGACGTCGTTGTCGCGGACCGCCTCGGCCCGCGTGAACTCCTGGCCGAACTCGCCCCGGACGTCCGCGTGATCGAGGTAGGCAAGACCCCGGGCCACCACCCGGTCCCACAGTCCGGGATCAACCGGATCCTGGTGGACGAAGCCCTCGCCGGCCACCGGGTGGTCCGGCTCAAGGGCGGCGACCCCTACGTGCTGGGCCGCGGCGGCGAGGAAGCAGAATTCTGCCGGCAGCACGGCGTGGAGGTGGAAGTCGTTCCCGGCGTCACCTCGGCGGTCTCCGTCCCGGCCGCCGCGGGAATCCCGGTCACGCACCGCGGCCTGGCCAAGGGCTTCAGCGTGGTCACCGGCCACGAGGAGCTCTCCGAAGTGCCCGCCCGCGCCGACCACACGGTGGTCCTGCTGATGGGCGTGGGACAACTGCGCGATTCCGCGGCCTCGCTGGGACGCGCCGGTTTGCCAGCCGGGACACCTGTTGGCATCGTAGAGAATGGATACCTGCCCAACCAGCGGGTGACCATCGGAACGCTCGAGACTATCGCGGACCAAGCGGAGGCCGCAGGCGTCGCGAATCCCGCCGTGATCGTGATCGGTGACGTGGTCCGCGTCAGCCCGTTCGCGCCGTCGCACTTCAAGACCGCGGACTACAGCACCACGTCCCCGAACGCACCCCGAAGCACACGCACCACCAAGACCCGCGTCATGACCCCGTAAAGACCGTCGATTGCTCCACAACTGCCGTTATCAAGCCTCAAAACGGCGCTTATGGAGCAACGGATGCAGAAGAATAAAGGAACACAGCCGTGTCAACGAACACCCCCGTAGGAACGCCCGCCCGCCCGCTGCGCGTCGCCGTCGTCGGTTCCGGCCCCGCCGGCGTCTACGCCGCGGACATCCTGACCAAGAGCGAGGCCGTCAAAAGCGGCGAACTCACCGTCAGCATCGACCTCTTCGACCGCTACCCGGCACCCTACGGCCTGATCCGCTACGGCGTGGCCCCGGACCACCCGCGTATCAAGGGCATCGTCAACGCCCTGCACAAGGTCCTGGACCGCGGCGACATCCGGTTCTTCGGCAACGTGGACTACGGCACGGACCTCACCCTCGAGGATCTCCGCACCCATTACGACGCCGTCATCTTCGCCACCGGCGCCATCAAGGACGCGGACCTGAACATCCCCGGCATCGAACTCGACGGCTCCTACGGCGGCGCCGACTTCGTCTCCTGGTACGACGGGCACCCGGACGTTCCCCGCGACTGGCCGCTGGAGGCCAAGGAAATCGCCGTGATCGGCAACGGCAACGTCGCCCTGGACGTCGCCCGGATGCTCTCCAAGCACGCCGATGACCTCCTGGTCTCCGAAATCCCGGACAACGTCTACCGTGCCCTGAAGGATTCCCCGGTCACAGACGTCCACGTCTTCGGCCGCCGCGGGCCAGCGCAGGTGAAGTTCACTCCGCTGGAACTGCGCGAGCTGTCCCACTCCAAGGACGTTGACATCGTCCTCTACGCCGAGGACTTCGAGTTCGACGCCGAATCGGACCGCCAGATCCAGAGCAACAACCAGACCAAGACCATGGTGGGCACGCTCACCAACTGGATCGCCGAACAGCCCGAAGACCTCTCCGAGCTCACCGCGTCCCGCCGCCTGCACCTGCACTTCCTGCACAGCCCGGTGGAGGTGTACGACAACGCCGCGACCCCCGGCCGCGTCGCCGGGATCAAGTTCGAGCGCACCGAACTGGACGGCACGGGCAACGCCCGCGGCACCGGCGAGTTCGTCGACTACCCGGTCCAGGCCGTCTACCGCGCCATCGGCTACTTCGGCTCCGCGCTGCCCGAGGTGGAGTTCGACCACAGCAAGGGCGTGGTCCCGAACGACGGCGGCCGTGTCCTGGACGCTGCCGGCAGCCACGTGCCGGGCATCTACGCCACCGGCTGGATCAAGCGCGGCCCGGTCGGCCTGATCGGCCACACCAAGGGCGACGCACTGGAAACCGTGACCTACCTGCTGGAGGACCGCGACCGCCTGCCGCTGGCCGCGGCACCCGCACCGGCGGCGATCGTTGGACTGCTGGAAAACCGCGGCGTGCAGTACACCAGCTGGGAGGGCTGGCTCGCCCTGGACGCGCATGAACGGTCGCTCGGCGAGAAGGCAAGCGCCGGGGCGGAGAGCGTCCAGCGCGAGCGCATCAAGGTGGTCCCGCGCGAGGACATGGTGGAGATTTCCCGCGGCGGTGTCGCTGCGGAGGTCTGATCCTCCTGACAAGTGCAACGAGGGGTCACTTCGCGCCCATCCCGGTGGGGATCATGGGCGCGAGGTGACCCCGCGTTGCTTGGAAAAAGGGCATTCGCAGCGGGTAGTCAGTAGGCTTACCGTCATGGACACCGCGAGGCACCCAGGATCCGGCCGATGAGGCTCCGCCACAGCAACGCGTCCGGCCGCGGCTACCGCCGAGTTCCCGCCGGGACCGGCTTCAGTTACAAGGACCTGGACGGTTCCACCCTGCCGGCCGGGCCGGTGCGGGACCGGCTGGAAGGCATCGGGATCCCGCCGGCGTGGACCGACGTCTGGATCGCGCCCTACGACAACGGGCACATCCAGGCCACCGGAGTCGACACCGTGGGCCGGCGCCAGTACATCTACCACCCCGGCTGGCGGGAGCGGAAGGATCGGCTCAAGTTTGACCGGTCGCTGCAGCTCGCGGAAACCCTGCCGTCCGCGCGCCGGCTGGTGACCCTGGACCTGCGCTCCGAGGGGCTCACCCGGGAGCGTGTGCTCGCCGCCGCCTTCCGGATGCTGGACAGCGGATCGCTGCGCGTGGGCTCGGAGCGGTACACCAACGAGAACGGCAGCCACGGCTTGGCCACCCTGCTCTGCGCGCACGTGAAAGTGCGCAAGGACGAATTGCGGCTCAGCTTCCCGGCCAAGAGCGGCAAGACGTGGGAGTCCCGGATCGACGACGCCGACCTCGCCGCCGTCGTCCGCTCGCTCAAGCGCCGCGGCGGCAACGCCCGCCTGCTGGCCTACAAGAACGGGCGCAGCTGGCACCCGGTCACCAGCGCCGAGATCAACGAGTACGTCAAGGAGCGCACCGGAGCGGACTTCACCGCGAAGGACTTCCGCACCCTGCGCGGCACCGTCGCGGCGGCCGTGAGCCTGGCCAAGAGCGGCCCGCAGCCGAAGGTTTCGGCCCGGAAACGCGCCGTGAGCCGCGCCATGGTCGACGCCGCGGCGGTGCTGGGCAACACGCCGTCGATCGCCCGGAAGAGCTACGTGGATCCGCGCCTGCTGGACCACTTCGCGGCGGGGGAGACCATCGACCCGAAGCGGCTGGATTCGGCCGAGTCGGAGCTCCGGGCGCTGCTGTACCAGGAGGGCGCGGTCGTCCCGCTGCGCTGACGGGTTACATCCGCCCGAAGCGTGCGCGGATCAGGGCGAATACGCCGTAGGCGATGAACCCGGCGCCAATGGCCAGCAGCAGGAGCGGACCGAAGGGGTGGTGCTGCAACGCCTTGAGGCTGCCGTCCAGGCCGGTGGACGAGCCGGGGTCGTTGGTGGCCGCGGCCATAACAAACAACAGCCCGGTGAGGACCAGCGCCAGTCCCTTGGCGATATGGCCGGCCACGCCCAGGCCGCTGATGAGGTGGCCCCGGTGCGTGCCCTCGAAGTGCCGCAGTTCCGCCTTGAATTTCTTGCCCAGGCCTTTCACTACGAAGTAGACGCCGATCCCGCTGACCGTCAGGCCCAGCCCGATCAGCAGCGGCGTGCCCAGCGGCCGGTTCAGCAGGGCCTGGCTGAACGCCGCGGTGGACTCGCCCGAGTCGCTGCGGACGCCGACGGCGAAGCTGGCAAAGGTGAACCCGACGCTGCCGTAGGCGATAGCCAGGAAGCCCGAGGAAACCAGTTTGCCCAGGCGTTCCCCGCGCGGCAGATGCCTGGCCCGCAGCGTCGCCTCGCTCAGTTGCCACAGGGCGAGACCGGCGCAGCCGACGGCGCCGGACCACATTACGGCAGGGCCCCACGGGTTGGCGGCGAGCTGCTCAATGGCGCCGGTGGGCTCGGCCTGGCCGGGAGCGCCGAGCACCAGCGCGACGGCGATTGCTCCGATCACAACGTGGAGCAGGGCCATCACGGCGAAGCCCCAGCGGGCGACGACGTCGAGCACCCTGCTGTTGGAGGCGGCCTCCGCGGCATCGGCGGCTTCGCCGATGGCGGCCTCGTGGACCGGCACCGCCTCCCCGCCCGGCAGTTCCCGGCTCAAACGTCTTCCTCCATGGCCACGAGCTTACGCGAAACGGCGCTGCCTTCCCGGTGCGCGCCCGCCGGAAACCGGGGACTATCAACTTGGTGGTAAGTGTGCTTACTATGTCAGGGGTGCGGTCCCTGCGGGCCGTGCCGCTCCGGATTCGATTTCACACGATAGGAAGCTCACCATGGCAGGTAATCTTGTTGCCCGATCCATCCACGACCTGACCGCCGGCGCGTGGTTTGGCGGTTCGCTGATGGGCGCCATCGGGCTGAACGGCGCGACGGCGGAGGCCAAGGACCCGGCCGAGCGGACCCGTCTGTCCAGCCTCGGCTGGAAGAAGTGGGCCCCGTACCAGACGGCGGCCTTCGGTGCGCACTTCCTCTCCGGCCTCGCCATCATGTGGGAGAACAAGGGCCGGATGGCCAAGCAGGACGGTGTCACCCGGCTGAGCATCTACAAGTCAATCGTCACCCTGGCGGGCGCCGCGGTGTCCCTGTACGCCGGCCTGCAGGGTGCGAAGGTGGACAAGCTCGCCGCCGAGGGTGCCGAAGGCGCCACCGAGCCCAAGCCTGGCGCCTCCGAGGAACTCCGCTCGGCCCAGCAGCAGCTGAAGATCCTGCAGTGGGCCATCCCCGTCTTCGCCGGCTCGGTGATCGTTTTGGGCGCCAAGCACGGCGAGATGCAGCGGCCGAAGAACGTCTTCAAGGGCCTCTCCCGCTAAACACCAAACCACGCGGGGTCACTTCGCGCCCACTCCGGGGTCCCGGACGGGCGCGAAGTGACCCCGCGTTGCGTTTAGCAGGGACGGCGTCAGCGCGGGTGTCGGGCGCTGAGCCGCTGCACGGCCAGCGCCAGCCAGAGCTGCACCCGGTCCGCGGTCTGGGCCGGGTCGTAGCCGGTCAGTTCGGTGATCTGCGCCAGCCGGTACCGGACCGTGTTGCGGTGCAGGGTGAGCTCCTCCGCGACGGCCGCGACCGAGCCGTTGTTGCTCAGGTAGCTCTCCAGCGTGGTCATCAGTTCGGCGCCGTGGGCGGCGTCGAAGTGGCGGAGCGGATTCAGCGACTCGTTCGCCATGTCCGCCAGTGGCACGTCCTCGCTGGCCAGTAGCAGCGAGGTCAGGCTCAGCCGCTCCGGCTCGTTCACCGGCAGGCCGTGGCTCGCAGCGTCGCGGGCCTCAAAGTAGCTCCAACGCAGGCCGTTCGGTTTGGTGTAGGCCCCGCCGACGCCGATCGTGGCATGGATCCCGGCCTCGGCGAGGTGGTCGCTGAGGCTCCGGGCCAGGGCGCCGGCGCCGGTGCCGTCGTCGTGGATCAGCACCACCAGGTCCTTGCCGACGACGGCGGTCACCGCCGCCGCGAGCGGCTGCGGCAGCGAGGTGCTTCCCAGCTGCTTGGCGTGGGCCGCCGATTCCGCCAGCAGCACCACGTTCTTCCGGGTGCTGTTGACGCCGATGCCGGCGAGCCGCCGGGTGGCTTCGGTGGCCTCGAGCGTCCCGTGGATAACGTCCTCGAGCACCTGCCCGGCCAGGGCGCGCTGCGACTGGCGCTGCTTGACCATGTTGTTGAGTTCAACGCTGATGAGGTTCTGCGCGTAGCCGACGATTCCCGAGTCTTCGAACGGGTGCCGGACCCAGAGCGTGCAGGCGTCGCGGCGGCCGGTGGGGATCGGGTAGGAGGCCCACCCGTCCGCCGTGGGGGAGGGGCTGCCGGCGGCGCTGTTGTACAGCTGCGCGGTGAACTGTGTCAGGACGATGTCGGTGCGCAGCATGGAGCCCAGATGCTTGAGGAGTTCGGCGAGTCCACCGCCGGTCAGCAGGGCGCGGGCCAGGACCTGGTGCCCGGCAATCAGCCGCTCCAGCTTGGCGTAGTGGTCCGCGGACTGGGCATCGGCCACCAGCTTGCCGATCGCGATGAAGGGTGTCTCGTAGGGCACTTCCACCACCGGCAGGCCCCACCGGTTGGCCTCGGCGATCAGCGCCGGCGGCACCGCCTCGTGCGTCAGGCCGATCCCGAAGCCGATCCCCACGGCGCCGGCCCGCTGGACCTGGCGGACGAAGCGTCGCTGCTCGGGCGCGGATTTGAGCCGCATCCCGGTGGTGAGGACCAGTTCCCCGCCGTTGAGGAAGCGCTGCGGGTCCTCCTGTTCGGTCACCGCGACCCAGTGGATGTCCTGGTGCCAGGTGGTTTCCGCGAGGCCGGATTTCGTCAGCTTCAAGGACGGGACTCCCAGCAGGGCCGCGAGTGAAATTGCCATGGAATCAGGATAGCCGGGTGCTGGTCAACCGCACTAAAGCCCCGTGGCTTCGGTGTGCAGCTGCCTATTCCCCGGCTTGCGTGCCTGGCATAGGCTCGGAGCAGTCGCAGATCCCTCCTACCTGTCTTCCCCAGGCCAGCACGAAAGAGGTTGTACACCGTGGTTCAAACCTTGCAGAACTTCATCAACGGCGAGTTCGTCACCCCCGCCGGCACCGCCGTGCTGGACATCGTCAATCCCACCAACGGCGAGGTGGTTGCCAAGTCGCCGGCCTCGGTGCAGGCCGACGTCGACGCGGCCATGACAGCGGCGAAAAACGCCTTCGCCAGCTGGAAGCACGTCACCCCCGGCCAGCGCCAGCTCATGCTGCTCAAGCTCGCCGACGCCGTGGAGGCCAACAGCGACGAACTCGTAGAGGCGCAGCACCGCAACACCGGCCAGGTCCGCTCCCTGATCGCCGCTGAGGAAGTTGCCGCCGGCGCGGACCAGCTGCGGTTCTTCGCCGGCGCCGCCCGCCTCCTGGAAGGCAAGTCCGCCGGCGAATACCTCGAGGGCCACACCTCCTACGTGCGCCGCGAACCGATCGGCGTCGTCGCGCAGGTCGCCCCCTGGAACTACCCGTTCCTGATGGCGGTCTGGAAGATCGGCCCCGCCCTCGCGGCCGGCAACACCGTGGTCCTCAAGCCCTCCGACACCACGCCGGAATCCACCCTGGTCCTGGCCCGCCTCGCCGGCGAGATCCTCCCGGTCGGTGTGCTCAACGTCGTCCTCGGCACCGGCGAGACCGGCGCCCTGATGGTGGAGCACAAGGTGCCGGGCCTGGTCTCCATCACCGGCTCCGTCCGGGCCGGCATCGCCGTCGCCTCCGGCGCCGCCAAGGGCCTCAAGCGCGCCCACCTGGAGCTCGGCGGCAAGGCCCCGGCGATCGTGTTCAAGGACGCGGACATCAAGAAGAGCGCCGCGGCGATCGCCGAGTTCGCCTTCTTCAACGCCGGCCAGGACTGCACGGCAATCACCCGCGTCCTGGTCGAGGATTCCGTGCACGACGACGTCGTGGCCGCCATGGTGGAGCACACCAAGACCCTGCACACGGGCTCGCAGAACGACGAGGACAACTACTTCGGTCCGCTGAACAACGTCAACCACTTCAACGCGGTCACCTCCGTTGTGGACCACCTGCCGGCGAACTGCAAGATCGAGACCGGCGGCCACCGCGCGGGGGAGAAGGGCTTCTTCTTCGAGCCCACCATTGTCACCGGCGCCAAGCAGACCGATGACATTGTCCAGAAGGAAACGTTCGGCCCGGTCATCACTGTGCAGAAGTTCAGCACCGAAGCCGAGGCCATCGAGCTGGCCAATGACGTCGACTACGCCCTTGCCTCCAGCGTCTGGACCACGGACCACGGCACGGCCATGCGGGTCAGCCGCGACCTCGACTTCGGCGCCGTCTGGATCAACACGCACATCCTGCTCACCGCCGAGATGCCGCACGGCGGCTTCAAGCAGTCCGGCTACGGCAAGGACCTCTCGATGTACGGCGTCGAGGACTACACCCGCATCAAGCACGTCATGAGCGCGCTCGACGCATAACGCAGATGCATAACGCCGCCGCCTGACGCCGCCGCCTCACTGCTCCCGCCAGACCCGGCCCCGCCGACCCTTCCACGCTTAGAAAGGCCTTCCCCATGACCACCACAGCAAACGACATCACGTACCGTCTGGAGCAGAAGCGCCGCGTCCAGGCCGACTTCCCGGGCCCCAAGTCCGTCGCCCTGACCGAACGCCGCAAGGCGGTCGTCGCGTCCGGCGTCGCCTCCAGCGTCCCGGTCTACGTCGCCGACGCCGACGGCGGGATCATCCAGGACGTCGACGGCAACTCCTTCATCGACCTCGGGTCCGGCATCGCGGTGACGAGCGTCGGCGCCTCGGACCCCGCCGTCGTCGGCGCCGTGAAGGAAGCCGCGGAGCACTTCACCCACACCTGCTTTATGGTCACTCCCTACGAAGGCTATGTCGCCGTCGCCGAGCAGCTGAACCGGCTTACCCCGGGCGACCACGAGAAGCGGACCGTGCTGTTCAACTCCGGTGCCGAGGCCGTGGAGAACGCCGTCAAGGTGGCCCGCCTCGCCACCGGCCGCGACGCCGTCGTCGCTTTCGACCACGCCTACCACGGCCGGACCAACCTCACCATGGCGCTGACCGCCAAGGCCATGCCGTACAAGACCAACTTCGGCCCGTTCGCGCCCGAGGTGTACCGGATGCCGATGAGCTACCCCTACCGCGAGGAAAACCCGGAGATCACCGGTGCCGAGGCCGCCAAGCGAGCCATAACCATGATCGAAAAGCAGATCGGCGGCGAGTCGGTGGCCGCGATCATCATCGAACCCATCCAGGGCGAGGGTGGCTTTATCGTCCCGGCCGAAGGTTTCCTGCCGGCCCTTGCGGCCTGGGCCAAGGACAAGGGCATCGTCTTCATTGCCGACGAGGTCCAGTCCGGCTTCTGCCGCACCGGCGAGTGGTTCGCCGTGGACCACGAAGGAGTGGTCCCGGACATCGTCACCATGGCCAAGGGAATCGCCGGCGGCATGCCGCTCTCCGCCATCACCGGACGCGCCGACCTGCTCGACGCCGTGCACCCCGGCGGCCTCGGCGGCACCTACGGCGGCAACCCGGTGGCCTGCGCCGCGGCACTGGCCGCCATCGGCTCGATGGAGCAGTACGACCTCAACGCCCGGGCCCGCCACATTGAGGAAGTCGCGCTGGGCAAGCTGCGCGAACTCGCTTCCGAGCTGTCCGTGGTGGGGGACATCCGCGGCCGTGGCGCCATGCTCGCGATCGAACTGGTCCAGGCCGGTTCGAAGGAACCGAACCCGGAGCTGACCAAGGCCGTTGCGGCCGCCTGCCTCAAGGAGGGCGTCATCATCCTCACCTGCGGCACCTACGGCAACGTGATCCGGCTGCTGCCGCCGCTGGTGATCAGCGACGAGCTTCTGCTGGACGGCCTCGAGGTCCTGGCCGCGGCGGTCCGCGCCAACGCCTGACCGCCAACGCCTGACCGGCGGGGCCGGACAAGCCCCGCAGCAACGTGGGCGAGCCGCGGACTGGAAAGTCCGCGGCTCGTCCACGTTGAGGGGTCTTTCGGTGCCTACTTCCAGGAGCTGGCGTCGAGTTGGATGGCCACTACATACAGGTGCCGGCCCTGCTCGATCTTTTCCACCTCGTAGACCCGCACCTTTGTCGGCGGCACCGTGGTGCCCGGGCGGCCGACGCCGATTCCGTAACTGAGCACCCCTTCGAAGTCGCCGGCCGGGGCGTAGCTGGTGAGCGCCCGGTAGCCGATCGAGGGTGAGGGGCTGCTCGTGATGGTGCTGGCCTTGCCGTCCGCTGTGTGCGCCTGGGCGCCGCGGAAGACCACTTTGACGATCGCCCCCGTCCCGGGCATCGGCACGGGCAGGCCGCTGCCGTCGGCGAGCAGTTCGGGCACGAAGGAGATGTCGTAGCTCGGGAAGGCCCCGTTGAAACGGAAGCTCAGCTGGTCATACGGCGGGGTGTCCGAGGGGTGCTGTCCGGCGCCGATCGAATAGAGCGTGGGAAGCGGCTCGGCGGGCGGTGGAGCCAGCGGCACGGGGTTCCGGTGCGTGGTCGTGAACGGTGCCGCGGCCGACGGCGAGGCCCAGTCATGGGTGATGGTCGAGGAAATCACGCGGTCGCCGTCCTTGGGGGCGGCGGTCTCGTCGGCGTCCGGCGGCAACGTCGCGGATGCCGATGACGTTGCCGAGCCGGTGGGTGACGCCGTCGACGGAGCCGTCGTCGTAGCGGAGGCCGTGGCCGATTCTGTGGCCGTTGCCGTTACCGGGGACGTGCTGCTCCCGGAGGGCTGCGGCGGGGAGGCGGTGCAGCCGCTCAACGCGAGCAGTAAGGCCAGCAGCCTCAGCCCGGTCGTTTTGGCCGTCAACCCGTGGTTCCTGATCACGCTCATGGTGAGCTCCCCTCCACGACTTCAGCGTAGCCGCAGCCGGTGGCGCGCCGCAGGGCCAAAAGTCACCCACTATTGAGCGCATCGCTGGGCTAGAGTCGTTCCTACCACTGCAGGAACGCAGACCGGCCGCCGCTGCCCGGAACCCCGGGCCAGGCTGGATTCTGCCCCAGACCCATAAGGGGTTCTTCGATGCGATACGTAGTTGGCTACACACCCAACGACCGCGGCGCCGACGCCGTCGCGCTGGCCTCGGCCATGGCCCGCGCCCAGGGCGCCCACCTGGACCTGGTCCATGTCGTGGACCGGCACACCCCCTACGTCGCGCTGAACCCGCAGGGAAACCGCGTCAGCGCCGCCGAGCAGTCCGTGCTCACAGCCGAGCGGCGGGGCTTGGCCGCGGTCCCGGAAGGGCTCGAGGCCAGGTTCCATGTGCGCCAGGCGGATTCCTTCGCCGCGGGCCTGATTGACGCCGCCAAGGAGTACCGCGCCGGCCTGATCGTGGTGGGGGCGGCGAGCAGCGGGCTGTTCAAGCGCCACACCGTCGGCAGCGTGGCCAACGCCCTGCTGCACGCCTCCCCGGTGCCGGTGGCGCTGGCCCCGCGCGGCTACCGCAACACCGAACCGATCACCCGGCTGACGCTCGCCGTCGGCCAGCGCACCGGCGCGGACGCCGCGATCGACGTCGCGATCGAATCAGCCGGGCGCCGCGGCGTGCCGCTGCGGCTGGTGTCCCTCGTGGAGCTCGACGTCGAGGGCAACGGCGGTGAGAACGTCAACGCCGCGCACGTCCATGCGAACACCGTGCTCAAGGCAGCAGCCGACCGGCTCCCGGCAGGGCACTCGGTCAGTGTGGAAGTGGCACACGGCCGCACCATCGAGGAAGCGATCGACGACCTCGAATGGGACGATGCGGAGATTCTGATCGTCGGCTCGTCCCGGCTGGCGGAAAAGAACAAGCTCTTCATCGGCAGCACCGCCAACAAGGTACTGCGCGCCCTGCCGGTTCCCATGGTCGTGGTGCCGCGCGACTACGTGCGCATCGACACCAGCCCGGAGGACTGACCCCGCCCGGGGCGCGGGGCCGGTTAGGCTGCGGCGCGGGCCAGCCTGCGGGTGACGGAGTTCTTGCGGGCGGTCCGGAGCATGTCCGCCGTGAGCAGGAGCAGGGCCAGCCAGACGACGCCGAATCCGACCCAGCGCTCCGGGGTCATAGCCTCCTTGAACACCACCAGCGCCACGATGAACTGCAGCACCGGGGCGAAGTACTGCAGCAGCCCGATCGTCGTCATCGGCAGCCGCCTTGCGGACGCGCCGAAGAACAGCAGCGGGACGGCGGTGATGACGCCCGACGCTGCCAGCAGCCAGAAATGCCCGGCGCCGTTGCTGGTCAGGGTGTCGGCCCCGGTCAAGGCCAGCACGATCATGGTCGCCCCGGCGAGGGGCGCCAGCACGATCGTCTCCACCGAGAGGCTGGTGAGCGCGTCGGCCCGCGGACCCACGCGCTTCTTGACGAAGCCGTAGAGGCCGAAACTGAACGCCAGGGTCAGGGCGATCCACGGCAGTTTGCCGTAGGAATACGTCAGCACGCCCACGGCAACGAACCCGACGCCGACGGCGGCCCACTGCAGCGGCCGCAGTTTCTCCTTCAGGACAAAAACGCCCAGCAACACCGACACGAGCGGGTTGATGAAGTAGCCCAGCGATGTTTCGACAGCCTGGCCGGTGGTCACGCCGTAGGTGTAGGTCAGCCAGTTGACTGCGATCAGGCCGGCCGCGAGGGCGAGCGGGCCGATCACCGTGCGGTTCCGGAACGCGGCGCCCATCACCCGCCAAGAGCGGGTGACGGTGATCAGCAGGACGCAGAACAGCAGGGACCACACCACACGGTTGGCCACGATTTCGATGGCACCGGCCGGGTGCAGCACAAAGAAGTACAGCGGCAGCAGCCCCCACAGGCCGTAGGCGCCGATGCCGAACAGGATCCCCGCCGTCGTGTCCTTGTCCACTGCCTTCAATCCCGGTGCCGCGCCAGGTGCGGGGGCTGCTGCCGCGCCGGGCGCGGGGGCCGCGGCCCCCGGGGGAGTCAGGGCAGCGGGGGCAGGGGTTCCATCGGAGATAGGCACAAGACCAATAACACCACCCCCGGTGCCCCTATTCCTGCCGGGAGACCCCGGTGGTGCGGTCCGGACCCAGTGTTTTCCCTCACCGGTGTTTTCCCTCACCCGGGGATCCACGCCGCCGGGGGGACATTTAGAATGGGGGACTGTGCGCTGTATCTTCCGGCGCCCCCGCCAAGACTCAGAAGGGCTCCCGGTGTCCAACTCGGCCGCAACTCCGTCCAAACGTCCCCTCCGCGTTGCGATCGTCGGCGCCGGACCGGCCGGCGTCTACGCCGCGGACATCCTGACCAAGTCCAACGAGGTCAAGGACGGCGACTTCGAGGTCAGCATCGACCTGTTCGAGGCCTACCCGGCGCCCTACGGCCTGATCCGCTACGGCGTGGCCCCGGACCACCCGCGCATCAAGGGCATCGTCAACGCCCTGCACAAGGTCCTGGACCGCGGCGACATCCGGTTCCTCGGAAACGTCAGCTACGGCCGGGACCTGACCCTGCACGACATCCGCGCCTTCTACGACGCGGTGATCTTCTCCACCGGCGCCATCAAGGACGCGGACCTGGACATTCCCGGCGTCGAACTCGAGGGCTCGTTCGGCGGGGCGGACTTCGTCTCCTGGTACGACGGCCACCCCGATGTGCCCCGCGACTGGCCGCTGGACGCGAAAGAAATCGCCGTGATCGGCAACGGCAACGTCGCCCTGGATGTCGCCCGGATGCTGGTCAAGCACGCCGATGACCTGCTCGTCACGGAGATCCCGGACAACGTGTACCAGGCGCTCAATAGCTCGCCGGTCACCGACGTGCACGTCTTCGGCCGCCGCGGGCCGGCGCAGGTGAAGTTCACCCCGCTGGAGTTGCGCGAGCTTAGCCACGCCAACGACGTGGACATCGTCCTATACCCGGAGGACTTCGAATTCGACGAGGCCTCCGACGAGGCCATCCGCACCAACAACCAGATCAAGACCATGGTGAACACCCTCGGCAACTGGCTCGTCGAGGAGCACGCCGAGGCCGAGGAACCCTCCTCCCGCCGGCTGCACCTGCACTTCCTGCACAACCCGGTCGAAATCCACGACGACGCCGCGCACCCGGGCAAGGTGGCGGGCATCAAATTTGAACGCATGCGGCTGGACGGCACGGGCAACGTCAAAGGCACCGGGGAGTTTGTGGACTATCCGGTCCAAGCCGTCTACCGCGCCATCGGGTACCACGGTTCCCCGCTGGCCGAGCTGGAGTACGACGCCCGGCGCGGTGTCATCCCGAATGAGGGCGGCCGCGTGCTCGGTCCGGACGGCCGGCCCGTGCCCGGCATCTACGCCACCGGCTGGATCAAGCGCGGCCCGGTCGGCCTGATCGGCCACACCAAGGGCGACGCGCTGGAGACCATCGGCTTCCTGCTGGAGGACCGGCTGACCCTCCCGCCGGCGCAGAACCCGGATCCGCAGGCCATCATCGACCTGCTGGACGAGCGCGGCATCGAATACACCACCTGGGAAGGCTGGAACAAGCTGGACGCCCACGAACTGGCGCTGGGCGCCGCGTGGTCGGCCGCCCACCCGGACGACGGTGTGGTGCGCGAACGCGTCAAGGTTGTGCCGCGGGACGAAATGATCCGGATCTCCCGGGACTGACCCGCCGCCGCTGCGCTCTGGCGGCCCCCACCGAGAGCCCACTAGACTGGGCCGGACGACGCTGCCTCCGGCATGCCGTCGCGCCCTGAAAAGGTGCCCGTCAGGTGGGAGTTCAATGAGGAATCCGGTCGAGCAGGCAGCCCCGCGCAGTTCCGGCCACGGCCAGAGCCCGGAGCTGCGCCAGCAACACGCCCGCGCCGGGCATGAGCAGCTCGACGCCCTCGGCCTGGCCGGGGCGCAACTGCCCGGGCTCCGCAGCCTGATCCGCGAATCCTGGCAGCGCTCCGCCCAGTTGCACGCCAACCCGGACAACCCGGAAGCCCCGCTGGCCATGGACCGCGAGGAACTCGAGGAATACCGCCGGCAGCACCCGCTGGCCGCGATCATGCCTGTGATCCACAAACTCCTGGTCCGGCCCAGCCACGACAGCGGCATGCTGGTGGCCGTCGGCGATGAGGTGGGCCGGCTGCTCTGGGTCGAGGGCGACCCCGCCATGCAGCGCCGCGCCGAAGGGATGATGTTCGTCCCCGGCGCCGATTGGTCCGAGGCCACCGTCGGCACCAGCGCACCCGGCACCGCGCTGGCCCTGGGCCGCGGCATCCAGATCGCCGGCGCCGAACACTACAAGCGCTCCGTGCATCCGTGGAGCTGCACGGCCGTGCCGTTCCACGACCCGGATTCCGGTGCCCTGCTCGGCGTCGTGGACATCACCGGCACCGAATCCGCCGTCGCGCCGCACACCCTGTCCCTTGTTGAGGCGACCGTCGCCGCCGCGCAGGCGCACCTGCGGGTGGAGCGGCTCCAGCTCGCCGCGGCCCGGCACGCGGCCCCGGTCCGACGCCGGACGACCGCCGCCGCGTCTGGCGCCTCTGGCACCGCCACAAAGACGGCCGGGACGGGCTCCCGGACGCCCGGCAGCCTGTACCGCAACAGCCTGCAGCTGCTCGGCCGCGACCAGGCGGTGCTGAGCATCGACGGCCGCACCGTCACGCTGTCGGCCCGGCACAGCGAAATCCTTGCCCTGCTCAGCCTGCATCCGGAAGGACTCAACGCGGAGGAGCTGAGCGCCCTGCTCTACCCGCGCGACGGCTCCACCATGACCCTGCGGGCCGAGATGGTGCGGCTGCGCAAGGTCCTGCAGCAGCTCAACCCGGGTGCCGTCCCGGAGTCCCGGCCGTACCGGCTGCCGGTGGACCTGGTGCCGGACTCCGGCCAGGTCCTCAGCTGCCTGCAGCGCGGCGCGCACCGGATCGCGCTGGAAATCTACCGCGGCGCGGTGCTGCCGCGTTCCGAGGCGCCCGGCATCGCCGAGCTGCGCAACCGCGTCTCGGCTCTCCTGCGCGAGGCGGTGCTGACCGACGGCAGCGCCGAATCGCTGCTGAAGTACGCCGAGCTGCCGGAGGCGAGGGACGACGTCGGGGTCCGCACCGCCGCGCTGAAGCTGCTGCCGCCGCGCTCGCCCAAGCGGGCCGCCGTCGTCGCGGACCTGGAACGGCTCGAAACGGAGCTCAGCGCCTGAGCCGGACGCGTTCGCCTAGGGCGCGCGCAGAAGTCCCCGCCGGCGTCGTCTGCGCCGGCGGGGACTTTCTTGCCGATTACCGCTAGTTGGTGCGCCCGGCCCAGAGGTCGTCGAAGCTGACGGTCAGCGGGGTCGGTGTTCCGGTGCTGCTGAGGTAGCTGTAGAGGCCGATGCCGCCGGCGCTCTGCAGCCCGGCTGTGCTGTCGGTGGTGCTCAGCTGCCAGTTCGCCGGCTCCGTGGTACCGACTTTCCAGACCTTCGCCCGGATGGTGGTCGGTGAGGTTCCGGTGACCTGCAGCCGGAACTGTAGCCGGTCCCCGGAGTTGAAGGTCAGCCCGGGCACTGTCGCGGCGCTCATGTTCGTATTCGTGCTGCGGGTCAGATGCAGGCTCACCGTACCGGCGGAATTGACCACCACCCGCGTGCCGTAGGTGGCCGCTCCCACGCGGCGGCCGATCAGACCGGTGTAGATGCTGCTGGCGGTCGGCCGGTTGAAGCCGATCGTTGCCCGCACCTCCGTATCAGTGGAGGAAACACCGTCCAGGAACGCGTAGCGGTTGGACGAAGCAGGGCTCGCGATCGTGGCCGCACTGCCGTTCACGGCGAAGTTCGACGCCGTCCCGGACAAGGTCCAGGGACCTCCCGTTTCCGCCGTCCCCAGACCCCCGGTGATGGTGCGGGTAAACGTGTCCTGCGCCAGGACACTGCCGGCCGGCGGCGCGGCAACGCTTACCGTGTGGCTGACCGTGCCCTTGGCGCCGGCGTTATCCGTCACGGTCAGCGTGACCGTGTACGTCCCTTCGGCAGCATAGGTATGGCTCGCCGTCACCCCGGTCCCGGTCCCGCCGTCGCCGAAGTCCCAGGCGTACGAGGCGACCGTCCCGTCCGAGTCCGTCGAACCGGCCCCGTTCACATTCGCCGTCAACCCGCTCACCCCGCTCGTGAACGCCGCAACAGGCGCCACATTCGACGGTGGCGGCGCGGAACCGGTTCCTCCGGCCCAGAGGTCGTCGAAGCTGACGGTCAGCGGGGTCGGTGTTCCGGTGCTGCTGAGGTAGCTGTAGAGGCCGATGCCGCCGGCGCTCTGCAGCCCGGCTGTGCTGTCGGTGGTGCTCAGCTGCCAGTTCGCCGGCTCCGTGGTACCGACTTTCCAGACCTTCGCCCGGATGGTGGTCGGTGAGGTTCCGGTGACCTGCAGCCGGGACTGTAGCCGGTCCCCGGAGTTGAAGGTCAGCCCGGGCACTGTCGCGGCGCTCATGTTCGTATTCGTGCTGCGGGTCAGATGCAGGCTCACCGTACCGGCGGAATTGACCACCACCCGCGTGCCGTAGGTGGCCGCTCCCACGCGGCGGCCGATCAGACCGGTGTAGATGCTGCTGGCGGTCGGCCGGTTGAAGCCGATCGTTGCCCGCACCTCCGTATCAGTGGAGGAAACACCGTCCAGGAACGCGTAGCGGTTGGACGAAGCAGGGCTCGCGATCGTGGCCGCACTGCCGTTCACGGCGAAGTTCGACGCCGTCCCGGACAAGGTCCAGGGACCTCCCGTTTCCGCCGTCCCCAGACCCCCGGTGATGGTGCGGGTAAACGTGTCCTGCGCCAGGACACTGCCGGCCGGCGGCGCGGCAACGCTTACCGTGTGGCTGACCGTGCCCTTGGCGCCGGCGTTATCCGTCACGGTCAGCGTGACCGTGTACGTCCCTTCGGCAGCATAGGTATGGCTCGCCGTCACCCCGGTCCCGGTCCCGCCGTCGCCGAAGTCCCAGGCGTACGAGGCGACCGTCCCGTCCGAGTCCGTCGAACCGGCCCCGTTCAGATTCGCCGTCAACCCGCTCACCCCGCTCGTGAACGCCGCAACAGGCGCCACATTCGACGGCGGAGTCCCCTTCGTGTTTGCCAGGCCCGGTGTGCCGCCGGTGGTGGACGCCGCGGTCCAGTTCGAGGCAACCGAGTTGTCCGCCGTCGGCGAGGTCAGCTCCAGCGAAGGGCCGGTGCCGTCCGCCGCAGCCGGCCACGGCGCCTGGTTCGAGTAGGTGACTGAGTCAACTACCCGGCTGCCGTCGCGCAGCGCAACGGCTTCGCCGCCGTCGTCCAGGGTGCCCGTGAACGTGCCGCCCACAAAGCGGTTCGCGCCGGTGTAGGCCAGGCGGAACGCCTTGTCATTTGCTACGAACACCACGCGTCCGCCGGCCGGAATCACCGTGCCGGCCTGGATCTTCAGGCCGACTGCATCGATCGTCCAGCCCGAGATATCCACGGCTGTGCTGCCGGGGTTCGCCAGCTCGATGTACTCCCCGCCGCTTCCGGCCGGGTGGTACTGGATCTCATTGACCACCACATTCGCGTCGGACGCCTGTGTGGTGGGCACCGGCAGTCCCGGGCCCGTGTTGCCGTTGATCGTGTTGCGGCGATCGGCCAGGCCTGCCAGGAAGGCGGTCCGCGCCGACGCCGGCGTGTAACCGCCCCACTTAGCGCGGTCCAGGTTCCAGTCCGGTGTGGTCTGGGCCGAGATCGCATCCCACTGTGCCTCATACTGCCCGGCCGGAAGGAACTGGTCGGCCAGGGTGCGCAGCCGCCGGTAGAACATCTCCCTGATCTCCGGGTAGCTCAGCATGGCCTGCGTGAAATTGTTGGAGGTGTCCGGGGTCAGGAAGAGACCTTTGCCGTCCGAGGCGGGCGTGGTGAAGATCCAGTTCAGATCCCACTGCCACATCTCCCACCGGCCGGTTCCGTCGGTGTCCCGCGCCAGCCACCAGTTGTACCAGCCGCTGTCCTGATGCCGGATGATCGAGTTGATCGCCATGTAGTTGACCAGCTCCGGCATGTTCACGTTCTGGTAGATCCAGGCCTGCTGCGCCGCTGAGGGCGACGCGTCGACCGCGTTGGACAGGGTCCAGGCGTCGGAGAAGTCCTCATCCTTGCGGGTCTTCTTGTCCAGCCAGCCCGAGTCCTCAAGCGCGGCCGGCGACGACGTTGCGCTCACGCTGCCACCGTCGCCCTTGTAGATCGCCCAACTGGATACGCCCTGGTCATCCCGCCAGCGGCCGTCCTCGGTCTCCATGATGCGGCCCAGGCTCCAGAAGGTTCCGTTGCGCTGCGTGCGGACCGGAAGGATGTTCAGGGCCCGGTTGCCGCCTGCTTTCACGGTCGCCCAGCCGACGTCGGCGAAGTTGTCCGAGTAGTTCTGGAGCGCAAATTCGTCCAGCGGATAGGGCAGTTTGCCCCCGAGATCGAAGACGTAACCTTTGGGAAGTTCGACCTTCCAGCTCACTTTCGCATTGCTGCGGGAAGTGTTGCCGCGCACGCTCATCAGGGCGCCGTCAACGACCTGGCCGTTGTAGGACCAGACCGCCGCACCCTGGAATTTGTCGTAGCGGTGGTTGGCCAGAATGTCGTTGTACACGGCGTCATCCATGAACCACTCGATGACAGGAAGCGAGCTGCTGACCGCGGAGTTCAAGACCACCACGCCGCGGTAGCGCACCGAGTCACCGGCTGCCGGTTCCGAGTAGCCGGTCCCGCCCGCGGAGGCATCGATCCGGTAGCGGATGAGGCTGCCCGCGCTCTGACCCGGAATGGACCCGGAATACACGCCGTCCCCCGCCCCGCCGGGGCTGGCCGCGTCATCGAGGAACGGCACCACGAGGTCCTCGCCGAACATCACCTTGTAGGTGAGCTGAGCCGTGGAGCCGGTCCGGAGCCGGGCCGAGACGGCCACCGGCTGACCGGCGGCCGGGCGTGCCGGGGATGCCTTCAGCTCAGCGACGACAGGCGCCGGTCCGGTTCCGTCGATCGAGTTCTTGGCCCCGGCTGTGCCGCCCGCGGCGAGGCTTGGGCCCCAGCTGTCGGGCTGTGTGTTGTCCAAGGTCAGGTCACGCAGTTCAAGGGAGGGGCCGGTCCCGTCGGGCGTGGACGGCCAGGGCGCGACGTCCGCGTAAGTGACGGTGTCCACGACGTTCAGCGCCGCATCGGCCAGTGTGACCGCTTCTCCGCCGTTGCTTAGGTTTCCGCCGTAGACGGCGTTCGGGGCGAACCCGTATGTGGTCTGGAACTGGGCGGCATCCTTCGCCACCACGAAGTAGCCGTTGGCGGGAACCACGGTCCCCGCCGCGAAGACGGCCGTGACACCGGCGGTGAAGGACCACCCCGAGATGTCCAGCGGTGCGCCTGAGGTGTTGGTCAGTTCCAGGAAGTCGTCGGTATCCAGATCCGATCCGGAATGGTAGTTCAGCTCGGAGATCACCATCCCGCCCGACGTCGCCGCGGCCGCCGGGATGGCCTGCGAGACGACGAAGGTGCTGGCCATCGCCGACGCCAATGCAATGGCCGACGTGATGCGCCAGCCTCTTCCTATCGCCTTTGTTGTCGTTTCTACCGCCATGCCAAGAGCCTCCTACAAGAAGGTGTGAGCGTCAGGGGTGAGCAGCTGGACGCCCACGCCGCAACAGGATGCGGCGTCACGCTGAGTATCGGAGTGGGCCCAGGCGGTGTCCATAGGTACTGCGGCGCCGGAAATAGGTACCTGAGGGCCGGGTCGGCCCCTTCTGCCCGGCCCGTATGTGGGCCGCCCCGCCCGCCACTTTGGCGTGATCCGGCTCACACGGTTGCAACCTGTTCGCAACCTCCCCGCTCTTAAGCTGGTGCCAGCGGCGGCCGCAGACATCCTGGCCGCCTCCGCCACCCATCTTGCACAGCAAAGGAGCTAGCAATGACTGTCTACGCACAGCCCGGTACCGAGGGCTCAAAGGTCACCTTCAAAGACCGCTACGAGAACTGGATCGGCGGCGAATGGGTTTCCCCGGTCAAGGGCCAGTACTTCGAAAACATCACCCCGGTAACAGGCAAGGCATTCTGCGAGGTCGCCCGCGGCACCGCCGAGGACATCGAGCTGGCCCTGGACGCCGCGCACAAGGTCGCCCCGTCCTGGGGCAAAACCTCGGTCGCCGAGCGCGCCGCCATCCTGAACAAGATCGCGGACCGGATCGACGAGAACACCGAGATGCTCGCCGTCGCCGAGTCCTGGGACAACGGCAAGCCGATCCGTGAAACCCTCAACGCCGACATTCCGCTCGCCGCTGACCACTTCCGCTACTTCGCCTCCGCGGTCCGCGCCCAGGAGGGGCGGCTGTCCCAGCTCGACGACGACACCACCGCCTACCACTACCACGAGCCGCTCGGCGTCGTCGGCCAGATCATCCCGTGGAACTTCCCCATCCTGATGGCCGTCTGGAAGCTGGCCCCCGCGCTGGCCGCCGGCAACGCCGTCGTCCTCAAGCCGGCCGAGCAGACCCCGTCCTCGATCCTGGTGCTGATGGAACTCATCAGCGACCTGCTGCCCGCAGGCGTCATCAACGTCGTCAACGGCTTCGGCGTCGAGGCCGGCAAGCCGCTCGCCTCCAGCCCCCGGATCCGCAAGATCGCGTTCACCGGCGAGACCACCACCGGCCGCCTGATCAGCCAGTACGCGTCCCAGAACCTGATCCCGGTCACCCTGGAACTGGGCGGGAAGAGCCCCAACATCTTCTTCAACGACGTCGCCGACACCAACGACGCGTTTTACGACAAGGCCCTCGAAGGCTTCACCTTGTTCGCGTTCAACCAGGGCGAGGTCTGCACCTGCCCGTCCCGCGCCCTGGTCCAGGACGGCATCTACGACTCGTTCATGGCCGATGCGCTGGCCCGGACCCAGAAGATCATCCAAGGCAATCCGCTGGACACCGATACCCAGCTCGGCGCCCAGGCCTCCAACGACCAGCTTGAGAAGATCCTGTCCTACATCGACATTGGAAAGCAGGAGGGCGCCAAGGCGCTCACCGGCGGCGCCCGCGCCGAGCTGTCCGGCGACCTCGCCGGCGGCTACTACGTCCAGCCCACCATCTTCGAGGGCCACAACAAGATGCGGATCTTCCAGGAGGAAATCTTCGGCCCGGTGGTCTCGGTGACCCGCTTCAGCGACTACAACGACGCGATGGGCATCGCCAACGACACGCTCTATGGCCTCGGCGCGGGCGTCTGGTCCCGCAACGGCAACGTCGCCTACCGCGCCGGCCGGGAAATCCAGGCGGGCCGCGTGTGGGTCAACAACTACCACGCCTACCCGGCCGGTGCGGCGTTCGGCGGGTACAAGTCCTCCGGCATCGGGCGCGAGAACCACGCCATGATGCTGGACCACTACCAGCAGACCAAGAACCTGCTGGTCAGCTATAACGAGAACAAGCTCGGCTTCTTCTAAGCCGACGACGGCGGGGCGGACTTTACCGGTCCGCCTCGCCGTTCCGCCCTGCCCCGCCGTCCCGCGGTGACTGCAGTCCGCACCTACAGGAAGTAGCCCCGATGACCCAGACCAGGCTCGACGCCGCCGTGACGCTGGCCGGCGAGGACTTTTCCCGGGTGGCCCTCACCCCCGAGGCCGTTCAGCTGCTGCGTAAGCTCTGGCTCCAGCACGGCCCGCTGATGTTCCACCAGTCCGGCGGCTGCTGCGACGGCTCCTCACCCATGTGCTACCCGGCGGGGGAGTTCCTCACCGGCGACTCGGATGTGCTGCTGGGCCTGTTCGACATCTCGGACGGGGTGCAGCCCCAGCCGCTGGAATTCTGGATGTCGAAGGAACAGTTCAACTACTGGAGCCACACCCATTTGACGGTCGACGTCGTGCCCGGCCGCGGCAGCGGGTTCTCGGTCGAGGCGCCCGAGGGCAAACGCTTCCTGATCCGCTCGACACTGATGGACTGGCCCGTCTGAGCGGTTCCGAGCGTCTCATCATGTGGGATTAAAGCGGCCGTCCAGTGGATGGACACTACTATTAATAGGTCTGTTTCCAACCAGCTACCGAGATTTTGGACTTTCCTATGAACCTTTTCCGGACCAAATCCATCGAGCAGTCGATCGCCGACGCCGATGAGCCGGGACGCAAGCTGAAACGCTCGCTCAGCACCTGGGACCTGATGATCATGGGCGTCGCCGTTGCCGTCGGCGCCGGGATCTTCTCCGTCGGGGCCAAGGCTGCCGCCAACTTTGCCGGCCCCGCCGTCACCATTTCCTTCGCGATCGCCGCCGTCACCTGCGCCCTCGCCATCATGTGCTACGCCGAATTCGCCACCGCGATCCCCGTGGCCGGCTCCGCCTACGTCTTCACCTACGCCACCATGGGCGAGGTGCTCGCCTGGATCATCGGCTGGAACCTCATCCTCGAGCTCTTCACCGCCGCGGCCGTGATCGCCAAGTATTGGGGCATCTACCTCAGCAAGGTGTTTGCGCTGATGGGCCTGGACGTCCCGCCGTCGATCTCCGTGGCCGGCGTGGACCTCTTCTGGGGCGCCTTCCTGATCGTCGCCGTCTTCACCGTGCTGCTGGTCCTGGGGACCAAGCTGTCCGCCCGCGTCGGCAACGTCTTCACCCTGATCAAGATCGCCGTCGTGCTCTTCGTGATCGTGGTCGGCTTCAGCTACGTGAAGATCGAGAACTATGCCCCGTTCGTCCCGGCCTCCGAGCCCACCGGCGGCACCGGCGCCACGGACGTGCTCAAGCAGTCCTTCTTCGGCTTCCTCACCGGAGCGGCCCCGGCCCAGTACGGCACGCTGGGCATCTTCGCCGGCGCTGCGCTCGTCTTCTTCGCCTTCATCGGTTTCGACGTCGTCGCCACCTCCGCCGAAGAGGTCAAGAACCCGCAGAAGACGCTGCCCCGCGGCATTTTCGGCGGCCTCGCGATCGTCACCGTGCTCTACATCCTGGTCTCGCTCGCCCTGACCGGCATGGTCTCCTACACCAAGCTCGCCGAGGCGGATAACCCGACGCTGACCACCGCCTTCGAAGCCGTGGGGAACACCGACGCCGCAAAGGTCATCGCCTTCGGCTCGCTCGTGGGCCTTACCACCGTGATCATGGTGCTGCTGATGGGCCTCTCGCGCGTGGTGCTGGCCATGAGCCGCGACGGCTTGCTGCCGCGCTCGCTGTCCAAGACCTCCACCATCCGGGCGACGCCGGCTCGACTGCAGATCATCTGCGGCTCGGCCGTAGCTGTTGTGGCCGGTGTGACCAAGGTCGACCTGCTCGAGGAAATGATCAACATCGGCACGCTCTCCGCGTTCGTGATGGTCAGTCTGGGCATCCTCGTGCTGCGCCGCAAGCGCCCGGACCTCAAGCCGGCCTTCCGCGTTCCGTTCGGCAAGGTCCTCCCGGTTGTCTCGGCGGTCCTGTGCCTGTACCTGATGACGAACCTGGCCGTGGAAACCTGGATCTTCTTCGCCATCTGGCTGGTCATTGGCATTGCGATCTACTTCGCCTACGGCCAGCGCCACTCCCGGCTGAATGAGAAGTTCGCCGAGGCGCGGGCTGCCGTCAACGGCCCCGCCGCGGGGCCGGGCGCGCAGCCGTCTGCCCAGCCCGCCGCCGTCGAGGACAAGGACGCAGTCACGCGCTCCTAGCCCCACCCCCGAACCTCAACGCGGGGCCACTTACGGTCCGTCCGGCCTGCCCGGACCGGCCGTAAGTGGCCCCGCGTTGCTGTGTGCGCGGCATCGTTGCGGCCGATTTCCTCCGCCAGCGCCTAGGACCTCGGACATCACTTATCCGTAACAATGACCCCCATGTGGCCGGCATCACAGTATGGTGGAGATAGTCGTGATTTTGAACGTTTGTTCGAGAAGCGAACACTGGGGCTGGGGGCTTGTCATTCCCGCGGCCAATGCGCACATAGGAGTGAACATGAAACGTCGTATTATCAGCGTGCTGGCGGCCGCCTCGGTCCTTGCACTGTCGGCCTGCGGCAGCGGATCGCCGAGTTCCACCGGCGGGGGCAGCGCATCCGGCGGCGCCACGGGCGGCGGGGACCTTACCAAGGTCAGTGTCGGCGTGATCCCGATCGTGGACTGCGCCCCCATCTACCTGGGCAGCAAGCAGGGCTTCTTCAAGGATGAAGGAATCCAGCTGGACATCCAGACCGCCACCGGGGGCGCGGCGATCGTCCCCGGCGTGGTGAGCGGCAGCTTCGACTTCGCCTTCTCAAACCTGATCTCGGTCATGGTGGCGAAGGACAAGGGCCTTGACCTGAAATTCGTCGCCAACGGCGCCTCAACCACGGGCGAGAAGGGCAAGGACATCGGCGGCGTCGTCGTCCCCGCCGGCTCCGATATCAGCTCCCCGAAGGACCTCGCCGGAAAGACCGTTTCGGTGAACAACCTCTCCAACATCGGTGACACCACCGTCAAGTCGGTTATTGAAAAGGCCGGCGGCGACCCCTCGAGCGTTAAGTTCGTGGAGGTGGCCTTCCCGGACGCTCCGGCAGCGCTGGCCAACAAGCAGGTGGACGCCGCCTGGATCCTGGAGCCCTTCCTGTCCAAGGCGGTTGCCGAGGGCGGCAAGATCATTTCCTCGAACTTCGTGGACATGAGCCCTGAGCTGGACATTGCCGGCTACTTCACCAAGGCGGAGACCATCAAGGACAAGGCGGAGCTGACCCAGAAGTTCACCCGGGCCATGAACAAGTCCCTTGAATACGCCCAGGCCCACCCGCAGGAGGTCCGCGACATCGTCGGCACTTACACCAAGATCGATGAAGCCACGCGCGCCAAGATGGTCCTGCCGCGCTACCGGGTGGAGTTCAACAAGGACGCGTTCAAGACCCTCGGCGACGCCGCCGCCAAGTACGGCACGCTGAGCAAGGCTCCGAACGCCGGCGATCTGCTCCCGTGAGTTCCGTCAGTTCCGCCGACGCCGTGGCGTCCGGCGGTTCCGTCCCCGGCGGGGGACGGAACCGCCGGTCCGGCCACAAACTTCCCGTAAAGCAGCTGCTCGGTGTGGTCGGGATTCTTGGGTTCCTTGGCACCTGGGAACTCATTCCGCGGCTGGGCATCATCGACGAACGCTACCTGCCGCCGGCCAGCGAGGTTATCGCCGCCCTGGCCCTCGACTTCAGCCTGACCGCATTCTGGGTGTCGGTCGGTGAAACGATGAAAGCCTGGTTCCTGGGCCTCGTCATCGCGGTCGTCCTGGCCGTGCTGCTGGGTTTTATCATCGGCTCCAGCAGCTTCCTGCGGAAGGCGACCAACTCCACCGTGGAGTTCCTGCGCCCCATTCCATCCGTGGCCCTCATCCCGCTGGCGGTGCTGCTCTTCGGCGTGAAGATCGAGTCTTCGCTCATGCTGATCACCTACGCCGCCTTCTGGCAGGTCCTCATCCAGGTCCTCTACGGGGTGGCCGACGTCGACATGGTCGCCAGCAACACCGCCAGGACATACGGGCTGGGGTGGATGGCGCGGATCCGCTACGTCGTGTTCCCCACCGCGCTGCCCTACCTGATGACCGGTGTCCGGCTCGCAGCCACGGTGGCGCTCGTGCTGGCCATCACGGCGGAACTCGTGATCGGCTCGCCGGGGCTGGGCCGTGAAATCGCCCTCGCGCAATCCGGCGGCGCCATCTCCGGCATGTACGCCCTGGTGCTCGCCACCGGCCTGATCGGTGTGCTGATCAACGTCCTGATGCGGTTCATCGAAAAGAAGACCCTGTCCTGGCATTCCTCCGTCCGTTCCGAGGTGATCGTATGAAAACGCTGAAAACGGCGGCCTACGTGCTCGCGCTGCCGGCGTTGCTGGTCCTGGCCTGGTGGGCCTCGACCCTCGGAACGGTCAATTTCTTCGTTCCTACCCCGGCCGCCCTGGTCACCAAGTTCGGCGAGGTCTGGTTCGGTCCGCGCTTCTTTTCTGATGTGCTCCCCAGCGTCGCCCGGCTCCTGATCGGCGTCGTCGCGGCAATCGTGATCGGCGTCGTGGGCGGAGTGCTGATCGGCTCGGTCAAATGGCTCCGCGCATTGCTCGAACCTACGCTCGAATTCTTCCGCGCCATCCCGCCGCCCGTGCTGGTTCCGGTCCTGATCCTGCTGATGGGCATCACCGACACCATGAAGATTGCGGTCATCATCTCCGGCTGTGTCTGGCCGGTGCTGCTGAACACCATTGAAGGCGTCCGTGCCGTGGACGGGGTCCTCTCGGATTCGGCCCACACCTACGGCATCGACGGCTGGGCCCGGGTGCGTTACCTGGTGCTGCCCTCGGCCAGCCCGCAGATCCTCGCCGGCGTACGCCAGTCACTGTCGCTCGGATTGATCCTGATGGTCATTTCCGAAATGTTTGCCTCGTCCTCGGGGCTTGGCTTCACCATCGTCCAGTTCCAGCGTTCGTTCGCCATCCCGGAAATGTGGTCCGGCATTGTGGTGCTCGGCCTGCTGGGCGTGGCGATGTCGTTCATCTTCCAGTGGGCCGAGCGGAACATCCTGCGGTGGTACCACGGTCAGAAAGAGGTAGAAAATGCAGCCTGACCCCACCCCGGCCCCGTCCGGGAAGACCCTGCCGGAGGCGATGCTCTCCGTCCGCGGCCTGAAGAAGGTCTACCAGACCGACGGCGGCGACATCGAGGCGGTCCGCAATCTCACGTTCGATCTTCGGGCCGGCGAACTCGCCTGCCTCGTCGGACCCTCCGGCTCCGGCAAAACCACGCTGCTGAAGTGCATCTCGGGCCTAATGGCGCCCACCGAGGGCGAAGTGCTCCTGGACGGCAAGCGGGTGTCCGGGCCGCCGAAGAAGATGGCCGTGGTGTTCCAGGAGTACGGCCGTTCGCTGTTCCCCTGGATGCGGGTCCGGGACAACGTGGAGCTGCCGCTGAAGAACCAGGGCGTGCCCAAGGCTGAACGCGACCGGCTGGTCGACGAGGCCCTCGAGGCAGTGGGCCTGGCGCACGTGCCGCGCTCCTACCCCTGGCAGCTCTCCGGCGGCATGCAGCAGCGTGTGGCGATCGCCCGTGCGATCGCCTACCAGCCCGAGGTCCTGCTGATGGACGAACCGTTCGCGGCCGTGGACGCCCAGACCCGCGCGGACCTTGAGGACCTGATCCGGACGGTGTGGAAAAAGCTGGGCGTGACCGTGCTGTTCGTGACCCACGACATCGACGAGTCCGTCTACCTCGGCGAACGGGTCATCATCCTCTCCAGCTCCCCGACTGTGGTGCAGGAGGACATTTTGATCGACCTCCCGGCAGAGCGGGACCAGCTGAACACCCGTTCGCTGCCGCGCTTCACCGAGCTCCGCCACCACGTCTACGAGCAGATCCAGCTGGCAAAGAAGGGGCATCGGCCCGCGGCGGCCGGCACGCCGTCGTCGGCTCCCGCAGCAAGCCCGACGCCGGCAAGCCCGACGCCGGCTTCCGGCACCGGCGGCGCCTAGCCGCCCTGCCGGGCCCCCGACGAAAAGAACACCCCGCCCGCGGTACTCCGCGGCGGGGTGTTCTTTCGTGCAGGAGGAAATCAGCCGATCTTGTTGGCAGCCTCGGCGTCCGAGGTGCCGACACCGGCAGCGACGGCACCCAGGTTGGCGCGCAGCTTCGCGCCGAGTTCGGCGTCGACGTTGGTCCAGTACTGGATGGCGCGTTCCTTGATGGCCGCGCTCTTCACGCCGCCCACGGCACCGGTGAGAGTGTCCAGCAGGCGTGCCTTGGCGCCGTCGTCGAACACCTCGCGGTACAGCGTCCCGGCCTGGCCGAAGTCGCCGTCCTCAGCGTGCAGGGAGTGCGCGGAGAGCGTCAGCTCGCCGTCGTTCTCCCAGCCGCCGGCCGGGTTCTGCGGCTCCACGGCAGCGGGGCCGCCGAAGGAGTTCGGCGCGTACACCGGAACCGAGGGGGCGTTGAAGTGGTACCGTGCCGCGCCGTCCTGGCTGTAGTTGTTGACCTGGCTTTTGGGCAGGTTCACCGGGAGCTGGGCGTGGTTGGTGCCCACGCGGTAGCGGTGTGCGTCGGCGTAGGAGAAGATGCGGGCCTGCAGCATCTTGTCCGGCGAGGCGGCGATGCCCGGCACGAAGTTTGACGGCGCGAAGGTGGCCTGCTCGATCTGCGCGAAGTAGTTCTCCGGGTTCTTGTTCAGCTCCATGGTGCCGACCTTGACCAGCGGGTAGTCGCCGTGCGGCCACACCTTGGTGACGTCGAACGGGTTGAAGCGGTAGGTCTTGGCGTCCTCGTAAGGCATCACCTGGACGTGCAGGTCCCAGGAGGGGAAGTTGCCCGCGTCGATGTTCTCCTGCAGGTCACGGATGTAGAAGTCCGCGTCCGCGCCGGCCAGCTCCTCTGCCTCTTCGCCCGTCAGGGACTTGACGCCCTGGTTGGACTTGAAGTGATACTTGACCCAGAAACGCTCGCCCGCCGCATTGATCCACTGGTAGGTGTGCGAGCCGTAGCCCTGCATTTCACGCCAGGAGGCCGGCAGGCCACGGTCACCCATGAGCCACGTGACTTGGTGGGCGGACTCGGGGGAGAGGGTCCAGAAGTCCCACTGCATGTCTGCGTCGCGCAGGTGCGTGCCCGGGAGGCGCTTCTGCGAGTGGATGAAGTCCGGGAACTTGATGCCGTCGCGGATGAAGAACACCGGGGTGTTGTTGCCGACCAGGTCGTAGTTGCCCTCGGAGGTGTAGAACTTCACGGCGAAGCCGCGCGGGTCGCGCAGCGTGTCGGCGGAGCCTGCCTCACCGGCGACGGAGGAGAAGCGGATGAGCATGTCCGTCTCGGTGCCCGGCTGGAACAGCGCGGCCTTGGTGTACTGGGAAACATCCCCCGTGGTCGTGAACGTGCCGAAGGCGCCGCCGCCCTTGGCGTGCACCACACGCTCCGGCACACGCTCGCGGTTGAACTGGGCGAGCTTCTCCACCAGGTAGTGGTCGGTCAGGACGATCGCGCCGTCAGCACCGACGGACTTCGAGTGGGCGTCGGAAGTGACGGGGGCACCGGACTGTGTCGTGGACACTGCGGGCGCAGAGATGTTCTGAGTCATCATTCTCCTATTTCTGTTTCTAACTTAGTTACGGTCGGCGGGAAGTTTTTGGGTGCGCTGGCAGTCCTCGCAGATGCCCTGGTACAGCACGTCCGCGATCTGGATGGTCATGGGCCTGGAGCCCGCGTCCCAGTGCGGGGTCAGGCACGGCGCGTGGCCGACGGCGCATTCGACGTCCTCAACGCGGCCGCAGCTGATGCAGACGGCGTGGTGGTGGTTGTCGCCCACCCTCGTCTCATACAGCGCGGGCGAGTGGGGAGGCTCGAAGCGCCGCAGCATGTGCAGTGCGGTCAGGTCGCCAAGGACCACATAGACGGACTGTGCGGTGAGTTCGGGCAGGTCCTCGCGGGCGGCGGCGAGGATGCTTTCCGCCGGCGAATGCGGATGGCGCTCGACGGCGGCCAGGACCGCCAGCCGCTGCTTCGTCACCCGGCGGCCGTGGGCGCGCAGGGCCGCGGCCCATGCCTCGCTGCCGTCCACCAAATCCGTCATGGCCCCATTCAAACACTTATTTTTAGCAGTTCACAATAAGGTTCGGCTTATTTCGCTGTGGTCCCACTAGAGTTGCCCGGTGGGGAAATTCTTGGCGGACATCACGCCGTTACGCGAAAGTCCGGCCTTCCGCCGCCTCTGGCTGGGATCCGCCGCCTCGGCGCTGGGCAGCCAGCTCACCCTGGTGGCCGTGAGCCTTGAGGTCTACCGGCTCACCCAGGACAGCCTGTATGTGGGCCTGCTGAGCATCTTCGCCCTCGTTCCGCTGGTATTCGGCGGCCTGCTGGGCGGATCCATCGCCGATGCCCACGACCGCCGCAAGGTGGCGCTGGCCGCCTCCGCCGTGCTCTGGCTGACCACCGCGGGCCTGGCATTGCAGGCCTGGCTGCAGCTGGGCAACGTCTGGCTGCTCTACGTCCTCGTGGCGGTGCAAAGCGGTGCGCAGGCGATCAACCAGCCGGCGCGCAGCGCCATCATCCCGGTCCTGGTCCGCAAGGAGCTGCTGCCCGCGGCCAACGCCCTGAGCATGATGATCTTCGGGCTGACCATGACCGCCGGACCGCTGCTGGCCGGCGTGCTGGTCGCCACGGTCGGCTTCGCCTGGACCTACACGATCGACGTGGCCAGCTTCGCGTTCGTCGTCTGGGCCCTGCTGAAGCTGCCGCCGATGCCGCCGGGTCAGGAGTCGCACCGGGCCGGCCTGCGTTCCGTGGTGGAAGGCTTCCGCTTCCTCGGCACCCGTCCCAACCTGCGCATGACCTTCGTGATCGACCTGGTGGCCATGATCCTGGCCCAGCCGCGGGCGCTGCTGCCGGCCATCGGCGCGCTCATGATCGGCGGCGGCGAAGCCACGGTCGGCGTGTTGCTGGCCTCGACCGCCGTCGGCGCCTTCCTCGCCGGGCTCTTCTCCGGCCCGCTCGGAGCCGTCCGGGCGCAGGGCGCGGCGGTGGTCTGGTCGGTCATGGGCTGGGGCGCCTCGATCGCGGGGCTGGGCCTCGTCGTCGTGCTCGCCGGCCGGTCCGGAGCCGGGGGCGTGACGTTGTGGCTGGTGCCCGCCGCGGTCTGCTGCGCGCTCGCCGGGATCGCCGACTCGGTCAGTGCCGTGTTCCGCACCACCATCCTGCAGTCGGCCACTCCGGACCACCTGCGCGGCCGGCTGCAGGGCGTCTTTGTGGTGGTTGTCGCCGGCGGACCCCGGGTGGGGGACATGCTGGCCGGCGGCGCGACGAAGCTGCTCAGTGAAGGTTGGGTGCTGCTCGCGGGCGGGGTGCTCTGCGCGGTGGTGGCCTGGCTCGTGGCCCGCTGGCAGTCCGGGTTCCTGCAGTACGACGCGCGGAACCCGGTCCCGTAGCGGTTCGTTTCCTTAATGGGTGATCCGTGGGACACCCGACGACGGCGGCACGGCTCGGGAGGATCAGTGCACAACCACCACAACGGACTGAAAACGGCGGCCCTGTTCGGCGTGCTCTGGGCGGTGCTGCTGGGCCTCGGCGCGCTTATTGGATCCAGCATGCGCAGCTCGGCGCCCATCTGGATCATGGCACTGGTCGGCGTCGGCACCACCGCCTACGGCTACTGGAACAGCGACAAGATCGCGATCAGGGCAATGCAGGCATATCCGGTCACGGAAGCCGAGGCGCCGCAGCTGCACCAGATGGTCCGGGAGCTCTCGGCCCGCGCCAACCAGCCCATGCCCCGGATCTACATCTCACCGACCATGGCGCCGAACGCCTTCGCGACCGGCCGGAACCCGCAGAACGCAGCGGTCTGCTGCACCCAGGGCATCCTGCAGCTGCTCGACGCCCGCGAACTGCGCGGCGTGCTCGGCCACGAGCTGATGCACGTCTACAACCGGGACATCCTGACCTCATCGGTGGCTGCCGCCGTCGCCGGTGTAATCACCTCGGTGGGCCAGATGCTGCTGTTCTTCGGCGGCGGCGACCGCCGCAACGCGAACCCGCTGGCCCTGCTCGCGATGGCGCTGCTGGCGCCGTTTGCCGCCTCGCTGATCCAGATGGCCATCTCCCGCACCCGGGAGTACGACGCCGACGAGGACGGGTCGGCGCTCACCGGCGACCCGTTGGCGCTGGCCTCGGCGCTGCGCAAGATCGAACAGGGCGTGCAGCTGGCGCCGTTGCCGCAGGACCAGCGGCTGGTGAACGCCTCGCACCTGATGATCGCCAACCCGTTCCGCGGCGGCGGCATGGTGCGGATGTTTTCCACCCACCCGCCGATGAGCGAGCGGATCGGCCGGCTGGAACGGATGGCGGGACGGCAGCTGGGGTAAGCACGAAAAGGCCGGGCCCCGGCGTCGTGATGACGCTGAAACCCGGCCAGTTTGGCGGTCCTAGCTGCGGAAGTTCACGAACTGGAGGTCGGCCTCGTCGAAGCCCTTCAGCAGGTTCATGGTCTCCTGCAGGTCGTCGCGGGACTTGGACGTCACGCGCAGCTCGTCGCCCTGGATCTGGGACTTGACCGACTTGGGCCCCTCGTCCCGGATCAGCTTGTTGATCTTCTTCGCGAGGTCCTGGGCAATGCCCTCCTTGATGGTGGCCTCGAGGCGGAATTCTTTCCCGGAGGGGTAGGGTTCGCCGGTATCCAGGGACTTCAGCGAGATGCCGCGGCGGATCAGCTTGGACTGCAGTACGTCCAGGACGGCCAGCACCCGCTCCTCGGAGTTGGCCTTCATCAGGATCTTCTCGCCGCTGAAGTCGACCTCGGCGCCGACCCCCTTGAAGTCGTAGCGCTGCGCCAGTTCCTTCTGTGCCTGGTTCAGCGCGTTGGCGACCTCCTGCTTGTCGACCTTGCTGACGACGTCGAATGTGGATTCGCCTGCCATGACTGTCCTCCTGATGGTTGTCCGGGCGCCCTGCTGAAGGGCGGTGTTTCTGCATTCCAGCCTAGTACGGATGCTCCGGATGTGAAGCTGCGCGGGGGTCGGCGGTCCTCACAGTCGGCTCAAAGCTGAACCTCGGGGGGAACGAAGCTTGGCCCGGCAGAGTTGTAGTCCTTGGAAGAGCCGCTTGAAAGGCAAAGCACATGAACCGCAAGGCCATCCGTTACGTCTCCAGCTCCACCGCCGCCGCGGCGGGTTCGATCACCACGGCGATGACGTCGGTGGCCGCCGCGGCCCTGGCTGCCTCCATCATCCTCAGCCCGGCCGGGGACGTTTCGGCCCGGCTGGACGGTGTGCAGGCGGAACTGGCCCGGGCCGTGCAGCTGAACCAGGTCACCGCCGAGCAGGCGGCGAGATTCGAGGCCAAACTCGCTGGCCGCATCCTCGGCGAAGCCTGATTTTCCGGGCCTTACCGGGCTGGCCGGCGCCGATTCGATTCTTCGGCGGAAGTTCTGTAAAGTTGTCTTGCCCGCGGTTGCTGGAAGCGGAACGGACTGGAAACAGGCGTTCTGAACATGGAGGCCGCGAGTGATCTTCTTTTGAAGTTCGGCAGATTACCCGAGCGGCCAAAGGGGGCTGACTGTAAATCAGCTGGCAACGCCTACGGGGGTTCGAATCCCTCATCTGCCACCCTCGAGAAAACCTCCGGAACCACTCGGTTCCGGAGGTTTTTTCTTTGCTCGGCCCCGCCCGGAGGGCCGGGTAACTCGGATAACCCGGCGGCTGCTCCATAAGTGCCCTTTAGCGGGGTGAAAACGGCGGCTACGGAGCACTCGATGGGCGGGCGGGCCGTCATTTTCGAGTGAAAACGTGCCTGACGTCACATCTTGTCCCCGGGAGGCGCTACCCTGTCGCAGGAGGGGGAATCACATGGAGATAGTCCTGGCAGCCGGCAAGGGAACGCTCAGCCTGGATGAGGGCGGAATTCTGCAGCTGGCCTGGGCGTCCGGCTCTGCGCTGGACACGGCGGACGCCGTCGAGTCCGTCCTGGCCATTTCAAAAATCAGTGCCGGGCGCATGCTGCCGCTGCTGATCGACATCAGTGACGTCAAGCTGACTGCCGGAGCCCGAAACCACTACCTGGACAGCCGTTTCGTTTCCTCCGTGGCGCTGGTCGGTGAGTCCAACGTGGACCGGGTGGTGGCCGCATGGATGCGCCGCGGGAACGACTGTCCGCAGCGCTACTTCACCTCGAGGGCCGACGCCCGGCAATGGCTGGCCGGACTGGCGGCCGGCGACGGGACGCAAAGCGTCGCAGGCTGATCCCTCCTGCCGCCCGGCCTATCCCCGCGGCCGGCCGGACGGCCAGACAGGCAGGCGGACGACACCCCGGCCGGAGAATCGGCCGATTCGTCATTACTGCAGAGTAGGGTAAGGCGCGTTGATCAAAAAGTGCCTTAGGAGCTGAAATGAAGTCGTTTGCATGTGGTGACGTTGTTCCCGGTTGTGAAGCCCGCTGGGTCTGCAGCACGGACGACGAAATTCTGGTCCAGGTGGGCGCCCACGCCGCATCAGTGCACGGCCTGACCGATCTGTCACCCGAGCTCGTCGGCTCGGTGCGCAAAGCAATCGTCCCGGCTAGTTGATTCCTGCGGCGGGCGGGCCGCATCCCGACGCCGGCGCCGGCGCCGGCACGCCAGCGCCTCCGGACTGGGAGCGCCTGCTCGCTTCCGCCTGCCGCGGTGAAGGGCTGGCGGCGGCCTATCAGCCCATTATTGATACGGCGCGGGGAGCGGTGGTGGGCTACGAAGCCCTGGCGCGGTTTCCCGGTTATGCCGAGAAGAACCCCGAAGTGTGGTTTGCCGCCGCCCGTGCCCACGGGAAGGCCGCCGAGCTTGAGTCTGCCGCGCTGCGCACGGCCCTGAAGGCCCGCCCCGCGCTGCCGGCCAACTGCTTCCTGACCCTCAACGTTTCACCGGAACTGCTGACGTCCGAGTGCATCCGCAGTGTGTGGCGCGACGAGGGCAAGCTGGGCGGCCTGATCGTCGAACTGACGGAGCAGACGCCGATCGATTCGTACGTGGAGCTGGAACCGGACCTGAACCAGTTGCGCGCCGCCGGTGCCCTGATCGCCGTCGACGACGCCGGGGCCGGCTACGCGGGGCTGCGCCACCTGCTGGCCCTGCGGCCCTCGATGATCAAAATCGACCGGGCCCTGATCCAGGACGTCGACCGCGATGAGGCGAAGCGTGCCCTGATCGGGATGCTCGGCGCGTTTGCGAGCCGCGTGGATGCGTGGATTCTGGCCGAGGGCGTCGAACGGGCCGAGGAGCTCGAGGCGCTGGTCTCACTGGGCGTACCTCTTGTGCAGGGCTACTACCTTGCCCGGCCGGCTCCGCCGTGGGCCGGCATCGACCTCGACGTGGCACACCGCCTGGCCAGCGCGCGGCCGGTGGCGCACAAGACGGTCATCCGCGACGTCGTCGAACCGGCGGCGACGGTGTCCAGCGCCGCGCAGGCGGCCGAAGCCTTCGCGGCCAACCCGGCTCTGGACGCCGTCGTGCTGCTGGGCGAGCACCTGCGGCCGGTCGCGGTGCTGGACGCGGGGGCGGCCGCGCTTGCCGTGGTGAGCCCCGGGATGCGCGTGAACCTCGATACTCCGCTCAGCCAGGCCCTTGCCCGTTCCATGACGAGGCCGAAGGCCCAAAGGTTCGACTCGCTCCTGGTGACGGATAACGCCGGACGCTTTGCCGGCGTCGCCCGGATGGAGCGGATGATCATTGCGCTCGCCGGGGCCGCGGACCAGGCCGCGGACCTGACTGCAGACTAGCCCGGTCCGTTCCCGAGTGGCACGAGCCGGAACGAGTATTGCCCCGTGCTGCCAGCGGGCGCCATGCTCAGCTCAGCGCCCTCCGAGGGCAGTTGCAACAGGATGCTGATGACTTCCCCGCACGGGACGGTCCGTTCGGACAGGACTTCGGCGCCGTTCCAGCTGCGGATGGACAGCCGCGTCGCCGCCGTCCCGCGGCAGGCGAAATTCAAGTCGTAGAGGCCGGGCGGGGCGGAGAGCCCAAAGCTGGTCGGCGCGTCGGACGTGGCGGATCCCCGGTATTCGCCGGGCATGGAGGGGTCCAGGACGTCCCGTGCCCAGGCGCTGGCGCCGAAATTTTCGCGCAGCGATTCGTCCGTGTTCGGCTCGATCTTCACCCCGGCGACGCCGGCCTCGAGTCCGTAGAGTGCCGTGGCGCGGGCCGTAAGTATGCCTCCCGTGTGGCGGATGAACGTGGCGCGGGCCTCGCCGCAGGGGTAGTCCCAGGCTTCCGGAAGTCCCTGCCCCCGGACCAGCTTTACTTCCAGCCGGGTGGCGCCGGAGCACGCCGCCGTCAGCAGGTAGTCCCCGGCAGCGAGGTCGGTGGTCCAGGCGGCCGTCTTGCCGGTGGCATGTGGGGTGCCGGAGTTGGCGGGCGGTCCCCCCAGCTGCCGGGTCACTTCGGCAAGGAACAATGCCGGATCGACGGCGTGCGTGGCAGCCGGCGCGGGCAACGGCTCGTCCGGACTGTACTCACACGCGGCCACCGGCAGGAGCAGAACCAGCAGCAATACCTTCGCGCGCAGGATCCGCGCCCCCCACAGAGCCGACATGCCCCGAGCCTAACGCCGCCACGGGGACCGACACCGTCCCCGGGCAGGACCGGACCACGGACCGGGCCGGCACGGGGCCGCCGCGGCACGGACGGAGGCCCGGATCCGTCAGCGGCGCGGCGCGGGCGGCTGCAGCAGGGAGGATCGGGAAGGATGGGGAGGGTGATGACTGAGAGCCCAAGCGCGCTGGCGGGCGAGTTGCCCGGCGGTGTCCGGATCAGGCTGCTGCGCGGCTCCGACGCCGAGCGGCTGGCTGCCGCCTACCGGCGGAACCGGGAGCACCTTGCGCCCTGGGAACCTGTCCGGAGCGCAGAATTCTTCGCGACGGAGGGCCAGCGGGCCAACATTGGCGGCAAGCTGGCCATGTTTGCCGCCGGGACCGCCGTTCCCTGGATCCTGCTGCAGGGCGACCGGGCGGTCGGCACCATGACGTTGAGTGGCATTGTGCGGGGCCCCTTCCGCAGCGCCAACCTGGGCTACTGGGTGGACCGGGAATGTACCGGCCGGGGCGTCGGCACGGCCGCCGTCGCCCACGTTGTGGCTGCCGCCGGCACAGCGCTGGAGCTGCACCGCGTCCAGGCGGCCACCCTGCCGCACAACGCCGCCTCACAGACTGTGCTGCGGCGCGCCGGTTTCCAGGAGATCGGGCTGGCCCCGGAGTACCTGCACATCGCCGGGAGCTGGCAGGACCATGTCCTGTTCCAGCGCATCCTGCACTGACGTGCGTGGGAGACGCTCACAATGACTGACGAATCTTTCGGCGCCCTGCACCACATCGAGCTGTGGGTTCCGGACCTCGGCCGGGCCACGGCCCACTGGGGCTGGCTGCTGGCCCGGCTTGGCTATGAGCAGTACCAGGACTGGCCCCGCGGGCGCAGCTGGCGGCGCGGACCCACGTACATCGTCGTCGAAGAGTCCCCGGACCTGAGCGGCCGGACCCACCGCCGTACGGCGCCCGGGCTGAACCACCTGGCCTTCCGGGCCGGAACGCCGGAACAAGTGGATACGCTGGCGGCGGACGCCCCCGCCCACGGCTGGGCCGGGCTGTTCCCGGAAAAGTATCCGCATGCGGGCGGCCCCGGCCATTACGCCGCCTATCTGGTCAACGCGGACGGCTTCGAAGTCGAGCTGGTGGCCGCTTACTGACCCGCCGCGGACTGACCCGGCAGCCGGGACGGTACCGTGATACCCATGAGCATCATCCTGGTGGGCGGCGGACCCGATACTGTGACCGCCCCGGTTGTTTTTGACCGGTTCGTCAAGGAGGTCCGGAACCGCACCGGCGGAATCCGGCCTGCCCGGATCGCCGTCGTGTTGTTTGACCGCGAAGGCAGCTCGGAGTACTTCCTCCCCAACCTACCTGGAGCCGCTGCACAGCCGTACACCCTGCGAGTTGACGCCGGTCCTGCTGCGCGCCAACGACGCGGCCGACCCGGGGGAGTTCGACGACGTCGACGGGATCGTCGTCGGCGGCGGCCCCACCCCGGACTACCTGGACGGCCTCCGGGGCTCGGCGGCGGCGATCAGGAAGGCGGTCGCTGCCGGCGTGCCCTACCTGGGATTCTCCGCCGGGGCGATGATCGCGCCGCAGCGGGCCCTGGTGGGCGGCTACCGGCTCCGGGGTGTCGAGGTGTGCTCGGAGGAATGCTCGGAAGGCCTTGACGAGCTGGAGGTTCGCGACGGCCTGGGCCTGGTGCCGTTCGCCGTCGACGTCCATGCCGCGCAGGCCGGGACCCTGAGCCGTGCGGTTGCGGCCGTCGCGGAGGGCCTTGTGGACCGGGCCGTGGCGGTGGACGAGAACACCGCGCTGGTGCTGCGCCACCCGGCCCTCGAAGACCTGGAGGTGATCGGCACCGGGAACTGCTGGTCCATCCGCGGCGCGGGCCGCAAGGCCACGGTCGCCGTCCTCTCCGCCGGCTGAGCCGGGCATCCGCCCTTGGCACCCTTGTTACTCGCGGGTAACATAGGGGCCATGCATCTGCTGCTCCGCACCATCCTCCTGCTCATCACGTCCGCCCGGCGCCCGCCGCTCGGCATCTGGGATGCGTCCTCGCTGCCGCTCCGGGTCCTGCCGACGGACATTGACATCGCCATGCATGTCAACAACGGCATGTATTTCTCCCTGATGGACCTGGGCCGGTTCGACCTGATGGCACGCAGCGGGACCTGGCGGGCCATGCGCCGGCGCGGCTGGACGCCGGTGGTCGCGGGCGAGACCATCGCTTTCCGCCGCTCCCTGCAGCTGTGGCAGCAGTACACGATCGAGACCAAGGTCATCGGGCTGGATGAGAAGGCCATTTACTTCGAACAGCGCATGGTGGCCGACGGCGAAATCTACGCACGGGCGCACATCGCCACCCGGCTGGTCGCCAAGGGCAAACCGGTCTGCCAGGAGGAGATCATCCGCGAATTCGGGGCACCGCCGGCGGACCTGGAACTGCCCGAGTGGATCCACGAGTGGCGGGAAACGAACGCGCTGCCGGGAGCTCGCCGCCCCGCTCCGCACGCCTGGGCCTAACCCGGCGAAGGATGTGCCAACAGCGAAACGCGGGGGACTTTCGCGGGCGGCTCGCGTACCGTTGACCCATGGCTACCGTAGACATTACAGGTGAACAGTTCGCATCGACCGTCGAGGACAACGACATTGTCCTCGTAGATTTCTGGGCCGAATGGTGCGGCCCGTGCAAGCAGTTCGGCCCGACGTACGCGGCCGTTTCGGAGAAGCACCCGGACGTCGTCTTCTCCAAGGTGGACACCGAAGCGGAGCAGCAGCTCGCCGCCGAGGCCGGCATCACCTCGATCCCCACCCTGATGGCCTTCCGCGAGAAGGTGCTGGTGTTCTCCCAGCCGGGCGCGCTGAACGCCCAGCAGCTGGAGCAGGTGGTCGACGCCGTCAAGGCCCTGGACATGGAGGAAGTCCATGCGCACGTGGCCCGCTCGCAGGCTGAAGCCGCAACCCAGCAGGACGGCAGCCAGATCCCGGACATCTAAGCCGGTCTCCCAACGGCTTAAAGCAACGCGGGGTCACTCCGCGCCCATCCCTGACAGGGTTATGGGCGCGGAGTGACCCCGCGTTGTTGTTGGGTTGCTAAGACCGGCCGGCCTAGAGCTTTTCCAGCTTGACCGGCTCGGCCAGCAGTGCGCTCAGCGACTCGTTCAGGTCCTGGACCGCCGTGCCTTTCGAGTGTTTGTCCAGGTCTTCCTGGGAGGCCCACCGCTCGGTCAGCACCAGCTTGTCTTCGTTCGCCTCGGTCAGTTCGTAGCGGATGCATCCTGGCTCGTTGACGACCTCGTCGATCGCGATCTCAAGGGCCAGCTTCACGCGGAAGAACTCGCCCTCGTTGGGGATAAAAGTGGCTTGCAGGTCAATGGGTTCGCTCATGGCCTTTACCCTACCGGGCGTCCGCGCCGGCACCGGGAGATGCCCGGAAGATTTCCTAGGACTTCCACGCTTTAACCTTCTCTTGCCGCCGGGCTGTTGGTAGCGTCACAGCATGCTTGCGTACACAGCCGGGGACACTGACGTCCCGCTGATCGAAGAAACCATCGGCGACCACTTCGAGCGGATCGTCTCCCGGTTCCCGTTCCACGACGCACTGATTGAAGCTGCGGCGGTTCCGGGCGGGGAGGCCCGGCGGTGGAGCTACACCAAGATGAATGACGACGTCGACCGGCTGGCCCGCGCGCTGCTCGCGCTCGGCGTCGCCACCGGGGACCGGATCGGCATCTGGAGCCCGAACTGCGCCGAATGGACCATCCTGCAGTACGCCACGGCGAAGATCGGGGCGATCCTGGTCAACGTCAATCCGGCGTACCGCAGCCATGAGCTGGAATTCGTCGTCAGGCAGAACGGCATGCGGATGCTGGTGGCGGCACCGTCGGACAAGAACAGCGATTACACCGGGATGGCCCGGCAGGCGCTGGCGGAGTGTCCCGAGCTGCGCGAACTCGTGTTCTTGCCCGATGCCGGCCTGTCCGGCCTCGCCGCGGGGGTCCCGGAAAACGGGGCGGAACTGACGTATGCGGAATTGCTGCGGCGGGCCGACGACGTCGCGCATTCCGGGCTGAAGGCGCGGATGGCCGAGCTGGACCCGCACGACGCGATCAACCTGCAGTACACCTCCGGCACCACCGGCTTTCCCAAGGGCGCCACCATGACGCACCGCAACCTGCTCAACAACGGCTACTCCATTGGCGAGCTGCTGGACTACACCGAGCACGACCGGGTGGTGCTGCCGGTGCCGTTCTACCACTGCTTCGGCATGGTGATCGGCAATCTGGCCGCCTTCAGCCACGGCGCCGCCACCATCATTCCGGGCCGCGGGTTCTCGCCGGCCGCCGCGCTGGAGGCTGTGCAGGACTTCGGCGGGACGTCGCTCTACGGCGTGCCGACCATGTTCATCGCCGAACTCGCCCTGCCGGACTTCGCCTCCTATGACCTGTCCACCCTGCGCACCGGCGTTATGGCCGGCTCGCTGTGCCCCATCGAGGTCATGAACCGGGTGATCGGGGAGATGAACATGCGCGATGTGGCCATTTGCTACGGCATGACGGAGACCTCGCCGGTTTCCACCATGACCCGCGGGGTGGACACGATGGCCCAGCGCACCCAGACCGTGGGCCGGACCATGCCGCACCTGGAGAGCCGGGTGGTGGACCCGGTGACCGGCGGGGTGCTGCAGCGCGGCGAGATCGGCGAGCTGTGCACCCGCGGGTACTCCGTGATGCAGGGCTACTGGAACCAGCCGGACAAGACGGCCGAGGCGATTGACGCCGAAGGCTGGATGCACACCGGCGACCTGGCCCGCATGGATGCGGACGGCTATCTGGTGATCGAGGGCCGGATCAAGGACATGGTGATCCGCGGCGGCGAGAACGTCTACCCGCGCGAGATCGAAGAGTTCCTCTACACCCACCCGGACATCCAGGACGTGCAGGTGATCGGGGTCCCGGATGCCGCCTACGGCGAGGAACTGATGGCCTGCGTGATCCTCAAGCCCGGCGCCGGCATGCTGGACGCCGCCGGGCTGGCCGAATTCTGCCGGGGCAAGCTGGCGCACTACAAGATCCCGCGCTATGTGGATGTCCGGGAAAGCTTCCCCATGACGGTGTCCGGCAAGATCCGGAAGGTGGACATGCGCCAGGAGGCCGTGGCCCGGCTGGGACTGTAGCAGCGGCCGGCGGTGGCGTACCGGGAGCGCTGTTTCGCGGCCGGGTGGCACCGTCCGGGGGAACTTTGGAGGCAATCCGCGACGTCGGCGGTCTGCTTGCCGGCGTGTCCGCGCCAAAGTGCCCCCGGACTGCGGCCCGGCCCGGTTTCCGTGGAGCGCTGACGCGGGGTCAGTGCGCGCGGTGGTCCTGGATGGTCATCCGCGGGCCGAAGACCGGCTTCCGGAATCCGCTGAGGCCGATCATCCGGACCACCCGCTGGCGGTGGCCGGCCCAGGGTGCCAGCAGCCGCAGCATGCCGGCGTCGTCCGTCCGCCGCCCGGTCAGCGCCGCGCCGACGTACGCCGCCAGATGGTAGTCGCCCACCGCGATCGAGTCCGGACAGCCGTGCGTGCGCTGCACCACCTCGGCCGCCGACCAGATGCCGATCCCGGGAAGGGTCTGCAGCTTCGCGGCGGCTTCGGCCGCCGGCAGCGCCGCCAGCCGTTCCAGCGCGACGGCGGAGCGCAGCGCCCGCATGACGGTGTCCGAGCGCTGCGGGCCGACCCCGGCCTTGTGCCATTCCCAGGACGGGATCCGCAGCCACTGCTCGGGCGTGGGCTGGACCATGAGGTTGGCGGGGGCGACGGTGCCGGCGCCGGGCGCCGCGGTTCCGAAGCGGTACACCAGGTAGCGGTAGCCGCGGCGCGCTTCGATCACCGTGACCTTCTGCTCGAGGACCGTAGGCACGAGCGCGTCGATCATCCGGCCGGTGGCCGGCAGCCGGACAGCGGGGTTCCGGCGCCGGGCGTCCACCACGATCCGGGGGAGCGTGGCGTGGAACGCCGGTTCGTCGAAGGCTGACCAGTCGTCGTCGCGTCCCAGCAGGCGCGGCACGGCCCCGACAGCTTCGGCCGCCCCGGGTCCCCAGGCGCGCGCGTCGACCCACGGCGCGGCCGCCGGACCGGCGGGGCACAGACGCAGCGAGGCCGGACCGGCCGGCGTCGTGAACGCCATCCAGAAGCCGTCGGGGGCGACCCGGATGGAGGGATCGCCGTGGCCGCGGCGGAGCGTGCCGAGGGTCTGCGTCAGGTCGAAGGGGCCGTCCGGGTGCCACCGGAGCGAGGCGTCCGCCGCGGCGGGCGCGCCGGCGGGGAGCTCTGCGGTGGTCATCCGAACATGTTCCCACGCCGGGCCGACGGCGGGCACATCCGGGACCGCCCTCGGCGGCGGGGCCCTGCGGACCCGATGGCCCTTATCCGGGGCCCCGTACGGGACTAGACTCCGGCTGTGGCGCGGGTTCCCGTGCCGTCCCCGGGAGCGGATCCCTTGAAGGTCAGGAGAGTGTGATGGCTGGTGGAGTGGTGCATTTCGAGCTTCCCGCGGATGACGAGAACCGCGCCCGGGAGTTCTACAGTGCGGTGTTCGGCTGGGGTTTCCAGGTCATGCCGGAGATGGAATACAGCCTGGCGCTGACCACCCCGATGGACGAGCACGGCCGGCCCGCGGTCTCCGGGTCCATCAACGGCGGCCTGTTCCGCCGCGGCGACCTCACGGCCCCGGTGGTGACGGTCGACGTCGACGACATCGACGAGGTGCTGGCGCAGATCGCGGCCCGGGGTGGTTCGGTCCACCGCGGCAAGATGGAGGTGCCGGGGTCCGGGTGGAACGCGTACTTCAAGGACACCGAGGGCAACGTCGTGGGGCTCTGGCAGAACGCGGCCCCGGCGGACCCGGCGGCAGCCGGCGGGACCGCCCGTGAGGCAGCCGGCGACGCCGGCGCAACCGCCGGGAACGACCTGGGGGCCTGACGCGCGTTCAGTGCATGCCGCTAGTCAGCCAGAGGGCCACGACCGCCAGGGGGACCGTGAGGGCGACGGCGGCGACGCCCGCCAAGGCGAAGCCGCCCCAGCGGATCTCGACGTTGAGGGCCCGCAGGCGTTCGTGCCAGAGCAGGGTCGCCAGCGAGGCCCAGGGCGTGATCAGCGGGCCGAGGTTGACGCCGATCAGCAGGGCCGCAAGCCGTACCGGCGAACCGCCCACCGGTTCCAGGGCGAGGTAGGCCGGCAGGTTGTTGACTGCGTTCGACGCGCCCGCGCCCAGCCCGGCCAGCTGCAGCAGCGCCGGCAGGCTGTCCCCGGACCCGGCGACCCGGCCCACGACGCCCGCCAGGCCGTTGGCGTGCAGCGCCTCCACCACCATGAACAGGCCGACCGTGAGCATCAGCGGCCGCCACGGAATCATGGACCAGCGCAAGGCCGAGCGGCGGCGCCACAGGAACAAGACCAAGAGAACCGCGGCGGCGGCCGCGGCGGGAAGGTAGACCGGGATCCCGGAGACCAGCGCCGGCAGCAGGAGCAGCATCACGCCGGCCGAGGCATAGAGCAGGACCCGGTCCCGCACCCGGTGGACCGGCTGCGGGCCGTAACCGCCCCGCAGATCCTTCCGGAAGGCCAGCCACAGCAACGCCAGCGGGACCAGGATTCCCGCCAGCGCGGGGGCCCAGACCAGCGAGGCGAACGCGGCCGGGCTGAGGCCCAGCCGGGACTGGGCCAGCAGGTTGGTCAGATTGGACACGGGCAGCAGCAGCGACGCCGTGTTCGCGAGCCAGATGGTGGTCAGGGCGAAGGGCAGCGGCGGGATCCGGGCGTGGACCGCCAGCAGCACGACGACGGGGGTGACCAGCACTGCCGTCGTGTCCAGCGACAGGAACACGGTGGAGACGGTGGCCAGGGCGATCACCAGCAGCCAGAGCAGCAGCACGCGGCCCCGGCCCAGCGCGGCCAGGCGGTCCGTGACCGCCCGGAACAGCCCGGCGTCGTCCACCAGTTCGGTCACCAGAGACATCGCCACCACAAAGCCCAGCACGGGCACCGTGCGGCCGGTGAGTTCCTCGAAGGCGGGCCACGGCAGCAGTCCGGTGCCCAGCGCCGCGCCCCCGGCCAGCAGCATGCCGCCGGGGACCAAGTAGCTCCTGAGCGTCTTCCACCAGGTCCTTCGTTTCACCGCCCAATCGTCGCACCCGCACGGCGGCGGCGGCGACGCGACGTGCCCGCGGCCCCGCAGACGGTAACTTTGTATCTATGAAGTACGCCCAGTCCGTCCTGGACCTCATCGGCAACACGCCGCTCGTCAAACTCAACCACGTGACCGACGGCATCGCCGCCACGGTCCTGGTCAAGCTGGAATACCTGAACCCCGGCGGGTCCATCAAGGACCGCATCGCCGCCAGGATGATCGAGGATGCGGAGCGCAGCGGCAAGCTCCAGCCCGGTGGGACCATCGTGGAGCCCACCTCCGGCAACACCGGGGTGGGCCTGGCCCTCGTGGCGCAGCAGAAGGGGTACCGCTGCATCTTCGTGGTCCCGGACAAGGTCGGTGAGGACAAACGCGCCGTGCTGCAGGCCTACGGCGCCGAAGTTGTGGTGACGCCCACCGCCGTCGCCCCGGACAGCCCGCAAAGCTACTACGGCGTCTCGGACCGGCTGGTCACCGAAATCGCCGGCGCCTACAAGCCGGACCAGTTCTCCAACCCGGCCGCCCCGGCCAGCCACTACGAGTCCACCGGCCCGGAAATCTGGCGCGACACGGACGGCAGGATCACGCACTGCGTGATCGGCGCCGGCACCGGCGGCACCATCACCGGCACCGGCCGGTATCTCAAGGAAGTCTCCGCGGACCGGGCCGAGGCCGACGGCGGCGTGGTCAAGATCATCGGCGCCGACCCTGCCGGCTCGGTCTACTCCGGCGGCACCGGCCGGCCGTATTTCGTTGAAGGGGTCGGCGAGGACATGTGGCCGGCCAACTACGACAAGGCCGTGCCCGACGACGTCATCGCCGTCAGCGACGCCGACTCCTTCGCCATGACCCGCCGGCTGGCCCGCGAAGAAGGCCTGCTGGTGGGCGGTTCCTCCGGCATGGCCGTCGTCGCCGCGCTGCAGGCGGCCCGGGACCTGCCCGCCGACGCCGTCGTCGTCGTGATCCTGCCCGACTCCGGCCGCGGTTACCTGGCGAAAATCTTCAACGACCAGTGGATGCGTTCCTACGGCTTCCTATCCGGCGGCGACGAGGCCTCGGTGGGGGAGGTGCTCAAAGCCAAGACCGGCGAACTCCCCGACCTGGTGCACATCCACCCGAACGAGTCCGTCCGCGATGTCATCAACATCATGAACGAGTACGGCGTCTCGCACATCCCGGTGCTGTCCCAGGAGCCGCCGGTGGTGATGGGCGAGGTGCTCGGGGCCGTCGACGAACGCACCCTGACCGCCAAGCTCTTCCGCGGCGAGGCGAACCTCACCGACAAGATCTCCGAACACATGGAGGCGCGGCTGCCGGTGATCGGTTCGCTCGAATCGATCTCGACGGCCCGCGAACTCCTCTCCGACACCGACACCCTGATGGTGACGTTCGTCGGCGCTCCGGTGGGGATCCTGACCCGCCACGACCTCCTCGCCTACCTCAGCAACTGACCAGTACAAGGAGTCCCATGTCCCAGCCAGAAAGCTCTTCCGCGGCCCAGGCCGGCTTCAACACCCGCGCCGTGCACGCCGGCCAGGCCTTCGAGCCGCGCACCGGCGCCGTGGTGCCCCCGGTCCACTTCTCCTCCACCTACGCGCAGGACGGGATCGGCGGCCTCCGGGCCGGCTATGAATACGGCCGCGGCACCAACCCCACCCGCGACGCCCTGCAGGAACAGCTCGCCGCGCTGGAGGGCGGCGCCGCGGCGTTCTCCTTCAGCTCCGGCCTGGCCGCCGAGGACTCGATGATCCGCGCCCTCACCCGGCCCGGGGACCACATTGTGCTCGGCAACGACGCCTACGGCGGGACGTACCGGCTGATCAGCCGCGTCCTGGGCGAGTGGGGGATCGGCAACACCCCGGTGGACATGTCCAACCTTGACGCCGTCGCCAAGGCCGTCGCGGCCGGCGGCAAGACCCGGCTGGTCTGGGTGGAAACGCCGTCGAACCCGATGATGAAAATCACCGACATCGCTGCGCTCGCCGCGGTGGCGCACGACGCCGGTGCCCTCCTCGTGGTGGACAACACCTTCGCCTCGCCCTACCTGCAGAACCCGCTGGCCCTGGGCGCCGACGTCGTGGTGCACTCCACCACCAAGTACATCGGCGGGCACTCCGACGTCGTCGGCGGCGCGATCATCGTCAACGACCCGGAGCTGGCCGAGAAGATCGGCTTCGTGCAGTTCGCCGTCGGCGCCGTGTCCGGGCCGATGGACGCCTTCCTCACCACCCGCGGACTGAAAACCCTCGGCGTGCGGATGGACCGGCACAGCGACAACGCCCAGGCCGTGGCCGAATGGCTGCTGCAGCGCCCCGAGGTGGAGGCCGTGCTGTACCCGGGCCTGCCCTCGCACCCGGGCCACGAGCTGGCGAAAAAGCAGATGAAGAAGTTCGGCGGGATGATTTCCGTGCAGTTCAAGGGCGGCGAGGCCGCGGCGCGCAAGGTCGCCGAATCCACCTCGGTCTTCACCCTGGCCGAATCCCTGGGCGGCATCGAATCGCTGATGAACTACCCCTCCGAGATGACGCACGCCTCGGTCAAGGGCACCGAACTGGCGGTCCCGGAAAACCTGATCCGGCTCTCCTGCGGCATCGAGGACGTCGAGGACCTGATCGCGGACCTCGAGCAGGCCTTCGGGCGCATTGAGACGGGCAGCTAGCCTCCGGTGACCGTCACATCCCGGGCAACCGGCTCCACCACCCGCGGCTGGGTCGCGACGGCGGCCGGCGCTGCCGCCGTCGTCGCCGCCCTGGTGGTGCTGTACTCGGCCTACATTCCGTTGCTGAACGACTTCGAGGTCTACTTCTACGGCGGAAACCGCGTGCTGCAGGCCGGTGAGACCGGGGTGAACGAGCTGTACGCGCCCCGGGACGGGCTGCCGTTCACCTACCCGCCGTTCGCCGCGCTGATCTTTGCCGCCATGGCGACGCTGGGCCAGAGCGCCGGCGGCGTCGTTTTTATTGCCACGGCCCTGCTCGGGGCTGCCGTCGTGTCCGCCTGGCTGACCCGGCACTACTTCGGGCTCGGCCGCTGGCGGGACGCAGCCGCGGACTGGCGGTTCCGGGCCGTGGCCCTGGCCGGCACCGCGGCAATCCTGCTGATGGGCCCGTGGCGGGACACCTTCGACTTCGGCCAGATCAACATCGTCCTGATGGGGCTGATCCTGGCCGACTTTGCACTCTACGGAAAATCCCGGACGGGGGAGTTCCGTTGGCCGGCGGGCCTGCTGATCGGACTGGCGGCCGGGATCAAGCTGACCCCGCTCGCCTTCGGTCTGTACTTCCTGGTCCGCCGCGACTTCAAGGCGCTCGGCTGGATGGCCGCAGGGTTCTTCGGCTCGATCGCGCTGGCCTGGGCCATGCTGCCCACCGCCTCGCTCACGTTCTGGACCAGGATCCTGCCGGACACCGGACGGATCGGCGGCCCGGGCTACGTGGACAACCTCTCGGTCAAGGGCCTGCTGCTGCACCTTGGACTGCCGGATTCGTCCCTGACGTCGGTGGTGTGGCTGGTGCTCTCGCTCGGCCTGGCCGCCGTGGCCGCGCTCGTGATCAAGTGGGCCGTCGACGCGGAGGAGAACTTCGTCGCCGTGTCCGCCACTGCCTTGCTGATGCTGCTGATCAGCCCGGTGTCCTGGTCCCACCACTGGGTCTGGATGGCCGTGGCGCTGCCCTGCATGGGCTTCGCCATCCACCGCGTGCCCTCGCGCAACGGCAGGATGCGGCTGGCCGGCTGGATAATCGTCGCCGCGTCCGCCGTCGCCTTCTACCTGACGCCCAAGTACCTCGCGGTGATGGCCGGGGCCCACGAGTGGGGCAAGGATCCGCACACGCAGTGGCAGCTCACCGTCGCGAGCCTGGGCGTGGTCTGCGGGATCGCGATGCTGGTGTACTGGGCCCTGGCCTACCGGCCCTCCCGCGCAGCGCTACGGACGGACAGCCTGCCGGCCGCGTAGCTTCGCGCCCTTGTCGCCGCCGCCCCTTGACCGCGAGGTGACAGTTCGCGGCAATGTTGGCGGACAACACCGCCACGAGCTGTCATCTCGGCCGGAAGTGTAGCTTTCTGCTGCTGGGCGCGGAAGTCCAGCCCAGCATGATCGTGTTCGTGGTGATCTACGGCCTGGACTGGGTGGCCACCGTGCCGCCCACCGCCGCGGCAGCCTTGGCCGCCGGCGCCGTCCGCGATGCGACCGGCCAGTACACCTACGCCTGGTTTGCCGCCGCGGCCATGGGCACGATCGCCGCCGTGATCAGCGCGACGATCCGCAAGGACACCGGAAACAAAGCCCCCGTCCCGGTTCCGGCCTAGCCCGGCAGCTAGGCTGGGCCCCATGGTTTTCACTGCGCCCGTGCCAGATTCGCCAAACACGCCGGCTGCCGCCGCCCCGCCGGTGCAGCGCAAGACGGCCCTGGTCACCGGCGTCGGGCGGCTCGCCGGCATCGGCGCCGGCATTGCGCGGCGGCTCGCCGCCGACGGCTGGGACCTGGTACTCACCTACTGGCAGGATTACGACACCCGCATGCCCTGGGGCGTGCAGCCCGACGACGTCGAACGCCTCACCGCCGAGCTGCAGGCGACCGGCGCGGCCGTGGTGGCCGTCCCCGCCGACTTCGAGGATCCGCAGGCCGTGGACCGGCTGATGGCAGCGGTGGCGGACGACGCCGGCACCCTGCAGGGACTCGTGCTCAGTCACGCCGAATCCGTGGACGCCGGCATCCTGGACACCACCCTGGAGAGCTTTGAGCGACACTTTGCGGTTAACACCCGCGCCAGCTGGCAGCTGATTGCCGCGTTTGCCCGGCAGGCGCCGGCGGAGGGCGGCGCGATCGTGGCGCTGACCAGCGACCATACCGCGTTCAACCTGCCCTACGGCGCGTCCAAGGGGGCCCTGGACCGGATCGTGATTGCGGCGGCCCGGGAGCTGGGCCCGCGGGGGATCAGCGCCAACGTGCTCAACCCGGGCCCGGTGGACACCGGCTGGATGGACGCGCAGCTCCGCGAGGACCTGTCGCGCCAGCAGCCCGGCGGCCGGCTCGGCAACCCCGCGGACGTGGCCGGGACGGTGGCGTTCCTGCTCTCGCCCGAGGGCCGCTGGGTGTCCGGCCAGCTGGTCAAGGCCGACGGCGGCTTCTCCGCCTGAACCCCGGGTGGCGCGTCTTCGCACCCGCCCCGCCCCCGCCGAGGCCCGGCCGGCGTGGGTTCCGTGCCGCTAGCGGAAGGCGGCCAGCCCGGTGATGTGCTGGCCCAGGACCAGGGTGTGCACCTCGTCGGTGCCCTCATAGGTGCGCACCGACTCGAGGTTGGCGGCGTGCCGCAGCGGCGAATAGTCCAGCGTGATCCCGTTCCCGCCCAGGATGGTGCGGGCCTCGCGGGCAATCGCGATCGCCTCGCGCACGTTGTTCAGCTTGCCCAGCGAGATCTGTTCCGGCCGCAGCTTCCCGGCGTCCTTGAGCCGGCCCAGCTGCAGCGCCAGCAGGGTGCCCTTCTGGATTTCCAGCAGCATGTTCACCAGCTTCTCCTGGGTGAGCTGGTACCCCGCCAGCGGCTTGCCGAACTGCAGCCGCTGCTGCGAGTACTGCAGCGCGGCCTCGTAGGAGTCCCGGGCGGCACCCATCGCACCCCACGCGATCCCGTACCGTGCCTCGTTCAGGCAACTGAAGGGTCCGCGCAGCCCGCGGGCGGCCGGAAGCTGCGCCTCAGGGCCCAGCCGGACGCCGTCGAAGCTGACATCGCACTGGATGGAGGCGCGCATCGAGAGTTTCTGCCCGATCGGGGTGGCCGTGACCCCGGGGGTGCCGGCGGGGACCAGGAAGCCGCGCACACCGTCGTCGGTCATGGCCCACACCACCAGCACGTCGGCCACCGAGGCGAAGCCGATCCATCGCTTGGCCCCGTCCAGGATCCAGCCGGCGTCCTCGCCGGTGCCGTCGCGCCGGGCAAAGGTCTGCATGGCGGCCGGGTCCGAGCCGGCCGTCGGCTCGGTCAGGGCGAAGCAGCCGATCACTTCGCCCGCGGCCATCCGGGGGAGCCAGTGGAGCTTCTGCTCCTCCGAGCCCCACAGGTGGATGGCGGTCATGGCGAGGGATCCCTGCACCGAGACGAAGGTGCGGATGCCGGAATCGCCCGCCTCGAGTTCCATCGCGGCCAGTCCGTATTCGACGGCGGATCGGCCCGGGCAACCGTAGCCCTCCAGCTGCATGCCGAGCACCCCGAGCTCGCCCAGCTCGGCGGCCAGTTCAAGCGGGAAGACGCCGTCGTCGTACCACGCTGCGATGCCGGGCCGGATCCGCTGGCGGGTGAAATCGCGGACCCTTTCCCGGACCGCCAGCTCATCGGCGCTCAGCAGGGAATCGATCGCCAGGACATCGGATACGTCGGTTGCTCCAAGGCTGCTCATGGGAGCATCCTACGTTCCGGCCCGACGGCGGGCCCGGCGGGAGCGTCGACGGGCCGCCGCCGCCCCCCGCCGCCTCGGAGAGGCGGGCCTACACTGGTGCCATGAACACCGCATCCGTGCTTGCCGTCTGCCGGGTCCACCAGCTGCTCGGCGACGAGGGACGGCTGGGCGTGACCGCCATTGACAAGCGTCCCGTGGACGGGCCGGTGAAAGTCCACCGGCTGGGCCTCCGCGGTGACGTCCAGGCCGACCGGATGGACCACGGCGGCGAGGATCAGGCCCTGTACGCCTATTCCCAGTCCGACGCCGACTACTGGGCCGCGGAGCTCGGGCGTGACATTCCGCCGGGGTACTTCGGCGAGAACCTCCGGGTCGCCGGCCTCGATGCCACGAACGCGGTGATCGGCGAACGCTGGAAGATCGGGCTCGACGTCGAGGTGGAAGTCACCTCGCCCCGGCGGCCGTGCAGTACCTTCCAGCGCCGGATGGACGAACCCCACTGGGTGAAACGTTTCACCGAGGCCGGCCGGGTGGGCGCGTACCTGCGGGTGGTGCGGCTCGGCAGCATTCAGGCGGGGGACCACATCCACCGGCTCTACGTCCCGGCGCACGGGGTGACGGTCGGGAAATGGTTTTCCGACCCCACGGTCGAGGACATGGAGGCGCTGCGGGACGCCGACGCCGACGGCCTGATCCGGCTGCAACCGGAGTACCACCAGGAGTTCGCGAAGCTGCAGTCCCGGCAAGGGGAGTAGTCCGGGAACCCACGGCCGTGTGCGCAAGGTCACCGCCGCCGTCGGCCGCTGCGTTACCACCTGGGCCGCCACATGCCCTACACTTGAAATATCCCCCACTCCGGAAATCCCTTATTCCTGCCCAATTTTTGAGGCAGGACTGGCAAGTGTTGGGGCCCGCTACTGTGATGCGGGCATTTTCATAGGGAGAGCCGGCTAAAGAAAACGCTGTACAGACTGCTGGGATAGCAGCCAAGAGTTGCAGCGGGAAGTCCTGCCACGGGATTGCGAAAGCGCCGGACTTCTATGTGACCGGCCGGTCAATGTATGCCCGGCACCTTTGTGTCACGTGTACTGCGGCTCCGCTCACCTCGGGTTGTGCCGCCTGGCCCCTATGGATGAGGAAGATTCCCCTATGCCCGAAAATCAAGACAACTCCGTCGACACCGAAAACACCCAGGCCGACGTCGAGATCGCTGAAACGGCTGCCCCCGCAGCCGAAGTAACCGCCGCTGAGAAGCCCGCCGCTGAGAAGTCCGCCGACACGGCCGGCGACGACGAAACCGGCCTCCGCTTCGTCGACCTCGGCATCGACGGCCGCGTCCTCGCCGCCCTGCAGGACGTCGGCTACGAGAAGCCGTCCCCGATCCAGGCAGCCACCATCCCGGTGCTGCTCGAGGGCCGCGACGTCGTTGGCCTGGCCCAGACCGGCACCGGTAAGACTGCAGCATTCGCAGTACCGGCGCTGACCCGGCTGGCCGAACTCCACGACCTGAACGGCCCGTCCCGCAAGACGCAGGCACTGGTGCTGGCTCCGACCCGCGAGCTCGCGCTCCAGGTCGCCGAGGCCTTCACCTCCTACGCCAAGCACATTGACGACTTCACCGTCCTGCCGGTCTACGGCGGCTCCGCCTACGGCCCGCAGCTGGCCGGCCTGCGCCGCGGCGCCCAGGTTGTGGTCGGTACCCCCGGCCGCGTCATCGACCACATCGCCAAGGGCTCCCTGGACCTGTCCGAACTCCAGTACCTCGTGCTGGACGAGGCCGACGAGATGCTGCGGATGGGCTTCGCCGACGACGTGGAGCAGATCTTCCAGCAGACCCCCGAGGGCCGCCAGGTTGCACTGTTCTCCGCCACCATGCCGAGCCAGATCCGCCGCCTCTCCAAGCAGTACCTGAACAACCCGGCCGAGATCCAGGTCAAGTCCAAGACCACCACCGGCGCCAACACCCGCCAGCGGTACCTGCAGGTCATGGGCCCGCACAAGCTCGATGCGCTGACCCGCATCCTCGAGGTCGAAGAGTTCGACGGCGTCATCGCGTTCGTCCGCACCAAGATGGCCACCGAGGACCTGGCCGACAAGCTGCGCGCCCGTGGTTTCCAGGCCGCCGCCATCAACGGCGACATCCCGCAGCAGCAGCGTGAGCGCACGGTTGAGGCCCTGAAGGAGGGCCGGATCGATATCCTCGTCGCCACCGACGTCGCCGCCCGCGGCCTGGACGTCGAGCGCATCAGCCACGTGATCAACTACGACATCCCGCACGACACCGAGTCCTACGTGCACCGCATCGGCCGCACCGGCCGCGCGGGCCGCTCCGGCGACGCCGTGCTGTTCATGACGCCGCGGGAAAAGTACCTGCTGCGTTCCATCGAGAAGGCCACCCGCCAGCCGGTGGAGCAGATGCACCTGCCCACCGCGGAGACGGTCAACACCCTGCGCCTGGGCAAGTTCGCGGAGAAGATCACCGAGACCCTCGAGTCCGAGGACGTCTCGGCGTTCCGTGACCTGATCGCCTCCTACGAGGAAGAGCACAACGTTCCGGCCGCCGAGATTGCCGCAGCACTGGCCGTCATGGCGCAGGGCGGCCAGCCGCTCCTGGTCAAGGAACTGCCGGCCGCTCCGGAATTCCAGAAGCGCGAGCGCTCCAAGGACGGCTTCGGCTCCCGTGGGCCGACCCGCACCCTGACCGAGGGCAACGCCACCTACCGGATCGCCGTCGGACGCCGCCAGCGCGTTATGCCGGGATCCATCGTGGGCGCCATTGCCAACGAGGGCGGTATCTCCTCGGCCCAGATCGGCGGCATCGACATCCGTTCGGACCACTCCCTGGTGGAGCTCCCGGCGGACCTGAGCCCCGATCAGCTGAAGGCCCTGTCCCGCACCCGGATCGGCGGCGAGCTGATCCACCTCGAGCTGGACAACGGCCGCAAGCCCTCCGGTGACCGCGGCGCCTACCAGGGCAACCGTGGTGGCGACCGCGGCGGGGACCGGGGCGGCTACTCCGGCGGCAGCGGCAACTTCAAGGGCAACGGCGGCTTCAAGCGCGAATTCCGCAAGAACGACGGCGAACGTTCCTCCGCTGACCGCGGCGGCCGCTCCTTCAGCGACCGCAACGAGCGCAGCGTCGGTACCGACACCCGCAAGCCCCGCACCGAAGGCGGCTTCAAGCCCCGGAACAAGTGGTAACCACTAGTTCCTAGGCAGTGCCAGGACGGGCCGGCTCACCTGAGCCGGCCCGTTCTGCGTTGGACCGGGCGGCCCCGGCGAGTTGGCTTCGTCACATCGGGTACGCGGCCGGCCCAGACACGCCTGCCGGGCCGCTCCAGAGCCCCTGGGATCCCCGGAATCGCGCGGGTTTCGGCGCCGGCAGCAGGGCTGGCCCGCCGATTTGTTGGGAGCCAAATCTTCCGGTAGAGTATTTACTCGTTGCCCCCCTAGCTCAGTGGTAGAGCGCGTTCTTGGTAAGAACGAGGTCACCGGATCGATTCCGGTGGGGGGCTCTGGATGAGGGCCTGTGTCAAGGCGGTTTTTGACCGGCTTGACGCAGGTTTTTCTCATTCGTGGCGGTGTAGCTCAGTTGGTTAGAGCGCACGACTCATAATCGTGAGGTCGGGAGATCGAGCCTCCCCACCGCTACCAGATAAGACCCCGCAGGCCCGGCCTGCGGGGTCCTTTTCGTCCTACCCCGGGTGCGGCGCCGGCGCGCTTGGGACAGAATGGGACGATGACGCGAATTGCAATCATCGGCGGCCACGGCAAAGTGGCTTTGGAACTGTCCGGCATCCTCTCGAAGGACGGAGCGGACGTAACGTCCATCATCCGCAACCCTGACCACCGCGACGACGTAGCGGCCACCGGGGCCACCCCGCTGGTCCTGGACGTGGAGAAGTCGACGACGGCGGAACTCGCCGCGGCCCTGCAGGGCCACGACGCCGTGGTCTGGTCCGCCGGTGCGGGCGGCGGCAGCCCCGAACGCACCTACGCCGTGGACCGGGACGCCGCCATCCGCTCCATGGACGCCGCAGGGGAGGCCGGCGTCCGGCGCTACGTCATGGTCTCCTACCTGGGCGCCGGGCCGGACCACGGCGTCCCGGCGGACAACAGCTTCCACGCCTACGCCGAGGCCAAGGCTGCCGCGGACGCCTACCTGCGCGGCAGCGGCCTGGAGTGGACCATCCTGGGCCCCGGATCCCTGACTGACGGACCCGGCAACGGGCTGCTCGACGTCGACCCCGCGGACACCTCTGACGGCACCGGCACCTCACGGTCCAACGTGGCCCTGGTCGCCGCAGCCGTGCTGGGCCTGCCCAAGACCGCCGGCCGGACGATCGAGTTCCGGGACGGGACGCTGCCGCTTGCCGCAGCCCTGGAAACCGTGAACTAGCACCGACGTACCAACGCCCCGATAGGGTGGCGGGGCGGCCGGAGCCTCAGGAACCGGCGCGGGGCCGCCGTAACCTGCGGGGAAAGTGAGCTCATGGACCAGTTGGCCCTCATCGTCGGACTACTTCTCGCCACCCTGGTGGCGGCGGGGGTGGGGGACCGGCTCCGCCTGCCGTACCGGTCTTGATGCTGGCCGTCGCCCTCGTGGTGGTCTCGACCGCCGTCGTTGCCGGCGCCGCCTGGCTGGTGATCCCGGGCATCGGGATTCCGGCGGCGATCGCACTCGGGGCCATGGTGGCGCCGCCGGACCCGGTGGCGGTGGATTCCATCGCCGGGCGGCTCCATATGCCCCGGCGCCTCATCACGGTCCTGCACTGGTGGCCCGCAGCGCCGTCACCCTGGTGGTCCCGTTTGCCGCCTACATCCTCGCCGAGGAGCTGCACGCCTCCGGCGTGATCGCCGTCGTCATCACCGCGCTGGAAATCAAGCGGCATTCGCGGCCGCAGGACGCGGCCGAACGGGTCACCCGCACGGCCTTCTGGGACGTGGTGGAACTGCTCGCCACCGGGCTGGCCTTCGGGCTGGTGGGTCTGGAGATCCGGCAGGTCATCCGCGAGGAAGGCACCGCCGTCTTCGGCATGGCCGGGACCGCCGCCGTCGTCTGCGTGCTGGTGTTCGCCGTCCGCTTCGGCTGGCTGGCGATGATGTCCGGGCTGGCACGGAGCAACAAGAACACCCTGCGTCCTACCTCGGCCAAGGAGGTACTGATCCTCTCCTGGTGCGGGATGCGCGGCCTGGCCACGCTGGCTGCTGGCCACCCTGGTGTTCCCGGGCCTGACGCTGCCGTGGCTGATGCGGACCCTGAAGACTTCGGAGGACGGTTCCGTGGAGCGGGACGCGGCCCGGCTGCTGGCTTCCCGCGCACAGCAGGCGGCCATCGCGGCGCTGAAGGACAACGAGCTGATGAAGGAACTGCCGCAGGAAAAGGTGGCCCTGGTCAAGGAGAAGATGACCCGGCTGCATGCCGAGCTGCTGGACGGCAGCCTGCGGAACGAGAGCGTGAACGAGAAGCGTAAACGCGGGCGGGAACTCGCCATTGCCGTGCAGACCATCGCCCTGGACGCAGCGCGGCAGGAGGTTGTGGCGGCCCGGAACGAACCCGACATGGACCCCGAAGTCGCCGACCGCGTGCTGCGTCAGCTGGATCTGCGCACCATGATCATGCTGAGTGACCTTGGGCCGGTGCCCGGGCGGCTGGCGCCGGTGACGCCAACCGCCGCGGGAATTTTGCCTTCGATGCCGTGCTTCCGCTTCTGATTCACCGAGCGGTGTTCGGCGTCCCAGCGCGGCCCCGGCGGGCCCGTCACTTGCGCGCGACAGCCACTCCGGTGGAGCTGTATGTCATGGATCCGCCTTCGAACGGTACCGTCCGGTAGCCGTTGTAAGCGACAGCGGCTCCGAGCGGATAGCCAAGTCCGCCGGCCTGCCAGCCTGCCTTCCGCCATGCGGTCCAGTACGGCTCGCCAACCATGTTGGCGCCGGTCGCGGCGGTGTAGTAGCTGTTGGCGCGTTCGAATGACTGGAAGCAGCCGCCTCCGTAGAGGCCGCACTTAACCGGCCCAGTGGGGTAGCCCACACCTTTTTGCCAGCCGGCGGCACGCCAAGAGTTCCAGTAGGCGCCGGTGACGGCGTGGGCGCCCGTCGTGGGGGTGTAGTAGACGTTGGCTTTCTGGAAGGGCTGGTAGCAGCCTCCGCCGTAGAGGCCACAACTTGGCTCTCCGGTGGGGTAGCCGATGCCCGCCTGCCAGCCGGCGTCCCGCCAGGCGTTCCAGTAGGCGCCGGTGACGGCGTGGGCGCCCGACGTGGCGGTGTAGTAGATGTTGGCTTTCTGGAAGGGCTGGTAGCAGCCCCCGCCGTAGAGCCCGCAGCTTGGCGCCCCCTTCGGGTAGCCGATTCCCTGCTGGAGTCCGGCTGCTGTCCAGGCGGCGGCGTAGGCGCCGGTCACGGCATGGGCGCCGGTCGAGCCGGTGTAGTAGACGTTGCCCTTCTGGAACGTCTGGGAGCAGCCTCCGCCATAGAGTCCACACTTGGGCGCACTGGTCGGGTAACCGATGCCGGCCTGCCAGCCAGCGGCCCTCCAAGCGTTCCAGTAGACGCCCGTGACAGCGTGCGCGCCCGATGACGGGGTGTAGTAGACGTTGCCCTTCTGGAAAGGCTGGTAGCAGCCTCCGCCGTAGAGGCCACAGCTTGGGGCCCCCTTGGGGTAGCCGATGCCGGCCTGCCAGCCGGCGTCCCTCCAAGCGTTCCAGTAGGCGCCGGTGACGGCGTGGGCGCCGGTGGAGCCGGTGTAGTAGATGTTGCCCTTTTGGAACGACTGGTAGCAGCCGCCCCCGTACAAGCCGCAAGTCTCGGTGCCGGTGGGGTAGCCGATGCCCTGCTGCCAGCCGGCTTCCTTCCAAGCGGTCATGTAAGAATTCTTGACCGCATGGGTCCCGACACCGGGGGTGCTGTAGACAACGCCGCGCTGGAAGGTCTGGTGGCACGTGGTCGAAGCCGCCGCGCCGAACGGGCAGATAACGCCGCTGGTGGAGTAGCCGAGGCTGTTCTCCCCGCCTGCCCGCAGCCAAGCATCGCGGAACGCCCCGGTGATGGCAGGGGGAGGGGTGATGGTGATGCCCGCTGATGTGGCCGATACAGAGTCGATCCGCACGCGCGTGCCGGCGTGGGTGGTGAACGTCTGCCCGGCCTGCCAGGCCTGGCTGGGGTTGTAATAGCCGGCGAAAGGTCGTGAGTCCGGCAGCAGGATCAGCGACGCAGCGCCCAGTTGCTGGACGACCTTGACGCCGCTGTTGAGGTAGACGGCCTTGGCGGTGTCGTAGCTGACCGGCAGCCGCAGTTCGAGGAAATACACTTCGCCGCTGACGCCGTCCCTGAACTTCACTGCCCGCCTTGCGGCGGTCCCGGCCCAGGCTGTCAGGGAAATTTTCTTCGCAGCGGTGAGGGTTCCGGCGTCGACGATTTCATCGCCGCGGCCGAAGCCGCCGTAGGCCCACAGGGTGGAGCTGATCGTGGGCTGGGACGTCTGGGAGACCCCCATCAGGTCCAGGCTGTCGCCGTATTCACGGACATAGCAGCTGCCGTCAGCGAACGTTCCGTCCGAATTCGTGGCGACATCCTGGGCGCCGCTGCCGCATTGGAGGCTGTTGGCGTGCATCAGGCCGAGCACGTGTCCGAACTCGTGCGTCAGGACGCTGTTGGTCAGCGACGCCGGGAGCGGCATGATGACCTTTCCGCTGGTGCCGTCGTAGCTCCAGCCGGCACCGTACGCGCCGTCGGAAAGGGTAGGCGTGGAGACGAAGACGACCAGGGCGGTGTAAGGGTTGGGTGTCCAGCCGAGCTCACGGGTGATCGTGGCCATCATGTCCGGGTAGCGCTGGCCGGAGGTGGCCTTGCTGGTGCGGCTCTCAACCTTGGTCACGGTCATCGACAACCGCCCGTTGGACATGGTCTTCCAGTAGTTGCTGCTGGTGCTGATGGAGGCTTTTGCCGCGTCCAGCGGGATGGTCGCCTTCCGGTCCGCCAGCTGGACCAGAACCAGGCGCACCTTGATGTCGCCGGAGCGGGCCAGCGAGTAGGACTCGGTGCTGAGCCGGGCGGCCCCGGCGGGCGCACCCTTCTTACCGGTCGGGGGCGGGTTTTCGAAGGTGTGCGCGATGATCGGCTCTACGCCGCCCTGCACCGGCAGCGACTCAATCGTCGTCAGCGAGGACCCGGCCGTGGCGGAGGGGCCCGGCGTCGGCTGGACAGCCGTCGCGACGGGAGCCGGGGCGGCAGTCGTGGGCGCCGGCGTTGGAGTCGCCGCCGGAGCCACTGGCGCCGTGGTGGCCGTGCCCGCGGTGGCCGTGCCCGTTGCGGCCGGCGTCGGCGCCGGCTCGGCGAAGGCGGGCGCTGTTCCGGTAGCTGGGACTGAGGCCAAGGCAAGGACAAGCGCGGCAAACAACGCAGTCTTCATCCGTAAAGAGTTCACGTTTAACTTTCATGAGACCGCCGCCCAGCCGAGGGGTCAGCTGAACGGCCGCAAGTGACCAGAGTGACGCCAGTCTACGGATGGGATCGCCCGATAGCAGCAAACCTGCGGGAAACTTTCGAGTTGGTAGCCAATCGTTGCCGAATCTTGAGCTACCCCTCATGCGCAAAACGGCGCCCCGCGGACGGGTCAGCCTGCCAGTTCCAGTTCCAGCGCGTTGGCTTCGACGAAGTCCAGGGCGTGCCGGATGGCGCCGACCGTCACAATCCGGTCGCCCAGCGGCGAGACGGTCACCCGCGGGGGAGTGGCGGTGAAGCGCGGCAGCGCGGCGTTGATGCCGGGCACCAGCGCGCCGGCCGAATCCGCGACGGCGCCGCCGATCACCACCTGCTCTGGGTTGATCAGGCTTGCAATCGCGGCGATCACACGGGCCATCCGCTCCGAGAGCCGGTCCAGGATGGCGAGGGCGGCGGGGTCACCGGCCGCGGCATCCTCGAACACGCGCCGGGCGCTGGCTGCGCCGCCGGCCGCCGGGCCGCCGTCCGCGGCCTGCCATTGCCGGGCCAGGCTGGCAATGCCGTCGCTGGACCCGACGCCATCGACCATGTCCAGGAAGCCCATCTCGCCGGCGCCGCCGCCGCCGTGCAGCAGCCGGCCGGACTCCAGCATGCCCGCGCCCAGGCGCTCGCCGGCCAGCAGCACAACGAGGTCGTCCACGCCGGCGCCGGATCCGCGCCAGCGTTCGCCGAGCGCGGCCAGGTTGGCGTCGTTCTCCAGCAGTACGGTCCAGCCGTGCAGGTCCAGCAGCGCCGAGCGGAGCCCGACGTCGAACAGGCTCCAGAAGTGCTGGGCGGAGAGCACGTTGCCGCGCCGGTCTACCGGCGCGGCAATCCCCGCGCCGACAGCCAGCACCTTGTCCGGGGTTTCACCGGCTGCCTCCAACGCCTGCCGGCAGGCCCGGTCCACCACGCTGATCCGCTCCGCGGCGGGGATGTCCGCGGCGCGGAAGCTGCCGCTGGCGCGGCCCAGGACAGTGCCCCGCAGGTCGGCGACCGCCGCAGTGGTGGTTGCGGCGCCGATGTCGAGGCCAAGGACGACGCCGGCCCGCGCCCGGAGTTCGAACCGCCGCGCGGGCCGGCCCTTCTGCGGACTCCCCGTGGCGGGGGCGTCCTTCCGGGGAGCGTCCAGTTCGCGGATCCAACCGCGCCGGATCAGATCCTCGCAGACGGCAATCACCGACGCCCGGGTCAGGCCGGTCCACGCCATCAGGTCCGTGCCGGTGGCCACCTCGGTGCCGCGGACGGCGGCCAGCACGGCCTGGGCGTTGACCCTGCGCAGCAGTTGGGGCGTGGCGGCTGCCTGCGGCTTCGGAATCTTGACCTCCCCGTGAACACGGACCCATAATTGAACCGGCAATAGATTTAGCTTGTATCTAAATTATCAGACACCGCACCCCAGCCCCGAAGGATTCACCTTGTCGAACACCGCCACGCTGGCCACCCTGTCCGGTTCCGACCTCGCCGCCGACCCCAACTGGTGGCGCCAGGCATCCGTGTACCAGATCTACCCGCGCAGCTTCGCCGACTCGAACGGCGACGGCCTCGGAGACATCAAGGGCATCACCGCCAGGGTCCCCTACCTGAAGGAACTTGGGATCGACGCCGTCTGGCTCTCCCCGTTCTACCCCTCCGCCCTCGCCGACGGCGGCTACGACGTCGACGACTACCGGGACGTCGACCCCAAGCTCGGCACGCTGGAGGACTTCGACGAGATGTCCGCTGCCCTGCACGCCGCCGGTATCAAACTGATCGCGGACATCGTCCCGAACCACTCCTCCAACCGCCACGTGTGGTTCCAGGAAGCCCTCGCGTCCCCCCGCGGCTCGGCCGCCCGCGACCGCTACATCTTCCGCGACGGGCTGGGCGAAAACGGCGAGATCCCGCCGTCGGACTGGGAATCCGTCTTCGGCGGCCCGGCCTGGGAACGCATCACCGAGCCGGACGGCACCCCCGGCCAGTGGTACATGCACATCTTCGCCAAGGAGCAGCCGGACCTGAACTGGTCCAACCGCGAGATCCGTGACGACTTCATCAAGACCCTGCGCTTCTGGTCCGACCGCGGCGTGGACGGTTTCCGCGTCGACGTTGCGCACGCCCTGACCAAGGACCTCACCGAGCCGCTGCTCTCCAAGGTCGAGCTGAGCGAGGCGGGAACCGGTGCTGACGGGCACGTTGACGGTTCGCACCCGTTCTGGGACCGCGACGAGGTGCACGAGATCTACGTCGAGTGGCGCGAGGTCTTCAACGAATACAACCCGCCGCGCACCGCCGTGGCGGAGGCGTGGGTACACGCCTCCCGCCGCGCCCGCTACGCCAGCCCGGAGGGCCTCGGCCAGGCGTTCAACTTCGACCTGCTGCAGGCCGACTTCGACGCCGACGAGTTCCGCGAAATCATCACCCGCAACCTCGCCGAGGCCACCGAGTCCGGCGCCTCCTCCACCTGGGTCTTCTCCAACCACGACGTCGTCCGGCACGCCACCCGCTACGGCCTGCCCAAGGGCGGCGGACGGCACGCCAAGGGCCAGGACGGCAAGGGCTGGCTGCTGGCCGGCGCCCCGCCCGAGGAACTCGACGTCGAACTGGGCCTGCGCCGTGCCCGCGCCGCGACCCTGCTGATGCTCGCGCTGCCCGGCTCCGCCTACCTGTACCAGGGTGAGGAGCTGGGCCTGCAGGAAGTCGCCGAGATCCCCGACGCCGAACGCCAGGACCCCACGTTCTTCCGCAACAAGGGCGTCGAGATCGGCCGCGATGGCTGCCGGGTGCCGCTGCCCTGGGCCCCGGAAGGTTCCTCCTTCGGATTCGGCGACGGCGGCGCCCACCTGCCGCAGCCGGCCTGGTTCAGCCGCTACGCCGTTGCCGCGCAGGACGGAGTCGAGGGTTCCACGCTGGAGTTCTACCGCAAGGCCCTGAAGCTCCGCCGTGAGCTGCAGACCTCGGAGGAACTGGAATGGCTGGAGACCGGCCGCACCGACGTGCTGCACTTCCGCCGCCACGGCGGCTGGCAGTCCGTGACCAACTTCGGGGACGACGCCGTCGAGCTCCCCGCCGGGGAGGTGCTGGTCAGCAGCGGTCCGCTGGACGGCCAGCTGCTCCCGGGCAACACCACCGTTTGGCTGCGGTGAGTTCCGCGTCCGGTGACTCCGCTGAGCCCGCCGGGCTGCCGGGAAACCCGGGGCGGCCCGGGCAGGAGCTGAACCCGACCCAGGAGTTAATCTATGGCTGCATGGGCCTGGGCGGCAGCTGGTCGGCGGAGCCGTACTCGTCCGCGCACGTGGACGAGGCGGCCGCCGCCGTCCAGGCCGCCCTGGACGCCGGCATCACCTTGTTCGACCACGCCGACATCTACCGCAGCGGCAAGGCCGAGGCGGTGTTTGGCGAGGTCCTGGCACGGACCCCGGGGCTGCGCGAGCGGATCCGGCTGCAGACCAAGTGCGGCATCCGCCTGGGCGAGCAGGGCCTCGAGGCGTTCTACGACCTGAGCCGGGACGGCATCCTGGACCGTGTCAACGAGAGCCTGGCCCGGCTGCAGACGGACTACGTGGACGTCCTGATGCTGCACCGCCCGGACCCGCTGCTGGACCCGGCCGAGGTGGCCTCCGCCGTTGGGCAGCTCATGGCCGAAGGCAAGATCCGCGCAGTGGGCGTCTCCAATATGTCGGCGCCGCAGATCGAACTGCTGCAGGACCGGCTTGAGGTGCCCGTGGTGGCCAACCAGCTGGAGATGAGCCTGTCCGCACGGGCCTGGCTGGAGAGCACCGTGCTGGTCAACCACGCCGAGGGGACGGACTACAGCTTCCCGCACGGCACCGTGGAGCACTGCGTCCGGCGCGGCATCACACTGCAGGCCTACGGGGCGCTGGCCCGCGGCCTGTACACGGGGGCGCCGGCGGCAGAGCCGAGCGCCGCCGAGCAGGCCACCGCGGCACTCGTGGCCGAGCTGGCGGCGGCGAAGGGCACCACGGGCGAGGCCGTGATCCTGGGCTGGCTGATGAAGCACCCGGCCGGCATCGCCCCCGTAATCGGCAGCGCAAAGCCGGAACGGATCCGGGCCTGCGCCGGCGCTGCCGAGGTCGCCGCGGCAATGAGCCGGGCCGAGTGGTACCGGCTCTGGATCACGGCCCGGGGCAGCAACATCCCCTAAGCCGCGGGCCCCGCCGGCGTGGTCCGGGGGTGATTTTGGTCGTATTGGTCGCCCCAAACAGGGGTCTTACTTGGCGGCGGGCGGCCCCGGGCGGCTAGCGTAGAGACATGACCTCTACCACCACCGCCGGGATTGTCCGGCCCCAGCGCAACGTTCCGGCCGAAATCGCCCGCTCCTGGCTGCTGGTCAACGCCATGAAGCCGGAACTCTTCGGACCGTCCGCGGAGTCCCGCGCGGACGCCATCATCCTGGACATCGAAGACGCGGTGGATCCTTCGCAGAAGGATGCTGCCCGCCAGCACGTTGTGGACTGGCTGACCGCCGGCGGCAACGCCTGGGTCCGGATCAACGACGCGACCAGCCCGTTCTGGGCCGATGACCTGGCGGGCCTGCGCGGCACCCCGGGGCTGCTGGGCGTGATGCTCGCCAAGACCGAGTCCGCGGACCAGGTCACCGAGAGCTACCACCGCATGGACGGAAAGACTCCGGTCATCCCGCTGGTGGAGTCCGCCGTCGGCATCGAGGAAGCCAACCACATCGCCAAGGCCCAGGGCGCGTTCCGGCTGGCGTTCGGCTCCGGCGACTTCCGCCGCGACACCGGCATGGCGGCCACCCCCGAAGCGATGGCCTACCCGCGGGCCAAGCTCGTCGTCGCCAGCCGCGTCGGCAACCTGCCCGGTCCCATTGACGGCCCCACGGTCGGCACCAACCACCCGATCCTGCGCGAGCAGACCGGCATCACGGTGATGATGGGCATGACCGGCAAGCTCTGCCTCGCGACCGACCAGACCAGCGTCATCAACGAGGTCATCAGCCCCACGCCGTCCGACGTCGCCTGGGCCACCGACTTCATGGCGGACTTCGAGGCCAGCGGCCGCGTCATCCGCGACGGCTCCGATCTGCCGCGCCTGGGCCGCGCCGAAAAGATCATGAAGCTCGCGGTAGCCTTTGGGGTGCAGCCGGCCCTGTAGCCGGCCCCGCAGCCCGCGCCAGCAAGGAGACCCCGTGACCGATACCCGTTATCTGGTCCACGGGGTCTTTTGGGATGGTCCGCAGACGGCCGCCCCGGTTGCCGGACCGCCTGGTGCTGGCCGCGCGGCCCTGCGCCTGCAGGACCCCGCGGGCGTCTTTACCGAGCTGGCGCTCGACGCCGGGACGCGGCTTGGCTTCCGGCTCGCCGCCCGGGAGAAGCGGTGCCTGGGCCACCACAAAGTGCACGGCCCCGCGGACCGGGACCATGTCAGCTGCCCGGACCGGGCCGAGGCGGCCCGGGGAAACCAATGCGGGCCGTGCTTCGCCGTCGACGATTCACGGCTGATCCATGACTTTCACCGCGGCGGCTACGTTCCGCCGGGGCTCCGCAGTTACCTGATGCAGCCGCACTGGCTCTACGTCGCGACCTTCGCCAACGGCGCCAGCAAGGTGGGCACCGCGGCGAACCTGCGCAAATGGCACCGGCTCGCGGAGCAGGGCGCCGTCGTGGCCCGCTACGTCGCCCGCGCCGGGGACGGCCGGGTGGTCCGGATCCTGGAGGACCTCGTCACGCGCGACGCCGGGCTGCCGCAACAGGTCCGCTCGGCGGCGAAGGCCGCCGGGCTCACCGCTCCGCGGCCCGCTGCCGGCCTGGACGAGCTGAACAGCCGGCTCGCGGCCGGGGTGCGGGACCTGCTGCGCGGAGCTGGCGTGGAAGGCTTCGAGGTCGTGGACGAACGGTGGCTGCGTCCCGCGCTGGCCGACGCGGCCTTCACCCCGGCCGCCCGGCACGCCTACCCGCATGACCTCGGCTCGGACGCCCACGGCTTCCGGATCGCGGCGCTGAGCGGCGGCGTCGCGCTGGCCCGGCTCGACGGCGCCGACCTTGACTTCGTCGTCAACCTCGGCGAGCTAAAGGCGCGGACCATCGAGCTGGGCGACCACCGCTCGGAGATCCCCGCCGTCCAGGAATCCATGTTCTGATCCCCGTAGACTGGCCTGGTGCTGAACGAATTCTGGGCCACCGCGTCAACCACCTACAAGGTGCTGGTTTTCAGCGCCATGGGCCTGATCGCCACAGGCATCGTGCTCAACCTCGTCGGCAACACCACCGGCAACCAGGGCCTGGCCTTCGGCTCGCTGGCCGTCATCGGCCTGGGCCTCATCCTGCACATCGCCGGCATCGTGGTCCGCGGCCAGACCATCCGGAAAAACCTCAAGCGCTAGCGGCGGCGTTCCGCAGCACATGGCTGCGGGCGTGCTCCACGGCCTCGGGCAGGCTGGCAAACAAATGTTTGTGGTGCCGCAAGGACCGGATCACGCCCACATTGGTCACCAGGTCCAGGTGCTGCGGCTGGATGCCTTTGAGCAGCACCGTGACGCCGCGCAGCTCCAGCGCCGAGACGACGTCAACCAGCGTGTGGGCCCCGGTCGCGTCGAGCATCCGCACCTGCGAGAGCCGGATGATCGCGACCTGGATGTCCTTGACCTGGCTGATTTCCTGCAGCACCCGCTCCGCGGCGCCGAAGAACATGGCCCCGTCCAGCCGGAGGATGGCGATGTGCCTGTCCCCGGGGGCGGGCGGGCCCGGGATGTCCTCGCGCTGCACTCCGCTGAGCGTGGCGAACTTACGCAGCGTGAACACCGCGGCCGCCACCAGCCCGATCTCAATCGCCACGATCAGGTCGAACGCCACGGTGATCAGCGCTGTCAGGACAAAGACGAAGGCATCGGCCCGGGTGGAGCGCAGCACCGCCACCACGGTCCGCCGCGAGACCATCCGTGTGGCCGTGACCATCAGGATCCCGGCCAGCACCGCCAGCGGAATCCTGCCCACCAGCCCTGCCGCCAGGTAGATGATGGCCAGAAGCACCAGGGCATGCACGATCGCCGCGAGCCGGGTTTTCGCCCCGGAACGGACGTTGACAGCGGTCCGGGCGATCGCGCCCGTGGCCGGCATGCCGCCGAAGAACCCCGCCGCCACCGAGGCCAGCCCCTGGCCGGTAAGTTCGCGGTCCGGGCTGTAGGTTCCGGTGGGCCGGCCGTCGGGACCGACCATGCCGGCGGCCACCCGCGCGGACAGCAGCGACTCGATGGCCGCGAGCATTGCGATGGACACCGCGGGCATGAACAACCCGCCCAGGGACGCCGGGTCCAGCGACGGCAGGGACGGCGCAGCCAGGGAATGCGGCAGGTCTCCGATCCGCGGGATCTGCAGGCCCAGCAGTTCGGCGGCCACGGTGGCCAGCAACACGGCGGCCAGGCTGGCCGGGACGGCCTTGGTGAACCGGGGCAGCAGGAACATCACGGCGGCGACGCCGGCCACCACGGCCAGCGTCTGCAGCACGGCGGGCGCGGTGGCCGTGGCCGCGCTCTCGACGGCGGCCAACAGGGTGTTGTGGCCCGGCACGCCCTGGGTGCCGGTGGCCATCGGCACCTGCTGCAGGAAGATGATGGCGGCGATGCCCAGGGTAAACCCCTCCACCACGGGCCAGGGGATGAACGCCACGGCCCTGCCCAGGCCGCTGACGCCGAGGAGGATGACCAGCAGCCCGGCCAACACGGAGACCAAGGCGATGCTGCCGGCGCCGTGCGTGGCGACCACGGGGGCCAGGACCACCACCATGGCCCCGGTGGGCCCGGATACCTGGACGTGGGAACCACCCATCACGGCGGCCACCAATCCGGCCACCACCGCCGTGATCAGCCCGGCCTCGGCGCCCACCCCGGAGCTCACCCCGAACGCAAGGGCCAGCGGGAGGGCCACGATGCCCACGGTGACGCCGGAGAGCAGATCCGTCCGCCAGGACCGGCGCAGCCCGTCGTAGTCGCGGCGGGAGGGCAGGAACCGGGTCAGGTAGCCCCGGGCGCCGCGGACAGTTGCGCCGGCGGTCATGAGCCGGACGCCTGGCGGGGTGAGGCCGGCAGTTCCTGGGCCAGCCGCAGCTGTTCGCCCGATTCGGCGAGGCTGTCCAGCAGGAAGATCCGGGCAATGGCCAGCAGCTCAGCGATCTTCGGGTGGGCCAACCGGTAGGTCACGGCGTTGGCGGTCCGCACCGAGGTCACCACCCGGTGCCGGCGGAGTGTGGCCAGATGCTGTGACAGATGCGAGGCCTCCAGGCCTGTCTCGGCCAGCAGGTAACTGACCGGGGCCGCGGTATCCGGTGCCGCCGCCAGCAGTTCCAGCACCCGAATCCGCGCCGGGTGCGCGAGGGCCTTGAACAGGTTGGCCTTGATCTCGTACAAGGGTGTCTGCGCTGCGGGAATCATCGCGGTCCTGCGCTTTCTTGGCCCGCGGCCGGATCATCCTCCGCCGCGGATTGCTGGATTGATGTTTCCATCATATCGCTCGTGCGCAAGGCCCGCCGTCGGAGGTAACGGAAAAGGCGCCCGGAGGCAGGGCGCTAGGCTGGAACCATGACTATCAATCCGGATCTGCAGGGCCGCAGTTACCCTGCCGCAGAGGTGTACGACGTCGGCCGCGAGACCATCCGCGCGTTCGCGCGCGCGGTAAAGGCCTCCCACCCCGCCCACTTCGACGTGGACGCCGCGCGGGCCCTGGGCCACGGCGACCTCGTGGCCCCGCCGACTTTCGCGATCATCGTCGCGCAGCGGGCCGACGCGCAGCTGATCGAGGATCCGGATTCCGGCATCGACTTCTCCCGCGTGGTCCACGCCGACCAGCGCTTCGTCCACCACCGCCCGATCGTCGCCGGCGACCGGCTGGTCGCCGAACTGCACGTCGACGGCGTCCGGGCCATGGGGGGAGGCGCCATGATCACCACCCGCTCCGAGATCTTCGCCCTCGACGGCGGGGAGCCCGGCGAGGCCGTCGCCACCACCACCTCGTCCATCCTGGTCCGCGGAGAGGGACAGTAGCCATGACTCCCACATTTTCAGAACTGACGGTCGGCCAGGACCTCGGCAGGCGCAGCATCGAGGTCACCCGCACCGACCTCGTGAAGTACGCCGGCGCCTCCGGCGACTTCAACCCGATCCACTGGAACGAGGCCTTCGCCACCGGCGTGGGCCTGCCCGGCGTGATTGCCCACGGCATGTTCACCATGGGCGCCGCCGTCCAGCACGTGACCGACTGGGCCGGCGACCCGGCCGCCGTGGTCGACTTCCAGACCCGTTTCAGCAAGCCCGTCCCGGTCGCCGACACCACGGGCACCCCGGAGGCCGGTGCGGTGATCGAGGTCAGTGCCGCCATCGGGGCGCTCGACGCCGGCGCGGGCACCGCCCGCGTGGACCTCACCGTCGTCGCGGGCGGGCAGAAGGTCCTCATGAAGGCCCAGGCCGTCGTCAGGCTGGCCTGACCGCATGATGCTGCCGTGAGGGTGCGTGCCGCCCCGTCCGCCGAGGTCACCCGGTGGCGCAACGCCGTCGTCGCCGCCTACGCCTTCAGCGGCGTAGCCTTCGCCAGCTGGGTGTCCCGGCTCCCGGCCATCCGTGACGGACTCGACCTCACGCCCGGCAACGTAGGCCTGCTGCTGCTGTGCATGACGCTGGGCTCCTTCGTCTCGGTCTCCGCGTCCGGGCTGATCGTGCTGCGCTTCGGCTCCAAGCAGACCATCCGGATCGGCAGCATCATGGTGGGCACCGGCCTGGTCCTCGCCGGGTTCGGAACCTCAATCCTGGTCAACCCGCTGGCCGTCGCCGCAGGGCTGGTTGTGGTCGGACTGGGCACGGCCAGCTGGAACACGGCCTCCAACGTGGAGGGCGCCGCCGTCGAACGCGCGGTCCGGCGGCACATCATGCCGCGGCTGCACGGCGCGTTCAGCCTGGGCACCGTAGCCGGCGCCGGCGCGGGCGCCTGGGCTGCCGGCGCCGGCGTGCCGGTCTTCTGGCACCTGGCCGCCGTCGGCCTGCTGGTCGCCGGCTCCGTGGCCACGGCCGCCCGCTGGTTCCGCGCCGACGTCACCCCGGTGGAGGACGCGAAGGACTTCACCCCGGCCGGGACGGACACCTTCGAGGACCCCTCCACCGGTCCGCTGCCGATCATCAGCCAGGCGACGCAGGGTCCGGACGAGCCGCTGGACAACAAGCGGCGGATCGCGCAGGCCTGGCGGGACCGCCGGACCCTGCTGCTCGGCGTCCTGGTGCTGGGCCTGGCCTTGGCCGAGGGGGCTGCCGGGGACTGGGTGGCCCTGGCGCTGGCCGACGGCCACGGCCAGTCCGACGCCGCCGGAGCCGCCGGGTACGGTTTGTTCGTCACGTTCATGACCGTGGGCCGCTTTGCCGGCACCCTGGTGCTGGACCGTTACGGCAGGGTCCCGGTGATGCGCTGGTGCGCGGCGCTGGCCGTGGCCGGACTGGGCCTGTTCGTTTTCGCGCCGGTTCCCTGGTTGGCCTACGTCGCCCTGGCCATCTGGGGGCTGGGCGCCTCGCTGGGCTTCCCGGTGGGCATGTCCGCCGCCGCCGACGACCCCGTCAAGGCAGCCGCCCGCGTCTCGGTGGTCTCCACCATCGGCTACGGGGCATTCCTCTGCGGGCCGCCCCTGCTCGGACTGCTGGCCGAGCACGTCGGCATCCTGCACTCGCTGCTAGCTGTCATGGTGATGCTGGTGGTCAGTTTCCTGCTCTCTCCGGTCGCCCGCAAGACCGCCTAGGGCGCTACCGGCCGGCTTCGAGAGGGTGCCCAACCCGGCTAGGCTGGTGGGGTGACCCAGACACTGCTTTCCGCCCTGACCACGGCCGGCGTCGGCGGCCCGGCCGCCGACTACGTCGAAGCCCGCACCGAGGCGGAGATCATCGACGCCGTCCGCACGGCCGACGACGCCGGCCAGCCGTTGCTGATCATCGGCGGCGGCTCCAACCTGCTGGTCGCGGACGACGGGTTCCCGGGCACGGTGCTGAAAATCGCGTCCGAGGGCTTCACCGTCAACGCCGAGGACTCGTGCGGCGGCGTCGCCGTCGTGGTCCAGGCCGGCCATAATTGGGACGAGCTGGTGGAGCACGCCGTCAGGCATGCCTGGTCCGGCCTGGAAGCCCTGTCCGGGATCCCCGGCTCCACCGGCGCGACCCCGGTGCAGAACGTCGGCGCCTACGGCGCGGACGTCTCGCAAACCATTGCCGCGGTGCGCACCTGGGACCGCGAACGCGGTGCCGTGCAGACGTTCACGAACTCGGAGCTGAAGTTCGGCTACCGCGACTCCCTCCTGAAGCAGACCACCTCCGGCGGGTCCCCGCGGTACGTGGTGCTGACGGTGGAATTCCAGCTGCCGCTGGGCCGGATGAGTGCCCCGGTCCGCTACGCCGAACTGGCCCGGGCCCTCGGCGTCGAGACCGGCCAGCGGGCCTATGCCAACGATGTCCGGCGCGAGGTGCTCCGGCTCAGGGCTTCCAAGGGCATGGTCCTGGACCCCGCGGACCGGGACACCTACTCCACCGGCTCTTTCTTCACGAACCCCATCGTGCCGGCCGAGGTCGCCGCGGGCCTGCCGGAAGATGCCCCCCGCTACCCGGGCGGCGCCGACGGGCTGACCAAGCTCTCCGCGGCGTGGCTGATCGACCAGGCCGGCTACGGGAAGGGATTCGGGCTTGACCCGGACGGCGTCTCCGGCGGGCGCGCCGCCCTCTCCACCAAGCACACCCTGGCGATCACGAACCGGGGCGGCGCCACCGCTGCGGACCTGCTGGCGGTCGCCCGGGAGGTGCGCCGCGGCGTCGTCGAACGCTTCGGCATTGAACTGCACCCGGAACCGCTGCTGATCGGCGTCGAGCTCTAGGACACAGCAGCAGGCGGGTGCTAGTTCCTGCCGCGGCGCGGGGTGACCTTGCTGAAGAGCATAAAGGTGAAACCGGAGGCCGCGGCGCCGAGCAGGAAGACCTGGCAGAACGCCACGGACTGGGCGCTGGGCCCGCTGCGCAGCAGGAGACCCGCGCAGGCGAAGGCCACCGCGCCGGCCAGCAGCGCAAGCGAGCCGAGCAGGAAGCTCTGCACCGTGGCGGGAAATTCCGCACCGGGATCGAGCTCAAGCTCGCGCCGGTCGCCGTCCGGCAGTGCCGGGGTCCGCGGCTGGAACGTCGCCGCGGTCACGAAGCTGGCCACCGCGATCACCATGCACACGGCGGAGACCGTCTGGAACGTTGTCATCATGGGGGAGAGGCGGGTGCCGCTGGCGATGGCGACGGCGAGGCCGGCCGCCATGCCGGCCGCGCTGGAGGCCCAGCCCAGCAGCGCCAGCCTCCTGCACACGGGCCGCAGCCGCGGCCACACATCAGCCAAAGTCATGCATCCACTTTAAGTAATCCGGCTGGGCGCACGCTGGGAGGCCGCCGGGCGGCAACCGGGCACTACCGTGACCCGCCGGACCGTCGTGTCCCGGCCCTAGGATGTTCCCATGGCAGCAGTGGCGCGCGTGCGTCTGACCCGGGGCGTTATGGGCCGGCTCCGCCTGGCCTCGCAGGGGCTGTCCGGCCCGGGATTCGGCTCCGTGCCGGCCGCTGTCCGGTCGATGACGGCCATGCAGGCGCAGGACCTGCAGGCCTCGCTGTGGGCGGTGGGACAGCGCGTGCAGGGTTCCCGCGCGTCCGATGTCCGCGCCGCGCTGGACCGCGGCGAGGTGGTCCGCTCCTGGCCGATGCGCGGCACGCTGCATCTGCTCGCGCCGGAGGACCTGAGGTGGGTGCTGGACATCACCTCCGGCCGCCTGATCAAAGGCCTCGCCGGCCGGCACCGGGGACTTGGCATCTCCGCTGCGGACATCGACGCCGCCACGGAGGCGGCGCTGCTGCGGGTCTCCGGCGGGGCCGCGGCCAGCCGGGCGGAGCTGTTCCGGGCCTTTGAACAATCCGGCCAGTCCACTGCCGGCCAGCGCGGCATCCATCTGCTCGGCATCCTGTGCCAGCAGGGCCTGCTGGTGCAGGGTCCGCTGGCTGGGAACCAGCAGCTGGTGGTCGCCTTTGATGACTGGATTACCACCTCGCGGCGGCTGGGCCGGGAGGAAGGGACCGCCGAATGGCTGCTGCGCTATCTGTACAGCCACGGCCCTGCCACCGAGCGGGACTTCGCGTGGTGGTCCGGGATTCCGGTGACGGAGACCCGGGCGGCGCTGGCCGCAGTGCGGGACCGGCTGGTGGAGCTGGAGTTCGAGGGGACGTCCTACTGGCTCTCGCCGCAGACGGCGGCCCTGCTCGACGGCGGCGTCGGCGGCGTCCCCGGCCAGCGCAGCGTGCTGGCGCTGCCGGCGTTCGACGAGTTCCTCCTGGGCTACACCGACCGGTCCATCGCGCTGCCCGCGCATCACGCGGACAAAATTGTCCCGGGCGGCAACGGGGTGTTCAAGAAAACCATCGTGGCCGGCGGCGAGGTGATCGGCACCTGGTCCGCGCCCGCGAAGGGGCGGGGCGGCGCCGTCGTGCCGGAGCCCTTCGACGACGTTAACGGACTGCGGCCTGCGGCTCGGAAATCCTTTGAGCTGCAGGCCGCGAAGTACCGGCGGTTCCTCGGGCTGGAGGAAGCCGGCGGTGCTTAGAGCGTGCCGGTGGCGATCTTCAGCATGCGGCGCAGCGGTTCCGCTGCGCCCCAGAGCAGCTGGTCGCCCACGGTGAAGGCGCTGATGTACTCCGGGCCCATTTCGAGCTTGCGGATGCGGCCTACCGGGATGTCCAGCGTGCCGGAGGCCGCCACCGGGGTGAGGTCCGCCATTGAGGCTTCCTTGGTATTGGGCACCACGGTGGCCCATTCGTTGTCCGCGTCGAGGAGCTTCTCGATCTCGGCGACGGAGAGGTCCTCGCGGAGCTTGAGCGTCAGGGCCTGGGAGTGCGAGCGCATGGCGCCGATCCGGACGCACAGGCCGTCCATGATGACGCGGTTTTCGCCGGCGGTGCCGAGGATCTTGTTCGTTTCAACCCCGGCTTTCCACTCTTCCTTGGACTGGCCGTTGCCGAGGTCCGCATCGATCCAGGGGATCAGCGAGCCGGCCAGCGGCACGCCGAACTGGGTCGCATCGATGTCGGTGCGCTGGTGCGCCAGGACCTTGCGGTCTATATCCAGGATGGCCGACGCCGGGTCGTCCAGTTCACTGCTGACCTCGGCGTTGAGCGTGCCGAACTGGCTCAGCAGCTCGCGCATGTGCCGGGCGCCGCCGCCGGACGCGGCCTGGTAGGTCATCGAGGTGCCCCATTCGACCAGGCCGTTTTTGAACAGCCCGCCGAGGCCCATCAGCATGCAGGAGACCGTGCAGTTGCCGCCGATGTAGTCCTTGACGCCGCCGGAGAGGCCGGCGTCGATGACGTCGCGGTTGATCGGGTCCAGCACAATGATCGAGTCGTCGTTCATGCGCAGGGTGGAGGCGGCGTCGATCCAGAGGCCGTCCCAGCCGCGGCTGCGCAGTTCGCCGTGGACGCGCTTGGTGTAGTCGCCGCCCTGGGCGGTGACAATGATCGGCAGCTTCGCCAGCGTCTCGACGTCGAACGCGTCCTCGAGCTTGCCGGCCGCACCGGCCGCCGCGCCGGCCACGGCGGGAGCGGCACCTCCGGCGTTCGAGGTGGAGAAGAAGACCGGGTTGATGTTGGCGAAGTCGCCCTCGTCCTGCATGCGCTGCATCAGGACGGAGCCGACCATGCCACGCCAACCGACCAGTCCGACGGACGGGGTAGCTGCTGTAGTCATTGGGCCAGTTTAGACTTTGCGGCGGCCCGGCCGCAGTCGGTTACGTCACGCGGGGGCCCGCCGGGGGCGGCAGGACCTACTCGACCGGCCGCGGCAGGTTGCGGGCCTTGCGCAGCTTCTCCGCCTTGCGTTCCTTGAAGTAGTTGTACCAGGCAGCGGCGAACGGGAAGATGCAGGCGGGAAAGACCCACCACACCTCGCCGGCGATGTGCCAGGCGTCCTGCCTGATGATCTGGACGACAAAGTAGACCAGCCCTCCCATGCCGATCGTCAGGAGGATGGCAAGGAAGAGAATGCCGTTGGCACTGTTGACCGGCTTGATGATGCCCAGCCCGTCGTCCTTGCGCACACCGTACTCCTCCTCGGTGTAGGCGACTATCTCGCCGTTTTCTCCGAGGCGGTGCATGACCCGCGTTTCCGGAGGCTGAGGCGGCAGATATCCCGGATCCTGGGGGACGTCCCTGCTACGCCTGGCCACGGGACTCCTCGATGGCTTGCAGCAGGGCGGCGTCGTCCAGGCCGGTGGTCTCCGCCACCACGTCAGTGGCGAAGTCGGGGATGCCTGTTGTCCAGGAGCCGCCCTCGCTGCGGACCAACAGGTGGTTCTCGGTCTCAAGGGTCTTGAACACCAAGTAGGCGGAGCCTCCGGGATTGTCCTGAACATGTTGTCGGACCAGACGCAGGGTCGCCTCGGCCGAGCTGATCGCGGGATCCTGGGCAAACACAAACCACGTTCCCAACAACCGCGGCTGAAGCATGAGGGCCACGTCGGGTGCTTCAATGAGAAGCACATTGTCCATGGCGTCTGCGGCCAGCAAGGACACCTCGGTCCACCGCGTTGCCTGGCCGAAGGCAGCCGCGACGGCTGCGGCGACACCGGTGACACCGACGTCTCCGTTATCGTCGACCGTGGCCATGTCGCGCGCCAGGAGCGAAGAAGCGCCAGCGGTGGACAGCGTGACATCGTCCATCATGTCCTCGGCCCGGAAGACGCTGACCGATCGGTCGCGTGCCGGGCCCTCAAAGACGTTGAGCAGGTAGGCGATTTCGCCCACGCCAAAGCCGATGACATCGACGCCGAGCCGTGGCTCGTAGGCGGTCTCGTCTTGAACAGTCATGTGAGTCTCCTAATCTCCGAAGCCAAGGAAGTTGGCGACGGACTTACCGGCATCTTTGACGTTGTCGGCAGCATCGCTGACGAACTTGCCGGGATCCTTGACGGCATTGGCGATGCCTTCTCCGACGTTCTTGCCGACGCTGGTGATGGTGTCCCAGTTCTCATAAACCGCGACGCCCACGCTGGCCACCTGGCAGATGGTCCCGGCTGGGGGCGGCATGAAGCAACCGACGCCGAGCATCGTTTTGCCCAGGCTGGCCGCGCCTTCCTGGAGTTTACCGTCCGAGAAGTTCCTGACCGTGTCCACGGCATTGAAGCCCACGCCCGCCCAGCCGAGCGTGCGCGACAGCCCCGACTTTCCGAGCCACTCCCAGCTTTTCCCGGCACCGAACAGTTGCCGCTCTTCGAGTAGTGGTGCGAGGCGGGACAGCCCCGGGAGGTGCCTGTTCAGGTCCTTGAGCGATGCGACGTCCGAAACCTTGTCCAGGATCCCAAGGGCCTTGTTTGACTCAGCCGACTTCTTCAGCAGGTCAGTCAGGGGCTTGCTGCCGAGGAGGTTCTTGGCCGCGAAACCCGGTCCGCCCACCCGGTGCCGTCCGTTGGTGAAGAACGCCTTGGCCAGCTCTGCCCGCTGGTTCTTGACGACCCAGCCGTACTGGCCGAGATGCTTCGCCAGGGTGAGTGGGGCTTTGATGTTTTTCTGGACCCCCATGAAGCCTTTAAGTCCGCTCACACCTCCGGCCAGAATTCCGCCCATCAGGGCTAGGCCGCCCGGCCCGGTTGCGCCCAGCGTCCCCGGAATTCCCGGGCCGCCGCCTGAGCCTGGAGCGGCGTTGCTGGCCTTCTCCTGCTCGTCGGCCTGCGTCATCAACCGCTTGGACTGCTCTTTCAGGGCGCGCGCGGTCTGAAGGATCTGGGTGCGGTGGTTCGAGTTCCACTCGGACTTGAAGCGGGCGCCGTCGGCGCCCTTCCAGGACGTGTTGTTGTTGATGACCGACGTCAGGGAGGTCGACTGCTGCAGCAGCGTCTCGGACGTCTTGCCGAAATTCTGCGCGAGCATGCGCAGCTGGGCGACGTCGGCGCCCCACAAGTTTCCTGCCATGATGGCATCCCCCTTTACGGGCAACAGCCTAACGGGCCGCTGCCAAGACCAAGTGCATTCCGGCTCGTTACCGCCAGGCCAAAGAATCTGACCCGCCCCAATCTAGCGGGGGGAGCGGGATCCCGCGATGGGGTGATCTCCCCATCGTCCCGCCCCGGTGACCCGGCGGCGAGGCCGGCGGGCGGCCTAGTCGCCGTCGGACTCTGCCAGCAGGGCGCTCTTGCGCCGGCGCAGGGCCAGCACCGCACCGAAAGCGAAGACCTGGGTGACGACGACGAGCACGATCGCCCCCGTGATCTTGTTGCCGCCCAGGATCATGGTCAGTCCCACGATCGCGGACAGCAGCGCCAGCAGGGGCAGCAGCATGTAGCCAAGGACAAAGAGGGTTTCAGGTTTGCGCAGCACTATTTGGCCTCCGTCCGGCGCCACAGCGTGATCCGGTAGCGGGTGCCGTTCGCGGCGGTCAGCCAGCCGTCGGCCGGGAGGCTGGCCTCCGCGGTCCAGTCGTAACCCAGCTCCGGCGCGAAGGTGTCGCCCTCGGTGGTGGTGTCGATCGTGGTGACCACGGCGACGTCGGCAAGGTCCAGGGACTGCGCAAAGATCTCCCCGCCGCCGATGATCCAGACCATCTGCTGGCCCGGTGCGAACTGGGACTCCAGCAGCGCGTCGTCGAGCGACGTGACGGCCAGGGCGCCGTCCGCTTCCGGCATCCCGCCCCAGCCGTCCTGCCGGGTGATGACGATGTTCGTGCGGCCGGGCAGGGGCCGGTACTTGTCCGGGAAGGATTCCCAGGTCTTGCGGCCCATGATGACGGGGTGCCCCGTGGTGAGCCGGCTGAAGTGCAGCATGTCCTCGGGCAGGTGCCAGGGCATGGAGCCGGCCTGGCCGATCACCCCGGTGCTGGTTTGCGCCCAGACCAGGCCCAGACCGGTGACGGTGCCGCGGAGCCGTTCGGTGAAATCGGCGGGTTCGATGGGGTTGCTGGTCGGGGTGCTCATACGGCGATCGGGGCCTTAATCGTGGGATGGTGCTGGTAGCCGACCACCTCGAAGTCCTCGAGGGTGTAGTCGAAGATGGATTCCGGCTTGCGGGTGATCTTCAGCTGCGGATATTCGTAAGGTTCCCGGCCCAGCTGCGTGAGGACCTGGTCCAGATGGTTCTCGTAGATGTGGACGTCGCCGCCGGTCCAGACGAATTCGCCCGGTTCCAGCCCGCTCTGCTGGGCCAGCATGCACGTCAGCAGGGCGTAGGAGGCGATGTTGAAGGGAACACCCAGGAAAGTGTCCGCGGAACGCTGGTAGAGCTGGCAGGAGAGTCTGCCGTCCGCGACGTAGAACTGGAAGAAGGCGTGGCACGGCGGCAGTGCCATGTTCTTGAGCTCGGCCACGTTCCAGGCCGAGACAATGTGGCGGCGCGAATCGGGGTTGGCTTTGAGGTTGTCCACCAGCTCCGCGATCTGGTCGATGTGGCCGCCGTCGGGCGTGGGCCAGGAGCGCCACTGCACGCCGTAGACCGGGCCCAGTTCGCCGTCGGCGTCGGCCCATTCGTTCCAGATGGTGACGCCTTGGTCCTGCATCCACTTCACGTTGCTGTCCCCGCGCAGGAACCACAGCAGCTCCACCGCGACGGACTTGAAGTGCACGCGTTTGGTGGTGATCAGCGGGAAACTCTTGGCCAGGTCGAAGCGGAGCTGGCGGCCAAAGACGCTGCGGGTACCAGTCCCGGTGCGGTCCGATTTGTGCGTGCCGTGCTCCAGGACATCGCGCAGCAGGTCTTCATAGGGCGTTGGGATGCTCACGGTCCCAGTCTACTGAGAACTGGCTTCCGCACCTTATCCGTCTTGCTGGTTGAGCCTGGTCCGCACGATCGCCAGCAGGGCGCCGTCGTCCAGGCCGGCGCGGCGGCCCTCCGCAATGAAGCGGTCGACGGCGGCGGTCACGGCAGCGGCATCCGGCGCCGGGTTGTCTGCGGCGGGCGCGGCCGTAGGCGGCGCGGCGACGACGGTTCCATTGCGCCGGCCGGTCTCGATTAGTCCGGACTGCTCGAGTTCCTTGTAGGCCCGGGCTACGGTTCCGGCGGCTATGCCGAGGTCCGCGGCGAGGCTCCGCACGGTGGGCAGCCGGGTTCCCGGCGGCAATGCCCCGACGGCCACCAGCGAGGCGATCTGCACGCGGATCTGCTCGTAGGGCGGCGTGGCGGAGCGCAGGTTGAGCGAGATCCCTGCACTCATGCGGCGGGCTCGCGGTCCCGCCGCGGCGCGGGGCCGGCGGGGGCACGCGTCGGGCCGGCAACGGGCATGACGGCGATGACCGTGGCCGCGGCGCCCAGGATAGCCCCCGCCAGGGTCGCCGGCCACCACGAAGTGGCGGAGGGGTTGAACGGCTCACCGAAGGATTCGGCGGCGAAGACCGCAGCCCAGGCCGGGCCCTGGGCCAGCAGGAGCACCGCAGCCTGGGCGGTGAACATGGCCGCCACGGTCCGCACGGCCCGGTGGACGGTCACCGCGCGCAGCGCGGCGTCCATGCCGGTAGCCAGTCCGGGTACCCCGCGCCGGCGCCTGGCCGCGAGGACCGCAGGTACCGCGGCAGCCGCCCCGCCGGCCGCGAGGAGGGCCGGCGGAACCCAGCCCGGGTCCCCGTGCAGCCGTGCCTGGCCGGCAGCGGTGACTGCCAGCGCCAGCACAAAGGCCAGCAGGGCCAGGACGGCGGTGGTCAGCATGGCCGGGCCCACCGGTTGCCGCGGCCAACTGCGCGGCGCCGACGAATCCCCGTAGTTGTGCTGCAGGAGCAGCTCGCCGGCGGCAATGACCAACAGCACGGCCACCGCCACCAGCGTCACGAAACCGGCCATCCCAAAGCCCGCAACCTCGGCCATCAGCCCGGGGACGATGAACACCCCGGCCACCAGCGGAACCCCCGCCGCGAGGCCCAGCAGCGGGCCCAGCGAGGAGACCAGCCGGACCGCGGGGTGCCGGCCCCCGGGCTGGAGCCCGTCGACCGGCCGGTTTCCGGCGCCCAGCCCCGCGGCCGCGATCCGGGGCGGCCGCCACAGCCACATCACCAGGAGCACCACCATGCCACCCAGTCCGGCCGGATTCGTCCACGACAACGAACCGGTGGACGGGTCGGGACGTGCCGCGAAGTTCCCGGCAATCACGCCCAGCCCAGCGGCGACCGTGGCAGCGGTCCGGAGCAGCCGGTTCATGGCGATGGTGCGCAGGACCGCATTGTCGGCGGCGTCAAGGGCCTCCAGTTGGCGGCGGCTGGCGATCAGCCACAGCACCAGCCAGGTCCCGACGGCCAGGACGGCCAGGGCGCCGCCCAGCCAGGCTGCCAGCTCGACCCCGGGAATGCGGCCGTCGCCGCCCTGCGTCTGCCGGGTGTACGGGCCGTCCACCACGGTTTCGGGGGGAACGGGGGCGTACCCCGGGAGGGTGGCGATCCACGCGATGAGCGCCGCGGCCGCGGCGAAGATGACCGCGGTGGCTGCCGCCAGCCGTCGCGGCAGGAAGTCGCGGATCCGCCGGACCGAGAGCACGGTCTGCCGCCGCATCCGCCGCGGCCCCGGATAGCTGATCTGGCCGAGGGCGTGTACGCCCAGGCAGCCCAGGACCGGCCAGGTAAGGGCCGGCAAAATCGTCCCGGGGGTGGTCAGGGCGCCGCCGGCGGAAGGGTCGGCCGGAATGATGCCCAGGTTCATCGCGCCCTGGAGCGAGCTAGCCAGCCAGCCGATGACGCCCACCCACAGCGCGTGTTCGGACACCGACGACGGGGACGTGCCGGTGTTCGGTGCCCAGATCACCCAGCGGAGCACGGCGTACACCAGCACGGCGGCGATGATCGGGCCGAGCAGCAGCATCGACGGAAAGTAGAACTCGCCCGGCATGAAATCCCCCAAAGATCCCGCAGTTATGTACCAAGTACTTGATACAAACTAGGCCCGGCGGACGCCGGGGTCAAGAACCCTAGTCGTCGAAGGGCCGGAACTGTTCCACGGCCACGACCTTGCCCTTGCTGTGCGTAACGTGGCAGACGATGATTTCGCCGGGCGAGAGGAAGGGGTCCGCGGACGGCAGCAGGGCCCGCAGCCGGGAGTTCATGTGCTTGCCCAGCTGCGCGAAGACCGTCGGCAGCGCCGGGCGGTGCGTGCACAGGGCCACGGCGCGCCCCTTGTCGAACAGGGACTCCACGACGTTGGCGGTCTTGTGCGGGCTCCGGCCGTGCAGGTGCTCGGTCAGCGATTCGTGCAGCTTGACCTTGGCGTCGACGGCCTTGGCGTAGGGCGCAACCGTGGCCACGCAGCGCAGCCACGGGCTCGTCACCACCCGCGGCGGGCTCCAGGCCTGCAACAGCCGCCCCACGGCCTGGGCCTGGCGTGTTCCGGTGGCGGCCAGCGGACGGTCCCCCTCGGCCTTGGACCAGGACGAGCGGGGCTTGGCCTTGGCGTGCCGCAGCACCAGCAACGGCCAGGTGTCCAGCTCGCCGCGGGAATGGGCCGCTTCCAGCTGCTCCAGCGGGACGCGGTCGCTGGGGTTGCTGAGCAGGCCGGCTGCCTTCTCCGGCGAGCACCACATCACGCTGTCCACCTCCTTGCCGTCCGGGCGCAGCGGGGCGCCGTCGACGTCGACCGCCCAGTAGTGCACCACTTTCAGGCCCGCCGCCACGTGGTAGTGGATGGGCGGCAGCGGGATGCCCAGCGGCGCCTTGAGGCCGATTTCCTCTTCCACCTCGCGGGCGGCGCATTCGGGCACGGTCTCGCCCGGATCCAGCTTGCCCTTGGGCCAGGACCAGTCGTCGTAGCGGGGGCGGTGGATCAGCAGGACCTCAAGCTTGTCCTTGTTGACGCGCCACGGCAGGGCACCGGCCGCGACGACGGCTATCGCCTCGCCGGGATGGTCGGTCTGGTCCGCGACCAGGGAATCGCTGCTCACAAGCCGCGGCCCTAACGCAGGCTCGCCGAGCGCTGCCGCGAACGCGACGCGAGCAGCCATGACTGGACGTCCTGCAGCGCGGCGCCGTCCTCGGCAAGGTGGTGGCGCACCCATTCGCCGCTGTTGTCCAGATGCCAGCTGGCCGTTCCGGGGTCCATGTAGCGGCGGAGCATGTCCAGCACATAGCTGGTGTCGTCCCCGCTGCTGAGCTGCACGAGCGCCTCGACGCGACGGTCCAGGTTGCGGTGCATCATGTCGGCCGAGCCGATGTAGACAACGGGGTCCCCGGCGTTGGCGAAGGCAAAGACGCGGGAGTGCTCCAGGAAGCGGCCCAGGACGGAGCGCACGGTGATGTTCTCGCTGAGTCCCGGGACGCCGGGGCGCAGCGAGCAGATTCCGCGGACAATGACGTCGACCTGCACACCGGCCTGGGAGGCCCGGTAGAGGGAGTCGATGATGGCTTCATCCACCATCGAGTTCACCTTGATCTGGACGCGGGCGGCGATCCCGGCCCGGGCGTTGCGGATCTCGGTTTCAATCCGGTCGATCAACCCGGAGCGTACCGACCGCGGGGCTACCAGCAGCCGCTTGAATGTGGACTTCGGTGCATAGCCGGACAGCTGGTTGAAGAGCTTGGACAGGTCCTCGCCTACCTGCTCGTTGGCCGTCAGCAGGCCGAGGTCTTCGTAGTACCGGGCGGTGCGCGGGTGGTAGTTGCCGGTGCCGATATGGCAGTAGCGGCGCAGCCCGTCCACCTCCTGGCGGACCACCAGGGAGAGCTTGCAGTGCGTCTTGAGGCCCACGATGCCGTACACCACGTGCACGCCGGCCTGCTCCAGCTTCCGCGCCCAGGAGATGTTGGCCTGCTCGTCGAAGCGGGCCTTGATCTCCACCAGGGCGAGCACCTGCTTGCCGGCCTCGGCGGCGTCGATCAGGGCGTCAACGATGGGCGAGTCGCCGGAGGTGCGGTACAGGGTCTGTTTGATGGCCTGCACCTTCGGGTCCGCGGCGGCCTGTTCGAGGAAGGCCTGCACGGACGTGGAGAAGGAATCGTACGGGTGGTGCAGGAGGATGTCCCGCCGCCGCATCGCCGCAAAGACGTTCGCCGCCTTGGAGGTTTCCGATTCGTTGAGGTACCGGGAGGTGTGCGGGACGTGCTTTGGGTAGTGCAGGTCCGCCCGGTCGATCCCCGCGATCACGGAGAGGCCCCGCAGGTCCAGCGGTGCCGGGACGGAGTAGACCTCGGATTCCTCCACCCCGAGTTCGCGGATCAGCAGCGCCCGGATGTTGGGGTTGATGTCGTTGGTGACCTCAAGCCGGACCGGCGGGCCGAAGCGGCGGCGCAGCAGTTCCTTTTCCAGCGCCTGCAGCAGGTTCTCGGCGTCGTCCTCCTCGACCTCGACGTCCTCGTTGCGGGTGACGCGGAAGATGTGGTGCTCCAGCACCTCCATCCCGGCGAAGAGCTGGTCCAGGTGGACGGCGATGACCTCCTCGAGCGCGATGAAGCGCGCCACCCGCCCGGGCACGGAACCGGCACGCGGGCCGTCGATCGAGATCAGCCGCGGCAGCTGGTCCGGGACCTTGACGCGGGCGAAGAGTTCCTTGTCGCTGACCGGGTTGCGGACCACCACGGCGAGGTTCAGCGAGAGCCCGGAAATGTAGGGGAACGGGTGGGCGGGGTCCACGGCCAGCGGGGTCAGGATCGGGAAGACCTTTTCCGCGAACATGGCGCTGAGCTGGTCCTTGGCCTGGTCGTCCAGCTCGTCCCAGTGCATCAGGTGGATGTGTTCGTATGCCAGCGCGGGGCGGATCTGTTCGGCGTAGACGCGGGCGTGGCGCTGCTGGAGCCGGTGGGCGGCCTCGCCGATCTGTTCCAGGACCTGCATGGGGCTCAGCCCGGCGGGGGAGGGCACGGCCAGGCCGGTGGCGATGCGGCGCTTGAGCCCGGCGACCCGGACCATAAAGAACTCATCCAGGTTGGAGGCGAAGATGGACAGGAAGCCGACGCGTTCCAGCAGGTAGAGGTTGGGATCTTCGGCGAGTTCCAGGACGCGTGAGTTGAACGCCAGCCAGCTCAGCTCCCGGTCCAGGAAGCGGTCGGGGCTGATGTCGCCCTCCGGTTCGAGGTTGGGGGCGAACTCGGGGATGTCGATCCGGTCCTGGGTGGCGCGCGAGGCGGGCACTTCGGAGGAGCCGAACCGTGCCCGCGCGGGACGCGCCGCCTTGTCCGGCGTAGCGGCTTCAGACTTGGCTGTCCGGGCAGATTCCCGTTGCATGGTCTCTCCTAATGCTGGCGCGATTTAGCTTCAACCTTACAAGGATTCAGATCCGGATGAGCCCAGGTTTCGCCCGCCGCCGGCCGCCCGGCCGCCGGCCTGGTTACCGGCCTTCCCGCGGCGCGTACATGACGTCCACGTCCCAGCGCGAAAAGCCGAGCCGCCGGTACAGGGCGACGGCGGGGATGTTGTCGGCGTCGACGTAGAGCATGACGGCGTGCAGGCCCTGCTGCTGCAGGTGCTTGATGCCGGCGATGGTCAGGGCCTTGCCCAGCCCGGTGCCCTGAGCGGCGGGTGCGACACCGACGACGTACACCTCGCCGATCGCCGGGTGCTCCCCGTGCCGGGGGTGCACCTTGGTCCAGTGGAAGCCGAGGATCCGGCCGGCGGCGTCGACGGCGAGCAGGAAACCGGCGGGGTCAAACCACGGCTCGGCCATCCGGGCCCGCAGGTCGTCCAGGCTCATGTTCCCTTGTTCGGGGTGGTGGGCGAAGGCCGCCCGGTTGACCGCGAGCCAGGCCTCCTCGTCCTGCCCCGGCACGAAGCTGCGCAGCGAGATGCCCTCCGGCAGGGCGGCGTCGGGCAGTTCCGAGGCCGCGGTGGCGAGCCGCATCTTCCACAGTTCGCGCACCGGGGCGTACCCGTAGCGCGCGGCGAGGTCCGCGGCTGCTTCATGGTTGCCGTGCGACCAGGCCTTCAGCCCCGCGAAGCCGCGCACCTTCTGAAGCTCGGCCACCAGCCGGTCCGCCACGCCCTGGTTGCGGTAGCTGGGATGGACAGCCACCTCCAGTACCCCGGTACCGTCGGCTTCCTCGACGACGACGGCGAACCCCGCCAGGTCGTTGCCCCGGGCCGCTCCGGAAACGGGGCCGGAGGTGACGGAGTCGTCGCGGGTGTAGTCGGGGGAGTAGAGGGCCAGGGCCAGCACGCCGTGCGGGCCGGTGCCCGCGGCGCGCAGGGTCACCAGGGTCTGTTCGGACAGCGGCGGGTTGCCGTCGGACTCCTCCGCGGCGGCCACCAGGGTCTTGACATCCTGCAGCAGCCGTTCATCGACGGCTCCCTGCAGGGTGAGTACGGGCCAGTTCTCCGGATGCGCGGGACTCATGGTGCAAGGCTATACGTCCGCTGCCCGCCGGCGCGTGGAAAACCCGCGGATTTGATGCATCCGCCCGGGGCACGTATAGTCAATATCTCATCCGGCTGAACGGTGCATAACCGTTGAGTGGATGTGAGGGGGATCCACCACTGGGGTGGCCTCGATACGTTCGACCCGTATGTCCTCCACTGCAACGCCACGCGGCGCACGAAAGCCCCGGACTCCTGAGTCCGGGGCTTTTTCGTGCTGCGCTGCGGGGGCTGTACCCGGGGCGGGAGCCGGGTCCGGGGCCGGGCCCGGGGCCGGGCGGGTCAGGCCTCGGTGAGTTCCTCGTCCGGTTGCCGGACCAGGGTGAGGCGGTACCCGACGTTGCGCACGGTGCTGATCAGGTTTTCGTGGTCGGCGCCGAGCTTGGCCCGGAGCCGGCGGACGTGGACGTCCACGGTCCGGGTGCCGCCGTAGTAGTCGTAGCCCCAGACCTCGGTGAGGAGCTGCTGGCGGGTGAAGACACGGCCGGGGTGCTGGGCCAGGTACTTGAGCAGTTCAAATTCCTTGAACGTCAGGTTGAGTGCTGCCCCGTTGACCCGCGCCGTGTAGCTCGCCTCATCGATCACGACGCCGGCCGCCCGGATCTCCGTGGGGGTGTCGTCCGCATTCGGCAGGGCGCGGGCGACGCCGAGCCGGATGCGCGCCTCCACTTCGGCGGGACCGGCGGACTCCAGGAGGATGTCGTCCACAGCCCAGGCGGAGGAAACGGCGGCCATGCCGCCTTCCGTGAGGATCAGCATGAGCGGCGCGCTCAGCCCGGTCGCCTTGAGCAGCTGGGTGAGGGAGCGGGCGCCCACCAGGTCCTTGCGGGCGTCAAGCAGCACGATGTCGCACGGATCGGTTTCGAGCAGCGCCGTGGGTTCGGCGGGAAGAATGTGGACGCGGTGGTTGAGCAGTTCCAGCGCAGGAAGGACATCCACCGATGAGCCGGTGCTGTTCGTCAGTAGCAGGATGTGCGACATGGTTCCTCCAAGGGGTGTCCGCGCATCATTGGGCGTCTGAACCGGGCTTCCACCGGCCGGTACTGGGCTTCCGGACGGTGCCTGCCTGCGGCTGCCGGAGGAAGCGTAGCTGAGCTTTGAGTATACCCAAATGACCCTCGGCAGACAGTGTTCCGCCGCTCCAGCGTCCTTCTTTTGCGACACAAAACGTTCACATAGGGCAGGATTGATCCGTCAGGGCCTGCCGCTCCGGCGGAGTCGAGCAGGCCGAATTGGTCCGCAGTGAGCGAAGGTGCCGGTTGATCGTGGCTATGTTGATCGTGGGGGACCGCGTTGGGAGTGCCCGGCCGGGGCACGCCCCGGGGGGAATGCAGTGAGGTCACGGAGCGTAGGTGTCATCGGCCTGGCCGGCCTGGCCGCGATCGTTGCCGGGGCTTACTCCACGCCGGAGGCGCTGCTGGCCGTCGCCGCCGTCACGGCCGCATTCGTCGGCATCGGCTGGCCGCACTTCCTGGGCATCCCGGCCAAGAAGACCCTGGCCGCCCTGATCGGCCTGCCTGGAATCGGTTCAGCAGTGGCGGCCACCTACCTGCCCGCGCCGGGTTTCCTGAACTGGACGCCCGCGTTTGTGGCGGCCGGGGTGATGGCCATCTTCGTGATGCAGCTGATCCGCGGCACAGGCCAGGCCCAGCGGCTGGAATCCACCCTGGGGTCCAGCGCCGGAGTCCTGTTGTCCTGCCTCGGCGCCGGCTGGATCGCCTGCTCGCGCTTTAACGGGGTCAAGGAAATGCTGCTCATCGCCGCCATCAGTGCCGCGATCGCCCTGATGGCGGGCCTGATCCGCTGGCCGGACCGGATCGTCGCGCCGCTGGGCATCGTCGGGGCGGGGCTCGCCGGTCCGCTGGCCGGCCTGGTGTTCTCCGACATCGCCGTGCTGCCGGCCGCCCTCGTCGGGATCGCCGTCGGCGCCGTCCTGGTCAGCTTCCGCCGGCTGGTGATCATCCGGGGCACCACCTTGAACCTCCCGGCGGTGCTGGGGATGGGCCTGGGGCCCGTCTCCGCGGTCGGTTCGCTGGCCTACTTCATAGACAAACTACTCCTTCACTAAAGCGTTAGGATGGCATCATGTCCGTACTTGCATTTGAGATCTTCTTCCTTGTCCTGCTCGGCGTGGCCAGCCTTTCCATGGCCTGGTTTGCCGGTTTTGTCGTCTACCGGCTCTTCAAGGGCCAGAAGTAGACAGCCTTAACCTGTACCCGTCCAGAACCCGTAGTTTCCAGAGGTAGCTGCTGTGCCGATTGAAATTCCTACAGATCTGACGCCCGAAATCGTTCCGCTGTCCTGGCTCATTGGTGAGTGGGAGGGCCGGGGCCGGCTGGGAGCCGGGGAAGAGGACTCGGAACACTTCCTCCAGCACGTCTCCTTCACCCACAACGGCCTCCCGTACCTGCAGTACCGGGCCGAGTCGTGGCTGACGGACGATGAGGGAACCAAGCTCCGCCCCCTGACCGTGGAGACCGGCTTCTGGGCCCTGGAGCGCAAGCAGCGCGACGAAGACGGCGGCCCCGGGCTCATCCCGGCCGACATCGTCCCGGTGCTCAAGAGCGCCGACGAGGTCGAGGAACTGCGCAACAGCGACGGCGGCTTCGACATTTCCGTCTCCATCTCGCATCCGGGCGGGATTTCCGAGCTGTACTACGGCCAGATCAAGGGCCCGCAGATCCAGCTCAGCACCGACATGGTGATGCGCGGCAGCCACTCCAAGGAGTACGCCGCGGCGACGCGGATCTTCGGCCTGGTCGACGGCAAGCTGCTCTGGCGCTGGGACGTTGCCGCCGGCAAGGGGTCGACGCCGGGCGGCGGCCTGGAGGCGCATGCCTCCGCCATCCTCGGCAAAGTCGGTTGAACCGCGCGTCCGGCGGGAAGCCGCGGTCTCACTGAATTTCCGTTGTCCGCAGCGAACGCAGGGAGCACCACAGTGAACGACACAGCAGGCGGCACCCCAAGCAGCGCCTCCAGCGGCGCCGCGGCACCCGGCAACTACAGCGACCTCAAGGCCGTGTTCTTCAACGGGACCCTGAAGAAGTCACCGGAGACCTCCAACACGCAGGGCCTGATCGAGATCAGCCGCCGGATCATGGAAAAGCAGGGCCTTGCCACCAGCGTCATCCGGACGGTGGACCACGACATAGCCAGCGGCGTCTACCCGGACATGCGCGAGCATGGCTGGGCCAGCGACGAATGGCCGGCCCTGTACCCGGCCGTGCAGGAAGCGGACATTGTGGTGATCGCCGGACCCATCTGGCTCGGTGACAACTCCTCCCAGACCAAGAAGTTGATCGAGCGGCTCTACGCGCACTCCGGCGAGCTGAACTCCAAGGGCCAGTGGGCGTTCTACCCGAAGGTGGGCGGCTGCCTGATCACCGGCAACGAAGACGGCATCAAGCACTGCGCCATGAACGTGCTCTACAGCCTCCAACACATCGGCTTCACCATCCCGCCGCAGGCCGACGCCGGCTGGATCGGCGCAGTGGGTCCCGGGCCCAGCTACCTGGACGAGGGCTCCGGCGGACCGGAAAGCGACTTCACCAACCGCAACACCACCTTTATGACGTGGAACCTGCTGCACCTGGCCCGGATGCTCAAGGACGCCGGCGGCATCCCCGCGTACGGCAACCTGCCCGAAGGCTGGGAGGCCGGCACCCGATTCGACTTCGAAAATCCGGAATACCGCTGAGCGCTGAGGACTTCTACTTCATATGACTACCAAGAGCCCACTGCTGTCGCGCCCGGGCGCCGTTGAAGCCGCCGGTGCGGACGCCGGCGTCGCCGCCCACTACGGCGAGCCGCTGCGCGAGCAGCGTGCGCTGGCCGCCGGCACCGCCGTCGTCGACTTGTCCCAGCGCGGAGTGGTTACGGTGGCCGGCCCGGACCGGCTGAGCTGGCTCAACACCCTGTCCTCCCAGCAGCTCACCGCACTGGCGCCCGGCCAGTCCACCGAGCTGTTGCTGCTCAGCGTGCAGGGCCGGATCGAATTCGACGCGCGCGTGCTGGACGACGGCGCCACCACCTGGCTGATCGTGGAGGCAGCCGAGGCCGCGCCGCTGGCCGACTGGCTCACCCGGATGAAGTTCATGCTCCGGGTCGAGGTCGCCGACGTGTCCGCGGGCTGGGCCGTGGTGGGGTCCACCCGGCCGGTTCCCGAATGGTCCGGGCTGCTGGTCTGGGAAGATCCATGGCCGCATGTGGGCGCCGGCGGCTACTCCTACGCCGTGGTCGGTGAGGACGCCCACCCGGGCTTGGAGCGGCCCTGGTTCGAATACCTCGTCCCGGCCGCCGAGTTCGAGGCCACCGTCGCGGGACGCCCGCTGGCCGGGGTCCTGGCGGCCGAGGCGCTCCGCATCGCCGCGTGGCGCCCCCGCTGGGGAGCCGAGACCGATGACAAGACGATCCCGCACGAACTGGACCTGCTGCGCACGGCCGTGCACCTGGCCAAGGGCTGCTACAAGGGGCAGGAAACCATCGCCCGGGTGCACAACCTGGGCCACCCGCCGCGGCGGCTGGTCTTCCTCCAGCTGGACGGCTCGCAGCACACGGTGCCCGCCGTCGGCAGCGAAGTGCGGGCCGGCGAACGCAAGGTCGGCACGGTGACGTCCGTGGCGCAGCACTACGAGATGGGGCCGGTGGCCCTGGCCGTGATCAAGCGCTCCGTCGCCCCGGACGCGGTGCTGACCGTGATGGACGGTGACGAACCCTACACCGCGGCGCAGGAGACCATTGTGGCGCCTGACGCAGGCCAGGTCGTGGGACGGCAGACCGGATTCCTCCGGGGGACCCGGTGAACGCGGACTCTGTCAGCGGCGGACCGGTGAACGGCAGCCCGGGAGCGGGCGCCCCCGACGAGGAGACCCTCGCGCTGGCCCACACCCTCTTCGACGCTGCCCGAGAGGGCAACTCCGCGCTGCTCGGCGGCTACCTCGCCGCAGGCGCGCCCGCCACGCTGACCAACGCGGCAGGGGATTCGCTGCTCATGCTGGCCGCCTACCACGGCCACGCGGACGCCGTCCGGCTGATCCTGGCGCACGGCGCCGACGCCAACACGGCCAACGACCGCGGGCAGACGCCGCTGGCCGGGGCTGTGTTCAAGGGCTACCCCGACGTCGTCCGGATCCTCGTGGACGCCGGTGCCGACCCCGACGCCGGACACCCCTCCGCCCGGGCCGCGGCGCAGATGTTCGCCCGGACCGAAATCCTGGCGCTTCTACGCTGAACCGGCCACCGTCGCGCCGGCCGCCGCGGGAACCTGCACCACCGGCTAGATCCCGGTTCCACCAAAACTTCAGCCCGGCAACAGCACCGTAAGGAACCTCATGGAAAACGTAGCGAGGCCCTGGGCCGCCCTTTGGTCGCTGGTGATCGGATTTTTCATGATCCTGATCGACACCACCATCGTCTCGGTGGCCAATCCCCGGATCATGGAAGGCCTGAACGCCGACATCAACTCGGTGATCTGGGTGACCAGCGCCTACCTGCTCGCCTACGCCGTTCCGCTGCTCATCGCAGGCCGGCTGGGTGACCGCTTCGGTCCCAAGAAGCTGTACCTGTCCGGACTGGTCGTGTTCACTCTCGCATCGCTGTGGTGCGGGCTCTCCGGCGACGTCCACACCCTGATCGAGGCCCGGGTGTTGCAGGGCCTCGGGGCCGCGATGATGACGCCCCAGACCATGGCGGTCATTACCCGGATCTTCCCGCCGGACCGCCGCGGCGCGGCCATGGGCATCTGGGGTGCCACGGCCGGCGTGGCCACCCTGGTGGGACCGATCCTGGGTGGTGTCCTGGTGGACGGGCTGGGCTGGGAGTGGATCTTCTTCATCAACATTCCGGTGGGCATCACCGGCTTCATCCTCGCTCTACGCTTTGTTCCGTCGCTCAGCACCCACCCGCACAAGTTCGACATCCCCGGCGTGCTGCTGAGCGCCCTCGGCCTGTTCCTGCTGGTGTTCGGCATCCAGGAGGGCGAAACCTACAACTGGGGCACCATCACCGGCCCCATCACCGTGTGGGGACTGATCATCGGCGGCATTGTCGTCCTGGTCGCGTTCGTGGCCTGGCAGCGGGTCAACAAGGGCGAGCCGCTGCTGCCGCTGGGGCTGTTCAAGGACCGCAACTTCTCGCTCGCCAACGTGGGCATCACCACGGTCGGCTTCACCGTCACCGCCTTCAGCCTCCCGCTGATCTTCTACTACCAGGTGGTCCGCGGACTGACCCCGACGCAGTCCGCGCTCATGATGGTTCCCATGGCGGTCATCTCCGGCGGCCTGGCACCGGTCGTGGGCAAGATCATCGACCGGGTCAACCCGAAATTCATCACGGCCGCGGGCCTGACCCTGATGTCCGTGGCGTTGTTCTGGAACGCCGCGCTGATGCACCCGGACACGCCCATCTGGCTCTTCCTGCTTCCCAGCGCGGTGCTGGGGTTCGCGAACGCCGGCATCTGGGCGCCGCTAAGTTCCACCGCCACCCGGAACCTGCCGCCCCGGCAGGCGGGGGCCGGTTCCGGCGTCTACAACACCACCCGCCAGATCGGCGCGGTCCTGGGCAGCGCGGCCATCGCGGTGCTGATCCAGGCCCGGCTCGCTGCGGAGCTTCCGGCGGCGCCGGGAGCCCCGGGGGAGTCCAGCCCAATGGCGTTCGGCGGCGCGCTGCCCGCGGCGCTGCACGAAGGTTTCTCGACGGCGATGGGCCAGTCCATCCTGCTGCCCGCCGCGGTGATCCTGTTGGGCGCGGCCGTGGCGCTGTTCTTCGCCAAGCCCCAGCCGCAGCAGGGCTGGGGAGCGCCGGGCATGGTTCCTGCCGCGGACGGCGCCGAGGCCGCGCGCGGCTAGCCCAGCAGCACGCTGGTCTGGATGCCGCCGGCGGTGAAGCCCAGGCTCCGGGCCAGCGCCAGGGACCCCTTGTTGCTGACGTCGGAGCGCCACTGCAGCGTCAGGCCCGAGGCCAGTGCCTCGTGGGCGGCAATCGACGCGGCCAGCGTCCCGACGCCGCGGCGCCGCCACTCGGGTGCCACCAGCACGCCAAGCTGCGCCAGGATGCCTTCCCACTCGGTGTAGGCGCCGCAGGCCACGGGCGTCCGGCCGCCGTCGTCGACATGCATGATCGTAAAGCGGTGCTCAAGATCCGCCAGGCCCACCTCGTTGACATCGTCCGGCGGGCACAGCGCTTCGAGTTCGATCGCTTCCGGGTTCCCGTGCGAGACGGTTAGCTCCTCGGCCGGCTGCTGCAGCGGCAGGTCGTCCGCGAAGAACAGTGCGGCGGCGCCCAGCCCGTGGCCGCCGTGCCCGCGGGTGATGGTCAGCAGGGTCACGTGCTGCGCCAGTTCTTCGTCGGTATACCCGGCGGCCGCGTCAAGGGCCCATTCAGGCCCGACCAGCGCGGAGCTGCCGAACAGGCGGACAAACTGCAGGGAGCGGGCAGCGTCGTCGGCGCGGGTGAGCCGGCGGCCCCGGGCGGTGGCGAAAGCGCCGTCGTCGAGCCCCAGCCGGCGGGCCCAGGCGAGCTGGATGATTTCAGCGGAACCGGGGGCGAGAGTCATGCCTCAACCCTACCCAGCGGCGGCTCCCAGCCGGGAAACCCCAGCCGGGGGAGGCCTCAGCCGAAGAGAACCGCGGCCTCCTCGTAGCGGTGCTGCGGCACGCTCTTGAGGTTGCCGAGGGCGGCGTCAAAGCCGACGTGGACGATGTCGGTGCCGTTGAGGGACACCATGGTTCCCCAGCGCTGCTCCACCACCGAATCGATCGCGGCCATGCCCAGGCGGGTCGCCAGCACCCGGTCGAAGGCGGTGGGGACGCCGCCGCGCTGGATGTGGCCCAGCACCGTGGCGCGGGTCTCGATCCCGGTCCGGGCCTCGAGCTCGGGGGCCAGGAGTTCGGCGATGCCGCCCAGGCGCGGGCGGCCGAAGGTGTCCAGTCCGCGCTCCGAGTGCGGGGATTCCTGGCCTTCGGGGACGAAGCCTTCCGCGACCACTACCAGCGGGGCGCGGCCGCGGTCGCGGGCCGAGACGACCCATTCGGTGATCTGTTCCATCGAGGCCTTCTGCTCGGGGATCAGGATGGCGTGGGCGCCGGAGGCCATGCCGGCGTGCAGCGCGATCCAGCCGACATGGCGGCCCATGACCTCGGCGATCATGGTCCGGTGGTGGGACTCCCCGGTGGTGCGGAGGCGGTCGATGGCCTCGGTGGCGATCTCGACGGCGGTGTCGAACCCGAAGGTGTAGTCGGTGGCGTCGAGGTCGTTGTCGACGGTCTTGGGCACGCCGACGATCTTGAGGCCGGCGTCGGTCAGGCGCTTCGCGGCGGCGAGGGTGCCTTCGCCGCCGATGGCGATGATGGCGTCGATACCGAGCCGGTCCATGTTGGCCTTGATGACGTCGGGGCCGCCGTTGTTCTCGAACGGGTTGGTCCGGGACGTGCCAAGGATGGTCCCGCCCTGCTTCGCGATGCCGCGGACCAGGGCGCGGGGGATGTCGATGACGTCGCCCTCCACCACGCCGCGCCAGCCGTCCAGGAACCCCACGAATTCGTGGCCGTGCACGGCGATGCCCTTCAGGACGGCGCCGCGGATCACGGCGTTCAGTCCGGGGCAGTCTCCGCCGCTGGTGAGGATTCCAATTTTCATGTCTCGGCTCAAATCCTGGTTCGAAGGTGTACAGGCAGAGCGCCACGCTGAGCTCACCTAGAAGTCTACTGGCGCATGTGGGGCAGGACACAAACCGTGACCCACGCACAGTGCCCCCGCCGGCGGGGCGGGGGCACTGTGTGCGGGACGCGTGCTTCGCGTGGTGCGGTTCCGGGCGCCTCAGGGGCGGCTCAGGGCCGGCCAGCGCGCTTCTCGAGGAAGGACTCGAGGATGATCGCGTTCCGCTGGTCCGGCAGGATCAGCCAGGCCGCCAGGTAGAACACGAAGGCGGGGCCGGGGATCAGGGCGAACAGCAGGTAGCCGATCCGGACGTACGCGACGTCGACGTTCAGTTTGGCGGCAATTCCGCCGCAGACGCCGCCCAGCCAGCGCTGCGGACCGCGTTTCAGGCCGAGGCCCCGGACGATGCTGAAGAACTTATCCATGGTTCAAGACTTCCCTGTTGTAGTTTCTTTGTCACGTCCGCGGGCGGACAACAGTCCGCCGATGACCAGCGCGGCGCCGGCCCCGATCATCAGTCCGATCAGCACGTAGGTGCCGTTCAGTGCGACCAGGCCGAGCCGGGAGATGATGATCAGTGCGGCCAGGGCCAGCACGATCAGTCCCCAGACCACCGTCCCCACCCGGGCCCGGGGGCCGCCGGCAGCCGCCGGCTGCGCGTTGGATTCCGGCGTTCCCGCCGGGTCGTAGCTGCTCATGTCAGTTGCCTTCCTTCACGGTGATGTTGCTCAGGGTCCCGGAGATCTTCACGATCAGGCGGCTGCCTGGCCTATCCGTGTTGTAGTCGCTCTGCTGGGTTGTCACGCCGCTGTGGTTGCCGCGGCCGTCGTTGAGGTTGCCCATGGTCATGTCCGCCTGGACCTGGACCGGGACGTTGGTGGGGATGGCCACCGTGACGTTGCTCGCCGTGGCATCCAGCCGGACCACGACGTCGGATCCCAGGGGCGGGGTCAGGTTCAGCTTGGTCAGGTCCACCGCGCCGGTGCCGCCGGTGATGTCGAAGCCGTCCCGGGCCTGCTCGATACTCACCGGAGCCCAATCGATGTTCTGGAAGCGCGCCCGGTCGGCATTGGGGACGAGGTTGAAGATCCCGCCAATGACCAGCGCCACGACGGCGAAGAAGCCCAGGACTCCGGCGGTGCGGCCCCGGAGCCCGGACACCAGAATCCCCAGCCCCAGCACGGCCGCGCCGCTGGCCCACACCACCGCGTTGCCCGCGGTACCGAGGTTGATGGCGTGCGCGGCATCGAGTGCCTTGATGCCGCCGCCCACCAGGAGGGCGATGCCGGCGGTCACGGCCACGGCAGGGGCGCCCGGGCCGAGGTTGCGGGGCTTTGGGGCCGGCGCCGGGCGCGGCACGTAGTTGTATCCGCCGCCGTAGGGCGGGGCGGGAGCCGGGGAGGGCGGTGCAGCCCAGCCGGACGCCGCTCCGGGTTGATCCTCGCCGTAGCGTCCCGGGAGTCCTTCCAGCGGGAGGGTCTGGTTGGAGAGGGTTTGGTTGGAGAGGGGCTGGCTGGAGAGGGGCTGGTTGGGAGCCGCAGCCGCAGTGCCGGCGCTGCCGTAGGCGCTGCCGGCGTCGTCGCCTGGCGTGGCGGAACTTCCGGTGCCGGTGCCTTCTGCGCTGCCGCTGGCACCCGCCGCACTCCAGCCAGTGCCGCCCGGCCCTTGGCCTGGCCCCTGGCCCGGGGACATAGGGGTCCCTGCGGCACGGGCCTTGTTGCGCTGGGTCAGATAGTAAATGACGTAGATGGCACCGCCCACCCAGAACACCGTCCAGACGAAGGCGCCGAAGCCGTAGCGGTCCCAGCCCCAGACACCGCTGCCCAGGCTGGGGAATCCGATGATGGTGGTTATCAGGGCGCCGGTCATACCTGAGCTCCAGCGGCCCGCGGCTGCCTCCTGGACATGGATCCGTCCGTCCGGCTCGGGCAGCAACGCCCACGCCAGGCCGTAGAACAGGACGCCCACGCCGGCAAACACCGTCAGGACAATCAGGATGCCGCGCACAATCAGAGGGTCGACACCGAGCCGCTGGGCTATGCCGCTGGCGACGCCGCCGATCCAGCGCTCGCGGCCCCGGTAGATGCCGTGGCTGCGAACCCAGTCAAAGAAGTTCTGCGGCTGCGGGCCTCGGCCCGGCGCGCCGGTGTAAGGCGGCGGGGTGGGCCCGGAATACGAACCGGCATAGGAGGGGTACTGGCCGCCCGGCGGATAGAGGGGCGGTGCTTCCCCGGCAGGTTCGCCGGGTGCCGGGGGAGTGGCCCCGGAGCTGTCTGCGGGGCCGGTGGAAGAGTCGCCCGGGGTGCCTTCCGGCCGGCCCGGAGCGTTCGGGTCCTCGTCGGGGTGCGGAGTATGCGGATTCATACCTCGATCCTCCCGCCAGCAGGGTCCCGCGCTCTACTGGGGAAGACCCTGAACGATCCCTGAGCGGCCCCCGGTTCAGCCCGAAAACGGCTCCGGGGAACCCCGGTCCGTGTTTGGATTGACCCATGACGACAGCCGTTTCCCGCCCGCCGCTGGCCCGCAGCAGCGACCGCGTCATCGCCGGTGTCTGCGCGGGCCTGGCCCACCACCTGGGCTGGCCGGTGCAGATGGTCCGGATCGGCATGGTGGTGGCGGCGCTCGCCGGCGGGGCCGGCGTCGCCTTCTACGCCTGGCTCTGGATCATGGTCCCCACCGCGGACGAGAGCGCCAAGCGCAACGCCCGCCAGCCGGCGTCGCCGATCGCCCCTGCCGTGAGCGGGCGCCCTGTCAGCGGGCCCCCGACCGGCGCTCCGGCCGGGTCCCGGCGGACCCGGTTGCCCGGCATGCCCTACGGCAAGGAAATCCTGCTCGGCGCCGGGCTGCTGCTGGCCGCCGGAATCCTGATCGCGCGGCTCTTTGGCCTGGACGTCCCGCTGGGCACCCTGATCCCTGTTGCCGCGATCCTTGGCGGCGCCGCCATTGCCTGGATGCAGCTGGACGAAACCCGGCGCGCGGGCATCGTAGACAAAACCAAAGCCGACCAGGCCGGCGGCTGGGCCAGGCTCGCGGCCGGACTCGCGCTGGTGGTGGCCGGGGTGCTGCTGATGGTCTCCGGGTCCGGCTCCTGGGAACAGACCTGGCTCGCCCTCCTGGCCTCAGTGGCCGTTCTGGGCGGCGTCGCGCTGGTGCTGCTGCCCTGGGGGTTGAAGTTCTGGCGCGATCTGGAGGCCGAACGCGCCGGCCGCGTGCGGGCCACCGAACGCGCCGAGATCGCCGCCCACCTGCACGACTCCGTTCTCCAGACCCTGGCGCTGATCCAGCGGCGGGCCGGCAATGAGCACGACGTCGTCCGCCTCGCCCGCGCCCAGGAACGCGAACTGCGGGGCTGGCTCTACCGGGACCCGGGCCGCGACGCAGGCCAGCTTTCCGACGCGATCAAGGCGGCTGCCGCGGAGGTGGAGGACTCGCTGGGGCACGCCGTGGAAGTCGTGACCGTGGGCGACTGCGCCATGACCGAACGCCTCGAGGCCATGGTGCAGGCGGCCCGGGAAGCCATGGTCAACGCCGCCCGCCACGGCGGCGGCGCCGTGTCGGTGTACCTGGAAGCCACCGAGTCCGCCGCCGAGGTGTTCGTCAAGGACCGCGGGCCGGGGTTCGATCCGGGGGCCATCCCGGCGGACCGCCTGGGCGTGCGGGAATCCGTGATCGGACGGATGCGGCGCCACGGCGGCACCGCCGTCATCGCCAGCAGCCCCGACGGCACCGAGGTGCGGCTCCGGCTGCCATTCGCGGCCGCCGCAGGGACTAACGGGGCAGGAACCAACGGAACCGGGATCAACGGAGAGGAAACACAGTGAGCAGCCAACCAGAGGGCACCGGCGGGGCCGGGACTCCGCCCGGGGCCACGCGCGTGGTGATCGTCGATGACCACGCCATCTTCCGCTCCGGTTTGAAGGCCGACCTGGATCCCGGCATCGTCGTCGTCGGGGAAGCGGGAACCGTGGAGGAGGCCGTTGCCGTCATCGCTCAGGCGCGTCCCGACGTCGTACTGCTGGATGTCCACCTCCCCGGCGGACTGGGCGGCGGCGGACGCGACGTGCTGGCCGGCTCCGCGGCACTGCTGGGCAGCACCAAGTTCCTTGCGCTGAGCGTTTCGGATGCCGCCGAGGACGTCGTCTCGGTAATCCGCGCCGGCGCGCGGGGCTATGTCACGAAGACCATTTCCGGAGCCGAGATCAGCGACGCGGTGCGCCGTGTGGCAGGCGGAGACGCCGTCTTTTCACCGCGGCTGGCGGGCTTTGTCCTCGACGCCTTCGGCACCGCGCCCGCGGACATCGCCGACGACGAACTGGACCGGCTCTCGGCCCGCGAACTCGAGGTCATGCGGCTGATCGCCCGCGGCTACAGCTACAAGGAAGTCGCCAAGGAGCTGTTCATCTCGATCAAGACGGTCGAAACCCACGTCTCGGCGGTGCTGCGCAAACTCCAGCTGTCCAGCCGGCACGAGCTGACACGTTGGGCCGCGGAGCGCCGCCTCCTCTGACCTTCCCTCACGTCTGGCGGCGTCCCACCAGACGCTCCCGCACGTCCGGCGGCTTCCCACCGGACGCTCCCTCACGTCTGGCGGCTTCCCACCCGACGCTCCCTCACGTCTGACGGCTTGCCACCAGACGCTCCCTCACGTCTGGCGGCTTCCCACCGGACGCTCCCTCACGTCCGGCGGCTTCCCACCCGACGCTCCCTCACGTCTGACGGCTTGCCACCAGACGCTCCCGCAGGTCTGGCGGCTTTAGGACGAACGCTCCGGCAGTGAGTGCGGGAGCGTTCGCGGGGCTTGTGCAGGACCTGAGGGAGCGGTGGCGGTACACCGGCTAAAAGTGAGGGAGCGTCGGGTTTATTGCTGCAAGATCTGAGGGAGGGTTGTTATTTGGCCTTGCCGAGGAAGTCCTGGAGTCGGCCGACCCCGGTGGCAAGGTCCTCGTCGCCCAGCGCGTAGGACAGGCGCAGGTAACCGGAGGGGCCAAAAGCCTCGCCCGGCACCACAGCGACTTCCACCTCGTCGAGGATGAGCGCGGCGAGTTCGGCCGACGTCGAGGGCCGGACCGGGCCGTTCGCGGTGGGGAACTCCTTGCCCAGCAGCGCCCGGACGTCGGCGTAGACGTAGAAGGCACCCTTGGGCGTGGGGCAGTCCACGCCGTCGATCGCGTTAAGCCCGGCCACGATGGCCTTCCGGCGCCGGTCAAAGGCCACCTTCATCTCGTCCACCGCGGTCAGCGGGCCCGAAACGGCTGCGAGGGCGGCGATCTGCGGGATGTTGGAAACGTTGGAGGTCGCGTGCGACTGCAGGTTGGTTGCGGCCTTGATGACGTCGGCCGGGCCGATCATCCAGCCGACCCGCCAGCCCGTCATGGCATAGGTCTTTGCCACGCCGTTGAGGATGACCACCTTGTCGCCAAGTTCGGGGACGGCCGTGGCGATCGAGGTGAAGGGCACGCCGTCGTACGTCAGGTGCTCGTAGATCTCATCCGTGACCACCCACAGGCCCTTGGCGGCGGCCCACTGGCCGATCTCCTTGACCTGCTCCGGGGAGTAGACGGCCCCGGTCGGATTGGACGGGGAGACGAACAGCAGGATCTTGGTGCGGTCCGTGACGGCCGCTTCGAGCTGGTCCACGGTGACCAGGTATCCCTGCTCCGGGCCGGCGAAAACCTCCACCGGCACGCCGCCGGCCAGCCGGATCGCTTCCGGGTAGGTGGTCCAGAACGGCGTCGGGACAATCACTTCGTCGCCCGGGTCCAGCAGTGTGGCAAAGGTGTTGTAGACGGCCTGCTTGCCGCCGTTGGTCACCAGCACCTGCGAGGCCTCGGCCTGGTAGCCGGAGTCCCGGAAAGTCTTGTCCGCGATGGCCTGCTTCAGTTCGGGCAACCCGCCGGCGGGAGAGTAGCGGTGGTACTTCGGCTGGCTGGCGGCCCCGATGGCGGCCTGGACGATGTAGTCGGGGGTCGGGAAGTCAGGTTCTCCGGCGCCGAAGCCGATCACCGGCCGGCCGGCCGCCTTCAACGCCTTCGCCTTGGCATCGACAGCCAGTGTGGCGGATTCGGCTATGGCGGAAATGCGCTGGGAAATGCGGGCGGCAGGCATTGCGGGTCCGTTCTTCGCGTGCAGCTCGTGGCTGGATGTGGGATTCGACGGAATCTACTCTATGCTGTTCAGCGGATCCTCCGGGGTGCCGGGTGGGAATGTGACCCGCAGCGGGAATGGGACTGACGAGTCAGCCGATTTCCGCAGGCAACCAGGGGTCCGGACAGGGCCGGTTCGACGTGGGCGCAGTTGTTGCGTAGACTGGTTCTCCGGTGTTGAAAACACGATGATGGCGTGCGCCTCAGGGAAGCCTGCAGGAAAACGCATTCAGACCGGTTTTCGATCCATAGGGTAGTGGCGCAATTGGTAGCGCAGCGGTCTCCAAAACCGCAGGTTGCAGGTTCGAGTCCTGTCTGCCCTGCGCAAGCTGTTCCGGGGGTTTACCGGAACCGGCGCAGCAACCATGGTTCAGTCCAGAGCCGGGTATCCGACATCGCGAGGATGAGTGAGGATCAGGTGACCGAAACAGCTGCCAGCAGCTCCAAAGGCCGCCCCGCCAAGAATGCCCCCAAGGCAGGATTCTTCGCTCGGATTGCACTCTTCGTCCGCCAGGTCATCGGCGAACTGAAGAAAGTCGTTGCACCCACCCGCAAGGAACTGATCAACTACACGCTCGTGGTGCTGGTGTTCGTGGTCATCATGATGGTGATCGTCACCCTGCTGGACTTGGCCTTCGGGACCGGAGTGAGCTGGGTCTTCGGCGGAACAGGCGCCACGGACCGCTAAGGCGACCGGTCCGCAGACTGCGTGGATCTCCGGGAAATACGGAGCTTCCGCGGGGTGTGCGGAATTGAGTCATTTAAATAGGCATGTTAGGCAATGAGGAAGCAGGAGACCAAGTGTCTGAGCAGGAGCTCGAGGTAACTGAGACTGAGCTGGATAAGAGCCAGGACGCCGCGGTGGAAGCCGCGGAAGGGTCCGAGGCCGAGTCTGCTGCGCCCGAATCCGACGCCGCCGACGAGTCTGCTGACGAGGCCGTAGCCGTCGAGGACACCGCAGCCGGTGAAGAGGGCGACGCCCTGGCAGCCGCCGCCGCTGCGGCCGAGGTCGACCCCGCCGATGAATTCCGCGCCAAACTGCGCCGCCAGGAGGGTGACTGGTACGTCATCCACTCCTACGCCGGCTACGAAAACCGCGTCAAGGCCAACCTTGAGACCCGCATCCAGACCCTGGACATGGAAGATTACATCTTCGAAATCCAGGTCCCGATGGAGGAAGTCGTTGAGATCAAGAACGCTCAGCGCAAGGTCATCAACCGCGTCCGCATCCCCGGCTACGTCCTGGTCCGCATGGACCTGACCGACGCCTCCTGGGGCGCCGTCCGCCACACGCCCGGCGTCACCGGCTTCGTGGGCAACGCCCACAACCCCGTGCCGCTGCGCCTGGACGAGGTCTTCTCCATGCTCGCCCCGGTCTTCGAAGAAGAGCAGGCCGAGAAGGGCAAGCCGGTCAAGCACGCTGCCGCCGCGGTCGACGTCGACTTCGAGGTCGGCGAGTCGGTCATCGTCAAGGAGGGCCCGTTCGAGACCCTTCCCGCCACGATCTCCGAGATCAAGGTCGATTCGCAGACCCTGGTGGTGCTCGTCTCCATCTTCGAGCGCGAGACCCCGGTCACCCTGGCGTTCAACCAGGTCAGCAAGATCTAGCAACACCCACAGAATTCGCCCCGGGCTGCCCGCTTAGCAGCTTCGGAGCGGCCGGCCGCCTCGCCATGGCGGCCAACAACCTGAGGCACGCTCCTGTGTCCCAGGACGTAATTGAGAGAAGGACCCTACATTGGCTCCCAAGAAGAAGGTCACCGGCCTCATCAAGCTGCAGATCCAGGCAGGTGCCGCCAACCCGGCCCCGCCGATCGGTCCTGCGCTTGGCCAGCACGGTGTCAACATCATGGAATTCTGCAAGGCGTACAACGCTGCGACGGAAGCCCAGCGCGGCAACGTTATTCCGGTTGAAATCACCGTCTACGAAGACCGTTCATTCACGTTCATCACCAAGACCCCGCCGGCTGCAGAGCTCATCAAGAAGGCTGCAGGCGTCGCCAAGGGTTCGGCTACCCCGCACACCGTCAAGGTTGCCAAGCTGACCCAGGCCCAGGTCAACGAGATCGCCTCCACCAAGATGGAAGACCTCAACGCCACCAGCCTGGAAGGCGCCGCGAAGATCATCGCCGGCACCGCCCGCTCCATGGGTATCACCGTCGAGGGTTAATTCCCCCACCGCTGATGCGGCGCCGGGTCCGGGAAACCGGGAACGACGCCGGGCAGCACCGCCGGGCGACCGGCACCACCTAAACATTGAAATATCGGGACCCGCAACGGATAAACCGTCCGGAATCCCGACTGTGGCAGGGCCCAGCGCGGTCCGCAGACCACAACTGCACAAGGAGAATAAGCAGCATGGCAAAGCGCAGCAAAGCATATGAGGCAGCCGCCGCCAAGATCGACGCGGAGAAGTTCTACGCGCCGTTCGAGGCAGTGACCCTCGCCAAGGACACCAACCCGTCCAAGTTCGACGCTACCGTTGAGGTCGCGTTCCGCCTCGGCGTCGACCCCCGTAAGGCCGACCAGATGGTCCGTGGCACCGTCAACCTGCCGCACGGCACCGGCAAGGTCGCCCGCGTCCTCGTCTTCGCCACCGGCGACAAGGCCGAGGCCGCAATCGCAGCCGGCGCCGACTTCGTTGGTTCCGACGACCTGATCGAGAAGATCGCCGGCGGCTGGACCGACTTCGACGCCGCCGTCGCCACCCCTGACCTCATGGGCAAGGTTGGCCGCCTCGGTAAGGTCCTGGGCCCGCGTAACCTGATGCCGAACCCGAAGACCGGCACTGTCACCGCGGACGTCACCAAGGCTGTCAACGACATCAAGGGCGGCAAGATCGACTTCCGCGTCGACAAGCACTCGAACCTGCACTTCATCATCGGCAAGGTTTCCTTCGACGCCATCAAGCTGGCCGAGAACTACGCTGCCGCTCTGGAAGAGGTCCTGCGCCTCAAGCCGTCCGCTTCCAAGGGCCGCTACATCCAGAAGGCCACCGTTGCCACCACGTTTGGCCCGGGCATCTCGGTTGACCCCAACGTCACCAAGGTCCTGACCGAGGTCTAATCCAGTCGGCTTGCCTAACAGGCAGAGAAAAGACCGTCCCGCAGCCGCGGGGCGGTCTTTTCTGCATCCCGGACGGCGGTTAGGCTGACCCGGTGACTGCCGTCCCGTACCTCGTCGAACCCCTGCACCTCCCGGAGACCATCGACGCGCTGGACGCCGCGGAATTCCTCGAATTCGGCCGGCTCTGCGACGCACTCACCCTGGAGACCTGGGGCAACCTGGACCGGGCGACCGCCGCCCGAGCACGGCTGCGCTACTGGCGGGACAACGCCTACACCCGGATGCGGATCTTCTTCGTCCGCGTCGACGGCAAGATGGTGGGAAAGTCCTGGATCCGCTTCGAGCAGCAGGAGAACCTCGGCAGCGCCCTCCTGCACGTGGCTGTGCTGAACGCCTACACCGGCCGCGGGGTCGGCCGTGCGCTGCTGGATCACGCGCAATCGCTGGCCGCCGCCAACGGCCGCACCGTCCTGATGAGTTTCACCGAACACCCGGCGGACTTCGACGCCGACGGGCCGGACGTGATGACACCGGTGACCGGCACCGGCGCCCTGCCGACGTCGGCACGCGGCGTCCGCTTCGCCGCGGCGGCGGGCTACCGGCTGGAACAGGTCTCGCGGTTCAGCAGCCTGGATGTCGCCGCCGCGGTGCCGGGCCTGGACCGGCTGGAACGGGACGCGCAGACCAAGGCCGCCGGCTACGAGCTGCTGTGCTGGACGGACCACTGCCCGGAGGAGTACGTGGCGCAGTTGGCGGTCCTGATGTCACGGATGAGCACGGACGCGCCGACCGGCGGGCTCAGCTACGACGAGGAGACCTGGGATGTCGCACGCGTGCGCCACGTCGAGGACACCTGGAAACAGGCCGGCAACGTCTCGCTCGTGGCGGCGGCCCGCCACCGGCAGGGCGGCGAACTGGCGGCCTACTCGGTGCTCGAACTGGCGCCCAGCAAACCGTGGCTCGCCGAGCAGGACGACACCCTGGTGGCCGCCAGCCACCGCGGGCACCGCCTGGGCATGCTGGTGAAGATTGCCAACCTCCGCCGGCTGGCCGGCTACCCGGACGTCCAGCGGGTCACCACCTTCAACGCAGCCGAAAACGACCACATGCTCGCCATCAACGTCGCCCTCGGCTTCCGCCCTGCCGGCTGGGACGGGGAATGGCAGCGGTCCGTCGCCCCGGAAGCCGTGGGAAGGGCTGTGCAAGCCGCGGGAAGTACCCCGGCATCCGGGTGAGGTGCGCCGGCGTCGGGTGCCGCCGGAAAGTCCCCGGTGCGGGCCATGGAATGCGGACCCAAACGGGCATATGCTGACGCTTGAAAGCCCGGCGCGAGCCGGGCAACGCATGAGGCGGCAGAGCATTGAGCGGCAGGATGGCTGGGAACATGCCCGCTAAGGCACACGAGGTACGGGTCGAGCAGCTCTGGATCCCGGATTCGCTGGACGGACCGGATGCAGCGGACTTCCTTGCCGCCGTGGAAGTGGGGCGGAAGGTCCGGATGGAGACCTGGGGGAGCGACGACCTCGCCTACGCCCCGCTGGAGAAGCTGCTGGAAATGGCGGACCCCTATGAGCGCCAGGTCATCCTCGTGGCCAAGGTCGACGGCGAGATCGTCGGAACGGTGGACATTGCCCTGCCGCTCGCGGACAACCTCGACCTGGCCGAGTTCACCCTCGACATCCTGCCGGAGTTCCAGGGCCGCGGCGTCGGCCGGCAGCTGTTGGAGGCCGCGGAGCACCTGGCCCGGGAAGAGGGCAGGCGCACCATCCTGATCGACACCAACCACCCGGGCGCGACGCTGTCGGACAGCAAAGCCGGGCAACTCATTCCCGGCACCGGCATGGGCTTCGTGCCGCTGAACAGCCGGGATGTCGAGTTCGCCCGGCACACCGGCTACACCCTGCAGCACATCGAACAGTTCAGCTCCTGCGCCCTCCCGCTGGACAGCAAGCTGGTCGCCGAGCTGCAGGCCGAGGCCGACGCGGCCAACGCCGGCCGGTACCGGCTGCACCACTGGACGGACCGCTGCCCCGAGCAATGGCTCGAAGCCGTCGCCGCCCTGGAGAACCGGGCCGGGGAGGACGGGATCCCCGGCGCCGACGACGGGGACCTGGTGTTCGACGGCGGCCTCCTCCGCGAAGCGGAAGACGTCGCCATCGCACAGGGCCGCCGGACGGTGGTCACCGCCGTCGAGCACCTCGCCAGCGGGGCGCTGGTGGGGCTGACCACCATCACCGTCCTGGCGTTGCGCCCCGACGTCGTCTTCCAGGACGACACGGTGGTGCTGCGCGAGCACCGGGGCAACAAGCTGGGCCTGCTGATCAAAGTGGCCAACATGGAACGGCTCACCGAACAGTTCCCGGACGCCCGCGTGCTGTACACCTGGAATGCCCCGGAAAACCGCTACCTGCTGACCGTCAACCAGCAGCTCGGCTTCACCACCGCGGGCGTGACGGGTATCTGGCAGAAGGAACTGCCGGACTTCGGACCCAGCGTCAGCTGAGCCGATTTGGAACACACGGGGCGCGTCCCGTAAGCTGGGGGAACCAAAGACCGTCGGTTGTTGGAAATCCACTCTCCCAAGCAAGGCTCAATTCTGCAGCTGCGCCCGGGAGGCCCAGTGGGTCTCCGGACGAAGGACCCTGAACATAGGGCGGCCGGCGCAGGTGAACGAAGCAAAGCTCCGCGGCTTGACCGCGTTGAGCCAAGCCCCGTGCATCTGCGCGGGGCGTTTTTAGTTTTTAGCTCATCTGAGCGGGGACCCGGACAAACCGGCACTATCCCCGGAAGGAGGGTTATGGCAACGCCTAGCAAGGTTTCAGCAGTAGCTGAGATCACTAACGATTTCAAGGAATCGAACGCCGCTGTCCTGACCGAATACCGTGGGCTCACCGTTGCACAGCTCAAGCAGCTGCGTGTTTCTCTCGGCCAGGAAACCAAGTTCTCGGTCGTCAAGAACACCCTGACCGCCATTGCAGCCAAGGAAGCTGGTGTCGAAGCATTCGACGGACAGCTCGCCGGCCCCACTGCAATCGCGTTCATCAAGGGTGACGCAGTTGCCGCTGCCAAGAGCCTGACGGATTTTGCCAAGGCCAACAAGCAGCTGGTCATCAAGACCGGTTACTTCGAGGGCAAGGCACTGAACGCCAGCGAAGTTGCTGCCCTGGCAGCACTCGAGTCCCGTGAGCTGCAGCTCGCCAAGGTTGCAGGCATCCTCAAGGCTCCTGCTGCCGCTGCTGCACGCATCATCGACGCACTGCGCCTCAAGCTTGAAGAAGAGAACGGTGCACCGGCAGCTGCCGAAGCGCCCGCCGCTGAAGAAGCAGAAGCCCCCGCAGCCGAGGCTCCGGCCGACGCTGCAGCTCCGGCCGAAGCCGCAGCTGCCGAAGAGAACTAACTCTCTTACAAACCAGACTCCGGTGCTAAGGCGCGGCCCAGGCCGCCCAGGCACCACCTATAGGAAGGACGCCACACCATGGCGAAGCTCAGCAACGAAGAGCTCATTGAAGCTTTCAAGGAACTGACCATCATCGAGCTCTCCGAGTTCGTCAAGCTCTTCGAAGAGACCTTCGAAGTTACCGCTGCCGCTGTTGCAGTTGCCGGCCCCGCCGGTGGCGCTGCTGAAGAGGTTGAAGAGAAGACTGACTTCGACGTCATCCTCGAGGCTGCTGGCGACAAGAAGATCGCAGTGATCAAGGAAGTTCGCGCCATCACCTCCCTCGGCCTCAAGGAAGCCAAGGACCTGGTTGACGGTGCACCGAAGGCTGTTCTCGAAGGCGCCACCAAGGAAGCCGCCGAGAAGGCCAAGGCTCAGCTCGAAGAGGCCGGCGCAACGGTTACCCTCAAGTAACTCGCCCTGCCCGGGGCGTTCGACCAGCTCGAACGGCCCAGCTTTTCCGGGAAACCCCGTCCACTCCGGTGGGCGGGGTTTCCTGCGTCCGGCGCCGGGCGGGACCTGGGTAAACCTTGAGTAAATGATTGTCTGCTCTCCTTTTCAGGATGCGGCGCGGCCCTTAGACTTTGGCCTTGTGCCGACCGGCCGCAAAACCCTGAGGAGCCTACACAATGACCGATCCCAACCCCGCGTTCTCCCGCCGCGCCATGCTCACCGCGGCCTTCGTCGGCGGCAGTGCTGCCGCGGCCGCTCTGTCCGCCCCGGCGGCGCAGGCCGCGCCGGCCAACAACGGCAAGAAACAGTTCAACCTGACCGTGCTCGGCACCACTGACCTGCACAACAACGTCTTCAACTGGGACTACTTCAAGGACGTGCCCTACTCCGACGCCGCGGGAAACAAGATCGGCATCGCCCAGGCGGCCACCCTGATCAAGGCCGTCCGGGCCGAGCGGGGCGCCGGCAACACGCTCACCATCGACTCCGGGGACACCATCCAGGGCACGCCCCTGGCCTACTACTTCGCCAAGGTGAATCCCATCTCGGAGACCGTCAAGCACCCCATGGCGCTGGCCATGAACGCGGTGGGATACGACGCCGTCGCGCTCGGCAACCACGAGTTCAACTACGGCATTCCGATGCTGCGGACCTGGGAAAAGCAGCTGGACTTCCCGCTGCTGGGGGCCAACGTGCACGACGCCGTCACCGGCCAGCGCGCGTTCACCCCGTACGTCCTCAAGCGCGTCAAGACCGGGAACGGCTGGCTGACGGTGGGCCTGGTCGGCTTCGTGACCCCCGGCTGCGCGCTCTGGGACCGCGACAACGTCCAGGGCAAGCTCGACTTCAACGGAATCGTCGAGGAGGCCAGGACCGTCATCCCGCAGATGAAGGCCGCCGGCGCCGACGTCGTCATCGTCTCCAGCCACTCGGGCGCGACGCCGGGTTCCTCCTACGGGGACGCACTGCCGTTCGCCGAAAACGCCTCCACGCAGCTCGCCGAGGAAGTCCCGGGCATCGACGCGATCCTCGTCGGGCACGCGCACCTGGAGATCCCGGAACGGTTCGTCACCAACAAGGCCACCGGCCGGCAGGTCCTTCTCACCGAACCCCTGAAGTGGGGGATGCGCGTCGCCGTGATCGACCTGCAGCTCGCCAAGGACCGCGGGCAGTGGACCGTCACCTCGGCGCACTCGCACCTGCTGGACGCCAAGACCGTCGAGGCGGATCCCGCCGTCGTCAGCGCGGTGCAGGCCGGGCACGAGGCGACCGTCAAGTACGTCAACCAGGTGATCGGGACGTCCACCGCGCCGTTGAGCACGGCGACCGCCTGCTGGGGGGACTCGGCCGCGATCGACGCGATCAACTACGTCCAGGCCAGCACCATCAAAGCGGAGCTGGCCAACGGTCCGGCGGCCGGGCTGCCGGTCCTGTCCATCGCGGCGGCGTTCTCCCGCTCGGTGGACGTCAAGGCCGGCCCGCTGACCATCCGCGACGTGGCCGGACTGTACATCTTCGACAACACGCTGCTCTCCATCAAGGTCACCGGCGCCCAGGTCAAGGCCTACCTCGAGTGGTCCGCGCAGTACTTCAAGCCGGTGTCCGGCACGACCGCCCGCGCGCAGGACGTCACGAACGCCGTCACCGCGCTGGCGCCCAACGGCACCCCGGACTACAACTACGACGTCGTCTACGGCCTGGACGCCCCGCTGGACTACGAGATTGACCTGGCCCGTCCCGCGGGGGACCGGATCAGGAACCTGTCGTACGGCGGCTCGCCGGTGGCGGCGGAGCAGGAGTTCGCGATGGCGGTCAACAACTACCGGCAGAGCGGCGGCGGCGGCTTCCCGGCCGTGAAGGCGGCACCGGTGCTCTCGAACAGCCAGCAGGAGATCCGGCAGCGCATCATCGACTACGTCGTGGCCCGCGGCACCCTGGACGCGGCCGTGTTCAGCCAGAGCAACTGGCGGCTCACGGTCAACGGCGAACCGCTGACCGTCACCGCCTGACGGACGGTCCCACCCCCATCGATTGCTCCGTAACCGCCGTTATCAGTCCCCATAACGGCAGTTACGGAGCAATCGACGGCCCGGGCCGCGGAGGGCCGGCGCCGCGGGCACTTAACCCGGGCGTGCTACTCGGATGCGAGCGGCTCGGTGATGTCCGCGACGACGGCGTCCAAGGCTGCGGTGAGGGCGTCGGCGTCGACGAAGGCGCTGTAGCCGTGTTCGCCGGCGCCCATCGAGATCCGCCGGCCGGTGATGGTGCTGTCGGCGTAGACCGGCCACGGGGAGCTGCTGCCCAGCGGGGTGATGGTGCCGCGCTCGTAGCCGGTCGCGGCGAGGGCGACGTCGGCGCTGGGCAGCGAGAGCTTGTTAACGCCCACCAGCTGGCGTAGCTTGGGCCAGGAGATCTGGCGGTCGCCCGGGACGAGAGCGAACAGGAAGCTGCCGTCCTTGTGCTTGACCACAAGGGACTTCACGATGTCCCCGGGGGTGATGCCGAGGATGCCGGCGGCCTCCTCCAGGCTGCTGGCAGCCAGCCGCTCCACCAGCTCGACCTCCAGGCCGCGCGCGGCGGCGTCGGCCAGGAAACGCTTCCTGCCGGCACCGCCGCCGCGGCCCTCGCCGGAGATGAGTTCGGTCATCAGTCGCGGTACAGCAGCAGGGCCTCGCCCTGGCCGCCGCCGCCGCAGAGCGAGACGGCGGCCTTGCCGCTGCCGCGCCGCTTCAGCTCATGGGCCGCGTGCAGGGCCAGCCGGGCTCCGGAAGCGCCGATCGGGTGCCCCAGGGCGATGGCGCCGCCGTGGATGTTGCACTGCTCCAGCGGGTAGTCGAGGTCCTTGAGGGACTGCACGGCCACGGACCCGAAGGCCTCGTTGATCTCGATGAAGTCCAGGTCCGCGGTGGACCAGCCGGCCTTGTCCAGCGCGCTCTTGATCGCGTTGGAGGGCTGGGAGTGCAGCGAATTGTCCGGGCCGGCAACCTGCCCGGGCTTGCCGACCACGGCCAGGTACTCCAGGCCGTGCTCCTCGGCGAACCTCCGCGAGGTGAGGACCAGGGCGGCGGCGCCGTCCGAGAGCGGGGACGAGTTGCCGGCCGTGATCGTGCCGTCGGTGGCGAAGGCCGCGCGCAGGCCGGCCAGGGACGAAACGGACGTGTCCGGGCGCACCCCCTCGTCGGTGCCGACCACCACCGGGTCGCCCTTGCGCTGCTTGACGCTGATCGGGGCGATTTCGCCGTCGAAGACCCCGTCCTTCGCTGCCGTGGCGGCGCGCTGGTGCGAGGCCGCTGCGACCTCGTCCTGGGAGGTGCGGTCGATGCCGAGCGTGACGTTCTTGCTCTCCGTGGACAGGCCCATCGACTGGCCGTCGAAGGCATCGGTGAGGCCGTCGTGGGCGGCGGCGTCGAGTGCCTGGACGGAGCCGTAGGTCCAGCCCTGCCGCGAGCCCGGCAGCAGGTGCGGTGCCCGGCTCATCGACTCCTGGCCGCCGGCGACGACGACGGTCGCGTCGCCGCTGCGGATCATCCGGGCCGCGTCGATCACGGCCGTGAGGCCGGAGAGGCAGACTTTGTTGATGGTCACGGTGGGGACGTTCCAGCCGATGCCCGCGCCGATGGCGCTCTGCCGGGCCGGGTTCTGGCCCGCGCCGGCCTGCAGGACCTGGCCCATGATGACCGAGTCGACCTGGTCCGCCGTCACTCCGCTGGCGGCCAGCGCCGCCCGGATCGCGTGGGTGCCCAGTTCGACGGCGGTGAAGCTGGCCAGCTGCCCGTTCAGCCGGCCCTGCGGGGTGCGGGCGGCGGCGAGGATGACAACATCATTGTTGTCCGCGGAGTTGCTCATGGTTATCTCTTCCGATCTCTAACGATGTATCCCAAGGTTATCGTGAGCCCCGTCACGGAGCCATTCGGCGGTGCGCCAGGGCAGGGCCCGGGGGAGCGGGGGCCGTGCTTGCATTCGCGCCGCAAGTGGGGTAGACAAGTAGGTTGCTTTGCCGTATCGTAGATATTTGCGTCTTCCCTGTTTACCTTCAGCCTTCATATAGCGGTGGGCTTAGCCTGACAGCTGCTCCATCAATGTGCCGTCTACAACGTGCACCAGCATGGACAGCGCGGGTCCCGGGTCATATAGCGGAACCGGACTGGTAGCGCTGCGAAGTCACTTCGCAGGGTACATAACGGGGGAGATCTGAAAACGCCTGAAGGTCTGTGGAAGGATCCCTCTTGGTCGCCTCGAGCACCTCTAATGTAAACAACGCTACCGCTATTAATGCCGACAGCACCGACGGTGCAACCCGCCGGCTCTCCTTCGCAAAGATTCACGAACCGCTTGACGTTCCGAATCTGCTTGCCCTGCAAACCGACAGCTTTGACTGGCTGGTCGGCAACGAACGCTGGCAGGCACGCGTCGCGAAAGCCGTCGAAGAAGGCGACCTCAGTGTCGCCACCACGTCGGGCCTGTCTGACATCTTCGAAGAGATCTCCCCGATCGAGGATTTCCAGGGCACCATGTCCCTGAGCTTCTCCGAGCCGGAGTTCGCTGATCCGAAATACACCATGGCCGAATGCAAGGACCGGGACGCTACGTACTCGGCTCCGCTGTACGTCAAGGCCGAATTCATGAACAACAACACGGGCGAAATCAAGCAGCAGACCGTGTTCATGGGTGACTTCCCGCTGATGACCGAGAAGGGCACCTTCGTGGTCAACGGCACCGAGCGTGTCGTCGTCTCCCAGCTGGTCCGTTCCCCGGGCGCCTACTTCGAGCGCACCGCGGACAAGACCAGCGACAAGGACATCTTCACCGCGAAGATCATCCCGTCCCGCGGCGCCTGGTTCGAACTCGAAATCGACAAGCGCGACCAGGTCGGCGTCCGCCTCGACCGCAAGCGCAAGCAGTCCGTCACCGTGCTGCTGAAGGCCCTCGGCTGGACCGAAGGGCAGATCCTCGAAGAGTTCGGCCAGTACGACTCCATGCGCGCGACGCTGGAGAAGGACGCCACCGAAACCCGCGAAGACGCCTTGCTGGACATCTACCGGAAGCTGCGACCGGGCGAGCCGCCCACCGTCGAGGCTGCCCAGTCCCTGCTGGACAACCTGTACTTCAACTCCAAGCGCTACGATCTGGCCAAGGTCGGCCGTTACAAGATCAACCGCAAGCTTGGCATCGACCGCTCCCTTGGCGACAAGGAAGCATCCGTGCTGCACGTTGAAGACATCGTTGCCATGATCAAGTTCCTGGTAGCCCTGCACGCCGGTGAGAAGACCCTCACGGGCAAGCGCGACGGCCAGGACCACGAGCTGCGCGTCGAGATCGACGACATCGACCACTTCGGCAACCGCCGCATCCGCGCCGTCGGCGAGCTCATCGAGAACCAGGTCCGCACCGGCCTGTCCCGCATGGAGCGCGTCGTCCGCGAGCGTATGACGACCCAGGACGTCGAGGCCATCACGCCGCAGACCCTGATCAACATCCGCCCCGTCGTGGCAGCCATCAAGGAGTTCTTCGGAACGTCCCAGCTGTCGCAGTTCATGGACCAGAACAACCCGCTCTCGGGCCTCACCCACAAGCGCCGCCTGTCCGCGCTTGGCCCGGGTGGTCTGTCCCGTGACCGCGCCGGCATGGAAGTTCGTGACGTGCACCCGTCCCACTACGGACGTATGTGCCCGATCGAGACTCCTGAAGGCCCGAACATCGGTTTGATCGGTTCGCTGGCTTCCTACGGACGCATCAACCCGTTCGGCTTCATCGAGACCCCGTACCGCCTCGTCTCCGAGGGTGTCGTTTCCGATGAGGTCCAGTACCTCACCGCCGACGACGAGGCCGAGGTCCTGATCGCACAGGCCAACGCCCCGCTCGACGAGAACAAGCGTTTCGCCGAAGAGACCGTGCTGGTCCGTGCCCGTGGTGGTGGAGGCGAGCCCGTGCTGGTCCCCGCCGCCGACGTCGAGTTCATGGACGTTTCCCCGCGCCAGATGGTGTCCGTGGCAACCGCCCTGATCCCGTTCCTCGAGCATGACGATGCAAACCGCGCACTCATGGGCGCCAACATGCAGCGCCAGGCTGTGCCGCTGGTCCGTTCCGAGGCGCCGTTCGTCGGCACCGGCATGGAGCGCGCCGCCGCCGTCGACGCCGGTGACGTTGTCATCGCGAAGAAGGCCGGTGTGGTCACCGAGGTTTCCGCCGAGCTCGTCATCATGCTCAACGACGACGGCACCGAAACCAACTACCGGATCAACAAGTTCGCCCGCTCCAACCAGGGCAACTGCTACAACCACCGTGTCCTGGTGAACGAAGGCCAGCGCCTGGAGGTCGGCGGCATCATCGCCGACGGCCCGGCAACGGACCAGGGCGAACTCGCCCTCGGTAAGAACCTGCTCGTGGCGTTCATGTCATGGGAAGGCCACAACTTCGAGGATGCCATCATCCTGTCCCAGCGGATCGTGGCCGAGGACGTCCTGTCCTCGATCCACATCGAGGAGCACGAGATCGATGCCCGCGACACCAAGCTTGGTGCCGAGGAAATCACCCGTGACATCCCGAACGTGTCCGAGGAAGTCCTGGCAGGCCTGGACGAGCGCGGCATCATCCACATCGGTGCCGAGGTTGAAGCCGGCGACATCCTGGTCGGCAAGGTCACCCCCAAGGGCGAGACCGAGCTGACCCCGGAAGAGCGCCTGCTGCGCGCCATCTTCGGTGAGAAGTCCCGCGAAGTGCGCGACACCTCCCTGAAGGTCCCGCACGGCGAGTCCGGCACCGTGATCGGTGTCCGCGTCTTCGACCGCGACAACGACGACGAGCTGCCCCCGGGCGTCAACCAGCTGGTCCGCGTCTACGTGGCCGCCAAGCGCAAGATCACCGACGGCGACAAGCTCGCCGGCCGTCACGGCAACAAGGGTGTTATCTCCAAGATCCTCCCGATCGAGGACATGCCCTTCCTTGCCGACGGTACCCCCGTTGATATCGTCCTGAACCCGCTGGGTGTTCCGGGCCGTATGAACGTCGGCCAGGTGCTCGAAACGCACCTCGGCTGGGTTGCCAAGACCGGCTGGAAGATCGAAGGCGAGCCCGAGTGGGTCAAGCAGCTGCCGAACCTGCCGCGCGAAAGTGGCCAGACCACTGTCGCCACGCCGGTGTTCGACGGTGCGCGTGAAGAGGAAATCACGGGCCTGCTCGACTCCACCAACGTCACCCGCGACGGGGACCGCCTGATCAACTCCTCGGGCAAGACCCGCCTGTTTGACGGCCGCTCCGGCGAGCCGTTCCCGGATCCGATCTCGGTCGGCTACATGTACATCCTGAAGCTCCACCACCTGGTGGACGACAAGATCCACGCGCGCTCCACCGGCCCGTACTCCATGATCACGCAGCAGCCGCTGGGTGGTAAGGCACAGTTCGGTGGCCAGCGCTTCGGTGAAATGGAAGTGTGGGCGCTCGAAGCCTATGGCGCCGCCTACACGCTCCAGGAGCTCCTTACGATCAAGTCGGATGATATCCACGGTCGTGTGAAGGTCTACGAAGCCATCGTCAAGGGCGAGAACATCCCGGAGCCGGGCGTTCCTGAGTCCTTCAAGGTCTTGATCAAGGAAATGCAGTCGCTGTGCCTGAACGTGGAAGTGCTTTCCACGGACGGAACCACAATTGAAATGCGTGACTCTGATGACGCAGTCTTCACGGCTGCGGAAGAACTGGGCATCGATCTGTCTCGTGCAGAGCCCAGTTCCGTAGAAGAGGTCTAGCAGGTAGGGGTCGGGGAAAAGCAAGCGGCCCCGCCGCGCTGTCTTTTCCCCGGCGCCTCCTCCCTCTTCCCGTAACCCAAGACTTCAGAATTTAGAGAACAAGAGAGAACAGGGACCATATGTCCAGCGAATCCTCCTTCGGCCTCATGCAGATCGGCCTCGCCACCGCGGAAGACATCCGTGGCTGGTCTTACGGCGAGGTTAAGAAGCCGGAAACCATCAACTACCGCACGCTCAAGCCCGAGAAGGACGGCCTCTTCTGCGAGAAGATCTTCGGCCCGTCCCGCGACTGGGAATGCTACTGCGGCAAGTACAAGCGCGTGCGCTTCAAGGGCATCATCTGCGAGCGGTGTGGCGTTGAGGTCACCCGTGCCAAGGTGCGCCGTGAGCGCATGGGCCACATCGAGCTGGCCGCCCCGGTCACGCACATCTGGTACTTCAAGGGTGTTCCGTCCCGCCTGGGCTACCTCCTTGACCTGGCGCCGAAGGACCTTGAGAAGGTCATCTACTTCGCCGCCTACATGATCACCAGCGTCGACGCCGATGCCCGCCACGAGGAACTGCCCAACCTGCAGGTTGAGCACGACATCGAGAAGAAGCAGCTGATCGACAACCGCGACTCGGACATCGCCACGATCGCCCGCGACCTCGAGAACGAGATTGCCCGTCTCGAAGGCGAAGGCGCCAAGGCTGCCGACAAGAAGAAGGCCCGCGACTCCGCCGACCGCCAGATGGCCAACGTCCGCAAGCGTGCGGATGCTGAAATCGAGCGCCTCGAGCAGGTCTGGGACCGGTTCAAGAACCTCAAGGTCGCCGACCTCGAAGGTGACGAGGGCCTGTACCGCGAGCTGCGCGACCGCTACGGCATGTACTTCGAAGGCGCCATGGGTGCCGAGGCGATCAAGAAGCGTCTTGAGAGCTTCGACATGCAGGCCGAGTCCGACCTGCTGCGCGACATCATCGCCAACGGCAAGGGCCAGCGCAAGACCCGCGCCCTGAAGCGGCTCAAAGTGGTCAACGCGTTCCTGACCACCAACAACAGCCCGCTCGGCATGGTGCTGGACGCCGTCCCGGTGATCCCGCCGGAACTGCGCCCCATGGTCCAGCTGGACGGCGGCCGCTTCGCGACCTCCGACCTCAACGACCTGTACCGCCGCGTGATCAACCGCAACAACCGCCTCAAGCGCCTGCTTGACCTCGGTGCCCCGGAGATCATCGTCAACAACGAGAAGCGCATGCTTCAGGAAGCTGTTGACAGCCTGTTCGACAACGGCCGCCGCGGCCGTCCGGTCACCGGACCGGGCAACCGCCCGCTGAAGTCCCTGAGCGACATGCTCAAGGGCAAGCAGGGTCGTTTCCGCCAGAACCTCCTGGGTAAGCGCGTTGACTACTCCGGCCGTTCCGTGATCGTCGTCGGCCCGCAGCTGAAGCTGCACCAGTGCGGCCTGCCGAAGCAGATGGCCCTGGAGCTCTTCAAGCCGTTCGTGATGAAGCGCCTGGTTGACCTCAACCACGCGCAGAACATCAAGTCGGCCAAGCGGATGGTCGAGCGCTACCGCCCGCAGGTCTGGGACGTGCTCGAAGAGATCATCACCGAGCACCCTGTGCTGCTGAACCGTGCACCTACCCTGCACCGCCTCGGCATCCAGGCGTTCGAACCGCAGCTCGTTGAAGGCAAGGCAATCCAGCTCCACCCGCTGGTTTGTGGCGCCTTCAACGCCGACTTCGACGGCGACCAGATGGCAGTGCACCTGCCGCTGAGCCCCGAAGCCCAGGCCGAGGCGCGGATCCTGATGCTGTCCTCGAACAACATCCTGAAGCCGTCCGACGGCCGCCCGGTGACGCTGCCTTCGCAGGATATGATCATCGGTCTCTACCACCTGACCACCAAGCGTGTCGGTTCAGCTGGCGAAGGCCGGATCTTCTCCTCCGTCTCGGAAGCCATCATGGCGTTCGACCTGCACGAGCTGCACCTGAACTCCAAGGTCAAGATCCGGCTCGAGGACTTCGTGCCTTACGCCGGCTGGGAAGCTCCCGAGGGCTGGGAGCCGGGTCAGACCGCGCTGGTCGAAACCTCCCTGGGACAGGTCATCTTCAACCAGACGCTGCCCGCGGACTACCCGTGGGTTGAGGCTGTTGCCGACAAGGGCGAGCTGTCCCGGATCGTCAACGACCTCGCCGAGCGCTACCCGAAGGTCGTCACGGCGGCAACCCTGGACAACCTGAAGGATGCCGGTTTCTACTGGGCAACCCGCTCGGGTGTCACAGTCGCCATCTCCGACATCGAGGTCCCGGCCTCCAAGCCGGAGCTCCTGGCCGGTTACGAGACCATGGCCGCGAAGATCCAGGGCCAGTACGACAAGGGCCTGATCGACGACGACGAGCGTCGCCAGGAACTGATCGAGATCTGGAACAAGGCCACCAACGAAATCGCCCAGGCGATGCGTGACAGCCTGTCCCCGATGAACACCATCAACCGCATGGTGTCCTCCGGTGCCCGTGGTAACTGGATGCAGGTCCGCCAAATCGCGGGTATCCGTGGCCTGGTGGCCAACCCGAAGGGCGAGATCATCCCGCGTCCGATCAAGTCCTCCTACCGCGAGGGCCTGTCGGTGCTGGAATACTTCATCGCCACGCACGGTGCCCGTAAGGGTCTGGCCGATACCGCCCTGCGTACCGCCAACTCGGGTTACCTGACCCGTCGTCTGGTGGACGTGTCGCAGGACGTCATCGTCCGTGAAGAGGACTGCGGCACCGAACGCGGCCTCGTCACCCCGATCGCGGTCGCTGACGCCAACGGCGAACTCGTCCTGGACGAGAACGTCGAGAACAGCGCCTACGCCCGCACCCTGGCCGTGGACGTTGTTGACGCCAAGGGCAAGGTCCTGGCAGCAGCCGGCACCGACTGCGGCGACGTCGTCATTGCCGAACTGTTCGCAGCCGGCATCACCGAGGTCAAGGTCCGCTCCGTACTCACCTGTGAGTCCAGCGTCGGCACCTGCGCCCTGTGCTACGGCCGTTCGCTGGCCACCGGCAAGACCGTGGACATCGGCGAGGCTGTCGGCATCATCGCCGCACAGTCCATCGGTGAGCCGGGTACCCAGCTGACCATGCGTACGTTCCACACCGGTGGTGCTGTTTCCGCCGGCGGCGGCGACGACATCACCCAGGGTCTGCCCCGTATCCAGGAGCTCTTCGAAGCCCGTACTCCGAAGGGTGTCGCACCGATTGCTGAAGCAGCCGGCCGCATCACCATCGAAGAGTCCGAGCGCCAGATGCGCCTGGTCATCACCCCGGATGACGGATCCGAAGAGATCGCCTACCCGGTGCTGCGTCGTTCACGTCTCCTCATCGAAGACGGCGACCACGTCAGCGTTGGACAGAAGCTCATCAACGGCCCGGTCGACCCCAAGCAGGTGCTGCGCATCATGGGCCCCCGTGCCGCGCAGAAGTTCCTGGTGGACGAGGTCCAGGGCGTGTACCGCAGCCAGGGCATCGGTATCCACGACAAGCACGTCGAGGTTATCGTCCGCCAGATGCTGCGCCGCGTCACGGTCATCGAGTCCGGCGAATCGGATCTGCTGCCCGGCGAGCTCGCCGAGCGCAGCCGCTTCGAGGATGCCAACCGCCGCGTTGTCTCCGAGGGCAAGACGCCGGCCTCCGGCCGTCCCGAGCTCATGGGTATCACCAAGGCGTCCCTGGCGACCGAGTCCTGGCTGTCCGCAGCTTCCTTCCAGGAGACCACCCGCGTCCTGACGCAGGCGGCCATGGAAGGCAAGAGCGATCCGCTGCTCGGCCTCAAGGAAAACGTCATCATCGGTAAGCTGATCCCGGCCGGCACGGGTCTCCCGCGCTACACCGAGGTCACGGTGGAGCCGACTGAAGAAGCGAAGGCCAACCTGTTCACCGGCCCGAGCGCGTTCAGCGACTTCTCCTACGATTCCCTGGGCGGCGACGGAGCTCCTGAGTTCCATGCCATCCCGCTGGATGACTACGACCTGGGCAGCGACTTCCGCTAACGGGTAACAGCAACGCGGGGTCACTTACGGCCCAATCCGCACCTTGGATTGGGCTCAAAGTGACCCCGCGTTTCCATTTAAGGAAGACGCCGGAGGGGCCCGGTTCCCCGCCGATTAAGGGCTGGGGGCCGTCCGTGTTAGACTTGAGACTAATTGTTATTGTGGCAGTGGATGAGTGCGCCGGTCAGTCAAACAGCTTGTAGCTGAGAGGCTGGACCAGGACGACGTTTCCGGTTTGCAGGGTTCTTGTGCAACGTATGCCACATTTTCGCATGCCTAGGGGCCGTTCAGGATGGAAGTCCGGAGCCCCGGCGTGCGGTCCGACTATTAAGGCTTCGCCTCAGCTGCTCTGGAGAGAACTTCAAAGCTCGAGCGGCGGGGCGCAGCGACAAGAGAGCGGCCGCCAACGGCCGCTCCGGATAAAACGGAGAACACGAGAGTGCCTACGATTAACCAGCTGGTCCGCAAGGGCCGCACGCCTAAGGTCAAGAAGACCAAGGCTCCCGCGCTTAACGGCAGCCCGATGCGCCGCGGTGTCTGCACCCGCGTGTACACCACAACCCCGAAGAAGCCGAACTCGGCTCTGCGTAAGGTTGCACGTGTGCGCCTCAACGGTGGCATTGAAGTTACCGCCTACATCCCCGGTGTTGGCCACAACCTGCAGGAGCACTCCATTGTGCTCGTCCGTGGCGGCCGCGTTAAGGACCTCCCCGGCGTCCGTTACAAGATCGTCCGTGGCGCCCTCGATACCCAGGGTGTGAAGAACCGTAAGCAGGCACGCAGCCGCTACGGCGCAAAGATGGAGAAGAAGTAATATGCCTCGCAAGGGTCCGGCCCCCAAGCGGCCGCTAGTACTAGATCCCGTTTACGGCTCCCCGCTGGTCACGCAGCTGATCAACAAGGTGCTGGTTGACGGCAAGAAGTCCACCGCAGAGCGCATCGTTTACGGTGCACTCGAAGGCGCACGCGCCAAGTCCGGCGGCGACCCGGTAGCAGCCCTCAAGAAGGCCATGGACAACGTCAAGCCTTCCCTCGAGGTCCGCTCCCGCCGCGTCGGTGGCGCCACCTACCAGGTTCCCGTCGAGGTCAAGCCGGGCCGTTCCACGGCCCTCGCCCTCCGCTGGCTGGTTGGCTACTCCAAGGCCCGCCGCGAAAAGACGATGACCGAGCGCCTCCAGAACGAAATCCTGGATGCCTCGAACGGTCTCGGAGCCGCTGTGAAGCGTCGCGAAGACACCCACAAGATGGCCGAGTCCAACAAGGCCTTCGCACACTACCGCTGGTAATACTTCCCGGACGCCGCCGGCTCAACCGAGTCGGCGGCGAACGTGCAGTCCATCCGAAAGGGAGACACCGTGGCACAGGACGTGCTTACCGACCTTAGCAAGGTCCGCAATATCGGCATCATGGCCCACATCGATGCCGGCAAGACCACTACTACCGAGCGCATCCTGTTCTACACGGGTGTGAACCACAAGATCGGCGAAACGCACGACGGCGCGTCGACCACCGACTGGATGGAACAGGAAAAGGAACGCGGCATTACCATCACGTCTGCCGCCGTGACCTGCTTCTGGGAAAACAACCAGATCAACATCATCGACACCCCCGGCCACGTGGACTTCACGGTTGAGGTTGAGCGCTCCCTGCGCGTCCTCGACGGTGCAGTCGCCGTGTTCGATGGCAAGGAAGGCGTGGAGCCGCAGTCTGAGACTGTCTGGCGCCAGGCCGACAAGTACAACGTCCCGCGTATCTGCTTCGTCAACAAGATGGACAAGCTCGGCGCTGACTTCTACTTCACCGTCGACACCATCATCAGCCGCCTCGGTGCCAAGCCGCTCGTTATGCAGCTGCCGATCGGCGCCGAGAACGACTTTATCGGCGTCGTCGACCTGCTCTACATGCGCGCACTGGTCTGGCCCGGCGACTCCAAGGGTGACGTCACCATGGGCGCCAAGTACGAGATCCAGGAGATCCCGGCTGACCTCAAGGAAAAAGCCGAAGAGTACCGCGCAACGCTCGTTGAGACCGTTGCAGAGTCCTCCGAGGAGCTCATGGAGAAGTACCTCGAAGGTGAAGAAATCACCACCGACGAGCTCAAGGCCGGCATCCGCAAGATGACGATCAACTCCGAGCTCTACCCGGTCTTCTGTGGCTCCGCGTTCAAGAACCGCGGCGTCCAGCCGATGCTTGACGCCGTCGTGGACTACCTGCCGAACCCGCTCGACGTCCCCCCGATGATCGGCCACGATCCTCGCGACGAAGAGAAGGAACTGACCCGTAAGCCTTCCGCTGACGAGCCGTTCTCCGCGCTGGCGTTCAAGATCGCCGCACACCCCTTCTTCGGCCAGCTCACCTTCATCCGCGTGTACTCCGGTCACGTGGAAGCAGGCGCACAGGTGGTCAACTCCACCAAGGGCAAGAAGGAGCGCATCGGCAAGCTGTTCCAGATGCACGCCAACAAGGAAATGCCGGTCGACGGCGCTACCGCTGGCCACATCTACGCGGCGATCGGCCTGAAGGACACCACCACGGGTGACACCCTGTGCGATTCTTCGAACCAGATCGTCCTCGAGTCCATGAGCTTCCCGGAGCCCGTGATCTCGGTCGCGATCGAGCCGAACACCAAGGGTGACCAGGAGAAGCTCTCCACGGCCATCCAGAAGCTCTCCGCTGAGGACCCGACCTTCCAGGTCTCCCTCAACGAAGACACCGGCCAGACCATCATCGCCGGCATGGGCGAGCTCCACCTGGACATCCTGGTGGACCGCATGCGCCGCGAATTCAAGGTCGAGGCAAACGTGGGCAAGCCCCAGGTTGCCTACCGCGAAACCATCAAGCGTGCTGTAGAGCGTCACGACTACACGCACAAGAAGCAGACCGGTGGTTCGGGCCAGTTCGCAAAGATCCAGATCGCGATCGAGCCGCTGGACACGTCCGAAGGCGAGATGTACCAGTTCGAGAACAAGGTCACCGGTGGCCGCGTTCCGCGCGAATACATCCCGTCCGTTGACGCGGGCATCCAGGATGCGCTGAACGACGGCGTCCTGGCCGGTTACCCGGTTGTCGGCATCAAGGCGACGCTGATTGACGGCGCTTACCACGATGTTGACTCCTCGGAAATGGCGTTCAAGATCGCCGGCCGTATGGCTTTCAAGGAAGCCGCACGCAAGGCGAACCCTGTCCTGCTCGAACCGCTGATGGATGTCGAGGTCCGCACCCCTGAGGAATACATGGGTGAAGTTATCGGTGACCTCAACTCCCGCCGTGGCCAGATGCAGTCCATGGAAGATGCCCAGGGCGTCAAGGTCATCCGCGCGCACGTCCCGCTGTCCGGCATGTTCGGCTACATCGGTGACCTGCGTTCGAAGACCCAGGGCCGCGCTGTGTACTCCATGACGTTCAACAGCTACGCCGAGGTCCCGAAGGCAGTTGCCGACGAGATCATCCAGAAGAGCCGCGGCGAGTAGTCCCCCGGGACTTCCCGCAGCAGCGACAACACTCGGGTGCGTTTCCTCAATAGGGGATTCACCTGGTGCTGGCGGCCGGCCCCGGCCGGATGCAGCACGGTCCGGACCGGATCCGGCCGCCAGCACGAACAGGCTCGTGGGACTAGTATTAGTTCCTGAATCTGCAATTTCACCAATCCAAAGCCCCCCAAGTAGACTTACTGGAGTTTCAGCCGCGACAAGCGCGGTCGAAGGGTAAGTCATTTGAAAACGTTCTAGGAGGAACCTGTGGCAAAGGCAAAGTTCGAGCGGACTAAGCCGCACGTTAACATCGGTACCATTGGTCACGTTGACCACGGTAAGACGACGCTGACGGCCGCCATTTCCAAGGTGCTGTACGACAAGTACCCGACTCTCAACGAGAAGCGTGACTTCGCGTCGATTGACTCTGCACCCGAAGAGCGTCAGCGCGGCATTACCATCAACATCTCCCACGTTGAGTACCAGACCGAGAAGCGCCACTACGCACACGTAGACGCTCCGGGTCACGCTGACTACATCAAGAACATGATCACCGGCGCTGCTCAGATGGACGGTGCAATCCTCGTGGTTGCCGCCACTGACGGCCCGATGGCCCAGACCCGCGAGCACGTCCTGCTCGCCCGCCAGGTTGGTGTTCCCTACCTGCTGGTGGCACTGAACAAGGCTGACATGGTCGATGACGAGGAACTCCTCGACCTCGTCGAAATGGAAGTTCGTGAGCTCCTGAGCTCGCAGGGCTTCGATGGCGACGAAGCACCGGTTGTCCGCGTTTCGGGCCTGAAGGCTCTGGAAGGCGACCCGGAGTGGGTCAAGTCCGTTGAGGACCTGATGGCTGCCGTCGACGAGTCCGTCCCGGACCCGGTTCGTGACCGCGACAAGCCGTTCCTGATGCCGATCGAAGACGTCTTCACGATCACCGGCCGTGGCACCGTTGTTACGGGCCGCGCCGAGCGTGGAACCCTCGCGATCAACTCTGAGGTCGAGATCGTCGGCATCCGCCCGGTCCAGAAGACCACGGTTACCGGTATCGAGATGTTCCACAAGCAGCTCGACGAAGCATGGGCCGGCGAGAACTGTGGCCTCCTGCTCCGCGGTCTGAAGCGCGACGATGTCGAGCGTGGCCAGGTTGTCGTCAAGCCGGGTTCCATCACCCCGCACACCGACTTCGAGGCCAACGTCTACATCCTCTCCAAGGACGAAGGCGGACGTCACAACCCGTTCTACTCCAACTACCGCCCGCAGTTCTACTTCCGCACCACGGACGTAACCGGCGTTATCACCCTGCCGGAAGGCACGGAAATGGTTATGCCCGGCGACAACACTGAGATGACCGTTGCGCTCATCCAGCCCATCGCCATGGAAGAGGGCCTCGGCTTCGCAATCCGCGAAGGCGGCCGCACCGTTGGTTCGGGACGCGTCACGAAGATCATCAAGTAACTACTTGCTGATCCGAGCTTGAACTCCTGATCGGTCCGGCCGTCTGACGGCCGCCCGTGACGAACAGAACAGCCCCGCTGCACTGCAGCGGGGCTGTTCTGTTTAACCTCCTGCTACCGTGGGCGGAGAAGAAAGGAGTCCGGCATGGAATGGATCATTTTCCTGGCGGTGCTGGCCGCTGTCGTCGCGGCCGGCCTGTGGGCCAAGAAGTACTTCCGGCACGAGATCGACCGCGCCAAGCGCATCGACCGCGCCAACAAGAAGCGCTGACCGCGCGACTGCGGTAGACGGGCTGCCTAGCGGGCGGAAATACCCGGCCGGGCCCGGCTGAGCGCCTGGTACCAGTAGTACGACTCCTTCGGGGTCCGCGCTTGGGTATCGAAGTCCACGTGCACCAAGCCGAAGCGCTGCGAGTAGCCGGCCGCCCATTCGAAGTTGTCCATCAGGGTCCAGACGTAATAGCCCAGAAGCTCGACGTCGTCCGCGACGCCGCCGGGGGCGGTCGCCGCCAGGGCGTGGCCCAGATGGTCGGCGAGGTAGTTGATCCGGCCGATGTCGGGCAGCGGCCCGTCCACATGGTCGGGCTCCGGGAAGCTCGCCCCGCTCTCTGTGATGTACAGCGGCGGGAGCGCGTCGCCGTACCGGTCCTTCATTTCCCGCAGCAGCGCGCCCAGGTGGTCGGGGGCAACCGGCCAGCCGAACCCGGTGGTCTCGTACTCCGGGAAGGCAGCGAAGTGGAACGGCAACCGCAGCATCGCCTCTGCGGTGCCGACGGGGCTGTCCGCGGGGCCACGGCCGGTGGCCACCTTCACCGGGTAGTAGTAGTTCAGACCGTAGAAATCCAGCGGCTGGTGGATGGTGTGCAGGTCCGCGTCGGAGATCTTGCCGAGCGAACGGAACCAGGGCCGAGCCACCAGCGGAGGCTTGGGGTAGGTGCCCAGCAGGATCGGGTCGGCGTAGATGCGGTTCAGCCCCAGGTCGAAGACCTTTGCCAGCAGCCGGTCCGTGACGGAGCCCGACGCCGGCCGGACGGGGGAGTGCAGGTTGGTGACGCCGACCGCGCCGGTCACGCCAGCGGCCCGCAACGCCTGCACGGCGAGTCCGTGGGCCAGGAGCTGGTGGTGGACCGAGGGCAGGGCGTCGAAGAGCAGGTCGTGGCCGGGCGCGTGCACGCCCAGGGCATAGCCGTTGAGGGTGACGGAGGCCGGCTCGTTCAGGGTCACCCACTGGGCCACCCGGTCGCCGAACCGGGCGCCGGCTGCGGCGCTGTACTCGGCGAAACGCTCCGCCGTCGTCCGGTTCATCCAGCCGCCCCGGTGCTCCAGCGGGAGCGGCGTGTCCCAGTGGTACAGCGTGGCCATCGGGGAGATGCCGGCCTCGAGGAGCCGGTCGATCAGCCGGTCGTAGAAGTCGAGGCCCTCGGTATTGAATGGACCGGTGCCGTCCGGCTGGATCCGCGGCCAGGAGATGGAGAAGCGGTACGAGTCGATGCCGAGGTCGCGCATCAGCCGGATATCTTCATCGGAACGGTTGTAGTGGTCGCAGGCGACGGCGGGGGAGTGGCCGTCCTGGATGCTGCCGGGCTTTTCCGCAAAGGCGTCCCAGCCGGAGGGCCCGCGGCCCCCGGCCGCGAGGGCGCCTTCGATCTGGAAGGCCGCGGAGGCCACTCCCAGCAGGAAGCCGGGCCGCAGCTTGGCGGCGAGGGCCTGGACGGCGGGTGAATCCTGCACGGTCATGCCCCTATCTTCTTATCGACCGTTGCTGAAGGCAATGACCGGGCGCCGCCCGGGCAGTGCGGGTGCGGGCCGCCCTCGGGGGCTGATTCGCTTCTGCGGATTAATTCCGGCATACTAGATGAGTTGTTCAAGCGCTCTTTCGCGTCCCGATCCGGATAATGCCGGGTGCCAGGGTCCAGGTGAGAGCCCAAACATAACCCACTTCCCAAGGATTTGCGGACGAGTATGCGTGCAAAGCGCGACACGCCCGACCGCGGGGGTCGGTTGGCCGGCAGGTTGAGGAACCCGGAATTATCCGGATTCAGCTTGTGCGGCTGATGGTAGTTACGACTTCAAATGCTTCGGCAGCCATACAACGAGTAAGTGAACAGGGCAGCCCTAATCAGGGGAAGCACAGACTGAAAGAGAGTCAGGCGACATGGCGGGACAAAAAATCCGCATCCGGCTGAAGTCATACGACCACGAGGTCATTGACGTTTCAGCACGGAAGATCGTTGAGACGGTCACGCGCGCAGGCGCAACTGTAGTTGGCCCCGTGCCGCTGCCGACGGAGAAGAACGTTTACTGCGTAATCCGCTCTCCGCACAAGTACAAGGACAGCCGCGAGCACTTTGAAATGCGCACGCACAAGCGTCTTATCGACATCATCGATCCCACGCCCAAGGCTGTCGATTCGCTCATGCGTCTCGACCTGCCGGCCGACGTGAACATCGAAATCAAGCTGTAGGGAGGTGCTGAGAGACTATGACCGCAACCCGTAACGTAAAGGGCCTGCTGGGCACGAAGCTCGGCATGACCCAGGTCTGGGACGAGAACAACAAGCTCATCCCCGTCACTGTGGTCCAGGCTGACTCGAACGTCATCACGCAGCTGCGCAACGCAGAAACTGATGGCTACGTCGCCGTTCAGATCGGCTACGGCCAGATCGACCCCCGCAAGGTCACCAAGCCGCTGGCTGGTCACTTTGAAAAGGCAGGCGTCACGCCTCGCCGCCACGTCGTAGAACTGCGCACTGCAGATGCTGACTCTTACGAGCTGGGCCAGGAGCTCTCCGTTGAGCTCTTCGAAGCCGGCCAGAAGATCGACGTCGTTGGCACCACCAAGGGTAAGGGCTTCGCCGGTGTTATGAAGCGTCACGGCTTCCACGGCGTTGGAGCTTCCCACGGTGCCCACAAGAACCACCGTAAGCCCGGTTCCATCGGTGGCGCATCCACCCCGAGCCGCGTCTTCAAGGGCATGAAAATGGCCGGCCGCATGGGCGCCGTTCGTCACACCACGCTGAACCTCACGGTCCACGCGGTTGACGTCGAGAAGTCGCTGCTCCTGATCAAGGGTGCCGTCCCCGGCGCCCGCGGCCAGGTCGTACTCGTACGCACCGCCGTGAAGGGAGCCTAGTTCAATGACTAGCACTGTCAAGGTTGACCTGCCTGCAGAGATCTTCGACGTACAGACCAACGTGCCGCTGCTGCACCAGGTCGTCGTTGCACAGCTCGCTGCTGCTCGCCAGGGTACCCACAAGACCAAGACCCGCGCCGAGGTTTCCGGTGCAGGTCGCAAGCCGTTCAAGCAGAAGGGCACCGGCCGCGCCCGTCAGGGTTCCATCCGTGCTCCTCACATGACCGGTGGTGGCATCGTCCACGGCCCGACGCCGCGTGACTACAGCCAGCGCACCCCCAAGAAGATGATTGCTGCTGCACTGCGCGGCGCTCTCTCTGACCGCGCCCGTAACGGCCGCATCCACGTCGTTGCTGAACTGGTCGCCGGCACCAAGCCGTCCTCCCGTGAAGCACTGGCAACGCTGCGAGGCGTCTCCGAGCGCAAGAACCTGCTCGTTGTCATCGACCGCGCCAACGATGTTGCTGCACTCTCCGTGCGCAACCTCCAGGATGTTCACGTTCTGTACGCAGACCAGCTGAACACCTACGACGTGCTCGTTTCTGACGACGTAGTCTTCACCAAGGCTGCCTACGAAGCATTCGTTGCTGACAAGGCTGCAAAGAACGAGGAGGATGCCAAGTGAGCGCAGCCACCATCAAAGACCCGCGCGACGTCGTGCTTGCACCCGTCGTTTCGGAAAAGAGCTACGGCCTGATCGACGAGGGCAAGTACACCTTCCTGGTGGACCCCCGCTCGAACAAGACCGAGATCAAGCTGGCCGTGGAGAAGATTTTCTCCGTCAAGGTCGAATCGATCAACACCATCAACCGTGCCGGTAAGCGCAAGCGCACCAAATTCGGATGGGGTACCCGCAAGAACACCAAGCGTGCCATTGTGAGCCTCAAAGAAGGCACTATCGACATCTTCGGCGGTCCGCTCTCGTAGCGGAGACCACTTTAACGAGGAAATAAATTATGGGAATCCGTAAATACAAGCCGACTACCCCGGGCCGTCGTGGCTCGAGCGTAGCGGACTTCACCGAAATCACGCGGTCGACGCCGGAAAAGTCGTTGGTACGTCCCCTCCCGAAAAAGGGTGGCCGTAACAACACCGGTAAGATCACGACCCGTCACAAGGGTGGTGGACACAAGCGCCAGTACCGTCTGATCGACTTCCGTCGCCACGACAAGGACGGCGTCAACGCCCGCGTTGCCGAAATCGAGTACGATCCGAACCGCACGGCTCGCATCGCCCTCCTGCACTACGTTGATGGCACCAAGCGTTACATCATCGCCCCGAACAAGCTGGCCCAGGGTGACACCGTGGAAGCGGGTGCCGACGCTGACATCAAGCCCGGCAACAACCTGCCGCTGCGCAACATCCCGGTCGGTACCGTAATCCACGCAGTTGAACTGCGTCCGGGTGGCGGCGCCAAGATGGGCCGCTCCGCCGGCGCGTCCATCCAGCTCGTTGCGAAGGAAGGCCGTTTCGCCCAGCTGCGTCTGCCTTCCGGCGAAATCCGCAACGTTGACGTGCGCTGCCGCGCAACCGTCGGCGAGGTCGGCAACGCCGAGCAGTCGAACATCAACTGGGGCAAAGCCGGCCGTATGCGCTGGAAGGGCGTTCGCCCGACCGTCCGTGGTGTCGCCATGAACCCGGTCGACCACCCGCACGGTGGTGGCGAGGGTAAGACGTCCGGTGGACGTCACCCCGTCAACCCGAACGGTAAGCGCGAAGGCCGCACCCGCCGTCCCAACAAAGAGAGCGACAAGCTTATTGTTCGTCGCCGTCGTACTGGCAAGAACAAGCGATAGGAGCCTGGACACATGCCACGCAGCCTGAAAAAAGGTCCTTTCGTTGACCAGCACCTCTTTGTGAAGGTAGCCAGGGAAAACGAAAAGGGCACCAAGAACGTCATCAAGACCTGGTCCCGCCGTTCGATGATCGTCCCCGACATGCTCGGCCACACGATCGCCGTGCACGACGGACGCAAGCACATCCCGGTGTTTGTCACTGAGTCGATGGTCGGGCACAAGCTCGGCGAATTCGCTCCCACGCGGACATTCCGCGGCCATGTCAAGGACGACCGTAAGGGCAAGCGCCGCTAGGCGCCTGCACTTACGTCAAAGACGAGAGAAGGAAAGCAATGGAAGCCAAGGCAATTGCGCGTCACATCCGCGTAACGCCTATGAAGGCCCGGCGCGTCGTCAACCTTGTTCGTGGTAAGCAAGCGAACGAGGCTCTGGCAATTCTGAAGTTTGCCCCGCAGGCAGCTTCTGAGCCGGTATTCAAGGTAGTTCAGTCGGCAATCTCCAACGCCCGGGTCCTCGCGGACCGCGACGGCGTGGCGTTTGACGAAGGTGACCTCATCATCAGCGAAGCGTTTGTTGATGAAGGCCCGACCATGAAGCGGTTCCAGCCGCGTGCCCAGGGTCGTGCATTTCAGATCAAGAAGCGCACGAGCCACATCACCGTGGTAGTCGCTACCCCGGAGAAAGAGGAGGCTCGCTAAGTGGGACAGAAAGTTAACCCGCACGGGTTCCGACTCGGTATCACCACCGATCACGTATCGCACTGGTTCGCCGACAGCACCAAGGCCGGCCAGCGGTACAAGGACTTCGTTCGCGAAGACATCCGCATCCGCCAGCTCATGTCCACGGGCATGGAGCGCGCCGGCATCGCCAAGGTCGAGATCGAGCGCACCCGCGACCGTGTCCGCGTGGATATCCACACGGCACGTCCGGGCATCGTCATCGGCCGCCGCGGCGCCGAAGCAGACCGCATCCGCGGCGAGCTCGAAAAGCTCACGGGCAAGCAGGTCCAGCTGAACATCCTCGAGGTCAAGAACCCCGAGATGGAAGCACAGCTTGTTGCCCAGGGCGTTGCAGAGCAGCTGACTTCCCGCGTGGCTTTCCGCCGTGCGATGAAGAAGGCAATGCAGTCCGCACAGCGTGCCGGTGCCAAGGGCATCCGTATCGCTTGCTCGGGTCGACTGGGTGGCGCAGAAATGTCCCGCTCGGAGTTCTACCGCGAAGGCCGTGTGCCCCTGCACACCCTCCGCGCGAACATCGACTACGGCTTCTACGAGGCCAAGACCACCTTCGGCCGCATCGGCGTGAAGGTCTGGATCTACAAGGGTGACGTCACCGCCAAGGAACTGGCTCAGCAGGCAGCTGCTGCTCCGTCCCGCGGCCGTGGTGCCAGCGATCGTCCGGGCCGCCCCGGCGGCGCTGACCGCGGTGACCGCCGTCGTCGTAACGACCGCCCGGCCGAGGCTGCACCCGCTGCTGCCGAAGCTCCGGCTGTCGAAGCAGCTGCACCGGCAGTAGAAGGAGGACAGGCTTAAATGCTTATCCCGCGTCGAGTAAAGCACCGTAAGCAGCACCACCCGGGTCGTTCCGGCGCTGCCACGGGCGGTACCGAGGTCTCGTTCGGTGAGTGGGGTATCCAGGCTCTGAGCCCGGCCTACGTCACCAACCGTCAGATCGAATCTGCCCGTATCGCGATGACCCGCCACATTAAGCGTGGCGGCAAGGTCTGGATCAACATCTACCCGGACCGTCCGCTGACGAAGAAGCCGGCCGAAACCCGCATGGGTTCCGGTAAGGGTTCTCCGGAATGGTGGGTCTCAAACGTCAAGCCGGGCCGGGTTCTCTTCGAACTCTCCGGTGTCAGTGAAGAGGTAGCTCGCGAGGCCCTGCGCCTGGCAATCCACAAGCTGCCGTTGAAGGCACGCATTGTGCGTCGCGAAGGTGGTGAGTAGAAATGGCAGTAGGATCCAAGGAACTTGCATCCGCACAGCTGGACGGTTTCGACAACGAGCGTCTCGTTGAAGAACTCCGCAAGGCCAAGGAAGAGCTGTTCAACCTGCGTTTCCAGTCCGCCACCGGACAGCTGGAGAACCACGGTCGTCTGCGCGCGGTAAAGAAGGACATCGCACGCATCTACACCGTTCTCCGTGAGCGCGAGCTGGGCATTCGTGCCGAGGTTGCCGCACCGGTTGTGGAAGCCAAGGAAGAAAAGAAGTCCAAGAAGGCTGCAACCAAGAAGGCTGACAAGGCTGAAACGGTTGAGACCGAGGAGGATGCCAAGTGAGTGAAAAGGACGAGAACGTGACGGAAACTGTTTCCGACGCACCCAAGGCTGACGAGCGCGGTTACCGTAAGACGAAGCGCGGCTACGTCGTCTCGGACAAGATGGAAAAGACCATCGTTGTCCAGGTCGAAGACCGCGTGAAGCACGCCCTTTACGGCAAGGTCATGCGCCGCAACACGAAGATCAAGGCTCACGACGAAGAGAACTCCGCCGGCATCGGCGACCTCGTTCTCCTCGCCGAGACCCGCCCGCTGTCCGCCACCAAGCGGTGGCGCCTGGTGGAGATCCTCGAGAAGGCCAAGTAACACCTGCAGCTGCCCCGCAAGGGGATCTGCGCCGAAACCCCCGTTCCCTCCTGGGAGCGGGGGTTTCCTCGTTCCCGGGAATGGGCGGACGCTCCCTCACTTCTGGCGCCCTCTAGGGGGACGCTCCCTCCCTTCTGGCACGTTTCAGGGGGACGCTCCCTCAGATCCTGCATGAGGACCTGCAGGATCTGAGGGAGCGTTGGGGGTTTGCACGCCGTAACTGAGGGAGCGTTGGGGGTTTGCGCGCCGTAACTGAGGGAGCGTTGGGGGTCTGTGCGCCGTAGGTGAGGGAGCGTCGGTGGTGCGGGTCCGACGTCGTGCCGTTGGCCGGCGGGGGACCGGGAGCTGTGATATGGGGATACGGCGGAAACGTGCTAAGATTTTGAGTTTGTATGGCGCCTTTCGTGCGTCATCATCAACCTCGTAAACAATCGTGCCACGGCATAGTGCCCCCTCGCGCTCCGCGCGCCCGGGAAGCAACTGTTTTTGGCACGGGCGTTTAGGCCTGGTCTGGCAAAATCCAGGCAGGTCAAGAGACACCCCGATCAACCGTTCCGCAAGGCTCATTCCGTAGGAAGATTTTCGGTCTGAGAACCGGCGCGACGCAAGGAGTAAATAGTGATTCAGCAGGAGTCGCGACTCAAGGTCGCCGACAACACGGGTGCTAAGGAAATCCTTACCATTCGCGTTCTCGGTGGATCTGGCCGTCGCTACGCAGGCATTGGCGACGTGATCGTCGCTACCGTCAAGGACGCAATTCCGGGCGGCAATGTAAAGAAGGGCGACGTCGTCAAGGCTGTCATCGTCCGTACCAAGAAGGAACGCCGCCGTGCGGATGGTTCCTACATCAAGTTTGACGAGAACGCAGCTGTGATCCTGAAGAACGACGGTGACCCCCGCGGTACCCGTATCTTCGGACCGGTTGGTCGTGAACTTCGCGATAAGAAGTTCATGAAGATCGTTTCTCTGGCTCCGGAGGTGCTTTAGTCCATGGCTAAGATCAAAAAGGGTGACCTCGTTCAGGTCATCACTGGCGCCAAGGCTGAGCGCGGCGGCGACCGCGGCAAGCAGGGCAAGGTTCTGCGCGTATTCCCGGAGACCAACCGCGTGTTGGTCGAAGGCATTAACCGCGTAACCAAGCACACCAAGGTCGGTCAGTCGCAGCGCGGCACCAAGACCGGTGGCATCGAGGTCGTTGAGGCTTCAATCCACATCTCCAACGTGGCTCTGGTTGACCCCTCCACCAAGAAGCCCACCCGCGTCGGTTTCCGCACCGAGACCGTTGAGCGCGATGGCGTGAAGCGTGAAGTGCGTGTCCGCGTGGCCAAGAGCTCAGGGAAGGACATCTAATGACTGAGACTCTCGAGACTCCGGCAAGCAAGATCGTTCCTCGTCTGAAGACCAAGTACGCGGATTCCATCAAGAGCTCGCTCGTTGAGGAATTCAAGTACGAGAACGTCAACCAGGTTCCCCGTCTGGTGAAGGTCGTTGTGAACATGGGTGTTGGAGATGCCGCCAAGGACTCCAAGCTGATCGACGGCGCTGTCCGCGATCTGACCCTGATCACCGGCCAGAAGCCGCAGGTAACCAAGGCCCGCAAGTCGATCGCACAGTTCAAGCTGCGCGAAGGCATGCCGATCGGTGCGCACGCAACTCTGCGTGGCGACCGCATGTGGGAATTCCTGGACCGTCTGGTCACGCTGGCACTGCCGCGTATCCGCGACTTCCGGGGCCTCAGCGGCAAGCAGTTCGACGGCAACGGCAACTACACCTTCGGTCTGACCGAGCAGGTTATGTTCCACGAGATCGACCAGGATTCCATTGACCGCGTTCGCGGTATGGACATCACCGTCGTGACCACTGCCAAGACCGACGACGAAGGCCGCGCGCTGCTCAAGGCGCTTGGCTTCCCGTTCAAGACCGAAGATTAATCTAGCTACGTAAAAGGTCCGGCTGACTGGCTCTGTTGCCAGGACAGCGGAAACCGTTATGAGGAAGGGCAAGAGCCCACATGACTATGACAGATCCTGTCGCAGATATGCTTACGCGTCTGCGCAATGCAAACTCGGCATACCACGATTCCGTGTCTATGCCTTACAGCAAGCTCAAGGCACGCGTTGCTGACATCCTGAAGGCAGAAGGCTTCATCGCCTCCTGGAAGGAAGAAGACGCGGAGGTCGGCAAGAAGCTGACCCTCGAGCTCAAGTTCGGTCCGAACCGCGAGCGTTCCATCGCTGGTGTTCGTCGTATTTCCAAGCCGGGACTGCGCGTTTACGCAAAGTCCACCAACCTGCCGCACGTGCTGGGTGGCCTGGGTATCGCAATCCTGTCCACCTCTTCCGGCCTCCTGACTGACAAGCAGGCCGGCAAGAAGGGCGTGGGCGGCGAAGTCCTCGCTTACGTCTGGTAACGGGAAAGGAAGAGAATAATGTCACGTATTGGACGTCTCCCCATCACCGTTCCTGCCGGCGTTGAGGTCAAGGTTGACGGCTCTGTCGTCAGCGTCAAGGGTTCCAAGGGCGAGCTGAGCCACACTGTGGCCAGCCCGATCGAGGTCACCCTGGAAGATGGCACCCTGACTGTCGCCCGCCCGAACGACGAGCGCGCCTCCCGTTCGCTGCACGGCCTGACCCGCACCCTGATCGCCAACATGATCCAGGGCGTTACCGCAGGCTACGAGAAGAAGCTTGAGATTGTCGGTACCGGTTACCGCGTCCAGGCCAAGGGTTCTGACCTGGAGTTCGCTCTGGGCTACAGCCACCCGGTTAGCGTCTCGGCGCCGAACGGCATCACCTTTGCAGTTGAGACCCCGACCAAGCTCTCTGTTTCAGGTATTTCCAAGCAGCAGGTCGGCGAGGTTGCTGCCAACATTCGCAAGCTGCGGAAGCCGGACCCCTATAAGGGCAAGGGCATCCGCTACGCCGGCGAAGTCATCCGCCGCAAGGTCGGAAAGGCTGGTAAGTAACCATGGCCATCGCAATTAACAAGAAGCGTACGAACAAGAGCAAGTCTGCCCAGCGCAGCCGCCGCCAGCTTCGTATCCGCAAGCGCATCTCCGGTACGGCTGTACGTCCGCGTCTGGTCGTCAACCGTTCCGCACGCCACGTATTCGTCCAGGTTGTCGACGACACCAAGGGCCTGACCGTAGCGAGCGCGTCCACTCTGGAAGCCGATCTTCGTGCATTCGACGGTGACAAGACCGCCAAGGCCAAGCGCGTTGGCGAGCTCGTTGCCGAGCGCGCCAAGGCTGCAGGGATCGAAGCTGTTGTCTTCGACCGCGGTGGTAACAAGTACCACGGCCGGATCGCCGCCGTCGCTGACGGCGCACGTGAAGGTGGGCTGGCACTGTGACCGAAAATAACGAAAAGGACATTCAGGTGACTGAAGCTGTAGCTGCTCCGGCAGCTGAGACCGCTGCGCCTGCTACCACTGACGACCGCCGTGGTGGCGCCCGTCGTGGCGAGCGTGGCGACCGCGGCCAGGGCCGTGGCGACCGTGGTGGCCGTGGTGGCCGCGACGGCGGCCGCGAAGCCGAGAAGAGCCAGTTCGTAGAGCGCGTCGTAACCATCAACCGTGTTTCCAAGGTCGTCAAGGGTGGTCGTCGCTTCAGCTTCACCGCCCTCGTCGTCGTCGGTGACGGCAACGGTATGGTCGGCGTCGGCTACGGCAAGGCCAAGGAAGTTCCCGCCGCCATTGCGAAGGGCGTTGAAGAGGCCAAGAAGTCCTTCTTCCGCGTTCCGCGCATCGGCAGCACCATCCCGCACCGCGTTCAGGGTGAGGCCGCCGCAGGCGTTGTTATGCTGCGTCCGGCTTCCGCCGGTACCGGTGTTATCGCCGGCGGTCCGGTCCGTGCAGTACTGGAGTGCGTGGGCATCCACGACATCCTCTCCAAGTCGCTCGGTTCCTCCAACGCCATCAACATCGTCCACGCGACCGTTGATGCACTGAAGCGCCTCGAAGAGCCGGCAGCAGTGGCAGCACGCCGCGGCCTCCCGCTCGACGAGATCGCTCCGCCGGCAATGGTGAAGGCGATCCTGAACCAGAAGGCAGGTGTCTGAGTCATGGCTAAGAACCTGATTCCCTCCGACGCTCAGTTGGAGATCACTCAGATCAAGTCCGCCATTGGCGGCAAGCAGAACCAGCGCGACACCCTTCGGTCCCTCGGCCTGAAGCGGATCGGACACACCGTTGTCCGCACCGCCGATGCCGTGACCGTCGGAATGCTCAACACGGTTCCGCACCTGGTAAAGGTAGAGGAGGCGAAGTAAATGGCAGAGAAGAACACCGCCGAGAAGGCACAGGGCGCCGCTGCTGAGAAGCAGAACGCACTGAAGGTTCACCACCTGCGTCCCGCCCCGGGTGCCAAGACCGCCAAGACCCGCGTTGGTCGTGGTGAAGGTTCCAAGGGTAAGACCGCCGGTCGCGGTACCAAGGGTACGAAGGCCCGCTACCAGATCAAGGCTGGCTTTGCCGGCGGCCAGCTGCCGCTGCACATGCGCCTGCCGAAGCTGCGCGGCTTCAAGAACCCGTTCCGGGTTGAGTACCAGGTTGTAAACCTGGACAAGCTCAACGAGCTGTTCCCGGAAGGTGGCGCAGTCACCGTGGAGAACCTGGTCGAAAAGGGTGCCGTTCGCAAGAACCAGCCCGTCAAGGTGCTGGGCACCGGCGACATCACCGTCAAGGTTGACGTCACCGTCCACGCATTCTCGGCCAGCGCCGCAGAAAAGATTGCCGCAGCAGGCGGAAGCACCACCGCCCTCTAACGAGGCGGCGGGGCACTCGCCCGTTGTTGAAACTCCCGGCACCGTGGGGCTCAGGCCCCCGGTGCCGGGAGTTTTTTCATTTTCCGGGCGATGCCGATTGTTCGCCGGGCACATCCACCCGTTAGACTCGGTTGTTGGGTTTATTTGACCTATCTCACACGACTTTACTTATTACTCAGGAGGACGCTTGCTTAGCGCATTTGGCCGGGCCTTTCGCACGCCTGATCTGCGACGCAAGTTGTTGTTCACGCTGGGAATCATCACAATCTTCCGCTTGGGTGCCTTCATCCCCTCGCCTGGTGTGAACTACCAGAATGTCCAGCAATGCTTGCAGAACGGTCAGACCTCGGGCGGGATCTACCAGCTCGTCAACCTGTTCAGCGGCGGTGCATTGCTGCAGGTCTCAATCTTCGCGCTCGGGATCATGCCGTACATCACGGCAAGCATCATCGTCCAGCTGCTCCGCGTGGTCATTCCCCGGTTCCAGCAGCTCTACGACGAGGGCGCCTCGGGCCAGTCCAAGCTGACGCAGTACACCCGGTACCTGACGATCGCCCTGGGCCTGCTGAACGCCACGACGCTGGTGTCGCTGGCGCGCTCCGGCCAGCTGCTGCCGAACTGCCAGCTGCCGATCATCCCGGACTCCAGCATCATCACCACGATCCTGATCATCATCACCCTGACGGCCGGAACCGGCCTGATCATGTGGATGGGCGAGCTCGTGACCGAGAAGGGCGTGGGCAACGGCATGTCGCTGCTCATCTTCACGTCGATTGCCGCAGGCTTCCCCACCTCCCTCGGCGCCATCTGGAGCGCCCAGGGCCCGGGCACCTTCTTTATGGTCCTGGTCATCGGCCTGCTGACGGTGGCGCTGGTTGTCTTCGTTGAGCAGTCCCAGCGCCGCATCCCGGTGCAGTACGCCAAGCGCATGATCGGCCGCCGCACCGTGGGCGGCACCAGCACCTACATCCCCATCAAGGTGAACATGGCCGGCGTCGTGCCCGTCATCTTTGCCTCTTCGATGCTGTACCTGCCGGGTCTGATCTCACAGTTCAACCAGCCCAAGCCGGGCGAGCCCGTGGCTCCCTGGGTCGAGTGGATCAACAACAACCTGACCCGCGGTGACCACCCCATCTACATGGCCCTGTACTTCGCCATGATTGTGTTCTTCACTTACTTCTATGTTGCGATCACTTTCAACCCTGAGGAAGTTTCTGACAACATGAAGAAGTACGGCGGCTTCATTCCGGGTATCCGTGCCGGCAAGCCGACCGCGGATTACCTGCAGTATGTGCTTTCCAGGATCACTTTGCCCGGCGCGATCTACCTGGGCCTTGTGGCCCTGATCCCGCTGATTGCCTTGGTCCTGATCAACGCCAACCAGAACTTCCCGTTCGGCGGCACCTCGATCCTGATCATGGTGGGCGTAGGTTTGGAGACCGTCAAGCAGATTGATGCGCAGCTACAGCAGCGTCACTACGAAGGGCTTTTGCGATGACGAGAATGTTGATTATCGGACCTCCCGGTTCCGGCAAAGGGACACAGGCGGAACGTATTTCGGAGCGCCTCGGCGTTGTTGCGATCTCCACCGGCGACATCTTCCGTGCCAACGTCAAGGGTGAGACGCCGCTCGGCATCGAAGCCAAGAAGTACATGGACGCGGGCGACTTCGTCCCGGACAGCGTGACCAACAAGATGGTCCGGGACCGCCTCACCGAGTCCGACGTCGAAGCCGGCTTCCTGCTGGACGGTTACCCGCGGACCACCGCGCAGGTGGACTACCTCGATGCGATCCTCGCCGACGGCGACCAGAAGCTCGACGTCGTCCTGCAGCTCACGGCCGACGATGAGGAACTCGTCACCCGCCTGCTGGGCCGCGCGAAGGACACCGGACGCAGCGACGACAACGAAGCCGTCATCCGGCACCGGCTGGACCTCTACCACGGCCAGACGGAAGCCGTGGTGGCCAAGTATGCCGACCGCGGCATCCTCACCCAGGTCGACGGCATCGGCGGCATCGACGAGGTTACCGACCGCGTGATGCAGGCCATCAAAGCGGCACAGTCCGCCTGATCCAGGCCCGTGACTACCGAGGCTCCTCCCGCACTGCCGGGAGGAGCCTCAGCCATTTGTCCGCACACCCGTCACCGGGCCGCGCGGCACCACCGAAAGGACGCTGAGGATGGCATTTGGCCAGCCCCGCATTGAATACAAGACCAACGCCCAGATGCGCACCATGCATGAAGCCGGACTGGTGCTGAGCCGCACGCTCGACGCCGCCGTGGCGGCCGCCGTCCCCGGAGTGACCACCCGCGACCTCGACGCCGTGTTCGCCGGCGTGCTGCAGGACGCCGGAGCGAAGTCCAACTTCCTCGGCTACCACGGCTTCCCGGCCACCATCTGCACCTCGGTCAACGAGGAAGTGGTGCACGGCATCCCGGGCGACCGCGTCCTGCAGGACGGGGACATCATCTCGATCGACGGCGGCGCGATCGTGGACGGCTGGCACTCAGACTCGGCCCGAACCGTCATTGTCGGGACGGCCGACCCGGAGGACCAGCGGCTCTCCGACGTCACCGAGGCGGCCATGTGGCACGGCATCGCGGCCCTGGCCACCGGGAAGTTCGTCGGCGACATCGGCAACGCCGTGGACGATTACGTGTCCTCGGTGCCGGGCAAACCGCTGGGCATCCTGGAGGACTACGTGGGCCACGGCATCGGCTCCGAGATGCACATGGCGCCGGACGTGCTGAATTACCGTACGGGCCACCGCGGACCCAAGATCCGTCCCGGGCTGTGCCTGGCGATCGAACCCATGCTGGTCCGCGGCGGCATCGAAACCGTCACCCTCGACGACGACTGGACCGTGGTCACCACCGACGGGAAGCGCTCCTGCCAGTGGGAGCACTCCGTCGCGGTGCACGAGAAGGGCATCTGGGTGCTCTCCGCGCCGGACGGGGGCGCCGCGAAGCTCGCGCCGCTCGGCGTCGTACCCGTCCCGATTCCCTAAGCGTTTGTTCCGCGGGGCCAGCGATGCGCTTAACCGCCCGCGATACGACAAATCCCTGGCGACGCTGGTATTCCAGCGTCGCCAGGGATTTGTCGTATCCTCAGGCAGGAGCCGCAGCGTCAGCTCTTGAGCTTCGGTTTCACGTCCTTGTTGTAGATGCCCTCAAGGGTGCCCTTGAGCGTGGTCATGGTGGCTTTGACGTCGCCCTGCTGGGTGAGGATCGCCGCGGCCGCCTTGGCCATCTCCTGGTCCGCGCCCGGCAGGAACACCCGGGCGTTGTCCTGGACCCGGGTGACCGCGAGCTGGTCGATGGCCGTCTTGATTTGCGGAGTCTTGGCGAGCACCGCGGTCATGTCGGCGGAGGTCCGGGTCGGCATGTAGCCGGTGGCGGCGGAGAACGCTGCCGTGTTCTCCGGCTCGGTCATGAACTTCAGGAAGGTCGCCGCAGCGAGCTGGACCTCCTTGCTGACACCGCTGGGGATGCCCAGCCCGGCGCCGCCGGTGGGGCAGACACCGCTTTCATTCTTGGGGCCTCCGGGCAGGAAGCCGACGCCGACGTTGAACTTGGCCGAGCTGAGCACACCCAGCAGCGAACCGGTGGAGGCGATCGTGGTGGAGGTGATTCCGGCGGCGAAGTCGTCCGCGGCCTCCTTGGAGGAAACACCGGCCCACTTGTCCTTGTAGATCGAATCCTGGGCCCACTGGAGAGCCTCCACCGACTCGGGGGAATCACAGTTGACGGTCCACTCGTTGGACCAGCTGCCGCCCCAGCCCCAGAGATTGTTCTGCAGGGTCCAGCCGGCGTAGCCGGCCAGCGCCGGGTAGATGTAGGCGTACTGCGCGCCGGAGCTCGCTTTGAGCTTCGGGGCCCACTCGCCGAACTCCTGCCAGGTCTTCGGTGCCCGGTCCGGCAGGCCGGCGGCCTTGAAGTGGTCCTTGTTGTAGTAGAACAGCGGGGTGGAGCGGCCGTAGGGGAGCGCCCACTGCTTGTCGGCGTACTGGTAGTCCGCGACGAGCGACTTCTGGAAGTCGTCTACCTTGATGTCCAGCTGCTTGATCAGGCTGTTGAGCGGGATGATGTTGCCGTTGGTGAAGTACCGGAACCACCAGACATCGGAGAGCACCACGAGGCCGGGCAGGGCCGACTTCGCGGCCTGGGACGTCTGGAACTTCTGCGCGATTTCCTCGTAGTTGGCCCCAGCGGTGATCAGGTTGACCTTGATCTCCGGGAACTTCGCCTGGAACTTTTCGATGATCGCCTTTTCAACCTCCTGGGACTTGCCCGGGTGGTTGGTCCAGAAATCGATGGACGAGGCAGGCTTTACGCCGCTGAAGTCAATGTCCGCCGTGCCTGTGGCCGCGGCGCCGCCTCCCGTGGAAGGGCCGCCGCAGGCCGCCAGGGCCGCGGCTCCTGCGCCCGCGCCGGCCAGGCCAAGGAAGTGTCTGCGGTCAAGATTAATTGCCATGGTGGATCCTCTCAGAAGTGGTGACTCGTTGTGATGTTGGGATGCTTCGGGGCCGTCGGCCTGATGCCTCAGCGGCGGCGTCACCCGGTGACGCTGCCCTGCGTGAGGCCGGCCACGATGTAGCGCTGCAGTGCAGCGAAGACCAGCAGGATCGGAACGATCACCAGGACCGCGCCGGCCATCAGGATGCCCCAGCCGGAGCCGTTGCCTTCCGAGTTCTGCAGGAGGGTCAGGCCCACGGGCAGCGTCATGGTCTCCGGCCGGTCGGTGATGATGAGCGGCCAAATGTAGTCATTCCATTCGCTCACCACGGTGACCAGCGCGACGGTCGCAATGGAGGGGCCGGAGACCGGGACGACGACCTGCCAGAGCCGCCGCCAGTGCCCGGCGCCGTCGATCTCGGCCGCCTCCAGGATGGAGCCGGGGAGCGTCATGAAGTGCTGGCGCAGCAGGAACGTGCCGAACGCGGTGCCCAGCCCCGGGAGGATGATGCCCCACAGGGTGTTCTTCCCGCCCATGCCCGCGATCAGGATGTAGTTGGGCAGGATGGAGACCTGCGGCGGCACCATGAGGGCGACCAGGATGACAATGAAAATGACGTTCTTGAAGGGAAAGCGGACAAAGACCAGGGCGTAGGCCGTGAGGATGGCCAGGATGACCTTCACGGTGGCGCCCACGGTGGTGACGATTAGGCTGTTCATGAAGAACCGGGCGAACGGCACCGTGGTCATCGCGACGTGATAGTTGTCCAGGTTCACGCTTTCCGGCAGGATTTTCAGGTCCATCGTGACGATCTCGCCGGGCTGCTTGAAAGAACTCAGCACCATCCAGAGCAGCGGAAGGACCACCACGAGGGTGGCGAGGATGAGCGGGACGTAGCCACCGGCGATGGTCTGGATCAGGTTGGCGCGGGAAAACGGCCGCTGGCGCTGCAGCGGAGCCTCGGGGCCGGCGACGGGTCCGGCATTGGCGGCCGGATCCGGGTTGACGGGGGAGAGAGTGCTCACGAGTAGTGCACCTTCCGTTCTACGAACCGCACCTGCAGCACGGTAATGATCAGGAGGATCGCGAAGAGGACCACGGAGATGGACGCCGAGTAGCCGGCGCGGTTGAAGGCGCCGAAGGCCTGCAGGTAGGCCTCGTAGATCAGGGTGGATGTGCCGTTGCCCAGCGGGGTCATAATCCGGATCAGGTCGAACGCCTGCAGGGAGCTCAGCATGGTGGTGATGAGCAGGAAAAAAGTGGTGGGGGACAGCAGCGGGACGGACATGCTGATAAAGCGGCGGAACCCGTTGGCGCCGTCCAGCGAGGCGGCTTCCATGACGTCTTGCGGCAGTGACTGCAGGCCGGCGAGGTAGACGACGGCGCAGTAGCCGAGGTTCTTCCAGACGTAGACGATGATCACCATGACCAGGGAGAGCTGGGGGTCATTGATCCATTGCGGGCTCTGCTGGCCGATCCCGCGGAGCAGCCAGGACAGCACGCCGTAGCCGGGGTCGAAGATGAACAGCCAGACCAGCCCGACGCCGACCCCGCTGAGGACGTAGGGGGCGAAGACAGCGGACCGGGCGAAGGTGGTGCCGCGGACCTTGGAGTTCAGCGCGAGGGCCACCAGCAGTCCCAGGACCATGGAGCCGCCCACCGTGATGAGGGTAAAGACGGCCGTGGTCCCCAGCACCTTGGGGGCATCCGCGCTGGTGAAGAAGTTGATGTAATTGTCGAAGCCGACAACCGTGGCGGAGGCGGAGCCCAGCGTCCAGTCCAGCGTGGAGTAGTAGATGTTGTTGATGAGCGGGAGGTAGGTGAACACCGCTATCAACGCCAGGTTCGGCAGGGCCAGCGCAAGGAACACGATGAAGTCCCTGCGGGTCCGGGCGGACCAGCGTCCCCTGCGCCGGCCCGGCGTGACCGTCCGGGCGGTAGCCGCAGGACGGTCAGTCAATTGTCTAGTCATAGGAGTCTCTAACGGATCCAGGCCTGCCAGTGGCAGGCAGTTGGGCGGGGGATCAACAACACTTCACCACACTGCTGGTGGGCGGAACCCCGCACAAGGCCTCGTCAGAGCTTTGTTATGTCAGGCTTCCTTGCCCGTTTACCTATTGTTGGTTGCAGTATTCCACAAAGTTCGCCTGCCGCCGCGGACATCGCCGCCGGGTATCGCCCGGAAGCGCGGCGCACAATGGAGCCATGACAGCGATTACAGACGTGCCCGGAATCCGCGTTGGCCATGCGTCCCGGACCGGGGCCGGCTGGCTGAGCGGCGTCACCGTGGTGCTTCCGCCCCCGGGGACCGCCGGCTCCGCCGACGTCCGCGGCGGCGGCCCCGGAACGCACGAAACCGATGCGCTGGACCCCACCACGCTGAGCACCGCCGTCGACGCCGTGGTCCTCACCGGCGGCAGCGCGTTCGGGCTGGCGGCCGCGCATGGCGCCCAGCGCTGGTGCGAGGAGCAGGGGAGGGGCTTCGCGGTGCCCGGCGGTGTGGTGCCGATCGTCCCGGCGGCCGCGATCTTCGATCTGGGCCGCGGCGGCGACTTCGCCGCCCGCCCCGACGCCGCCATGGGCTACGCCGCCACCGCGGATGCCGCCTCCCGCCAGGACGGGCACGACGTCGAACGAGGCAACGTCGGCGCCGGCACCGGAGCAGCAATCGGCCGGGGCCACTACAAGGGCGGCGTCGGCACCGCGTCTATTGCTTTAGACAACGGGGTGGTCGTTGGCGCCCTGGCGGTAGTGAACGCACTGGGACTCCCGTTCAGCACATCGCCGCAGCGGACGGAACCCGGCAGCGTGCGTCTAAGCGAGGAACGAGCGAGCACGCAGAGGGTTTCGGTCGCTGCGGCGAAAGCCGCCCCGGACGCTGGTCAGAGGGTTTCGGATGCGCCGCCCGCCGAGCAGGATGCGCCGCCCCTCAATACGACCCTCGTCGTCGTCGCAACGAACGCGGTCCTGGACAAGGCCGAGTGCAAGCGCACGGCGTCGGCCTCGCACGCCGGCCTGGCCCGGGCCCTGAATCCCAGCCATACGCTGGCCGACGGCGACACTGTCTTCTGCCTGGCGACGGGGGCTGTCGCGCTGGATCGCAGTACCGACGCCGCGCGGCAGCTGAGCCTGATTACCCTGCAGAGCGCGGCAGCCGACGTCGTCCGGCTGGCCATCCTGGACGGGATCGCGGCAGCGGCGGAGGTGGAGACCCCGGTGGGGCGGTTTCGTGCATACGGGGACGGAGTGCGCTAGCATGGCTGGATTTAACATTCGGCCCGCAATGCCGTAGTGTTGACTGTTGGTTGTCTGCCCTGTTGTGCCCTTTTGAGGGCCAGAGGCTTCAGCCAAGCAATCAAAAAACGTCCGCAGTGATCGCCGGTGCAAGCCGGAGGGGCTGTGGCAACAACAGTTAGCGGAGGGTATGGCCAAGAAGGACGGGGTCATTGAGATCGAGGGCGTTGTGACCGAGGCGCTGCCTAACGCGATGTTTCGCGTTGAGCTCACCAACAAGCACATCGTTCTGGCACACATCTCTGGAAAGATGCGCCAGCACTACATCAGGATTCTCCCTGAGGACCGGGTAGTGGTGGAGCTGAGCCCGTACGACCTGACACGTGGTCGTATCGTCTACCGCTACAAGTAAACACTGGCCGGCCAAGGCACTAGCTACGGGCCGGTCCAGCTGACCAACTGCAACACGCAAAGGAACGCCATGAAGGTCAAGCCGAGCGTTAAGCAGATCTGCGAAAAGTGCAAAGTGATCCGCCGTAATGGCCGGGTCATGGTGATCTGCGAGAACCCGCGCCACAAGCAGCGCCAGGGCTAATTTCCTTCACGGGAAACCCTGGGTTGCTAACCCACGCAAGTAAATAAAAGGCAGCACAAGCTGATCTGGGACACTGAGCAACAACGAGTCCGGACAGCTAACCCCCGGTCGGAGGCTGGGGCCGTACGGATTGTACGGGTGTACTGCCTACGACCTCCGGTTTATTCAAGGAGCACTGCCACTATGGCTCGTCTCGCTGGCGTAGACATTCCCCGCGAAAAGCGGCTGGAAATTGCGCTTACTTACATCTACGGCGTGGGCAAGACCCGTGCACACGAAACCCTGACTGCCACCGGCATCAGCGCTGACGTCCGGGTCAAGGACCTGACTGACGCCGAACTGGTTCAGCTGCGTGACTACATTGAAGGCAACTACAAGGTTGAGGGTGACCTTCGCCGCGAAGTGGCCGCTGACATCCGCCGCAAGGTTGAGATCGGCAGCTACGAAGGTATTCGCCACCGCAAGGGCCTGCCAGTGCGCGGACAGCGCACCAAGACCAACGCCCGTACCCGCAAGGGTCCGAAGCGCACCGTCGCAGGCAAGAAGAAGGCCCGCTAAATCCCTCGGGATTAGCTCGGCTTCCCCCAATAACTTTCTGTAGGAGAAATAATGCCCCCGAAGACTCGTGGCGCGGTTCGCAAGCCGCGTAAGAAGGACAAGAAGAATATCGCGCTGGGCCAGGCGCACATCAAGAGCACCTTTAACAACACCATCGTTTCCATCACGGATCCGAACGGTGCTGTCATCTCCTGGGCTTCGTCCGGTGAGGTTGGCTTCAAGGGCTCCCGTAAGTCCACCCCGTTCGCTGCCCAGATGGCCGCCGAAGCCGCCGCAAAGCGTGCACAGGAGCACGGCATGCGCAAGGTTGACGTATTCGTCAAGGGACCGGGATCCGGACGCGAGACCGCCATCCGTTCACTGCAGGCCGCTGGCCTCGAGGTTGGGTCCATCCAGGACGTAACCCCCAGCGCGCACAACGGCTGCCGCCCGCCGAAGCGCCGCCGCGTCTAATTCTTAGCCGGAGCTTGCCCGGACCCTTACCGGTCCGGGCAGGCCCAGCCGCGTTAAGTCATTAGACCGATCTTTCCACCACCTGTGTTGCGTCATATAGCGGATGCTCGCCGAAAGGAAACCTAAGTGCTCATTGCACAGCGCCCCACCCTCTCCGAAGAGGTCGTCTCCGATAACCGCTCCCGTTTCATCATTGAACCGCTGGAGCCGGGCTTCGGTTACACCCTCGGAAACTCCCTCCGCCGTACCCTGCTCTCCTCCATCCCCGGTGCCTCTGTCACGAGCATCCGGATTGATGGCGTGCTGCACGAGTTCACCACGGTTCCGGGTGTCAAGGAAGATGTCACCGAGATCATCCTGAACATCAAGAACCTGTCGGTCTCGTCTGAGCACGATGAGCCGGTTGTTGCTTACCTGCGCAAGCAGGGCCCGGGAGTCGTCACCGCCGCGGACATCGCTCCGCCGGCCGGCGTCGAATTCCACAACCCGGATCTGCACATTGCCACGCTGAACTCGAAGGGCAAGTTCGAACTCGAACTGACCATCGAGCGCGGCCGCGGCTACGTTTCGGCAGCTCAGAACAAGTCCGGCGACTCCGAGATCGGCCGCATCCCGGTCGACTCGATCTACTCGCCGGTGCTGAAGGTTACTTTCCGCGTGGAAGCTACCCGTGTTGAGCAGCGCACTGACTTCGACAAGCTCATTGTTGACGTCGAGACCAAGCAGGCCATCGCCCCGCGCGACGCGGTCGCTTCGGCAGGTACCACTCTGGTGGAACTGTTCGGTCTGGCCCGCGAGCTGAACACCGCAGCTGAAGGTATCGAGATTGGCCCGTCGCCGACGGATGCTGCCCTGGCAGCAGACATGGCCCTGCCGATCGAGGATCTGGACCTCACCGTCCGTTCCTACAACTGCCTCAAGCGTGAGGGCATCCACACCGTGGGTGAACTCGTTGCCCGCTCCGAGGCTGACCTGATGGACATCCGTAACTTCGGTGCGAAGTCCATCGACGAGGTCAAGGCAAAGCTCGTTGAACTGGGTCTGTCCCTCAAGGACTCCCCTCCCGGTTTCGATCTTGCAGCCCGCGCCGCAGCCATCGAAGAGGACGACGCCGCTTTCAGCGACGACGAGCTCTAAAACAGATCTTGGCCAGCAGGCTGGACGCACCGCAGCGTGCACAGCCCGCCGGCTTCCATATGAGGAGAAATAGTTATGCCTACCCCCACTAAGGGTCCGCGCCTCGGAGGCGGCCCGGCTCACGAGCGCCTCATGCTCGCGAACCTGGCAGCCGCACTGTTCGAGCACAAGCGGATCACCACCACGGTGACCAAGGCCAAGCGGCTGAAGCCGTACGCCGAGCGCCTGGTGACCTTCGCCAAGCGCGGCGACCTGGCTTCCCGCCGTCGTGTGCTCGGCCTGATCAGCAACAAGGGCGTCGTCCACGAGCTGTTCACCGACATTGCCCAGGCAGTGGAGAACCGCGACGGCGGCTACACCCGCATCACCAAGATCGGCAACCGCAAGGGCGACAACGCTCCCATGGCTGTCATCGAACTGGTTCTCGAGCCGGTTTCCGCCAAGCAGGCAGTGGTAGCCGAGGCTACCTCCGCCGCGAAGCGCGATGCTGACAAGCAGGAGGCCGACAAGGCTGAAGCAGCTCCGGTCGCCGAGACCGAAGTCGCCGAGACCGAAGAGGCTCCCGCAGCTGAGGCCGCCCAGACCGAAGCAGCCGAGACCGAAGCAGCAGAGACTGAAGAGGCTCCGGCCGCCGAGGAAGCTGCCGCCGAGTCCGAGAAGGACGCGAAGTAATTCGCTAAGACCTTCTTATAGACTTAAGTCTATGAACGAGCTCAAACCCGCTGCCCCCGTTATGGGGGGCGGCGGGTTTTTGCGTATCCGGCTGGACCTTTCGTACGACGGCGGCCCGTTCAGCGGCTGGGCCCTGCAGCCTGGACGGCGCACCGTCCAGGGCGTCCTGGAGGAAGCCCTCGCCCTGCTGATCCGGCGTCCCGTACGGGTCACGGTGGCCGGCCGCACCGACGCCGGCGTGCATGCCCGCGGACAGGTGGTGCACCTGGACCTGAGCGAGGCGGAATGGCAGGGGTTGAACCGGGGCGCCGAGCTCGACCCTGCGGCCGCACTGCTCCGGCGGCTCCGAGGCGCCCTGAGCCGGGGACTGGGCGAGCTCAGCGGCGCGATCGAGGTGCACCGGGTCGCCCTCGCCCCGGAAGGCTTCGACGCGCGGTTCTCCGCACTGTGGCGGCGCTACAGCTACCGGATCGCAGACGGGGCGGCCCTCTGGGACCCGCTGGGGCGGTACTCCACGCTATGGCACAAGGAGCGGCTGGACACCGGCCTGCTGAACGAGGGTGCGTCCCGGTTGCTGGGCCTGCAGGACTTCCGCTCTTACTGCAAGCCGCGCGAAGGCGCCACCACCATCCGGGAACTGCAGCGATTCGAATTCACCCGCGGCACCGACGGCGTCATCGTCGCCACCGTCCAGGCAGACGCCTTCTGCCACAACATGGTCCGCTCGCTCGTGGGATCGGTGCTCTACGTCGGGGCCGGTCTGGAGGAGCCGGGCTGGCTGTATGAGCGGCTGGTCGCCCGTCAGCGGGATGCCCGGTCCGTCCTGGCCGCCCCGCATCCGCTGGTACTTGAAGAGGTGGCGTACCCCTCTGCGAGCGGGCTGCTGGCGCGGGCCGAACTGACGCGCGCCCGGCGCTCGTAAAGACCCCGCGGACTTTCCCCACCTTTGCCGGCACCGAACCTTGGCGCGGCGGCGGTTCGGCGTAACACGCCGTCCGGCGGCGCCAAAGTCGGGGAGATTCCGGCCCAGCCTAGAAGGCGGCCGGCGCTCCGTCGGCCGGCAGGTCCACGGTGAAGGTGCTTCCGCAGCCGGGCAGAGTGCTGCACGAGATGGAGCCGCCGTGGCCCTCGACGATCGCTTTGGTGATGGACAGGCCCAGCCCGGCCCCCGGGATGGCACCGTCCCGCACCGCCGGGCTCCGGAAGAACCGGGTGAAGACCCTTTCGGCGTCGGCGGCGGTCATGCCGATGCCGCTGTCCTCCACCCGCAGAAGCACCCGGCCGCCGTCCGCGCGGGCCGAGACCGTTACGGCTCCGCCGTCGGGGGAGTACTTGATCGCGTTGGAGACGAGGTTGTCTAGGGCCTGCCCGATCCGCAGCGGGTCCACGTGCGCCCACAGCGGCGCCGGCACGTCCATTGCCAAGGACACCCGGGAGGACTGTGCGTGGGCCTGCGCGGAGCCAAGCGTCGCCTCCACCAGGCCGGCCAGGTCCGTCCTGCGCGGGTGGACCTGGACGGCGGAGCTGGCGGACATCAGCAGGTCGGAGACGAGGGCGAGGAGGCGCTCGGCGTTACGCTGTGCCACCTCGATCCGGCGCAGCACCGGCAGGGACAGCTCCTCACCAAGGACCAGGTCCAGGTTGCCGATAATCGAGGTCAACGGGGTGCGGAACTCGTGCGATACCGTCGCGACGACGTCTTCCTTGGCGGCGAGGGCGTTGACCAGCCCGGTCACCTCGTTGTACACGACGACGGCGCCGCGGAAGCCGCCGTCGTCGTCCCGCAGCGGCCGTGCGCCGGTGGACACCACCCGGCTGCCGGGTGCTTCCCCGAAGCAGACCAGGTGGTCCGCGAAGGACTCGCCCTTCAGCGCCCGGCGGAGCGGGCGCCGGCCGGGCGGGAGCGGGGTGGACTGATCCCGGCCGGTCAGCAGCAGCTGCTCTTCCCACTCCGGATCGGCCGGTGTTGCACCGGTGGGCGCCGCGGACGCTTCCAGCCGGGCCTGCCAGCTGTTCGTGAGCAGCCGACGGCCGTCGGCCCCGATCGCGACGATGCCGACGTCGATGGTGTCCAGGATGGCATTGAGCAGCCGTTCGCGCTCCCGGCTTTCTGCGAGCAGGGCCTGCAATTCGGCCTCCGTGGCGTCGACCTTGCGCTGCTGGCGCCGCAACTGCGCCCGGGCGAGCTGCATGGCCAGCGAGACCGCCAGGGTCACCAGTGCCAGCAGCACCACGGTGGCGATGCGGCCGGCACCGTCGCCGGCGCCAGCGGCGAAGTACCAGGGCAGTCCCGCCAGCAGCGGCCCCAGGAAACTGGCGGCGACAATGAAGGCGGGGGAGAGCCGCGAGGCTGAAATCCAGACCACGGGAAGCACGGACAGCACCCCCAGCCCCGGCAGCTCCTCCGCGGCGGCCACCCGGCTGAGTCCGATGGCGGCCAGGTCCAGGACCGGGATGGCCAGCGGCGCCAGCGGCCCCAGCCGGTGCCACGGCACGAGGAGGCAGGCCAGCAGGACGGCGGCGTGCAGCGCGAGGGCGGCCTGGCCCCAGGGGCAGGCCCAATGAAGGTGCCAGGCTTCCGGTGCGGCGGCCACGGCGGCGGCGAGCAGCAGGGTCACGGGCAACTGGGCGGCCAGCACCCGGGCGCGCGGCGCCAGGGCGCCAAAGCGGCGGTCCATGCCCGCGCCGAGGATCAGCCGCCGTTCACCCAATGACTAGCGCCCCTTCCTCGCATCTGGAGTTTACATTGCTGTCACACATACTTGACTACAAACATATTACGGTTGCCCGTGTTACTGAGCCGGAGACCGAAATCGGGTCCCGGGATGGGTATTGTGGCAGGACATGCGTACGCCGCGTCCTCGGGACGCGGTTTGGGCGTCCGGGGCATCAGCCCCGGTTTTGTAGCGGCGGCCGCGGTGAGCAACCACCGGCCGGCGGACCAGCATCGGATGTGAGGGTGGCATGACTGACCTTGGGGTGGCCGTCGTTGTTGAGGACGATGCGGATGTTCGCAACCTTGTGGAGGCGGTGCTCCGGCAAGCCGGCTTCGAGGTGCATTCGGCGGCCGAGGGCCGGGAAGGGGTCGAGGTCGTCCGGCGCCGCGACGCCAGTGTGGTCACGCTGGACGTGGGCCTTCCCGATATCGACGGTTACGAGGTGCTGCGCCGGATCCGGCAGTTCAGCGACGCGTACATCGTCATGCTGACCGCCCGGACCGATGAACTCGACACGCTGACCGCGCTCCACACCGGCGCCGACGACTTCCTGACCAAGCCGTTCCGGCCCCGTGAACTGCGGGCCCGGGTGGCCGCGATGATGCGCCGGCCGCGGCAGGACGGCCAGGGCGCGTCGGGCCCGGCGGCTGCGCGCCCGGACGGCGCCGTCGCCGTTCCGGACAACGTCCTGCGCCACAACGGGCTGGCCCTGAATCCTGACATGCGTTCGGTGACCGTCGACGGCGATCCGCTCGCCCTCACTCGCAGCGAGTTCGACCTGCTGCACGCGCTCCTTCGCGGCGCCGGTGCGGTGAAGTCCAAGACCGAGCTGGTGCGGGTGGTACGTGGGGAGTACTACCGGGCCGACGCCTACATCAGCGAGTCCGATGAGCGGGCCGTTGAAGTGCACATCGGGAACCTGCGGCGGAAACTCCGGGAGGACCCGGTGCAGCCGCGCTGGCTCCAGACGGTGCGCGGAGTGGGCTACCGGCTGGCGCCCGAGCGCTCCCAGCACGCCGGGCGCTTCTAGCGCTCCCAGAGGATGTAGCTGAACTGGAGTTCGTTTACGGTTTCACTGCCGCGGGCGGCGAGTTCGTCCAAGAGCGATGTGGCATGCGCCAGGTCCCCGCCCCGGATCGCTGCTTCGAGTTCGGCGGCGAGTTTGGCCAGGCGCAGGCCGCCGACCATCGACGAGGAGGTCTTGAGGCTCAGGACGGCGTCGAGCGCGGCCGCCGGGTCGCGGCGGTCCAGGGCGCCGGCAAGGGCCTGGTACCGCTGGTCCCACATCTGCGCGTAGTCCCGGGCGAAGCCCTTGGCGACGGCGGGACTGTTCAGCTGCTCGCCCAGGTCCTGCAGGGCGGCGGGGTCCACGAGCGGAGCGGCGTCGGGATACGGCGCCAACAGTTCGGCGCCTCCTGCCGGGGCATCGGCGGCGGGCAGGGGGCCCGCGTTTCCCTCGTCGGGGCAGGCAGCTAAAAGAGACATGGCACTACGGTACTAGCTGTCCGGACCGGCGCCGGAGTCGGCAGGGTATCCTGCGGAAACCTTGTGGCTATCCTTGTGCCGCCTTTGTGCCGAACGTTTCGCGGGGCGATTTACCGCATTCCGGAGCGGACGCTGCGGCCTGTTTGGCTGCTGCTTACTGGCCGCTGAACGTCGCGATGGCGTTGATCACGGCGGGACCCAGGATAGCGATGAAGAGCACCGGAAAGATGAAGAACAGCAGCGGGAAGAGGATAGTGACGGGCAACTTCATGGCCTTCTCCTCGGCCCGCTGGCGCCGTTTGACGCGCATCACCTTGGCTTGGATCCTGAGCACCCGGCTGATCGCAATGCCGTAGGTGTCGGCCTGCACCACGGCCTGGACGAAGCTGCGCAGCTCCGGGATGTTGGTCCGTGCCGCCAGCGCCTGGTAGGCCTCCCGCCGGCTGCGCCCCACCTGCATGTCCTGCAGGGTGCGGACCAGCTCCTCGGCCAGCGGACCTTTGCCGTTTTCGCCGGCCCGGGCCATCGCCCCTTCGAACCCCAGGCCGGCCTCAACCGAGATCAGCATCTGGTCCAGGGTGTTGGCCAGCTCCAGCTGCATGATCTTCTGGCGCTCCTGGCCTTTGCTGTACAGCAGCAGGTCCGGGATGAAGTAGCCCAGGAGCATCACGAACAAGCCCACCAGTTTCAGCAGGGGCGCCGGCGTGCTGGCCAGCCACAGGCCGAGGACCGCCCCGAGCAGTCCCAGCAGCGGTTTGGCGGCGAGCACCCGTCCGAGCGGGAGCGAGGCCGGGCGGCCGGCCAGGGACAGCAGCCGGTCGAGTTTTCTCACATAGCCCGCGGGCGTCAGCCGGTGGCCGATGCGCTCCAGCAGGGCCGTGTCCTTCGGGGCGGCGGACTCGGCCGGTCCGGTTCCCAGCGAGAGGATTTCCCGGATGGCCCGCTGGGATTGGCGGTCAACGGAAAGGAAGGACCACGCCAGGTAGGAGACCGGGAGGCAGATCAGCAGGACGGCGCTCAGGACCAGGGGGCTCATCGGCCGCTCAGAACTTCAGGTCGATGATCTTGCGCATCCACAGACCACCGATCGTCATCAGGATCACGGAGGCCGCGATCATGCCCCAGCCCAGCGGGTTGGTGAACATCACGTTCATGTAGCCGGGATTGACCAGCATCAGCATCACCACGATGCCCACCGGCATGGCCATCAGGATGTAGGCGGAGAACTTGCCCTCCGCCGCGAGGGACTTGATGTGGCCCTTGATCTCGCTGCGCTCGCGGATCGTCTCGTTCACCTGGTCCAGCACCTCGGCGAGGTTGCCGCCCACCTCGCGGTTGATCTGGATGGCCTGGGCAATCCAGACAAAATCCTCATTCCGCATCCGCTCGGCGGTGTCGTTAAGCGAGGCCAGCAGGTCGCGGCCGAGGGACGTTTCGGTGATGACGCGGCGCATTTCCTCCGCCGTCGGGCTTTGCGATTCGCTGCCGGCAGCGTCGATGGCGCGCAGGATACTGTGTCCGGCGCGCAGGCCGCCGGACAGCAGCTGCAGGGTGTCACCGAGCTGGTCGTCGAACTTGGCGCGGCGTTTGCCGGTCAGGACGGTGATGACCAGGTGCCCGGCTACCGGGGCGAGCAGGACCAGCAGGAGGGCAAGTAGGAGGCCGCCGACGACGAAACCGGCCAGGGCGCCGACGAACGCGCCGACCGCGAGCAGGACGTAGAAGTCGCCCTGGCCCATGCGCAGTCCCGCTTGTTCCAGCGCGTCGCGGTTGAAGAGCCGGACTTTGCGCTGCGCGAAGAAGCCGTCGGCGAGGTTGACCGCGGACCCGGCGAACCGGCTGAGCGAGGAGTCCGGGGCGGCCTGGACCGGCCGCCGTCGGTCCAGTGGGACGCGTGCCGCCCCGGGCGAGAGGACGGCCACGGCCAGCAGCAGGAGGGCAGCGATCAGGAAGGCGACGCCGACAGTCAGTGTCATGGCCGGCTCACGCCTTCCCGGCCGCGGCCAGGGGAGCCGCGAAGACGTTGGGGGAAACGTAGATGCCCATGTCCTCGAAGCGGTCGATGAAGCGGGGCCGGATCCCGGTCGCCACCGGCTTGCCGAGGAAACGGCCGTGCGCGTCCACGCCGGCGGAGTAGTCGAAGACGAAGGCGTCCTGGAGGGTGACGATGTCCCCCTCCATGCCCTGCACCTCGGTCACGTGGGTGATTCGCCGGGTGCCGTCACGCAACCGGGAGATCTGCACGATCAGGTTCACGGCGGAGGCAATCTGCTCGCGGATGGCCCGCAGCGGCAAGTCCATGCCGGCCATCAGCACCAGCGTCTCAAGGCGGGCGACGGCGTCGCGCGGCGAGTTCGAGTGCACCGTGGAAAGCGAGCCGTCGTGGCCGGTGTTCATAGCCTGGAGCATGTCGAGGGACTCGCCGCCGCGGACCTCGCCCACCACGATCCGGTCCGGCCGCATACGCAGGGAGTTGCGCAGCAGGTCGCGGATGGTGACCTCGCCCTTGCCTTCGGTGTTCGGCGGCCGGCTTTCGAGGCGGACCACGTGTTCCTGCTGGATCTGGAGTTCCACCGCGTCCTCGATGGTGACGATCCGCTCGTCGTGCGGCAGGAAGGAGGACAGGACGTTGAGCAGCGTGGTCTTGCCGGTGCCGGTGCCGCCGGAAACGATGATGTTCAGCTTGGCCCGGACACAGGCGTTCAGCAGTTCCGCCATCTCGGGGGTCAGGGTGCCGAAGTCGATCAGGTTCCGCACCGTCAGCGGTACCTTGCTGAACTTTCGAATGGTCAGCGAGGACCCGCCGACGGCCAGCGGGGGGATGACGGCGTTGACGCGGGAGCCGTCTTCGAGCCGTGCGTCCACGAGCGGAGAGGACTCGTCGATCCGGCGGCCCACCTTGGAGACGATACGTTCGATCACCTTGCGCAAGTGGTCCTCGGAGCTGAAGCGCGAGTCGGTCAGGGTGAGCTGGCCCTTGCGTTCCACGTAGATCTGGTCCATCCGGTTGACCATGATCTCGGTGACCGCGGGGTCATCCAGCAGCCGCTGGAGCGGGCCGTAGCCGAGCACGTCATCCGCGACGTCCCGGACCAGCCGGGTGCGCTCCTCGGTGGACAGCGGCACCTGTTCGGCGTCGATGATGCGGGTCAGTTCATCGCGCGCGGTGGCGCGCAGTTCCTCTTCCTTGACCGCCGAATCGCTGAAGCGGGTGCCCATCCGTTCGAACAGGGCGGTGGCTGCCCGCTCCTTGAGCGCGGCGAACGCGTCCACCGGCTGCTGGCCTTTGGCGCGCGCCGTGTCGGGATGTTCCGCAAACGACGGCGCGGCTGCCGCGGCGAGGCGCGACGGCTCGGGGCGTGCCGGTTCAACGCGGGGGGACAGGCGGGGCGGGCTGGCCACCGGGGCGGCCGTCGGCGCCACCGCAGCCGGCTGCTTCGGCGCTGCCGGCTGTGCGTGCGGGCCGGCTTCCGCCGCGGAGAGTCGCTCGGAGAGTTTCATTTAAACCACCACCCTGCGGTGCAGTTTCTTCTGGGCCGTGGCGCGCCAGGCCGGGTCGAAGCGTGTCACCAGTTGCCGCAGGCCCTTCACAGCCGGGTCCTTGCGCCCGTCCTGCAGGACCGGGATCCCGCGGTTCGTGGAGTAGGCCACCGCCTTGGAACGCGGAATGCTCACGTCCACCGGCGCGCCGATGGTGGCTTCGACGTCCTGGACGCTGAGCCCGGACTTGGAGTCCGCCATGTTCAGGACCACGTGCCGGGTTTCCGGAAGCAGGTCCAGCCGGCGCAGGATTTCCAGCCCCGAGCGGAGGCCGCGGATGCTGGGGACGTCCATGGCACTGACCCAGACGACGTCGGTGCACTGCTCCATCGCGGCCAGGCCCACCTCCGGCAAACCCGGGGCCGTATCCACGACGACGTACTGGAACTGCTCGGCGAGTTGTTCGATCAACCGGCTGACCTGCTGGGGCGTGATGTCATCGGCCTCCACCGGCGTACGGGGCGCGCAGAGGGCATAGATGCTGCTGGGATGGACCGTGAGGAAGGCCTTGAGGACCAGCGAGTCCTGGCTGGCCGAGGCGGAGACCGCGTCGGTGACGGTGTGCTCCGGGTTCAGGTACAGGCCGGAGGCCACGTCGCCGAATTGCAGGTCCAGGTCCACGATGACAACGCCCATGGGGGCCACCTGGCCCAGCCCGATGGCGATATTCGTGGCGATGGTGGTTTTGCCGACGCCGCCCTTGGGGGAGAAGACGCCGATCACCAGGCCCCGGGGCTTGCTGTCCGGCTGCTGCACGGCTGTGGCCCGGGTCCGACTGGCGTACGACTGGCAGGCACGCTCCAGCAGCACCCGGATCTGGGCCGGGTCCGAGGCGGGGCTGAGGATGTCCCGGATCCCGGCACGCATAGCCAGCAGCACAAACTCCGGCTCGGGTTCGCCCACCAGGATCACGCTCAGCTCGGGAAGCTGCACGTCAAACACCGTGGCGAGCCGCAGCGCGTCTTCAATCGGAACGTCGGGTCCGAGGATCAGCACCTCGGGACGCTCCTGGTTGAGGTTGGCGAACAGTTCACCGGGATTGGCCGGGTTGACGAACGCGAAAGTCTGGACGCCGCCCGGCAGCCCGCCCGCCACGGCCTGGCGGACGCGCGCATCGAAGTCAGTGTTTGGGGTGATCAAAACGAAGCGGCTCACTTGTAGACCTCCGTTCCCTGCATTGCGCCTTGTCCGCTTTCCTTTGCGTCGAGCGGTTCCTTGCTCAACCAGAGGGTCGCAAATTCGGCGGCGTAGACGATCTTTGACGCGTTGACATCGTTGACTGCAACCGTGAGGAGCAAAGCGCCGGTGGGCAGCGAAGTGTCCTCCACCGGGGCGTCGGGAGCGCCGGTGGCGTTGGGCTGCGGGCTGGGAGTGGCGACGGGGGCGCGCTGCACTGCCGTGATCAGGACTTTGTGGATGGCTAGCTGGGTGGTCTCCTTGTCGGGCTTGGCCTCGAGTCCGCCTTTTTTCTGCGAAATGAAGATGCCGATGTGATCGCCGGGTGCCAGCCGCCCGCCGACGACCCTCTGCGGCTCGAGCTGGAAGGAAACCTCCTGGAGTCCCTTTGGTACTTTCACTGATCCACTGGCCTGGAGCGCTTCCGTTTCGACCAACCGCTCTGCCACGAGCTGCTCACCCGGCAAGAGCTCCACGGCTGTCACCTTCCCGGCCAAGCCGTCCAGGTTCTTCAGCGCTGTTTTGGAGACAGCCTTGCCCGGGAGCTCCTGGCTGGTGACAAAGGCACGCAGCGTCTCCACGGGGGTGCCGGCGGGAATGGCCTTTTGCACCACCATCACGGAGACCGGCTCCAGGTTCTGCACGGCGCGGGTGTCGGCGCCCTGGGCGTAGCTGACGACGAGGATGGCGCCGACGATGGCCAGCACGACGGCGGCCAGTCCTGCCAATAAGCGTGACTTCAAAAACTGCTCCTGAACCGGTGAGGGACTGCGGGTGTACTGGGTTACTTCGTGAGGCGGACTACGGTGGCTCCACTGGAATCGACCGGGCCGAGCGTGAAGCCGTCCGCCAGCGAGACATATTTGATGAAACTGCCGATGATGCCACGGCAGTTGCCGTCGCACGCCACGGCCGCGGGGACCGTGGGGGCCGTGTTCTGGAAGGTGTCGGGGAGGGTGCTGTTGCCGCTGAACTTCCAGCCTTTGACCTTGAACGCGGCAAAGGACTTGAGGCTGTAGACGGCGCCGCTGCCGGTACCGGTGACGCGGTCAAAAACCGGGAGCAGGACCACTACCTCCTTGCCGGCGGTAAGGTCAGAGGCCCAACGATTCAAGGTGGCCGCGCAAACCGACGGGGAGCTGTTTCCCGGGTCGCTGCCGCTCTCCGCCAAAGCAAGGTCGATCAGCCCGCCGCACACCCCGGGGTCGCTGACCAACCAGCCGAAGCCGCCCTCGACGGCTGCCCCGGAGGGGCCGTAGTTGCAGTCCGGGTTGGCGTTGCTGCCGTGGTTCTGCAGCAACTGCAGGGTGCCGTCGACGTGGCCCTGGACTTGGCAGATCGAGAAGGTAACGGGAAACGCCGTCGGACCCTTCACCGGGCTGCCCCACGTGACGGCGGATGTCGCCGAGACCTCGGCGGAGGTGTAGCCCAGAGCGCGCGCGAAAAACAAGGACACCCGGTTCGGCTCCTTGCCGGGCTCCTGGGCCGCGGCGGCGACGGTGACCGTGCGGTTGACCTTGTCCAGGAGCAGGGACTGGATGTTGCTGGCACCGTCGCCGGCGTTGCCGTTGGCGAGGCCCCGCGCCAGCGTGGACGTGGCCGAGCATTGGGCGTCGTTGATGTCCTTGGCGCACTTTTGCGCTACAGCCAGGGCAGCGGCGTCGGAGCCGTTACGCAGCTGCGTCCGCTCGGCATACAGCATGCCGACGTCGACGGCGAGGGCCGCGAAACCGAGCAGCGTCACCATCAGGACCGCAACCATAATGGCAATCCCGCCGCGCTCGCGGTCCGCTGCGGCTACCCGAGTGCTTATCCGCCGCACAGCATGACTCCTTTGCCTTCCATCGGGAACGGACCGGCGATGCCGGTCATGGTGGAGAGGGTGTAGGTGATCTTGACCGTCACCTGCGCACCGGAGGTGCAAGGGGTGGGGCTGATCGTGATGTTGGAGTCGGCTAAGGCGGGCCTCAGCCCGGTGGTGGCGTTCTTGACCGCAGTGCGCGCCGCGGAAGCACTGTTGTTGATGGCCATCACCCGCACGCCCTCACGGGCGGCGCTGGAGAGTGAAATCTGCACGTTGTAGGCGCGGCCGAATTCCATGATTCCCAGCAGCATCATCACCAGGACCGGGGCGAGGAGGGCGAACTCGACCGCAACGGCGCCCCGTTCGTTTGTCTTGGACATGGGGGACCGCCTTCCTGGGAAGTTGCCTGATACGACTGTGTGGTGGCGGCTTAGTGCCGCCACCACACAGTCAGGGGCCAATGTGCTGTGACTAGGCCTAGGGGCTTACGCGCAAGTCCCGTCTGCCCCGGCTGCGCCGTCGGTCCAAGTCTGGCCGGACACCTGGCACTGCACCTTGTCGAAGGTGTTGCTCAAGGTGCCGCCGAGCAGCGTTACTGCGACGATGATCACGACGGCGATGAGCGAGACCATGATGCCGTATTCGACGGCGGTGGCGCCGCGCTGGTCGCGGCGAAGGCGGGTTGCGATGTTGGAGAAGTAGGAACGCATTGGTGACTCCTGAGCGAGTTGGGCGGCTGGCCCTGCACCAGCACTGAGAGGAACTTAGCAAGCGCCGACACGCCGTCAATCGGAGTTTGGAACATCCTGTGCCAAGACTTCCCAAATTGCACATTTCCTGTACTTTCACTGCGCGGATCCTGCGCCGGGAGCTGCGGAATACGGCCGGGCACGCAAGAGGACCCCCTTGGCTCTGGGTACCAAGGGGGTCCGGTCTATGGGTGGCCCGAAGAGGGGCCACGAGGTTACTTGTTGGTGAAAACCTCCATGATGCTCATGACCGTGGGCCCCAACACCACGATGAAGAGCGTGGGGAGGATTGAGAAGATCAGCGGGAAGAGCATCTTGACCGGCATCTTCATGGCGTGCTCTTCCGCCCGCTGGCGCCTCTTGACCCGCATGTCCTTCGCCTGAGAGTTAAGTACACTTGCGATGGCGATGCCATAGGCGTCGGCCTGCACCACGGCCCGTACGAAGGACCGAAGATCCGGGACATCCACCCGCTGGGCCATGGCCAGGTATGCGTCCTTACGGGAGCGGCCCACCTGGATGTCCTGCAGGGTCCTGATCAGTTCCTCGGCGAGCGGACCCTTGCCGTTCTGGCCTGCGCGGGCCATGGCGGTTTCGAAACCGAGACCGGCCTGGACCGAGATCAGCATCTGGTCCAGGGTGTCAGGTAGTTCGAGCTTGATCTTTTCGCGCCGCTTCTGGGCGTTGCTACGGATCAGAATGTCGGGGACGAAGTAGGCCAGCGCAGTCATGGCCACCATCAGAAGAACGTTGACCACGGTGGGACTTCCGGCAACGAGGAAGATCCCCATGACGGCCCCAGCCAGGGCCAGCAGGGGCTTGACCATGATGACGCGGGCCAGGGGCCAGTCCTTGGGCCTGCCGGCGCCGGCTAGCTGCTTGTCCAGCCACGCAGTGTAGCCCTTCGGGGTGGCCTTCCGGCTCAGGGCCGCCAATTGGCCGGTGGCGGAGAGCGCAGAACCGGCGGCCTGCGGGCCGCGGCCAAGGTTGGACTGGATGTTTCGAAGGCCCCCCCGGTCTCCGGTGAAAGCAAGCCAAGTCATGATCGAGAGCGGGGCGATGACCGCCAAGATGGCTGCGTAGGCAATAGTTTGCACAGTTCACTCCCTACTTCTCAGAACTTCGGTTTAATGAGTCGGCTGAGCCAGAAGCCGCCAAGTGACAGCAGAACCACTGAGGCGAGGATCATCAGATATCCGGGAATCGTGGTCAAGAAGACCTTCGAGTAGGTCGGGTTGAAGAGCGTTAGCCCAATGAACATCACGATCGGCAGGGCCATCAGGACCATGGCGGACATCCGGCCTTCCGCGCTGAGGGCTCTGACTTGGCCCCGGATCTGGTTGCGGTCGCGGATGGTGTCGCCGACGTGGTCCAGGACCTGGGCGAGGTCGCCGCCGACCTCCCGGTGGATCTCGATGGCTCTGGTGATCGAGGCGAAGTCCTCGTTATCAGTACGCCTGGCAACATCCCCGAGCGCTTCACCGAGATCACGACCGATCCGGGTTTCGTTCACCACCCGGTTGAGCTCCTCTTTCATCGGGGCCTCATTCTCCTCGGCGGCGGCGTCAACCGAGCGGAGCAGGCTGTGGCCGGCGCGGAGACCGCCCGCCAGCATCTGAAGTGAATCGGGCACCTGCTCATCGAACTTCTTGTGCCGCCGGGAGATAAGGATGTTAAGGAGCAGGATGAGGCCAGTTGGCGTCAGCAGCAGCAGGAGCGCGGCGAGGAAGGGCCCGGCCAGAAGGAAGCCAAGCACGACGGCCACGAAAGTGATGGCCCCGGCCATCAGCAGGTAGTCGCCTGGTTGGTTTTTCAAGCCAGCGCCGTCGAGCTTCTCGCGCCCCAGCAGCCCGGAGCCGCGGCTGCGGAGGCCTCGGTTGAGCGTGTGCACGGCGTGATCCGTGAGCCGTGAGAGGTTTGACGAGTGAACGGCTGCATCGTCGGGACGACGCCGCGACAGCGGCACGATATTTGGTTTGAAGACGACGGCGACCATCGTTGCCAACGCCGCGTAGGCCAGGACGAGACCGGCGATAAAAACAAGAGGAGACTGGTCCGGCACGTTTACCGCCCCCTGACAGGCACGGCGCCGAAGACCGCTGGCGAAATCGGGATTCCGAGCTCGGCGAAGCGGTCCGTGAAGCGGGGCCGCACACCGGTGGGTATGGGCTTGCCGAGGAACCGGCCGCTGGCGTCGATGCCGGCAGAGTAGTCGAAGACAAAGGCATCTTGCAGCGTGACGATATCGCCCTCCATGCCCTGGACCTCCGTGATGTGCGTGACGCGCCGCGAACCATCGCGGAGGCGGGAGATATGCACGATCAGGTTTACCGCCGAAGCCACCTGTTCGCGGACGGCCCGTAGCGGCAGATCCATGCCGGCCATTAGCACCAAGGTTTCCAGCCGGGCAATGGCATCCCGTGGCGAGTTCGCGTGCACCGTGGAGATAGAGCCGTCGTGGCCGGTGTTCATGGCTTGCAGCATGTCCAGGCACTCGCCGCCGCGGACCTCTCCCACCACAATGCGGTCAGGCCGCATTCGCAGCGAGTTACGGACCAGATCGCGGATGGAGATTTCGCCTTTGCCCTCGATGTTCTGTGGGCGGCTCTCCAGCCGGACCACGTGGTCCTGCTGCAATTGCAGCTCCACGGCGTCCTCGATGGTGACGATCCGGTCCGAGCTCGGAATGAACGAGGAGAGCACATTCAGCAGCGTAGTTTTGCCGGTGCCGGTGCCGCCGGAAACGATAATGTTTAGCCGGGCAAGGACACAGGCCCGCAACAGCTCCGCCATTTCAGGCGACAGGCTGCCCATCGAGATCAGGTCGTGGACGGTCAGGGGATCCCGGCCGAATTTCCGGATGGTAAGCGCCGGTCCGTTGACGGCTAGCGGCGGGATGATGGCGTTGACGCGGGATCCGTCCGACAGCCGGGCATCAACCAACGGGGACGATTCGTCGATCCGGCGTCCCACATTGGAGACGATCCTCTCGATGACCCGTCGCAGGGCGTCGTCCGAGCTGAACTTGGCGTCAGTCAGCTGCAGCTGCCCCTGGCGCTCGACGTAGATCTGGTCGAAGCGGTTGACCATGACCTCTGCCACCGTGGGATCGTCCAGGTACCGCTGAATGGGGCCGTGGCCGAGTACGTCGTCGATGATCTCCCGGATCAGCCGCTGCCGCTCGACCGAGGTGAGCGGGATCTGCTCCTCATCCACGACAGCCTTAAGCTCATCCTTGACTGACTGGTGGAGTTCCGATTCATCGATGGAGGAATCGGTGATGCGAGACCCGAGCCGTTCGAAGAGGGCCTGGCTGGCCCGTTCCTTGAGCGCGTTGAGCGCCTCGCTGGCAACGGTTGCAGTCTGCTGGAGCTCAGCGAACCCCGGCTGCGACTCGGCCGCCGTCTTGGCCTCAAGGATTCGCCCCAAAGTCGCCGGCGGGGCGTGGGAAGCGAAGACGTCGACGGCGGCCTTCTCCTCCGGCGCGGCGGGCAGCGTGCCCCCACGTAGTTGCTGGAATCGGTCCGTGAGGCTCACTGGAATACCGCCCTTCTGTGAAGTTGCTTGTGCGGCCTGGCTTCCCACTCCGGCTTGAAACGGTCCACCAATTGACGGAGGCCCTTGAGGGTGGCGTCGCGGCTGCCGTCCTGCAGTACGGGGACGCCCTTGTTCGTGGAGAACGGGAGGGTACGGGAGCGTGGCAATACCACGTCCACGGGCACTCCGATGGTGGCTTCAACGTCTTTGAGTGACAGCCCCGCCCGGCGGTCGGCCATGTTGAGCACGATGTGGCGGTGGGCCGGCACCAGGTTCAGTTCCTCCAGGATGTGGAACCCGGTTCGCAGGCCCCGGATGCTGGGGACGTCCATGCCGCAGATCCATACTGCATCCGTGGCTTGTTCCAGTGTGGCTAGGACGTGTTCGCCGAGGCCCGGCGCGGTGTCCACGACCACGTACCGGAACTCCTGCCGCAACTGCTCCAGCAGGTGGGAAACGTGCGCCGCGCTAATGCGGTCCATCTCCACGGGCGTCCGGGGGGCACACAACGCGTAGATGCCCGCCGGATGGACCGTGAGATAGGTCTTCAGCACCATGGAGTCTTGGCTGGCCGCCCCCATCACCGCATCGGTGATGGTGAATTCCGGATCGAGCAGGAGCCCGCTGGCTACGTCGCCGAACTGGAGGTCAAGATCCACTATGACCACACTCATGGGCGCAGCTTTCCCCAGACCCACCGCGAGGTTGGTAGCCACCGTCGTCTTACCCACGCCACCCTTGGGTGACATCACCGCGATGACACGCCCGGAGCCGTGGTCGGCATGCTCGGTGGCCTGCGGTCCGAGTCCTCGGCGGCGGCCGGCAGCGGCGAGGCTGGCTCGCTCCAACATCACCCGTATGGTGTCGGGGTCGGCTCCGGGATCCAACAGGTCTCGAACGCCGGCGCGCATCGCCTGGACGACGGTCTCCGGGGCGGCAGTGACCGCCAGGATCACGCTGATTTCCGGATACTGGAGGTCGACCACGGCCGCTAATTTCAACGCGTCGGCCACGGGGACGCCGGGACCGAGGATGAGGACCTCGGGCGGGTCACCGACCATTTGACGCATGATGTCCGCGGGCCCTTCGGGAAGGTAGTCAGCTTTGAACACATGGAGTCCGCCGTGCATTCCGCCGATAGCCAGGCGGACCAGACGTTCGAAATCGGTGTTTGGCGTGATCAGGACGAAGCGGCTCATCGGAACAACCTCGACGAATCCACGTAGCTGGCGCCCGCTTCGGAGGCGCCATTGGGCTCCTTGGACAGGTAGACCTTGCCGAACTCCGCCGCGAAAACGATCCGTTCGGCGTCAGCGGCATTCCGGGCGATCGTGATCAGGTAGGTTCGGTCGCTTGGCACTTTGGTGGTGCTGCTACTCGACGTCGACGCTGCCTGGGTGGTCCCGGCGGCGCCGGCAGATTGCGCCGTCTGCGCGGCAGCGCCATCGCTGAACTGCGCAGCGGTGACGAGTACCTTGTGGAAGCCCAGTTGCGTTTTGCTCACTTTCTGCCCGTTGGTGCCGGCGGTTGCGGATTCCAGCGACAGGAAGATGCCAACAGTGTCGCCGGCAGTCACCTTGCCGCCGGCAACGCGTTCGATGGGCAGTTTCAGGGTGATTTCCTGAAGCCCGGCCGGAACTTGGACCCGGGACGGACCGAGGAAAGCTTGCTCGTCCACCATTCGGCTTGAGAGGAGCTGTTCGCCTGGCACGAGTGCCACCGCTGTGACTTTCGAGCCGAGTGAGGCGAGGTTCGTCACATTGTTGCTGGCCAGTGCCGCCTTCGGTACTTCCTTCCTGGTCACCGAGGAGGAGACCTTGTCGGCAGGTGTGCCGGCCGGAATGGCCTCCTGCACGATGTAGACACTTTCCGTTTCGGTTCCGGCCATGGCGCGTTTATCTGCATTTTGAACATATGAGACGAGTAAGACTGTTCCAATAACTGCCACAAGTAATGCGGCGATGCCCCCCAGCAGGCGTGCTTTCATTTTAACCCCTTAGAAAATTACCTATTTAATTAACTTGATATTCACAGTGCCTAGATCCGCACCTGTACCAGGTGCTTCTCCTACGGCATCAATCGATTCAAATCTCACAAATTGCCCGATAATGCCCCGGCAGTTTCCGGTGCAAGCATTGGCCGGATCTCCAACCCAGGGCATCGTCGCCCGGAAGACCTCAGGCGTTCCGCCGCCGGAGAAGGCCCAGCCGATGATGTTGAAAGTCGCGTAGCCCCGGATGTGGAACCAGCCGCCGTGGCCGGTGCCGCCGGCGTCGTCGTAGACCGGAAACGTGCCTTCCACCGTGCCTCCGGCCAGGATGGTGTTCCGCCAGGCGGTGACGGTCGCTGTGCAGGTGTTGGGGAAGTCGGCGCCGGTGTCGGTATCTGCAATGTCGCCGGCGTCGGTGGTAGCCACGCAGGTGCCGCTTTCATCCAGCCAGCCAAAGCCGCCGGGAATAACATGCCCCGAGGTGGAAGTGCACGTCCCGCTGTCGGGCTTGTACTTGATCAACTGGATATCACCGGTTTCCTCGGCGCCGGAAAGGTCGTACTGACAATCAGAGATTGCCAGTGGAAAGGCGGTGGCGCCGCCCGGCGGGGCGAAGGATGCCGTGGCCCGCGCCCCGACCGTCACGGGAGGGGCGTTGAGTGCACGTGCGAACATTTGCGTGAGGAACCCCGCGCCGCTGGCACCGTTGCGGGTGGAAGTTGCCACGGTGACCTGGTTGGGTACCGAGAGATCTACTTCGGCAATGTTGGTCGCGCCGTCGTTGGAGTTTGGACCGCTCAGCTCGGCGGCCCAGGACGTCGCCTCGGCGACGGTGCATCCGCCGCCTGCATGGCACCGCTGTGCCGCTGCCATGGCGCCGGCATCCGCGGCGTTCTGCAGTTGTGCGCGTTCGGCGTAGATCTGGCCGACGTCCACGGCCATCGCGCCGGCGCCGATCAGGACCAGCATCATCACCGCCACCAAGACGCCGACCGCACCGCGTTCCTTCTCGATTGGCTGGCCTAGCCGCCGCATCTCATTGCTCCTTCGCCCTCGAGCCTGAGGTTTGCGCCGAGCAGCCCGGTCAAGGCGGCGGCTGTGTAGGTGACGGTGACGGCCGCATTTCCGGGACCCCCGTCGCAGACGCTCGTGAAGTTGAAACCGAAGGATCCGGCGTTGAGCCCTGGCGCCCCGGCTATTCCGGCGGCCCGGGCTGCGGTGGCGTCATGCTCAACGGCCATTGTCCGGGCCGCCTCGCGAGCGGCCTGGGTTACCGAAATCTGCAGATTGTACAAGTACGAGAATTCGACGATTCCGCCGACCAGGAGCAGCAGGATGGGTGCCACCAGGCCAAATTCGACGGCGACGGCCCCCCGCTCGCGTTTTTCAACGCCCCTGCCGGGCGCCTTCGCGCCCGCGACGGGCGTCTTTGACTTGCTGCGCTTCATTGGATCCCCCCAGGGATAGATGCAGCTGAAGTTGGAAAGAAATGTGCCGCGTCCGCGATACACGGACGCGGCACACTGGGTGATGCAGAACCAGTTACCGGGAGACCTGTCCGGCAGTGGTGGTCGGGTGGCGGACTACGGAGCGACCCAGCTGTTGACTTCGGCGCTCATCTCGCCGAACCAGCCGCTCAGCGCCGTGCCGAACGCGGTGGTTGCGATGATGATGCCGAAGGCGATGAAGGCAACGAGCAGCGAGTATTCCGTCGCGGTCGCGCCCTTTTCGGATTCCAGCCGGTCCTTGACGCCGGCGATGAAAGAAAGCATTGAGACCATGAGACCAGTCATTTTAAAAGTCCTTTTCCGGAGAGTTCGAATTGTTTTACGAAGCTCCAGCAAATCCCCTTTTGCTATCTGGTGGGGCTTCGATGGGACAACATTTGCACGGCGATTAACGGCGCTGCAATGGCTCCGACTACTCGACTTCTGCGGACGAAATGAGGGGTTTACTTATGGCCCCCGGAGGGGTGTACTCAGTTTTTTCGTACAACTCGGCGGCAACTACTTGTTTTGATAAGTCCGCTTACTGGTTCCCCCGCAAATGGTGCGGGGGGAGGGGACTACGCCGAGAGCAGGGTGGTGATCAGGGCAGCGGCCAGCATGGAGGGCCCGAAGGCGACTTCCTTGGGCTTGTTTCCGCGGTTTTTCAGCACGAGGGCCAGGGCGGCCAGGCCGCCGGCCACGAAGCCCAGCGCTCCGCCGTAGAACAAGGGGCTCCAGCCTAGGTAGCCTAAGTACAGGCCGAGCGGAGCCGCGAGCTTAACATCGCCCATTCCGAGGCTTCTGGGGCTGATGAGAGCCAAGATGAAGTAGAAAAAGAAGAGAATGACGGCGCCGGCGAGGGCGCGGACCAGCTCTTCCCACCCTCCAAGTGCCACCGAAGCGGCCGTAAGCAGCACGATGCCGGCTCCCAGCAGTGGCATCACCAGCCGGTTCGGCAGCAAATGGTGGACAATATCGATTCGCGCCAGCTGGATGCCAATAATCGCTAAAACAATAAATGCCGGCAGTTCCGGAGCCGGACCGAACCGCCACGCCAGCAGCGTGCACAGCGCTGAGGCGGCAGCCGCCGTCGTTAGCTTCTGCGCACGAGTGGGGCGGCCTGCCAGGTGCGGCACGGTGTGTCCCACCACGACGTCGCCCAGCAGCCCGAGGCACAGCCCGGCGGCGGCCGTTCCCGCGAGGAACAGCAGCGGCGCGGAGCCGGCAAAGGCAGGATCAGGCACGGGACCTCCAGGAACGCGGCGGACAGGAAATGAACGGCAAGCTGGGCGGCATGCCGCCGGACACCCCATTTTGACCCACGCCCCCGGCTTCCGCTATTCTTGGTAGTCGTTGTGCGTGTCCTATCTCGATGATGCGTGCCCGCTTGAGAATCCGGTTGCAGGATAGCTACTCAACGTGCACATTCGAGACCACAGGATGACTGGTTACATGGAGCCCTCACCTCTGTTCCGGTAGCGCATAGATAGTAGGCGCACCTCCGCGTGACGCCTAAAACAAGAACGCCAGAACAAGAACGAGGCAAACACCGTGCGTACGTACACCCCGAAGCCCGGCGATATCAACCGCCAGTGGCACGTCATTGACGCCACAGACGTTGTCCTTGGTCGTCTCGCCAGCCAGACCGCAATCCTGCTGCGCGGCAAGCACAAGGCCACCTTTGCGTCCCACATGGACATGGGCGACTTCGTCATCATCATCAACGCTGAAAAGGTTGCCCTCACCGGCGCCAAGCTGGAGCAGAAGCGCGCATACCGCCACTCCGGCTACCCGGGCGGCCTGACCAGCGTCAACTACGCGGAGCTGCTGGAGTCCAACCCGGTCCGCGCCGTGGAGAAGGCCATCAAGGGCATGCTCCCGAAGAACTCCCTCGCTGCACAGCAGCTGGGCAAGCTGAAGGTTTACCGCGGTGCCGAGCACCCGCACGCCGCCCAGCAGCCCAAGACTTTCGAAATCACCCAGGTCGCCCAGTAGTCCTGGCCACCAAACAACTTATTAATACAAGGAGAACCGTGGCTCAGAACGAAGAGACCACCGAAGCCGTTGAGGCTGAGGAAAACCTGACCAGCTACACCTCGGAGAGCGGTGCTGCCGACGCAGCCGCTCCGAAGAAGGAACGTCCGGCACTGACCGTCGCCGGCGCAGCTGTTGGCCGCCGCAAGGAAGCCGTCGCACGCGTTCGCGTTGTGCCGGGCTCCGGCAAGTGGACCATCAACGGCCGCGAGCTGTCGAACTACTTCCCGAACAAGCTGCACCAGCAGGACGTCAACGAGCCCTTCAAGATCCTCGATCTCGAAGGCGCCTACGACGTCATCGCCCGCATCCACGGCGGTGGCCCCTCCGGCCAGGCCGGCGCGCTGCGCCTCGGCATCGCCCGTTCGCTGAACGAGATCGACATCGACAACAACCGCGCCACGCTGAAGAAGGCCGGCTACCTTACCCGTGACGCCCGCGTCATCGAGCGTAAGAAGGCTGGTCTCAAGAAGGCTCGCAAGGCCCAGCAGTACTCCAAGCGCTAAACAGCGCCTTCCCAAGCTGTGGCCGCGACTGTGGCCGCTGGTTGGAACCGGAAGCCCGTCCCGCATTCTGCGGGGCGGGTTTCCGTCGTTTAACAGGCGTGCGACGGTCCGGGACGGGGACCCGGCGCCTCATCGACTAAACTGGGGCACGATGTCTAGATTATTTGGAACAGATGGTGTCCGGGGCCTGGCTAACGGCCTACTGACCGCAGAGCTGGCGCTGCAACTGGCGCAGGCCGCCGCAGTGGTGCTTGGCCACGACCGCAACACCAACGGCAACCGGCCGCGCGCCGTCGTCGCCCGCGATCCGCGGGCCAGCGGCGAGTTCCTCGCCGCCGCCGTGGAGGCCGGCCTCTCCAGCTCGGGAATCGACGTCTACGACGCCGGCGTGTTGCCGACGCCCGCAGCGGCGTACCTCGTGGCCGACCTCGACGCCGACTTCGGCGTGATGATCTCCGCCTCCCACAACCCCGCCCCGGACAACGGCATCAAGTTCTTCGCCCGCGGCGGCCAGAAGCTTCCCGACGAGGTCGAGGATGCGATCGAGGCGCAGCTGGCCAAGGAGCCCCAGCGGCCGGTCGGCGGCGATGTGGGTCGTATCCAGCGGTTCTCCGACGCGGAGGACCGCTACATCGTGCACCTGCTTGGCACCCTGCCGCACCGGCTGGACGGCCTCAAGGTGGTGCTGGATTGCGCCCACGGCGCGGCCAGCGGCTGCTCGCCCCAGGTCTTCAAGACCGCCGGCGCCGACCTGGTGGTCATCGGGGCGGACCCGGACGGAATCAATATCAACGACGGGGTCGGGTCGACCCATCTCGGCCCGCTCAAGCAGGCCGTCCTGGACCACGGGGCTGACCTGGGCATCGCCCACGACGGCGACGCCGACCGCTGCCTGGCCGTGGACCACGAAGGCAACGAGGTGGACGGTGACGAAATCATGGCCATCCTTGCTGTGGCCCTCAAAGCCTCCGGCAAGCTCAAGGACGACGTCCTCGTTGCCACCGTGATGTCCAACCTCGGCCTGAAGATCGCCCTGCGCGAGGCGGGCATCACCCTCCGCGAGACCGGGGTGGGGGACCGCTACGTGCTGGAAGGAATGCGCGAGGGCGGCTTCAACCTTGGCGGCGAGCAGTCCGGCCACGTGATCTTCGCCGACTACGCCACCACCGGCGACGGAGTGCTTACCGGCCTCCAGCTGGCCGCGCAGGTGGCGCTCACCGGCCGCCCGCTCAAGGAGCTGGCCGCGGTGATGACCAAGCTCCCGCAGGTGCTGATCAACGTCAAGGGCGTCGACCGGACCCGGGTCAAGGGTGACGCGGCCGTGGCCGCGGCGGTAGCCCGCGCCGAGGCGCAGCTGGGCGACACCGGCAGGGTGCTGCTGCGCCCGTCCGGGACCGAACCCGTGGTCCGCGTGATGGTGGAAGCCGCCGACCAGCAGACGGCGCAGGACATTGCCGAAAGCCTGGCCGACGTGGTCCGGACCGAGCTGGCCCTGGCCCTCGTCGCCGACTGACGGCTAAGACCCGAAGATCCAAAAGCTGTGGCCCGCCTCCGTCAGGAAGCGGGCCACAGTGCGTTGGTTTGCGGGAGCTAGCGGGTGGTGCGGGTCAGGGCGTCGCGGATCTCGGTGAGCAGTGCGAGCTGCGGGTCTTCGGCAGCCTCGTCCTTGACTCCGGCGTTGATGCCCAGCCTGCGGTTGCGGCGTTCGATCATGTGGTTCATCGGCATGACAACCACAAAGTAGATCGCGGCGGCAATCAGCAGGAAGTTGACGATCGCGGTCAGGAGGACGCCGAATTCGATGGCGTTGCCGTTCAGGTCCACCTTCGCGAAGCTGTCGAAGTTTGGCGACCCCACCAGGCCGGCAATGAACGGCATGAGCACCTTGTTCACGAGGGCAGTGACGACCGAACCAAAGGCGGTTCCGATCACGACGGCGACAGCAAGGTCAATGACGTTGCCCTTCATGATGAAGTTCTTGAATCCAGTCAGCATGGACTCCACGCTAGCGCGGGACCCTCGTACTCAGCGGTAGGCCGGCGCGGCTTCCAGGCCGAAATACTCCTCGAGGGTGGCGATGCCCCGCCGGTGCATGTCGCCGGCGGTCTCGACGCCCACATAGCGGAGGTGCCACGGCTCGTAGAAGTAGCCGGTGACCGGGTGCTCCATCCAGGGGTAGCGGACGATGAAACCATAGCGGTGCGCGTTGGCCTTGACCCACACTGCGGCCGGCTGCTGGGCAAAGCACGGCTGGAAGCTGCACGCCCCGCCGCCGTCGCCGATGTCGAAGGACCAGCCCGTCTGATGCTCCGAGTAACCCGGCCGGGCGGAGGCGGTATCCGCCTCGGCGCGCCCCCGCGACGACACGTAGCCGTTGTAGGTGGCCATCTGGGTGGCGTAGGAGCGGTAGCCGCTCGCCAGGGTCAGTACGACGCCGGCCGCCGCCGCGCCCGCGAACATCCGCTGGGCCGCCGCCGCCGTCGTGCGGTTCAGCAGCGCCGCCTCACCGGACACTGCCAGCCTGACGGCAGGCTGGACCAGGTCCGCCGGAACGAACGTCGCGGGGGAGAGCGGCCGGTGTTTGTTCACCACTACCCACGGGCTCGCAGGATCCGTCAGGGAATACTTCCGACCCGGCGCGGTCGACGCCGGCGCAGTCCTCGACGGCGAAGCCGTGGGCGGCGGAGTGGCCGTGACCGTGCTGGTGGGCGCCGACGTCGGAGGGGCGGGAGCGGCAGTGGCCGTGGGCGGCGCGGAAGCGGACGTGGCCGTCCCGGACAGGCCGTCAGTTGGCACAGCCGTGCCGGAGGCCGACTGAGGAGTCTTGCTGCCCGGGCTGCAGCCTGCCACGGCGGCCAGGACGGCCAGGGCCGTCCCGGCGGCAAGGAAGCGCCCGACCGTCCGCCGGCTCGGTGATTCCGGGCCCGGCACCCCGCCGGGGAAGTTCTGGCACACCTGTGCTACACCTTGCGCAGCAGCATGCGGCGGATGGAGTGGTCGGCGTCCTTGGTCAGCACCAGCTGGGCCCGGCCGCGGGTGGGGAGGACGTTTTCCTCCAGGTTCGGCTCGTTGATGCGCTTCCAGATCTCGCGGGCGGTCTGCTCGGCCTCCGAATCGGAAAGCGTCGCGTAGCGGTGGAAGTAGGATTCCGGCTGCGCGAAGGCAGTGGTGCGCAGCTTGCGGAACCGGTCCACGTACCACTCCTCGATATAGGAGGTCTTGGCGTCCACGTAGATGGAAAAGTCGAAGAAGTCACTCAGCGCCAGGCCCTGCCGGCCGTCGTGCCGCGGGCGGGCCGGGGCCAGCACGTTCAGCCCCTCGACAATCAGTACGTCCGGGCGCCGGACCACCACTTCCTTGCCGGGCACAATGTCGTAGGTGACGTGCGAGTACCAGGGCGCCCGCACTTCCTCGGCGCCGCCCTTGACTTCGCTGACAAAGCGCAGCAGGGCGCGCCGGTCATAGGACTCCGGGAAGCCCTTGCGTTCCAGCAACTGCCGGCGCTTGAGCTCGGCGAGGGGATACAGGAACCCGTCGGTGGTGATCAGTTCGACGTTCGGCGTGCCGGGCCAGCGCCGCAGCATTTCGCGGAGCACGCGGGCGATGGTCGATTTGCCGACCGCGACGGAGCCGGCCACGCCGATCACGAAGGGGGTGCGCTGGGTTGTTTCACCCAGGAATGTGGTGGTGGCCGCATGGAGCTGGTTGGCGGCCTCGACATATAGGTGCAGCAGCCGGGACAGCGGGAGGTAGACCTCGCGGACTTCCTTCATGTCGAGGGGGTCGCCCAGTCCCCGGAGGCGGAGCACGTCCTCTTCGTTGAGGGGCTGCTCCATCTGGGCAGCGAGCCGGGACCAGGTCTGCCGGTCCAGCTCAACGAACGGGGAGACGCCCTCGCCGTTCGCGTCGTTGCGTTGCAAAGTCACCTTAGAGATTCTGCCCTTGAGAAGGCCCAGAGCGAAATGGACACCCCCGCAGCCCGCTGCGGCGGCACCGGACCGGCTCATCCTACGTCGGATGACCGGGAAACCAGCTAGGCTTGGGTCCATGTGTGGAATCGTTGGATATGTAGGCCGCGCGGCTGGCCGGGAAAATACTGATCACTTGGCCCTGGACGTTGTCCTGGAAGGATTGCGGCGCCTCGAGTACCGCGGCTATGACTCCGCCGGGATCGCCGTCGTGGCGGACGGCGCCATTTCCTCCCGCAAGAAGTCGGGCAAACTGAGCAACCTGATCGCCGAGCTGGAGGCGCACCCGCTGCCTGACGCGCTCACCGGGATCGGACACACCCGCTGGGCGACCCACGGCGGTCCCACGGACGTGAACGCGCACCCGCACCTGTCCGACGGCGGCAAGCTGGCCCTCATCCACAACGGCATCATCGAAAACTTCGCAGAGCTCAAGCAGGAACTCCTCGGCAAGGGCGTGACGTTCCTCTCCGAGACCGACACCGAGGTGGCCGCCGCCCTGATCGGCGACATCTACCGCAACCAGCTCGGCGGCGACAACGCCAACGGCGGCCTGACCAAGGCCATGGAACTGGCCTGCCAGCGGCTCGAAGGCGCGTTCACGCTGCTCGCCGTGCACGCCGACCAGCCCGACGTCGTCGTGGCCGCCCGCCGCAACTCCCCGCTCGTGGTGGGCCTGGGCGAGGGCGAGAACTTCCTCGGCTCCGACGTCTCCGGCTTCATTGACTACACCCGCCGTGCCGTGGAACTGGGCCAGGACCAGATCGTCACGATCACCGCCGACACCGTCGCGATCACCGACTTCTTCGGCGCCCCGGCCGAAGGCAAGGAATACTACGTCAACTGGGATCCCGCGTCCGCGGAAAAGGGCGGCTTCCCGTCCTTCATGGAAAAGGAAATCCACGACCAGCCCGACGCCGTGCTGCAGACCCTGCTGGGCCGCTCCGACGTCGACGGCAAGCTGACCCTCGATGAACTCCGCATCGACACGGAGCTGCTCAAGAGCGTGGACAAGATCATCGTCCTGGCCTGCGGCACCTCCGCCTACGCCGGCCAGGTCGCGAAGTACGCGATCGAACGCTGGTGCCGGATCCCCACCGAGGTCGAACTCTCGCACGAGTTCCGCTACCGCGACCCGATCGTGGACGCCAAGACCCTGATCGTCTCCATCTCGCAGTCCGGCGAAACCATGGACACGCTGATGGCCGTCCGCTACGCCAAGGAGCAGGGCGCCAAGACGGTGTCCATCTGCAACACGAACGGCTCCACCATCCCGCGCGAGTCCGATGCCGTGCTGTACACGCACGCCGGCCCGGAAATCGCGGTGGCCTCCACAAAGGCGTTCCTCGCCCAGATCGCCGCCGCCTACCTGCTGGGCCTGTATTTGGCACAGCTGCGCGGCAATAAATTCCAGGGCGAGATCAAGGACATCCTCGCCGACCTGGGCAAGATCCCGGCCAAGATCCAGCAGATCCTGGACAACGCCGACGCGATCAAGAAACTCGGCCACGACATGGTGGACGCCAAGTCGGTGCTGTTCCTGGGCCGCCACGTCGGCTTCCCGGTCGCCATGGAGGGTGCGCTCAAGCTCAAGGAGCTCGCCTACATCCACGCCGAGGGCTTCGCCGCCGGCGAGCTCAAGCACGGCCCGATCGCCCTGATCGAGGAAGGCCAGCCGGTCTTCGTGGTGGTCCCGTCCCCGCGCGGCCGCGACTCGCTGCACGCCAAGGTTGTCTCCAACATCCAGGAAGTCCGCGCCCGCGGCGCCAAGACGATCGTGATCGCGGAGGAGGGTGACGAGGCGGTGAAGGCCTACGCCGAGCACGTCATCTACATCCCGGAGACCCCGACCCTCCTGGCACCGCTGCTGTCCACCGTGCCCCTGCAGATCTTCGCGCTCGCGCTCGCCAGCGCCAAGGGCTACGACGTGGACCAGCCGCGGAACCTGGCCAAGAGCGTGACCGTAGAATAGCCGCATGATTGTTGGCATCGGCGTAGACGTCGTAGACATTGAGCGGTTCGGCCGGCAGCTGGAGCGCACCCCCGGGCTGCGCGACCGGCTGTTCGTGCCCGCCGAGCGGGAGCTGAACACCCGGTCCCTGGCTGCCCGGTTCGCCGCCAAGGAAGCCGTGGCCAAGGTGCTCGGCGCGCCGGCCGGCATGAACTGGCAGGACTGCTGGATCGGCCTGGACCAGCACGGACCGACCGTCCAGGTCAAGGACACCGTACTGGCCGTGGCCCAGTCGAAGGGCGTCAAACGGTGGCACCTGTCGATCAGCCACGACGGCGGCATCGCCACCGCCACGGTGATCGCCGAAGGCTAGGCACCATGATCAGCGCCCATACCGGAACCCACATTCGCGAAGTCGAACAGCAGCTGCTTGAGACGAGTGCGGACCCCGGGATGGGCGCTGTTCTGATGCAGCGCGCCGCCTACGGGCTGGCCAACACGGTGGTCCGCGAACTGCGGGGCCGCGGACTGCGGACCTACGGCTCCAGCGTCGCGGTGCTCACCGGCAAGGGCAACAACGGCGGCGACGGGCTCTACGCCGCGGCGCTGCTGGCCCGCCGGGGCCTGCGGACGACGGCGGTCCTCACCGCCAGCCACGCCCATCCGGCCGCGCTGGCGGCGTTCCGTGCCGCGGGCGGCCGGGACACCGGCCTGACCGACGGCAACGCCGCGGAGCTGGCAGCAGACGCCGCCCGCGCCGACGTCGTCATCGACGCAGTCCTGGGAACCGGCGCCCAGGGCGGTGTGCGCGGCCCTGCAGCCACTCTGTTCGAAGAACTGCAGCGCACCCGCCACGGGCTGGTGGTGGCCTGTGACCTCCCCAGCGGCGTCGACGCCGACACCGGCGAGGCGCACGCCCCCGTTCTCGCCGCCGACGTGACCGTCAGCTTCGGCGCGGCGAAGGCCGGCCTGCTGGCCGACCCCGGCGCGGACTTCACCGGCCGGGTCGTCACCATCCCGATCGGCATCGAGGCGGCCCTGGGCGCCGCCGGGCTGCGGCGCCTGGAAACCAAAGATCTGTCCGCGCTGCTGCCGCACCCAGGCCGCCGCTCGCACAAATACTCCCGCGGCGTGCTCGGCGTCGTCGCCGGGTCCGCCCGCTACCCTGGCGCGGCCGTCCTGGCCTGCCGGGGCGCCCTGGCCGCCGGCGCCGGCATGGTCCGCTACGTGGGCCCGGCGGAAGTCGCGGACCTGGTCCGCCAGTCCTGCCCCGAAGTGGTGTGCGGCACGTCCGTTGCCGACGCCCACGTCCAGGCGTGGCTGCTGGGGCCCGGACTCGACGACGGCGCGCACGAGCAGCTGGAGCGCGTCCGCGAGGCAGCCGCCGCCGGGCTCCCCACCGTGGCCGACGCCGGCGCACTCCCGGCGCTGCCGCGCCAGCTGTCCGCCCGGACCGTGCTGACCCCGCATGCGGGCGAGCTTGCCTCCCTGCTGGAACGGTACGACGCCGGACCGGGCCGTGCCGCCGTTGAGGACGCAACGCTTGCCGCCGTCCGGGAGGCCACACGGCTGACCGGCGCGACCGTCCTGCTCAAGGGCGCCACCACCTTGGTGGCCGCCCCGTCCGGCGCGGTGTTCAGCCAGGCCGAGGCCAGCCCGTGGATGGCCTCCGCGGGCAGCGGCGACGTACTGGCCGGGTTGCTCGGTGCCCTGCTGGCGCAGCTCGCAGGGGATCCCGGCGCCTTCAGCGCCTTAGGGCTCGAGGAACCGGAGCGGTGGGCTGCGATTGCGGCGGTGGCTGCCAGCCTGCACGGCCGCGCTGGGACCCTCGCCTCGGACGGCGGGCCGTTGACGGCGTCGGACATCGCGGATTCCCTGCCGGAGGTTATCGCGAAGCTGTAACAAAAGCGCGCGCACCGGGCGCCTGGTCAATTAGTAACCTTACTTACAAGTAGTCTGTCTAGAGATTGTTCCGCATCGCACGAGGAGTACACATGGAAGTCTGGCCCGGATCGGCTTACCCGTTGGGAGCCACCTTTGACGGCACCGGTACCAATTTCGCGTTGTTCAGTGAACAGGCTGAGCGAGTCGAACTCTGCCTCCTGGCCGATGATCTGACCGAGACGCGGATCGAGCTGACCGAGGTGGACGGCTACGTCTGGCACTGCTACCTGCCGCAGATCCAGCCCGGCCAGAAGTACGGCTACCGGGTCCACGGACCCTACGACCCGGCAAGCGGAAACCGCTTCAACCCCAACAAGCTGCTGATGGACCCGTACGCCAAGGCCATCCAGGGCCAGATCGACTGGGACCCGGCGCTCTTCTCCTACGAATTCGGCGACCCCGATTCGCGCAACGACGCGGATTCGGCACCGCACACCATGCACGGCGTGGTCATCAACCCCTACTTCGAATGGGACGGGGACCGCCAGCTGCGCGTCCCGTACCACGAGTCGGTCATCTACGAGGCGCACGTCAAAGGCCTGACCGAGCTGCACCCGGAAATCCCCGAGGAGCAGCGCGGCACCTACGCCGGCGTTGCCCACCCGGCAGTGATCGAGCACCTCAAAAAGCTCGGCGTCACGGCGATCGAGCTGATGCCGGTCCACCAGTTCGTCAACGACGGCACCCTGGTGGAAAAGGGACTCAACAACTACTGGGGCTACAACACCATCGGCTTCTTCGCCCCGCAGAACACCTACAGCTCCTCCGGCGACGTCGGGCACCAGGTCCAGGAATTCAAGGCCATGGTCCGCGAGCTGCACCGGGCCGGCATCGAAGTCATCCTCGACGTGGTCTACAACCACACGGCGGAAGGCAACCACCTCGGCCCCACCCTGTCCTTCAAGGGCATCGACAACCAGGCCTACTACCGGCTGGTCGACGGCGACCTGAAGCACTACATGGACTACACCGGCACCGGCAACTCGCTGAACGTCCGGCACCCCCACTCCCTGCAGCTGCTGATGGACTCGCTGCGCTACTGGGTGACGGAAATGCACGTCGACGGCTTCCGCTTCGACCTCGCCTCCACGCTGGCCCGCGAGTTCTACGACGTCGACAAACTCTCCACCTTCTTCGAACTGATCCAGCAGGACCCGATCGTGTCCCAGGTCAAGCTGATCGCCGAGCCGTGGGACGTCGGTCCCGGCGGCTACCAGGTGGGCAACTTCCCGCCGCAGTGGACCGAGTGGAACGGCAAGTACCGCGACACCGTCCGCGACTTCTGGCGCGGCGAGCCGTCCACGCTGGGCGAATTCGCGTCCCGCCTCACCGGCTCCGCGGACCTGTACGAAAGCTCCGCCCGGCGCCCGGTGGCCTCGATCAACTTCGTCACCGCGCACGACGGCTTCACCATGCGCGACCTGGTCTCCTACAACGAGAAGCACAACGAGGCCAACGGCGAAGGCAACAACGACGGTGAATCGCACAACCGCTCCTGGAACTGCGGCGAGGAAGGCGACACCGACAACGACACCGTGCTGACCCTCCGCGCCCGGCAGCAGCGGAACTTTATCGCCACGCTGCTGCTCTCCCAGGGCGTGCCGATGCTCCTGCACGGCGACGAACTGGGCCGCACGCAGCAGGGCAACAACAACACCTACTGCCAGGACTCCGAGCTGAGCTGGGTGCACTGGGAAGCCATGGACCAGCCGCTCGTGGAGTTCACCGCGTTCGTCAACAAGATCCGCCACGACCACCCGACGTTCCGCCGCAGCCGCTTCTTCGACGGCCGGCCGGTGGTCCGCGGTGAGGGCGAGAAACTGCCCGACATCGTCTGGCTGAAGACCGACGGCACCGGCATGCTGCCGGAAGACTGGGACAGCGGCTTTGGCCGGACCATCGGCGTGTTCCTCAACGGCCACGGCATCCAGGAGCAGGACTCCCGCGGCCGCCGGATCACCGACGACAGCTTCCTGCTCGGTTTCAACGCCCACGATGACAACGTGGACTTTGTCCTGCCGGCCGAGGAGTACTCGCCGTTCTGGGAGCTGCTTGTGGACACCGCGGACCAGTCCGACACGAACGAACCGCTCAAGGCCGGGGCCGTCCTGACCCTGGCGGCCAAATCCATGGTGGTGCTGCGCGCCTACTCGGGCCCGGAGGTCGAGGTTGACCACTCCGCCGCCGCGTCCTTGGCCTCGATGGCCGAGCACGAGGAAGCCCACGAGGAAATGGTGGAGGCCCAGGAGGAGGCCGCCGCCGCCAGCGAGGCGAAGGCTTCCGCTTCATGAGGACCCCCGCCTCGACCTACCGGCTGCAGATCCGGCCCGGCTTCACCCTGCAGGACGCCGCCGACACGGTGCCCTACCTGAAGTCCCTCGGGGTTGACTGGATCTACCTGTCGCCGATCCTGACGGCCGAGCAGGGTTCGGACCACGGCTACGACGTCACCGACCCCGCCGCGATCGACCCGGACCGCGGCGGCCCGGAGGGTCTCGCGGCGGTGTCCCGCGCGGCGCGGAAGGCCGGCATGGGTGTCCTGGTGGACATCGTGCCCAACCACGTCGGCGTCGCCACCCCGGTCCAGAACCCGTGGTGGTGGTCGCTGCTCAAGGAAGGCCCGCAGTCCCGCTACGCCCCGGCGTTCGACGTCGACTGGGACTTCGGCGGCGGCCGGATCCGGATCCCCGTGCTGGGCGACGACGCGGACGTTGACGCGCTCGAAGTCCGCGACGGCGAGCTGCGGTATTACGACCACCGCTTCCCGCTGGCCGAGGGCACCTACACGGAGGGGAACGACCCCCGCGAGGTGCACAACCGGCAGCACTACGAATTGGTGGGCTGGCGCCGCGCCGACAACGAGCTCAACTACCGCCGGTTCTTCGCGGTCAACACCCTCGCCGGAATCAAGGTCGAGACCCCGGAGGTTTTCGACGAGGCTCACGAGGAAGTAGTCCGCTGGTTCCGCGAGGACCTCGTCGACGGCCTGCGGATCGACCACCCGGACGGCCTCGCTGATCCGGCCGGCTACCTCCGTCGGCTGCGCGAAGTGACCGGCGGCGCCTACCTGCTGATCGAGAAAATCCTCGAGCCCGGGGAAGAGCTCCCGGCAGACTTCGAATGCGAGGGGACCACCGGCTACGACGCGCTCGCGGACGTGGACCGGCTCTTCGTAGACCCCGCCGGCCAGTCCGGCCTGGACGCCCTGGACACCTCGCTGCGCGGCGGGGTCCCTGCGGACTACGAGGAGATGATCCGCGGCACCAAGCGCCGGATCACGGACGGAATCCTGCACTCGGAAATGCTACGGCTGACCCGGCTGGTACCGGCCTCCGCCGGGCTCGACACCGGGACCGCCGTCGATGCGCTGTCCGAGATCACCGCCGCGTTCCCGGTCTACCGCAGCTACCTGCCCGAGGGCGAGGACGTGCTGCGCGAGGCCTGCGAACTGGCCGTCCGCCGCCGCCCCGAGCTGGAACCCGCCGTGCGCACGCTGCTGCCCCTGCTGCTGCACGCCGGCCCCGGGCCCGACGCCGAGCTGGGCCGCCGCTTCCAGCAGACCTCCGGCATGGTGATGGCCAAGGGCGTCGAGGACACCGCCTTCTTCCGCTACACCCGGCTGGGCACCCTCACCGAAGTCGGCGCGGACCCCACCGAGTTCGCGCTGTCCACCGACGAGTTCCACGCCCGGATGGCACGCCGCCAGGCACGGCTGCCGCTGTCCATGACCACGCTCAGCACCCACGACACGAAGCGCAGCGAGGACACCAGGGCGCGGATCTCCGTGCTCGCGGAACTGGCTCCGGAATGGACGGCATCGCTGCGCCGGCTCCAGGAACTGGCGCCGCTGCCGGACGGGCCGCTGGCCAACCTGCTGTGGCAGGCCGTGGCCGGGGTCTGGCCCGCGGACCGGGAACGGCTGCAGTCCTACGCCCAAAAGGCGGCACGGGAGGCCGGCAATTCAACCGACTGGCTGGACCCGGACCCGGACTTCGAAGCGAAACTCGCCGCCGCCGTCGACGCGGCGTTCGACGACGACCAGGTGCGCGCTGAACTCGATGCGCTGGTAGCCCTGCTGGACCCGTACGGCGCCGCCAACGCGCTGGGCGCCAAACTGGTCCAGCTGACCATGCCCGGCGTCCCGGATGTGTACCAGGGCACCGAGTTCTGGGACCGGTCGCTGACCGACCCGGACAACCGGCGGCCGTTCGACTTCGCGGCGCGGCGCGCGGCCCTCACGGCGCTCGACGCCGGGGAGCGGCCGGCGTCGTACCGGGAGGACGCGGCGAAGCTGCTGGTGACCACGCGGGCGCTGCGGCTGCGCCGGGACGCACCGGAGCTGTTCACCGGCTACACCCCGGTGCCGGCCACGGGAGCTGCCGCCGGGCACCTCATCGCCTTTGACCGGGGCGCCGGCTCGCCGGGGGCTCTCACCCTGGCGACCAGGCTGCCCCGCGGCCTCGAGCAGCGGGGCGGCTGGCAGGACACCGCCATCAGCCTCGCTGTCGCAATGACCGACCAGCTCACCGGCCGGTGCTACGGCCCGGGCGCGGCGAGCGTGGCGGAGATCCTCCGCGACTACCCGGTGGCCCTGCTGGTACCCGCCGCCTGACAGCACACACTGACGAACCGATATAGGGGAACGGCAATGACTCTGCCCGCACACGGAACCGCACGCTTCGACCTCTGGGCGCCGGACGCGCAGGACGTCACGCTGCTCGCCGACGGACGGCACTACCCGATGCGCCGGGACACCGGCGCCGGCCGGGGAGGCTGGTGGAACGCGCCGGAGGCCCCGGCCTCCGGCGACGTCGACTACGGCTACCTGCTGGACGGGGACACCACGCCGCTGCCGGACCCGCGGTCCCGCCGCCAGCCCGGGGGAGTGCACTCGCTCTCGCGGACCTTCGACGCCGGCAGCCACCAGTGGGCGGACGGGCAGTGGAAGGGCCGCGGGCTGCAGGGCGGTGTGATCTACGAACTGCATGTGGGCACCTTCACCCCCGAGGGGACGCTGGACGCCGCGGCCGGCAAGCTCGGCTACCTGGCCGAGCTCGGCGTCGACTTCGTGGAGCTGCTGCCGGTCAACGGGTTCAACGGCACGCACAACTGGGGCTACGACGGGGTGCTCTGGTACGCCGTGCACGAGGGCTACGGCGGCCCGGCCGCGTACCAGCGCTTCGTCGACGCCGCCCACGCCGCCGGGCTGGGCGTCATCCAGGACGTCGTCTACAATCACCTTGGCCCCAGCGGCAACTACCTTCCCCGGTTTGGTCCCTACCTCAAGTCCGGCGAGGGCAACACCTGGGGCGACTCGGTCAACCTGGACGGGCCCGGTTCCGACGTGGTCCGCGGCTACATCCTGGACAACGCCGCGATGTGGCTGCGCGACTACCACGTGGACGGCCTGCGGCTGGACGCCGTGCACGCCTTCAAGGACGAACGCGCCGTCCACCTGCTGGAGGACTTCGGCGCCCTCGCCGACGCGGTCGCGGCCGAAACCGGCCGCCCCGCGACGATGATCGCCGAGTCCGACCTGAACAACCCGCGCCTGCTCTACCCGCGCGACGCCAACGGCTACGGCCTGGCCGGGCAGTGGAGCGATGACTTCCACCACGCCGTGCACGTCAACGTCAGCGGCGAGACCACCGGCTACTACAGTGACTTCGACTCGATCGCGGCCCTGGCCAAGGTCCTCGAAAAAGGCTTCTTCCATGACGGCAGTTACTCCAGCTTCCGCGAACGGCACCACGGCCGGCCCATCAACACCTCCCTCGTGCACCCGGCCGCCCTCGTGGTCTGCAGCCAGAACCACGACCAGATCGGCAACCGCGCCACCGGCGACCGGCTGTCCCAGACCCTCGGCTACGGGCAGTTGGCGCTCGCCGCCGTCGCGACCCTGACCTCGCCGTTCACCCCGATGCTGTTCATGGGCGAGGAATACGGCGCCACCACGCCGTGGCAGTTCTTCACCTCGCACCCGGAACCGGAGCTGGGCAAGGCCACCGCGGAGGGCAGGATCAAGGAATTCGAACGGATGGGCTGGGACCCGGCCGTCGTGCCCGACCCGCAGGACCCGGCCACGTTCACCCGCTCCAAGCTGGACTGGTCCGAGGCCGGCTCGGGCGAGCACGCCCGGCTGCTGGAGCTGTACCGGAACCTGATCGCGCTGCGGCGCGCGACGCCGGAACTCGCCGGGGCGGGCTTCGCGGAGACCGCCGTCGACTTCAATGAGGACGAGCGCTGGCTGGTGCTGCGGCGCGGCAGCGTGGAGGTGGCGATGAACTTCTCCGCCGAACCGCGGCAGCTTTCGGTGGCCGGCAGTTCACTGCTGCTGGCCACGGAGGACGGCACCGCGCTGACGACCGCCGGGCTCGGCCTGCCGGGCCACAGCGCCGCCGTCGTCTCCCACTAGGAAAGGAAATTACTGATGACTTACCTTGCAGCAGAGAACCGCTACGACACCATGCCCTACCGCCGGGTGGGCCGCAGCGGCCTGAAACTGCCGGCCATCTCGCTGGGCCTCTGGCACAACTTTGGCGACGACAAGCCCTTCGAGGTGCAGCGCGCCATCCTGCGCCGCGCCTTCGACCTGGGCGTCACGCACTTCGACCTCGCCAACAACTACGGCCCGCCCTACGGCAGCGCCGAGACCAACTTCGGCCGCCACTTCAAGGACGATTTCAAGCCGTACCGCGACGAGCTCATCATCTCCAGCAAGGCCGGCTACGACATGTGGCCGGGCCCGTACGGCAACTGGGGCTCCCGCAAGTACCTGCTGGCCAGCCTGGACCAATCGCTGACCCGGATGGGCCTGGACTACGTCGACATCTTCTACAGCCACCGCCCGGACCCCGAAACCCCGCTGGAGGAGACCATGGGCGCCCTGGACCAGGCCGTCCGCTCCGGGAAGGCGCTCTACGCAGGCATTTCCTCCTACACGCCGGAACAGACCCTGGAGGCTGCCCGGATCCTTAAGGAACTCGGCACCCCGCTGCTGATCCACCAGCCCAGCTACTCGATGCTGAACCGCTGGACCGAGAACGGCAGCCCCAGCCTGTACGAGGCGCTGGACCAGGTGGGCGCCGGGGCCATCGCCTTCTCGCCGCTGGCGCAGGGCATGCTCACCGACCGCTACCTCGACGGCGTCCCGGAGGACTCCCGCGCGGCGCAGGACAAGTCCCTGGACCAGGCCATGATCACCGGCGAAACGCTGGACCGGGTGCGCGGGCTCAACCGGATCGCCGAGGGCCGGGGCCAGACTCTCGCGCAGCTGGCCATCGCCTGGATTCTCCGTGAGCAGGGCAAGGGCGCCTCGGTGACCTCCGCACTGGTCGGCGCGTCAAGCGTCCGGCAGCTCGAGGACACCCTGGCCGCCACCGACAACCTGGACTTCACCGCCGATGAGCTGGACGCGATCGACGAGTTCGCCGTCGAGTCCGACATCAACCTCTGGGCGCAAAAGTGAGCCGCGGCCGGGCTGTGCTGCGGCGCCGCCGCCGGCCGTAACAGATTCGGTGCCGCGGCCGGGAACATCTCAGGCCGCGGCGCCGTTGACTAGAATGCAAGGGCGCCGCATGGCGTTGTGCCCGTTTGCCGCCGTCGTACATCAGAGTACGTCCGCGCCGGGCACGTGAAGTTTGTACTCAAAGGGAGTTTCGTGTCTTCAAATCCGATTCGTGTTGCAATCGTCGGCGTGGGTAACTGTGCCACTTCGCTGGTCCAGGGTGTCCAGTACTACAAGGATGCCGACCCCCAGGCCACGATTCCGGGTCTGATGCACGTGCAGTTCGGCAAGTACCACGTCAACGATGTGCAGTTCGTCGCAGCCTTCGACGTCGACGGCAAGAAGGTGGGCCAGGACCTGTCCGCCGCCATCCTCGCCAGCGAGAACAACACCATCAAGATCGCCGACGTCCCGCCGACCGGAGTCACCGTCCAGCGCGGCCCGACCCTCGACGGCCTCGGCAAGTACTACCTCGAGACCATCGAGCAGTCCCCGGACGAGCCGGTCGACGTCGTCCAGGCCCTCAAGGACGCCAAGGTCGACGTGATGGTCTGCTACCTGCCCGTGGGTTCCCAGGAAGCGGCCGAGTTCTACGCCCAGTGCGCCATCGACGCCGGCGTGGCCTTCGTCAACGCCCTCCCGGTGTTCATCGCCGGCACCAAGGAATGGGCGGACAAGTTCACCGCCGCCGGTGTGCCGATCGTGGGCGACGACATCAAGAGCCAGATCGGTGCCACCATCACGCACCGCGTCATGGCCAAGCTCTTCGAAGACCGCGGTGTCACCCTGGACCGCACCTACCAGCTGAACGTCGGCGGCAACATGGACTTCAAGAACATGCTGGAGCGCGACCGCCTCGAGTCCAAGAAGATCTCCAAGACCCAGGCCGTCACCTCCAACGTCGAAGCCGACCTCGCCGCCAAGGACGTGCACATCGGCCCGTCGGACTACGTCCAGTGGCTTGATGACCGCAAGTGGGCGTTCGTCCGCCTCGAGGGCCGCAACTTCGGTGACGCCCCGGTCTCACTCGAATACAAGCTGGAAGTCTGGGACTCGCCCAACTCCGCCGGCGTGATCATCGACGCCGTCCGCGCCGCCAAGATCGGCCTGGACCGCGGCATCGGCGGCCCGCTGCTCTCGGCATCGAGCTACTTCATGAAGTCCCCGCCGGAGCAGTTCAACGACGACCTGGCCCGTGAAAAGGTCGAGGCCTTCATCCGCGGAGACCTGGAGCGCTAAGCCCCACCTCCGCCGCACACCACCGACGCTCCCTCACGTTTGGTGCGTTCCAACACGACGCTCCCGCACGTCAGGCGCGTTCTGACCCGACGCTCCCGCACGTCAGGCGCATTTCACCACGACGCTCCCGCACTTATGGTGCGGGAGCGTTGTGTTTTTCCGGCTTAGGCAAGTCCCTACACGACGCTCCCTCACGTCTGGCGGGTTTGGGCGGGACGCTCCCTCAGCTCGGGCGGGTTTGGGGCGGACGCTCCCTCAGGTTCGGCGGGTTTGGGCGGGACGCTCCCTCAGCTCTGGCGGGTTTGGGCGTGACGCTCCCTCAGAGTGCTCTAGAATCCCGCAGCGGTTGACGGGCTGAGGTATGCGCTGCGGAGGATCCGCTTGATCCTGGCGATCGCACCGGCGAAGCCGTTCGCAAGATCATCTTTTGTCAGAGTGAGCACCGTCCACCCCGCTGCTTCGAATGCCTTGTCCCGGCGGCGATCGCTGAAGATCTGGGCAGGGAGTAAGTGGTGCCCGCCGTCGTACTGCACCGCAAGGCGCCGACGCCGATACCCGATGTCCGCCGTCGGCGTTCCCGCACTGCCCGGGCGCAGTTCAATTTGCAGCTCCGGTTCGGGAAGCCCGGCGTCGCACATCGCGAGGCGCAGGAGAGTCTCAGGACCTGAATCGGCTCCCACCCGCATCAGATCCAGGGCCTCCCGTGCGCGGACGATCCCCTGAAGATTTGGATGACGGCACAGCATCACCCGCAGCCCGTCGACGGTAGCGAAAGGCTCGCTCCGCCCCTCCAGATTGAACCGGGGGATCCGAATGAGCTCATCTCCCATGCAGACAAGCTCGGGCAGGCTCAGTTGCCGGGCCAGGTCGAGCCACGTGCGGGGACGGGTACTGATCCGGATGCCGTCCGCCGTCTCGATCTCGTCGTCGAACGCAACAACCGTGTGTCCTACGATCCCCTTGCGGCGAACTTCGGGGAGCGCGCGCGGCTTGCTCAGATGCAACTCCTCGGAATCCGAGAGCCACGGCGGCAAGAGCTGGCTGCGAAGTTGAGCTGCCGTCACATGCGAGATCCACGCCCCAGGGGAAGCTGCGGACAGCGCGCGGGCCGCAGCCTCCAACTCGAAGCTCCAACCCGCAGGCCGGTATAGACCCCTGCTGATGTGCCTGAAGTCGAGCTGTCGAAGTCTGGCTCTGGGCACTCCCAACGATGTAGCAGCTGCAAGGGTGAAGGGTCCGGCCGCCAGCACACCCGGAAGCTCTGTTCGCGTTCTCATGCTGGCATTGTGGGCGACTTTGAAAAGCCGTGCAGGAGTTATCCACAGCTGCCTTTGTCGCCGCGCACGATCTGAGGGAGGGTTCGGTTTGGAAGCGCCGGAGGTGAGGGAGCGCCGGGCGGGAGGGCGCCGGACGTGAGGGAGCGTCGGGCGGGAGGGCGCCGGACGTGAGGGAGCGTCGGGCGGGAGGGCGCCGGACGTGAGGGAGGGTTCGGTTTGGAGGCGCCGGATCTGAGGGAGCGTCGGGTGTGGGGGCGCCGGACGTGAGGGAGGGTCTGGGATTAGAAGAGGCCGACGGGGTTGCCGTTGGCGTCGACGTCCATCCGCATGGCGGCAGGGACCTTGGGGAGCCCTGGCATCGTCATCACCGCGCCCGTGAGCGCCACGATGAATCCCGCCCCGGTCTTGGGAATCAGGTCGCGCACGTGCACTGTGAAGCCCTTCGGCGCCCCCAGCTTGGTGGCGTCGTCGCTGAATGAGTACTGCGTTTTCGCCATGCAGACCGGCATCCCGGACCAGCCGTTCTTCTCGATCTCCGCGAGCCGCTTGAGCGCCGGAACCGAGAACTCCACCCCGTCGGCCCCGTAGATCTCCTGCACGATGGTGCGGATCTTGTCCTCCACGGACATTTCCAGCGGATAGAGGTGCCGGAAGCCGTGCGGGGCGTCGATGGCGGCAGCAACCTTCGCGGCGAGTTCGTCCCCGCCGTCGCCGCCCCCGCCGCGGCCCCAGACGTCGGCCACGGCCGCCTGGACGCCCTCGGCCGCGCACCAGTCCAGCAGCCAGTCGAGCTCCGCCTGGCTGTCGGTGCCGAACTTGTTGATCGCCACCACGGGGGTGATGCCGAACTTCTCGACGTTGCGCACGTGCCGCTGAAGGTTGGCGACGCCGGCCGCCAGCGCCTCGACGTCGGGCTCCCTGAGCTGGTCCTTGGCGACGCCGCCGTGCATCTTGAGCGCACGGATGGTGGCCACCACCACGACGGCGGACGGCGCGACGTCGGCCATCCTCGCCTTGATATCCATGTACTTTTCGGCGCCCAGGTCGGCGCCGAAGCCGGCCTCGGTGATGACGACGTCCGCGAGGCTGCGGGCTGTCTGGGTGGCGATCAGCGAGTTGCAGCCGTGCGCGATGTTGGCGAAGGGACCGCCGTGCACCAAGGCGGGCGTGCCGGCGATGGTCTGCACCAGGTTCGGTTTGATCGCGTCCTTGAGCAGCATGGTCAGGGCGCCCTGGACACCGAGGTCGGCGACCGTGACCGGCTCCCGGTCGTAGGTGTAGCCGAAGGTGATCCGGCCCAGCCGCGCGCGCAGGTCGTCCAGGTCGGTGGCCAGGCAGAACACCGCCATGATTTCCGAGGCGACGGTGATGTCGAAGCCGTCCTGCCGCGGCACGCCCTGCGTCGGTCCGCCCAGGCCGATCACAACCTCGCGCAGGGAGCGGTCGTTCATGTCCAGCACCCGTTTGAACGTCATCCGGCGCGGATCGATGTTCAGCGCGTTGCCCTGGTAGATGTGGTTGTCCACCAGTGCCATCAGGGCGTTGTTCGCCGAGGTGATGGCATGGAAGTCGCCGGTGAAATGCAGGTTGATCTCGTCCATCGGCAGGACCTGGGAGTAGCCGCCGCCGGTCGCGCCGCCCTTCATGCCCAGGATGGGGCCCAGCGAGGGCTCGCGCAGCGCGATCATGACCCGGTGCCCGGCGCGGGCCAGGGAATCGGCCAGGCCCACCGTGGTGGTGGACTTCCCCTCGCCGGCCGGGGTGGGGGACATTGCCGAGACCAGTACCACCTTGCCGGGGGTGTGCGCGGCGTCCCGGTTGAGCCTGGCCGGATCGATTTTGGCCTTGTAGCGGCCATAGAATTCCAGCGCCTCCGGGTTGATCCCGGCGGCGGCCGCCACGTCCTGGATCGGCCGCATGGTGGCCCGCTGCGCGATTTCCAAATCACTCAGCACCGGCGCCTGGGCCGACGTCCCGGCTGGCTGGCCGGCAGAGTGCCCGGCGTTGGCTCCGGCGGGTTCCGTGGCGTTCTCTGACATCGTTGTCCTTCGGCTCGTGGCTTCGTGGCGCCCCGGCCGGCGGTTCCGGCCGGGATCCCGGTCTGGTCCCCCGGTCAGGGCGTGTGGCCCACCGGGATGCTCCGTGTACCAAAATACTGGACCAGGGCGTCCTGGTAGCTCTCCACCGTAATCGCGGCGGTGCGTTGCCAGCCGAAGTCCTGGGCGTGCACGGAGGCCGCGCGGCCCATGTCCTCACGGGTTGCCGGGTCGTCATGGAGGGCTTCCATGGCGTCGGCCCAGTCTGCTGCCTTGTGACCCTCCACCAGCAGGCCGGTCCTGCCATCGAAGATCGCCCGCGACAGCCCGCCCACCTTCGTGGCGACCACGGGCGTGCCGCAGGCCTGGGCCTCCAGGGCGACCAGGCCGAAGGATTCGCTGTAGGAGGGCATCACCACGACGTCGGCCGAGCGGTACCAGCCGGCCAGCTTCGGCGCACTGACCGGCGGGTGGTGCGTGACGACGTCGTCCATCCCGGCGGCGGTGATCAGGGCCTTGAGGTCAAAGTCCTTCGCCCCGCTCACCGCTCCCAGGATGGTCAGCTGAAGATCGATGTCCGGTCGGCGGGCACGCAGCAGGGCGGCCGCCTTGATCAGGATCTGCGGCCCCTTGAGCCGCTGGATCCGTCCGGCGAAAAGCAGGTGGAACCGGCCGGGCACGATGCCGTGCTGGCTGCGGGCGTGGCTCCGGAACGCGGGCGTAAAGATGGACAGGTCCACGCCCGGGGGCGCCACATCGATGCGGTCGGGGTCGGCGTCGTAGTGCGAAACCAGTTCCGCGGCCTCCGCCCCGGTGTTGGCGACCAGCCGGGTGGCGCCGTCGACGATCCGGTGCTCGCCCTCCTCGCGCCGGCGCGGTTCGGGCTGCTCGCCGGACTCCAGCAGCAGGTTCTTGACCTTGGCCATGGTGTGCATGGTGTGCACCAGCGGCACGCCCCACAGCTCCGAGAGCTCCAGCCCCGCGACCCCGGACACCCAGTAATGCGAATGGATGACGTCGTAACGGCCATGCGGCTGCAGCTGCTTGATCCGGTCGATTTCGGCCACCATGCTGTGCAGCAGCGCCGGCAGTTCCTCCTTGGGAAGTTTCCGCGGCGGACCGGCGAGCACGTTGTGGACGCAGACGCCCGGGAAAGGATGCTCGACGGCGGCCTGGCCGGCCGCGTTGGACCGGGTGAAGATCTCCACCTCCACGCCGGTCTCGGCCAGGGCCGCGGCGAGGGCACGGACGTAGACGTTCATGCCGCCGGCGTCTCCGGAGCCGGGCTGCTCCATCGGCGAGGTGTGCAGGGAAAGGAAGGCGACACGGCGGACCAGCGGCATCCTCTTTCCTCCCTTCCTGCGACGTGGATTCGGTAAAACACTACTCCTGAACGGCGGGACGGTTCACCGGCGGCCGGCGGCTGCTAACGTGGCGGCTGTGAGCGCAAACACAGAAACCCGGCCGGCCCCGGCGTCGTGGGTGATCCGCGAGGCCACCGGCCAGGACTGGCCCGCCATCTGGGAGATCCTGGAGCCGGTCATCCGGGCCGGGGAGACCTTCACCTGGGACGTGGACACCACCGAGGACCAGGCCCGCGCCAAGTGGGTCAAGACGGCGCCGGGCCGGACCTTCGTCGCCGTCGGGACCGGCGGGCTCGACGGCGTCGTGCTGGGCACCGGCGAGCTGCACGCCAACCAGGGCGGCGGCGGCAGCCACGTCGCCAACGCCGGGTACATGGTCCGTGCCGGGTACGGCGGCCGCGGCGTCGCCCGGGCCCTGTGCGCCTATTCGCTGGAGGCCGCCCGGGCCGCCGGCTTCCGCGCCATGCAGTTCAACGCCGTGGTGGAAAGCAACGTCCGGGCCGTCGCCGCCTGGCAGGCCATGGGCTTCAAGATCCTCGCCACCATCCCTGAGGCCTTCCAGCACCCGAGGCTGGGCTTTGTGGGCCTGCACGTGATGCACCGCAGCCTGTAGCGGGCCCGGACGGATTCACCCCAAGACATTTGCGGCCGCCGCGAATAGGCTGGGCCGTGAAGGCCGAGCGAGGGAGACCCGAATGCCCGGGAGTGGTGATCCGCAGGTGCAGCACGAGCCGCGCAACCCTGACCGGGATGCGCGCCGGCGCCGCTGGCCCGGCTGGGTTCCGGCCGTCCTGCTGCTGATGGTGCCGTTGCTGGTCATCGCCGGGTGCACGCTGTCCCGTAACAACGGCAGCAGGCCCGCGGCGGAGACCGGACCGGACTTCGTCACCGCCTCGGGCCGCGGCCTTGTCCTCAACGGCGAGCCCACCCGGCTGAAGGCGGTGAATTTCTCCAACCTTTACCATCGAAACCTGAACGGGGCCGAGCTCCTCACCTCGCAGCACCATTCGGAGGAAGACTTCGCCAGGGCAAAAGACATCGGCTTCAACAGCATCCGCTTTGCCTTCGACGGCGACTGGTACGCCGACTCCCCGCAGGTCTTCTGGCAGTGGCTGGACCAAAACGTGGCCTGGGCGCGGCAACACGGCATGCGCCTGATCCTGGACCTGCACACCCCGATCGGCGGATTCTGGCTGGACCCCACCAGCGACGCTGTCAGCTTTGACCTCTGGTCCGATCCCCGGCTGCAGCAGCAGAACGCGGACCTGTGGCGGGCCATCGCCGCCCGGTACAAGGACGAACCGGCCATCGCAGCCTACGACCTGCTCAACGAGCCGGTGACGACAGACGCGACCGGGGAACAATGGAAAAGGCTGGCGCGGCAGATGGTTGCCGCCGTCCGGGCGGAGGACCCGAACCACCTGCTGGTTATGGGCGGGATCTACGGGGTCAACGGCCGCTACGGTTCGTCCGGAGTCGACCAGCACTTCCTGGTGGATGACAGCAACGTCGTGTACGACTTCCACTTCTACGAGCCCATCAGATACACCCACCAGTACGCGTCCTGGGTCGAGGGCCCGGTCCAGGACGGCGGCCGCTATCCGGACCCGGACACGATTCTCCCGACCGGTCAGCGGGTCCTGCTGCCGGGAAGCCGTATCGCCACCAAGCCACTGCCCGCGGGCACGTCGGACTGGGCGGCGTACGACAGCGGCATCGTGACGATCGACGACAGCAGCGCGGTCGCGGCGGCGCCCCTTGCCACCGCGCAGGGCGGTATGCGCGGAACGGCCAGCTTCGATGCGATCAGGGTGACCGAGTACGGACCGGACGGGACCGAAATCCGGCAAATCATCAACGACCCCCTGGACCGCGACGCGGCGTTGGACTGGCATGAATGGCAATACGGCGGGGTGGCAGGGGCACCGCCAAAGTTCGCGCGGGAAAAGGCCGGCTACCGGGACGGCGGCAGCCTGTCCATCAGCGATGCCGCGGACGCCAAGGCAATCGCAGGGTGGAGCAACGACGCACACCTGTTCAAGGTTGTGCCCGGCAACAAGTACCGTATCGAGGGCCATATGCGGGGGCAGAACATTGAGGCCTCCGCGGGGTCGGCTCCTCGGATCGGGCTCCAGCTCGACGTCTACGCACAGTCGCCGGGAGCAGCCGGAAACGGCTTCCTCGCACGAGACAAGGGCTATTTGGCACACGAAGTGGGGAAGCGCGTTCAGTTCGGCATCGACAACAATGTGCCGATGTCGGTCATGGAGTTCGGCCTGGTCCGGCAGGCCTTTGAAATGGAGGGCAAGGGCGGCGGCCAGTGGGTCACCGACATGCTTGACCTTCTGGCGGAGAACAACCTCAGCTTTGCCTACTGGGAATACCACGGGACGCAGATGGGGCTCTACCTCAGCGGTTCAGGGCAACCCGGCGAACCCAACAAGGCGCTCATAGACAGCCTGGCCCGCGGACTGCGCTGACCGGCCGGATGCGGCGAGGAGCCGCCGCTATCAGGCGCGGCTGCCGCTGCGCCAGAGCTGCAGCAGGCCCGGGAAAGCGGCCTCATAGCCGGCCAGCAGCTGGGCTGCGAGGTCGTTCGAATCCACCAAGGGGTGCCGGGCGAACGCGGCGAGTGCGGCGTCGCGCCGGCTCCCGGCGGCTGGGTCCGAGCCTCCGCTGCCCGGGGCGGCGCCGGCCGAGCCTGCGCTGCCAGGGCCGACGCCGGTGACGGCGCCCGGGAGCGCGGTGGCGCGGACCACGAGCCGTTCGACCTCCTTGATCCGCAGCATCAGCGCCAGCTGTGCAGCCGCCGGCCGGTCCTGCGGGATCGGCACCACGCCGTCGGCGCCCACCTTGCAGGGGACCTCGACGACGGCGTCGACCGGCAGTCCCGGGATCGCGGCGGTCCGTGCACCGCCGGGCCCGGGGACCGTGTTGGGCGTGTTCAGGATCAGCTCGGCGTCGCCGCCGCCGGAAAGGGCGCGCATCACCGCGAGCGCGACGCGTTCGTAGCCGCCGCCAGCGAGGTCGTCCTCGTCCCGTTCTTCCCCGGCGGCACGGGCCTCGGCCAGGTAGCCCTCCTCGCGGGACCGGCGTGCGGCGTCCCAGAGTCCGTAGGCCCCGGCGCCGGCGGACGCGAGCCGCGGGTAGAGCTCGGCCTGCTGCCGGTGGATGGACTCGCCCCGGGTCTGGGCGGCGGCCCGCATGGCGGCCAGGGCACGGGCGGTCTCGTAGTAGTAGTACAGGTATTCGTTCGGGAGGCAGCCCAGGCCGGCCAGGAAAGGCTGCGGGAACAGGCGGCCCTCCTCGAAACCGGCCAGTGCCCCGGCGTCGGCCAGCAAGCCGGGGAGTGCGTCCCTGCCGCCGGACTCCAGCCGGTACAGCCAGCCCAGGTGGTTCAGCCCGTAGTAGCCGACGCCGTCGAGCCTGCCCTCCGGGAGCACGACGCCGGCGGCGCGCGCCGCCCGGTGCACCAGCCCGCCGGCCGAATCGCAGATCCCCACCACCCGGCGGCCCAGCACCTGGACCAGGGCCTCGGTCACCATGCCCGCCGGATTCGTGAAGTTGACCAGCCACGCGGCGGGACAGATGCGCTTCATCGCCTGCGCCAGGGACAGCATCGGCGGGATGGTGCGCAGGGCGTAGGAGATGCCGCCGGCGCCGGTGGTCTCCTGGCCCAGCATACCCAGCTCCTGCGCCACTCGCTCGTCCGTGGTCCGTCCGGCCGTGCCGCCGGGACGGATGGCGGCGAAGACCAGGTTCGCGCCGGCCAGGGCGTCGGGCAGTGACGTGGTGGTACTGACGCTCGGACCGCCGCCCGGAGGCCGCCCGGGCACGGAGGCCAGCACCGCCTCGATCGCGGCGAGCCGGGCGGCGTCGACGTCGTAGAGCACCAGCTCCCGGACCAGCCCGGCGAAGGGTCCGGCGCAGAGCGCCCGGTAGACCAGCGGCACCCGGAATCCGCCGCCGCCGGCAATCATGAGCCGCATGCCAGCAGTCTATTCTTACCTCGCGCCGTAGCGCCCGGAAGGCCGTCTTTCGCCGGCTACCCGGACGGCGTAGTGTGCCGTGTATGGACGCGATTCCAGCGCAGCGCTTCGACCCGCTCGCCGCCGTCCGCACCCCGACGGCGGGGGGCTTCGACCTGCTCCTGACGGGCACGGTGTTCCAGGACATCATCTTCACCGGGCTGCCGCACGCACCCCAGCCCGGGACGGAAATCTGGAGCGACGGGATGGGCAGCTGCCCCGGCGGGGTGGCGAACCAGGCCATCGCCGCGGCCCGGCTGGGGTTGCGCACCGGACTGGCCGCCGCGTTCGGCGACGACGGCTACGGCGACTACAACTGGAAAATCCTGGACCGGCAGGAACACGTGGACCTGTCGCTGTCGCGGCGCGTTCCGGGCTGGCACTCGCCGGTTACGGTGTCGCTGAGCGTCGAGAAGGACCGGTCCATGGTGACCCACGGCCATCCGGCGCCTGTCACGGCCAGCGAGCTGATCGGCTGCCCGCCGCCCGCGCTTGCCGCCGTCGCCGAGCTGGGCGAGGAGCTGGAACCGTGGGCCGTCGACGCGCACCGGGCCGGCGTGCGGCTCTTCGGCGACGTCGGCTGGGATCCCACCGGGACGTGGGCGCAGGCGCGGCTGGACAACCTGAAGTATTTCCACGCCTTTATGCCCAACCAGGAAGAGGCCAAGGCGTTCACCGGCAAGGACAACCCCTGGGCCGCGCTTTACGCGCTCGCGGACCAGGTCCCGGTGGCCGTGGTGACGCTGGGTCCGCAAGGGTCCATGGCGGTGGACTCCGAGACCGGCGAAGAGGAGTGGGTGCCCTCGCTGCCCGTGCCGGCCTTCGACCCCACCGGCGCCGGGGACTGCTTCGGGGCGGCGTTCATCGTTGGCTGCCTGGCCGGCTGGCCGCTGGGGGACCGGCTCCGGTTCGCCAACCTGTGCGCAGCCCTGGCCGTGCAGCAGGTCGGCGGTTCACTCGCCGCGCCCGGCTGGGGCGACATTGCCGACTGGTGGCAGCGCGCGAACGCCCGCAAGGAACGGCAGGGAAGCCAATGGCTGCGCCGCTACGGCTTCCTGGCGGAGATTGTGCGGGACGTGCCGCCGGAGGCGCAACGGCGTGCGACGGCAACCATAGCCCACCTGTCGGACGCGTAGGCCCGGCCGCCCCGGGGGACATGCTCAGTGCCCGCGCCGGCGATTGGACATAATGCCGATATGCCCGCTCGTGGCCGCGGGGAATGAGCATGTCCCGCGGATGATTCTGCAGACGGAGTGGGCATGCTCCCCGACCGGCCTTGCAAGCGGACATGTTCCCCTGCGGCGGCCGAGGAGTGGACATAGTGCCGTTATGCCCGCTCGTGGCCGCGGGGAATGAGCATGTCCCTAAGTGCAGGATGGGCATGTCCCTAAGGGCCGGGCGGGTGCGGAATTCAGCACGGTCTGCGGCCACCCGTAGAATCGTAAAGTGATGTACCCAGCAGCAACAGGTGATTTCCAGCCACTGGCGGAAGCAAGTCCCGGCCATGTCGAGGAGCGCTCGGCCGTTATCGACCTCGAAGCGGTCCGGCACAACGTCCGGCGGCTGGCCAAGGTGGCTTCGCCGGCCAAGGTGATGGCCGTCGTCAAGGCGGACGCTTACGGGCACGGGGCCATTCCGGTGGCCCGGGCCGCACTCAGCGCCGGTGCCAGCTGGCTTGGCGTCGCGCACATCTCGGAAGCGCTCGCCCTGCGCGCCGCCGGCATCGAGGCCCCGCTGCTGGCGTGGCTGCACACCCCCGAGAGCAATTTTGCGGCCGCCGTCGCTGCCGGCATCGACATCGGCTGCTCCGGCTGGGAGCTGGGCCGGATTGTGGCCGCCGCCCGCGAGCAGGAACGGCCCGCCCGGATCCACCTGAAGGTCGACACCGGGCTCGGCCGCAACGGCGCCACCCTGGAGACCTGGGACACGCTGCTGGGCGAGGCCATGGAATACCAGGACCAGGGCCTGCTGCGCGTCGTCGGAATCTTCTCCCACCTGGCGGTCGCCGATGAACCCGAGCGGCCGGAAACGGACGAGCAACTCGCCGCCTTCCGCGAAGTCCTGGCGATGGCCCAGGACGCCGGCGTCGATCCCGAGGTCCGCCACCTCGCCAACACCCCGGCGACGCTGTCCCGCCCGGACACGCACTTCGACCTGGTCCGGGTGGGCCTGGGCATCTACGGGCTCTCGCCGTTCGAGGGACAGAGCTCCGCTGAAGTCGGACTCCGCCCGGCCATGACAGTGCGCACCGTCGTCTCGCACTGCAAGGACGTACCCGCCGGCCAGGGCGTCTCCTACGGGCTGAACTACCGCACCGCCGGCAGCAGCACCCTGGGCCTCGTCCCGCTGGGCTATGCCGACGGCGTTCCGCGCGTCGCCACCGGTGGGCCGGTCAGAGTGGGCGGCGTGAACTACCCCGTGGTGGGCCGCATCGCGATGGACCAGATGGTGATCGACCTCGGCCCGCTCCACGTCTCCGCCGGGGGGACCAGCCTGCTGGGCGCCGAGGCACAGATGTTCGGCGACGGCGCCGACGGCGGCCCCACCGCCGAGGACTGGGCCAGGGCGGCGGGCACCAACAACTACGAAATCGTCACCCGCATCAGCCCGCGGGTGCCGCGCCGCTACATCAACGAGGAACCCGCCGCCGTTGACGGGGCCGCGCAGTGAGCGGACCGGCCTGGGAGCGGATCCTCACCGTCGGGACCGCCGGGCAGACGCACGCCCTGGCCGCAGCAATCGGCGCCGAGCTGGAAGCCGGCGACCTGCTGGTCCTCACCGGCGAGCTCGGCGCCGGGAAGACCACCTTCACGCAGGGGCTCGGCGAAGGCCTCGGCGTCCGCGCCGGGATCATCTCGCCTACGTTCGTCCTGGTCCGGATCCACCCCAACCTGCCGGACGGGCCGCGCCCCGGCGGCCCGGACCTGGTCCACGTTGACGCGTACCGGCTGGCGTCAGCCTCCGAGATCGACGATATCGACCTGGAAAACACCATGGACAGCGCGGTGACCGTGGTGGAGTGGGGCCGCGACCGGGTGGAGCACCTGAGCGAGAGCCGGCTTGAGGTTGAGCTGCACCGCCAGCTGGGCGGCGCCCAGTCAAATGGCGCCCAGCCCACCGGCGGCGCCCAGCCCGGCGGCGACGAGCCCGCCGGCGGCGCCCACCCCAGCGGCGACGAGCCCGCCGGCGGCGTGCTGGATTTCGACACCGACGACGCCGACGAGCCTAGGACCGTGGTGTTCCGCGGCTTCGGTCCGCGCTGGGCCGAGTCGCCGGCCGCCCTGGCCGGCTTCCCCGAACATCCCGCGACCACGGAAACGGACTGAAGATGCTGATCCTTGCCATCGATACCTCGGCCGTCGCCAGCGCGGCGCTCGTCTCCGATGACTCCCTGGAGTCCGTCGTCGGGAGTTTCGCCACCGAGGACACCCGCAGCCACGCCGAGGTGCTGGCCCCGGGCATCGAGCAGCTGCTCACGGGTGCGGGACTGACCGGCGCAGACGTCGATGCCATTGTCACCGGGGTGGGGCCGGGCCCGTTCACGGGACTGCGCTCCGGCATCGTCACGGCCCGCAGCCTGGCTTTCGTCTGGCAGAAGCCCCTCTACGGGCTCATGAGCCTGGATGCCATCGCCCTCGAAGTGGCCGAATCCACGGAGGCGGCGGCCGAGTTCATCGTGGCCACCGACGCGCGGCGGAAGGAAGTCTACTGGGCCCGCTACGCCCTGGCCGGAAGCCAGCTGCCGCAGCTGTTGGACGGCCCGCACGTGGGATTCGCCGCCGACCTGCCGGACCTCCCGGTCTACGGCGCCGGCGCCGGACTCTACCCGGATGTGCTCAATGCGGTTCCCGAATTCGCCGGGCGCCAGCCCGAGGCGCTCGCGCTGGGCCAGTTCGCGCTGGCGCGGCTCGCCGCGGGGGAGCAGCTCCCGGACACCACCACCCCGCTGTACCTGCGGGAGTCCGACGCCCAGGTCCCCGGCCCGCGGAAGCGCGCGCTGTGAGCGCCCCGGAAACACCGGCCGGATCCTCCCCGGCCGGCGTGATCTTCAGGCCCATGGCCGCCGCGGACCTTCCGGCCGTGCATAACCTGGAGCGCCGGCTCTTCCCGGTGGACGCCTGGCCCCTGCAGATGTTCGTCGACGAACTCGCCCAGGCTGAGACCCGGAGCTACCTCGTCGCGGAAGCCGGCGGCGCCATCGTTGGCTACGCCGGGCTGATGTGCATCGAACCCATCGCGGACGTCCAGACCATCGCCGTCGTCCCCGAGCACGAGGGCCGCGGCATCGGATCGGCGCTGCTGGCCGAGCTCATCCGGGAAAGCCGGCGGCGGCACGCCGCCGACGTGCTGCTCGAGGTGCGCGCCGACAACCCCCGGGCCCAGCAGCTCTACCGGCGCTTCGGCTTTGAGCAGATCCACACCCGCCCGCGCTACTACCGGGACGGCGTCGACGCGCTGATCATGCGCCTCCAGCTGCACACAACGGACAGCGCGGCGCCCGGCACCACCACGGACGACACCCAGCCAACGGAAACAGGCCGAGAATGAACCATTACCCACACAGCTCCCAGCCGCTGGTGCTGGGGATCGAGTCCTCCTGCGACGAGACCGGCGTCGGGGTTGTCCGCGGCACCCGGCTGCTGGCCAACACTGTGTCTTCGTCCATGGAGGAGCACGTCCGCTTCGGCGGGGTCATCCCCGAGATCGCCTCGCGTGCGCATCTTGACGCGTTTGTGCCCACCCTGCGGGAGGCCCTCGCCGAGGCGGACGTGACGCTGGACGACGTCGACGCCATCGCCGTCACGTCCGGACCTGGTCTTGCCGGCGCGCTGATGGTGGGCGTCTGCGCGGCCAAGGCGCTCGCCGTCGCCACCGGCAAGCCGCTGTACGCGATCAACCACCTGGTGGCGCACGTCGGCGTCGGCCTGCTCGAACCGGCCACCGCCGCCGGGGCAGCCGGCCCGCAGCCGGGCGGGGCCCCGGCGGCCGCCCTGCCGGAGAACCTCGGCGCGCTCCTGGTTTCCGGCGGGCATACCGAGATCCTGCGGATCCGCAGCATCACCGACGACGTCGAGCTGCTCGGTTCCACGATTGACGACGCCGCGGGCGAGGCCTACGACAAGGTGGCCCGGCTGCTGGGGCTCGGCTACCCGGGCGGGCCGGCCATCGACAAGCTGGCGCGCACCGGCAACGCCAAAGCGATCCGGTTCCCGCGCGGGCTGACCCAGCCCAAATACATGGGGAGCGCCGAGGAACCCGGCCCGCACCGTTATGACTGGTCCTTCAGCGGACTCAAGACCGCCGTCGCCCGCTGCGTCGAGCAGTTCGAGGCCCGCGGCGACGAGGTGCCGGTCGCGGACATCGCGGCGGCCTTCCAGGAGGCCGTGGTGGATGTGATCACCGCCAAGGCGGTGCTCGCCTGCCGGGAGAACGGCATCACCGAGCTACTGCTGGGCGGGGGCGTGGCCGCGAACTCGCGGCTGCGCCAGCTCACGGAGCAGCGCTGCAGCGCGGCGGGGATCCGGCTGACCGTTCCGCCGCTCTCGCTGTGCACGGACAACGGCGCCATGGTGGCCGCGCTCGGTGCGCAGCTGGTGATGTCCGGGACCGCGCCGAGCGGGATCGGCTTCGCGCCGGACTCCTCAATGCCGGTCACGTCCGTCTCCGTCCAGGACGCGGCTGTCCCGTCCCTGTAGGAAGCAGTGCGGGGGGTTACGCTTCGGGCCCCTTGCGCATCTGCTCGACCAGGTCCAGGACGACGGCGCGCAGGTCACCGCCGTGTTCCGCGGCGACGCGGCGCTGCCGCTGGTAGCCGGCGCCGCGTTCGATGATCCGTTCGACGTCGGCCAGCTCCGCGCTGCAGCCGAGCTTGGCGGCCACCGGCTCAAGCCGGGCCAGCGTCTCGCGCAGGTGCTCGGTGACGAGCTGCTCGTTGCCGTCAGCATCCAGGATGATGATCGCGTCCAGCCCGTAGCGTGCGGCGCGCCACTTGTTTTCCTGGACGTGCCAGGGCGGCATGGTCGGGATGGTTCCGCCGTTGTCCAGGGTGGTGGAGAACTCGTCCACGAGGCACTGGGTCAGGGCGGCGATGGCCCCCACCTCCTCGAGCGTGGCCAGCCCGTCGCAGATGCGCATCTCGATGGTGCCGAGGTTGGGCACGGGCCGAATGTCCCAGCGGATCTCGGAGAGGGTGTCGATCACGCCGGTGGTGAACATGTCCTGGACGTAGGACTCGTATTCTTCCCAGCTGGCGAACTGGAACGGCAGTCCCGCCGTCGGCAGCTGCTGGAACATCAGCGCGCGCTGCGAGGCGTAGCCGGTGTCCTCGCCGCCCCAGAACGGGCTGGAGGCGGACAAAGCCTGGAAGTGCGGGAAGTAATTGACCAGGCCGTCCAGGACCGGGAGCACCTTGTCGCGGCTGTCGAGGCCCACATGGACGTGGACGCCGTAGATCACCATCTGCCGGCCCCACCACTGGGTGCGGTCGATCAGCTTGGCATAGCGGGCCTTGTCGGTGACCGGCTGCAGCTGCGGGGGGCTGAAGGGGTGGCTGCCGGCGCAGAAGACCTCGACGCCCATCGGATCGGTGACCTCGCGCACCGCGGCGAGGGAACTGCTAAGGTCCGCCTTCGCTTCCGCCACCGTGGTGCAGATGCCCGTAACGAGTTCCACCGTGTTAAGCAGCAGCTCCTGCTTGATATGCGGATGTTCGTCATCCTCATTCAGCTCGGGGTGCCGGGCGGCCACGCCCCGGAGCACCTCGCTGGCCACCGAGGCCAGCTCGCCGGTTTCGGCGTTGACGAGCGCGAGCTCCCATTCCACACCAAGAGTTGATTGCCTGGATGAAGCGAAATCAATCTTCATGTGGTCCCTTCACTGTTTTGTTGCCCGCCGGTGTTGCTGCCTGTGCGCCTGCCCGTGCCGTCCCCAAGGCCCGGCGCCGCGGCCTGCGGTGGCAAGGCAACGGTGTTTCAAGTCTAGTGCAGGGGTAGCATCGAGCTGCTGGCCAAGTTACAGCTGATGCGTGAGAGTTTTCACAGAAGCAGTCTCTTAGCGGCAGCCGTGGCGGTTCTGACGGTGCCCGCGGCCTTCGATGCCCTGCTGGCGGTGCTGGCCGGAAAAGCCGCCGCCCCGGAAAGCTGCCGGTCGCCGTCGGGCGGCAAGGCGCCGGTCCGGCGGCCGCTGGTCCGGCCGGGTGGCGTTTAATGGTGCAGTGCCCATCCTGAATAAAGACATGACCCTGTGTATCTCGCTCTCGGCCCGGCCGAGCAACAACGGGACACGCTTCCACAACCACCTGTATGAGCAGCTGGGCCTGAACTGGATCTACAAGGCCTTCGCCCCCACCGACCTGGCCCAGGCCATCGCCGGGGTGCGGGGACTGGGCATCCGCGGCTGCGCCGTGTCCATGCCGTACAAGGAAGACGTCATCGCCCTGGTGGACGTGATGGACCCGTCCGCGAAAGCCATCGACTCGGTCAACACGATCGTCAACGACGGCGGCCGGCTCACGGCCTACAACACCGACTACACGGCGATCGAACAGCTGCTGCAGCGCAACGCCGTCCCCACGGATTATTCGGTGTGGCTGCTGGGCGCCGGCGGGATGGCGAAGGCCACCGCGGCCGCGCTGCGCGACGCCGGCTTCCGGCAGGTCACCATCATCGCCCGCAACGAGGAGGCCGGCAGGGCACTCGCCGGCCTTTACGGATTCCAGTGGCAGGCCGGTCTCCCGGCCGCCGGCTCCGGGGAGGGCCCGGCCGACCTGCTGATCAACGTGACGCCCATTGGTATGGCCGGCGGGCCGGAGGCGGACGAACTGTCCTTCCCGCAGGAGGCCGTGGAGGCCGCCAAGGTGGTGTTCGACGTCGTCGCGCTGCCCGCCGAAACGCCCCTGATCAAAGCCGCCCGGGCCGCCGGCAAGACGGTCATCACGGGTGCGGAGGTCGCCACCATCCAGGCCCTGGAACAGTTCGTGCTGTACACGGGCATCCGGCCCAGCGACGAACAGGTCCGGGCCGCCGAGGAGTTCATGCGGGCCCAGTAGATGGACCAGCTGCGGCCGGAACCGGCGGCACGCCGCTAGACCGGCTGCCCTGGACCGGCGGCACGCCGCTAGACCGGCTGCACGGAGATGGCCACCCGTTCCTCGCCGATTCTGGTGAGGACCAGGGTGGCCGTCTTTTTGGCAGTGTTCTTGGCGTTCTTGCCGCCGCCGGGGAGCAGCTGCTTGCGCAGTTCTTCCGGAGTGACCGAGGTGCCGCGCTTCTTGATGTCGAGGACGCCCACGCCGTTGTCCTTGACCCAGGCCTTGAGTGCCTTGGCGTTGAACGGCATCACCTCGAGGACCTGGTACGCCCGGGCGAAGGGGGTGTCGCGCAGTTCCGGGGCGCAGATGTAGGCGATGTGTTCGTCCAGCAGATGTCCGCCCAGCTGGAGTGCGACGTCGGCGACGAGTCCCGCGCGGATCACGGCGCCGTCGGGCTCGTAGAGGTAGCCTTCCACCGGGCCCACGGGGGCAGCCGGGCCGGCGTCGAAGTCCTCCGTGCTGGTGAGTTCCGCCGCGCCCTGCGGCCCCAGGACCAGGGCAGCGCGACGGATTCCGGGCCGGCGTACGGCGTTGAACCACAGTGCCACCTCGGTGACGTCGCCGCCCACCGAAACCCACTGCGCCTCGCAGTCCGCCGGCACCGAATCATGCGGCATGCCGGGGCCCATTTTCACGCCGACGGCACGGCCCGACGCGGCCAGCGATTCCACGAAGGACAGCGGCGGGGAGAAATCTTCCGGGTCCCAGAGGCGCTTGGTTCCGGAGCTGGAGGTGGTGCGGCGTGCCGGGTCCAGCCAGACGCCGTCGATCCCGTCAAGCGGAACGGCGGCGGCATCGGCATGGACCACGGTGGCGTTGCGGAACGGGATCAGATTCATCGTGGCGCAGGCGGCGGTCGTTTCGTCCAGTTCCACCGCGGTGACCTGGATGTCCAGGGAGGCCAGCGCCATCGCGTCGGCGCCCAGCCCGCAGCCCAGGTCCGCCACATGGGCGATCCCGGCTTCGGCGAACCGCTGCGCGTGCCGTGCCGCCACGGTGAGCCGTGTGGCCTGCTCCAGTCCGGCCCGGGTGAAAATCATCTGCCGGGCGAATTCACCGAATTTGGCTTCCGCCCTGGTCCGCAGCCGGGATTGGGTGAGCGCGGCGGAGACCAGCTCGGGGGAGTGGCCGGCCTTACGGAGCGAGGCGTTGAGCCGGAAGGCCTCCTCTTCACGGTACGGTCCCAGCGAGGCCAGCAGCTCCCAGCCCTCCGGATTGAGGAGCGGGGCGATCTGGTCCTGCGTAGTCTCAGCCATGCCATCAAGCCTAGTTCAGGCGTGGAACCCGCGGCGCGGCCGATAGGCTGGACGGCATGGACGGCAAGGAAACAGACGACTTCGGCACAGCAAGCATGCGGGAGCAGGCGGGCGGCGAAGTCCGTGACAGCCGGGGACCGGCCCGTTTCGCCCGTCCGGCGCTGATCGCCGGCAGCGTGATCGCCGTCGTCTGCGTGGCATTGCTGGTCATCATCTTCTTCCTGGACGCCTTCAACGCAACCGTTTACTCCGTGGGCGGCAAGGATGTGAAGGACGCGACCGACGAGGCGCGCGCCATCCGCGACACCTACGCCGCCGCCCGGGTGGGCGGCATCATCTTCCTGGTTCTCGGGGCGGCGGCCGCCCTGGCCGGCGGCTTTGTGCTGTACCGCGAACGGAACGCCTCCGCCCGGGTCGAGGAGGACGACGACGGCCAGGACTGGGACTACGAGGACCTCGCGGGGGAGTAGCCCTCCGCAGCCGCGCCGGCCGCTGGACATGTCCCTCGCCCTGCGTCGGACCGTCTTCCGGACATGTCCCTCGTCCTGCGCCGGACGCACCTCCGGACATGCCCAGCCTTAGCAGGATGCTCCTCCGGACATGCTCAGTCCTCGACTCCGGGGCTGCACATAATGCCGTTATGTCCGACGCCGGCGACCAGGAATGGGCATGTCCCTCGTTCTGCGCAGGATCCGCGTCCGGACATGCCCAGCCTTAGACGTCAGCGCTGCACATAATGCCGTTATGTCCGACGCCGGCTGCCGGGAATGAGCATGTCCCTCGCGCCCGGGCTGCAAGAATAATGTCCATCCACCGGCGCCCGCTGGACACAGCCACGGTGAGTCCACTGGCCGCCACAAGAAACGGGCATGTCCCGTGCGGGCGTTCACCAGGGACGAACTTCTGGCACTCACCTTGACCGAGTGCTAACTACTTACATAGAGTCGTCATTAGCACTCTCCCTAGGCGGGTGCTAACAGCTGAAGCTTGACAGCCAGGCTGCGGCCGGCACCGCGACGACGGTCTGTACGCCTTGGCACCACAGCTTCAAAGTCCACGAATTTGCTGACGAAAAGGAGAGGTCCTTGTCGGTCTCTATTAAGCCTCTTGAGGATCGTATTGTTGTCCGCCCGCTCGAAGCCGAGCAGACCACGGCTTCCGGCCTGGTCATCCCGGACTCCGCCCAGGAGAAGCCGCAGGAAGGCGAAGTTGTTGCAGTAGGCCCCGGCCGCTTTGACGACAACGGCAACCGCGTTCCCGTAGACGTTGCCGTCGGCGACGTTGTTATCTACTCCAAGTACGGCGGAACCGAAGTCAAGACCGGCGGCGTTGAGTACCTCGTGCTGTCCGCCCGCGACGTCCTGGCGATCGTCGTAAAGTAACTCTCTTGGACCCCCGCGCCGCCGCTCCTTCACTCTGAACGGAACGGCTGCGCGGGGTTCTGTCTTGAAAGGACAAAACCATGGCAAAGCAGCTCGCGTTTAACGACGCTGCCCGCCGGTCGCTTGAAGCCGGCATCGATAAGCTCGCCAACACGGTCAAGGTGACGCTCGGCCCGCGCGGCCGCAACGTCGTGCTGGACAAGAAGTGGGGCGCCCCCACGATCACCAACGACGGTGTCACCATCGCCCGCGAAGTGGAACTGGACGACCCGTACGAGAACCTTGGCGCTCAGCTCGCCAAGGAGGTCGCCACCAAGACCAATGACGTCGCCGGTGACGGCACCACCACCGCCACCGTGCTCGCCCAGGCCCTGGTCAAGGAAGGCCTGCGCAACGTTGCAGCCGGCGCCGCCCCGGGCCAGATCAAGCGCGGCATCGAGGTCTCGGTCGAGGCCGTTGCCGCCCGCCTGCTGGAAAACGCCCGCCCGGTTGAGGGCACGCAGGTGGCCAACGTTGCCGCCATCTCCGCGCAGAGCGACGAGGTCGGCGAGCTCCTGGCCGAGGCCTTCGGCAAGGTCGGCAAGGACGGTGTGATCACCATCGAGGAGTCCTCCACCACGCAGACCGAGCTGGTCCTCACCGAGGGCATGCAGTTCGACAAGGGCTACCTGTCCCCGTACTTCGTCACCGACGCGGAACGCCAGGAAGCGGTGCTTGAGGACGCGCTGATCCTGATCAACCAGGGCAAGATCTCCTCGGTCCAGGAATTCCTGCCGCTGCTGGAAAAAGCGCTGCAGAGCTCCAAGCCGCTCTTCATCATCGCCGAAGACGTCGAGGGCGAGGCCCTCTCCACGCTGATCGTCAACCGCATCCGCGGCACCCTGAACGTCGTGGCCGTCAAGGCTCCGGGCTTCGGCGACCGCCGCAAGGCCATGCTGCAGGACATCGCGACCCTCACGGGCGCGCAGGTTGTTTCCCCGGAACTGGGCCTCAGCCTGGACACCGTGGGCCTTGAGGTGCTCGGCACCGCCCGCCGCATCACCGTGACGAAGGACAACACCACCATCGTTGACGGCGCCGGTTCGGCCGAGGACGTCGCGGCCCGGGTCGCCCAGCTGCGCGCCGAGCTGACCCGCACCGATTCCGACTGGGACAAGGAAAAGCTGCAGGAACGCCTGGCCAAGCTGGCCGGCGGCATCGGCGTGATCAAGGTCGGCGCTGCCACCGAGGTCGAGCTGAAGGAAAAGAAGCACCGCATCGAGGACGCCGTGTCCTCCACCCGCGCTGCCCTCGAAGAAGGCATCGTGGCCGGCGGCGGCTCCGCCCTCATCCACGCCCTCAAAGCGCTCGATGAGGACCCGGCCGTCCAGGCGCTCGACGGCGACGCGGCAGCTGCCGTGGGCATCGTCCGCCGGGCCCTGACCCAGCCGCTGCGCTGGATCGCCCAGAACGCCGGCTTCGACGGCTACGTTGTGGTCGCCAAGGTTGCCGAATCCGCGGTCAACCAGGGCTTCAACGCCAAGACCGGCGAATACGAAGACCTGATCGCGGCCGGTGTCATCGACCCCGTCAAGGTCACGCGTGCGGCCCTCCGCAACGCGGCCTCCATCGCCGCGCTGGTTCTCACCACCGAAACCCTCGTGGTGGAAAAGCCGGCCGATGAGGACGAGCACGCCGGGCACCAGCACTAAGGTCTCCGCGCACTGAAAGGACCGGACCAGCGTCAGCTGGTCCGGTCCTTTTTGTTGCCCGTATGGCCGCGCCGGGCCGGTCCTGCGGGGGCTGCGGGAGTGTAGGCTCCTCAGCCAAAGGGCCGGGTCCAGGCGCAGAGCTTGTATAGTTGCTCTGGCTGTCTTACGTGGTTTCTACGGGGGTTTGTATGTCTGGAGCGGGAACGCTCGTCTCGCCGCGCGAAACGAGCGCCAGGCCCCGGCGTGCCCGGGGAACGAAATTTAGGCCGGAAATCCAGGGTCTGCGATCGCTGGCCGTCCTGATGGTCGTCACCTACCATGTGTGGTTTGGCCGGGTGTCCGGCGGCGTGGACATTTTCCTGTTGATCTCAGCCTTCCTGATGACGTTGCAGTTCGTGGGCCGCTATGAGCGCGGCGCGCGGATGGACCTGGTCAAGCATTGGCTCCACTTGTTCCGGCGGCTCCTGGCCGCGGCGGCCGTTGTCATTCTGAGCACCCTGGCGGCCAGCTACTTCCTGTTGCCCCGCACCCGCTTCCCGGATGTGGTCTCCCAAAGCTGGGCATCGTTGTTCTATGTGGAAAACCGGGTGCTCCAATCCGAGGCCGTGGACTACTACGCGGCCGATCACGCCACTGCCAGTCCGCTGCAGCACTTCTGGTCCCTGTCCATCCAGGGGCAGGTCTTCATCCTGTGGCCGCTCATCTTTGCTGCCGCCGCCGTCGTTGCGCGCCGTTACGGCCTGCGCTACCGTGCCCTGCTTTGCTACATCTTTGCCGGCATCTTCCTGGCCTCGCTGACGTTCTCCATCTTCTATACCGCCACCAACCAGACCCAGGCCTACTTCGACACCGGCGCGCGCCTCTGGGAATTCGCGCTGGGCACGCTGCTTGCTTTGTTCCTGCCGGCACTGACTTTCCTCTCCGGAGCGGTCCGTGCCGTGCTCGGCTGGGTCGGAGTCCTCGCGATGATCAGCTGCGGGTTCATCCTGGACGTGGAGGGAGCCTTCCCCGGCTTCCTGGCACTCTGGCCCACCCTGGCTGCCAGCTTCGTCATCCTGGCCGGCCAGACCAACACCCGCTGGGGAGTCGACCGCTTCCTTAGCGCTGGCCCGCTCGTCAAACTTGGAGACAACTCGTACGCCCTGTACCTGTGGCACTGGCCGGTTCTGGTCCTGTCCCTGGCCTGGAGCGGCAAGGAGCATGCAGGCTGGCTCTCTGGCGGCGTTATCATCGCCGTGTCCTTGGGGCTCGCCTTCCTGACCACCCGCTTCGTTGAGAAGCCCTGGCGGTCTTGGGCCTGGCCGGAAGCCCGACGGCGGCGGGCAGCACTCGCCGTCGCGCTTTGCCTCGCTGTAGTCGCCGCGCCCCTGGCGGCGGTGCAGCTTCAGCAGCGCCTCCAGACCCAGGCAGTCATGGCTCAGGCGGAGCGGAACAATCCCGGCGCCTTGGCGCTGCTGCCCGGCTTCGTCAGTGCGGCCGACGGCGACGCCCCGATCCTGCCCCTGCCCGAGAACCTCCAAAAGGACTGGGCCGGTCTCGGCAACCGTTGCACTGGTGACCTTGAGCCGTCAGACCCGTCGCTGAGAAGCAGCTGCTCACAGAACGCGGTGCCGGGCGATGGTGCCAAGACCATCCTCGTGCTCGGCGACTCGCATGCCCAGCAATGGCTGGCGGCCATCGACGCCGTCGGCAAGAAGAACGGCTGGCGCGTCTACTCGTTGATGAGGGCCGGCTGCCGCTACAGCGTCGCGGCCCAGGGCCGTTCTGTCCCCTGCGACAACTTCAATGCAGCCGTCACGGAGGAAGTGGCTGGCAACGCGCCGGACGCCATAATGACCGTCGGTACCGTCGCGGCAGTGTCTTCTCCCGCGGAGAAGCTTTCCCCCGACCTCGAAGCGACCGCGAAATTCTGGACCGAGAAGCACGTCAACTTGGTTGCCATCCGGGACAATCCGCGCTTCAACTTCAACATCGCTGAGTGTGTCGTAAAGAAGGGGCCCGGGAGCCCGGACTGCCGCCCAGCCCAACGCGACGTGCTTGCCGCGAAGAGCCCGCTGGCTGCGCTGGAGGGCCGGGTGCCCGGACTGTCGGTTGTCGACATGACGGACCTGATCTGCGACGGGAAGACCTGTCCCGCAGTGGTGGGCAACACCTACGTCTACAAGGACAACAACCACCTCACCAAGACATACGTCGCTTCCATGTCCTCCGTCTTCGGCCAGCGGCTGTCTGAGTCGACTGGCTGGAAGTAAAAGACAACTCAACCGTGGCCTGCACCGCGTCAGCGGGTGCGGTCCTATTGTTGCCCGGCGCGGGCCGGCTTAACGCCGCGGCCGCTGGGCGTCCCGGCGCAGCCGGCGCGCGGCATCGCGCGGCAGCCGCTTGGTGATCAGCCGGTAGAACAGCAGCACCGCCACGGCCGAGACTACGATCCCGGTCAGGTTCACAAAGAGCTGCAGGGCGGACCCTGCGGCCTTTTGGTATTCACCCAGCACCAGGGCCACCGCCACGAAGCCGGCGGCCGGGACTGTGGTGACAGAGATGAAGACACCGATCAGGGCCGCCGAGCGCCGGCTGATCACCGACAGCATGCCGGCAGTGCCGGCCAGCAGGGCGACAATCAGGGAATAGGGCCCCGGGTGGTAGATGAAGTCCACCGCCGAACCGCGGTCCAGGGCGTCGGCGGGAAAGAGCCCCAGCGGCACGGAGAGCCAGGCGGTGAAGGCCGCGGCCAGCATGGCGACGGGGAATCCCACACTGAGGGCCAGCGCCGCGCTGCGCCCCAGCCGCCACTGCCGCCGGACCAGCGCCACCGCCAGCGCGGCGAGCGGGCCGAACTCGGGCCCCACCGCCATGGCGCCGACAATCGCGATGGTCGAATCCGTGACGATCCCGATCGCCGCCAGCTGGGTGGCCAGGACCAGGAACGCCAGGTAGCTCCAGGTGAGCCGGGAATCCTCCCCGGTCTGCCGCGACACCTCGTCCCAGATCACGGCGTCCGCGCCCTCGCCCGGTGCCTCCGCCACAGCCTTGTCGGCGCGGTCGGAAAGGACCAGCTCGGGCGTCATGACCGCGATGGATCCCACGTCCTGGACGTTGAGGGCGTGAAGTTTCTCGATCAGCGCCTCGACTGACTCCCGGGCCATGAAGACGAGGACGACGTCGCCCGGCGGGACTACCGAGGCGCCGGGGTGCAGCGCCACCTCCGCCACGCCGAGTTCGCCGGAGCAGCATTCCACCACGGCAGCGGAGAGCTCCTCCGGGACACATATCCGTACCTGCACGATCACTCGCGGCCTCCTTCGACTCGTTACAGACTAGCGGCGCCGGCGGGCTGCACAGCCCGCATCCCGGCCGGAACCGGTCCCCGGCGATTGGCAAAGAAAATTACGTTTCGGTAACATTGAGGTTTTGGAAGTCGGCCTGAGAGGTCCCACGTGTCGAACGAGCGAACCACAGCCAGCCCGCAGCACGCGGCGGTAGGTTCTCCCGCGAGCCGTAAATCGGGCTACCGCCCGGAAGTGCAGGGACTGCGTGCCCTGGCCGTCCTGATGGTGGTGACCTATCACGTCTGGCTGGGCCGGGTCTCCGGCGGCGTGGACATCTTCCTGCTTATCTCGGCGTTCCTGATGACCCTGAGCTTTGCCCGGAAGGTGGAGAGCGGCAAACCGCTGCGCCTCCTGAGCCACTGGCTGCACCTGCTCAAGCGGCTGCTGCCCGCCGTCGTCGTGGTGGTCCTTGGTGTGCTGATCGGCACCTGGGCCATCCTGCCGGCCAGCCGCTGGCCGGATGTCCTCGACCAGGCCTGGGCCTCCCTGTTGTACAAGCAGAACTGGCTGCTCGCCGACACCGCCGTGGACTACTACGCCCAGGACCACTCCGGGGCCAGCCCGCTGCAGCACTTCTGGTCGCTCTCCATCCAGGGGCAGGTTTTCCTGCTCTGGCCACTCGTGTTCGCCGGCGCCGCCCTGCTGCACCGCGCGCTCCGCCGCTGGACCCGCTTGAATGACCGGCTGCTGAACTACCGCCTGATCCTGGCCCTGGCCTTCGGCGCCATCTTCGGCGCGTCGTTGCTCTACTCAATTGAGCAGACCGCCAGCAACCAGGCCTACGCCTACTTCGACACCCGTGCCCGGCTCTGGGAATTCGCGCTGGGCTCGCTGCTGGCCCTGGCCCTGCCGTACCTGAAGCCCGGCAAGGTCCTGCGCCTGGTGCTGGGCTGGGCCGGCCTGGCCGCAATGCTCTCCTGCGGGCTGCTGCTCACTGTGGACCGCTCCTTCCCGGGCTTCATCGCGCTCTGGCCCACGCTCGCCGCCGCCGCCATCATCGTGGCCGGACAGAGCGGCAGCCGCTTCGGCGTCGACCGCTTCCTGACCTGGCGGCCGCTGGTCGCCCTGGGCGACAACTCTTACGCCCTCTACCTCTGGCACTGGCCGCTGCTGGTGCTGGCCCTGGCCCTGGCCGGGGCCGGCCTCAGCGCGCCGAACCTCTGGCAGGGACTCGCGATCGTCGCCGCCTCCCTGGTCCTGGCCGTGCTCACCACCCGGTTCGTCGAGAAGCCGCTGCGCGAATGGCACTGGCCGCAGCGCCGTGCCTGGCGCACCGCCGTCGTCATTGCCGCCTGCGGTGCCCTGCTGGCCGGCCCGGTCACGCTCTGGCAGAGCCACATCGTTGCCGACGAAGCCGCGGCCGCGTCCCAGCCGAGGGAACTGACGCCGGGCGCCGCCGCCCTGGCGCCGGAGAACGCCGGCAAACCGACCCCGGAAGCCAGGATCATCCCCGCGCCCGCCGCCATGAAGAACGAATGGGCCGACATTGACGGCCTGTGCACCGACGGCAACGTGCCCAAAGACCCGCTGCTCTCGGGCTGCCTGCAGAACAGCAAGCCGGACAAGGTGACCAAGCGGATTGTGGTGCTCGGCGACTCGCACGCGCAGCAGTACATGGCCGCGCTGGGGCCCATCGCCAAGAGCCACGGCTGGGAGGTCGTCACCTTGCTCAAGGGAAACTGCCGCTTCGGCGGGGAGAGTCCCGACCGCGACGCCGATTGCAACGCCTTTAACAAGGCCAGTTCCGCGTACGTCCTGACGCACAAGCCCGACGCCGTCTTCACGGTCGCCTCGCTCACGCACAAGGAAGCCCCGTTCGAAACCGAGGTGCCCCGGTACCTGGAAGGCATCAAGCCGTTCACCGACGCCGGCATCGAGGTCGTCGGCATCCGCGACAACCCGCGGTTCACCATCAACATGCCCGAGTGCGTCCAGACGAAGGGCGCCGACGCTGCCGAGTGCAACGTCCCGCTGCAGGAATCCCTGGCAGCGTCCTCCCCGCTGGACGCCTACCGCGGCAAGGTCGCCCGGCTGCACCTGATGGACATGAGCGACTTCATCTGCGGGGACGGCACCTGCCCCGCCGTCGTCGGGAACGTGTACGTCTACAAGGACGACAACCACCTGACCAAGACCTACGTGCAGAGCATGATCCCGATGTTCGAGAAGCGGCTGCTCGCGGCCACCGGCTGGAAGTGACCCCGCCGGCGCCGTACGGCGGATGCCGTTGCTCACATTCGCTGCCCGGAATATGGGGATTGCCGCCAAGGTTCTAGTATTTACACAACACTTCTGCACAGGCCATGCCCGTAATGACGGGCTGGTCATCTGCTGCAACCCCTACCCGTGAACCCCGGAAACCCAAGGTAAGAGGCGCACTCATGACCCAGCCCGAACACGACCCCTTTGGCTTTGTTGGCCTGACCTACGACGACGTCCTGCTGCTGCCCGGGCACACCAACGTCATCCCCTCCGAGGCGGACACCTCCTCGCGGATTTCCAAGCGCATCACCGTGAACACGCCGCTGCTGTCCGCCGCGATGGACACCGTGACCGAGTCGCGGATGGCCATCGCCATGGCCCGCCAGGGCGGCCTCGGCGTCGTGCACCGGAACCTCTCGATCGCCGACCAGGCCGACCAGGTGGACCGGGTCAAGCGCAGCGAGTCCGGCATGATCACCAACCCGCTCACCATCGGCCCCGAGGCCACGCTGGCCGAGCTGGACGAGATCTGCTCGCACTACCGGGTCTCCGGCCTGCCGGTCGTGGACGAGGGCATGCGCCTGCTGGGCATCGTCACCAACCGCGACACCCGCTTCGTGCCGGAAACGGATTTCCCGATCCGGCTGGTCAGCGATGTCATGACCAAGATGCCGCTGGTCACCGGGCACGTCGGCATCAGCCGCGAGGAAGCCTCGCACAAGCTGGCCACCAACAAGATCGAGAAGCTCCCGCTCGTTGACGAGCAGGGCCGGCTCAAGGGCCTCATCACCACCAAGGACTTCACCAAGGCCGAGCAGTACCCGCTGGCCACCAAGGACGACGAGGGCCGGCTGCGTGTCGGCGCCGCCATCGGGTTCTTCGGGGACGGCTGGGAGCGTGCCATGGCCCTGATCGACGCCGGCGTGGACGCCCTCTTCGTGGACACCGCCAACGGTCACTCGCAGGGCGTGCTGGACATGATCCGCCGGCTCAAATCCGACCCGGTGGCCGCGCACGTGGACATCATCGGCGGCCAGGCGGCCACCCGCGAAGGCGCGCAGGCCCTGATTGACGCCGGTGCCGACGGCATCAAGGTCGGCGTGGGCCCGGGATCCATCTGCACCACCCGTGTGGTGGCCGGTGTCGGCGTCCCGCAGATCACCGCCATCTACGAATCCGCCAAAGCGGCCATCCCGGCCGGCGTTCCGCTGATCGCCGACGGCGGCCTGCAGTACTCCGGAGACATCGGCAAGGCCCTGGTTGCCGGCGCCGACACCGTGATGCTCGGATCGCTGCTGGCCGGCTGTGACGAGTCCCCGGGCGACCTGATCTTCGTCAACGGCAAGCAGTTCAAGAGCTACCGCGGGATGGGGTCGCTCGGTGCCATGCAGACCCGCGGCAAGAACACCTCATACTCCAAGGACCGTTACTTCCAGGCTGACGTCTCCGGCGACGACAAGCTCATCCCGGAAGGCATCGAAGGCCGTGTGGCCTACCGCGGCCCGCTGTCCTCGGTGGCCTACCAGCTGGTGGGCGGCCTCCGCCAGACCATGTTCTACACCGGCGCGCCGACGGTCGCCGAGCTCAAAGCCCGCGGCAAGTTCGTCCGGATCACCCCGGCCGGGCTGAAGGAATCCCACCCGCACGACATTCAGATGACCGTGGAGGCGCCGAACTACGGTTCGCGCTAATCCCCAGCGGGAGACCAGTCGTCATGTCCGAACTCCTGCCCGCCCGCGAGCCCAGGCGCAAACTGGCGCTGCGGCCGTACGCCCGGGCGGTGGCGCAGGTGCTGCGGGTCAGTTTCCGCGCCTCGCCCGCCGCCGTCGTGATGAAAGTCGTGGGCTCGCTGATCTCGGCGTTGTTGCCGCTGGTCACCACCTACTTCGCCGCGCTGACCACGACGGCGCTGGCGGCCGCCTACGCGGGTAACGCCGCGGCCGGGCAGCAGGCCATCGTCTACGTCGTCATCACGGCGGCGCTGGGCCTGTTCTGGGGGGCGTTCAGCAGTGTGGACCGCTACATCCAGCAGCTGATGAGCTTCCGGGTCGGAGCCATCGTCGGGGACCTGATGTACGAGCGATTCCTGGCCCTGGAATTCTGGCGCTACGACGACAAGGAGACCGTGGACCTGTACGACCGGGCCAAGAGGTTCTCCGATTCCTACGCCCGGGTCCTGGACCGGATCGCCGCGATTTTTACCCAACTGGTCTCAGTGGTCCTGGCGATCGGCGCGCTGATGCTGGTCAGCTGGTGGATCGCGGTGATCGTGCTGGTCGCGATCGTGCCCAGCGTCTACCTGCAGTTCAAGCTTTCCAGGGAACAGATTGCGCACTGGAACACCCAGGTCGATTCGCGGCGGCAGCGCCGGATGATCGAAACCAACCTGCTGCGCCCGCAGCACATCGCCGAGATGCGGCTCTACGGGATTGTCCGCTACCTGATGGGCCTGCGCTCCCGGCTCCGGGACGCGGACGAAAAGCGCCGGCTGGACTTCCAGAAGCGCTACATCCCCAAACAGCTCGCCGCCGATGCCCTGCAGTACGGTGCCGAGGTGGTCTCGCTGATCTGGGTGGTGGGCCAGATCATCGCCCGAGCCCAGCCCGTGGGCCAGTTCCTCTACGTCCAGCAGATCGTCAGCCGCGCCCTCTCCACCGCCAACAGCCTGGTCTCATCGCTCAGTTCCATCGACGAGGACCTCGCGAACCTCAAGGACTACGAGCTGTTCATGGCGCTGCCGGTGCATTCCGAGCACGCGCCGCCGCTGCTCCAGGCGCCCCGGACGGTGGAGCTGCGGGACATCCGGTTCACCTACACCGGCAGCGACCTGGAAGTCATTAAGGGCATCTCGCTGACCATCCGGCAGGGCCAGCACATCGCGGTGGTGGGGGAGAACGGGGCCGGCAAATCCACCTTGATCCGGATTCTCGCCGGGCTCTACCGCCCGGATTCGGGCCAGGTACTGCTCGACGGCGTCGACCTCGCCGCCGTCGACGTGAAGTCCTGGCACCGCCACCTGGCGGTGCTCAGCCAGGAGTTCCTCAAATACGAATTCGCCACCGCCGCGGAGAACATCTTCTTCGGCGACGTTGACGCACCGCGCGACGACGAACGGATCCGCCGGGCCGCGGCCGACGCGGAGGCCCTCGAGTTCATCAACAAGCTGCCCAACGGGCTGGACAACCACGTCAGCAACTGGATGGAGGACCCCCGCGGCCGGAAGGGCAGCGGCCTGTCGGGCGGCCAGTGGCAGCGCCTGGCGATGGCCCGGAACTTTTACCGGGACGCGTCCTTCATGGTGATGGACGAGCCGACGTCGGCGATTGACGCCCTGGCCGAGCACCGGATCTTCACCCGGCTCTTCGCCGACCGCAGCAGCACGATCATCGCCATCAGCCACCGGCTCGCAACGATCGAAAAGGCGGACATCGTCTACATGCTCGAGGACGGCCGGATCGTTGAGCAGGGCACGCACAAGGAACTTGTGGCCCTGCGCGGCCGCTACTTCCGGATGTTCGAATCGCAGCTGGCCGTGGATGAGGCCGAGGGCGTCTGAGCCCAACCTGAACCCGACGACCTGAGCCGCGGGACATGCCCTCCGCCGGCGACCTGAGCCGCGGGACATGCCCTCCGCCGGCGACGTCCGGTGGACATAGTGGCCCCATGCCCACTCGAAGGCACAAAGAATGGGCATGTCCCCCCGGGAAGGGAGGACATGCCCATTCCTGCCGGCACGGCCTGCTGCTACGAGGTGGTCACCGAGGTGTCATCCACGAAGAAGTAGGTCTTGAGCGAGGAATCCTCCACGCCCAGGAAGCGCAGGGTGACCGTCTTGCCCTTGAACGCGGACAGGTCCAGGGTCTTCAGCACGTACCCGGTGGACTTGCTCAGGTTGGAGTAGGTGGCCAGCGTCGTGGTGACGCCGCCGCTGACGGCCTGGACCTTCAGGGTGTCGTAGGCGGTCGCGGTGGTGGTCTCGTCGGTCAGCGTCTTGAGGTAGAAGGACAGGCTGGAGCCGCTCACGGAGGACGGGATGGAGAGGGTCTGGTCCAGCCGGTACGACGTCGACTGGCCCCAGCCGTTCAGTCCGGCGAAGCCGCTGCCGGTCCGGGCGTTGGTGCCGGTTTCGAAGGTGTCCGCGTGATCGGAGGTCCAGGACGCCGGGCCGCTTTCGAAGCCGGGGTTCAGCAGCAGGTTGCCCGACGGCGGGGGAGTGGTTCCGCCGAGCAGGCCCATCGTGGCCGTGGCGTCCGAGAGGCCGGCGCCGCAGCCCTTGGTGCAGCCGCCCGGCATGGCCCGGGTGCCCTGCTTGAGTGTTGATTCGACCTGCGCCGGGGTGAGCGCGGCGGACTTGGACTTCATCAGCGCCACGAGGCCCGCGACGTGCGGGGTGGCCATCGAGGTGCCCTGGTAGCTGGCGTAGCCCGCCGCGGACGGGGTGGTGGTTCCGGTGTTGAGCGTAGACAGGATGCCGCCGCCGCTGACGCTGGTGTCACCGCCCGGGGCGGTGAGATCCACGGTCGCGCCGTAGTTCGAGTAGTAGGAGAGGGTGCCGCTGGGGTTGCTGGCGGCGACCGTCACCACGGAGCTGCAGTTGGCCGGGCGGAAGCCGGAGGCGTCCTGGTTGCTGTTGCCGGCAGCCACCACCACGGTGGTGCCCCGCGAGACGGCGGTGTCGATGGCCGCCTGGTAGGTGGTGCCGCAGGCGCCGGAGCCGCCCAGGCTCATGTTGATGACCTTGGCCGGATTGGCGTTGGCCGGGATGCCGGAGACGGTGCCGCCGGAAGCCCAGATGATCGCATCCGCGATGTCGGACAGGGACCCGCCGCACTTGGCCAGAACCCGGACCGGGAGGACCTTGGCGTTCGGCGCTACCCCGGCCACGCCCGCGGCGTTGCCGGTGACAGCGGCGATGGTGCCGGAGACGTGGGTTCCGTGCCAGGAGGAATTGGCGGCCGCAGTCTGGCCGCATTCACCGGCGGCGTACCAGTCGCCCTGGTCCTGGGCGTTGGAGTCGCGGCCGTTGCCGTCCCGCGCCGCGGTGGCGTCGGAGACGAAGTCGTAGCCCGGCAGCACGTTGGCGTCCAGGTCAGGGTGTGCCGTGATGCCGGTGTCGATCACGGCAACGGTGGATCCGGATCCGGTGGAGACGTCCCAGGCGCCGGGGATTCGCATGCCGTTGGCCCCGGTGAAGTCCCATTGCTCCGCGTAGCGGGTGTCGTTCGGTGTCAAGACCGCCGTCATCCGGGCGTCGGGCTCGACGGCGTTGACCGCCCCGGAAGCGACGATCGCGTCCATGAAGTCCTTGGCCGCCTGGTCGGAGAGTGCCTTGTCCGAGGCGATCAGGGTTCCGCCGGTGGCCAGGGCGCGCAGTTCCCGCACGCTGACCCCCTGTTGCTTCGCGGCCTTGCCCCAGGCGTTCGCTCGCCCGCCGGGCGTGGCGTTGCCCGCGGTTTTCTTGAAGCTGACGATGAACTGCGTGTACGCCTCGCCGGCGTTGACATCCGGCGCCGGAACATTTTCCGCCGCGACCGGTCCGGTGCCGGGGGCGGCGGCCACCGGGGTGACGGCGAGCGTCATGGTGCCGACGACGGCGGCCAGCGACAGGGCCAGGACGCGGGACTTCCTGAGTGATGCACTTCCCATGGGTTCTGCTTTCTATCACCGGGCATTGCGGAATGCCCGGAACGGGGTGTGGAGGCCTCCGGCTAAACCTCCGGCCGGCCGAAAGTAAACGTAAGGGCATTTTCACGTTTTGTAAACTATTGACAAAAGTTGTCAACTCAGTGTCCACTATCGCTTTATCCGGGACCGCTTCGGCCCCTCCGGCGGCGTGCCCCCGCTGGCCCCCCGGCCCACCGCGGGACCGGGGCGCGGCCAAATGCCGGGTCCGGGGCAGGGTCAAGTAAAGTGGGCACGTGACTTACGAGATTGAGATTGGCCGTGGCAAGCGTGGGCGTCGCGCCTACTCCCTGGACGACATTGCGATCGTCCCCAACCGCCGTACGCGCGATCCCAAGGACGTCTCCGTCTCCTGGCAGATCGACGCCTACAAGTTCGACATGCCGGTCATCGCCGCGCCGATGGACTCGGCGATGTCCCCGGACACCGTCATTGCGCTGGGGCGCCTCGGCGGCCTCGGCGTCCTCGACCTGGAAGGCCTCTGGACCCGCTACGAGGACCCGCAGCCGGTCCTGGACCAGCTCGCCGCCCTGGGAAGCGAGACCAACAGGCCGGCCGTCACCCGCCGCATGCAGGAGCTCTACCGGGCCCCGATCCAGCCGGAACTGATCACCTCGCGGCTGGCTGAGATCCGCGCCGCCGGCGTCACGGTGGCCGGCTCCCTGACCCCGCAGCGCACCCAGGAACACTACAAAACCGTGGTGGCCGCCGGCGTCGACATCTTCGTGATCCGCGGCACCACCGTCTCGGCCGAGCACGTCTCCAAGGACCACGAGCCGCTGAACCTCAAGCAGTTCATCTACGAACTCGACGTCCCGGTCATCGTCGGCGGGGCGGCCGGCTACACCCCGGCCCTGCACCTGATGCGCACCGGAGCCGCCGGCGTGCTGGTCGGCTTCGGCGGCGGAGCCACCAGCACCACCCGCCGCGCCCTGGGCATCCACTCGCCGATGGCCTCCGCCATCTCCGACGTCGCGGCCGCGCGCCGGGACTACATGGACGAGTCGGGCGGACGCTACGTGCACGTGATCGCCGACGGCGGCATGGGGACCTCGGGCGACATCGTCAAGGCCATCGCCATGGGTGCCGACGCCGTGATGCTGGGCAGCGCCCTGGCCCGCGCCGAAGAGGCTCCCGGCAAGGGCTGGCACTGGGGCCAGGAGGCCCACCACCTCGAAATTCCCCGCGGCGACCGGGCCAACGTCGGTACCGTAGGACCCCTCGAAGAGGTCCTGTTCGGCCCGGGCCACCACACCAACGGCACCTCGAACCTGATCGGCGCGCTGCGCCGCTCGATGGCGACCACCGGCTACTCGGACCTGAAGGAATTCCAGCGCGTCGACGTCGTCGTCTCGCCTTACGCCGGAAACTAGGCGCTGCGCGGGCCGGCCCAGGCCCTGCCCAACCGGAGAACTTGGAAGTAGTGTGGTGCACTACGAGGTTTGATCCGGATGGAGGCGTGAGATGAACAGTTTTCCCGGTGGGGCTCCCAAGGCAGGCGGCGCACTCGGACCCGCGGAACGCGAGGCGTCCCTGGCGGTTCTCAAAGCCACCACGGAGCCCGGCAAGGAACTCGACATCCTGATCGTCGGCGGCGGCATTGTCGGCGCCGGCGCCGCCCTCGACGCCGTGACCCGCGGCCTGAGCGTGGCCATCGTGGAGGCCAACGACTGGGCGGCGGGAACGTCGTCGCGGTCCTCGAAGCTCATCCACGGCGGCCTCCGGTACCTGGAGATGCTGGACTTCGCGCTGGTCAAGGAGGCGCTGCACGAACGCGGCCTGATCCTCTCGGTCCTCGCCCCGCACCTTGCCCGGCCGGTCCCGTTCCTCTACCCGCTCACCAAACGGTTCGTGGAGCGGCCCTACGTCGGCTCCGGCATCGCCCTCTATGACGCCATGTCCATCACCGGCGGGCACAGCCGCGGCGTCCCGTTCCACAAGCACCTGAGCCGGCGCGGCACCCTGCGCGCGGCGCCCAGCCTCAAGGACGACGCCTTCGTCGGATCCATCCGCTACTACGACGGGCAGGTCGACGACGCGAAGTACGTCGCGAACCTCGTGCGCACCGCGGCCTATTACGGCGCGCACGCGGTGAACCAGATGGCGGTGGTGGACTTCCTGCGGGAGGGCGAACGCGTCGTCGGCGCCAAGGTGGTCAACCACGAGGACGGTACCAGCTTCAACATCCGGGCCAAGCAGGTCATCAACGCCACCGGCGTCTGGACCGACGAGACCCAGGCCATGGTCACCGACCGCGGCCAGCTCAAGGTCCGCGCCTCCAAGGGCATCCACCTGGTGGTGCCGCGGGACCGTTTCCAATCCACGGTGGGCCTGATCCTGCGGACCGAGAAATCGGTGCTGTTCGTCATTCCCTGGGGCCGGCACTGGATCATCGGCACGACCGACACGGACTGGCACCTGGACAAGGCGCACCCGGCGGCCTCCAGCAAGGACATCGACTACATCCTCGAACACGTCAACAAGGTCCTCAAGCGGCCGCTGACCCGTGAGGACGTTGAGGGCGTTTACGCCGGGCTGCGGCCGCTGCTGGCCGGGGAAAACGACTCGACGGCCAAGCTGTCCCGCGAACATGTCGTGGCGCATCCGGTGCCCGGCCTCGTCGTCGTGGCCGGCGGCAAGTGGACCACCTACCGGGTCATGGCCAAGGACGCCGTGGACGAGGCGACCCGCAGCATGGACGAACGCGTCCCGCCGTCGTGCACCGAATCCATTCCGCTGCTGGGCGCCAGCGGCTTCAAGGCCGCCTGGAACAAGCGCAACCGGATGGCGGAGGAAACCGGCGTCCACGTCGCGCGGATCGAACACCTGCTCAACCGCTACGGCTCCATGGCGCCGGAGGTGCTGGCGCTGATCGGCGAGAACCCCGAACTGGCCGAGCCGCTGCCCGGAGCCGACGACTACCTGGCGGCCGAGGCCGTGTATGCGGCCAGGTACGAGGGCGCCCGCCACGTCCAGGACGTGCTCACCCGCCGCACCCGCATCTCGATCGAGGCGTGGGACCGCGGTGTGTCCGCCGCGCCGGTAGTCGCTAAACTGATCGGTGAGGTTCTCGGCTGGAGCGATGCGCAGCGCGAGAGCGAAATCAAGCACTACCTGGCCCGGGTCGACGCCGAACGGCTGAGCCAGGAGCAGCCGGACGACGAATCCGCGGACGCCGCACGCCTGGGCGTCGAGGACATCGTTCCGCTGCGCTGACCGGGCTGCCGTCCGGCGCACCAGCGGTCGGCGCGCACCGACGACACTTCGAAGGGACACCTCTTGGCGGAACCACTGGACCGGTACGATGCCGACCTCACGACGCCGCAGATGGTGATCCTGGAGCTGGACGCGGAGGACAAGTTCGACGCCGCCGCCCAACTCGCGCAACGCATATACGAGGCCGGCCGGATCTCCGATCTGGAAGGGTTCCTCGGCCACGTCAACGCCCGCGAGCACCAGCTGGCCACCGGACTGCCGGGTGGTGTCGGCCTGCCCCACGCCCGCAGCGAGTTCGTCTCCCGCACCTCGATCGCGGTCGGCATCACCAAGTACGGCAAGGCGCTGGATTTCGGCGCGGCCGACGGCCCGGCCACCGTTATCCTGCTGATCGCGACGCCGGCAAGTTCCTTCTCGGACCACCTGGAGGTGCTGGCCACCCTGGCGCGCTCGCTGTCCAAGGAATCCTTCCGGGAGTCGCTCCGCCGGGCCTACGACCCGGAAGTGATCTCTGAACTGATCAACTCCAGCCTGGTGTTCTTCGACCACTGAAAATTGGGGCAGGCCTACAGGCCCGTTTCGTTGTTCTACAGGCGGACGAAGTACGGTTAAGGGGTGCTGAAAACCGCCCTCAAACCCCGCTGGATCGCAGGCCTTGTGTTCGCGATCGTGATTTCCGGGGTCTTTGTGCTGCTGAGCCAGTGGCAGTTCGGCCGCTCCACACGGGCCGAGGCGCCGGTTTCCACAGGCACCGAGGAGCCCCGCCCGCTGACCGCCGTCCTGAAGCCCGGGCAGTTCTTCCCCGGTTCGGTGGCCGATCAGGTCGTCACCGCCAGCGGCCGGTACGACCCGCAGAAGCAGGTCCTGGTTCCCGGCCGGATCAACGACGGCGCCAAGGGGTTCTGGATCGTCTCCGCCTTCGCGGTGCAGGGCGCACCCGCCCTGACGGGCGCCGGAGCCTCCCCGCAGACCTGGATCCCCGTGGCCCGGGGCTGGGTCGCGGACGCCGCGGACGCCGCGGCGCCGCCGTCGGGCACCGTTGAACTGACCGGGCGGCTGATCCCGTCCGAAGCGCCGCTGCCCAACACCGACGCCGGCCCCGGGCGCGCCAGTGCCGTCTCCGTCGCCGAACTCATCAACCTCTGGGACGTCAGCAGCTACCCCGGCTTCGTCGCCGCCAGCGCGGAGCGTTCCGGCAGCGCCGACGTGGCCGCCTCCGGAGCCATCAAACCATTGAACATCGCTCCGCAGCCGCCCGCCCAGACGGTGAACTGGCTCAACCTGTTCTACGCCGCGGAGTGGGTGGTCTTTGCCGGCTTCGCGCTCTTCATCTGGTGGCGCCTGGTCAAGGACGACTACCGCCGGGGCCTCGAAGACGCCCAGGACGAAGCGGCCGCCCGGCTGGCCGCGGGCCCGCCCCACAGCACCGATTCCCCCGAGACCGACCCAACCAATCCGAGAGTGCAATCATGATCGAGCCCCAGCCGGCCATCCAGCCGCAGCAGTCCAACGGAACGGGAAGCGCCAACGGCAAGAAGCGCCGCTTCGGCGGCACCGAGGCGCAGATCCGCTCCGCCCTGAAGTTCTACAAGGTGCTCGCCTACCTGACCGGCTCCATGCTGCTGCTGCTCTGCGCAGAGCTGGTCGCCCGTTACGTCTTCGGCCAGTACCTCTTCGCCGGCGGCACCAACGCCGTCACCGGCCAGCCGTTCAGCTTCGGTTTCGCCGACGCCGAGCCGCCGGGAGTCATCGGCGGAGTGAACCTGTCCGTGGCGGTGCTGATCGTGCACGGCTGGATGTACGTCGTCTACCTGATGTCCAACTTCCGGCTCTGGTCGCTGATGCGCTGGCCGTTCGCCAAGCTCGTCATCCTGGCCCTCGGCGGCGTCGTGCCCTTCCTGTCCTTCTTCGTGGAGAAGAAATTCCACGCCGAGGTGGAGGCCGAACTCGCCGCCAACCCGCAGGCGCCGCAGCGCTACTGAGCCCCAGGCAAGCGGCGGCACGCCGGCTTGTGAGTTCGCTTACCCGGGGCTTCTCGATGTGCGGGGGAGCGGGGGCGCAAAGTAGGCTAGGAGGGTGACCACTCCCACTGCATCCCAGACGTCCCACAGGCCCGTGCTGGTTGTTGACTACGGTGCCCAGTACGCGCAGCTGATTGCCCGCCGCGTCCGGGAAGCGAATGTGTATTCGGAAGTCGTTCCGCATACCTACAGCACCGAGCAGCTGCTGGCCAAGAACCCGGCCGCCATCATCCTCTCCGGCGGCCCCGCGAGCGTCTACGCCGAAGGTGCCCCGAGCGTGGGCGCCGACCTGTTCGAAGCCGGCGTCCCGGTGTTCGGCATCTGCTACGGCTTCCAGGCCATGGCCAACGCCCTGGGCGGCAAGGTGGCCCGGACCGGCCTGCGCGAGTACGGCGCCACCGAGACCACCACCATCGGCGAGGGCCGCTCCATCCTCGAGGGCATGCCGCAGCACCAGAGCACCTGGATGAGCCACGGCGACTCCGTGCACGAGGCGCCGGAAGGCTTTGAGGTCCTCGCGACGACGGCGGGCGCCGACGTGGCCGCCTTCGCCAACGAGGAAAGGTGCCTTTACGGCGTGCAGTGGCACCCCGAGGTGAAGCACTCCGCTTACGGCCAGCAGGTCCTGGAGAACTTCCTCTTCAAGGGCGCCAAGCTGGAACCGAACTGGACCACCGGTAACATCCTCGAGGAGCAGGTCGAGCGGATCCGCGCCCAGATCGGCGATTCCCGGGTCATCTGCGGGCTCTCCGGCGGGGTCGACTCGGCCGTGGCCGCCGCCCTCGTCCAGCGCGCCGTCGGCGACCAGCTGACCTGCGTGTTCGTGGACCACGGGCTGCTGCGCGAAGGCGAAGCCGAGCAGGTGGAACGCGATTTTGTCGCCGCCACCGGCGTCAAGCTCTACGTCGCGAACGAGCAGGACCGCTTCCAGGCCGCGCTGGCCGGCGTCAGTGACCCGGAAACCAAGCGCAAGATCATCGGCCGCGAATTCATCCGCGCCTTCGAGGAAGCCGAACTGGCCATCATCGCCGAGGCCGCCGCGCACGGCGAAAAGATCAAGTTCCTGGTCCAGGGAACCCTGTACCCCGACGTCGTTGAGTCCGGCGGCGGCGAGGGCGCAGCGAACATCAAGAGCCACCACAACGTGGGCGGCCTGCCCGAAGACCTGCAGTTCGAACTCGTCGAACCGCTGCGTGCCCTGTTCAAGGACGAGGTCCGCGCCGTCGGTGCCCAGCTGGGCCTGCCGCAGGAAATCGTCGGCCGGCAGCCCTTCCCCGGTCCGGGCCTGGGCATCCGGATCGTCGGCGAAGTCACGAAGGAGCGCCTGGACCTGCTGCGCAAGGCCGACGCCATCGCCCGCGCCGAACTGACCGCGGCCGGCCTCGACAACGAGGTCTGGCAGATGCCCGTTGTGCTGCTCGCGGACGTCCGGAGCGTCGGCGTGCAGGGCGACGGCCGCACGTACGGCCACCCGATCGTGCTGCGCCCGGTGTCCTCCGAGGATGCCATGACGGCCGACTGGTCGCGGCTGCCCTATGACCTGCTGGCCCGGATCTCCAACCGGATCACCAACGAAGTCGACGGCGTGAACCGCGTCGTGCTGGACGTCACCAGCAAGCCGCCGGGAACCATCGAGTGGGAATAACGGCGTGAATGGCCGGCCTCGTTTGAGGCCGGCCATTTGCTTTTGCCCGGACCGCGGCGCCGAAGCAATTTGCCCATGAATTTGGCGTGCGCCAGTGTTGCGGCCCGGCACTGGCTCCGGATTCGGGCTAACCTCGAAAGCATGCCGGTATGGTCCAGGGCGTCCCGCGCGCAGTCAGAAACCGTGAGCACAGAAAAGAAGGCAGCAGTGTCAGTTGGTCAAGGCCACCCCGAGGGCTCCGAGGAGTTCAGGAAATGGCTGTCGGGTCTTAAACCCGTCACCGGAGCAGACACCATGCTGCGCTTTACCAAAACGCCCGAGGGCTCCATTGACCTGACCCATGCCCACCCGTCGGGCCTGGCCCAGCTGATGGCCGGCCGCCGGACCCGCCTGTCGACGCTGATCCGTGACCGCCAGCAGTACGTCGTCGCCGCGCGGGCCTCCCGCAACCTGCGCTCCAAGATCTTCGAACTCGCCAACGACCGCGGCATCGACGCCGGCTACTTCTCGGCCGGTACCGTCGTCTGGACCTCCGCCGTCGGCGGCAAACCGCAACGCGTGTCCGCGCCCGTGATGCTCACCGCCATTTCCCTGACCGTCCGCCCGGGTGAGGACGACTACGAGCTGCAGCTTACGGAGCAGGCCCGGATCAATCCCGCCCTGGTCCGGCATCTGAAAACCGTCCACGGGATCGTCTTTGACGTCAACGCGGTGACCCGGATGGCCTACAGCACCGCCCGGTATGATCCGCAGCCCGTCCTGGACCGCCTCGGCACCCTGATCCAGCCGATCCACGGCGCCGAAATCGAACACAACCTGCTCGTCTCGACGTTCGCGGACCTCTCCGGCAACCTGGATGACCCGTGGATCAACCAGAACAACCCGCTCGTGGCCGCGCTGGGCCGCGCCGCCGCCGGCGCCCCGGTGGACGTCCCCGTGCTGGAGGACGGGCGTTTCCCGAGCACGGACGAGCGCAGCCCCGCCGACGAACTCCTGCTGCTCGACGCCGACACGGACCAGCAGTACGTCGTGGACGCCGTCCGAGCCGGTGACTCCCTGGTGGTCAGCAGCCCGCCCGGAACCGGCCAGACCCAGACCGCGATCAACACCATCGGCGCCCTCGTCGACGAAGGCAAGAGCGTCCTGGTCGTCGGTGACCGCCGGGCCAGCCTGGCCGAAGTGTCCGCCCAGCTGGAGTCCCTGGGGCTCGACTCGGTACTCGTGCAGCTCGCTGGCAACGCCACGCCGCTGCAGCTCAAGGGCCAGCTGGTCCGGGCGATTGTGCGCAACGAAAAGTCGCTTGAACCGCAGCTGAAGAACCTGCACTCCACGCTGACCGAGCACCGGCACGCCCTGATGGACCACGTCGCGTCCCTGCACAACGTCCGGGCGCGCTGGGGTTGCTCGCCATACGAGGCGATGCAGTCGCTCGCGGCGCTGACCGCCATCCACCCGGCACCGGCCACCACGGTCCGGCTCAAGCGCAGCGTGCTGGACAGCATCCGGGACCGCGAGGAACTGGCGGGACGGCTCCGCCGGGCGGCCGAGCTGGGCAGCTTCAGCCGCGCCTCGACCATGAGCCCGTGGCACGGTGCCCGGCTGCTCACCCGCAAGGAGACCCAGGAAGCGCAGCAGGTGGCGCGCTCCGTGGCGGAGAAGCTCCCGCAGCTGCGCGAACGGATGAACGGCGTCGCCGAACACGCTGAGATCCGCCTCGGCGCGACGTTTGCCGAGTGGGGGGACCAGATCGCCCTGCTGGTCGCGGTCCGGGAAAGCCTGGACAAGTTCACCCCCGACATTTTCGACCGCCCCGTCCATGACCTGATTTCGGCCACCGCCCCGTCCTCGTGGCGCCGCGAGCGGAACATCGAGATGGCGTCCATGCAGCGTTCCCGGCTGCGCCGCGTCGCCAAGGAGTACGTCCGGCCCGGCGTGCACATCGCGGACCTCCACAGTTCCCTGGTCCTGGTCCAGGAGCAACGGGCCGCCTGGGCCGGGTACGCCACCACCCAGCGCCACCCGGCCGTTCCCTCCGGCCTGGCGGAGATCACCGCCCTGTACCGCGAGCTGGAAGCCGAACTGGCCGAGCTGGGCGCGGCCGTCAAGCACACCGCCGCCGGCGGATCCGTCCGCGACACCCCCTACAACGAGCTGGTGGACCGCCTGGAGCGCCTCGTCGCGGACACTGCGACGCTGGAGACCCTGCCCGAGCGGACGCTGCTGGTGGAAAACATGCGGGAGCACGGCCTCGGTGAACTGCTCGACGACCTGGCCGAGCGCGAGGTGCCGGCGGAGTCGGTGGCCTCGGAGCTTGAGCTGGCCTGGTGGCAGTCGGCCCTGGAAGCCATGATCAGCGGCGACGACTACCTCGCCATGTCCGACGGCGACGCCCTCCGCCAGCTCGAGGCGGAATACCGGCTCGCGGACAACGCCCACATCGCCAGCGGCGCTGCCCGGTTGCGCTGGAAACTGGCCGAACGCTGGCGCGCTGCCCTCAGCGAGCACCCCCGCCAGGCCGACCTGCTGCGGAGCCTGCTCAAGGACGGGCGGGTGACCCCTGCGGCGCTGACCGCGCAGTCGCCTGAGCTGGTGCCCATGCTGGTGCCGGTATGGTCCGTCAGCCCGTACCTCATGACCAGCCTGCTGCCCGCCGAACAGCGCTTTGACGCCGTGGTGATCCTGGACGCCGAGGCGACCTCGCTGCAGGCCGTCCTGCCCGCCGTCGCCCGCTCCCGGCAGGTCATCGCCTTTGGCGACGACAAGATCGCCAGCCCGCGCAGCTTCACCGTAGGGGTGGAGCGGCTCGCCGCCGGCGAGAACCCGTACCAGCCCGTGGACAGCGCCTACCAGGCCCTGGCCGCCGTGCTGCCGGTCCGGAAACTGAGGACCGTTTACCGCGCCGTCGACGAGGACCTCGTGCGGCAGCTGAGCAAGGGGTTTTACGACGGCGGACTCCGCAGGCTCCCGGAGGGGCAGTCTGCCACCGGGCTGGACCGTGCCCTGACGGTGGAGTACCTGCCGGACGGGACGGGCCTGCCGAGCGCCGACCACGACGGCGTCGAATCGGTCGTGGCCGAGGTCAACCGTGTGGTGGAACTGGTCTTCGAACACGCGCGGCTGCGGCCCCGCACGTCCCTGGCCGTTGTCACCGGCAGCCTGCGGCACGCTGCCCGGATCGGCGAGGCCATCCGGCGGCAGCTGCCCAACTACCCCCTGCTGGGCAGCTTCTTCACCGCCGGCGACGAGTCCTTCCGGGTGGTGGACCTTGAGCGGGCCCAGGGCCTGGTCCGTGACCACGTCATCTTCTCGCCCGGGTACGGCCGCACCCCGCACGGGCGCGCGCTGCACAGCCTCGGGCCGCTGTCCGCCGCCGGGGGCCGTGCCAAGTTCGCCCTCGCGATGACGCGCGCACGGCGCTCACTGCATGTCCTGAGCTGCTTCCGGCCCGAGGACCTGGACGTCACCCGGCTGAGTTACGGCGCGGTGGACTTTTACGAGCTTCTGGACCGGGAAATCGCGGGCAACTCCGACCTGGGCAGCCCGGCCTCCCGCGCGGCGGCGAGCGAGCAGGCCCTTGGCGCCGACCCGCTGGTGGCGGACCTCGGTGACCGGCTCCGTGCCCGTGGTGCGCGGGTCTGGCATCAGTACGACGGCGTCCTGGACATGGTGGCCGCCGCGGACCCGATGCACACGATCGGCCAGGACGACGCCGAGATCCCCCGCCCGGTCGCGATCGAGTCCGACGGCACCGAGCGGTACCGCCGGATGACGGTGCGTGAGCGCAGCCGCCTCCGGCCTCAGCTGCTGGAGCGCCTGGGTTGGCGGTACATGCCACTATGGACCATAGAGGTCTTCACCGATCCCTCCGCCTGCGCGGATCGGATCGGCGGCTACCTCGGTGTGGAGAAACCCGCGGCGCCGAGCCGCGCCAGCACTTCGCCCGGCTTCTCCGACGACATCGAGAACCTCAGCGCCGGCGACGCGCAGGACGCCTACGCCCCTGCCGCGGCGGACCGCCGGTAACCGGCGGACGGTGCCCGGCAGCAGGGAAGAGCTAATCGCAGCAAGGAGGCCGGCGGCATGAACGCAGGCAACGAGAACGGGAATGACACCCCGGAGCAGGGCGGCGACGGAAACGGCGTGCAGCCTCAGGACGCGGCGCTGCAGGGAGCGCGGCACCGGAGCGCCAAAGACAAGAAAGCCGGCAGCCCCGCGGTCCCCGGCGGGCTGCTGCCCAACAAGGCCGCCGAGGATGATCCGCGGCGCTGGGGCGACCAGCCCGGCACCTATGACCACGATGCCTGGCTCAAGGAACAGCGGCCGCCGCACTGGGGCTGAGCCGCGCGTCGGCACAGAGGCCGGCGCCCCCCGTTCAGCCTGGCCGCGCCCCCACCAGGACGAAGAACAGCTTGCCCTGCGTGGAGGCCCCGGCAAGCCGTTGGGCCTGCTCCGGGTCCGCCGCCACCACCATCAGCCCGTCCATCTCGCCGGCGCCGAGCCACTGGCCGGCTTTTTCTCCCTGCACAGAGGTCCACAGGACCGGGACCGCGGAGGCAAGCAGCCGGGACGCCGGGGCCTGCCCGGAGCCGTCACCGCTGGTCAGCACGACATTGACCAACTGACCGGGGGAGACCAGTTGGATCGATGCCGGGTCCGCCATTCGAAGTGGCACGGCTGCCGCGCCCGGCGGGCTGCCGGCCAGCAACCCCGGCCCGACGAGCTGGGAGTCGGTGAGGAGCTGGCCCCTGCGCAAGGCCCCGGCGAGTTGTTTGCCCTCGAGGGCGGGTAGTCCCAAGGAACCGCTTGGAAGCACTCCCGGCGGGACCTGAACGGCGGCGAGGTCGGCGGCAGCCAGCACCCGGCCGGCCGGAAGGTCCTTGGCTGCGGCCCATGCCGCGACGGTGGCGTCGGGTACCGGCGTCAATTGCTGCACGGTCATGCCGGCGGCGAGGCAAAGCAGCAGGGCAACGGCCAGCCGGCGGTGCCGGCCCCACCAGGCCCGAAGCCGGCGCCGTGGCGGGCGGCCGGAAAGCGGCGGGCGGAGAAGGCGTCGGCGGTGTGCCATGCCGCCACGCTACGGCCGGCCGGTGGGTCGCCGGCAGCCGTCGGCGGCGCTATGTGGAGAACTAACTGCGCTGCCGCGAGCCGGGCGGGATGTACCCGCCGGTTGCTAGCTGGCGGCGGCGGGGGCCGTTGTGGAGGTCGCCGGTGCTGCGGCGGGGGTGGCCGGCGCGACAGCGCTGCCCTTGGAGTCACGCGAGTCGGTCCGGTAGAAACCGGAACCCTTGAACACGACGCCGACGCTGTTGAACTTCTTGCGCAGGGTCCCCTGGCACTCCGGGCAGGTCGTCAGGGAGCTGTCCGTAAAGGACTGCACGGTCTCGAAGGCGTGGCTGCAGTCCTTGCAGGCGTATGCATACGTGGGCACTGGGATTCCTCCTTTAGGACAAACGAGCAGGTCCCGTGCTGCCGGCTGGATTGTCGCCACCGAGACGGTGGGCGAACATCCGGCGTTAGCAGTCGCAGGGCCTGAGTGCCAATTCTATCACCCGCGAAGGTGCGGCTAAGAAAGGCCCGAAAGCCCAGAAAGCCCGATCAGGCCGCCGGGCGCCAGTGCAAAGTCGACCCTTCGGTCGAACGACTCCGCGGGAATGCTGCCGGCGGGCAGCACCTCGGCGTCGTACACCACGGCCGCGGTCGGCACCGGGCGCTCCCTGGTTCCGGCGCCGCCCGGAGGCAGTGCGGCAAGGGCTGCCAGGAATTTGTCGTAGTAGCCGCCGCCCTGGCCGATCCTGTTGCCCGAACGGTCCAGGGCAGTGGCGGGCAGGAAGATGCCGGCGGCTCCGCGCACCTCAGTTGTGCCGAACCGTTCGCCGGCGGGTTCCTGGATGGGGGCGTAGCGGCTGCGGACAAATTCCGATTCGGGCGTCCAGTACACCCAGCTCAGTACCAGGTCCGGTTCGCAGACCGGCAGCAATACCCGTTGGCCGGCGTCGTGCAGGGCTCCCAGCAGGGGGAGGGTGGGCGGTTCGGAGCCGACGCCGAGGTAGGCGGCGAAAGTCCGCTGCCCGGCGTCGGCCAGCCCGGAGGCCCAGGCCAGCCCATGGCGGGCAATGGCGGCACCGGCGTCGGCCAGTTCCGCCGGCGACAGGGCGGCCCGCCGTAAGCGGTGGCGGGAGCGGATCTCTTCCTTGCTGCTCATGCAGTGGCGTCCTTTCGGCCGGGCGGCGCCGGAGGGCGGGCTGCCGCGGCTGCCATGCGGAGGACAATTACCTGATGTTTTGCCCCCTCAGTTAGATTAGTCCAGTGATTACACCCAACGCCTCCGTCCGTAAGGCCGTCATCCCCGCTGCGGGCCTCGGCACCCGCTTCCTTCCCGCCACCAAGGCGATGCCGAAGGAGATGCTGCCGGTCGTCGACAAGCCGGCCATCCAGTACGTGGTTGAGGAAGCCGTGAACGTGGGCCTCAACGATGTCCTGATGATCACCGGACGCAACAAGCGCGCCCTCGAGGACCACTTCGACCGCGTGCCCACGCTGGAAGCGATGCTGGAGGCCAAGGGAGACACCGCCAAGCTGGAGTCCATCCAGGCCGCCAGCAACCTCGGCGACATCCACTACGTCCGCCAGGGCGACCCGATGGGCCTGGGCCACGCCGTGCTGCGCGCCAAGCAGCACGTCGGTTACGAACCGTTCGCCGTCCTGCTGGGCGATGACCTCATCGACGCGCGCGACGAGCTGCTCAGCACCATGATCGAGGTCCAGGCGAAGACCGGCGGGTCGGTTGTGGCCCTGATCGAGGTCGAGCCCTCGCAGATCAGCGCTTACGGCTGCGCCGACGTCGAAGCCGTCGAGGGCGAGGAATACGTCCGGATCAAGCAGCTCGTGGAGAAGCCCGACGTCGATGAGGCCCCCTCCAACCTGGCCATCATCGGCCGGTACGTCCTTCACCCTGCGGTGTTCGAAGTCCTCGAGCGGACCGAGCCCGGCCGCGGCGGGGAAATCCAGCTCACCGATGCGCTGCAGGAACTTTCCGCCGGCGAGGGCGAAGGTTACGGCGTGTACGGCGTGATCTTCCGCGGCCGCCGCTACGACACCGGCGACAAGCTCAGCTACCTCAAGGCCTGCGTCCAGCTCGCCTGCGACAGCGAAGACCTCGGCCCCGGCCTGCGCGAATGGCTGCCCGGTTTCACTTCCGGCCTGACGAAATAGTCCCGTGGCGGGCGGCTTCACCTGGCCGGTGAACCTGGAGTGCGGCGACCTCGTGCTGCGCCCGATCCGGTACCGGGACCGCAGGGAATGGAGCGAGCTCCGGGCCCGCAACGAGAAATGGCTGGCCCCCTGGGAAGCGTCCAACCCGCTTCCCGGCGGGGGTCTGCCCGACTACCGCCAAATGGTGCGGTCCCTCAAGGCTCAAGCCGCGCAGGCCGCGGCGTTGCCCTTCGTGATTACGGCCTGGACTCCGGGCTTCAGGGAACCGGTGATCGTCGGGCAATTGACGGTCTCATCAATCGTCTGGGGCTCGGCCATGATGGCCACCCTCGGCTACTGGGTCGACCAGGACCGCGCAGGCCAGGGCATCGCTCCGACCGCGGTCGCGATGGCGACGGACCACTGCTTCCGCACCCTGGGGTTGCACCGGATGGAAATCAACATCCGGCCGGAGAACCGCCCGAGCCTGCGCGTGGTGGAAAAACTGGGTTTCCGCGACGAGGGCTACCGGCCGCGTTTCCTGCACATCAACGGGCAATGGGCGGACCACCGCACCTTCGCCCTGACCGCCGAGGAAGTGCCCGAAGGCCTGCTGGCGAGGTGGCTGGAAACCCGCCCCGGCCGGCCGCCGGAAACCCCGGTCTGACCAGCCGTTTCGTCATATCTCCAGTGATTTGGCAGTTGCCTCGCGACACACCGCCGCCAATGCCGCCCGCTCTGCCGTCTTGCTCATACGGTTTTGATTGTGGACTTCCCTCTTAGCAGCTCAGTGATCCTTGTCATTGTTGTTGCGCTCTGGATCGTATGGGTGGCTCCCTACATGCTCCGGAACGGCCACCACCAGCTGCAGCCGGCGGGGGAGTTCCTGAAGGATGCCGTGCAGGTAGAAAAAGCAGACCCCCAAGCCGGCAACGTCATGATGATGGCGGCCCCGCAGGAGAGACCGATGACGAGTACGCAGCGCCCCGAGTCAGCCCCGGGTTCCCTCGACGGCGGCCGGACGCCCGCGGCTCCGGCTTTCCGGATCCGCTACGGACGGCTGGCCCTCGCCCTGGTTGGCCTGCTCCTGCTGCTAACCGGAATTGTCTCCGCGGCACTGCGGCTCTTTGGCCTTGGGTCCGGATGGCTGCCCGCCGCAGCCCTGCTGGGCGCCATTGCCGCCGTCGTGCTGCTCCGCAGGCTTGCGGTGCGGGATCGCCGGCGCAAGCTGGACGCGGCCTTCCGCGCGGCCATGGGTGCCCCGGCTGCCGCGTCAGCTGCGGAACACTCCCCGGTTCAGGCCGGCGCCGCCCGCAACGCGGCCGGGCCCGAGAGGGAGATCCCGCTCTTCGACGCCGAAGCCGGTGCCGCCAAGCCCCAGCCTGCCCGCAAGCCCCTCACGGCTGAGGAGCTGCGGCAGGCCGCCCTGGCCGAGGCAGCGGCCTCCGGTGATGCCTCCGTGCGCCGCGTGGGCGATCCGGCCTCCGCCGAGGGCTCCAGCTGGGAGCCCGTGGAAGTACCCAAGCCCACCTACGTGGAGGCGCCGAAGGCGGAGCGCGCCGCCCCCGAACCGCTGGACCTGCCGGAAGCCCCGAAAGCCGTCGGCAAGCCGTCGCTCAAGCAGGCTGCTGTCCGCCAGCCGGAAGCGGCCGCCGCCGAATCGAAGCCGCTCGGCAAGGGCCAAAGCGCGTTGAGCAACCTCGACGACGTCCTGCAGCGCCGCCGCGCCTGACCCACGTTCTCCGCCCCGGGCGGCCCTTGAAGCGGCCGCCCGGGGCTTTTTCTTGCCCGCGCGCGGTACTCTGACGTGCATGACGAGAATCTGCGTTGCCGGCGGCACCGGACAGGTAGGCCGCGACGTCGTGCGCCAGGCGGTCAGCGGAGGGCACCGGGTGACCGTGCTCAGCCGCAACCCGCCCACCCCGGGGACCGCCTCGCACGTCGACGGCGCCACGTACTTCCGCGCGGACGTCACCACCGGGGAGGGGCTGGCCGCGGCGCTGGCCGGAGCCGACGTCGTCATCGACTGCCTTGAGGGGCGCTCCGGCAAAGCACTGCGGAGCTTCGCCGACGGCGGAGCCCGGCTGCTGGCCGCCGCCCGGGACGCCGGGGTCCCGAAGGCCGTGATGCTCTCGATCGTCAACTGCGACCGCAGCAGCTTCGGTTACTACAAGTCGAAGGCAGCCAAGGAACGGGCCTATCAGCTCTCGGGTCTGGAGACCGTGGTGCTTCGGGCGACGCAGTTCCACTCCCTGCTCGCAAGCCTGTTTGCCGCGGGTTCCAGGCTCCGGCTGGTTCCCGTGGTCAAGGGGGCCCGGTTCCAGCCGATTGCTCCCGCCGAGGTCGCATCCGCGCTGGTTGAGGCCGCGCTGGACGCCCCGTCCGGCGGGCCGCACCGCGTCCGGACGATCGGGGGACCCGAGGTAGTGGGGATGCGCGAGCTGGCCATCATCTGGCAGCGGGCGTCGGGGTCGCGCGGCCGCGTCGTGGAGCTGCCGCTGCCCGGCGGGTTGGGCAAATATCTGCGCGCCGGACTCAACCTGGCACCGGGAGAGCGACACGGCACGCAGACATTCGAGGGCTGGCTGGCAATGCGGGCGGATAGTTTGTAGCCTAGGAACGTTGACAACGCCGTTCCTCCGGGAGCGGCGTTGCTGCGGGGCTATAGCTCAGTTGGTAGAGCGCTTCGTTCGCATCGAAGAGGTCAGGAGTTCGAATCTCCTTAGCTCCACAATTTGCAGGGGTTTTTGAATCCTTGAGGGCAGGGTACCCGGTATCCGCGGGAGCAGGATCTTGCGCGCCGCCATCGCATCGGGTCAGGATGGGTTCGATCCCCGTGCTGCGAAGAAGGAGCTGTGGCCATGACGAAGTATCTGATCTCATTTCCCAGTGCCGCCATGGTGTTCCCTGAGGAAGAGCTGCAGGCCGTTTCGGATGCGGCCCACGCGGTCGTCCAGGAGGCCAAGGACGCCGGTGTGTGGGTGTTCGGCGGCGGCATCGATGAGAGTATCCCGCCCGTGATGGTCGACGGCGACGGTACCGTCCACGAGGGCACCTACCCGCAGACGGCGCAACTCGAAGGCGGCTACTCCGTGCTGGAGCTGCCCTCCTACGAAGCGGCCCTGGAATGGGCCGCGAAAATCGCGGTCTCCTGCCGCTGCGCGCAGGAAGTGCGCGCCTTCCAGTACGATCCCGCCAGCTAGTTCCCGGCTGCGGGTTCCCAACGGAACGGCGGACCCGACTTCTCGGTGAACTTTTCAGAGCGTCGCCGCGCTTCCGGCCGCCGCGCTCTGTACGGTGGGGTCCTGTGTAGCATCAACGCACTGAGCTGGTGCGGGCGTCGCTGCCCCGGGACCTGGAGGAAACTTGACGATTGACCGCCCCACCGCGGCAGCATCGGCGCGCCAGCGCCGCGGCGCCCACCTGGCAGCCCTGGCCGGCGCCGCGCTGGCCGGTGTGCTGGCCGTAGCCGGCTGGGCGGCGCCCTCCGGGGCCGGTCCGGCGTACGCCCCCGAGCGGGTCGTGGTCGCCACCCCGGCCGCGACCGGCTGGCTGCATACCGACGGCGGCACGATCCGCGATTCGAACAACAATCCGTACATCATCAAGGCCACGTCCTGGTTCGGGCTGGAAACCCCGGACTGCGTCCCGCACGGCCTGTGGGGGACGCTGACCATCGACGAGGCCCTCGCCAACATCAAGTCGATGGGCTTCAACACCGTCCGGCTGCCGTACTCGAACGAGTGCCTGGCCGCGACGACCATCAAGGGCAGCGTGAACTACTGGGCGAACCGGGCCTACAACCTCCAGGGCAAAAGGCCGCTGGACGTCATGGACACGGTCATCGCCCGCGCCAAAGCCAACGGCCTCCAGATCATCTTGGACCGGCACCGGCCCTCCTCGGCCGACCAGTCACCGCTCTGGTACACCTCGGCCGTCCCGGAGTCGAAGTGGATCTCCGACTGGAAGATGCTCGCCAACCGGTACAAGGCGGACCCGACTGTCATCGGCGCCGACCTGCACAACGAACCGGCCGGCGCGGCCACCTGGGGAGGCAAGGCCGCAACCGACTGGCAGGCGGCGTCCACCCGCGGGGGCAACGCCGTCCTGGCCTCCAACCCGAACCTGCTGATCATCATCGAGGGGATCGAGAACCAGGCCACCGCCGGCGGCACCTGGTGGGGCGGCGGCCTCGCCGACGTCGGCGCGAAACCGGTCGTCCTGACCACCCCGCACCGGGTGGTGTATTCCCCGCACGACTACCCGGCGTCTCTCTTCGCACAGAAGTGGTTCAGTGATCCCGCCTACCCGGCGAACCTGCCCTCCGTCTGGGACCGGAACTGGGGCTACCTGCAGAAGCAGGGGATCGCTCCGGTCCTGCTCGGCGAATTCGGCACGGCCCTGGCCACCGAGTCGGACAAGGCGTGGATGAAGTCGATCGTCGACTACCTGAAGACAAACCGCATGTCCTTCGGCTACTGGGCCTTCAACCCGAATTCGGGCATCACCGGCGGCCTTGTCCAGTCCGACTGGCGGACCCCGGAGCGGGCCAAACTCGACGCGCTGGCACCGATCCTGAACGCCGCCCCGGCGGGCGGCGTTCCCGTGCCGACCGCCACCCCGACGTCGACCCCGACGGCCAGCCCCTCACCGACGTCCAGCCCGACGCCGACTGCGACGGCGTCGCCGACCGCGTCACCGACGGCCAGCCCCTCACCGACGTCCAGCCCGACGTCCAGCCCGACGTCCGGCGCGGCCATCACGGCGGTGTGGCGGCTTTCCAGCTCCTGGAACGGCGGGTATGTTGCCAACCTCGACATCACCGCGCTGCGGTCAGTGTCAGCCTGGTCCGTCTCGTGGAACGATCCAAACGTCACCTCGATCGCCAACTCGTGGGGCATCAAGTGCGTAGTGGTGCCGAAGGCGTCAATCACCTGCACCGGCTCGGACTGGACCACCAAGCTCGCCGCAGGCCAGAAGGCCACCGTCGGGCTGCAGGTCAACTCCCTCAAAGCCCCGGTGAACCCGGTGTTGACCGTTAAATAAGGCCAGGTAAATAGGGCAGGCCATGCGGCCCCGTTCCGTGCCGGTTAGGACGGCTCCGGGGCTGCCTCGGTGCGGTACACCAGTTCGGTGAGCGGGTCCGCGACGGGGTCGACGGTTCCGTCGAATTCCGCGGCGAAGTCCAGGCCGTCGGCGGTCTCCACCCTGGAAATCCTGGTGAGGGCGCCGAGCTCGGTTCCGTCGGCGAGACTGAACATCGTGCCGAAGTGACGGAAGTTCAAGCCGCCGGCCTGCACTGCGGTCCACCCGCGGGTGGCAGCCCGCTTCTCGGTGTGGTCCAGCGCGGGGGCGCAGACCGGGCAGGCCGTATAGCTGGCCAGGTCTTCCACGTCGGCGCGCGTCAGCAGCGCCGGCATGGGGGGAGCGCTGTCGGTGCCGTTCCAGTCCCGGACCCGTTCCAGGTCATCGAGGTACGGTGCCCATGCCGCTTCACGGTCCATCAGGGCCTGGGTGTCGGAGCACGACGGCAGATGGACTTTTCCGGCGTCCGAGAGGATGAAGCAATCCCGTGAAGAGACCCACTTCTCAACGAGCGCCGTCTCCTTGCGCAGCGTGTCCTCTAGTTGCCGGCGGAGCTCCGCGTCGGAGAGGTACCGCTCGCCGTGAAGGTCGTCTTCGGGTTCATACCGTTCGGGCGCGGCTGCCTGTCCGCGCTCTGCAGCGGAATCCGTTGTCATGATTTCCTCTCTTGTTGCCTCCAATTAGCCTACCGGGGGCGGACCGGATCCCGGGTCGGCCGTGTTTTTTCCCAAGGAATTCCGCAGGAATCCCCATCCCGCCCCCAACCGTAGTTTCGGTTCGGTAACGTGGCGCGCGGCTGGCTGTGTGCGACCGCCGGCCGCCCCCAATGAACGCACTCTGGAAGGAACACCCCTTGGCAGGAATCTTCACCTGGCTCAGCGCCCTCGGCACGGTGGGCAAAGCCACCGTCGTTGCCGCCGTCGTAGTCACCGGCGGCACCGGCGCCGCCATGGCCTCCACCGTGACGGAGCTCAGCTCGGACCCGACCGCCACCGTCTCCGCCGACCCTACCGACACCCCCACCGCCGACCCCACAGCGGAACCGACCGAAACTGCTCCGGCCCCGGAGCCGACCGAGACGGAGACCGCACCGGCCCCGGAACCGACCGAGACGGAGACCGCACCGGCCCCGGAACCGATCGAGACGGAAACCGCACCGGCGCCGGAACCGACCGAGACGGAGACCGCACCGGCCCCGGCACCCACCGATGACGATGAGGCTGACGACGCCGCGGACGACGAGTCCGGCGAACACGGCGAGTCCTCGGAGCGCGGCAACAGCGCCTGGGCGCACGAGAATGCAGCTGCACACCGCGCAGCTGGCCTCGCCAACGCAGCTCAGCACCGCCGCCAGGCCGCAGCCACCCCGGCCGTCCCGTCCTACGGCGCCGGGGCAGCAACCTCGGCCGTCCGCGCCCCGGCACCGGCAGTGGCGCCGAAGGCCGCGCACTCCAAGTCGGGCAAGTCCCACAAGTAACCCCGAAGGTCCTCAGGGGCCCGAAAACCCCGAACGCTCCGAAGACCTCGTACCGCCCCGCGCGGCGCGGGGTCTTCGCTGTTCCGGCGGCCCGCGGCGCCGGCGTCCGGCCGCTTCCGGGTTCGGCTGCCTTGGCGGGTCGGGATAGTCTGGGACCCCCACCCCAAGCATGTACGCCGGCCCGGATATGCGTTCCGGGCGGCCGAAGCCCGGGGCATTCTGTTCTGGGCCGCACCCGGGGCCCGGACCAACCCCCTTTGAGAGGACAGCAGCAATGAGCCTGATCCGGCTGCATGACGTCAGCGTCCGCTTCGACAACACCCAAATCCTCCGTGAGGCGTTTTTCCGGCTTGAACCCGGAGACAGGGTGGGTCTGATCGGCAAGAACGGATCCGGCAAGACCACCATCCTGAAGCTGATCCTGGACCAGGTGGCCCCGGACACCGGTACGGTCAGCGTGGAACTCGGCACCAAGGTGGGGTACTTCTCCCAGTTCTCCGAGCTCAACGGCGAATCGACCATCACCGAGGTCCTCGACGGGCTGTTCGGCGAGATCAAGGCCGTTGAAGCCGAGCTTGCCGGCATCGACGCGGGCATCGCCAACGACCCCGCGGCCGACGAGCTGGACCGGCTGATCGGCCGCCAGGCGGCACTGTTCGAGGACATGGAACGGCTCGACGGCTGGGATTATCCGCGCCGCATCGACACGGTGCTCACCACTCTGGGGTTCGACGACGCGCACCGCCATTGCCCGATCGATGCACTGTCCGGCGGCTGGCGCAACCGTGCCGCGCTGGCCAAAATCCTGCTCGAAGGACCGGACGTCCTGCTGCTCGACGAGCCCACCAACTTCCTGGACATCGCCGGCGTCGAATGGCTGGAAAGCTGGTTCCGCGACTTCAAGGGAGCTGCCGTCATCGTCTCGCACGACCGGAAGTTCCTGGACGCCGTCGTCACCCGCATCATCGAGGTGGAGAACTTCCACCTGCACGAATACCCCGGAAACTTCGGCGAATATGTGGTCCAGAAACAGTTCCGGCTCAAGACGCTCGAACAGCAGTTCGTCCACGAATCGGAACTGCTCGCCTTTGAGGCCGAGGGGATCGCCGACCGCCGCGAGGCCGCCAAGGCCGTCGGCCGCGGGCTGGGCAACCAGCTGGCCAAGATCAAGAAATCCCGCACGCCCCGGCCGGTGGACCAGATCGTCAGCGAAATCTACGGCGGACTGCACGTGAAGGACGTGCTGTGCCGGGTGGAGGGGCTGGCCAAGTCCTACGGCGAAAAACTGCTCTTCGAGGACCTGAGCTTCGAAATCCGAAAGGGCAACCGGATTGCCGTCCTCGGCGCCAACGGCAGCGGGAAGTCCACCCTGCTGAAGGTCCTCACCGGCGAGGAGGACACCGATTCCGGCGTTGTGGCGTGGGCCAAGGGGCCCGGTTTCGTGTCCTACAACCGGATGCTCGAGGACCTCGACGAGGGCGACACCGTCTCCCACGCCGTCAACGCGCTGCCGGACAGCCTCGCCTTTAGCGCCACGAAGAAGTCCGTCAACCGTTTCCTGGCGATGTTCCAGTTCTCCGAGGCGGACCTGAAGCAGAAGATCGGCAACCTCTCGGGCGGCCAAAAGGCGCGGGTGGCGATGGCGCAATGCCTGCTCTCCGGCGCTTCGGTGCTGTTGCTGGACGAACCCACCAACCACCTGGACCTCTCCAGCACCCAGGTGATGGAGCGGGCGCTGCAGCACTTCCCGGGCGCCGTCGTCGTGGTCAGCCACGACCGGTTCTTCACCGAAAAAATCGCCACCCGCCAGCTCATCTTCGGCGCAGCTGGAGCCGGGCCCGGCGAAGTCGCCCAGCGGGCCGCCTAAGCCGGTGCGGCCTGCCCGCTGAGCCGCGGGATAATGGGACTATGGCCGATCAGCGTCGGGAGCAGGACCGTGACCCGTGGGAAGAATTCGACCGGCTCGAACCGGCCGGGCAGGACCGCGTCGGCGGCCTGCCCGGAGGCGAGCCCAACGGCTTCGGCTTCCGCACCGGGGTACGCAGCGCGCGCGTGGCCTTCGGCTTCGCCGTGTACGCCCTGGTCCTGGGCAGCGTGCTGGTCTGCCTCGGAGCCATTTACTTCATTGGCCGCGGGCAATGGCTGTGGCTCGGGCTGATGGCACTGATCGAGACCGCCTTCGTCCTGGCCTTCATCCGGCTCGTAACCCTGGCCCGCAACCGCCGCACCGCGCGTTAGCTGAGCGCGCTAGCTGAGCGAGCTGGAGATACGCCCCACCCAAAGGCGCCGGTTCAGCCCGGCCGCCGGTGCCGGGACGTGACCGCCAGGTAGCCGCCCAGCGCTCCGACGCCGCCCAGCCCGGCGGTGAAGAGCGCCCTGGGCCAGCTGCGCCAGCGGTCCGGCTGGACGGAGACAAGCTCCCCGACGGCGCCGATCAGGGCCGCCGTGATCAGGCCCGCCACTATCCGGTTACCGGTCCGCTCGGCCCTGTCCATCAGCCGGTCCAGTTCGTCGGCGCGGAAGTGGATGTCCAGCCCGCCGCGTTCCAGCACATCGAGCAGACGGCGCGCCATCTCGGGAGCCTCGGTGCCGAAGCGCAGCGCCTCCCAGCCGAGCTTCTTCAGCCGCCCCGCCAGCGCCTCGGGGGACAGCGAACCGAGAATGATCTTCCGGGTGAACGGAGCCAGCTGGGCGGTCAGCTCGAAGGCGGGGTCCAGCTGCTTGCCGAGCCCGTCCGCCATGACCAGCATCTTCACCATCAGCGCGGTCTCCCGCGGCAACCGCAAGCGGTGCACGCGCAACAGTCCGGCCAGTTCTGCCAGCACCGGGACGATCGGGACCTGCGCCAGCGGCCTGCCCGCGTAGCGCTCCACCAGGCGGCCCAGGGCCGCCTGCAGCCCGCTGTAGTCGGCGGCCTCCGTTGCGCCGCAGAGCGCCACCATGGCCGTAGTCAGCCGCCCGGCGTCCTGTTCGACGACGGCCAGCAGCACCCGGACGAGGTTCCAGCGTGCCGTGTCGCTGATCTGGCCCACCATACCGAAGTCGATGATGCCCAGGCGTCCGTCGGGCTCCACGAAGAAGTTCCCCGGGTGGGGGTCGGCGTGGAAGAAACCGTCCTCGAAAACCATCTTGAGCAGGATGTTGCAGGCCCGGACGGCCAGCTCGCCGGAGTCGATTCCCGCGGCACGCAGCCCGGCGGCGTCGTTGATCTTGATGCCGCGGACGCGCTCCAGCGTCAGGACCCGGGACGTCGTGGTGTCCCAGAAGACCCGGGGGATGTGGACCCGGCCGTCGCCGGCGAAGTTGGCCGCGAACTGCTCGGCGTTCCGGGCCTCCTGCAGGTAGTCCAGTTCGGCCCGCATGGTCTGGGAAAACTCGTCCACCAGGGCGGCCACATGGAAGCCGGCCACGGTGGCCGAGGCCTGTTCGGCGCGTTTGGCGAGCTCGGCCATGACCTCCAGGTCCTCGTTCACCTGCTCTACGACGCCGGGCCGCCGCACTTTGACGACGACGTCGGCCAGCCCGCCGCCGGCTGCCGGCAGGGCCGCCTCGTGAACCTGGCCGATGGAGCCGGTGGCCAGCGGAACGTCCTGCAGGGATGCCAGCAGCGGGCCCGCACGCGGACCGAGCTCTTCGTCAATGACGACACGGATTTGCTCGGCGTCAACCGGCGGGGAGTCGTCCTGGAGCTTGGCGAGCTCGGCGGCGTACTCCGCGGGAAGCACATCCGGGCGGGTGGAGACGATCTGGCCGAACTTGATGTAGACCGCCCCGAGGTCCTCCAGGGCGAGCCGGACCTGTGCCGGCAGCGGCACCCGGGAGGCCCCGCGGAGCTGTGCTGCCGGCCGGCCGGGCAGGTGCAGTCGGTCCAGGCCCAGATAGCCCGCTGCGAAGCCCAGCCCATGCCTGCCCAGGGTCTCCACGATGTGCCGGAACCGGTCCCGCCGCGCGCTCATGCCGCCAGACTACACGGGGCCCGGCGCCTAGCTCCCGGACGAGTGTTCCGCGGCCAGCGCTTCGTCGGACTCGACCCGCTCCAGCAGCGCGAGCCGGTCCGCGGCCCGGGCCAGCCGCGCCGGCAGCCCGGGGACCGCCGCCGCAGCCGGCCAGTCCAGCGGGCCGGGGCCGACGAGGAAGAGCGTGACGTCGGCGTCGTAGAGCACGTCCACCACCTCGCAGAACCGCTGCCAGGCTGCCTCCGCCGCGGCGTGCACAACCCCGGAAGCAGCGGAAGCACCACCACCGGCAGCGGGGGAGGGAACGCCGTCGACCACCCAGGTGCTGTACCGGGCTGCGAGGGCGCGGTAGCCCGGGACCTGCGCGCCGCCGCACAATTGCGCAAAGCTGGTCCACAGCAGTTCCGGCTTCGCGCTCCTGGCCGCCAGCGGCCCGGCGGGCGTGGTCAGGATCCGCTGCTGCGCGGGCGGCGGCGGGAAGAGGGCAAAGACGCCGAGCTGGCGTGCGGTGCCGGGTGTGATGATGCGGCCCCGCCGGAACGCGGCCTTGTCCGGTTCAGCGCCCATGCCCGTCGGCCCGGCCGGCATGCCGGCTAGAGCCAGCCCTTCCGCTTGAAAATGCAGTACATAATCGCAGCGGTGCCGGCCATCATGCCGATTGCCATCGGGTAGCCGAAGGTCCAGTGCAGTTCCGGCATCCGCTCGAAGTTCATGCCGTATACGCCGGCTACAAACGACGGTGCGAAGAAGATGGCCGCCCAGGACGAGATCTTCTTCACCTGTTCGTTCTGCTCGGCGCTGGCCTCGTTCTGGCGGTTGGCGGTAAGGGTGCCGTCCAGGGTGAGCGCGTTCTGCAACAGGTCGCGGAAGGAATCGGCCCGGGAGATTAGCCGCTCCACATGGTCCTCGACGTCGCGAAGGCTGTGCTGGAGTTCCGTGTCCACCTCGTACTTCTCGAAACCCCGCCGGAGCTGCTGCATCATGGCCGGCAGCGGGTGGATGGCGCGCTGGAAATGGATGACCTCGCGGGCGAGTTCATAGATGCGCCGGGAAACCATCGGGTCGCCGCTGAAGAGCTGGTCCTCGATCTCGTCGATGTCATTTTCCAGCCCGGCCACCACGGGGACGTAGTCGTCCACCACCTGGTCCATCAGCGCGTAGAGGACAGCCTCGGGACCGTGGCAGAGCAGGTCCGGGCGGCCCTCCAGCCGGCGCCGGACCTGGCCGACGACGGCCGTCTCCGCGTGCCGGACCGTCACCACGAAGTTCCGGCCCGTGAAGACGTGCAGTTCGCCGAACTCCACGGTCTCCGTCTCGTCCAGGTACCGCGCCGGCCGGAGCACGGTAAAGAGGTTGTCGTCGTAGCGTTCCAGCTTGGGGCGCTGGTGTGCGGAGATCGCATCCTCCACTGCCAGGCCGTGCAGGCCGAACTCCGTTGCGACGGCGGCCATTTCCTGCTCCGTCGGCCGGTACAGGCCGATCCAGGCCATGCCGCCGTGCTTGGTCATGGTCTCGAAGGTCTGTTCCAGGCTGCGCGGCTCGGCGCGGCGGACGCCGTCAACGTAGACGGCGTTGTCGATGATAGTCACGGGGCCATTATCCCGTCTTTAGCCGGGGCCGGCGGACCCGGCCGGCGCGTCCCGGACCGGCCGGGGGCAAGCGCGCTGCCCTGCGCCAGCCGGCTGATGAGCGGTTCGGTGCGGTAGGGGATGTGGGTGTGCAGGGCGAGGACTGTTTCGGTCCGGATCACGCCCTTGATCCTCAGGATGGACCGCAGCGCCGCCTGGAGGTTGTGCGTGTCGGTCGCCACCACCCGGCACCAGACATCGCCGCGGCCGGAGATCTCGTGCACCTCGAGGACCTGGGGGATCAGGCGCAGGGCGCCCACTACGCCATCGAGTTCCCGGTGGTTCACCTCGATCGTGACGAACGCGACGACGTCGTACCCCACCGACTCCAGGTCGATTTCGCGGCCGCCGTCGTGCAGCAGCCCGGAGCGCAACATCCGGCGCACCCGGGACTGCGCCGTATTCCGGGCGATCCCCAAAACGTCACTGAGTTCGCCGATTTGGATCCGCGGATCCTTGATGAGTTCGAGCAAAATCTTCAGGTCGGTGGGGTCCAGACTGTTCAAATCATCACTCCGGTTCATGCTTGCGGGCCGCCATTGATGGTTTTGATCAATTCTGGCACGGAACTTAGTCCGAAAGCGCACACATGACGCATCCTGTAGTTACCAATCTCCACCGGGCCGGCGCCTCCCCACAGGGAACGCAGCCGGCCCGCAACAACGCAGCAGGGGCACCGCTATGACCGTCTTCAGCGAACTTCGGATGCGCCCGGCCACGGCAGAACGCTGGGGCTGGGACGCGTCCGTCACCGCACGCCTGGTGATGGCCGGCGTCGTGATTTTCACGCTGCTGGTCGGCGCCAACCTGGCCACCCCGCTCTATCCGCTGCTGCAGGCCAAACTGGGCATCACGGCCCTGGACGTCACGGTGGCCTTCTCCGCCTACGTCCTGGCACTGGTAGCCACCCTGGTCCTTGCCGGGCACTGGTCGGACCACATCGGGCGGCGGGCCGCCCTCGTCCTGGCCGTGCTGGTGGGCCTCGCCGGCGGCTTTGTGTTCGCCAATGCCGACAACCTGCTGGCGCTGTCGGCCGGCCGGGCGCTGCAGGGAGCGGCGGTGGCGCTGGCCACCGGCGCGAGTTCGGCGGCCCTGCGCGAGCTGCTGCCCAGCCGGCCCGAATGGGCCTCGCGGTTTACCCTGCTGGCATCGGCCGGCGGGGTGGCGGCCGGCCCGGCGATCGGCGGGGTACTTTCCGTGCTTCCCGGCCCCACCTCCACGCCCTACTACCTGCACTCCGTCGTCCTGCTGGCCCTGTTGGTGCCGCTCTACCTGCTCAAGGCCCGGCCCGCCATTACCTCGGTCGCGGGTCCGCAGCCGCTCAAGGTCCTTGCGCCGCGCCGCCCGTCCGTGTCGAGCGAGGCGCGCGGTGCATTCTGGCTGGCCTCGGCCGTGGGATTCCTGAGCTTTGCCGTCTTTGGCTTCTGCCTCTCCCTGGCCCCCGGCTACTTCGCCCAGATCGTCCACGCCGACTCGCGGCCGCTGATCGGCGTGCTGGCCGGGCTGACCCTGGCAGCCTCGGCGCTGAGCCAGCTGCTGGCCGTGCGCGGCCGCTTTGTGGTGCCGGCGGGGCTGGCCCTGCTGTCCGTCTCCGTTCTGCTGATCGCGGCGGCCGCAGCGTGGAGCAGCCCGTGGCTGCTGATCGCTGCCAGCATCACCGCCGGCCTGGGCCAGGGCGTCTCCTTCCGGACCGTCTTCAATGATGTGGCCGGCAAGGTTGAAGCGGCGCGCCACGCCCAGATCATCAGCACCGTCTACGTCATCACGTACCTGGGCAGCGCCTTCCCGGTGATCGGCCTGGGGCTGGCGGCCGGCGTTGTGGGCCTGCAGGCGGCCGTGGCGTGGTTCGTCGCGCTCTGCGCCGTGTTCGCCCTCGGCCTGGCGGCCGCCACCCTGCGCAATGCCCTCCGGCACCGGGTCTGAGCCCGCTGCCTGAGGGCGCCCGGCGCCGTCCGCGGCTAGCTGTACTGAGCGAAGCCCAACCGCCGGGGCGAAGAATGGGCATGTCCCACCGGACCGGCACGAGGAATGGGCATGTTCGTCGGTCGGCTGGGGACATGTCCGGTGCAGGGCGCGAGCAATGGACATAGTGCCGGTATGCCCACCCGCCGGCACGAAGAATGGGCATGTCCCACCGGACCGGCATCGGAACCACTCCCATCACCAGGTGCAACCAACGTCATGCCCGCACGAAACCGCTAGTCCGGCAGCGGCCCGTGATTGCCCTGGATGTGGTCGAACACGAGGGTGGTCTCGGTGTGGCCCACCACAGGATCGGTCGCCAGGTTGTCCAGCACCCAGTCGCGCAGGTCCTCGGTGGTGGCGACGGCGATATGCAGCAGGTAATCCACCGACCCCGAGGTGTGGAACGTGGACAGCACGGCGGGCAGCTTGGGGACGCGGGCCGTGAAGCGGTCGATCTGTTCGCGGTCGTGGGCCCGCAGCCGGACGGCGATCAGCGCCTGCACGGAGCGGCCCACCGCGGCGAGGCTGAGCTTGGCCTCGAAACCCTGGATGATCCCGCGCTCGGACAGCGCCCTGGTGCGCATCAGGGCCGTGGAGGGGGCGATCCCCACCAGCTCGGCCAGCTGTTTATTAGAGATCCGGGCGTCCGCCACCAGCGCCGCGAGCAGGCGCTCGTCTATGGCGTCCAGGGGTTCGCCGGCACCCGCTCCCGGCCGAACATTCTTCGTGCTGCTGCTCACGGATCCTCCTTGAAGTGTTGTGCATTCATCATAAACGCCAGTATCTGACAGTTCCATTCAGCTGCCCTATAAAACTCCGAATTATTGCCAGATACTTACCGCATTCAATGGTGAATATTCATAAGGAGTACGGTGCTTTCTCAAGACTCGCTGGCGGTCCACGCCGGCCGGAACGGCCTCACGGAACTCGGCGTCCACGCCGTTCCGATCGACCTCTCCACCACGGCACCGCTGCCCTCGGTCTACGACGGCGGCCTCGCCTACGAGCAGATGGCCACCGGCGGCCCACACCTGGACGGGCAAAGCACGGTCTACCAGCGGCTCTGGAACCCCACCGTCGCCCGCTTTGAGGAGGGCGTTGCCGTGCTCGAAGGCACCGAAGAATCGGTGGCCTTCGCCACCGGGATGGCTGCCCTGAGTGCGGTGCTGCTCGCCGTCGTCGCCGCCGGGAAGAAGCATGTGGTGGCGGTCCGCCCGCTTTACGGCGGCAGCGACCACCTGCTGGCGTCCGGGGTGCTGGGCACCGAGGTCACCTTCACCACGCCGGACGGCATCAGTGCCGCCCTGCGCGCCGACACCGGGCTGGTCATCCTGGAGACGCCGGCCAACCCCAGCCTGGAACTCGTCGACATCGGCGCCGCGGCGGCCGCGGCGGACGGCGTGCCGTTGCTGGTGGACAACACCTTCGCCACCCCGGTCCTGCAGCAGCCCTACCGGCACGGCGCGGCCCTGGTGCTGCACAGCGCTACCAAGTTCTTCGGCGGCCACGGCGACGCCATGGGCGGCGTTGTGGCGGCAGGCCCCGACTGGGCCGTCCGGCTGCGCCAGATCCGGGCCATCACCGGGGGCATCCTCACGCCCTGGCCGGCCTACCTGCTGCACCGCGGGCTGGCCACGCTGCCGGTGCGGGTCCGGGCGCAGCAGGCCAGCGCGGAGAAGGTCGCGGCCGTCCTTGGGGAACACGAGCTGATCCGGCGGGTCTACTACCCGGGCCTGCCGGAGTGCGATCCGCTGGGCCTGGTCGGAACCCAGATGGCGGGTCCCGGCTCGCTGCTGGCGTTCGAGCTGGCCAGCGCCGGGCACGCCGAGCGCGTTCCGGCGGCCGTCACCATGATCACGCACGCCGTCTCACTCGGCGGCATCGATACGCTCATCCAGCACCCGGCCGGGCTGACGCACCGGCCGGTGGCCGCGGAGGCCAAGCCGCACGCCGGCCTGCTCCGGGTCTCCGTGGGCCTGGAGGACCCGGCGGACATTGCGGCGGACCTGGTGCAGGCCCTTGAGGCCACCCGCTAGCGCGCCCCTGCCCGCAGCGGGGCGGTGTTGTGGGCGGCGGCGTCCCCTGCGCCTCCGGGATGCACGACGGCGGTGATCACCGCCGTCGTGCAGGCCAGCCCCATCACGGCGAGGGCGAGGGCTGTCCAGCCCAGCGACTGGAAGAGCAGCCCGCCGGCCCAGCCGATGACACTGGAGCCCAGATAGTAGGCCAGGTTGTAGAGCGAGGCGGCCTGCGCACGTCCGGTACTCGCGATCACGCCGGTCCAGCCGGAGCCAATGCTGTGGGCCGCGAAGAAGCCGCCGGTAAAGAGCAGCAGGCCGGCCAGGATCAGGGCCAGGAGCTGCGTCAGGGTCAGGGCGAGCCCGGCGACCATCAGGGCCGTGCCCGCCACCAGCACGTTGCGCCGGCCGAATCGCAGCGTCAGCCCGGCGGCCCAGCGGGCGGAGACCGTACCGGAGAGATAGGCCAGGAAAATCAGGCTGATCAGCGTGGCCGGCAGGCCGAAGGGCTCGCCGGAGAGCCGGAAGCCAAGGTAGTTGTAGACCGCTACGAAGCCGCCCATCAGCAGGAAAGCCTGGACGTAGATGGCCAGCAGCCGCGGGTTCCGACTGTGGCCGGCGAGGGTCGCGAGGGCGCCGCGGAAGCCGCTGGCGGCCGCGGCGGTGAAATTCCGTGCCGGCGGCACCAGGACCAGGAACAGGACGGCAGCGGCCGTCGCCATCACGGACACCGCCAGCGCCGCGGTCCGCCACCCCCACAGCTCGCCGACCGGGCCGGCGACCAGCCGGCCGGCCAGGCCGCCCAGCGTGGTGCCGGCGACGTAGGTACCGGCCGCCAGTGCGGCGTGGGCCTTGTTGACTTCCTCATTCAGGTAGGCGATTGCGATGGCCGGGATGCCGCCCAGGGCCATGCCCTCCACCATCCGCAGGCCCAGCAGGACCGGGAGGCTGGGTGCCAGCGGGGCCAGCAGGCCGAGCACGGTGGCCGCGGAGATGCCCCAGGTCATGGCGCGCACCCGGCCGATCCGGTCGGCCAAGAAGGACCACGGAAGCACCGTCACGGCCAGGCCCACCGTGGCCAGGGAGATGGTCAGGGCCGCCTCTGCGGCCGTCACCCGCAGGTCAGTCGCGATGAGCGGCAGCACGGCCTGGGTTGAGTACAGCTGGGCGAAGGTGGCGACGCCGGCAAAGGCCAGGCCGGCGAGGATCCGGCGGTAGGCCGCCGAGCCCTTGGCATGGCCGGCCGGTGCGGAAGTCCCGGCCTGTGCCGCTGCGGCCGGATCCGGGGCAGCGTTCCCGGAAGTCGCGGCCGCAGCGGGGGTGGCAGGGAGTTCGTGGGGCGGTAGCTGCGGCATGCCCCCAGAATAGGCTTCCAAAAGCCATGCTTCCAATGCATGATTCTTATAGCATTCATAGCAAATCCGGAACGATTTAGGGGTGGGCCATGGACGTGGAGCACAAACAGCTGGTCCAGTTGCTGCCGTTGCTGCCCCTGTTGGCCGAACTCGGCCGCACCCAGCACATCACCGCGGCCGCCGAGGTGCTGGGGCTGCCCCAGTCGACGGTCAGCCGCGGAATCGCACGGGCCAGCAGCATCATCGGCACGGAACTGCTGATCCGAGACGGCCGCGGCGTGCGCCTCACGGCGGCGGCCAAGGCGCTGCTGCCGCACATCGAGGCCGCGCTCGGCGAGTTTCAAAGCGGCCTGGACCTGGTGCGGCACGAATCCGAGGTGGTGCGCGGGCGGATCGCGGTGTCCTTCCAGCACACCTTCGGTGAAGCCATGCTGCCGCTGCTGATCAGTGCTTTCCGGAGCCGGCATCCGCACCCGGCCTTCGATCTGAGCCAGGGCGCGCGGGACGGCTGCCTGGCCGAACTGGCCGCCGGGGAGGCGGACCTGGCACTCACCGCCCCGATCGCGGCGCCTAGCCGGCTGATCTCCTCGGCCGCCCTGTACCGGGAACCGCTACGCCTGGTGGTCCACCACCGGCACCCGCTCGCCAAGCGCCACCGCGCCCGCCTCGCGGAGATCCGGCAGGACCCGTTCGTGGCGATGGGCCCCGGCTACGGCATGCGCTCGCTGACGGACGCACTGTTCCGGGAAGCCGGGTTCCGGCCCCGCATCGCCTTCGAAAGCCAGGACTCCCATACCGCCCGGGGCCTCGTCTCGGCCGGGCTCGGGGTCAGCATCCTGCCGCCCGGCGGCCTGGCCCCCGGACGCCACACCCCGGCGCAGCCCAGTGACCTTGGCTGGGTGGAGCTCGCGCTGGATTCCGGCCTGGCGTTCCGCGAGATCGGCCTGGCCTGGCGGGAACGGCGCGGGGGAGCGGACGCCGAGCCGGACCCGGTGCGGCTGTTCCGCGAGCTGGTGCTCAGCGAAGGCCCGGCGCTCCTGGCCGGCTTCGTCCGCGGACGCTCCGGCAACTGACCCTGCTGCGCCGCCCGGCGCCCGGGCGGGCCCTGGTCCCCGGTCAGTCCAGCAGCCCCGCCAGGACCTGCGCCACGGACCCGGCCCGCGCCTGCTGCCAGCCGGTCCCGGCCCAGAGGTTCAACCGCTCCGCATCCCCGGCGGCGGCCGCGGCCGCGCGGAGCGGGGCGGTGAGGTGGTGCACGGCCGGGTAGGCCTCCGGCGCGTCCGGGTGGTCCCGGACAAACTCGTTGACCAGCGCCCGGGCGGTCCGGCCGGTGAAGGCCCTGGTCGGCGCGGTCTGCGTGAAGTGCGGGCTGGCCAGGGCATCCTTGTGCAGTTGCCGGGCGCCGCTCTGGTCGGTGCGCAGAAGTGCCGTGCCCAGCTGGGCGGCCTGGGCTCCCGCGGCCAGCACCCGCCCCAGCCCGGCACCGTCCATGATCCCGCCGGCGGCCACGAGCGGGAGCTCGACGGCGGGACGCACCGCCGCGATCAGCTCCGCCGTCGAGCCCGGCACCGCCGGCCCCGCGGGAGCGTCCGGCAGGAACGCCGCGCTGTGGCCCCCGGCGCACCCGTGCTGCACCACCAGGGCGTCCACGCCCTGGTCCGCCGCAAGCGCTGCCTCGGCAGCGGTGGTGACGGTGGCCAGCACCGCCGATCCCGCCCGCTGCAGGGCGCGGACCACCCCCGCGCCGGGGAGCCCGAAGGTGAAACTGACCAGCTCCACCGGATCCGCCAGCAGGGCCTCGAGCTTGGCCTCCCACTCGTCGTCGTCGTCGAGCCGCAGGGGCGGGACCTCCACGCCGTAGCGCAGGGCATCGGGGCGCAGCCGCAGCCGGTACTCCTCCAGCGCGGCCAGGGCAGCCGCGGACGGCGCCAGCTGGGCCGGGTCGGGCACGAACAGATTCATGCCGAACCGCGCGCCGGCGTCCCTGGCGGCGCGGATGTCCGCCTGCATCGCAGCAACGCTCTTGTAGCCGGCGGCCAGGAAACCCAACCCGCCGGCCTCATGCACGGCCGTGACGAAGGCCGGAGTGGAGGTCCCGCCGGCCATCGGCGCGGCGATGACCCGGGTACCGAAGATGCTGTGTGGCATTGCTCGCTCCTGTCGGTGATTCAGTAGGCTGTTCCGGTGACTCATTCTGACATTCCTGCCCCGCCAGTGACGGCGTCCTCCACCGCCGCCGGCGACGTGATCGGACTCGACATCGGCGGCACCAAGACCCGCGGCGTCCGGTTCGAGTCCGGCGCCCCCGTCGCCGACGAATCGGTGGGCAGCGCCAACGTCCAGAACGTCACCCCCGAAGAAGCAGCCCGCAACCTGGCGGAACTCTTCACCCGGATCGGCGGGGGAGAGGTCGCCCAGGTCTACGCCGGTGCCGGCGGCATCGATACCGACGACGACGCCGCGGCGCTCGCCGCGCTGATCGCCCCGCACGTTCCCGGCGCCAAAATCACCGTGGTCCACGACTCCCGGCTGCTGCTGGCGGCAGGCGGCGCCAGCACCGGCGTCGCCGTGATCGCCGGAACCGGCTCCGCCGCGTGGGGCAAGAACAGCCGCGGCGCCGAAGCCCGGGCCGGCGGCTGGGGCTACCTGCTCGGCGACGAAGGCAGCGGCTACTGGCTGGGCCGTGAAGCCGTCAGGCACAGCCTGCGCCGGATGAACCAGGGGCTGGAACCCGACGAACTCACCCGGGCGCTGCTGGACTCCTGCGGCACAGACCACCCGAACAAACTGATCGCGTTGTTCCACTCGCCCGGGACCGGGCGCCGCTACTGGGCGCAGCGGGCGCGGCTCGTCGTGGAAGCGGCCGACGCCGGCCACACGCCGAGCCGGGCCCTGATTGACCAGGCCGGCCGCGACCTCGCCGCCATGGCCGAGCAGACCGTCAGGCAGCTCGGCATCGAGGGGCCGGTCATCCTGGGCAGCGGACTCGGCATGAACGTACCGCGGCTGCAGGACTCGTTCCGCACGGCACTCGCGGCCGCCGGCATCACTGACGTCCGGGTGCTGCAGCAGGAACCCGTGTTCGGGGTGCTCCAGCTCGTCGCCGAGCAGGACTAGCCGGGCGTCACTGCCGGCGCCGCGGCCGCAGGGGCACCCCGGGCAGCGGTGGCGCGGGGATCCGCCCGGCCTCCGGTCCGGCGTCGGGACCGTGCCCGCGCACCAGCCCGAACCGCGCCGGCAACGCGTCCTCGTCGGGGAGCCCCGCCTGGGCCTCCCAGTCCAGCCGTGCCTGCGCCACTTCCCCATGGCTGCGGCCCACAAAGTTCCACCACATCAGCAGTTCCTCCTCGAACGGTTCACCCCCGAGCAGCACAAAGCGGGTGCCCGGGGCCGCGTCCAGTTCCAGGCTGCCGCGCCCGGACCCGAGGTAGCCCAGCGGCCCCGGCAGCACCTCCTGGCCGTCCAGCGCCAGGGCGCCGTCGAGCACCAGAACGGCGTGCTCGAACGCCGGTTGCAGCGGCAGGCTGATCCGGCCGGAGCAGCTGATGTCGGCCCCCACGATCGGGGAGTACATGGTGGCCGGCGAGGTGGTGCCCGCCAGGGTCCCCACCATGACGGTTGCGGTGAAGCCGTCGCCGCGGACCACGGGCAGCTCGCGGTGCTGTTCGAAGGCCGGTGCCCGGTGCCGCTCGGAATCCGGCAGCGCCACCCACAACTGGAGCCCCCGCTGCAGCGGCAACTCCGGCGCCGGGCCGGCCGGATCCTCGTTCACCGGCAGCGCTGCCCCCGGAAGCACCGCGAATTCCGAATGCGAAACGCCGCGGCCCGCCGTCATGATGTTCAGTTCGCCCGGGCGGACGATCACGTCGCTGCCCACACTGTCGCGGTGCCTGATATTGCCGGCCAGCGGCCAGGTCACCGTCTGCAGCCCGGTGTGCGGGTGCGGCAGCACGGACATCGCCACCCGGTCCGGGCCGAAACTGTCCAGGAAGCACCACGCGCCCACCGTCGGCAGCCCGCGCTGCGGCAGGGTCCGGGAGACGTTCATGGCCCGGACCCCGCCCAGCGGGACCTCCCTGGCCGGCCACAACTGCAGGCACGGGCCGCTGGCGGCACCCTCCACACTGTGCGCGGCGGGGCAGACTTCTTCGGGCGGGAGGACTTCGAGGTTGGTCACATTCAAACTCTAGGACCGACCCGGCCGATCCGGCAGGGCCGGTGCTGCGCCGTTACGCTGGATCAATGACGCTGCCATTCGACACCCGCCCGGCCGCTTACGGGCTCATCATCCGCGATGACCACCTGCTGCTGGCGTACTGGAAGCAGGGCGGCCGCGAGGGCTGGACGCTGCCGGGCGGCGGCCTGGACCTCGCCGAGCACCCGGTGGACGGGTGCCGCCGGGAGATCTATGAGGAGACCGGCTACCACGCCGAGATCGGCGCGATGCTCGGCATCGACGTCGGGCACTGGCCCGCCGAGACCCGGCTCGACGGCGGCCAGCGGGATTTCCAGTCCCTGCGGCTGGTCTACGAAGCGAGCATCACCGGCGGTGAACTGCGGCACGAGGTGGGCGGCAGCACCACACACGCGGACTGGATCCCCCTGGCCGAGGTGGCGGGCCTGAACCGGGTGTCGCTCGTGGACGCCGCGCTCCGGCTCCACCGCGAGCGGCCGCTGGACGGCAAGCTCCCCTGACGAATCCCTAGCCAGCCGGGCCGCGGGCGGTTACCCTAGAAAAACCGCGGCCGGAACGGCCGCCCGAAGAACCAGCGGTGAGCCAAACAACCCGGGAGGAGGAAGCAATGAATGCAACGGTCTTGCGCGCGCAGCGCACAACTTCACGGCACATCATTATTCCTGCCCCGGCTTTCCGCATCTCCTGACCCCCTACAGCTGACCGGCCCCAGCGGCCGCAGCGGGCAATGCGCATCCGGGGCCCAGCAAAGGGCTTCCATTGAATCTTCAGCGCAGTCAACATCACGGCCTCCTGGGGCCGGTCCGTTTCGGTTTCACCGAATCCGTGACGGAACTTTTCTCCACCCATCCCGTGCCCGGCGGCACCAGCGCCGGACGGGTGGTCCGCGTGGACCGCAACCTCGTGCTTGTGGCCGGCCACGACGGCCAGGCACATCTGCCCTACCCGCGGACCGGGCCCGTTCCGGCCACCGGAGACTGGGTCTGGCTCGGCAGCAACCCGGTCGGCGAGCCCGCCATCCTGGGCGTGCTGCCGCGCCGGTCGGAGCTGAGCCGCAAGCGCGCCTTCGACGCGTCCTCCGACGCGCAGGTCCTCGGCGCCAACATGGACATCGTCGGCGTGGTGGTCCCGGTGGACCGGCCGCTCACGCACAACCGGCTCGAACGGACCCTCGTCGCGGCCTGGGATTCCGGCGCCACCCCGCTGGTGGTCATCACCAAGGCGGACCTCGCCGCGGTGGCGGACGACGTCGTCGGGCAGGTCATGGTGCAGGCCGCCGGGGTCAATGTGGTCACCACCTCCGCCGAGCAGGGCGACGGCCTCGACGAGCTGCTGGGGCACCTACCGCCCGGCGGGACGATAGTGCTGCTGGGCCCCTCCGGTGCCGGCAAGTCCACCCTGATCAACGCCCTCGTCGGATTTGAGGCCCAGGAAACCGTTGCGGTCCGGGCCGGCGACGGCAAGGGCCGGCACACCACGACGTCCCGTGAGCTGGTTCCGTTGCCCGGCGGCTCGGTGCTGATGGACACACCCGGGGTCCGCGGCTTCGGCTTGTTTGATGCCGACGACGGCATGGACGAAGTGTTCGGCGATCTTGAGGAGCTCTTCGCCCGGTGCCGGTTTGCCGACTGCGCCCACGGCCGGGAACCCGGCTGCGCCGTGCAGGCCGCGCTCGCCGAGGGGTCCCTGGATGAGCGCCGCTGGGCGAGCTACCTCAAGATGCAGCGCGAACTGGCGGCCCTGGCCCGGCGCCACGACGCCGCGGCCCGGCGGGCGTACCAGCGGGAGTGGCACCAGAAAGTGGCGGTGGCCGGCCGCAGCCAGCGCGCTGCCGAGCGGCTCAGCCACGAGCAGCCCAGGAAGGGAAAGAGCAAGCGCCGGGCGAAATAACACCGGCCCATCCGGAACGCGGATGGTGCCGAATGCCAAGGGTAGCCCCGGCGGCGCTGCCACTTCCTGGCCCGATTCTTCGAACCGGTCCTCCGGGATCGTCAGCGGTGGCAGCTACGCTGGGTCATACCCGCTTTACAGCCAAAAATCAGCATGCATATGATCAGTTGGCTGGACCGTCCATGTTGCCGCCAACAGTTAGGTAAGCCCGGAATGGCAGAGGCCATGATCGAGTTCCAGAGCGTCACCAAGCAGTACCAGGGCGGCCAGGCCGCCGTCGACGATCTGAGCATGTCCATCGACAAGGGCGCCATCACGGTCTTCGTCGGACCGTCCGGCTGCGGGAAAACCACCTCGCTGCGGATGATCAACCGCATGGTCGAGCCGACCTCCGGCACCATCACCGTCGACGGGCAGGACGTCACCTCCGTCCCGGCCGCGCAGCTGCGCCGGTCCATGGGCTACGTTATGCAGTCCTCCGGGCTGATGCCGCACCGCTCGGTGCTGGACAACATCGCCACCGTCCCGCGGCTGAACGGCGTGTCCAAGGCCGCGTCCCGCAAGCGCGCGCAGGAGCTGCTCGACGTCGTCGGCCTCGCCTCCGGACTCGGCCGGCGCTACCCCTCGCAGCTTTCCGGCGGCCAGCAGCAGCGCGTGGGCGTGGCCCGGGCCCTCGCCGCGGACCCGCCCGTGCTGCTGATGGACGAACCCTTCAGCGCCGTGGACCCCGTGGTGCGGGACGAACTCCAGAAGGAACTGCTCCGCCTGCAGCGTGACCTGGCCAAGACCATCGTGTTCGTCACCCACGACATCGATGAGGCCACGGTGCTGGGGGACAAGGTGGCAGTCTTCGTCGGCGGCGGGAAGCTGGCGCAGTACGCGGCGCCGGAGGAGATCCTGCGCGCCCCCGCGAATGACTTTGTCGCCTCCTTTGTGGGCCGCGACCGCGGCTTCCGGCACCTGGCCTTCAGCCCGTCCGACGGCGTGACAATCCATCCGGCGAACACCGTCCGCGCCGGCGAGCTCGATCCGTCCGCCGGACCCGGGGCGGACTCCCGGGCGGACGAGTGGCAGCTTGTGGTCGACGCCGACCAGCGTCCGCTGGGCTGGAGTGCGCCCGGCGCGGGCCCGGCGACCGTCCCGGGCGGCTCGCTCTTCCGCAAGGGCGAGACCCTGCGCCGTGCGCTGGACGCGGCGTTGTCCTCACCGTCCGGACTCGGCGTGGCCGTCGACGCCGACGGGCGCGTGGCCGGTGTGATCAGGGCCGAAGAGGTGCTCGCCGTCATCGAAGCGGACCGCCGGGTCCGGCAGGGCGTGCGCTGATGGAATGGTTCCTGGCCAACAGCGGGTACGTCTTTGGCCTCGCCGGCCAGCACCTGGTCCTGGCGATCCTGCCGATGGTCTTCGGGCTGCTGATCTCCATCCCGCTGGCCCAGCTGGCCCGGCGGAACCGGACCCTGCGCGCCGTGGTCCTGGCCGCATCCTCGCTGCTTTACACCATCCCGTCGCTGGCGCTCTTCATCATCCTGCCCACGGTCCTCGGAACCAGGATCCTGGACCCCGCCAACGTCGTGGTGGCGTTGACCATCTACGCGGTTGCGCTCCTGGTCCGCGCCGCCCTGGACGCGTTTGACTCGGTGGACGAGGACCTCCAGCAGGCCGCCGTCGCCATGGGCTTCAAGCCCCTGGCCCGGTTCCTGCAGATCGACCTGCCGCTGTCCCTGCCGGTGCTGTTCGCCGGGCTCCGCGTGGTCTCGGTCAGCAACATCTCGCTGGTCAGTGTTGCGGCGCTGCTCGGCATCGGCAACCTCGGCATGCTCTTCACCGCCGGGCTTCAGCGCGACTTCGTCACCGAAGTGCTGGTGGGCATCGTGGCCATCCTGGTGCTGGCACTGCTGATGGACGCGGTCCTGGTCCTGCTGGAACGGCTCCTGACACCCTGGACCCGCGCCGCCACGGGGGCGTCCGGCGGGCCGGCGGCCCGGCACTCCTTGGATTCAACGGCGGGGGCTTCGGCATGAGCAATGTTTTCACGGACACCTTCGCCTGGCTCGGGGATCCGGAGAACTGGGCCGGCAGCACGGGCATCCCGGTCCGCCTTGCCGAGCACCTGCAGTACACCGGCCTCGTGATGCTGATTGCAGCGGCCATCGCCGTCCCGATCGGCCTCTACGTCGGGCACACCGGACGCGGCCGCGTGGCTGTCGTGGCTCTCGCCGGCGCCCTGCGTGCCCTGCCCACCCTGGGCCTGCTGACGCTCTTCGTCCTGCTGGCCGGCATCGGGCTGATGCCGCCGGTGTGGGCGCTGGTGATCCTCACCGTGCCGCCGCTGCTGGCCGGAACCTACGCCGGAATCTCCAGCGTGGACCGCAATGTGGTGGATGCCGCCCGGGCCATGGGCATGACCGAACTCCAGGTGCTCTTCCGCGCCGAATTCCCCAATGCGCTGACGGTTATGTTCGGCGGGTTCCGGACCGGCGTGCTGCAGGTGATCGCCACGGTCTCGGTCGTCGCATATATCAACTTGGGCGGCCTGGGCCGCTATCTTTTCGACGGCCTTGTACTCTCCGACTTCCCCCAGATGCTCGGCGGCTCGCTGCTCATCGCCGGGCTCGCCATCGCCGTCGACCTGGTCCTCGTCCTGTTCCAGCGGCTCTTCCTGACCCGGGGCGCCGCCCGAAAACCAAACCGGGGCCAGCAGGCCGCGGTTGATCTCACAGACCCCGCGACCGCGGAGACTGTTGTCCAAGGAGGTACGTCATGAAGGAAATCCGCCAACGAGCACTTGGCAGGCGCGCATTCGGCGGCCTGGCCGCCGGCGTCGGCCTGGCAGTGGCCCTGTCCGCGTGCGGAGGCTCGTCCAACCCGCTGTCCTCGGCGCCCGCCAGCGGCGGTTCCTCCGGCGGAGCCGGCGGGGCGCTCGTGATCGGCTCTGCCGACTTCACCGAGAGCCAGATCATCGCCGAACTTTACGCCGGGGCGCTCAACGGCGCCGGCGTCACCGCGAGCACCAAGCCGAACATCGGTTCCCGCGAGGTCTACTTCAAGGCCGTGCAGGACGGTTCGGTCGACGTGATTCCGGACTACAGCGGCAACCTGCTGCTGCACGTCAACAAGGACGCCACCGAGATCTCCGCCGACGACATCGCCAAGGCGCTGCCGGGCAAGCTTCCCGAGGGCCTCGCCGTGCTGGATGCTGCCAAGGCTGAGGACAAGGACGCCATGGTGGTCACCAAGGCCACCGCGGAGAAGTACAAGCTGAAGTCCATCGAGGACCTGGCCAAGGTCTGCAGCGAGATCGTGGTCGGCGCGCCGGCAACGTTCGCCGAGCGTGCTTACGGCCTGCCGGGCCTGAAAAAGAACTACAACTGCGAGCCCAAGAAGCTGGAACCGTTCAGCGACGGCGGCGGACCGGTCACGGTCAAGGCCCTGCTCTCGGACCAGGTCCAGGTGGCGGACATCTACACCACCACCCCCGCCATTGCGGACAACGACCTGGTGGTGCTGGAGGACCCGAAGAACAACTTCATCGCCCAGCAGGTCCTGCCGCTGTACAACAAGGCCAAGATGACGGACAAGGCGAAAGAGGCGCTCAACGCGGTCTCCAAGCTGCTCACCACTGAGGATTTGATCAACCTCAACCGTGCGGTCGGGGGCAGCGAGAAGCAGAACCCGAAGGATGCCGCGGCAGCGTGGCTCAAGGAAAAGGGCCTGGTCAAATAAACCGGAGGCCTTGACTGTTCGACGGCGGCTGCCGGACCCGGTTTCCCGGGCCGGCAGCCGCCGTCGTTCTGTCGCCGTTCCATGTTCCGGGCGGTCCCGCGGGCGGCGTGTGACGCGGACTTCCGCTGTGAGACAAGTCTCAGGGGAAGTACATCCGCCATATGGCATATTTGATGAATGGCAGAATTCAAGCAGTCCACCAAGCTTCATAATGTCCTCTACGACATCCGTGGACCGATTCTTCAGGCCGCCCAGCAGATGGAGGCAGAGGGGCACCGCATCCTCAAACTGAACATCGGAAACCCGGCTCCGTTCGGGTTTGAAGCGCCGGACGCGATTCTGGTGGACATGATCCGCCACCTGCCGCACGCCCAGGGTTACAGCGATTCCCGGGGCATTTTCTCCGCCCGCACCGCCGTCTCGCAGTACTACCAGACGCGCGGGATCCAGAACATCCACGTCGACGACATCTACCTCGGCAACGGCGTCAGCGAGCTCATCACCATGTCGCTGATGGCCCTGCTGGACGACGGCGACGAGGTCCTCATCCCCACCCCGGACTACCCGCTCTGGACGGCTTCCGTGGCCCTGGCCAGCGGAAAGCCGGTGCATTACCTCTGCGACGAGGAATCCGGCTGGCAGCCCGACCTGGAGGACCTCGAAGCGAAAATCACGCCGCGGACCAAGGGCATCGTGGTGATCAACCCCAACAACCCCACCGGCGCCGTCTACCCGGAGGAAACGCTCAAGAAGATCGTGGCCCTGGCTGAAAAGCACGGCCTGGTGCTGTTCGCCGACGAGATCTACGAGAAGATCCTGTACGAGGACGCCGTCCACGTGAACATGGCCAGCCTCACCGGCGACGACGTGCTGTGCCTGACCTTCAGCGGACTCTCCAAGGCCTACCGGGTCTGCGGCTACCGGGCCGGCTGGATGGCCATCTCGGGTCCGAAGAAGGACGCCGCGGACTACCTTGAAGGCATCAACCTGCTCGCCAACATGCGGCTGTGCGCCAACGTGCCGGCACAGCACGCCATCCAGACGGCGCTGGGCGGATACCAAAGCATCAATGACCTGATCCTCCCCGGCGGCCGCCTGCTGGAGCAGCGGAACAAGGCCTACGACATGCTTAACGCGATCCCCGGCGTGAGCACCCAGCAGGCGCGCGGCGCCATGTACCTGTTCCCCCGCCTGGACCCTGAGGTTTACCACATCCGCGACGACGAGAAGTTTGTCCTGGACCTGCTGCGCCAGCAGAAGATCCTGGTCTCCCACGGCCGCGCCTTCAACTGGGTCAGGCCGGACCACTTCCGCATGGTGACCCTCCCGAACGTCAAGGACCTGGAGGAAGCAATCAACCGCATGGCGGACTTCCTGAGCCGGTACCAGGGCAACTAGGATTCGGGACAGCAGCGCCGCGGCACGAAGGGCACGCCGGCAGGCTGCCCGAACCGGAAAGAGGCTGTGATGACAGACGTCGTGGACTTCGACAAACACCCCTCCGAGACCCTGCGGGCAGGGAAAAAGTTCAGTGTCCGCGACCTCGACCCGGGCTCGACGCCGGGCTACGCCGGTGACAAGGCTGCCGGCGAGACGCTGCTCAGCGAGCTCGACGGCAAGCTCACGCGACTGCAGGAGCAGCTCTTTGCGGAGTCCAGGGCCGGCGGCAAGAAGCGGGTCCTGCTGGTCCTGCAGGCGATGGACACGGCGGGCAAGGGCGGGATCGTCAACCACGTCATGGGACAGATGAATCCGCAGGGTGTACAGCTGAAGTCGTTCAAGGCGCCCACACCAGAGGAACAGTCCTACGACTTCCTCTGGCGGATCGAGAAGGAGGTACCCGCGGCCGGCATGGTGGGGGTCTTCGACCGTTCCCACTATGAGGACGTCCTGATCCACCGGGTGCACCGCTGGGCGGACGCCGACGAACTGGACCGCCGCTACCGTGCCATCAACGAATTCGAGGCCCGCCAGACGGCCGCCGGAACGAAAATCGTCAAGGTCATGCTGCACATCAGCCGCGACGAGCAGCAGGAACGGCTGCTCGCCCGGCTGGACGACCCGGAGAAACGCTGGAAGTACAGCAGCAACGACCTCAAGGAGCGGGCCTTCTGGGAAGACTACATGGACGCCTACCAGACCGCTTTCGAGCGGACCAGTTCCGAGCACGCGCCCTGGCACGTGGTCCCGGCGAACAAGAAATGGTACGCCCGGATCGCGGTCCAGCAGTTGCTGCTGGACGCACTGGAGTCACTGGCGCTCGAATGGCCCGTCCCGGAGCTCGATGTCGACATGGAACGCGAGCTGGTGCGGCGCTCCTAGCCGGCCGGTCTGGCTCAGCTTTCCTGGCCGGCCTGGTCCCGGGCCGCGGCGAGGCGCTTGCGGGCACCTTCGAGCCACTGCTCGCAGCGCTTGGCGAGGGCTTCGCCGCGTTCCCACAGGGCGAGGGACTCCTCGAGGCTGGCGCCGCCGGCTTCAAGCCTGCCGACCACGCCCACGAGCTGTTCTCGGGCTTCCTCGTAGCTGAGTCCGTCAATGTCCGTGTTCGGTGCGGGGGCTGCCGCGTTTTCTGCTGCCATGCTGATGCTCCTTGGATAGGTGCGGTATTTACACCGCTGTCGGGGGCCGCCGTTGCGGGCCCGGGAAGTGCGGAGTGGCCGGGACTGCCGGGGGGACGGTCAGTCTTGGGCGGTTTCCTGGCCGCCGGTGGACTGCGCCGTGAACCGGCCGCCGGCCACCCGGACGGCCAGGGCTGTGCCGGCCGGCGCCTGGTCCGGGTGCCGTACCACCTCGTGGCGGGTTCCCGGAACGGTGTTGCCGTCGTCGAGCTGGACGACGGCGTAGCCGCGGTCCAGCGTTTTCTGCGGCGACAGGGCGCGCACCTGTGCCTTGAGGTGGACCAGCTGGTCGGCGGCGCGCACGACGGCGGTGTTAATCGCGGCGTGCGAGCGGCCCTTAAGCCGTTCGACGTCGTCGTGCCGTGCGGTGACCATGCCCTCCGGCGCCGCCAGCACCGGGCGGGAGCGGAGCGAGGCGAGCCGATCCGTTTCCCGCTCGACGAGGCGCGTGGCCCCGCGGCGCAGCTGGTCGCGGGCCTGCCGGACCCGGGCCAGTTCCTCCACGACGTCGGGCACTATCCGCTTGGCCGCGTCGGTGGGCGTCGAGGCGCGCAGGTCTGCGACGTCGTCAAGGATGGGCCGGTCCGCCTCATGGCCGATCGCGCTGACGACCGGCGTCGCCGCGGCGGCGACCGCACGGATGAGGTCCTCGCTGCTGAAGGGGAGCAGGTCTTCCAGGGCGCCGCCGCCGCGGGCGATCACAATCACGTCCACGTCCGGACGGGCGTCCAGTTCCTGCAGGGCGCCGACGATCTGGGCCACGGCGGTGTTGCCCTGCACAGCGACCTCGCGGATCTCGAATTCGACGGCGGGCCAGCGCAGAGCCGCGTTGCGCAGGACGTCCTTCTTTGCGTCCGAGTCGCGTCCGGTGATGAGGCCGATCCGGTGGGGGAGCAGGGGCAGGCGTTTCTTGCGGGAGTCAGCGAAGAGCCCCTCCGTGGCGAGGGCGTGGCGCAGCCGCCCAATCCTGGCCAGCAGGTCACCGAGCCCCACCGGCCGGATGTCCTTGACCGACATGTTCAGCCGGCCCGTTTTCAGCCAGAACTCGGCCTTGATCAGCGCCACGACCCGGGAGCCGCGCTCCAGCGGGGTGGCCTGACGGTCCAGGACGTTGGTCCAGACCGACGCAGGCAGTGAGATCTCGGCATCGACGTCCCGCAGCGTGAGGTAGGCGTTGGTGCCGCGGCGGTTGAGCTCGATGACCTGGCCCTCGATCCAGGCCGAGGGCGCGCGGTCGATATGCATTTTGAGCTTCTGCGAGAGCAGCTGCAGCGGCCAGGGGTTGTCCGGGCTGGTGTCTGCCGCGGTAGCCGGCAGGGTGCTGGTGGCGGCGGTGTCTTCAGCCATGCCGGTGGCCGCCGGCGGGGAGTGCCTGGTGCTGGTGCATGTGGGGAGGAGTCCTTTGGTGGATACGCGTCTGCTTCAACTCTATCCATAGCTCTATCAGCGGGCCCGGACGTTTTGGGCCGCTGCTTTCGGGTTCGCCGTTACCCCACCGTAGGATGGCTCTACTCCCAACCCTCCTAGGAGACTTTCGTGCGCACTTTTGTCTCGGCCGTTGCCGTGCTGATCGGCCTTGCCATGGCGGCTGTAGCCGTCCCGGCCATGTGGGTGGACCGGAATATCGTCCAGGAGGACGGATTCGTGGCACTCACCGCGCCGCTCGGCAAGGACCCCGCCTTCCAGCGGCGGCTGGCCATGGCTGCCGTGAACGGCATCGCCTTTGGCGACCAGCAGATCCCCGACGCGCTGGCTGCTGTGGTCAAGCCGATCCTGCAGGACGCCGCCCAGTCGCTGACGTCGATGCCAGGGTATTCGGATGCCTGGGCGGAGACGCTGCGCAAGAGCCACCGGCTGAGCTTCGCCGACCCCCGCACCCTTCCGACGGACACTAACGGCACCACCTCCCTGACCCTCGACGTCGCCCCGCTGGTGGGGCTGGTGGTCAAACGGATCTCGGAGGCCTCGCCTGTGCCGTTGACGGCGCCGGCGGAGGTGCGGATCGCCATCGGCCAGTCCGACCAGCGGCAGCTGATCGAACGTGTCTCCGCCTACGCCCCGATGGGCTCCGCCGTCGCCGTGGGCTCGGCCATCGCCTTCATCCTCGCTTTCGTCGCCGCCCGACGGAAGTGGACGGTCCTGGCCGGAATCGGCGTCGGTGCCCTCATCCTGGCCGGGGTGTGGAAACTGGGCGCAGATGCCGCGGGAACGATTCTCCAGGGCGCCGGAAGCGGGAATGACGTGGCTGAGATCTTCAAGCGGGAGTTCGTGGCGGCCTCCACTGCGGGCTTCGGGCAGTGGATTGTTGCGGCACTCGTGGCAGGGGTGCTGCTGCTGGTTTCGGGACTGGTGTTCCGGGTGGCCGGTGCCCGCCGGACCGCGGTACGAAACCGGTATTAGCGAACACCGGTAGCATTGGGGCATGACCACCACCGCTGTCTCCATACCGATGCCCTCCGTTCCGCGCCGGCGGCGAACGCCGGAAGACGTGCTGGCGGCGGCACCGGTAACCGGGCCCAAAAAGGTGCTGCTGGCGGCCCCCCGCGGCTACTGCGCCGGCGTCGACCGTGCCGTGATCGCGGTGGAAAAAGCCCTTGAGCACTACGGCCCGCCCGTCTACGTCCGCAAGCAGATCGTGCACAACGTCCACGTGGTCAGCTCCCTGGAGGAAAAGGGGGCGATTTTCGTCGACGAGACCGATGAGGTCCCCGAGGGCGCCTTGGTGATCTTCTCGGCGCACGGTGTTTCGCCGGCGGTCGTGCAGTCCGCGGAGGACCGGGGCCTGCGGACCATCGACGCCACCTGCCCGCTGGTGACCAAGGTGCACCGCGAGGCGGTCCGTTTCGCCAAGGACGACTTCGACATCCTGCTGATCGGCCACGACGGCCACGAGGAAGTCGAAGGGACGGCCGGCGAGGCGCCCGAGCACATCCAGATCATCAACGGACCGCACGAGGTGGACAAAGTTACCGTCCGCGACCCGGAGAAGGTCATCTGGCTCTCGCAGACCACCCTGAGCGTGGACGAGACCATGGAGACTGTCCGCCTCCTGAAGGAGCGTTTCCCCACCCTGCAGGATCCGCCCAGTGACGACATCTGCTACGCCACCACCAACCGGCAGGTGGCCATCAAGAAGATCTCGCCGCAGGCCGACCTCGTGATCGTGGTGGGATCCGCGAACTCCTCGAACTCGGTGCGCCTGGTGGAAGTGGCGCTGGAGTACGGCGCGAAGGCCTCCTACCGGGTCGACTTCGCCAACGAGGTGGACGAGTCCTGGTTCGAGGGCGTGGCCACCGTCGGCGTAACCTCGGGCGCGTCCGTGCCGGAGGTCCTGGTGAAGGACGTGCTCCGGTTGCTGGCCGACTACGGCTACGGTGCCGTCGAGGAAGTCGTCACGGCGGAGGAGGACCTGCTGTTCTCGCTGCCGAAGGAACTGCGGGCCACGCTCAAGCAGGCCGGGGACGTCTCCCGCGCCCTCGGCGGCCGCGGCGCCCGTTCCGCGGAAAAGTCCTAGGCCCGGCCCGACAGCCCTAGGCGGCAGACTCTTCCGATTCCCCGCGGTCACCGGGCTGGCCCGCGGCGGATTCCCCGGAACCGATTGCCTGCTGCAGTTCCGGCGCCGCCACCGAGCGCGGCGTCGCCTCGACGGTGACTGGAGTCGCCAGGCCCGCGCCGTCCATGGCATTGAGCTTCCGCGCGGTGGGCAACACCCTGGCTTCCAGCGTGCCGACCAGCGAGTTATAACGGTCCACCGAGGTCTTCAGCGATGAGCCCAGCTTGGAGACGTTGTCGCCCAGGGTGCCCATCCGCTCGTAGAGTTGCTGCGCCAGTTCGAAGAGCTCCCGCGCGCTGTCCGTCAGCACGTCCTGCCGCCAGGTGAACGCCACGGATTTGAGTACCGCCAGCAGCGTCCCGGGCGAGGCGAGGACGACGTTCCTGGACAGCGCATAGTCCAGCAGGGCCGGGTCTGCCGTGAGGGCGGCGGCCAGGATCGACTCCGCGGGCAGGAAGCACACCACCAGCTCCGGGGCATTGCCGGGAATGTCCCAGTACTTCTTGTTGCTCAGGGCGTCCACGTGGGCTTTCAAGGCCTTGGCATGGGCGGCGAGCAGCGACTGCTGGCCGTTGAGCGTTCCCGCTCCGGGGGCCCTGCCGCCGGCGGGGGAGCCGAGTTCCTGCGCCTCCAGGTACGCCGTCAGCGGCACCTTGGCATCCACCACGAGCTGCTTGTCGCCCGGGAGCTGAACCACGAGGTCGGGGCGGACGGTGTTCTCGGACCCGGAGCCTGAACTGTGCAGCTGCTCGTGGAAGTCGACGTGGCGGAGCATCCCGGCCGCTTCCACCACGCGGCGCAGCTGGACCTCGCCCCACTGGCCGCGCGCGCTGTTGGACCGCAGGGCCGACTCCAGCGCGTGCGTAGACCGCAGCAGCTGCTCGTCCGAGAGCCGGGCCTCCTGCAGCTGCTGGGCAAGCTGGCCATATTGTTCCAGTCGGTCCCGCTCCAGCAGCGAGACCTGCTGCTGGACGGCCGTGAGTTTCTCGGCCACGGGGGCCAGCGCGCGCAGCACGTTGCCGTCCTGCGTCCGCGCGTCGCCCAGCTCCCGGTTCTGGGCCGCGAGCAGGCGGCGTTCGGCGTCGGCGGCGGCGAACTGGGCGCTGACCTCGGAAAGGCGCGCGGAGACGCCGTCGAAGTCCTGTTCAAGGCCGGCGCTGCGGCGCCGGGACACCACGAAGGTGAAGGCGGCGCCGGCCACGGCTCCGATGAGCAGCATCAGCAGGGTAAGAATGAGTGCGAAAGCGTCCATGCCTTCACTCTGGCACGCAGCCCTGACACTTTTAGCCAGGACGCTCGGGACGTCTGATCCGCGGGCGCCGTCCGCCCGGGGCGACGCCGACGGCGAACGGCGCCCCGCCGCCGCAGGGGGAGGGGGCGTTTACCGGTAGAATCAATACTCGTGGCTCTTACTATTGGCATCGTCGGACTGCCCAACGTCGGCAAATCAACCCTTTTCAACGCACTGACCCGCAACCAGGTGCTCGCGGCGAACTACCCGTTCGCCACGATCGAGCCCAACGTCGGTGTTGTGAACCTGCCGGACCCGCGGCTCGCCAAGCTGGCCGCCATCTTCGGCTCCCAGCGACTGCTGCCCGCTCCGGTCTCCTTCGTGGACATCGCCGGGATTGTGAAAGGCGCGTCGGAGGGCGAAGGCCTCGGCAACAAGTTCCTTGCCAACATCCGCGAGGCCCAGGCCATCGCGCAGGTTATCCGCGTGTTCGATGACCCCGACGTCATCCACGTCGACGGCAAGGTGGATCCCCGCTCGGACATGGAGATCATCAACACCGAGCTGATCCTGGCTGACCTTCAGACGATCGAGAACGCCATTCCCCGGATCGAAAAAGAAGTCAAGATCAAGAAGCGGGAAGCGTCGGAGCTGGCTGCTATCAAGGCCGCGCAGGTTGTGCTGGAACGCGGCGACACCATCTTTTCCTCGGTCAAGAGCGACAAACTGGAGATGGAGCATCTCAAGGAACTCGGACTCCTGACCGCCAAACCCGTGATCTACGTCTTCAATGCGGACGAGGGAATTCTTGGCAGCCCGGAGAAACAGGAAGAACTGCGGGCCATGGTGGCCCCGGCGGACGCGATCTTCCTTGACGCCAAGCTGGAGTCGGACCTTGTCGAACTGGACGAGGAAGAAGCCCGCGAAATGCTGGAAATGAACGGCCAGGACGAGTCCGGCCTGGACCAGCTGGCGCGCGTCGGCTTCCACACGCTGGGTCTGCAGACCTACCTGACCGCCGGTCCCAAGGAGACGCGCGCCTGGACCATCCACCAGGGCGACACGGCGCCGCAGGCCGCCGGCGTGATCCACTCAGATTTCCAGCGTGGCTTCATCAAGGCCGAGGTGGTCTCCTTCGACGACCTGATCGAGGCGGGCTCCATGGCCGAGGCGAAGGCCCGCGGCAAGGTCCGGATCGAAGGCAAGGAATACGTCATGGCCGACGGCGACGTGGTGGAGTTCCGCTTCAACGTGTAGTTCCCATGCTCATCCTGCTTAGACGCCGCCCGGTACTTTCGAGTGCCGGGCGGTTTTTTGGATCACGCCGCCAACTAGACTTGGAACGCTTAAGTTGACGGCGTCGAAGACGTTCCTGGCCGCGGGGATGAGGAGCACGCACGTTATTTGCCAGCCCATACCGTTGGTCCGTGGCCTCCAGTTATCCACATACGGAAGGATTCTGGCCTGCGCAGCATGTTGCCCGCTCAGAATCGTCCCATGGGCATTAGATACTACGCATACGCGTTTGACAGCGATCAGACCGGGAAAGCGCTTGCTGACCCATTCACGGTGATCGGTTCCGATCCGCTCGCGGACGCGTACGGTCTCGGACCTGGATTCAGGCAGGGCGTCACAGACTTCCGGCAATCCCTGCCGGAGCGGGACCTCCTTTACCTCGACAAGGCGTGGCCGTACCTGCAGCGGCTCACTGCTCCGCGGTCTTCCGGTGCCGCAGCCAGAGCGGCTTACCGGATGTTCGAAGGGCAGGTGACATATGCCGACGATGGTTTTACATGGCGCCCGTGGGTGCGCGCACTCCCGCCTCACGACGTCGCATTGATCGCCCGGGACCTTGAGACGATCAACGACCATGACATCGAAGCCGGCCTGAGCGGGACCTGCTCGCCTGGCCAGGTGCTGGAGTCCGAGGTGGCCTATGCCACCGCGTTCCTTGATAAAGCCAGAGGCTTTGTCCACGCGGCTGCCTCAGACGGGCGGGAATTCGCCTACATGATCGGTTGACGGCGGGTCAGCGGCAACGTGCCCACGCTAATCCACCAGGGCCCTCGCGCTTCCCGCGCCAGTGCCGCCCCTCGCTCGATCTGGAGCAGAGAAGGAGCAGAGAATACGTGGGCCGAGGCACCCTTTTCGTCCTCCCGATCGGCGTCGTTCAGCGGCGCATCATCTGGAGTTGGCTGGACGTCCGCGCCGTGCTGGTCTGTACAACGAATACCGGCTCACGGGAGACTGACGCCATGCGCAAATTGACCTTCGGCATGAACGTGAGCCTGGACGGCTACATCGCAGCGCCCGGCGACGACCTTGGCTGGAGCGTACCGAGCGACGAGCTGTTCCAATGGTGGTCCGACCGGGTGGGCGCGACCGGGCTGGCGCTGTACGGGCGCAAACTGTGGGAGACGATGAGCTCCCACTGGCCGACTGCCGACCAGCAGCCTGCCGCCACCCCGGCGCAGATCGAGTTCGCCCGCCGCTGGCGGGACATGCCAAAGGTGGTGTTCTCCTCGACGATCAGCACGGTGGATTGGAATACCCGTCTGGTCGCCGGCGACGCGGTCGCCGAGATCACCCGGCTCAAGGCCGACGACGGCGCCTCCATGGACATCGGGGGTGCCACACTCGCCGCGGCGGCCATGCGGGCTGGGCTGATCGACGAGTACGCAATCGTCACCCATCCGGTGCTGGTGGGCGGGGGCACGCCGTTCTTCACAGCCCTGGACAACCGGGTGGACCTGAGCTTGCTGGAGACCCGGACGTTTCCCGGCGGTGTGGTCCTTACCAGATACGAGACCCGGCGCTGAGTGCCCGCCGACACGGCGGAACGCGAACCCTGGCCACTATCGCTCCTCTAGAACAGCGGCCAGGGGACCGCCGGCATCTCACCGCGCGGACCCGGAAACCGCCCTGCCAGGCGCAACCGGGCGCAGCGCGCGGCGAGCGATGCGATTTCTTCGGCGCTGAGCAAGTCCGCCAGGTCTCGGCCCAGCCCACCGAGCAGTCCTTCGCTGACACGGTCGAGGCCGTCACGTTCCTCGGCGGTCAGAGCGTCTCCCAGCCATCCCCACAGCACCGTGCGCAGCTTGTGATCACGGTGAAAGGTGAGCCCATGGTCCACGCCGTGCCGGTGTCCGTTCGTCATGGCAAGAATATGGTCGCCTTTGCGGTCGGCGTTGTTGACGATGATGTCGAACACCGCCATGCGTCGCAGGGCTTGCGAGTCTTCGTGAACGAGGGCGACCATCCTTCCGTTCTCATCTCGTCCCTCGAGGACGTGTTTCCAGCCCGTCTCCGGCACCCGGTCCGTCGCGACCAGGTCCACGGCGCTTTGGGCGGGGTCTTGCTCCTGCCAGAGCTGTACCATTCCTTCGCCCATTGGACCATCGCGTAGCCAAGTGTGCGGCACGACGTCCCAGCCCAAGACCTGGGAGACCAGATAAGCGGCTACCTCCCGGTGAGCCAGGGTGCCGTGCGGAAAATCCCACAGCGGCTTTTCGCCTGCTATCGGCTTGTAGACGACCGCTACGTCACCGATGCTGCCCAGGAATGTAGCGTTTGAAGCCGTCGTGATGCGGCCGGTAAGCGTCAGCTCGGCGGTCACCAGGTCCGTCCCCGGCATCAGGCCTCGGGAAGGGTGCAGATGTGCCCGTCGGCGTCGATGGGGTAACCGCAGAGCGGGCACGTCGGACGCCCGGCGCCCACTATCTCACGGGTGCGCTTGGCGAACGCGCGGGCGGTACCGACCGGTATTCGCACCAGCAGCATTTCGGGCTCCGTAGCGTCGTCCTCAGCAAGCAATGGGTCGTTGTCATCGGCATCGACATCTGTGATGGGGTAAGCCTCAATGACGACCTGGGCCGTGGTGGGGTCCCAGCCCAGGCTCATGGCCCCGGTGCGGAACTGCTCCTGCACCGCCTCAAGCTGGTCATTGTCGACAAGTTCAATGGGAGTACCCGTGGGAACGCTGAAGGGGTTGCCCTCGACGGTGATGAGCTGGTCGAGTATTTCGTCGACCTTCTCCGCGAGCAGAGCCGCCTGCTGCTTCTCCAGGGCAATACTCACGATCTGCTTCCCTGCGCGCACCTGCAGGTAGAACGTACGCGCCCCCGGACGGCCAATAGTGCCAACGACGACCCGATCAGGCCAGGCAAACTCGTGAACACGTGTAGGCATGTCAGTATTTTAGGCACATGAGGTTCATGGCGTCGCCCGCCCTGCACCGCCGCCCACCGGCGCATCACCGGAGTGGATGCCGTTCGACAGCCATGACAGATCACCCGCATCGGTGTTGGTCGCGTAGACGCTTGGCCGACTAGCGCCGTAGCGCACGATCGATACGGAGGCGGGTCCCACGTTAATTCGCTGGAACAGGTCGAGGTGCATGCCGAGCGCGTCAGCGAGGATTGACTTGATGATGTCGCCGTGACTCACGGCCACCCACACGGCCCCTGGCCCGAACTCGGCTTCGAAGGCTGCATCGTGGCGTCGAATTGCTGCCACGGACCGGGCCTGCATCCCTGCCATCGATTCACCGCCGGGAAAGACGACGGCGGACGGTTGCGACTGCACGACCGGCCACAAATCCTCGGTCGCGAGATCACTGAGCGTGCGGCCCTGCCACTGGCCGTAATCGCACTCGGTGAGAGCCGGATCCACCGGCGTGTACGGCGTGCCAGCCTGCCGATCGAGGATGAGCTGGGCGGTCTGCTGGCAACGTTCAAGGGGGCTGGACACCACCCCGACCACTGGCACGGCCGCGAGCCGGTCTCCGGTCAGAGCCGCCTGGTCCCGCCCGATCTGGTCCAGCCTGACACCGAAGGCCCGCCCGGCCAGAAGCCCAGTGGCATTGGCTGTGGTGCGGCCGTGCCGCACGAGAATAACTGTCGCCATCCACCCAGCCTAGCCACCTGATGGCGGTGTGAACCGCACGGGGGCGCGCGCCGAACAGACAGCCAACGCGCTGAATGCGGGGCGTTACGGCCGAGTCGTGAACTGGATCTGAATGCTTTTGAGCTCGGCGCGTGAAAGCACGGCGGTCACGACGCCAGGCTCTGGCTTCCCGTGCAGTAGAACGTAGATCAAGATCGCCCGATCGGCGCTGAGCGACGGCGGAATCTGTACACATGACTTCGTCGATGGAACACTGCGGTGATGAACATCATTGAGTGGTGGCCCCTGGTCGATGCGGAAACACGCGGCTGGCTCATTGAGCACAACGGTGAGCCGTTGCCGCCGCATGTCTTCTCCAACATCATGGCGGTCACCGGCGGCACGGCTGATTCCGAATGGTGGGCTGGCGAAACTGCAGACGGTCCCCAGCTTTCCGATGAGGCTGTGGATTGGATCGAGGCTGTCGCCAACGATGAAGAGGCGTAACGCAGGCGGAACCGGTGCCCCGGTGCCGAGTGGGCAACCAGGTTGTTAGGATCGGGCCGACCGACCTGACCGAATGCGTCTTTCCGAAAGCGGGGGATCCGTGAAAGCCGACCATTATGACAGTTTCGCCGAGAGCTACTCGGCGGAGAACGAATCCAGCCTCCTCAACGCCTACTACGAGCGGCCGGCAATGATCGGCCTCGCCGGCGACGTGACCGGCCACCGGATCCTGGACGCCGGGTGCGGCTCCGGGCCCCTGTCCGCGGCGCTGAGCGCCAAAGGCGCGATCATGACGGGCTTCGATTCCAGCCCTGCGATGCTCGAACTGGCAAGACAGCGACTCGGCGCAACCGCGGACCTGCACGTGGCCGACCTCGGCAAACCGCTCCCTTTCGCGGATGGCTCGTTCGACGACGTCGTCTCGTCCCTGGTTCTGCACTACCTCGAGGACTGGTCGGCGCCGCTTGCCGAACTGCGGCGCGTGCTGAAGCCGGGCGGTCGCCTGATCCTGTCAGTCAACCACCCCACGGTCACCGTGGTCACCCAGCCGGCCGAGGACTACTTCGCCATCCGGCAGTACTCCGAGGATTACGAGTTCGACGGCGACCCTGCGGTCCTGACCTTCTGGCACCGGCCGCTCCACGCGATGATCAATGCCTTCATCTCGGCCGGATACCGCGTAGCCGCCGTGAGCGAACCGGAGCCATCTCCGGACACGCCGCCCGAACTGCTTCCGCCGCGCATCCTCAGCAGCGAGAAGACAGCGTTCCTGTCCTTCATCTTCTTCGTCCTTGAAGCCGTCTGAGGGCGGCGCCGCACCCGTCGCCGGGCCGGTAATGGCCGATTAACTCGAAAAGCCCCGATTCGCATGAATCCGGGCTTTTTGATGCGTTTGGTCCCTATCTTGCGGTGTCCCATCCGTCAATGAATTTCGACAAAATTTACTTAACGGCCCCGCCAATTGTTGCAGCTCGATAACGAACTATACCGAGGGTCAACTTTCGTGCCCTTCTGACCCGTCGCGGGTTTACGCTTCATGCCATGTGAGACGCGCCACACTGCCGCTGGGGGAGTGTGGACGTCTGGCGGGTGCCTACGGCGCCGGTCTCATCCACACCACAGAAACAAGGAGGCGGAATGCGCTTCGGTCGTATTTCCAAAGCAGTGGGGGTCGCGGCGGCAGCGGCGCTCGCACTGAGCGCCTGTGCAGGCAACAGCGGCGGGTCAACCCCCTCGACTGCTGCTGCGGCAGGCAAGTCAGGCGGATCGGCAACGGTCGTCGAGGTTAACGCGTTCAACACGTTCAACCCGAATACCGCAGACGGCAACACTGACATCAACTCGAAAGTCAGCTACGCCACCCACTCCGGGTTCTTCTACATCGACAACAAGCTGAACGTTGTTCGCAACGAAAAGTTCGGCAAGATGGAAAAGGTCTCAGACAACCCACTCACCGTGAAGTACACCATCAACGACGGTGTTAAATGGTCCGACGGCACCCCCGTCACGGCAGCCGACCTGGTCCTCCAGTGGGCCGCATTCTCCGGCTACTACAACGACGCAGACGCCGAAGGCAAAAAGGGAACCACCTACTTCTCCTACGCCGGTGACCCGACCGGTATCGCGTTGACCGATTTCCCGGAACTCGGCGACGACAACCGGTCCATGACCATCAAGTACTCGAAGCCGTTCGCTGACTGGGAAATCGCCCTCGGCGGCCCGGGCATCGACATCCCGGCCCACGTCCTGGCCAAGAAGGCGGGCCTGGCCGATGCCAAGGCCTTCGTCGACATGATCAAGGAAATGCCGCGCGGCGACGCCAAGAACCCGAAGCCCGCCAACAAGCAGCTCAAGGCCATGGCTGACATGTGGAACACCGGCTTCGACACCAAGACGCTGCCGGCCGATCCCAGCCTCTTCCTCTCCAACGGCCCCTACGTCGTGAAGGCGATGAACCAGGACCAGTCCCTGACCATGGTCAAGAACAAGGACTACACCTGGGGCCCGGAGGCCAAGCTGGACGAAATCACCGTCCGCTACATCGGTGAGGCTCCGGCCCAGGTCCAGGCGCTGAAGAACGGCGAGGCCGACATCATCGCCCCGCAGGCTTCCGCGGACACGGTGGAGCAGCTCAAGGCCCTCGAAAGCCAGGGCGTCACGGTGGAGGTGGGCAACCAGCTCTCCTACGACCACATCGACCTGAACTACAGCGGCCCGTTCGCCGACAAGAATGTCCGTGAAGCCTTCATGAAGACGGTTCCGCGCAAGGACATCGTGGACAAGATCGTCAAGAAGCTTGACGATAAGGCCGCTCCGCTGGATTCCCAGCTCTTCGTCCCGGACCAGGCCAAGTACGCCGACTCCGTCAAGGACAACGGCTCCTCCGCGTACCAGGATGTTGACATCGAAGGTGCAAAGAAGCTGCTGAACGGTGCCACGCCGTCGGTCCGCATCATGTACAACAAGGACAACCCCAACCGTGTTGACGCCTTCTCCCTGATCCGCGAGTCCGCCGGCAAGGCAGGCTTCAAGGTCGTCGACGGCGGCCTCGGCAAGTCTGACTGGGGCAAGGCCCTCGGCGACGGCAGCTACGACGCCACCATCTTCGGCTGGATCAACTCGGGCGTAGGCGTTTCCGGTGTTCCGCAGATCTTCAAGTCCGGAAACGACTCGAACTTCAACAAGTTCAGCGATCCCGAGGCCGACAAGCTGATGGAGGAACTGATCGTCACCACCGACAAGGCCAAGCAGGATGACCTCATCCAGCAGATCGACAAGAAGATCTGGGCCTCGGCCTACGGCCTGCCGCTCTTCCAGGCTGTCGGCGTGGACGCATACAGCGACCGCCTTACCGGTGTGAAGTACATGCCGAACCAGACCGGTGTCTGGTGGAACTTCTGGGAGTGGGCACAGAAGTAGCCCGCAACCGCAAGTGACACTTGCTAGCTGAAGGCGTCGGGACCACGGCTTTACGGTCCCGACGCCTTTCTAGCGACCCTCCCCGGCGATGTCTCGGCGCTAGGCCGCATCCTCCGGGGAATCCGGCCTAACTCTGCGACCGGTCCGGGCGATCCCTGGGCCCGAATACCGAGGTTCTATTCCCCATGGTGACCTACATAGTCCGGCGGCTCATGACTGCCGCCCTCATTCTTCTCGGCGCATCCTTCCTGGTGTATCTCCTGACAGCGGCGTCAGGGGATCCCCTTGAGGAATACCGGGCCATCAATGCGGCCAACAAGCAGCAACTGATGGACGCCCGCACCGAACTCCTGCAGCTGGACGTCCCGCCGCCGCTGCGCTACTTCAAGTGGCTCGGCGGTGCGGCCCAGTGCCTGATCCCCTTCGCCGGCTCCTGCGACTTGGGCAAGAACATCGTCGGCCAGCCCGTCACCGACGCCCTGGGTCACGCCCTGGTCCAGACCCTGACGCTGGTCACCGGCGCCACAGTGCTGGCCATCCTGATCGGCATCACGCTGGGTATTGTCACGGCCCTGCGCCAGTACAGCGCGCTGGATTACGGCGTGACGTTCATGGCATTCCTGTTCTTCTCACTGCCGATCTTCTGGGTCGCCGTCCTGCTCAAGGAATTCGGCGCCATCGGCTTCAACAACTTCCTGCGCAATCCCGAAATCCCGATACCGACTGCCATCGCCATCGGCGTGGTCTTCGGTGCCGTGATCGCGGTGGCCGTGGGCGGCGAGCTCAAGCGGCGGGTGCTCACCGGCGGCGTGGTGTTCCTCTTTGTCACCGCCATCCTTGTCTACTTCTCCGCCACCGAATGGTTCAAGACCCCGGGCCTGGGACCGGTGCTGATCGCGATCGCCGGCGTCGGCCTGGCCTTCGCCGTCACCCTGCTCACCGCCGGCCTGAAAAACCGCAAAGCCCTGCAGTCCGCGCTGATCAGCGTCGGCGTCGGCGTCGTGCTGTACTTCGTGGTCCAGCCCCTGCTGGATCAGGCCACCTTCCTGATGATCGTGCTGCTGGGTATCGCGACCGTCCTGGTCGGCCTGGGCATCGGCTACCTCGTGGGCGGCTACGACCGCGGGCAGTCGATGCGCGCCGCCGCCATCACCTCATTCCTGGTGGGCTTCCTGATCCTGCTGGACCGGTTTATGCAGGCGTGGCCGACGTACTTCAACAACAGCCGGGTCCGGGGGCGCCCCATCGCCACCATCGGGGCGAGCACGCCCAACATTGAAGGCGACTTCTGGGTGCTGGGCCTGGACTCCTTCACCCACCTGATCCTGCCGACCCTTGCCCTGATCCTGATCTCCCTGGCCAGCTACACCCGGTTCACCCGGGCCTCGATGCTGGAAATCATGAACATGGACTACATCCGGACCGCACGGGCCAAGGGCCTGACCGAACGGACCGTGGTGATGCGCCACGCCTTCCGCAACGCGCTGATCCCGATCGCCACCATCGTCGCGTTCGACATCGGCGGCCTGATCGGCGGCGCCGTCATTACCGAATCGGTGTTCTCAGTCCGTGGCATGGGCTTCCTCTTCCTGGACGGCATCTCGCACGTGGACCCGAACCCTGTCATGGGTGTCTTCCTGTGCGTCGCCATCACAGCCATGGTGTTCAACCTCATCGCGGACCTTGCCTACTCCGCACTTGATCCGCGCGTAAGGGTAAAAGCATGAGCCAGCCAAGCCAGCAGGACGAAATCATGGCCGAAGAGGCCGCATTGCAGCCCACGCCCGCGGCCGGCATCGAGCCCGTCCTCGAGGCGAAGGGACTGAGCCAGGGCCAGATTGTCCGCAAGCGTTTCCTCGGCCACTCCGGCGCCATCATCGGCCTGGTGGTCTTCGCCTTCATCTTCATCCTCGCGTTCACCTCCGTCGGTTACTGGGGCATCCCGGGCTGGTGGAAATACAACCACGAGCAGGTCTCACCGCTGGTCAACGACGGCGCGCCGACCTCCTCGCTCTGGCCGCTGGCCTGGGGCGAGCACCCCTTCGGCCAGGACCGGATCGGCCGCGACCTGTTTGCCATGACCATGCGCGGGGCGCAGCAGTCCATCACGGTCATGTTCGTCATCGGCCTGATCGCCGGCCTGATCGGCGTGGTGGTCGGGGCCGTCTCGGGCTACTTCCGCGGCTGGGCCGAAGCGATCCTGATGCGGTTGACCGACGTCATCATCATCGTTCCGGCGCTGCTGCTGGCCGCCGTGATGGCACAGATGGCCGGCCGCCGTGACTCGGGCAGCTGGTTCTCCGCCTTCGCGAGCACCAACGGCGTCCTGGCCCTGGGAATCTTCCTCGGGCTGATCAGCTGGGTGAGCCTTGCCCGCCTGATGCGCGGCGAGTTCCTGTCCCTGCGAGAGCGCGAGTTTGTCGACGCGGCCCGGATCTCCGGGGCCAGCAACGCCCGGATCATCTTCAAGCACATCCTGCCCAACGCCGTCGGCGTGCTGATCGTCAACGTCACGCTGACCATGTCTGCGGCGATCCTCACCGAGACGGCGCTGAGCTTCCTCGGCGTCGGCGTCAAGGCCCCGGATACCTCGCTGGGCCTGCTCATCTCGCAGAACCAGCAGGCCTTCTCCACCCGGCCCTGGCTGTTCTGGTTCCCGGGCCTGTTCATCGTGCTGATCTGCCTCAGCATCAACTTCATCGGCGACGGGCTGCGGGACGCGTTCGACCCGCGCCAGAAGAAGTTCAATGCGAAGAAGGCGCAGGACACGGCCGGCCGGGCCCCTGAGGCCACGCCGGTGACCGCCCTTGACGGACCCAAGGACCACTAGATGCGCGGCAGCTCCTTCGCCGCCGGCGGCGAGCTACTGGGCGGCCACCGCCCAGTAGCTTGCCGCGAGCAGCAGCACGACGCCGGCGATCGGCGCCCAGCGGGGCGTGACGGTCACGGCCGCCGCGTCGGCGTCGCCTGCGGCGAGGGCGCCGCTTTCCACCAGCTCGCGCCAGCGGGTCCGTACCAGGCGTGCTGCCTGGCCGGAGTCGGTGGTCTTGAGGTCGCCTGGCCGGACCGACTGTCCGGGGCCGTAGCTGGTGTCCGGCAGCCCGCGCAGGTCCTCGGGGCGGGCATTGCGTCCGCCCCAGATGCCGGGGGCCGGCGCGGCCCAGGCCGCGTAGCTCTTGTCCGCCGTCACGAGGGTGAGGGCGTAGCGGGTGTCCACGTGCACCAGGGCCGCCCACGGCACCAGCACGGTGCGGAACGGGTTCTCCAGGGTGACGCCGCCGTCGTGCACCACGACGGCGGGCATCCAGAAGAACTGCCAGCCCAGCAACGCGACCAGCAGCAACGGCGCCGTGGTGGGCAGCGCCGCGGGGCCGGCCGAGGCGACCGTGACCACCAGGCCGACGACCGCCACGGTCCAGGCCAGCCAGGCGAACCATTTATTCGTCCGGGCCTTGAAGATTTCAACGTTTCCGGCAGAGGGCACAGTGCTCATGCCCCCCATAATTCAGTATTCCGAGTTCCAGCACTAATCACCGGTGCGGCGGCGGCTCGGGTGGAAGGAAAAACCCATCATGACTGACTTCATCACCCTGGATCCGGCCCCGGCTTCCGCGCCCGGCAAAGGTGGCATGGTCCTGGAGGTCCGGGACCTCAGCGTCGACTTCGGCGTGGACAAAAAGTGGGTTCCCGCCGCAATCGGCCTGAACTACGAGGTGCGCGCCGGCGAGGTTCTGGCGATCGTGGGGGAGTCCGGCTCCGGCAAGAGCGCCAGTTCGATGGCGCTGCTGGGCCTGCTGCCGAGCAACAGCCGGGTCAGCGGCAGCGTGAAGCTCGCCGGGAAGGAACTGCTCGGCGGCAACGAGGCGAACATCCGCAACGTGCGCGGCAAGGACGTCGCGGTCATCTTCCAGGAGCCCATGACCGCCCTGAACCCGGTTTACACCGTGGGTGCACAGATCGTGGAAACCATCCGGCTGCACAACGAGGTCTCACCGGACCAGGCCAAAGAGCGTGCCCTGCGGATGCTCGAACTGGTGGAGCTGCCGGACCCGGAAAAGGCCTTCAAGTCCTACCCGCACCAGCTCTCCGGCGGGCAGCGGCAGCGCGCCATGATCGCCCAGTCGCTCTCCTGCGACCCCAAGCTGCTGATCGCGGACGAGCCCACCACCGCCCTGGACGTCACCGTCCAGGCCGAGATCCTGGACCTCATGCGCAACCTGCGCAACAAGCTGGACAGCGCGATTGTGCTGATCACCCATGACATGGGCGTCGTCGCGGACCTCGCGGACCGGATCGCCGTGATGCGCCGGGGGCTGATCGTGGAGACCGGCACCGCCGAGGAGATCTTCCACAACCCCCAGCACGAGTACACCAAGGCCCTGCTCGCGGCCGTACCGCACCTGGGGCAGGGCGGCGCGGCCACCGACGACGACGTCGACGTCACCGCCGCCCTCGCCGCGGCAACGCACGCCGAGCTGGACGCGGTTCCTCGCTCGGAACTGCTCCGGCGCGAACGCGAAAACGCCGCCGCGCTGGCTGCCGCCGCGGCCGGACCGGCCGCGCCGCAGGGCGAACCGGTGCTGGAACTCACCGACGTGGCGATCGAGTACCCCAAGCAGGGGCGGGTGCCGGCCTTCCGCGCCGTCGAGGGCGCCAACCTCGCCATCTACCCGGGCCAGGTGGTCGGCCTGGTGGGCGAGTCCGGCTCCGGCAAGACGACGATCGGCCGGGCCGCCGTCGGCCTGCTGCCCGTCGCCGCGGGCACCATGAAGGTGGTGGGACAGGACATCTCCGCCGCCAAGAAGAACGGCCGGCAGCTGCACGAGATGCGCCGGCACGTCGGCATGGTCTTCCAGGACCCGTCATCCTCGCTGAACCCCCGGCTGCCGATCGGCGAAAGCATCGGCGAACCGATGTTCCTCGCCAAGGTGGCCAAGGGCGCCGAACTCCAGGCCCGGATCGAGGCGCTGCTGGACCAGGTCGAGTTGCCGCGGGACTACCGCAACCGCTACCCGCACGAACTCTCCGGCGGCCAGAAGCAGCGCGTCGGCATCGCCCGGGCGCTGTCGCTGAAGCCGAAGCTGATGGTGGCGGACGAACCCACCTCGGCCCTCGACGTGTCGGTCCAGGCCAAGGTCCTCGAACTCTTCCAGAACCTGCAGAAGGAACTTGGCTTCGCTTGCCTGTTCGTCACCCACGACCTGGCCGTGGTGGATGTCTTGGCCGACCGCATCTGCGTGATGCAGCGCGGCCGGATTGTCGAGCAGGGCACCCGCGACCAGATCCTCCGGAACCCGCAGGAGCCCTACACCCAGCGGCTCCTGGCCGCTGTTCCGCTGCCTGATCCGGAGAAGCAGCGCGAGCGGAGGGAACTGCGTGCCCAGTTGCTCTCCGGCGCGAGCTAGGGGGCCGCGGGCGGAGGCTTTCGGTTAACGGACCGTAACCCGGCGCCGTGCGGAAGGCGTATGCTACCAGCGAGTAATCTGTGACTTGAAATACGTTTCGATTGACGCTAGCCGTCATGAAGTTGTCGAGTCACGGTTTGGCAACGGAGTTCCACCATTCGGACTTCTTGCGGTTAGGCTACTTGCATATGTAGGCCACGTCACAGGGATATCCCTGTGCCCGGGCCTGCCGGGAAGCACAAGTCTCTCCCGCACGAACTCCCACAACTCTTAGGAGGCGGAATGCGTTTTTCGCGCACTTCCAAAGCACTGGGCATGGTGGCGATCGCCGCTCTGGCCCTGACCGGTTGCGGCGGCGGCGGTTCCAACACCGCCGGCGGCAGCACCGGTGGCGACACCAGCAAGGTCATCATCGCCGACGGCTCGGAGCCGCAGCGCCCGCTGATGCCGGCCGACACCAACGAGGTTGGCGGCGGCAAGGTCATCGACATGATCTTCGCCGGCCTGGTCAGCTACGACCCCAGCGGCAAGCCCGTGAACGAACTCGCCGAGTCCATTGAGGGCAAGGACGGCCAGAACTTCACCATCAAGATCAAGAAGGACCAGAAGTTCACGAACGGCGAGGCCATCACCGCCAAGACCTTCGTCGATTCCTGGAACTTCGGTGCAGCCGCGAAGAACGCCCAGCTCAGCGGCAGCTTCTTCGAAAGCATCAAGGGTTACGACGAGGCCAGCGCCGAAGGCTCCAAGGTTGAGACCATGTCCGGCCTGAAGGTCGTCGACGACCAGACCTTCACCGTCCAGCTCAAGCAGCCGGAATCCGACTGGCCGCTGCGCCTCGGCTACAGCGCCTTCGTCCCGGTTCCCTCCGGTGCACTGAAGGACCCGAAGGGCTTCGGCGAGAAGCCGGTCGGCAACGGCCCGTACAAGCTGGCCGACGGCGGCTGGCAGCACAACGTGCAGATCCAGCTGGTTCCGAACCCGGAATACAACGGCCCGCGCAAGGCCAAGAACGCCGGCGTGACGTTCAAGATCTTCCAGAACGACGACGCCGCGTACCAGGACCTGCTGTCCAACAACCTGGACATCCTGCAGACCATCCCGACGAGCGCCCTGAAGAACTTCAAGTCCGACCTGGGTGAGCGCACCATCAACAAGCCGTACGCCGGCAACCAGACCATCGCGATTCCGGAATACCTCCCGGAGTGGAGCGGTGAAGCCGGCAAGCTCCGCCGCCAGGCCCTCTCCATGGCCATCAACCGCGACGAAATCACCAAGGTCATCTTCAGCGGCGCCCGCCAGCCCGCCAAGGACTTCACCGCCCCCGTCCTGGACGGCTACAGCGACTCGATCCCGGGTTCCGAGAACCTGAAGTTCGACGCCGAGAAGGCCAAGGCCACCTGGGCCAAGGCTGACGCCATCCAGAAGTGGGACGCGAACAAGACCTTCACCATCGCCTACAACGCCGACAAGGGCGGCCACAAGGCATGGGTCGAAGCTGTTGTGAACCAGCTCAAGAACACCCTCGGCATCAAGGTTGAAGGCAAGCCGTACGCCACCTTCAAGGAAGCCCGCAACGACGCCACCGCAGGCACGCTGACCGGTTCGATCCGCGCCGGCTGGCAGGCCGACTACCCGTCGCTGTACAACTTCCTCGGCCCGATCTACAAGACCGGCGCCGGTTCCAACGACGCCCGCTACGCCAACCCGGCGTTCGACAAGGCCATCTCTGAAGGTCTTGCCGCGTCCTCGGTCAGCGAAGGCAACAAGGCCATGAACAAGGCCCAGGAAATCCTCCTGACCGACCTTCCGGCCATCCCGCTGTGGTACCAGGTTGCCCAGGGCGGCTGGAGCGACAAGGTCACCAACGTTGACTACGGCTGGAACGGCGTTCCGCTGTACTACAACATCACCGGTAAGTAATAACTGAACGACGGCGGGGGCAGCCAGGATGGGGCCCCCGCCGTTGTTCTGCTTCCACCCCAATTTCTAAGCACCCGCTTCGGCCGGTGTACTTCGCAGCCGGGCCTGCGTGATCCGCCCCGGCGACGGCTGCACCCATAGTGAAAAGGTTCTTCGATGAACAACTCCGCCGCATCCTTGGACAGGATGCCTGCTGACGGGGGTGTCGTGCGCTGATGGCGACTTACATCCTCAAGCGTTTCCTGCAGCTGATCCCGGTTTTCCTGGGCGCCACGCTGCTCGTCTACTTCCTGGTATTCAGCCTGCCCGGGGACCCCATCGTGGCCCTCTTCGGCGACAAGCCGGTCAACGAGGCCGTCGCGGCGCGGCTCCGGGAGCAGTACCACCTGGACCAGCCCTTCTGGATCCAATACCTGCTCTACCTCAAGGGGATCTTCACCTTTGACCTGGGCCAGGACTTCTCCGGGCGCCCGATCGCCGCTGTGCTGGGCGAGGTCTTCCCCGTCACGGCCCGGCTGGCCGTCATGGCACTGATCTTCGAAGCCGTTTTCGGCATCATCTTCGGCCTGATCGCGGGCCTGCGCAAGGGCAAGTTCTTCGACGCGACCGTCCTGATCGCCTCGCTGATCGTGATCGGCATCCCGATCTTCGTGCTCGGCTTCCTGCTGCAGTTCACTATCGGCGTCCAGCTCGGCTGGGCCAAACCGACCGTCAGCTCGGCTGCCAACGTCCAGGACCTGATCCTGCCGGCAATCGTCCTCGGCCTGGGCTCCTTCGCCTACGTCCTGCGCCTGACCCGGACCAGCGTGATCGAAAACATGAACGCCGACTACGTCCGCACCGCCACCGCCAAAGGGCTGTCCCGGTTCCGCGTTGTCCGCGTGCACATCCTGCGCAACTCGCTGATCCCGGTGATCACCTTCCTCGGCGCCGACCTCGGCGCCCTGATGGGCGGAGCCATCGTCACCGAGGGCATCTTCAACGTGCCCGGCGTCGGCAACCGGCTCTACCGCGCCGTGACGCAGGGTGAGGGCCCCACGGTCGTTTCGATCGTCACGGTGCTCGTGCTGATCTATGTCGTATCCAACCTGCTTGTAGACCTGCTGTACGCCTGGCTTGACCCGAGGATCCGCTATGACGCCTGAGAACATGACCCCAGAGACGCGCATCGCGTCGCCGGCGAAGCGGCACGTCGAACACTTCGTCGCCGATTTTGCCGAGACTCCGCTGCAGGCCACCGACAAGGTCAAGGAGGACCAGGCCCCGCTGAGCCTTTGGGGCGAGGCCTGGAAGAACCTGCGCAGGCAGCCGCTCTTCCTGATCTCCGCCTTGCTGATCCTCGTCGTCGTCGCCGTCTCCCTTTTCCCGTCGCTTTTCTCCGGAATCGACCCGGCGTCGGAGGCGTGCCAGCTGGCCAACTCCGACGCCGGACCGGCGGCCGGGCACCCGCTTGGCTTCACCCAGCAGGGCTGCGATGTGTACGCCCGCGTCATCTTCGGCACGCGCTCCTCGGTGACCGTGGGCCTCTTCACCACCCTTGGCGTGCTGCTGATCGGCGGCGTCATGGGCGCCCTGGCCGGCTACTACGGCGGCTGGGTGGACGCGATTCTGGCCCGCATCAACGACATTTTCTTCGCGCTGCCGCTGATCCTCGGCGCCATCGTGATGATGCAGCTGCCGGTGTTCCGTGCCAACCGCACGGCCTGGACGCTGGTGCTGATCCTGGTCACCTTCGGCTGGCCGCAGATCGCCCGCATCACCCGCGGCGCCGTGATCGAGGTCCGCAACGCGGACTTCGTGACCGCGGCCCGGTCGCTGGGTGTTTCCAAGTTCGGTGCGCTCATGCGCCACGTCATGCCGAACTCGCTCGCGCCGATCATCGTGGTGGCCACCATTTCGCTGGGCACCTTCATCGTCGCGGAATCCACGCTGTCCTTCCTTGGCATCGGCCTGCCGCCGAGCGTCATGTCGTGGGGCAACGACATCCAGGCAGCGCAGGCGTCCCTGCGGTCCAACCCGATGCCGCTGCTCTGGCCGGCCATCGCGCTGTCCATCACCGTCCTGAGTTTCATCATGCTGGGCGACGCCCTGCGTGATGCGCTCGATCCCAAAGCGCGCAAGCGATGAAAGGGGACGCCATGAACGCCTCTGTCGAAATCCACGAAGCCGGCGCTCCCGCCGGTCGGCCGCTCCTTGAAATCAAGGATCTGGCCATCAGCTTCACCACCAGCAACGGCGAGGTCAACGCGGTCCGCAATGCGCACCTCACGGTGATGCCGGGCGAGACCGTCGCCATCGTCGGCGAGTCCGGATCGGGCAAATCGACGACGGCGCTGGCCGCCATCGGCCTGCTGCCCTGCAACGGCCGGGTGGCCGCCGGCCAGGTGATCTTTGACGGCGAGGACATTGCCCACGCCTCGGAGAAGCGCATGATCGAGCTGCGCGGCAACAGCATCGGCATGGTGCCGCAGGATCCGATGTCCAACCTCAACCCGGTCTGGAAGATCGGCTACCAGGTCCGGGAAACCCTCAAGGCGAACGGACTGCCCAGCGGGCCGGACGACGTCGCGAAGGTGCTGTCGGAGGCCGGGCTGCCGGACGCTGCCCGACGCGCCGGCCAGTACCCGCACGAATTCTCCGGCGGTATGCGCCAGCGGGCCCTGATCGCCATCGGCCTGTCCTGCCAGCCGCGCCTGCTCATCGCCGATGAGCCGACGTCGGCCCTGGACGTGACCGTGCAGCGCCAGATCCTGGACCACCTGGACAAGATGACCACCGAACTCGGCACGGCCGTCCTGCTGATCACCCACGACCTGGGCCTGGCAGCCGAACGCGCCGACAAGGTCGTGGTGATGTACCGCGGACAGGTCGTGGAATCCGGCCCGTCCCTGGAGCTGCTGCAGAACCCGCAGCACCCGTACACGCAGCGTCTGGTCGCCTCGGCGCCCTCGCTGGCGTCCCGGCGGATCCAGGCGGCCAAGGAGCTCGGCGTCGAGTCGGACGACCTGCTGGCACCCGCCGAGGACGCCGTCGTCGAGACGAACCTGCCCGACGAGGTGCTGCAGATTGAGAACCTGAGCAAGGTCTTCAAGCTGCGCTCCGGCTTCGGCCGCTCCACCGACTTCACTGCGGTGGACAACGTCTCCTTCAGCGTCAAGCGCGGAACCACGACGGCGATCGTGGGGGAGTCGGGTTCCGGCAAGTCCACGGTGGCGCAGATGGTGCTGAACCTGCTGCAGCCCACGTCCGGCAAAATCGTGTTCGACGGCGTCGACACCTCCACGCTGAACAGCAAGGAGATCTTCGCCTTCCGCCGCCGCGTGCAGCCGATCTTCCAGGACCCTTACGGCTCCCTCGACCCGATGTACAACATCTTCCGGACCATTGAAGAGCCGCTGCGAACCCACAAGATCGGGGACAAGGCCAGCCGCGAGAAGAAGGTCCGGGAACTGCTGGACCAGGTGGCGCTGCCGCAGTCCACCATGCAGCGCTACCCGAACGAGCTCTCCGGCGGCCAGCGCCAGCGCGTCGCCATCGCGCGGGCCCTGGCGCTCGATCCGGAGGTGATCATCTGCGACGAGGCCGTCTCGGCCCTCGATGTGCTGGTCCAGGCGCAGGTGCTGAACCTGCTCGCGGACCTGCAATCCCGGCTGGGCCTGACCTACCTGTTCATCACCCATGACCTCGCAGTGGTCCGGCAGATCGCCGACCACGTGTGCGTGATGGAGAAGGGCAAACTGGTCGAAACCGGCTCCACCGACGAGGTCTTCGACTCGCCGCGGCAGGACTACACCAAGGCCCTGCTGAACGCGATTCCGGGTGCCAAGCTGATGCTTCCGCCTGAGGCAGCGACGGCCTAGCACCCGGCAGCCGCAATCCGCCGCTGCGTCGCACTGCCGCGTTAACAAAGGAGCCGGCGTCCACCTGTTGGTGGGCGCCGGCTCGCTTTTGCTATCTGGTGCCTGGCGTTGCTCCTGTCGTGCTGCGGGGGCCGCCCTAGACCAGGCCGAGCGCCTCGAACCGCTTCTCCAGTTCGACGGCCGCCGCCTCGTGGCCCTCCGGGTCCAGGTGGCGGTCATCGGCCAGATGCTCGGCGAGGCCGTAACGGGTCAGCCAGTCGCCCACGCTGACGAAGGAGAGCCCGTACTCTTTGGCAACCGCGCCGAGCAGCGAGTCCACCTCCGTCCGGCGTCCGCCGCCGGCCTGGGCACCCCGGGCGAGCGTCCCGACCATCACGACGTCGGCCCCGGGATAGCGGTGTTCGACCGCGTCGATAAGGCGCTCGGCGTTCTCCGCGATCTGGATGTTCGAGGCCCCCCTAGTGGCGTCGTTCCCGCCGCCCTCGATGATGACCACCGGAGGCGCCCCGTAGGGCAGCTGCCAATCACCGTTCTCCAGTGCGTCGATGTAATTGCCTCGGGAGCCTGTGCCGGCCACAAACCCGGTGCCGCTCCCGCCGCAGAAGAAGACATCGAAGCCAAGTCTCTCTAAGGCGAGCCTGGGCCAGCTTTCGGACGGCTCGGCCTGGGAGTCGCCGATCAGCACCGCAGTGTTCTCGATGTCCTCGACGATGACTTCGTTGCGCCCGTTTGCAGGGTTCCGAAACAGTGAGCCCGCGGGCAGGTCTTCCGGATCCACGGCGGTCTTCCGGCGCACGGACCCCGCGGCGGCGGGCTGGCCGGGGCCGGCCGCCGCAGCCATTGGGAGTTCCTTCACGCGGTCCGAATTCTTGGGCGGGGCCGTGCTCTGCAGGTCCGGGGCGCACCCGCTAAGGGCCAGCGCCGCGGCCGCCAGGAAGGGGATGATACCGGCCATCATCGGGGCACTTCGCATGTGGGACTCCCCGCGCGTTCGTAGTTACTCCAGCAATAGTGGGGCATCCCCGCGCGGAATGCCAGTGACTTTGGTCACGCATCAGCCCGCTGGGTTCACGATTCGGTAACACGGCGGGGAAGGGGCGCTTCCGGATTTTAGGCCAATAAATGCCCTAGCGTCTAGAATGGATGAAGGCGCCCTGTGCCAAAGGGCCTTGTCCGTCGTGCGTTCCGGTTGGAAATGTCGCGATACAACAGCTGACTTCACCACTGAATCGAGCAATAACGCATGTCTGAAACCACCACCAACACTGCGGTAGCCACTGCATCGCGCAGTGACCTGCGCAACGTCGCGATCGTGGCCCACGTTGACCACGGCAAGACCACTCTGGTCGACGCCATGCTCAAGCAGACCAACTCCTTTGCCGAGCACAACCACCTCGAAGACCGTGTCATGGACTCCGGTGACCTGGAGCGCGAAAAGGGCATCACCATCCTGGCCAAGAACACCACGGTGGCCTACAACGGTCCGTCCTCGCACGGCGAGACCATCACGATCAACGTCATCGACACCCCCGGCCACGCCGACTTCGGCGGTGAGGTCGAGCGCGGCCTGTCCATGGTCGACGGCGTCGTCCTGCTCGTCGATGCCTCCGAGGGCCCGCTGCCGCAGACCCGCTTCGTGCTGCGCAAGGCTCTCGCCGCGCACCTCCCGGTGATCCTGCTGGTCAACAAGACCGACCGCCCCGACGCCCGGATCGAAGAAGTCGTGCACGAGTCCATGGACCTGCTCCTGGGCCTGGCCTCCGACCTCGCCGACGAAGTTCCTGACCTGGACTTGGACAAGATCCTGAACGTTCCGGTTGTTTACGCCGCCGCCAAGGTCGGCCGCGCTTCGCTCGAGCAGCCTGCCGACGGCACCGCCCCGGAGAACGAGGACCTGGAGCCGCTGTTCCAGACCATCATCGACCACATCCCGGCCCCGACGTACAACCCGAACGGTGTGCTGCAGGCCCACGTCACCAACCTGGACGCCTCGCCGTTCCTTGGCCGCCTGGCCCTGCTGCGTATTTATAACGGCACCCTGCGCAAGGGCCAGACCGTGGCCTGGGCGCGCGCCAACGGCGAGCTCAAGAACGTCAAGATCACCGAACTGCTGGCCACCAAGGCGCTGGACCGCGTTCCGGCCGAGTCCGCGGGCCCGGGCGAGATCGTCGCCGTCGCCGGCATCGAGGAAATCACCATCGGTGAGACCCTGACCGACGCCGAGAACCCGCAGCCGCTGCCGCTGATCACGGTGGATGACCCCGCGATCTCCATGACCATCGGTATCAACACCTCGCCGCTGGCCGGCAAGGTCAAGGGCGCCAAGGTTACCGCCCGCCAGGTCAAGGACCGTCTGGACAAGGAACTGATCGGTAACGTCTCCATCAAGGTGCTCCCCACCGAGCGTCCGGATGCCTGGGAAGTCCAGGGCCGTGGCGAACTCGCGCTGGCCATCCTGGTCGAGCAGATGCGGCGCGAAGGCTTCGAGCTGACCGTCGGCAAGCCGCAGGTTGTCACCAAGACCATCGACGGCAAGGTCCACGAGCCGATGGAGCACATGACCATCGACGTGCCGGAAGAGTACCTCGGCGCCGTCACGCAGCTCATGGCCGCCCGCAAGGGCCGTATGACCAACATGGCCAACCACGGCACCGGCTGGTGCCGCATGGAGTTCATCGTCCCGGCCCGTGGCCTGATCGGCTTCCGCACCAAGTTCCTCACGGACACCCGTGGCGCCGGCATCGCGGCCTCCATCTCCGAAGGCTACGAGCCGTGGGCCGGCCCGATCGAGTACCGCACCAACGGTTCGATGATCGCCGACCGCGCCGGTGTGGTCACCCCGTTCGCCATGATCAACCTGCAGGAACGTGGCTCCTTCTTCGTCAAGCCCACCTCCGAGGTGTACGAGGGCATGATCGTCGGCGAGAACTCCCGCGCCGACGACATGGACGTCAACATCACCAAGGAAAAGAAGCTCACCAACATGCGTGCTGCTTCCTCTGACACCTTCGAGAACCTGACGCCGCCGCGCGACCTGACCCTCGAAGAGTCCCTCGAATTCGCCCGCGAAGACGAGTGCGTCGAGGTGACCCCGGACGCCATCCGCATCCGCAAGGTCATCCTGGACACCAACGAGCGTGCCAAGGCCAACCGCGCCCGCGCCAAGGTCTAATCCCGGTCTCCGGGCTCCGGCTGAGACGTGACTAAGAGAGCTGCCGTCAGGGCAGGCGGTATTGCCGCCGCCCTGCCGGCAGCTCTTTTTGTTGCCCTCGTCGGTACCGTGCTGCACCGCCAGCGCCTGCCCGTGGGCGGCGTCGAGCTCCCGTGGGGTGCCGTGGCCGCGCTGGTGCTGCTGGCATCGGTGGAGCTGCTGCTGGGGGCCGCGTTCCGCTCCTTGCTCCCGACTGCGGTGTGCGGCGTCGGCTGCTACGCGCTCACCGGCTGGTGGTCCACCCTGGACCCGGGCAAGCGCCTGATCCTCGGGGACCCCGCCGGGTACCTCTGGATGTTCGGCATTGCCGCGGTCACCGTGGCCATGCTCGCCTGGTGCCGCCGCTACACCGCGCGAAGAGCCCAGCCGTAACCCACCCCCCGCGGGACATGCTCATCCTTCGTAGCACCCCGCGGGACATGCTCATTCTTCGCCGCACAGCGTGGACACATAGGCGCCATGTCCACCGCTCAAGCCCGGCAACGGACATGTCCCGTCCTTCTTTGCCCCGCACCCCGGGGGACATGCTCATTCTTCGTAGCACCCCGGGGGACATGCTCATTCTTCGCTGCGCAGCGTGGACATAGTGGCATGATGTCCGCCGTTCCCGCCTGGCAACGGACATGTCCCGTCCTGAGCCATGGGCATGTCCATCCCCGAGCCCCGCGACTGGACCTGCACTTGTGCACATAGCGTCGGCCCTGGGTATCCGGGTCGGGCACGGATCCGGACCATAGGGACCATGGTCAAAGTGAGTGAAGTCCTTGCCAACTACGACGGCGTCGCCCGCGCCAAGCATCTCGCGGCAGCGGGGGTGTCAGACTTCCAGCTGAGGGCGGCCCTTGCTAGCGGCACTGTCGCCCGGGTGGCCCGCGGTGTCTACGCAACACCGAACGCGGATCCGCAGCTTGTGGCCATCCGTTCGTTGCCCGCCGAGCCCGCCTGCGTCAGTGCGGCCCAACTTGCGGGGCTCTGGGTGCTAGGAGCGGCCGAACAACCGCACGTTGCGGTGACCCATAGCCGCAGCTACGCCGGTTACGTCTGCCATCGCGTGGCGGCCCCGCCGACCCTGTTGGACACTGTGGTCCAGAGCCTGCGCTGCCTGCCGGAGCTGGAAGGCCTCATGATTGCCGAATCCGCCGTCGTCCTCAAGGGCCTTCCACTGTCAGCCCTCCGACAGCGACTGGCCGGCAGAAGCGACGCACGCGAACGGCGAATCGCTGCAGCCATCGTTCCGCAGTCGCAATCGGCCATCGAATGCATGGCGCGGTTCCTGCTCCGGCGGGCCGGCTTCCATGTCGAGTCGCAGGTGAACATACCGGGAATGGGCCATCTGGACCTCATGGTGGACGGCAGGCTTGGGATCGAGGCCGATGGGGCCGGTTTTCATATGGACCGGGCGAGTTTCGAAGAAGACCGACGGCGGTGGAACGTCACCACGCGGCTTGGCGTGCCCACCCTGGTCGTCACCTACGCGCTACTCAAATACCGTCCACACGAATTCATCGCCATGGTCCGTGAGGCGTTGAACCGGATTTCTGCCGCCGCCTGAGGGCGGGTGTCCAGGCATTGAAGCCGATCTTCTGGGCTGCCTGAGTGCCGGCGCCGTAGGTTCCGGCGCGCCCATTCGCCGGCCCGGCACCCTCCCGGGAACATGTGCCGCGCTCGCCGCCAACGGTGGACATGCTCCGTGGCCGGGGCCAGCGGGGAGGGGGCATGCTCCGCCTGTGCGGCCAAGGATGGGCATATTGGCATTATGTCCATTGCTCAGGGCTCAGGGAGGGCATGTCCCGCGGGGTGGGCTCGGGGAGGGCATGTCCCGCGCAGGGCACCTCAGCCCGGGATGCCGCCCGCCAACGATGGACATGCTCCGCGGCCAAGCTCGGCCTGGAGGGAGCATGCCCCACCCACGAGGCCAAGGATGGGCATAAGGGCACTATGTCCATTGCTCAACGCTCAGGGAGGGCATGTCCCGCGCGGGGCGGGCTAGGGGAGGGCATGTCCCGGGGGACGGCGCGGCGGGGCCGGCGGCACCGCCTTGGCGGCCACGACCAGCCGCAGCGGAATGACGACGTCGGCCCGGCGGGTGCGGACGGTGCAGCCGCCGTCGGCCCTTCCCACGAGTTCGCCGAGCGCGTCCGTGAGGAGACCGCCCTCGATCCGGTAGCGCACCACCACACGGGTGCCCAGCGGCGCGTCGGAGAGGAACTGGTGCGGCTGGGGGATCAATGAACTCACCAATTCATAGTAGGACGCGCGGGCTCTGTGACGCCCGGCTAGGTTCGCGGGATCAGACTGGGAGATAATAGGGTCGGAAGTCAGCAGCCCGGCGCTCAGGCCGGGAGCAATAACCGGCGGGATGCCGGAACCAACGTGGAGAGGCCAGGGACGTGACGTACGTAATCGCGCAGCCGTGTGTAGATGTCAAAGACAAGGCATGTATTGAAGAGTGCCCCGTCGATTGCATCTACGAAGGTGAGCGCTCCCTGTACATCCACCCGGACGAGTGCGTCGACTGCGGCGCCTGTGAGCCGGTCTGCCCGGTGGAGGCCATCTACTACGAGGATGACACCCCCGAGGAATGGGCCGACTACTACAAGGCCAACGTCGAGTTCTTTGACGTGCTCGGTTCCCCGGGCGGCGCCGCCAAGATCGGCAACACCCACACGGACCACCCCATGATCGCTGCGCTGCCGCCGCAGAACCAAGACAACTAGGACGGCGCCCCGGTGACACCTGCGCTGCGCAGCTTCGGCCTCAGTCTGCCCGACTACCCGTGGGAAGCCATGGCCCCGTATCTAGCGCGGGCCGCGGAGCACCCCGGGGGAGTGGCCAACCTCTCCATCGGCACCCCGGTCGACGACACCCCGGCGCTGGTGCAGGAAGCGCTGAAGGCGGCCGCGAACGCCCCCGGCTACCCGACGGTGCACGGCACCCCGGCGCTCCGCGAAGCCATCGCGGCCTGGTTCGGACGCCGCCGCGGCGTCCCCGGCCTGGACCCGCAGAACGTGATGCCCACGGTCGGATCCAAGGAACTGGTGGCGTGGCTGCCGTTCCTGCTGGGCCTCAAAGCCGGCGACGTCGTCGTCCGCCCGACCGTCGCGTACCCCACCTACGACATCGGGGCCACCTTCGCCGGGGCCGAGCACGTCGCCGCGGACGACCTGGATGAGCTCGACGCCGGAACCCGGTCGCGCGTGCGGCTCGTCTGGGTCAACTCGCCGGCCAATCCCACCGGCAGCGTCCGCGACGCCGCGTCGCTGCAGCGGATCGTCCGCCAGGCCCGGGAACTCGGAGCGGTCGTCGCCTCGGACGAGTGCTATGCCGAACTCGGCTGGGGCGAATGGGACGTCCAGCGCGGCGGCGCGCCGGTCCCCAGCATCCTCGACCCGCAGGTCGCGGAAGGCTCCCACGAGGGCCTGCTGGCGGTCTACTCGCTGAGCAAGCAGTCCAACCTCGCCGGCTACCGGGCCGCCTTCGTCGCCGGTGACCCGGCCATCATGGCGAACCTGGTGAACAGCCGCAAACACGCCGGCATGATCGTGCCCTACCCGGTCCAGGAAGCCATGCGGGTGGCCCTCGGGGACGACAACCACGTGGCGGCGCAGAAAGACCTGTACCGCGGACGGCGGGAACGGATCGTCCCGGCCCTGGAGCGGTTCGGGCTGGCCATCCACGAATCCCGCGCCGGGCTCTACCTGTGGGCCACCGCGGGCGAAGCGAGCTGGGACACGGTCGGCAGGCTCGCCGACCGCGGGATCGTCGTGGGCCCCGGCGTCTTTTACGGCGACGCCGGCAACGGTTTCATCCGGGTGGCGCTGACCGCCAGCGACGAACGGATCGACGCCGCCGTCGAGCGGCTGGCTACGGGACCGTAACAAAGCTGTGATGCGGGCCACAAGATGCGGGATTTGGTCGCTTTGGAGACCCTCCGGATTAGTGCCACCCGCGAACTGGCGGTAGTTTTTAACTGACTATCAATGGTGGCTTTCCACAAGAAGGCAGCGCAGCCGTTGGAATCCGTGTCCAGATACAGGTTCCGTGGGCGGCCTCACCAGATGTTGGATCAAGCTTTCAACAGGGGCCCCGATGCCTCATGAGGAGAATCCATGACTGAGACCACCAGCGCAACCCTGCGTCATGCGGGCGGCGAGCTCGAGCTCCCGCGCATCAAGGTTGTTGAGGGAAACGAAGGCTACGACGTTTCCAAGCTGCTGAAGCAGACCGGCGCCGTTGCCTTTGACCCCGGGTTCATGAACACGGCGGCCACCACCTCGGCCATCACCTACATCGATGGCGACGCCGGCATCCTGCGCTACCGGGGCTACCCGATCGAGCAGCTCGCCGAGCACTCCAGCTTCCTGGAAGTTTCCTACCTGCTGATCTACGGCAACCTGCCGACCGCCACTGAGCTGGAAGCCTTCGACCAGCGGATCCGGCACCACACCCTGCTGCACGAAGAGCTCAAGGGCTTCTTCAGCGGCTTCCCCCGCGACGCGCACCCGATGCCGGTGCTGTCCTCGGCCGTGTCCGCCCTGTCGACGTTCTACCAGGACTCGCTGGACCCGTTCAACGCCGAGCAGGTTGAGGTGTCCACCTACCGCCTGCTGGCCAAGATGCCGGTCATCGCCGCATACGCGCTGAAGAAGTCCGTCGGCCAGCCGATGCTGTACCCGGACAACTCCCACAACCTGGTGGAAAACTTCCTGCGCCTGAGCTTCGGCCTCCCGGCCGAGCAGTACGAGGTGGACCCGGTGGTCGCCAAGGCCCTGGACCTGCTCCTCATCCTGCACGCGGACCACGAGCAGAACTGCTCCACCTCCACGGTCCGGCTGGTCGGTTCCTCCAACGCGAACCTCTTCGCCTCCGTCTCGGCCGGCATCAACGCCCTCTTCGGCCCCGCCCACGGCGGCGCCAACGAGGCCGTGCTGAAGATGCTCCGCCAGATCCAGGCCGACGGCATCAAGCCCGAGGACTACATGGAGAAGGTCAAGAACAAGGAAGACGGCGTCCGCCTGATGGGCTTCGGGCACCGGGTCTACAAGAACTACGACCCGCGCGCCAAGATCGTCAAGGCCACCGCGCATGAGATCCTCAGCAAGCTCGGCGGCAACGACGAACTGTTGGACATCGCGCTGCGCCTCGAGGAAAAGGCCCTGCAGGATGACTACTTCATCCAGCGCAAGCTTTACCCGAACGTGGACTTCTACACCGGCCTGATCTACAAGGCCATGGGCTTCCCGGAGAAGATGTTCACCGTGCTGTTCGCGATCGGCCGCCTGCCGGGCTGGATCGCGCAGTGGCGCGAAATGATCAGCGACCCGAACACCAAGATCGGCCGCCCGCGCCAGCTCTACACTGGGGAACCGGAACGGAACTACCCCGCGCTCTAAGGCGGGACGCACGACGCCGGCCGCGCACCTCACGCTCGAGGTGCGCGGCCGGCGTCGTGCGTGCCGAGTCCCCGGTTCCAGAGTCCCCGGGGCCGGCGTTCGTGGTGCTGGAGTTGCCCGTGGGATCGGCGTGGAGCGCCGGCACCGGGGCACATCCGTGCTAAAAAGGACCAATGCCCAAATTTGTCGACGCCGCTTTGCGGCGTCAGGAAGTTGTTGAAGCCGTCTTCAGGATCGTTGCGGCAGACGGCCTCGAGCGGGCCTCGCTGCGCGAAGTGGCCGACGAAGCCGAGCTGGCCGTGGGTTCCGTGCGGCACTACTTTGCCAGCAGCGACGAACTCCTGGCCCATTCATTCGGCGTTGTGGTGGACCGGGTGGCCGGCCGCCTGGAAGCCGCCGAGGCCCGGCTGGCGGGGACAGCCCCGGGGTCGGCCGAACACCGCCGCGGCGTGTTAACCCTGCTGGGGGAATTCCTGCCGCTGGACGAGGAGCGGGCCGTTGATGCCTGCGTCTGGATGGCCTTCAAAAACGCGGCCCGGACCAGGCCGTTCCTCGCGGCCGAAGCCGACCGCAGCCACCGCACCGTAGCCGCCGTCGTAGGCCGGCTGATGATGGACCTGGCCGACGACGGCGGGGCCGCGGACGGCGCCGGGCAGCAGCAACTGGTCACCGAGGCCGAGCGGCTGCTGGCCACGCTGGACGGATTGACGATGCACGCCCTGCTGCAGCCGGAATGGATGACTGCGCAAATGTGCCACGATGTACTGGAAGCCCACCTGGCGAGCCTGGCCGGCCGCGCTGCCAGCCATTAACGTGCGCTACCTTCAGGAATAGACTGGACAAGTACGTCATGCCAAGGGAGGCAAATCGGATGCACCACACAGGCGGTCCCGGCTGGCGAATTACCATGGACACCTCAGGTCCAATGCTCATAGCGCTCTACGTCCGCGACGCTGCCGGTCTGGACACCGCAGGCCACCCGGCCCTTTGCCACGTGGCCCCGAAGATCCGGTCCTCCGACCACACCCACCTCATCGAAGAGGTCGGCGGCATGCCGGCCCTGAAGACCGAATGGGAGGCGTGGTGGGCGCAACTGCTCAAGGCCCACCCGGAGATGGAGCCCGAGCTGGGACCGCCCGGGTTCCACGCCTTCGGCAACTCCCCGGCCCTCCGGCGCGTGCTTCAGGCCCACTTCGGCGCCGCCCTCAGCTGGGCCCGGGAACGCCGCGGCGAGTACCTGGCGCTCGAAGCGGAGCGGGACGCCAGCGGCGCCACGCAGCTGCTCGCCGACATGGTGGACGACCGGCTGCTGGAAGTCGGCCGGGCCGCACGCGACTTCGACCTGACCATCATCGAGCTTCCCCTCGCCGAACCTCGGGCCTGGTACCTGGAGCCGGACAAGATCATCATGAGCTCGGCCCTGCTGTCCGAGCCGGAGCTGTTCCGCAGCTACGTCCAGCCGGTCGTCGAGCTGCTGGTCTGAGACCGCGCCGGCGGTTAGGGCGCCGGCTTTTCGGCTACCGTGATGCTGACCTGCCCCGCCGGCACGTCCGCTGCCTGCCAGCCATCGCGCGAGAGCCGCGACCAGTGCTGCCCGTCCACCCGGACCTCGGTGATGGACAAGGCCTTCGCATTGGCCACCGCCCACTGCGCCACCGCCCACGCCCGGGTGTCCTGGGCCTGGACCGTCACCGTCCGGCCGGCCGCCGTCGCCGGGAGGGCGCCGAACGCGGCCGTCAGCCGCTGCCGGACCTGGCCGGCGTCCCCGGCAGCCTCCGGCTTGCGCAGCGAGCAGTCCACGCCCTGGGCGGTCTGGCCCGTCAGAGCCGACGCGAAGGCACGGGCCATGGGCTCGTGCTGGGCGTAGGCGCCCGGATACGCCGAACGCTGGACCCGCTGCGCGGCCTCGGTGATGGGAATGACCTGGTAACCCGGGACCTTTTCAAGCGCATCGTAGAACGCGTTGGTGGCGTGGTACGGATCCATCACCTGCGCCTCGGTGCCCCAGCCCTGCGAGGGGCGCTGCTGGAACAGGCCGCGCGAATCCGGGCCCGCCTGGTCGCCGTGGCCGATATTGCGCAGCTTCGATTCCTGCATGGACGTGGCCAGGGCGATGCTCGCCGCGCGCGCGGGCAACCCGCGCCGGACCGCGATGGCGCTGATGAGCGCGGCATTCGCGGCCTGGTCGGTGGCCAGGTCCTCGCCGCCGGCGCCTACCGCGGTGCAGCGTTCGGTGATCAGCGTTTCGGAGCGCTGCAGGAAGCCCACCGCCGTGTAGATGGCGCCCGCCACCATGGCCAGGGCCAGCAACAGCACGATGCGACGGCGCCAGCCACCTCTGCGTGCCACGTAACTACTCCCTCGGGCCCGCCAGGGCCGGTCCATGCTTTAGCCGGTCGGTTGTCCGCCGGTGCCTAGTTGGCGTGCAGAGCCTCGTTGAGCTCAACGGTCTGTCCCTGGCGCGGGAGTACTTCCACTTCGCCGGTGGAGGAGTTGCGGCGGAAGAGCAGGTTCGGGACGCCGGAGAGCTCCACGGCCTTGACGATCCGGCTGGTGTCCTCGCCGTCGTCGTCTTTCGGCCCGGCCACCCGCACCCGGGTGCCGGCCGTGACGTACAGGCCGGCCTCGACGACGGAGTCGTCGCCGATGCTGATGCCCACACCGGAGTTGGCACCGAGCAGGACCCGCTCGCCCAGGGAGATCTTCTCCTTGCCGCCGCCGGAGAGGGTTCCCATAATGGAGGCGCCGCCGCCGACGTCGGAGCCGTCACCGGCCACGACGCCCGCGGAAATGCGGCCCTCAACCATGGACGTGCCGAGCGTGCCGGCGTTGAAGTTCACGAACCCTTCATGCATGACCGTGGTGCCTTCGGCCAGGTGCGCGCCTAGGCGGACCCGGTCGGCGTCGGCGATCCGGACGCCGGAGGGGATGACGTAGTCGACCATCCGCGGGAACTTGTCCACGCCGTAGACGGTGACGGCGCCGCGCTTGCGCAGCCGGGCACGGGTCAGCTCGAAGTCCTCGACGGCGGCGGGGCCGAAGTTGGTCCAGACGACGTTGGGCAGCTTGCCGAAGATGCCGTCCAGGTTGATGCTGTTCGGCTTGACCAGGCGGTGCGAGAGCAGGTGCAGGCGCAGGTACGCGTCCGCGGTGTCGGCCGGGGCCTCGTCGAGGTGGATCTGGGCGAAAACGACCTTCTGTTCGGTGCCGCGGTCGGCGTCGGCGCCATGGGCGGCGATGTCCAGCAGCGACTGGTCCGCGTTGGCGACGTCGCGCAGGTTTTCCGCCGCGGTTCCGAGCGCCGGCGCCGGGAACCAGACGTCCAGCACGGTGGCCTCACCGTTACGGGTGGCGATGGTCGCGACCCCGTATCCGTAGGCGGAGCGGGCGTCGGCGGGCACGGCAGCAGAAGCGGTTTCAGTCATGGGTCAAGTCTATAGACGGCCCCCGCGCTCCCTGAAACCGGTGACGGGCGGCCGGCATATACAGTGGAACGGTGACTGAGCATACTTCGCCTGCCCGCCTGGACCTGCGCCAGGACGTTGCCCTGCTGACCGCGGACATCATCGACATTTTCAGCGTCTCCGGAGACGAACGCCGGCTGGCCGACGCCGTCGAACATGCCCTGCGTGCCATCCCGCAGCTCGAGCTGACCCGCGACGGCGACGCGATGATCGCCCGGACCAACCTCGGCCGGAGCGAGCGGGTCATCCTCGCCGGGCATCTCGACACCGTTCCGCTGCCCACCACCGAGGGCGCGCTCGGCACCGTCCCCTCGTACTGGCCCTCCGGGGCGCCGGGGGAAGGCATCCTGTACGGGCGCGGTGCCACCGACATGAAGGGCGGCGTCGCGGTGCAGCTCGCGCTCGCGGCAGGAATGTTCGACGGCGGCGCGGAGCCGGACAAGGACGTCACGTTCGTCTTTTATGACCATGAGGAAGTCGAGGGCGTCAAGAGCGGCCTCGGCCGGCTGGTGCGGAACCACGGCGGCCTGCTGGAGGGTGACTTCGCGATCCTGCTCGAACCCACGGACGGGACCGTCGAGGGCGGCTGCAACGGCACCATCCGCTTCGAGGCCATCACCGTCGGCGAGGCGGCCCACTCGGCGCGGGCCTGGATGGGCAGCAACGCGATCCATGCCGCGGCGCCCATCCTCGCCAGACTGGCCGCCTACGAACCCCGGACGGTCACGGTCGACGGACTGGACTACCGGGAGAGCCTCAACGCCGTGCGGGTCAACGGGGGCACCGCCGGCAACGTCATCCCGGACCGCTGCGTCGTGGAGATCAACTACCGCTTCGCGCCGGACAAATCCATGGAGCAGGCCGAGGAGCACGTCCGCGAACTGCTCGCCGGTTTCGAGCTGGTCCGCACCGACGGGGCCAACGGGGCCCGTCCCGGCCTGAACCACCCCGCCGCCGCTTCCTTCGTCGCCGCCGTCGGCGCGGAACCGAAGCCGAAGTACGGCTGGACCGACGTCGCGCGGTTCAGCGAACTCGGAGTCCCCGCCGTGAACTTCGGGCCGGGCGACGCGCTGCTGGCGCACAAGGACGACGAGCACGTCGACGCCGACGCGGTCCGCGAGTGCCTGCGGGCGCTGCGGAGCTGGCTGGGCGTGTAGTTCACCGGGACTTCTTCGGCCCAGGAAAGCACCAACGCAAGAGGTCCGGAACCCGACGGGGTTCCGGACCTCTTGCGTTGGCGCGTGGTGTCCGCGGCGGCCTACTTGGCCGGGGCGGTTCCGGCGACCGGGACGTGGGCCATGCCGCCGGCGGCCTTCTTGGATCCGCGCCGCTCGATCCAGATCGCGAGGCGGGAGACCGCCAGGTTGATCGCGATGTAGATGGCCGCGGCGACGAAGAACACCGGGAAGAGGTACTGCGGACCCAGGAAGTCGGCCATGACCTGGACCGCCCGGAGGAGCTCGCCGTAGGCCACGATGTACCCGAGCGAGGTGTCCTTGAGGAGCACCACCAGCTGGGCCACGAGCGAGGGGAGCATCCGGCGGATGGCCTGCGGCAGTTCGATGGTCAGCCGCGACTGGAAGCTGGTCAGGCCGATCGCCAGGCCGGCCTCACGCTGCCCCTTGGGCAGCGACTGGATGCCGGCGCGGATGATTTCGGCGAAGATGGCCGAGTTGTACAGCACCAGGCCCGCCACAACGGCGACGAAGGAGCTGGTGGCAAAGACGAGCAGCACGAACAGCATCATCAGGACCACCGGCATGCCGCGCAGGAACTCCAGCACAATGCGGGTGGGAACCCGGATCCAGGCTACGTCGGAGATGCGCATCAGGCACAGCAGCAGCCCCAGCGGGAAGGCGATCACGGCAGCCACCGCGGCGGCACTGAGCGTGGCACCGATGCCGTTGGCGATCAGGGTCCAGACGTCGGCCTGGCTGAAGATGGCCCAACGCTGGCCCTCGAAGATGCCTTGCTGGGCGAGGGTCATCACGGCCAGGACCAGCAGGGCGCCGATCACCAGCACGCCGATGACCGAGCCGATCAGGGAAACGCGGCGGGCCTTGGGACCCGGGACGTCGTAGAGAACTGAGCTCATCGTGCGATCGCCACCTTTCGTTCAACCACGTTGGCCAGGTAACCAAGCGGGACGGTAATCAGCAGGTAGAAGAACGCGACGCCAACGAGGACCCACATCACGGCATCGCCGTGGTCGTTGGCCAGCTGCTTGCCGTAGCCGAAGAGTTCCAGCACATAGAACGCGCCGGCCACGGAGGAGTTCTTCACCAGGGCGATGAGGATATTGATCAACGGCGGGATCACCGTGCGCAGGGCCTGCGGCAGGATGATCAGGGAGAGCACCTGGCCGAACTGCATGCCGATGCTGCGGGCCGCCTCGGCCTGGCCCACGGGGACGCTGTTGACGCCGGAGCGGACGGCTTCGGCGATGAAGGCCGAGGTGTAGGCGCTCAGGGCGATGATGGCCGCGATTTCGAACTGCTGGAACGTGACACCCAGGCGGGGCAGCACCACAGCGGCGAAGAAGAACGCGATGGTCAGCGGGGTGTTCCGGACAATCTCCACGTAGGCCATGCTGAAGCCGCGCAGGGCGGCGATGGGGGAGACCCGGGCAGCCGCGAGCAGGGTGCCGAAAACGAGGGCGATAATTCCCGAGACCACTGCCAGGAAGAGGGTTCTGAGAAAGCCGTCCCAGTACTGGGGCAGGCTTTCAATGATGACGTCCATAAGTTCCTTCAGCTGCGTTGAGGGGGTTCAAGCGTTACCAGGACAGTGGCGGCCGCCGGGCCGCAGGAGGACCGGCGGCCGCCACATCCGGATTAGTAGCGGTCGATCGTGGGGAGCTTCGGAGCAGTCTTGATGACAGCGCCGGCGGTTGCTTCCCAGGCCTTCTTGTAGGAACCGTCCTTGTCGAAGGCTTCCAGCTGGTCGTTGATCCAGGTGCGGAAGACCTTGTCGTCCTTCTTCAGGCCGATGCCGTACGGCTCCTTGGTGAAGGTCTCGTCGGAGGCCAGCTTGAAGGCGTCCGGCTCCTTGTTGACGAACCCGGCCAGGATGACGTTGTCGGTGGTGATGGCTTCAACCTGCTTGTTGCGCAGCGGCTCAAGGCAGGCGGAGTAGGTGGCGGCGGGGACCAGGACGGCGCCGTACTTTTCCACGATGGTCGAGGCAGGGGTGGAACCGGTCACGGAGCAGACCTTCTTGCCCTTGACGTCCTCGGGCTTGGTGATCGAGGTGTTGTCCTTGTTCACCATCAGCGCCTGGCCGGCCTCGTAGTACGGGCCGGCGAAGTCGACTTCGGTCTTGCGCTTGTCGTTGATCGTGTAGGTGGCGACGATCAGGTCAACCTTGCCCTGCTTGATGAACTGCTCGCGGTTGGCAGAAACCGTCTCGACCCACTCGATCTTGTCGGCGGAGATGCCCAGCTTCGCGGCGAGCAGCTTGCCGATCTCAACGTCGAAGCCGACCGGCTTGCCGTCGAGGCCCTTCTGGCCGAAGAGCGGCTGGTCGAACTTGGTGCCGATGGTGACCTTGCCGGCGGAGGAAAGCTTGGCCATGGTGCTGTCGGCGGCGAAGCTCGGCTTCTCGGCTACGGGCGGGTTGGAAGTGGAGGAGCTGCCGCCGCACGCGCTCAGGCTCAGGGCCAAAGCTGCCGATGCGGCAACCAGAAGGGATTTCCTTCGGGTCAAAAATGCCATCATGACATTCCTTTCATTGGTCGGCTGCCTCACGGCAGCCTGGATGCGAACTCTGCGGAAAATCGGGAACGGGGGTTCAGGCCGGGAGCGCTTAGTGGGTCAGGAGCTTGGACAGGAAGTCCTTGGCCCGGTCGCTCTTCGGGTTGGTGAAGAACTCCTCGGGCGTCGCGTCCTCGACGATCTGGCCGTCGGCCATAAACACCACGCGGTCGGCTGCCTTGCGGGCGAAGCCCATCTCGTGGGTGACCACGATCATCGTCATGCCTTCCTTGGCCAGCTGGATCATGACGTCGAGGACCTCGTTGATCATTTCCGGGTCCAGCGCGGAGGTGGGCTCGTCAAAGAGCATCACCTTCGGCTTCATGGCCAGGGCGCGGGCGATCGCGACGCGCTGCTGCTGCCCGCCGGAGAGCTGGGCCGGCAGCTTCGGCGCCTGGTGCCCGACGCCGACGCGCTCCAGCAGTGCCATGGCGTCCTTGTCGGCCTCGGACTTGGACGCACCCTTGACCTTGATCGGGCCGAGTGTGACGTTTTCCAGGATCGTCTTGTGCGCGAACAGGTTGAAGGACTGGAAGACCATCCCGACGTCGGCGCGCAGCTTCGCCAGCTCCTTGCCTTCCTCGGGCAGTTCCTTGCCGTCAATCCTGATGACGCCGTCGTCGATGGTTTCCAACCGGTTGATGGCACGGCAGAGCGTTGACTTGCCGGAGCCCGAGGGGCCGATGACAACAACGACCTCTCCCTTGCGGACGTTCAGATTGATGTCCTTGAGGACGTGCAACTGGCCGTAATGCTTGTTCACGGCATTCAGGGAGACGAGGGCATCGCCGGGCACTTGAGTAGTCATAAGAAGAATCTAGCGAACATTAGCGGAATATGACCGCAATCACTCGGAGTTGGTCCACATCGTGACCCAAGAGATATCCGCAGGTCAGGGTCCTGCCGCCCGGTCCAACAAGGCCGACGTGCCGGGGCGCCGGGGCTGCCGATCCGCGCTAGCCTATGGGCATGAGTACCGAGCCGCAGCCCACCGAAGACCAGGACCCCGCGACGAAGGCAGGTTCCGGGCGGCGGGACGCCGCGCCGGCCAACGGGATCCGGCACAAGGGTCCGCTGGAATTGCGCCGCAAGGCGGCCAGGGTCACGATGTCCGACCAGACGCTGCTGGACACCAAGGGCCCCGGGCAGTTTGTGCACACCGACCCGTGGCGGGTACTGCGGATCCAGAGCGAATTCGTTGAAGGCTTCGGCGCCCTCGCCGACCTCGGCCCGGCGGTCAGTGTGTTCGGCTCGGCCCGGACCGTGCCGGGCAGCCTCAACTACGAGCTGGGCGTCGAGGTGGGCCGCAGGCTGGCCGAAGCAGGGCTGGCCGTGATCACCGGCGGCGGTCCCGGCTCCATGGAAGCGGCCAACAAAGGCGCGGTCCAGGGCAACGGCGTATCGGTGGGCCTCGGGATCGAGCTGCCCTTCGAGCAGGGCATGAACCAGTGGGTGGACCTGGGCATCAACTTCCGGTACTTCTTCGCGCGGAAGACCATGTTCGTGAAGTACGCGCAGGGCTTCATCGTGCTGCCCGGCGGCCTCGGCACCCTGGATGAGCTCTTCGAAGCGATGGTCCTGGTCCAGACCCGCAAGGTGACCTCGTTCCCGATCGTGCTGATCGGGACCGCGTTCTGGAGCCCGATGCTGGAATGGATCCAGACGACCCTGGTCGCCGAGGGCATGATGTCGGAGGAAGACCTCGACCTGGTGCAGGTGGTCGACGATCCTGCGCTCGCCGTCGAGCTCATCGTCGAAGGTGCCGCCCGCCACCGCAACCCGAACGGGAACAACCCCAGTACTGGGAACGGCAGCGCTGGGAACGGCAGCTCCGGAAACAACGGCGCCGGCACCGGCGGCAACGGCCCGCGGGGCTGAGCAGCCCGCACGGCCGCGTCTGGCACGATGGAGCTGTGAGTTTCTTCCTGGTCTTCGTGGCGATCGTGCTGGCCGCCGTCGTCATCCTTGTCGGCACCGACCTGGCCTCCCGGATCTTCCGCCGCCGCGCCGGAGAGCAGCCCTTCAACGACGGCTTCGACGAGCCGGTGGCCTCGCTGCCGGCCGTGCTGCTGCCCGCCGATGCGGCACCCGCCGACGTCGAGAAGGTCCGGTTCGCCGTCGGCGTGCGGGGCTACCGGATGGACCAGGTGGACCAGGTTCTCGACGAGCTCCGCGACCAGATCGCCCGGAAGGACCGCGAAATTGCCGGCCTCCGCGCGGAACTGGAACGCGCCCGGCCGGAACCCGCCCAGCTCGAACGCGCGCAGCCGGAACGCGCCCAGCCGGAATCTAACCCGGCCACGGCGCCGGACGCGGCCCCGTGAACTCCACCGCACAGGACGGCCTGAACTCTGCCGTGTGGAGCCGAATTACGGCTGCCGGCACCCACGCCGCCCGCTGGCCGTGGTGGCTGCAGGTCGGCGGCCTCTACCTCGCCGCCCGCCTGGTCAGTGCCTGCATCTTCATGGCGGCAGCCCTGCACCAGGGCGTGAACCCCTGGTTTCCGGCGAAACCGGACTACTGGAACTTCATCAACATCTGGGACGCGCGCTGGTACGGCGAGGCGCTGCGCAACGGCTATCCCACCGAACTGCCAACCGACGACGCCGGCAACGTCCAGGAGAACGCCTGGGCCTTCTACCCGCTTTTCCCGCTGCTGGGCCGCTCGCTCACCGGGCTGACGGGGATCGCGCCCGCGGCCTCGCTGACTGTCATCGCCATGCTCTCCGGCCTGGCGGCCTCCCTGGTGGTCTACCGTCTGTTCCGGGTTAAGGCCACCCACCGCACCGCGCTCTCGGGCGTGTTGTTCTTCAGCACTTTTCCGGTCGCGGCGGTGCTGCAGGTGCCGTACGCGGAGTCGCTGAACCTGCTGTTGCTGGCCGGCGCCCTGCTGCTGGTGGTGCGCCGGCGCTACCTCCGGGCCATTCCGGTGGTGCTCTTGATGTGCCTGTCCAGGCCCACGGGCGTGCCGTTCGCTGCGATGGCCGGCCTGCTGTTCCTGTACCGCGTCTATCCGCACCTTGTCGCGCGGTTCCGCGGCCGGCCCGCTGTCGATGCCCAACACGGCCACTACGGCACGCCGGCCGGTGCGCGGCACAGCCCCGCCGAGCTGTGGTCCCTGGCGGGCCTCGCCGCGGCCAGCGGCGTCGGCGCGCTGCTGTGGCCGGCCGTCGCCTGGGTGCTCACCGGCGACCTCCAGGCCTACACCAAGACCGAAACCGTGTGGCGCGGGCACGACCTGGTGCCGTTCAAACCGTGGTTCGATACCGGCGTCCAGCTGTTCGGACCCGTCCTCGGACTGCTGGCGCCGTTTGTCTTCGTCGCCGCCTTCGTCCTGCTGATGATGTCGCGGCCGGTTGCCGCGCTGGGCACGGAACTGCGGCTCTGGTGCGTTTGTTACGTGGGCTATCTGCTGGTGTTCCTGCACCCGCAGACCAGCACCTTCCGGATGCTCCTGCCGCTGTTCCCGCTGGCCCTCGGCGCGGCCCTGGTTTCACGCTCCCGCGCCTACCGCGGGACCGTTGTTATCATGTTTTTTCTGCTCCAGGTCGTGTGGGTTGTGTGGCTCTGGGCCTGGGCCCAGCTGCCCGGCGGCGGCGACTATCCGCCGTGACCCCGAACACCTTTGCGGACCGGGAATGCGGCATTCCGTGGGGCCTGGGAAAGTCCATCGATTAGCTACAAGCGCGTAATTACGGGATAATGGGCCATAAGCTAAGGAAAACTGAGTGTTGAGCCACGGCGGCTGCTCCATCGCCGCCGGGCGGCTTGTTTGACCAAGCGGACACAGCCCGGCCGGGCTGGTAAGTCACGGGACTACTGGAGGGGATATTCCTCATGGCGGCTATGAAACCACGCACCGGCGACGGCCCTATGGAAGTGACCAAAGAGGGTCGCAGCCTGATCATGCGGGTTCCGCTCGAAGGCGGGGGACGGCTTGTGGTCGAACTCAACGCTGCAGAAGCGACAAACCTCAAGGAATGCCTGGTCGGCGTTACCGAATAGCTTCTTCGTCGCTCTCGAAGGGGCCCGCAGCCTGACGGCGGCGGGCCCCTTCGGCGCGTCCGGGGCTACTTCTTGACGGCCACCAGCAGCCCGTCGCCGGTGGGCAGCATGGCCGAGGCGAGACGGTCGTCGTCGCGGATGGACTTGCCGATCTGGCGCAGCACCACCGTGGTTGCCTCGCGGGCCGCGGGGTTGGAAACCCGGTCCTTATCCAGGGCGTCGTTGACGATCAGCAGGCCGCCGGACTTGAGCAGCCGGATGGCCTGCTCGACGTAGCTGGGGTAGTTGGGCTTATCCGCATCGATGAACACCAGGTCGTAGGCGCCGTCCGTCAGGCGCGGCAGCACGTCACCGGCGCGGCCGGAAATGGTGCGGGTGCGGTTGGCCGGGCTGCCGGCCTCCTGGAAGGACTCACGGGCGGCGCGCAGGTGCTCGACGTCGACGTCGATCGTGGTCAGGACGGCCTGCGGGCCGAGGCCCCGCAGGATGCAGACGCCGGAGACGCCGGCGCCGGTGCCGATTTCCACCGCGGTCTGCGCCTTCGAAGCGGCGGCGAGGACCGTCAGGACGGCGCCGACGCCGGGCCCGATCGGGGTGACGCCCAGTTCGAAAGACCGTTCGCGCGCGTGCAACAGAACCTCGTCCTCGGCAGGCAGATCTTCTGCGTAGGACCAGCTCGTGGACTTATCGGCGCTCATGGGTATCGCTTTCCGGGCAGGAGGGGAGTGTTTCATACAGCGTACTGTGTTCTGCAGGCTCTTCGGCGTTCCGCCGTGGGCGGAAGAACAGGCGACGTCAGGAAATTCCCAGCTTATTTTGAAATGATGGTTATCCGCTCATCCGCGTGGTGATCGGCGCCGAATTAGGGGTGTAGGAGCTTGCAACAGCAAGTGCCATCCAGGCGTAAGCACCATCCGCGAGGGGAGTGGACAATGTCGGTTCTGGCAGCTGTCCCTGTAACTGATGAGTCCCAGCCCACGGCCGAGGCCGAGTGGGTCAGGCCGACGTGGGAAGAGGTGGTGACCAACCACTCCGCCAAGGTCTACCGCCTGGCGTACCGGCTCACCGGCAACAAGTACGACGCCGAGGACCTCACGCAGGAAGTCTTCGTCCGCGTCTTCCGCTCGCTGGAGAACTTCAAGCCCGGCACTCTCGACGGCTGGCTGCACCGCATCACGACCAACCTTTTCCTGGACCAGGCCCGGCGCAAGAGCCGGATCCGCTTCGACGCGCTGGCCGAAGACGCGGAATCGCGCATTCCCGGCCGCGAGCCCGGCCCGGAACAAAGCTTTGAATTCAACAACCTGGACCTGGACGTGCAGGCCGCCCTGGAGGAGTTGCCGCCGGATTTCCGCGCCGCGGTGGTGCTGTGCGATCTGGAAGGCTTGTCCTACGATGAGGTCGCCGTGGCGCTGGACGTCAAGCTCGGCACCGTCAGGTCCCGGATCCACCGCGGACGGACGATGCTGCGCGAGAAGCTTGCGCACCGCGACCCCCGGCCGCAGCCGGCATCGAAGCAGTCCCTGAAGCCGCGGCTCAAGATGCCGCGCATCGCCGGCCTCCTCTGAACCGGGCAATGGGTCAACTGAAGCACTTCCTGGGTGGCCTTGCGTGCGAATACTTCGGCCGCAGGCCGCGGCGCACCCGGCGCGCGGCGCAGCCGGGCGGCAGGGCCCAGCAGCGGCACCGCAAACACCTTGAGCGGTGCACTGCGTGCCGCGAGCGGCAGCAGCGCGAACGCCAATACCTCGAACGGCTCCGCGGTGCGGCTGTGCCCGCCGCCAGCGAGGACCTGACTGCCCGCCTGCTGGCCCGCACCGGTGCACTGGCCGCCGGACAGGAGAACGCTGCGGCCGAGGGTGCTCCCGCGCAACCGCGGCCTCCGGCGGCCCCGCAGCGGGGCGTGCCGCGCCGGGGGCGGTCGCTGCGGCTCTCCGTCCGGATCGCCGGCGCAGTGGCTGCGGGCGGGGTCCTGATGGGCGGCGCCGCCTACCTGATGGGCGGCGAGACGGCCCTGCCCGCCGATGAGGCGTTCACCTCGGCGTTCGCCGCCCGGAGCGACGCCGGCCCGGCGCTGTCCGCCGAGAGCGTCGCCGGGGCCGCATGGAAACTCAGCAGCGGACCCGACGTCGCGCCCGCCGGGTCGCTGACCGCCGGGCAGCTCGCCCAACTGCGTGCCCGCGGCTGGGCGTGCCCGGAACTGCGGGAGCTGGGCTACCACCTCGTCTGGGCCCGTGGCGGCGTCGCCGACGGCTCCGAGGTCCTGGAGCTTCGCCTCACCGACGGCCGGCACTTCGCCACGGTCCTGGAACAGCATGCCGGCGGCGCCGCGGACCACTCCGGCGCGGCGGCCGCCCGGCACGGCGCGGGCCAGCCGGCCGCTGCGCCGCCGGTCAACGTGCTGACCGGGCACCCTGCCACCGAGGACGGCTTCGTCGCGGCGCCGCTGGACACGGCCGCGGCGGGCGGTCCGGCCCTGCCGGCCGGGGACCTCTGGGTCAACCGGCAGGGCCCCTTCCGGGCCATCTACCGGACCCCGGCAGCCACTTTTACGTACATCTCCGAACTCCCGGCGGAACAGGCCGACGACGGCGTGGGCGCCCTGGTGCACGCGCGCCCCGCCAAGGCCGCCGCACGGCCTAACACCGAGGCGGTGCCCGACCGGCTGGAGCGCGGCCTGGAGCGCATCGTGGAGCTGTTCGCCCGATGATGCGACGCGCCCTCCCGCTCCCTGGCGGGGTCCGCCGGTCTGGCCGCAGCGGCGTCCTGGCCGAATCGCCGCGCACCGGCGTGAGAGGGTAATCTTCCTAGAGTGCTTGGAATCAACGGACCGGAGTTCATACTTCTGCTGATCATCGGCCTTTTGGTGATCGGCCCCAGCAGACTGCCCGAATACACCCAGAAGCTGGCCAACATCGTCAAGGAAGTCCGGCGGATGGCATCCGGCGCCCGTGAGCAGATCAAGGAAGAAGTCGGCATCGACATCGACGATGTGGACTGGAAGAAATACGATCCCCGGCAGTACGACCCGCGGCGGATAATCAAGGAAGCGCTCCTGGAGGACGACTCCAAGCCCGTAAGTGCCGGGGCACCCGCGGCGGTCGCCACCGCCGAGGAGCACCGCCCCGCACGGGTGGTTGAACGGCTGCCCGAGGGTGCGGCCGCGCCGTTCGACTCCGAGGCCACCTAAGCGGGAAGTCGTCGGGCCGGAGCGGGGCCGGCGCGCGTCAGCGCGGCTGCAGGCCCAGCGACATGCCTTTGAGGCCGCGCGGGCTGGATGCCAACTTGCCGGCAATGCCGGCCAGTGCCTGCGCTGCCGGCGTTTCGGGGCGGCCCAGCACCAGCGGGACCCCGCTGTCACCGCCTTCGCGCAGCAGGATGTCGAGCGGGATCTGGCCCAGCAGCGGCACCTCGGCGCCGACCGTGGCGGTGAGCCGTTCGGCGAGCACGGCGCCGCCGCCGCTGCCGAAGAGATCCATCCGGCCGCCGTCGGGCATTTCCAGATAGGACATGTTTTCCACCACGCCGGCCACCGACTGGCCGGTCTGGACCGCGATCGCCCCGGCCCGCTCGGCAACGTCGGCGGCAGCGGCCTGCGGCGTGGTGACCACCAGGATCTGCGCCTTGGGCAGCAGCTGGGCCACGGAGATGGCGATGTCGCCGGTGCCGGGCGGCAAGTCGAGGAAGAGGGCGTCCAGGTCGCCGAAGTAGACGTCGGTGAGGAACTGCTCCAGGGCGCGGTGCAGCATCGGCCCGCGCCAGGCCACCGGCTGGTTGCCCGTGACGAACATGCCGATGGAGATGACTTTGACGCCGTAGGCCACCGGCGGCAGGATCATGTCATCCACCCGGGTGGGTGCCTGGCTGATGCCCATCAGCGCCGGGACCGAGAAACCGTACACATCGGCGTCGACGATCCCCACCCGGAGCCCCTGCGCCGCCAAGGCGCAGGCCAGGTTCACGGTCACCGAGGATTTTCCCACCCCGCCCTTGCCGCTCGCCACGGCATACACCTTGGTCAGGGAGCCCGGCGCATTGAACGGGATGCCGCGCTGCCCGCCGGGGCCGCGCAGCCGCTCCTTGAGCGCATCGCGCTGTTCCTGGCTCATGACCTTGAGCTCGACGTCGACGGCGGTGACGCCCGGCACGGCGGCCAGCGCCGCCTCGCAGTCAGCGGTGATGGTGCCGCGCAGCGGGCAGCCCGCGATGGTCAGGAGGACGGTGATCGATGCCCGGCCGCCGTCGGAGACGTCCACCGCCTCAACCATGCCGAGTTCGGTGATGGGGCGGCGCAGTTCCGGGTCGATCACGGTGGCCAGTGCCGCGTGCACGGCCTGTTCCAGGGCGGAGGCCGGGGCTGATCCGTGCGGGGTGCTCATTGCGGGGTGTGGCTCAGCTTTCGGGGAGGGTGCGTGGGGCGGACGGTTCCGGGTTGTCCGGCCCGCCCTCGGTCCTGGCGTCGCTCCGGACGCGGGGGATCTGCTGGGTTCGGGGGCTGCGCTGTTTGTCGCGGCGTTCCTTGAGTTTTTCCCTGACCTTCTCGCGCGGGGACTCTTGGACGCCGGCGGACGGGTCGTGGCTGCGTAGTTCCTCCTGTGCCTCCAGCATGTCCTCAAGCAGGCTGCGCAGCTCGGCCCGGACGTAGTCGCGGGTGGCGACTTCGCGCAGGGCAATGCGCAGCGAGGCCAGCTCCCGGGTCAGGTACTCGGTGTCGGAGAGGTTCCGTTCGGCGCGCTGGCGGTCCTGCTGCAGCGAGACGCGGTCCCGGTCGTCCTGCCGGTTTTGCGCGAGCAGCAGCAGCGGGGCGGCATAGGACGCCTGCAGCGACAACATCAGGGTCAGCAGCGTGAAGCCGAGGGCCCGCGAGTCGAACTGCCACTCCAGCGGAGCGAAGGTGTTCCATCCCAGCCAGACGACCACGAACACCGTCATGTACACGAGGAACTGCGGTGTGCCCATAAAGCGGGCAAAGCCTTCCGTGGCGTGGCCGAACGCGTCCGGGTTGGGGGAGAATTTCGGCAGGATCCGCTGCCGGCCGCTCAGCGGGGTGTCGAGGCTGCCGGTGGTCCGTGCTCCCGGGCGGACGTTGGAGTTCCGTTGCGTGCTGATATCAGCCAATGCGGCCTCCAAGCTTCCTTATCGGGGCGTCGTCCTCGTGGGCGCGCCAGTCATCGGGCAACAGATGATCAAGCACGTCATCAACAGTCACCGCCCCGACGAGCCGGCCGTCGTCGTTGACCACGGGGAGTGAGTTGAGGTTGTACGTGGCGAGGGCGCGCGCGACCTCGCTGATGTGGGCCTGGTCCGAGACCGGTTCGAGGTTCTTGTCCACGAGGTTGCCCAGCGGTTCCGGCGGCGGATAGCGGAGCAGTTGCTGGATGTGCACGACGCCGAGGAACCGCCCCGTCGGCGTCTCGAGCGGCGGCCGGGCGATGAAGATCGAGGAGGCCAGCGCGGGGGAGAGCTCCTCGCGCCGGACGTGGGCGAGGGCCTCGGCGACGGTCGCTTCCGGGGGCAGGATGACCGGGACAGGGGTCATCAGGCCGCCGGCGGTGTCCTCGTCGTATTCGAGCAGGCGGCGCACGTCCTCGGCGCCTTCGGGTTCCATCAGCTGCAGCAGTTCCTCGGCCTGCGCGCTGGGCAGTTCGGCGAGGAGGTCGGCGGCGTCGTCGGGGTCCATCTCCTCCAGCACGTCGGCGGCGCGCTCGACGTCGAGGGCGGAGAGGATCTCCACCTGGTCGCCCTCCGGCATTTCCTGCAGCACGTCGGCGAGGCGTTCGTCCTGGAGTTCACTGGCCACCTCGAAGCGGCGCTTGTCGCTCATCTCCTGCAGCGCCTCGGCAAAGTCGGCGGGCTTGAGGTCCTCGTGCGTGGCGACGAACGCGGTGGCGGCCTGGGGCTCGGTGCGGGCACCCTGCTGGGCATCGGCCCAGTCGATGATCATGGTCTCGTTGCGGCGCAGCCGGCTCAGGGGCGAGAGCGAGTGGCCGCGGCGGACGAAGAGTTTGCTGACGAACCAGTCGCCGGAGCGGTGCCGGTCCATCGCGATGTCCTCGATGGTGGCGTCGCCGCTGCCATCGGCGAGGGTCACGCGGCGGTCGAACATTTCGGCGACCACGAGCATTTCCGCGCCGCGCTGTTCGAAGCGGCGCAGGTTCACCAGCCCGGTGCAGATGACCTGGGTCTGGTCGATCGAGGTGATGCGGGTCATCGGCACGAACACTCGTTTCTTGCCCGGGACCTCGACGACGATGCCGACCACGTGCGGGGCGCCCCGGTTGCCGCGTGAGAGCACCACGACGTCGCGCAGCCGGCCCAGACGGTCGCCCAAGGGGTCGAAGACGTCCAGTCCGAGGAGGCGCGCGACAAATACCCGCGAAAGAGTTGTGCTCACACCTACAGGCTACCGAGTCCGCTCTCTTTTCGCTGAATTTGCAGGCGCCGCCCAGCTGCATGGGCGAGAATGGGCGTATGTCAAACATTTTTGGTGGTCCAAAGGCCGGCGTTCCCGGTGGGACGGACGAGTCCCGCGCTGTTCCCAAGGGGGACACCGTCGGTTCCTACAACTCCTACCTGGACGCCCAGAAGGCGGTGGACTACCTGGCGGACCAGCAGTTTCCCGTGCAGCTGGTCTCGATCGTCGGCAACGAACTGAAGATGGTCGAGCGCGTCACCGGCCGGCTCACATATCCCCGCGTGGCGCTCTCCGGCGCGCTGAGCGGCATGTGGTTCGGCCTGTTCGTGGGCGTTATGCTCTCCTTCTTCTCTGAATCCGGCGGTTACTTCTCGATTGTGACCTCGGTGCTGATGGGGGCGGCGTTCTTTATGCTTTTCGGCATCGTCACCTACGCGATGCAGCGCGGGAAGCGTGACTTCACCTCCACCAGCCAGGTGGTGGCGACGAACTATGACGTGGTGGTGGCCTTCGAAGCCGCCCATGAGGCCCGGCGCCTGCTGCACCAGCTGCCGATGACCCAGCACGATGCTTCCGCCCCGGGCTACCAGCAGCAAGACCACCAGCACCAGCCGTTCCAGCAGGGACCCCAGCAGCCCGGCCCGCAACAGCAGCAGGGCCAGCCGCAGCAGAGCCAGCCGGGACACGGGCAGCCGGGACAGGGGCAGATGCCGCAGCGCCCGGCGGGTTGGAGCGACCCGTACGGGCAGCGGACCACCGACGCCGGCCAGCAGCCGGCCGCCGGCGGTGCCGCCGCACAGGAACAGGAACCGGAACCGGTCCGTCCCTCCGGTGTCAGCTACCCGGACCTGCCCGACGGCCGCCCGCAGTACGGCGTCCGCGTCACCGACAACGCCCCGCACACCCAGCAGGGGCCGGCGCAGCAGGACGCAACGCAGCAGGACGAACAGCGCGGCGAAGAACGGCGCTAGGAGCACCGGCACGAGAGTTTCGCCGCGAGCCGCAGCAAGAAAAGAGTAAGTAAGAAGGGGAGGGCCGCCGGATCAATCACCGGCGGCCCTCCCCTTCTTCGTGCCCCGTTGCTAGGGCAGCTGGGCCTCGATTTCCTGGTAGATGCCCGCCATCCAGGACTCGACGTCGTCGGCCTTGCGGGGCAGCGCGGCACTCAGGTTGACCGGGCCGTCCGCCGTCATCAGGATGTCGTCCTCGATCCGGACGCCGATCCCGCGGTATTCCGCCGGGATGCCGAGGTCCTCCTCCTTGAAGTACAGTCCGGGTTCGATCGTGAAGACCATCCCCGGTGCCAGGATTCCGTCCAGGTACAGCTCGCGCTTGGCCTGGGCGCAGTCGTGCACGTCCAGACCCAGGTGGTGGCTGGTGCCGTGCGGCATCCAGCGCCGGTGCTGCTGGCCCTCGGTGCTGATGGCTTCCTCGACGGACACCGGCAGCAGCCCCCAGTCGGCGAGGCGTTCGGCCAGCACGGTGGTGGCCGCGGTGTGGATGTCGCGGAACTTGGTGCCGGGCTGCGCGGCGGCGAAGCCGGCGTCGGCGGCATCGAGCACGGCCTCATAGACCTTGCGCTGGATCTCGGAGAAGGTGCCGTTGGCCGGCAGGGTGCGGGTGATGTCCGCGGTGTACAGCGAGTCGGCCTCGACGCCGGCGTCCAGCAGCAGCAGCTCGCCGGCGTTGATCTTGCCGGTGTTACGGGTCCAGTGCAGCACGGTGGCGTTGTTGCCGGAGGCGGCGATGGTGTCGTAGCCCAGCTCGTTGCCCTCCTCGCGGGCCCGGGCGAAGAACGCACCCTCCACCACGCGTTCGCCGCGGCGGTGGGTGAGGGCCCGCGGCAGGGCCTTGACCACCTCGGTGAAGCCCTCCACCGTGGCGGCCACGGCCGTCTTCATCTGCTCGATTTCCCAGTCGTCCTTGATCAGGCGCAGCTCGGAGAGGGCCTCGCTGAGCTTCTCGTCGAGGGCATCCAGCACGCCGAGGTCCAGGTTCTCCGGGTCCTTGGCGGTGTTGTAGCGGGCGGTGTCCACGAGCGCATCAATGTTCTCGTCCACCTTGCGCACCAGCCGGATCGAGATGCCGCCGATTTCCGGGGCGCCCACGTTCTTGGTGATGGCGAGTTCGAGTTCGCTCAGGTCGGCGGTTTCCAGGCCGAGCTTGGCCTGGAATTCCGCGAGGGTCGGCCGGGCGCCGATCCAGAATTCTCCGGCGCGCGAATCGGCGTAGAACTGCTCGGTGTCCCGGCCGGCCAGCGGACGGAAGTACAGGGTGGCGCGGTGGTGGCTGCCGTCGTCGCCCTTGCCCTCGTCGGCGGGCTCCAGGATCAGCACGGCGTCAGGCTCGTGGTCCAGGCCCAGGCCGGTGAGGTGGGCGAAGCCCGAGTGCGGACGGAAGCGGTAGTCGCAGTCGTTGGAGCGGACCTTCAGCGGCCCGGCCGGGATGACCAGTCGTTCACCTTTGAACAACTCTGAGATGGCCCGGCGGCGGGCGGCGGCGTGGCCGGCGACGGCGTCCAGTTCGGGCAGCTGCTGCCGGGACGGGGCCCAGTTGCTGGCCATGAACGCCTTGAAGGCATCGGAGCTGGGCCGCTGCGAGCGGTTGTTGACGCGCTCGTCGAGGGGCTGGGAAGCGGAGACTTGGGTGTTATCTGCATCGTTCACCGTCCCATAGTCTCACCAGCGCCGCGGCTTAGGCCAACAAGCCGCGGCGGCGGATCTACTAGGCTGGGGAGGTGAGGATTGACCTGCATGCCCACTCGAATGTTTCCGACGGCACCCAAGCGCCCGCGGAGGTGATGGCGTCCGCTGCGGAAGCCGGGCTCGACGTCGTCGCCCTGACCGATCATGACTCCACCGACGGCTGGGCCGGGGCCGCCGCCGCCGCGCGGAAACTCGGCATCAGCCTGGTTCCCGGCATGGAGATCTCCTGCCGCACCAGCGAAGGCATCAGCGTCCACCTGCTCAGCTACCTCCACGACCCGGCCCACCCCGGCCTGCTGGAGGAGATCACCAAGGCCAAGGACGCCCGCTTCACGCGGGCCGAGCGGATGGTCAGCCTGCTCGCCGAGGACTATCCCCTGACCTGGGACGACGTCATCCATCACGTCGCGCCGGGCGCCACCCTGGGCCGGCCGCACATCGCCGACGCCCTCGTGGCCGCGGGTGTGGTCGATGACCGCACCGAAGCCTTCGAATCAATCCTGACCTCGCGCTCCCGGTACTGGGTGCAGCACTACGCACCGGACCCCGCCCACGCCGTCGAACTGGTCCGCGACGCCGGCGGCGTGCCGGTGTTCGCGCACCCCGTAGCGTCCGCCCGCGGACGGATCGTGGGGGACCGCACCTACCGGGAAATGATCGACGCCGGGCTGGCCGGGCTGGAGATCGACCACCGGGACAACCCGGAGGAGGGCCGCGCCTTCCTGCGCCGGCTCGCCGAACGGCACGGCCTGCTGGTGACCGGTTCCTCCGACTACCACGGGACCGGCAAGCCGAACCTGCTGGGCGAGAACCTGACCGACCCCGAGGTGCTTGCCCGGATCGAGGAACTGGGCACCGGAACTTCCGTGGTGCGCTGATGGAGTGGATCGACCTTCAGCTCCTGGCCTCCGTGATCGTCACGCTGTTCGTGATCATGGATCCGCCCGGGACAGTGCCGATCTTTATGTCGCTGACGGCCCAGATGGACGCGAGGGACCGCAACCTCTCCGCGCTCCAGGCGCTGCTCGTGGCCACCGGCGTGATCGTGACCTTCGCGATTTTCGGGCAGTCCATCCTGAACTACATGCACATCTCGCTCGCCGCACTCCAGGGTGCCGGCGGCCTGCTGCTCGTGCTGATCGCGCTGCAGCTGCTCACCGGCTCCACCGGCGGCGAGGAGAACGCGGCCAAATACAAAAACGTTGCCTTCGTGCCACTGGGGACTCCGCTGATGGCGGGCCCGGGCGCGATCGTCGCGGTGATGGTGTTCGTCCAGCGCTCCAACAGCATGGCGCAGTATCTCGCCGTCGGGCTGGGCATTGCCGTGACGCTGGCGTCCCTGTACCTGGCGATGCGCTTCGCCGGCGTCGTGCAGCGCGCCCTGGGCGAGAACGGCGTCGAACTGGTCACCCGGATCGCCGGCCTGCTGCTGTCCGCGATTGCGGTGCAGATGATCGCCGACGCCGTGCACGCCTTCGTGAAGAGCTGGAGCTGACCGCGCCGCCCAACTGACTTGCAGCAGGTGCCGTTTTGCCCCCTCAAAGGGCTCCAACTGCGAGTCAGTGGGGGAGGACCGGGGGCTGGGTGCCCGGCAGCGCCGTGAAGTGGGCGTGCGCGGCGAGCCGTTTGGCCATCACGTCGACGGCGGCCTGGTTCTGGTCCACGCAGACGAATTTCCGGTCGAGCTTGGCGGCCACGGCGCCGAGCGTGCCGGAACCGGCGAAGAAGTCCAGGCACCAGTCGCCGGGCCGGCTCGAGGCCGCGACGACCCGCCGGATCAGGCCTTCCGGCTTCTGCGTCGGGTAGCCGGTCTTCTCTTTGCCGGTGGGCGAGACGATGGTGTGCCACCAGACGTCGGTGGGCAGCTTGCCCAGTTCGCGCTTGGCCGGCGTGACCAGCCCGGGGGCCATGTACGGTTCACGGTCCACCTCGGCGCTGTCGAAGTGGTATTTCGTCGGGTTCTTCACGTACACGAGGATGTTGTCGTGTTTGGTCGGCCAGCGGAACTTGGCCCGGGCACCGTAGTCGTACGCCCAGATGATCTCGTTGAGGAAGCACTCGCGGCCGAAGATCGCGTCCAGCATGACCTTGGCGTAGTGCACCTCGCGGTAGTCCAGGTGCAGGTACAGGGTGCCGTCGTCGGCGAGCAGCCGCCAGGCCTCGACCAGCCGCGGCTCCAGAAAGGACCAGTAGTCGCTGAAGGCGTCGTCGTAGCTGTGCAGCGCGCCCTTGATCGTGTCGTAGGACCGGCCCTTGAATCCGACCCGGTCGCCCTCGCCGCCGGTGTTAAGCACCATTTTGGTTTCCTGGCGCCTCTGGACCCGGCCGGTGTTGAAGGGCGGGTCCACATAGATGAGTGTGAAGGCGCCGTCCGGCAGCGTCGGGAGGTACTCCGCGTTGTCCGCGTGAACCACCAGGTTGCTGCCGTCCGGCGCCCAGACGGTGTCAGTCATAAAGAGGATTAGGCCTCGGCGCTGCGAGCCGGAGCGCCGCCCTGTGCCTCGCCGGCCACCACTTCGCCGTTGCGGCGGCGGGTGCGGGTCCGGCGGCGGGCACGGGTGGCGCGGTCGACCTCGGTCGGCGCGTTTGCGGTTGCCGGGGCGGCTGCCTCAGCGGGTCCGGTGGCGGGTTCCTTTTCAGGCGAACGACGACGGCGCTCACCGGAGCGGCCGCCGTCACGGGAGCCTTCACGGCCGCCGTCGCGGGAGCCTGAGCGGCCGGAGTCGCGGCCGCCGTCGCGTCCGCCTTCGCGTCCGCCTTCGCGGGAGCCGGAACGGCCGGAGTCGCGTCCGCTGCCCCTGGCGCCGTCCCGGGCCCCGTCCCGAGTGCTGGGGCGTGTGTTCTTCTTGCCGGTCTCGCCCAGGTCTTCGAGGACTTCTGCGTCGACGCCGGCGAGCACCCGCTTGTCGCGGGGGAGGCGGCCCTTGGTGCCCTCGGGGATGTCCAGTTCCTCGTACAGGTGCGGCGAGGAGGAGTAGGTCTCCACCGGTTCGGGCACGCTCAGGCCCAGGGCCTTGTTGATCAGGCCCCAGCGCGGCATGTCGTCCCAGTCGACGAAGGTCACGGCGGTGCCCTTGTTGCCCGCGCGGCCGGTGCGGCCGACGCGGTGCAGGTAGATCTTCTCGTCTTCGACGCACTGGTAGTTGATGACGTGCGTGACGTCGTCGACGTCGATGCCGCGCGCGGCGACGTCGGTGGCGACGAGGACGTCCACCTTGTTGTTGCGGAAGGCGCGCAGCGCCTGCTCGCGGGCGCCCTGGCCGAGGTCGCCGTGGATGGCGGCCGCAGCGAAGCCGCGGTCCACGAGTTCCTCGGCGACCTTCGCGGCGGTGCGCTTGGTCTTGGTGAAGATGATGGTCCGGCCGCGTCCGCGGGCCTGCAGGATGCGAGCCACCACCTCGATCTTGTCCATGCTGTGGGCACGGTAGATCAGCTGGCGGATGTCGCGCTTGGTGAGGCCCTCATCCTCGGGGTCCGCGGCGCGGATGTGGGTGGGCTTGGTCATGTAGCGGCGTGCCATCGCGACGACCGGGCCGGGCATGGTGGCGGAGAACAGCAGGGTCTGGCGGACGGCCGGGGTCCCGGCGATGAGGGTCTCCACGTCCGGCAGGAAGCCCAGGTCCAGCATCTCGTCGGCCTCGTCGAGGATGACCATCTTGACGTTCTTCAGGACGAGGTGCTTCTGCTTGTACAGGTCGATCAGTCGCCCGGGGGTGCCGACGACGATCTCGACGCCCTGCTGCAGGGACTCGACCTGCGGCTCGTAGGCGCGGCCGCCGTAGATCGTGGTGATGCGGGCGTTGCGCTTGCGGGCCGCGTTCTGCAGGTCGCCGGCGACCTGGACGGCGAGCTCGCGGGTCGGCACGATCACAAGGGCCTGCGGGGCACCGGGGGCCGGGAGCTCGGCGAAGCCTGCGTCGTCGCGTCCGATGACGCGCTGCAGGGCCGGGATGCCGAAGCCGAGGGTCTTGCCGGTGCCGGTCTTGGCCTGGCCGATGATGTCGTGGCCGCTCAGGGCAACCGGCAGCGTCATGGCCTGGATCGGGAACGGGTGGGTGATGCCGGCGTCGGCAAGGGATTCAACGATGTCCGCGCGGACGTTGTAGTCGGCGAACGATTTTTCCGCGATTTCGTGCGGGGTTTCGTCCGAGATGATGGTTTCTTCCGGCTCGATCGTTTCCGTGCCGGATTCGTCAGTCAGAAGCTGGTGCGTGTGCAATTCACTCACAGGGGAGTTTCCTTATTCATTTGGGCTGCGCTGCTTGCTCAACGGGGCCGGCGCGGGGCCGTTCCGGAGCACGCTCAGGGGCGCAAGCAAGTCCAGTGGAAGCCGATCGCGGGCTATCTAAATGCTGGCACTGGGACCAGCGGGTGTGTCTCAAGATCGCGTAGGGGCGGGCTTGTTGAATTCGAAAAACATGGAAATCAACGACCGGGCATCCATTACTACCCTTCCAGTCTAGCCGTTCGCCGTTCGGAACCTCGACCGGGGCCGGCGGTGTGGCGCGGCAGCGGCGCCGGAGCGGGGCGGCGGGTGATCAGCCGACGAGTTCCAGCCGGACTTCGCGCGTCACGATGTCCGAGGACAGGACCCGCACCCGGACCTGGGTGCCGGACTCCAGTTCGCCGGGGCACCGTGCGGTCACCGCGGGCTCGGCGATCTGCACGATCCCTGACGGGCCGTTCCCGTTGCCGTTGCCCTTACCGTTCCCGTTGTTGCCCTTCCCGTTACCGTTGGCGCTGCCGTTCTTGGCCGGTTTCGAACCGGAAATGACGACGGCGTCGAACTCCTGCCCGATGTGGTTGCTCAGCAGGGCCGCCTCCACGGTGTCCAGTGACAGCCGCTCCAGTTTGGCGGCCAGCTGGTCCGAGGCCGCCATGATGGCCGGCAGTGACGGGAGCGCGTCGCGGGCCCAGCCCGGTACCTCGGCGTCGTTGGACAGGGCCTCGCAGATGACCAGGACGAAACGGTCGATCAGGCGCCGCAGCGGGGCGGTGGAGTGGGCGTAGGCCGCGCCGATGGCGGATTGGATGGCGTCCTCGGGAACCGTCCCGTCGAACGGGGTGTAGCCGGCCCCGCGGAAGAGCATGCCGGCGGAGTGTACGATCGCGAGCTGGCGCGGGTCGGTGGGGTCCAGGGTGCGCAGGTATTCGCCGTAGCTGATCCGGCCGTCCCAGGGTTTGCCGAGTGCGCCGGTCTGGCGCCGGAAGTGCCGCAGCGAGCTCTCATCCGGGGCGGGCATGGTGCGCAGGATGCCGACTTTGCCCTGCAGCATCAGGTCCGCGGCGGCCATGCCGGTCATCAGGGATATCTGGGCATTCCAGTCCTCGACCGGCAGCGGCGGCGCGGCGACGATCCGGTAGCCGCCGTCGGGCAGCTGTTCGATTTCCTGCTCCGGCATGTTCAGGCTCGCCCCGCCGCGGAGCCGTTCCAGTTCCACCCGTTTGCTGCCGACTTCCTTGAGCAGTTGCAATACCGGGTCCGCGGTGCCGCCGTCGAGTGCGGCCTGCACGCCGTGGTAGCTGAGCTTGGCCCGGCTGCGGACCTGCGCCCGGCGCACCAGGACGGAGGCCACTTCGGCGGCGCCGTCGAGTTCGAACTCCCAGACGAAGGCCGCACAGAGCTGGCCCGCCAGCAGGCTGCCGGCCGCCTCGCTGATGACTTCGGGGTGCAGTGGGATGCGGCCGTCCGGGGTGTAGAACGTTTGGCCGCGGCGCCGTGTCTCGGCGTCGAGCGCACTGCCGGGCTGGACGAAGGAAGGGACATCCGCAATGGCGTAGAAGACCTTGTAGCCCTCGCCGGCGCGGTCGATGAACAGGGCCTGGTCCAGGTCCGTTGAGGACGCCGGGTCAATGGTCACGAACTCGACATGCGTCAGGTCCAACTCGGGCAGTTCGTGGCCGGCTACAGCCGCCTCGGCGTCCCGGAGCGCCGCTTCCGGGAACGGACCGGGCAGTTCCAGGGTGGTGCGCAGTGCGTTGAGCGCCTGGGCAAGCTGGTTCTTCTGCTGGCGGACGCTCGGAGTCAGGCGATGATGAGACACGAAATCAGGGTAGCCCGATTTCCGCCACTAGTCTTGAAGCATGAGCACCTCCCCGGCCGAGCCCGCCCGCTACCAACGCTTCCTCAGGGAGCTGCTGGGCGTGATGGCCTACGGGGAGCTCTCAGCCTTCGAACGGCTCTCCTCCGATGCCCGGTATTCGCCCACCCTGCACGACCGTGCGGTGCTGGGCCGCCTCGCCGTCATCGAGTTCCAGCACTTCGAACTGGTCTGCGCGCGGCTGGCCGAACTGGGCGCCGACGCGGAGGAAGCCATGCTGCCGTTCCAACCGTCGGTGGACCACTTCCATGAGCGCACCCGGCCCGCCGACTGGCATGAGTCACTGATGAAGGCCTACGTGATTGACACAGTCTCCGCCGACTTCTATCGGTCCATTTCCAGCTACGTCGACGCCGGCACCGCCGCGCTGATCGAACAGGTCCAGTCCGCAGGGGACGCGACGGCGGTGCTGCGGGACCGGCTCAAGGCGGCGCTCGCCGACGACCCGCGGCTGGCGTCCCGGCTGGCGCTGTGGGCCCGGCGGCTGCTCGGGGAGGCACTCACCCAGGCGCAGCGGGTCAGCGTGGAACACGCCTTCCTCGGCGGCCTGACCGGCGCGGACGAGGTCCGGGCCGGCGAACTCGCCCGCGCCCTGACCGCCGACCTCGCCGCCGGGCATTCCCGGCGGATGTCCCAGCTCGGACTTGCCGGCTAAGTCCCCGGGCCGTCTTCCCGGCTAGCTTGCCCGCCTAGTTTTCCCCGGCACCGCTGCCGACGTCGGTGTGGTTTTCGGCGTCGGCGTGGCTGCCGGCGTCAAGCGCGGCCAGCAGGCGCCGCGCCGCCCCGGCGGGATCGGCGGCCTCGGTAATCGCCCGGACCACGACGACGCGGCGCGCTCCGGCGTCGACGACCTGCTCCACGTTGGTCAGGTCGATGCCGCCAATCGCGAACCACGGCACCACGCCGGAGACCTTTCCGACGTCTGCGGCCTCGGCCCGGCCGATCGCCGCGGCGGCGTAGCGCACCAGGTCCAGCCCGACGGCGGGGCGGCCCGGCTTCGTCGGGGTGGCCCAGACCGGCCCCACGCAGAAGTAGTCCAGCCCGCTCCGGCCCGGGGCCGCGGCGATGGCGGCGTCGACCTGCTCCGGGGTGTGGGTGGACATGCCGATCACGGTGTCCTTGCCCAGGAATTCCCGGGCCGCGGTGAAGGGGATGTCCTTTTGCCCGATGTGGAAGACCGGTGCCCCGGCGAGCGAGGCCAGGTCGGCGCGGTCGTTCACGGCCCAGAGCCGGCCGTGCCGCCGCGCCACGGCGTGCAGAACCTCCAGCAGCTCCAGCTCCTCGGCCGCCTCCAGCGCCTTATCCCGCAGCTGGATGATGTCGACACCGCCGGCGAAGGCGGCATCAACGAAGTCCTCGAAGTCGCCGCGCTCCTTCCGGGCGTCGGTGCACAGGTACAGGCGGGCGGTGGTGTGGACATCCTGGCTCATGCCATAAGCCTAGTTCCTCTAAACTGGGCGCATACCGCGGGAGCCCGCGCAGGCCGTCATCCGGCCGCCGGGCTGAGAGGGCGTCAGAGCCGACCGCTTGACCTGATCCGGTTAGTACCGGCGTAGGGAAGGAAGCCTATGGACGTATCAGTCCCACCATCCGCCACACCCGCCATCGGCGCTGCGCCGCGCGGAGGCGCCGAATATTACGACGTCGCCGTGATCGGCGGGGGAGTGATCGGCCACGGCATCGCCTGGGAGGCCCGCCGCTCGGGCCGCACCGTCGCCCTGCTCGACGACGCCCCCGGCTCCGGCGCCAGCTGGGCCGCCGCCGGCATGCTGGCGCCCGTGAGCGAACTGCATTACCAGGAGGAAGACCTCCTGGCCCTGATGCTGGAAGCGTCACGGCTGTGGCCGCAGTTCGCTGCCGCTCTGGCCGGCAACAGCACAGCCGGCGGCGTAGGCGCGGGCGGCACCGGCTATCTCACGACGCCGACCCTCGCCGTCGGTGCCGACGCCGCCGACCGCCGGGCGCTCGCCGACCTGCGGGCCGTGCAGCAGGCCAGCGGGCTGGCCGTGGAGCCGCTGACGGTGCGCGAGGCGCGCAACCGCGAACCCCTGCTCAGCCCGGGCATCTCCTGCGCCTTCGACATCCCGGCGGACCACCAAGTGGACCCGCGCCGACTGCTGGCCCGGATCGGCTCGCTGCTGGCCGCGGACAGCCGGTACACGGCGGTGCGCCGCCGCGCGACCGGGCTGCTCTGGGATGGCGGCCGCGTGGCGGGGGCCACGCTTGAGGGCGGCGGGGAGATCCGGGCCGGTGAGACGGTTGTGGCCACCGGCCTCGGGGCAGCCGACCTGCAGGGCCTGCCGGCCGGACTGTCCCTGCCGCTGCGGCCGGTCTACGGGGACATCCTCCGGCTCCGGGTGCCGCAACGGCTCCGGCCGCTGCTGCGCTCCACCGTGCGGGGGCTGGTCCGCGGAGTCCCGGTCTACATCGTTCCGCGGGCGGACGGAACGGTGGTGATCGGCGCAACCCAGCGGGAGGACGCGCCCTCCGCCGCCGGCGCCGTGTCCGCCGGCGGCGTCTACCAGCTCCTGCGCGATGCCCAGCAGCTGCTCCCCGCCGTCGCCGAACTGGAACTGCTCGAGGCCACGGCAAGGGCACGGCCCGGGACACCGGACAACGCCCCGCTGCTGGGCCGCGTGGCCGGCCCCGGCGCCGGGCCGGACATCGCGGGCCTGATCGTGGCCACCGGTTTCTTCCGGCACGGAGTGCTGCTCACCCCCGTGGCCGCCGCCATCTGCCGGGCGCTGCTGGACGGGCAGCCGGACCCGCGCTGGGCCCGGTTCCGACCGGACCGGTTCTCCGACCGCCGCCCGGATTCTTCCGGCCACGACCCGCGGGACGTCTCACCCACACATGCATCACCGACAGACAGGACCACAGCGTGAACATCAGGCTCAACGGAGCGCAGCACGCCCTCGCCGACGGCGCCACGGTCGGCGCGCTGGTCAGCGGGGTCACCGGCCGGACGCTGGCCGCCGACGGGCAGGCCACGGACGGCCGCAAGCTCGGCGTCGCCGTCGCCCGCAACGCCGAGGTGGTGCCGCGCAGCCAGTGGCACGCGACGGCGCTCGCCGAGGGCGACGACGTCGAACTCGTCACCGCGGTACAGGGAGGATGAACGCCATGGCAGAAACAGCGCTGGACGCAACCCAGCAGGCACGCCGGGACCCGCTGACCTTCGACGGCGTGGAGCTGGGCTCGCGGCTGATCATGGGCACCGGCGGGGCACCGAGCCTGGACGGCCTGGGCGCCGCCCTGGTGGCCTCCGGCACGGAACTCACCACGGTGGCCATGCGCCGCTACTCGCCGGCCGAGAGCGGCTCGCTATTCCAGCTGCTGGCGGACAACAACATCCGGGTGCTGCCCAACACCGCCGGCTGCTTCACCGCCCGGGATGCCGTTCTTACGGCCGAACTGGCCCGCGAAGCGCTGGAGACGGACTGGGTGAAGCTCGAGGTGATCGCGGACGAGCACACCCTGCTGCCGGACGCCCTGGAACTTGTGGAGGCCACCGAGCAGCTTGTGGCCCGCGGCTTCAAAGTCTTCGCCTACACGAACGACGACCCGGTGCTGGCCCTCCGGCTGGAAAACCTCGGCGCCACCGCCGTGATGCCGCTGGGTGCCCCGATCGGCACCGGCCTGGGCATCCTGAACCCGCACAACATCGAACTGATTGTCTCGAGGGCGTCCGTGCCGGTGGTGCTTGACGCCGGCATCGGCACGGCCTCCGACGCCGCGCTCGCGATGGAACTGGGCTGCGACGCCGTGCTGCTCGCCACCGCCGTGACCCGTGCCCAGGACCCGGCGCTGATGGGGGAAGCGTTCCGGCACGCGGTCATCGCCGGCAGGCTGGCGCGCAGGGCAGGCCGGATCCCGCGCCGCGAGCATGCCCTGGCCTCGTCCGCCATGGAAGGCCGCGCCGAGTTCCTGTAACGGACGCTTCGGGAAACCGGCCGGAGTAGCATTCCGGAAAGAAACTTGGCGGCAGGTGTCCTTTCGACGGCATCTTCCTCGTCGTACTGACGTATCGACCTACTAGAAGGAGTCACCGTGGACTACATGCTTTTCATCTGCACCGATCCCACAGCGCCGGAATATGTGGCCGCCGAGGACAACATCGAGGAATGGGCGGCCGAGGTGGAAGCCAGGGGCATTGCCCGCCACGGTGACAGGCTGCGTCCGGTGGAGGACGCCACCACTGTCAGGGTGCGCGCCGGCGAGGTGGTGATCACGGACGGTCCGTTTGCCGAGACGAAGGAATGGGTCGCGGGCTACGACATCATCGCCTGCGCCGACCTCGATGAGGCGATCGAGGTTGCGTCCAAACATCCGATGGCAAAATTCGGCAAGATCGAAATCAGGCCTGTGTGGCCGTTCGAATAGCGGCGGTCTGCCGGAGGCCGCCGGTCACGACGCAGGGGGTCGCGTGGCAGCGGAAGTGACGGACGTGCGGACCGCCGTCGAAGGCGCCTCCGCCGTGGAGACGGCACGGATCACCGCCACCCTCATCCGCGTGACCGGCGACTGGAGCCTCGCCGAGGACTGTGTCCAGGACGCCTTTGCACGCGCCCTGGCCGACTGGCCGGAGCGTGGCATCCCTGCCAACACCGGCGCGTGGCTGACAACCGTCGCCAAGAACAGGGCGATCGACCGGATGCGGAGCGCGGCCAGCGAAAAGCGGGCGGTCCGGGAACTCGCGATCCTCACCGAGCTCGAAGCCCTCGCTGAGGATGCCCCCGCTGATCCGGCTGCCGGGGATGACCGGCTGCGGCTGATTTACACCTGTTGCCATCCTGCCCTCCCGCTTGAGGCGCGGGTGGCACTGACGCTGCGGACAGTGGCCGGCCTGACGACGGGCGAGATCGCACGCGCGTTCCTCGTCCCGGAGTCAACCATGTCGAAGCGGCTGGTCCGCGCCCGGGCCAAAATACGGGATGCCGGGATTCCGTACCGGGTGCCGCCGCCGGAGCTGATCCCCGAACGCACGGCCGGGATCCTGTCCGTGCTCTATCTCATGTTCAACGAGGGATATGCGGCCGCCGGGGGTACCACGCTGATCCGCGAGCCGCTTGCCCGCGAAGCGATCCGTCTCAGCCGTCTCCTGATCCGTTTGCTCGACGGCTCTTCCGAGGAGCCGGAGGCCATGGGCCTGCTGGCACTCAAGCTGTTCCAGCACGGCCGCCGAAAGACGCGGACCGACGCCGCAGGGGACCTGGTGACCCTGGAGGACCAGGACCGCGGGCAGTGGGACCAGGCAGCGACGGCGGAAGCCGTCGCGCTCCTGGCAGCCGCCGACCGGCTCGGGAATTCACGCGGTGCCCGGCCCGGAAGTTACCGGATCCAGGCAGCCATCGCCGCGTGCCACATGACCGCCCCCGACTTCGGCAGCACGGACTTCACCCGGGTGGCGCTGCTGTACGACCGTCTCGCCCAGCTGGCACCCTCGCCGGTCGTCGAGCTCAACCGAGCAGTCGCCGTCGCCATGTCCCAGGGACCGGAGGCAGGGCTGCACCTCATCGACCGTCTGGACCAGGCGGGGTCACTGGAGCGGTATTACCTCCTGCCTGCCGCGAAAGCGGACCTCCTGCGGCGCCTTGGCAGGCTGCAGGAGGCCGGCCGCGAATACCTGAAGGCCCGGGCACTCGCACCAACCGAGGTGGAGCGCCGCTACCTCAGCAAGCGCCTGGCAGAGACCGGCGCCGACGGAACCGCGGCCGCTGGGCGTTAGAGCCGCAGGATGGCGGTCATCCGTGCGGTGTCCTGCCGCGTGCGTGACCTGCCGAGGTATAGCACCGCGCCCACCGCTGCGGCAGCGCCCAGCAGCAAGGGCGCGACCCACGGGATCCAGGTCAGGCCCGGCTGGTAGCCGAAGCCGGCCGCCATGAAAGTGATCCAGCTCAGCATCCCCACGCCGAGGGCGACCCCCGCCGGCACGGCGATGCCGTACTTGGCGTGCCGCTTGTCATTGGCCCACACCACGAAACCCGCGGCCACGGCCACCATGGCCACCACAATCAGGGACAGCATTCAGACTCCTTGGGGAAGTGCGGGTTGGGCTGCGGGCAACGGGGCCGGGGCGGTCTAGAGGGCGCCGAAGCCCACCCGGCGGACCTCTTCGGCGCCGATTTCCACGTAGCCCAGGACGTTCGCCGGGATGATGATCTGGCGGCCCTTCTCATCGGTCAGCCGGAGCTCGGTGCCCTGGGAGAGTGCCTCTCCCACCAGCTTCGCCACCGCGTCGGCGTCCTGGTTCGATTCGAGGGCAATTTCGCGGCCGATGTTCTGAATGCCGATCTTTACTTCCACAGCAAGGCCTCCAAGCCAATCAAAGTGTTCAAGTTTTCTCTACGAGACGTTCTCTATTTGTAGTCTAGGACTCTTTGGGGAAGCGTGAGATTCCGCGCCAAGCTAAACGGTAGATCAGGTCGCTGGCCACATCGATGTCGAGGTTCCCGTCCGTTTCCAGCCAGTACCGGGCACTGACCTGCGCCATCCCGGACAGTCCCCGGCCCAGGAGCTGGGCTTCCAGGAGCGGCAGCTTGGTGTCCTCTGCGATGACCTTCGCGATCGCGTCAGCGAAGGTCTTGTTGAACGTCTCCAGCCGTGCGCTCACATCGCGGTCGTTGACCAGGTCCGATTCGAAGACGAGCCGGTGCGCCTGGTCATCGTTGGCGATGAAGTGGAAATAGGCGCGCATGACCGCCTGCACGCGCTCATCATTGTCCGTCGTCGAATTCAAGGCGCCCAGCAGCAGTTCGGTCAGGGTCGAGAGGTGGCTGTCCAGCAGCGCCAGGTACAGCTCGCGCTTGGATGGGAAGTGCTGGTACAGCACCGGCTTGCTCACGTGGGCCGTCTCGGCGATTTCGTCCATCGCGGCGCCGTGGTAGCCGTTGGCCACAAAGACCTCCTGCGCGGCGGCCAGCAACTGTGCCCGACGTTCATCGCGCGGCAGCCGTGCCGAGCGCTGCGTTCCGCTGCGCGCCTGGCCCGTCGACGACTTGCCGGTATGTCCCCGCTCAACCGGTGCCTGATGACCCACTGTCGGCCTACTTTCCCTCGCTGTTAGCTCCACTTTACGCGGGGGTAATATGACCTGGCGGCATCTTCGGGCATACATTGAAGTATGGCTTCCCAGATGACCGCAAACGGCACCCCCGCGACGCCGGCACCGGCACCCGGACCGCTGGTCGAACCGGCGGACGCGCTGACGCCGGACGAGGTGGAACGTTACTCACGCCACCTGATCATTCCCGAGATCGGATCGCTCGGGCAGCGCCGGCTGAAAAACGCGAGGGTCCTGGTGATCGGTGCCGGCGGCCTCGGTTCACCGGCCCTGCTTTACCTCGCCGCCGCCGGGGTGGGAACCCTGGGCATCATCGACGACGACGACGTGGACCTGAGCAACCTGCAGCGCCAGGTGATCCACGGCGTGGCCGACGTTGGCCGGCCCAAGACCGAGTCCGCCCGCGACGCGATCGCCGCGCTGAACCCCCTGGTCGACGTCCGGCTGCACAACGTCCGGCTGGATGCCGCGAACGCACTCGAGCTTTTCGCCGGCTACGACCTGATTGTCGACGGCGCCGACAACTTCGCCACCCGCTACCTGGTCAATGATGCCGCCGCCATCCTCGGCAAGCCCTACGTGTGGGGCTCGATCTTCCGCTTCGACGGACAGGTCAGCGTCTTCTGGGAGCAGCACGGCCCCACCTACCGGGACCTGTACCCCGAGGCGCCGCCCGCAGGTTCCGTGCCCTCGTGCGGGGAAGGCGGCGTGTTCGGCATGCTGTGCGCCGCCGTCGGATCCCTGATGGTCACCGAAGCGGTCAAACTGATCACCGGCGTCGGGCGTTCCCTGCTGGGCCGGGTGGCGCTGTTCGACGCCCTCGGCGGCAGCTGGCGCGAAATCAAAGTCTCCCGGGACCCCGAAGCCCCGCGCATCACCGAACTCACCGACTACGAGGCGTTCTGCGGGATCGCCCCCGCCGCGGACGCGGGCACCGAACACACCGTCACCGCCACCCAGCTCGCCACCATGCTGGCCTCGCGCAAGGCCGGGCTGAAGGATTTCCAGCTCGTGGACGTGCGCGAAAGCGGGGAATTCGACATCGTCCGCATCGACGGCGCCACGCTGATCCCGCAGGGCCGGATCCTCGCCGGCGACGCCTGGGCCGAACTGCCGCAGGACACGGACATTGTGTTCCACTGCAAGGCCGGCACGCGTTCGGCCGCAGTGCTGGCCGCCGCCCGGGCCGCCGGCTACCAACGCGTCAGCCACCTCGAGGGCGGGATCCTGGCCTGGGTCCGCGACGTGGAGCCGGGCAAACCGGTGTACTGACGCATTTCAACACCTTGCACTGACTACCCCGTCCCCGGGCCGCCGGGCCCTTACCCGAGAGGCACTGCCATGAGCGAAGACACGGACCTGACCCCGCAACACAAGATCGGCTCGGGTTTCGGCCCGCGTTCGACGGCGGCGGAGGTCATCGCGGGCGTGGACCTGAGTGGGAAGACCGCCGTCGTCACCGGCGGCTACTCCGGGCTCGGCCTGGAGACTGTGCGGGCACTTTCCACCGCGGGGGCCCGGGTGATGGTTCCGGCGCGGCGGCCCGACCATGCCCGCAAAGTCCTGGACGACGCCGGCCTGGCCGGAGTCAGCGTCGCCGGCCTGGATCTGGCCGAGCTGGACAGCGTGAGGGAGTTCGCGGCCGATTTTCTGGCCTCCGGCTTCCTCGGCGACAGCGGCAGCCTGGACATCCTGATTAACAACGCCGCCATCATGGCCAGCCCGGAGCGACGCGTCGGCCCGGGCTGGGAATCCCAGTTCGCCACCAACCACCTGGGCCACTTCGCGCTCACCAACCTGCTCTGGCCGGCTCTGTCCGCGGGCGAGGACGCCCGGGTGGTGGCCCTGTCCTCCACCGGCCACAAGCTCTCGCCCATCCGGTTCGATGACCTCAATTTCGACTCCGGCTACGACAAGTGGAAGGCCTACGGGCAGGCGAAAACGGCGAACGCGCTGTTCGCCGTCCAGCTGGACGCGCTCGGGAAGGACGCCGGCGTCCGGGCCTTCGCCGTGCACCCGGGAGGCATCATGACGGAGCTGCAGCGCCACCTGCCCAGGGAGGAAATGATCGCCTCCGGCTGGATGGACGCCGACGGGAAGCTGAACGAGCGGTTCAAGACGCCCGCCCAGGGGGCGGCAACCTCGGTGTGGGCGGCCACCTCCCCGCTGCTTGCGGGCAAGGGCGGCGTCTACTGCGAGGACTGTGACATTGCCGAGCCGACCGAACCGGGGACGCCGGAGGCGCGGATCAGGGGAGTGGACGCCCACGCCGTGGACCGGGCGGAGGCCGAACGGTTGTGGCAGCTGTCCGCCGAACTGACGGGCGTCAACGCCTTCGCCGCGCCCTAGGACCGGCGCCGCCGGAGTTGGCTAGGCCGTTTCGCGCTGGCCGTCGGCGGAGGGAAGCGCGCTGTGGTCGACCGGGCACTCGGCCTCGGCGCCGGAAGCCGGGCGGCGGGCCGCGGGCTGTTCGACGGTGATGCCGTAGACGGCCTCGAGGCCGGCCACGTAGTCGTCCTGCTGGCCGTTCGCGGCCAGTTCCCGGGCGCGGACGGTGGGCACGTGCAAGAGCTGCTTGACCATCCGGCGCAGGGCAAACTCGACTTCCTCGGCCGCGGCGGTGCAGCCGTGACGGGCCCGCACCTTCTCCATCTCGGCGTCGAGTACGTCCATGGTGTGCCGGCGAAGGGCGACGATGGCCGAATCGACCGAGCGCGCCTGGCGTTCCTGCTCGAAGGCGGCCGCGGCGCCGTCGACGATGCCGCCGGCCTGGTTCAGCGACTCCGCCTGCTCCTGCGGCGCTGCCAGCCGGACGGACTCCAGCGTGAGCAGTTCGACGCCGTCGAGCTCGGCGACGGCGGGATCGAAGTCGTGGGTGAGGGCCAGATCGATCGCGATCAGCGGCTGCGGCGACGCGGACCGGATCCGGGCGAGCTCCGGGGCCTCGACGCGGTTGTCGGAGCCGCTGCAGCCGATCATCACGTCGGCGGCGGCCACGGCGCCCGGCAGGGACTCGCTGTCCAGGGCGGTGCCGCCGCGGGTGGCAACAAAGCCGGCGGCGCGGCCCGAGGAGGAGAACACGGAAATGTCGGTGCAGCCGCGTTCGCGCAGTAGGGACATGGTGGCGCCGGCGTAGGCGCCGGTGCCGAAGACCACGGCTTTTTTGCTGGACCAGTCGGGGTTCTCGGACAGGTCGGTCGCGAGGTCCAGGGCGACGGAGACGATGGAGAGCCCGCGTGAGCCGAGCGCCGTCTGCGCGCCGACGTCCTTGGCGGTCTTGGAAGCGGCCTGGAAGAGGCGGACGAGGCCGGAGCTGGCGGTGCCGTCGTGCTGCGCGGTGATCAGGGCGCGCCGGACCTGGCCGGCGATTTCGCGTTCCCCGACGACGGCGGAATCCAGACCGGAGCTGACCGCGAACAGGTGCCGGCTGACGTCGGGGCCGGTGCGGGTGTTGAAGGCGCGGGAGACGAGCTGTTCGTTGAGTCCGCTGGCGCCGCTGATCTGCGAGACCAGCGCGGCGCGGGCCGCCTCGACGTCGTCCGGGTGCGGGGCTTCGCCGTAGATTTCGAAGCGGTTGCAGGTGGCAAGGACAACGGCACCCGCCACGGCCGGCGATCCGGCGAGGGCGGATGTGGCAAGCCCGGAAGCGCCGGTGCTCAGTTGAGCAACGGTCTCGAGGTCGATGTCGGCGTGTGTAGCCACCAATGAGAAAAGAACCACAGCACGACAATCATAGCTTTTTCGTGTCCCGGTAGAACAACGGGCGGGCGTGGGACTGCCCACCCGGGGCTGTGATTCCCGCCACGGCGGCGCCTGCCGGGGCGGTCCTGACAGGCTGTCGTTATCTTTTAGGGCCGATTTTCGGCACAATCAAAGGCATGACTCCTAGCGCTGCGGCCGTCAACGGCACTGCAATGAACAGCACTGCACTGAACAGCACTGCAAACGACGGCACGGCAAACGACGGCAAGGCAAACAACAGCCTCGACGCCGGCCATCCCCTGATGGACGGCCGCACCGCCGGTTCCCCGCTGATCACCGCCTATCGCGGCGGCAAGCCCTCGCGGCGGCCGGTCTGGTTCATGCGCCAGGCGGGCCGCTCGCTGCCGGAATACCTTAAGGTGCGCGAAGGCGTGGCCATGCTGGACTCCTGCCTGCGCCCCGAACTCGCCTCCGAGATCACCCTGCAGCCGGTGCGCCGGCACGACGTCGACGCGGCGATCTTCTTCTCCGACATCGTCATCCCGCTCAAGCTGGCCGGCGTCGGAGTCGACATTGTTCCCGGAGTCGGGCCCGTGCTGGACAAGCCGGTCCGGACCGCGGCCGACGTCGCCGCCCTGCCGCAGCTGACCTGGGAAGCCCTGGAACCGATCCGCGAAGCGGTGCGGCTCACCGTGGCCGAACTCGGCAGCACCCCGCTGATCGGCTTTGCCGGCGCCCCGTTCACCCTCGCCGCGTACATGGTGGAGGGCAAGCCGTCCCGCGACCACCTCGGCCCGCGCACCATGATGCATGCGGATCCGGAAACCTGGACCGCCCTGGCCAACTGGGCCGCCGACGCCTCCGGGCTGTTCCTCCGCGCGCAGCTGGAGGCCGGCGCCTCCGCCGGGCAGCTCTTCGACTCCTGGGCCGGTTCCCTGGGCCTGGCCGACTACACCCGCTTTGTGGCCCCGGCATCCGCCCGCGCGCTGGACCACGTCCGGCACCTCGGAGCACCCCTGATCCACTTCGGCACCGGCACCTCGGAGCTCCTCGTCGCGATGCACGACGTCGGCGTCGACGTCGTGGGCGTCGACTACCGGCTGCCGCTGGACGAAGCCAACCGCCGGTTGGGCGGGACCGTTCCGCTGCAGGGCAACATTGACCCCGCGCTGCTCTCCGCACCGTGGGAAATCCTTGAGGCGCACGTGCGGGACGTCATTGCCGCCGGCGCGTCGGCGCCGGGGCACGTGCTCAACCTGGGCCACGGCGTGCCGCCGGAAACCGACGCCGCGGTCCTGACCCGCGTCGTCGAACTGATCCACTCGATCGCGCCCGAGTAAGCCCCCCGATGGCCACCGACGCTGACGCGGGTTCACCGGCGCCGACCGCCGTGGTGGTGGGCGGCGGCATCTCCGGCCTGCTCGCCGCACGGGAGCTGGCCCGCGCCGGCGTCCGGACCACGGTGCTGGAAGCAGCGGGGGACTGGGGCGGCTGCGTGGGCAGCCACGTGGTGGCTGGCCTGACGCTGGACAGCGGCGCCGAGTCCTTCGCCACCCGGTCCGCCGCGGTGGCTGACCTGGCCGAAGAACTGGGCCTCGGCCCGCAGATCGTTCCGCCCAACCCAGGCGGCGCCTGGGTCCAGCTGCCGGAGGGTCCGCGCGAACTGCCGAAGACCGGCGTCCTGGGCATTCCGGCCAACCCCTGGGACCCCGAAGTCCGGCGGTCCCTTGGCCTGTTCGGCTCCGTCCGGGCCTCCATCGATGCCCTGCTGCCGGCCTCCGTGGGGACCGCTGCCCAGGCCACCAGTGTGGCCGCTCTGGTCCGTGCCCGGATGGGCAGGCGCGTGCTGGACCGGCTCGTCTCGCCGGTAGTCGGCGGCGTGCACTCGGCCGACCCTGCCCTGCTGGATGTGGACATGGTGGCACCCGGACTGCGCGCCGGGGTGCGCACGCATGGTTCGCTCGCCGCCGCCGTGGCCGCGCAGCGCCGCGGCGCTGCCGCCCGCCCGGCCGCGCCGGCGTCCGGCCCCTCTGGGCCGCGCCCGCCGCAGCCCGGGCTGCAGAAGGCGGGTTCCGCCGTCGCCGGCCTCCGCGGCGGGATGCACACCCTCGTCGGCGCCCTCGTCGCGGAGCTGCGCGGGCTGGACGCCACCCTGCTCAGCGGGACCCGTGCCGACGCCGTGGAGCGCCTTCCGGGGGGCTGGCGGGTCACCGCGGGCCGGGCCCGTTTCGACGCAGAACGGCTGGTGGTCGCGGTGGAAGGCCCCGCTGCCGTTGCCCTGCTCGCGGACACCCTGCCGGCATTGGCGGCCCTCCGCCCCGACGCGGGACCCGACGTGCGGCTGGTAACCCTCGTGCTGGACCGCCCCGCCCTCGACGCCGCTCCGCGCGGCACCGGCGTGCTGGTGGCCCCGCAAAGCCCCGGTATCCGCGCCAAGGCGCTCACCCACGCGACCGCCAAATGGGCGTGGCTGGCCGAACAGGCGGCGCCCGGCCGGCACGTCCTCCGGCTCTCCTACGGCCGCGGCGACATCGCCCCGGACAACGCGGCCGACCGTGAACCCCGCAGCGACGAGGAGTTGTTCGGCGCCGCACTGGACGACGCCGCCGTACTGCTCGGCGTCCCGCTGTCCCGGACCGACGTGGTCGGCTGGGACGTGGTGCGCTGGTCCGGCGCGCTGCCGTTCGCGGCGCTTGGGCACAAGCAGCGCGTCGAGCAGGTCCGGCAGCTGTACGCGGCGGAGCGAAACCTCGCCGTCGTCGGGGGCTGGCTGTCGGGAAACGGCCTCGCCGCGATCGTCGCCGACACCCCGAAGCGGCTCGCGTCCCTGCTGCCCTGACGGCTGCCGCGGGGCCGGAACCCCGGGCCCGGCCCGGCGCCCGGCAGGCGCCCGTGAGTCTGGTTGTCAGCCCGGCTGGTAACCCGAAAACGCCCGTTCGGCAAATTTTCCCCGCCGGCGTTCTGCCGCTAGGGTCGATGACCATGGTTATGCACAGGTCCGAAGTTCCAGAAACGCCGGCCGGTCACCATGGGGGACTCCGACGCGGCACGGCAGTGGCGGCGCTCGGAGCGGTACTGGCTCTCACCGCAGGGGTTCCTGCCACCTACGCTGCCTCTCCGACACCCAGCCCGGACACCCCGTCCGCCTCGATTTCAGTCGGCATCGATGACCTGATCGGCGGGTTGGTCCAATCGCCCGAACCCTCACCGACCTCCGGCTCCGCCACTCCGTCGCCCACGCAGGACACGGCCACGGACGAACCCGACCCGACCGAACCGCCCGAGCAGCGCGGCTCCGGGCGGGCCACCGACGCCCCCGCGACGGGACCTACTGCCCCTGGCGCGACTGCTCCCAACACCCCGGCGCCGGGAACCGCTGCGCCCGGCACCTCTGCTCCAGGGACCCCGGCCCCGGGCAGCTCCGCCCCGCAGGTGCCGGCATCGCAGGCTCCGGCCGCCGGCCAGCAGGCCGCCGCAGGCGTACCGGACGAGGGTGCCCCCGGCAGTGCCCCCGCCGCCGGCACGCCGTCGGCAACCCCGGGCGGCACGCCGCGGTCCGCGACCACGATGTCCGCCGCCACGGAAGCGTCCCCGGCGGCCAGCCCCGGCGGCAAGATGCAGGCGGCGTCCTCCGTGGAGCCGGCCGGCCCCTCCGCCCAGGTGGGCTGGGGAATCTGCCTGGTCGCGGTCTCCCTGGGGGCAGGTGCGATCGTCCTCCGGATGCGCAGGATCTAGGCCGCCGGAACCGTCCCGTTGTGAAATTGAGCACTTCTACGCGTTGTAGAAGTGCTCTGTTTCGACTTAGCTCCGGGGAGGGGGCAGACTGGTATCCATGAGCCACACTTCTGCCGAATCTGTCACTAAAACCGGAAATACAGCAGCCGAAGAATCAGGCGAGCAGTTCTTCACGCTCTGGACGGTGTTCAAGCGCTCCGCCGACGTCCTGCGCAGCGGCGAAGCGGCCGAGGACTTCGAGGCGCTGATCGGGCGGCTGGCCGAGGACGGCGTCGTCCACCGCGGCAGCTACGACGTTTCTGCGATGCGGGCGGACGCGGACATCATGGTCTGGCTGCACGGCCCCCGCGCCGAAGCGCTGCAGCGCGCGGTGCGCGACATCCGCCGCAGCAAGCTGTTCACCGGCACCGAGATCGCGTGGTCCGCCATGGGCGTGCACCGCGAGGCGGAGTTTGCCAAGAACCACACCCCGGCGTTTTCCCGCGGCGTGGAACCGGCCGAGTGGCTCTGCGTCTACCCCTTCGTGCGCTCCTACGAGTGGTACCTGCTGCCGGACGCCGAGCGCGGCGCGATGCTCCGCCACCACGGCCTGCTGGGCCGCGACTTCCCGCAGGTCATCTCCAACACCGTCTCCTCGTTCGCGCTGGGCGACTGGGAATGGATCCTGGGCCTGGAAGCCCCGGAACTCGTGGACCTCGTGGACCTGATGCGCCACCTGCGCGCCACCGAGGCCCGCCACCACGTCCGGGAGGAAATCCCCTTCTACACCGGCCGCCGCGTCACCGCCGCCGAGATTGCCGAGGTCCTCGCATGAGTCCGCTCGATCCGCAGGTCACGGCCGTGAACCCCGTCACCGAAGCCGGGCGGATGGCCCCCAAGGACTACGACGCCGTGCTGCTCGCCTCCTTCGGCGGCCCCGAAGGCCAGGAAGACGTCATCCCGTTCCTGCGCAACGTCACGCGCGGCCGCGGCATCCCGGACGAACGGCTCGAAGAGGTCTCGCACCACTACCGCGCCAACGGCGGCATCAGCCCGATCAACCAGCAGAACCGCGAGCTCAAGGCCGCCATGGAGGCCGAACTGGCGGCCCGCGGCATCGGCCTGCCGGTCTTCTGGGGCAACCGCAACTGGGACCCCTACATCCCGCAGACCCTGCAGGAGATCTACGACGCCGGGCACCGCAAGGTCCTGATGATCACCACCAGCGCCTACTCCTGCTACTCCAGCTGCCGGCAGTACCGCGAGGACATCGGCATGGCGCTGACCGAAACCGGGCTGGACGGCAAGCTCGAAGTGGACAAAGTGCGCCAGTACTTTGACCACCCGGGCTTCGTGGAGCCCTTCATCGAGGGCACGGCCGCCGGCCTCGCCGACGTCCGCGCCCAGCTGGCCGCCGCCGGCACCCCGGACGCGCCGGTGCACATCCTGTTCGCGACCCACTCCATCCCGACCCGCGACGCCGAAGCGGCCGGCCGCTCCGAGGGCGAACCGCGCCAGTTCGAGCAGGACTCCGCCTACGTGGCCCAGCATCTGGCCACCGGCACCGAGGTCATCCGCCGGGTCGAAGCCGAAACCGGCCTGACCGCGCCCTGGTCCCTCGTGTACCAGTCCCGGTCCGGCGCCCCGCACGTGCCGTGGCTCGAACCCGACATCAACGACGCCATCGAGGAGCTCGCCGGCCAGGGCGTGAAGGGTGTGGTGATCGTGCCGCTGGGCTTCGTCAGCGACCACATGGAGGTCGTCTGGGACCTTGACACCGAAGCGCTGGAAACCTGCGGCAAGCTGGGCCTGGCGGCCACCCGCGTCCCCACGCCCGGCACGCACCGCAAGTTCGTCGCCAGCATCGTGGACCTCATCAGCGAGCGGACCGCGGCGAACACCATTGCCGACCGGCCGCACCTGACCAAGCTCGGCCCCTGGTACGACGTCTGCCGGCCCGGCTGCTGCGCCAACTTCCGCGGCGAAAAGCCCACCATCGCGGGTGCGGACACACACATCGGAACGGGACACGACCCCTACCCGGCCGCGGCACCCGCAGCCGCGGACGCGGCCGCCCCGGCAGCAGGCCAGGCCACGCCGTGACCGTGCGGATCGGCACCCGGGCCAGCAAACTCGCCCTCACCCAGACCCAGCAGACCGCGGACCAGCTGGCCGCCGTCGGCGGGTTCCCGGTGGAACTGGTGCACATCCGCACCGACGGCGACGTCCTCACCGGCCCGCTCTCCCAGATGGGCGGCACCGGCGTCTTCGTCGCCGCGCTGCGCGACGCCCTGCTGCGTGACGCGTGCGACGTCGCGGTGCACTCGCTCAAGGACCTGCCCACCGGTGCGGCCCTGGGCCTGACGCTCGCGGCCACACCCAAGCGGGTGGACGTCCGGGACGTGCTCTGCGCCCGCGACGGGCTCACCCTCGCCGAACTGCCGGCCGGCGCAAGCGTCGGCACCGGCTCGCCGCGGCGGGCCGCGCAGCTGCGCGCCGCCCGGCCGGACCTGGACATCCGCGACATCCGCGGCAACGTGGACACCCGCCTGGGCCGCGTTCCCGGACTGCCCGGCAACAGCACCGGCGCCGTCGTCGAAGGAAAATCCGGCGACCTCGACGCCGTCGTGCTGGCCGCCGCCGGACTGCACCGCATCGGCCGGCTCGACGCAGTGAGCGAATACCTCGACACCGAGGTGATGCTCCCGGCCGCCGGGCAGGGCTCCCTCGCGATCGAATGCCGCAGCTCCGACGCGCCCCGCAAAGCCGGGTCCACCGAGGGCTCCCAAGGCGTACTCGCCCAGGCCCTCGCTGCCCTGGACGACCCGGACACCCGGCTGGCCGTCACCGCCGAACGGGCACTTCTGGCCCGGCTGGAGGCCGGCTGCGCCGCCCCGGTCGGCGCCTACGCCTACCGCAAGGGCAGCATGCTGCACCTCGAAGCCGTGGTCTGCGCCGTGGACGGCACCGCGACCGTCCGGGACAAGAAAGCCACCGACGGGTTGACGGAGGTCGGTGCCACGCTGCTGGGAATCGAACTGGCCGAAGCGCTGCTGGCCGCCGGCGCGGCCGACATCGCCGACCTGGCCGCTTCCTGAGCCGGACGGATTCTCACCTGATGGGACGCCGCAGCGCCAGCCGCCGGCCGGACGGGGACGCCGGACCCAGGGTGCTCGAGGGCGCCCGGGTCCTGGTCACCCGCAGCCCGGACCGGGCCGGCGCGCTGGTGTCCGCGCTCCGGGAGACCGGCGCCGAGCCGCTGCTGCTGCCGCTCATCGACTTCGAGCACGCCTCCGACCAGCACTCGCTGGACGTAGCCTTCGACGCGCTCGGCGCCGGCGCCTACACCTGGCTGGTGGTCAGCAGCGTGACCACCGTCCAGGTCCTGGAAGCCAAGGCCGCCGAACGGGGCGCCGCCCTCAGCGCCTGGCTGCCCGGCAGCCTGCAGGTCGCCGCCGTCGGCCCCGCCACCCGGCGCGTGCTGGAGGCCCTGGACATCCCGGTGGACCTCGCGCCCGCCGGCCAGCAGTCCGGGGCGGGGCTGCTCGACATCTGGCCCCGCGGACACGGCAGCGTGCTGCTGCCGCAGGCCGACATCGCCGATCCGCGGCTCCGCCGGGGGCTTCAGGCGCGCGGCGCCTCCGTCCAGGCCGTCACCGCCTACCGGACCGTCGATTACCCCGCCGATCCGCGGCGCAGCCTGGGCGCCCCCGAGCCCCGGACAGGCGACGCCGCGGTGTTGAGCCTTTCCGACGCCCAAGCCGCCGTCGACGCCGGAACCCTGCACGCCATCGTCGCCGCGTCGCCGAGCGCCGCCCGCCGCGTCCACACCGGGCTGTCGCCGCTGGGCGGCTGCCGGCTCGTAGCGATCGGACGTTCGACGGAGGCCGAGGCCCAGGCCTTGGGCCTGCCGGTTGCCGCCGTCGCCGAGGAGCCCACCGCCTCCGGACTCGTCGCCGCCGTCATCCGCGCCCTGGATCCGGCGCCCCCCGCACCCCACCCCGACCCCGAGCAGACTGTGAAGGACCAGACATGAGCTTCCCGACCCACCGCCCCCGCCGGCTCCGCACCACTCCCGCGATGCGGCGGCTGACGGCCGAACACCGCCTCTCGGCGGCGGAGCTGATCCTGCCGGCCTTCATCCGCGAGGGGCTGTCCGAGCCCAACCAGATCGCCTCGATGCCCGGCGTGCAGCAGCACACCACCGGCTCGCTCAAGCGCGCCGCCGCCGAGGCCGTGGAGCTGGGCGTCGGCGGCATTATGCTCTTCGGCATCCCGGCCGAACGGGACGCCCGCGGCACCGCCTCGCTGGACCCCGAGGGCGTGCTGAACAAGGCCATCCGCGATGTGAAAGCCGAGGTTGGCGACGACCTGGTCATCATGAGCGACGTCTGCCTCGACGAATTCACCGACCACGGCCACTGCGGCGTCCTGGACAACCACGGCTACGTCGACAACGACGCGACCCTGGAGATCTACGGGCAGATGGCGGTGGCGCAGGCCCAGGCCGGTGCGCACGTGCTCGGCCCCTCGGGCATGATGGACGGCCAGATCGCCGTGATCCGGCAGGCCCTGGAAGAAGCCGGGCACGCCAACACCGCCGTGGTGGCCTACGCCGCCAAATACGCCTCGGCCTTCTACGGCCCCTTCCGCGAAGCCGTCGACTCGCAGCTGACCGGGGACCGGCGCACCTACCAGATGGACGCCGCCAACCGCCGCGAAGCGATCCTCGAAGTGGAACTGGACCTTGAGGAGGGCGCGGACATGGTGATGGTGAAGCCCGCCATGAGCTACCTCGACATCCTGGCCGACGTCGCCGCGATGAGCCCGGTGCCCGTGGCCGCCTACCAGATCTCCGGCGAATACTCGATGATCGAGGCCGCCGCCGCGAACGGCTGGATCGACCGCCGGGCCGCCATTACCGAGTCCGTGCTGGGGATCAAGCGGGCAGGCGCCAACATGGTCCTGACCTACTGGGCGAGCGAACTCGCCGGCTGGCTGAAGGAAGCCCGGTGAGCCCCTCGACAGTGCCGGACCCGGCATCGGGGGCGAACCCCACCGCGCCGGTGGGCCCGGAGACGATCCTGCTCGGCCTGAACACCTTCGGCGACGTCGGCGTGTTCCCCGACGGGCACCCCGTCCCGCACGCCCAGGTGCTGCGGCAGCTGCTGGAACAGGCTGAACTCGCGGACCAGGTGGGTTTGCACGCCTTCGGCGTGGGGGAGCACCACCGCCGCGACTTCGCCGTCTCCGCGCCCGAGGTGTTCCTCGCCGCCGCCGCTGCCCGGACCAGGAAGATCCGCCTCGGCTCCGCGGTCACCGTCCTCAGCTCCGATGACCCGATCCGCGTCTTCCAGCGATTCGCCACCGTCGACGCGATCTCCAACGGCCGGGCCGAGGTGATGCTGGGCCGCGGATCGTTCGTGGAGTCGTTCCCGCTGTTCGGCCTGGACCTGGCCGACTACGAGGTCCTGTTCGAGGAAAAACTCGAACTCTTTGACAAGGTCCGCGCGCAGAAACCGGTGAAATGGGAGGGCCGGACACGCCGGCCGATCAACGGGCTCAGCGTCTACCCGCCGCTTGAGCACCACCTGCTGCCGGCCTGGATCGGCGTCGGCGGCACCCCGGAATCGGTGCTGCGCTGCGCCGAGTACGGCTACCCGATCATCTTCGCCATCATCGGCGGCCAGCCACGGTCCTTCGGTCCGCTGGCCGGGCTCTACCGCGAGGCCATGGCCAAATACGGCCACCCGATGCAGCAGGTGGCCACGCATTCACCCGGCCACCTCGCCGCCACGGACGAAGACGCGCGGGAGGAGTTCTTCCCGCACTGGCTCGGCCAGCGCAACCAGATCGGCGCGGAGCGCGGCTGGGGGCCGGGCAACCGCGCCGAGTTCGACTACCTGTGCAGCCCCGAGGGCGCGCTCTACGTCGGCTCACCGGAGACGGTCGCGGCGAAGATCGCCCTGCTCAAGCAAAACCTGGGCGTGGACCGCTTCGACCTCAAGTACAGCAACGGCACGCTCCCGCATGCCGCCATGATGCGCTCCATCGAACTGTTCGGCACCGAGGTGGCGCCCCGCGTGTCCGCGCTGCTGGCCTCCGCGGCGCCCGCCGGTGACCGGGCCCTGTGAGAACCCTGAAAGAATAGGAACCATGACTTCCAGCCACCCTCGCAACGAGGAACTCTTCGACCGCGCCCGCCGGCTGATGCCGGGCGGCGTCAACTCGCCGGTCCGTGCCTTCGGCTCGGTGGGCGGCACCCCCCGCTTTATGGTCTCCGCCAAGGGCCCGTACCTGACCGACGCCGACGGCGCCGAGTACGTCGACCTGGTCTGCTCCTGGGGGCCGGCGCTGCTGGGCCATGCCCACCCGGAGGTCCTTGCGGCCGTGCATGCCGCCGTCGACCGCGGGCTGTCCTTCGGCGCCTCGACCCCGGATGAGGCCAACCTCGCCGCGATCGTGCAGGAGCGCGTCCCGGCGGCCGAGCGGGTCCGGATGGTCTCCACCGGCACCGAGGCCACCATGACCGCCATCCGGCTGGCCCGCGGCTACACCGGACGCAACCTCGTGATCAAGTTCGCCGGCTGCTACCACGGCCACCTCGACGGGCTCCTCGCCGCCGCCGGGTCCGGGCTCGCCACGCTCGCACTGCCCGGCTCGGCCGGCGTCACCGCCGCCACGGCCGCCGAGACCCTCGTGCTGCCCTACAACGACCTCGCCGCCGTCGAAGCCGCCTTCGCCAACCACGGCGACAGCATCGCCGCCGTGATCACCGAGGCCGCGCCGGCCAACATGGGCGTCGTTACCCCGGGCGAGGGCTTCAACGCCGGGCTGGCCCGGATCACCCGGGAGCACGGTGCCCTGCTGATCCTCGACGAGGTCCTCACCGGTTTCCGCACCGGCTACTCGGGCTACTGGGGACTCACCGGCGGGGCGGCTGACGCCGCCGAGCCCTGGTCCCCGGACCTGCTGACGTTCGGCAAGGTCATCGGCGGCGGCATGCCGACGGCGGCCCTCGGCGGCCGCGCCGAGGTCATGGACTACCTCGCCCCGGTGGGCCCGGTCTACCAGGCGGGCACCCTCTCAGGTAACCCGGTGGCGATGGCGGCCGGCGTCGCGACCCTCACCCACGCCACCAAGGACGTGTACTCCTTTGTCGATGCCCGTTCGCTGGAACTCTCCGGCGCGCTGTCCTCGGCGCTGGACGCGGCCGGCGTGGACCACTCCATCCAGCGCGCCGGGAACCTGTTCTCCGTGGCCTTCGGCACCTCCGCCCGCGGCGTCCACAACTACGACGACGCCCAGGGCCAGGAGGTCTTCCGCTACGCGCCGTTCTTCCACTCGATGCTGGACTCCGGGGTGTACCTGCCGCCGTCGGTGTTCGAGGCCTGGTTCCTCTCCGCAGCGCACGACGACGCCGCGATGAACCGGATCTTTGACGCCCTGCCGGCCGCCGCCAGGGCCGCCGCCGCGGCGCAGGCCTAGGAGCACGGCGCAAGCCTAGGAGCACAGCGAAGACGTACCCGGTCCGGCGGCTGCAGCCGTCGTCGCCCCTTAAAGACTTTCGGCACCCGCCGTGGCGGGTGCCGAAAGTGCTTTAACGCTGTCCGGGCCTAGAAAGCCGGGGTGACGTCGCCGTTGGGCCATTCCTTCTCGATGAAGGCCTTGACCTCGGGGGAGTGCAGCAGCTCGTCGAGCTTCTTGATCCGGACGTCGTCCTTGGAATCTTCACGCCAGGCCAGGAAGTTGGCGTACGGGTTGTTGTCCACCGACTCCACCGCCAAGGCGTTTTTGGTGCTCAGGCCGGCCTTGAGGATGAAGTTGCCGTTGATCAGGGCCAGGTCCACGGACGGGTCCTTGAGGTCATTGATCAGCAGTTCCGGCTGGTTCTCGGAGAACTTCAGCTTCTTGGGGTTCTGCTCGTCGCTGAGCGTCAGTACCGAGGTGTCGTCCTTGATGTCCTTGACCAGGCCGGCGACCTGGAGGACCTTGAGGGCGCGGACCTGGTTGGACGGGTCGTTGGTGATGGCAACCTTGGCGCCGTCCTGGAGGTCCTTGATGTCCTTGACCTTCTCGGAGAACGCGGCGTACGGCTCGATGTGCACGCCTTCGCCGTGGCCGAACTTGTAGCCCTTGGTCTTGACCTGGTCCTCGAACCACGGCAGGTGCTGGTAGAAGTTGGCGTCCAGGGAACCGTCGCTCAGCGCGGTGTTCGGCGTCTGGTAATCCTCGATCTCCTTGATGTCCAGCTTGAGGCCGGCCTTGGGGGCGAGCTCCTGGTTGATGAATTCAAGGATCTTGGCGTGCGGAACCGGGCTGGCGCCGACCTTGAGGGTGGCGGGCTTGGCCGGATCCAGGGTCGTGACCTGGGCGCTGGGGGTGGACGAACCACCGCAAGCCGTCAGCGCCAGGGCAGTGACGATGCCGGTGGCCAGGAGGGAGAGTGACTTACGCATCGGATGCGTTCCTTTCGAAAGAGGCGGAAACCACGACGGCGGGGCCGTGGTCCGCGCAGATGCAGTGGGCGGCTACCCACTGCAAGGCTGGGGTGGGTGGTCCGTCGCTCAGCGGTGGTCGAGGCTGCGGGAAATCCGTTCGCCAACGAGCTGGATGACCTGGACGAGGACGACGATCAGGACGATGGTGACGATCATGACCGTGACGTCGAAGCGCTGGAAGCCGTAGTTGTAGGCCAGCTTCCCGAGGCCGCCGCCGCCGACGAGGCCGGCCATCGCGGAGTAGCCCACGAGGGTCACCACCGTGGTGGTGGCGGCCGCGACGAGGGCTGGCAGGGATTCGCGCAGCATCACCTTGCTGATGACCTGCATGTTGGTTGAGCCCATGACCTGGGCTGCGTCGATCTTGCCGTGGTGCACGTCGCGCAGGCTGGACTCCACCAGCCGGGCGAAGAAGGGGATCGTGCCGATCGACAGCGACACCGAAGCGGCGATGGGCCCGAGGCTCGTGCCGGTCAGGGCGCGGGCCAGCGGAATGAGCGCCACCATCAGGATGGCGAACGGGATGGACCGGGTGATGTTGACGATCACGTCGCTGAGGATCCGGTTGATGACCGGCATCGGGCGCAGTCCGCCGGGAGCGGTGACGTGCAGGAAGACGCCCAGCGGCAGGCCGATCAGCACGGTGAAGAAAGCGGAGATGCCGACCATCTGCAGGGTCTCGACGATCGCCTCGGGGAGGGCCCTGGCCAACACGGGGTTGCTGAAAATGTCGTTCATTAGTTGGCTCCTTCTTCCGCCGGAGCAGCATCGGCGGCCACGCGCTTGGCACTGATGCCGCGCTCGTGCAGGTAGTGCAGGACGGCGTCGAAGTCGGCATTTTCCGCGAGCTGGACACGCAGGTGCCCAAACTGCTGGCCGCCGAGCGTCTCGACGCTGCCGGCGAGGACGTTGAGGTCCATGTCGAAGTGCCTCGCCACGCCGGTGAGTACGGGTTCCTTGGCGCTCTCGCCGGAGAAGAGAATCTCCAGGACCGGGCCGCGCTGCAGCGCGCCGTGCAGGGGTTCCGACGGCGGCAGCGGCAGCAGGGCGCGGGCCAGCGTGCTGCCCAGTTCGCCGGCCACGTCCTGCAGGGCGCCGTGTTCGATGATGCGGCCCCGGGACAGCAGGGATACCGAGTCGCAGACGCGCTTCACGACGTTCATTTCGTGGGTGATGATCAGCACGGTCAGCTGCAGCCGCCGGGTCAGGTCCTGGATCAGGTCCAGGATTTCCTCGGTGGTGGCAGGGTCCAGGGCCGACGTCGGCTCGTCGCAGAGCAGCACCTCGGGGTCCGAGGCGAGGGCCCGCGCGATCCCGACACGCTGGCGCTGGCCGCCGGAGAGCTGGGACGGGTACGCGTTCTCGAAGCCCTCCAGGCCCACGAGCTTCAGGAGTTCAGCCACCCGGGTCCGGATTTTGTCCTTGGGGGTCTTGACGAGTTCCAGCGGGTGCGCGACGTTGCCGGCCGCGGTCCGGGAGTCCATCAGGTTCGCGTGCTGGAACACCATGCCGATGCGGCGCCGGGCGGCGCGGATCTCCGAGTCCCGCACGGAACTGAGCTCGGTGCCGTCGATGCTGACGGAGCCGGACGTCGGGCGGTCCAGCAGGGTCAGGCAGCGCACCAGCGTCGACTTGCCGGCGCCGGAGTGGCCGATGATCCCGTGGATCGAGCCTTTCGGCACGGACAGTGTGACGCCGTCGAGCGCCACCACCTCCTTTTTGCCCTGCCGGTAGACCTTGCGAAGGTCGGTAACTGTGATCATTTATCCCTTGGCGGTTGGGGTCCGGGCATGACATAACACACGCCCTGTTCTGAACTAAATTATGTCAGCGGCGCCAAAGGGCATCCAGTTGCGCATTTAGTTCGTCATAAAGGGCGGAAAAATGCAGATAATTCCGGTTAAGGGGTCGCTGGGCGCGGGAGGCGATCGGCGGCCGTCCCGGGGCCAAATCGCGGAAGCGTGCCGGCGGCCGCCGGTGGGGGGACCGCTGTTGTGATCTCCGTCCCAGCCGCTTGCCGGCATCTTGCCGGGGGCGTGCCGCCGAGGCTCCGAGGTCCTGCTAGAAGTCGCCGCGGCTGGCGTCTACCGGCGGCAGCACCGGCCAGTCGCCCTCGATCACCGCGGCGGGCTTGGTCTTGCGCAGGTAGCTCTGGAAATCCGCGGCCTGGGCGGAGGCCCACTCGACCTGGAGCTGGTGCAGGTGGCTGGCGGGCATCCGCAGCTTGGGGAACTTCCCGGCCATGGCGTCGAGCATCCGCAGCGTGGCCAGCGCATCGGCAGCGGAGGTGTGCGCATTGTCCAGGCTGACGCCGTACTCCTCGCACAGCGCGGTCAGGGTGCGTTTGCCCTTGCGGTACCGGTCCACCTGTTTGTTCATGATGTAGGGATCCAGCACGGGGAAGCGGACCAGCTGGGGCACGCCGTAACGGGCCGACTCCGCGGCGAGCACGGTGAAGTCGTAGCTGGCGTTGAACGCAATAACCGGCACGCCGGTGTCGAACAGCTCCTGCAGGACGCCCGCCAGCTCCCTGGTCACCTCGGCGGCCGGTCTGCCGTCACGGCGGGCCTGCTCGGTGGTGACGCCATGGACGTCGCTGGCCTCGGTGGGGATCTCCACCCCGGGATCGGCCAGCCATTCGTGTTCCTTGATGACCGAGCCGTCGGCGTCCACCACGGTCACGGAAGCCGTCACGATCCTCGCGGCGCGGGAGTTCCGGCCGGTGGTTTCAAGGTCGAAGGCTGCGCGGGGGAGGGTGTGCCAGGTGCTCATACTGCAACGCTACCTGCTGCCGCCGACAGTTTTTCGCAATGCCATGCCGTGCCCTACGACGCCCTGCCGCGGCCGGGGAACGGTAACCTTGGACCATGCGGACGGAGTATGTGGAGGCGGTGCTGGAGCTCGCGGCCATGGTCCCGGCCGGTGCCGCCGTGGCCTACGGCGACGTGGCCGAACTCCTCGGCGCCGGCGGCCCCCGCCAGGTCGGCTCGGTGATGAGCCACCATGGCAGTTCCGTTCCCTGGTGGCGGATCCTGAAGGCGAACGGGGACGCGCCGCCCGGCCACGAACGCGAAGCCCTGGCCCTGTATCTCGCCGAAGGAACACCGCTACTGGGCAGCTACCTTGAGTACCAGCGCACCGGCGAGGGCAGGTGGCGGGTGGACCTAATGGCGGCACGCTGGGCGCCCACCGAGCCTGACTTCGAGCGGATCGACGCCATCGCCGAGCGCCTCGAGCGGGAGCTGCATAAATTGTCCGTCCCCGATGATGAAATGTCTGTGTGAGTAGCCCCAGCCGGACCGCCCCGAACCGTACCGCCCCCAGCAAAAACCCGCCGAACCAGAACGGCCTGCGCCTGCTGCCCCCGCGGACCCGGCACAGCGCCGTCCCGCTGCTGTCTCCGGACCAGCGGGACGCCGTCGACGTCGCGCACGGCTCCGGACCGGTCCTGGTGCCCGGCGCGCCGGGCACCGGCAAATCCACCGTGCTGGTGGAGGCGGCCGTCCGCCGGGCGCAGCGCGACGGCCTGGATCCGGAGCGGATGCTGATCCTGGCCCCCGGCCGGCTGGCCGCCGATGCGCTGCGCGACCGCTTCACCGCGCGCCTGGACCGCAGCCTGAGCACGACGCCGGCCCGCACCTGGGCGTCGTATGCCTTCGACCTGATCCGGCGGGCCAAGGCGGAAGGCATCCTGCCGCTGCCGCGTGCGCCGAAACTCTTGTCCGGGCCCGAACAGGACCTGATCATCAAGGAACTTCTGGAAGGCCATGCCCAGCCCGGACTGGAGCTGCCCTGGCCGGAGGACCTGGGCGCCGCCCTGCAGACCCGCGGCTTCCGGCAGGAAGTCCGCCAGCTCTTTGACCGGATCATCGAATCCGGGCGCACCGCACAGGACCTGGCGGACCTGGCCCGGCGCTGCGGCCGGCCGGACTGGACCGCAGCGGCCGCCCTGTACGCCGAGTACCGCGACGTCCTGGACCTGCGCATGCCCGAATCCTTCGACCCGGCCGGCATCATCACGGCGGCGCGCCAGATCTTCCAGGACGCCCCGGAATTCCTGGCCGCGGAGCGGGACCGGCTGCAGCTGATCCTGGTGGACGACATCCAGGAGGCCAACCCCGCCGTCTTCGAGCTGCTCGCGGACATCGCCGCCGGCAAGGACGCCCTTGTCACCTCCTCGCCGGACACCGTGGTGCAGGGGTTCCGCGGGGCACGGCCGGACCTGGTGGCCGAACTGCCCCGGCTGCTCGCCCCGGCTGGCGGCACCGTGCTGGAACGGCCGCTGTGGACGGCGCACCGGCACACGCCGGCCGTCGCGCAGGCCTGGCAGGCCGTCGCGGAGCGGATCTCGCTGCGCTCCGGCGGGACGTCGGCGCGCAGGCTCGAACAGGCCCGCCCGCACCCGTCCGGGCAGGGCACCGTGGAGGCGCACCTGCTGCCGTCCCCGGTGCACGAGCTGCGCTATGTGGCGCAGCGGATCCTGGAGGCCCAGCTGAAGGACGGCCGGGAACTGGGTGACATCGCCGTGATCGTGCGCAACGGCGGCCAGCTCAGCCAGCTCCAACGCCACCTGGCCGGCCAGGGCATCCCGGTCCGGATCCCGGTGGCCGAATCCGCGGTCCGGGACGAGGTGGCCGTGCGGCCGCTGCTGGACGCCTACGCCGTCGCCCTCGACCCTGCCGTGCTCACCGCCGAAGCTGCCGTCGCGCTGCTCACCTCAAGGATCGGCGGAGCCACGTCGATCGAGTTGCGCCGGCTCCGCCAGTCGCTGCGGCGCGAGGAACTGGCGGGCGGCGGCGGCCGCACCAGCGACGCGCTGCTGGTGGAGGCGCTGCTGGAACCGGGCGCCCTGGCGACGCTCGGCATCGAGGGGCACTCGGCCCGCCGCGTCGCCCGAATGATCCGGGCCGGCCGGGAAGCCGCCGAAGCGCCCGGCGGCAACGCCGAAACCGTGCTGTGGGCGCTGTGGCACTCCACCGGACTGGCCGGCCGCTGGACCGAGGCCGCGCTGGCCGGCGGCGCGGCGGGGGCGCGTGCGGACCGGGACCTGGACGCCATGATGGCCTTGTTCCACACCGCCGAGCGGTACGTGGACCAGCTGCCTGGTTCCGGGCCGGAACAGTTCCTCGAGTACCTGCTCAGCCAGGAGTTGCCGATGGACACGCTGGCAGCCCGGGCGCAGCTCGAGGATGCCGTGGAACTGATGACCCCGGCCAGCGCCGCGGGACGCGAATGGCCGGTCGTGATCGTGCCCGGCCTCCAGGAAGGCGTATGGCCCAATACCCGGCTCCGCGGCGAACTGCTCGGGAGCACCCTCTTCGCCGACGCCGTCGAACACGGCGTCGAGTACGCCCTGCAGCTCGATCCGCTGAGCCGGCTCCGCGAGATCCGCTATGACGAGCTGCGCAGCTTCTCCACCGCCGTCTCACGCGCCCGGGAGGTGCTGATCTGCACGGCTGTCTCCTCGGAGGACGAGCAGCCCTCATCGTTCCTGGACTACGTCGCACCCCTGCACCCGGACCAGGACCGGCGCGGCTTCACCCCGGTGGAACGGCCGCTGACCCTGCGCGCGCTCGTCGCCGAACTGCGCCAGTACGCCCAGCTCGACGGCGGCAGCGCCGAAGCGGCCGAGGCCACCGCCGTCCTCGGCGCCCTCGCCGCCGCCCAACCGCCCGTGCCCGGAGCCCACCCGCACAGCTGGTGGGGACTCGCTCCGCTGTCCTCCACGGACCCCGTGGTGCCGCCGGGCAGCACCGTCTTCGTCTCGCCCTCCAAGGTCGAGACCGTCCAGAAATCGCCGCTCGACTGGTTCGTCCAGGCCGCCGGCGGGGAGGCGGCCACGGATTTCGCCCGCAGCCTCGGAACCCTGGTCCATGCCATTGCCCAGGACCTCCCGGACGCCTCGGGCGGCGAGTACGTGGCCGAGCTGGTGAAGCGCTGGCCGGCACTGGGGATGAAGGACAACTGGGAGGGCAGGCTCGACTTCCAGCGGGCCGAAGCGATGGTCCGCAAGCTCGCCCAGTACGTGCTGGTCATGCGGAGCGAGGGGAGGAGCCTGCTCGGCGTCGAGCAGGACTTCGAGGTGAAGCTCCCCGATGTGGCACCCGGGGCCCCGCCCGGCGCTGAGGACTCGTGGCCCGCGCGGCCCGCCGTGCTCCGCGGCCAGGTGGACCGGCTGGAGATCGACGCCGAGGGCCGCCTGGTGATTGTTGACCTCAAGACCGGCAAACGCCAGCCCGGCAAGGCCGAACTGGAACGTCATCCCCAGCTGGGCGCCTACCAGGCCGCGGTGCTCGCCGGCGGCTTCGCGGGCCCCGACGACGGCCCGGCCCCGCGGCCCGGCGGCGCGGTGCTCGCCCAGCTCGGCACCGGCACCAAGAGCCCCGGCGTGCAGAGCCAGCCGCCGCTGGATCCGGACGCGAACTGGGCGCTGGAGATGGTCAGCGACGCCGCCAGGGTCATGTCCGGAAGTACCTTCGAAGCCCGCCACGACCCCGCCAAGGGCGGGCACGGCGGCCATGGCTGCAGGCTCCCCGAAGTCTGCCCGCTGTGCGCACGTGGAAAGCAGGTCACCGAATGAGCAGCCAGGCAACGACGGCGGCCGCGCCGCGAACCGCCGGGCACTCCGGCGCGCTGCCGGAACCACTGCCCGAACCACGGTTCAGCCCGGCGGAACTGTCCGCGATGCTGGGGGAGAAGAACAGCCCCACGGCCGAACAGTCAGCGATCATTTCCTCCCCTCTGGCGCCCCGGCTTGTCATTGCCGGGGCCGGCTCAGGCAAGACCGCCACCATGGCGGACCGGGTGGTGTGGCTCGTCGCGAACGGCTGGGTCAGGCCGGAGGAAGTCCTCGGTGTGACGTTCACGCGCAAGGCCGCCGGCGAGCTCGCCACCCGGATCCGGGCCAAGCTGTCCGCCCTGGCACGGATCGCCGCGGCCGATCCGGAGCACAAAGTGTTCCCGGCCGGGCTGCTCAGCACCGACGCGCTGGAACCCAAGGTCTCCACCTACCACTCCTACGCGAGCGGCATCGTCTCCGACTACGGGCTCCGGCTCGGCGTCGAACGGGACGTGGTGCTCCTCGGCGGTGCCCAGTCCTTCCAGCTCGCCAGCGAAGTGGTGGAAGCCTTCGACGGCGACTACCAGCACTTCCGCTCCGCCAAGTCCACCCTCGTCAAGGCTGTCATCCAGCTCGCCGGGGAATGTGCCGAGCACCTGCAGGACCCCGCGCAGGTCCGCGGCTGGCTGCTGGACCGGGTGGCCGAGTTCGAGGCCCTCCCGTATGTCGCCACGGCCAAGAAGAACCCCAGCCAGGCCGCGGGGGACCTCAGCGCCCTGCTCCGCACCCGCGCCAGCGTCGCGGACATGGTGGGCCGCTACGCGGAGGCCAAACGGGCCCGCGGCGCCCTGGATTTCGGTGACCTCGTGGCCCTCGCGGCCCGGGTGGCCAACGAGATTCCGGTGGCCGCGCAGACGGAACGCCAGCGCTACAAGGTGGTGCTGCTGGATGAATTCCAGGACACCTCCCACGCCCAGCTGGTCCTTTTCTCCCGGCTGTTCGGCGACGGTCACGCCGTCACCGCCGTGGGGGACCCGAACCAGTCCATCTACGGCTTCCGCGGCGCATCCGCGGGCCAGCTCTTCCACTTTGTCCGCGAATTCCCGGTGCGGTTGGACGCCGGTGATTCCGGTGGTTCGAGTGGTTCCGGTGGCTTCGCCGATTCCGGTCAGGCCGGGGGCGCGGGCGGCGTCCCGCCAAGGTTTGCCGTGGCGCCGACGTCGTACCTGACCACTGCCTGGCGCAACGGCCGGAACATTCTCGAAGCCGCCAATGTGATTTCGGCCCCGCTCAGCAAGGCGGCCGCCCAGGCCGGCGCCGCCGGCGCCCGGGACAGCGCCGACACCGTGGAGGTCCCGCCGCTGCAGCCCAGCCCCGCCGCGGTCCAGGGCCGCGTGGTGCTGGGCCGGTTCGGCACCGACGAGGACGAGGCGGCGGCCATCGCCGCCGACGTGCTGAAATTCCGGCGGACCGACTTCGACGCCGGCACGGTGGAGGATCCCGAGCCGCCGGCGATGGCCGTACTGTGCCGCCGCCGCGCGCAGATGGAGTGCATCCGCCGCGAATTCGAGCTGCGCGGCATTCCCTACGAAATCGTGGGCCTCGGCGGGCTGCTGGACACCCCCGAAATCGTTGACCTGGTGGCGACGCTGCGGGTGCTGGCAGATCCGGGCCGTTCGGACTCGCTGATGCGGCTGCTGGCCGGCGCGCGCTGGCGGATCGGCCCCGCGGACCTGATGGCGTTCCGCGACTGGTCGAGCTTCCTGGCGCGGCGCCGTGGCCGCCCCGGCGATACGGACACCGACGGCGACGCCGGCTCGGACACCGCCGAGGCGGTCATCGAAGGCGACCTTACCGACGCGGCGAGCCTGGTCGAGGCGCTGGATTGGCTGCCCCGTCCCGACTGGACGTCCGCCCACGGCCGCCGCCTGAGCCCGGAGGCACTGGAGCGCCTCCAACGGCTCTCCGCCGAGCTGAGGCAACTGCGCAGCTTCATGGGCGATGACCTCAGCACGCTGCTGGGCGAGGTGGAGCGTGCCATGCTCCTGGACATCGAAGTCGCGGCCCGGCCGGGCATCAGCATCCACCAGGCCCGCCGCAACCTGGACGCGTTCCAGGACGCCGCCGCCGGGTTCCTGCACACCTCGCAGCGGGTCGACGTGCTCGCGTTCCTGGCCTGGCTGGAAGCGGCCGCCGCGGAGGAGAACGGCCTCGACGCCGCCGCGCCGGAAGTCAACCACGAGGCGGTCCAACTGCTGACCGTCCACGCCTCCAAGGGGCTGGAATGGGACGTGGTGTTCGTCCCCGGCCTGAACGCCGGGGCCTTCCCGTCCAGCCGGGATTCGCGCTGGAGCAGCGGGTCCGCCGCGCTGCCGTGGCCGCTGCGCGGGGACCGCGCCGATCTGCCGCAGTGGGACCTGGACCAGCCGGACCAGAAAGGCTGGCTCGACGCGGAGAAGGACTTCAAGTCCGCCGTCCAGGTCCACGGTGAGGCCGAGGAGCGGCGGCTGGCCTACGTGGCCTACACCCGCGCCAAGCACGTGCTTTGGGTTTCCAGCGCGGCCTGGGTGGGCTCCCGGGCGGGGCTCGCCGGCATGTCGCCGTTCCTGGCCGAGCTCGAAGTACTGAGTGGGGCCGGGTCAGCCGAGATCCATCCGCTCTCCGTCGCCGAGGAATCCCTGCCGGAGGAAAGCCCGCTGACCTCCGAGCTGGAGCTGGCGCTGTGGCCCTACGATCCCCTGGAGGGGCCTGTGCATCCGCGCACCGGGGCCCGCTTGCGGCTCGTGCCCGGCCGCCGGGCCGCCATGGAGGCCGCTGCGGCGCGCGTCCTTGAGCAACTGGAACGGCCCGACGGCCGCCCGCTCCCGGCGCCAGTAGGTGGTGGCGCGGCACCCGCAGCTTCGGTCCCCGCAGCGCCGGCGTCTGCCGGGCCGCGCCGGCTGCGCGGGCCGGCCGCTGGCTGGGCGGAGGAAGCTGCCACCCTGCTGGACCGGCGGTCCCGGCGGTCCGCCCTTCAGGAGGTCCACCTGCCGGGTCACATTTCCGCGTCCACCCTGGTGGACCTGGACGAAGACCCGTCCTCAGTGGTGGCCCGGTTGCGGCGGCCCGTTCCGCGCGAACCGGGGATGTCCGCCCGCAAGGGCACGGCCTTCCACGCCTGGGTCGAAGAGTACTTCGGCACCTCCGGGATGCTGGACCTCGGCGAGGCAGCCGGCTCGGACGACCACATCGACGAGGCGTACGGCCTGGACACCATGGTGGAGACGTTCCGCCAGTCCGAGTGGGCGAACCGGGCGCCGGCGCACGTCGAGGTTCCGGTGGAGACGCGGGTCGGCGACGTGGTGGTCCGCGGGCGCATCGATGCGGTCTTCCGCGACGCTGACGGCGGCTGGGACCTCGTGGACTGGAAAACCGGACGCCGTCCCTCCGCCGGCCAGCTCAAGACCAAGGCCGTGCAGCTCGCCGTCTACCGGCTGGCGTGGTCGCGGCTCAAGGGAGTCCCGCTGGAGGACGTCCGGGCAGCGTTCTACTACGTGGCCGACAACCAGGTGGTGCGCCCGCACGACCTGGGCTCGGCGGAACGGCTGGAGGAGATCGTCGCCGGGGCCCTGGGAGGAAGGCCGGCTAGCCGAGCCTAGGAGCGCTCTGCCGGAACCACGGTCAGTGCCGTCGTGGAGGTGTCCTCCGCGGCGGAAGGCTTGGGCAGGACTGCACCGTCGTCGGCACCGCCGCCCGGGGCAGCGCCGTCGTCGGCACCGCCGCCCGGGGCAGCGCCGTCGTCGGCACCGCCGCCCGGGGCAGCGCCGTCGTCCGCACTGCCGGCCGGTGCGGCGCCGTCGTCTACGGGGTCCTTCGCCGCCGGGCCGCTGCCGGCGTCGTCCCGCGCGGCGTTGTCCTGCTCGCAGTCGTCCTTTTCGGCGCGGGGAACCTCACCGCGGGGGATTGGCGTGACGTGGACAGCCGCCGACATCCCGGTGGCGGGCTGCGGGTCCTGTCCCTGCACGGGGCCGGGGGCGGCCGGTCCGATCGGCAGCACTGTCACGGCCGGCTGCGGCAGCGGCTCCACGCTGATCGGCTGACCGCCATGTTCCGCGACGTCCTCGGCCAGCACCGCCAGCATCGATTCCGCCTCGCCGATCATGTCCTCGTCGCCCGCCGCCAGACCCTTGACCAGGTATTGCGCCAGGGCGAACTCCGCGGACAGTGCGGCGCGGCGCAGCAGGTGGGCGTCGGGGGCGTCCCGGCGGCTCGCGGAGTAGTGCTCCAGCACGGCGTCCACAAAGTCCTGGTCGTTGGAGGCCACCAGCCAGGCCATGTCGTCCGCCGGGTCCCCGATGCGCAGGTCGGTCCAGCCGGTCACGGCAGTGACCCGGTCGCCGTCGACCAGGAGGTTGTCCTCATGCAGGTCGCCGTGCACCACGCTGGGGTTGAAGCGCCACAGCGATACGTCCTCCAGCGCGTGTTCCCAGCGGCGCAGCAGCAGCGGCGGGATTTTGCCCGTGGTTGCGGCCTGGTCCAGTTCATTGAGCCGCCGCTGGCGGAACTCGTTCGGCGTGTAACTCGGCAGGTCGGCGTTGCTGACCAGGGAATGCGGAAGATCGTGGATGGCCGCGAGGGCGGCGCCCAGTTCGCGGGCCAGCGCGGGGGTGCCGGCGCTGAGTTCCTCCACCGACTGCGTGGCGCCGGAGAGGTGCGAGTAAACGAAGGTGCTCAGCGCGCCCTGCCGGACGGTGCCGGCCACGGTGGGCATCAGGAAGGGGAGCTCGGCCCGGATGCCGGGGGTGAACGCCCGCAGCACCAGGAACTCGGTCTCAAGGCGCGCGCTCGCCTCGGCGTGCCGGGGCGAACGCACCCGCCAGCGTTTGCCTTCGGAGTCAAGGAGAAGGGCGGAATCGAAGTCTGCCGGATCGTCCGGCGCGGAACTCACGGCGGTCGGGGTCAGGCCGGGGACCGCCGCGGTTGCTACAGCTGCCAGTTCGATTGGTTTTCTTCTCACGCTTCCACGGTAGATTGAGCGGCGCCCAAGACGGCGATGCATCACGGCGAGTCTGAAAGATCGGCCCGAAATAGCGCCGGGCGGTCGGTGCCGCCGAGGGACAACGACCTAGTCCGGGGACCGGTGAAGGACGAAGATGCCGCCGTACGCGGGCTGGTCGGCGCGCTGCCTGTCACTGTTGGTGTATTCGCTCAGCACCGTGTGGATGCGCGTGATGAGGTCATCAGCATCCGCCTCGGAGAGGTGCAGAACGAAGCGAGAAAGGCTGGCGAGTGCGTCCGGCCCCGCTTCCGTCAGCTCTTCCCGAAACGCCTCCACCGGCGCCAGCGGACCGCCCGGACCAGCCTCACCCAGTGCGGTCTCCAGATGCCAGGACCGTCCGGTGGAACGGTACGGCTTCTCCAGCGCACCACTTTCTCCGGTGCGGACCTGGGCGGGTTCAAGGAATCCGGCGGAGAGCAATTGCCGCACGTGGTAGAGCATGGTCCCCGGATCCTGGCCCAGTCGGTCGGCGAGTTGCTTGTTGGTCAGTTCGTGGAGCCCGCACAGGCGCAGGATCCGCAAACGCAGCGGGTGGGCCAGTGCCTTAATTTCCCGGGCGCTGGCGGCGGGCCTCTCGTCGTCCACGCTCGTCTGCTGTTCCATATACCCATCCTACAAAGTGATGTACTGGATTCAAGCCCCCTTGAATTTTCTCAATCAATGCGGGATGGTTCACCTATGACCGATCAAACCGGGCGGGTGAAGGAACGGAATCGTGCGCCGCTGGGGGCGTCCTACTGGAAACTATGGACCTCGTCCGGGCTGTCCAACCTCGCGGACGGGGTCTTCAAGATCGCCCTGCCGCTGCTGGCTATTCAGCTCACGCAGTCACCCACACTGGTGGCCGGGCTGACCGTCGCAGCTACGCTGCCGTGGCTTCTCTTCGCCCTGACTGCCGGAGCGCTGGCCGACCGGCTGGACCGGCGCAAGCTCATGCTGTGGGCCAACCTCGGCCGGGGACTGCTGCCCGCCGCCCTGGTCGCCGTCATCCTGCTGGATTTCGGCTCCATTTGGGCTCTCTATATTGTCGCCTTGATGGTGGGCGTGGCCGAAACGCTCTACGACACCTCCGCACAGTCGCTTATGCCCCAGGTGGTGCACCGGGATCAGCTTTCGCGTGCCAACGGCCGCCTCTACGCCGTCGAGCTCACCGCCAATCAGTTTGTTGGCCCTCCGCTGGGCGGACTGCTGGTGGCCTTCGGCGTCGTTGCGGGACTTGCCGTGCCTGCCGCGCTGTGGCTTGCGGCCGTCGGTGGCCTGCTCCTGGTCCCGGGGGTTTTCCGAATGGAGCGGGAGCAGAAGACAACCTTGCGCTTCGACATCGGTGAGGGTTTGCGGTTCCTTTGGCACCAGAAGATCCTGCGCACGCTCGCGGTCATGACGGGAGTGTTCAACTTCGCATCCAGCGCGGCATTTGCAGTCTTAGTGCTTTTTGCCGTGGGACCGGCCTCGGAAATGAAACTGTCTGAGGTGGGGTTCGGCCTGCTTCTAACGGCCTCCGCTCTCGGCGCCTTCATCGGTTCATTCAGCTCCGAATGGGCGGAGGCCACGCTGGGCCGGTCGAAGTCCCTGATGCTCACGATTTTCGGGGTCGCGTTGTTTGTGGGTGCACCGGCCATGACCAATAACCCTTACGTCCTGGGCCCGATTCTCTTCGTGGGCGGCATGCTGATTGTGCTGTGGAACGTCATCACCGTATCCCTGCGCCAGCGCATCACTCCCAATCGCCTGCTGGGCAGAGTCAACAGCGCGTACCGCCTGCTGGCCTGGGGCACCATGCCACTCGGTGCTGCAGCGGGCGGCTTGCTTGCCCAATGGCTGGGTCTGCAGGTCATGTTCGGCATCATGGGGGTGCTAACCCTCGCGCTGCTCACGATGATGCCCGTCCTCACGGACAAGGCCATTGCCGCCGCCGACGTCGAATCCTAAGCCGGTTCTGCGAGGCCGGCCCCGCTCCGCCCGGGGAAATGTCAATTGTCGGCGGGGGTCGGTACGGTGGGTACATGAGTCTTGCGGAGTCACCGGAGTCCGGTACCAGGCAGAATACCGGGCCAAGTACGGAACACATTGATCGAGCCGCGGTGGTACCTGCCGCGGCGGACAGCCCGCAGGCCAACCAGTTGCGGGACACCGTCCTTCCGGTGCGCCCTGCGTTGATTGACCGCGGCTCCGCTGCCAGGTTAAGGCCCGGAATGCTGGAGGAGCTGCTCCGCTCCGGCGGCGTGCGCGCTATGGTCCTGTCGCGGCGCCAGGCGCTGGTCAGCGGCGAGGGCCTGGTCTTCCTTGATGCAGCAGGCCTCGCCGACCGGCTCAGGGGGACCGCTTACGCGCCGGAACAGGTGATCTACCTCGGCAGCGCACTGCCCGGTGCCAGCGCGGCGCCGGGGACCCAATACGTGCTGTTCATCCTTCCGGAACAGTTCGAGGTCCGTGCCGAGCCGTTCGAACCGCACGTCGAAGGCATTCCGGCCGGTGCTCAGTGGGCCGGATTCCGGGAAGTGGCCGCGCAGCTGGATCCCACCGACACTGCCCTGTTCATCGAAGCCAGCGCCATCGCCAATTGGCACGCCACCCACACCCATTGCCCGCGCTGCGGCGCGGCCACCGTACCGGAGGCCGGCGGCTGGGTCCGGCGCTGCCCCTCGGACAAGTCCGAGCATTATCCGCGCACCGACCCGGCCATCATCGTCACCGTTGTGGGGCCGGACGACCGGCTGCTGCTGGGCGGCGGCGGCCCGCTCGACTCCAGGAACTACTCGACCCTGGCCGGTTTCGTCGAGCCCGGCGAATCCCTCGAACAGGCCGTCATCCGTGAAATCGGCGAAGAAGTCGGCGTCCGGGTCACCGCATCGCAATACCTTGGCTCCCAGTCCTGGCCCTTCCCGGCGTCGCTGATGCTCGGATTCACCGCGACGACGGCGGACACCGAGGCCACGCCCGACGGCGTCGAGGTCACCCGGGCGCGCTGGTTCAGCCGCCGCGAGCTGCAGGACGCCGTGCTGAGCGGCGAGATCGTCATCTCCAGCAGGCTCTCAATCGCGCGCGCCCTGATTGAGCACTGGTACGGGGGCGTCATCCAGGACCGCCAGGACAGCGCATGAGGTCATCATGACAACACCCGTCGGCACTCCGGCGCTGACGACGCCGGGCCGCCACCACCGCATCCCCTCCAACGACTGAGCAGCAGACGTGAACACAGATATCTTCCAGTCCAGTGCCATCCCGTCCGGGCAGTCCCGCGACGGTGGGCAGGCCACCGAACTTCCGGCACCGGACAACCGCTCCCTCGAAGAGCGGATCCTCGGCGGACTCGACGCCGAGCAGCGCGAGGTGGCCAGCACCTTGAACGGGCCCATGTGCGTGCTCGCGGGGGCCGGCACCGGCAAGACCCGTGCCATCACGCACCGCATCGCCTACGGTGTGCACTCGGGCGTGTACAGCCCGCAGCGGCTGCTGGCCGTCACCTTCACCGCACGGGCCGCCGCCGAAATGCGCAGCCGGCTCCGCGACCTCGGTGTCGGCAGCGTGCAGGCCCGCACCTTCCACGCCGCCGCGCTGCGCCAGCTCCAGTTCTTCTGGCCGATGGCCGTGGGAGGCGCCCTGCCGAACCTGCTGGACCACAAGGCGCAGATGATCGCGGAAGCGGCGCGCCGGCTGCGACTCAGCACCGACCGGGCCTCCATCCGGGACCTTGCCTCCGAGATCGAGTGGGCCAAGGTGTCCATGCTTACCCCGGCCAACTACCTGGAAAAGGCCCAGGGCCGCGGCACGCCCGGCGGGTTCGACCTGACCGCCGTCGCCCGCGTCTTCCAGTCGTACGAGGACGTGAAGACGGACCGGAACGTGATCGACTTCGAGGACGTCCTGCTGATCACGGTGGGGATCCTGCAGGAGGACCCCAAGGTGGCCGCCACCGTCCGGGAGCAGTACCGGCACTTCGTGGTGGACGAATACCAGGACGTGTCGCCGCTGCAGCAGCGGCTCCTTGAGCTGTGGCTGGGCGGCCGGGATGACCTGTGCGTGGTCGGCGACGCCAGCCAGACCATTTACTCCTTCACCGGCGCCTCGCCGAAGCACCTGCTCGGCTTCAAGGCCCAGTACCCGGACGCCACCGTGGTCAAGCTGATCCGCGACTACCGGTCCACCCCGCAGGTGGTGAAGCTGGCCAACGATCTGCTGGCCGGCCGGCGCAGCGGCGGTCCCGTGGCGGATGCGGCCTGGGCCGCGCCGCTGCAGCTGGTGGCCCAGCGGCCGGCAGGCCCCGTGCCTCAGTTCACCGAGTGCTCCGACGACGAGGCCGAAGCTGCCACGGTGGCCGTCAAGATCCGGACGTTGCTGGACGCCGGGACGCCCGCGAGCCAGATCGCGGTGCTGTTCCGCACCAACGGCCAGTCGGAGGCCTACGAACAGGCCCTCGCCTCGGCCGGCATCGGCTACCAGCTCCGCGGCGGCGAGCGGTTCTTCGCCCGCAAGGAAGTCCGGGACGCGATCCTGCAGCTCCGGGCCGCCACCCGCGCCGTCGCCGAGACCGCGATGCCGGAGCCCCTGGGCCAGCTGGTCCGCGACATCGTGTCATCGCTCGGGTACACGGACGCGGCCCCGCACAGCGGCGGCGCGCTGAGGGAGCGCTGGGAATCGCTGGCCGCACTCGTGGCCCTCGCCGATGAGCTGGTGGTCAGCAGGGGAGCGCAGTTCAGCCTCGCGGACTTCGTGAACGAACTCCAGGAACGTTCGCTGGCGCAGCACGCCCCCACCGTCCAAGGGGTGACCTTGGCGTCCCTGCACGCCGCGAAGGGCCTGGAGTGGGAGGCTGTGTTCCTGGTCGGGTTGAGCGAAGGACTGATGCCGATCTCCTTCGCGGACACTCCCGAGGCCGTGGATGAGGAACGCCGCCTGTTCTACGTCGGCATCACCCGCGCCAAGGAGCACCTGAACCTGTCCTGGTCCACGGCCAGGACCCCGGGCGGCCGCGCCAACCGGAAGCCCTCGCGGTTCCTCGACGGGCTGCGGCCGGACTCGGTGGCGAGCTCCTCGGTCCGCGGCAAGGGAGCGGCGCCGCGGCGCAAGGCTGCCGTGCCGGCGTCGTGCCGGGTCTGCGGAAGCATGCTCTCCAGCGGCGCCGAACGCAAGGTGGGCCGGTGCAACCAGTGCCCGCCGAGCTATGAAGAGCAGACTTTCGACGCGCTGCGGCAGTGGCGGAAGGAAACCGCGCTGGAAGCCGACGTTCCCGCCTTCGTGGTCTTCACCGACGCGACCCTGACCGCGATCGCCGAGGCGCGGCCGGAATCGCTCGAACAGCTTGCCAAGCTGCCCGGAGTCGGCGCGTCCAAACTGGAAAAGTACGGCGAAGCGGTGCTGGCGGTCCTGACGGAAAGCTCCAGCCTCTAATGGCCGGCGCCATGACCACCAGCGGCACCCCGCTGACCACCGCCGACGGCGCACCCGTGGAAGTGCGCCGCTCAGCCCGCCGGCGCCGCACGGTGGCGGCGTTCTGGGAAAACGGCACTGCGGTCGTCGCCATCCCCGCGCACTTCAGCGGCGCCCAGGAACGCGAATGGGTCAACCGGATGCTGGAGAAGTTGCGGCTGCAGGGCAGCCGCGGCCGCAAGGCCGCCGGCAAGCGCCGGGCCGGCAGCGACGTCGAACTGGCTGCCCGTGCGGCCGAACTGTCCGCCAGCTACCTCGGCGGCCGGGCCGTCCCGGCATCCGTCCGCTGGGTGACCAACCAGAATTCGCGCTGGGGTTCGGCCACGCCGGCGGAGGGGACCATCCGGCTTTCGCACAAGCTGCAGCCCATGCCGCAATGGGTCGTCGACTATGTGCTGCTGCATGAGCTGGCGCACCTTCTGGTGGCGGCCCACAACGCCGCGTTCTGGCGGCTGCTGGCGGCGTACCCGGACACGGAACGCGCCAAGGCGTTCCTGGAAGGCGTGTCGTTTGCCACCTCCCGCGGCCTTCCGGCGGACGGCACCGACGACGACGTCGTCGACGACTGAGGCTCCCCGCCCGCTGACGTCCGGCCCACACGGCAAAGCCCCGGCCCGAACCAAGGTTCGCGCCGGGGCTACCCGAGCGGTTCGCTGACGCTTCGGCTAAGCCTTGGGGCTGCCGCTTCCGCCGCCGGTGCCGGGTCCATCACCGGAATCCTCGGTGTCTCCGGGCTCATCTCCGGGCTCGTCGCCGGCCTGCTCCGCCCCGGGCGCAGCGCTGTCGAACCCGCCGCTCAGCAGCTTCTGCAGGGCATCGTCAACCTCGGTGTCGCTGGCCTCCGCCAGCTTGCGGCGCCCGCTGAAGCCCTTCGGGTCATCCAGGTCCTCCGGCGTGGGGAGCAGATCGGGGTGCTGCCAGATGGCGTCCCGGCCCTCCACCCCGCGTTCTTCCTTGAGCTGGGCCCACAACGTCGCGGCCTCGCGCAGCCGGCGGGGCCGGAGCTCGAGCCCGACAAGGGAGGAGAACGCGTGTTCCGCGGGCCCGCCGGTCGCGCGGCGGCGCCGGACGGTCTCGCGCAGCGCCGCCGCCGAGGGCAGCAGCTTCTCCGTCGCGGCGGCCGTGAGTTCGTCAACCCAGCCCTCCACCAGGGCCAGCGCGGTCTCCAGCTTTTCGAGGGCCTGCTCCTGGGCCGGGGTCCGCTGCGGCATAAAGACGCCCTGCGACAAGGCTTCCTGGATGCCCTCGGGATTGCTGGGGTCCAGCTCGCGGGCCAGCTCTTCGATCTTGGAGGTGTCGATGTGGATGCCGCGGGCGTAGGCCTCGATCGCGCCGAGCAGGTGCCCGCGTAGCCACGGCACCTGCACGAAAAGCCGCGCGTGGGCGGCCTCGCGGACCGCGAGGAAGAGCCGGATATCGTTTTCCGGCAGGCTGAGTCCTTCACCGAACTTCGCCACGTTGGCCGGCAGCAGCGCCATTTCCAGGTCGGCGAGGGGGACGCCGATGTCGGTGGAGCTGACCACCTCGGCGGAGAGGGCGCCGATTGCCTGGCCCAGCTGCATGCCGAAGATGGCACCGCCCATGTTCTGCAGCATCGAGGAGGCGCCGCCCATCATGGACTTCATTTCCTCTGGCATCTGCTCGGTCATGGCGGAGGAAAGCGCGTTCGCGATGCTGTTGGCAACGGGCTCCGTCAGCCGCTTCCACGTGCCCAGGGTTTCCTCAACCCACTCGGCGCGGGACCAGGCCCGGCCGATCAGCCCGGTGGCGGGAAGTTCGGTGACCTGGTCCAGCCACAGCTCTGCCAGCCGGAGGGCCTCGTCGACTTCGCGGGACTGCGCGGCCGTGACGGAGGGGTCGGATCCGCTGGCGGCCACCCGGCGGGCATTTTCGTGGGCCAGCTGCCAGTTCACGGGCCCGTCAGAGGAGGCGCTCATCATGGCCTGGACCTGCGAAAACATCTGCGCCAGCAGGTTCGGATCGTCGGGCAGCCCGGCGGCCTTGGCAAGCTCCGCCGGATCGATGTCCCCCATGCCCTTGCCGCCCATCAGGTTCTGCAGCATTTCGGCCAGCGGATCCTTGGGTTCGTCGTCCCCGTTGGACGGATTGAGTGGGTTAGAGGTCATGATCCCGCCGATCGTCGGTGTGACTGGTGCTCAACTTCACGCTACCCGCCGCCTGCGCGGCTGTCTCCCGAAACCCGGTCACGTTCGCTGTCGGCAAAGAGCCCCGGCGGTGCCCGAGCGCGTAGTGTTAGAGGCTGGAATAATTGCAGGCTGCCGAGCCGGTTTCGGCCGCAGCCGCAGCGCCCCGGGTCCCCTTCCCGAAAGCGGCCCGGGCGCCGGCACGGAGAGGTCCTTCATTGACGAATACCCAGGGCGGACAGGCCCCCGGCGAACCCGCGCGCCGCGACGGCGGCAAGGACAACCGCTCCTCGGCCATGCTCGTCTCGGGCCTGCTGGCGCTGGCCCTGGGCCTCGCCGCGATGAGCCTGCCCGTTCCGTACGTGGTGGAATCGCCCGGCCCCACCTTCAACACGATTGGCACGGACAACGGCAAACCGGTCATCAGCGTCTCCGGCCACGAGACTTACCCGGCCAAGGGCAGCCTGGACCTCACCACGGTGTACGTCGACGGCGGCCCGAACGGCCCGGTCACCGCGTTCGAAGCCCTCAGCGCCTGGCTGACCCCCACCAAGGCGGTCTACCCGGAGGAACTGATCTTCCCCACCGGCGTCACCAAGGAGCAGTCGCAGCAGGAAAGCGCCGTCGCCATGACGACGTCGCAGGAGAACGCGGTGGCCTCCGCCCTCAAGGAACTCCGCATCCCGTTCGAGCAGAAGCTGCAGGTTGCCGGGATCCCGGACGACTCGGCGTCGAAGGGCGAAATCCAGGAAGGTGATGTGCTGGTCTCGATCGACGGCAAACCGATTACCGCCCTGAGCGTCGTCCAGGCGCAGCTCGCGGCGGGCGCGGGCAAACCGGTCACGGTCGTCGTCGACCGCAACGGCAGCCGGCTGCCGGTGACGGTGACCCCGAGCAAGTCGCAGACCGGCCGCTACCTGCTCGGCGTCGTGTTGCAGTACAAGTTCAAATTCCCCTTTGACGTCAAGATCTCGCTGGACAAGGTCGGCGGCCCCAGCGCGGGGATGATGTTTGCCCTCGGCATCGTGGACACCGTGACGCCCGGTGACCTGACCGGCGGCAAGCACGTCGCCGGTACCGGAACCATCACGCCCGATGGCGCCGTGGGGGCCATCGGCGGGATCGGCCAGAAAATGGTCGGCGCCAGGTCCGGCGGCGCCACCATGTTCCTTGCCCCGGCGGCCAACTGCGACGACGTCATGGGCCACGTTCCCAACGGGCTGCAGGTCGTCAAGGTGGAAAACCTGGCCGAGGCGCGGCACGCGGTCGAACTCGCCGCCAAGGGCAGCGACACATCGGGACTTCCCACCTGCACCAGCAACTAGACTGAGCCCGGAACTAAGCTCCGGTGCCACTCGTGGCACTAAATGACGGCCCGTACGCCGCCGCCAACCACCAGCTATAGACAACTAAAAAGCCAGCAGCACCGACGACCAGCTATGAGGTACCGAGTTTGTCCCGTCCCAGCACCGTCCCACCCGGAAGGCCACCGCAACGGCGAGGAGCACTGACGCCGACATTGATTGTGGTCGCCTTGATCGTGGTCGGCTTCATCTTCTTCGCCAATGTCTGGACGGATGTCCTCTGGTATCAGCAGCTGGGCTTCTTCGAAGTCTTCCTGACCGAGAACCTCGCACGGATCGCCATCTTCCTGGCCGGCTTCGCCATCATGTTCGCCGCCATGTTCTTCGCGATCCGGATCGCGTACACCTCCCGTCCGGTCTACGCGCCGGACTCGGACGTCCGGGACAACCTCAACCGCTACCAGGCCCAGCTTGAGCCGATCCGCCGCGTGGTCATGATCGGGCTGCCGGTACTGTTCGGCCTCTTCGCCGGCAGCGCGGCCGCCAGCCAGTGGCAGAAGGTGCTGCTCTTCCTCAACCAGGAGCCCTTCGGCCGCAACGACCCGCAGTTCAACCTGGACATCAGCTTCTACCTCATGACGCTGCCGTTCCTGGGCTTCGTCACCGGCTTCCTGATCAGCGTCGCCGTCGTGGCCGGGATCGCCGGCATCCTCACCCATTACCTGTACGGCAGCATCCGGCTGCTGGAGCGCGGCATCTTCACCAGCCGCGCCGCCCAGATCCACCTCGCGGTCACCGGCGCGTCGTTCCTGCTGCTGCTCGGCGTCAACTTCTGGCTGGACCGCTACTCCGCCGTGCTGAACAACAGCGGCCGCTGGGCCGGCGCGCTCTACACCGACGTGAACGCCGTCATCCCCACCAAGGCCATCCTCGCCGTCGCCGCGGCGCTCGTGGCCGTGCTGTTCATCGTGGCCGCCGTCATCGGCAAGTGGAGGCTGCCGGTCATCGGCACCGCCATGCTGGTCATCACCTCGATCCTGGCCGGCGGCGTCTACCCCTGGGTGATCCAGCAGTTCCAGGTCCGCCCCTCGGAGCAGACCCTTGAGAACGAATACATCAAGCGGAACATCGCCATGACCCGCGCCGCCTACGGCCTGGATAAGATCCAGGAGAAGCGCTACGAGGCCACCACCAACGCCACCACCGGCGCCCTCGCCCCGGACGCCCAGACCACCGCCAACATCCGCCTGCTGGACCCGAACCTGATCTCGGACGCGTTCTCGCAGCTGGAACAGTACCGGCCGTACTACCAGTTCCCGAGCACCCTGAACGTGGACCGCTATGAGGTGAACGGCAAGATCCAGGACACCGTCATCGCCGTGCGCGAGCTGAACCCGGACGGCCTCGCCACCAACCAGCAGTCCTGGCTCAACCGGCACGTCGTCTACACCCACGGCTACGGCGTGGTAGCGGCCAAGGGCAACAAATTCACCGCGGACGGCAAACCAGAATTCCTGCAGTCCGGCATCCCGTCCACGGGTGTACTGGGGACCGACGCCAGCTACCAGCCGCGGATCTACTTCGGCGAAAACTCGCCGGACTACTCGATCGTCGGCGCCCCGGACGGCGCTCCGCACCGCGAGCAGGACCGCCCGGCGGCCAAGGAAGGCGACGCCGGAACGCAGTACACCTTCACCGGTAACGGCGGCCCGAACGTCGGCAGCTTCTTCAACAAGATCCTCTACGCGGTCAAGTTCCAGTCCTCGGACCTGATGCTGTCCGACGGCGTCAACGCCGAGTCGCAGATCCTCTACGACCGGAACCCCAAGGACCGCGTCCAGAAGGTTGCGCCCTACCTGACCGTGGACGGGAACGCCTACCCGGCCGTCGTCGACGGACGGGTGAAGTGGATCGTGGACGGTTACACCACGAGCCCGTACTTCCCCTACTCGCAGCAGGCGCAGCTTTCAGACGCCACGCGCGACTCGCTGACCTCGTCAGGCCGCACCGCGGCCCTGCCGAGCAACTCCGTCAACTACATCCGCAACTCGGTCAAGGCCACCGTGGACGCCTACGACGGCTCCGTCACGCTCTACGCCTGGGATGACCAGGATCCGGTCCTGAAGGCCTGGCAGAACGTTTTTCCGACGTCGCTGAAGCCCTACTCGGAGATGTCCGGCGCCCTGATGAGCCACGTCCGCTACCCGGAGGACATGTTCAAGGTCCAGCGAGAGCTCCTGGGCCGCTACCACGTGACGAACCCGGAGAACTTTTACACCAACAATGACGCCTGGAGCGTGCCGAACGACCCGACCGTCAAGGACGACGTCAAGCAGCCGCCGTTCTACATGTCGCTGCAGATGCCCGACCAGGAGAAGCCGGCCTTCCAGCTCACCTCCTCGTTCATCCCGCAGGTGGTCAACAACAACGCCCGGAACGTCCTGTACGGCTTCCTGGCCGCGGACTCCGACGCGGGCAACCAGAAGGGCGTGAAGGCGGAGAGCTACGGCCAGCTGCGGCTGCTGCAGATCCCGCCGGAAACGCAGGTGCCCGGCCCCGGCCAGGCGCAGAACAAGTTCAACTCCGATCCCACGGTGTCGCAGGCCCTGAACCTGCTGCGCCAGGGCGCGTCCGCGGTGCTCAACGGCAACCTCCTCACGCTGCCGGTCGGCGGCGGCCTGCTCTACGTCCAGCCGGTCTACCTGAAGTCCACCGGTGAGACCTCCTATCCGACGCTGCAGCGCGTCCTGGTGGCCTTCGGTGACAAGATCGGCTTCGCGCCGACCCTGGACGAGGCCCTGAACCAGCTGTTCGGCGGCAGGTCCGGTGCCACCGCCGGCGACGCCCCGAACAACGGCAAGACGCCTGCAACTCCCGCGCCGGGATCCACGCCGCCGTCCTCCGGGGCGGCAACGGACGGCAAGGCGGAGCTGAAGGCGGCCCTGGACGAGGCCAACGCCGCCATCAAGGCGGGCCAGGAGGCGCTGGCCAAGGGTGACTTCGCTGCCTACGGCGAGCAGCAGAAGAAGCTCTCCGCGGCCCTGCAGCGGGCGATCGACGCGGAAGCCAAGATCACCACGACGACGCCGGTTCCGTCGCCGTCGCCGAGCGGCAGCGCTTCGCCGTCGGCCACGCCGTCGCCGTCGCCGAGCAAGTAGGCGCTCCCGGGCCGGAAGGCCGTTGAAGGCCGGATTCCCTGTTCCGCAGGAGCGGGGAATCCGGCCTTTTTGCTGCGCCGCTTGCAACGCCGGCCGGTGCCGGGCCACGCCCGCGGACCGGAGTGGGACGCACATCACGCCGCCCCGATTTGGCCTCCCGTTCACCGGCCGGTAGAGTTGTTCTTGCGACGCGGGGTGGAGCAGTTCGGTAGCTCGCTGGGCTCATAACCCAGAGGTCACAGGTTCAAATCCTGTCCCCGCAACTGGAAGAAAAGTCCGGAACACTGAAAAGTGTTCCGGACTTTCTGCATTAAGCGTGCCCGCCAGCCGGGATCAGGGGCGTCGTGACAGGCCGTCCGCCTGCGCGGGCTGGTCCCCGGGCAGGTGCATCAGTTCGCTGTGCCGCCCGAAGAAGCCGAGGAAGTCCACCGCTTCAGCCCCGGCGCGTCCGAACCAGTGCGGCACCCGTGGGTCGAAATCTGCGGTGTCGCCGGCGACCAGGATCCGTTCCTTTCCTCCGAGCCGTAGCCGCAGCCGCCCGTTCAAGACATGGATCGACTCCACTCCCTCGTGTGCCAGCGGCTCCTGCGGATCATCATCCGACCCGGCGGCGATCGTGCATCGGTAGGCACGGACCTGACCGGACTTCCGGATCAGGGGCATAGCTGTCAGCTTCCCCCGTGTGATGGGAACTCCGGTGACGAGTGGATCGGCCACAGCACTGGCCGACCCGCCCACCGCGGACGGGATCCGGGCCGGGTGCTCCGGCACGCCGCCGGCGGCCGAGTGCCGGCGCTTTTCCTGAGCCGGTTTCCTTGACCCGGTGGGCCAGAGTTGCGGAGGGCGTTTGGCGGCGACGTCTTCGACCCACCCGATCGTGAGGAACAGGACAACCAGAAGGAACCAGACCGCGGTGAACTGCGACCACTCGGCATCCAGCAGCCACGGCACGGCTGCGGCAACGGCCTCGATGTCATAAAGCCGGTCGATGATCACCACCGTGATAACCAGCAGCAGGTTATGCCAGAGATAGATGGTCATGGCCCGGTTGTTCATTAATGTCACGGTTTTATCCAGGAAACGTAACGGTCCGGGGAACGATTGCCAGGACGGTGAAATCCGGAAGAGCACTGCACAAAAACCCAGCGACCACAGGGCCTGTGCGAACGGAATGTTGTTCAGGTCCCAGTCCGAACCGTCCAGGTGGGTGAACGCCCAGAGTAGACCCAGCGCCATGAAGGCCGGGCCTACGGTGAAGAACGCCCACCGGGGGATTGTGCGGAGGAGTCCCTGATAGTGGGCGAAGCCGAGGATCCAACAGGAGCCGTACGTGGCGAAGTCCGTGATGCCACTCGCGCCCCAGCCCGGCAATGGGACGGCAGCCACGCTGATGACGGCCATCAGGCCCAGAGGGGCAAGGAACGTGGGCCAGGGAAACCGGCGGAACGACGTGAGCAACAGCGGTGAGAGGAGCATGAACCAGAAGTAGGCCCGGATGTACCACAGGATTTCCTCGGCTTGTGCTGCCCAGGATGATTCGACCAGGCCCGCATCCGTTCCCACGACCTCCGGGAAGGGAGGATCCCCGAGCGGGATAAACCACAGGACGATGTGGAGCCAGGATCCGCCGACTTCCTCATCGGGAGTCCAGCCCTCCCACAGCAAGAGCACGAGGACAGTGGCGCTGTATAGCCCCAGGGGAATCAGGAGCCGGCGGGTCCGGCTCCGCAACACTGGCAGGGCCGGCCGCTCCAGTGAGCGGGCCATCAGGGACCCAGCAAGGGCAAACATCACGCCCATCGACGGGAAGACCATACTCAGCCAAGCCGCGCTGGCGAAGGAGTGGTAGGCGACCACCCGGAACAAGGCGACGGCCCGCAGCAGGTCCAGGTACCGGTCCCGGACGGGGGCCTTGGCCGACGCCGCGGGCACAACCGGCACCGGCGTGGCTGGTACAGGTCCGATCATGCTGTGTCCTCTTGAAGTTCCTGAGGATCGCCGCCCCCTGCGGCGGATTTCGTCCGGCCCGCTGGCGCGGACACTGAAGTAGATGGCCCGGTCTGACGCTCTGGATGGGGAGCGGATCCGGCGGACGGTCGGTTCTTCGGAGCTTACCTTCACTCAGGCGGCGCGGTCCATGCTTTGCCGAAACCGGGCCGCGGTCGGGGCCGACCCCGAAGTAGGGTAGAGTTGATCAAGCGACGCGGGGTGGAGCAGTTCGGTAGCTCGCTGGGCTCATAACCCAGAGGTCACAGGTTCAAATCCTGTCCCCGCAACCAATGGCAGGAACGCAAAGGCCCGGATCAACAGATCCGGGCCTTTGCTGTTCCTACCCGTCCTTGAGCCGCTGGTAGGTCTCCAGCGCCCGTGCCCGGGACTCGGGCAAGCCCACCAAGGGAGCCGGGTAACCCTCGCCGCCATTAGCGGCCTTCCAAGGTTCGTGCACCGCCTTGTCGTCCAGTCCGGCAAGCTCCGGGATGAACTGGCGCAGGTAGCGGCCGGCCGCGTCGAATTTCTTGCTCTGCGTCACCGGGTTGAAGATCCGGAAGTAGGGGGAGGCGTCGGCGCCGGAGCCGGCCACCCACTGCCAGTTGGCCGGGTTGCTCGCGGCGTCGGCGTCCACCAAGGTGTCCCAAAACCACGCCTCGCCTAGCCGCCAGTCGGCCAGCAGGTTCTTGACCAGGAACGAGGCCGCCGCCATCCGGACGCGGTTGTGCATCCAGCCGGTCTGCCAGAGCTGGCGCATGCCCGCGTCCACGAGGGGATAGCCGGTGCGGCCCTGCTGCCAAGCCTGCAATTCGGCGTCCGACGGCGACTGCCACTGAAAGCGGTCAAACTCGGGGCGGTAGTTCCGGGTGGCCAGTTGCGGGTTCTCGTAGAGCAGTTGCCAGCAGAATTCCCGCCAGCCGAGTTCGGAGCGGAAGATCCCGACGTCGGCCGGTGCGCTGTGCGGAAAGCGCCCCCGGAGGGCGTGCCAGACCCGGAACGGGCTTATTTCGCCGAATCGCAGGTGAGGTGAGAGCCTGCTGGTGCCCTCGACGCCGGGGATGTTCCGGCCCGTGCCGTAGTCGGCGGCGGGGCCGTCCAGGAAGTCCTCCAGCCGTCCGTGCGCGCCGGCCTCGCCCGGTGTCCACTCGGCGGTGAGCCCTGCGCTCCAGTCCGGGCTCTGGGGGAGCAGTCCCCAGCTGTCAAGCGGGTCGCTCTCCGGCAGGCGGCCGGAGCCTGCCTTTGCCGGCTCCGGCAGCCGCTGCGGCGCATCCAGCGGCTGCCGGGGCTCCGCTGCGTCGAGGCAGGCCTTCCAGAACGGGGTGAAGACCTTGTACGGGCCGCCGGAACCGGTCCGGACCGTCCACGGTTCGAACATCAGGCTGGCCTGGAAGCTCGAGGCGCTGAGCTCCCGGCCTGCTGCCCAGTCCTTGAGGCCGGCGTCGATGGCGCGTTCCGGGCCGCCGTAGCGGCGGTTCCAGAGCAGCCGGGCGGCACCGGTCTCGTCGGCCAGCCCCCGGATGACCCGGTCGGCCGGGCCGCGCCGCAAGAGCAGGCGGGACCCTGCCGCCTCGAGGTCCGCGCCGAGTGCCTCGAGCGAATGGTGCAACCACCACTTCACCGCTCCGCCCAGGGGCCGCACGCCTGGTGACACCTCGTCCAGGACGTAGACCACGGTCAGCGGGCGGCCCAGCGCGGCCGCTTCCGCCAGGGCCGGGTTGTCATCAAGGCGGAGGTCATCGCGGAGCCAGACAAGGGTCGAAGACATGGCTCCACGCTACTGGATCAGCATCGCGCCGGGGACACAGCAAAGGCCGGGCACGCGGTGGTGCCCGGCCCCGCTTCAAGGGTTAGAGCTTGTCGAAGTCGGCTTCCTCCACCGTGGAGCGCGCGGCGGAGCCGTTTCCGGCGCCGAGGGCCGGAGTGGCGCCGCCGGACTTCAGGGCGGCCAGGCGGGCCTCGATTTCGGTCTGTTCGCCGAGGTCCTCCAGGGAGTTAAACTGGGCGTCCAGGCTGGAGGCAGCGAGTTCCTGCTGGCCCCGGACCTTGGCCTCTTCGCGGCGGATCTTCTCTTCGAAGCGGCCCACCTCGGAGGTCGGGTCCATGATGTCGATGCTCCGCAGGGCGTCGTGCACCTGGGTCTGCGCTGCCGCCGTCTTGGAGCGGGCGATCAGTTCGTTGCGCTTGCTGGTGAGCTCGTTGAGCTTGCCCTTCATCTGGTCCAGGCCATGCTTGAGCTTGTCCACCACTTCGGTCTGGGACGCAATGCTCGGCTCGGCCGACTTTGCCTCGTTCTCCGAGGAGATCTGGCGCTGCAGCGCCACCTTGGCGAGGTTGTCGAACTTCTCGGCGTCGACCGTGTCGCCCTTGGCGCGGTACTCGTCGGCCTTGCGCGAGGCGGCGAGGGCCTTGTTGCCCCAGTCCTGGGCGTTCTTGACGTCCTCGTTGTAGTCGTCCTGGAGCATGCGCAGGTTGCCGATGGTCTGGGCGACCGCCGACTCCGCCTCGGCGATGTTGTTCGTGTAGTCGCGGACCATCTGGTCCAGCATCTTCTGCGGATCCTCCGCCTGGTCCAGCAAGGAATTGATGTTCGCCTTCGCCAGCTGCGCCATGCGGCCGAAAATGGACTGCTTAACCATGGTGTTACCTTTCGTCCTCTCCAGTGATGGCCACTGGATTCGGTGAACAGTGAATGTACCGCTTCTACCCGCCGGCCGGAACGAGTCCGCCGGCGCCTAGTCTGTAACCGGCCGGCTAGAAGTCGCCTCCGCCGCCGAAGTCGCCGCCCCAGCCTCCGCCGGAGTCGCCCCCGCCGCCGAAGCCGCCGCCGGAGTCGCCACCGCCCCAGCCGCCTCCGCCGCCCCAGCCGCCGCCACCGCCGCCATGCAGGATGGAGTTGATCAGGATGCCGCCCAGGATGGCGCCGCCGAGGCCGCCTCCTCCGCCGCCGCCGAACATTCCGCCGCGGCCGTACCCCTGGTTGGCGTAGCCGCCGAACTGGTCCACATCCGCCTGGGCCAGCTGTGCGGCCTGGGCGGCGAGGGAGTGCGCCTGCTGGGCGTACTGCAGGGCCGTGACCGGGTCGGTGCGCGAGATGGACAGCGCGTAGTCAAGGTTCCGCTGGGCCTCGGCGAGCCGGGTGCGCGCCTCGGTGCCCACCCCGCCGCGGCGGGCTGTGATGTAGTCCGAGGTGGCGCCGATCTGCGCTTGGGCGGACATGATGCTTTGCTGCAGCGAGGCCTGCGCCCGGCGGGCCTGCTCCTGCTGGTCGCGGATCCCGGTGAGGGCCGTATCGAGGGACTGGTGGGCGTTCTCCACGCGCTCCAAAGTGGCGATGGGGTCGATCTTGCCGCCCTCGATTTCCGCCTTTACCTGGGCCAGGGCAGCCTCCACCCCGGCGACCGGGCCGGTCAGTTCCGGGTGCGGGCCCGACTGGATCATGGCCCGGGCCTGGGCGAGGTCCTGCGAGGTGTCCACCACGGCGGACTCAAGCCCGTTGCGGGCCTCGTCGAGGTTGCCCGCCACCTTGGTGATGGCCCCGAGCAACACGTTGGTCTGGTGCAGGCTCTCCTCGGCCGCCCGGACGGCGACGGCGGCGAGGCTGCCCTCCCCGGCGTCGAGCTTTTCCCGTGCCGTGGCGGAGGCGTTCTGCACAAAGGCCAGCCGTTCCTTGGCCTGGCTGATGTTGTCCGCGACCTGCACCAGCGCGCTCTCCGCGTACTTGGCGCGGAGCCCGGTCAGGGACTCCTCCGCTGCGGCGATCTTCGTCTCGGCTTCCGCGGCACCGGCGCCGACGGCGGCCAGCGCCTGCGGGGCGTTCTTCTCGAGTTCGCGCAGCGAATCGAAGTCCGCCTTCTGCTCCTGGAGGGAGGACAGTGCGGCCTCGGAGCGGCGGATGATTTCGCCCAGCCAGGTCCGCTGCTGCTCCTCGGTGTCGGGAATATGGTCATCGAGCTGCTGTTGCAGCTTGAACGACTCCGACATGTGGGCCTTGGCGTCCTGCAGGGCCTTGGTGAAATTGCCGACGGCCGCGTCGCCGTACTGCGCCTGGGCGAAGCCGAGTTCCTGCTCGCTGGATTTGATGGCGTCGTCCGCTTCGATCAGCAGCGAGCCGCTCTTGCGGCGCAGTTCCTCGACGCTCAGCCCTGCCAGCGGGTCGAGCTCGGCGCCCTGCGGGCCGTAGCCGGCGCCGTCCGCGGCGGAGGCCTTCTTCCGGCGGTTGCGCAGGTACAGGTAGGTGCCGACGCCGCCGGCAGCCACGACGCCGGCGCCGACCAGGACGCCGTTGCCGGCACCTGACGGGACCGTGCCGCTGCCGCCGCCGGCGGCGTCGCCGATCGCTGCTGCCGTGTCGATGGCGGCCTTCGCATAGTCGCCGTTCCGCAGTTGCGGGTCTACGGCATTCTTAATGATGTTTTCGCGCTGGGCATTCGTGATCTTGCTGTTGACCGGTTTACTCAGCTGGTATTTACGGGCCTCTGTAGCGACGGCGAGGACCAAGGAATTGGAGCCCAGGTTGGCTTTCTCCGCGACCGCCTTGGCCCACTCACCGCTGTCGGTCGGGTTCTGGAAGGTTTTGACGTAAACCACGTACAGATTCATCTGGTGATCGGTGCCGAGTTTCTTGATTGCGGCATCAACATCAGGCTTTTTTCCGCCCAGGACTCCGGCCGAGTCGATAATCTTGTTGGCCGGATCCAAAGTCACCGGATCCTCCGCGAGGGCGGGAGCGGCAGGGAGCGCCAGCAGTCCCGCGACGCCGAGAACGGCGAGGAATCGTTTCATCATTGACCGCATGTGCAACCCTTCAGCACTTCTGTGACCGGATCGGGCCGAGCCGGTCGTCCCAGAACGCGACAGCGCCCCCACGCAGGTGCAAAGCCGCAGGTCGCTGAGGCAATTCCATTTGATTCTATGGTGCACCCCGGAGGGCGTCCACCGCGGGGAATATGCCACCAGCGAAACGCGCTGAAGCCTGCGGGATGATGCTTGACCGGCCGTCACGGCCGCCCGTCGGCGTTCAGGAACCTCCCAGCGAACGTCCGCTCTTGTTCCAGTCTGTGCGGCCATAATTGACTGCAGACGAGGATGAAAGGAAGTCCCATGACTGAGAACCCAATGCAGGGCGCGTCACCGGATCCATCAATGAAGAACCGGGAGCCGCTGGAGCCGGGGGAGCGCACCCCCGCTGCCCCGCACGCCCCCGGCGCGGAGGACTCGGCCCAGGAAAACCCGACCATGAGGCTGGACCGGCCGGCGGATGGCGCGCCGCGGCCCGTCTACCCGCAGCGCCCGCCGGCGTACGGCCAGCACTCGGCCCCCGAAACCCAGCAGTTTGGCGCCCCGTCACCCCAGCCCGGGCACGGGGCGCCCGGCCCGTCACACGCCGGCCCGTACACCCAGGGCGCGGGTCCCTACGCCGGTTACGGCAACCAGCCGCCGGCCGGCCCGGGATCCCCCAACAGCGCGTTCAACCACCCCAGCAATGCGCCCAAGCGCAAGGCCGCCTTCGGTGTACCGACGCTCGTGGCCAGCATTTTGGCAGCAGGCCTGGTGGGCGGCGGTGTCGTCGCCGGCAGCAACGCGCTGATCGGGAACCGTCCGCTGGCGTCGACCGGCGGCACCAGCCAATCCGGCACCGTGATCGTCAACAACAAGGACGACGTCAACGCCATCACCGCCGCGGCCCTGAAGGCCTCGCCCAGCGTCGTAACCATCAAGGCCACCAGTGGAAGCGACGGGGGGACCGGCTCCGGTATCATCCTCGACGGCGAAGGCCACGTCCTCACCAACACCCACGTCGTCACGCTGGACGGCAAGACAGCCAACGCCGCCGTCGAGGTCCGCACCAGCGACGGCAAGGTCTTCAGCGCGAAAGTTGTCGGCACTGACCCCCTCTCCGACCTCGCCGTGATCAAGATCAACAACCCCGCCGGCCTGGTCCCTGCCACCCTCGGCGACTCGGGCAAACTCAACGTCGGGGACACCGCCGTCGCCATCGGCTCCCCGCTGGGCCTGACCGGAACCGTCACCGACGGCATCGTCTCCACGCTGAACCGGACCATCAGCGTGGCTTCCTCGGCCGCCCCCAAGGGCGGCGCCGACAATTCCCAAGGCGGGGACCAGGGCTTCCAGTTCGCGCCTCCCGGCGGCGGACAGGCGCCGAGCACCGCAGACCAGGGCAGCATCTCGATCAACGTCATCCAGACCGACGCGGCCATCAACCCCGGCAACTCCGGCGGCGCGCTGGTGAACAGCAAGGGTGAAATCATCGGCGTCAACGTCGCCATCGCCTCCGCCGGCGGGGACGCCACCGGCAGCAGCAGCGGCAACATCGGCGTCGGCTTCAGCATCCCGATCAACCACGCCAAGCGGGTGGCCCAGGAGATCATCAGCACGGGCAAGGCCACCCACGGCCAGCTTGGCGTGAGCGTCAAGTCCAAAGCTGCGGGCTCCTCGTCCTCCGGCTTCTCGGTCGGCGCCGACGTGGCCACGGTTGAGTCCGGTTCGGCCGCCGACAAAGCCGGCATCAAGGTGGGCGATGTCATCACCAAGTTCCAGGACCGGACCATCAGCGATCCCAACCAGCTGACGGCCGCCGTCCGCGAGCAGGCCGCCGGCGCCACCGTAAAGGTGACGGTCCTCCGGGGCGGCCAGGAGCAGGAACTCGACGTGACCCTCGGGGCCGCAGCCGAACAGTAGTAGACCGGTACGAGGTAGGGCAGTACCACGCCGGCCGGCACCCTGGGGGTGCCGGCCGGCGTTGCCTTCCCCAGTCCCGGGCAGGCGCCGGGGACCGGCGCGGGCTGCCCCCGTGAGGGCCCTGACACAGGCGTTAACCCAGGCCGCGCCGGGCCCGCGCTATATGGTTAGCTAGGAGCAACCCGGCACCCCCGGGCGTTCCCTGGCCACGACCCCACCCGGCTGGCTGCCCACCCGCATGGAAGGCTGCTGTAGACACAGTGGAAGAGACTTTGAAGATCATCGTGCTGGTCAAGCACGTACCTGACGCGCAGTTCGACCGCCACCTCAGCGGCGGGGACAAAACCACGGACCGGTCCGAGAGCATCCTGTCCGAGCTGGACGAGTACGCCCTCGAGGCGGCCCTGCAGCTGATCGAGGCCCGCGGCGGCGAGGCCGCCGGCAACAAGGTCATCGCCCTCAGCATGGGCCCGGCCGGTGCCGTCAACGCGGTCAAAAAGTCGCTCCAGATCGGTGCCACCGAAGGCGTGCACCTCAGCGACGACGCGCTCGCCGGCTCGGATGCCGCCGCCACTTCGCTCGCGCTGGCAGCCGCGATCAGGCACCTCGGTGCGGACGCCCCCGCGGACCTGGTTCTGACCGGCATGTCCTCCACCGACGGCGAGACCTCCCTGGTCCCGGCCCAGCTGGCCGAGCGCCTCGGCCTGCCGCAGGTCACCTTCGCGGCTTCGCTCGACGTCGACGGCGGCCGGCTGACCGCCCGCCGCGACGGCGACACCCACGCGGTCACCGTCGAGGCGGCGTTGCCGGCCCTGGTCTCGGTCACCGACCAGATCAACGATCCCCGCTACCCGAACTTCAAGGGCATCATGGCGGCGAAGAAGAAGACCATCACCACCCTGACGCTGGCGGACATCGGCGTCGATCCCGGCCTGGTGGGCCGGGCTGGGTCCTGGACCGTCGTCGAATCCGCCGAAGCCCGGCCGCCACGCACCGCCGGCACCATCATCACCGACGAAGGCGACGCCGGCATTCAACTGGTCGAATTCCTGGCCGCCCAGAAGCTGCTCTGAGGGGACTATCCGAACATGGCAAAAGTACTGGTATTTATCGACAACCCCGGCCGGGCGCTGAAGAAGTCCAGCCTCGAGCTGCTCACCATCGCCCGCAGCCTGGGTGAACCGGCCGTGGCTTTCAACGGCGAGCTGCACGACGACGTCGCGGCGGCGCTGGCCGAATACGGCGCGCAGGCGCTCTACCGGCCCTCGACCGCCGACCTGGACGACTACCTCGTCGGTCCCAAGGCCTCCTACCTCGCCGCCGCCGTGCAGACCTCCGGTGCCTCCATCGTGCTGACCGAGAACTCCGCAGAGGCCAAGGAAGTCGCGGCGAGGCTGGGCATCAAACTCGGCGCCGGCGTGATCACGGACGTCGTCGCCGTTGACCCCGACGGCACCGCCCACAAGTCGGTCTTCGCCGGTTCGTACAGCAGCACGGCCAAGGCAACCACGCCGGTCGCGGTCCTTACTGTCAAACCCAACACCGTCACGCCCGAACCGGCCATTACCGGCACGGCACCGCAAGCAGAAACCGTTGTGGTGCCGGCCACGGCCACCGCAGCCTCCGCCCGGATCACCGCCCGGAGCGAAAAAACCGCCAGCGGCCGCCCGGAGCTATCCGAGGCGCGGATCGTGGTGGCCGGCGGCCGCGGGGTGGACGGGAACTTCGGGCCCCTGGAAGACCTCGCGGACACCCTCGGCGCAGCCCTCGGCGCGTCCCGTGCCGCCACGGACGCCGGCTGGATCGGCCACGACGCGCAGATCGGCCAGACCGGTAAGACCGTTTCGCCGCAGCTCTACATCTCGGCCGGCATCTCCGGGGCCATCCAGCAGAAAGCCGGCATGCAGACGGCCAAGGTGATCGTCGCGGTAAACAAGGATGCCGACTCGCCGGTCTTCGAGATCGCCGACTTTGGCATCGTGGGCGACCTCTTCCAGGTGCTGCCGCAGGCAACGGAGGAAATCAAAAAGCGCAGGGGCACCCCTTGAGCGCAGCCTCCGCGGCACAAAGCCCGTTCGACCCGGATCACAGCCGGATTGAGCGGGTGCTTTGTTTCACCGCCCACCCGGACGACATCGACTTCGGCGCCGCCGGCACAATCGCGGCGTGGACCGCGGCCGGAGTGCAGGTCAGCTACTGCATCATGACCGACGGCGACGCCGGGGGCTTCGATCCGGAGCAGCGCGACGAGATTGTGCGGCTCCGCACCGAGGAGCAGCAGCGCGCCGCCGCCCTGGTGGGCGTGACCGACATCCACTACCTGCACCAGCGCGACGGTTACCTCGAGGCCTCGCACGAGGTCATCCGTGAGGTGGTGCGCTTGACCCGCAAACTCCGTCCCGACGTCGTGCTGGCCATGCACCCCGAACGCAACTGGAACCGGATCCAGAAGAGCCACCCGGACCACCTGGCGGTGGGGGAGGCCGTGACCCGGGCGGTCTATCCGGCGCTGGAGAACCCCTTCGCCTACCCGGAGCTGGCCGCCGCCGGGCTCGAGGCCTACAAGCTGCCCTGGCTCTGGCTCTTCGCCGGCCCCGAGGAACGCGAAAACCACTTCGTCGACGTCACCGGGCACGTCGAGAACAAGCTGGCGGCCATCCACATCCACACCAGCCAGCACCCCGACGTGGAAGCCATGGAACGGACTGTCCGCGGCCTTATGCTCGCCACCGGTGAACGCGGCGGTCTCACCCCCGGCCGCAGCGCCGAAGCATTCCACGTTGTTGCCGTCAACGGCCCGGGGACCATCGCCGGGTTCTAGTTGCCCGCGGGTGGCCGCTGCCATATGCTTGCCATTGTTTAAATCATATTTATTGATGGAAGGCAGACTTTAATGGCGAAGACTGCGCAGCACCCCGTTCTGGTCATCATGGGCGTCTCGGGCTCGGGAAAATCCACCGTGGCGGGCCTGCTGGCCGGGCGGCTCGGCTGGGACCTCGCGGAGGGAGACGACCTGCACCCCGCGTCCAACGTGGCCAAAATGCACGCCGGCCAGCCGCTGACCGACGAGGACCGCTGGCCCTGGCTCGACAGCATCGCCGCCTGGGTCCGGGCGCACACCGCCGCCGGCACGCCCGGCGTCGTAACCTGCTCGGCCCTGAAGAAGCGGTACCGCGACGTGCTCCGCGGCGAGGGCGTGGTCTTTGTCTTCCTGGAGGGCAGTAAGGAACGGATCTCCGACCGGCTGGCGTCCCGGCACGGCCATTTCATGCCGCCGGCCCTGCTGGAATCGCAGTTCGAAGCCCTTGAAGCCCCCACCGGCGACGAAAACTTCATCACCCTCTCCGTCGGGGCAACCCCGGCCGACGAAGCCCAGGAAATCATCGACCGGCTCCATCTCGACGGCGCCGACGCCGCCGCAAGCTGACCGCGTACTGACCGCGTACTGACCGCGTACTGACCGCGTGCCGGTCACCATCCCCCTCATTCCCGCTAGGAACACGTTTTGAATTCTCTTGCAGCAATGCAGCTTCCCGCTGCCGTCGAGGCCTGGACCGGCCACGACACCCAGCTCCTGGTGGTCGCAGCCCTTGGCATCGCGCTGATCGTGGTGCTGATCGCCAAGTTCAAGCTCCACCCCTTCCTCGCCCTGGTGCTCGGCTCGGCCTTCGTCGGGCTGGCCTCGGGCGTGGAACTGGCCAAAATCATCACCAACTTCGAGGACGGAGTCGGCGGCGTCCTGAAGGAAGTGGGCCTGCTGATCGCCCTCGGCGCCATGCTGGGCAAGCTCCTGGCGGATTCCGGCGGCGCCAACCGGGTGGTGGACACCCTGCTCGCCAAGGCCGGCGGCAACCGGGTGGTCTGGTCCATCACGCTCGTCGCGGTGATCATCGGCCTGCCGATGTTCTTCGAGATCGGCCTGGTGCTGCTGCTCCCGGTGATCGTCCTGGTCACGCAGCGCTCCAAAATGCCGCTCATGCGCATCGCCATCCCCGCCCTGGCCGGGCTCTCCGTGCTGCACGGACTCGTGCCGCCGCACCCGGGACCCCTGATCGCGATCAGCGCCGTCAAGGCCGAACTGGGCACGACCCTCGCGCTGGGACTCCTCGTTGCCATTCCCACTGTCATCATCTGCGGGCCGCTGTTTTCCCGGCTCGCCGCCAGATGGGTTCCGGTGGGTGCCCCCGCCGTGGCCGGCGGCATCGACACCCAGCACGGTGCCGACCTGGAGGGCGTCAAGCGCCAGCCCAGCTTCCCGGTAACGCTGCTGACGATCATCTTCCCGGTGGTCCTGATGCTGCTCAAGGCCGTGGTGGACATCATCTGGCCGGCCCCCGCCACGGCGCCGTGGATCAGGGTCTTCTTCGACTTCGTCGGCCAGCCGCTCGTGGCGATGACCCTCGCCGTGCTCCTCGCCATCGGCACCTTCGGCTACGCCGTCGGCTTCACCGGTAACAAGATCACCACCAAGATCGGTGCGAGCCTGGGCCCGATCGCCGCGATCCTGCTGATCGTGGGCGCCGGCGGCGGCTTCAAGCAGACCCTGATCGGCGCCGGCGTCGGTGACGCGGTGAAGAAGTGGGCCGAAGGCGCCAACATGTCCGTGCTGGTCCTGGGCTTCCTCGTGGCCGTGGCGCTCCGGCTCGCCACCGGTTCCGCCACCGTGGCCACCGTGACCGCGGCCGGCATCGTCGCGCCGCTGGCCAGCTCGCTCACCCCGACCCACGCGGCCCTGCTGGCCCTCGCGATCGGTGCCGGCTCGCTCTTCCTCTCGCACGTCAACGACGCCGGTTTCTGGCTGGTGAAGGAACTCTTTGGCCTCAGCGTCGGCCAGACCTTCAAGACCTGGTCGGTGATGGAGACCCTGATCTCCGTGGTGGGGTTCGCCTTCGTGATGCTGCTCTCGCTGATCCTCTAGCGCCGCCGGCCAGCAAAAAGCCGCGCGGGTCCCGAATCTCGGGACCCGCGCGGCTTTGTTGTTCCCAGGGGTCAGGCGCCCAGCGGGGCGGCGGCCACGGTCGGCAGGGTGGGCGACTTCGAGCCGCCGGCGGGCTCCACCGTGATGCCCAGGGAGGCGGCGGAACCGATGCCCGTGACAACGGCCGGCTTGGACAGCGCTTCCGCGTCCATCAGGCCCTTGGAGACCGGGGCGGAGCCGTCCTTGGGGATCAGCCACATCTGGTAGACCTTGCCCGTCGGCGGGGCGGGGACGCCGTTCATCTTCACGACCACGGCATCCTTCGACGAGGAGAGGGACAGCGAGGCAGTTCCGCCGCCGACGACGTCGACCGTTGCCTTCCGGACGTCGCTGGCCTGGAGCACCTGGTTGAGGGGGTCGTTCTGGTTGGCGACATAGGCGCCCACCCCGACGCCGCCCACGGCGATGGCGGCTGCCGCGGCAACGCCGATCAGCCAGTTGCGCATGCCCTGCGGACGCCGGCGCTCATCCCGGCGCTGGCGCGCGGCACCGAGTTCGTCCGTCACCGGAAGCCCGGGCTGCTCCCGGACAGGCCGGGCCACCACCGGGGGAGCGGCGGGGGCCGGTTGCCCGGTGCCGGCCGGCCCGGCAGACGGCGCCGGCAGGGCCGCGACAATACGGTCAAAGAGCCCGGCCGGAGGTTCCTCTTCGGCGCGGAAGCTCATGGTCAGGGTCTCGCGTGCCTGCCGGACCCGCTCCTCGAATTCGGCGCGTTCGGCGGGAGGCGCGTCGGCGAGGTAGCGGTCGACGGCGGTGCGTTCGGCGTCGTCGAGGGCGTGGAGCGCATAGACCTCGGCGAGGTCGACGGCGCGGCCCGAGCTGAGGTCGCCGGCGATGTCGGCGCTAAAGCTGCCGGGCGCGCGTCCGCTGCCCTGTGGATTCATATCGTTCATCTCAACTCACCCCCAAGCAGGTCTTTAGGCGGATCAGTCCGTCGCGGATGCGGGACTTGATGGTGGGAACGGCCGCGTTGAGTCTTTCCGCGACTTCCCGGTAGGTGAGGCCGCCGTAGTAGGCGAGCCGCACGGATTCCTGCTGCGTTTCGGTCAACGTGTCCAGGCAGCGGACCACGGCTTCGGCCTCGAGCCGGCTGCCGACCTCGTCCGAGACGGAATCATGGTCGATTTCCTGGCTGCTGGCCCCATACCTGGCTTCCCGGTCGGTGGAGGACTGCGAGGACCGGACCTTGTCCACCGCGCGACGGTGCGAGATGGTCATCAGCCAGGCCAGCGGGCTGCCGGCGTCGGCGTTGAACTTCGCCGCGTTCTGCCAGACCTGGAGGAAGACCTCCTGGGTGGTGTCCTCGCTGAGTTCAGCATCGATCAGGACCCGTCGCGCCATGCCGTAAACACGGCGCGAGGTCAGCTGATAGAACTCGGCGAAGGCGGCCTGATCCCCGTCGGCGATCTGTCCGAGCAGCACTATCAGCCGGCGGTTTACGTCGGCTGAGGCGCTGGGGGGAGCGGTGGCCTCGCGGTTCGGGGCGTTCGGAGTTTCCATCACCTTCAAGCATAAGGTGCCTGCCGCCGATAGCGGCTCAGGTCGGGTTTGGACAGCACTGTGGTTGCCCGCAGCCCAACGGGCAGGGCGTCTATCCGCGTGTAGTGTGCTCACCTGCCGCTCCTCGCTCCTTCCGCCGCTCGCCGTGAATGCTCTCTTAGAAAGAATTCGGCGCAGCGGCGGGATCGGATGGGCCGGGCTTCCGGGAATGTGCGTGCCCGGCTCTGCGCGGCGTCCGGGGGCGGGGGCCGGTGCTACAGCCTGGCGCCCGCGAAGCCCTGCTGGCGCCAGGCCTCGTATACGGCGATCGAGGCGGCGTTCGCCAGGTTCAGCGAGCGCAGCGCCGGCAGCATCGGCAGCCGGACGCGGGAGGTCACATGCGGGTCGTGCTTTACTTCCTCGGAAAGGCCCACGGATTCCCGGCCGAACATCAGCACGTCGCCGGGGCGGTAGCTAATATCCGTGTAGGAGGTCTCGCCGTCGGAGGTGAAGGCGAAGACCCGCTCCGGCCGCAGCGCTTCCCACGCGGCGTCGATGTTCTTGTGCACGGTGACGACGGCGAGGTCGTGGTAGTCCAGGCCGGCCCGGCGCAGCTTGGCATCGGAGAAATCGAAGCCCAGCGGCTCCACGAGGTGGAGTTCGGCCCCCGTGATGGCGGCTAGCCGGATGGCGTTGCCGGTATTGCCGGGGATTTCGGGGCTGTGGAAGAGGATGCGGAACACGGTCCCATCCTAGCGAGCCGGCTGTCTGCTAGTGCATTCCGCGCAGCAGCCGGGCGAGCACCGGAACATTGACCGTGTTCGGGGCCGGTCCGGAACTGAGGAACTGCTTGAGGCCGCGGGCCAGCCCTGCGGCGTTGACCACCTGCACGAGTTCGTGGCTGTCGCGGCCCCGGGATCGCCCGTGCCGGTCAATCACCGGTTCGTGCAGGTTGCCGTCGGTGCTGTGGACGACGGTCCAGCCGGTGACGTTCAGTTCGGGGAAGATGTCCTGCATCCGGCGCACCACGTGGGCCAGTTGCGGCGGGGCGATGGACCGGCCGCCGTGGTTCAGGGTGCTGCCGTTCCAGGCGTAGGCTCCCGGCGGCAGGAGCATGGAACCGATGATGGCCAGCCGGTAGCCGGAGACCAGCACGTGGTCGATGTGGCTGTTGTCGGCGGGGGACTGCAGGCCGTTGATCAGGCGGGCGGCCGGGATAGCGGGCAGGATCTGCCGGGTGATCAGCTGCACCGTGCGCATTTCGCGCTGGATGCGTGCCTCGGCGCCGAAGATTCCCCGCCGGCGCGGCATGCCGTGGACCTGCTGCCGGGCCACGGACTCCGGGATCAGCGGCACCCCGCCGCCGGCCGCCATCTCCTCGAAGGACGGAACGTAGACCGGGGCGTCCGCAGCGGTGTTGCGCGGCGTGTTGGGCCGGCGGACATGCGCGGAAGCCCGGCTGCCGGCGGCCGGCGCGTCGAAGTGGGCCCCTTCCTCGGCCGGGGCGGTGCGGCTGGAAAACGCGGTGCCGCTGCCGTAGGAGCGGTCGTAATCGGCGCGGCGCTTGGCGTCGATGAGGGTCTCGTACGCCAGGGTCACCCGGCGGAACGTGGCGGCGTCACCCCCATGGTCCGGGTGGGCCGTGCGGGCAGCCTTGCGGTAGGCCACCTTAATGTCCTTGTCCGTCGCCGTGACAGGGATCCTGAGGACCTGGTAATGCGAGCTGTTGCCCTGCGTCAAGCACGATTCCTTTGCGTCGGTGGAGCCGGGCCGGCCTGGAGCTCCGGCGTGGCCAGTTTAACCGGCTGAGGGAATAACGAGTGCGCAACCGCGGATGGTTCCCGGCGGCTGGCATAATTCAGCGCATGAAGATCGCCCTCGCCGTCAACCCCCGCGCCTCCTTCGGCCGCGGGCAGCAGGCCGGCCGGGAAGCCGCGGACTGCTTCCGCGCCGCCGGGGCGCAGGTCCAGCTCCTGTGCGAGGACAGCTACGAAACGCTGGCCCGGGCCGTGGACAAGGCGCTGGCCGGCGGGGTGGACGCCCTGGTCGTGGCCGGCGGCGACGGCATGGTGCACCTCGGTGTCAACGCGCTCGCCGGCTCGGGCGCCACGTTCGGCGAGACGCCGCTGGGCATTATTCCGAGCGGGACCGGGAACGACATGGCACGCGCGCTCGGCCTGCCGCGGCACGACATCCCGGCGGCCGCCGCACGGGTGGTGGCGGCACTGGAGTCGGGCGGGCGCCTGATCGATGCGGGCCGGCTAAGCTCGGGCGGCCGGACGCACTGGTTTGCCGGGGTGGTTTCCGCGGGCTTCGACGCCGCGGTCAATGAGCGCGCCAACGCCTGGCGCCGCCCGCGCGGACAGGCCCGGTACAACCTCGCCATGCTGCGCGAACTGGCCACCTTCCGCGCCATCGAGTACACCTTACGGCCGACGGCGAACGCTGGCGGCAGGGCGCCATGCTGATTTCGGTGGCCAACGGTCAGTCGATCGGCGGCGGCATGAAGGTGGTGCCCGACGCCGTGCTCGACGACGGCTACCTGGACCTGTTCATCGTCCGGCCGCTGTCCCGCGCCGGTTTCCTCGCGGTGTTCCCGAAGGTGTTTTCCGGCCGGCACGTGGGCCACCCGGCCGTGGAGATCCGCCGGGTCCGGCGGGTTGAGCTGGAGGCGCACGGAGTGGTTGCCTACGCGGACGGGGAACGGATCGGCCCGCTGCCGCTGAGCATCGACGTGGTTCCCGGCGCGATCCGGGTCCTGGCCTAGGCGGGGTAACAGCACACATGGAAGAACACGAGAGCGACGCGGTGGGGCGGGGCGTCGGCAGCCGTCCGAGCGCGTGCAGGCCGGCCGGACCGCAGCGGAGGGCCCGGCGGCGGACGCGGAGGGCCTGGACGCGAAGGGCCTGGCTCCGGAGGGCCGGTGCGCTGCTGGCGCTGCTTCCCCTGCTGGCCGCCTGCAGTGTCGGCATCCCGGACCCCACGGCGCCAAAACCGGCCAGCAGCGCCGCCACCCTCGCCACCCCGACCGTGACGCCGGGGTACGACGCCGAAGCGGTCGCCGCCCGGAACTTGCCGCTGGCTGCGGGGGGCCGCCTCGCGGCCGGGGTGCCGGTGCGGGTTTCCGATGGGCTGCGGGACGCGCCGGGCTGGAAACCCGGCATACAGGACGTCGCCGGCGCCAGCGAGTACCGGAAGGCCAACGGCTGCCTGGTCTCCGCCAAGGTCCGCGTGAACCAGTGGCCGCTGGTGGTCCCCGGTGATGACAAGGCATCCACCGAGGCCCTGTTCCGCTACCTGGACGCCAGCATCCTGCCGTCCTACCTGAAGACCGCCAGCCTGCGCTGGGGCGGCGAGCCGGACAAGCCGGGCCCGCGCGTCGAGGTGCTGGTGCTTGAGGGAGGCAAACAGACGGGGCGCCGTGCCACGGCCAGCTACGCACGGCTCTTCGCCAAGACCGGCTCGTCCGTCTACGTCTCCGTCTCCTGCCCGGACGCTGCGGCGCTCGCCGGCGCGCGCGCCGACGTCGCCACCCGGCTGGCCGTGCTGCCGCCGTCGTCCTGATCCCGCCGCAGCGAAGGGGTCACCGGCTCTTTCCGGGCGAGAGCCTGTTCAGGGCCAGCGCCCCGACCAGGAGGCCGACGTCCCGCAGCGCCACATCGAAGAAGCTGCCCAGGACCAGCAGGTTGACGATGATGCCGAGCAGCCACACCGCGACGAGATTTCATCTTCCGCTCCTCTTTTCTAAAAATAGATCTACTGATGAACCGGGTGAGGAGTTAAGCAATGGATCTTGTTTTTAGAGCTAGGCTGGTTTGATGAACCGATTTCCGTGGAACCGCAGGGTGTCCGCCGTCGCCTCCCTGGCCGATGACAACCGCCGCAGGCTCTTCGACTTCGTCGCCGCGGCGGAGCAGGCGGTCGGCCGCGACGACGCGGCCGGGGCGCTGGGACTGGCCCGGAGCACGGCGTCGTTCCACCTGGACCGCCTCGTCCACGACGGGTTGCTGGCGGTGGAGTTCCGCAAGCTCGGCGGCAAGGAGGGTCCCGGCTCCGGCCGCCCGGCCAAGCTGTACCGCGCGGACGTCCAGGAAGTCTCGGCGTCGGTCCCGGAGCGCAACTACGACCTCGCCGCCGAACTGCTCGTGACCGCCATTGAAGAATCAGCAGCCGACGGCGGCTCCGCCCGCGACGCGCTGCTGCGGGGCGCCCGGTCGCGCGGCCAGGCCGCCGCGGCAACTGCCGGCGGGGCCGGCCTCGCCGCGCTGCTTACCGCGGAGGGCTACCGGCCGGCTGACGACGGCGCCGGGGGTTTAGTGTTGCTCAACTGCCCGTTCCACCGGGTGGCCCGGGGCCATGCGGACGTGGTGTGCGCCATGAACGGCGCCTTCCTGGCCGGGGCCGCCGAAGGCTGCGGGGAGGATCCGGGTCGGGTGGAAGCGCTTGATATCGAGGACCTCAGGGCCCAGGGAGCCGCCGCCCCGGCCCAGTGCTGCGCCCGGATCAGGCCGCTTTGAGCCTCGGCTGGCCCTTGAGGCCGGTCAGCAGGACCCCGGCGACGACCATGATCCCGCCTACGACCTGGACCATCGTCAGCGGCGTGCCAAGCGCGACGGTGATGATTGCCGTGAAGACCACCATCAGGTTCAGGTAGTTGCCCGCGGTGCCCGGCGGGGTGGTCTTCAGTGCCAGGTTCCAGAACAGGTACGCGCCCAGCGAGGGGAAGACCGCAATGTAGGCCAGCGACCAGCCTTCCGCCGGGGTATCCGGGAGCCGCACGTGCAGGGCGAGGGCCAGCGGCGCCAGTGTCACGGTGGCCATGGCGACCTGCACCGCGGTGGCGGCGATGGCGGGCACGTCCAGCCGGCGGGCGATGATCGTGTAGCTGCCCCAGACCACGATGGCGCCGATCATCATGAGTTCGCCGGTGTTGATGGAGAGGCTGGCCACCCGCTGCAGCTCGCCGCGGGTCAGGACCAGCAGGACGCCCAGCAGCCCCAGGCCGATGCCGGCCCAGCCGAGCCGGGTCGTCCTCTCGCCCAGCAGGACGATCGCCATCACCACAATCAGGGCAGGGTTGGCTGCCGTGATCAGGGAGGCGTTCATCGCGGAGGTGTAGCCGAGCGCACCGTAGAGCAGCAAGGTGTAGCCGCTCATCCCCAGCACGCTCAACAGCAGCAGCACGGGCCAGCGGCGCAGCACCGCCCGCCAGTCCGGCTTTTCCACGAAGTGGGCCAGGGCGAGCAGCGGCAGGGCGGCCAGCGTCCAGCGCCAGAAGGTCAGGTCCAGCGGCGTCATCGAGGCGACAGCGGCCTGGCCGACGACGAAATTTCCGGACCAGAACAGGGTGGCCAGGACGAGGTACAGGGACGCTTTCACCGCTTGAATGTACACCAGCACCCGCGCTGTCCGGCGCCTCCCCGCGGCGCCTCCCTGCGGCGTCCACCCCGCGGTGCGGAGCATGCCGCCACGGTAGAATTAGGCTGTGCCCGTATACCTAGACCACGCCGCCACCACACCGCTCGCCGCGGAGGCGCTGGCTGCCCTGACGCGCGAGCTTGCCCGCACCGGCAATCCGTCCTCGCTGCACGGCTCGGGCCGCCGCGCCCGCCGGGCCGTCGAGGATGCCCGCGAGGCCCTGGCTGCCGCTGCCGGAGCGCATCCCTCGGAGGTCATCTTCACCTCCGGCGGCACGGAAGCCGACAACCTGGCCGTCAAGGGCCTGTTCTGGGCCCGCCGCGCCGAGGATCCGCGGCGGACCCGCATCCTGTGTTCCGCCGTCGAACACCACGCGGTGCTGGACACCGTCGAATGGCTGGAGCGGCATGAAGGCGCCGAGGTGCGCTGGCTGCCCGTCGACGCCGACGGCGTGGTGGACCTGGCCGCACTGGCGGCGGAGCTGGCCGACGACCCCGCCTCGATCGCGCTGGTCACTGTCATGTGGGCCAACAATGAGGTGGGCAGCATCCAGCCCGTCGCGGAGATCGTGGGGCTGGCGCATGCGGCCGGCGTGCCCGTCCACTCCGACGCGGTGCAGGCGTTCGGCTCCGTGCCGGTCGATTTCCGCGCAACCGGCCTGGACGCCATGTCCATCTCGGGCCACAAGATCGGCGGCCCGGTCGGCGTCGGCGCCCTGCTGCTGGGGCGCGCTGTGACGCTGACGCCGGTCCAGCACGGCGGGGGACAGGAACGCGACGTGCGCTCCGGAACCCTGGACACGGCCTCGATCGCGGCCTTCGCCGCCGCGGCGGAGGCCGTCACCGGCAAGCTTGCCGCCGAGTCCGCACGGATCGCCGCGCTGCGGGACCGGCTGATCGACGGCGTCCGCGCCGCCGTTCCGGAGGCCGTGCTGCGCGGAGCACCCGGGGCCGGCCGGCTGCCGGGCAACGCGCACTTCACCTTCCCCGGCTGTGAGGGCGACTCGTTGCTGTTCCTGCTGGACCTCGCCGGGGTGGAATCCTCCACCGGCTCCGCCTGCACCGCCGGTGTGCCGCGTCCCTCCCACGTGCTGCTCGCCATGGGCCTGGATGAGGACACCGCCCGGGGGGCCCAGCGTTTCACCCTTGGCCACGCGTCCACGGAGGCCGACGTCGATGCGCTCCTCGCCGCGCTGCCGGCCGCCTACAGCCGCGCCCGCCAGGCCGGCATGGCCGGTCACGAGTCCAGCATCCAGACGGCCGGCACCGTCGCCCGCCAGTCCGCCGCCCGGGGCTAGGCTTTCTGCTCCGCGAGGAGCTGCGCCAGCGGGAGATCCGGATCGGCCAGAGCCGCCGGGCTGACGGCGGCGCGTGCGGTGATCAGCGCCTTGATAGCCTGCTGCGGCTTCTCCGACCGCGGCCAGTTGACGCTCATTCCGGCGACCACGTGGCCCCCGCGCTGCCAGAAAGCGAGGAATTTCTGCTCCTCCAGTGAACCCCGGAGCACCGGCGGGCCTTCGGTCAGGCCTGGGAAACCGGAATACTCCATGCTGACGTCGTACTGGTCCGTGTAGAAATACGGGATGGCGTCGAGCAGGGCGTCCCGGCCAAGCATGGCCTTGGCGGCAACCTTCCCGCCGTTGAGCGCGTTGGACCAGTGTTCGCTGCGATGGTGCCCGCCGGTGAAGGGATGCAGGGCGTTGGCGACGTCGCCGGCGGCAAAGACGCCGGGGGCGGACGTCCGCAACGAAGCGTCCGTGAGGATCCCGTTCTCCAGCTCAATGCCGGCGGCCGCGGCCAGCGACGTCTCGGGGACGACGCCGACGGCCACGACTACGAGGTCGGCGGGCAGGATTTCACCGGCATCGGTGCGGACGGCGCTGACCCGGCCGGCCCCGCCGGTGACCGCGGCGGCCGACGCCGGCAACCGGAACCGCACCCCGCGGGACTCGTGCAGCGAGCGGAAGAAGGTTCCCAGTTCGGGACCGATTGCCGCGGCCAGCGGCACCCGTTCGAGCCCCAGCAGGGTCACGGTGTTGCCGTAGGAGTTCGCCGCGGCCGCCAGTTCCATCCCGATCCAGCCGGAGCCGACCAGCACGACGTTCCGGCCACCTCCCGCGAGGGCGTCCCGGAGCCGGCGGCTGTCGTCGAGGGTCCGGAACGTCATGACCCCGTCGAGCTCGCTGCCGGGCAACGGAATCGAGCGCGGACGCGCGCCGGTGGCCAGCAGGAGCGTGGAATAGGGGAGACGCGCGCCGTCGGCGAGGGCCACCGTGCGGGCACCCGTGTCCAGTGCGGTGACCGGGACGCCCAGCCGCAGGTCGACGTCGTGCTCCGGGTACCAGCCGGGCGGGACCACGGGCAGCGCCTCTTCGCCCTCCTTGCCCAGCAGGTATTCCTTGGACAGCGGCGGGCGCAGGTAAGGGGCATGGGATTCGCCGGCGAGCAGGGCGACCGGGCCGTCGAAGCCTTCCGCCCGCAGGGTCTTGGCGGCGGTGGCTCCGGCCAGGCCGCCGCCCACGATCACGATGTTTTCGACAGCCATGGTTGCCAGTCCCGCCTGTGTTTATGACGCTTACGGAGTTCTAAAACAACTAATTTCGACTTTAGAAGCGGGGGTTCGGGCCGTCAAGGCTTTTGGGGAGCATTCGGCGTGGCGATAGAATGGGTTGGCGGGCAGAGTCTTCCCGCAAACCCCCAATTCCTAGAGAAAGCCAGCATGCGAGTTCTTGCAGCCATGAGTGGCGGCGTCGATTCCGCCGTTGCCGCAGCCCGCGCCGTCGAGGCCGGCCACGACGTCGTCGGGGTCCACCTGGCGCTGTCCCGCATGCCCGGGACGCTGCGCACCGGCAGCCGCGGCTGCTGCACCATCGAGGATTCGCGTGATGCCTGGCGGGCGTGCGACGTGCTCGGCATCCCGTACTACGTGTGGGATTTCTCCGAGCGCTTCAAGGAAGACGTCGTCCAGGACTTCATCGACGAATACGCTGCCGGCCGCACGCCCAACCCGTGCATGCGCTGCAACGAGCGGATCAAGTTCGCAGCCCTGCTGGAGAAGGCGATCGCGCTCGGCTTCGACGCCGTCTGCACCGGCCACTACGCCAAGGTGATCACCGACGCCGAGGGCAACCCCGAGCTGCACCGTGCCGCGGACTGGGCCAAGGACCAGAGCTACGTGCTCGGCGTCCTCACCCACGAACAGCTCCGGCACTCCATGTTCCCGCTCGCGGACACCCCCTCCAAGGCCGAGGTCCGCGCCGAGGCCGAGCGCCGCGGGCTGTCCGTGGCCAACAAGCCCGACAGCCACGACATCTGCTTCATCCCCGACGGCGACACCGCCGGCTGGCTGGCCGAGAAGATCGACATGACCTCCGGCGACATCGTGGACGAATCCGGCGCCAAGGTCGGCGAGCACCCCGGTGCCAACGCGTTCACCGTCGGCCAGCGGCGCGGCCTCAAGCTGGGCACCCCGGCCGCGGACGGCAAGCCGCGCTTTGTGCTGGAAATCCGGCCCAAGGAGAACAAGGTGGTGGTGGGTCCCGAGGCACTGCTGGCGATCGACGAGATCCGCGGGATCAAGGTCTCCTGGGCCGGGCTGCCGATCGCGGAGATCGCCACCGGCGAGGAGTTCGACTGCCATGCCCAGGTCCGCGCCCACGGCGGCCCGGTGCCGGCAACTGCCCGGATGGAGCACGCCGGCGGGTCCGGCGACCTCGTGGTCACGCTGACCGAACCGCTGCGCGGCGTCGCCCCCGGCCAGACCGTGGTGCTCTACCAGGGCAGCCGGGTGCTGGGCCAGGCCACCATCGACGCCGCCCGGTCGCTGCAGCGCGCCGCACTCTAACCGCCCGCTGGCCGCAACCGCCGCGAGCGTCCTGTGACCCGTCAGGTGGCTTTCGGGCTCTCCGGTAACCCCGTGTCCGGGCCCACTCCCCAGCCCGGGCGAGGAGCATGTCCATTCCCCGACCGACACGCGGGACATGCTCATCTGCGGGCACCCACCGCGGCGGAGCATGTCCATTTTCCGGGGCAGCGACTGGGCACGTTGCCATTCTGCCCACTCCAAGGCCTGCCGAAGGGGCATGTCCGGCGCTTGGCCGTCACGAGGGGCATGTCCATTCTCCGCGGCAGCGACCGGGCACGTTGCCATTCTGTCCACTCCACGGCCGGGCGGAGGGGCATGTCCAGCGGTGCCAGCAACCCAGCGAGCCAGGCCGCGGGGTGCCGAAGATCGGGGCCTTTCGCAGAAGAAAACGATGAGTTCCGCGGAATCGTGTAAATTTTGTGTCTCAACTCACAAGATATTGCGATCCACGCCATGGTCTTCTGGTTGAATCTAGGAATCAGGACAGTGGGCACCCCTCGAGTCAAGCTACTTCGGGCTGCGCACTAGTACTCATCGAACAGAAAGTTCACAGATGGCAATGAACAAAAAGGCCCTGCAGAGCGCCATCGCGCTTGCCGGGGTTTCCGCCTTTGCATTAACGGCCTGCACCGGCCCTTCCGGCGGCGGAACGGCCTCCGGCAGCGCCGCAGGCGGAGGCACCATTACGTACGGCACCACGGACAAAGTCGTCACCCTCGACCCGGCCGGCTCCTACGACGCCGGCTCGTTCATGGTGATGAACCAGATCTACCCGTTCCTGATGAACTCGAAGCCTGGAACGGCTGACTCCACCCCGGACATCGCCGAGTCCGCCTCCTTCACGAGCCCGACGGAGTACACCGTCAAGCTCAAGCCGGGCCTCAAGTTCGCCAACGGCCACGCCCTGACGTCCTCCGACGTGAAGTTCTCGATCGACCGCGTCGTCAAGATCAACGACGACAACGGCCCGGCCTCGCTGCTGGGCAACCTCGCCTCGGTGGAAGTCAAAGACGACTCCACCGTCGTTTTCAAGCTCAAGGAAGGCAACGACCAGGTCTTCCCGGGCGTGCTCGCCGCAAACGCCGGCCCGATCGTCGACGAAGAGGTCTTCGCCGCCGACAAGCTGATGAGCGACGACGACATCGTCAAGGGCAAGCCCTTCGCCGGCCCGTACACGATCGAGAGCTACAAGAAGAACGAGCTCGTCAGCCTCAAGGCGAACCCGGACTACCAGGGCCTGCTCGGCAAGCCGGCGAACGACGGCGCCACGATCAAGTACTACGCGGACTCCAACAACCTCAAGCTCGATGTCCAGCAGGGCAACATCGACGTCGCCGGCCGCAGCCTGACCGCGACCGACGCCGCCGACCTCGAGAAGGACTCCAAGGTCAAGGTCCACAAGGGCCCGGGCGGCGAGCTGCGCTACATCGTCTTCAACTTCGACACCATGCCGTTCGGTGCCAAGTCCGCCGACGCCGACCCGGCCAAGGCTCTCGCCGTCCGCCAGGCGATGGCCAACGTCGTTGACCGCGACGCGATCGCCAACCAGGTCTACAAGGGCACCTACCTGCCGGCGTATTCCGTGGTTCCGGACGGCTTCGTCGGCGCCATCACTCCGCTCAAGGAAATGTACGGCGACGGCAGCGGCAAACCCAGCCTCGACAAGGCCAAGAAGGCCTTCAGCGACGCCGGCGTGACCGCGCCGGTCACCCTGAAGCTGCAGTACAACCCGGACCACTACGGCAAGTCCTCCGGCGACGAGTACGCCATGATCAAGGAGCAGCTGGAGAAGTCCGGCCTGTTCAAGGTTGACCTGCAGTCCACCGAATGGGTTACCTACTCCAAGGACCGCACCAAGGACGTCTACCCGGTTTACCAGCTCGGCTGGTTCCCGGATTACTCCGACGCCGACAACTACCTGACCCCGTTCTTCATCCCGGGCAACTTCCTCAAGAACCACTACGAAAACCCCGCCGTCACCGAGCTGATCAAGAAGCAGCTCACGACCGTGGACAAGGGCGAGCGCGAGAAGCTGCTCGGCGAGGCGCAGACGGCCGTCGCCAAGGACCTCTCCACGCTGCCGCTGTTGCAGGGCGCCCAGCTCATGGTCGCCGGCAAGGACGTCAAGGGTGTCGAAAAGACCCTCGACGCGTCCTTCAAGACCCGTCTTGGCGTGATTTCCAAGTAGGTCCATTCCCCATCCGGTCCTGACCAGCCAAGGAGGCGGGGCGCCTGCGCGGCGTCCCGCCTTTCTTGCTGAGAGCAGGACAACCGATTCCGGAAGCCCACGAAGCCGATGGAAACACAAATTTAGGTACCAATGACAACACTTATTGAGGCGCCGCCCAGCGACGCCGACGGCCTCTTGCCGACAAAGAAGAAGGCGTCCGGTGGGGGACTGGGCCAGTACATCCTGATCAGGTTCCTGCTGATCTTCCCGACCATCCTCATCCTTGTGACGATGGTGTTCTTCCTGATGCGGATCACCGGTGATCCCATCACCGCCGCCCTGGGCGGCCGGCTCCCGCCCGAACAGCTCGCAGAACGAATCGCCTCGGCCGGATACGACCGGCCCATCTTCGTCCAGTACTTCGAGTACCTGGGGCAGCTCATGTCCGGGAACCTGGGCACCACGCTCTCGGATAACCGGCAGGTAATGGAGGTATTGACCACCTACGGTGCCGCGACCCTGGAACTGGCCGTCAACGCCGTTATCGTGGCCCTGATCGTCGGCATTCCGCTGGGCATGATCGCCGCGCACCGCCGGGACAAGGCCCCCGACGCCGTGCTGCGGATCATGGCCATTCTCTTTTACGCCACGCCCGTGTTCTTCGCCGGCCTGTTGCTCAAGCTCACGTTCTCGGTCTGGCTCGGCTGGCTTCCGGTTGCCGGGCGGGCCAAGACCTCCACGGAACTTGCCCTCACCGCGCTCCAGGCGCCCACCGGCATCTACTGGCTCGACGCGCTCCGCAGCGGCAATTTCGATGCCCTCGGCGATGTCATCGCGCATGCGGTGCTGCCCGCCCTCGCGCTGGGCTTGCTGACCGCCGGAATCTTCCTGCGGCTGGTGCGCACCAACGTGATCGGCACGCTCGGCAAGGACTATGTGGAAGCCGGCCGCTCACGCGGTGTCAGCGAATTCCGCCTGGTGACCAAGCACGCCTACAAGCCCGCGCTCATCCCCATCATCACCGTGATGGGCCTGCAGATCGCGGTCCTGCTCGGCGGCGCCGTCCTGACCGAGACCACCTTCGAATGGAAAGGCCTCGGTTTCCAGCTCGCCAGCTATCTCACCGCACGCGACTTCGTGGCCGTGCAGGGCATCGTCGTCCTGCTTGCCGTGATCGTGGCCGTCACCAACTTCATCGTGGACATCATCGCCGCGCTGATCGACCCCCGCGTGAGGTACTGACATGAGCATCGAACCCAATAGCGTCAACGACAACCGCCGGAAACCCTGGTTCGGGAAGCTGCCGGTCGTCTCCCACTTCAACAAGAGTGTGGGCCTGCAACGCGGCATGCTCGTCGCCGGGCTCATCCTGACCTCGTTGTTCCTGTTGACCGCAATCTTCGCTCCGCTGATCGCGCCGTTCGGCTTCTCCCAGATCTCCGACGCCGACGGCGGCTTCCCCGCGCAGCAGGCCCCCGGCGGCAAGCACCTCCTCGGCACCACCGTCGGCGGCTACGACGTGTTCTCCCGCGTGGTCTGGGGTGCGCAGACCGCCGCGCTGGTGATTGTGGTGGCCGTGATCATGTCCATCTTCATCGGCGTCATCCTGGGCCTGGTCAGCGGCTACATCGGCGGCTGGCTGGACCGGATCCTCGTGGTCATCGCCGACGCCGTGTACGCCTTCCCGTCCCTGTTGGTCGCGATCGTTATGGCGATCGTGATCAGCGGCGGCCGTTCCAGCCTGTGGGGCGGCATCCTGGCCGCGGCGATCTCCATCACGGTGGTCTTTATCCCGCAGTACTTCCGCGTCATCCGGGCCGAGACCATCCGGCTCAAGGCCGAACCCTTCGTCGAATCGGCCAAGGTGGTGGGTGCGTCCAACATCCGGATCATGACCCGCCACATCTACAAAAACGCCACCCGCACGCTGCCGCTGATCTTCACGCTGAACGCCTCCGAAGCCATCCTCACCCTCGCGGGCCTGGGCTTCCTGGGCTTCGGCATCGAACCGACCTCGGCCGCTGAATGGGGCTTCGACCTCAACAAGGCGCTGGCGGACACTACCTCCGGTATCTGGTGGACGGGTGTCTTCCCCGGCCTGGCCATCGTCCTCACCGTGCTGGGGCTCACCCTGGTCGGCGAGAGCATCAACGACCTCAACGACCCGCGCCTCCGGGGCCGCAAGAAGGCCGCTTCCGGCAAAGCCGGACCCGACACTGCCGGACCCGGCAGCTCCAGCGCACCGGCGGCGGATACAGCAGAAGTGAGAAGTTCATGAGCACCAATCTCGGCTCCGTTTCAGACCAGCACACCCGGGGCTCCGGACCGGTGCTGGACATCGACCACCTGAGGGTCACGTTCGCCACCGACGCCGGGGACGTCTACGCGGTGAAGGATGTCAGCCTTGAGGTCAACCCCGGCGAAGTCGTCGCGATCGTGGGCGAATCCGGCTCCGGCAAGACCGTCACCGCCAAAACCATCCTGGGGCTCCTCCCCGAGACCGCGATCAGCTCCGGCGCGGTGCTGATCAACGGCAACAACGTGATCAGCGTCAGCGCCGCGAAGCTGCGGGAAATCCGCGGCCGGGACGTGGCCATGGTGTTCCAGGAACCCTCGACGGCGCTCAACCCGGTCTTCACCGTGGGCTGGCAGATCGCCGAGGGCATCCGCGCCCACGCCGGGCACGGGGGTGCCGGCCGGGTCAGCGCCAAGGAGGCCAGGTCACGGGCGATCGACGCCCTGCGCAAGGTGGGCATCCCGGATCCGGAAACCCGGGTCGACTACTACCCGCATCAGTTCTCCGGCGGGCAGAAGCAGCGCGTGGTGATCGCCGCCGCGCTGGCGCTGAACCCGGGCCTCATCATCGCGGATGAGCCGACCACCGCACTGGACGTCACGGTGCAGGCGGAAATCCTGGAACTCCTGCGCAACCTCCGGGACCAGTACGGCACCTCGATTGTGCTCATCACGCACAACATGGGCGTCGTCGCCGACCTCGCCGACCGCGTCGTCGTGATGTACCAGGGCGACGTCGTCGAAGAGGCCAGCGCACGGGTGCTCTTCGCGGAACCGAAGCAGGACTACACCAGGAAGCTCCTCGCCGCCGTCCCGCACCTGGGCCGGAACTCCGCCTCGGCCGGCATGACCGAGCGCGCCCACCAGGGCGGCAAGGTGCTGGTCGAGGCCAAGAACCTGACCATCGAATACCCCGGCCGGCTGGGCAGCCCGGCGTTCAAGGCCGTGGACGGGGTGAACTTCACCCTCTCCGAGGGCGAGGTCTTCGGCCTCGTCGGCGAGTCGGGCTCCGGCAAGACGACGATCGGCCGCGCCATCGCGGGCCTGAACCGGACCACGGGCGGCAGCCTGAAGGTGCTGGACTACGAGATGCTCAATCTCAAGGAGCGCACCTTCAAGCCGCTGCGCAAGCAGATCGGCTTCGTCTTCCAGGACCCGGCGGCCTCGTTCAACCCGCAGCTCACCATCGGGGACTGCATCGCCGAGCCGCTGATCATCCACACCAACCCGACGCCGGCGCAGGCCCGGCAGCGGACCCGGGAACTGCTCGAAGCCGTGCAGCTGCCCGCCGCGTACGCCGACCGGTACCCGCACGAGCTCTCCGGCGGCCAGCGCCAGCGCGCCTCCCTGGCGCGGGCCCTGATCCTGAACCCGAAGCTGCTGATCGCCGATGAGCCGACGTCGGCGCTGGACGTTTCGGTCCAGGCGAAGGTGCTGGAGCTGTTCAAGGAAATCCAGGCCGAATTCGGTTTCGCCTGCCTCTTCATCAGCCATGACCTTGCCGTAGTGGATATTCTCTCGCACTGGGTCGGGGTCCTGTACAAGGGCAAGATGGTGGAGCAGGGCCTCGGAAACCAGGTGATGGGCCATCCGCAGCACGACTACACGAAGAAGCTCATCGCGTCGCTGCCGGTTCCGGATCCGGACGAGCAGGCCCGGCGCCGCGAGGAGTTCCGGGCGGTACTCGGGGCCTGACAGCCCAACCGGGAACGCGGCGCCGACAGGGGCGCTTGCCGCGCAGGGGCCATGCCCGCCGTTCACGCGAACGGCGGGCATGGCCCCTTTCGTTGCCTGGCGGCGGCCGCTTAACACCCGGAAGGAATTGCGCGCCAGCGCCTAGACTGGACCAATGACCGAGCAGAACCAGAACCTCCCCGACGCCGATAGCTATGACCCCGCCGCCAGCTCCCTGGCCGGGCAGGTGGACCCCGCGGTGATGGCGGAGCTGCTCTCGATCCGTTCGAGCATCGACAATATCGATGCCACGCTCGTCTTCCTGCTGGCCGAGCGGTTCAAGGCGACGCAGAAAGTCGGCTTCCTCAAGGCCGCGCACAAGCTTCCGGCGGGGGACCCCGGACGGGAGACGGCACAGATCGCGCGCCTGCGCCGGCTCGCCGCCGAAGCCCACCTGGATCCGGCGTTCGCCGAGAAGTTCCTGAACTTCATCATCGGCGAGGTGATCCGCCACCACGAGGCCATTGCCGAGGACCACCAGGCGGCGGCCCACCAAGCCGCTGCGCAGCGGTCCACGGCTGACGCGGACCCCGCCGTCGCCGCCGAAGCGTAGCCGTGTCCGTGCCAGAGATCCCCGGCCAGGTCACGGCCACCGCCCTGGGGCCCTGGCCGGGCGAAGACCCGGTCGAGGCCGCCCGAATCATCCGCGGCGAACTGGGCAGCCCGCACCTGCCCTTCCTCGCCGAGCTCCCCGACCGGGGTGTCGGTTCGGACGCCCTGGGCCGCGCCGCGTCGCTGCTGGAAGGCCTTGCCGTCGACGTCCAGCCCTACGGCTGGCGGCTCGTCGACCGGCCCGGCAAGGACCTGATGCGGGCCCGGTCGGCCCTGTCCACCGATCTCAACGTCCTCGCCGACGTCGTCGGGGCCGAGGACACTCCGGCCGCGGAGCTCAAGCTCCAGCTGCGGGGCCCGGTCAGCCTGGCCGCCGGGCTGCACCTGCATAACGGGGAACGTGCCCTGATTGACCACGGCGCACGGCGGGACCTCGCGGCCTCGCTCGCCGCCGGTGTGGGCGCCTACCTGCGCCGGGCTGCCGCCGCGGCGCCGGGCGCGAGCCTGGTGGTGCAGCTCGACGAACCCGACATTGCCGCCGTCATGGCCGGCACCATCCCCACCTCCAGCGGCTACCGCACCCTGCGCGCGGTCGCGGGGTCGGAGATCACCGAATCCTGGCGGCTCGTCATCGACGCCCTGAGGGCTGCCGGCGCGGCCGAGGTCGTGGTTTCCGTGCCGGAAGTGGAGGCGCCGTTCGACCGGATCCTCGCCGCCGGCGCGGACGGGTTCGCGGTGCCGCTACGGGCCCTGACCTCCCGCCAGTGGGAACAGATCGCGGGCGCGGTGGAGTCCGGGAAACGCTTGTGGGCCGGGACGTTGCCGGTCGATGATCCCGCCGCGGCGCTGCCGCGTGTGCCCCAGGCTGTCGAAACGCTCTGGCGCCCGTGGCGCCAGCTCGGGCTGCCGGCCACCGCGCTGGGCTCGGTGCGGGTCACGCCGTCGGCAGGCCTCGCCGGCCACACGCCGTCGTCCGCGACGGCGGTGCTGACCCGGCTGACGCAGCTCGCGGACGGGTTGAACCAGCTCGCGCTCGGCTAGGACCTAGACGCGGCTTTCCCAGCGGTCGGGCCGCGCGCGTTCGGGAAGATGGCCCGGCGCCGCGGCAGCGTCAGGGTAGGGCTCAAGCCGGTAGTCGAAGTGCCCGGCGTATACCAGCACCAGGCCGATCTGCGGCTGGATCACCTTGACCTGGATCCGGTGCCGGCCCTCGCCCGGCTCCCACCACTGCTCGGCGTACGCCTTGGCGTCCAGGGCGTCCGGCAGCGGGATCCGCAGGGGGCCCAGGAACAGCCGGGAGGCCTCCGAGACGCCGCGCAGCCGGCCTTCCGGCGTGACGCTGAGGTTGAGGTCGGTGACCAGCCGGCGGTACCGGCCGACGTAATCCACCAGCCGCGGGGTGCCGGCGGAGGAGTCCAGGCTGGTGGTGTCATGGAAGATCCTGGTGGTCTGCGGAAAGAAAATCTCACGCCGGGCAGTGAGGCTGGAGCGCCCGAACGGGTCTAAATGGGCGTGGTTCTCGATCCGGAACCTGATGCCCTCGCCGTACTCAGGGAAGAACGCCTGTTCGCCGGTCGCCAGCCGCAGCAGCGGACGCAGCCAGCGCTGCCGGCACCCGACAACGTCGAAGACGCCCTCGCCGACGCCGTAGTGCCCGGACCCCGGAGCGAGCGAGAAGTAGTCCTGCAGTTCGGGCTGCAGCCGGGAAAAGTCCGGCCCGAGGCCGAGCCGGTAGATGGGGTCGTAACTGCTCACGGCATCCTCCTGGGGGTCACAGCCGTCCGGCGGCTTTCAACCGAATGTACGCGTCCGCGAGCGCCGGCGGCAGCTGCGCCGGTTCGGCGTCGACGACTTCGACGCCCGCGTGGCGCAGCTGGGCGCTGACCGCCTCGCGTTCCAGCAGGGCGCGTTCGGCTGCGGCGGCGCGGAAGACACCGGTGGCGGTCGAGCGCTCGCGCTGCATTTCGCCGAGCAGCGGATCGCGGACCGAGGCGACCACCACCACGTGCTGCTGCGCGAGTTGTGCCGCCATCGGCAGGAGCCCCTCTTCGGGGGCGCCGCCGTCGAGCGCGGTGAGCAGCACCACGAGGGAGCGGTGCGCGGACACGGAGCGGACCCTGGCCGGGATCTGCGGCCAGTCGAGTTCGATGAGTTCAGCCTCCAGCGGGACCATGGCCTGGACCAGCTGTCCGAGCAGGTTCCCCTTGGCTGCGGAGCCGGCCTGCGCCCGGAGCCTGCGGTCGAAGGCGAGGAAGTCGACCCGGTCCCCGCCCCGTTCGGCCAGGACGGCCAGCAGCAGCGCCGCCTCGATGCCGGTGTCGAGCCGCGGCTCGTCGGCGATCCGGGCGGCGGCGGTGCGCGAGGTGTCCAGCAGGATGACGACGCGGCGGTCGCGCTCCGGCCGCCAGGTCCGGACCACGACGGCGGAGCGGCGTGCCGTGGCACGCCAGTCGATGGAGCGGACGTCGTCGCCGCGCACGTAGTCGCGCAGGGAGTCGAATTCGGTGCCGGCGCCGCGGATCTGCACCGCCGCCTTCCCGTCGAGCTCGCGCAGCTGGCGCAGCTTGGAGGGAAGGTGCCGCCGCGAGTGGAACGGCGGGAGCACCCGGAGCGTGCCCGGGCACGGGAGGGTGCGCTGCCGGGCGGCCAAGCCCAGCGGGCCGAAGGCGCGGACCGTGACGTGCGCGGCGGCCAGTTCACCGCGCCGCGTGGGCTGCAGCGTGACGGTCACCCGGCGGCGCTCGCCGGGCGGGACCAGCAGGGGCTGGACCGGGTTCCGCGCGCCGGCCGAGGGCTGCCAGGCGTCCCGGACCAGCCCCCGCAACATCCGGCGCCCGGCGTTGGCCACCGTGAGCACGGACTCGGCCTGCCCGGCGAGCGGGACGCTGCCGGCGTCGTTGCGCTGCACCGAGACCTGCCGCAGCGGTACCGCGAGCGCCAGGTCCAGCAGCACGGCGGCAAGCAGCAGCAGGCCCACCGCGGCAGCAGAGCCCCAGCCGGGCAAGAGCGCCACCGGGAGCAGGCCCAGCAGCGCCAGCAGCACAAAACGTCCGGAAACCGCCATGACTCAGCGCGGCACAGGCACGGAGGCGAGGATGCTGCCCAGCACGCCGTCGACCTGCACGCCGTCCATCTGCGCCTCGGGGCGCAGGGCCACCCGGTGCCGCAGGCAGGGCAGGGCGAGGGCTTTCACGTCGTCGGGGGTGACGAAGGTCCGGCCGGAGAGCCAGGCCCAGGCGCGCGAGCCGTTCAGCAGGGCGGCGGCGCCGCGCGGCGAGACGCCCAGCTGGAAGGACGGCGCTGCGCGGGTGGCGCGGACCAGGTCCACGATGTAGGCGAGGACCTCGGGGCCGACCTCGACGGCGGCCACGGCGTGCCGCGCCTGCTCCAGCTCGGTGCGGCCTGCCACCGGGCGGATCCCGGCGGCGGCCAGGTTGCGCGGGTCGAAGCCGGCCGCATGCCGCCGGATCACCTCGATTTCGTCCTCCCGCCCGGGCAGCGGCATGGTGAGTTTGAGCAGGAAGCGGTCCAGCTGGGCCTCGGGCAGGGGGTAGGTGCCCTCGTACTCCACCGGGTTCTGCGTGGCCGCCACGATGAAGGGCACGGGAAGCTGGCGCGAGACGCTGTCCACCGACACCTGCCGCTCCTCCATCGCTTCCAGCAGCGAGGCCTGGGTCTTGGGCGGTGTCCGGTTGATCTCGTCGGCCAGCAGGATGTTGGTGAAGACCGGGCCCTCGCGGAAGCTGAACTCCGAGGTGTGCGAATCGTAGACGAGCGAGCCGGTGACATCGCCGGGCATCAGGTCCGGGGTGAACTGGATCCGCTTGGTGTCGAGGCTGAGGGCGGCCGAGAGGCTGCGCACCAGCAGGGTCTTGGCCACCCCCGGCACCCCCTCGAGCAGCACGTGGCCGTGGCACAGCAAGGCGATCAGCATCCCGGTGACGGTGGCGTCCTGCCCGACGACGGCCCGGGCGACCTCGCGGCGCACGTCCAGCAGTGCCTGCCGGAGGGGGTCCCGGTCCCGGGAGTCCCAGTGGCCGGGGGCTTCCGGGGCGTGCGTGGAGACGCTTGGCTGATCATTCATCGGGCGTGTACCTCTTTCTCTAGTAGGTCCAGCTGCTGGGCCCAGCGCACGAGGTCGGCCTCGGCGCGGGGTGCGGCGTCGAGGACAGCGGCGACGGTTTCGGGTGCCCGGTCCAGGTGCCGGGCGGCCGCGTCGGTGATGGCTGCGGCCCCGGCGTCCGGTCCCAGCCGGAGCGTCCTGGCCAGCCGCACCAGGGTGCCGGCCCGGAGGACTTCGGCGGCATGGTCGACGGCGCGGGCGTCGTGGTAGAGGCGGGACCGTCCTTCCGCCGTCTCCGCCGCCTTGACCACCACGGGGAGCGGCTCGAAGACCAGGGGACCGAGCCGGCGGCCGCGCCAGAAGGCCGCGAGCACCGCCACGAAGGCCAGCCAGGGCCCCAGGACGTGGGTCCAGGGCGCAGCGAGCTGGTCGAGGGTCACCGGTTCCCTCGCGGCGGGCACGTCGGCGATCCCGGGCAGATACCAGATCAACCGTGGCTCCGCACCGAGGGTCCGCAGCACAAGAGCGGCGTTGCCCTGGTCGGCGAGGGCCGCGTTGCTGAGGATTTTGGTGCTGCCCAGGACCACGGTCCGGCCGTCCTCGCTGCCGGCGTAGAGGCCGCCCCCGCCGTCGCGCGGCGCGTAGCAGACCACTTCTCCGTCGTAGAGGTAGCCATTCGCGGCCGAGACCGTGCCGGCGGCCGCGGGGTCGGAAATAAGGCAAGCCGGGGCGAGCGCCCCGGTGCCGTCCCGAACCACTCCGGCCTGCACGATCCCGCCGCCCACGCCCTGCAGCGTGTTCAGCCGGGGCGTAATCACCACCAGCCGGTCCGCGGCACCGCCCAGGTACTGCAGCTGGTCGCGGCCGAGGTAGCCATTGCGGTCGTAGAGCAGGACGGTGGTGCGCTCGCCGGCATGTTTGGCGGCCTCCAGCGCTTGGCTGGCCGCCTCCAAAGAGTCCTGCTGCTCCACGTTGACGCCATGGCGGCGAAGGATTTCCGCGGCGGCCTGCGCTCCGTCCGGGGCCGGGTTGCGGGTGGACAGCGCCGTCCGGTCGCCGCGGGGCTGCAGTTGAAGGACCGTCGTGAGAACCAGCCCGGCGAGAAAGACGACGCCGAGCACGGTCCAGGTGCGGTGCCGGCGGAGCCAGCGGCGCAGCGTCGACGCGCCGGTCACAGCGGCCTGACAAGGGCGTCCGCGCCGGTGCCCTGATAATCCGGAGTGCTGCCGGCCAGCGCCGCATCCAGTCCGGCCAGTGCCGCATGCTCGCCCGCGCCGGCCGCCGCGCCGCCGTAGCGGACGGCGTCGAAGGTCAGAGCCGCGCCCTGCAGCTCCCCGGCGTACGCACCGAAGGCGCGGCCCAGCCGGGCGGCGGCCTCGCCCGCGGTCCGTCCGGGTTGCCGGTCCAGGACGGTGCGGTCTTCCGCCGCGCGAACCAGGGCCCGGAACTGCTCGACGACGGCAGCGGGCCAGTCCCCGCGGGCCGCCGCTTGCGCGGCGCGCTCACGGTGCACCGCCGGGCTCAGGTCCGGGCCGGCGTCGAAGACGTCCTTGACGGCGGGGCGCCGGGCGTTGAGCCGGGGCCGCACCACCACGATGGCGACGCCGATGACCACGGCGGCGATGACCAGCAGCAGCGGCACGGCATAACCGCCGTCGCCGCCCGGGTCACCGTTGCCGGTCAGCGTCCGCAGCCAGCGGGCAAACTCGGCAAGCGCATCGTCGAGCCAGCTCGGTTCGGCGGCGCGGTACGGCGCCTTCGCGAGTTCTTCCGCGGCCCAGCGTGCGGCTTCGTCGCGTCCGGGGAGCACCGGTGGTTCCTGCTGGAAGTGTGCGGGCAGTGCCGGCCCGGCACGGTCTGCCGCGAGGGCGGGCATACCCGTCATCCGCGGAACGGGGGCGGGCCGTAGGGAGGCTGCTGCCAGGCGGAGGTGTCCCCGCGGACCACCGCTGGACCCCGTCCCGGGACCCCGTCCGGGTCGCCGCCGGTCTCCAGCTGCCGCAGCAGGGCGAGGTCCAGCCCGTCCTTGCGCATCCGCAGGTCCAGGTAGACGAGGGCGACGGTCGAGGTCTGGAAGGCGAAGCCCAGGGCTGCGACCAGGGCGCCGACCACTGCGCCGATGACGGTGACCATGATCCGCACCGCCTGGGACTCGCCTTCGCCGCCTTGCGCGAAGACCGTGGCCCCGAGGCCGCTGCCGAGGAGGTTCACGGGAATCAGGATGATCTGGGTAAGGACGCCAACGAGCAGGCCGACCACCAGGGTGACGCCGAGGATGCGCCACCAGTTGCCGCGGGTCAGCTGCCAGGAGCGGCGCAGGCCGGCGGCCGCGTCGATCTCCTCGACCACGATCGCCGCGGGCGCGACGAGCAACCGAATGGCGAGCCAGACCAGCCCTAGCGTGAGGGCCAGAAACAAGAAGACCAGGGCCAGCGCGGCAGCGCGCTCCAGGACGCGCACGAGCGCCACCGTTCCCACCACCACGACGGCGGCGACGGCGGCCACCCCAAGGATCAGCAGGCCGGCGAACCCCAGCAGCGCACCGGTCCGGGAGCGTGACAGGGTCCACATCTGGCGGAAGCCCGTCGACCTGTTCAGCAGCGAGCGGGCCACGGGAACCGCCATCGCGCCCTGCATAACGACCGAGATCAGCACGGTCAGGAGCATCAACACCAGGCCGACGCCGGCGATGCCGAATACGAGGGCCGCCGCCTGCGAGGGGCCGATGCCCTCCAGCCACGGAGCCGGCGACCACCCGGAGACGGCACCGGTCTGCGCGACGGCGGAGACGACAGAGCCGAGGCCTTGGGCGATGACGCCCGCGCCCAGCATGGCTGCGGGATTGCGCCTGACGGTCTGGAAGGCGCCGTCCAGGATCTCGCCCAGCATCAAGGGGCGCAGCGGCACAATGCCGGGCTTCGGCGGGGCCACGTAGCGGGGCTGGCCGTAGGGGGACAGGTGGGGGGAGCCCGGGCCTGGGAAACCCGGGCCCGGAAGCTGCCCGCCCCACTGCGGCTGCTGCCCCCACTGGGGTTGTTGCCCCCACGGCGGCTGTTGGGCGGGAGGGGGCGGCGGGGTTCCCCACTGGGGTTGCTGCCCCCACGGCGGCCGGCTGACCCACTGCGGCTGCTGGGCGGGCGGGCCGTCCCACGGCTCCCGGCCGCGCTGCTGCGGCTCGTTAGGTTCCTGCTCAGACAAGCTTTTCCTCCCCAAGAAATTGCCCGCCGGACGCCCGCGGCCCGGGCCCGGACGCCCTGCTGCCCGCGGGCCCCGGCGTGAGTCCGGGCCAGCTGTGCCCCCAGCCTATAGTTTCGGCGGCCGGCCGCAAGCCTTAGGCCGGTTCGCGGTGCGCGATTACCGGCGGACGCAGCCCAGCCGCCCCACGGCGGGCAGCTCTCCGCGCCATGCCGGGGACCGCCCGAATACGACAAAGCCATTTCAATAGGGGAATATATAAGCTATGAAGGCACGGATTTTGGTAGTGGACGATGACGAGGCGCTGGCCGAGATGATCGGTATTGTGCTGCGCAACGACGGCTTCGACCCCGTCTTCTGCGCGGACGGCGGCCAGGCCCTGGAGGTTTTCCGCTCCTCCAAGCCGGACCTCGTGCTGCTGGACCTGATGCTTCCGGGAATGGACGGCATTGAAGTATGCCGCCAGATCCGCGGCGAGTCCGACGTGCCAATCGTGATGCTGACGGCCAAGTCGGACACCTCGGATGTGGTCCGCGGACTTGAATCGGGCGCCGACGACTACGTGCCCAAACCCTTCAAACCCGCAGAACTCGTGGCCCGCGTCCGGGCGCGCCTGCGTCCGGGCGACCAGAAGGCGCCGGAAACCCTGCGCATCGCGGACGTGACGATCGACGTCGCCGGCCACGTGGTGAGCCGCAACAGCGAACGGATCTCACTGACTCCGCTGGAATTCGACCTGCTCGTCGCCCTGGCGCGCAAACCCTGGCAGGTCTTCACCCGTGAGCTGCTGCTCGAGCAGGTCTGGGGCTACCGTCACGCGGCGGACACCCGGTTGGTCAACGTCCACGTCCAGCGGCTGCGCTCGAAGATCGAACGCGATCCGGAAGCCCCTGAAGTTGTATTGACGGTCCGTGGTGTCGGCTATAAAGCAGGTTCCTGAGCCGGCGGACGGCCACCCGCAGCCGGAACCCGGACCCGCCGGGCCGCCGGCGCCGCCCGCCGGGCAGAGTCCGCTCTTCCGGGCCCGCATCTGGGCCCGCCGCGCCCGGATCGTCACCGCCCGCGTTCTCCGGCTGGTACGCACCGGAGCGTCCCGCCTGCTGCCCGCCTCCAGGTACCTGTTGCGGGCCCTGCAGCGCCGCTGGCGCCGGTCCCTCCAGTTCCGCACCGTGCTGACCACCCTCATGCTCGCGATCGGCTCCTTCGCCGTCGTCGGCGCGTACCTGTCGAACCAGATCGCCAACAACCTCTTCCAGGAACGGCTGGCCCAGGCCGAGTCCGAGACACGCTACAACGTCAAGCAGGTCCAGGACACGTTCGACGGCGCCCAGGTCACCGACCAGTCGAGCGTCATCACCCTGGTGTACGACACCTTGAACGCGGTCGAAGGCCGCGGCTCGGTGATCCAGCGCCGCTATGTCTTCGAAGCCATGCCCGAACAGACCAAACCCCGCAACCGGTGGGTCGAATCGCGGGCCTCGGACCAGCTCACCATCAGTGTGATCCCGCCCGAGCTGCGCAAGGCGGTCCAGGACTCCGGCAAGGACCAGTTCTGGGCCTCCACCGAGTTCCCGGTGGGAACTGAGGACCGCCCCGGGATCGCCGTCGGCAACAAGGTGACCTTCAACGGCACCGTCTACGAGCTCTACCTCATCTATGACCTCAACACGGCGCAAAAGACCCTGGACGAGATCCAGAACGTCCTGCTGGCCGGTGCCGCCGCCCTGGCGCTTATGATCGGGGCCGTCGCCTGGTACGTCACCCGCAACGTGGTCAGCCCGGTCAGCCATGCCGCCGTCGTCTCCGAAAAGCTCGCCGCCGGCCAGCTGCAGGAACGCATGGTGGTCAAGGGCGAGGACGAAGTGGCCCGGCTCGGCGCCTCGTTCAACCACATGGCCGCCAGCCTGCAGGAGCAGATCACGCAGCTGGCCACCCTGTCCCAGATGCAGCAGCGGTTCGTCTCCGACGTTTCGCACGAACTCCGGACCCCGCTCACCACGGTCCGGATGGCCGCCGAGGTGCTGTATGACGCCCGCGACCAGTTCGACCCGATCAACAAGCGGTCCGCGGAACTGCTCTACAACCAGGTGGAACGCTTCCAGTCGCTGCTGGCGGACCTGCTGGAAATCTCCCGGTTCGACGCCGGCGTGGCCATGCTCGACGCCGAACCGACCGACATCGTCCAGCTCATCTCGCACGTGATCGAGGGGGTCGCCCCGGTAGCCGCCGAGTACGGCTCCGAGGTGACGCTCAACGCCCCCGCCGGCAGCATTGTTGTCGAGATGGATGACCGGCGGATTGACCGGATCCTGCGCAACCTGGTCCTGAACGCCCTGGAGCACGGCGAGGGCCGGCCGGTGAACGTCTCGGTGGCGGCGAACGACACCGCGGTGGCCGTCGCCGTCCGGGACCACGGCATCGGCATGACCGCCGCGGAAGCCGCCCGCGTGTTCGACCGCTTCTGGCGCGCCGACCCCGCCCGGGCACGGACCACCGGCGGCAGCGGCCTGGGACTCTCCATCGCCACCGAGGACACCAAGCTGCACAACGGCTGGCTGCAGGCCTGGGGCAACAAGGGACGCGGCTCCAACTTCCGCCTCACCCTGCCGCTGCGCCAGGGCGAAACCATCACCAGGTCACCGCTCCAACTGGAACCCGCCGACGTGGGGCCGGCCGGCGACCAGTCCGAACGGACGATGCTGCTGCTGGAGACCGCCGTCACCGATCCCCGTCCGGCCGCCGGCCGCGACGGGACGAAGGAGCAGTCATGAGGCGCACCAGGAAGTTCACCAACCACGCCGCGGCCCTGCTGGCGGTGATCCTGGTTCTGCTGACCTCCTGCGCCCAGATTCCGCGGTCCGGGCCGGTGGGCAAAAGCACCGATGAGAGCGCCGGGAAGCCCAACAACGCCCCGGTCTTCTTCCCCGTGGCTCCGCGGGCCGGAGCATCCCCGGAAGCGGTGATCGAGGACTTCTACCTCGCGGGCAGCGGCTACGAGGACGACTACGCGGTCGCCCGGCAGTACCTCACCCAGGCCTCGTCGGTGCAGTGGAAGCCGGACCGCCGGGTGCTGGTCTTCCGCTCCGCCCGCGTGGTGCGCACCGCCGTCGAAAACGTCTTCAACTACGAACTCGACCTCGCCTACACCGTCGACGCCGACGGGATCGCCACGGCGATGCCGGAAGGGTCCAAGGAAAGCATTCCCGCGACGCTGACCAAGGTGGACGGCGAGTGGCGGATCGCGGAGATCCCGGACGGCACCGCCATCCCGGAACAGACGTTCAAGGTCATCTACGGCGCGTACCCCATCTACTTCTACGACCCCACGTTCACCTACGCGGTGCCCGACATGCGCTGGTTCATCAAGAAAAAGACCGTCAAGGCCATGGCCAGTGCCCTGCTCGGCGGTCCCGCCCCCTACCTCAAGGGCGCCGTGGTGAGCGCCTTCCCCTCGGGCATCAAGCTGGCCCGCGAGTCGGTACCGGTGGTCTCCGGCGCCGCGCAGGTGGACCTTACCGCCAAGGACCTCGTGGAGGCCTCCAACAAGGACCGGCTGAGGATGCAGACCCAGCTCGCCTTGACCTTCCGCAGCCAGCCCGATGTCATCAACGTGGAACTGCGGGCCAACCAGGACCTCGTCCGGGTGGAAGATGACGGATCCGTACTCCCGCCGGTGCGGGACGAGGACGTTCCGGCCCGCCAGATCGCCGTCAGCAACAACGACCTGGTCCGCTACGAGAACAACAAGCTGGGGCCGGTGCCGGATATCCAGTCCGTCCGGGCCCTGGCCCCGCGCCTGCCCGCGGAATCTCCGGTATCCCAGGCCGTGGCGTTCCTCAACCGGGGCCACAGCACGCTGTACTCGATCATCCCGGGCCAGCCGGCACGCGCGCTCACCACGCGGGCCAGCCTTTCCCGGCCGTCCTTCGGCCGGTACGACTGGGTCTGGACCGCCGGACCCGGCGGCAACGGGACCACCGAGGTCCTGGCCTACCGGCCCACCGGGATCGCGACGGGGGCAAACGTACCCACCGTGACCCTGGCGCCGCCGTGGCTGGACGGCCGGAGCGTCAAGGAATTCAGGGTCTCGCGGGAAGGAACCCGGGCCCTCGTCATTTCAGAGTTGAACGGCAAGACCTCCGTCCAGATCACCGGAATCGTCCGGACCGCCGACGGCACCCCCCGGGACCTCACCGCGCCGATCACCCTGCTGACGGCCCGGGCCCCGGACCGGGGCGTCTGGGTCAACGACACGACTGTGGCGGTGATGAAGAGTTCAGCCAGCGGGAACGTGACTCCCGAGCTGCTTTCCCTGACGTCAACTGCTCCGCAGGAACTGGCGCCCTGGCCGGGGTTGACCGCGCTCAGCGCGGGCAACGGGCCGACGGAGATCTTCGGGCAATCCACGGAAGGGATCTTCCAGCGCCTCGGCAACGGCTGGTCAGCGCAGCTCAAGGGCGCCATCGACCCGTCCTTCCCGGGCTGACCGCCCGCCTGTCCACATAGCGCCGGCGACCCCTGCCGCGCCGGGCACGGCGCGCCCAGCCTTGGACGGTGACCAAACTCCAGCGCCGCGCACCTGACCGGACCCCTGACCGGGACCCTGATCCGGACCTCGCCCCGTACCCGGGAGGGGCGAAACACCGCGGCGGCTACTCCCGCTGGCCGGCGCGGACCGCGGATTGGGCCGCCGCTGCCGCCGCGGAGTTGCTGGCGCTCGCCGTTCCGGTGGAATGCGTCTGCTGCGGAGCGGAGGACCGGACCCTCTGTGCCGCTTGCAGCCACCGCATCCGTCAGCTGACACGCCGGCCGTTCCGGGCCGAGGGGAGGGCTCCCGCTTTGGTGGACATGGACGGCTCCCTCCTGTTGCCGGTGGTCGCGGCCGGCGTCTACCGGGCGGAGCTGGCGCAGTCCGTGCTCTCCTTCAAGAGGTACGGCCAGCGCCAGCTCGCCGAGGAACTGGCCGGGGCGCTCGTCAAGGCCATCGGTGCCGCTGCCGGCCAGGCGGAGCGGATCGTGCTTGTGCCCGTCCCCACCAGCAGCGCAGCCTTTCGACGCCGGGGGTTCAGCCCGGTGCACCTGCTGCTGGCCAGGGCCCGGCGGAGCCCGGCGCTGAACCTGGCCGACGTCGCCGATGTCCTCCGCCGGACCCGTCCCGCGGCGGCCGCCTCCGGCAGCCGCAGCACGGCGGCGCGCGGCAGCCGCAGCTGGCTCGGCTGGCCAGCGGGGCAGAAGGGCCTGGGCCGAGCGGCCAGGCTCCGGCAGGTGCGCGGTTCCATGCGGGTCACGGGCGGAAAGGGCCGGGCGGGGCTGGACGGTGCGCCGTGTGTCCTGGTCGACGATGTGCTCACCACCGGCGCCACGCTGGCCGAAGCGGCCCGGGCGCTGCGCGCCGCAGGCGGGGTTGTCCGCGGCGCGGTGGTGCTCGCGGCGACACGCCCGCCGGACCAGTACGACTTTGCCCCGGCAGTCCCCGCCGCTGGCGGGAACCACGGCCGGGACGAAAAAAATAAACCAAAAAAAGATGAATAACAGGGGGCTATGAACTAACGTCGAAGATGGGTACCAAGAACAGATGTACCTGTCGATAGCGGCTCGGAAAGGGGCTCGACTGTCAGTCAGATCAGCCCCCGGAAGCGTCGCTGTCGTGTCACCGAAGTCATTTGGAGGGCACCATGGAGTTCATGATCAGCGGACGTAATTTGACGGTTTCCGACCGGTTCCGCGAATACGCCGACGAAAAGATCTCAAAGATCGCGTCCCTGGGGGACAAGGTCCAGAGGGTCGATGCGAAGGTCACTAAGGAGACCAAGGCCCGCCAGACCGCCGAACTGCTCACCGTAGAGCTCACAGTCCTCGGGCGGGGTCCCGTGATCCGCGCCGAAGCCAGCGCGGCAGACAAATTTGCAGCCTTCGATCTGGCCTACAACAAGCTTCTTGAGCGGTTGCGCCGGGCCAAGGACCGCAAGAAGGTCCACCACGGCCGGCACACGCCGAAGTCCGTCACCGAGGCAACGGCGTCCCTGGAGCCCGCCAGCACCAGCGAGCCCATCTATGAGGAAGCCAGCCGTCCGCCGCAGTCCGCGCCGGCAGAGAAATCGCCGTACGAGCTGGAGAACGACATCCCGGCCGGGGACTCGCCGGTGCTGATCCGCCGGAAGGTCTTCCCTGCAGCGTCCCTTTCGCTCGACGACGCCGTCGACAATATGGAACTCGTCGGCCACGATTTCTACCTCTTCGTGGACAAGGAGACGAAGGCACCCTCGGTCGTCTACCGCCGGGAAGGCTGGACCTACGGCGTCATCAGCCTGGACCAGACCTGCGAACCGGGCGAGGCTCCGCTGGAAGAGAAGATCATCGCTTATCGTTCAGAGGATGAGCCTGCCAGCGCCTGAGCTGGTGACCATCCAACGAAGGGACTGACGTGCACGCATCGCTGAGCCTCAAGCAGGCGCGGCGGATCGCACTGGCAGCCCAGGGATTGGACAAGGTCCGGCCCGCCGCACCCGTGAGCGCACGGGCGGTGGGCCGTACCTTTGCCCGCCTCCACCTGGTCCAGATCGATTCGGTCAACGTGCTCTCGCGGAGCCACTACCTGCCGTTCTTCTCCCGGCTCGGGAACTACGACCGCGCCATCCTGCACCGCATGGCGGAAAAGCACCCGCGGCGGATGATGGAGTACTGGGCCCACGAGGCCAGCTTCATCCGGCCCGAGCACTTCCCGGACCTCGTGCTGTGGCAAAACCGGAAATGGGTCGGCGCCCACGCCATGGACCCGGAGCTGCGCGGAGAGGTGGCACAGCGTGTGCTGGAGGTTTTGGCCGCGGGCCGGCCGCTGACCGCCGCCGAACTCACCGCCAGGCTGGGCCACGTGGAGGACCGCCCGAAAGACAACTGGGGGTGGAACTGGAACGCGGTCAAACGCGTCCTCGAGCACCTCTTCGAGGAGGGCCTTGTCTCGGCCGCGTCCCGGACCGGGTCCTTTGAACGCCGCTACACGCTGACCGCCAGGGTCCTGGCCGCCTCGCCCCCGGGCAGCCGGTCGGAGCCGGCGCAGGCGGACCCCGCCGCAGGCCGGGAACCGGACGCCGCGGCGGCCATGGCCCGGCTGATCGACGCCGCGGCGCAGGCCCACGGGATCGGCACTGTGCGGTGCTTCGCGGATTACTTCCGCACCCCGTTGCGCGCCGCCGCCACCGCGGTGGAGCAACTCGTGGAGGCCGGGCGGCTGGAGCCGGTAACCGTCACCGGCTGGAACAGGCCCCTTTACCGGCACGCGGACGCCGGGCTGCCCCGCGCCGCCCGCGGCCGTGCACTGCTCAGCCCCTTCGATTCCCTCGTCTTTGAACGACGCCGGCTGGAGGAACTGTTCGGCTTCCACTACCGGATCGAGATCTATACCCCGGAAGCCAAGCGACGCTACGGCTACTATGTGCTGCCGTTTCTGCTGCGCGACGGGATCGTGGCGCGTGTGGACCTGAAGGCAGACCGGGCGACCGGCAGCCTGCTCGTCCGCGGCAGCCATGCCGAGCCCGGCGCGCCGGCGGACACCGCCGTCGAACTCGCCGAAGAACTGCAGCTCATGGCAGAGTGGTTGGAGCTGGACCGGGTCGTTGTCGCCCCCGTGGGGGACCTGGCGCCGGCGCTCGGGCGGGCCGTGGCCGGCTTGCCTCCGCTCTGAGGGAACAGGCGCGTCCCGCCCTGCGTCTCTCCCGTAGACTAAACACGCCGGAATTCGGCAGCTTGAGACTGGGAGCAATTTCACGTGGCATCACTTATTGAAAAACTTCTCCGCACGGGTGACAAAAAGACCCTGCGGCAACTGCGGAACTATGCCGATTCCATCAATGCCCTGGAAAGCTCCTTTAAGACCTTCACCGACGCCGAACTGCGCGAAGAGACCGACCGCCTCCGTGCCCGCCACACCGACGGCGAGAAGCTCGACGACCTGCTGCCCGAGGCGTTCGCCGCCGTCCGCGAGGCATCGTCCCGCACCCTGGGGATGCGCCACTTCGACGTCCAACTGATGGGCGGCGCCGCCCTGCACCTGGGCAACATCGCCGAAATGAAAACCGGTGAAGGTAAAACCCTGGTGGCCACCGCTCCGGCCTACCTCAATGCGCTCACCGGCAAAGGCGTGCATGTCATCACCGTGAATGACTACCTCGCCGAGTACCAGTCGGACCTGATGGGACGCGTGTACCGCTTCCTCGGCCTGAGCAGCGGCTGCATCCTCTCCAACCAGGACCCCGCCGTCCGCCGCGAGCAGTACGCCTCGGACATCACCTACGGCACCAACAACGAATTCGGCTTCGACTACCTGCGCGACAACATGGCGTGGGACAAGTCCGAACTGGTCCAGCGCGGCCACCACTTCGCCATCGTCGACGAAGTGGACTCCATCCTCATCGATGAGGCCCGTACCCCGCTCATCATTTCCGGACCCGCGCAGGGCGACACCAACCGCTGGTACAGCGAGTTCGCCAAGGTCGTGCTGCGGCTGCAGCCCGAAACCGACTACGAAGTCGACGAGAAGAAGCGCACCGTCGGCGTCCTCGAGGCCGGCATCGAGAAGGTCGAGGACTACCTCGGCATCCACAATCTCTACGAATCCGCGAACACCCCGCTGATCGGTTTCCTGAACAACGCCATCAAGGCCAAGGAACTGTTCAAGCGGGACAAGGACTACGTCATCCTCGACGGCGAAGTGCTGATCGTGGACGAGCACACCGGACGTATCCTTGCCGGCCGGCGGTACAACGAGGGCATGCACCAGGCGATCGAAGCCAAAGAGGGCGTCGAGATCAAGGCCGAAAACCAGACCCTCGCCACGGTCACGCTGCAGAACTACTTCCGCATGTACAACAAGCTCGCGGGCATGACCGGCACCGCCGAAACCGAAGCCGCCGAGTTCATGAGCACCTACAAGCTCGGCGTCGTCGCCATTCCCACCAACCGGGACATGCAGCGCATCGACCAGCCGGACCTCGTCTACAAGAACGAGACGGTCAAGTTCGACGCCGTCGTCAAGGACATCGCCGAGCGGCACGAAAAGGGGCAGCCGGTCCTGGTCGGCACCACCAGCGTCGAGAAGAGCGAATACCTGTCCCGGCTGCTGGCCAAGGAAGGCATCCGCCACGAGGTTTTGAACGCCAAGAACCACGCCCGTGAGGCGTCCATCGTGGCGCAGGCCGGCCGCAAGGGCGCCGTCACGGTCGCGACCAACATGGCCGGCCGCGGTACCGATATCATGCTCGGCGGCAACGCCGAGTTCACCGCCGTCGCCGAGCTCGCCAAGCGGGGGCTCGATCCGGAGGAGAATTCCGAAGAATACGAGGCCGCCTGGCCGGCCGCATTCGAAGCCGCCAAGCAGTCGGTCAAGGACGAGCACGAGGAAGTCCTGAACCTCGGCGGCCTGTACGTGCTCGGCACCGAGCGGCACGAGTCCCGCCGGATCGACAACCAGCTCCGCGGCCGCTCCGGCCGTCAGGGCGACCCGGGCGAGTCCCGCTTCTACCTGTCGCTGACCGACGACCTGATGCGGCTGTTCAACTCCGGCGCAGCCGAGCGGCTTATGAACAGCTCCGTGCCGGACGACGTCGCGCTCGAATCCAAGCTCGTCTCGCGGGCCATCGCCTCGGCCCAAGGCCAGGTGGAGGGCCGCAACGCCGAACAGCGCAAGAATGTGCTGAAGTACGACGACGTCCTGAACCGCCAGCGCGAGGCAATCTACGGTGACCGCCGTCGGATCCTGGAAGGCGATGACCTGCACGAAAAGGTCCAGTACTTCCTCGAGGACACGATCACCGCGTTCATCGACGAGGCGACCGCCGAAGGCACCGGCGACGACTGGGACTTCAACCTGCTCTGGTCCAACCTGAAGACCCTGTACCCGGTCAGTTTCGCGCCGCGCGACGTGATCGACGAAGCCGGCGGCAAGTCGCGGATCACCGCCGACTTCCTGAAGGAGGAGATCCTCTCCGATGCGCGCCTGGTCTACCAGGCCCGCGAGGAGCTGATCGGCTCCGAGAGCATGCGCGAGCTTGAGCGGCGCGTTGTCCTCTCCGTGATCGGCCGCAAATGGCAGGAACACCTCTACGAGATGGACTACCTCAAGGAAGGCATCGGCCTGCGGGCGATGGCCCAGCGCGACCCCCTGGTCGAGTACCAGCGCGAAGGCTTCATCATGTTCCAGGCCATGATGGAGGCCATCCGGGAGGAGAGCGTCGGCTTCCTGTTCAACCTGGAGGTCGAGGTGACCCCGGCGCAGGACGTAGTGGTGGCCGACGCCGCGGGCCAGCACACGGAGCACCACGAGCCGCAGATCCACGCCGCCGGCCTGGAAGCGCCGGAGAAGCCGGCCCAGCTGCAGTACACGGCTCCCGGCGAGGACGGGGCAGCCCAGACCCGGGTCGAGGCGAAGTCCTCCGGCCGTTCCGGCAACCCGGCGAAGGCTGCGGCCCAGGAGTCGCCGCGCCGCGCCAACAAGAAGAAGCGCCGCTAACAAAAGCGCCGCACTGACAGTGCAAAAGCAGGGCAGGAACGGTGGTTCCGGCCCTGCTTTTGCGTTGACCTCCTTTCCCTCGTTCCTGGCGCGAACCCTCAGCCGATCTCCAGGACGGTGACCCGCCAGACCAGCCTGCTGCGCTCCAGCCGCAGGGCGACGGCGCGGACGCGCAGTTCGTCGGACACCACGGCGCTGGCCTCATAGACGTCCTCGGAGACCCGGAAGGCGCGGACCGAACGGACGGCCGGGTTCCGGTGCAGCCGGCCGGCCGTCGGGGACGTGCCGGACGCAACACGGCGCGTCAGGGCGGCCCGGTGCTGCAGCGCTGCCAGGCAGCGCTCGTCAAGCCGGCGTGCGAGCTGCTGGGCGGGCCGGGTGCCGGCGAGGACCTCGATGGCGGCCTGCACGGTGGCACGGGAAATCGCGCACACCTCGCGGTCCTGGTCCACGACCCGCAGGGCCGGTGCCGGACCGCGGGGCCCGGAGGGTCGGGGGACCGGGTGGGGGCCCGGCGGCGCCGTCGGGGAAGGGACAGCGGCGCCTGCGCGGATACCGGTTACGGGACTCATGGGTCTTCCTTTGCTGTCGTTTGATCGGGGTTCAGGGGACGGGTTTAGGGATTGGCCGGCAGCCGGAGGACCTGCCCGGGCAGCAGCAGTCCGGGATCGCTGCCGATGAGCTTCCGGTTGGTCTGGTAGAGCCGCGGCCAGGCCAGGGCGATGTCGACGTCGGACGCCAGCGGGCCCAGCTCCGCCGCGCAGATGCTCCACAGTGAGTCCCCGGCCCGGACGGTGACCTCGCCCGCGCCCGCGGCCGGCTGCTGCGGACGCAGCGGCAGGGGCGCCAGCGCGCGGGGGTCCACCGGCGGCGGCGCCGGCGTCCAGTGCGGATCCACACCAAGGGCCCGGGACCTGGCCGAGGGGCCGTGCTCCGGCGCGGGCCCGGGTGAGGGGCCGGAAGCGGCCGCCGGACCAGGCGTCGGCACCGGCGTACCGGCAGCCGGCACGGCACCGCCGACGGCGCCGCCCGTAGGGGTCCACGCCGCGGCAGCGGCTGGCGGGGTGGACGGCGCCGGCGCCACTGGACCGGGACCGGCGTGCGCCAGCGGTGCCGTGGCGAGCTGCAGCCCGACGGCGGCCAGGGCCAGCCGGCGCATGAAGGCGGGGCTGAACCGGCCGGCGGCTACTGCGGCCCGGCGGCTGCCGCTGCGTTCGAGCAGCGCGGCCGTGACGGCAATCAGAAAGGACAGCGCCCACCAGACAACGACGATCAACCCGGTGGTGTTGGCGGCGATTGCCAGCTGGTCCTCGAAGGAGAGCGCTTGGCGCCGCGCGGCCGAGGAGTGCAGGCGCTGCGCGAGCTGGGCGCCCGACCCTGCGAGGAAGGTTCCGAGCAGGAGGATGAGGGACGTCAGCGCGGTGTCAGTGCCGAGCCCGTGTCGGTGCCCGCCGCAGGAGAGTTCCGTGGTGTCCATGACTGCCTCCTCCGCAGGCCAGGCCGCCCGCTCAAGATGTTGTTTGGTATAAGTTGATGCAATTTGATGCATTTAGGATCGTTTAAGCGAGTTTGGCCTTGACGAAGTGGTTTGTCCAGAGCTGACCGAAAGAATGTGGATTGACCGCCGCCGGGACGGCCCCTACGCTGTCGCCATGCGCTGGGACGACCTGTTTGCAGACCTGGAGGCACAGCTGGCTGCCGGCGAACGGGTCGACTTGGACGTCGAAGTCGGTGAACGGGCGCGGGTGGAAGCCGCAACGGTCGAGTTGGCGGACCGGCTGCGGGGTTCGGTGGGCCTTCGGATCGGCGTGCACCTCGGCTCCGGGACGGTCTACGAAGGGACCCTGAGCCATGCGGGCAGCCAGTGGCTGGTCCTCGACGAGGAGCGGCACCAGCTGCTGATTCCCCACTCCGCTGCGGTTCGGTACGCGGGGCTGTCCAGGCTGGCGGTCGGCGCGGGTACGGAAGTCCGGCAGCGGCTCGGACTGGCCAGCGCACTCCGGGGGCTGGCCAGGGACCGCGCCAGCCTGGCTGTGATGGTGTCCCGCGGGGCAGCGGGGGAATCCGTGCTGCACGGTGTCATTGACCGGGTCGGCCGCGATTTCCTGGACCTGGCCGTCACCGGTCAGGGTGAGGACCGGCGCCCTGCCAACGTCCAGGCGGTGGCGACGATTCCGTTCAGCGCCCTTGCCGGGGTGAGATCGGCACGCGGCGCGGTCGGGTAGCGGACGGGCTCAGTTGCCCTTGGACCGGGCCTCCTCGATCATCCGGCTGGCCTCGGCGTAGCGTTCCTGGATGTACTGCTCCAGCATGGTCTCCTCCACCCGCCACTGGCCCCGTCCCCCCACCTGGATGGCCTTGAGCTGGCCGCTGCGGACAAGGGCGTAGGCAGCGGGGGAGTTGATCTGGAGCTGCTCGGCAACGTCGGCGAGGGTCAGGAATCGGGGCATGGCACCATTTTGCCACCGCTGGCGGCATTTGGGGCCGTTATCCACAATTTGCTGTTGTTTGCCGATCTCCCTTCCCGCCGGGGCGCCAATTCGTGACAATAGGGGTGTCCGGCGCCCGCAGCCCGGGCCGCGACTACAGGGGGAGCAGGACGCATGAGTGGGAACACGGTTGCCGGCGGCGCCCGGTTGAAAAAGCCCTCGTGGAAGGACCCGCGGCTCCTCGTGGGGATCCTGCTGGTGCTGGCCTCGGTTGCCGGTGTCGTTTCGCTCGTGGCTGCGGCGGACCAGACCACGGAGGCCTTTGCGGCCAGCCAACCGATCGCCGTCGGAGAGAAGCTCACCCCGGACAAACTCCACCGGGTCAAGGTCCGGCTGGGTGACGTCGAAGGGCATTACTTCACCCCGGAGTCGGGCCTCGCTGACGGGTTGGTGGCGGTTCAGCGTGTCGGCAAGGACCAGCTCCTGCCGCGTGAAAGCTTCGGCCGGCAGGACGGGCTGGACCGCAAGCCCGTCGCCATCACCATCGACGAAGCCCTGCCGCCGCAGGCGGTGGCCGGCTCGCGGGTGGATGTCTGGGTAGCGCTGCCGGACACCAGAAACGGGTTCAGCGAGCCCACGCTGCTGCTCCCCGGGGCCGAGATTGCGCAGCTCACGCCGGGCAGCACCGCCCTGGGATCGCAGCGCTCCACCGTGGTGATGGTGCTGGTCCCGGACGGGCAGATGCCGAAACTGCTGGGGGCGCAGGCCAACAAGGCAAACATCTCCGTGGTCTGGAATCCGGGCGGTGCGCCCTGATGGGCATTCCGGTGGTGACGGTGGGGCGGACCCGTGATGACCTCGTCGGCGGGCTGGAGCGGCTTCATGGGCCGGTGTCCGTCGTGCGCCGTTGCGGCGAACTTGCCGAGCTGCTCGCCGCGTGCCAGACGGGGCTGGCCCGCGCCGCCGTCGTCGCGGAAGGCAGCGCGGAGCTCACTGCCTCCCTCGTGGACCGCCTCGCCGCCGTCGGGGTGGCCGTGGTAGCGCTGACCGACAGCCCCGAGGAAGCCGCCAGACTGCGGGGGATCGGGGTGACCGCCGAGGTTTCCGGGGTGGAACCAGCCGCGCTCGCCATCCTGATCGCAGGTGCGGTGGCGCAGCTCGCGGGGGAGCGGCCCGGACCGCCGGCAAGTGCCTTCGCCGACCATTCCGCGGCGCTTCGCACCTCCGCCGGCGCGGCGGACACAGCAGCGGGTAGTGCAGCAGCGGGTAGTGCAGCAGCGCAGCGCGCCCGGGACCGCAGACCGGATCCCGGGGCAGACGGGGCGAGGAGCGGCGCCGGCGGCGGCAAGCCCGCAACCGGGAGGATCATCGCCGTCTGGGGCCCCGCCGGCTCGCCCGGCCGGACGCTGCTGGCCGCCAATATCGCCGGCGAACTGGCCGCGGAAGGCAAATCCGTGCTGCTGGTTGACGCCGACAGCTACGGCGCCAGCGTCGCCGCGGTGCTGGGGCTGCTCGACGAGGCTGCCGGACTCGCGCAGGCCTGCCGGCTGGCGGACCAGGGGTTGCTCGACGGCGCCGCGCTGCTCCGGATCGCCGCGCCGGTGGCCAGCCGTGCCGGGACCTTCCGGGTCCTCACCGGCATCACCCGCGCCGACCGCTGGACCGAACTGCGCGCCGCGGCGCTCTCGCTGGTCTACGAACGGGCCCGGGAGGTCGCCGAGGTCACGGTGATCGACGCCGGCTTCTGCCTGGAGGCCGACGAGGAGCTCAGCTTTGATTCGATGGCGCCGCGCCGCAACGCCGCGACCCTCCGCAGCCTGGAGCTGGCGGATACCGTCTTTGCCGTCGGCGCCGCCGACCCGGTCGGTGTGCCGAGGCTGGTGCGCGGCCTGGCCGAACTGTCGACGGCCGTCCCGCAGGCCTCCCCGCGAGTTGTCCTGAACAAGGTGCGGGCCGCCGCCGTCGGACGCACCCCGGAACGCCAGCTCCGCGAGGCCTGGGCGCGCTACGGCCCCGCCATGCCGCTGGAGGCGTTCCTTCCCGCGGATCCCGCAGCGTGCGACGCCGCCCTGCTGGCCGGCTCGCTGCTGCTTGAGGCCGCGCCCGACTCGCCCCTGCGCAGGTCCCTCGCCGCGCTGGTTTGTGCACCTGTCCAGCGAAATCGCAGATCCTCTGTCCCTTCTTCCACAGCAAAGGCCGGACTAAAGGGTTAGGCTCGCCATGAGGGCCGCAACGGTGCGGCAATGAACTTTTTGATGGAGGCGTTTGTCGATGTCGTCTGGGTCCAGCGTGGAGGATCAACCCGTTTCGATCGGTGCCGGTGAAGGGTACTTCGCGGACTACTACGAACATCTCGCCGAGGAGGATGCCCGCGGCTACGGCGAAGACGTCCTGACCGCCCGGTCCCAGACGCACCTGCAGGCGGCCGCCGTCCGCCGGCCTGGCGTGGCCAGCATTTCGATCACCGACGAGGCCGAGGCCAGTGTCATCTACATCGTCACCGATGACATGCCCTTCCTGGTGGACTCCGTGAACGCCGAACTCGTCCGGCAGAAGTCCCCGATCCACCTCGTGATCCACCCCCTCTTCGTCGTCACCCGCAACCGTGCGACCGGCCAGCTGGTCAAGGTCGCCCGGGTGCCCTCCCACCTGGGGATCTCCAGCGGCGACACGGCGGCGATGCCCAACCTGTCGCACCTGATCGCCGAGGGCGACAACGCCTCGCACATGGAATCCTGGATCGCCGTCGAAATCGACCGGGTCAATGATGCGAAGCGCGCGGAGCTGATCGAGGGCCTGACCCGGGTGCTCGGCGACGTCCGGGCGGCGGTTGAGGACTGGCCGAAGATGCGCAACAAGGCGCACGAGATTTCCGACGACCTCGACAAGGTGGCCAACTCCGCCCAGATCGCCGAACTCCGCCAGGCGAAGGAACTGCTCCGCTGGCTCGACGACGGAAACTTCACCTTCCTGGGTTACCGCGAATACGACCTGCTGAACGAATCCGGCGAGGACGTGCTGGAGCTGCGGGAGGACAGCGGCCTCGGCCTGCTCCGCAACGGCGCCGACACCCGCCACCAGATCCAGCACCTGACCGAAACGGGCCGCAAGAAGGCGCGCGAGAAGCGGGCACTGGTGATCACCAAGGCCAACTCCCGCTCCACGGTGCACCGCTCCGCGTACCTTGACTACATCGGCGTCAAGAGCTTCGACGCCGCCGGCAACGTCAACGGCGAACGGCGCTTCATCGGCCTGTTCGCCACGACCGCCTACGCCGGATCCGTCCGGGACATCCCGGTGGTGCGCGAGAAGGTCGACGCCGTGCTGCGCGATGCCGGGTTCCCGCCGGACTCGCACTCCGGCAAGGACCTGCTCGGCATCCTTGAGACCTACCCGCGCGATGAGCTCTTCCAGATCGAAATCCCCGACCTTGCCGCCATCACCACCGGCATCCAGCGGCTGCAGGAGCGCCGCCGGACCCGGTTGTTCCTCCGCCCGGACATCTACGGCCGGTTCATGTCCGCGCTGGTATACCTTCCCCGCGACCGGTACACCACCAATGTCCGGCTGCGCATCGAGAAGGAGCTGCGGGAGACTTTCGACGCGGTCTCGATCGACTATGAGGCGCGGATGACCGAATCCGCCCTCGCCCGGCTGTTCTTCCGGATCCGGCTTCCCAAGGACGCCGACGTCAGCCACGTCAACAGTGACGAGCTGGAGAAGCGGCTGGTCCGTGCTGCGCGTTCCTGGAGCGAGGGCATCGCCGAGGTGCTGCGCGCCAGGGCCGGCGCCGACGGCGAGAACGGTGCCAAGGAACTCGCAGCGGTCTGGGCCGAGGCGTTCCCGCCCAGCTACCGCGTTGACTACGAGGTTGAGGACGCGCTGCAGGACATCGCCCGGTTCGAGAAATACGGCGCCGCCGCCCAGGGCACTGCCTCCGAAGGCGCTGCGTCCGGGGGCGCCGCCGAGCCCGCCGTCGAGCACCCCGGCGTGCACGTCTACCTGCCCGGTGGCGCCGGCGCCACCCTTGAGGAGGACGCCCGGGTCAAGCTGTACATGCTCGAACCCAAGAGCCTGAGCCAGATCCTGCCGTACTTCCACAACCTGGGCCTCGAGGTCCTGGACGAACGCCCCTTCGAGATCGAGACGGCCGACCGCCGCGACTTCTTCCTCTACGACCTCGGGCTGAAGTACCCGGCCGGGGTGGACCCGGAGCGCACCGGGGCACTGCTGGGAGAGTCCTTCGGCGCGGCGGTTTCCGGCGCCGTGGAGTCGGACAGCTTCGACCGCCTGGTGCTCCGCGAAGGCATGCACTGGCGCCAGGTGGTGGTGCTGCGCGCGTACGCCAAGTACATGCGCCAGATGGGCAACACCAACTCCTTCGAGTTCATGGCGGACACGCTGCTGGCCAACCCGGACGTGGCCCGTGGGCTCAACGCCCTTTTCGCCGCGCGCTTCGACCCGGCGCTGGCCGCCGGGGACCGCGAACAGCGCCAGGACGAAGTCCGTGCCGGCCTGGACGCCGCCATCGAGCAGGTGGCGACGCTCGACGCCGACCGGGTGCTGCGCACCTTCAAGAACCTGATCCAGGCCACGCTCCGGACCAACTTCTACCAGGACAAGACGCACGTCAGCTTCAAGCTGGACCCCTCCGGCATTGACGGCCTGCCGTTCCCGCGGCCGATGTTCGAGATCTGGGTCTACTCTCCCCGCGTCGAGGGCGTTCACCTGCGCTTCGGCAAGGTGGCCCGCGGCGGGCTGCGCTGGTCGGACCGCCGGGAGGATTTCCGCACCGAGATCCTGGGCCTGGTCAAGGCCCAGACGGTCAAGAACGCCGTGATCGTCCCGACCGGAGCCAAGGGCGGCTTCTACGCCAAGCAGCTTCCGGATCCCGCCGCGGACCGCGGCGCCTGGATGGCCGAGGGGATCGAAAGCTACAAGACCTTCATCCGCGGCCTGCTGGACATCACCGACAACCTGGTCACTACCCCGGAGGGTGAGACGCTGGTGCCGCCCGCCGACGTCGTCCGGCACGACGGCGACGATTCCTACCTCGTCGTCGCGGCGGACAAGGGAACCGCGTCGTTCTCGGACATCGCCAACAGCCTCGCGGCCGAGTACGGTTTCTGGCTCGGCGACGCCTTCGCGTCCGGCGGCTCCGTCGGCTACGACCACAAGGCGATGGGCATCACCGCCCGCGGCGCCTGGGAATCGGTCAAGCGGCACTTCAGCGAGCTGGACCTGGACACCCAGGCCGAGCCGTTCACCGTCGTCGGCGTCGGCGACATGTCCGGTGACGTTTTCGGCAACGGCATGCTGCTCTCGCGGCACATCCGGCTGCTCGCCGCGTTCGACCACCGGCACATCTTCCTGGACCCGACCCCCGACGAGGCGGCCTCCTTCACGGAGCGGCAGCGGCTCTTCGAACTGCCCCGCTCCTCCTGGGACGACTACGACAAGTCGCTGATCAGCGAAGGCGGCGGCGTCTTTGCCCGCCAGGCCAAGTCCATTCCCGTCTCCGCGCAGGTCCGGGCGGCGCTCGGGCTGCCGGAGGGCACCACCCGGCTCAGCCCGCCGGAACTGCTCCGCGCGATCCTGCTGGCCCCGGCCGACCTGCTTTACAACGGCGGCATCGGCACCTACGTGAAGGCGAGCACCGAGACCAACGCCGACGTCGGCGACAAGGCCAACGACTCCATCCGCGTCGATGGCCGGGAGCTGCGTGTGAAGGTGGTCGGCGAAGGCGGCAACCTGGGCATGACCCAGCGCGGCCGGATCGAGGCCGCGCTGCAGGGCGTCATCCTCAACACGGACGCGATCGACAATTCGGCGGGTGTGGACTGCTCCGACCACGAGGTCAACATCAAGATCTTCGTGGACCGGATGGTGGCCGCCGGCAAGCTGGACCCGGCCGAGCGCGCGGAGTTCCTGTCCTCGATGACGGACGAAGTGGGCCGGCTGGTGCTCGAGGACAACATCGACCAGAACATCCTGCTGCTCAACGACCGCATGCGGGTGGCCGAATGGAGCCCCAGCTACGAGCGGCTGATGGACTGGCTGGAAAAATCCGCCGACCTCAAGCGTGAGCTGGAGGCACTGCCCACCACCGAGACGCTGCGCGAGCGCCTCGAGCAGGGACAGGGGCTGACCTCGCCGGAACTCTCCGTCCTGGCCGCTTACGCCAAAATCGAACTCGCCACGGCGCTGCGCGACAGCGACCTCGCGGAGGACCCGTGGTTCCGCGAAACGCTCCGCGCCTACTTCCCGAAGCAGCTGCGGGAACGCTTCGACGCCGAACTGGACACCCATCCGCTGCGCCGGGAGATCATCGCGACCGTCGTCGCGAACGACATGATCAACCTGGGCGGCATCACGTTCGCGTTCCGCGCCATGGAGGAAACGTCAGCCACCGAGTCCGCCGTCGCCAAGGCGTTCGTCGCCCTCCGCGAGGTCTACGAGCTGGACATCATGGTGGCCGAGCTCAACGAGCTGCCGGCGTCGTTCCCGACCGAGCACTGGAGCACCGTCCACCTGGATATCCGCAGGCTGCTGGACCGCGCGGTGCGCTGGATCCTGAGCCAGGGCAACGCGGCTCGGCCGATCGCCGAAATCGTGGCCGAGTTCAAGCCGCTGATGGATCCGATGCGGGCGCGGCTGCTGGACTATCTGCGCGGCGACGACCGCGAGCGGGTGTCGCAGTGGCTGGAGAAGGCCCGGAGCTGGGAACTTCCCGAGGACCTGGCGCACCGCTGGGCCGAGCTGTTCGAAAGTTTCGTGCTGCTGGACATCGCCAAGATCGTGCACGTCAGCTCCGAGCCGGTGGAGAACATCGCCCACGTCTACTACACGGTCTTCAACCGTTTCCACGCCGATTCGCTGCTGGAACGCATCACCAAGCTGCCGCGGAAGGACCGCTGGCAGGCGCTGGCCCGAGCGGCCCTGCGCGACGACCTGTACTCGACCGTCTCGGACATGACGACGGCGGTCCTGGAGGCGACGCCGTCGGATCTGCCGGCGGAAGAACGGCTCGTGGCCTGGGAAGGCCAGAATGTGGAGCAGCTGGGGCGGGCGAAGAGCATGTTCGACGAGGTGAACGCGCTCGAGGCCGATGACATGGCCTCACTCTCGGTAGCATTGAGGCTCTTGAGGTCAATCGTCCGACGCTAGGGTCTGCCGGCCCCCGCGTCGCAAATGGAGGTGCTGTGGCAATCTTTACGGACCCTATCAGGGAGCATGCTGATTTCGGGCCGGGGGATGCCGAGTGGCTGCACCTGCTCGTGGGGGACTGGCAGATGGTCGCCGACCTTGCCTTCGCCGACCTCGCCTTGTGGTTCCCGCACCCGGAGCTTGGCTATGTGGCGCTGGCCCACGTCCGCCCCTCCACCACGCACACGGTGTTCCACGCCGACTTCGTCGGGGAGGGGATCCGCTCGGACCTGTTGCGGCTCGTGGACAAGGCGTGGGAAAGCCGGACCATCGAACGCTCCAACGAGACCAACTGGAGCAGCGACATGGCGATGCGGGTCGAGGCCGTGCCGATGGTCCGCAATGGCCGGACACTCGCGGTCGTGACCTCGCACATGGACCTCTCCAGCTCGCGGATGCCCTCGCGGCTGGAGTTGACCTACCGGCAGTGCGCCTATGACCTGCTGCGGATGGGCACCCTGGGACTCTGGCCCGACTTTGCCTCGCCCACCGGGTCGCGCCGCGGCGCCCCGCGCGTCGGCGACGGCCTGATCCGGCTGGACGCCGAGGGGATCGTGCAGTACGCAAGCCCCAACGGCGTCTCGGCGTTCCGCCGCCTCGGCGACGGCGAATCGCTGGAGGGCCGGTCGCTGGCGGAAGTCACGGCGGGCCTGCTGCGGGACCGCCGCATGGTGGACGAGACGCTGCCGCTGGTGGTCACCGGACGTATGCCGTGGCGCAGCGAGATCGAATCCCGCGGGGTCAGCCTCTCGCTCCGGGCCATCCCGTTGCGGGACGAACAGCAGCGCTTCGGGGCGCTGGTGCTCTGCCGGGATGTTTCGGAGCTGCGCCGGCGGGAGATGGAGCTGGTCACCAAGGACGCCACCATCCGCGAGATCCACCACCGGGTGAAGAACAACCTGCAGACGGTGGCGGCGCTGCTGCGTATGCAGTCCCGCCGGATGGTCAGCGACGAGGCCAAGCAGGGGCTCGAACAGGCCATGCGCCGGGTCGCGACCATCGCCCTGGTCCACGAAACGCTCTCGCAGGGCCTGACCCAGAGCGTCGACTTTGATGAGCTGATCGGGCGCCAGTTCCGGCTGTCCGCCGAGGTTGCCTCGCCCTCGCAGCAAGTGAAGACCCAGCGCTCCGGGCTGTTCGGGGAGCTGCCGAGCGACTTCGCGACGCCGCTGGCCCTCGTCATCAACGAACTCGTGACCAACGCCGTCGAGCACGGGCTCGAGGGCAGGGCCGGGACGGTCTGGCTGCTAGCCGACCGCTCCGAGAGCGAGGACGGTGACGAACTGCTCACCGTGACGGTGGCGGACGACGGCGTCGGGCTGCCGGCGGGGTCCTACACCGAAGGCCTGGGGCTGCAGATTGTGCGCACCCTGGTCACCAGCGAACTCGGCGGCAGCATCCAGTGGAAGCCGCGCGAGGGCGGCGGAACGGCGGTGCAGGTGGTCTTGAGCCTCGCCACACGCTAAGCCCGGACGCCAAGGCAGAGGCAAAGCGAGCGCCAAAGGCACGGGCAAAAACAATGGCCCCGGACCAAGTGGTCCGGAGCCATTGCTGGTGTCTCGCCCGAAGGCGGGGGATCAGGAGGCGCGGCGGGCGCGGGCCGCGCGGCGCTTTAGGGCGCGGCGTTCGTCTTCGCTCATGCCGCCCCAGACGCCCGCGTCCTGGCCGGATTCGAGGGCCCACTGCAGGCAGGTGTCCACAACGGGGCAGCGCCGGCAGACGCTCTTAGCTTCCTCGATCTGCAGGAGGGCGGGGCCGGTGTTTCCGACGGGGAAAAACAGCTCCGGGTCCTTGTCAAGGCACGCTGCGCGGTTACGCCAATCCATGCTGATCAGTAACTCCATTCCTGGGAATTCGTTAAATGCCTCTTGTGAAATTATTCACTAGAGGCTTCATAAGAAAGGGGCCCTGTGGGCCCCCTCGGTCATCTGGATTAAGCGTGTCATGTTAACGCTGTGTAAACAAGGGGTATTTGCCGTACAAATGCCGCCAAATCGTGAGCGATGCATCACATTGGCTGGCGGTACCCCCACATCTGCTCGACTATGTCCGGTAGGGTGCCAATGTGTCAAGACCCCCAGTAAACCCCGCCCAGCCCGCTGAGCCGCAGCCCGGCGGTCCAGTTCCCGGCGCACCGGGGCCCGCTCCCGTGGCGAGGCCTGCCGGAATCACCGTCATTGCCGTCATCACGGCGCTGGAGGCGACGGCGCTGCTGGTGGCCGCCGGTTGGTATGGTTTCCAGCTGCTGACCGGAGCCCCCGTCCTATCCTTCTGGGGCGCGGTCTTCACCCTGGGGCTCCTGCTGGCGTTCTCTGCGTGGCTTTTCGCCGTGGGCTACTTCCTCTTCCGCGGCTACCGCTGGCCCAGGGCCGGCGCGCTGGTGGCCCAGCTGTTTATGCTCACCATCGGCTTCCCGACGTTGACCGGCGGTTACCCCGCGGCCGGGCTTGCCATGCTGCTGCCTGCTGCCCTGGCGATCGTGCTGCTGTTCGACAAGCGGGTCATTGCCTTCGCATCCCGGCCGGGCGGCTCAAGCCGCGCCCTCTAGCGACTCCGGGTTCTCGAGACTGCGTTGCGCCGGCGTGACCTCGATCGCCAACTGCACGGCCGCGGGCCGGCCGTTGACCACAGCGACGGCCCGCCCGGGCGGCGGGCTGTGCTCCGGCTCGAACCGGATGCCAAAAAGATCCGCATCGGCCGCGGCGCGGGGGGCGATCATGATCCCGCAGCCCTGGCCACGGACCTGGAGCGCCAGTGGCACCCGCTGCTGGAGCATCGGCCGGTAGCCTGCGGTCAGCACCACAGTCCAGCCCAGGCCGTTGAGCTCCACCAGCTGCATGTTGGTGTCCATGCCGGCGAGGTCCAGGTCATCGGCCAGCGCGATGGCGCCGCGGTCGAGCTGCCCGGCCCGCGCCCGCGCCAGGACGGCAGACCAGTAGTCCTCCGGCCGGGCTCCGGGCCCGGGCCGCAGCCACTCGACGGCAGGATTGAGGCCGGGCAGCGCCCGAAGCAGGGAGGTTTTGCCCGCTCCGGGTCCGCCAAGCACGGCCAGGACGTTGCCCGGCGGCAGCGGGAGGCCGGCCGGGCCGGGTTCATCCCCGCCCAGCCCGACCCAGAGCCACCCGGGGCCGGCCGGCGGCGCCGGGAGCTCCTGCCCGATCCGGGCCCGGACCTCGGAAACGGTCACTACCGCGGGAAGCGGCTCAACCCGGAACGGCCGAACGGTCAGGCCCCCGCGGGCGTACGTCCGGATCCCTGCCTCCGGCGGCTCGCACAGCTGCGCCGCGTGCGCGGTGGCCCCGGCGAAGGCACCGGTTGCGGCCACCCTGCCGGGCAGGACCGGAATCTCCGGCAACCGCGGCCAGCCGTGCCGGCTTTCCTCCGTCGATCCGGCCGGAAAGAAGATGCGGTTGGGAAGCGCCGCAAAAAACCGTGCCGTCACGAGTTCGCGCCCGCCGGAGACGATGGCGGTCACGCCCGCCCCTGGGCCGTCCCGGATGATGTCGTTCACGAGGTCCTCAGCCCACGCCAGGGGACCGGACCGGAACGCGGAGACCCACGACCCCCAGTGGTTGAGCACGAGGACCAGCGGCGGGGCAGGTGCCGCTCCGGGAGCGGCCAGCCGGCTCCGGACTTCCCCGGCCAGCCGCTCCAGCACCCGGACGGCGCGTCGCAGCTCATCGGCGCCAGCCCACGCACCGACCCGGGGCGAGTCCGCCGTGGGGCGCAGCGAGCCGTCGGCGTCGAGGATGTACAGATGGGATTCGACGTCATCACCCAGCAGCTGTTCCACGGCCAGCTGGCAGGCCGCGGCGGGCCCGGCGGACGTGCCGCCGCGGGCCTCGCCGATGAGGGCAAGGTGGCCGTGCCTGCCCGCGTGCCAGCGGAGTTCGCGGAGTTGCTGCTGTTCCGGCACGTCCACCATCCCCAGCAGTACGCCGGGACCGGCCGCAGTGGCGGCCGGTCCGGTGCCACCCCGGGGAAACGGCAACCGCACGGGCAGCGGCGGGGCAACAGGTCGCCGGGGGAGCCCGCCGCCATGCCCGGCCCACAGCCCTGACGTCAGCTGGACCAGCGGAGCAGCAGCCTGGGCGGGGGTGGCCGGGACGCGAGGCCCCGTCGCGTTTCCGCGGGATGCAGGCTCCCGGTCCAGCCGGGCCGCGGCCGTCGTGACCGTCACCGCCTGGCCGGCGGCTGGCGGCGCGGCTGCCAGGACAGCGGTCTGGAATTCCTCCGGTGCCGCGCTGCCGCGCAACAGGTAGGCGCGCCCCGGGCTGCCCAGCGGTATGGCCGCGGCAAGCCGGGAATCCATGACGTCGGCGGACTCCAGCTCCGACTGGACCCGCAGCACGACGCTGCTGGTGACGTTGGCCCGGATGTCCGCTGAGAGTGCCCCCTGGGCGCGCTGCGTGGCCATGACGAGGTGGATCCCCAGGGACCGCCCGATTGCCGCGATCCGCATGAGCTCCCGCAATGCGGCGGGCGCCTCCTCGACCAGCATCCTGAACTCGTCGATCACCAGGACCAGCCGGGGCAGCGCCGGCACCCCGGAGGTTTGTGCCGGGTAGGAGGCCAGGTCGGAGACGCCGGCCGCGGCCAGCAGCTCCTCCCGGTACCGGACTTCCGCGCGCAGCGACGCCAGGCTGCGCTCCACCTCGTGGCTGGCCAGGTCGGTCAGCATGCCGACGCAGTGCGGCAGGCCGGTCAGCAGTCCGAGCCCGGAGCCGCCTTTGAAGTCCACGAAAAGCAGGTTGACCAGGTCAGGCGGGAAGCTGGCCGCCAGCCCGGCCACGAGGGTGCGCAGGAACTCGGACTTTCCGGATCCGGTGGTCCCGGCCACCAGCAGGTGCGGCCCGTCCGACTCCAGGTCCAGGTGCAACGGCCCCGCTGCCGTCCGGCCGACCGGAACAGGCAGTCCCCGCCGTGACCGGCCGCCGGCCGCGGACCAGTGCCGCTCGATCTCTCCGGCCGAGAGCGGCAGGAGCTCGCCTAGCCGGCACTCGTCCGGGACGCGCCCCGAGCCTGCCTCTGGCGCGGGCTCCCCTCCGCCCGCGCTTCGGCAGAACCGGTCAAACACCTCCGCCGGCACAAGGTCGGGGGTGAAGACTGTCCTGGCGGTGCCGGTGGTGAGCACGGCCCCGGACCCGCCCAGCACGACCGTCTGGCCAGGACCGGGGTGAGAGGCGGCGGCACAATCAAGCACCTGCCAGCCGCAGCCGGCCGCCGCAGCGCAGAGCGCCGCGGCATGGTCCGTGCCGGACAGCACGATGAGCACGCCCCGGTCCCAGCCCGGGCCGGGGCCGGCGGCAAGGTCCGCTGCGGTCAGTGACCCGCCGGCGGACAGGGACACCTGCGACAGAAAGCGGGCCGCGAGCGGCAGTGACCGGACGGGACCGTGCAACAGGATCCGCGTCCGGCGCGCCCGGGGGAAGCTCGCCAGCTGCATGACCAGGAAACGGACCAGCCCGGCGAGGGCATCTTCCGGGCCGCGGAAACCGGCCGGCGCCGCGGGATCCAGGCACACCGGAACCGTTCCCACGGCAGGGGCCTGGAATTCGGGGTCGTGCGGAACCAGGCTGATTCTCGCGGTTTCCCGGGCCAGGCCAAGCCGCAGCCAGACGGGGCCGCCGTCGGGCCCGTCCCGGGCCCCGCCGGAGTCCGGGGCGCTGGCGTTGATGGCGAGCTCCGCGGCGGAGGGGGCGGCCCGCCGGCGCCGGCCGCGGTCTTCGTCGACGGCAGCGGCGATGGCGGCCTTCAGCTCGCGCCGCCGCCTCCGGCCGGACAGCGCCGGTACCGCGACCGACACCGCGGACAGGGCCGAGAACGCCAGGAACATCCACAGCCCTGTGCCCACGGCCAGCGCAACGCCCACGGCCAGCGGGACCACAGCGGTCAGCACCAGGGCCGCGCGGTTGCCGGCGGAACCAGGATTCAGGATCCGCAGCGGCTCCGAGGTGTCACGCCCGGCATCGGACCAGCCGGGCCCCGCCGGGCTTGGCCGGGCCGCGCGGCCGCCGCGGAACACCAGGCCCAGGGTCGACTGGCCGCAGCCGATGACGGAGTCGCTGGAAACCCGCACGCTGGTGACCGGTTTGCCGTCGACTGTGGTGCCGTTCGCGCTGCCCAGATCGACCAGGGTGACCCCCGAATCGGCCACCTGCAGCAGCGCGTGTGCGCGGGACAGCTCCGGGTCGGGGAGGACCAGGTCTGTTCCGCCCCGGCCCACGCGGTAGCTTCCGCGGCGCAGCGGCAGCAGCGTCCCGGCCCCGGGTCCGCTGAGCACGGCCAGCAGAAGGGCGGCTCCGCCGTCGGACGCCGGGCCGGCGGCGGCGCCGTCGACCATGACCGCGCCGCCGACCAGCGGGGCGTCCCCGGCGGCCAGGGTGCCCAGCGGCACGCCGGCCACCGTCAGGCCGGTGGTGCCGTATTGCCGGGCCACCGCTGCCTCGAGTTCGGTTCCCGGGCAGCCGCGCGGCAGCTCCACGGACAGCTCAACCGGGTCAGCCGGTAGTCCTGGTGCGGCGCCCGGCCCGCGGACCAGGGTGCAGTGCAGCAACACCGGGAAACTCCCTTCTGCTCAGACGTGTACTCAAAACAGGCTAGGGACCGGCCCGGCGCCGGTGGCAACACAATCCAGCCATGTGGATAACGCCCGGAGGTGGAAAACTGCCGCCGCCGCAGCGGACGGCCCGGTGATAGCACGGGGCCGGGTGCCGACGCCGGCGCAGCGCCCGGGGGCGCCGCGATTCGTGGCTCCGGCATAACGCTCGGTAGTCTAGAGCAGCAGACGATGCACACCGTTGCGCTGCCCGCATTCGAACCAGGAGATTTTGTGACCGCTGACCTCGTCATCGTAGGGTCGGGCTTTTTCGGCCTGACAATCGCAGAACAGGCCGCCACCGAGCTGGGCTTGAAGGTCGTCGTCATCGACCGCCGCCACCACATCGGGGGCAATGCCTACAGCGAAAAGGAGGAGCAGACCGGGATCGAAGTCCACCGGTACGGCGCCCACCTTTTCCACACCTCAAACGACCGCGTGTGGGAGTACGTCAACCGCTTCACGACGTTCACGAACTACGTGCACAAGGTCTACGGCGTCCACAAGGGCGAGGTCTACTCCCTGCCCATCAACCTGGCCACCATCAACCAGTTCTTCCGCGCGAACCTGACCCCGGGCCAGGCCCAGGACCTGATCAAGGAACAGGCCGGAGAACTGGCGGGCACCGACCCGCAGAACCTCAACGACAAAGGCATCCAGCTCATCGGCCGGCCGCTCTACGAGGCGTTCATCAAGCACTACACCGGCAAGCAGTGGCAGACGGATCCCAAGGACCTGCCCGCCGGCATCATCTCCCGACTCCCGGTGCGCTACAACTACGACAACCGCTACTTCAACGACAAGTACGAGGGCCTGCCGACCAACGGCTACACCGCGTGGATCGAGAAGATGGCCGAGCACCCGAACATCGAAGTCCGGCTCAACACCGACTTCTTCGACGAGTCGCACGAGTACAGCAAGGACAAGGTCGTCGGCAACATCCCCGTCGTCTACACCGGACCCGTGGACCGCTACTTCGACTACGCCGAGGGCGACCTCTCCTGGCGCACCATCGACTTCGAGGAGGAAGTGCTCGACGTCGGGGACTTCCAGGGAACGTCGGTGGTCAACTACAACGACGCCGACGTCGCCTACACCCGCATCATCGAACCGCGCCACTTCCACCCCGAGCGCGACTACCAGACGGAAAAGACCGTCATCATGCGCGAGTTCTCCCGTGCGGCGGAAAAGGGCGACGAGCCCTATTACCCGATCAACACCGCCGCGGACCGCGAACGGCTGCTCAAGTACCGCGACCTGGCGGCCGCCGAGCAGGACGTGCTGTTCGGCGGGCGACTGGGCACCTACAAGTACCTGGACATGCACATGGCCATCGGCTCCGCTCTGACCATGTTCGAGAACAAGATCCGCCCGCATTTCGAGGGCGGCGCCAAGATTGAAAGCGGAGGGGTGGACGCGTGAGCTTAGGCGTGGACGCATCAAACCTTGCTGACGAGCAGCGGCCCTGGCGCACTGTTCACCGCGTCGTGCTGCCCGTTGACGGTGATACGGACGTTCTTCCGCTGTACGTCGATTTCAACCCGGTTCAGCGGGTGGTGCAGCTTTCCAAGCGCGCACTTCGGCGGGGCCGCATATCGGCGCCCGCGACCGTCCCGGCCACCTCGCCCCAGCACTCCGGCTTCATTACGGGCCGGAACAGCATGACGCTGCCCGAGTTTCGAAGGGTTTCGCTGGGAACCTACTTCAACGCCTTCCCTGCCAGCTACTGGCGGAACCACACCGCCGTGGAGACGGTGCGGTTGTCGGTAGACGTCGACGCCGAGGCAACAGTCATCGTCTACCGCTCCAGCCCGCGCGGCACGGCGAACCGGGTGGAGAGCACCCACGCGACGCAGGGCGGCGAGGTCACCTTCGACCTGCCGCTGAGGTCGTTCGTCGACGGCGGCTGGTACTGGTTCGACCTGGTGGCCCACGGGACCCCGGTGACTCTCAAGAATGCCGGCTGGTCGGTCCGTGAGCCCGAAGGATTCGTGCCGGGCACTCTCTCCATCGCTGTCACTACCTTCAACCGGCCCGACTACGCGCTGCGCCACATTGGCACGCTGGCCGGGGACGCCGACGTCGTCAAGATCCTGGACCGCTTCATCCTGGTGGACCAGGGGACGGACAAGGTCCGGGCGCAGCCGCAATTCGAGGCGCAAGCGGCTGTCCTCGGCGACCGGCTCAGGGTCGTCGAGCAGGGCAACATCGGCGGGTCCGGAGGCTTCTCGCGCGGCATGGACGAGACCCTGAAGGATGGACGCAGCAAGTACGTCATGCTGCTCGACGACGATGTCAGCATCGAAACCGAAGGCATCCTGCGCGCGGTCAACTTTGCCGATTTCACGCGGACTCCCACGATCGTGGGCGGGCACATGTTCAACCTGTACGAGCGCTCCGTCCTGCACACCTATGGTGAGCAGGTGGACGACGCGCGCTATTTCTGGCGCCCCGCCGTGAACACCAAAGAGGCGCACGACTTTGGCGCCAGCAACCTACGCACCACGCCGTGGATGCACCGCCGGATCGACGTTGACTACAACGGCTGGTGGATGTGCATGATCCCCACCTCAATCGTCCGCGAGGTCGGCTACGCCCTCCCCGTCTTCATCAAGTGGGACGACGCCGAATACGGAATCCGCGCCAAGGAACATGGCATCACCACGGTGACCCTGCCGGGCGCCGCTGTGTGGCACATGCCGTGGAGCGAAAAAGACGACACCATCGACTGGCAGGCCTACTATCACCAGCGCAACCGGTGGGTGGCGGCACTGAGCCACTCGCCGCGGAAGAAGGGCGGCCGGATGCCGTTCGAAAGCATCGCAGTGGACGTCCGGCACCTCATCTCGATGCAGTACTCCGCCGTTGAAGTCCGGCTCAAGGCCCTTGAGGACGTGCTGGACGGACCCGATCACCTGCATGCCACGATTGCGGACAGGCTGGAGTGGGTGCGGAAGACGCGCGCCGGCTTTACGGACGCGCGCATCACCGCAGACCTTCACTCTTTCCCGCGGGTGCTTCGTTCCGGCGAAGTGGACGCAGACCACGAACCGAATTACGTTGCGGAATCTCTCGTGCGTGCCGCAACCGGATTGCTGCGCCAGTTGCGTCCGGTCCGCGGGGACGCAATGGCCAATCCCGAGGTGGCGGTTCCTGCGGTCGAGGCCCGCTGGTGGAGGCTGGCAAGCCTTGACTCGGCCCTCGTTTCGTCCTCGGACGGCAGCGGCGCTTCCTGGTACAAGCGTGACCGGAAGCAGTTCGGCCGCATGCTGCTCCGCACCGTCCGGCTGCATATGAAGCTGATGGCCGAATGGGACAACAACGCCCGCCGGTACAAGGACGCGCTCCCCGAATTCACCGGCCAGGACGCCTGGCGGGACACCTTCCGGGCGGTCGCGATCACGGACTACGAGAGTGGAGAAGCGGAGAAATGACCGCCACTGAATCCGGGGGAGGCGCAGGGGTTTCACCACTGTCCATCCCCGGCGAAGGCGGGGGGCTGCGGGACGTTTTTCGCCAGTGGTTCCTGCTGAAACTACTGGTGCGCAAGGAAATCAAGGTCCGCTACCGGGGCTCTGTCCTTGGACTGCTGTGGTCCTATGTGAAACCGCTGATGCAGTTCCTGGTCTACTTCGTGGCGCTGGGCATCTTCCTGAACCTTCAGGGCAGCACTCCGAACTATGCGATTTATCTTTTCTCCGGCATCATTCTGGTGAATTTTTTCGTCGAGGTGCTCGGTAATTCGACGCGTTCCATTGTCGAGAACAGGGACCTGATCCGGAAGATCTACCTCCCGCGGGAATTGTTTCCGGTCTCGACCCTCCTGGTGTCGGCGATCCACTTCCTTCCGCAGACGGTGGTGCTGATTGGTGCCTGCCTGATGGCCGGCTGGTCTCCCAGCATCCTGCAGCTGGCCGCCGTCGTCCTCGCTTTCATCATCGTCGGTGTGCTTGCCACCGGTTTGGGACTTCTCTTCGGGGCCGCCAACGTGTACTTCCGGGATTCCGAGAACATTGTCGACATGATCCTTATGATCGTGACGTGGGCGTCGCCGGTGCTCTACGTCTGGACCATGGTGGAGCGTGCGCTCGGCCCGTACTTCTTCCTGTACCAGCTGAACCCGATGACCGTTGCGGTGGAGATCTTCCACTGGGGCTTCTGGTACCCGACGCTCAATTCCGGGCAGTTGGCGGCCGCCCCTGTCATGCACGGACTCGCCACAGTCTGGGCGCCCGTAGCCCTGGGTGTGTCCCTGGTGATCCTGTTTATTGGCCAACTGGTCTTCCGTAAGCTTTCCGTCCGCTTTGCCCAGGAGCTGTGAGAAGTCATGCAGGAAAAGTTGCTGGCTATTACGTGCAGGGACGTGCGCAAGAAGTTCGTGCTGCGGCACACCCGATCCCTCAAGGAAGCGCTGGTCTGGTTTGTCCGTGGACGCAAGGGTGACATGTACAAGGTCTTTGACGCCCTGAAGGACGTTTCCCTTGACGTCCACCAGGGTGAGACGGTGGCGCTGCTCGGCCTCAACGGCTCGGGCAAATCGACGCTGCTCAAGCTCATCTCCGGGGTCCTCCAGCCGGACGCCGGCACGGTGCGCACGCGGGGGAGAGTCGCCGGCCTGATCGAGGTTGGTGCCGGCTTCCACCACGATCTCAGCGGCCGGGACAATGTCTATCTCAACGGTGCCATCCTTGGCATGTCCGAGAAGCAGATCAACGAGATGTTCGACTCGATCGTGGAGTTTGCCGAGATTGGCGAGTTCATCGACACAGAGGTGAAGTTCTACTCCTCGGGAATGTACCTGCGCCTTGCTTTTTCGATTGCCGTGCACACGGACCCGGAAATCTTCCTCATTGACGAGATCCTGGCGGTGGGCGACGAACCGTTCCAGAGAAAATGCATCGCGAAGATCAAGGAACTGGCCGAGGCGGGCAAGACACTCTTTGTCGTCAGCCATGACCTTGACCTGGTGTCTACCGTCTGTGAACGGGGAGTGCTCCTGGAGCACGGCAACGTGGTGCTGGACGGGCCGGTGGCGGATGTCGTGTCGGAACTGCGCCGCCGTTCGGCTGCAACGTCCTAGTGGCGCCGTCCGCCGCCCCATCTCTCTGAGGAGTAGCCACAGATGTCCTGGTTTGCGAGCCTGCCCGCGGTACTGACGGCCAGCCTGGTGTTGATCCTGCCAGGGCTCCTCCTCGGCCGTGCCCTCGGACTCAGGGCATTTGCTGTTGCCGCACTGTCACCCGTGCTCTCGATCTCGCTGGTGTCCGTTACGGGTCTGCTGGCCCCGTTCCTGAAGATCCCGTGGTCGCTGTTGCCGGTGGCCGGCCTGACCGCCGTCGCTGTCCTCGCGGCACTGGCTCTCCGGCACGTGCTGCCGGAAAGATGGCGCGGGCTTCAAACGGAGCGGCGGATCGATCCGCGGTTCTGGTGGGCCCTGGGCGGGGCGGCCCTCGGCGGCGTCATCGTTTGCGTGCGGATGGTGGATGTCATCGGGGCACCGGAGCACATCTCGCAGACGTTCGACAACATCTTCCATTTGAATGCCATCCGCTTCATCGAGGACACCGGCCAGGCGTCGTCGCTGACCCTCGGTTCCATGACCGGCGGGTCGTTCTATCCGGCGGGCTGGCATGCGTTCATCTCGCTGGTCGCCCAGACCTCCATGGCTTCTGTCCCCGTTGCGGTCAATGCCGGCAACATCGTCATAGCCGCCATCGCGTGGCCCCTGGGTTGCGTCTACCTCTGCCAGCAGGCACTGGGCCAGCGGAGGGATGGTGCCGTCATTGCGGGAATCCTGTCCGCCGGGTTCGGTGCGTTTCCCCTGCTGATGATCCACTTCGGTGTCCTCTATCCGAACCTGCTCTCGATCTCCCTGCTGCCCGCCTTGCTGGCACTCGGCGTCCAGGCCTTGGGGCTTTCGGCGGTTCCGGAGCTTCGGGGACCGCTACCCCTGGTGCTGCTGGTGCTCGCCTCGGCTGGCGTAGCCCAGGCGCATCCCAGCACCTTCCTGGCCTTCCTGGCCTTCCTCTCTCCTGCCGTCCTGTTCGTCTACATCGCCTCGGTAGTGAACTGGCGCCGGGACTGGGCCGCGAACAAGGCCAGGGCTGCCGCCTGGACCGCGGTCCTTGTCGTCGGCGCGGCGGCGGCCCTGGCGCTCTGGATCCTCGCCCGGCCATCCTTTGCGGCAGCCTTCTGGCCGCCGGTGCAGTCCATCCCGCGGGCGCTGCTGCAAGTGGCGGGCAATGCGCCGTTGGGCACCTCGCCCGCCGTCGTGATCTCACTGCTAGCCGTGGCCGGCGTCGTCCTGGCGGTCCGCAGGCGGCGCACCTGGTGGCTGATCGGTGTCCTGCTGATCGCGGCGCTGCTCTTTGTGGCAGTCTCCAGCTTCCCCGCCGGGCGGCTGCGCTACCTGCTTTCCGGTACCTGGTATAGCGACAGCTACCGGCTGGCCGCCCTGCTGCCGGTGGCAGTGATCGTGCCGGCCGCCGTTGGGGCAACCGCCGCCTGGACGTGGCTCCGGTCCCGGCTTGCCGCGGCGGGCGCGGCCGCGGTGGGCGCGGGCGCGGCTGGCGCTAGGGCAGCCGGCGACGGCGACGGTGACGGCGGTCCGTCGAGGACTCCGCTGCTGTCCCGCAAGCCCATGAAAGCGACCGTGTCGGCAGCCGGGGCCGTGGTGCTGGTGGTCCTCACCCAATTGGGCAGCGTTCCAGACATGGTCTCGCTGGCCCGCGGCAGCTATGCGCTGACGGCGAATTCGCCGCTGCTCAGCTCGGATGAAACCGCCGTATTGTCGGAACTGGACCAATTCGTTCCAGCGGATGCGGTCATCGCCTCGAATCCGGGCAACGGCAGCGCCCTCGCTTATGCCTTGGCCGGCCGGCGCACCATGCAACTCCACATCCTGACCACCAATGAAAGCCCTGACGACAAGACCATCCTGGCCCGGCTGCGAAACGCCAAGACGGACCCGGAAGTCTGCCCGGCGGTGTCACGGCTCGGCATTGGCTATGTCTTGGATTTCGGGACGCAGGAAGTCAATAACGAGCACCACCCCGCGCCCGGCTTGGCAGACCTTGAGAAGGCCGGAGTGGCCAGCGTTCTCGACCAGCACGGCGAAGCCAAACTCCTGAAATTGACCGCATGCGGCTAAACGAACCGGTCTTTTTGCCCGCGATACACTCGAAGCTGTCCAGCGGGCCCGCACCCTTGTTCACCACCGAAATACTGAGGATTCAAATATGGCCATGACGCCGCCGAATGGACCAACGACGGGCAACGCGATCGGCCGGCGCGGATTCCTCGCCGCTATTGTTGCCCTGCCCCTGGCGCTGCCCGCGTGCAGTTCCACCAAGGGCGGGGACGCCGTCGGGGTCTCAACCAGCGCGTTCCCCCTGAGCCTCACCGGCAGCTACGGTACGACGACCGTTGAGGCGCCGCCCAAGCGCGTCGTGGCGTTGAGCAGCGCCGACGCCGACACCTGCGCGGCTCTGGGTCTGGCCCCGGTGGGGATTTCCGGCTCCGCCTCCACGCCATGGTTCACGGCCGCGATGCGGGATATTAACGACGCCCCGGCGCCCTTCCTCCTGAATGACAAGGTCGCGCTGCCGTTTGACGACATCCGCAATCTTGATCCGGATGTCATTCTGGCTGTTGGGGCCAGTCTCAGCCGCGCGGACTACGAGAAGCTGTCGGAGATCGCGCCGGTTGTGTTGCCGGAGTCAGCGGGCCAAGGCTGGCGCCAGGCCACGGCGACGCTCGGGAAGGTCCTCGGCCGCAGCGACGCCGCGGCAACGCTTCAGGCGGAAACCGAGACCGCTGTCACCGACGCCGTCCGCGATTACCCCGGTTTCGAAGGCACCGAGGTGCTCTTTGCGGCAGTCTCCTCCGCTGACGGCGCCGATATCCAGATCTACCCGGAGGACTCCGTGCCGCTGGGCGTGCTGAGGGATTTCAAGCTTGTTCCGGCACCTGTACTGGCCCGGGTAGCGAAAGAAGCCCGCGCGTCCGGCGGGCAAAATTCTCCCGTGTCCTACGTGTGGCCGCACGAACGCGCGGATGAACTCGCCGCGGATATCCTTGTGGTTTCTGTGACCCTGGACGACTTCGCCAGTCTGCGTGTGGGCGGCAGGATCCCCGCGCTGTCGACAGCCAAGCAGTCCACACTGTTCTACGCCGCGGGGAGCGAGGACCAGGCCCTGCGGTCCGGATCCGCGCTGGGCGTCGCCTGGGCAGGCCGGAACATTGTTCCCGAGCTGGCGAAGTCGGCCTATGTCGAACGGCAGCGCAAGGCGGCTAAGAAGTAGGTAAGAGAGCGCAAATCAGGCGGGGACGATGTCCCCGCCTGATTTTCTTGGGTTGACCCTAGCCACAGGCAGTGACCCGGAAGAGCCGGGCACTTCCTTCGGCCTTGACCAGCTTCACGCCGGGCGCCGTGTTGTTCGCCAGGTCACGGACCCCTACGAGGGGTTCGGCCCGAGGGGTGATCTCGGTGTTGCCGAAGTCGAGTGCCCAATAGGCCTTGAGCGACTTGACGGCGGGGCAGACTGCCGAGTTGTAGGCCGCTTCGTCCCAGTGGTCGAGCAGAAGTTGTTCCTGCGGGGTCCGGATCCCGAAAATGTGCGGCGCCACGGTGCGGCGGCCGGAGAACGCATAGACAAGGGAGGCGCCGGTCCGCGGATTGCCGACCACCATCTCGTCTGCGGGAACAATGGCAGCTACCTGCTTGAGCAGCGACACCTCGTCGGTGGACAGCAGGGAAGCCGTCGGCGTCGTCGTGAAGATGGTGCTGATCCGGTTCTGCACCCCGGAGAGGGTGCCACCCTGCGCGCCGAGGCCCAAAGCGAGAAGCACAACGCAGCCCATGGCGATTCCTGAGGATGCCGGCAGGCGCCCGATCACGCCGGCTGCGGCACGGGGGAGGGAAGTCGGCCGCTCCTTGGCCATGATGATCAGGGCGCCGGTCAGTGAGCGAACACGCCAGATGATCCACTCCGCCCCCAGGACGACGACGGGAAGCGTGACGACCGGCAGCAGCGCCGCGAGCCGGAAGCTGTCCGTGTACCAGACGCCGGTGAGGAAGTTACGGAATGACCCGTTACTCCAGCTCGACACCACCAGATAGAGCACTGCTCCGACGGCGTACATGCCGGCGACCCACCAGTAGTTGCGCAGCTGACGCGCCAGAACGTACAGCCCGACGATTGTCAGGACCAGCATCACCCAGGCGGTAGTGGCCCCCATGGGAGCGCTCGCCAGGATTTCTCCGATGGCTTTGGCATTCGTCTGAAACGGCGTCCAGCCGGCGGAGCTGAGGCTCGGCCGCGCCACGATCCAGACGGCAATGGTGCCCAGCAGGTAGGCGCCCGTGAACGCCAGCCAAAGGCGCAGTGTGCGGCGGGAGCCCGAGCCGTCCCGCGCCGCGGCCCAGGAGCGGATGAGGCGGCCGACGACTACGGGCGCTGCGAAGCCGAGCAAAGCCACCAGCGTGCTTGGATGGGAGAGCGCAAGGCCTGGAACGGTGGCGGCAAGGGCCAGAACCGGTGCCAGCGGCGAGCCCGGGGGCGTGCGCGACATTCCGAGGGCTTCGATAGCCAGCCCCAGCACGGCGGGGAGCAATGAGATGGCCGCATGATTCGGGTAGAGGACACCGAAGCCGACCATGAGATAAGGGAAGCCGCTGAAGCCTGCAGACAGGATCCCGGCCGCGAGCAGGGGCATCGGCCGGTAGCCGACAATACGGCTGATCATGAATATGCACGCCAGCGGCCAGACGAGCGCGCCGGTGACGATGGTTCCGACGTTCACCGCCGCCATGACGGAGGGGGCGCCAAGCATGAGAACCAGTGCCATGGAGTCATGCATCGCCGCCGGATAGAGGCCCTTGGAGGCGGCTGTCAGGTTGCCCAGGGTCAGCGTCGAGCCGTTCTGGGTATCCGCGATGTAACGGACCGCGTTGAGGTGGTAGATATTGTCGAACGTTTCGGAGAAGCTGTCGGGGGACCCGAACCCGGCGATGTAGCGAAGGCCGATGATCGCGGCGGGGATGAGGACAGCGCCGGGAACGGCCAGGCGGGCCAGCCAGAGGCCCGTCTCCGCGGGAGAGAGCGGGAAGTTTGCCCCCAGGAAGCCGGTGAACCGGGTCCCGGCTGCCTCAGATCCGGCCGCCGACCGGCGCCGGCGGCGAAGCAACCTAAACACTGCCACGGTAGCCGCCGCGAGCACGCTGACGGCAAAGTAGCTCACCGGGTTAAAAGGGAGCTTCAAATACGGCAGGATGATGGCCGTCATGCCTGAAACGGACGCCGATACGGGGGCGGCCAGGGCCACCAGGTTCAACCGGCGAAGACCGGCAGCTGCCAGGATCATCAAACCGGGAAGGAAGTAAACCAGCGCAGTTAACACCAGTGTAGGAAGCGTTTCCCACCAAGTCATCGATCCAGTCTCCTAAGTTTCAGAGCCAACCCTACAAGCAAGCGGACTGCGTCACGAATCCGCCGAAGGGCGCCAATCCGCCGCGCGACGGCACCTTGGGGCGACCCGGGACGGGAAAGGGGCGGCAGTGGCACGTTGCTATACTTTCAAACCATGGGTAACTCACAGCGTTCCGGCGTTTTAATTGTCATGCCGGCTTGGAACGAGGCCGAGGCCATCGGCAACACCATCCGGAAAGTCCTGGCTGTAGTCCCCCAGCACGATGTCCTCGTCGTCGATGACGGCTCGAAGGACGACACCCCGAGGATTGCCCGGGAAGCGGGTGCCACGGTCCTCCGCCTACCTTTTAACCTGGGCGTCGGAGGGGCGATGCGGGCAGGATTCAAGTACGCCCTCCGCAACGGCTACACCTCCGTCATCCAGGTGGACGCGGACGGCCAGCACGATCCGCATGACATCGACCGTGTCCTGGCCGGCCTGGAGCACGCCGACATCTCGATCGGCGCCCGTTTCGCCGGCAAGGGAAACTACGGAGCCAAGGGCCCCCGCCGCTGGGCCATGTTCTTCCTCGCCAAGGTCATCTCGGCGGTTGCCGGAACCCAACTGACGGACGTCACCTCGGGGTTCCGCGCCGCGAACGAAACCGCACTGCGGCAGTACATTTCACATTTCCCGGCCGAATACCTGGGGGACACCATCGATTCGCTGGTCGTGGCGGTCAAGTCCGGCTGCCGGGTGACCCAAGTGCCCGTCGAAATGAAAGAACGGCAGGCCGGTACGCCCAGCCAGGGGCCCATCAAAGCATCCATCTATCTTGCGCGCTCGGGCCTGGTCCTGTGTTTCGCGCTGGCCCGGCGCCGGACTCCGCGCGCGGCCGAACTACATGCGCCGCTGTCCGGCGACATTGCCGGAGAGGGAAGTGCCTAAGGCATGAACGTTGCAGGTTCCTTGATTTTGTCCATCGTGATGGTGGCCGTAGTCCTCATAATGCTGCGCAACGGCCGGTTGCGGGAGAAGTACGCCATCCTGTGGCTGGTCATCGGCACGCTGACCATCATCCTGGGTATTTTCCCCAGGCTCCTCAACTGGGCCGCGGCACTTGTCGGCGTCGTCGTCCCCTCCAACCTGCTGTTCGCCCTCGCGATCCTGCTGCTCGTGGGCGTCAGCCTGCACGTTTCCCGCGAACTCACCATCCTTGAGGATGAGACCCGCATTCTTGCGGAAGAAGTCGCCATCCTGCGATCCTCCGTGGAACGGCTCCAACGGGAATCCACACCAATCCAGCCGACGGCAGGCGAGGCCGAGACGGCTTCCGCCGTGCCGCCAACCGAGAGAAGAAAATAGTGACAATTGACGTAATGTTCCCGTACTACGGGGACGTAGCCATGATGAAGGCTGCTGTTTCCTCCGTACTCGCACAGGACGACAAGGATTTCCGCTTCACGATTGTGGACGATGGCTATCCCGACGACACCCTGCCGGAATACTTTGCCGGGCTTGTGGCCGCCGACGACCGGGTCCGGTACTACCGGAACGAGGCCAACCTCGGCGCCAACGGCAACTACAAGAAGTGCGTGGGCCTGGTTGAGCATGACATCGTGGTCATCATGGGCGCCGATGACCTGATGCTGCCAAACTACCTCAGCACGGTCCGCAAGGCCTTCCAGGACCCTGAAGTCAGCATTGTCCAGCCCGGCGTCGAGGTCATCGACGAGAACGGCGCCGTGTACCAGCCGCTGGGTGACTCCGTGAAGCAGTTCCTCCGCCACAAACTGGTCGGCAAGGCATCGGAAGCGATCGTCGCCGGCGAAGCTATCGCAGAAAGCCTCATGGTGGGCGACTGGCTGTACTTCCCCTCGGTCGCCTGGCGCGCCGACGCCATCAAGAAGCACGACTTCCGTCCCCAGTACGACGTCGTCCAGGACCTCGCGCTGGCCATCGACATCACCCTCAGCGGCGGCAAGATGGCCGTCGTGGACACGGTCTGCTTCCAGTACCGCCGCCACCGGGAGTCCGACTCCTCGGTCCGGGCGCTGGACGGCCGGCGCTTCGCCGAAGAGCGCGCCTTCTTTGACGAGTGCGTCCGGGATTTCACCGCCAAGGGCTGGACCTCGGCAGCCCGGGCCGCGCGCTGGCACCTGACGTCCCGGCTGAACGCCGTGTCCCTGACGCCGAAGGTGGTCTCGAAGGGAATGTGGCCGGGCCTGCGCAAGCTGGTCACGCACGCCGTCCGGCCCTGACCATCCAAGCCCGCCGCCGGGAGCGGCGGTGGTGATCCCGACCGACAATTTAAGGTGCCGCTCAGTCCCATGGACATCCAGAACCACTACTACGGCCACTCGGCCGTCTTTGCCCTGTATTGCGGATCGCGCCGGCTCCGCCACGTGTCCGGCCTCATCCAGCACGGCTGGACCGTCAGCAGCCCGGTAACGGCCCAGTTCGGCGACTTCGCCAGTTGGGGACCTTCCCGCCGGCGGTTGTCCTGGACCAGCACGTCCCGCGGCTGGAGCCCGGAGGACGCCGGTAACTTCTTCAGCGACGGTACGCCCATGCTGGACGCCGTCGGGTCCCCGTACCTCTACCTGCTGGACGCAGCCCGCGCCACCGGGGCCGTTCCGGAACGCACCGACCGCACCCTGGTGCTGCCGCTGCACGGTACAGCGCTGCTCAAGGTGGACGGGGACCACGGTGCATACGCACAACTGGTCCGCGAGAAGGAGGGCCCGGCAACGGTGTGCCTCCACATCGACGACCTCCACAATGACGAAATCCTCAACGCATGGCGGTCCGCCGGGCACGACGTGGTCAGTGCCGGAGACCGCCGCGACCCGCAGTTCATCGGCCGGATCCTGTGGATGATGTCGGTGGCTAAGCGCGTGGTCTCGAACCGGTTGTCGACCTCGATAATGTACGCCGCGGTGAGTGGAGCCGAAGTGGCCATCTATGGGCCTGATTTCCGCCTGGGAAACAACGCCGCCGCCGATCCCGGCCTGGTGATGCGCGAGCTATGGCCGGAGTTCTATGTTGAGTCCACACCACAGCACGAACTGACGGCAATCGCCGAAGCGGAACTGGGGCGCGGGGACATGCGCACGCCAGAGGAGCTCTCGCGCCTGCTCGGGTGGGAATCCCACACAGCGGTCCCATTTCTGGAGTACTGGGCCAGCGGCCCGCTGACTAAGGCCCAAACGGTCCTGGGCCTGAAAGAAATCCCCGAAGGGGCGCATGCGACCGAGGCGGGACTCTCGCCCTGGCACTGGATCCGCCACCCGCTAAAGCATCTGCCCTCGCCCCTGCCCAAACTGCCCGAGCTGGTTGCCTACCAGCCGTTGCGGCCGTAGCCGTACCGGGGGAGCATGCGGGATCCGACCGTGACCGGGCCGGATCCCGCAGCCAACTCAGCTCTCTTGCTCCGGCACCGCCTCGTAGCCAGGCAGGGGCGACAGGCCGGTTTTGACGGCCGCTTCGACCAAGCGGAACTCGCTCTCGTCGTCGATGCTGAAGGCACGTAGCTCCGAGATCTCAATGAACCCGTGCGTCCCCTCGTCAAACCAGCTTGATTCCATTTTGCGGACGTAGTCGGCCCACCAGACGTAAAAGCTGCCGTTGATTCGAAGGAAGCGGGGGACGTCCTGGCGCCGGATGACGCCGGTGCCCTCGGGGAAATACCGCTCAAGCTCTGCGCTGTTTCCGCTCTTGGGGCGCACGCCGACCCAGATGGGGTTGAAATTCGGTTCGGAGACCGCAATAACGCCGTCCAGGCCGGTGCTGGAGTTCAGCTGGTCAACGGCTTCCAGGACGCTCTCCGCCGTCCGGGTGGGGCTTGTCGGATCCAGCAGAAGGACCATGTCGTAGGTGCAGTTGTCCAGTGCCTCCATCGTTTCCAGCGCGTGGCGCAGCACCACGGTCATGGGCGCCGTGTCATTGGCCAGCTCCGCCGGCCGAAGGAACGGAACGTCGGCGCCGGCCGCGGTCGCGGCCGCGGCGATGTCCTGGTCATCGGTGGAAACAATGCATCGAACGTTGTCTCCCAGTTGGGCTGCCAGTGCGATGGTATGGGCAATCAAGGGCTTTCCCATGAGGGGCCTGATGTTCTTGCCGGGAAGTCCCTTCGAACCTCCGCGTGCCGGAATAACTGCCAGAATCTTGGGCGTGGGAGCTTTGTCACTCATTGGTTCTGTAAACCTCATAGTCCTATGCGTTCGCCGCCGCGAAGGGGACGGCTTTGTGGCAAGCATACCTAGTGCACCCGCTGACGTGCCTGTGCGATGGCTGGCCGGACGCCGCAGTTCCGGGCCCACCCGGCGGCGACTTCAGGGCGGGGCCGCAGGCTCAAACCCCCGTGGTAGACCAATCCCAGTATGATGAGGGGGTCATCTGCCAACTCAATGTTCTAAGGCGCTGCGACTATAAATGGATGGGCAATCCCTGAAAGAAACGGCATGGCTCATCATCGGCGCCTCCGGTCACGGACGCAGCCTGGCCGCCATCATCCGTGGCCGCGGTGAGCGGATCGCCGCCGTCAGCGACCGGGCCTTCGGCCGCGCGGGCGCGCGCCCGGAAGTCCCGGCCCCGGACCTCGCCGCGTTCACTGGCAGCGACGGCATCGTGCCGGCCTGCTTTGCGGACGACGGCGATGCCCTGGACTACGCCGCCCGGCATTCCCTCGCGATCGCCGTCGGGATCGGCGACAACGGCATCCGCTCCAAGATTGTGGACGGGGTGCTGGCCGAGACCCGCTTTGCGGCTCTCGCCGTTCCGCTGGTAGCCAGCAGCGCGACCGTGGACAGCACAGCGGTCCTCGGCGCCCTCAGCCAGGTCTGCGAGCACGCCCATGTGGGTCCGCAGGCCCGGATCGGCGACGCGGCGGTCATCAACACCAGCGCCGTCGTCGAACACGACGCAGTGGTTGGAGCCGGTTCCCACATCGCTCCGGGGGCAGTCCTGTTGGGCGCCGCCGCGACGGGAATCCAAGTGTTTCTGGGCTCGGGTGCCCGCGTCCTGCCGGGCGTTTCCGTGGGGGACTTCGCGGTGCTGGGGGCAGGGGCGGTGGCGACGCGGCCGCTGGCCGGTATGACAACATATGTGGGAGTGCCCGCACAGCGACTTGTATCTACGAAAGGTCCAGCCAATTGACTCATGACCCGAATCCCAGCTCCGTAACTTTTGGCAGCCACCGCATCGGCCCTTCCGAAGAGATCTTCATCATCGCGGAGGCCGGCGTGAACCACGATGGTGATGTGGCCGTGGCCCATGAACTCATCGATCTGGCCGCCGATACGGGTGCAAACGCGGTCAAGTTCCAGACCTTCAGGCCGGAAGCCCTGGTCACGGGATCGGCCGACACCACGCCCTACCAGAAGGCCGCAGGGTTTTCGGAATCCCAGTCAGAGATGCTGGCCCGGCTCACGCTGCCACAGTCCGCCTGGGCCGAGTTGCGGGACCACTGCACCGAACGCGGCATCACCTTCCTTTCCACACCGTTCGACTACGACAGCGCCCTGATGCTGGCGGAGCTGGGTGTCCCCGGGCTCAAGATCGGGTCCGGAGAGCTCACCAACACTCCGTACCTCGCCGCGATCGCCGAGTTCGGCATCCCGATGATCGTCTCGACCGGCATGGGAACCCGCGAGGAAATCGCCGCGGCGCTCGAGGCGACGGCCAAGGCCCCAGCCACCGTGCTGCTGCATTGCGTCTCTGCGTACCCCGCGCCGTTGGAAGAAGCCAACCTCCGGGCCATTCCCGCGCTGCGCCAGGAATTCGGCGTCGAGGTCGGATGGTCGGACCATACCCCGGGATCAGTGACAGCCATCGCCGCCACCGCTCTCGGGTCGACGCTGCTCGAAAAGCACATCACCACCGACAAGACCCGCAACGGCCCGGACCACTCCGCATCCCTGGAGCGCGCGGAATTCGCAGACTACGTGCGCTTTGTCCGGGAAGCGCACCTCGCGCTGGGGGACGGCAACAAGCGGCGGATGCCCAGCGAGGAAGCCAACGCCACGCTGGTGCGCCGCTCCTTCCATGCCGTCCGCGACATCCCGGCCGGTGCCGTCATCGCGGCCGACGACGTTGCCATCCTGCGCCCCGAAGGCGGACTGTCCCCGTCCGCCCTCGTGGTGGGCCGGCAGGCCAAGCACGCCATCGCCGCCGGTTCTCCCGTAACCGGCGGGGACATCGCCTGAAATGAAGGTTCTTGCATTCGCCGGCACACGGGCGGATCTCTTTCCGCTGGGACCGGTGCTGGTCGCCCTGGCCGCCGATTCCGCAGTCGAGCTGCACGTCGCGACGGCTATCGGCTTCCCTGACGGCACGGCGCACGCCCGGCTCCTGGAGGCGGGGCTGTCGCCGGACACTTTCGTCCACCACGAACTGGGACTGTACCTGGCAGAGCCGTCGGCCGAGCGGCAGTCGCTGACCGGCGCGGCCCTGTCCGCCGGGATTGCGAAGCTGCTGCCCGAGGTGAAGCCGGACGCCGTCGTCGTACTGGGCGACCGGTGGGAACTGCTCTACGTGCTGCCTCCCGTGGTGATCAGCGGCATCCGCCTCGTCCACCTGCACGGCGGCGAGGTGACCGAAGGGGCGCTGGATGAGCGGGTACGCCACGCCGTGACCAAGCTCGCCGACCAGCACTGCGTGAGCACGGCGCAGGCCGCGCGCAGGGTTGCCCAGCTGGGCGAATCCGCCGAGCGCATCCACCAGACCGGCGCGCCGGGTCTGGACCGGTTCGCCCATCCCGAGCCGCTGAGCGACGAGGAGTTCCAGGCCGCGTTCGGTGTTCCGCTGGTGCAGCCGCTGATGATGGCCACCTACCATCCGCCGACCGCCGAAATGGGGTCGAACGCAGGCGGGCTGGCCCGGGAAGTCTTCGAGGAAACCCTCGCGCAGGCCGGCACGGCTATCCTTACCTACCCCGGTTTCGACGCCGGACGGGAAGACATCATCGCCGTCCTTGAGGAGATCCGGGACCGCCGCCTCCCGCACGTGGTTGTGCTCGAAAGCCTCGGCCCCCTATACCCCCGCGTCATGGCTACCGTGCGGGCGCTGGTGGGAAATTCTTCCTCGGGAATCCTCGAAGCGGCGTCGTTCCACGTTCCCGTGGTGAACGTCGGTGACCGTCAGCGGGGCCGGGAGTGCGGCGCCAATGTGCTGCACTGCCGGGACGAGCGGAATGAGATCCGCGCTAGTATTGGGAAGGCCCTGAGCCCGCAGTTCCAACTGATGTGCCGTAGCGTGGCCAACCCGTACGGGGATTCCCACTCCGCAGGGCCAATCGAACGCGTGATCGTGGGTAGCCCCGCCACCGGCCTGACCAAGGCTTTTGTTGACTTACCGCTGGAGAGTTGAATCTATGACCATTGACGGACCGTTGAGCAATGTCTGCATAGGACCCGATGCCACTGTGCGCCAGGCGTTGGAAGCAATCGACCGTGGTGCCTCGGCTATTGCGCTGGTCACGGGCGACGGCTGCTGCCTCCGCGGGGTCATCACCGACGGCGATATCCGCCGCGGCTTGCTCAGCGGGGCGCAGCTGGACTCGCCGGTGCTCCAGTTCGCCAACACCGAGCCGCATGTGGTCCGCCCCGAGGCAACCCGGGCGTCGGTGCTGGACCTGATGCGCAGCCTGCGGATCAGCGAGGTACCGGTCGTTGACGCCAACGGAACGCTCGTCGGTCTCCACACCCTGAACGACATCGTCGGCCGCAAACCGCTGAGCAACATCGCCGTGATCATGGCCGGAGGCAAGGGAACCCGCCTGGGTGCCCTGACGAAGGACACCCCCAAGCCGCTCATGACCGTGGCCGACCGCACCATCATCGAGTGGATCATCCTCGGCCTGGTTGAGTCCGGCATTACCAACATCTACGTTTCCGTCGCGTACCTGGCGGAGAAAATCAAGGACCACCTCGGGGACGGCTCCCAGCTCGGCTGCACCATCCGCTACCTCTACGAGGACCCCGCGACTCCGTTGAACACCGCGGGTGCGCTCGGGCTCCTGCACCACGAGGTGCCCGACATTTCCGAGCCCGTCATCGTGACCAACGCCGACCTGATGGTGCGGTACTCCGCGGCGGACCTGCTGGCCTTCCACAATTCCAAGAACGCTGCGGTAACTGTCGCCGCCCGGCCCTACACGCACCAGGTGCCCTTCGGTGTGCTCGAGATCGGCGAAGGCCGGTCCATCAGGTCGGTGGTGGAGAAACCGACCATCGAATTCGAAATCAGCACCGGAATCTACGCCGTTTCGCCCGAAGCCCTGGCGATGGTGCCCTACATGAAACCGTTCTCCATGCCCGACCTCGTCAAAGCCTGCATCGACGACACCAAAAACGTGGCCGCATGGCCCATTGAGTCCGACTGGATCGATGTCGGAACTCCCAAAGACCTAGCAACAGCGAAAGGCCAGTGATAGCCGTGAACTACCAGGACATTAAAGGCAAGACGGTGGTCGTTACCGGCGCCGATGGCTTCATCGGCAGCCACGTCACCCAGCGGCTCATCGCCGAGGGCGCCAACGTGCGCGCCCTCTGCGTGTACAACTCCAACGGCTCCTACGGCTGGCTGGACGACCTGAGCCCGGCAGAGCGCGACGCCGTCGACCTGCAGCTTGGCGACATCCGTGACGCCGAGTTCGTCTCGGACCTGGTCAAGGGTTCCGACGTCGTCCTGCACCTTGCCGCGCTGATCGCCATCCCGTACTCCTACCAGGCGCCGCGCTCCTACGTGGAGACGAACGTCGTCGGAACCCTGAACGTGCTCGAAGGCGTGCGGCGCCACGGCGTCGGCCGGCTGGTCAACACCTCAACGTCCGAGGTCTATGGCACCCCCAAGACCGTCCCGATCACGGTCGACAACGAACTCCGCGGCCAGTCGCCGTACAGCGCGACGAAGATCGCCGCGGACAAGCTGTGCGAGGCCTGGGCCAGCTCCTTCGAGACCCCGGTGATGGTGCTGCGTCCGTTCAACACCTACGGCCCCCGCCAGTCGGCCCGCGCGGTCATCCCCACCGTGCTCCAGCAGATGGTTGCCGGCGCCGAGAAGATCCACCTCGGCTCGCTCACCCCGCGCCGCGACTTCACCTTCGTTTCCGACACCGCCGACGGCTTCTTCAAGGCCGCAACGGCTGACATCCCGCTGCAGGGCCAGGTCATCCAGCTCGGCACCGGCCACGACGTGACCATCGGGGAACTCGTGGAAATGTCCGCCAAGGTCACCGGCTCGACGGCTGAAATCATCACCCAGGACGAGCGCGTCCGGCCCGAGGCCAGCGAGGTCATGCGCCTCCTCTCGGACCCCTCCCAGGCCCTCGCGGAACTCGGCTGGGCACCCCAGGTCAGCCTTGAAGACGGTCTGCGCCAGACCGCCGAGTGGATCCAGGCCCGCGGCGTTGACGCGTCCGCAGCCGCGAAATACTCCCGCTAAACTCCCGCCAGAAAGGCACCCCGTGACGCGAGTCCCCCTAGCCATTCCCAACATCGGCGCCCGCGAGGCGGAGCTGATGAACGAGGCCATCAGTTCGGGTTTCGTCTCCTCCGTGGGGCGGTTCGTGAGCGAGTTCGAGACCCGCTTCGCCGAGTACGTTGGCGCCAAGTACGCCGTGGCCTGCGCCTCGGGCACGGCCGCGCTGCACATCGCCATGCGGCTGGCTGACATCCAGCCGGGGGACATGGTGGCCGTCTCAGACTTCACCTTCATGGCGAGCTCAAACGCGGCGTCGTACCAGTTCGCGGAACTGCTCCTGGTCGACTCCGATCCCGAGTCCTGGTGCATGGATGTCGACCTGCTCCGCAAGGAACTCGAGCGACGGAAAGCGGCGGGGGAGAAGCTCCCGAAGGCGATCGAAATCGTCCACATCCTGGGCCAGCCTGCCGACGTCGCCGCTGTCGTGGAACTAGCCCGCGAATATGGGATCATCGTGATCGAAGACGCAGCCGAGGCGCTCGGTGCCACCTGGACGTCCGGCCCGCTGGCCGGCCGGCACGTGGGAACCGTTGGCGACATGGGCGCGTTCTCGTTCAACGGCAACAAGATCATGACCACCGGCGGCGGCGGCATGTTCACCACCGATGACGAGGAACTGGCCCGCCGTGCCAAGCACCTCTCGACCCAGGCCCGCATGCCCGACCGCGGCTACCTGCACGACGAGATCGGCTTCAACTACCGGCTGACCAACATCGCTGCCGCGCTCGGCGTCGCCCAGCTTGAACGCCTCGACGATTTCGTCGCCGCCAAGCGGGCCGTCGCCAAACGCTACAACGACGCGTTCGCCGGAACGGCCATCCAGACGCCGCCGACCCTCCCCGGACAGGAGTCGACCTACTGGCTGTACTCGATCCAGGTTCCGGCGGAGCGCGGACCGGGTGCCCGCGATGAGCTCCAGGACTTCCTGGCCGAGGCCGGCATCGAGTCCCGGTCGCTGTGGCGCCCCCTGCACATGCAGCCGCCGCTGAAGAACGAACCCTTGGTGGGCGGAGCCGTCGGCGAAGATCTCTTCGCCCGGGGCCTGTCCCTGCCGTGCTCGACCGACCTCACGGAAGCCGACCAGAAGCGCGTGATTGACCGGGTCCATGAATGGCTTCAGCTCAACGGTGGATAATGTAGCCGGCGGCGCCGACCGCCCCGGGACAGCCGAGCCGGCTTCCCGGACGGGACGCAACTCGGTGCTTTACCTCGCCGGGGCCCTGATGCAGGGCCTCGGCGTGTTCCTCGTCCAGCCTTTTGCGCTCCACGTGCTCAACAGCGACGCCAAATGGCAGGAGCTGTTCCTGTCGGTGTCGCTGATCCAGGTGGGCGTGGTGCTGGCGGCGGCCGGCCTGCCGCTGGCCATCACCAAGGCCTGGTTCGACAACGACGGGCCCTCGAAGGCCCGCTCCATCAGTGGACTGTTGACCGTGGGCGGGATTCTGGTGGGCTGCCTGGCCGCGGCCATCTACTGGGTTGCGGCAGGTGCCGGGCACTCCATCAGCTTCCTGGTCGCGCTCGTTGCGATGGGGCTGCAGTCCGCGGTGCTGGCGGCCCAGGCCATCCTCCGGGCCCAGGGACGGGCCGTCATGTTTGTCATCTTGAGCCTGTGCTCGTCGATGGCCGCGTACGTAGGCGGCCTCGCGGCCATGCTGGTGTTTGGCGCCGAGCCGGAGATCTTCATGGCTGGCTACGGTCTGCTTGTGCTGCTCAGCGCCGGAGTCGCCGTCGCCGTGGCCAGGCCCGCCGCTCCCTTTGCCCGCCCCGGGGCCGCCAAAGAAGCCCTCGCGATCGGCCTGCCCGTGCTTCCCCACACCGGCGCGCTCATGCTGCTCACCCAGGGCGCGGCCTTCCTGCTGGCCGTCACGGCCGCTAATGGTGTCTCCGGGGACTACGGGAAAGTGCAGATCTTCGTTCTCGGCACGGTGACGCTGCTCGGTGCCTTGAACAACGCATGGGTACCGGCCCTCATGTCCGTGCGAGGCGAAGCACGGGTCGCCAGAATGCGCTCCACGATGACGACGGCGAGCCTGTCCGGCCTGGCCATCATCGTTGTTGCCGCAGCCGGAGCCAACCTTGTCACCCACGTAATGGCCGGTGGCAAGGAAAGCCTCATCCCGGTGGCGCAGATCATGCCCCTGATCGGGCTCGGCTATGTCCTGTACCTCAACGCCTCCACACTCCTGTTCGCCGACAACGCCACCTGGTGGCTTTCAGTTATCACCCCCACCGTGCTCGGCGTCGGCGTCCTGCTGGCCTTGTGGCCGGCAGTGCACGGGGACCTCGTCGGGATGGCCGTGGCGTCGGTCGTAACGTTCTTCCTACTCGGAGGCGCCTATTTCGCGGTAGCGCGGCGGCGGGCGTCCGGCGGCTGGTCGCTAAAAATCTATGCGGCCTGCTGCCTCGGCGCTGTAGCGTACGTGGGCGTCCTGTTGCTTTTGCCGCGGGATATCGTGACGGGCGTGGTCACCGTCGCCGTAGTCGGCGCGGGGATGGCCGCGTTGGCGGCGGGGTGGCGCATCCGCGCGCACCGCGTGGTTGCGGCGCCCGAGCGCTAAGCGACCACACCACATCGCGGTACCGCGTGTTCATCTTCACGAATGGGATGCTTTGTAAGCCGACTTCGTGTTCCGAACGAATGTAGTATGCATGCGGGGACCTTCCGAGAGCGCCCCGGACCCTAATTCGTCTGCTAGTTGTTTGAGGACCAGGATTGTGACCGACCGGGCCGGCCTATGGAAATTCCGACTGCAACGGGTCTCGGCGCATGCCGGACTCGCTGCCCTATTCGTTGTGATCGTCGCAATGATGGGGCCCGGGGTCGTGTGGGGCGACACGGTCCAGTACATCAGGATCGCCGACGAGCTGCAGGGGATCCCCTCCGATCAGGCGTGGCTCCATGCATTCTCGGAATACTGCAAAAATCCATCAATTGCGTATAAGGGGACGCTCGAAAACTGCGTCACGAAGACTGTCGCTGGACGCGGACCGGTCATCGGCTGGATTGATCGAAACCCCCAGTATCAAGCCATATTCACACCCAGGGTGGGCTTCCCTCTCGTTTCAATACCTTTCATGCGCTTGCTCGGCGAGCGGGAGGGGATGTGGGTGGTCGCCGTCGCCGCAACGGCCATCGCGGGTTTGCTCCTCGCCCGCCTGGCCCGGATGGCCGGACTCAACTTAGTGCCGTCCCTGGCGGCCCAGCTGGCCTTCTACGTGCTACCCGTCAGCATCCCGCACGGTATCGCTCTTCTGGCTGAAGGACCGACGCTGGCTTCTGCCCTGGTTATGACCATTGGGTTGGCTCATCTCTTGCGGGGCTCGCGGGTCCGCGGCACGCTCCTGATGATATTTGGGCTGGCGCTGGTTTTCTTTTTCAAGTACTCATCCGCGGTGCTCCTGTGTTTGAGTTTCCTGCTTCTCTGCATCGGACTGCTGGTCTTCAAGACCTACCGCCGCTACAGCCAGGTGCGTTTGGGCATTGTCGTCTCGACGGTATTGCTTGTCGCGTCGCTCGGCCTGAATTCATTGCTCGGTTTTCCGGGCCTTAACGAAAGCCTGCAGGACACCTTTACCGACCACTTCCATCACCCACCGGTCACCGATCCGTTCAACCGTCTGGTGGCCCTGGAATTCGACTTCCTCGGGAAGTTCCTGGTGAATCTTCCCGCCAATGCTGCCTACTTGGTCGCCTTCGCAGCGGGCGTGTGGGGGTACTTGCGGGCAATGCGGGAAAAGCTTGTACCTCCGGCCGGCTGGGCGGGCGTGGCACTCTCCCTCTACGGGATACTCAGCGTCGTCGGGCATCCGGTCTACACCCAAGCGGATCGTCTGGGTTCCAGCCTTTGGGTCGGCGTCGCCGTTGGTGTGGGTCTACTGGCCCGTTGGGCGGGGGGCCGCCTGGCACAGCGCAAGAAGTCCGCGCAACATCTTGCAGTCAGCGGAACGGCCGCTTAGGCCCCGGGGTACGGCGGAAAACGCGAAAGGCCGGCCGGAAGTGCTTTGACTTCCGGCCGGCCTTTGACCTCGGCCCGGTGTTTACGGCTAGAAGTATGTCACCGAGAGTCGGGAGGCAGTCCAGGTGATCGTCCCGCCCTCAAAGCGCACGGTCTTGTATCCGGCGTAGGCGATTGCGGCCTGCCTGGGGTACCCCAGCTTCCCCATCTGCCAGCCGGCCAAACGCCACTGGCCCATGTACGGTTCGTTCACCGCATGGGCGCCGGTCCCAGCCGTCCAATACAGGTTTCCGCCACTGAAGGGCTGGTAGCAGCCGCCGCCGTAAAGGCCGCAGACGACGGAGCCCTTCGGATAGCCGATGCCGCGCTGCCAGCTGGCCTCCCGCCAGCCAGCCCAGTACTCGCCGGTGACAGCGTGGGCCCCCGTGGCAGAGCTCCAGTAGATGTTGCCCCCGGCGAAGGATTGGTAGCAGCCGCCGCCGTAGAGCCCGCAGGTCACGTCATTGGTGGGGTAACCGAGTTTGACCTGCCAGCCGGCCCGGCCCCATGCAGCCCAGTAGGCTCCCGTGACCGCATGTGCTCCGGTGGCCACAGTCTGGTAAACGTTGCCGTTACTAAAAGCCTGGTAGCAGCCTCCGCCGTAGAGCCCGCAGGTCACGTCGTTGGTGGGGTAGCCGAGTTTCATCTGCCAGCCGGCCCGGCCCCACGCGGCCCAAAAGTCGCCGGTCACTGCATGGGCCCCGGTGGAAGCGGACCAGTAGACGTTGCCTCCGGTGAATGCCTGGAAGCAGCCGCCCCCGTAAAGTCCGCAGCTCTCATTGGATTTGGGGTATCCGATCCCGCCCTGCCAGCCGGCTGCCTTCCACGCAGCCATGTACGAACTCTTCACCACAAATGTCCCGACGCCAGGCGTGTTGTAGGCGTTTCCGCCCTGGAACGTCTGGTGACAGGTTGAGGTCGTCGTGGGGCAGCTGGCGTCGCTAGTGGGGTAACCGATTCCGCCCTGCCATCCGGCTTGGCCCCACGCCGTCCAATAGGCGCCAGTGACCGGATGCGCGCCCGTGGCCGAGTTCCAGTAGATGTTTCCGTTGGCATAGGACCGGTAGCATCCGTTGCCGGCGAGCCCGCAGAGGTCCGCCGTCGATTTGGCTGCACCCAGTGGCCCGGTTGCGCCGCCGGTCGCGCGCCATTTAGCTTCAATGGCGCCGTTCGAGCCGACGGTTCCCCGCGCGAAAGCCTGCAACTGGGCCAGCGACCCGTTCCAGACATTTGAGTCCCCACCATTGGCGAAGGGGCCGGTGCTGCTGAACTGCCAGATGCTGTAGGTGGACCAGCTGGCAGGGATCGGCCCGGCGTCGTTCGAGGCCTTGATCGGGTAGGAAGCCAGCCAGAGCGGGTTGTCGCCAAAGCCGAGGGGATTTCCGACGCAGTCCTGCCAAAAGTAGTAACCGGTGTAGATCACCGGGAGCCGGCCCGTGAGCGACTTCATGGTGTTACTGAAATCCCGCGCCCAGGCCGTTAATTCAGCTCGGGACATGTCGTAGCACGCGTTGCCCTGGTCGTAGCCGTTGATGATCATGCCTTCGTAGGGGTTTCCTTCGAAGTCGAGCACTGGCGGCATCGTGTAGCCGTCGTTGGACCAGCCGCCGCCGTTCTTGACAAAGATCCTTGCCTGGTCGGCGCCGGATGATGCGGCCGGGTTGGCGAAGTGGTAGGCGCCCCGGATGATTCCGGCCGTTCGTGATCCGCCATATTGGGAGCCGAAAATGGGGTTGGTGTAGTAATTGCCCTCGGTTGCTTTTATATACGCGAATCTGGCCCCAAGATTCCACTGCTGCTTCCAGTCGATGGAAGGCTGGTGTTCGCTGACGTCAAGGCCTTTGACGCCGAATGTCGGTGTCCACGTACCTTCGGTCGCCAGCGCCTGGGTGGTGGCTTTGCCCCCGGTGGCCGCGTCAGCGGAACGTCCGGCGTCGCCCATTTCCGCCCCGCCGGAGCGCGTGGCCGCAGCCATGGCGGCGCGGTAGGCCTCGGACGACCGGTCGACAGTCACCGGCGCGCTGCTCGGGGGCGGCGACGGTGCTACAGAAGGCGACGGCGACAGAGGGGCCGGTGACTGGATCTGGGCGGGGGAGACAGTTGGGATCGGCGTTCCGGTCGCGGGCGCGGGCGGCGCCGTCGTAGTTGCCGCCGGGGTCGGTTCAACGGCGCCTGCGGGGCTGACCAGTCCCGGGCCGGCCATGAGGGAGGCGGCCAGAAGCACGGCTCCGACCCGGCTGCCGAGAAGACTCAGGTGTGGAAGTTGGGTCGGTTTCATTTGCTGCTCCGGAACAACACGCTCATGGCAGTGTCATAGTGATCCCACTGCCGGCGCCACGCTGATGGCAGCTGTCCGGGATGTGAGAATGTCTGACTTGTCGCGCCCACCCTAACATCGCGGCTGAGGGTGATCCAGAGTTTCTGGTGTTACTAGTGGGGTAATTGTTATGCATCGGCAGCTTACTTTTCCACATGGGACCGGATCATCCCTTGCCCGCCTGCCGCGCCTCCTCTAGCTTTAACCCCAAGTTGGACTGCCCCAGGGGGATGGGTAGCGGCCATGTTGGGGGCACCGTGGAAGCCGTGCGCATCGTCGAAGGTGAAGTCCGTGAGTTGATCCGTCGCCGCGGGCTGGACCCGCTGCGGCAGAGCGGGGAAGTCCGCCGCCTGGTGGAGGAGGCGATCACCGACTACGACGAGCGGGCACTGCTGGCGCCGCTCCCGCCGATCGGCCCGCTGGAACAGGCCCGGAGATTCGTCTTTGACGCAGTGGCGGGTTTCGGCGCGCTGCAGCCCCTGCTCGACGACCCGGCCATCGAAGAGATCTGGCTCAACGCCCCGGACGAAATCTTTGTGGCCCGCAACGGAGAATCCGAGCTGACCTCCATCGCCCTGACGGACCAGCAGGTCCACAACCTCGTCGAGCGCATGCTCAAGAGCTCCGGGCGGAGGCTGGATATTTCCTCGCCGTTTGTGGATGCCGCGCTCCCGGACGGTTCGCGCCTGCACGTGGTGATCCCGGATGTGACGCGGCGGCACTGGGCGGTCAATATCCGCAAGTTCGTGGTCAAGGCCAGCCGCCTCGAACACCTCGTGGAACTGGGCACCCTGACGCCGCAGGCGGCCCGCTTCCTGGGAGCCGCCGTCGCAAGCGGGCTCAACATCCTGGTCTCCGGAGCCACCCAGGCCGGCAAAACCACCATGCTCAACTGCCTGGCCGCCAGCATCGGCACCCGGGAGCGGGTCGTTACGGTGGAGGAAATCTTCGAACTCCAGTTCCCGCTGCGCGACGTGGTGGGACTCCAGTGCCGGCAGCCGAACCTGGAGGGGGAGGGCGAGATTCCCATGCGGCGGCTCGTCAAGGAAGCCCTGCGGATGAGGCCGGACCGGCTCGTGGTCGGTGAGGTCCGCGAAGCCGAAAGCCTGGACATGCTGATTGCTTTGAACTCAGGGCTTCCCGATTATTGGTCAGGCACACTCCACGCTAGGCTGGGTGCATGCAGCGCACAGCCTTCATCTATTGCCGGATCAGCGACGACAAGACCGGAGCGAAGCTCGGCGTGCAGAGGCAGGAGGAGGACTGCCGTGCGCTGGCCGACGAGAAGGGATACGAGGTTGTCCGGGTATTCCAAGACAACGACATAAGTGCGTACTCAGGGAAGGCGCGCCCGGAGTACGCGGCGATGCTAAAGCGGGTTGCGGCTGGAGAAGTTGACGCTGTGTTGTGTTGGCACCCTGACAGGCTCCACAGGCGTCCCGTGGAGCTTGAGGCCTACATAGATGCGTGCCGTGAAGGTAAGGCAGTGACGCACTCGGTGAAGGCTGGCGAGATGGACCTGGCCACCGATGCTGGCCAGATGATTGCAAGGATGCTTGGGGCTGCCGCAAGGTACGAGTCGGATATAAAGGCGACGAGGATTCGCCGAGCCTCGGAGCAAGCGATCAGGGCAGGCAAATGGACAGGTGGAACCCGCCCCTTCGGCTGGACACTAACAGATGGGAACCCTGCGCTTCACCCTGAGGAGTCCGAGGCCATTGCCGACGCATGCATGCGCGTACTCAAGGGGGATAGCTTGGGGTCGATCATCCGGGACATGAACGAGGCGGGGCTGACCACGACGCGGGGTAAAGCGTGGGCTTACCCTCAGTTGGCCCAGGCGTTGGAGCGGCCCCGTAATGCCGGGCTGGCGGATTACCACGGGGAGATTGTTGGCCCTTCCACCTTCCCAGCGATTGTCTCCGAAAACGTGTGGCGCGGCGTCTGTGCCGTCCTTAGCGATCCGTCTCGCAGGCGTTCCCAGTCGAACAAAGCGGTCCACTTGCTGGCGGGTATCGCCCAGTGTCACTGCGGCGGATACGTCCGTTCAGCGACGGTGAGTTCCCGAAGCGGCGAGAAGCACCGCATCTATCGGTGCGGCATGCGTGGCCCTGGTCACGTCAGCAAGAGGATGGAGTACGTGGACAAGGTGGTCAACACTGCGATTGTCGCGGTTCGCGCCGCGCAGGACCGTACAAAGACGGCGGAGGGGGATGTGAGTCCTGAGGCGGAGAGGCTGGAGCTGGAAGCTACGGCCCTTCGGAAGCGGCAGGAGGAGGCGGCCATGCAGGCCGCGCTCGGTCAGATACCTATGCACATGCTGGGAACCATCAACTCCCATATAGAAAAGGAACTGGCGGGCGTTACCGCTGCCATGGCCAAGCTGGAGGAGGCGGCGGCTCGTCGACCGCCGTCGAAAGATGAAATACTTCCGATCTCGGAGGATTCCCCTCATGTGCTTGAGTGGGCGGGCATGCACATTGATGATCGGCGTGACTACCTGAGAAGCATCTGCAATGTTGTGCTTCTTCCGCACGGCAAGGGGTCCACCAAGGTGTTCAACCCCGACACCGTCCAGCTCATAGTCAAGGCCCCCGGAGAGGGGCCGGGGCCGATGGACGTTCGTGCCATCGAAAAACTCGCGAGGGTTACTGCTTCGCTGACCACCGTTGGTATCGGAATGTTCGTTAGCTTCCATGTCGGCGACGACGTCGTCAGCTACCAAATAGCCGACGGTGCTGCCACAGGCATCCACGATGAGGAGGACTTGTTCGAACGCATGGTACCGCTGGACGCCAGCGGTGCCGCACGTCTACAGGCAGTGCGCGATGGACGGGGTGTCCGTAGCGCCTAGGAGGGCCTTGAAGCCCTCCTGGGGCCCTCAGTGACGCCCCTGCCCTGATAGCCCGTGTATGCGCTCAGGGGCGGTTAATCAGAGCCCTTCCATTGCCTGGGCGCATGACAATGCCCCCGGCATAAACCGGGGGCATTCCTACTTGGCGAGGTAGCGGTACAGCGTGGCAACCGAAACGCCCACGGCGTCCGCGATTTCCTGAGGACTCATGACACCAGCGGCGTGCAGTTGCTTCGCCCTGCCGACCTTCGTGCTGTCCAGCAGTTTGGGCCGGCCCCCGCTGCGGCCACGAGCTCGTGCCGCTGCAAGTCCGATGTTCGTCCTTTCCCGAAGCAAGTCCCGTTCGTACTCAGCGAACGCCCCATAGATACCCAACATGAGCCTTGCCTGGGCGCTGTTGCCGTCCGTGCTGAGCATGGGGTTATCCAGCACTCGCACCCCCACACCGCGCTCTGCCAGTTCCTGGAACAGATGGACCAGATTCCCAAGGGACCGCCCTAGGCGGTCCAACTTGGCAACTACCAGCGTGTCGCCTTCCCGCAGGGACTCCAGGCACTTGGTAAGCCCGGGGCGCTCCGCCTTCGCGCCGCTCACGCCGTGATCCTGGAACAGGTGCCGTGCATCATCCTTGACGCCCGCCCCCAGCAGGGCGTCCCGCTGCCCGTCCGTGTTCTGATCTGCCGTGCTCACTCGCATGTATCCAACCAGCGCCATCCAATTCCCCATTCTCATTTACTCAACACAAATACAAGTTATGAGAATTAGTTTATGAGAAGGAAATTGATAACGCAACTACCCAGGATTTCCGGGGCTCAGCCGTCCACGGCTGACCGTCATGCTGGCACTCAGCAAACGATCGTTAGTGAGAACCACACCCGTCAGGACTTCCAACGCATAGAGAACAGCAGGGCGCACAACTCGCCACGGATCCCGTCCCACCGGGTCCGGGCGTGGCGGGTGATGCTCCTGGAACCAACCAAGACGTAAACCGGTACCTAGCTTCTCCCTTTGAAAGGAACTGACGTGGATCTCCTGACGATCATCATGAACTCCCCAGCCTGCCTCGTGTTCGGATTGCTCGTGCTGTTGCACGAGCCGTCCAACCGCCGTGCCGCTCGGCTGATCCGAGAATGGCGGGGCACGAAGAAGAGGTGACCTTGCGGAGGGGCGGGGGGGTATACCCCCCGTCGCCGCCGCGCCTTCCCCCGGTGGTGATAGCGCTTCCCCTTGCGAACGGGTTAGGAAGCCTTCCTAAGCCGAAACCTAGCTGGCTTCCCCAGCAGCATGGACGGCTTTGTGTTCAGCCTCCGTCATGACCCGCAGGTGTGCCACGTTCACGCACGGACGTACCCCGCATTCGTGGTGGACATCATGGCCGGCGGGGATCGGCCCACGCTCGGCAATCCAGACGATCCGGTGCGCCCCAATGCCCATGTACTCCGGGTGCAACCTGCCATAGTCGTCGCGGTACTCGTTGGAGTCGAAAAAGAACAGGCAGCCTGTGTAGGGGTTCTCGACTGCACACGGCAGAATGTCGCGCTTAGCGATAAGCGCATGGGGCTCCAGCCCCAGTCGTTCCCGGTTCATCTCCTGCTCGTTCAGGTGTTGCATCTCCTGATCCCACCGGTAGCGCGGCCGGAACCGCCCTTCCAGGGCATCCAGGTGCGTAAGGATCATGTCCTCGGCCTCGGGCGTCAGCTCGTGGAAGGTCCATAGCTTTCGCTGGCTGCGAGAGGGGTCCTGCTGGCTTGAGACGAGCGGAACGGGCAATGACTCCAGCTTCTCCATCTGAGCCATGACGCCGCCGCGGGAACGGGTTACGCCCAGCTCAATAACCTGGACCACGGTCAGCGCCACGCCCTTTGGCGCCGCCTCAAACAGGCGGCCGGCGCCGTACAGATCCTGGCTTCTGAAGAGGTCGCGGACACCCTCATAGCTCTTATTGTTGTCAGGGTTTTGTGCAGGTTTCTGGGCCTCCGTCAGGAAGCGGTAGCGGGCGCTCTGCACACCGCGGCCAGGACGTACAACCTCAATGTGTCCACCTTTGATAAGTCTCCCCAGCGACTTAGAGGCTGTTTCCCTGGTGCGGCCGATGTGCTCGGCCAGATGCCGAGCGGAGATAGCTACCACGCCGTCGTGTGCCAGCGCCTGAAGCGCGGCCAGGGACTCTTGGTCTGTCGTGTTCATGGGGGTCTTTCGGGGATGCGCCGCGGGCCCCCGGCGGAGCGGCTATGGATAGATATGGTGGTTCCTTACCCCCGTACGAACCACGCCGTATCGAACTTACCCCACCCCGGCTGACCACCACCGGTGAGCGACACGCCCACCAATAAAAGTTTGAACTCTTAATCGGAACCAGGGCCGAGTGAGCACAGGAGGGTACGGGACGGTACAGGAAGGTACGGGACAGTACAGCTATAAGACCGATCACCGGCCAACTACTGGCGGGCTCGGCAGTTAGCCCCTATGTCACTGAGTTCTCAGTAGAATCGAGGGGTAGCCGAAAGGCAGCTGAACTAAATGCAAAGGGCCCGCGTCAACGGGCCCCGCATCCTGGTCCAGCCCGAGTGAACCGGTCATCTGAACCAAGGGTGTATTCGACTACACACCCCCTAGGTTATGCCCAGATGGTAGTCAAGCGCGAGTCCATTTGGACAGTAAGCCGGATGGCAAGCTACCGGTTCCTTTCGCATGAACGAAAGGAGTCTGCCGTGAAGAAGAACGCGCAGCCCCCCTGGGCGATGCTGGGATTCCTGGTGAACGTTGTTCGCCTGGTCTTGCTCTTCGTCAAGCACCCGCCCATCATCTGAGTGCATTGGCCGGTGCGGCCGAGACCTGCAGCCGCGGGTCCGGTCGCACTGCCGCACTGTCTTGCCTCGGTTAGGAGCACCGCTGCGGCGGACCACCAGCGATCCCGCAGGGTCATTGAGCTGACGTTCTGTCGGGTTGCCAACCTGCCCCCACTGCCCCTCCAACGGTGGGGTCGGGTGGGGTCCTGGTGTGGATGTCCGCGAAGCCTCCAGCGGACCGGCCCCGGGCCAAGTGCCGGTGCACCTGTAATCGGCTTGGAAACGACAGAGCCCCGCACCGGAAGTGCGGGGCCCTGCCGACCATCTAGCTACGTTAGGTCACGCTTCCAGCTGCGTGCTTCGACCCGGTAGACCGCCGTAAACGGGCGAGGGTGTTCCTTGGAGCCCCAGAAGAACCGTTCCTCGCCGTCCAGGGGTTCCTCGTCACGGACGCTCACTTCTTTCCCTTGCCCTTCTGGGCGAGAGCACTTGCGGCGGCCGTCTTCGAGGCGGCGCTGGTGCGGCCGTCCCGAAGAACCTTGCTTGCGGCGGATGCAGCCTTGCTGCTGGTCTGTTTGGCGTTTTTAGCCATGGTTCATACTTTCCCAAACAGGTGATGCGACACACCGGCGCCGACACGCTGTCTCACTTTGATACAGCGGGCCGAAAACCTGTAGGGTGCTTCTATATCCCGCGAAGATATATAGAAGCCCTCAGTCGACATTCAAGCTCCCAGCGAGCCGAGTGCTCGGCTGGGGCTTTCTGTCTGTCCTCCCAGTTTACTGTGTTATAGGACGAATCCCGCATTCCAAATGACAGCCGTGTAAGTAATCTCCGGCCAGTCCACAAGAAGCTCAGAATTAATCCACAGCCCTCGGCGTGTCAAGACCTTGATTTCTCGGGGCTTCTCGATAGGCTGTCCACAGCTTGTGGACTAATTACCCACATCCAAAACTTATCGGCGCGTCGATCTCATCGGCGTGTCGTTTTGTCGTTTAAGCCCAGTGCGCGCGTCTCTATGGCGAAGGTGCCGGGGCTCCGAACGTGGCGCAGTTGCTCAAAAGTCATGTGAGCATGCCGACGCGTAGAGGCAGCCGTTGAGTGGAACAGCCGCTGTGCCCTGATCCGCGTCCACTCGGTCTCGGGTAATGCCCGTCCTGTCGCCAAACGAGAGCTACTATCTGCCCATGAGCACTCAGAATGCAGATGGAACTGGGAGAGGCCCTGCCGTGGCCACTGCCATATGGGGTCTTGTTTTAGTAGCCGTGGGCCTTCTCTGCGGACTTTGGCCCTTCAGTGTTTCCAGTCCCTCGGGCCCATCCCAGAGGATGGAGACCTACTATTGCGGGTCAGCGTGGCTGAGGGCCGAGTATGGCGGATGTTCTCCACAGGATTACGGCATCCTCCCACAGCTATCCGTACTGCTCTTCATCGTTGGGCTCCTGCTGTTGGCAATCGCGCTGGTACTGCATCGCTCCCGGGGCCGGGCCTTCGACCTGGGCTAGTAACGAAATCCCCTATGGCGTGCTTTCCAGAAGGTTAGGCCGACAAGTGTGATGTGCGTGAGCCACGTCCGACCTGCCGCATTTGAGAGAAAATGGTGGCATTCTTGTCCGTCCGGTTTCTTCGACAGGGACTTCGGAAGTATGTTGACTTCGAGCCCTGCACCTAATCGAGATACTCTCAGTCTCATGACGAAATTGGGGAGCGGGGTCGCTAGGTACGCTGAGGCCGTGGCTGGCATGGAAGAATTTGGTTTGACGGTCAAGGGACTCCTAAGGGAGCTACTTCGCCACAACGGTGTGGTCGTCCACACAATCGATCATCGAGTCAAGACTGAGCAAAGCGCTAAGCGCAAGCTTTCAAGACCGGATGCTGAATATGAGGGGTACTCGTCGCTGCACGACCTGCTTGGATTGCGGATCACTTGCTACTTCTCAGACGATATCGATCGGATAGCGAAAATTATCGAGCAAGAGTTTCTAGTCGATCCCAGCAGATCGGTGGACAAGGGCAAAGAGCTTGGAACCCGTGAGTTTGGATACCGGTCCGTGCACAGAGTCGCGCAAATTAGTGCACGCCGGTCGATCCTCGCGGAGTACGACCGGTACAAGTCCCTTCGCTTCGAAATCCAGATCCGAACTGTAGTCCAACATGCCTGGGCTGAAATCGAGCATGATCTGGGCTACAAACAGGAGACGATTCCCCAGCCTATGAGCCGTCGCTTCTCGATGCTCGCCGGAGTCCTTGAGTTGGTGGATTACGAGTTCATGGCACTCCGGGACGAGCTTGCTGAATACGAGGTGAAGGCCGAGAAGGCAGTGAAGGGGACGACCACGGATCTGTCCCTCGACCTTGCGACGTTGACTGCCGTCGTTATGTTCGACGCGACTGTGAACAAGCTCGACAGGGAGGTCGCTGCAACTCGGGACAAGGGAGTGCGGGAAGAACCTGAAACCAAATACCTTGAACGACGGCTTAGAGACCTTCGCGGGCTTGGCATCACGAGTGTTACCGAGATGCGTGAGGTCCTTGAGACGTGGACTCCACATCTTGTGGAGTTCGGGGCCGGATGGACTGCTTTTCTAGATGGAAGGCGTAAGACGCGCGGACAAGATCCCTCCCGCACGACCGATGCTCCTAGGGGCGTCACGTTCTTCTACCTTTGGCTGGCCATGGGCCTTCAGGCGCGCCGTCAGGGGTTGCCTGCCTCAGAGGAAATAATCGACAAGCCGGGTGCCAGCGAGGTTTGGGAAGCCGTTATCGCCGCCGTTGGGGAAGCTCCTACCGTTTCCCGCTTCAACGGAATGCCAGTGCCCTAATTCGGGCTCCATAGAGGGTGGTTCCCGGCTACTCGGGGGAGATGTTCCTTAAGTCTTCTGCACGATGCATCGGATTCCACCGCTGAACTGGAAACGTCCGCCTCCAGGTTAGCGGCGTCCCGACCTTAGCTGCTGAGCCAAGGGCAGCATCATGAGCTTCCAAAGCTGAAGAGACGACCGCTGTAGTGTGTCTGTGCAATGTCCGGGCTTCCCGGAATGTGCACGATCCATGCCAACTCGGCCCACGACGCCGTCACCAAGATCTGCACGCTGCCGTTGCTGGCGGGGGACAACATTTCCAGCGCGTTCGTCGTCCCCACCGTCGCGTCCTGCATCGACCTGGTGGTCCACTGCAGCCGGCAGCCCGGCGGCCGGCGGCAGGTCACGGAAATCCTCTCGCTGGGACGCAGGGTGGAAAACGGCATCATCGAGTCGTCCATGGTGTTCGACCTGCAGGACGGGAAGCTCCACGCGCAGGCCAATTCCATGCCGGCGACGGAGAAGTTCGCCCGCTCCGGGCACGACGTCGCGGCGCTGCTGGAGCCGCGCTAATGGCGCCGCTGCTGGGGGTGCTCGGCGGTACCGGGCTGCTGCTGATCTGGTGGTCGGCCTGGGAACAGCCGCAGCCGGCAAAACGCCGGCCGCGAGCCAGCCGGCTGGAGGACCTCCTGCGCGCCGCCGGCATTGAAAAAGTCAGCCGGCTGGGACTGGTCGCGACGTGCGCCGGCGTCGGCGCCTTCGTGACCCTCGTGTTCTTCGCGGGCACCAGGTCCTGGCCAATTTCCGGCTGCTTCGGCCTGTTCGGCGGGTGGCTGCCGCTGGGTGTGGTGAAATGGCGCGCCCGGAAGCGCACCGCCTTGCTCCGGGAGCTGTGGCCCGACGTCGTCGACCACCTCCGCTCCGCCATCCGCGCGGGCTTGTCGCTGCCGGAGGCGCTGATCCAGCTCAGCGAGAAGGGGCCGGCGGAACTTCGGCCGCTGTTCCGCGACTTCGGCGCCGACTACCGGGCCGGCGGCCAGTTTGACCCCGCCCTGGGACGGTTAAAGGAACGGCTCGCCGATCCGGTTGCTGACCGGATCATCGAGGCGCTCCGGTTGACCCGGGAGGTGGGCGGATCGGACCTCGGCCGCCTGCTGGGCACGCTGGCCGAGTTCCTGCGGGAGAACGCCCGGACCCGGAGCGAGCTGGAGGCCAGGCAATCCTGGACCGTCAATGCAGCCCGGCTCGCCGTGGCCGCGCCCTGGATCGTGTTGGTGCTGATGGCCAGCCGGCCGGAGGCCGTGGCGGCCTACAACTCGCCCGTCGGCGCAGCAGTCCTGATCGGAGGGCTGCTGGTGTCGTTGTTCTCCTACGCCGTGATGTTGCGAATCGGCGCCCTGCCGCAAGACGAGCGGGTGCTCCGGTGAACGGGCTGATGGCAAGCGCGGTGGTCTGCGGCGTGGTCCTGGGCGGCGGACTGTGGCTGATGCTGGTGCGGCTGCCGTTCCTGCGGCCGGTCAGCTTCGCGGACCGCATCGCGCCGCAGCTCAAATCCCACAGCCTGGAATCGCGGCTCCTGCACACGGCGCCCGGGAACGTCACGCCCTTCGGACCGCTTGAACGGATCCTGCGGCCGGTGGTCCGCGACGGGTTCCGGGCGCTGGGCAGACTCAACCCGGGCTCGACGGCGCTCACCCGCCGGCTTGCCCGTGCCGGCAGCAGCAAATCCGCGGTGGATTTCCGTGCGGAGCAGCTGCTGTGGGCGGCCGCCGGCTTTGTGGCAGCCGCGGCGATCGTGCTGCTGGGAGGAGCGGCCGGGCGCTTTAATCCGTTGTTCGCCGTGCTGATCGTGCTGGGTGCGGGACTGGCCGGCTTCCTGTGCCGGGACTATGTGCTGGGGGCGCAGGTCAGGAAACGGGAGGCCCGGATGATGGCCGAGTTCCCCAGTGTGGCCGAGCTGATGGCCCTGGCGGTGAGTGCGGGGGAGAGTGCCACCGGGGCCCTGGACCGCGTCGGCCGACGGACGCAGGGCGAGCTATCGAAGGAGTTTGCCCGGGTACTGGCCGACACCCGGGCCGGCAAGCCGTTGGCCGAGGCCCTGCAGGACTTTTCCTCCCGGACGGAGCTGGGCCCGCTGGTCCGATTCGTTGACGGGCTGATCGTGGCGGTGGAACGCGGCACGCCGCTCGCGGAAGTCCTGCGTGCCCAGGCCCAGGACGTGCGGGACACCGCGAAGCGGGAACTGATGGAGTCAGCCGGCAAGAAAGAAATAGGCATGATGGTGCCGCTCGTCTTCGGGGTCTTGCCGCTGACAGTGGTGTTCGCCGTGTTCCCGGGGCTGGCGGCCATCAGCCTGGGGCTCTGAGTGGGCAGGACAAGGCAGAAGGAGTATCCGCATTATCCACGAGCAGGAAGCGCAACATTAGACGAAGGGGAAACAGTGAAGAGTATTGGGATCCGCACGTTGTTACTGGTCCGGCTGGCGGGGATGCTGTTGTGGCGGCCCACTGCAGGAGGCACGCGGCCGGGCACGCTGGCCGGGCGGCCGCCCGGGAGCCGGGACGGCAGAGAGCGCGGTGACGTGCCGGGCTGGGTGATGATCACCCTGATGTCGGCCGTCCTGGTCGCCGCCCTGCTGGCGCTCGCAGGCCCGGCGCTGGAGGGGCTCTTCAACCAGGCCATGCAAAAAGTCGGGCAGTAGGCGGTGGAGACGGCCGGCAGGCGCGGACGCGCCGGCCGGGACGGGGAAGACGGAGCTCCTCAAGCCGGCCGGGAACGCGGCTCCGCCGTGGTGGATTTCGTCCTCGTCGGCAGCCTGCTCACGGTGTTCTTCTTAGCCATCATCCAGCTGGCCCTCGTCCTGCACGTCCGGAATACGCTGATCGACGCGGCAGCCTCCGGTGCCCGCTACGGCACCCTGGCCGACCGCAACGCCGCGGACGCCACCGAACGCACCACCCAACTGATCGGGGTGGCCCTCACTCCGGACTTCGCCGGGGACGTCAGCGCCGCGGAGACCACCTACGCGGGCATCCGCACGCTCGAGGTCACCATCCGCGCCCCGCTGCCGGTCATCGGCCTGATCGGACCCCGCGAGCTGCTGGAGGTGAAGGGGCATGCCGCCATCCAGCCGTAGCGGCGACGACGCCGAGCCGGGCAGCCACGACGACGACGAGCGGGGGAGCGCCGTCGTCGAATTCTCCTTCCTGTCCCTCCTGCTGATGGTTCCGGTGGTGTACTTCATCATCACGATCGGGCAGCTGCAGGCCGGCTCCTTCGCGGTGGTCGGCGCGGCGGAACAGGCGGCCAAGGTCTATGTAACCCAGCCGGACTCGGCGAGCGGCCGCGCCGCCGCGGAGCAGGCCGTGCAGCTGGCGCTCGCCGACTACGGCCAGGCGGCGGACAACGCCAGCCTCGAAACCAGCTGCGTCCCGGCCGACTGCACGGCTGCCGGCTCCGCCGTCACCGCCACCGTCCGTTTGACGGTGCCGCTGCCGTTCGTGCCCTTCGGCGACGCCCTGCAGCTCGACGCCGGCCACCTCAGTGCCTCAGCCACCCAGGTTGTCGGGCGGTTCCGGTGACGGCCCGCCCGCCCGGGCCCTCCGGCCGCAAGGACGGCAGCAGTCAGGACGGCCAGCTGATGGTGCTGATCATCGGCTACATGCTGCTAGCCCTGCTGGTGGCCACCGTCGTCGCGGCCGCGTCCAGCGTCTACCTCGAACACAAGAAACTGCTGTCCCTGGCGGACGGGGCCTCCGTGGCAGCCGCCGACAGCTTCACCCTGGGGCAGCTGCAAAGTGCTTCCGGGAGCCCTACCGCCATCCTCAGCGCCGGCCGGGTGCGCAGCACCGCCGTCGACTACCTCAACCGCAACGGAGCGTTTGCCCGGTTCAGCGGCCTGGCCGTCGGCCCGGCAACGGGCAGTCCGGACGGTGCCACCGCCATTGTGGTGCTCAGCGCCGCCGTCCACCCGCCGGTGGTCAACTTCCTGGTTCCGGACGGCATTCGGATCGAAGCGACGTCGACGGCGCGGTCCCGCCTGACGCGCTGACCGGGCGGGGCCCCGGGCGGGAGCGCCTGCGGCGGATAGCGTAGGCTTGAAAAACCATGGCAAACATTGATTTTCCCGCAGAAATCCGCGCGCTGCGCGCCACCTACGCCTCGATCGAGAACGTTTCGAATGTCGAGGCGCTGAAGGAAGACATCGCCGAACTGAGCGAGCGCGCCGGCGAGCCGAACCTTTGGGACGACCCTGCGGCCGCCCAGGTCATCACTTCCAAGCTCTCGCACAAGCAGTCGGAGCTGGAGCGGCTGAACAAGCTCGCGGCCCGGATCGACGACCTGGAAGTCCTCGTGGAGCTTGGCCAGGACGAGGACGACGCCGATTCGATGGGGGAGGCCGCCGCGGAGCTTGAGTCGATCCGCAAGTCGCTGAAGGACCTTGAGGTCGTCACGCTGCTCTCCGGCGAGTTCGACGAGCGCGAAGCCGTGGTCACCATCCGCGCCGGCGCCGGCGGCGTGGACGCCGCGGACTTCGCCGAGATGCTGCTGCGGATGTACCTGCGCTGGGCCGAACGCCACGGTTACCCGACCACCATCATGGACACCTCCTACGCCGAAGAGGCCGGGCTGAAGTCCGCCACCTTCGAGGTCAAGGCGCCCTACGCCTTCGGCACGCTGAGCGTCGAGGCCGGCACCCACCGGCTGGTCCGGATCAGCCCCTTCGACAACCAGGGCCGCCGCCAGACCTCCTTCGCCGCCGTCGAGGTCATTCCGCTGATCGAGCAGACCGACTCGATCGACATCCCGGACAACGAAATTCGCGTCGACGTGTTCCGCTCCTCCGGCCCGGGCGGCCAGTCGGTCAACACCACGGACTCCGCGGTGCGCCTGACCCACATCCCCACCGGCACCGTGGTGTCCATGCAGAACGAGAAGTCGCAGCTGCAAAACCGCGCGGCCGCGCTGCGCGTGCTGCAGTCCCGCCTGCTGCTGCTCAAGAAGGAGCAGGAAGACGCGGAGAAGAAGGCGTTCGCCGGCGACGTGAAGGCGTCCTGGGGCGACCAGATGCGCTCCTACGTGCTCAATCCGTACCAGATGGTCAAGGACCTCCGCACCGAACACGAGGTGGGCAACACCTCCGCGGTGTTCGACGGCGAGATCGACGACTTCATCGACGCCGGCATCCGCTGGCGGACCGACAACCGCAACGCCGAAAAGTAGCCTGGAGCAGGGGCCGAATCCCGCGACACACCCCCGCGCTCCGGCCGCTGCGCGGTTACCCGTGCGTATAGTCGAGGGGCCGGTGCCCTACTTCCCCCAAAAGAAAGCCCGCGCCCCGGCGGCAGAACTGGTCTGAAAGATGCCCGGATCCTGCAGGGTACTTAGGGTCATGATCCGTTTCGAAAATGTCACCAAGGTCTACGACCAGAAAGCGCGGCCGGCGCTGGATTCGATCAACCTTGAGATCGACCGCGGCGAGTTCGCCTTCCTTGTGGGGGCCTCGGGCTCCGGCAAATCGACCTTCCTGCGCCTGGTGTTGAAGGAAGACCGCGCCTCCTCGGGCGCCGTCTACGTCGCCGGCCAGAACGTCGCCAAGATTTCCAGCTGGCGGGTGCCGCGGCTGCGCCGCGGAATCGGCGTCGTCTTCCAGGACTTCCGCCTGCTGCCGCAGAAAACCGTCTTCGCCAACGTCGCCTTCGCCATGCAGGTCATCGGCCGGAGCCGCAGCGTCATCCGCGAGACCGTGCCCGAAGTCCTCAAGACCGTGGGCCTGGAAGGCAAGGAAAACCGGCTGCCGCACGAACTCTCCGGCGGCGAGCAGCAGCGCGTGGCGATCGCCCGCGCCGTCGTCAACCGTCCCGGCATCCTGCTGGCCGACGAGCCCACCGGCAACCTGGACCCGACCACGTCCATGGGCATCATGGGCGTCCTGGACAAAATCAACCAGAACGGCACCACCGTGGTGATGGCCACCCACGACGACGACATTGTCAACGAAATGCGTAAGCGCGTGGTGGAACTGCGCAATGGCGTCATCATCCGTGACGAGGCCAAGGCCCTGTACACCTCGATGATCCCGGTGGTGGGGCAGTCCCGCCGGCTGCGGGACGCCAGCGGCCGTGGGCCGTCGGCTGCTGAGGCAGCCGGCCGCGGCGAGGCCCAGCCCGCCGGGGAGGGAACACTGTGAGGCTCGCTTTTATCCTGGCCGAGATCGGCAGCGGCCTGCGCCGCAACCTGTCCATGGTGGTGTCCGTCATCCTGGTGACCTTCGTGTCCCTGACCTTTGTGGGCGCCGCTGGCATGCTGCAGCTGCAGATCAACCAGATGAAGGGCTACTGGTACGACAAGGTCCAGGTCGCCGTCTTCCTCTGCAGCGACGGTTCGACGGCGCCCGGCTGCGCCACCGGCCCGGCGACGCCGGAACAGCAGGCCAACCTGCGCAAGCTGCTGCAGTCCCCGTCCGTGGCCCAGTACGTCAACGACTTCCAGTTCGAATCCAAGGACGAGGCGTACAAGCACTTCAAGGAACAGTTCTCCAACTCGCCGATCGTCGACTCGGTCACCCCGGACCAGCTCCCGGCCTCCTTCCGGATCAACCTGAAGGATCCGGAAAAATATGAGGTCATCAGCGAGAACTTCTCCTCGCAGGCCGGCGTGGAATCCGTCATCGACCAGCGGCAGCTGCTGGAACGCCTCTTCTCCGCAATGAACGCTGCCTCCCTGGTGGCGGTCAGCGTGGCCGGCGTGATGATTGTCTGCGCCATCCTGCTGATTGCCACCACCATCCGGCTTTCCGCCTTCAGCCGCCGCCGGGAGACCGGGATCATGCGCCTGGTGGGCGCGTCCAAGATGGTGATCCAGCTGCCCTTCATCCTGGAGGGTGTGATCGCGGCCGTGATTGGCGCGGCCCTGGCTTCCGGCACGCTCTGGGCCGTCGCCCACTTCTTCCTGGGCGGGGTCCTGTCCAAGCAGTATCCGGACACGGCCTTCATTTCCCCGGCCCAAACACTGCTTCTGACGCCTGCATTGGTCGGCCTTGGTGTGCTGCTGGCCGGCACCTCATCCCTCCTGACCCTCCGCCGTTACCTGCGGGTCTAGCTTTGCGCAACGAAGAGGAACGCTCATGACACCGATGCTCCGACGCACCGATCCGACCCGCCGGGCCCTCCGCCGCGGCCGCCTGGTCAGCGCCGCCGTGGTGCTCGTGCTGGCCGCCAACCTGGGCGCCTCGACCCCGGTAGCGTTCGCCGACACCCTTGAGGACCAGCAGGCTGCCCTGCGGGCCGAGGCCGAGCGGGTGCAGCATTCGCTGGAGTTCGTGGACGCACGCATCGCCAAGGCCGCCGGGGACCTCGTGATCTACCAGGGCCAGCTGCCCGGCGCCCAGCAGGCGCTGCTTGACGCGCAGGGCCGTGTGGCCGGTGCCGTCAAGGAGGTCGAAGCCCTCGCCGCCCGGGTGGACCTGGCCCAGCAGAACAAGGCCAAAATCACCCAGCAGCTGGCGAATGACCAGAAGAAGATCACCGACACCCGCAAGCTGATCGGGCAGATCGCCACCCAGGCCTACAAGTCCGGCGGCGTGCCGTCCAACCTCTCGCTGTTTTTCGGCTCGAACAACGGCAGCCTGACCGAGACCATCGATCTGGCGGACCAGGCGCTGCGCAGCCAGAACTCCGCGATGGACAAGTTGACCCAGCAGAATGCCACCAACGTCAACTCCCAGGCGCGCCTGCAGGCAGTGGAGGCTGAAATTGCGGACCTCAAAGCCAAAGCTGACGCCGCGCTGGTCCGGGAGCAGGCAGCACGCGACGAGGCGGCGGCCAAAAAGGCCACGGTGGACAAGCTGATCGCCGACACCGCCCGGCTCAACAGCCAACTGCAGGCAGCCAAGCCCGCCATCCAGACCCAGCTCGCTCAGGTCAAGTCCCGGCAGGACGCCGTCGCGGCCGAAATTGTCGAACGCGACCGGAAACTGCGCGAGGCCTGGGAAGCCGAGCAGCGCCGGATCGCGGCGGCCCGCGCCGCCGCGGCCGCCGCGGCAGCCCGGGCCCAGGGCCAGATTGCGCCCCGGCCGGCGCCTTACGTCCCGGCGCCGCCCGGCCCGGTCTCGGCCTTCGGCCTGCGCAGCCCGTTCAACGGCGTCCCGATCACCTCGGGCTTCGGCTGGCGTGCGACGCCGCCGGGCACCATCGACTTCTACGGCCAGGGCGGGTACATGCACACCGGCATCGACTTCGGCGCCGCCTGCGGCACCCCGGTCTACGCCCCGGCGGCCGGCACCGTTTACTCGGCAGGGTGGGGGAACGACGGCGGCGGCAACCACGTGAAGATCTCGCACGGCGTGGTGCAGGGCAACTCGCTGACCACGATCTTCTACCACAACTCCTCCGTGGTGGTCTCGTCAGGCCAGCAGGTCAGCCAGGGGCAGCTGATCGCCTACTCCGGGACCACCGGCAACTCCACCGGCTGCCACTCGCACTTCGAGACGTGGGTCAACGGCCAGGCAGTCGACCCGATGGGCCTGCTCTAAACTGGAATAGACCCGATCCATCGACTAAGGAGTTTTACCGTGCCCAAAGAAAGTGGCCGGAAGGTAGTGGCCACCAACCGCAAGGCCCGGCACGACTACCACATCATGGATACCTATGAGGCGGGCATCGCGCTCATGGGCACCGAAGTGAAGTCCCTCCGCGAGGGCCATGCGTCGATGGTTGACGGCTTCTGCACCTTCTACAACGACGAGTTGTGGATGGAGGGCATCCACATCCCCGAGTACCACCAGGGGAGCTGGACCAACCACGCGGCCCGCCGCCGCCGCAAGCTGCTCCTGCACCGCGAGGAGCTGACCAAGATCTCGCACAAGATCCGCGAATCGGGTTTCACGATCGTGCCGCTGCAGCTGTACTTCGTGGACGGCCGGGCGAAGGTGGAGATCGGCGTCGCGCGCGGCAAGAAGGAATACGACAAGCGCCAGACGCTGCGCGAGCAGCAGGACAAGCGCGAGGCCCTGCGCGTCATGCGCGAGCGGAACCGGCGCTAGGCAGGCCGCGCCGCAACCCGCGGGAATGAATCCGGTGGGCCTTGCGTTATGATTAGTAGTCCGGGAAGGATCCGGCCGAACCCGCGAAGGCGGATCGGAGGGGACCTGATCGGTTTGATAAAAAAATACGGGGATGATCGGTTTCGACGATGTTAGTCGCGACAGGTGAAGCGGGCCGAGGATGCAGAATTATCTCGTAAACGCTGTCTGCAAACCAATAAGTGCCGAATCAAAACGCACTGACTTCGCTCTCGCTGCCTAAGCAGTAAGACAGTCCGTCAGCCCGAGGTTGCTATTGCCCCGGATCCTGGCGTCATTTAGATAGCCACTGCTGTTTACCCCCGTCATCGGGGTGAACGGGACTCTTTGATGACTGGGCCCGGATCAGCCACCTGTTTGCAGGATGGCTGGGGCCGAGAAAATCCGACGCAAACTGCGCCCGGAGAAGCCCTGACAACACGACATCGGACGGGGGTTCAATTCCCCCCATCTCCACTCACGGGAGCTCCGGCAACGGGAGCTCCACCCCGTAGCAAAAGGCCGGAAGCATCAGCTTCCGGCCTTTTTGTTGTGCTTGACTTTGTTGGGCTCGACGGCGGCGGGTCACCGCTTCTTGATGTGCGCCACCGGATCGGTGTGCTCGTCCACGATGTGCTTGGCCTTCTTCTCGGCCCGTTTTTCCTTGATGGTTTTGACCGGCTTCTTGGTCAGGTGCCGGTGCGGCGACTTGTCAGGCATTGCGCGCTCCCTAAAGGTGGGGGCCCGGGATGAGCCCGTGCTTTTAAGGCTACGCCTCGGGTACCGCAACGTCCACGATGCCGATGAAGCGGCTTCCGACGCCCTCGTACTCGCTGCGGACTTCTCCGGCGCCGAGGGCGGGCAGTTCGTAGGGGGCGTGGTGGGCGCAGCAGACGTGGCTGAACTCCGGCCACCACTTCTTCGGCCGGGCCGCCTCGGAGAATCCGCAGACGGCGCAGGTCAGCTGGACCCAGACCGGCCGTTTGCCCGTCCGGTTTGCTTTGGACTGGAGGAGCCAGGCCGGCGGACTGTCCAGCAGCTCGCCCAGTTCGGCGTCGGTCAGGCGGGACGGAAGGCCGTGACGGTGCGCCATTTCCAGCGGAATATCAAGGATCTGGGCAGCTTCACGTCTTGTAACCATCCCTCAACTTTACGGGATCCGGGCACCCCGGCCGATCCGCAGGCACCCGGTGCTAGGCTCATCCCAAACCCGGTGCCCCGCCGTCAGGCAGGCAGTGAGGAAGGCAGCAGCCATGTCCGGCACCCCCGCCGCAGCCATGTCCAGCCTTGAAAAGCGCGTGCTGTACGTGGCGATTATCGCGTCCTTTATGGCCTTTCTGGACGGTTCGGTGGTCAACCTTGCCCTCCCGGCGATCGACCGGGAACTCGGCGGCGGCCTGGTCGTCCAGCAATGGGTGGTGGACGCCTACCTGCTGACCCTGGGGGCGCTGATCCTGGTGGCCGGCTCCCTCTCGGACCAGTTCGGCAGGGTGCGGGTCCTGCAGTGGGGGCTGGCCGGTTTCACCGCCACCTCCGTCCTCTGCGGCCTCGCCTGGAACGGCGAATCGCTGATCCTGGCGCGCGGCCTGCAGGGCGTCGCGGGTGCCCTCCTGGTGCCCAGCTCGCTGGCCCTGATTGTGACGGTCTTCAGCGGCCCGGCCCAGTCCGCCGCGATCGGCAAATGGTCGGCGTGGACCTCTGGCGCCATCGTCGCGGCCCCGGTGCTGGGCGGGATTTCGGTGGACCTGTTCACTTGGCGGTTGATTTTTTTCCTCAACATCGTCCCGGCGGTGGCTGTCTGGCCCGCGCTCCGCCGGCTGCGTGAACTGGACCTGGGGCGGGCTCCCGGCAGCACGATCGACGTCACCGGAACCGTCCTGGCGATTGTCGGCCTGGGCGGCGTCGTCTACGCCTTCATCGAACGCGGGAGCCTTGGCTGGGGCGCCCCGCAGGTCTGGTTGCCACTGGTGCTCGGCGTGGCCGGCCTCACCGGGTTCCTGCTGCACGAGCGGCGCGCCCCGGCGCCGATGATGCCGCTGCGGCTCTTCGCCATCCGCAACTTCGGCTGGGGCAACATTGCCACCACGGTGATCTACGGTGCGCTGAGCCTCGGGTTTTTCGTCTTGGGGCTTTTCCTGCAGCAGGTTGCCGGCCTGGGTGCCACCGCAGCCGGCTTCGCCCTGCTGCCGTCCACCGCGATTTTGTTGCTGCTGTCGGCGCGCATGGGCACACTGTCCGGCCGCTACGGCCCGCGCTGGTTCATGACGGCGGGGCCGCTGCTGTGCGCGGCAGGCTTCCTGATGCTGCTGGGCGTCGGCCTGCCGCTGGACTATTTCGGCCAGGTCTTCCCCGGGCTGGTGGTCTTCGGGATCGGCCTGGCCGTGACCGTGGCGCCGCTGACCGCGGCGATCCTGGGCGCCGTGGACCCTGCGGAAGCCGGCATCGGCTCGGCCGTGAACAACGCCGTCGCCCGCATCGCGGGGCTGGTGGCCATCGCCTTCGCCGGGCTGATCACCGGTCCGGTGATCACGACGGCGGGTCTGCACGGCACGGCGGCCGTCACCGCCGGACTCTTCATCGCCGGGGCCGCAGCGTCCGCCGTCGGGATCCGGAACCCGCCACGGGACAACGGAGACAATGGGGGCAACGGGGCCACCGGGGCAGCGGAGGCTCCGGCTTAGCGGCCGGGCAACTGCGGGCGGCTACGCGCCCCCGGCCGTCAGGTCGACGCCGGCCATGCGGAGCCGACGGCGCGCCAGGCGCGGTCGATGCCTTCCAGGGCAGCAGCCGGAAGCGGTCCGCGGCCGGCGGCTGCGATGTTCCGGCGCAGGTGGGCCAGCTTGGCCGTGCCGGCAATGGCGGTGTGCACACCCGGCGCGTATACCGTGAAGCGCAAGGCGAACTCGGCCCAATCCAGGCCGTCCGGGTCCAGTGCCAGAGCCTGAAGCCGTTCCCAGTAGAGTTCTGCATAGTTCCCGGCGGGCCGCTCCACGAAGCGCCACGGCGCGTTCGCGATCGGCCGTTTGGCGATCACCCCGAGGTCGGGCCGCCGGCCGAGGACGTTCCGGAGATTCCATTGGTCGGCGATGTTGACGCTGGTTTCGATCGCCCCGAACCGGCCGGAGTCGACGGCGAAGGCGAGCGGCTCATTGTCCCCGCTGTAGCCCGCGACGCGGATCTTGCCGGCGGCGACGGCCTGGTCCAGGATGTCCTGCAGATCCCCGCGCCGCAGGATGTCAAGCGGGCAGGAGTGCAGGTAGAAGATGTCGATCCGCTCCGAGCGGGTCAAGCGCAACGACTGCTCGATGCTCCCAAGCACGCTGCCCGGCGACCAGTCCGGTTGACCGTTGATCCCGGGCCCGCCTTTGGTTGAGAGCACGAATTCGTCCCGGCGCCGGCCGAGGTGCCGGCCGATCCGCTCTTCGCTCAACCCGTAACTGGCGGCGGTGTCGATCAACGTGACGCCGAGATCCAACGCTCCGTTGAGCACCTCGGCGGCTTCGGCCTCGGTGACGTCGCTTTCGCCGATCTGGCCGGCCCCGAGCCCCACGATGGAGACCTCGATTCCAGTGTTTCCAAAGGGCCTCTGCTCAAGCATTCTTTCGCTCCTCCTGGCTGGTGACGCTGCAGCCGGAGTGGGCGGCGTCGCTGTGCACCCAGAGCGCGGAGGCCACCTCGTCGGCGAGGTCGATGTCGCGAAGCGCTGACCCTGCGCCGATCCGGACCACGAGCGGGCCGCCGAACGGCTTCCGGCCCAGGACTTCGACGTCGGCGTCGAGGTCGATCTGCTCGGCGGCGAGGTAGCGCAGCAACTCCGGGTTCTCGTCGCTGATCCGGGTGATCCGGCCGGTGTGGCCCTCGTCGAGCTCGCTCATCCGGTAGGCCGGCGGCATCAGGACCGAGCCGTCGGCGGCGGGAATCGGGTCGCCGTGCGGGTCCCGGACCGGGTTGCCCAGTTTGGCGGCCATCCGCTCGATAAAGGTGTCCGAGACGGCGTGTTCCAGGAGCTCCGCCTCGTCGTGGACCTCGTCCCAGCGGTAGCCGAGCTCCTGGACCAGGAAGGTCTCAATCAGGCGGTGCCGGCGGACCATCGAGAGGGCCAGCCGCACGCCGTCGTCGGTCAGGGTGACGGCGCTGTACGGCTTGTGGTCCACCAGGCCCTGGTCCTTGAGCTTGCGGACCATCTCGGAGACGGAGGAATTGGCGACGCCGAGGCGCTGGGCCAGCTGGGTGGAGGTGATCGGCTTGTCCTGCCACTCCGTAAAGGAGTAGATGACCTTGACGTAATCCTCGATCGAGGAGGAGGGCGGACTGGTCTTCACAGCCCCAAGCCTACCGTCCGGCGGCGCCGGTGAAGGTGAGCCACAGCAGGACCAGGTTCAGTGCCACCACCAGGACCACGCTGACGATCGCGGCGACGCGCAGGATCATCCCGTCGGCGAAGCGGCCCATCAGGGACTTGCTGCTGGTCAGCACCACGAGCGGAACCAGGACGAACGGGATCCCGAAGCTGAGCACCACCTGGCTGAGCACGAGCCCCCAGGTGGGGTCGAAGCCCACGGCCAGCAGGACGACCGCGGGGATCAGGGTGAGCACCCGGCGCGTCATCAGCGGAATCCGGATCTTCAGCAGGCCCTGCATGATGGTGCCGCCGGCGTAGCAGCCCACCGAGGTGGAGGCCAGGCCGGAAGCGAGCAGTCCGACGGCGAACACCACACCGACCACCGGGCCGAGGTTGGCGGTGATGGCGGCGTGGGCGCCCTCGATGGTGTCCGTTCCGTCCTCACCGCCGAGGGTGGACGCGGCCAGCAGCAGCATGCCGATGTTGACGATGCCGGCCACGGCCAGGGCCGCGACGACGTCCCAGCGGGTGGCCTTGACCAGCCGCGCCATCGCGTGCGGCGGGACGTGGAGATGGGGGTTCGGGCGGTGCCGGTCCCGGGAGAGTGCGGAGTGGACGTAGATGGCGTGCGGCATCACGGTCGCGCCGAGCATGCTCGCGGCCAGCAGCACCGTGTCCGGGCCCTGGAAGCCGGGCACCAGTCCGGCCACGACGCCGCCGGGATCGGGCGGGCTGATGAACAGTCCGGCCAGGAACCCGACGGTGATGATGCCGAGCAGGAAGATGATGACGAACTCGAAGGGCCGCTGCTGGTTCCGGCTCTGCACGGCGAGCAGTGCCATGGAAATGCCGCCGACGATCACGGCGCCGAGGGGCAGCGGGAGGCCGAACAACAGGTACAGCGCGACGGCGCCGCCCACCACCTCGGCGAGGTCGGTGGCTGCCGCCACGATTTCGGCCTGGACCCAGAACGCGCGGCGCCACACCGGCCGGAGCCGTTCGCCGAGGATCTCGGGAAGGCTCTTGCCGGTGACGATGCCGAGTTTGGCGGACTGGTACTGGACCAGCACCGCCATCACGTTCGCCGCGACGAGGACCCAGACCAGCAGGTAGCCGTACTGCGCGCCGGCCGTGAGGTTGGCGGCGACGTTGCCGGGATCCACGTAGGCGATGGCGGCCACGAACGCCGGGCCGAGCAGGCCGAGCAGGGCACGGCGGCGGCCCCGGACCCTGCGGGCGGGCGGCGGCCCCGCGGGCCGGGGTTCGTGTCCGGTGACGTCCAGCACTGCGGCTCCCATGAAGTTCCAGGGTGCCTACACAGGAAAGTTAGGCACACCGAAATAATAGGCGCGGCGTACGCTCAGTGCAATGCGGGAACCTCAGACCTTGGCGGCGCGCCAGCTCTGCGTCAGGTAGGGGAGCGGCAGGACCTCGCCGGGAGTGTGCCCGAGGTGCTCGTGCAGGTACCAGTCGAGGTTGCCGAGCACCTTGGCGCGGGTCACCTCAGCTGCCCGCAGGTAGTAGCTGCGGGACTTGGCCAGTTCCATGATGTCCTGGCTGGTGACGGGGTCCTCCCAGCGGGTGAGGTGGCTTTCCAGCCCGGTGAATTCCGGTCCCAGCGGCGGTCTGAAGTCCGGCTTGTGGACGTCCCCGGCGTGCATGATGCGCGAGAGCCGGTGCACCCAGGGGACCGAGGTGTCCAGTTGGTTCCAGATCAGGCCGAGGATGCCGTGCGGGCGGAGGATCCGGGCAGCCTCGGTGCTGGCCAGCAGGGGATCGCACCAGTGCCAGGCCTGGGCCACCGTGACCAGGTCGAACGCCCCGGACGCCAGGCCGGTATGTTCGGCGGTGCCCTCGACGGCGGTGACGTCCGGCAACGCGCGGCGCAGCTGTCCCAGCATGTCCGGGGACGGATCCACGGCCACGGTCTTCAGCCCCCGTTCGACCAGGAGCGCCGTGAACTTGCCCGTGCCGGCGCCGAGGTCGGCGGCGTCCCGGGCCCCGGCGGGGATCAGCCAGTCGGCCGAGTCCGCGGGGTAGCCCGGCCGGACCCGGTCGTAGTGCTCGCCGCCGTCCAGGAAGCTCTGCCCGAGCTCCTGCCGCCGGTGGTGGTGGAGTTTGGGGCCGCCGCGTGCCACGTGCGATCTCCTTCGGCAGCAATAGGTAAGTACCCTCCGAATTTACCGCACGCGGCCGGAGGCGGGCCCCTAGTCGAGGGTGCAGGGGGCGGCGCCGGCGGTGCCAGGGGTGTTCGGGGCCCAGTGCGGGTAGCTGCGCGTGTCGTTGGCCGGCACCCAGCGGCCGGCGTCCACCACGTAGTCCCAGCCAAGGCCGCCCCGCCGCAGCTCCTGCAGCCCGGCAAGCAGCCGCTGGGCGTCCTCGAGCCGGGACCCGAGGCCGAAGCTGGCGCGCAGCGACCCGGCCGGCAGGCCCAGCCGCTTCAGCAGCGGATGGGCGCAGAACCGGCCGTCGCGCAGGCCGATGCCGTGTTCAGCGGAGAGGTAGGCGGCGACCAGGCCGGCGTCGTACCCGGCGACCGAGAAGTTCACGACGCCGATCGTCCCGGGCCCTTCCCCGCGGGTGGTGTCCTCGAAGATGTGGTGCACGCTTACGCCGTCGATCCGCTGCAGTCCCTCCACCAGGAAGGAGCGGATGGCGTCCTCGTGGGCGTGCCACTGCTGTTCGTCAAGCGCCTCGATGACCTGGCTGGCGCGGGCCAGCGCGGCGGCGCCGAGGACGTTGGGGGAGCCGCCCTCGTGGCGGGCGGGACCGGTGGTCCAGCTGACGGTGTCGAGCCGCGCGTCCCGCACGGCGCCGCCCCCGGCCAGGTGCGGGGTGCCGGCGTCGAGCCAGTCCGGCCGGCCCACCAGCACACCGGCGCCGAATGGGGCGTAGAGCTTGTGGCCGGAGAAGGCGAGGTAGTCGACGTCGTCCGCGGCGATGTTGATGCGGCGGTGCGGGGCCAGTTGGGCGGCGTCCACGGCGATCCGGGCGCCGAATTCGTGCGCCAGGGCGGCCAGCTCACGGATCGGCAGGATTTCGCCGGTGACGTTGGATGCGCCGGTGACGGCCAGCAGGCTCACGTCGCCGTGGGCGAGTTCCGCCCGGAGCCGTGCCAGGGTGCCGGCCAGGGTGGGCGCCGCGACGACGCTGCGGTGCGGGACGTTCTGCCAGGGCAGCAGGTTGGCGTGGTGCTCGATGTCGAGGTAAACCACCTCGCCGGTGTGCTGGCCGCCGGCAACGGGCAGGCAGCCGGCCAGCAGGTTCAGCGAATCAGTGGTGTTCCGGGTGAAGATCACCGAGTCGTCCGGGCGTCCGCCGACGAACCCGCGGACGATGTTCCGGGCGTTTTCGTACACCGAGGTGCTGAGCTGGGAGGCATAGCCGGCGCCGCGGTGCACGCTGGCGTAGTAGGGCAGGATCTCGTTGAGATAGGCGGACACCACGGACAGCGCCGGGGCAGAGGCGCCGTAGTCGAGGTTGGCGTAGCGGACCTGGCCGCCCTGGATCAGCGGGGCCTGGATCTCGGCGCCGGACACGGCGGACAGCGGCCGGCGGGCGGCGTCGAAGCGTGCCTCGGAAAGGGGCGCGCCGGTCGCGGGGTGGGTGGGGATGGTGGCAGTCGTCATGGGACCTCGCTCGAAAAGGACCCCGCGCACAGGGGGATCCGCGCTTGCCGGGTCCGCTCCGGACCGGCCAGGTCGTCACCCGGGGCACCCCGCCGCGAATGGAGGGTTGCCGGCCAGCAAACCGGGGTTTAGCGCTGGCACTCGTGACCTGTTTCGAGCCTAGGACATGGTCCGGCGCATGGAAAAGGGAGGGAGGAATATGAAGCGTTGTGTTACGGCCTGCCGTGGGCGGGCCGGCTAGAGCAGGTCGTCCAGCCCGGGGTTGAGGCGCTTGAGGACCTCCGAGTGCAGGATGGAGTTGGTGGCCAGGGCGTTGCCGCCGAAAGGGCCGTCCTCACCCTCGAGTGAGGTGAAGCGGCCGCCGGCTTCCGTCACGATCGGGACCAGCGCCGCCATGTCGTAGAGGTTGAGTTCGGGTTCGCAGGCGATGTCCACGGCGCCTTCGGCCACCAGGCAGTAGGACCAGAAGTCGCCGTAGGCGCGGGTGCGCCAGACCTCCTCGGTGAGGCCGAGGAACTCGTCGAGGTTGCCGCGCTGCTTCCAGCCGCCCAGGCTCGAGTAGGACAGCGAGGCGTCGGCCAGCCGGGAGACGTTCGAGACTTTCAGCCGGCTGGCGGCGGCCAGCGAGCGGCCCGTGTAGGCGCCGGCGCCCTTGGCGGCCCACCAGCGTTTTCCAAGGGCGGGGGCGCTGACGACGCCGACCACGGGCTCGCCTTCATCGACGAGGGCGATCAGGGTGGCCCAGACGGGAACGCCGCGGACAAAGTTCTTGGTGCCGTCGATCGGGTCGATGATCCAGCGGCGGGAGCCGTGGCCGGAGCTGCCGAACTCCTCGCCGAGGACGGCGTCGCGGGGGCGGGAGCGGGACAGCTGCCCCCGGATGGCTTCCTCGGCGGCCTTGTCGGCGTCGGTGACGGGAGTGAGGTCCGGCTTCGTCTCGATCCGAAGGTCGAGCGCCTTGAAGCGGTTCATGGTCTGGGAATCTACGGAATCTGCCAGTACATGGGCAAGGCGCAGGTCATCGTTGTAGCTCGAAGCGGGTTGACTCATGCCTCCAAACTACCGCCAAAACGCGCCGCAGGCCGGGAGGCCACGTCGCCGCTGCCAGGAGACCCGCTCGGGAGGCGCTGCTAGGAGACGCTGCCGAGTTCCTTGGTGTCCTGCGCTTCCAGCCGCGGATCGGTGCCGAGCAGCCGGCGCAGCGAGGCGAGCCGGGCCGGGCCGGACGGGCCGGCGTGGCCGCCCTGCACCCAGGCGTCCACCCCGCAGTTGACGGCGGAGGCATCGTGCTTGCAGCCCCGCTCGCAGTCCTCGGTGCCGGGCGCCAGGTCCGGGAAGGAGCGGAGGATCCGGTCCGGGTCCACATGGGCCAGGCCGAAGGAGCGGATGCCGGGGGTGTCGATGATCCAGCTGCCGGCGGGCGCATCGTTGACCTTGAGCGCCAGCGCGGAGGACGAGGTGTGGCGGCCGCGGCCGGTGACGGCGTTGACGCCGCCGGTGGCACGTTCGGCGCCGGTAAGCGCGTTCACCATGGTGGATTTGCCGACGCCGGAGTGGCCCAGCATGACGGTGACTTTTCCGTCGAGGTAGGCGCGCAGTTGCGAGACGGCGGTCTTGTCCAGCCGGGCGGACAGGCCGTCATCGGAGCGGGCGTCGATGCCGGAAGCTGCCGAATCCGCCGTCTTGGAGATGATCACCGGGAAGTCGAGGTGCCGGTAGTTGTCGAGCAGTTCGGCGGGATCCTTGACGTCCGCCTTGGTGACCAGCAGCAGCGGCTCGATCCCGGCGTCGTAGGCGGCCACCAGGGCGCGGTCGATGAACCCGGTGCGCGGTTCCGGGTTCGCTGCGGCCACGACGACGACCAGCTGGTCGGCGTTGGCGACGACGGCGCGTTCGATCGGGTCCGTGTCGTCCGCGCTGCGGCGCAGCAGGGTGCGGCGGTCCTGGATCTTGACCAGCCGCGCCAGCGTGTCCGGCTCGCCGCTGACGTCCCCGACGAGGGAGACGAAGTCCCCGGCAACGACGGGATTGCGGCGCAGTTCGCGGGCGCGGGCCGCGATGATCTTGCGTTCCGTGCCGGTGCCTTCGCCGACGACGGCGGTGTAGCGTCCGCGGTCAACCGTGATGATGCGCCCGGTGACGGCGTCGTCATGGCTGGGCCGGTCCTTGGTGCGGGGCCGGGTGCCTTTTTTGTTGGGCCGGATCCGGACGTCGGACTCGTCCCAGGAGTCAGTGCTGCGGGCCACCGGCGGCGTCCTTCCCGGCGGAGGCACCCTGTGCCAGCATGGCGTCCCAGAGCCGGGGGAAATCGGGCATGGTCTTGGCCGTGGTGGCAATGTCCTCGACCTCCACCCCGGGCACGGCGAGGCCGAGGATGGCCCCGGCGGTGGCCATGCGGTGGTCGGCGTAGCTGTGCACGACGCCGCCGTGCAGTGCGGCCGGGCGGATAATCAGTCCGTCGGCGGTCTCTTCGGCGTCGCCGCCGAGCCGGTTGATCTCGGCCACCAGCGCCGCGAGCCGGTCCGTTTCATGTCCGCGCAGGTGCGCAATGCCGGTGAGCCGTGAAGGCCCGGCGGCCAGCGCACACAGAGCTGCGACGGTCGGCGCGAGCTCGCTGGTCTCGTCGAAGTCGCCGCCCTTGATCTCCGCGCCGCCGGTGACGCTCAGCGTGCCGTCTTTGACGGTGACGGTGGCCCCCATGGCGGCGAGGATGCTGCGCCAGAGGTCCCCCACCTGGGTGGTGCCGGCCGGCCAGTTGGGGATGCGGACGGTTCCGCCGGTGGCAAGGGCCGCGGCGAGGAACGGTCCGGCGTTGGAAAGGTCCTGCTCGATCCGCTGGTCGAAGGCCCGGATCGGTCCGGGGGAAACAACCCAATGGTTCGGCACCGAGTCATCGACCGCCACGCCCACGCTGCGCAGCACCGCGACCGTCATGTTGATGTGGTCCAGGCTTGGCACCGGCTTTCCCACATGTTCCAGATGGAGTCCCTCGATGAACCGTGCCCCGGCCAGCAGCAGGGCGGAGACGAACTGGGACGAGGCGCTGGCGTCGATGACGAGGTGGCCGCCGCGGACTTCCCCGGTGCCGTGCACGGCGAAGGGCAACGACGACGCCGGTCCGCCGTCGGGCGCGCTGACCGCCACGCCGAGTCCGGCGAGTGCCTCGATGATGGTGCCCATCGGGCGTTTGCGGGCATGCGGATCGCCGTCGAAGCGGGACTCGCCGCGGCGCAGCGCGGCGACCGGAGGCACAAAGCGCATCACCGTGCCGGCCAGACCGCAGTCAATTGCGGCGTCCGTTGCGGCATCACCATCAGCAACCAGAGGGATGGGCGTGATTTCCAGGTCCGGGCCGAAGGCGCCGTCGCCGGGCACCTCGGTGATGGTGGCACCCAGCTGCCGCAGCGCTTCGATCATCAGCGCCGAGTCGCGGGAGTGCAGCGGGGTGCGCAGCCGGGACGGGCCGTCGGCGAGGGCCGCCAGGACGAGGTACCGGTTGGTCAGGGACTTCGACCCCGGCACCGTGACGGTGGCGTCGACCGGACGCACCGCGAACGGCGCAGACCAGTGCGGACCGCCGCCGGCCGGAAGGGAAGGGGCTGCTGCGGTGGGGGTGGTGCCAGTCATTGCCGTCTTAGGCTCCGACGGCGTGGTCCACGGCCTTGCGGACCGCCTTGTCAGCCTTCTTCAGCTTTTTGCCCGTGGTCTTGCGCGCATCGGCGGCGAGGTGGGCCGTGGTCTTGCGGGCGTCGGCGGCGAGGTGTTCGGCACGCCAGGCCAGGCTCGGCTTGCCCGCGGTGTCCACGGACGCCAGCAGGACGCCGCCGGTCAGGGAGACGTTCTTCAGCAGCTGCTTGCGCCGGGCGTCGCGGCCCTCCTTGGAGGAGATATCCGCGCTGCGCCATTCTACGTAAGCGTTAAGGGCCGAGATACCTGCCAGCACCGTGGCGGCCAGGCGGGAAGCCTTGCCCAGGGCCAGGCAGACGCCGGCACCCACCTGGGTGCCGCCGATGACGCGGGCCAGGACCTTCTCATTGGTCTGGAACGGGAGGGACTCAGCGGCGCGGCGCAGCAGGGGAGACAGCTGTGTCGCAGTGTCATCCGCATTCTTCAGCTTGTCCATGCCTGCGAGCACGAAACTGGAGGCGAGCATAGGGCGGGCGAGAAAGCGGACAAAGGACATGAATTTCCTCCTGGATGGACGAACCGCGGACGCTGTGCGGGAGAACCGGTTCTAGTCTTGCACTTTTGCGGAATATTTGCCCGTTGTGCGGGGTTGTGCATGACAGGTTCCAGCCGAAATGGGGGCGGGAAAACCAATGCAATAACTAGCGGCACAGCCGGTCATTCGGCCAGTGCAGGAAGGCGGAGGTTTGGTTCTGGTCAAAGAATCCCGACTGCTGGATGAAGCCGCCGCGGACCCGTGGTCCGCGGCCCGGACGGGAGCCTTAAGCACCCGCCGGAAGGTGACAGTAGACTTGAACGCAATGAGCACCATGGATCCGGCCGTTGCGGCCATGCACGAGGTTGCCGGAAACGACGACGCCAAACCCGCCAAGGCAACCGCCGCCAGTAGTGCTGCGGAAACGCCAGCCGTGGACGAGGCCGTCGCAGAACGTACAGCCGTGGAAACCGTAGCGGCGGACGGCACCGGCCAGCCGCTGGACACGGACGCCGAAAGCTCGGACGAGCGCCGCGCCCGCTTCGAGCGCGATGCGATGCAGTATGTGGACCAGCTGTACTCCGCGGCGATGCGGATGGCACGGAATCCTGCGGACGCCGAGGACCTGGTCCAGGAGGCGTACACGAAGGCGTTTTCCGCCTTTCACCAGTACAAGCCCGGAACCAACCTCAAGGCCTGGCTGTACCGGATCCTGACCAACACGTACATCAACCTGTACCGCAAGCGCCAGCGCGAACCGCTGCAGTCCAACTCGGACACCATCGAGGACTGGCAGCTGGCCCGTGCCGAGTCGCACACCTCGACGGGGCTGCGCTCCGCGGAGGCTGAAGCACTGGACCACCTGCCGGATTCGGACGTGAAGCGTGCCCTGCAGTCGATCCCGGAGGAGTTCCGGCTGGCCGTCTACTTCGCCGACGTGGAGGGCTTCGCGTACAAGGAAATTTCAGACATTATGAACACCCCGATCGGGACCGTTATGTCCCGTCTGCACCGCGGCCGGAGAATGCTGCGGGACATGCTGGCCGACTATGCCGCCGAGCGGGGATTCAGGGCCGCGGGCGATCCCGCCGCAGCGGCCGAAAGCAACAATCAGGAGAACAGGAAATGAGCGACTGCCAGGGACTGGGCGACTGCGACGACACCCGGATGCAGCGCATCTACGAATACCTCGACGGGGCCCTGACGCACGACGACATCGCCGAGATCAAGGACCATCTGGACGAGTGCCCGGAGTGCCACGAGCAGTATGACCTTGAATGCGTCATCCGCGTTATGGTGAAGCGCTCCTGCACCGAGGCCGCGCCGGAGAACCTCAAGAATTCCATCCTGGACCGGATCCACTCGATCCGCCCGGCCGACGCCGGCGCCTGAGCGACCCCGCAGCAGCACGACCCAGAACAGCAAGACCCGCAGCAGCAAGACCCAGCACAGCGAAAGACCCAGCACAGCGAAAGACCCCGGGAACCGTGAGGTTCCCGGGGTCTTTCACTTAAAGCTGTCAATCCAAGCCGTGGCTTAGGTGTTGGGGCGCTTACCGTGGTTCGCGCCGCCACGCTTACGGTCACGACGTTTACGTGCACGTTTGCTCATAGCTGGCCTCCTTAATCTTGGTACTCAAAAGAGCTGCCCTCAAGTCTCCCACATCGGCGGACCCGCCGCGAACCGGGACCGGGTCGTCGGGGCGCCTCAGCCCTCCAGCGAGTTCCGGATGGAGATCCGAGCCTGGTCCAGGACCGTCTTGACGGTTTCGAGCGTGACCGGGGTGATGGGACTGGTCCCCGCGTGCCGGCGCAGCTCGATCCGGACGTCGTCCCGGAAGGACTGCACCAGCATCTCCGCCTCCCGCAGCCTGCGGTCGCTGTCCTTGGAGTAGCGGGTCCCGGCCGGGGAGGCGCCGCTGCGGGCGGTGGAACGCGCCGCCTCGGCCGTGGCGGCCAGGTCCGCGCGCAACCCCTGCATGTTCACCCGGATGTCCTGCCGCAGCTTATCGGCGAGCCGGCGGACCGAAGCGGAAATGTCGTTTTCCACATCCGCCAGCTCCTCGCGGCGCCGGTTGAGCTCCACCAGCCCGGCCGGCGTGATGCTGTAGTTGGTGCGCCGGCCCTCGGTGCGGGTAGCCACCAGCCCTTCCTCCTCGAGCTTGGCCAGCCGCGGATAGATGGTTCCGGCGCTGGGGGAGTACGTGCCGCCGAAGCGGTCGCTAAGCGCCTTGATCAGCTCGTAGCCGTGCTTGGGGCCGGACTCCAGCAAGGCGAGCAGGTACAGGCGCAGGGCGCCGTGGGCGAAGACCGGGGGCATCAGAGGCCCGCTTCGACGTCCGGGCCCGGCTGGCCGTGGAAAATGGAGGTCTTCCCCGACATCGAGTTGGTCCGGACCAGCATCAGTTTGGCGTCGGGTCCGGCGATCGTCTGCAGCGTCCCGCCAGGCAGAGCGTACTTCTGGTCATCGATCACCACCGCGCCGCTGGCCGACTTCGCGATGATGTCCACACCGACGTCGTGCGGCAACCGGATGGTGACGTCCCCGGAGACCGAGTTGGCGCCGAAGTCCTGGGTGAAGCCGTGCAGGTCGAAGCTTAGGTCCCCGCTGACGGTGTTGGCGCGGATGTTGCTGAATTCGCCGGAGGCCGTGACCTCGCCGGAGACGCTCTTGGCCGTCAGCACACCGTGGTGGTTGCGGGCGATCACCTCGCCGCTGACGGTGCTGACGGCCAGCTCACCCGCGGTTCCGTCGGCCAGGACCGAGCCGGAAACGGTGTTCAGCCGGGTGTGGCCGGTGAGGCCGGACACCATTCCGTCGCCGCTGACGGTGCCGGCCTCGACGTCGACGCCGGCCGGCAGAGCAATGCTGATGACCGCGGAATTGCTGGAGTTGTTGTTGACCGTGCCCATGAGGTTCTTGAACCATCCCTGCGGGCCGTGCAGCTGGTGCCGCACCTCGAGCCGGCCGTCGGTCAGGCTGACCGCGAGCGGGTCGCCGTCGATCTCGGAGATTTCAAGGCGGGCCACGGCCTCGTCGTGGGTGACGATGTCGAAACGGCCGCGGACAATGCCGAGCTTCAGCGAGCGGACGCCGTCGACGTCGATGGTCTGGGGACCGGTAACGGTCCACGAGTTCTGTTCCATGGTTCCTCTTCAGCTTCGGAGGGTGCGACTCCGCCAGCGTCCCCGCTTACGATATATCGCGACTATGGAAACACGATATAACGCCTTTTCTGATCGGTCAAGATATATCGCGTTCGGCGTCTACTCCGGTGCGTCCAGCTTGAGCCACTGGAACCAGCCGCGGTGCAGCACCAGCCAAGCCATCAGGCCGTAGCCCGCCTGCCCGGGGGTGCCGCCGTTGGCCGCCAGGTCCTGCCGCCACTGCTCATGGTTCAGCAACGGCGAGAAGGTGTCCACGTATAGGTGCTTGCGCCGCGTGGTGACGTCGGCGAAGGCGGTGTTGAGCTCGCCGAGCCGGCGGTTCTGGGCCGGATCCAGCGTCGGCGGCGGCCCGACGACAAAGACCTCGATCTTGTTCTGCGAGGCGGAGTCCAGGATGTTGGCGAGGTTGAGCCGGCTGCGGGCGGTGGACAGCCCGAACTCGATGTCGCGGCCGGACAGGCCGATGACCAGGCGGTTCTCGTGCTGCGGGCCGAAGCGGCGGCCGGCCTCCTCGAGCCAGCGTTCGGCGAGGCCCTCGGTGCCTTCCTCCGGGCATGGCAGCGGGTAGCTTTCCAGGGCCAGGCCGTCCTGCGGGGTGCGGGCGAGCACACGTCCCAGCCAGCCCAGCGCCCGGGGGTCGCCCAGGCCGGCCAGCAGCTCATCTCCAACGGCCGCGATCCGCAGCTTCCGATCTTCCACGACTACCTCTTCATTCCCAATGCCGGTTCAAAGCCTTAAACAAAGCTGCCCGGCCGGAGTCGTGGTGTTCCACTTCCGGCCGGGCAGCCTGGCGCTACTTACGTGCGAATGCCTGCTTGAGCAGGGCGTCCTGCTCGGCTGCGTGGCGCTTCATCGACCCTGCCGCGGTGGACGCCGAGGCGGGCCGGGAGACCAGGCGCACGCGGCGGTCCAGCGCGTCCGGCAGGTTCAGGCCGATGAACGGCCACGGTCCCTGGTTGGCGGGCTCGTCCTGGGCCCAGACAACTTCGGCATTCGGGTACTTGGCCAGCTCGGCGGCGATATCCGCGGCCGGCAGCGGGTACAGCTGCTCAACCCGGACGATCGCCGTCGTGGTGTCGCCGGTCTTCTGCCGGGTGGACAGCAGGTCGTAGTACAGGCGGCCCGAGACCAGCAGGACGCGGTCGACGGCGTCGGCCTGCAGCTGCTCGTGCTCGGGGATGACCGGCCGGAAGGTGCCCGTGGTGAAGTCTTCCACCGAGGACGCCGCGGCCTTGAGGCGCAGGAGCTGCTTGGGGGTGAAGATGATCAGCGGCTTGCGCGGCCGGCTGTACGCCTGGCGGCGCAGCAGGTGGAAGTGCGAGGCCGGCGTCGTGGGGTTGGCCACGATCATGTTCTCTTCCGCGCAGAGCTGCAGGAAGCGCTCGATCCGTGCGGAGGAGTGGTCCGGGCCCTGGCCCTCGTAGCCGTGCGGCAGCATCAGCACCAGCGACGAGCGCTGGCCCCACTTCTGCTCGGCCGAGGAGATGAACTCATCGATGATGGTCTGCGCGCCGTTGACGAAGTCGCCGAACTGCGCTTCCCAGAGCACCAGCGCGTCCGGGCGCTCCACCGAGTAACCGTATTCGAAGCCCATGGCTGCGTATTCGGACAACAGTGAATCGTAGATCCACAGCTTGGCCTGGTCCTCGGAGAGGTGGGCCAGGGGCATCCACTCGTCCCCGTTGGCGCGGTCGTGGAAGACGGCGTGGCGCTGCACGAAGGTGCCGCGGCGCGAATCCTGGCCGGCCAGGCGGACCGGGATGCCTTCCATGCTGAGCGAACCGAAGGCCGCGAGTTCGCCGAAGCCCCAGTCGATGCCGCCTTCGCGGGACATCTGCTCACGCTTCTCGAGCAGCTGCTTGAGCTTGGCGTGGACCGTGAAGCCCTCGGGGAAGTCGACGTGGGCCTTGCCGATGCGGGCCAGCGTCTCGGCGGAGATCGCGGTGGACTCCGGGGCGCTGATGGCCGTGTCGCCCTGCTGGGCGGAGGGCCGCTCCAGGTCGGACACCGCGGCGGAATCCGCGGTGATGATCGGGATCGGGGAGGTCTGCGCGGCGTGGGTTTCCGCGAAGACGCGCTCAAGGCGTTCCTGGTAGTCGCGGAGCAGCTGCTCGGCTTCTTCCTCGGTGATGTCCCCGCGGCCGATCAGTGACTCGGTGTAGAGCTTCCGGACCGAACGCTTCGCCTCGATCAGGTTGTACATCAGCGGCTGCGTCATCGAGGGGTCGTCGCCCTCGTTGTGGCCGCGGCGGCGGTAGCAGACCATGTCGATGACAACGTCCTTGTGGAAACGCTGGCGGAACTCGTAGGCGAGCTGGCCGATGCGGACCACAGCCTCCGGGTCGTCGCCGTTCACGTGGAACACCGGCGCCTGGATCATCTTGGCGACGTCCGTGGAGTACGTGGAGGAGCGCGAGGACGACGGGGCGGTGGTGAAGCCGACCTGGTTGTTCACCACAACGTGGATGGTGCCGCCGGTGCGGTACCCGCGGAGCTGGGAAAGGTTGAGCGTTTCCGCGACCACGCCCTGGCCGGCGAAGGCGGCGTCGCCGTGCACCATGATCGGCAGCACGGGGAACGACTCGCCCTGGTCCAGCCGGTCCTGCTTGGCGCGGACGATGCCTTCGAGGACGGAGTCCACGGCTTCGAGGTGCGAGGGGTTGGCGGCGAGGTAGACCTTGGTCTCCTTGCCGTTGTCCGAGGTGAAGGTGCCCTCGGTGCCGAGGTGGTACTTCACGTCGCCGGAGCCCTGCACGGAGCGCGGGTCCTGGGTGCCCTCGAATTCACGGAAGACCTGCGCGTACGTCTTGCCGGCAATGTTGGTGAGCACGTTGAGCCGGCCGCGGTGGGCCATGCCGATGGCCACCTCGTCGAGTTCGTCGTCGGCGGCGTCGGAGATGATGGCGTCCAGCAGCGGGATCAGCGACTCGCCGCCCTCAAGCGAGAAGCGCTTCTGGCCGACGAACTTCGTCTGCAGGAAGGTCTCGAAGGCCTCGGCCGCATTGAGCTTGGAGACGATCCGGAGCTGTTCGTCACGGCTTGGCTTGGAGTAGGGGTGCTCCAGCTGGTCCTGGAACCACTTGCGCTCGGCCGGGTCCTGGATGTGCATGTACTCGATGCCGGTGGTGCGGCAGTACGCGTCGCGGAGGACGCCGAGGATGTCGCGGAACTTCAGCATCGGCTTGCCGCCGAAACCGCCGGTGGGCCATTCGCGGTCCAGGTCCCACAGGGTCAGGCCGTAGGTCAGGACATCCAGGTCCGGGTGCTTGCGCTGGACGTACTCGAGCGGGTCGGTGTCCGCCATGAGGTGGCCGCGGACGCGGTAGGAGTGGATGAGCTGCTGGATCCGGGCGACCTTGTTGATCTCGTCTGCGGGGTCCACCTGCAGGTCCGGGCTCCAGCGCACGGGCTCGTACGGGATGCGCAGGGACTCGAAGATCTCGTCGTAGAAGTTCTGCGCGCCGAGCAGCAGCTGGTGCACCAGCTTGAGGAACTCGCCGCTGCCGGCACCCTGGATGACGCGGTGGTCATAGGTGGAGGTCAGCGTGAGGACCTTGCTGATGGCGTTGTGCGCGATGATCTTCTCGCTGGCGCCCTGGAACTCGGCCGGGTAGTCGAGCGCGCCGACTCCGATGATGGCCGCCTGGCCCTTGGAAAGGCGGGGGACCGAGTGCACGGTGCCGATGCCGCCCGGGTTGGTCAGCGAGACGGTGGTGCCCGAGTGGTCGTCTGCGGTCAGCTTGCCGTTGCGGGCGCGCTTGATCAGGTCCTCGTAGGTGTGCCAGAACTCGGAGAAGTTGAGCGTCTCAGCCTTCTTGATGTTCGGGACCATCAGCAGGCGGGTGCCGTCCGGCTTGGGCATGTCGATGGCGATGCCGAAGTTCACGTGCGCGGGCTGGACGGCAACAGGCTTGCCGTCGACGACGTCGTAGTAAACGTTCATCGAGGGGAACTGGGCCAGCGCCCGGATGACGGCGTAGCCGATCAGGTGCGTGAAGGAAACCTTGCCGCCGCGGGCGCGGGCCAGGTTGGAGTTGATGACCACGCGGTTGTCGATCAACAGCTTGGCGGGGATCGCCCGGACGCTGGTGGCGGTGGGCACCTCCAGGCTGGTCACCATGTTGGCGGCGATGGCCTTCGCCGGCCCGCGCAGCACGGAGACGACGTCTTCTTCCGGCGCGGTGGGGGCCTTGACGTTCTTGGGCAGCTGGGCCGGGATCGGCTGGGTGCCGGCGCCGGGCTCGGCGGTCTTGGAGCCGTCGCGGGCGACGGTGGCCGGGGCCTTCTGGGCTGCGGCGGGGGCCGGAGCCGCGGGCGCGGCGGCGGGTTCGGCGGCGGGAGCCTTCGGGGCAGCGGGCGCGGCAGCCGCGGGGGCTGCTGCGGCCGGCGTCACGACCGGGAGTTCGCGGGTGGAGGGGTGCGCGACGGCCGTTGCCGAGGCGCCGTTGGTCGAGGAACCATCGCCGGCGTCGAAGGACTCGAAAAGCGGCCACCACTTGGCGTCTACCGTGTTCTTGTCCTGCTGGTACCGCTCGTACAGTTCGTCAACGAGCCACTCGTTTCCGCCAAATTCCTCGGGTAGACGGTGGCTAGGCTGCTCTGGCACTTGAAATACGCCTCTTCCATGAGTTTGATTCCCGCTGGTTTCCACGGTGCCGCAGCACGTCAATCGAACCAGTTCTCCGCGTCCAGTGAACCCAGACCTTTGCCAGTCTAGTGAGCATTCCGGCCAAACCGCCAATAAGGGTGACTCAAATCATCCAGGAGTCGCAAAGGTGCCCCGCGGGGCCCGTCGCGGCCCCCGCCGGGCCGGAAGGGCGATGTCTGGCGGGTGCCTCTAGAATCACAACTGACACCGCTTAATGAGGTAATCGAGGAGCAGCCGTGCGTTTTTTGAGTGAGCCGACCACCGACCTGACCTATTCGGACATCTTCCTGGTGCCGTCCCGCTCCGACGTGACCTCCCGGCTTGACGTGGACCTGTCGGCGGACGACGGGACCGGCTCCACCATCCCGCTGGTCGTCGCGAACATGACCGCGGTGACCGGGAAGCGGATGGCGGAGACGATGGCGCGCCGTGGCGGCCTCGCGGTCCTGCCCCAGGACGTGCCGCTGGACGTGCTGCGGACCGTCACGTCGTGGGTCAAGGCCCGCCACGCCGTGTTTGAGACGCCGGTGAGCCTGCGTGCCTCGAACACCGTGATCGATGCCCTGCACCTGATGGGCAAGCGCCCGCACGGTGCCGTGGTGGTCGTCGACGACGCTGGGGCCGTCGCCGGCGTGGTGCGGGCTGCCGATTTCGAAGGCCAGGACCGTTTCGCGTCGCTGGGCTCCGTGATGCGCCACCAGCCGCTGGTGCTGGATGCCGCGGACTTCGACGGCGGCGCCACCGCCGGGCCGGGCGCTTCGGCACTGTCCCTGCGCCGGGCCTTCGACGCCATGGACGCCGCCGGGACGGACTTCGCGCCGGTCCAGCAGGACGGTGTCCTCGCCGGCGTGCTGACCCGCAAGGGCGCCCTGCGTTCCACCCTGTACCGTCCCTCGCTCGACGACGGCGGCGCGCTGAAGGTGGCTGCCGCCGTCGGCATTAACGGCGACGTCGCCGGCCGGGCGGCCGAGCTGCTCGCCGCCGGGGTTAACGTGCTGGTGCTGGATACCGCGCACGGCCACCAGCAGAAGATGTTCGACGCCCTGGCCGCGGTCCGCAGCCTGAACCCAGGGGTACCGGTCGTCGCCGGCAACGTCGTCACCGCCGACGCCACCCGCCAACTGATCCAGGCCGGGGCGGACATCGTGAAGGTCGGCGTCGGGCCCGGCGCCATGTGCACCACCCGGATGATGACGGCGGTCGGCCGGCCCCAGTTCTCCGCCGTGCTGGAGTGTTCGGCCGCGGCGCGCGAGGCCGGCGGCAGGGTCTGGGCCGACGGCGGGGTCCGTTACCCGCGCGACGTGGCGCTGGCCCTCGCGGCCGGGGCCAGCCAGGTCATGATCGGCTCCTGGTTTGCCGGCACGCACGAGAGCCCCGGCGACCTGCAGCTTGATGCCAACGGCCGCCAGTTCAAGGAGAGCTTCGGGATGGCGTCGGCCCGGGCGGTGCAGAACCGCAACCAGCGCGAGGGCGCCTTCGAAAAGGACCGCAAGGCCCTGTTCGAGGAGGGCATCTCCACTTCCCGGATGTACTTGGACGCTGCCCGTCCGGGCGTGGAGGACCTGTTGGACATGATCACCGCCGGGTTGCGCAGCTCCATGAGCTACGCCGGTGCGGCCGACCTGGCCGCCTTCCGGGAGCGGGCCGTGGCCGGCATCCAGTCGGCTGCGGGCTATGAGGAAGGCCGGCCGGTCCCGCAAAGCTGGTGACCGGCCCCGCTTCCGGAGCGGCCGCCGCCGGGCACCACGGCGGCGGTCGGCGGCGGCTGCTCCTGTAGACTGAAATTCTTATGGACAGTAAATCTAGGTGCCGGCCTGGGGGCTGCCAGCGCGGAACGGAAAACGTTCCCGCCCAGTCCACCCGCAGAGCCGGCAAACCCCGTTCACGCGCCCATCACTCCTCCGCTGCGCAGTCTTTCCGCGGACGCAGTGCCTTCCAGGAAACAGGGTCGGCCGCGGCTGACCACCCTCCGCCGGGACGTTTGCCCCGGCCATCACTCCGGCCCTCCGAAGCGGGCCGCTAAATGGAGTGGCTACTTCTCGGAGCAGGACTGCTCCTCATTCTCGGCACCGGGTTCTTCGTCGCCGTCGAATTCTCTTTGGTTGCGCTCGACCAGGCCACCGTACAGCGGGCCGTGGACAACGGCGACACCGCCGCCGCCCCGCTGCTCAAGTGCCTGAAATCCCTTTCCACCCAGCTCTCCAGCTGCCAGCTCGGCATCACCCTGACCACGCTGCTCACCGGCTACGTGATGGAACCCTCGGTGGGCAAACTGCTCGAAGGCCCGCTGGCCGCCCTCGGCCTGCCCGAGGCCGCCGCGACGTCGGTCTCGCTGGTGCTCGCGATGGCGCTGGCGACCCTGCTGTCCATGCTGATCGGCGAACTGGTCCCCAAGAACATGGCGATCGCGCTGTCGTTCCCGGTGGGCAAGGCCCTGGCCCGGCCGCAGCTGGTCTTCACCGCGATCTTCAAGCCGGCCATCATTGTGCTCAACGGCTTCTCCAACAAGGTCCTGAACGTCTTTGGCCTCGAAGCCAAAGAGGAGATTTCGGGCGCCCGCACCCCGGCCGAGCTTGCCTCGCTGGTGCGACGCTCGGCCGCGATGGGCACCCTGGACGAACGGACCGCCAACTTCATCTCCCGCACGCTGAAGTTCAGCGGACGGACGGCGGCGGACGTGATGACGCCCCGGATTCGGGTGGAGACCATTGACGGCCACCAGCCGGTCTCGGACATCGTGGAGGCCGCCAAACGCACCGGGTATTCACGTTTCCCGGTGATCGGTGAGTCATCGGACGACATCCGCGGCGTGGTGCACGTCAAGAAAGCCATCGCCGTCCCGGTGGACCGCCGCGCCAACCTGGAAGCCGGCGCGATCATGACCGAGGTGCTCCGCGTGCCCGAGACGATCCACCTGGACGGCCTGCTGGCCGAACTGCGCGAAGGCAACCTGCAGCTCGCCGTTGTCCTGGACGAATACGGCGGAACGGCCGGGATCGCCACCCTGGAGGACCTGGTGGAGGAAATCGTCGGGGAAGTGGCCGACGAACACGACAAGGTCCGGCCAGGGCTGCTGCAAAGCGCCTCCGGGGACTGGTACTTCCCGGGCCTGCTGCGCCCCGACGAACTCTCCGAGCAGATCCCCGGCCTGACAGTGCCGGACGAAGCGGCTTACGAGACCGTCGGCGGCTACGTGATGAGCCAGCTCGGCCGCATCGCGGCCGTGGGCGACACTGTCGACGTCGGCGGCGGAAAGCTCAGCGTGACGCGGATGGACGGGCGCCGGATCGACCGCATCTGCTTCAAGCCGTCCCCGCCGGAGCACGAACCGCACACCGGATCCAACGGGCGCGTTGACGCTGCCGGAAAGGCCGGTGCCGCATGAGCGACTGGCTGGGAATACTTTGGCTCGCTGTGCTGCTGGTGGGCAACGCGTTCTTCGTGGCGGCCGAATTTGCCGTGATGTCCGCTCGCCGCAGCCAGATCGAGCCCCTCGCCGAGGCCGGGTCCAAGCGGGCCCAGACCACGCTGCGCGCCATGGAGAACGTCTCGCTGATGCTGGCGTGCGCCCAGCTGGGCATCACGGTCTGCTCGCTGCTGATCCTGCAGGTGGCCGAGCCGGCCATCCATCACCTGTTGGCGGTCCCGCTGGAGGCGCTGGGCGTCCCGCTGGAGATGGCCGACGTCGTGGCGTTCGCCATCGCGCTGCTGGCCGTCACCTTCCTGCACGTCACCTTCGGCGAGATGGTGCCGAAGAACATCTCGGTCTCGGTCGCGGACAAGGCCGCGCTGCTGCTGGCCCCGCCGCTGATGTTCATCGCCCGTGCGGTCAAGCCGGCCATCGTGGCGCTCAACTGGTCCGCGAACCACATCCTGAAACTGATGCGGATCGAGCCGAAGGACGAGGTCACCTCCTCCTTCACGCTCGAGGAGGTCCAGTCGATCGTGCAGGAATCCACCCGGCACGGCCTGGTGGACGACGACGCGGGGCTGATCACCGGCGCGCTGGAGTTCTCCGAACACACGGCCTCCCAGGTCATGGTTCCGCTGGAGAAGCTCGTGATGCTCAAGGCCGCCACGACTCCGGAGGAGTTCGAGAAGGCCGTGAGCCGGACCGGGTTCTCCCGCTTCCCGATGCTCGACAACGACGGCATGCTCTCGGGCTATCTCCATATCAAGGACGTGCTGTCCATCCCGGAGGCCGGCTACCAGCACCCGATTGCGGAAAGCCGCATCCGGTCGCTGGCCAACCTGGCCATGGATGACGAGATCGAGAAGGCGATGTCCGTCATGCAGCGCACCGGCTCCCACCTGGCCCGGGTCATCGGCCCGGACGGACATACCCAGGGCGTGCTGTTCCTCGAGGACGTGATTGAGCAGCTGGTCGGGGAGATCCGGGACGCCACGCAGGCCACCGGCTACCGCAGGCTCGGTCAGGACTAGGGGAGGGAAGGCAACACGGGGCTAACCCTAAATAGGAATGATTCCTATTTAGGGTTAGACTCGGTGTATTGCTAATGCTTCTCAATAACAGATCCGAGGTCTTCCCGTGCGCCGTTCCGCTGCCGCAGTTCTCCTCGCCGGTCTCAGCAGCCTCCTGCTGACGGCCTGCGGTCCCACCTCCGGCGGCGACCGGCCCGGTGCCGGCGACGGTGTGGTCGACGTCGTCGCCTCCACCAGCGTCTACGGCGACATCGCCCGCACCGTCGGCGGTGACAAGGTCAAGGTCACCTCGATCATCAACCGGACCAGCCAGGATCCGCACTCTTACGAGGCCACCACGCAGGACAAGCTCGCGGTCTCCAAGGCCGAGCTGGTGGTCGAGAACGGCGGCGGCTACGACGACTTCCTGCACAAACTGGCCGAGGACACCGGGCTGGCCGAGAAGAACCTGCTCAACGCGGTGGAGGTCTCGGGCCTGGACTCCGGCGCGGCCGGTTCGGCCCCACCCTCGGTCTCAGCCTCGACGGACGACGACGGCCACAGCCACGCGGCGGGGGGATTCAACGAACACGTCTGGTACAGCCCGGCCGCGATGAGCCGGCTGGCGGACTCGCTGGCGGAGAAGCTGGGCGCCCTGGAGCCCTCCTCGGCCGGGGACTTCCGGAACAACGCTGCGGCTTTGAAGAAGGAGCTGGGCGGACTGGAAACGAAGCTGACCGCGCTCAAGGCGTCGGCCGCCCACGGCGGCGTCGCCGTCACCGAACCGGTGCCGCTGTACCTGCTGGAAGCAGCAGGCCTGGAGAACCGGACGCCGGCCGAATACAGTGCCGCAATCGAAGCGGGTTCGGATGTGCCGCCCGCCGTGCTGCGGTCCGCGATCGGCGTCGTGAAGTCCGGCAAGATCCGGCTGCTGGCCTACAACCCGCAAACCGAGGGACCCCAGACCCGCGCGCTCAAGGACGCCGCCGTCGCCGCGGGCGTTCCCGTGGTGGACTTCAGCGAAACTCTGCCGGAAGGCGAGGGCTACCTGCAATGGATGTCCGGCAACGTGGACAACCTGGCTAAGGCCCTCGCCCGGCGCTAGCGCCTAAGATGATCGCAACGGCGTGGCCACCGGGCCTAAGCAGAAATCGAGGAAAACCCAGTTGACACCCGTAGTGAGCCTGCGCGGAGCCTCCCTGACGTTCGGGAACCGGACGTTGTGGGAGAACCTGGACCTGGACATCCACCCCGGTGAATTCTTCGCCGTGCTGGGACCCAACGGCAGCGGCAAGACCACCCTCCTCAAGGTCCTGCTTGGTTTGCAGGACCTGACGGCCGGAACCGCCGTCCTGGACGGCCAGCCCATCTCCCGCGGCAGCCGGAGGATCGGCTACGTTCCGCAGCAGGAATCCTTCGATCCCGACACGCCGCTGCGCGCCAGGGACCTGGTGGGCCTCGGCGTCGACGGGCACCGCTGGGGGATCCGCCTCGGCGGGGCGAAGGTGAACCGCCGGATCGACGCGCTGCTCGCCGAAGTGGGCGCGCAGGACTACGCCAAGGTCCCGGTCGGGAAACTCTCCGGCGGGGAACAGCAGCGGCTGCGGGTGGCGCAGGCCCTCGCCACCGAGCCCAAGGTGCTGCTGTGCGACGAACCGCTCCTGTCACTGGACCTGCACCACCAGCAGGCGGTCAGCGCGCTGATCAACAAGCAGTGCCGCGAGCAGGACAGCGCAGTGATCTTCGTGACCCACGAGATCAACCCGATCATGGATTACGTGGACCGCGTCCTCTACCTGGCCGGCGGCCGTTTCCGGGTGGGAACGCCCGAGGAAGTCATGACCACGGAGGTCCTGTCGGATCTGTACGGCAGCCACGTCGAAGTGATCCGCGCCAATGGCCGGCTGATCGTCGTGGGGCTGCCCGACGCGACGACACACCACCATGAAGACGCCCACTCGATCGCCGGAGAGGTGGGCTAGATGGATCTGGACAGCCTGCTCCGTTCAATCTTCAACTTCGAGAACTACGGCGACCTGCTGGTGCTGGTACAGAACTCGATCTGGGCCGGCGCGGTGCTGGGTCTGCTGGGCGGCCTGGTGGGCACCTTCGTGATGAAGCGTGACCTCGCGTTCGCCGTACACGGCATCTCCGAACTCTCCTTCGCCGGCGCCGCCTTTGCCCTGCTGGTCGGGGCCGATGTGGTGCTCGGGTCGCTCGCCGGGTCGGTGGTGGCGGCGTTGCTGCTGGGCCTGATGGGGGTCCGGGCGCGGGACAAGAACTCGACCATCGGCGTGCTGATGCCCTTCGGCCTGGGTCTGGGCATTCTGTTCCTCTCGCTCTACGAGGGCCGGGCCGCGAACAAGTTCGGCCTGCTCACCGGCCAGATCGTGTCCGTCGGCACCGTGCAGCTGCAGGTGTTGGCCGGCGCCGCCGTCGTCGTGATGCTGGCGCTGATCGCCATCTGGCGGCCGCTGACCTTCGCGAGCGTGGACCCCAGGGTGGCCGCGGCGCGCGGCGTTCCGGTGCGCGGGCTGGCGCTCGGCTTTATGCTGCTGCTGGGCGTGAGCGTGGCGCTGTCCATCCAGATCGTCGGCGCCCTGTTGGTGCTGGCGCTGCTGATCACTCCGGCCGCCGCCGCGCTGCGCGTGACCTCGTCGCCGCGGCTTGTGGTGCTCCTCAGCGTGGTCTTCGCGGTGACGGCAACGGTGGGCGGAATCCTGCTGGCGCTCGGCGGCCGGCTGCCGATCAGTCCCTATGTGACCACGTTGTCCTTCCTGATCTACGTGGTGTGCCGGGTGATTGGCGGCATCCGGGACCGGCGGGGCTATAACGGCCGGACCGTCGCGCCGGCGCCGGCGCTGGCACAGGGATAGGTCTAGGGGCCCGTTACTTTCCCCGCCGTGCCGTTCGCCCGGATGGTCGCTTCGGGCAGCGGCCGGAAGTACAGTGCAGGCATGGGGGATACACAGAGGAAAATGCTGCGGCCGTTCCTGCGCGTAGCGGTGCTAATGCTGCTGCTCTCAACGGCGGTTTCCGGGTGCGTTGCGGAGCCGAGGCAGCCGGACCTATCCGGCCGGGAGGACTTCGCACGGAGCGTCATGACAGCGGCAGTGTCCGGCTCCGTGGAGCGCGTGGAAGCTCTGGTCGACCCGGTCTTTAGCAACACCCGGCCCGAAGCCCAGCAGCTGGTCGACTCCACCCGGGGCTGGACTCCGGGCTCCTGGCAGCTCGGGATCAGCAACGATTTCCCGGAAGTAGCCAACGTCACCGCCTCGCGGAACGGACACGCCTCCGCCGTCCGCTTCGCGATCTCGTGGAGCGACGACCGCTGGGTCCTGGTGATGGGGGAATCAAAGGGCGGGCCGAGCAGCGGCGCAAGCGCCGGAGCGAAGCCTTTCGGCCCCGGCTCGGACCCCAAGATTCTGCCCGGCGCAGCGAGCCCCTCGATGGGCGCGTCAAGCCAGCCGACGCAGCCGGCTGGGCTGCCCGCGGCGTGCCCCGCCCGCACAGCCGGAACTGGCGCCGGTACTGGCGCCAACGCGCTGACCTGCCGGACGTTCACCTCGACGTCGGGCTACGCTCGCGGCCAAAACATGCACTGGCTGACATCGTCGCCGCTGCACGTGAGCTTTGACCAGATGAGCGGTGTGACCATGGTGGTCCGGATGCCGTGCGGCGTGTTGAACGTCCCTGTTTCAGTGGACGATTTCGGCTTGGTTCCCGACCCGGCCCGTATGGCGGAGTCGGCCGACGGCTGCGCCGGCCCGGACGCGGAACACCGGGGCTGGACGAGCGCCTTCTTCAAGGCACCCCTGGTCTACCAGCTGGAATCCACGGAGCTCGTGCTTACCAACGAGCACGGCCAGATCCGGTTCACGCAGGACTGAGGCAGCCGAGAAAATGACACACCACGTTGCTGTCCGGGACGCGCTGCCAAGCGACGCTCCTGCCTTCGCCAACTCCCAGATCGAGGCGTGGCGGGCCGCCTATGCAGGGATTCTCGACCCCGAGTACCTCGCCGGGCTGGACGTGGAGAGGCTGACCCAGGGCTGGACGCGAATCCTTGGCACGCCGGTGCCGAACGTCCGGCAACTGGCCATCACCGTCGACGGCATTGCCGTCGGCTGGGCCGGTTTCGGCGCCCCGCGGGACGACGTCGACGGGCAGACCGGCGAACTGCAGGGGCTGAACTTGTCGCCCGCCTTCTGGTCCCGGGGCCTCGGTTCCCAGTTGTTCCTGGCAGCCGTGGTGGGACTTCGTTCAATGCAATATTCGAGGGCCTACCTGTGGGTGGCGGACGGCAACTTGCGCGCCGTCGACTTTTACGAACGGCACGGCTGGGAACTGGATGGCGGAACGAAACACGACACCCGATTCTCTCCGCCGCTGCTGGAACTCAGGATGTCCGCGCCGCTGGGCTGACTAGCATTTTCGGCGTGCGCGGTAGTGGTGGAGAACCCTGAGGAATTCCTCGGCTGACAGTCCTTCAAGGGTGAGTCCAAAGACGCCACCGCGTCCAACGAAGAGCTTCTGGACGAGTGTTTCATCCGACGGCGACTCAGTGAGGATCCAGCGGGCGAAATGGGGCGTCAGATGTTGAAGGTGCTTGCAGCGCCAATGCATCTCGTCCCCGGCGCTGTAGCCGGTGCCTATCACCAGGCCATGCTGCCGACTTCGCTGGACCGAGCGGAGAGCCTCTCCGATGAGGAGGACATCCTCGACCGCGCGCAGTGAATACTCCTCCGAGGCCAAATCCGTCAGGCCAGCGGGCTCGGCCAGCCCGAGCGCCCGGTAGGCGTCGAGGATAATTTCGTAGTTCTCGGGCCGGAATGCGAGGAAGTCCCGGATAAAGCGCTCGCCCGAAAACTTGGATGGGAAATCGCGCACAAAACCCACGGTGTTTCCATATTGCTTCCAGCGGCTCGGGTGCGGCGTGCCGTCGTGCAGGCTGATTTCCATCGCCGCGGCAAAGGCTCCGTCGGACCGCAGGTCCTGGTCGAAGGCAATCAGGGTTTCCGTCGAGAACGTGCCGAATAATTCGAGGCCTTGCGCAAGTTGGGCCCTTTCATGGGTGCGGTCCCGGTCCCGTAGCCACGCTGAAAATAGTGCGGCCTCACGGCGGTGTTCCTTCGTCGATCCGCGGGCCAACAGTGTTTCCTCGGAAACAGCGGCCGACCGCGCGGCCGACCGCTCGGCCGCCAGCCGGTCCTCGGCCTCCGTTTTCAGCCGGTACTCCGCCCACACCCGCTCAGTCAACTCCGCCAGGATCCGGGCCCGCTCGCCATATAGCTCCGTCATGGACCTGATCCTAAGGCGCCGCCCGGGATCGACCTAGATCTTTTGTCCGCCTCCCGTACCAGGCAGGACACTGTATGGTTCGGTAAACAATGGTTGCGAGAACTCATATGGTCCCGGTCAGCTACGTACTCTTCCGCCGCGGCGAGCGGGTGCTGCTTCAGTTGCGCGAAGGCACTGGATTCATGGATGGGTACTGGGCTACCGCGGCGGCGGGACATGTAGAAGCCGGCGAATCAGTTGTAGAGGCTGCGGTCCGGGAAGCCGAAGAAGAACTGGGCGTGCTTTTGACCAGTGAAGACCTGGCCCCGCTGACCACCTTGCATCGAAGGCACGAGGGCGGGCACGCCGTTGCTAGCCGGATTGATTTCTTTTTTGAATGTTCAACGTGGCAGGGCGAGCCCCGGATAATGGAACCCACCAAAGCTTCCCGGCTCGGTTGGTTCCACCTTGACGACCTGCCCTCGGCAGTTGTTCCACACGAACGCTACGTCCTGGACCGAGTGAGGGCGGGGCTTCCGCGGATTGTGGAGTTCGGGTCCGCTGCGGACACCCAGCCCGATCGACAGCGGACCTAGCGGCCTGCCCGCAGGGCCGTGCACTCCGGGCACAGCCCGAAGATCTCCACCGTGTGCTCCACCGCGGTGAAGCCGTGCTCGCTCGCGATCCGTGCCGCCCAGGCCTCGACGGCGGGAGCTTCGACCTCGACGGCTTTGCCGCAGTTGCGGCACAGCAGATGGTGGTGGTGCCCGGTGACCGCGCAGCGACGGTAGACGACTTCGCCCTCGGCATTCCGCAGCACATCCACCAGGCCGTCGTCGGCGAGGGACTGCAAAATGCGGTAGGAGGTGGCGAGCGAAACCGAAGTTCCCCGCTCCTGCAGGATGCGGTGCAGCTCCTGGGTGCTGACGAAGTCGGCCAAATCGTCCAGGGCGGCGCTGACGGCCAGCCGCTGCTTCGTGACGCGCTGCTCCTTGCCCGGTTCCTTGCCGGCCGGCGCCCCTGCCTGGGCCGGGGCCTGGCTGCCGCCGGTGGTGGCGCCCTGGGACATGGGGAAACTCGCTTCGCTGGAGGTCATACTACGGGAAAGGGGCAGGGTCCCAGATTACCAGCCGGGCATCGTGGACACCGCTTCGCGGGGCACCATAGGCTGGCCGGATGAAGCTGACGAAATTCACCCACGCCTGCGTCCGTCTGGAAAAGGAAGGCCGTGTGCTGGTGCTGGACCCCGGAACGTTCTCCGAGACGGACCAGGCCCTCGCCGGTGCGGCCGCCGTGCTGATCACGCACGAGCACCCGGACCATATCGACGTCGACGCCGTCACCGAGGCCCTGCTGGCGAACGCAGAACTGCAGCTCTTTGCCCCCGACGGCGTCGCGGCCCAGCTGCGCGGCAAGGCGCCCGCGGCGGAGGACCGGATCCACACGGTGGCCGCGGGCAGTACCTTCGAGGCGGCCGGCTTCGCCATCCGAAGCTACGGCGGCCAGCATGCCCTCATCCATCCGCAGATTCCCGTGGTGGCCAACGTCGGCTTCCTGATTGATTCCAACGTCTACCACCCGGGGGATTCCTTCGCGATCCCGGACGGCATCGAGGTGCAGACCCTGCTGGTGCCCATCCACGCCCCGTGGAACAAAGTGGCCGAAGTGGTGGACTTCGTCATCGGCGTCCGCGCGCCGCGGGCTTTCCCGATCCACGACGCCCTGCTGAACGACACGGGACGCGGCCTGGTGGAAGGGCACGTGACCCGTATCGGCGCCCGGTACGGCACCGAATACCGGCACCTTTCCAGCGGCGAATCGGTGGAGGTCTAGGTTCCGCTGCCGGTCAGGCGGGCCAGGTTCCGCTGGCGAAGAAGTCGCGGATGGTGGCCTCGTGGGGTTCCGGATCAAGGCCCTGGGACTGCAGCCAGGCAGGGTCGTAGTAATTGCCGGAGTAGCGGTCCCCGCCGTCGCACATCAATGAGACCACGCTGCCGCGGCGTCCCTCGGCGATCATCTCGGCGATGAGCTGCCACACGCCCCAGAGGTTCGTACCGGTGGACGGGCCGGCATGCAGCCCGGCGTGCTCGCGCAGATGGCGCATCGCCGCCACCGAGGCAGCATCCGGCACCTGGATCATGTGGTCGATCACGGCCGGGACAAAGCTCGGCTCCAGCCTGGGCCGGCCGATTCCCTCGATCCGGGACGGCAGGCCTGTCAAACCCGCCGCAGCGCCGCCGTCCCGGCTCGCCAGCCAGCCGGGGAAGAACGCGGAATTCTCCGGATCGACGACGGCGAGCCGGGTGGCGTGCCGGTGGTAGCGCAGGTAGCGGCCGATCGTGGCGCTCGTCCCGCCGGTGCCGGAGCCCACGACGATCCAGCGGGGGACCGGGTGCTCTTCGAGCGCAAGTTGGCCGAAGATCGACTCGGCAATGTTGTTGTTGCCCCGCCAGTCGGTGGCCCGCTCGGCATAGGTGAACTGGTCCATGTAATGGCCGCCGCTGCTGCGGGCCAGATCCTCGGCCGCCGCGTACACCTCCGAGGCATGGTCCACCAGGTGGCACGAGCCGCCGAACTGTTCAATCAGCGCGATCTTCTCGCGGCTGGTGGTCCGGGTCATCACCGCGATGAACGGCAGGCCCAGCAGCTGCGCGAAGTAGGCCTCGGAGACGGCAGTGCTGCCACTCGAGGCTTCCACAATGGTGGTGCCTTCGCGGATCCAGCCGTTGACCAGCCCGAAGAGGAACAGCGAACGGGCCAGCCGGTGCTTGAGGCTTCCGGTGCGGTGGGTGGATTCGTCCTTGAGGTACAACTGGACGCCCCAGTGCTCGGGCAGGGGCACCGAGTAGAGGTGGGTGTCGGCTGATCTGTTGTTCTCGGCATTGATCCGGCGGATGGCTTCGTCGGCCCAATCCCGGTCCTGCTGGCGCACATTTGTCACCGCCCCAGCCTACCCGCGGCGGCGTGCGCCCACGGTTAGAGTGGGCGGATGGACACCCTCATGGCTGCCGCCGAACTCAAAGACCGCTTGGACTCCGGCGCGCGGACCGTGCTGCTGGACGTCCGCTGGGCGCTGGGCGACCCGCACGGCCGGGAACACTACCTCGCGGCGCACCTCCCCGGTGCGGTCTTCGTCGACCTCGCCACCGAACTCGCCGGACCGGCCGATCCCAGCCGCGGACGCCATCCCTTGCCGCCGCTGGAGCAGTTCCAGGAGTCAGCGCGGAGCTGGGGTGTCCGGGAGGGTGACGTGGTGGTGGCGTACGACGACACCGGCAACCTTGCCGCTGCCCGGGTGTGGTGGATGCTGCGCAACGCCGGCTTCCCCGCGGTCTGCCTGCTCGACGGCGGCCTCGCAGCCTGGCGCGCCGAAGGATTCGACGTCGAAAGCGGCGAACCGGTCGTAGCGGCCGGAGACGTGGTGCTGGCCGACGGGGCCATGCCGGTGATCGGCGCGGGTGAGGCAGCGGCCTGGTCCGGCCGGGGCCTGCTCCTGGATGCCCGCGCCGGCGAGAGGTACCGGGGCGAGATCGAACCCGTGGACCCCCGCGCGGGGCACATTCCCGGCGCGGTGAGCGCGCCCACCACCGAGAACCTGGCTGCGGACGGCCGCTTCCTCCCGGCGGCCGAGCTCCGCGAACGCTTCACCGGCTTGGGCGTGCAGGTGGACTTGCCGACGGCTGTGTACTGCGGTTCCGGTGTGACCGCGGCCCATGAGATTGCGGCATTGGAGATCGCGGGCTTTCCCGCGGCCCTGTACCCGGGGTCATTCTCGGAATGGTCCAACAACCCGTCCAACTACGTCGTCATCGGCGCCGCCCCGGACGGCGATACACCCCTGGCCGACCCGGACGCGAATCCGCGCTAAGCCGCAGGCTGCACCGGGCGGGCGCCCACCGTCACTTTCGACCGGTGTCCCAGTCTTGCCAGATGCCTGAGCCTTCTACTCTGGAGCGGCGGCTTTGGAGGGTCCGCGGTATCTCTGTCCTCTCCGGAGCGTGGTTGTGGCCGCGGAGTGACGGGCGTCCCCGGCAGCGGCGGTGCGGTCGAGTGGTAGGTGTGGCCGGTCGGCGTCGTGAGTTCCAGCGTATGTCTGGGCCCGGGGCGGGGCTGGGCGCTCCAGCCGGGAGTCTCTTTGGTGTGGTTGCAGGCTTCGCAGAGTCCGGCGCCGTTGCCGAGACCGGTGGTGCCGCCGTCGTGCCAGGGGACGATGTGGTCCAGGTGGCGGATGGGGGCGTCGCAGTAGGGTGTCCGGCAGGTGTCGTCGCGGGCCTGGATGAACCTTCGCAGGCCGGCGGGGAAGAGTCGGGCGCGGGAGTCCATGGCGATGAGTTCGCCGGTGCCGGGGGCGGTGTAGAGCCGGCGGAGCCAGGTCGTGAAGGCGCGTTCGTCGGCCGGGCCGCCCGGGCCGCCCGGGCCGCCTGCTGCACCTGCTGCACCTGCGGCGCCGGTGTCCGGGGCTGCGGTACCGAAGTCGTTGAGTAAGTTTCTGGCCCACCCTGCGGGGACGGTGCCGTAGCCGGGGAGGCGGGCGGGTTCGCTGTCGGCCTGGAAGAGGGTGCGGTCGGTCATGACGAGCTGGATTTCGATCCCCGCTATCCCGCCGGGGGTTCCGGTGGTGCGTTCGACCAGTGTGTCGGCCATTAGTTGGCCCCGGGAGCGGGTGTCCCCGGCGGCGCGGGCGGCGTCGGCGTGCCGGGTGAGGGCGGCGTGAACGGCAACGCCCTGGCTGACCGGCAATAAGGCGGTCAGGTAGCACATGGTGTCCGGGGCCGGGCGGAGGGTGACGTGGCGTTCGGTTTCGGCGTGGGCGGCGCGCTGGGTGATGGAGCGCGGGTCGCGCCGGTAGGCGGCGGCGCGGGCCGCGGCGATGATGGCGCGGTCCCCGGCGCCGTCGAAGGTTCCGGCGTCGGGGGCGAGTTCTTCGTCCACGGCGGCCCGGTCGGCCGCGGAGAGGCCGGCGGTTTCGCGGACCAGTAGGGTGGCGCGCCATTCGTTGACCTGGCCGGTTTCCAGGGCGGTGAGGGTGTGCGGCATTTCGGTGACGAGGGCTTTGGCGAGGCCCAGGAGCCGTCCGCCCTTGGCGGGGGATTCGCGCCGTGCGAGGGCGATCTGCGCAGCGACGCCGGTGCCGAGCTGGTCCGCCGGAACCCCGGCAAGGGATTGTTCGCGGCGCTGGGACAGGTCGAAGGCGACGGCGTCCCGGGCCTGCCGGGCGGCCAGGGCAGACTTCAGGTCCTCCAGCTCGCGTGTTTCGTCGATGAGGGCCGCGGCGCTGGCCGGCGCCGGGATCCCGGCCAGCATCCGCGCAAGGTCCGCGACCGTTACGCTGTCCGTCAGAGCCACGTCGGGCCCTTGCTTGCCGTCCATGGAACCACGGTATTGCGCAGCTGTGACAATTAAAGCGGCCGCAGCAAAGCGCTGCGAAGGGCCACCGAGCCGGGAGAGTCATGAATCAGTCATCGTCCCCGTCGCCGAAAGGGAGCCAGTTCCGTCGGCGGCTGCTGGCCGGGTTCGCGGGAGCTGTGGTCGGCTTCGCCGTTGCGTTCACGTTCTACCTGCTGATCACCCCGGTGCTGGAAGCCAGCAACGGGCTGATCCGGGAGCTACAAGGTCTCATATGGAACCTTGTCCCGGCCCTGACTCTGCTCGGCGGAATCGCGGGCTGGCTCCTGTCCGGATCACGGAGCCAGCGAAGGCCTCGTTGATGGATCCCGTGCCGGCCAGCTGCTGGAGCAGACATGACAATTGAGCGGGCGGCTCCTAGCCACGCCCCACCAGCACGTTCTGGTGCAGCTTGCGCCACCCCTGGGCTTCAAGTTCTTTCGTCTCGAAGCCGTCCGTGACCAGGATGGCCGACTTGCCGTCATTTCTGGAGACGGAGACTATCTGGCCGGTCGTCATAGAGCGGCCGCAACCGCCAACGAACCCGCCCGGGTCTGCCGTGGGAACGGCGATCAAGCAGGTCAGCGTGCGATTATCGCCCTGCGCGGCGTAGTAGCGCACCCCGTCGGCCTCGGCAAGCAGTCGGGGGTTCTCCAGCTTGGGGTTCTCGGCCATGGCGGCCTCTGCGGGCAGCTGGTCCCTGGCCACCGCATCGCGCTGGAACACCGCGAGTCCTGCCGGGGCTGAGCACCCGCCAAGCATCAACGCGATGCCGATGGCCCCAAATATGGGAAGTACTAGACGATTCATTGCGCTGCCCCCTCAGGCTGTCACTCGTTTGCCCCGAGGCTACAGCAGTCGGGCCGAAGCGCCCGGCATGCGGCGCACGGAGCCCGGCTCCGCGCCGGGCCACGCCAAGTGGCACGGAAACCGTCCCCGGGGGTAGCGTCAAACCATGACTCCAGGACGCCCCGTACCGCCGCCCCTCGCCAAGCCGCTTCCCGACCTCAACGACCTCAACGCCAATGAAACCGGCGGCCCCATGCTCGCCGCCGCCTACGGTGCCACGTCCAGCGACAGCGGCCTCGTTCCGCTGACCGTGGCCCGGCGCGCGCCCAAGGCGGACGACGTCGAGATCGCCATCGAATTCTGCGGCCTCTGCCACTCGGACGTGCACGCCACCCGCGGCGAATGGGGCACGCAGAACTACCCCCTCACCCCCGGGCACGAAATCGTCGGCCGCGTCACCCGCGTGGGCTCCGCCGTCGACGATTTCAGCATCGGGGAGCGCGTCGGCGTCGGCTGCATGGTCGATTCCTGCCGCGAATGCGACAGCTGCCTCGATGGCCTGGAGCAGTACTGCGAGAACGGCATGACCGGGACCTACGGCGCCAAGGATTCCCGCAACGGCGGCGCCACCACCCAGGGCGGCTATTCCACCGCGATCGTCGTGGACCGGAACTACGTCCTGCGGGTTCCGGAGGGCATGGACCAGGCCGCCGCGGCGCCCCTGCTGTGCGCCGGCATCACCACGTATTCGCCGCTGAACCACTTTGAGGTCGAGGAAGGCGACGTCGTCGGCGTCGTGGGCCTCGGCGGCCTCGGCCACATGGCGGTCAAGATCGCCAAGGCCATGGGCGCGGAGGTGACGGTCTTTACGACGTCGGAGGCGAAGTTCGCGGCGGCCCGGGACCTGGGCGCGGACCACGTCGTCCTCTCCACGGATCCGGCCGCCATGGAAGCCGCGGACCGCAGCATCGACGTCATCATCGACACCGTCGCCGCGCCGCACGACCTCAACCCGTACTTCCGCACCCTGCGGGTGGACGGCGCCCTGTTCCAGCTGGGCCTGCCTTCGGAAGCCATGCCGCCGGTCAACCCCGGCGCGCTGATCCGCCGCCGGATCGCCTACGCCGGCTCGTTGATCGGCGGCATCGCCGAGACCCAGGAGATGCTGGACTTCTGCGCCGAACACGGCGTGGTGTCCGACGTCGAGGTGGTCCGCGCGGACCAGCTGAACGAGGCCTATGACCGCATGGTGGCCGGCGACGTGAAGTACCGTTTTGTTCTGGACGCCAGCACCCTGGGGTCCCCGGCGGAAAAGGCGGACGTATGAGCACCCTGTTTACCAAGATCATCAACGGCGAGATCCCAGGCCGCTTCGTCTGGCGCGAGGACGACGTCGTGGCGTTCCTGACCGTGGGGCCGCTGGCCGACGGGCACACCCTGGTGGTCCCCACCGAGGAAGTGGACCGCTGGACCGACGCCCCGCCGGAGGTACTGGGCCGCGTGATGGAAGTTGCGCGCAAGATCGGCGCGGTCCAGGTGGACGTGTTCGACGCCGCCCGGGCCGGCTTGATCGTGGCCGGCTACGAAATCAACCACCTGCACGTGCACGTGTGGCCGTCCAACTCGATGGCGGACTTTGATTTCGGCTCGGTCGACCAGCACCCGGACCCGGCCCGGCTTGACGCCAACGCGGAAAAACTGCGCGAGGGCCTCCGGAAGGCCGGCCACGCCGAGCACGTCCCGGACGCCTAGCACTCAGGAACTGGCGCCGGCGCAGCTCCCCAGGGGGTCTACGCCGGCGCCAGCGCCTTGTTCAGCACGGTCCGGATCCGCTTTTCGGACACCGAATAAGCGGTCCCGAGTTCGACGGCGAAGAGGCTCACCCTCAGTTCCTCGATCATCCAGCGGACCTGGGTTAACTCCGCGCCCGCGCGCCGCCCGGGCAGCAGGGCCGACACGGCGTCGTCGTAGTCGTCCTCAAGGCCCTGGATCACCGCCATGTGCTGCGCGTCCCGCTGCACGTTCCCGGGGAGCTTCTCAAGGCGCTTCTCGATCGCCGCGAGGTAGCGCGGCAACTGGCTGAGCTGGGCGTAGCCCGTGCGTGCCACAAAACCCGGGAAAACCAGCTGCTCCAACTGACTCTTGACGTCGTTCAGGGCGCTGATCAGGGCCAGGCTGGTGGTGCCCTTGAGCTGCTTCTCGATCCGGCGCGTGCTCGCGAGGATGCGTTCGACGACGGCGGTCACCGTAAAGACCGTGTCGATCAGTTCGGCGCGGACCTGCTCGTACAGCGCTTTGAAGGAGGCCTCGTCCCACGGCAGCTCGGCCGGGGTGAGCTTGTCGATCGCGGCCAGGGCGCAGTCCGCGATCAGGGCCGAGACGGAGCCGTGCGGGTTTTGGCTGAAGGTCAGCTTCTCGGTGTTGTTCAGGTGTTCCAGGACGTAGCGGTCCGGCGGCGGCACCTTCAGGGCGAGCAGCCGGATCACCCCGCCGCGCATGGCCTGTTCCTGTTCCGAGCCGGTCTGGAAGAGCCGCAGTGCCACTGAGGTGCCTTCGTCGACCAGGGCGGGGTACCCGGTGACGGTGTGGCCCTTCACTGTGCCCTGGACCTGGCGCTGCACGGTGCCGAAGGTCCAGTCCTTCAGGCCGGACAGCTCGGCGAAGCCCGCCGCCGGGGCAAGCTGCGCCGGTGCGGCGGGAGACCCGGAGGCTTTGCCGTTCGCGCTGCCGCCGGCGGCTGCTGCCGTTGCCGCCTTTGGCGCCGTCGTGGACGGCGTGGCCCCGAGGGATTCGGCGATTGCCCGGCGGGTGGCGGGTGCCAGCTTTTCCTGGAGCACCGCGAGGTCCTTGCCCTCGTCCAGGACCTTGCCGCGGGAGTCGACCACGCGGAAGCTGACCCGCAGGTGCGGCGGGACGGCGTCCCAGTTCCAGGACCCCGGCGGAATGACCTGGCCGCGGAGCCGGCGTAGCACGAGTTCCAGGGAGGGCTCCAGCTCATCCGTGGCGGGATCAAAATCGGCCTCGAGCGCCGCCACGGCCTGGCGGGCGACGTCGGGAGCGGGAACGAAGTTCTTGCGCACCTGCTTGGGCAGGGACTTGATCAGGGCCGTGACCAGCTCCACCCGCTGTCCGGGGATCAGCCAGCGGAACGCGGCGTCGTCGAGCTGGTTCAGGAAGAGTACGGGGACCTCGGCGGTGACGCCGTCGGACGGGTTCGGCGGCGAGCCGGGCGCCACCGGGTGGAACTCGTAGCTCAGCGGCAGCTCGAAGCCCTTGTGCAGCCAGGTCTTCGGGTAGGCCGAATCATCCAGGGCGTCGGCGTCGTCGCTGATCAGCAGCGACTGGTCGAAGTCCAGCAGCGTGGGGTCCTGTTGGCGCGCTTCCTTCCACCATTTGTCGAAGTGGCGTTCGGACACCACGTCCTTGCCGATCCGGGCGTCGTAGAACTCGAAGAGGGTCTCGTCGTCGACAAGGATGTCGCGGCGCCGCATCCGGGCCTCGAGCTCCTCGATCTCCTGGAGCAGGGCACGGTTGCGGTGGAAGAACTTGTGGTGGGTTTGCCAGTCGCCCTCCACGAGGGCGTGCCGGATGAACAGCTCGCGGGATAGCTCGGGATCGACCCGTCCGTAGTTGACCCGCCGGTTGGGGATGATCGGCACGCCGTAGAGCGTGACCTTCTCATGCGCCATCACCGAGCCCATTTTCTTGGACCAGTGCGGTTCGCTGTAGCTGCGCTTGACCAGGTCCGGCGCCACCTGCTCGGCCCAGAGCGGATCGAATTTCGCCGCCACCCGCGCCCAGAGCCGGCTGGTTTCGACCAGCTCGGCGGCCATCACAAAGGTGGGGGACTTCTTGAACAATGCCGAGCCGGGGAAGATCGCGAAGCGGCTGCCGCGGGCGCCGGCGTACTCGCGCTTGCGTTCGTCCAGGATGCCGATGTGGCTCAGCAGCCCGGACAGCAGGCTGATATGGATGCCCTCGTGGTTGCCCACCGGGTCGGTGAGCCGTTTGTTGTCCAGGCTGATGCCCAGCGGCCGGGCGAGCTGGCGCAGCTGGGCGAAGAGGTCCTGCCATTCGCGGACGCGCAGATAGTTGATGAACTCGTTGCGGCACAGCCGGCGGAAGGCGGTCGAGGAGAGCTCCTGCTGCTTCTCCTGCAGGTAGTTCCAGAGGTTCAGGTAGCCGGTGAAGTCCGAGTTCTCGTCCCGGAACCGGGAGTGTTTCTCCGCGGCCAGCTGCTGCTTGTCCGTCGGGCGCTCGCGCGGGTCCTGGATGGTCAGGGCCGCGGCCAGGATCATCACCTCGCGCACGCAGCCGCGTTTGCCGGATTCGACGATCATCCGGCCCAGGCGGGGGTCCACCGGCAGTTGGGCAAGCTGCTGCCCGACGGCGGTGAGCCCGCTGCCGTTCCTGCCGGGCGCCTGCCGGCGGCCGGGACGTCCGTCGCCGTCGCCCGTGATCTCCTGCGGCCGGGCGGCACTCAGGGCGCCGAGCTCGCGGAGCAGGCTGACGCCGTCGTTGATGGCGCGGGAATCCGGCGGCTCCACAAACGGGAAGTTCTCCACGTCCTTCGGCCCGCGGGCCACGCCCATGGCCGTCATCTGCAGGATGACGGCGGCGAGGTTGGTGCGCAGGATCTCCGGATCGGTGAACAGCGGCCGGGATTCGAAGTCCTCCTCCGAGTACAACCGGATGGCGATGCCGTCGGAGACGCGGCCGCAGCGGCCGGAACGCTGGTTGGCCGAGGCCTGCGAGACCCGCTCGATCGGCAGCCGCTGGACCTTGGTGCGGTGCGAGTAGCGCGAGATGCGCGCGGTGCCGGTGTCAATGACGTACTTGATGCCGGGGACCGTGAGCGAGGTTTCGGCGACGTTGGTGGCCAGCACGATCCGGCGCTTGCTGCCCGGGTGGAAGACCTTGTGCTGCTCCTGCAGGCTCAGGCGGGCGAAGAGCGGGAGCACCTCGGTGCCGGCCAGCCGCCGGTTCGTCTGGATCCGCGCGTTGAGCGCCTCCGCGGCGTCACGGATTTCACGCTCGCCGGAGAAGAAGACCAGGATGTCGCCGGGAGCCTCGAGGGCGAGTTCGTCGACGGCGTCGCAGACCGCGTCCAGCGGGTCGCGGTCCTCCTCAAGTTCGTCGTCGGAGGCAGTGCCTTCTCCGACGCCGTCGTCGCCTGCCGCGCCGGGGCCGCCAGCGGGCTGCGAGAGCGGCCGGTAGCGGATTTCCACCGGGTAGGTGCGGCCGGACACCTCGATGATGGGGGAGGGCTCCTCCTCGCTGCCGAAGTGCTTGGCGAAGCGCTCCGGATCGATGGTGGCCGAGGTGATGATGATCTTCAGGTCCGGGCGCTGCGGGAGGATCCGCTTGAGGTAGCCGAGGATGAAGTCGATGTTGAGGCTGCGTTCATGCGCCTCGTCGATGATGATCGCGTTGTATTTGCGCAGCAGTTTGTCGCGCTGGATCTCGGCCAGCAGGATGCCGTCGGTCATCAGCTTGACCTTGGTGGAGCGGCTGACCTCGCCGGTGAAGCGGACCTGGAAGCCGACTTCCTGGCCGATCTCGACGCCGAGCTCCTCTGCGATGCGCTCCGCAACCGTGCGGGCAGCAAGCCGGCGCGGCTGGGTGTGGCCGATCAGGCCGTTTTCACCCAGGCCAAGCTCCAGGCACATCTTGGGGATCTGGGTGGTCTTACCGGAGCCGGTCTCGCCGGCGATGATGGTCACCTGGTTCGCGGCGATGGCGGCCATCAGGTCCTCGCGGCGCTCGGAGACCGGCAGCTCGGCGGGGTAGGAAATATGCAGTGTCATGGCTGGAAACAGTCTACTGGGAAGCGTCAGGGCCACCGCGCCCGGACAAAAAACTAAGGGTACTGAGGAATAGTTGCCTGTCCGCAGGCCTTGAAGCACCTATGACTACTATCGCAATCATTGGAGCAGGATCCGGGCTCGGCGCCGCCGTCGCGAGGCGCTTTGGCAAGGAAGGCTTCTCCGTCGCGCTGATTTCCCGCAATCAGGGACGCGTCGACGCCCTGGCGGAAACGCTCGCGGCTGAAGGCATCGAAGCCAAGGGCTTCGCCGCGGATGTCCGCGACCCCGATTCCATCACCCGTGCACTGGAGCGCGCCACCGAGACCCTCGGACCGATCGAGGTGTTGCAGTACAGCCCGCTGCCGCAGAAGGACTTCATGCGGCCGGTGCTTGAGACCACACCGGCAGATCTGGTGGGCCCGGTGGAATTCTCCATCTACGGCCCGGTCGCGGCGGTCCACCAGGTCCTTCCCGGCATGCGGTTCCTCGGCGAGAACAAGGGAACGATCCTCTTTGTCAACGGCGGCTCGGCCGTGAAGCCCGGACGCAACGTCACGGGGACCTCGGTGGCCTTCGCCGGGCAGGCGGCCTATGCCCAGCTGCTCAACGAGGTCCTTGGCGAGGAAGGGATCCAGGTATCCCAGCTCATCATCGGCGGCCGCATCATCGAGAGGGATCCCGAGAAGGACCCCGCCGTCCTGGCCGGCCATCTGTGGGACCTGCACACCAAGCGTGACCGGTTCCGCCTTCAGATCAGCGCCGACTAGGCGCCCCGCCATAAACGCCGTCGCCGCGAACGGCGGAAAGAACTGACGTAGGGAGGCCCCGGCCGCCGGTTGATCGACCGGCGGCCGGGGCCTTGGGGTGTCCGCGGTCAGAAGAACCGCAGCGTGTAGCTGGTGCTGGGGAGGTCGTGGGCCATCCAGTACTCGTCCGAGCGGACGGGCGGGTTGTGGCCAAGGCCGTCTTTCCGGAGAGCCCGGAGGGTGGCGGCGACGGCGGCGAGGATCAGGACGATGAGGGCGATTCCGAGGAGTTCCATACCTCCATGGTTCTCCGGTGCCGGCTGCAAAAAAAGTGGCAGAAATGCCCAAAAAGCTATAATTTCTGCCACACTTAAAGCATGATCAATTCAGTGGCGATGATCGTGGTCCCCAACTTCTCGATCTTCGAGTTCGGCACCGCCTTCGAGGTGTTCGGCGTCGACCGGTCGGACCGCGGCACCGGGGTGCCGGCCTTTGATTTCCGGGTCTGCACGCCGGAGCCGGGCGACGTCCCTATGAAGTCCGGGCTGTCGATGCACGTGTCGCTCGGGCTCGACGCTGCGGCGGACGCGGACCTGGTCATCATGACCCCGTTCGGCAACGACGCCGATGTTCCCGAGGCCGTCCTTGATGCGCTGCGGGCGGCGCACGCGCGGGGCGCCTGGGTGATGTCGATCTGCTCCGGCGCCTTCGCCCTGGCCCGGGCCGGGCTGCTGGACGGCCGCCGCTGCACCACGCACTGGCATTACTCGCAGGAGCTCGCCAGCCGCTATCCGGCCGCGCTCGTCGATGAGAACGTGCTCTACGTCCAGGACGGCCGGATCATCACCAGTGCCGGCACCGCGGCCGGCATCGACGCCAGCCTGCACCTGGTCCGGGTGGAGCTGGGCGCCAACGTGGCGGCGAGCATCGCCCGGGACATGGTGGTTCCGCCGCACCGCGACGGCGGCCAGGCGCAGTACATCGACCGGCCCATGCCGCGGTGCGGCTCGCAGCCGATGGAAGAGCTGCTGCGCTGGATGGTCCGGAACCTGGACGAGGAGCACTCCGTCAACGAGCTGGCCGCCCGCGTGCACATGTCGCCGCGGACCTTTGCGCGGCGGTTCCGGGCCGAGACAGGCGCCACGCCCGCGGCTTGGCTGAACTCCCAGCGGGTGCTCCGGGCGCAGGAGCTGCTGGAAACAACCGACCTGAACATCGACGAGATCGCCCGGGAGGCCGGGTTCGGCCACTCGGTGCTGCTGCGGCACCACTTCGCCAAGGTGCTGGACACCAGCCCGCAGTCCTACCGGCGGACCTTCCGCGGGCACCTGGCGGCGGTCTGACCGGACTAACCCGGCTGGCCGGGCGACTCAGCCGCGGCCCGGGTGCAGTCGACCAGGGTCCGCCAGGGGCCGACGAGGTCCCGCTCCGGCAGGGTGGCCCGGCGCTGGCCGGCCCGGATGCGGTAGACGAAGCGGTCCGGCTGGGGGATGTTCGCGCCGGCGGCGCCTGCGGCGCTCTCCGCGCCCGCCGCGCCCCGGCCGGGCAGTTCGTCCCAGGGGCAGGCCTCGACCAGGGGCTGCCACTGGTCCCGGTCATCCGCGGTCACCGCCTGCACGCTCCAGACGCGCTCCATCCCGGCGATGCCACCGCTGCGCTGGACGGTTATCTTCATGGGGTGATCCTTAGGCAGGTGCCGTTTACAGCCTCACCTTGACAGTTTCCCACGCCTGCCGGACGGCGTCATGTTCGGCCGATTCGGCTCCGAACAGCTCCTTGGCGGACGCCGCCGTGGCCTTCGCAAACGCGCTGAAGGTCGCGGCGGTGGGCAGCGAGCCCCCGGTCAGCGTGTCGTACCAGATCCGCCCGGGGGTCTCCCACGCGTTGCCGCCCAGGGCTGTCGCGACCAGGCAGAAGGCGCGGTTGGGGATGCCCGAGTTCAGGTGCACCCCGCCGTTGTCGGCACTCGTGTGGACGTAGGAGTCCATCGAGTCAGGCTGCGGATCCTTGCCCAGCACGTCGTCGTCGTACGCGGTGCCCGGCGCCTTCATGGAGCGCAGCGCCGTTCCCTGCACTTGGTCGGTGAAGAGCCCCTCGCCGATCAGCCAGCTGGCCTCGGCCGCGGTCTGCTGCTTCACGTACTGCTCCACGAGGACGCCGAAGACGTCGGAGAGCGATTCGTTCAGGGCGCCCGCCTGGTTCCGGTAGGCGAGCCCGGCGGTGTATTGGGTGACGCCGTGCGCGAGTTCATGGCCGATCACGCTGAGCGAGGCGGTGAAGCGGTTGAAGACCTGGCCGTCGCCGTCGCCGAAGACCATCTGCTTGCCGTCCCAGAAGGCGTTGTCGTAGCGCAGGCCGAAGTGCACCGTGGCGTCCAGGGGCAGGCCGTTGCCGTCAATTGAGTTGCGGCCGAACGCCTCCGCGTAGAGCCGGTGCGTGTGGCCCAGGCCGTCGTACGCCTCATCCGCGCCCGGGTCCCCGGTGACGGGTTCGCCTTCTTTGCGCACCAGCACGCCCGGCAGGTTCTCCGAGGCTTTCGCGTCGTACACGGTGCGCTGCGGCGGTCCGGGGGTCAGCTGCCGCAGCCCCGGGGGCGTTGCCGGCACCGGCGCCGCGCGGGACGCCTGGAAGCTCTTGACGTGCTGCAAGGCTTCCTTCGCGGCCCGGGCTGCCACCAGCAGCCGCGGTTCATGATGTTGCGCTGCCAGCCGGCGCAACAGGTAGGGAGGGATGATGGAGCAGTACATGTGAGACCCCTTTGCTTCTGCCGATGCGAACAGCCTACGAGCGGGGACCGACATTTGGCAGGGGGAATCTGCGGGAGCGCGCCGGAGGCTCCGGTTGGATACGGTAGGCCAATGGCGCAAACGGAGAAGCAAAAGAAACCCGGCTCGACCCTGCTGACGGTCATCATCGCCTTCGTGGCGAATCTGCTCGTGGCCGCGGCGAAATCGGTGGCGGCGGTCCTGACCGGATCGGCCTCGATGACCGCCGAAGCGGCGCATTCCTGGGCCGACACCGGCAACCAGGTCTTCTTGTTCTTCGCCGAACGCCGGTCGGCGAAACCGCGGGACAAGAGCCACCCGATGGGCTACGGCAGGGAAGCATACGTCTGGTCGATGTTTGCGGCGTTCGGGCTCTTCACCGCCGGCGCGGTCGTGTCGATCATGCACGGCATCCAGCAGATCATCGAACCGGAGCCGGCCGCCGACTTTGCCGTGGCCTACTGGGTCCTGGCCGCGGCGTTTGTTTTCGAGGGGATCTCCTTCATCCAGGCTTTCCGCCAGACCCGGAAGGCGGCACATGAGCTGGAACGGCACACCCTGGAGCAGGTCCTGATCAGCTCCGATCCGACCCTGCGCGCCGTCTTCGCGGAGGACGCCGCCGCGCTGTTTGGCCTGGTCGTCGCCTTCGCCGGCGTGTTCCTGCATCAGGTCACCGGTTCGCCGCTGCCGGACGCGGTGGGTTCGATCATCGTCGGCGTGCTGCTGGCGGTCGTCGCCGTCGTACTGATTGACCGCAACCGGCGCTTCCTGGTGGGCCAGGGCGTAACCCCGGATATCGAGCGCTCCATGGCCCGCCGGGTGCTCGAGCACCAGGACATCGCGCGCCTCACCTACCTGCACCTGGAGTTTGTCGGACCACGCAAGCTGTACCTCGTCGCGGCGGTGGATCTGCAGGGAGACCACCCGGAACACGAAGCGGCGGTGGCGCTTCGCCGCGTGGAGCGCGAGCTGGAGGACCACGAAACGGTGGAGGAGGCCGTGCTGACCCTGTCCACCCCGGAGGAAGCCAGCCTGGACTTCGAGTCCCGGGAAAGCGGCCCCGGGGCCTGAGAAGGAAACGCAAAAACCCCGCCGTTTCGCTGAAACGGCGGGGTTTTGTCTGTGCCCTCGATTGGAATCGAACCAACGACCTTCTGCTCCGGAGGCAGACGCTCTATCCCCTGAGCTACGAGGGCAATCAGGGTTCCTGCCGTGACCGGCGGGACGTCCTAGAGCTTAGCAGGAAGGTGGGCTCCAAAGGAAAATCGTCGCCCCGGGGCTCGCAGCGGACCTTCCCTGCGGGCCCTGGGGACAAGATGACGGCACGGAAATTCCGCGGGACTGCGGGCCCCCGGTAGGCTGGAACTGTGACCCCAGAAGAACTCTCCCTCGCCATATCCGCCTGCCTGAAGGACGCCGTCGCCACCGGTGACATTGCCCTTGCCGCCGCCGACATTCCGGAGGCGGTGCGCGTGGAGCGTCCCAAGAACAGGGACCACGGCGACTGGGCCACCAACATCGCGCTCCAGCTGGCCAAGCCCGCCGGCACCAACCCGCGCCAGCTCGCTGGCCTGCTGAGCGACCGGCTGGCGTCGATCGCGGGTGTCTCCGCCGTGGACATCGCCGGACCCGGCTTCCTGAACATCACCGTTGACGCCGCCGCCGCCGGGGCCCTCGCCAAGGCAATCGTGGAGGCCGGCACCGCCTACGGCACCAACACGGCGCTTGCGGGCCGCACGGTCAACATGGAATTCGTCTCGGCCAACCCCACCGGACCGCTGCACATCGGCCACACCCGCTGGGCCGCCCTGGGCGACTCGATCGCCCGCGTCCTGCGGGCGTCCGGCGCGGACGTCACCGCGGAGTACTACATCAACGACGCCGGCTCGCAGATGGACGTCTTCGCCCACTCGGTGCTGTCCCGGCTGCACGGCCGCGGCGTGCCGGAGGGCGGCTACCCGGGCGAATACATCGCCGACCTCGGCCACGAGGTCCTGACCCAGCACCCCGGGATCCGGGAACTCACCGACGTCGCGGCGCTGCCGGTGATCCGCGGTGCCGCTTACAAGGCGCAGCTGCACGACATCAAGCAGACCCTCGCCGAGTTCGGCGTCGAATTCGATGTCTACTTCTCCGAGCAGGAACTGCATGACGCCGGCGCCATCGCCGACGCCGTCGCCCGGCTCCGGGAACAGGGCCACGTCTACGACGACGGCGGCGCGGTCTGGCTGCGCACCACCGACTTCGGCGACGACAAGGACCGCGTGATGATCCGCGCCAACGGCGAGCCGACGTACTTCGCCGCGGACGCGGCGTACTACCTGTCCAAAAAGGACCGCGGCTTCACCGAGAAGATCTACCTGCTTGGCGCCGACCACCACGGCTACATCAACCGGCTCAAGGCGATCGCAGCCGCGGCCGGCGACGATCCCGAGGTCAACATCGAGGTGCTGATCGGCCAGCTGGTCTCGGTCAACGGCGCCAAGCTCTCCAAGCGGGCAGGCAACATCATCGAGCTCAAGGACCTGATCTCCTGGCTAGGCAAGGACGCCGTCCGGTACTCCCTGGCCCGCTTCCCGGCCGACTCGCCGCTGACGCTGGACCCGGAACTGCTCAAGAAGCACAGCAACGAGAACCCGGTCTTTTACGTCCAGTACGCGCACGCCCGCTCCCGCGGCGCCGCGCGCAACGCCGTCGCCGCCGGTGTGGAGCGCCGGGTGGACGGCCACGACGCCTTCGACGCCGCGCTGCTGGACCATGCGACGGAAAACGAGCTGCTCTCGCACCTGGGCAGCTACCCCTCGATCGTGGCCAAGGCCGCCGAGCTGCGGGAGCCGCACCGCGTCGCCCGCCACCTCGAAGTCATTGCCGGGGCCTACCACCGCTGGTACGACGCCTGCCGCGTCGCGCCGCTGGGCGAGGAAACCATCACCGACCTGAACCGCACCCGGCTGTGGCTCAACGATGCCACCAGCCAGGTGCTCGCCAACGGACTGGAACTGCTGGGCGTTTCGGCGCCGGAACGGATGTGAACGCCATGACCGCGAACCCGAACAACAGCACGGCGGCCTCCCCGCTGGCGCCGGACTGGCTGGCCGTCCCGGAGGACCTCAACGCCCTGCACGAACCGATGTGGGCCGCCGGGGTCGCGCGCACCGACGACGGTGAACTGGCCATTGACGGCATTGCCGTCAGCGAGCTGCAGCGGCAGTTCGGCACGCCGCTGTTCGTCATGAGCGAGACCGACTTCCGGGCCCGCGCCCGGGCGTTCCAGGACGCCTTCAACGAGGCCTTCGCGGACATCTGCGGGGGAGTGGACGTCTACTACGCCGGCAAGTCGTTCCTGTGCACCGCCGTCGTCCGCTGGGTCGAGGAGGAAGGGCTGCGGCTGGACACCGCCTCCGGCGGGGAGCTCGCCGTCGCCGCCCGCGCCGGCATCCCGGGCGCCGCCGTCGCCCTGCACGGCAACAACAAGTCCGACGCCGAGATCCACCGCGCCCTGGACATGGGGCTGGGCCGGATCGTCGTCGACAGCCTCGCCGAGCTGGAGCGGGTCGCCGCGATCGCCGCGAACCGCGGCGAAACGGCGAAGGTCATGCTGCGGCTGACCCCGGGCGTGCACGCGCACACCCACGAATTCATTGCCACCGCGCACGAAGACCAGAAGTTCGGCCTCTCAATGGCCGGCGACTCGACCGACCAGGCCGGGCTGTCCGCCGCCGAGGAAGCCGTGGCCGCGGCCGCCGGCCATGACAGCATCGAACTGCTTGGCCTGCACTGCCACATCGGCTCGCAGATCTTCGAGCCGGACGGCTTCGCCCTCGCCGCGGAGAAGCTGCTCGATTTCCTCGCCGCCATGCAGGCCAAATACTCGATCGTGCTGCCCGAGCTGGACCTGGGCGGCGGCTACGGCATCGCCTACACCCCGGTGGACACCCCGCGGCCGCCGGCCGAGATCGCCCAGGCGATGGCCGCCGTCGTCCGCGCCAAGGTGGCCGAACTCGGCATCACCGCGCCGCGGATCTCGATCGAGCCGGGCCGCGCGATCGTGGGCACCAGCACCTTCACGCTCTACGAGGTGGGCACCCTCAAGACCGTCCGGGTCGACGCACCGGCCGGCGGCGGAACGGGAGAAACCGGCGCATCAGCCGCCGAAAACGTTACGTACCCGCGCCGGTATGTGTCGGTGGACGGCGGCATGAGCGACAATGCCCGCCCGGTGCTGTACGACGCGGATTATTCGGCGATTCTCGCCTCCCGCAGCTCCGACGCGGCCCCGCAGCTGTCCCGAGTGGTGGGCAAACATTGCGAGAGCGGCGACATAGTTGTTAGAGATGTATATCTGCCCGAGGACGTGGCAGCCGGTGATCTGCTCGCTGTACCGGGGACCGGCGCCTACTGCTGGGCCCTGTCAAGCAACTACAACTATCTGGCCCGGCCGGGCGTTGTCGCGGTACGCGATGGATCAGTCCGGCTCATTGTCCGCGGCGAAACTGAACAAGACCTGCTGAACCGCGACATGGGAGTCTGAATGACGGAATTGCGAACCTTGAAAGTGGCCCTGCTGGGCTGTGGCAACGTCGGGGCCCAGGTTGCGCGGATTCTCATTGACGACGCCGACACCCTGGCTTCCCGCACCGGGGCCCGCCTCGAACTGAGCGGCATCGCCGTGCGCAACCCGGACGCCCGGCGCGACGTCGAGCTGCCCCGCGAAATCTTCACCACCGACGCCGAGACGCTGGTCAAGGACGCGGACCTGGTGATCGAGCTGATGGGCGGGATCGAGCCGGCGCGCAGCCTGATCCTCACCGCGATCCGGCACGGCGCGTCGGTCGTGACCGGCAACAAGGCCCTGCTCGCCCAGGACGGACCCACCCTCTACGAGGAGGCGGACAAGGCCGGCGTGCAGCTGTCCTACGAGGCCGCCGTCGCCGGGGCCATCCCCATCCTGCGCCCCATCCGGGACAGCCTTTCCGGCGACCGGATCACCCGGGTGCTGGGCATCGTCAACGGCACCACCAACTTCATCCTGGACCAGATGGACACCACGGGCGCACAGTTCGCCGACGCCCTCGCCGAGGCCCAGCGGCTGGGCTATGCCGAAGCGGACCCTACCGCCGACGTTGAGGGCCACGACGCCGCGGCCAAGGCCGCGATTCTCGCCTCGCTGTCCTTCCACACGCGGTTCGCCCTCGAGGACGTCTACTGCGAGGGGATCACCTCCGTCACCGCCGCGGACATCGCCGCGGCAAAGGACGCCGGCTTTGTGATCAAGCTGCTGGCGATCGCAGAAAAGCTCACCAATTCCGAGGGCAAGGAAGGTGTGTCCGTCCGCGTCCACCCGACCCTGCTGCCGCGCGAGCACCCGCTGGCCGCGGTGCACGGCGCGTTCAACGCCGTCTTCATTGAGGCCGAGAACGCCGGCGAGCTGATGTTCTACGGACAGGGCGCCGGCGGCACCCCGACGGCCTCCGCCGTGCTGGGTGACCTGGTCTCGGCCGCCCGCCGGATTGTGCTGGGCGGCCCGGGACGCACCGAAACCACCACCGGGCACGTCCCCGCGCTGCCCATTGACGCGGCCATCACCAGCTACTACATCGGCCTCGACGTCGCGGACCAGCCCGGCGTCCTGGCCCGGATCGCGCAGCTCTTCGCCGAGCACGGCGTCTCCATCGAAATCATGCGGCAGACCATCCACCGCGACTCCGGCTCCAAGTCGGAGTCGGCGGAGCTGCGGATAGTTACGCACCGTGCGAGCGAAGCCGCACTGGCAGCAACCGTTCAGGCCGTCAAGGGACTGGACGTCATCAATTCCGTCACATCCGTACTGCGGGTAGAAGGGGTCTAAGTGGCTCACCAATGGCGCGGAGTCATCCGCGAATACGCCGAACGACTGCCGGTCACCGAGGCCACCAAGGTCATCACCCTGGGCGAGGGCGGCACCCCGCTCGTGCACGCGCAGAAGCTCTCCGAGCTCACCGGCTGCACCGTCTACCTCAAGGTCGAAGGCATGAACCCGACCGGGTCCTTCAAGGACCGCGGCATGACCATGGCCATGACGGCGGCGGTCGCCTCCGGCGCCAAGGCCGTGGTGTGCGCCTCCACCGGCAACACCTCCGCCTCCGCCGCAGCCTACGCCACCTCGGCCGGGCTGCAGTGCGCCGTGCTGGTGCCCGAGGGCAAGATTTCGATGGGCAAGCTCAGCCAGGCGATCGCGCACGGGGCCACCCTGCTGCAGGTGGACGGCAACTTCGACGACTGCCTCGACATTGCCCGCAAGCTGGGGGAGTCGTACCCGGTCTTCCTGGTCAACTCGGTCAACCCGGCCCGGATCGAGGGCCAGAAGACGGGCGCGTTCGAGGTCGTCGACGCGCTCGGGGACGCCCCGGACATCCACGTCCTCCCGGTCGGCAACGCCGGCAACATCAGCGCCTACTGGAAGGGCTACAAGGAGTACGCGGCGCCCTACGAATCCGCCACCGCCGGAAACCTTCCCGCCGTCGCCACGAAGACGCCGGTGATGTGGGGCTTCCAGGCCGCCGGCGCCGCCCCGTTCGTCGCGGGCCACCCCATCACCGAGCCGGACACCATCGCCACCGCCATCCGGATCGGCAACCCGGCATCCTGGGACACCGCCGTCGCCGCCCGCGACGAATCCGGCGGCGTGATCGAGGCCGTCACCGACGAGGAGATCCTCTCCGCGCACCGCTGGCTTTCTGCGCGGGAAGGTGTGTTCGTCGAACCCGGCTCCGCCGCGGGCGTCGCCGGCCTGATCAAGAAGCACGCCGCGGGCGAGGTTCCCACCGGCAAGACCATCGTCATCACGGTCACCGGCCACGGCCTCAAGGACCCGCAGTGGGCGCTGCGCACCGAGGACGGCAGCGACGTGCAGCCGGTCAAGGTCGCCAACGACGTCGTCACGGTCGCCGCCGAACTGGGACTGGAAGAAAAATAGCCGTGGAAACCACCCTCACCGTCCCGGCCGAATCACCCGCCGACACCCCGGCGGTTCCGGCCGGGCAAGTCGTCACCGTCCGGGTCCCGGCCACCAGCGCCAACCTGGGCCCCGGCTACGACAGCCTGGGGCTGGCCCTCTCGCTGCACGACACACTGACGGTGGAAACGCTGGAGACCGGTGAGCTTGAGTTCGAGCTCAGCGGCGAGGGTGCGGACACACTGCCCCGCGACGCGAGCCACCTGGTGGCCAAGGCCCTCACCGAGGCGCTGCACCTGCTGGGCTACCGGCACGAGGGACTGCGGATCACCGCGGACAACGTCAACCCGCACGGCCGCGGCCTCGGGTCCTCGGCCGCCGCCGTGGTAGCCGCGGCCAGCGCCGCAAACGCCCTGGTCCCGGCCGAATCCCGCCGCGGCAAGGACTGGATCCTGCAGTTCACCAGCCGGCTGGAGGGCCACCCGGACAACGTCGCACCCGCCATTTTCGGCGGGCTGGCGCTGTCCTGGCAGGACAGTGACCAGTACAGCAGCACCTGCGCGAGCGTCGACGCCGGCATTGTCCCGGTTGTGGCGGTACCGGACTTCGAGCTCTCCACCGAGGCCGCCCGGGCGCTGCTCCCGGCCTCCGTGGGGCACCACGCCGCCGCCATGAACTCCGGCCGGGCCGCCCTGCTGATCCATGCGCTGACGCAGAAGCCCGAATTCCTGCTGCCCGGAACCGAGGACTACCTGCACCAGAGCTACCGGGCGCAGGCCATGCGGCCCAGCGCGGAGCTGATCGCCGCGCTCCGCCGCGCCGGCCATGCCGCCGTCGTGTCCGGCGCCGGACCCACGGTGCTGGTCCTGGCGGCCGGCGAAAAGGAAGCGTCCGACGTCGTCGACTTCATCGGTGCGTTCACCAGGGACAACACGCCGGACGTGGCCTGGCGTGTGATGAAGCTGGCTGTGGACACTGAGGGTGCTAAAGTGGAAGTGCACCGGCGGTAATCACGCAAGCTTTTTATAAGACCGCGATGTTGGCCAAGTTGCCCTCTCTCATCTTTCAGCGCAATATTTTCCGGTGCCACCTGCTTTCGGTCTGACGCAGGAAGCTGCAGAATTCCTCTGTACCCCTGAAGTGTCAGCCGGCCGTTCCTCAATTTCGGGGCGTGTCTTGGTGTAGCAGTATCCGGCCCTGCCGGCCGAAATCCAACCGGCAAGGCCGAAATCCCGGCTGCAGATCTGAACTGCAGCCCAGATCAAATCACCGCGTCCAGCTCCTAGCCTGGACGCCGTCGAGGGGGAAGGATCCTTCGTGACCGAAACCACTGAGCTGTCTTCAGCTGTGGAAACATCATCTTCTGTTGCCACATCGGCAGCACCCGCCAAGAGCAGCGGCCTCGCCGGCCTCAAGCTCGCCCAGCTCCAGGCCCTGGCCAGCCAGCTGGGAATCTCCGGGGGATCCCGGATGCGTAAGGGCGATCTGGTATCCGCCATTTCCGCCCACCGCGCCGGCACTCCGGTCAGCAAGGCACCCGAGCGCGCCGCCGAAAAGGCGAGCGACAACGGCACCGTTGCCCAGGCACCGGCCGCCGCACCCGCCGCCTCCGGCTCCGAGGCTCCGGCCCAGGAAAACCCGCGGGCCCGGACCAGGGGCCGCAGCCGCCGTGCAGGCAGCGACGGCATCATCACCGCTCCCGCCGCCGAGGCTCCCGCCGCGGCACCGGTGGAGGCGCAGTCCGCCCCCGCCGAAGCCGCTCCGGCCGAGTCCGCAGAAGGCAGCGACCGCACCCGCCAGCCGCGGACCCGCAACCGCCGCCGCGGCGAGGCTGCCGCGCAGGCCACCGGCCAGGGTGAAGCCCAGCCCGCCGCCGCCGTGGAAGCCCCGGCGGAGCAGGCAACCGGCGAACAGCGCCAGGAACGCCAGTCCGAACAGGGCGGCGACGACGGCCAGCGCCGCGAGAACACCCGCGGCCGCGGCAACCGTGAGGACAACCGCGACAACACGTCCGGGAACCGCGACAACAGCCGCGACAACCGCGACAACAGCCGCGACAACGACGATTCCGAGGGCGGCAGCCGCCGCAACCGCCGCAACCGCCGTGACCGCAACGATCGCAACGACCGCTCCGGCGGCCAGGACCGCGACAACTCGCGCAACGACCGTTTCCGCGACCGCAACGAACGCCGCCGCGGCCGCTCCCAGGGACCCGACGTCGACGACGTCGAGGTCACCGAGGACGACGTCCTGCTGCCCGTCGCCGGCATCCTGGACGTGCTGGAGAACTACGCGTTCATCCGCACCTCCGGCTACCTGCCGGGCCCGAACGACGTCTACGTTTCCCTCGCCCAGGTCAAGAAGTACAACCTGCGCAAGGGCGACGCCGTCGTCGGGGCCATCCGCGCCCCGCGTGAAGGCGAGGACCGCAGCAACCAGCAGTCCGCCCGCCAGAAGTTCAACGCCCTGGTCCGCGTCACCTCGGTCAATGGCAAGACCCCCGAGGAGCTCAAGGACCGCGTCGAATTCGCGAAGCTCGTCCCGCTGTACCCCTCCGAGCGCCTGCGCCTCGAGACGGACCCGAAGAAGATCGGCCCCCGCGTCATTGACCTGGTTGCTCCGATCGGCAAGGGCCAGCGCGGCCTGATCGTCTCGCCGCCGAAGGCCGGCAAGACGCTCATCCTGCAGTCCATCGCCAACGCCATCACCACCAACAATCCTGAGGTCCACCTCATGATGGTGCTCGTTGACGAACGCCCCGAAGAAGTCACCGACATGCAGCGCACGGTCAAGGGCGAGGTCATTGCCTCCACCTTCGACCGTCCGGCCGATGACCACACCACCGTGGCCGAACTTTCCATCGAGCGCGCCAAGCGCCTCGTGGAAATGGGCATGGACGTTGTGGTCCTGCTGGACTCGATGACCCGCCTGGGCCGTGCCTACAACCTGGCGGCACCGGCTTCCGGCCGTATCCTGTCCGGTGGCGTCGACTCCGCCGCGCTGTACCCGCCGAAGCGCTTCTTCGGTGCAGCCCGCAACATCGAAAACGGCGGCTCGCTCACCATCCTGGCCACCGCGCTCGTTGAGACCGGTTCCAAGATGGACGAGGTCATCTTCGAAGAGTTCAAGGGCACCGGCAACATGGAACTGCGCCTGTCCCGCCAGCTCGCGGACAAGCGCATCTTCCCGGCCGTGGACGTCAACGCGTCCGGTACCCGCCGCGAAGAGAACCTGCTCTCCCCGGAGGAAGTCAAGATCATGTGGAAGCTGCGCCGTGTCCTCTCCGGACTCGAAACGCAGCAGAGCCTTGAGCTGCTGACCAACAAGATCCGGGAGACCCAGAGCAACGTCGAGTTCCTCATGCAGGTGCAGAAGACGACGCTTGGTGCGAAGTCCGATAACGACAAGTAGCTGAGTTGAGGGGCGGGGCCGTCGCATATTTTTTGCCGGCCCCGCCCCTTCGCGTTGCGGCTGACGTACTGCGTACGCCAGCCGCAACGCTCCGACAGGCCCGATGCCACTCCCGGGCCGGCAAAAAATATGCGACGCCGGCCACCAGGTCACCTGCCGCTTCGTGCGTCATTAGACTTGGTTCCAAGTCGAAAGAGGTTTTGAAATGTTTGAGTCCGTACAGGGGCTGTTGGATGAGCATGCTGCTATCCAGGCCCAGCTTGGGGATCCTGCTGTTTATGCTGACCAGAAGCTGGCCCGGAAGTTGGGGCGGCGTTCGGCGCAGTTGAACGGCATTGTGGAGGCCTACCACCGCTGGGAGGGCATCCGCGATGACCTGGCGGCGGCCAAGGAAATGGCGGACGAGGATCCGGAGTTCGCTGCCGAGGTGCCCGAGCTTGAGGCTGCCCTGGACACTGCGGCCGCCAAGCTGCGCCGGCTGCTCATCCCGCGCGACCCGGACGACGCCCGCAACGTGATCCTCGAGGTCAAGGGCGGCGAGGGCGGCGACGAGGCTGCCCTGTTCGCCGCGGACCTGCTGCGCATGTACAGCCGTTATGCGGAATCCCGCGGCTGGAAGACCGAGCTGATCTCGGCCACCGAATCGGACCTGGGCGGCTACAAGGACGTCCAGATGGCCGTCAAGGGCAACTCCAACGACCCGGCCGAGGGCGTCTACGCCCGGCTCAAGTTCGAAGGCGGCGTGCACCGCGTTCAGCGCGTTCCGGTCACCGAGTCGCAGGGCCGCATCCACACCTCGGCGGCCGGCGTGCTGGTACTCCCCGAAGTGGACGAGCCCGAGGAACTGGAAATCAACCAGAACGACCTCAAGATCGACGTCTACCGTTCCTCCGGTCCCGGCGGCCAGTCCGTCAACACCACCGACTCCGCCGTGCGCATCACGCACCTTCCCACCGGCATTGTGGTGGCGATGCAGAACGAGAAGTCCCAGCTGCAAAACCGCGAGGCCGGCATGCGCGTGCTGCGCGCCCGTATCCTGGCCCACCAGCAGGAGCAGATCGACGCCGAGAACTCGGCCCAGCGGAAGTCCCAGATCCGCACGATGGACCGCTCCGAGCGCATCCGCACCTACAACTACCCGGAAAACCGGATCGCGGACCACCGCACCGGCTACAAGGCGTACAACCTGGACCAGGTCATGAACGGCGACTTGGAACCGGTGATCCAGTCCGCCATCGAGATGGACGAACAGGCCCGCCTCGACGCCATCGGCGACTAGTACGGACGCTGCGCGCTGATGACACCCGACCCTGATGACTTCTGAGCCTGCGCTGAGCCTCGCCGACGCCGTGCGCGAGGCCACCGCCGTGCTGGCGGCCGCCGGCGTGCCCAGCCCGAAAGTCGACGCCGAACTGCTCGCCGGCCACTTGCTCGGCGTCGGCCCGGGCCGGCTCCGCGCCCTGGCGCTGGGGGACACGCCTGCGCCGGCCGGCTACGCCGAACTCGTCGCCGAGCGCGCGCAGCGGACCCCGCTGCAGCACATCACCGGTGTGGCGCACTTCCGCTACCTGGAACTGGCGGTCGGTCCCGGCGTGTTCATCCCGCGCCCGGAGACCGAATCCGTGGTGCAGCTGGTGGTCGACTGGCTCAAGGACAGTGCACCGTCGGCGCGGCCCAAGGTCGTTGACCTGGGCACGGGCTCGGGGGCGATTGCGGGCTCTATCGCGCACGAGGTCCCGGACGCCGAGGTGCATGCGGTGGAGTTCAGCGAGTTCGCGCACGCCTGGGCGGCGAAGAACCTGCTGCCGCTGGGTGTCCACCTGGTCCGCGGCGACCTGCGCGACGCGCTGCCCGAACACAACGGCAGCTTCGACGTCGTCGTGTCCAACCCGCCTTACATTCCCGCCGAGGCGGTCCCCAACGAACCCGAGGTGGCGCTGCACGATCCGCCGGAGGCGCTCTACGGCGGGGGAGCGGACGGCATGGAACTCCCGACGGCGGCGGCGGCCTCTGCGGCCCGGCTGCTGGTACCGGGCGGCTACTTCGTGATGGAACACGCCGAGGTGCAGGCCGGCTGGATCGCCGCGATGCTGGAACGCTCCGGCCTCTGGTCACAGGTGGCGACACACCTGGATCTCAACGGCCGCGAACGCGCCACGAGCGCCGTCCGCGAAACCGATGCCCGCAGTGATGAAAGGATAGGCCAGTGACGACTAGCTACGATTGCGCCGACGCGGAGCAGCGCGCCGCAGGACTTGAACACGCCCAGCGGGCGATCCGGGAACAAAAGTGTGTGGTCCTGCCGACCGACACCGTCTACGGGATCGCCGCCGACGCGTTCTCGCCGCAGGCCGTAACACTGTTGCTCGCCGCCAAAGGACGTAGCCGGCAGATGCCCCCGCCGGTGCTGATCCCCAGGCTGAACGCCCTGGACGGCCTCGCCACCGACGTCCCCGCCGAAGCCCGCCGCCTGGCCGAAGCGTTCTGGCCCGGGGGATTGACCCTGATCCTGCACGCGCAGCCCTCCCTCGACTGGGATCTGGGCGAGACCAAGGGCACCGTCGCCCTGCGCCTGCCGGACGATGAAGTGGCCCAGGACCTGCTCACCCTCACCGGGCCGCTGGCGGTTTCCTCCGCGAACCGTACCGGCCAGCCCGCCGCGCAGAACGCCGCCGACGCCGAAGCGCAGCTGGCGGAGTCGGTGGAAGTCTACCTCGAAGCCGGCCACCGGCCGGTCGACGGAAACGGTGCCGACCCGTCCACGATTATCGACGCCACGGCCCTGCCGCTGCGCGTGGTCCGCCAGGGAGCCATCAGCCTTGAACGCCTGCGTGAAGTAGTGCCGGACGTGCTGGGAGCCGGCGAAGAGCCGGCCGCCCCCGCCGACGGGGACACCCCCGGCGGCAGCGGCCCCACCGCCGCCGACGAGTCCCCGGAGAACTGACATGCAGCCAAAAGTCGCCGTCGCGGCAGTAACGTTCGACCGCCATGAGGAACTTGCCCTCCTCCTGAAGGGGCTGGCGGCCCAGACGGCCCCCATCCATTCGATTGCCCTCGTGGACTCCGGCACCGTTCCGGCCACCGACGTCGTCAGCGCCGGGGGAGCGAACATCAACTACCTGCGCTCCGAGGCCAACCTCGGCGGCGCCGGCGGGTTCGCCTACGCGATCCTGGCCGCCATGGCCAGCGGCGCCGAGTGGATCTGGATGATGGACGACGACGGCCACCCCGAGGACGCCAGCTGCCTCGCCGAGCTGCTCAAGACGGCAAAGGAACACCAGCTGGACATTGTCAGCCCGCTCGTGGCCGCCACGGCCGACCCCAACCGGCTCTCCTTCAACTTCAGGATCAACGGGCTGCTGACCAACGAACGCGCGAGGCTCGCCCCGATGGGATTCCTGCCGGACATGGTGCACTTCTTCAACGGCGCCCTGATCCGCACCGAGGTCTTCTACAAGATCGGCATTCCGGATGTGAAGTTCTTCATCCGCGGCGACGAAGTCGACTTCCTCTCGCGCGTCAAGAAGGCCGGACTGAAGTACGGAACCCTGGCCACCGTGGCCGTGCAGCACCCCGCCACCTGGACCGAGATGAAACCGGTCTTCGGCGGCTTCATCACCCCGGTCATCCCGGAGGGGGAGTTCAAGCGGTACTGCTACTTCCGCAACCGGGCCTACCTGACCCGCAAGTACCGGAACCTGCGCTGGTTCGGGGCGGACATCGTCGGCTTCCCGTACTACTTCCTCAAGACCGGGGACCTCAAAGGCCTGGCGCACTGGTTCAGCGCCTATTCCACCGGCTTCCGCGGCAAGGGCTTCGGCTCACCCGCGCAACTGATGTCCACCAACACCTAGGCCGCCGTGGAGAACCTGTACGCCGTCGTTGTCACCTACAACCGGGCCGACTTCCTGCAGAACCTGCTGGATTCCTTTGACCGCCTCAGCACCCGCCCGGCGCGGATCCTCGTGGTGGACAACGCGAGCACCGACCACACCGCCGACGTCGTCGCGCGGGCCAGCGCCGCCGGCGGGACACCCATCCAGTACGAGCGGTTGAGCGTCAATGCCGGCGGTGCCGGGGGTTTCTCCCGCGGCGTCGAACTGGCGCTGGAGTCCGGTGCCGAGTGGCTCTGGCTGATGGACGACGACGTCGAGGTGCTCCCCGGGGCGGTGGAGGCGCTGGACAGGTTTACCCCGGAGTATTCCTGCCTGATCGGCCGCCGCTACGACGCCAAGGGCAAACCCTTCTTCTGGCAGCACCACTTCGTCGAGGCACTGGGCATCTTCCTGCCGGTCTCGCGGGATGTGTTCCGGCATTCGGACGTCTTCCGCACCAATGTGGGAAATTTCGAAGGCATGCTGATCAAGGCACCCCTGGCCCGGAACATCGGGCTGCCGGACCCGCGCTTCTTCATCACCTGGGACGACCTGATCTACGGTTGGCTCGCCGCGCAGCAGACGCCGGTGGTCTACGTGAATGCCTTCGTCATCAAGAAGGTGCGCGTGCAGCGCCAGGTGGACCTGGGCCTGCGCCACCTCAACGACTCCAGTGACCTCAGCCGCCGCTACGTGATGCGCAACCGCGGGCATGTTGCGCAGTACCTGAGGGCGCACGGCAAGTTCAACAGGTTCGGGTTCGGCGCCGGAACGGCCCTGACGTACCTGAAGGAACTGGTCCGCCTGGTGGTCGTGGAACGGACCCTGAAGGGGGCTGGCCTGCTCTGGCAGGGATGGCGGGAATCGCGCGCCATCCTCGCGGACACCGGCTGGAAACCCATGCCGCCGCTGCCGTCCCCGGGGGACGGGTACCCCGGCAGCGGAAGCGAAAGAGATTAGTATCGTTTTAGGCTCTGCCGCTGTCCGACAGTTGTGTGGCGGGGAAATTTTTGAAACAGGCGCCTGGCCGCCGTGGTAGTGGAAGTCGGTTGCAATCTCTGTTGACTACGAAATCTGATGCGAGCGAACCCGCCGCAGTACGGGACGAGAAGCCCGCCCTCTGGATCTGGATCCAGCTGTTCCTGGACTCCATGTCCTGGATCGTGGCAATCGCCCTGGCCCTGCTGCTGCGCTACGAGATGGGGATCCGCGCCGAACAGTTCCTGGGCGCTTTCTTCATCGCCGCCGTCGCCGTCATTGCCCAAATCGTGGCCGGCTACGCCTTGGCGCTGTACCGGGGCCGGTATCCATTCGGCAGCTTCCAGGAGGCGAGGGCGCTCGTCTTCGTCACGGTGATCGTGGCCGCCTCCATCACCGTGACCCTGCTGGTGGTGTACGGAGCCATCAACATCGGCCGCAGCGTGGGCCTGATCGCCTTCCCGTTCGCCTGCCTCTTTATGGGCGCCGCCCGCTACGCCAAGCGGCTCTACGTCGAGGGCAAGACCCGGCCCGGCGACGGTGCTCAGAACACCCTGATCTACGGCGCCGGGTTCCTGGGCAACTCGCTCCTGACCCGGATGCTGCAGGACCCCGACTCGCCGTACATCCCGGTCGGCCTGATCGACGACGACCCGGCCAAAAAGCACCTCCGGCTCTCCGGCGTCCAGGTCCAGGGGCGCAGCGACGACCTCCCGGCGATCATCCGCCGGACCCGCGCGACGGTCCTGGTCCTGGCCTTCGCCAACGTCGAGGCCTCCGTGGTCCGGCGCATCTCGGACGCCGTGGCGGGCCTGAACATCCGGGTGCTCGTGCTGCCGCCGCTGCGGGACATGCTCGGCGGCGGCGCGCCCGACGGATTCTCCGATTTCCGTGACGTGGCGGTCGAAGACCTGATCGGCCGCCGGCCCGTGGACATCAAGGTCGACGAAATCGCGGGCTACATCAAGGGCAAACGGGTCCTGGTGACCGGTGCCGGCGGGTCCATCGGCTCGGAACTCTGCCGCCAGATCGTCCAGTTCTCCCCGGCCGAACTGATCATGCTCGACCACGACGAGACCGGGCTGCAGCAGACACAGATCTCCATCACCGGCCGCGGGCTGCTGGCCGGCCGCGACACCGTGCTGGCCAACATCCGCGACGGCGAGGCCCTGCTGGACATCTTCGAGGACCGGCGGCCCGAAGTGGTGTTCCACGCCGCGGCCCTCAAGCACGCGCCCCTGCTCCAGCAATACCCCGTCGAGGCGTGGAAGACCAACGTCTGCGGCACCCTGAACGTGCTGCGCGCCGCCCAGCGGGCCGGCGTCTCGCACTTTGTGAACATCTCCACCGATAAAGCCGCGAACCCCACCACCGCCCTGGGCCACTCCAAACGGGTCGCTGAAAAGCTGACCGCATGGATGGCCGGCCAGACCGGGAGCACGTTTGTGTCCGTACGCTTCGGCAACGTGATGGGCAGCCGCGGTTCGATGCTGCCGCTGTTCACCGAGCAGATCCGGGTCGGCGGCCCGGTCACGGTCACCGATCCGGAAGTCACGCGCTTCTTCATGACGATTCCGGAAGCCTGCCAGCTGGTGATCCAGGCCGGAGCGATCGGTTCGGGCGGGGACGTGATGATCCTCGACATGGGAGAGCCGGTGAAGATCCTGGACGTCGCGCAGCGGATGATCGCCATGTCCGGCAAGAAGGTCGACATCATCTACACCGGCCTGCGGCCCGGGGAGAAGCTGCACGAAGAACTGGTCGGCACCGGCGAATTGGACCAGCGCCCGCTGCATCCAAAGATTTCCCACACCCGTGCGTCCGAGCAGGACCCGGCGAAGCTGGATCTCAACGTCTGGCTGGCCCGCTGCGAAGCCGAACAGGGCGCGGACATCGCCGACATCCCCGACGACGAAGCCGACGAGGCCGGGCCCGTCCGGGTGGCCTCGTGATGCCGCTCGCCGTCGTGGCCGCCAGCACCCTGCTGGCCAGCCTGCTGCTGCCCTTCGCGGTGAAGCCGTGGCTGGTCCGGCTGGGCGTCGTCGACATTCCCTCCGCGCGTTCCTCCCATCACCAGGCCACCATCCGCGGCATGGGCATGGCTGCCGCGCTCGCCACCGCGATCGGGTACCTCGCCGCGGTGCTCACGGGCCTCGTCACGGTGGACCGCTCGGTCTTCGCCGTTGTGCTGGCGATCATCGCCGCGAGTGCCGCGGTGGGATGGATCGAGGATCTCCGCGGCCTGTCCATCCGGGGACGCGCGGCTGCCCAGTTGGGGATCGGTGCGGCCGGTTCCGCCGCGCTGATCGTGCTGACGTCGCAGGCCCTCTGGTGGCTGCCGCTGGCGGCCGTGGCCATCGCGGCGTACGTCAACATCGCCAACTTCATGGACGGCATCAACGGCATTTCCGGCCTGCACGGTGTCACCGCCGGCGCTGCCTACGCGGCGGCCGGTCTGCTGGCGGGGCAGCCCTGGCTGACCGCCGGAGGCACGGTGCTGGCGATGGCCTTCCTGGGGTTCCTGCCCTGGAACCTGGGCCGCGGCTCGGTGTTCCTGGGCGACGTCGGCAGCTACCTGCTTGGCGCCTCGATCGCGGCTCTCGCCGTCGCCGGCTTCCTCAGCGGCGTCTACGTTGAATACGTCCTCTCGCCGATCCTGGTGTACGCCGCGGACACCGGATACACCCTGCTGCGCCGGATCAAGGCGGGGGAGCGCTGGTACGCGTCGCACCGCGAGCACGTCTACCAGCGGCTCACCGACGTCGGCTTCTCGCACCTGCAATCGGCCGCCGTCGTCACGGCCTGCACCATCGCCGTGATTGTGCTGGGCTTCACCGCGGCAACCGCCGCGCTGCCCGTCGCCACCCTCTGCGTGGCCGGCAGCCTGCTGGTGCTGGGACTGTACCTGGCCTCCCCGGACCTGATCCGCCGGTTCCGCCGCCGGTCGAAGGTCACCCGCGTCCCGGTGGCCTAGGGATGTTCTATCTCGTGTAGAATTCAGGAGCGGCTTGTCGCCGCGTTCCTGCCCTCACCACCTGCGACGATTGGGATCCCATGACCTCCAACGCCGAGTCCGGACGCACGTCCGGCAGCGGTTCCGTTGGCGGCTCCGGCCCCACCACCTCGCTGTGGTTGAAGCTGCTCGCCCTCAGTTCGGCGGCCGCGGGCGCCGCCCTTTTGCTGGCCGGGGTCGCCGCGCTGTTCTTTGACGGACCCGAAGCGGCCCTGTCGGCCCTCTTCGGCGGCGTGCTGGTAATGGCCTTCTTCGCGATCAGCCTGCTGGTCGGCCACTTCGGCGGCCGCAACCATTCCTCCGGGGCGATCGGCCTTTTCGTTGCCACCTACTTCATCAAGGTCGTGGGCTTCGCCGTGGTGCTGTTTGCCATTGGCGCGCCCGCCTGGCTGTCGGGCCGCTGGTTCCTGATCGGCGCCGTCGCCACGGTCGTCCTCTGGCAGGCGGCCGAGATCTACGGCTTCGGCAAGGCACGGCTGCAGATCTACAACGACCCCGCAACCCCGGAAGGCGGAACCGATGCGTAACCGCAAAAACAGGCGCCCCCACCTTCCCGCCAACACGGTACGGACCCCCAAAACAACCGACGGCGCTCCCGGTGTATCGAGCGACGGCACCGACGGCGGATACAACGCCGGAATCGCCGTCTTCAGCTACATTGTTGGCGGAATCATCGTCTGGAGTTTGATAGGGTGGGGTCTGGATAATCTGTGGGGAACCCGCTGGATTGTGCTCGCAGGCGCCCTGCTTGGAGCTGCGGGCGGGTTCTATCTTTCTCATATGCATGGCCTCACCAGTTCGCGCACATCAACCGGTGAAGACAATCCTGCAGGTGGCCCGTCCCAGGACGAGGAACAGTAATGCCAAATAATTTCACAGGGGGAAAGGCCGACGTAATTGTCGCCGGTCCCCGACCGACGCCCAATGATGGACACTGCAGAGAGGAAACGCGTTGATCGCGCTTGCGCTCCCGGCCCAAGATTCAGGAACTTTCACGCCGCCTGGAATCGAAGAAATGCACCTGCCGGCTATCCTGCCCTGGGGTGCGGCCGAAGGATTCTCCAAGCAGATGCTGCTGGTGATCCTCTCGGTCGTCATTATCGCCACGTTCTTTGTGCTGGCTGCGCGTAAGCAGCAGCTCGTTCCCGGCAAGCTGCAGTTCGCGGGTGAAGCCGCCTACGGCTTCGTCCGCAACGGCATCGCCAAGGACATCATCGGCGGCAAAGACTTCATGAAGTATGTCCCGCTGCTGTTCAGCCTTTTCTTCTTCATCCTGGTGAACAACATCTACGGCGCCATCCCCGTGATCCAGCTGCCAAGCTTCTCGCACGTCGGCGGGGCCTACGTGCTCGCCGGCATCGTGTACGTCACCTGGATCGCGATCGGCATCAAGAAGAACGGCCTGCGGTACTTCAAGCTGGCCACCGTTCCGAGCGGCGTCCCGGTCTACATCCTTCCGATCGTCATCCCGATCGAGATCATCTCCAACTTCCTGGTCCGCCCGGTCACGCACAGCCTCCGTCTGTTCGCCACCATGCTGGCCGGCCACCTGATCGTGATGATTGCCGGCTCCGGCATCGAGTACCTGGTCATGCAGGAGAACGTGCTCCTGAAGGGCACCTCGGTCCTGGTCCTGGTTGGCGCGATCGCCATGTACATGCTGGAAGCGCTGATCATGGCGCTGCAGGCTTACGTTTTTACCCTGCTGACTGCCATCTACATCGAAGGCGCTCTGCACGCGGACAGCCACTAGGCTCCCAAATCTTCCCCTCGCGGGGATGAAGCAAACCAAACAACCTGCCACATAGATGGCATCTTGAAAGGAAAAAAATGGAAGGCAATCTCAACCTCGTAGGTTACGGTCTGTCCGCAATCGGCGGTGGTATCGGTGTTGGTCTCGTGTTCGCCGCTTACATCAACGGCGTGGCACGTCAGCCGGAAGCCCAGCGCGTCCTGCAGCCGATCGCATTCCTTGGCCTCGCGCTGACTGAAGCCCTCGCCATCCTGGGCCTGGTCTTCGCTTTCGTTCTCTAGTCTGAACTTCAGAACAAGCGAACATCCAGAACCTAGTAGATAAGGACGGGAATTATGAAGCAGCTGATTGTCTCAGCCGCCACAGAGGGCGCTAACCCCCTGGTCCCCAACATCTGGGAAATGCTCGTTGTCATCATCAGCTTTGCTGTCCTCATGGGCATCGTGATCAAGCTTGTGGTCCCGATGTTCGAGAAGACCTTCGCAGAGCGAGCCGAGGCCATCGAAGGCGGCATTGCCAAGGCCGAGCAGGCCCAGGCAGAGGCGTCCGCCGCCCTCGAAGAGTACAAGCAGCAGCTCACCGATGCCCGCACCGAGGCCAACCGCATCCGCGAGGAAGCCCGGGCCGAAGGCGCGCAGATCCTTGCGGATCTGAAGGAGAAGGCAGCCGTAGAGTCTGCCCGCATCACCGCCCAGGCCCACGCGCAGATCGAATCCGAGCGCCAGGCGGCCGTCGTGTCGCTCCGCTCGGAGGTTGGCACGCTGGCAACCACGCTGGCGAGCCGCATTGTTGGTGAGTCGCTCACTGACGACGCGCGTTCGGCCCGCGTGGTTGACCGTTTCCTGGCAGATCTGGAGAACCAGAACGCAGGTGCAGCTAAGTAATGGCAGGTGTATCGAGCGAATCGCTGACGGCGGCCCTGGTCGCGTTGGAAGCCAAGCTTCCCAACGCCTCGCTGCAGTTGGCAAAGGAACTCTTCGGAATCCTGGGAACGGTGGACAGCTCGGCTGGCTTGCGCCGTGCCCTGACCGACCCGTCCCGCAGCGGTGACGAAAAGTCGGCGCTGGTCAAGCAGCTCTTCGGCGGGAAAGTTTCCGTCGACGCTGTGGAGATCGCGGGCGGGCTGGCCAGCTCGCGCTGGGCGTCGGCCCGGGACATCGGCGATGCACTCGAGACTCTTGCCGCTTCGGTGGTAATTGCCGTTGCTGAAAACAAGTCGGCCGTCTCTGCCTCGGGAATCACCGGACTGGAAGAGCTGGAGAACGATCTGTTCTCCTTCAACCACGCCGTGGACTCCAGCCACGAGGTTCAGCGTGCTCTGTCCGAGCCGCAAGCGAGCCCGGCGGCCAAGATTGCCCTCGCCGAAAAGCTCGTGCCCGGCGCAAGCGAGGAAGCGAAAGTCCTTATCGGACAGGCAGTTTCGCAGCCCCGCGGGCTCAAGGCCACCAAGCTCGTCAGCCGTTTTGCCGAGCTTGCAGCCAAGCGCCAGCAGCGCTGGATTGCTACGGTCAGCGTCACCCGTCCGTTGACGGCGGCGCAGGCTGATCGTCTGCAGGCGGGCCTGAACGCCCTCTACGGCCGTGAGCTGAAGATCAACATGAACGTTGACCCGGCACTGATCGGTGGCATCCGGATCCAGATCGGCGACGAAGTGGTTGACGCTTCGGTCCTCGCCCGTCTGGGCCAGCTCCAGCGTCAGCTTGCTTAGTTAGCCGGACAAGCACAACTTACCGACAAGAAACCCCGGTCATCGTGAGCAACGATGATCACGAAAACAGGAGAGCAGGGACTGCAGATGGCCGAATTGACCATCAACGCCGACGACGTCCGTAATGCGTTGAACGAGTTCGCGGCGTCCTACGAACCCGGAAACGCAGAGCGCGTAGAGGTTGGCCGCGTAACAACCGCAGGTGACGGCATCGCCCGTGTTGAGGGCCTTCCCTCGGTCATGGCGAACGAGCTGCTTCGCTTCGAAGACGGCACGCTGGGCCTGGCCCAGAACCTTGACGTCCGCGAAATCGGCGTCATCGTGCTCGGTGACTTCACCGGCATCGAAGAAGGCCAGGAAGTGCACCGCACGGGACAGGTTCTGTCTGTTCCGGTCGGCGACGCTTTCCTCGGCCGCGTGGTTGACCCCCTGGGCCAGCCCATCGACGACCTCGGCGAGATCAAGGCCGAGACCACCCGCGCCCTGGAACTCCAGGCGCCCGGCGTGACCCAGCGCAAGTCGGTCCACGAGCCGATGCAGACCGGTCTGAAGGCTATCGACGCCATGATCCCGATCGGCCGCGGCCAGCGCCAGCTGATCATCGGTGACCGCCAGACCGGCAAGTCGGCGATCGCCATCGACACGATCATCAACCAGAAGGCCAACTGGGCTTCGGGCGACGTGAACAAGCAGGTCCGCTGCATCTACGTCGCCATCGGCCAGAAGGCATCCACGATTGCGGCCGTCCGCCAGACGCTGGAAGACAACGGCGCCCTGGAATACACCACCATCGTGGCTTCCCCGGCGTCCGACCCCGCCGGCTTCAAGTACCTGGCACCGTACGCCGGCTCGGCCATCGGCCAGCACTGGATGTACGGCGGCAAGCACGTCCTCATCGTCTTCGATGACCTCTCCAAGCAGGCCGAGGCCTACCGTGCGGTGTCGCTGCTGCTGCGCCGCCCGCCGGGACGCGAAGCCTACCCCGGCGACGTTTTCTACTTGCACTCCCGTCTGCTGGAGCGTTGTGCCAAGCTCTCCGACGAACTGGGCGCAGGCTCGATGACCGGACTGCCGCTGATCGAGACCAAGGCGAACGACGTTTCCGCCTACATCCCGACCAACGTCATCTCCATCACCGACGGCCAGATCTTCCTGCAGTCGGACCTCTTCAACGCCAACCAGCGTCCCGCCGTCGACGTGGGCGTCTCCGTGTCCCGCGTTGGTGGTGCCGCGCAGGTGAAGTCCATGAAGAAGGTCTCCGGTACCTTGAAGCTGGAACTGGCCCAGTACCGCGACATGCAGGCGTTCGCAATGTTCGCGTCGGACCTCGACGCGGCATCGCGCCAGCAGCTGACCCGCGGCGCACGCCTGATGGAACTGCTCAAGCAGGGCCAGTACTCGCCGTTCCCGGTCGAGAACCAGGTCGTCTCCATCTGGGCCGGCACCAACGGCTACCTCGACGACGTCCCGGTTGAAGACATCAACCGCTTCGAGACCGAGTTCCTGGAGCACCTCAAGCACAAGTCCTCCATCCTGACGACGCTGGCCCAGACCAACGTCATGGACGACGACACGGCAGAGGCGCTGAAGACCGCGATCGTGGACTTCAAGAAGGGCTTCTTCGGCGAGGGCGACAGCTTCCTGGTCGGTGCGGGGCACGAGGAATACGCCCCGATCGACGAGGACAAGGTCGACCAGGAAAAAATCGTCAAGCAGAAGCGCTAGTTTCGCTGGCAGGGACTGCCGGAACCCCAACGGGTTCCGGCAGTCCCGGCCACCGGGATCTTAGGAAAGGATAAGTATGGGAGCCCAGATCCGGGTCTACCGCCAGAAGATCAGCTCGACGACGTCGATGCGCAAGATCTTCAAGGCGATGGAACTGATCGCTACCTCGCGCATCGGCAAGGCCCGCGCACGCGTAGCGGCTTCACTGCCTTACGCAAACGCGATCACGCGTGCCGTTTCTGCTGTCGCAAGCCAGAGCGAAATCGACCACCCGCTGGTGACCGAGCCGGAGCAGATCCGCCGCGCCGCGGTCCTGGTCATCACCTCCGACCGCGGCCTTGCAGGGTCCTACTCGGCCACCGTGCTCAAGCAGGCCGAAGGCCTCACCGAGCTGCTCCACGAGGAAGGCAAGGAAGTCAAGACGTACGTCATGGGCCGCAAGGCACAGGCATACTTCGACTTCCGTAACCGCCCCTACGAGCGTGTGTGGACCGGCAACACGGACGCACCGCAGTTCGAGACGGCGCGGGAAGTCGGCGAAGCACTGCTGGAAGACTTCGCCACGGCCTACGAAGAGGGCGGCGTCGACGAGATCCACGTTGTGTACACCCGCTTCAAGTCCATGGTGACGCAGGAGCCGACGGTCATCCGCCTGCTCCCGCTTGAGGTCGTCGAAGAGCAGGCCGCCTCCGAGTCGGAGCTCCTGCCGCTTTACGAATTCGAGCCGGAGGCGGAGCAGGTTCTCGATGCCCTGCTGCCGCGCTACATCGAGTCACGTATCTTCGCCGCCATGTTGCAGGCCGCAGCTTCCGAGCTCGCAGCCCGCCAGCGGGCAATGAAATCCGCCGGCGACAACGCCACGGAGCTCATCAAGAAGTACACGCGTCTGCGCAACACTGCCCGCCAGGCTGAGATTACGCAGGAGCTTTCCGAAATCGTGGCAGGCGCCGACGCGTTGAACGCGTCCTAGCCGGCCCGCTACGGACCCAGCTGTACCTGCACCAAAGAACAAACTTAACCGCCCACGCCATCTACTGAGTGAAGTGAGAGAGATGACTGCCACTGCTACCGAACACGTAGCCGCAACGTCCGGTGCCACCGGCCGTATTGCACGTGTTATTGGCCCGGTTGTCGACGTCGAATTCCCGGCTGACGCAATCCCCTCGATTTACAACGCTCTCACCACGGAGATTACTCTCAACGGTGAGACCAAGACCATCACCTTCGAAGTTGCGCTGCACCTCGGCGACAACCTCATCCGCGCCATCTCGCTGCAGGCGACCGACGGCCTGGTCCGCGGCACCAACGTGGTGGACACCGGTGCCCCGATCTCCGTCCCCGTCGGCGACGGCGTCAAGGGCCACATCTTCAACGTGCTGGGCCAGCCCCTGGACGTGACCGAGTCCGAGCTGCAGATCAGCGAACGCTGGCCGATCCACCGCAAGGCTCCGGCCTTCGCAACGCTGGAAGGCTCCACCGAGATGCTGGAGACCGGCATCAAGGTGATCGACCTCCTCACCCCGTACATCAAGGGTGGCAAGATCGGCCTGTTCGGCGGTGCCGGCGTCGGCAAGACCGTGCTGATCCAGGAAATGATCACCCGTGTTGCCCGCAACTTCGGTGGCACCTCGGTGTTCGCCGGTGTTGGCGAGCGTACCCGTGAAGGCAACGACCTCTGGGTTGAAATGGAAGAGGCCGGCGTCCTCAAGGACACCGCCCTTGTCTTCGGCCAGATGGATGAGCCGCCGGGAACGCGTCTGCGCGTGGCCCTGTCCGCACTGACCATGGCGGAGTACTTCCGCGATGTGCAGAACCAGGACGTGCTGCTCTTCATCGACAACATCTTCCGCTTCACCCAGGCAGGCTCCGAGGTTTCCACCCTCCTGGGCCGCATGCCTTCGGCCGTGGGCTACCAGCCCAACCTGGCCGACGAGATGGGCCTCCTGCAGGAGCGCATCACGTCCACCAAGGGCCACTCCATCACCTCGATGCAGGCCATCTATGTTCCCGCAGATGACTACACCGACCCGGCTCCGGCCACGACCTTCGCACACCTCGACGCGACCACGGAACTTTCCCGTGAAATCGCTTCCCGTGGTCTGTACCCGGCCGTTGACCCGCTGACGTCGACCTCGCGCATCCTGGATCCGCAGTACATCGGTCACGACCACTACAACACGGCCGTCCGCGTCAAGCAGATCCTGCAGAAGAACAAGGAACTCCAGGACATCATCGCCATCCTCGGTGTCGATGAGCTCTCCGAAGAGGACAAGATCGTCGTGTCGCGTGCACGCCGTATCCAGCAGTTCCTCTCGCAGAACACCTACACGGCAAAGCAGTTCACCGGCGTCGAAGGCTCCACCGTGTCCATCAAGGACACCGTGGAAGGCTTCACCGCGATCTGCGATGGCGACCTCGACCACATCGCAGAGCAGGCGTTCTTCAACGTCGGCGGCCTGGACGACGTCGAGCGCCAGTGGGCCAAGATCCAGGAACAGACCAAGTAATATGGCTGAGCTTGAGGTTGAGATTGTCGCAGCGGACCACTTCGTGTGGTCCGGAGCGGCCAAGATGGTCAAGGCCCGCACCAGCGATGGTGAAATCGGAATCCTGCCCGGCCACTCGCCCCTGCTGGCGATTCTGGCCGAAGGTGAACTGGCGATCGAGCCGGTGTCCGGTGACCGCATTGCTGTAGTCGTCGACGGCGGGTTCTTCTCCGTCGACAACAACAGGGTCGTCATTGTTGCTGACAACGCCCAAATGGGCGACGCGGCTACTGCGGGGATCCGCTAGCCCGACCTTGATGAACGTTACTGGTCTTCCGTTCATCGTCCTGGCAACCGTCTTTGCGTTGCTGGTCTTTGCACTGTGCCTTTCCGGGGTGCGCCGCTTCAATCTGCGGCGCGCCCTGGGCACGGTGGACGCCTCCATCTGCGTGGCTGGAAACAGCTGGCAGATGGGGGTTTGTCGTTATCAGGACAACGACCTGGAGTGGTTCCGCCTTGCCTCGCTGAGCGTGCGGCCCAAGCACACCTTCCGCCGCAGCTCCCTCGAACTGCTGGGCCGGCGTGAACCGACCGAATCCGAACTGGTCAAGGTGCAGCCCGAGACCGTGATCGTGGAACTGCGCTACGAGGGCCGGGACGTCTTGCTGGCGATGAGGTTCGACGCCTACACCGGGCTCTCCTCCTGGCTCGAGGCCGGGCCCGTCATCGGCGTCGGCACCTGGCGCTAGTTCCGGTGGGTTTCGCCGAGGACCTCCGGATCGTCGACGGCCCGGTGCTGTGGGCCGCGTGGGCCGCCGGAATCGCGGGCGCCCTCTACCTGCTCTGGCCGTGCGGCCGGAGGCGCACTCCGGCACTCCACGCTGCCGCCGCCGCACTCGCCGCCCTGGTTCCTGCCTCAGCGCTCGTCCTGGGTGTGCACTGGTTCCTGGTGTACGCCGTCCCCGTCTTCCCGGACGTGCTCCCGTCCGAGGTCCTCGGCTGGTCCGTTCCTGCCGTCGCCGCCCTGCTGCTGGCGCTGCACCGGGCCTGGACCAGCTGGCGCGCCCGGCCGCGGCCCGCCCGCCGCGGTTTGCCCACGACGGCGGCGGCTGCCGCCTTCGCCGGCGTCCTGGCACTCTCCGGTGTGCAGATCAACGCCTATTTCGGCTTGAACCACACGGTCGGCGACCTCACCGGTTCCGCCGTCGCGCGGATCCAAAGCCTCGCCGACGAACACGAGCGGCAGCCGGGGGAGCGGCCCGCGAGCCTGGCCGGGTGGACGCCGTCGGGATCCCTGCCCGCGGCCGGCCTGGTCCGGAAAGCCTCCATCCCCGGCACCGAGTCCGGGTTCCACAGCCGGGACGCCTACGTCTACCTCCCGCCCGCCTACCAGGCCTCCCCGCGCCCGGCGCTTCCGGTGCTGGTGCTGTTCTCCGGCCAGCCCGGAGGCCCCGCCGACTGGCTGACCGGGGGCGCCCTGCGGAGCCGGATGGACCGCTTCGCGGCAGCCCACCGCGGCGTGGCGCCCGTGGTGGTGGTGGTCGATCCCAACGGGAGCCCCAACGGCAATACGCTCTGCATGGACAGCAACATCGCGCAGGCCGATACTTTCCTGGCCAAGGATGTGCCGGCCTGGATCCGCGGCACCCTCGACGTGGACCCCGATCCGCGCAAGTGGGCCGCCGGCGGCTTCTCCTTCGGCGCCACCTGTGCGATCCAGATGGTGACACGGCACCCCGGCATCTACAGCGCGGCGCTGGCGTTCTCGAGCGAGGCGGAACCGGCCCTCGCCAAGGAGCGGCACAAAACGGTGGAAGCGTCGTTCGGCGCCGACACCGGAGCCTTCGAGCGGCAGACCCCGCTGCACCTGATGCAGCACCAGCGTTTTGACTCCAATGCCGCCTACTTCGCCGCCGGCGAGCGGGACACCCAGTTCGTCGGGTACCTGCACGTCCTGTCCGGCGCCGCCCGCTCGGCAGGGTTTTCCGTCCGGGAACAGATTGTCCCCGGCACAGGCCATTCCTGGGAGGTCGCCGCCAGGGGCCTGCGCGGCGGCCTCGACTTCCTGGCCCCGCGGTGGGGGATCACCCGGTGAGGCACGGCTTCCGGCGGAACGGCCTTCGCCGCATGGGACGGCACCTGAAGACGATCCCTTTCTCCCTGGCGTTCCTCTTGGCCTTCCTGGCCACCGGCGCGGTGTCCGGCAGTTTCCTTGCCGGCCCGCCGGAGTCCGTGCTGGAGGCCGCATCGGTCAGCGCCCCGGGGCTGCAGGGCGGACTCTGGTGGACCATGTTCAGCTCGCTGTTCTTTGCGACCAACCCGCTGGCCTACCTGGCGGCATCGCTGATGATCCTGGGACTGCTCGGCACTGCCGAACGCCGGCTCGGGTCCCTGCGCACCGCCGTCTTTTTCGGTGCCGGGCAGTTCGCGGCCGTGACCCTGTTCCTCCTCGCCACGCAGCTGGCGCAGTTCGCCGGCGACCGCTGGCTCGGCGCCATGGTCGAGGCGCGGCTGATCGGCCCGTACGCGGCCATCCTCGCCGTCACGCTGGCGGCATGTGCGCTGCTGCCTGCCCTGTGGCAGCGGCGGCTGCGCACCGCGGTGGTCTCAGCCGCCCTGCTGCTCGTGCTGTACGTCGGGCACCCCGAGATGGTGGTGGGCTTGGCGGGCGCCGTGGCCGGACTCATGGCCGGCTGGTGGATCCGGGATGACAAGGGCACGCTCCACCGCCACCGCTCCACCGGCCGGGAGACCCGCAACCTGCTGGCGCTGACGGTGGCCATCTTCGCCGTGGGTCCGCTCATCACGGCCGCGGTGCGAAGCCCCACCGGACCGCTGGCGCTGTTGCGCGAGATGGTGCTCAACCCGCTGCCCACCCTGGGTCAGCTGGAACAGAACTGCGGCGCCGGCGCCGACATCAGCTGCCTCGGGGCCGGCCGCGAGGGGTACGCAGGCCCGCTGGGTCTGGCCCTGGCGGTGGTTCCCGTGGTGCTGCTGCTGATTTGCGCCGACGGCATGCGGCACGGACGGCGGCTCGCGCTGCGGATCGCCGTCCTGGTCCAGCTGGGCGTCACTGCCCTGGCCAGCGTGTACCTGACACTGTTCGCCCGGATTCCGCATAACCCCGCCCGGGCCCACGCGGCTGTCATGGGTTCGGCCGTTGTGCACGTGCTGCCGCTTGTGGCCGTCCCGCTCGCGCTGGTGTTGCTGCTCGTCGCCAACCGGCGCCTGTTCCGGGTGGAAACCTCACGCCGGGCCCGCCGTGTCCTGGCGCTGGCCGTCGCGGGGACCCTCCTGGTGCTTGCGGGGGGCTACACCGCGGCATGGTTCGCCGCCGGCGGCCTGGAGCGCGACGGCGGCTGGCTCGGCCTCGCCGCCGAGCTGGCCCGGCAGTACCTGCCGCTGCCCATTCCCGGCACCTACAGCCGCGTCTTCCAAAACCGCAATGCGGTCGAGGCCTTCCTCTTCGCCTGGTCCGGCATCATTTTCTGGGCCGTGGCGCTGGCCGGTGTCTGGTTGGTGCTGCTGCGCCGGCACCACGGCACCGACGCCGCGACCGGGGACCGTGAAGTGGCCCGGGCCCTGATCCGACAGGGCGGCGACTCGCTGTCCTGGATGGCGCTCTGGGAGCCGAACACCTACTGGTTCGCCACGGAAGGCCGCGGGGGAGTGGCCTACCAGCGGCACGGCAACGTCGCGCTGACGGTAGCGGGACCTTTTGGCCCGGCAGCGCACCGCGCCGAAGTAGCCCAGCAGTTCCTGGACTACTGCAACGAGCATGCGCTGATTCCGGGCTTCTATTCGTGCACGGACGAGCTTTGGCCGCCGTTGAAGGCCCGCGGGTTCCGCCGCGTGGCCGTGGCGCTGGAGACCCGGCTGGCGGTCCGCGAGCTGACTTTCAAGGGCAAGGAATGGCAAAACGTGCGTACGGCGCTGAACCGGGCGGCCAAGACCGGTGTCCGCGCCGTCTGGGGCCGCTACCGCGAGTTCCCGGCTCCGCTGCGGGCGCAGCTGAGCGAGGTGTCGGAGGAATGGGCTGCCGGCAAGTCCGTCCCGGAAATGGGATTCACCCTGGGCAGCCTGGACTCGCTTGAGGACGATGAGGTGCTGTGCTGCCTCGCCGTGGACGCCGGGGGCCGCGTGCACGGAGTGACCAGCTGGCTGCCGGTCTTCGACGGCGGGCGGCTGGTGAGCTGGACGCTGGATGTGATGCGCCGGCGCGGGGACGCCTTCCCCGGCGCCATGGAGTTCCTGGTCGCCTCGGCCGTGCTGGAGCTCCGTGATTCGGTGGAGGTGATCTCCCTCTCCGGCTCCCCGCTGACACGGGAGGAGCCACCGGCGGACGGCGCCGAAGGCCCCCGCGACAGTGAGGGCCTCGCCGGAATTCTCGATGTGGTGGGCCGGGCGCTGGAGCCGGTGTACGGATTCCGGTCCCTGGCCGCATTCAAATCCCGGTTCAAGCCGGAATACCGCACCCTGTACCTGTATTACCAGGACCCATTGCAGCTGCCGGCGATAGGCCGTGCGCTGAGCCGGGCGTACCTTCCCGACCTTTCGGTCCGCCAGAGTGCCCGGCTGCTCCGCACCCTGGTGCGCTAATTCGGGGCCCGCGGCGATTTAGCGCACTGCCGGCATTACGCCGCAAACAATGCGCCGGAGCGCGGCATTCAACTGCAAAAAAATGATCCCCGGCAATATTGCCGGGGATCATTATCCGAGCGGACTGCCGGAGGCAGTCCGCCGGGGAGACTAGACCAGCGTGACGCCGGTAGCCTGGGGGCCCTTGGCGCCCTGGCCGATCTCGAACTGAACGCGCTGGTTCTCGTCGAGGGTCTTGAAGCCGCCGGTCTGGATTTCGGAGTAGTGAACGAAGACATCGCCATCGGAGTCATCCGGGGTAATGAAGCCGAAGCCCTTTTCAGCGTTAAACCACTTGACGGTTCCCTGTGCCATTTAATTCTCCTCATTGTGGATCTTGAAGAAGTCCCGCGCACTTTGCACCGGCCTTGGTCACTCTGCGAGAAGAACCTTGGCGTCCGCCCGGATTGACCGGGCGTTTGCGGCAGGAGCTTCACGCTCGCAACATGTCTTGCGAGCATGAAAAACACCTACACAAAGACTGGTACAAGAATTTCACGCCGCCTGCGTCAGGTCAACGGGCCCGGCGCATAATTGCCATAAATTTTATGGAAAGAGTTCATGAACGACTTCGCGGCCCTGGAAACTCGCCGGCGCGGCCGGCCGCAGCCCCTAAAGGCGCCTGCCGAAAGACGCATTAGGAAAGCGCCGCCAGCCATTCCCCGGACCGCATTACCCGGAAAAGGTCCAGCCCGGAATTGGCAATGACGGCGTCCGCGCGGAACCCGCGGCGCAGCGAGCCGAGTTCGGCGCCGAGCCCCAGGACGGCGGCGGGAACCGCGGTGGCAGAGCGGACGGCGTCGGTCAGCGGCACACCGGCCGCCACGGTGCGGCGCACCACGTCCAGCATCGTGGCGGTCCCGCCGGCGAGGGCACCGCCGTCGTCGAGCCGGGCGACCCCGGCAGCAACGGTCACCGCCGAGCTGCCCAGGGCGTACCCGCCGTCGGGCAGGCCGGCGGCTGCCATGGAATCGGTTACCAGCGCGATGTTGGCCGCGCCCACGAGCTGGAACACCGTGGCCACGACGGCCGGGTCCAGATGGGTGCCGTCGGCGATCAGTTCCAGTACCGCGGCCCCGGCGGCCGCGCTGCGCAGGCAGGCGGCGACGGGTCCCGGCGCCCGGTGGTGCAGGGGAGGCATGCCGTTGAAGAGGTGGGTCACCGTGGGCCGGGTGCCGCGCGCCGGCACCCCGGCCTGACGCGCCCCGGCCTGCAGTGCCTCCCCGGCGGTGCCCAGGGCGGCTGCGGCCGTGGCGTCGTCGCAGTCGGTGTGGCCCAGCGAGGGCACCACGCCGTGCCTGGCCAGCTGCCGGGCCAGGGCGTCGGCGCCCGGCAGCTCGGGGGCGAAGCTCATCGTGGCGAGGGTGCCGCGTGCGGCGGCCACCAGCTCGGCGAGGAGCGCCGGATCGGGATCGCGCAGGAAGTCCGGGTCCTGCGCCCCGCAGCGGGACGGGGCGAGGAAGGGTCCTTCCAGGTGGATCCCGCCGAGCAGGCCTTCACCGCTCAGCCGGGCGTGCAGGGCGATCCCCTGAAGCAGCGACTCCCGGGAGGCGGTGACCAGGCTGGCCAGCAGGGTGGTGGTTCCGGCACGGTGCAGGAAATCGATGGCACGCCGCACCGCGGCCTCCTCCCCGCCGGGGAAGTCGCCGCCGTAGGCGCCGTGGCAGTGCAGGTCCACCAGGCCGGGCAGGATCAGTGCCCCGGGCGGCAGCTCCAGCGCCGGAACCCCGCCAAACCCGGCGGGTCCGGGGCTGAAGCCGGCAGCCGGACCGGCGTAGGCGATCCGGCCGGCTGCCACGGCGACGACGGCGTCGTGCTGCGCGGCCCCGTCGCTGACCACCGTGCCGTACAGGAGGTGCCGGCCGGCCGGGTCGAAGTTCATCCTCAGAGTCTAGGGCGCGGCCCCCGGCAGGGTGTTAGAAGAGCCGGGACTCGCTGTCGTCAACGCCGCGCATGGCGTCGTAGTCCAGGGTGACGCAGTCGATGCCGCGGTCGTTCGCCAGCACCTTGGCCTGCGGCTTGATCTGCTGGGCGGCGAAGATGCCGCGCACCGGAGCCAGCAGGGGATCGCGGTTCAACAGCTCGAGGTAGCGGGTGAGCTGCTCGACGCCGTCGATGTCGCCGCGGCGTTTGAGTTCGATCGCCACGGTGGCGCCGTTGGCGTCGCGGGCGAGGATGTCCACCGGACCGATCGCGGTGAAGTACTCGCGGCGGATCAGTGAGAAGCCGGCACCGAGGGTTTCGATCTGCTCCGCGAGCAGCCGCTGGAGGTCCGCCTCGACCCCGTCCTTGATCAGTCCGGGATCCACGCCGAGTTCGTGCGAGGTGTCGTGCAGCTGTTCGTGGATGTTGATGATGAGCCGGTCATCGGTTTTGGTGGACTGTACCGTCCACTGCTCGATCACGCCGACTTCCACGTCCACCTCGTCCGGCGTGGAGACCCGGAGCCTCGCCGGCGGACTCATCCAGTTCAGCGGCTTGTAGGATCCGCCGTCCGAGTGGACGAGGACCGAACCGTCGGCCTTGACCAGCAGGAGCCGGGTGGCGAGCGGAAGATGGGCTTTGAGCCGGCCGACATAATCTACGGAGCAACGGGCTATGACTAAACGCACCCGGTCAACACTACCGCCTGATGCGGTGCTCCCGGGCGCCGTGGCGGCCGGCCGGTGCCCCGCGGGGCGCGGGAGCAGCCGGGCTGGGGCAGAATGGAGGCATGCCGCGTTCCAACCGTCCCCGCCGAGCCGTGTCCGGCCACTCTCCCGGAGGGAAGGGCGGAGGGAAGGGCGCAGGGAAAGGGACGGGGAAGGGCGCAGGGAAAGGGGCAGGGCGGGCCGCCGGCAAGCACGCCGCCGGCCCCGCACCGGAACTGGACCTGGAACGCGCCCGGACCGGGATTGCGCGGCGCGAAAGCGCCCCCGACGGCGAATGGATAGTCCGCTCGATCTCCGCAAGCCGGGCCGGGAAGACGTATATCTGCCCGGGATGCCACACCGCCGTGCCACCCGGAACGGCGCACCTGGTGGTCTGGTCCGAAGACCACATCTTCGGCGCGGCCGCGGGCCTGGCCGAGCGCCGGCACTGGCACTCCAACTGCTGGACCTCGCGCAGCTACCGGTACCGCTGACGGACTCCGGGAACGGCTCAGCCGGCCGACGGTAAACGGCCAACCCTGCCCGGTTTCGCTAAGCTGGAGGGCATGACTTTCGACCCGGCGTCCTTCGCGTTCAGCCAGCCTTCCGCGCCCACCGCCATCCGTGCCTCCACCGTGCTGCCGGCCCGCCGCGAAAACGTGGAACTCCGCACCGCGGACGGGCACCGGCTGGTCGGCGAACTGGCGGTTCCGGAATCCGGCGAGATCAAGGCGACCCTCATCACGCTGCACCCGCTGCCGACCCACGGCGGATTCATGGACTCCCACGTCTACCGCAAGGCCTCCTACCGGCTGCCTGCCCTCGCCGGCATTGCGGTGCTGCGTTTCAATACCCGGGGGACGTCCTCGCCGCGCGGCACCAGCCAGGGCTCCTTCGAGGAAGGCATCGGCGAACGGCTCGACGTCGAGGCGGCGGTGCGCTTCGCCGTCGAGCGCGGACTGCCCAACCGCTGGCTGGTCGGCTGGTCCTTTGGCACCGAACTCGCGCTTATGTACGGCGCCACCGAGCCGGTGGCCGCCGAAATCGAGGGCGCCATCCTGCTCTCGCCGCCGCTGCACCGCGCCACCGACGTCCACCTCAAGGAATGGGCCGCGTCCGGCAAGCCGCTGAAGGTCCTGGTCCCGGAGCACGACGACTACCTCCAGCCCGCCGCCGCCGCCGAACGCTTCAGCCTGGTGCCGCACGCCGACGTCGTAGGCGTCGACGGCGCCAAGCACCTGTGGGTGGGGGAGAAGTACGCCGGCCGGGTGCTCAACGAGATCGTGGCCGAGGTGCTGCCGGGCGGGGCCGCCGCTGCGCTGCCCGAGGAGTGGGACGGCCCGGTCGCCACCGCCCACGCCTGAACGCGCCGCCTGCGGGAAACCGCAACGGAAACGGACAGCCGCTACGTGGGCCCACGTAGCGGCTGTCCGTTGGCGCAGCGAAAACGCTAGTGCTTGTCCTGGCGCACGATGAAGATTTCCTTGACCAGCAGCATGACCGCCGCGGCCGTGGGGATGGCGATCAGGGCGCCGAGCACCCCGAGCACGCTGCCGCCGGCGATCACCGAGATGACGGCGACCGCGCCGGGGACCGCGACGGCCTTCTGCATGATCCGCGGGGAGATGAAGTAGGCCTCGAACTGCAGGTAGGCGAAGTAGCAGATCGCGAAGACCACGGCCGTCTGCCAGCCCGCGGTGAGGGCGATCAGGGTGACCAGGACGCCGGCAATCATGCCGCCGACCAGGGGGATAAAGGCCAGCAGGGCCACCACAAAGCCGAGCAGCAGGGCGAAGGGGACGCCCACGACCGACATCACGATGAAGGCGAAGGTGGCGTTCAGCAGCGCGACGCAGACCTGGCCGATGACGTAGTTGCCCACCGAGCCGGTGATCTCTTCGGACAAGGCCTCGACCCGGGCGCGGCGCGAGCGCGGCGCCAGCCGGTAGCCCCACTTCTTCATCGCCGGCATGGCGGAGAGGAAGTAGAGGCTCAGGACCAGCACGATCAGGGCGCCGAACAGGCCGTTCGCCACGGTGGTGCCGAAACCGACGACGCCGCCGAAGATGCCGCTCATGGCCTCCGGGTTGTTGACGAACTTCTCCAGCTCCTGGCTGATCCGGTCGCGGACGCCGAACTGGCTGTCCACCGTGCGGAAGAAATCGGAATCGATGAAGTCCTGGATCCAGTGCGGCGCCTCCTGCACGACCTGGGTGACCTGCTGGACAATCGTGGGGATCAGGGTGGCGAAGAACCCGGTGACGGCCAGCGCCAGGACGGCTACCGAGACCAGGATTCCCGCGGGCCGCGGCACCTTCTTGCTTTCGAGCCAGCGCACCACCGGGTCCAGCCCGAGGGCAATGAACAACGCGGTGACAATCCAGAGCAGCAGCTGCGTGGTGTTGGAGCCGATCCAGTACACCAGCAGGGCCGCGCCGACGCCGACCGTGCCCATAAAACCGACGTAGAGCGGGTGCTGGGACGACATCCGGGGGCCGGGGTTGCCGAACCGTGCGGTGCTCTCCGTGTCCGGACCGGCTTCGGCCTCTTCGTCCTGCCCGGGCGGCAGCTCGGGCGGCATCTCGAAACGCAGCCGCGGCTGCGCGCCGGGCAACGGCTGGCGCAGCCGGCGTGCCATGGACATCAGGAAACCGGCCGCGGCCGCGCGCGGGGTGGAGAGCTGGGTGGCGGGCTCCTGCGGACCGTGTGGCTGGCTGCCGGATTCCTGGCTGGCGATTTGTCCTGCGGGGGACGAATCCGTGGGTTCAGTCACTGCGTCGAATGCCCTTTTTCTCTGTTAAATCCCTGCGAAACCGCGGCTGCGTGCCGGGTGTGATGATCACCGCAAACACTATCAGCCGCCTTGCCAACTGGCGGGTCGGCGGCGGCGGGCAGGGCCGGGGAGGGGCTTGACAACGTCCCCGATCTGACTCTCAGGTAACAAAACGGTTACTGTTAAAGCTACGTGTCCGCTGATGATAGGTATTATTTTGCGTTTCAAGACTGCAGTTGCACTAGTGCTGCTCGGCCTCCTGACACTGCTGGCAGGCATCGGCCAGAAGACCGTCTGGGCTCCGGCCGAGACCGTCACCGCCACCGCGCCCGCCGGCGGGACCGCTGCCCCGTTGACCGTCATTGACGAGAAACTGCGCACCCTGCACGGCGGCACCGTAAAAATCCAGGTCAAGGGGGAAGGAAACTTCATCCTCGCCGCCGGCCGGCCCGACGACGTCGACGCGTGGGTGGGCAAGACCGCCCACAACACCGTCTCCGGCGTCTCAGACGACGGCAAGTCGCTGCAGCTTGACCACGCCGACGGCGAAGCCACCGCGCCGTCACCGGCCGGGTCGGATCTGTGGGTGACCACGGAGAACGCCAGCGGCACCCTCGACTACTCGTGGACCGCGCCGGCCGACGGCGACTGGGCCCTCCTGCTCGCCTCCGACGGCAAGAAGGCCGCCCCGTCCTCGATTTCGATGACCTTCCCCAACGACACCTCCACCCCGTGGGCTATTCCCCTGATGGTGCTGGGCGGACTGCTGTTCCTGGCAGGAGCCGCACTGCTGCTGCTCAAGCCGACGCGCGGTACCAACGACCGGAACGGCTCCGACGGTTCCACCGGCGGCCCCGGCGGCCCTGCGAAGGGCAGCCTCTTTGCCCGCCGCGCCCAGGCGAAGGCCCAGGCGAAAGCCAAGGCCAAGTCCGCAGCCGGCAACGCAGCCCCTGCCGGCGGCGCCGCTGACGGCAACCCGGCCCGTAGCGGCAACGCAGCAGGCAGCGCTGTAGAGAACAAGCCGGCCACGTTCGCCGTCCGCCGCCGCTCCGGCGCGGCCGTGGCGCTGCTCACCGCCGTCGCGGTAGCGGGCACCGGCGTTGCGGCGCAGGCCAGCCAAAGCCCCGCGCCGTCGCCGAGCGGCTCGGCCTCTTCGGCCGCCGCCGAGGACGCCGCCGCCCCGGTCCTGCTGGACGCTCAGTTCCGCCGCATCCTGGAACAGGTTTCCAGCGCCGTCGACGCCGGCGACGCGGCCAAGGACGCCGCCAAGCTCGCACCCCGTGTGGGCGCCAGCGAGCTGGAGGTGCGCAAGCAGAATTACAAGATCCGTTCCAAGGTGGGCAGCTACGAGCCCCGCATGCCGGTCCGCGCCACCAAGCTCCTCACCACGGTGGTCAGCAGCAAGCGTGCATGGCCGCGGTCCGTGATGGCCGTGACCCAGGGTGACGGCAACGTGGTCCCGCAGCTGCTGACCCTGGTGCAGACCTCGCCGCGGGAGAACTACAAGCTGGTCGGGGCCACCCCGCTGCAGCCGGGCACCACCTTCCCAGGGATCAACCGCGGGGGCACTGAAACCCTGGCCGCCGCGGACAAGTCCGGGCTGCTGTACAGCGGCCAGGAAGCACTCTCCGGCCTGGCCGACCGGCTGACCAAGGCCGACTCCACCTTCAAGGACAAGCTCACCGAAGGTAAGTCCTCGCCGTACATCGCGGACACCCTGGCCTACCAGAAGGACGTGGTGAAGTCCGGCGCCAACGGCAAGTTCTCCTTCACCCACAAGGTGGTCCCGGAGGACACCGTGGTGTTCCGCACCGCCGACGGCGGCGCGCTGGTCCTGGGCCGGCTGGACTTTGCCCTGGATGGCACGCCGAAGAACTCCGGCGACAAGCTGACGATCGGCAACGACGCGGCAGCTCTGGCCGGCGGCAAGGAAACGAGCACCGGCATGGTCCTGAACTTCGCCGAGTCCGTGGCCGTCTACGTGCCGCCGACCGGATCCAAGGACCCGATGAAACTGGTGGCCGCAACGCGCGGCCTGGTCGGGGCGAAATTCAAGTAGCCCGCCCAGGGCAGCAACGCCCAGGGCAGTAAACCGCAGCACACCTACAACGACCGGGCCGCCAGTGCGGCCCGGTCGTTGCTGTGCGGGGCGTAGTGGATAGAGTGGAGCCATGACTTCGCCAGCTTCCCGCCCGGTCCCTCCAGCTGCCGCCAACCCGCTTAACCTGCGGGGCGCCGTCGACCTCTCCTCGCTGAAGCAGCGCCCGGCGCCGCCCGCGGGGGCGGGCCGGCCGCCGGCCCCCGGAGCCGGGGCGCCGGGTGCCGCTGCATCCGACGGCGGCTCCGCGGCGCCGCTGCGGGTGGACGTCACCGAGGCCAACTTCCAGGAGCTGGTGGATCTCTCCGCCCAGGTCCCCGTGGTGATTGCTTTGTGGGCCGGCTATTCGCCCGGCTCCGCGCAGCTGGTGGACGTGCTGGAGCAGATCGTGGAAAGTTACGGCGGACAGCTGGTCCTGGGCGCCGCCGACATCGAGGCTTTCCCCCAGCTCGCCCAGGCGTTCCAGGTGCAGGCCGTTCCGACCGCCGTCGCCGTCGTCAAGGGCCAGCCCGTGCCGCTGTTCCAGGGCGGCGCCGATGAGCAGCAGGTGCGCAGCCTCTTCGACGAACTCCTCAAGGTGGCGGCAGCCAACGGCGTGACCGGCCGGATCGGCGCCGGCGGCCCCGGCGCGGCCGAGGCCGAGGCTCCGCCGCTGCCGCCGCTGCACCAGAAGGCCTTCGACGCGATCGAAGCCGGCGACTACGCGGGCGCGGCCGCGGCCTACCGCCAGGCGTTGACCGAGATGCCAGCCGATGCCGAGGCCAAGGCCGGCCTGGCGCAGGTGGAGCTCATGGGCCGCCTGCAGGCCCTGTCCGCCGCGGAAACGGACGCCCTCCGCGGCCGGGCCGCCGAGGAACCGGACAGCCTGGAGGCCCAGCTCGCCGTCGCCGACCTGGACATTGCCGGCGGCCACGTTGAGGACGGCCTCGGCCGGATCGTGGCGTTCATCGGCCGGAACTTCGGTCCGGAACGCGAAACCGCCCGGGTGCGCCTGCTGGAGCTGTTCGACGTCGTGGGCACGTCCGACGAGCGGGTCGCCAAGGCCCGGCAGAACCTCGCCCGGGTGCTGTTCTAGTGGGGTCGGCACTGTTCACTCCGCTGGAGCTGCGCTCGCTGCGGCTCGAGCACCGCGGCTGGGTTTCGCCGATGTGCCAGTACAGCTGCGAACCGGAGACCGCCGAGGGGGTGCCCACCGACTGGCACCTGATGCACCTGGGCTCCTTCGCCACCGGGGGAGCCGCCCTGATCCTAACCGAGGCGGCCGCCGTCAACGCCGCGGGGCGGATCAGCCCGCGGGACGCGGGCCTCTACAACGATGCCCAGGCCGAGGCATGGCAGCGGATCGTCGACTTTGTGCACCGGCACGGCTCCGCCGGCGCCAAGATCGGCACCCAGCTCGCCCACGCCGGGCGCAAGGCGTCCTCCTACTGGCCGTTCTCCGGCAAGACCGGCACCGTCCCCGTCTCCGACGGCGGCTGGGCAACGGTGGGACCGGGCAGCGGCGCCTTTGACGGCTACGCGCCGCCGTCGGCGATGACCGTGGAAGAGATCGACGGCGTGATCGCCGACTTCGCCGCCGCCGCCGTCCGCGCGGTCGGCGCCGGCTTCGACACGATCGAGATCCACGGCGCCCACGGCTACCTGCTGCACCAGTTCCAGAGCCCGCTGGTCAACGACCGCACGGACAGCTGGGGCGGGAACGAGCAGGGCCGCAACCGCCTGACTCTGGCCGTCATCGACGCCGTACGTGAGGTCATCCCGGAGTCCATGCCGCTGTTGCTGCGGATCTCCGCGTCCGACTGGGCCGAGGGCGGCATCGACGCCGAGGCCTCGGTGCGGCTGGCCCGCGCTGCGGGCGAACACGGGGTGGACCTCGTGGACGTCTCCAGCGGCGGGGCCGTCGCGCACCAGTCCATCCCGGTCGGCCCCGGCTACCAGACCGGGTTCAGCGCCCGGATCCGGCGCGAAGCCGGCGTCCGGACCGGCACCGTCGGTTTGCTGACCTCGGCGGGCCAGGCCGAGCACGCGGTCGCCACCGGGCAGGCGGACGGTGTGTTCATCGCCCGGGCCGCACTCCGGGACCCGCACTGGTGGCTGCGTGCGGCGTTCGAGCTGGGCCACGAGCTGGCCTGGCCGCCGCAGTACGAGCGTGCCATTCCGCGGCATACCTTCTAGGCCCGCACAACGGCGGGCGGCAGTTAGTCTAACGTCATGACTTTCGAGCAACCGCACCCGCAGCCGCCCGTCCCCGCGCTGGCGCTGCGCGGGCTGGCCAAGCGCTTCGGCACCAAGATCGCCGTCGACGGCATCAGCCTCGACGTTCCGGCCGGTTCCTTCTACGGGATCGTCGGCCCCAACGGCGCGGGCAAAACCACCACCCTGTCCATGGCCACCGGGCTGCTGCGGCCGGACTTCGGCACCGCCCTGGTCCACGGCGTGGATGTCTGGCAGCACCCGCTGGAGGCCAAGAAGCTGATGGGCGTGCTGCCGGACGGCGTCCGGCTCTTCGACCGGCTGACCGGCGAGCAGCTGGTGAGCCATGCCGGCCTGCTGCGCGGCATGGACCGCGAGGTGGTGGCGGCGCGCGTGGCCGAGCTGCTCGCGGCCCTGGACCTCAGCCAGGACGCCGGCACGCTCGTGGTGGATTATTCCGCGGGTATGACCAAGAAGATCGCCCTTGCCTCCGCGCTGATCCACGCGCCCCGGCTGCTGGTGCTGGACGAACCGTTCGAATCGGTGGACCCCATCTCCGCCGCCAACATCCGCGACATCCTGGACCGCTACGTGGCCTCCGGGGGGACGGTCATCGTCTCCAGCCACGTGATGGACCTCGTGCAGCGGATGTGCGACCACGTCGCGGTCGTGGCCGGGGGCCGGGTGCTCGCCGCCGGCAGCGTCGACGCTGTCCGCGCCGGCGAGTCACTGGAGGACCGCTTTGTCCAGCTGGTGGGCGGCCGCAGCCACACGGAAGGGCTGGAATGGTTGCGCACCTTCTGAGGCTCAAGCTCACCCTGCTGCGCAACAGCCTCCGGCGCAGCCCGTGGCAGCTGGTGGGCCTTGGCATCGGGGCGCTGTACGCCCTGGGGATTGTGGGGCTCGGCGTCGCCGGGCTGCTGCTCCTGCGCCAGGCCGACGTCGGGACGGCGCAGACAGTGGTGGTGCTGGGCGGTTCCGCCGCGGTCCTGGGCTGGGCCGTCATCCCTCTGGTGGCTTCCGCCGCGGACCTGACATTGGACCCGGCCCGCTTCACGACCTTTGCCGTGCCCATGCCGCAGCTGCTGGCCGGCCTGGCCCTCGCCGGGCTGATCGGCATTCCGGGGGCGGCGACGTCGCTGGTTGCCCTGGCCACCGTGGGCACCTGGTCCCGGGGCTTCCTCGCCGCGTCCGGTGCCCTGGCCGGCGCCGTCCTCGGGGTGCTCACCTGCATTGTGCTCTCCCGGGTGGTCACCACCGGCACCGTGGGACTGGCCAACTCCCGGCGCTTCAAGGACGTCAGCGCGGTCGCCTTCCTGATCCCGCTGGTCCTGATGGGACCGATCGTGGCCGGGGTCGCCCGCGGGATCGCCGGGTCCGCCGGGTTCGTCGGAGAGCTGGCGCGGTTCGTGGCGTGGACGCCCGTCGGGGCAGCCTGGGCGCTCGGCGGAGACCTCGCCGCGGACAGCTACGGACCGGCCGCCTTGAAGCTGCTTATCGCCCTGGCCACCCTGGCCGGCCTGGCCCTGTGCTGGAAGCTGCTGCTGCAGCGTGCCCTCGTCACCCCGCCCTACGCCGGCACCGCCAAGAAAAAGACGTCGGGGCTTGGCCTGTTCGCGCTGGTTCCCGCCACCCCCACCGGGGCGATCGTGGCCCGATCGCTAAGCTACTGGCTGCGCGATCCGCGCTACGCCGGCTCCCTCGTGGTGGTGCCGCTGCTGCCGGTGCTGCTCTGGTTCCAGGCCAGCCAGTCCGGGTACTACGGAATCCTGCAGTTCGTCGGGCCACTGACCGCCTTCCTGCTGGCGTGGTCCATCTCCTCGGACGTCTCCTACGACAGCACCGCCTTCGCGCTGCACGTCTCCGCCGGCGTGCGCGGCCGGCAGGACAGGCTGGGGCGGGCCCTGGCGTGCCTGGCCTTCGCGCTGCCCGTGGTGCTGGTCTTCAGCGTCGTCCCGATGTTCGTCACCGGCGACTGGCCGCTCCTGCCCGGGATCCTCGGCCTGGCCGTGGGCGTCCTGCTGACCGGGCTGGGTCTGTCCTCGGTGGTCTCGGCGCGCTACACCATGCCGGTGCCGCTGCCGGGCGACAGCCCGTTCAAGAAACCGCCGGGCAACGTGGCCCAGACCCTTGCCGTCCAGTTCGGCGGCATGGCGGTCCTGCTGCTGCTGGTGAGCCCGGAGGTGGCCCTCGTGGCGCTGCAGCTGGCCGGCGGCAGCACGGTGCCGGGCTGGATCGCCCTGGTGCTGGGCCCGGTCCTTGGCTCCGTCCTGTTCGTTGCCGGGGTGCGGCTGGGCGGCAGATGGTTCGACTCGCGCACCCCGGAACTGCTCGCGCAGCTGGCCGTCAACCGCTGACCGGGTCCGACGGCCCGGGCCGGAACGGCGGCAGTGGGGTAGCCTGCGGTTCATGGAAGTCGTCATCCTTCCCGGCAGCAAGCCGATTGCCGCCCTCGCCGCCGACGCGATCGAGGCCCTGCTCCGGCGCAAGCCCGACGCGGTCCTGGGCCTGGCCACCGGATCCTCGCCGCTGCCGGTGTACGAGGAACTCGCGCAACGGCATGAGCGCGGCGGCCTCGACTTCAGCCGCGTCCGCGCCTTCACGCTGGACGAGTACGTAGGTCTCCCCGCCGGGCACCCCGAGTCCTATCGCGAGGTCATCCGGCGCGAATTCACCGACCGGGTGAACATCAGCCCGGACAACGTCCGTGGCCCCGACGGGCAGGCCGCCGACATTCCCGCGGCCTGCCGGGCCTACGAGGACGCCGTCCGCGACGCCGGGGGAGTGGACCTGCAGCTGCTCGGGCTGGGCACGGACGGCCACATCGGCTTTAACGAACCGGGGTCCTCACTGGCCTCCCGGACCCGGATCAAGACCCTGATCGAGCAGACGCGGCGGGACAATGCCCGCTTCTTCGGCAGCCTCGCGGAGGTGCCGCACCACGTCCTGACCGAGGGCCTTGGCACCATCCTGGAGGCCCGGCACGTGATCCTCCTCGCCACCGGCGCGCAGAAGGCCCAAACCGTCCGCGACCTCGCCGAGGGGCCGGTCGCCGCCATCTGCCCGGCCTCGGTCCTGCAGCTGCATCCGCACGCCACCGTCCTGCTGGACGAGGCGGCGGCCTCCTCGCTGCGACTCGCCGACTTCTACCGGCACAGTTACGACGGCAAACCCCGCTGGCAGGGTTTGTAACGACGGCGGTGCCGGTTCCAGCGGCTAAGATGGATGTCATGACCAGCATGACGGATCCCTTGGAAAACGACCCGATGCGTGAGCTCTCCGGAGCCGGGACGTCGACGGCCACGATTGAGCGCGAGGAACTGCGCCAGGAAGTAGAGCCGGGCGACCGGGAGCGCTTCTCGCACTACGTGCGCAAGGAAAAGATCATGGAGTCCGCCCTGTCGGGTGAACCCGTCATTGCCCTCTGCGGCAAGGTGTGGACGCCCGGCCGCGACCCGAAGAAATTTCCGGTCTGCCCGGAGTGCAAAGAGGTCTACGAGGGCCTGCGCCCGGGCGGCGACGGCGGAGACTCCGGTAAATAAGGCCTTTCAAACAGGCCACCCGCGCCGCGCGGCCTGATCCACGGCGGCCGGCGGCGCTGTGCCGCCGCTGCCCTCCGGCACTGCGGTATCCGCCGCGATTCTGCTGTCCGGTTCATCCGAAAAAGATTGGTGTTTTTGTGCTTAATTGGGCTTCTCCGGAACCGGCTGCCGTGTGCGGATCGGAGGCCTGCTAAGTGACAGAGACACTTTTTGGCGGACCCGTACTGCCGCCCGCGTACCCGGAGCGGGCCGCTTGGGGCACCGCGCCGAAGCTGCGCGCCTGGCAGCAGGAAGCCCTGGACAGCTACTTCAGCACCCACCCCAAGGACTTCCTGGCGGTCGCAACGCCGGGCGCCGGCAAGACCACGTTCGCGCTGCGCGTGGCCTCGATGCTGATCGAGGCCGGCGTCGTGAACCGGGTGACCATCGTCGCCCCGACGGACCACCTGAAGCGGCAGTGGGCCGACGCGGCAGCCAAGGTCGGCATCGCCATCGACCCGAACTTCAAGAACGCGGACGGCCAGCACGGCCGCGGCTTCATCGGCGTCGCGGTCACCTACGCCCAGGTGGCCAGCAAGCCGATGCTGCACCGGGCCAAGACCGAGGCGGCGCGCACGCTGGTGATCCTGGACGAGATCCACCACGGCGGCGAAGCGCTCTCCTGGGGTGACGGGCTGCGCGAGGCCTTCGACCCCGCGGCCCGGCGCCTGTCGCTGACCGGTACCCCGTTCCGCTCGGACACCTCGCCGATCCCGTTCGTCGAATACGCCGAGGACCGCGACGGCATCCGCCGCTCCAAGGCCGACTACACGTACGGCTACGGCAAGGCCCTGCGCGACCACGTGGTCCGCCCGGTGATGTTTATGGCCTACTCGGGGCAGATGCGCTGGCGGACCAGCGCCGGGGACGAGATGGCCGCGTCCCTCGGCGAAGCCGCCGTCACCAAGGACATCACCTCCCAGGCGTGGCGGACCGCGTTGAACCCCGCCGGTGAGTGGATTCCGGCCGTGCTGGCCGGCGCGGACAAGCGCCTGAGCGAGGTGCGGCGCACCGTGCCCGACGCCGGCGGCCTGGTCATCGCCACCGACCACGAGGACGCCCGGGCCTACGCGGGGCAGTTGAAGAAGATCACCGGCGAATCGCCCACCGTGATCCTCTCCGACGATGCGAAGGCCTCGTCCAAGATCGAGGAGTTCTCCGCGGGCGAGAAGCGCTGGATGGTCGCGGTCCGGATGGTGTCCGAAGGCGTCGACGTCCCGCGGCTGTCGGTCGGCGTCTACGCGACCTCCACGTCCACCCCGCTGTTCTTCGCCCAGGCCGTGGGCCGCTTCGTGCGCGCCCGCAAGCGCGGCGAGACGGCGTCGGTGTTCCTGCCGTCCGTGCCGCAGCTGATGGCGCTGGCGAACTCTATGGAAGCCGAGCGCGACCACGCCCTGGACCGCCCGGAGAAGGAAGACGCCGACGGGCTCTTCAATCCGGAGGACTCGCTGATGGACGAGGCGAACCGCGAGGAGAAGGCCTCCGACACCCTGATGAAGGGCAAGTTCGAGGCGCTCGACTCGCAGGCCTCCTTCGACCGGGTTCTGTTCGACGGCGGCGAGTTCGGGACCGGCGGCGAGGTCGGCTCGGAGGACGAGCTGGACTTCCTCGGGATCCCCGGCCTGCTCGACGCCGAACAGGTCGGCACCCTGTTGCGCCAGCGCCAGCACGAGCAACTCAACCGCAAGAACAAGCGCGCCCCGCAGGGGGACGCTTCGCGGGCCGGAACCGCCGAGCCCGCGCCGGCCCTGCCGGACCACCGGATGCTGATGGACCTGCGCACCGAACTGGCGAAGAACGTGGCGGCCTGGTCCGCGCGGACCGGGACCCCGCACGGCGTCATCCACACCAAGCTGCGGACGGTCTGCGGCGGCCCTCCCGTGGCGCAGGCCAACGAGGAGCAGCTGCAGACGCGGCTGCGGAAGCTCCAGGACTGGTTTATCGGCCGGAAATAGCCGCCGGCGGCTGCATCCGTCAGGACGCGGGGCGCAAAAAAGGGACCGGGGTCGCCGGTCCCTTTTTGTGTTTGCCGTGCCCCCGTTACTGGGCGGCGCCGCAGGTCTGCGACAGCGACTGGCCGGCCGCGGTGTACTTGGCCTTGAGCTCGTCAAGTTTGGCGGCGTCCGAGTCTTTCTTCGCCGACTCGTCCAGGTACTCCAGGATCGACTGCAGCGGAGCCTGCAGCTCCTCGGAGGCGGTCGCCTCGATGGGCCGGATCTGGTTCGCCAGCCGGGTCATGCCGAACTTGTCCGAGCCGGACGTCGGCGACGCGGTGATGGTCTTGATGCGGGCGCAGGTTTCCTCGCTGGTCATCTTCGGGGCCGAGCAGGCGGCTGCGCCGAGCAGGGTCCCGGCAGCAATCAGGACGGTCAGGGTCTTTTTCATGGTGTACTCCGGGAATTTACGGGTCCGACGTTACTGGCAAGGGTTCCGAGTCTACTGTGGTTCGGGGCGGCGGCGGGCTCAGGCGAGGTCGACGCCGCCGAGCTCCATCTCCGCAAACGCGTCCTCAAGGTCCTCGGCGATTCCCACGGTGAGCCCGCGCGGCACGGTGACGGAGTAGCCGGCCTGGACGGCGTCCAGGGCGGTGGCCTTCACGCAGTGGTCGGTGGCGATCCCCACCACCACGACCTCTTCGACGTCGTGGCTCTGCAGCCAGTCGTCCAGGCCGATGGCATCCTCGTCCGCGGCGAAAGCGTCAGCGGCGTCGCCGGTGCCGGCCCCGGCGACCGGGAGGGAGCCGGGCTTGCGGTCGCCGGTGGGGACGGCGTCGTCCGGGGCGAGCAGCCCCTCGAACCCCGAGTAGGCCGCGGTGAACTGGCCCTTGCGGAAATAGGCCTGGATGTACTCGGTGTCCAGGTCCGGGTGCAGCTCCGCGCCGCGGGTGCCGGCGACGCAGTGTGGCGGCCAGCTGTCGATAAAGTCCGGCTGCTCCGAGAAGTGTGCGCCCGGCTCGATGTGCCAGTCCTGGGTGGCCACGATGTGGTCGAACTGCCCGTGGTGGGCGTCCACGTATTCGCTGATTTCGGCGGCCAGGGCCGCCCCGCCCTCGACCGGGAGCGCCCCGCCCTCACAGAAATCGTTCTGCACGTCAACGATGATCAAGGCACGGGACATTCAGTCCTCCTCGTAGATGGTGGGGATGGCCGCTTCGCCGCGCTGGAGCCGGTTGACCACGGCCGGGAGCTCCTTCATGCTGTCCGCGTGCCGCTGCCGGGCCCGCACCACACCCTCCGGCCCGGTCCAGCCGGGCAGTAGCTCGCCGTTCTTGATGAACTGCTGCAGCAGCTGCCGGTCGTTGCCGTCGTCGTCCGGGCGGTGTCCGATCCCGACGATCTCCTGGCTGGCGGTGCCGCGCTCGTTGAGCTTGCGCAGCGCGTACTTCCGTCCGCCCTTGCTGGTCTTGTTCTTGGCGGCTTTGGCCACCGGAACGAAGTCGCCCGCGTCGTCGGTGCGGCTGACCAGCTTGTAGACCATGCTCGCCGTCGGCGCTCCGGAGCCGGTCACCAGCGAGGTGCCGACGCCGTAGGAGTCCACCGGGGCGGACTGCAGCGCCGCGATGGCGAATTCGTCGAGGTCCGAGGTGACGATGATCCGGGTGTTCTCGTTGCCCAGCTGGTCCAGGAGCTGGCGCACCCACTGGGCCTGCGCCACGAGGTCGCCCGAGTCCAGCCGCACCGCGCCGAGCTTGTCGCCGGCCAGTTCAACGGCGGTGCGGACGGCCGCCTCGACGTCGTACGTGTCCACCAGCAAGGCGGTGCCGGCGCCCATCGAGGCGATCTGCGCTTCGAAGGCCTCGCGTTCGGTGTCGTGCAGCAGGGTAAAGGAGTGGGCTGCGGTGCCCACCGTCTTGATCCCGTAGCGGCGGCCGGCCTCAAGGTTGGAGGTGCTGTCGAAGCCGGCGATCACGGCGGCCCGGGCGGCGGCGACGGCGGATTCTTCCTGGGTCCGGCGGGAGCCCATCTCGACGCAGGGCCGGGACCCGGCGGCGGTGATCATGCGGGAGGCCGCGGAGGCGATGGCGCTGTCGTGGTTGAGGATCGAGAGGATGTAGGTCTCAAGGATGCAGGCCTCGGCGAAGGTGGATTCGACGATCAGGATGGGGGAGTTGGGGAAGTACGCTTCGCCCTCCGCGTAACCCCAGATGTCGCCGGAGAAGGAGAAATTGGCGAGGTACTCCAGGGTCTCTTCATTGACCACCTTGGTCCGGCGCAGGAAGTCGATCTCGGCGTCGCCGAAGCGGAAGTCGGCGATCCCCTCCAGCAGCCGGCCGGTGCCCGCCACGATCCCGTAGCGCCGGCCGTCCGGCAGCCGGCGCGCGAAGGCTTCGAACACCGACTTGCGGTGGGCGGCGCCGGAATGCAGCGCGGCCTGCAGCATGGTCAGCTCGTAGTGGTCGGTGTACAGGGACGTGCGGGGATGGTCCCAGCCAGCTGAGGTACTCACAAATTCACTCTAGTCCCCACCGGCTCCCGCGTCTCGCTTCGCTTCGCCGCGGGGCCCTCGCCGGCGTGGGCCCACCCACCGGCTCCCGCGTCTCGCTTCGCTTCGCCGCGGGGCCCTCGCCGGCGTGGGCCCACCCACCGGCTCCCGCGTCTCGCTTCGCTTCGCCGCGGGGCCCTCGCCGGCGTGGGCCCACCCTCGCCATAGAATGGACAGATGACCCTCAGCGTTGCGCTCGGCCCTGACACCCAGGAGAGCACCCAGACCGGAACAGCGGCGTCGACCGACGTCCTGACCGCCCCGGACATCCCTTGGAACCTCGTGATCTGGAATGATCCGGTGAACCTGATGAGCTACGTGAGCTACGTGTTCCGCAGCTACTTCGGCTACTCCGAGGCGAAGGCCAACAAACTCATGCTGGAGGTCCACAAGAAGGGCCGCTCCATCGTGGCGCACGGCAGCAAGGAGCAGGTGGAGCAGCACGCGGTGGCGATGCACGGCTACGGCCTGTGGGCCACGGTGGAGAAGGCCAGCGGCGGCCATGGCGGCAACGGATCAGGCAAGGGCAAGGGAAAACGTGGCTAAGGCGTTCAAATACGGGCTCAAGGGCATCACGGGCTATCTGGAGCCGGCCGAACGGGACCTGCTGCGCAGCCTCTTCGATGACGTCATCTCCATGCTGGCGCCGGAGGAACGCGCCAACCAGGACCCGCTGGCGGCGCTTGTCGGGCTGGACGCCGAGGCCCGCGAGCCGTCGGACCGTGCCCTGCGCCGGCTGCTGCCCAACGTGATGAAGGACGACGACAAGGCTTCCCTCGAGTTCCGCCGGTACACCGAGCGCTCGCTGCGGGAGAGCAAGATCGGGGCTTTGAAGGCTGCGGCCCTGGGGCTGGACAAGGACGAGCTGGTGCTGACGCCCGCGGACGCCCGGCACTGGTCCACCGCGCTCAACGACGTCCGGCTGGTGCTCGCCGAGCGGCTCGACATCCGGGACGACGCCGACGCCGAGCACGTCCACCGGATGCAGGACTGGTCCCAGGCCGAGGACGTGGAAAGCTACCTGGCCCTGGTCTACAACTTCACCACCTGGCTGCAGGAATCCCTGGTCCAGGCGATGCTGGCCTCGCTCGAGGCGTAGGGCCTGCGAGGTCGCGGACGTTCCGGCCGCCTGTGACTTATCAGACACGAGTTGCTCGACACAATGTGATGGCCGCGCCTGTAGCGAAGCCCTATCCTCGAATAATCATGACTTCAGCATCGAGCACGGATCCGGCAGCGGAAGCTGCGGCGGAGACCGCAGCGGGCAGCACCGGGGATTCCCGGCCGGGGGAGCGTCCGATCGGCGTCTTCGACTCCGGCGTCGGCGGCCTGACGGTGGCACGGTCCATCATTGACCAGCTGCCCAATGAATCCATCCTGTACGTCGGCGACACCGCGCACGGGCCCTACGGTCCGCTGCCGATCGCCGAGGTCCGAGCCAACGCGCTCGGCGTGATGGACGAGCTCGTCGACTCCGGCGTCAAGCTGCTCACCATCGCCTGCAATTCGGCGTCCGCGGCCGTGCTCCGCGACGCCCGGGAACGCTACACGGCCCGGTACGGCATCCCCGTGATCGAGGTGATCCAGCCCGCCGTCCGCCGCGCAGTCGCGGCCACCCGCAACGGCCGGATCGGCGTGATCGGCACTTCGGCCACCGTCGGCTCGCGCGCCTACGAGGACACCTTCGCGGCGGCCCCGGACCTGGAGATCACCTCGGCGGCGTGCCCGGCCTTCGTCTCCTACGTGGAGGCCGGCATCACCACCGGCCCGGAACTGCTCGCCGTCGCCCGCGAATACCTGGCCCCGCTCAAGGCCGCCGGCGTGGACACCGTGGTGCTGGGCTGCACCCACTACCCGCTGCTGACCGGCGTGATTTCCTACGTCATGGGCGAGGACGTCACGCTGGTCTCCAGTGCGGAGGAAACCGCCAAGGACGTCTACCGCGCCCTGGCCTCGGGCGGCCTCGAGCGTACCGGTACCACCGCCCCGGAACACAACTTCATCGCCACCGGCGACGCCGCGCAGTTCGAGCACCTGGCCCGCCGTTTCCTCGGCCCGGAGGTGCTCAGCGTCCGCCACGTGGACCACGTCGCCGCGCAGTACCCCACCGGCAGCCTGGCCCGGATCACGCCGGAGATGATTGCCGCCGCGCAGGCCTCCGCCGGCCGGCCCCGGATCTCCAACTTCGTCTCCTCCGATGTTGACGCCCCGGCTTCCCCGCTGGCCGGCTTCGGGAGGTCCGGCCGGTGAAGCTGACCATCGTGGGCTGCACCGGATCCTTTCCGGGGCCCGGCTCGCCGGCGTCGTGCTACCTGCTGACCGCGCACGACGGCGAGCGGAGCTGGAAGATCGTGCTGGACCTGGGCAGCGGCGCCCTCGGCGCCATCCAGCGGTACACCGACCTGGAGGACATTGACGGGATCTTCCTGACCCACCTGCACCCGGACCACTGCATGGACCTGTGCGGCCTCCACGTCGCAGTGCGCTGGAAGCCGGGCGGCTGGGGACGGGGCCGGATCCCGGTCTGGGGGCCCGCGGCGACCGCGGACCGGATGGCCACCGCGTACGGCCTAGACCTGGACCCCGGCATGCATGAGGAGTTCGATTTCAGCAACTGGTCCGAGCGCAAGCCCGTGGCGATGGGCCCCTTCACCGTCACCCCGTACGCGGTGAACCACCCCGTCGAGGAGGCGTACGCCCTGCGGGTGGAGGTGACCGAACCGGACAAGGACAGCGCTGCGGTCACCCGGGTGCTGAGTTACTCGGGGGACACCGACTCCTGCGGCGGCCTCGAGGACGCCGCCCGGGATGCGGACCTGTTCCTGTGCGAGGCGGCGTTCGAGGAGGGCCGCGACGACGGCATCAAGGACGTCCACCTGACCGGCAAACGTGCCGCCGAGGCGGCCGTGGCCGCCGGTGCGCGGCGGCTGCTGCTGACCCATATCCCGGTCTGGACGTCGCCGACGAAGGTGATGGCCGAGGCCAAGGAGGTCTTTGGCCAGCATGTGGCGGTCGCCGTCGCGGGAGTGCACTACACCGTCTGAGCTGGCGTCGGGGGCGGCGCGCACCGCCAAGTCGATATGCTGGAAGGCATGACTTCCGAAGCTCTTACCGCCCCCGTCATCCGCGCCGATGGCCGCACCCCCGACCAGCTCCGCCCGATCAGCATCACCCGCGGTTGGTCCAAGCAGGCCGAAGGCTCGGCCCTGATCGAGTTCGGCAACACCCGGGTGCTCTGCACGGCTTCGCTCACCGAAGGCGTGCCGCGCTGGCTCAAGGGTGAGGGCCGCGGCTGGGTCACCGCCGAATACGCGATGCTGCCACGGGCCACCAACACGCGCTCGGCGCGGGAGTCCGTCAAGGGGAAGATCGGCGGCCGCACACACGAGATCTCGCGACTGATCGGCCGCTCGCTGCGCTCCATCATCGACACCAAGGCGCTGGGCGAAAACACCATTGTGCTGGACTGCGATGTCCTGCAGGCCGACGGCGGCACCCGCACGGCCGCGATCACCGGCGCCTACGTCGCGCTGGCCGAGGCGATCCGCTACGCCCGGGAGAACAAGCTGATTGCCCGCAATGCCCAGCCCCTGGTGGACACCATCGCCGCCGTCTCGGTGGGCATCATCGACGGCGTGCCGATGCTGGACCTGCCGTACGTGGAGGACGTCCGGGCCGAGACCGACATGAACGTCGTGGTGACGGGCTCGGGCAAGTTCGTGGAGGTGCAGGGCACGGCCGAGGGCGCGCCGTTCGACCGCGACGAACTCAACAAGCTGCTGGACCTGGCCCTGCTGGGCACGGAGCAGCTTGCCGCGATCCAGCGCGACACCCTGGCCGAGGCACCGTGAGCGGCAACCCGTCCGACAGCGGGGCGGAGCGGCAGGACCGGCCGGTCCTGGTTCTCGCGACCCACAACCAGGGCAAGCTCCGCGAGCTCCGCGAGCTGCTGCGCGGGCAGCTGCCCGGCCTCGACGTCGACACGCAGGTGGTGGACGCAGGCGCCGTCGGCGCCCCCGACGTCGCCGAGACGGGCGTGACCTTTGCCGAGAACTCGCTGCTCAAGGCGCGGGCGGTGGCGGCGGCCACCGGGCTGGTCGCGATCGCCGACGACTCCGGCCTGGCCGTGGACGTCCTGGGCGGCGCGCCCGGCATCTTCTCGGCCCGCTGGGCCGGCCGGCACGGCGACGACGCGGCGAACCTGCAGCTGCTGCTGGACCAGCTCTCCGACGTGCCGGACGACTACCGCGGCGCCGCGTTTGTCTGCGCCGCGGCCCTCGCGGTCCCGCCGTCGGCCGGCGGGGAAGCCCGTGAGGTGGTGGAATACGGCCAGCTCGAAGGCACCCTTTTACGGGAGCCGCGCGGCGCCGGCGGCTTCGGCTACGACCCGGTGCTCCAGCCCAGCGGACTGGACCGCAGCTGCGCCGAGCTCAGCCCGGAGGAGAAAAACGCCATCAGCCACCGCGGGCACGCCTTCCGCGCGCTGCTGCCGGCGATTGTGGAAGCCCTGGCAGGCAGGTAGCGCCCGGCTAAGAAAACGAAAAAGGATGGCGCCCCACAGTGTGGGGCGCCATCCTTTTGGGTCGTGTCCTGACTGCCTGTCCCGGACCGGCGTTAGGGGGTCTTGCGCTCTTCCTCGGGTTCGTGCTCCTCGATGAATTCCTCGACCAGGCCCGTGCCGTACTTCTCGGCCTGGCGCTTGGCGACGAAGCCGCGGATCACTTCAATGCCGATCGGGATGACCGAGAGGAGCACGATCGCGATGAAGATAATGTCCAGGTTGTCGCGGACCCACGGCACCTTGTCGCCCAGCAGGTAGCCCAGCAGGGTGACACCGCCGCCCCAGAGCACCGCACCGATCACGTTGTAGGTGAAGAACTTGCGCTTGCTCATCTGGGCCACGCCGACGATCACCGGGACGAAGGTCCGGATGATGGGGACGAAGCGGGCCAGGATCAGCGCCTTGCCGCCGTGCTTCTCGAAGAACGCGTGCGCGCTCTCCACGTTCTCGCGCTTGAACAGCTTCGAGTCCGGCTTGTTGAAGATGGCTGGGCCGGCCTTGGAACCAATCAGGTAGCCGGCCTGGTTGCCGATGATCGCGGCAACGACGATCAGCGCCGCGAACGCCCAGATGTTGAACTTGATCGTGTCCGTCGCGACGAGCAGCCCTGCGGTGAACAGCATCGAGTCACCCGGGAGGAAGAAGCCGATCAGCAGCCCGGTCTCGGCGAAGATGATGCCGCACACCAGCACAACGACCCACGGCGCGAGGGCCGGGTCGGCCAGGAAGACCTGGGGGTTGAGCCAGTCGGGCAGGAACGAGGCCAGGTGCGGCTGGACCGGTCCGGCGCCTCCGAAAGTGGTCACGGCGAAGTCGTGCAAGGTGTAAGGGTTCACCTATCTAGGGTACTTGACGGGGCTGTGCCCGATCCGGCGGTAAAGTTTGGTGCGTGGGTTTGGACTTTACGGCGATCGACTTTGAGACCGCGAACGGCTTCCGCGGCTCGCCGTGCGCCGTCGGCCTGAGCAAGGTGCGCGGCGGCGTCGTCGTCGAGGAGGCCTCCTGGCTGATGCGGCCGCCGGAGAACCACGACGCTTTTGACCACCACAACGTGCGCATCCACGGCATCCGGCCCGAGCAGGTGGCCGGCCTGCCCCGCTTCGGGGACCTGTTCCCCGAGATCGGCGCGTTCATCGGCGGCGATGTGCTGGCCGCCCACAACGCTGCCTTCGACCTGGGTGTGATCCGTTCCGGCCTGGAGGTTTCCGGTCTGCCCGGCCCGGCCTACGACTATGTCTGCACCGTCATGCTCTCCCGGCGCTGCTACTCGCTGGTGTCCAACTCGCTGCCGTACGCCGCCGAGGAGGCCGGCGTCCCGCTGCTGAACCACCACGACGCCGCCGAGGACGCCCGGGCCTGCGCCGGCATCCTGATCGACATCGCCGCCCGCAACGGCGCCGCCAGCATCGCGGAACTCTACCTCTCGCTGGGTCTGACCGTGTCCCGCCAGCCGGCCTTCGACCCGCGCCGGGATCCGCTCTCCAAGGCCACCCGCTCCGCCCTCGAGGCACTGGCCAGCGGGCAGGGCACGGCTCCCGCGGCCCGCCCGTTCCGGCCCGGCTGGCCGGAAGAGGGCGCCAACCCGGTGCCCAACGCCGGGGCCGAACCGGACCACCCCCTGTTCGGGCAGACCGTGGTGTTCACCGGCGAGCTGGCGATTCCGCGGCCCGAGGCAAAACTGCGCTCCGCCGAGCTGGGAGCCAGGCCCGAGAGCCGCGTTACCGCGCGCACCACGGTCCTGGTGGTGGGCGACGGGTTTGTCGCGGCCGACCTGCGTTCGGGCCGGCTGACCGGCAAGGCACGCCGGGTCCTGGAACTGCATGAACGCGGCCAGCGGATCGAGGTCCTCTCCGAGGGGGAGTTCCTGCAGATGGTGGGCGGCCACGTCGCCGCCGCAGCGGTGGCCCAGGCAGGTTAGCCGGTCGACGCACTGCCGGCGGCGGTCCGCCTGCAGGTCATACTGCGCAACAATCATTTCGCCCGTGCCCGGGCCGCTCCTAGCCTTGAACGATGAGCAAACTGATCTCTGCACCGGCACGCCCACCGCAGGCTCCCGCCGCTGAACCGCGGGGCGGAATCAACTGGGCCAAGATGTTCGCTTTCCCCAATCCGGTCAACGAGTACTCCGCGCGGATCACCGCGGCGCTGGTGGTCCTGCTCTCCCTCGTCACGCTCCTGACCGGCTTCGGCTGGGGGCTGGCGGTCATCGCCGCCGGATTCTGGCTGCGGGTGCTGTTCGGGCCGCGCATTTCGCCCTTCGGCGTGCTCTCGGTCAAGGTTCTGACGCCGCTGCTGGGCAAGAAGCGGCTGGTCCCCGGCCCGCCCAAGCGCTTTGCGCAGGGCATCGGCGCGGCCCTCTCCACGGCGGCCACCGTCCTCTTCGCCGCGGGCCTGGCGCCTGCCGCCTGGATCCTGCTCGCAGTGCTTATCATTGCCGCCTCGCTGGAAGCCTTTGCCGGGTTCTGCCTCGGCTGCGCGGTCTTTGGGCTGCTGCAGCGCCGCGGCCTCATCCCCGAAGATGTCTGCGAAGCCTGCAACAACATTTCGCTCAGGCGCCCGTAACCGCCGCCAGCCGCTCGGCCATGCCGCGGATCACTTCCGGAGCCTCAAGCGCCGCCAGCCAGTCCGCCGGCAGGCAGTCCTCGCCGTAGTGCGCCCCCAGGATGTTGCCGGCGATCGAAGCGGTGGAATCACTGTCACCGCTGTGGTTCACTGCCACCGCGATCGCGGCTCGGAAGTGCTCCGCCGGGCCCGCCGCCCCGGCGGCCGTCGGGTCCGGGGCGGTGGCCAGCACGGCGTAGAGCCCGACGGCGAGAGCCTCCTCGGCCACCCACCCCTCGCCCAGTTCACGCACCAGTTCCTCGGCGTCGAGCAGGCCACCGGCGGCGTCGCCGGCGGAGTCGGCCCCCGGTGCTGCCGCTGCGGCCAGGCGCAGCGCGGCCGCCAGGCGGTCCACCAGGGCCGGATCGGGATCCTCGCCCTTCGGCAGCCGGCGTTCCTCCAGCTGCGAGAGCGCGGCGCCGGCGGCTTCATGCAGGTCCTTGCCGCTCACCAGCGCATGGATCAGCAGGCTGAACACGCCAGCGCTCTGCCGGGCCGAGGGGTGCCCGTGGGTCAGAGACGCCGCATCCGCACTCATCTTGTACACCGCCTCCGCCGCGACGTACGGGATCAAGCCGAACGGGGCCGAGCGCATCACCGTGCCGCAGCCCTTGGACTCCGGGTTCACCGGCCGGTACACGGTTCCCATTTCCCCGGTGGCGAGGCCGCTGAGGCAGGCGTTGCCCGGCGCGCGGCGGTGCCGGAGCACATCGTGGCTGTCGATCCAGCGCGGCGGCTGGAACGGCGCGGAGTCCGGCAGTGCGACGCCCTGGCTGGCCAGCCAGCGCAGGTAGGCAAGCCAGAGGCACGCATTCGTGTCCGCCGCAACGCCCGAATTCGCCCACTCGAGCGCCTCCAGCAGGCCGTCCACGGTGTACAGGGTCATCTGGGTGTCGTCGGAGAAGTGACTGACGCCGTCGAGCTCGGCGAAGTCCCGCAGCCCGGCGGGTCCGTACGTGGCGCGGATCGCGTCGATCTTCTCGAATTCCACGGCGTAGCCCAGCGAATCGCCCAGCGCCCCTCCCAGCAGGCAGGCGTGGATGCGGGACTTGTGGGACGGCGCAGGGGCTGCCGCCGGGTTGCTGCCGGACTCGGTGCTCATGCCTTCAAATTTACCCGGTGCGGGGCCCGGTACGTCACGGGTGCCCGCCGTATCCCGGTAGGGTGCTGTTGGCGCGGTCGTGGTCCCGGCGCCGCGGACCCAACCGGCGGACCCAACCGGCGGACACGAGCAGGGGAGAGCGATGCGCGAACCAGCGTGGCGGAAGACAGGCAGCACGCCCGACTACAGGTTTACGCTGGCCAACGAGCGGACCTTCCTGGCCTGGCTGAGGACCTCACTGGCCCTGATCGCGGGTGCGCTGGCCATCGACCAGCTGGCCCCCAACATCGCTCCGGCTCCCGTGCGCATCGCCATCTGCGTCGTGCTGGCGCTCCTTGGCGCCGGACTGGCAGCCCTGGCGTACCATCGCTGGGGCCGGATGGAAGCCGCCATGCGCAACAACCGGGACCTGCCCTACTCCGGGCTGATGCTGGTCATGACCGTCGGCGTCGGCGTCGCCGCTCTCACCATTGCCATCCTGATTTTCATCGCCCGGTGACAGCGCCGCCGCGGGACCCCGGGCTGCAGCCGGAGCGCACCACCCTGTCCTGGGGCCGGACCCTGCTGGCCCTCGTCGTCGCCGACCTGTTCATCTGGCGCACCTGGGCATTGTCCGGACCGGGGACCGGCACCCCCGGCAGCTTTGACTACCTCGGCCTGTGCGCCGCCGCGGCGCTCGGCTCCACTGCGGTCCTGCTGGTCTGCGTGCGGTTGCGCTCCCGGCAGCTGCGCACGTCAACCGGCGCCGCTCCGGCGGGGCTGATGTTCAGCGCGACCGCCGCGGTCCTTGCGCTCGCCGCGAGCACGGTGGCTGCGATTGTCCTTGGGCCGTAACGGCCGGCCGGCGGGGCTCCAGCCAACGCCCAGACTCCGCTGGCAGACTCCAAGCAGACCCTGCCCCCAGCCAAAGGAACCCCTCGACCATGACTAAGCCCATGCCAGCCCCCGGACCGGGCGGAGCCCAGCCGGGTACCGTCCCCGACGACCGGCCGGGCCTGGTCGCCCGGCTCTCCGCCGAGGCCCTCGGATCCCTGTTCGTGGTGGTCGTGGGCCTGGGCGTGCCGCTGTTCGCCGTTCCGCAGTACAACCCGATGTCCGCGTCGCTGGCCGCGGGACTGGCCCTCACCGCGGCCATGCTGGCCTTCGGGTACCTCTCCGGCGGCCACTTCAACCCCGCCGTGACGGTGGGCAACGCGATCGCCGGCCGGATCAGGCCGGTTGACGCCGCGGCGTACCTCGGCGCGCAGTTGGCGGGTGCCCTGCTGGGGGCGCTGGCCTTGTTCGGCGTGCTGCGCACCGTCCCCAAGCTCAACGGAACCCGCACCGCGTTCGACACGGTCGCGGCCGGCTTCGACGCGCGCTCGGTCATCCAGGCACCGATGGCCGGAGTCCTGCTGGTCGAGGTGCTCGGCGCCGCCCTGCTGGTGGCGGTCTACCTCGGCACCGCGGCGGCCCGGAATCCGGCCAGGGCCGCGGCGCCGTTCGCCGTGGGCCTGAGCTGGGCGGCGCTGCTGCAGCTGGGCCAGAGCATCGGGAACACCCCCTTCAACCCGGCGCGCGCCACGGCGTCCGCGCTGTTCAGCAGCCCGGACGCCCTGGGCCAGCTGTGGCTCTTCTGGGTGGCGCCGCTGGTCGGTGCCGCCGTTGCCGGACTGGTGTTCCGTGGTTTTGCCCACACTCCGGGTGGGGCGGTGCCGGTTTCCGCTACCCCGGGACGGGCGCCGGAGGACGGGTTCGGCGACGACGCCCACGACGGCGACGGTCACCATGACGCTGACGACGGCGCGCCCGCCGTTCCGGTCGCGCCCGCCGCGCCCGCTGACGAGGCCCGGGACTTCTTCGACAAACGCACGCCGTAACGCCCGCCACCCCCGGCGCGGGGGCCGGTGCGCAAGAGTGTCAGTGGCAGCCGATAGCGTAGTGGCATGCGGTTATTGCACACCTCGGACTGGCATTTGGGCCGGTCGTTCCACGGCGTCGGGATGCTCGACGCCCAGCGCGCCTTCATCGACCAGTTGGTCGGCGTCGTCCGCGAACAGTCGGTCGACGTCGTCCTGATCGCGGGCGATGTGTACGACCGTGCGCTGCCCGGCGTCGACGTCGTGGGCCTGCTGGACGACGCCTTGGTGCGGCTGAGCGCCGCCGGTGCAAAAGTGGTGCTGACCAGCGGCAACCATGACTCCGCCATCCGGCTCGGCTTTGCCTCCCGGCTGCTGGAGCGCGGGGGAGTGCACCTGAGCACCCGGCTCGGGGAGCTGGACACGCCGCTGCTGCTGCCGCTCACGGGCGACGCCGAATCCAATGACGCCGGCGCCGGTCCGGTGCTGGCGATCTACGGCATCCCGTGGCTGGAGCCGCGGCTGGTCGCCGCCCAGCTGGGCGTCGAGACGGCCAGCCACTTCGAGGTAACGCGCGCCGCCACCGCGCTGGTCCGCGCGGACCTCGCCGTCCGGTCCAGGGACCGGACCGTCCATTCGGTGGTGCTGGCCCACACCTTCGCCAGCGGCGGGATCAGCTCGGACAGCGAACGGGACCTGAGCATCGGCGGGGTGGGCGCCGTGCCGCTGGATCTCTTCGACGGCTTCAGCTACACCGCGCTGGGCCACCTCCACGGCCGGCAGTCGCTCTCGCCCGCCGTCCGCTATTCCGGTTCGCCGCTGGCCTACTCGTTCTCCGAGGCAAAGCACCAGAAGGGCGGCTGGCTGATCGACGTCGACGCCAGCGGCATCACCGCCGTCACCGAAGTCCACTGGGACGCCCCGCGCCGCCTCGCCGTCCTGCGCGGCAAACTGGAGGACCTGCTCACCGATGAGGAGCACGCCTGGGCGGAGGGCGCGTACTGCCAGGTCACGCTGACCGATGCGCAACGCCCGAACCAGGCCATGGAACGGCTGCGCGCCCGCTTTCCCGACACCCTCGTGCTGGGTTTCGATCCCGAAGGCGCCGAAGCTTCCGCGAAGACCAGCTACAGCAGCAGGCTGGCCCAGGCCGGCGACGACCTCGAGATTTGCTGCGGGTTCCTCGAGCATGTACGGGGCCGCAGTGCCGACGAGGCCGAATCCGGCATCCTGGCCGAAGCCCTGGAAACCGTCCGACTGGAAGGGGTGTCCCGGTGAGGATCCACCGCCTGGAAATTTCCGCGTTCGGCCCCTTCGCCGGCACCGAGCAGATCGACTTCGACCGGCTCAGCGCGCACGGGCTGTTCCTGCTCAACGGCGCCACCGGGGCCGGGAAGACCAGCGTCCTGGACGCCATCTGCTTCGCCCTTTACGGCTCGGTGCCCGGGGCGCGGCAGGAGGGCAAACGGCTGCGCAGCGACCACGCCGACCCCGCCGCGGAGCCGCGGGTCACCTGCGAGTTCTCCGCCCAGGGCCGGCATTTCCAAGTGTCCCGGACACCCGCCTGGAACAAACCCAGCGCCCGGGGCAAAAACGGTTTCACCGAGCAAAAGGCCAACACGCTGCTGCGCGAGCGGGTGGACGGCGCGTGGCTGGAAAAGTCCGGCCGCAACGACGAGGCGGGGGCCGAGATCACCGCCCTGCTCGGCATGGACCGGGAGCAGTTCACCCGTGTTGTGATGCTGCCGCAGGGCGACTTCGCGGCTTTCCTGCGCTCGAAAGCCTCCGAGCGGCTGGTGCTGCTCCAAAGCCTCTTCGGCACGCAGCGCTTCGAAGCGGTGGAACTGGAACTGGGACGCCGCGCCGCCGCGGCGCGCAGCGCAGTGGAAAGCCTCAACAACAAGCTCGCGTTGCTGCTGGCCCAGGCCGAAGCGGAAACCGCGGGCCTCGGCCTGGACACTGACGAGGCCCCGGGCCGGGAGGACGCGGAGGCGCTGCTGGCCTGGCTTGAGGACGGTGCCGCGACGGCCGCCGGGGAACGCCAGGCCGCGGCAGCCGCAGCAGACAGCGCCGGCGCCGGGCTGGCTGCCCGGCTGGAAGACACCGCGGCGCGCGCCGCACGGCAGGCGAAACTCGCGGCAGCCGAGCAGCGCCGGGCAGCGGCCGAGGCAGCCGCCCCGGAGCTGCAGGACAAGGCCGGACGGCTTGAGCAGCACCGGAAAGCCGAAGTTCTCGGCGGCCAGCTGCAGGCGGTCGACAGCGCCCAGGCCGCAGAGGAACGCGCCGCCGCTGCTGCCGCCGCCGCGGCCGCAGAGCTGCGGTCCGCGGCGCTCACCGACCCGGAACTGGGCGCGCTGGCCGCCGGGCTGCCGCATTCCGGTGATTCCGGTGATTCCGGCGGGGCTGACGGTCCGCTCGTCGACGGCGGTGTGCTGCGGACCGAGCTCGGCCGGCTCCGCTCCCTCCGGGCGGTCCTGGAAGAGCGGCTGCCGGACGAGAAACGGCTGGCCGGCCTCCTCAAGCGCAGCACCGAACTGCAGAACACCCTGGCCGGACTCCGCACTGCCCAGCTCTCCGGCGCCGCGGTGCTGGACACGCTGCGGGCCGAGTCGGCCGCGCTCCAGGCGGCGCTGGCCCCGCTTGAGGAACTCGCAGCCGAAGTCCAGCTGCGCACCAAGGAGTACGCGGCCGCGGACGAGCTGGTGGCCATCGTGGGCCGGCACGCCTCGGCCGCGGAAAACTGCGCCCGGATCACGGAACGCCACCGTCTGGCCCGCGACACGCACCAGGACCGCCGGCAGCACTGGCTCGACCTCCGGGAGGCGCGGCTCGCCAACGCCGCCGCGGAGCTGGCAGCCCAGCTGGTCCCGGACCACCCGTGCCCGGTCTGCGGCAGCGCCGAACATCCCGCTCCGGCGCCGGCCGCAGCCTCCGCGCTGGCCATCGCCGAAGCCGAACAGGCCGCCCAGCTGGACGCAGAAACGGCCGAAGCCGCGCTGTCGGCGCTGGAACGCGAGCTGGGCGAAGCCCGGCAGAACCTCGCCGTGCTGGCCGCGCAAGGCGGGGACACCGCGCCCGACGTTGCCCGCAGCGACGCTGCCCTGGCGAAGGAACGGGTGGACGAAGCCACCCGCGCCGCCGCGGAGCTGGCAGCCAACCGGGCCCGGCGGTCCGCGCTGGAGGAGGAGATCCTGGCGGCGGAGCAAGCCCGGACGGAGGCCGCGTCGGGGATCGTGCAGACCGAGTCCACCCTCAGCGAGGTGCGGGGGCAGGCCGAGGACCTGGAGGCCGCCCTGGCGGGCCTGCGCTCCGGCCACGCAACGCTCGACGCCCGGCTCGCCGCGGTCCGCGGAACGACGGCCCTGCTGGAGCGGGCCGACGCGGCCGCGGGCAGCCTCGAACAGGCCCGCGGACGGAGCGCGGAGTCCCGCGTCCAGCTGGAGCAGGCCCTGCCGGCAGCCGGCTTCGAGTCCGCCGCCGCAGCCCGCGCTGTGTTGCTCCCGGCCCCGGACGCAGCCGGGCTGGAAGCGGCTGTCCGGGCCGGCCGGGACGAGGCCGCCCGGCTGGAGGAGCTCTTCGCCGGCGAGGAGCTCACCCAGGCCGCCCGGGAGCTGGCAGCGGACGGACCCGTTGACCATGCCGGGCTCGCCCAGCTCCGGGAAGACGCCGAAGCGGCTCAGCGGGCGGCCCGGGAAGCCGCGCTGGCCGCCGGACTTGCCGCGAAGTCGGTGCGGACCCTGGCCCGGATCACGGAAGAGTACGCGGACCAGGCCGCCGCCGGGCGGGAACCCCGGGAACGGGCGGCGCTGTGGAGCGCCGTGGCCGAGGCAGCGCGGGGCGGCGGGGACAACAACTACCGGATGAGCCTGAACAGCTACGTGCTGGCGGCCCGGCTGGAACAGGTGGCGGCCGCGGCCTCGGAGCGGCTGATCGGTATGAGCGACGGCCGGTACACGCTGCAGCACACCGACGCCAAGGCAGCCCGCGGGCAGAAATCCGGGCTGGGCCTGGAAGTGGTGGACCAGTGGACCGGCCAGCGCCGCGACACCGCCACCCTCTCCGGCGGGGAGTCCTTTATGGCGTCGCTGGCACTGGCCCTGGGCTTGGCGGACGTGGTGCAAATGGAATCCGGCGGGGTGGACATCGAGACCCTCTTCGTGGACGAGGGCTTCGGCAGCCTCGACGAACAGTCCCTTGAACAGGTCATGGACGCCCTCGAAGGACTCCGCGACGGCGGCCGGGTGGTGGGGCTTGTGAGCCATGTGGCGGAAATGAAGCAGCGGATCACCACGCAGCTGCAGGTGGTCAAGGGCCGCAACGGTTCCACCCTGCACATCTCCGACGACGCCCAGGCCTGAGGCCTGCCGGCTCGGGTATAATCGCAGGGTTACCGGGTCGCGCGCATCGGGAGGAGGGACGATGCGCACGATCGAACGAACCCGAAAACATGACCCCTTCACCGTCTTCCACGACGTCCCCTTCCGCTGCGGTCTCCGCGGCACCCCGCAGCGGCGGCCGCTTCGCCCGGCTGCCCCTGCTGGCCGGCCGGAGTTTCATCCCGCTGGGACTTTTCGCCCGCCTTCCGCTGGCCATGCTGACCGTCGGCGCCCTCACGCTCGTCACCGCTGTCAGCGGCTCCTATGCGGTGGGCGGCGCCGCAGCCGGGGCCGTCGGCGTCGGTTCGGCACTCGGCGCCCCGGTGCTGGGGGCCCTGGCCGACCGGCTCGGCCAACGCCCCGTCCTGCTCGTTTCCGCGGTCTTTAACACGGCGGCCGTGACCGCACTGATCCTCGCCGCGTACCTGGTCCCGGGCGGTCCGGAGCTGGCTGCCGCCGTTCCGGTGCTCGCCGCAGCGTTCGTCGCCGGCGCCAGCTGCCCGCAGGTCGGCCCGCTGGCCCGGGTCCGCTGGATGGCCCTGAGCTCCCGCGGCGCCGGCGGCGGACACCCGGAGGACCTGGACACCGCGCTGTCCTATGAGAGCACCGCCGACGAGCTGACCTTCGTGCTGGGCCCGGCCCTGGTGGGAATCCTGGCCAGCCTGGTCAGCCCGTGGCTGCCGCTCGCCCTCGCCGCCGTGCTAACCCTCACCCTGGTTCCCGCCTTCGCCATGCACCCGACGCACCGCGCCGTGCCGCGCACCCCGGCCCGGAGCCGGGCGGCCGCGGATGCCGCCCGGGTGCATAGGAAGACCCTGACGGCCAGGCAGCGGGCGGCCGGCTACGCCGCCGTCGGGCTGCCGGTCCTAGCCATGGTCTGCATGGGCACCTTCTTTGGCTCCACCCAGACCTCGCTGAGTTCGTTCTCGGCCAGCTTCGCCACCTCGGAGCTGGCGGGGCTGCTGTACGCCGTGATGGGGCTGAGTTCGGCCGCCGCGGCGCTGTCGGTCGCCTACTGGCCGCGGCGGTTCAGCGTGAATGCCCGCTGGCTGGCCTGCGCGGCGCTGATGACCGGGCTCGCGGCGCTGCTGCTGCTGCCCTCGACCGCACTGCCGATGATCCTGGTGCTGCTGGTCCTGGGCCTGCCGGTGGGTCCGCTGATGGTCACCGTGTTCGCGATCGGCGGGGTCGTGGCCCCGGCAGGGAAACTCGGCACGGTGATGACCGCGCTGGCCAGCGGCATCGTCGCCGGCACCGCGGTGGGTTCGTCCGTCGCGGGGCAGCTGGCACAGAATGTCGGCTATTCGGCCGCGTTCCTGGTTCCGGTCTGCGCCGCGGCGGCGCTGTTCCTGCTCGGCGCGGCAGCCGCCGTCGTCCTCGGGCGACGGACAAAGACGACGACGGCCGCGTAGCCCCAGCTGACGACGACGGCGGCCGCCTCGCCGGGGCCGGTCGAGTGGTTAGAGCTGGGAGCCGAGCTTGAAGCCGCGCTCCTCGCCGGGCTCGCGGGTGTAGGCGAAGCCGTCGGCGCCGACCGTGACGGCCATTTCGCTGCTGTCGGTGCGGACCACGAGCGGCTGCGGCTTGCCGTCGAGGTCCAGGACCAGGGAGGCCTCGGTGTACCAGCTCGGAACCACGGGGTTGCCCCACCAGTCGCGGCGCTGGTTGTCGTGCACGTCCCAGGTCACTGTGGGGTTGTCCGGGTCGCCGGTGTAGTAGTCCTGGGTGTAGATCTCCACCCGGTGCCCGTCGGGGTCCAGGATGTAGAGGTAGAAGGCGTTGGACACGCCGTGCCGGCCGGGGCCGCGCTCGATCCGGTCCGAGATCCGCAGCGCGCCCATCTTGTCGCAGATCTGGATGATGTTGTGCTTCTCGTGTGTGGAGAAGGCGATGTGGTGCATCCGCGGGCCGTCGCCGCCGGTCAGGGCGGTGTCGTGCACTGTCTGCTTACGGTGCATCCAGGCCGCGTAGGTGACGCCATCGGAGTCCTTGATGTCCTCGGAGACCCGGAAACCCAGGTCCTCAAGGTACTTCCGGCCGCGCGGCACGTCGGGGGTGACCTGGTTGAAGTGGTCCAGCCGGACCAGCTCGCCGGCGCTGTAGAGGTCGTAGCGCTGGGTGAGGCGCTCCACGTGCTCCACCTCGTAGAAGAACTCGTAGGGGAAGCCCAGCGGGTCCTCCACCCGGACCGCGTCGCCGATCCCGCGGGCGAAGCCGTCCTTGCGGCGCTCCGTGCGGCAGCCCATCTCGGCGAAGTAGGCCTCGGCCTTGTCCACGTCTTCGGGGGTGCGGACCCGGTAGGCGAACGCGGCGGCGGCCGCCACCGGGCCCTTGCGCAGCACCAGGTTGTGGTGGATGAACTCCTCGAACGAACGCAGGTAGATCGCGTCCTCATCCTCGTACGTCACGTGCAGGCCGAGCAGGTCCACGTAGAACGCGCGGGATTTTTCCAGGTCGGTGACCACGAGGTCCATGTAGGCGCAGCGGACAATGTCCGGCGCCGGGGCGGTGGGGGTGATGATGTCGTTGGCCATGATGTGACTCCTCTTTGAGCTGGCGGGTGCGGTGGCGGGCGGCGGTAGCCTCAGTGCTGCCTTACTTTTGGGCGGCTGCGCCGAACTTCGGGGTGTGGACGCTGCCCAGCGTGATGTGGACGGCCTGCTGGTCGGTGTAGAAATCGATCGAGCGGTAGCCGCCCTCGTGGCCGAGGCCCGAGGCCTTGACGCCGCCGAACGGCGTACGCAGGTCCCGGACGTTGTGGCTGTTGAGCCAGACCATGCCCGCCTCCAAATTCTGCGAAAAGTTGTGCGCCCGGGTCAGGTCGTTGGTCCAGACGTACCCGGCCAGGCCGTAGCGGGTGTTGTTCGCCAGGGCCAGGGCCTCGGCGTCGTCCTCGAACGGCGTGATCGCCACGACCGGGCCGAAGATCTCCTCCTGAAAGATCCGGGCGTCCGGGGCGACGTCGGCGAAGACCGTCGGGGCGATGTAGTTTCCGGTGGGCAGTCCCTCGGGCCGTCCGCCGCCGGCCAGCAGCCGGCCCTCGGACTTGCCGATCTCGACATACCGGGCGACCTTCTCGTAGTGCTCGGGGTGCACCAGCGCGCCGACCTCGGTTTTCGGGTCGTGCGGGTCACCGACGACGATGTTCTTCGCGCGGGCGGCGTACTTCTCGCAGAACTCGTCATAGATGCCGCGCTGGACCAGGATCCGGGAGCCGGCCGTGCAGCGCTCGCCGTTGAGCGAGAAGACGCCGAACAGGGTTGAGTCGATCGCGGCGTCGAGGTCGGCGTCGTCGAAGATGATCGCCGGGCTCTTGCCGCCCAGTTCCATCGACAGGCCCTTCAGGTTCTCCGCGGCGTTGCGGAAGATCGTCTTGCCCGTGGTGGTTTCGCCGGTGAAGGAGATCAGCGGCACGTCCGGGTGCTTGACTAGGGCGTCGCCGGCTTCCTCGCCGAGGCCGTTGACCAGGTTGAAGACGCCGTCGGGCAGGCCCGCGTCCTTGAAGATCTTGGCCCAGAGCGAGGCGGACAGCGGCGTGAACTCGGCCGGCTTGAGCACCACGCAGTTGCCGGTGGCCAGCGCCGGGGCGAGCTTCCAGGACTCCAGCATGAACGGCGTGTTCCACGGCGTGATGAGGCCGGCGACGCCGATCGGCTTGCGGTTGACGTAGTTGATCTGCGCGCCGGGGACCTTCATGGCGTCGTCGAACTGCGCCACGATCAGGTCGGCGAAGAAGCGGAAGTTCTCCGCCGCCCGCAGCGCCTGGCCCTTGGCCTGGGTGATCGGCAGGCCGGTGTCGAACGTCTCCAGCTGCGCCAGCCGGGTCTCCTGGGCCTCGACGGCGTCGGCGATCTTGTTCAGGACGCGGGCGCGTTCGCGCGGTTTCATCCTGGGCCACGGGCCCTCGGTGAAGGCCCGGCGGGCGGCGGCGACGGCGAGGCCGATGTCCTCCTGCTGTCCGGCCGCGGCGGTGGCATACGTCTCGTTGGAGACGGGGTCCAGCACGTCGAAGGTCTTGCCGCTGACGGAGTCGACGAACTGGCCGTCGATGTAGTGCTGGATGCGGGTGGGCAGATCGTCCGGAATGTAGTGCTCAGCCATGGGTCAATCCTTTGCTTCGGCGGTGAAGTTGCGGTGTGCTGCGGTGCAGCTGTTACTTGGCGATCCGGAAGCCGTCCACCGGGGTGAGGTACTCCCGGCCGGCCTCCATCAGTTCGGTGATTTTCTTCAGCCCGGCGTCGGTGGGCGTGATGAGCGGCGGGCGGACGTAGTCGGAGGAGATCAGCCCCGCCTCGGCCATCAGCCATTTGCTCGGCGCCGGGTTGGTCTCGACGAACAACAGGTCCACGAGCGGGTGGACGCCGTAGTGGATCTTCCGGGCGGTCTCGAAGTCGCCCTCCATCCAGGCCTGGTACATGTCCGCGGACGCCTTCGGTGCGATGTTTGCCAGCGCCGAGATGAAGCCGACGCCGCCGATCGCCATCAGCGGCAGGCACAGCAGCTCGATCCCGGACCAGACCAGCAGGTCCTTGCCGGCCAGGTGCATCACGCGGGAGAAGTGTTCGAAGTCCTTGGTGGTCTCCTTGATGCCCACGATGTTGTCGAAGTCGCGGAACAGCCGGGCCACGGTTTCCGGGGCCATGTCCACTGCGGTGCGGGACGGCACGTTGTAGATCACGAACGGCATCTGCGGGAACTCGGTGGCGATGGTGGCGTACCAGCGGTACAGCGCCTCCTGCGTGGGCCGGGAGTAGTACGGGGTGATGATCATCGACGCGTCCGCGCCGGCGTCGACGGCGGCCTGTGTCAGTTCCAGCGTCTCCTGCAGTTTCGCCGTGCCGGTGCCGGCCATGAAAGGCACCCGGTCGCCGATGGCGTCCGCGGTGGCCCGGATCGCGGCGGCGCGTTCCTCGACGGACTGGGCGCTGGGCTCGCCGGTGGACCCGCCGATCGTGATGCCGGAGGATCCGCTGGCGATCTGCCACTGGACCATGTTCCGCAGGCTGTCGTGGTCCACGTCGCCGGACGCGGTGAAGGGGGTGAACATCGCGGCGAGGGAGCCTTTGAGGTGCTGCTGGGGATCGGAACGGAACTTCATTGTTTTTCCTTATCGCTCGGGTCAGGGAGCCGTGGCCGGCTTTCCGTGGTCAGGGGGCGGTAGCCCGGTGGGCGAGGTATGCATCCAGGGTGGCGGCGCGGTGCGCGCGGGCGGCGCGTTCGACGTCGTCCGCCGGGGCGGCTGCCTCCAGCAGCCCCAGCAGTGCCTCGTGTTCCTCGACCGACTGCCGGGCCCGGCCGGGCACGTAGCTGAAGGTGGAGGAGCGCAATGCCTGCAGCCGGTTCCAGCCGCGGTGGACGAGGTCCAGGATGTGCGGATTGGGGCAGTGTTCGAACAGGACACTGTGGAAGTCCCGGTTCAGGGCGGTGAAGCGGACCGGGTCGAAGTTCGCCAGGCTTTCGCGCATCAGTTCGTTCACGGCGCGGGCACGGGCGATGTCCGCGGCGGAGATCAGCGGGGCGGACAACGCCGTGGCGGCGCCTTCGACGATGCTGAGGGTCTGCATTGTGTAGAGGTATTCGGTGGGGTCGATGCCGGCCACGGTGGCGCCGACATTGCGTTCGAACACGACGAAGTTCTCCGCTTCGAGCCGGCGGATGGCTTCGCGGACCGGGACGACGCTGAAGCCGAGGTCCTCGGCGATTTTGGCCAGCACCAGCCGGTAGCCGGGGGAGTAGTCGCCGTTGAGAATGCTGGCCTTGATTGCGGCGTACGCCTGCTCCGACTTGCTGGCGGTGCCGGCAGCGGTGCCGGCCGCGGTGCCTTGCGCGGCGCCGGTCATGGCCGGGACCCGGCGCGGTCCGCCGCCCAGGAGCGGTACTTTTCCTGCCACTGCGCGTTCATCGGGTAGAGGCCGTCCACGCTGTGCCCGGCGGCGACCATCTCGGCAATGAACGTTTCCTCGGCTTCCTGGACCAGGGCGTCGTCGGCCACTTCCTCGGCGAGGGCCGGCGGGATCACCAGGATCCCGTCGGCGTCGCCGACGATGATGTCCCCGGGCTGCACGGTGGCGCCGCCGCAGGAAATGGTGAGGTCCACGTCCCACGGGATGTGCCGCCGGCCCAGGACCGCGGGGTGGGCGTTGGCGAAGAAGGTGGGCATCTCCAGTGCGCCGACGGCGGTGACGTCGCGGACGCCGCCGTCGGTGATGACGGCCACGGCGCCGTTGACCTGGGCGCGCAGGGCCAGGATGTCCCCGACCGTTCCGGTGTCCTTTTCGCCGCGGGCCTCCATGACGAGGATCTCGCCCTCCCGGAGCGAGTCGATGGCGCGCTTCTGCGCGTTGAAGCCGCCGCCGTGGGTCTTGAACAGGTCCTCGCGGTTGGGCACGTAGCGCAGCGTCCGGGCCAGCCCGACGACGGTGCGGTCCGGGCGGGTCGAGTGCAGGCCGTCGATGCTGACGTTGTTCAGGCCGCGCTTGCGCAACTGGGAGCTCAGCGTGGCGGTGGCGACGGATTCGAGCTTGGCCTTCAGTTCCGGCGTCAGCACGCTTTTCGGCTCGGCCGCCGCTTCGGCCGTGGCCGGCGTGCCGTAGGCCTCGGCGCGCTGGGCGTCGTCGCTGCGCGGCTGCGCGCCGTAGGGGGCGAGCGGCACGGTGCCCTGGGCCGCCGTCGTCGTCAATTTGCCGGTACTGAAACCGGCGTCCGGGGCGTCCACCTCGACTTCCATCACGTCGCCCGGCTGGGCCACGGAGGCGCCGGCGGGCGTGCCGGTCAGGATGATGTCGCCCGGCTCCAGGGTGAGCAGCTGGGAGAGGTCCGCGATGAGGCGGGCGAAGGGGAAGAGCAGGGTGGCGGTGGTGTCCTCCTGGACGAGCTCACCGTTGAGCCAGGTGCGGAGGCGGAGGGCTGCGGGGTCCACCTCGGCGGCCGGGATGAGGCCCGGTCCCACGGGGGTGAATCCATCGCCGCCCTTGGAGCGCAGGTTGGAACCCTTGTCCGCGTAGCGCAGGTCGTAGACGCCGAGGTCGTTGGAGGCGGTGACAAAACGCACGTGGCGCCAGGCTTCCTCGGGGGAGACGCGGCGGGCCCGGCTGCCGATCACCAGCGCCACCTCGCCCTCGAAGGCCAGCAGTTCGCAGCCGGCGGGGCGCTCCACGGTGCCGCCGGAGAGGCTCAGCGAGGAGGAGGGCTTGAGGAAGTAGGAGGGCTGCTCCGGGGTGCGGCCGCGCTGGGCGGCACGGCTGGGGTAGTTGATGTGCACCGCGATGACCTTGCCGGCGGCGGCCAGGGTGTCCTGCGAAAGCTGCTCCATCGCATCTCCTCATTGAGTATGAAATCGTATACGATACAAACTTGCCCGAGTCGGGGAGGGTTGTCAAGGGGCAACCGGACTGCGGGGGCGTCAGCCCAGCTGCGCCTCAATACGCGCGGCGCTCGCCGCCAGGGCAGCGGCGACCTCATCCGGATCCTGCGCGGCGCGGATGTAAACCACCGCCAGGGCGGCCGGCCGGCCGCCGGGAACCCGGACGGGCACGGCCAGCGAGGAGACGCCCGGAATGACCTCGTCGTGGCTGGCCGCGTAACCGCGCCGGCGTGCCTCATCCGCCTCGGCCCGGTAGGGGATGCCCGGGGCGAGGCGGTGCCATTCCTGCTCCGAGAGTGCCGACTGGATCGCGATGCCCGGCGCTCCGGCGCTGACCGGGTGCCGCGACCCCGGATGCTGGACCACGGCGGGACCGGTGTGGCGCGGGTCGACGGTCACGAGGGTGACGCAGTCCTCGCGGTCCCAGACGGCCACGAACGCGCTCATGGTCAGGGCGTTCGCCAGCTGTGTCAGCTCGGGCAGGGCGGCGGTCTGCAGGTTGCGGGCCACCCCGCGGGCCAGGACAGCCAGGCCGGGGCCGGGCTGGACCCGTCCGCCGTCGTCCCGCACCAGCAGCGAGTGGTCCTCGAGGGTGCGCAGGATGCGGTAGGCGACCGAGCGGTGGACGCCCATGGCGTCGGCGAGTTCGGCGATGGTGAGCGGCTCCGGCGCATCGGCGAGGATCTCCAGGGCGCGGATGCCCCGGGACAGCGTCTGGGACGGCGGGGCCTGGCTGCTGCCGGCGTTCGGGGTCATGGAGTCCATCCTATTGGCGGGCGGTGAGTCTTGTGCTCCGGCTCACAGTGCAGTACCGTTCTGGCACGACGTTCTATATAAGAACGGTGTGTTCGATTATAGAACTTTGGTCAGGAGCCGACAAGAGCCCGCCCCGCCGGCATTTCCGGGCGAGCGCGACCCCTTCAGGCACACATCAGACGGAATGTGTGCTTTATCACAATTTTCGTAGTAAGATCGCAGTTACTAACTGACCGTTCGATCAGTAATTCATGAGGCACTTAGTTTTTCACTTCGCACCCACCCGGGCAGTACCCCTGCCCCCAGCAACGGAGTTCCAATGACCGTAACTTCAACCGTCGATTCAGAGGCGGGCCCCAGCAGCAAACATGAGGAACGCAAGGTCCTCGCCGGGACGCTGGTCGGTACCACCATCGAGTGGTACGACTTCTTCATCTTCGCCCAACTGACAGCAACGCTGCTGTCCCCGCTCTTCCTCGCACCCCTGAACGCCTCCAACCCGGGCCTGGCGCAGATCCTCTCCTTCGCCCTGATTGGCATCAGCTTCCTGTTCCGCCCGCTCGGCGCCGTCATCGCCGGCCACCTCGGCGATCGCCTCGGCCGCAAGGCCATGCTGGTCTTCACCCTCGTGATGATGGGTGCCGCGACGGCCCTGATCGGCATGCTGCCCACCTACGCCCAGATCGGCGTGTGGGCCCCGATCCTGCTCATCACGCTGCGGGTGATCCAGGGCTTCTCGGCCGGCGGCGAATGGGGCGGCGCAGCCCTGATGGCCGTGGAGCACGCTCCGATGAGCAAGCGCGGCCTGTTCGGCGCCTACCCGCAGATCGGCGTTCCGGTGGGCATGATCCTCGCCACCGGCCTGCTGTACTTCCTCAACACGTCGATGTCCAAGGACGACTTCGCGGCCTGGGGATGGCGCGTGCCCTTCCTGCTCTCGATCGTGCTGATTGTGGTCGGTTACCTGATCCGCCGCGCCGTGGCCGAGAGCCCGGTCTTCCAGGAGATGCAGGAGCGCAAGGAAGAAAGCAAGGCGCCCCTGGGCGAGCTGGTCCGCAAGCACAAGAAGGCCGTCCTCTACTCCACGATGATCTTCATCGGCAACAACGCCGCCGGTTACCTGCTGATCGCGTTCTTCATCTCCTACGCCACCAAATCGCTGAAGATGCCCACCCCGCAGATCCTGCTGGCCACCACTCTGGCATCCTTCGGCTGGCTCATTTTCACCCTGGTCGGCGGCTGGCTCTCTGACAAGATCGGCCGGGTCAAGACCTTCCTGATCGGCTACGGGATCGTGTTCGCCTGGATGATCCCGATGTTCGCCCTGATCGACACCAAGGACATCGTGCTCTACGGCGTGGCCCTGTTTGTGCTGACCATCGGCCTGGGCCTGTCCTACGGTCCGATGTCTGCGATGTACGCCGAGATGTTCCCGGCCAACGTCCGCTACTCGGGCATCTCCATCGGCTACGCCTTCGGTGCCATCCTCGGCGGCGCCTTTGCGGCGACCATCGCTGAGGCCCTGCTGCAGAGCACCAAGTGGACCGGTTCCATTGGCATCTACATCATGATCCTCTGCGTCATCTCCGCTGTCGGCGTCATCCTGGCCAAGGAAACCCGCGGCCGCGCGCTGGGCGTCAGCCGCCACCACTAGGCAGCTGTTCCGGTAGGGAACGCACAACACAAGAGAGGCACGGACCGCGGTCCGTGCCTCTCTTGTGTTCGCCTGTGTTGCCGAGCAGCCGCGCCGCTTAGACGCCCAGGAAGCTGATGGCGCCCTGCTTGAAGGCCCGGCTGGTGACGGCGTTCGTGTGGTTCCGTGCCGGCAGGATGAGCTGTTCCACCATCGCCCCGGCCCTGGCGCCCAGGGCGGCGAGTTCGGGCATGGACGCGGCCCGCTCGTCGTTTTCCCCGGCAACGAGCAGCACCGGCATCTGCGGGACGGCCTCGGCGGGATCGTACGGCTCGTCCTTGATCGCCTCGACCAGGGACAGCAGGGCGAAGATGTTGTTGCTGGGCAGCAGCTGCGCCATCTTCAGCAGCCCGGCCGTGGAAGCGTCCGCAATGGGCGTGCCGTCGGCCAGGTAGCGCTGCGCGGCAACCAGGTCGAACTCCGCCAGCGGGTCCGCCACGTTGGGGCCGCCCAGTACCAGCCGGTGGACCAGCTCGTGCTGCGTGGCGCCGAATTCCCAGGCCAGCCGGGAACCCAGCGAGTAGCCGATGACATCCAGGCCGCTGGCCGGGTCGCCGTCGCGCAGCGGGCGGGCGCCGGCGTCGAACGCGATCTGCAAAAGATCCGCCCGGATCCGGCTGGGGGAGTAGGAATCCCGGTCCTCCGGGGCGCCGCTGCGGCCGTGGCCGGGCAGGTCCACGGTGATCACGCGGCGGCCGGCGTCGGTGAGGGCGGCGATCCAGCCGGTGTCCTCCCAGTTGAGCTTGGAGGAGGAGGAAAAGCCGTGCAGCAGCAGCACCGGACGCAGCCCGGCGTCGTGCTTGGGGTCGTGCACCCCCACGTAAAGCTGCGGGTCGGTGCCCTCGACCGTGTGGGAATGCTGCTCGCCGGTGTGCCTGCCGCTCATGGTGTCAGTCCTCATCAAGTACGGCGCTCAGGCGGACCCGGCGCTTCGGTGCTTCCTCCGTCGGGACCGTGCCCACGATGCCGGCGGTGTTGTCCGGCACCTCGAACACGATCAGGGGCTCGCCGACGTTGATTTTGTCGCCGGGCCCGCCGTGGATACGCACTACCTTACCTGCCTGCGGGCTGGGCAATTCGACGGCCGACTTGGTGGTTTCGACCTCCACGAGCGGCTGGTTCCGCTCCACCTGGTCGCCTGGCGAAACAAGCCATTCCAGCACGGTCGCCTCGATCAGGCCCTCGCCGAGGTCCGGCAGCGGGAAGGAAATTTCAGCCACGTTTGTACTCCAATACTCGCTGGATGCCGAAGAGGATCCGGTCAATGTTCGGGATGTATTCATCTTCGAGGTCACCGGAGGGGTACGGGACGTCGAAGCCGGTCACACGCTCCACCGGCGCCTTGAGCGTGTCGAAGCAGCTCTGCGTGATCAGCTGCGCCACCTCGGCGCCCAGCCCGGAGGTCAGCGGCGCCTCATGGACGACGACGGCGCGGCGCGTCTTGCGCACCGACGCGGCCAGTGCGGCGGCGTCGATCGGCTTGAGCCAGCGCAGGTCCAGGACCTCGATGTCGATCCCGTCTTCGGCGGCGAGTTCGGCCACCTGGAGGCAGCGGGACACCATGGCGCCCCAGGCCACGAGTGTGAGGTGCCGGCCTTCGCGCATGATCTTGGCGCCCTCCGGTGAGCCGCCGGAGGCATCGTGCGCGGCCAGGTCCACCTCGCCCTTTTGCCAGTAACGGGACTTCGGCTCCATAAAGATCACCGGGTCCGGCCGCGTGGCGGCGTACTTGAGCAGGTGGTAGGCCTCGTGCGGGTTCGACGGCGAGACCACCTTGAGCCCTGGCACGTGGGCGAAGAGCGCCTCGAGGCTCTCCCCGTGGTGTTCGGGCGCGCGGATGCCGCCGAAGCTGGGCACCCGCAGGGTGATCGGCATCGGCAGGGTGCCGCGGCTGCGGTAGTTCATCCGCGCGATCTGGCAGACGATCTGGTTGATGGCCGGATAGGCGAAGCCGTCGAACTGGACCTCGGGGATGGGGTGGAAACCGGCCATCGCCAGCCCCACGGACATGCCGAGGATGCCGGATTCCGCCAGTGGGGTATCGAAGACCCGCTGCGCGCCGTGCTTGGCCTGCAGCCCGTCGGTGATCCGGAAGACGCCGCCCAGCCGGCCGCAGTCCTCCCCGAAGATGACGGCCTTGGGGTTGTCCGCGAGCACCTCGTCGAGGGCACGGTTGAGTGCCTGCTGCATGGACATCACGGTGGGGGAAGCGGGCACCGCCACAGCAGTTTCGCCTTCGAGCATCGAGTTAGACATGTTCGGACTCCTCGCGCCAGTTGGCGGCCTGGGCCTGCAGGGCAGGGGTGGTTTCCTGGAAGACCAGGTCAAACATTTCGGCGCCGGGGCGGGATCCGAGGGCCTGGATGCCGGTGCGGATCTGTTCCTCCTCGGCCTTGGCGGCTGCGAGGGCCTCGGCGAAGAAGGCTTCGTCGGCGATGCCCTCGGCCAGCAGCCGCTGCTTGAGGCGCTCCAGCGGGTCCAAACCGGCGCCGTCCCGCTCCTCGTCGAGGGAGCGGTAGCGGCCCGGGTCATCGGAGGTCGAGTGCGGCCCGCGGCGGTAGGTCATGGCCTCGATCAGCACGGGGCCGTTGCCGCCGCGGGCGTGCGCGAAGGCGCGGCGGGTCGCCTCGACGACGGCGACGACGTCGTTGCCGTCGATCTGCAGCGCCGGCATCCCGTAACCGGCGGCGCGGGCGGCGACCGAACCGCCGGCCACCTGGCGTTCGGTGGGCACGGAGATGGCCCAGCCGTTGTTCTGGACGAAAAAGACCACCGGGGCCTTCATCACCGCGGCGAAGTTCATCGCCTCATGCACGTCGCCCTGCGAGGAGGCACCGTCGCCGAAATACGTCAGCGCGACGCCGAGCCCGCCGTCGGGGGCGCCGGCCAGGGTCTGGCCGTGGGCCCAGCCGACGGCGTGCAGCACGGACCCGGCCACGACGGCCTGGATCGGGGCGAGGCGTGACTCCGCCGGGTTGTACAGCCCGCCGTGCCAGGTGGCCTTGTGGGTGGACATGTAGCCGACCATGTCCACGCCCATGGTCCGGGCGACGCCCATCTCGCGGTAGGTGGGGAAGACGAAGTCGCGGGTGGTGTCCACGGCGTAGCCGCTTCCCACCTGGGCGGCCTCCTGTCCGGATTCGGGCGCGTAGCCGGGGATGATGCCTTGCCGCTGCCAGGCGATCGCGGCGGTGTCGAGGTGCCGGACGGCGACCATCAGCGAGTACAGCTCGCGGAGCTGGGCGGGAGTGAGCGGCCCGGCGTCGTCACCGGGTACCGCGAGGGGGAGTGTGTCCATGCCTGTGACCCTAGTCACGCGGCCGGCGCTGGGCAATCAGTTCAGGAAACGCTGACCAGTCTGCCAAAAGCTGCCGGCGTCGGCCTCGTTGTGCTTAGCAGTTTGTACAGCCCCGGCGGTCCCGGCGACCCGCCTACTCGGCGGCGCGGTGGCGGCTGAGCCGGGCGCCGATCCAGGACGCCGCGGCGATGCCGGCGATCAGCGCCATCGTGCTGAAGAGCTGCCGGCTGCTGTCCGGGCTGCTGAAGCCGACGGCGAAAATCAGGGCCAGGAGCACCAGCCCGAAGATGGTGATCCCCGGGAAGCCCTTCATCCGCAGCGGCAGCGCGGTGCCCGCACGGTCCGCGCGGCGTCGCAGGATCAGCTGGGACACCAGGGCCGAGCCCCACACCACGAGGCAGGTGGAGCCCACCAGCTGGAACAGTGCCGGCAGGATCTGTTCCGGGAACAGCAGTTCAAGCACGGCGGCCAGGAAGCCGAACGCCACCGAGATGCTGACCGCGATGACCGGAACCCGGGCGTGGTTGAGTCGCGACAGGACGCGCGGGGCTTCGCCGCGCTCGGAGAGCGAATAGGCCATCCGGGACGCGCCGTACAGGTTCGCGTTGAGGGCCGAGAGCAGGGCGACGACGGCGACCAGGGTGATCGCCGCGCCGGCGCCGGGGATGCGGGCCAGGTCCAGGACGCCCGCGAATGGCGACTTGAGCGCCGCCGACGTCGACGGCAGCACGGCGGCGATCACGAAGACGGAGCCGATGTAGAAGACCAGGATGCGCCAGACCACGGTGCGGATCGCGTGGCCGACGCTGCGCTCGGGGTTCTCCGTCTCGGCCGCGGCGACGCTGACGATTTCGGTGCCGCCGAAGGCGAAGATCACCACAAAAAGTGCCGTGGCGATGCCGCCCAGGCCGGCCGGGGCAAAGTTGGACGTGATGTTGCTCAGTCCCGGGCTGGGCACGTCCGGCAGCCAGCCGAACAGCAGCGCGGCACCGATGGCCAGGAACAGCAGGATGGCGGCGACTTTGAGGATCGCGAACCAGAACTCGAACTCGCCGAAGTTCTTGACCCCGGCGAGGTTGATGGCCGTGAAGACCGCCATAAAGATCAGCGCGAGCCCCCAGACCGGGACAACCGGCCAGACCGTGAAGAGCAGCCCGGCCGCACCGAGCGCCTCCGCGGCGATAACGACGACGAGCTGCAGCCACCAGAGCCAGCCCACGGTGGCGCCGGCGGTCTTCCCCATGGCCTTTTCGGCGTACACGGAGAACGCGCCGCTGTTCGGGTTGGCCGCGGCCATCTCGCCGAGGGCCCACATGACGATGATGATCAGGGTGCCCGCGACCAGGTAGGAGATCAGGACGGCCGGGCCGGCGGCCTGGATTCCGGCCCCGGATCCGAGGAACAGGCCGGCGCCGATGGCGCTGCCGAGTCCCATCATGGTGAGCTGGCGGGGCAGCATGCTGTGGCCGAGTTTCAGGGCCGGGCGCTCCGCGGTGGACTTCGTTGTCATGCTGGCGAACCTTCTTACGGTGGTGGGGGCGTCCTTTTGGGACCATTCGAATTTACCGTCCCCGAGGAGTCCCTTGGTGCGCCCGGCGTGAGAGCATGATTGCAGTTTGTTGAAGGACAAGCCCCGATTCTGACGATTTGTGCTGTGAAATCCCTCCAGGTAAGGAAACTGACGTGAACGTGGACTCGCTGGATGCCAAAATTGTCCGATTCTTCACGGACTCTCCCCGGGCTTCCGTGCTGGAGGCGTCCCGGGTGCTGAGGGTCGCCCGCGCCACCGTCCAGTCGCGGCTGGACCGGATGCAGGACAGCGGGATCATCGGCTCCTGGGTGCCGCAGCCGGACCCGGCCCGCTTCGGCTATCCGGTGGTCGCGTTCTGCTCGCTGACCATCAACCAGGACCTCGGACACGACGCCGTCGTGGAGGCCCTGGCGCGCATCCCCGAACTGATCGAAATCCACACCGTCTCCGGCAGTTCGGACCTGATGGCCCGGATTGCCGCCCGCTCCAACTCCGACCTGCAGCGGGTACTGGATGCGATGATCGCCACCCGGACCGTGTTGCGCTCCTCCTCGGTGATTGTGCTCAATACCCACTTCGAGGGCCGGACCCTGCCCCTGCTGGAAGCCGCCGCTCGGGGCCAGTAGGCCGGAGCCAGCCCGCTCCGCCAAGCCGGGCGAAGCAACATTTTGCGCCGGAGGGCGGCCGCCGTAGAATTAGTTCTAGTCAACTTGACTATAACTACTCCGGCGGTCGGGCCGGACCGTCCGGGCAGTCCCCACAGGACCGCCCCGGCCGAAGAATAGCGGGGGTCGATCACCGTCTACACCTCTCCAGCCAACGTCTCGGAGCGGCAGCTCGCGCCGCCGTCGCTGGCGATTTCCACGGTGATCTTCGCCCTGCGGCCGAGCGAACGCTCCGGCCGGCCCACGCTCTGGATCCCGCTGGTGCGCCGGATCCGGGAGCCCTTCAAGGGCCTCTGGGCCCTGCCCGGCGGTCCGCTGACGCACAACGAGTCGCTGCAGGATGCCGCTTCCCGGAACCTGCGGGAGACCACCGGCCTGGCGCCGAGCTACCTCGAGCAGCTTTACGCCTTCGGCGGCCTGCACCGTTCGCCCACCCAGCGGGTGGTCTCGATCGTGTACTGGGCGTTGGTCCAGCCCACCGAGGCCGCGCTCGCGGACGAATCCGAAAACGTCCGCTGGTTCCGGGCCGACCGGCTGGGCGAGCTGGCGTTCGACCACAACACGATCATCGACTACGCGCTCTGGCGGTTGCGGAACAAGATGGCCTACGGCTCGATCGCCTACCACCTGCTCGGCGAGTACTTCACTCTCGCCCAGGTCCGGGAGGTCTACGAGGCAGTCCTGGACCGCGAACTGGACCCGGCCAACTTCCGCCGCCAGATCAAGGCGACCCCGGAAATCGAAGAAACCGACGAATACCTGCAGGGCGGCAAGCACCGCCCGCCCCGCCTCTACCGCTTTACCGGCCGCCCCGGCCTCGATCCAGACAACAGGAGCACACCATGAGCAGCGTCAACACGGCGATCCAGCTGATCACGCGCGAACAGGCCGCCGGTAGCGCCGCCGGCCCTGCGGCAGCGGGGTCCACCTGCAGCCCGGCCCTGGCCCGCGGCCCCTGGGACTTCGACATCGCCGAGGCCCGCACCGGCATGCCGGCCTACGGCCCCGGCGCGTCCGCCGCCGACGTCGCCCCGCGGTCCACTCCGCGGCAGGGCCAGCTGCCGGAGGAGTACCGGCTGGCCGGCGACGCCGAACTGGACTCCCGGATCCGCGCAGCCAAGGCGGCGCTGGGGGACCGGGCCGTTATCCTGGGCCACTTCTACCAGCGCGACGAGGTGGTCGAGTACGCCGACTTTGTGGGCGACTCCTTCCAGCTCGCCAACGCGGCCCTGACCCGGCCGGACGCCGAGGCGATCATCTTCTGCGGTGTGCACTTCATGGCCGAAACAGCGGACATCCTGTCCCGGCCGGAGCAGGCCGTGATCCTGCCCAACCTGGCGGCTGGCTGCTCGATGGCGGACATGGCGGACATCGACTCGGTGACGGAGTGCTGGGAACAGTTGGAGGAGCTGTTCGGCACCGAACCGGACGCCGACGGCCGGGTGCCCGTCATCCCCGTCACCTACATGAACTCCTCGGCGGCGCTCAAGGGCTTCTGCGGCGAGCACGGCGGCATTGTCTGCACCTCCTCGAATGCCGCCACTGTACTGGAATGGGCGTTCGAGCGCGGCCAGCGTGTGCTGTTCTTCCCGGACCAGCACCTGGGCCGCAACACCGCCAAAGCCATGGGCGTGCCGCTGGAGCAGATGCCGATGTGGAATCCGCGCAAAGACCTCGGCGGCAACGACGAGCAGGCCCTGCAGGACTCCCGCGTGATCCTGTGGCACGGTTTCTGCTCGGTCCACAAGCGCTTCAACGTGGCCCAGATCGAGAAGGCCCGCGCCGAGTTCCCGGGCGTGCAGGTCATTGTGCACCCGGAATGCCCCATGGACGTGGTCGACGCCGCGGACGCCGCCGGCTCCACCGACTTCATCCGCAAGGCCATTGCCGCCGCCACCGAGCCCACCGTCTTCGCCGTCGGCACCGAGATTAACCTGGTCAACCGGCTGGCCGCGGAGAACCCGCAGCACACCATCTTCTGCCTGGACCCGGTGATCTGCCCCTGCTCCACGATGTACCGCATCCACCCCGGCTACCTGGCGTGGGTGCTGGAATCCCTGGTCCGCGGCGAGGTCGTTAACCGCATCTCGGTGGCGGACGACGTCGCCGGCCCCGCCCGTGTGGCCCTGGAACGCATGCTGGCGGCGCGGCCGTGACCAGGCGGCTCGTCGTTGTCGGCAGCGGGATCGCCGGGCTGTACGCGGCGTTGCTCGCCTCCGATCCCGGCTCCACCGCAGGCTCCACCGCTGCGCCGGCCGCCGAGGTGGTGCTCCTGACCAAGGGCGCGCTCGAGGAGAGCAACACCTTCTACGCCCAGGGCGGCATCTCCGCCGTGCTCGCGCCGGGGGAGGCTGCCGCCGGCGACTCCGTGGCGGCGCACATTGCCGATACCCTCGCCGCCGGGGCCGGGCTGAATGATCCCGACGCCGTCCGGATCCTGTGCACGGAAGCCGTCCTGGACATCGCCGGACTGCGCCGCTTCGGCGTGGACTTCGATGTCCGCGCCGACGGCGGCCCGGCCCTGGGACTCGAAGCCGCGCATTCGGCTGCCCGTATCCTGCACGCCGGCGGCGATGCGACCGGGGCCTGCATCGCGCGCGCGCTCGTGGCCGCTGTGCTCGACCGCGCCCTCCAGGGCCGGCTCCGGGTGGAGACCGGTGCCTTCGTCACCGAACTGCTGACCGGCGGCGGTGAACCGGCGGCCGGGGCCGCTGCGGGAGCCGTCACAGGCGTCGCCTACCTGGCCGGCGGGGAGCGGAAACGGCTCGACGCCGACGCCGTGCTGCTCGCCACCGGCGGCGCCGGGCGGTTGTTCGCCCGCACCAGCAACCCCTCGGTGGCCACCGCCGACGGCCTCGCCCTGGCCTGGCGCGCGGGTGCCGCGGTCCGCGACCTGGAGTTCTTCCAGTTCCACCCGACCACACTGGCCGGGGCCGAGGTGCCCGGCGGGCCGCCCGCGCTGCTGATCTCCGAGGCGGTGCGCGGCGAGGGTGCGCTCCTGCTCGACGCCGCCGGCCACCGCTTTATGCCCGACTTCCACACCGACGCCGAACTGGCCCCGCGCGACGTCGTCTCCCGCAGCATCGCACTGCACCTGGCGGCCACCGGGCTGCCGGCGGACAGCCCGGTATACCTGGACGCCCGGGGCATTGAAGCCAGCCGCGGGACGGGCTTCCTGGCCCGGCGGTTCCCCTCCATCACCGCGGCCACCCGCGCCGCCGGCTACGACTGGACCGCGGAGCCGCTGCCCGTGTCCCCGGCCGCGCATTACTGGATGGGCGGGGTCGCGACGGACCTGTGCGGACGCACCTCAGTACCGGGGCTGTACGCGGCGGGCGAGACCGCGTGCACCCGCGCGCAGGGCGCCAACCGGCTGGCCAGCAATTCGCTGCTCGAAGGGCTGGTGTTCGGGCGACGGGCCGTTGAATCGTTCTTGGGAGACGATCCGGGCTGGGCGTCAGCTTGGGCGTCGTCCGACGCCGTTCCTCCGCGTGCTGTCTCGGCCGCTGGCGGCCTCGCCTTGACGCACGCTTCCGGAACACCGTCGAACGACGGTGGGCAGCCAGCCCTGGGTGCCACCTGGGAACATCACCAGGCCGGTTTGCCCGAAGGTGTTGTGAAGACAGGGCCTGGTCCCGGGTTGTTTTCTCGGGAGGCTCTGGGGCGGTTGATGACTGGGGCTGCCGGCGTGTTGCGCTCGGGGGCTGACCTCGATGCTGCCGCTGCCCAACTGGCTGCGTGGGCCAGCGTTATCCGGCCCGAGAGTGTGGCGGACGCGGGCCTGGATCAGTCCGACTACGAGGACCGGAACTTGTTGCTGGCCGCCCGGTTGCTGGTGGAGGCCGCCCGGGCCAGGACCGGTTCGGTGGGCGCCCACTTCCGCGCCGACGCTGCCGACGCAGCCGCTGACGCCGTTGCCCCAGGCCCGCCCGCGGTGCTCGCAGCCCCGGCCCGGTCCACCCTGTCGGCCGGCCCGCACGCCCACAGGTACGCCGCCGTATCCCGTCCGAAACAAAGGATCCCGTCATGACAGCACCCGCCGCCGCCCGCCCCGCCTTCGTCCCCGAGGCCGCCCTCGACGGCACCCTCCCCGCGGCCGCCGTCGACGCCGTGCTGCGTGCCGCCCTGCAGGAGGACTCCCCGTACGGCGACATCACCTCGCAGACCCTCATCCCCGCCGACGCCCGCGCCACCGCCGTGCTCGCGGCCCGGGTGCCCGGCGTGTTCAGCGGCGGGGAGGTGTTCGCCGCGGCGATGAAGCTGGCGGACCCGGCCGCCGTCGTCGAACTGCTTGTGGCGGACGGTGAGGCCTTCGACGCCGGCACCGCACTGGCCCGGGTGACCGGCAACGCCCGCGGGGTGCTGCTGGCCGAACGGGTGGCGCTGAACCTGGTGCAGCGGATGAGCGCGATCGCCACCCGGACTGCGGAATTCGTTGCGCTGGTGGCCGGCACGCGGGCGCGGATCACGGACACCCGGAAGACGACGCCGGGGCTGCGGGTGCTGGAGCGCTACGCGGTGCGCTGCGGCGGGGGAGCGAACCACCGCTTCAGCCTCTCCGACGCGGTCCTGGCCAAGGACAACCACCTGGCCGTCCTGACCGGCGGGGACCCGGCGAAGCTCACCGCGGTGCTGCGCGACGCCAAGGCGCGGCTGGGGCACACCACGCATTTCGAGGTGGAGGTGGACAGCATGGAGCAGATCGAACCCGTGCTGGCCGCGGGCGTGGACACCATCATGCTGGACAACTTCTCGCTGATCGAACTCGCCGACGGGGTCGACCTCATCGCCGGGCGGGCCCGCGTCGAGGCCAGCGGCAACGTCAGCCTCGCCACCGTGGCCGGGATCGCCGCCACCGGGGTGGATGTCATCTCGATTGGGGGGCTCACCCACAGCGTCACCGCCCTGGACCTGGGCCTCGACGTCGAGCTCGACTTCGAACTAGAACCGGCGGGCTGAGGGTTGCCGTGATCTTCCTGGACGCCGCCGCCACCACGCCGGTCCGCCGCGAGGTGCTTGAGGCCATGTGGCCGTACCTCAGCGGAGACTTTGGTAACCCTTCAAGCCATCATTCACTCGGGGAAGCCGCCGCCGCGGCGCTCGCCGGGGCCAGGGAGACCACGGCGAAGGCCCTGGGCTGCCGGCCGGCTGAGGTCGTGTTCACTTCCGGCGGCACGGAAGCGGACAATCTCGCCGTCAAGGGCATCGCCTTGGCCCGGCGCGCCGCGGACCGGCGCCTGGACCGGGTGGCGATCAGCGCCGTCGAACATCCCGCGGTGGAGGAATCCGCCAGGTACCTCGAACGTGTCCACGGCTTCGCGGTCGACGTGATCCCGGTGGACCGCTACGGGCAGGTGACCGAGGAGACGTTCGCGGCTGTGCTCCGGCCGGAGACCGCGCTGGCCAGCGTCATGTACGCCAACAACGAGGTGGGCACTGTCCAGCCGGTGGCACGGCTGGCCGTCCTGGCCCGCGCGCACGGCGTCCCGCTGCACAGTGATGCCGTGCAGGCCGCGGGCTGGCTGCCCCTGAACACACGTGGCCTGGGCGCGGATGCCCTGAGCATTTCCGGCCACAAGCTGGGCGCTCCGAAAGGTTGCGGGGCACTGTTCGTGCGCAGCCGGACCAGACTGGAGCCGCTGCTCCACGGCGGCGGCCAGGAACGCGGCCGCCGCTCGGGTACCGAGAACGTTGCCGGGGCGGTGGCCCTCGCAACGGCGCTGAGTCTTGCCGGGCCGTCGCAGCCGGAATCCGCCGAGCGGGTCGCCGCCCTGCGGGATGACTTCATCGGCGCGGTCCTGGCCGCGGTGCCGGGAGCCGTCCTGACCGGCCATCCGGTCGAGCGGCTGCCCTCGGTGGCGTCGTTCTGCTTCCCGGGAACCAGCGGCGAGTCCGTGCTGCTGGAGCTCGAGCGGCAGGGCGTCATCTGCTCCAGCGGTTCGGCGTGTGCCGCGGGCTCCGACGAGCCCTCGCCCGTGCTGCTGGCGATGGGGATCAGCGCCGAGGTGGCCCAGACCGCCGTCCGCTTCAGCTTCGATTCGTCCGTCACTGCGGCGCAGCTGCAGGAAGCGGCAGCCGCGGTGCGCACCGCCGTCGGCACCGTCCGCAGCCTCGGTGCCTGAACGCCGCGTTGCTCTCTCACTTATGGTTGCTCCGGACGCTCCGGAACGACCCAAAGTGAGAGAGCAACTGCGCTAGCGGTGCCGGGCGCGGCGGAAGATCCAGTGCCGGAGCATCGTGAACCTTACGGCCGTGGCCAGGAATCCGGACAGGGTGGTGGTCCAGAGTTCATCGGCCACGGTCGCGTCCGGGTTGATCCAGTGCAGGATGCCGAGGCTGCCGCCGGTGATGAGCAGCGCGACGAGGATGACGATCAGGCCGTTGAGGTGGTCGCGCTTCATCCGGTGCCGCTCGGTGATTTTGAACGTCAACCGCCGGTTCAGCGCGGTGTTCATCAGCGAGGTGATGATCAGCGCGGCCGCGTTGGCCGGCTGGGGTCCGATCCACGGCCGCAGGAAGGCGTAGAGCGCCAGTGAGGTCAGGGTGCAAACCACCCCGACGCCGGTGAAGCGCAGGAGTTGCCGGGCCGCCGGGTATCGGAGCACGCCCCGGTAGTGGCGGCGGGTCGAAGCCGACGGGGACGAAGCGGAGCGGGCGGCTGCCGCGGTGTCCGGCGGGACGGGCCGGGCGGACTGCGCCTGTTGTAGCTGCGAATCCATCCGGCTAGTACAGCTCGCCGACCGGGATGTCCACCGCGAGCCGGTTCGAGGGACCGGCCAGGGGGCATGCCCACGCCTCGTTGTAGGCGCAGGAGGGGTTGTAGGCGAAGTTGAAGTCCAGCACGAACTCGGCACCGGGCCCGGAACCGGTGACGCCGTGGAAGGCACCCTTGATGGTGTCCAGCAGGTAGCGGCCCGCGCCGTAGCTGCCGCCGGGCTGGCCCGCGGTGGCGTCCCGGAACGGCACAAAGATGCCGCCGCCGTAGCCGTTGAGCTTCCAGACCGCCAACTGGCCCATCTCCGGCAGGTCGAAAGTGCCCAGCCGGACAAAGCGGACGACGCCGTCGGTGCCGGTTTCGACGTTCATCTCCCGTCCGGCGCCCTCCTTCGTGATGGGCACGTGGAAGCGGTAGATCGGGTCGTAGTCCGCGGTCTTCAGGCCGCCGAAACTTGCCTTGGCGTCGTCCGTCAGGGGTGAGGCGGGGTGCGTGCCGAACATCCGGTCCCGCTCCTGCCGCCAATAGGAGTGCGCTTCGGCCGGGCTGTCCGCGGCGATCTTCCGCACGGTGGCGTAGAGCGCGAAGGTCCGGAGCCGCCAGTCTGCGATGTCGACGGCGGACATCCGCGCCACGCCGTCCGGGCCGCCAGATTCCGCTGCATCAAAGTGCTGTTCCGCCATCCCCCCAGCCTAGCCTTGTTTCGCTCCCGGACCTGCGGTGCACCGTGCCGCCGGAGTGCCGCTGCCGCTTCGGCGAAACGCTGTTCCGAAAGCCCCGGACAGCGTCGGCCCGCGGTTACGCTGGCACCATGACTGGCACGGCACTTCCCCGCAGACTCCGGATGGCTGCTGCGCTGGCGCTCACCGCGGCGGCGCTCGCCGGCTGCAGCAGCGAAGGCAAGGGCGCGCCTGCCTGGACCGCTGCACCTCCGGGCGGTAGCACGACGTCGGCCCCCTCCGCTGGTGCCACGTCGACGACGGCATCCGGCGGCTCGGCCTCGGGGACGGCCTCTGCCGGCCACTCTCCATCTGCCGGCGCGACGGCGGGTGCGACGGCGGCGGCCTGGAAGACGTTCTACGATCCCGGGAAGACTGTGAGTTTCGATCTGCCGCAGGAGTGGATCGCGCAGTCGGTCGCTCCGGCGAAGGACACCTTGCCGGGGGCACTGAGGATCGAGGTCAAGGACGCGGAGGGGCGGTACCTGGCCACGCTGCAGACCGGGCTCCGGCCGCAGGCCGCCGCCTCCTGCAAGGCCGCCGCCGCGAAACCGTATGTTGTGGTCAGCAGCGTTCCGGTGGAACTGCCGCACCGCGGCGGGGAGGGAACCATCGACCCGCACGTGGTCTTCCGCGTGATCCAGGGCTACAAATACTTCGGCTCCTACGGCATCACCAACGTGGTGGGCGGTGCGGGCGGGAAATCCTGCACACTGCGGAACATCGTCCGCGGCCCCGAGGGCAAGGGCGACTACTCCTTCGGCGATCTGGATGAGTTCAAGGCGTTTGCTCCGGACCAGAAAGTCGCCCCGGCCAAGTCCTTTGACACGCTGGGCCAGGCGGACAAATACGTCAACGAGGGCTCGGAATTCGCCAATGTCCAGCGGATGCTAATGTCGCTGAAGATCAAAAACTAGTCCCGCCCCGCCCGTCCACAACGGCCCGGGGCGACCGCCATCCCGCTGACAATCCAGCGGCTTCGCTCGCACCCTCCGGAGATTCATGGAACGCATCGTGTCCGCACGCCTGGCCTTCAAGACCGTGGCCGATACCAAGGTCGCGATGGCGGTGGCTGTTGCCCGCAACCCCGGCTACAGCGGATTCGAGGAGTCGCTGTCCGTGACGGCCGGCGGCGAGGACGTGCCCCTGACCGAGCTCTCGGACCACCATGGCGGGCGCTTCCACTACATGGAGTTCGCCGAGCCCACCGAAGTGCTGGTGGAGTACGGGGCCACCGTCACCGGTTTCGCCGCGCCGGAAGAACCCAGGCTGATGGAGCTCATCCGCTACGTGCGGCCCAGCCGCTACGCCGAGTCGGACCGGCTGCTCCCGACGGCGTACGCGGAGTTCGGCGGCCTGGACGGCGGGGAACTCCTGCACGCCGTGCGGAACTGGGTCTTCAGCGAACTGCGCTACGTCAGCGGCTCATCGCGCGGTACCGACGGCGCCGTCGAAACACTGCTGCACCGGCGCGGCGTCTGCCGGGACTTCGCCCACCTGGCCATCTCGCTGCTGCGGTCCAAGAACGTCCCGGCGCGGCTGGCGGCCGTGTACGCGCCCGGGTTGAGCCCGATGGACTTCCACGCCGTGGCCGAAGCACACGTGGACGGGGCCTGGCACGTAATCGATCCGACCGGCCTGGCGCCCCGGGAGAGCATGCTCCGGATTACCGCCGGCCGGGACTCCTCGGACACCGCGTTCCTGTCCACCGTGGGTGGCAGCCTCTCGCTCCGTGAACTCAAGGTCACTGCCACTGTCACCGGCGACCTGCCGGTCGAGGACCCGGCGGCGCTGGTCGCCATCCGCTAAGGCCCCCGGGCCCGCGGCGGAGCAGCACAGCTAGCGGCCCAGGACCGAGGCGCGCAGCTTGTCCGTCAGGCGCAGCAGCTCACGCTGTTCCTCGGCGGTCAGTGCCGGGCCCACCAGATCCACGATGTCGCGGACGTGCTCCCGTCCGATGGTCTTCTGCAGTTCCCGTCCGGCCTGGGTGAGACGGACGAGCACGCCGCGGCCGTCGTCGGGCGCGGGTTGCCGCTCCACGAGGCCCCGCTTTTCCAGCCGCTCCACCAACCGGCTCAGGCTCGACTGGCTCAGCAGCACGTGGTCGTTGAGCTCGTTCTGGCGCAGCCAGCCGGTGGGGCAGCGGGAGAGGGTGAACAGCACGTCGTACTCGTTCAGGGCCAGCGACTTAAACGCCGGTCCGGCCTGCAGCCGGCGCATCACGGCGACCTGGGCCCGGAACAGGGACTCCCAAGTCTGCGCCGCGAGCCGCACCGGCGACGCCGGGCTGGTGCCCGGGCCTGCCGGTGCGCCCGCCCGGCCAGCTTCCGCCGGCGCCGCTTCGGCGGGCATCAGGCGTCCTGCGGGGCGGCCTCGCGGGCCGCCAGCGACGCAGCCACACGGCCGGCGTGCGTCGGCGGTTCCGGAACGTGGGCCGGAGTCTTCTCGGCGTATTCCTTGCGGAGCACCGGCAGTACTTCCTCGCCGAACAGGTCCAGCTGCTCCAGCACGGTCTTCAGCGGCAGGCCGGCGTGGTCGATCAGGAACAGCTGCCGCTGGTAGTCGCCGAAGTACTCGCGGAATGTGAGGGTCTTCTCGATGACCTCCTGCGGGCTGCCGACCGTCAGCGGGGTCTGCGAGGTGAAGTCCTCCAGCGATGGGCCGTGGCCGTAGACCGGGGCGTTGTCGAAGTAGGGGCGGAACTCCTTCACGGCGTCCTGCGAGTTCTTCCGCATGAAGAACTGGCCGCCCAGGCCCACGATCGCCTGGTCCGCCTTGCCGTGGCCGTAGTGCTCGTAGCGTTCACGGTAGAGGCCGATCAGCTGCTGGTAGTGCTCCTTGGGCCAGAAGATGTTGTTGGCGAAGAAACCGTCGCCGTAGTACGCGGCCACTTCGGCGATCTGCGGGGTGCGGATGGAGCCGTGCCAGACGAAGGGGGCGACGCCGTCGAGCGGGCGCGGCGTGGAAGTGAAATTCTGCAGTGGGGTGCGGTGCTTGCCGGACCAGTTGACCGTGTCCTCGTCCCAGAGCCGGCGCAGCAGGGAGTAGTTCTCGATCGCGAGCTCGATCCCGTCCTGGATGTTCTTGCCGAACCAGGGGTAGACGGGGGCGGTGTTGCCGCGGCCCAGGACCAGGTCCACCCGGCCGTCGGCGAGGTGCTGGAGCATCGCGAAGTCTTCGGCGATCTTCACCGGGTCATTGGTGGTGATCAGCGTAGTGGCGGTGGAGAGGATGATCCGCTCCGTCTGCGCCGCGATGTACGCCAGCGTGGTGGTGGGGGAGGAGGAGAAGAACGGGCGGTTGTGGTGCTCACCGATGGCGTAGACGTCCATGCCGATTTCTTCGACCTTCTTGGCGATGGCAACCGAGGCCTTGATGCGCTCGTGTTCCGTGGGGGTGCGGCCCGTGGTGGGGTCGGTAGTGATGTCGCTGACGCTAAAGACGCCGATCTGCATGGTGTTCCTTTCCGGGGCCGGAGACTTCCGGTTGCTGCTTTTACTATACCCGATTTACATGCATTTGCATGTATCACCCTCTACAACGCCGTCCTCTTCGGATTATTCCTCGCCCTCCGGCCCGTGCTGTCCCCGGCCGTCACCGGGCCCGGGTGCCGCATGGGTTGGGTCCCGGCAGGCGCCCGTACAGGGCACCCTCACCGGGCAGTTTCGCGGGCGGGTCTTACGGGAATCGAGCGGGGGCGGCCCGGGGCGGCCCGGGGCGGTTCCCGGTGAGGGCACTCGGCGAGCCGGTAGCTACGAAGATTGTCTGTTCAGGAAACGGCAGCCGGACGCAATGCCGAATGACCTCCGTGGTGCAAGAATCGCCGCATGGATGAGGATGAGCGGCGGATCAGAGACCAGTTGATGGTCGTCGATGCCCTTGTGCGGGCGATAGATCGGCGTGACGAGGTCTTTCAGGTAATTGAGGATTCAGAGGACACTGACGAAGCACTCCGTCGGGTTGGTCAGCTGTTAGGTGTGGACAAATTCGGCAGCCGGGTAGTCCTGGACCTGCAGCTTAGAAGACTCACGCGGGACCAGCGTCAGGCCCTTGCTTCCGAGGCAGAAGAACTCCGATCAAAGTTGCCGGATGGCCGCTGAGGACTTCGTGTTCTCTGCCGATTGCTGGTTCGGCCAGCGCCAAGCTGTTAAGAAGCGGCTGGTCACTGTCGTGGCCCACACGCCGGGTCCACGGTCATGTATTGCCCGGGATATGGCCGCCCCCAATGAACGGCCATATCCGCGGGTGGCTGGAACGGAGCTATGGCCGTGATGACGCTTCAGTTGGTCGCTCTGGCCGGAGGCGCTTGTGCGGAGGCCGCTCAAGCCGCCTGCTTCGGCGCGGGCCGGGGGCCGAGCCCGGCGCGGCGGGGCCGGTCGGTTTCCCGGTGGAGCCCGGACCTGATCAGAGCTTCGCGGGCGTCGGCCGATTCGTACCCGAGGAACGCGCCGTCGAGGACGATCTCGCAGTAGGGGAGGGCGCGTTCAGCCCGGCGGCGAAGTGCCAAGAGGCCTTCGATGTTTCGGTTGGTCAGCGTCCCGACGGGGCGGATCGTAACAGTCGAGGCATCGAGGTCGACTGACACCGTGACGCCAAGTTTGCCGGTGGTCATAGATATGGATCTCTCTACGAAAACACGAACGGGCCGCGTCTTGACCCAAAAGAAGGCTAACTCACTACATCTGAACGCGGAAGTAACTTACGTCACTACTTTTCGGAAGTGGGTCCGACCAGCAACCCGGTCCACCGTCGAAGTCGATCCGGACCAGTCCCCGCGCTGGACCAGTCCCGCGCTGCCTGTGCGCCGATTTTGCAGTCTGTCGGGTTCGGTAGGGCAGGGTGCATAGTTAAATATGGGACTGACGAGAGAGCCTGGGCTGAACGGGCATCAGCGGGGGCCCGTCGCCGCCGAGCTACAGGACCTGCTTCTGGAGACCCAAGACGTTGCCGACTTTCTCGACGAACTCGCCTGTTTCGCCTCCGCCAATTTGTCCTCCGACAAGAACGAAGTCTTCTGCGGGGTCACGCTGCTACGTCACGGCTCGGCCGGGACGGTGGCCAGCAGCGGCGAAAAGGCACGCAGGCTCGACGAGTTGCAGTATCAACTCGATGAGGGGCCGTGCCTAATGGCCAGCAGGCGGCAATTGCTGGTCCACATTCCCGATCTCGCGGGTGATGACACCTTCCCGGCGTACAACGCTATAGCCACCGCCAATGGCATCCGCTCCATCCTCGCTGTGCCCTTCCACTTGCCGGACGACTCCGTCCGCGCTGGCCTCAACCTCTACTCGGAAAAAGCCCACGCCTTCGACGGCGGGTCAGTGAGCCGGGCGCAGGGCTTCGTCGCCCAGGCCTCAAAGGGCCTCAGGCTGGCGGTTTTGCTGGCTCAGCACAGTCAAACGGCGGAGGATCTAAGGCTGGCCATGACTTCACGGACAGTCATCGACATGGCAGTCGGTGTCATCATTGCCCAGAACCGGTGCACTCAGCAGGAAGCCTTTGGACTCATTAAGGCCGCCTCGAACAACCGCAACCTGAAGCTTCGCGATGTCGCCGCTGCCATCGTGGAATCCGCAGGCGGCGGCAAGGCCGCTACCCACTTCGGCTAGCATCCCGCCGCACGAAGGCTGTGGCCGGCCAGCAGGAAAGCCAAGTGTCAGTGCCGGAGGGCGGGCGCCTCGTCCGGTTCGTCGTCGCGCTCGTCATTGTCCCCGTCGTGCGCCTCCGGGCGGGCATCGCCGCCCTTGGTCCCGGACCCGGCGCCGGCCGTCCCCGCGGCGTCAGACGGCGCGGGCTGTGCCCGGCGGCCGTGGGCGGCCCGGCCGCCGTTGGCTTTCTCCAGGGCCCTGCGTTCGCGCCGGCCCTCCACCAGCCGGTACAGCACCGGCACCAGGATCAACGTCAGGAGGGTGGAGGAAATCAGGCCGCCGATCACCACGATGGCCAGCGGCTGGGAGATGAAGCCGCCGCCGCCGGTCAGGCCCAGCGCCATCGGGGTCAGCGCGAACACGGTGGCCAGGGCGGTCATCAGGATCGGCCGGAGCCGCTGCCGGGCGCCGTGCGTGATGGCGTCCGCCACGCTCATGCCGGGTTCGCCGTTGCGGGGCTGCCGGTACTGGTTGATTAGGTCGATCAGCACAATCGCGTTGGTCACCACAATGCCCACCAGCATCAGCATGCCGATCAGCGACGGCAGCCCCAGCGGGACGCCCGTCACCAGCAGCAGCGCGATGGCGCCGGTGGCGGCGAAGGGGATCGAGACCAGCAGGATGAGCGGCTGCACGAGCGACTTGAACGCGGCCACCATGATCACGTAGACAATGGCGATGGCGGCCAGCAGCGCCAGTCCCAGCTGGCCAAAAGACTCGGCCTGCTGCGTGGTGGCGCCGCCGATCTCCGCCGTGACTCCCGGCGGCAGCTGGACAGACTTGAGCCGGGCCTGCACCTCGGTGCTCACCGCGCCGAGGTTGCCGCCCGACGGCGTGACGGACACGCGCGCTGTCCGCTGGCCGTTGCTCGCCGTAATCGAGACCGGGACGTCGACCTGTTCCACCGAGGCGATCGAGGACAGCGGAACCGGGCCCCGCGCCGTCGGCAGCGGGAGGTCCCGGACGGCGCCGATGCTGGTGAAGCGGGTGCCCTCGCCGATCCGGACCGGATAGTCGTTGGTGCCGATCCGGACGGTGCCGGCCGGGACCGGGCTGATCGTGGAGGCCAGCACGCCGGCGACCTGCTGCTCGTTCAGGCCGGCCGCGACGGCCTTGGCGCGGTCCACCTTGACCTGGACCACGGGCTGGCTCGCGGCCAGGTTGGTGCTGACCTCGGAGGAGCCGGGGACGCCGTCCATGGCCTTGACCATGGCGTCGCTGGCGGTCTTGAGGTCCGCGGAACTGGCGGCCTTGAGCGTGATGTCAACCGTCGACGTCGTACCGAATCCGCCCTGCTGGGAGCCGACGGTGATCTTGCCGGCGCCCGAGATCTTGGCGAGTTCACGGCGGACAGTGTCCTGGAGCTGGCCCTGTTTCGCGGACTCGTCCGTGACGACGGTGAAGCTGGAATTCGCCGCCCCGGTGGACTGCAGCGCGGAGAAACCGGACTGGGCGTTGCCGGTGGTGACCTGCACGTTCTTGATCCCGTCGATGCCGCGCAGCACCTTCTCGACCTTGACGGCCGCGGCGCTGCCCTCGGAGAGGCTGGTGCCGGCGGGCAGGGCCTGCCGCACGGTCATGCTGTTTTCGCCGGAGCGGCCCAGCAGGTCGGTGGCCAGCAGCGGGGACATCGCCACCGTGCCGCCAAGGACCAGGACGGCCGCGACCAGGGTGATCACGGGATGCCGCTGCGTCTTGGTCAGGACCGGGAGATAGCCGCGCTGCAGGAAGCTGCGCTGTTCGGCCTCATGGGCTTTCGCGGCGGCGTCACGGGCGGAGGCCTCGGAGACGGCGGTGCCGGCCTTGTCCGCGGGCGTCCGCAGGAACCAGTACGCCAGCACCGGGACGATGGTCAGCGAGACCAGCAGCGAGGACACCAGGGCGATGGTGACGGTGAGCGCGAAGGGCCGGAAAAGTTCCCCGGCGAGTCCGGCCACGAAGGCGATCGGCAGGAAGACCGCCACCGTGGTGAGCGTGGACGCGGTGATCGCGCCGGCGACTTCGCGGATGGAGGTCAGGATGGCGGTGATCTTCTGCTCGCCGTAGCTCAGGTGCCGCTTGATGTTCTCGATCACCACGATCGAGTCGTCCACCACCCGGCCGATCGCGATGGTCAGCGCGCCGAGGGTCAGGATGTTCAGCGAATACCCGGTCGCCGAGAGCCCGATGAAGGTGATCAGCAGGGACAACGGGATGGACACGGCCGTGACCAGTGTGGAGCGCACCGAGAGCAGGAACAGCAGGATGACGGCGACGGCGAAGCCCAGGCCCAGGAGCCCCTCGGTGGTGAGGTCCTTGATGGACTTCTCGATGAAGGGCGCCTGGTCGAAGACGGGGGTGAACTTGGCGTTGGAGCCCAGCTCGGCCTCTAGCTGCGGAATGGTGTCCTTCACCGCGTGGGAGATGCCCACCGTGTCACCCTCGGGCTTCTTGGTGACCGAGACGGCGAGGGTTTCCTTGCCGTTGGTGCGGGTGATCGAGGTGCGGGCGTCCTCGGTGATGCTGACGTCCGCGACACTGCCGATCGTCGCGGCGCTGCGGGCGCCTCCCAGGGGCAGGGCCTTGACCGCGTCCAGGGAGTCCACCGGGCTGCCGACCTGCAGCGAGAGCGTCTTCCCCTGTTCCTCGATACTGCCTGCCGGCACCAGGCTGCCGTTGTTCTTCAGCGCCTCGGAAATGGACCCGATGGTGACGCCGGAGGCGGCCATGGCCGCCGGCCGCGGCATGATCTTGATGTGCTGGGTGGCCCCGCCGGTGACCTCGGCGCCGCGCACGCCGTCGAGCTTCTGCAGCCGGGGCACGCTCAGGCGGGCAAGGTCCGCGTTGAGTTCGCTCAACGGCTTGTCGGAGGAGACCGCGAGGTAGACGATCGGGAAGTCGCTGATGCTGCCGGCGATCGCCTGCGGCTGGACGTCCTTGGGCAGCGCCTGCTTCGCGTTGGAGATGGCGCGGTCGATCTGGTTCCGGGCGCGGTCCAGGTTGGAGCCGTAGGTGAAGGCCAGGGTGATCTGCGAGACGCCGTTGCGCGACGTCGACGTCGTGGATTCCAACCCCTCGACGCCGTTCAGCGCCGTCTCCAGCGGCCCGCTGACCTGCTTGTCCACCACTTCCGGCGAGGCCCCGGGCATCGAGGTGATGACCGTGATCTGCGGGAACTCGATGGACGGGATGAGCTCCTGCTTGAGCGAGGTCATGGTGATCACCCCGAAGACCGACGCGAAGACGGTGATCAGCGCGATCAGCGCCCGGTTTGCTAGCGAGAGCTGGGCCAGCCGGAACATCTTATGGTCTCCTGGGGGTCTACGGGCAGGCGTCAACGCATGACGTCAAGGGGTACAACGTGCCGCAACCCGGAAGGGTTTCAGCGGGTGGCGCTGACCGGCTCCAACTGCAGTGCCGCGGCCGTCTCGGCCTCGAGCTTGGCGGCGAGGTCCGGGTTCTCGTTGAGCTTGACGCCGTAACCGGGCATCATCTCCTTGAGCTTGGCCTGCCAGCCCTTGAAGTTCTTGGGGAAGGACTTCTGGAGCAGCTCGATCATGATCGGCACGGCGGTGGAGGCGCCCGGGGAAGCGCCCAGCAGGGCGCCGATGGTGCCGTCGCGTCCGGCGATGACCTCGGTGCCGAACTGCAGCACACCGCCCTTCTTCGGGTCCTTCTTGATGATCTGGACCCGCTGGCCGGCCGTGATGAGCTCCCAGTCGCCGTCCTTGGCCTCCGGGTAGTACTCCCGCAGGGCCTCGACCTTGGCGCCGTGCCGCTTGGCGACTTCCTTGACCAGGTAGGCGGTCAGATCCATGTTGTCCTTGGCCACGGCCAGCATCGGGATGATGTTGGAGGGGCGGATGGACAGCGGCAGGTCCAGGTAGGAACCGTTCTTCAGGAAGTTCGTGGAGAAGCCGGCGTACGGGCCGAACAGCAGGGAGCGCTTGCCGTTGACGAACCGGGTGTCCAGGTGCGGGACGGACATGGGCGGGGCGCCCACGGAGGCCTGGCCGTAGACCTTGGCGCTGTGCTGGGCGGCGAGGTTCTCGTCCGTGCAGCGGAAGAACTGGCCGGAGACCGGGAAGCCGCCGAAGCCCTTGCTTTCCGGGATGCCGGACGCCTGCAGCAGGTGCAGGGCGCCGCCGCCGGCGCCGACGAAGACGAACTTGGCGTGGATGGAGCCGTGCTCACCGGAACGCGGGTGCTTGAGCGCAAGGTCCCAGCCGCCGTCGGAGGCCCGGCTGATGCCGGTGACGTCGTGGCCGTAGTTGATCTCCACGCCGTTGTTGCCGAGGTAGCCGGTCAGCTCGCGGGTCAGGGCGCCGAAGTCGACGTCGGTGCCCTCCGCGGCGCGGGTGGCGGCAATGTGCTGCTTCGGGTCGCGGCCCTTGACGATCAGCGGCGCCCACTTGGCGATCTGGGCGTGCTCCTCGGAGTACTCCATGGAGCGGAACAGCGGGTTGGGCTTGAGCGCCTCGTAGCGGGTCCGCAGGAACTTGGCGTTGGCGTCGCCGACCACGAAACTCATGTGCGGCACGGTGTTGATGAAGCCCTCGGGGGAGCCGATCAGGGAGTTGGTGACCAGGTGGGACCAGAACTGGCGGGAGAGCTGGAACTGCTCGTTGATGTGTACGGCCTTCGAGGGATCCACCGAGCCGTCCTTGGCCGCGGGGGAGTAGTTAAGCTCACACAGCGCGGCGTGCCCGGTGCCGGCGTTGTTCCACGGTCCGGAGCTTTCCAGACCCGGCTGGTCCAGCCGCTCGAACAGGGAGATGGTCCAGTTCGGCTCCAGCTGCTTGAGGAAAGCGCCCAGCGTGGCGCTCATAATGCCCCCGCCAATCAGGACGACGTCGGCATGTTGGGTCTTGGAAATGAAAGTCACAATCAGTCTCCGATAGCAGCGGCTCTGGCTGTCACAGAATATCCCCGCACGGCCCACTAACTGAAATTGGACCCTGCCGTCAAGGCTTTAACTCGACGTTGGTGAAAACTTCGTTCAGGACCGGCGACGCCGGGTATTTCAGGACCCGGTCGGACAGAGCCAGCGCCGAGATCGGGAACGCGATCGGTACCGCCGGGACCGTCGCGGCGATCTGGGCGTTGATGGTCTGGTACTGCTCGGTGCGTTCCTTGCCGTCCGGCAGGCCGCGGGCGCGGGAGATCTTGGAAAACACCTGCGGATCCTGGTAGCCGAACTCGCCTGTGTTTTCCCCGAAGAGCGGGCCCACGAAGTTGTCCGGGTCCGCGTAGGAACCGTTCCAGCCCAGCAGGTGCAGGGCATGGTCCCCGGGGGAGGTGACTTTCTGGAGGTAGCCGTCGGACCATTCGACCGGGACGGGCTTGATGTTGAGCCCGACGGCGGTGAGCTGGCGGCTGATCTCGGCGTAGACCTTCTCCGGGGTCGGAAGGTAGGGGCGTGCGACGTTGAGCGGGTAGTAGAACTTCAGTTCCTCGCCCTTGTAGTTGGCCTCGGCGAGCAGTTCCTTGGCCTTGTTCTGGTCGTAGCCCAGCGACGGGGCGTTGTTGTTGAAGCCGCTCAGCTTCGGCGGAACGAACTGGGAGGCCGCCGCGGTGTTGTCAATGAAGAACTTCCGGATCAGGGTGTCCTTGTCCAGGGCCATTTCAATGGCCTGGCGGACCTTGAGGTTCCGCAGCACCGGCACCTGCTGGTTCATGCCCAAGTACATGACGGAGAACGGGTCGCGCTGGATGATCTGCTTGCCGCGCTTGACCAGTTGGTCGAAGTTTCCCACGGTCACCGAATCGTAGGCGTCGATCTTGCCGTCGAGCAGCGCCTGCATCCGGGTCTGCGGGTGGTCATAGCTGACAAAGTGGACGGTGCCGATCTGGCCCTTGTCACCCCAATAGCCCTTGTTGCTGTTCAGCGTGACGGTGTTGTTGTCCCAGGAGCTGAAAACGAACGGTCCGGTCCCCACCGGGTGCAGGGCGTAGGCGGAGACCGGCTGGCCCTCGCGGCTCTGGTTGAGCACGTCGGCGGAGTGTGCGGCCATGGCCTGCGGCGAGGAGAGGGCAAAGGCGGGCAGGGTGAGCGCCTGCAGGAAGCCGGTGAACGGCTGGGTGAGGTCGATCCGGACGCTGTTCGCCGACAGCGCGGTGCAGCCCTTGTAGATGGACAGCGACGCCTGGTCCGCGTGGGCCATAAAGACGCCCTTGAACGTGGTGCCGGGCGCCTGCTTCCGCAGGGCCGGGGAAAAGTTGAACCAGCGCTTGAAGTTGGTGCACACCGCCGCCGCGTTGAAGGCCGTGCCGTCCTGGAACTTCACTTTGTCGCGGAGTTTGAAGGTGTAGGCGCGGCCGTCGTCACTGGTGGTCCACTCCGTTGCCAGCAGGGGGGTGGGCTTGCCGCTGGTCTGGTCGACGCCAACCAGGCCCTCGAGGATCTGCCGGGTGATGCGGTACGAGTCGACGTCGGACACGAGGGCCGGGTCCAGGCCGAGCGGGCGCGAGGCGGTGCCAAAGGTAAAGGTGGCGGTGGGGGCGGCAGCCGTAGTGCTGGCAGAGGACGACGGCGGCGGCGTCGGGCCCGGTGTTCCGGTGCACGAGGCCAGCGGCAGCATGAGCAGGACCGCGCCCAAACCGGCAGCGACGCGGCGCAACCGCCTGCGGGGGCCGGTACTGGTGGGCACGGTACTGCTGGGCACTGTAGGAATCACCTCTGGGGTACGGGAAGGCCGCCGGCTGCGGAACAGCCCCAGTCTAGTTGACCGGTGCGGCGGATTCCCGCAACGGGCGAAGGCCCGCACCATCCGGTGCGGGCCTTCGTTTCTCCAGGTGGATCCAGGGAGTCAGGCTGGATCCGGGTCAGGAGGGATGGGGTGTTGCCTACTTCGGCATCAGGACCGAGTCGACCATGTAGACCGTGGCGTTGGCGGTCTTGACGCCGCCGCAGACCACGTTGGCGCCGTCAACCTTGAGCGCATCCTTGCTGCCGGTCACGGTCACGGAGCCGCCCTGGACGGTCTTGTGGGTGCCCACGATCTCGGCCGGGCTGATCTTGCCCGGGACTACGTGGTAGGTCAGGATCTTGCTCAGCAGGGCATCGTCCGTCTTGAGCTTGTCGATGGTGGCGGCGTCGATCTTCTTGAACGCGTCATCCGTCGGAGCGAAAACAGTGAATTCGCTGCCGTTCAGGGTGTCCACCAGGTCGACCTTGGGGTTGAGCTTGCCGGACACGGCGGCGGTCAGGGTGGTCAGGATCGGGTTGTTGGAGGCGGCGGTGGCCACCGGGTCCAGGGCCATGCCGGAGACCGAACCCTTGCCGTCGGGAACCTGGGCGGCGTAAGCGGCGCAGCCGGAGCCGACGAGGTCAGCGGCCGGGTCCATCGTCGCTGCGGAGGAGCTCATGGACGGCGACGGCGCCATGCTGGACTCCATGGCGGAGCCGGACGGCGAGGAAGCCGGGGCCGAGGAGGCGGATCCCGTGCTGGAACCGCCGCAGGCAGTGAGGCTGAGCATGGCTGCGGCAGCGATACCTGCAACGGCGAAAGTCGTGCGCTTGATGGTCTGCATTTCGATTCTCCTTTGTTGTGCCGATTTCATTGCCGGCAGCGAACATCTTTGCCGCTGTGGCTTTTCTCCGACTGGTGGGCACCGACCCTTGGTTGGTGTCTCAATGGGTATTCGGGCGCTCGGCGGAAAGGGATGGGTGGGAATCGAAATTCTTTTCCGGGGGGCCGCCCGGGAAGCAGTAGACGCTCTCTTTTAGGCCGTCGTTCCGGGCTTTTATGGCCGGAGGCGTGAGGGGCGGCCGGCGGTTAAACGCCAGAACCCCGGTCCGGGGACCGGGGTTCTGCTGTGTGCGCAAGGGGGGACTTGAACCCCCACGCCCGAAGGCACAGGAACCTAAATCCTGCGTGTCTGCCAATTTCACCACTCGCGCGCGGCGCCGTCGTCCGCGGGTCCCGTGAGGGCCCTCGACGGCGGATGCCAGGAACCAGTCTACATTTCGGTTCCGCGGCCCGCCGCCGGCCCGCCGGACGGCAGCGGGTGCCGGCTAGACCTCCAGCTTGAGGTCGCGCAGCAGCTTGGCAACGTGGCCGGTGGCGCGCACGTTGTACTGCGCCAGGGCGACCTTGCCGTCGGGGCCGACCACCACCGTGGAACGGATGAGCCCGTCATAGGTGCGGCCGTAGTTTTTCTTTTCGCCCCACGCCGCGTAGGCCTCGGCCACCGCGTGGTCCGGATCGGAGAGCAGCGGGAAGCTGAGCCGTTCAGCCGCCGCGAAGCCGGCGAGCTTTTCGACGGGGTCGGGGGAGATGCCGACGACGTCGTAGCCCGCCCGCTGCAGGGCTGCCAGCGAGTCGCGGAAGTCGCAGGCCTGCTTGGTGCACCCCGGGGTGGCCGCTGCGGGATAGAAGTAGACCACGGTGTTCCGGCCGCGGAAGTCCTGCAGGCCGACCTCGCGTCCTGTCGAGTCCAACAGCTGGAAGTCCGGTGCGTCGTCTCCGGGAACGAGTCGTTCGGGCATTATTCCTCCTTGACAAATGGGCGAAATTCCAGCCTAGTGAGCGCAGGAGCGGTCGACGAATCCGACAATCGTTATACTCTTGGGTATGCCTGATATGGATCGCTGGCCCACGGGCCGCCTATTGTCAACGGCAGCACGCCTTGTGGAACACTCCTGGAACGAGAAGCTGGGGGCCATTGGCCTTACCCATGCCGGGGTCATCGCCATGGAAGTGCTCTCCGCCAACGGACCCATGACGCAAGCGCAATTGGCGCAGCTGGTGCGTGTCCAGGCCCAGACCATGGGTAAGACGCTGAGCCGGCTCGAGGCGCATGGCCACATCTCCCGGGAGCGCAGCGCGTCCGACCGCCGGAGCCACGTCGTGACCCTGACCAATCGCGGCCGTGATGCCGTCGTCGCGGCCGCGGACATGGAGCGCTCGGTCCTTGCTGCAGCCTCGATCGACCCCGACTCGCTGCGGCACGAGCTGCAGTCCGTGGTCCGGGAACTGGCCAACCGGATGTCCACCACGGAGGCGAAGGCCATCGTCACCGCCGTGGAGCCTGGTGTGGCCGCCGACGCCAACTAGGCTGCCGGGGCGCACTCGCGTCAATTTTGCTGGCACTGCCGGGGCTTGTACCGGGCCCGACGGCGCCTGTACGTACCGGACCCCGCCCGGCCCCGGGCCGCGAAACGAGTACACACTACTGGGTTCAAGCCGGCCACGCTGGACGAGCATAGGGCCATGACTCAGTACGTCCTCGAACCCAGGTCCTTGGAGCATCACTGCCAGTGCTGCGGTGAATCTGCCGCAGCCGTCTTCTGTGAAGACTGCGACCCCCACACGGAATCACCGGCGAAACGCTAGCGGCGTTTCTCCTTGCTGAGATCCGAACCGTGCCAGCCCCCTTTCCCGGGCGTCTGGCACGGCTTTTCCGTGACGCTGCGCTGCCCGTGTCCATCACCGGGCCGGGCGCAGGCCGGACATAGGATCAAGGCATGGAAGCGCACCTGACTGCGGAGCTCGAAGGGCAGACCTCGATCAACGAGCTGCTCGACGAGCCGGTCGGCGCAGCCCCGATCCAGCTGGCGCTGCCGATCCACTTTCACTTCGCGTCGGCCGAACGCAGTTAGTGCTGCCCGAACCCCGCTAGCCTGCCGCAGGACACTCGCGGAGGCCGCGTCCGACGTTCCCGCCCAGTTGTTCGCCGGCGCACCCCCAGCGGGCACCCCGGCGGCCCGCGGATTGATGCAAAGTTCCGCGGGGCCCGTGTGGATGAACTGGGCAGGAGCGCCGGCGGTCCGGGTGGCGTGAAGCTGAAACACGGCAACCAGGCAGCCCCGGCGCGCTGAACGGCCCGCGCAAAAAGAAAAACCCCGTCCGGCACGCTTTTCAGCCTGCCGGACGGGGTTTTCTTGGTGGTGCACCCCCCGGGACTCGAACCCGGAACCCATTGATTAAGAGTCAATTGCTCTGCCAGTTGAGCTAGAGGTGCAGCTGTTGTTTTCGTTCCCCGCGGGCTTTTTATTTCCCGCAGTGTTCTCCGCAACGACATGAAACTCTACACGAGTTTTGGTGCAGTGTGAAATCGGGCTGCCGACGGTGCCGGGCGGCTAGCGGGGGACCTCCAAAACCAGCACAAAATCAGGGTTCTGACCGTTGCTCAGCGCCCAGAGCCGCCCGTCCGGAGCCAGTGCAACGTCACGGATCCGGCCGTACTCGCGTGTGAAATAGGCCACAGGATCGCCCGCGAACTCCCCGCGCAGCGGAACCCTCCAGATCCGTTGGCCGCGGAGCGCGCCCAGGTAGGCCGTGTCGCCGATGATTTCAAGCCCGCTGGGCGAGGAGTCCGCCGTCGAAGGCCACACCACTTTCGCGTCGCGGAACCCCGTGCGGTGCGGGGCGCCGGTCACCTCCGGCCAGCCGTAGTTTCCGCCGGGCACAATCAGGTTCAGTTCATCGTTGACGTCCGGGCCGAATTCGCTGGCCCACAGCCGTCCGGCGCTGTCCCAGTCGAGCCCCTGGACGTTGCGGTGCCCGAGGCTGTACACGGGGTTGTCGCCGAACGGATTGCCGGGTGCGGGCTTCCCCTCGGGGGTCAGGCGGAGGATCTTGCCGCCCAGGGCGTTGCGGTCCTGGGGATCGCCGCTGCGCCGGGCATCGCCGGTGCCGACGTACAGGTAGCCGTCCGGTCCGAAACGGATGCGCCCCCCGTTGTGCGTTCCCGCCTTGGGGATCCCGGAAAAGACCGGCTCCGGAGCGCCGAGGTCGGGGCGGCCGTCGGCGCCGAGACGGAAGCGGGCGATCCGGTTGTCCGCCTCTGCGGTGAAGTAGGTGTAGAGATACCGGGCCGTCCCGGCGTCGGGGGACAGGGCCAGTCCCAGCAGCCCGCCTTCGCCGCCGGGGACGACGCCGGGCACCTTGCCCACCGTGGTGGCGGGGCCGTTGCCACCCGGTGGCAACGACTTCAGCAGTGCGCTGTCCCGCTCAGAAATAAGGGCAGTGCCGTCCGGCAGGAACACCGTTGACCAGGGCAGCGTCAGCCCCGCATTGATCCGGGCGGCGACCCGCGGCGCCGCCGGAGCGGACGGGCTGCTGCCGGGCGGGCTGCTGGCAGCGCCGCCGGTTGCCACCGGCGCGGACTGGCTGCCGGGCGATTCTGTGCCGACGGGTGGGCTGCCGGCCGAAGGGGGAGCGGCCGGGGTGCCGGTGCAGCCTGCCGCGGCCAGGGACACCGCCGCCACTGCCGCCGCCAGGACGGAGCGCCGTGACGACCGCGGGGACATGGCTACAGCCGTGAACGGCGCGGCGGCCGGAAACCCGCCGCCTCGGCGTGGGCCGCGGAAAGGAACCAGACTTCGGCACGGGTTTCCTCATACGAGGGGCTGGTCTCGTCGTGGTAAATCATCGACGAGGCGTTCCCCTTGACGGTGAAGCCCTCCGGGCCGCTCCCGTCCGGGGCCGGTGCCGCCGACCCTTCTCCGTATGGCTGCTCCACGGCCAGGTGCCCGGCAGGTGCCGCGGCGTGGCTGGCCGCGCCCTCGGTGAGGGCTGCCGAGGAGGCCGCCTGCGCCGTTTCGATGTCAGCAGCCTCAGCGGCCGCGGATTCCGCGCCGGGAAGGGTGGGGGCGTGCGGCTCGGTGTATTCGGCGTGGTGTACGCGGGGCGTTTCGGCCGGCTGCTGCTCTGGTGCGGCTGCCGCTGCGGCTGCCGTGGCGCCCGCTGCGCCCGCTCCGGCGGCGGGGCTTTCCGCGGTCCCGGACGCCTCGCCGTGGGCGTGGTGGTCGTCGTGGGCGACGTGTGCCCCGTGGGCGCCATGGGAAAGGTCGTGGTGCGGGGCGTGCTCCCCGGCCGGCGGTGTCTCCGACCACTGCGTCTCCCATTCGGCGCCGCCAGCGGCTGCCCCCGCGGTGGCGGAACCGGCAGCGGTGCGGTCGACGTCGGAGTCCCCTGCAGGTGCGCTCCCGACGGCGGTGCGATCGGCATCGGCGGCCTCTGCAGCTCTGCCCTCTGCGTCAGCGCCCCGGGCCGGCGCGCTCACGGCCGCGGCGTCGTCGGCGGTGGTGGGCGGCACCGGCTCGGCGTTGCCGAATCCGGCGGCGGACGGCATCCCCGTGGTGGCGGCAGCGGCGGCCGACGCGGCGGCGGTCCCGCCGGACAGCGCGCCGTCGTGGCTTTCCCGGCCCTCCGCAGCCTGCCGGGAGGTGTCGGTTCCGGCCCCCGTGGATGGCGAGGCCCCAGCGCCATTGCGGGCATTGTTGCGGTTCAGCAGCCACCACACGACGCCGACAATCGCCACAATGACGATGAGCCAGGTAATCCAATCCATAGCCGAATCCTTCTGTCCAGGCGGCAGGGTTGCCGTTGCTCGACGTTACGTCCGGCCCGACGCGGCTGTCCAGCGTTCCCGCCGCAGCGCCGTGTAGCCTCGCTGGATGGATTTCAAGAGACTCCGCATTCTCCGCGAGCTGGCCGATCGCGGCACCGTGGGCGCTACGGCGGAGGCGATGCGGGTGACACCGTCGGCAGTCTCGCAACAGCTCAAGACCCTGCAGGACGAGCTCGGTGTGGTCCTTGTCGAGAAGTCGGGCAGGGGAGTGCGGCTGACAGAGGCGGGGCTGGCCATGGCCGGTGCGGCGGCGGAGGTCTCCACCGCGATGGCCCGGGCCGAGGCCACTATCGACACCTACCGGCTCGGCTGGCAGACCCAGGTCAAGGCGGCCTTCTTTCCGAGTGCCGCGGAGATGTTCCTGCCGGGTCTGCTGCACCGGGTGAAGGAGATCGACGGGCTCCGGTTCGAGGCGCACTTCGAGGATCCCGGGGTCGCCGGGTTTGCCGCCTTGGCCGCGGACTATGACATTGTGCTGGCCCACAGCGTCGACGGGCCCGAAGTTTTCGCCCGCCAGGGCCTCCAGGTGATTCCGCTGCTGGACGAACCGCTGGACGTGGCCGTGCCGGCCCGCCACGCTCTGGCCGGAAAGGCGACGCTCAGCGCCCAGGACGTCGTCGGATTCCCCTGGATGGGGGTGCCCGACGGTTTCCCCTTCGACACCGTGCTGCGCCAGATAGAGATGCAGGCTGATTCCCCGGCCGTGCGGGCGCAGCTCTTCCCGGACCTGCGCGTCCTGGAGGCCCTGGTCAGCGCCGGGCACGGGCTCAGCCTGTTGCCGCGCTACACCGCCCTGAAGAACCAGGGAAATGGGTTCGTGCTGCGCCCGCTCACCGGCGTCAAGGCCAGCCGCAGCATCGTGGCGCTTGCGCGTCCGGAGGCCGCTGCCCGGACCACCATCCAGCGGGTACTCTCGATGCTCAAAGCGGAGGCCCAGGCGGTGGCCGAGGCACCGGAACTGCGTTATGCGGCTCACGGAAACTGAGCCCAACCCCGCTCAGGGTCCAAGAGGTGAGACGCATGTCCACTATTTGGGCGAAATATTCCCGGTTTTGGGCTTAATGAGCCTGTCCGGCTCGTTGCTGCAGACGGCGGAGCCCTAGACTTTGAGCCATGAGTGAGGACAACCAAACAGCGACAGAAACCAAGCCGGACATCAAACCCCGCAGCCGGGTCGTTACCGACGGAATCCACGCGGCTCCCGCGCGCGGCATGTTCCGGGCGGTCGGCATGGGCGACGACGACTTCGCCAAGCCCCAGGTCGGCGTGGCAAGTTCATGGAATGAAATCACTCCCTGCAACCTGTCGCTGAACCGCCTGGCCCAGGGCGCCAAGGAAGGCGTCTTTGCCGGCGGCGGGTTCCCGATGCAGTTCGGCACCATCTCCGTTTCCGACGGCATCTCCATGGGCCACGAAGGCATGCACTTCTCCCTGGTGTCCCGCGAAGTCATTGCGGACTCGGTGGAGACCGTGATGCAGGCCGAGCGGATCGACGGCTCCGTGCTGCTGGCCGGCTGCGACAAGTCCCTGCCCGGCATGCTGATGGCAGCCGCCCGCCTGGACCTCTCCAGCGTCTTCCTCTACGCCGGCTCCATCATGCCCGGCTGGGTCAAGCTCGAAGACGGCTCGGAGAAGGAAGTCACCCTGATTGACGCCTTCGAGGCCGTGGGCGCCTGCGCTGCCGGCAAGATGAGCATGGAAGACCTGACCCGCATCGAAAAGGCAATCTGCCCGGGCGAAGGCGCCTGCGGCGGCATGTACACCGCCAACACCATGGCCTGCATCGGCGAGGCCCTGGGCATGTCCCTCCCGGGTTCCGCCGCCCCGCCCTCGGCCGACCGCCGCCGCGACATGTTCGCGCACAAGTCCGGCGAGGCCGTCGTCAACCTGCTGCGCCTGGGCATCACCGCCCGGGACATCATGACGAAGAAGGCCTTCGAGAATGCCATCGCCGTCACCATGGCCTTCGGCGGCTCCACCAACGCCGTGCTGCACCTGCTCGCCATCGCCCGCGAAGCCGAGGTGGAGCTGACCCTGGACGACTTCAACCGCATCGGCGACAGGATCCCGCACCTGGGCGACCTCAAGCCGTTCGGCCGCTACGTGATGACCGACGTCGACAAGATCGGCGGCGTCCCGGTCATCATGAAGGCCCTGCTCGACGCCGGGCTGCTGCACGGCGACTGCCTCACCGTCACCGGCAAGACCGTGGCCGAGAACCTCGCCTCGATCAACCCGCCGGACCCGGACGGCAAGGTGCTCCGCGCCATGGACAACCCGATCCACAAGACCGGCGGCATCACCATCCTGCACGGCTCGATGGCCCCGGAGGGCGCCGTCGTGAAGAGCGCCGGCTTTGACGCCGACGTCTTCGAGGGCACCGCCCGCGTCTTCGAACGCGAGCAGGGCGCCCTGGACGCGCTGGACAAGGGACAGATCAAGGCCGGCGACGTCGTCGTCATCCGCTACGAAGGCCCCAAGGGCGGTCCGGGCATGCGCGAAATGCTCGCCATCACCGGCGCCATCAAGGGTGCGGGCCTGGGCAAGGATGTCCTGCTGCTGACGGACGGCCGCTTCTCCGGCGGGACCACCGGCCTGTGCATCGGCCACGTCGCACCGGAAGCGGTCGACGGCGGCCCGATCGCGTTCGTCAAAGACGGCGACCGGATCCGCGTCGACATTGCCGCCCGCACCTTCGACCTGTTGGTCGACGAGGCCGAGCTCGAGGCGCGCAAGGTGGGCTGGGAGCCGCTGCCGGCGAAGTTCACCAAGGGCGTGCTCGCCAAGTACGCCAAGCTCGTGCACAGCGCCTCCACGGGCGCCTACTGCGGGTAATACCTTCCCCAAGGACGCAGCGCGAGCGCCGCGTCCTTGGGGCCCCTCGGTATTCCCCTTATTAAGCCCTGCCGCTGAACGCCGCAGGGTCACCAAGGGAAAGCAGGGGTTCAAACAGTGGACAACGAAGTCCACATCGTGAGACAGGACGCAGGCTCGTTGACACCTGTCTCAGTAAGAGGGAAAACTGAACGCATGATCGAGATCGTTACCGTCGGCGGCGTCGTCGTACTTACCAAGCGCGTGGCTCCATAGCCTCCACTGGTAACGAACCGTCACGCGCAAACCCCTCGAAGAGCCGCCAGGCTGAGGGGTTTTTTTATTTCCGCACCACCACGCAACACCCGCAGTACCCAGATCGCCGAAGATCCACCCGCAGATCCACCAAAGGAAGAGTCCGATGAGCAAAGGATCGCCGATCAGCCCCTCGCTGATGGCCACAAAGTCCGCTGGAGCCCACAAGGCTCCGGAACGCCTCGAACGCCCGGCCGACGCCGGCGTCGAGCATGCTGCTGCCTCTCCCGTCCTTGGGCCGAACAACGTCGTACCCCCGACGGTGATGACCGGCTCGCAAGCAATCGTCCGCGCGCTCGAAGAACTCGGCGTGCAGGACATTTTCGGTCTTCCCGGTGGCGCGATCCTGCCCACCTATGACCCCTTGATGGCCTCCAAACTGAACCACATTCTGGTCCGCCACGAACAGGGAGCCGGCCACGCCGCGCAAGGCTATGCCATGGTCACCGGACGGGTTGGCGTCTGCATCGCCACTTCGGGCCCCGGTGCCACCAACCTCGTTACCGCCATCATGGACGCCCACATGGACTCCGTGCCGATGGTGGCCATCACCGGCCAGGTCTCCAGCGGAGTCATTGGCACCGATGCGTTCCAGGAAGCGGACATCGTCGGCATCACCATGCCGATCACCAAGCATTCCTTCCTGGTCACCGACCCCAACGACATCCCGCACGTGATGGCCGAGGCGTTCCACCTCGCCTCGACCGGGCGCCCCGGCCCCGTCCTCGTGGACGTTGCCAAGGATGCCCAGCAGGGCCAGATGACCTTCTCCTGGCCGCCCAAGATCGACCTGCCCGGCTACCGGCCGGTGGTCCGCGGCCACAGCAAGCAAGTCCGTGAGGCCGCCCGGCTGATCGCGGCTGCCAGCAAGCCGGTGCTGTATGTTGGCGGCGGCGTGGTCAAGGCCCACGCGTCCGCGGAACTGCGGGAACTGGCAGAGCTCTCCGGCGCGCCCGTGGTCACCACGCTGATGGCCCGGGGCGTTTTCCCGGACTCGCACCCGCAGCACGTCGGCATGCCGGGCATGCACGGGACGGTGTCCGCCGTGACCGCGCTGCAGCAGTCCGACCTGCTGATCACGCTCGGCGCGCGTTTCGATGACCGGGTCACCGGCATCCTGAAATCCTTCGCCCCGAACGCCAAGGTCATTCACGCGGACATCGACCCGGCGGAAATCTCCAAGAACCGCACGGCCGACGTGCCGATCGTGGGCTCGGTCAAGGAAATCATCCCGGAACTGACCGACGCGCTGCGCCTGCAGTTCGAAGCCTCCGGAACCCCGGACCTCACCAACTGGTGGGCCTTCCTGAACAACCTCAAGGAGACCTACCCGCTGGGCTGGACCGAACCCGAGGACGGCCTCAGCGCGCCGCAGCGGGTGATTGAACGGATCGGTGCGCTCACCGGACCCGAGGGCGTCTACGTCGCCGGCGTCGGCCAGCACCAGATGTGGGCCTCGCAGTTCATCAAGTACGAACGCCCGCACGCCTGGCTGAACTCCGGCGGCGCCGGCACCATGGGCTACGCCGTTCCGGCCGCCATGGGCGCCAAGGTCGGGGAGCCGGACCGGGTGGTCTGGGCGATCGACGGCGACGGCTGCTTCCAGATGACCAACCAGGAGCTGGCCACCTGTGCGATCAACAAGATCCCGATCAAGGTCGCGGTGATCAACAACTCCTCCCTCGGCATGGTGCGGCAGTGGCAGACCCTCTTCTACGAGGGCCGCTACTCCAACACCGACCTCAACACCGGCCACGACACCGTCCGGATCCCGGACTTCGTCAAGCTGGCGGACGCCTACGGCTGCGCCTCCTTCCGCTGCGAACGCGACGAGGACATCGACGCCACCATCCAGCAGGCCCTGGCAATCAACGACCGGCCCGTCGTCATCGACTTCGTCGTGAGCCCCAACTCCATGGTGTGGCCGATGGTCCCCGCCGGGGTCAGCAACGACCAGATCCAGGTTGCCCGCAACATGACCCCGGACTGGGAAGAAGAGGACTGAACATGACCCGCCACACACTCTCCGTTCTGGTCGAAGACAAGCCCGGTGTGCTGACCCGCGTCGCCAGCCTCTTCGCCCGCCGCGCCTTCAACATCAACTCCCTGGCCGTCGGCCCGACCGAGGTTCCGGGCATCTCCCGGATGACGGTCGTCGTCGACGCCGACGGCGAGCTGATCGAACAGGTCACCAAGCAGCTGAACAAGCTGATCAACGTGATCAAGATCGTCGAGCTCACCCCCGAATCTTCCGTACAGCGCGACCACATCCTGGTCAAGGTACGTGCGGATGCCGCAACCCGGCTGCAGGTCACCCAGGCGGCCGACCTGTTCCGCGCTTCAGTGGTCGACGTCTCCACCGAGTCGGTCGTCATTGAGGCCACGGGCCACCCCGACAAGCTCACGGCACTGCTTTCGGTGCTGGAGCCCTTCGGCGTCCGCGAAATCGTGCAGTCCGGCACCCTGGCCGTCGGCCGCGGGTCCCGTTCCATGAGCGACCGGGCCCTCCGCTCCGCCTAAAAGGCGCGCCGGGCCCGCAGCACCACCAGCACCACCTCCGATTTTCCCCAGACAACACCAAAGAATCCATCAAAGGAGACACCCCAGTGACTGAAATGTTCTACGACGACGACGCCGACCTGTCGATCATCCAGGGCCGCACCGTCGCCGTCATCGGTTACGGCTCCCAGGGCCACGCCCACGCCCTCAGCCTGCGCGATTCCGGTGTTGACGTCCGCGTCGGCCTGAAGGAAGACTCCAAGTCCCGCGCCAAGGCCGAGGCCGAGGGCCTGCGTGTCCTCAACGTCGCCGACGCCACCGCCGAGGCCGACCTGATCATGATCCTCACCCCGGATCAGGTCCAGCGCCACGTCTACGCCGAGGACATTGCCCCGAACCTGCAGGCCGGCGACGCCCTGTTCTTCGGCCACGGCTTCAACATCCGCTACGGCTACATCCAGCCGCCGGCCGACGTCGACGTCGCCCTGGTCGCCCCCAAGGGCCCGGGCCACATTGTGCGCCGCGAGTTCGAAGCCGGCCGCGGCGTGCCGGACCTGATCGCCGTCGAGCAGAACGCGTCCGGCAAGGCCAAGGAACTGGCCCTGTCCTACGCCAAGGCGATTGGCGGCACCCGCGCCGGCGTCATCGAAACCACCTTCACCGAAGAAACCGAAACCGACCTCTTCGGCGAGCAGGCAGTCCTCTGCGGCGGCGCCTCGCAGCTGATCATGTACGGCTTCGAGACCCTGACCGAGGCCGGCTACAAGCCCGAGGTTGCCTACTTCGAGGTGCTGCACGAGCTCAAGCTGATCGTCGACCTGATGGTCGAGGGCGGCATCGCCAAGCAGCGCTGGAGCGTCTCGGACACCGCGGAATACGGCGACTACGTCTCCGGCCCGCGCGTCATCACCCCCGAGGTGAAGGAAAACATGAAGGCAGTCCTGAAGGACATCCAGGACGGCACCTTCGCCAAGCGCTTCATCGACGACCAGGACGCCGGAGCCCCCGAGTTCAAGGCCCTGCGCAAGAAGGGTGAGGACCACCCGATCGAGGCCACCGGCCGCGAACTGCGCAAGCTCTTCTCCTGGATCAAGAACGAAGACGACTACACCGAAGGATCAGTAGCCCGCTAGGCACTGACCGGCAGGGGAGCCGGACACCAACACTGGGGTCCGGCTTCCCTGCTGTGAAGCACCACCCGCACCACTGTTCACCACCCAACGTTTCACCAAAATCCCCACCTGATATACAAGAGAGCTAAAGAGGTCACCGGTGACAAGCACCAAACCTGTCGTACTCCTCGCTGAGGAACTTTCGCCCGCCACGATCGAGGCCCTCGGCCCGGACTTCGAAATCCGCCAGACTGACGGCGCCGACCGTTCCCAGCTGCTCTCCGCGATCGCCGACGTCGACGCGATCCTGATCCGCTCCGCCACCCAGGTGGACGCCGAGGCCATCGCCGCGGCCAAGAACCTCAAGGTGATCGCCCGCGCCGGCGTGGGCCTGGACAACGTTGACATCAAGTCCGCCACGCAGGCCGGCGTGATGGTGGTCAACGCCCCGACGTCGAACATCGTTTCCGCCGCCGAACTCACCGTCGGCCACATCCTCAGCCTCGCCCGCCACATCCCGCAGGCCTCGGCCGCGCTCAAGGACGGCGAGTGGAAGCGCTCCAAGTACACCGGCACCGAACTGTTCGAGAAGAAAATCGGCATCATCGGCCTCGGCCGGATCGGTGCCCTCGTCGCTGCCCGGCTGAAGGGCTTCGACACCAAGATCCTGGCGTACGACCCCTACATCACCTCCGCCCGCGCCGCCCAGCTCGGTGTGCAGCTGGTGACCCTGGATGAACTCCTGGCCCAGTCGGACTTCATCACCATCCACATGCCCAAGACCCCCGAGACCGTCGGCATGCTCGGAGCCGAGGCCTTCAAGAAGATGAAGAGCACCGCCTACGTCGTCAACGTCGCCCGAGGTGGCCTGGTGGACGAGGAAGCCCTCTACACCGCGCTGGAGTCCGGCGAGATCGCCGGCGCCGGCGTCGACGTGTTCGTCAAGGAACCCAGCACCGACCTGCCGTTCTTCAAGCTGGACAACGTCGTGGTGACCCCGCACCTGGGCGCCTCCACCGACGAAGCGCAGGAAAAGGCCGGCGTCTCCGTCGCCAAGTCCGTCCGCCAGGCCCTGGCCGGCGAACTCGTGCCCGACGCCGTGAACGTCGCCGGCGGCGTCATCGCCCCGGACGTGCGTCCCGGCATCCCGCTGATCGAGAAACTGGGCCGGATCTTCACCGCGATGACCCACGCCTCGCTGACGCAGTTCGACGTCGAGGTGGCCGGCGAGATTTCCTCGCTGGATGTCAAGGTGCTCGAACTCGCCGCCCTCAAGGGCATCTTCGCCGACGTCGTGACCGAGCAGGTCTCCTACGTCAACGCCCCGGTGATCGCCGAGCAGCGCGGCATCAACGTCCGGCTCATCACCACCCCGGACACGGAGTCGTACCGCAACGTCCTGACCCTGCGCGGGGCGCTGAGCGACGGCAGCCAGATCTCGGTGGCCGGAACCCTGACCGGGCCCAAGCAGATCCAGAAGCTGGTCGGAATCAACGGCTTCGAGGTAGAAATCCCGATCAGCGAGCACCTCGTGGTGGTCGCCTACTCGGACCGCCCCGGCGTGATCGGCACCATCGGCCACATCCTGGGCATGAACAACATCAACATCGCCGGCATGCAGGTGGCACGCCAGGCCGAGGGGGGCCAGGTGCTCGCGCTGCTGACCATCGACAGCTCCGTGCCGCAGCAGGTCCTGGAAGCGATCAAGGCCGGAATCGGCGCCGAAATGGTCCGGGAAGTCGACCTCGAGGACTAAGTCCCCAGCGTGGCAGCCTGCGGCGGCAACACCGCCGCAGGCGGCCATGAATGAGCGGCCGGTCTGCGTACAATGGCTAGGTCCGAATTTCGGATTTGGCCGGCAGACCGGCCTTTACTTTTGCACGTCCGGCCGGGACGCCTTCATTTCCGCGCGGAATGAACTGCGGCGTGCGCACGCAATCCAGCTTTCAGGAGCCCAATGAACGCCGTCCAGAGGTTCATCAGAAGCAGAGTGCTTTTGCTGACCGCGTCCATTTTGATCGTGGCCATGTGCCTGTCCGTCCTGGTCCAGGGCCAGTCGCAGGCCGCGCTGAACCGCACCGTCGACCAGAACTCCCGCGGGCTCTATGACATCCTCGTCCAGGCCAAGGCGGACGACAACGGCGGCCTGATGCAGCCCGAGATCGCCACCGGCCAGGGCGGCATCAGCTTCGACCAGCTGGATTCCATCCGCAAGCTTTCCGGCACCTCCGTCGCGGCCCCGATCAGCCTGGTCTCGCGGGTCTCGCAGAACCTCGAGTCGCCGCGCCTGGACGCCACCGACTACCTCGGCTACAACGCCGGCCTTGCCGGCACCGCCGGTGACCCCAGCGCGACCGACCCCGCCAAGTGGCCCGCCGCCGAGTCCGTCCTGAGCGACACCGCCAAGAAGTACCGCCTCACCGCCAGCGCCGTGAGCTCGGACGGCAAGTCCGAACAGACCCTCTTCAAGACCAGCGCCGAAGGCTCCGTCGGCAAGGCCAAGCTCGTCGAAGAGGAAGTCGCCGGCGGCAAGAACGTCCGGATCGCAGGCCCGGACGGGGAAACCGGGATCAAGTTCCCCGCCCCGGCCGGCGGCTCCGAGCACAACCTCTTCAACCTCTCCGTGTCGCTGCCGCTGGCCCCGCAGGTGACCGAGTCCGTCGTCGCCGTCGACCCGGTCTCCGAACGCGCGCTCCTGGGCGGCGCCGGCGACTTCCTCGCACCGCTGGAGAAGGCACCTCCCGCCGACGCCCGGAACGCCGGCGCGATCGGCCGCCACTTCGAGAGCCTCTTCACCAACGGCATCAGCATGGAGCAGCTCAAGGAGGGCCCCGACTTCCTGGGCGTCAAGCTCAAGTACTGGGCGCCGCTGATGACGCAGTACCAGCAGGCCAAGCGCGCCGGGCAGCTGACCGCGGATTCGCAGGCGATTCCGCTGATTGTCCGCTCCGGCACGTCCCTGGACCTCAAGTACTCCGTCAAGATCGAGGAAATCGACGACGCCGGCAACGTCACCAAGGACGTCGGCACCGTGACCCGCTCGCTGGACAAGGACTACCTGCCCTTCGTCTCCAAGTCCCCGTTCGCCCTGGCCTGGCCCGGGTCCAAGGACCTCTCCAAGTTGCTGGGGGACACCGGCAGCTTCGGCCAGGGCCTGTACAACCCCGCAACCTGGAGCACCGACTTCGCCGCCGCCCCCAAGTACAAGGACGGCAAAACCGCCGGCAACGGCGCCGTCGATAAGTCCGCGGTCCCCGGCGACTGGGTCACCGTGAACCGGCTGCCGGAGAAGGGCGCCAACGACGCCCCGGTGGACCAGACCCAGCGCACCCCGGTGGACGAGCGGTCCTACCGGGACAACCTCGCCACTGGTAAGAAGCCGGCCACGCCGCTCGCCATGGTCTACGGCACGTTCGATCCCGCCAAGGTCCAGGAAGCAGCCGGTGACGTCAACCGCCTGCCGCTCGGCGGCTACGACCCCACTCCGATCACCCTCACCAAGGACGCCGACGGCAAGGACGTCGGGCCCACCACGCTCAGGCCCTCGCTCAGCGGCACCGGCCTGGTCAGCCAGTCGGCCGGCGCCATCACCGACTACTACGGCCTGGCCGCCGCCCGCGGCTACGAGAAGAACGCCTCCGTGATCGACGCCGTGCGCGTCCGCGCCAACGTCGAGGGCAGCTGGAAGCAGGCCCAGCCCGAGGTCGAGAAGCTCGCCAACGAGATCCGCGACATGGGCCTGCAGGCCACCGTGGTGGCCGGTTCGGCCCGCGAAGACGCCAGCATTTTTGTGCCCGGCTACTCGAAGGACGACGCCGGCAAGGAGTCGCCGCTGGGCACCGTGCAGCAGTCGTGGGTCCGCCAGGACGCCGCCGACGCGGTCTCCGGCTCCCTGACCGGCACCAACCTGACCCTGCTCTTCCTGACCCTGTGCGGGGCGGCCCTGCTCACCGGAGCCTCCACGGTCAGCTACGTCCGCAAGCGCCGCCGCGAGGCCGGAACGCTGCGGGCAATGGGCTGGACGCAGCGCAAGATCCGCTCCTGGGTGCTCGCCGAGTTCGGCGTCGGCGCCGCCTTGCTGGCCGTCGCCGGCATCGCCCTGAGCCTGATCAGCTGGAACCCGGCCACCGCGGTGGTCTCCGCCTCGGTGCTGGTCCTGTACTGCGGGGCAGCGTTCTTCGCGGCCCAGCAGCTGCGGCACCGCGAGGTCATCGACCAGGAGCCGCAGCACGATGAGCGGCTCATCCCGGTCGACTCGCCGCTGACCTTCGCCAGCCGGCAGCTGAGCACGAACAAGTTCAACACCGGGTCGCTGGCCGTCGCCGTCGGCGTCTTCGGCGCCGCGGTGGGCGGGCTCGCCGCCCTGCTGATCGACATTCCCCGCGCCGCCGGCGCCAGCGCCCTCAGCGGCGTCGCAGCGGCCAGCATCGCGCTGCCGAGCATCATCCTGGGCGTCTCCGGGGTGGCCGTGGGCCTGCTGCTGACCATGGTCACCGGCCGCTTCGAGCTGGGCGCCAAACGCCAGTACCTCGGCATCCTGCAGGCCATGGGCTGGAACCCGGACATGCTGGGCCAGGTCCGCTTCTTCGAAAACGCCATGGTGGGAGCCATCGCACTGCCGCTGGGTGTCATTGGCGCCCTGGCCATTGGTTTGCTCCTCGCCCCCTACGCCGCACTCTGGGCCGGAATCGCCGGACTCGTGGCTGTACTCTGCTGGATTCCGATTGCAACGAAAGTGGTCCAATGACTAACGAGCTGAACCTGACCAGGGCGGCCCGGAACCGGATGCCGGAGAGCACCGGGAACGGCGGCCACCAGACCCGCGCCAACACGATCGTGAAGGCCACGGACCACGCCACGCCGCTGGAACTGAGCAACATCACCATCCACTACGGCGGCGGCAAGGGCGGCGCCGAGGCGGTCAACGTCGTCGACGACTTCAACATGACGCTGCACGCCGGCGAAATGCACTGCGTCGCCGGCCGCTCCGGCTCCGGCAAGACCAGCATCCTGACCGTCGGCGCGGGCCTGACCCTGCCGACGTCGGGCCGGGTGTTCTGGGAAGGCGACTCGCTCGAAACGATGAGCGACGACGAAATCGCGGACCGCCGCCGGGCGCTGATCGGCTACGTCGACCAGGGCGGTGCCCTGATCGACGGGATGAGCGCGCTCGAGAACGTGCTGCTCCCTGCCGTGCCCGACGGCGAGGTCGAACAGCGCCGCGACATGGCCAAGGACCTGCTGGACCTCGTCGGCCTGGGCCGGCGCATGCGGCACCGCCCTGCCCAGCTCTCCGGCGGCGAACGCCAGCGCGTTGCAATCGCCCGGGCCCTGATCCTCGGCACCCGCGTGCTGGTGGTCGACGAGCCCACCGCGAGCCTGGACCGCACCTCGGCCAACCGCATCATCAGCATCCTCAAGGACACGACGTCGGACGGCATCGCCGTCCTGGTCGCTTCACACGACCACGAACTCGTCCGCCAGAGCGATACCCTGACCGAACTGATCTAGGTTAATAACGTGACGCTTTCCGAAAAAACCCCGTTCTACATCACCACGGCCATCAGCTACCCCAACGGCGTGCCGCACATCGGGCACGCCTACGAGGTCATCGCCACCGACGCCATGGCGCGGTTCAAGCGGCTGGACGGCTACGACGTCTTCTTTATGACCGGCACCGACGAGCACGGCCTGAAGATGCAGCAGACGGCGGAAAAGGAAGGCATCCCGGTCAAGGAACTCGCCGACCGCAACTCGGCCGCGTTCCGGCAGATGAGCGATGACCTGGGCATCTCGCTCAGCCGCTTCATCCGCACCACGGACCCGGACCACTACGAGGCGGCCAAGGCGCTCTGGCAGCGGATGGAAGCCAACGGAGACATCTACCTGTCCAAGTACGCCGGCTGGTACTCGGTCCGCGACGAGCGCTACTTCGTCGAAGACGAGACCGAGGTCCGCGAGGACGGCAACCGCTACGCCGCCGAAACCGGCACCGAGGTGACCTGGACGGAGGAGGAGAGCTACTTCTTCAAGCTCTCGGCCTACCAGGACCGGCTGCTGGCACTGTACGCGGACCAGCCCGACTTCGGCGCCCCGCACAGCCGCTTCAACGAGGTCATCAGCTTCGTCAAGGGCGGCCTCGAGGACCTCTCGATCAGCCGCACCTCCTTCAATTGGGGAGTGCCGGTCCCGGGCAACCCGGACCACGTGATGTACGTCTGGGTGGACGCGCTGACCAACTACCTGACCGGCGTCGGTTTCCCGGACACGGACTCGGAGAGCTTCCGGAAGTATTGGCCCGCGGACGTCCACGTGATCGGCAAGGACATCTCCCGGTTCCACGCGGTGTACTGGCCGGCGTTCCTGATGTCCGCCGGGCTGGAACTGCCCAAGCGCGTGATGATCCACGGCCACCTGCACAATCAGGGCATCAAGATGTCCAAGTCGCTGGGCAACGTGGTGGCGCCGGCCGACTGGGTGGCGCAGTACGGGCTGGACCAGGTCCGGTTCTTCCTGCTCCGCGAGGTCCCCTTCGGCGCCGATGGCAACTACAGCCACGACGCGATCGTCGGCCGGATGAACTCGGACCTGGCGAACAACTTCGGCAACCTCGCACAGCGGTCGCTGTCCATGGTCGCCAAAAACTGCGAGGGCCGCGTCCCGGTCCCGGCCGGCTTCAGCGCCGAGGACGCCGCCCTGCTGGGCCAGGCCAAGGGCCTGCTGGACATCGCCCGGGCCGCGTTCGAGAAGCAGGAGTTCAGCCGTGCGCTCGAAGCAATCTGGAGCGTGCTTGGCGACACCAACGCCTACTTCGCGGAACAGGCTCCGTGGGTGCTGCGGAAGACCGACGTCGAGCGGATGAACACCGTCCTGTACGTCACCCTCGAGGTGCTGCGGATCGTCGCCATTCTCGCCCAGCCGGTGATGCCGACGGCGGCGGCGGCGATCCTCGACACGCTGGGCCAGGCCGACGGCGACGCCCGCGACTTCGCGGCCCTGGACACGCCCATTGAGGCCGGCACGCCGCTGCCCGCCCCGGCCCCGGTGTTCCCCAAGTACGAGGAGCCCGCCGAGGCGTAGCCCCCGACTCACCACCGCCGAGGTGGCATTTCGCGCCAATGTTCCGGCCGGACATGGCCGCGAAATGCCACCTCGCGGTTGTTAAGGGTAGGCGGCGCACAGGTAGTTTCTCCTGCGGATCGGGTGGTCCGGCGCCGAAATCGGGCATCGATTACTCGGGACGAGCCGCATTGCCCCGCCATAGCGTTACAGGCGTTAGCGGTCTGATGAAACCGCTGGGGAGTAACTCATCACTCACCCTCAATGTTCCAGGCCGGGGCCCCGCACCCGGTCGCCGAAGTTACTCCGCGTGGTCCCGTCAGGTCGAAAGTCGACTCGTGATGGAGCAACCAATAATGAGACGAACTATCGCAACAATGGGGATTTTAGGTTTGGCTCTGCTGGGAACCGCAGGCACGGCCAACGCAGCCGCCGTGGGGACCCACGGTGCCAGCCAGGACGGGACAGTGGAGTCCTGGCCCGGGAAGGGCGGGCCGGCCCAGACTCCGGGGTCCGGCCAGCAAGGCACCCCGGGCTCGCCGGATACCTCGGGTAATCCGGACACCTCCTCGACGCCGGACACTTCTGATAAGCCGGACGCGCTGCCGGGTCCCGTGACCATCCCGCCTGTCGGACCGGATAACTCCGGGACGCCGGACACTTCTGATAAGCCGGACCCGCTGCCGGGCCCGGTGACGATCCCGCCTGCCGGGGCGGGCACGCCTGACACCTCGGACGCGCCGGATAACTCCGGGACGCCGGAGAGTCCGACCGGCCCGGTGACCAACCCGCCGGCCAACGGTGGAACACCGGACACCTCCCACAAGCCGGGTGACAAGGGGGATAAGCCGGACACCTCGCACAAGCCCGGTGACAAGGGGGATAAGCCGGACAACTCCCACAAGCCCGGTGACAAGGGGGATAAGCCGGACAACTCCCACAAGCCCGGTGACAAGGGGGATAAGCCGGACAACTCCCACAAGCCAGGTGACAAGGGGGATAAGCCGGACAACTCCCACAAGCCCGGTGACAAGGGCGACAAGGGCGACCACGCCGGTTGGCCCGACAAGGGCGATCATGGCGACAAGGGCGACCATGGCGACCATGGCGACCACGCCAACTGGCCCGGCAGGGACGATAAATGCGAGGCCGACGGTCACGGCGACCGTGGCGACAAGGGCGACCGCGCCGGCTGGCCGGGCAAGTGGGACAGGGGCGACGGTGGCGACAAGGGCGACCGCGCCGGCTGGCCGGGCAAGTGGGACAAGGGCGACCGCGGCGACAAGGGCGACCATGGCGACAAGGGCGACCATGGCGACAAGGGCGACCATGGAGACAGGGGCGACCGCGCCGACTGGCCGAACAAATGGGACAAGGGCGACAAGGGACATCACCACGGTGATGACTGCGACTGGCCGGGCAAGTGGGACAAGGACGAATGTGAGGACCCACCGGCGCACGAGCCTAAGAACCCTCCGGTTGTGAAGCCGGCAGCTCCTCCCGCGGCCAAGCCCGTGGCGCCGCCTACCGGCGCGGCCAAGGGCGCTGCGGCTCCCGTGGTCAACATGGGCTACAACGTCCAGACGGCTGTTGAGGGCGAACCTATGACCGGGACGCCGGCCTGGCTCGCCGTCCTGACGGGACTCCTCGCCGCAGGAGCCGCTACGGCCCTGCTCCGGGGCGCTGTCCGCAGGAACGCTAACAGCTAGTAACAACGCGGGCCGGCTGCCAGTAGGCGGCCGGCCCGCACCGCTCAACCATTTGGGTAACTACGCAGCCAGGAGCTCCCATGGCCCGCCGACGCACTTCCGACCAGCCCGCCCAGGCATCCCAGCGCGGGATCGTACAGCGCGGCTGGGACAAGGCGCTGCTGGTGCTTTGCACTGTCGGCCTGCTGGCTGCCTGGCTGCTGTACGGGGCTTTTGGCGGAGCAGCCAGCGGGGGAGGAACCGCCGGACCCGTTGCTGGAGCCCCTCCCGCGGCTGCCACAACGGCCCCCGCCTCGGCGACGCCGGCACCCTCCGCCGGGCCGACGTCGGACGCTGCCCGCACCGCACCCCAGGCGGCACTGCAACGAACAGCACCGGCCGTCAACGGCCCCAAGGCTTCCGCGCCGCTGCGGATCAGCTATCCGGCAGCACGGATGGATGTGGCGGTCCATCCGCTCGAGCCCAGTGCGGATGAGGCCGCGAGCCAGAGCATTGTCCCGCCGGAGACCATGGACGGATACTGGCTGGCGCCTTTCGGTGTCCCGGGCGCGGGCTCGACCAACACGACCTACGTCGTCGGGCACAGTTGGCAGGGAGTCGACGCTCCGTTCAACCGGTTGAGCACGCAGGCCGCGGCGGGGGACAAGCTGACGGTACAGACCTCGACCGGCACCATCGGCTACAAGGTCGATTCGGTGACCACGTACGTAAAGTCCACGCTGAAGGACAGCCCCGTCTGGGCGGTGGTCCCCAACAGGCTCGTGCTCATCTCCTGCTATACCGGCGATCTCTGGGGCCAGAACGTCGTCGTGGTCGCGTCTCCGGTGACATCGGGCTAGGCAGTTCACGGATGCTCGAATAATGAGACAAGTTGACCAGCATGTGGATTCCTTGGCTACGCTGAATCCATGAGCGCATCCACCATTGATCTGGCAGTTATCCCCGGCGACGGCATTGGCCCGGAAGTCACCGCCGAGGCGCTGAAGGTCCTGGAGAAGGCCGCCGCCGCGGAAGGCATCGACCTGCAGCAGACGCACTACCAGCTCGGCGCCCAGCACTGGCTGGAGACGGGGGAGACCCTGCCGGAGGAAACCCTGGCGGACCTGCGCACGCGCGACGCAATTCTTTTCGGCGCGGTGGGCGCCGCCCCCGGCGACAGCCGGATCCCCTCCGGCATCATCGAACGCGAACTGCTGCTCAAACTGCGCTTCAGCCTGGACCACTTCGTGAACCTGCGCCCCTCCCGGCTCTACGCCGGCGTCGGCAGCCCGCTCGCGAACCCGGGCAACGTCGACTTCATCGTGGTCCGCGAAGGCACCGAGGGCCCTTACGTCGGCAACGGCGGCACGCTCCGGGCGGGCACCCCGCACGAGGTCGCCACCGAGGTCTCGCTGAACACCGCCCACGGCGTGGAGCGAGTGGTCCGCGACGCCTTCCGCCGCGCCAACGACCGCCCGCGCAAAAAGCTGACCCTGGTGCACAAGCACAACGTCCTGGTCTTCGCCGGGCACCTCTGGAAGCGGACCGTGGAGGCCGTGGCGCAGGAGTTCCCGGAGGTCAGCCACGACTACCTGCACGTGGATGCGGCCACCATCTTTATGGTCACCGATCCGGCGCGCTTCGACGTGATCGTCACGGACAACCTCTTCGGCGATATCCTCACCGACCTCGCCGCCGCCATCACCGGCGGAATCGGCCTGGCAGCCTCGGGCAACATCAACATGGACCGCACCGCGCCGTCCATGTTCGAGCCGGTCCACGGCTCGGCCCCGGACATTGCCGGCCAGCAGAAGGCGGACCCGAGCGCCGCCATCCTGTCCGCAGCGCTGTTGCTGGACCACCTGGGCTACGCCGCCGCGGCCCGCAAGATCGAGGCGGCCGTCGCCGCCGACGTCGAAAGCCGGGACGGCAGCTTCCGGAGCACCGCCGCCATCGGCGATGCGATCGCCGCCGCCCTCTAGCAACAGCCGCTGGCGGCCGTGGCATCGGGCGTAAGCTTGTTTCGAATCACCAACATGCTGCCGTGGTCCGAGGTTGAACCACGTTCACACACCAGGCAGCCGACCGTGGAGGAACCATGACCCAGACTGCCCATGGCGTCGAATTCAGCCAGCGGCTCTCGGCGACCCCGAAGTCCGCGCAAGAGCGTGCAGCCATCCTGGCCAACCCGGGATTCGGCGACTATTTCACCGACCACACCGCGATCGTGGACTACAGCGTCGACGCCGAGGGCAAGGGCGGCTGGCACGATCCGCGAATCGAACCCTACGGTCCCATCACGCTGGATCCTTCCGCCGCGGTGCTGCACTACGGCCAGGAAATCTTCGAGGGGCTCAAGGCCTACCGCCACGCCGACGGTTCCATCTGGACGTTCCGCCCCGAGGCCAACGCCGCCCGGCTGAACAAGTCCGCGCGCCGGCTCGCCCTCCCGGAACTGCCGGAGGAATACTTCCTGACGGCCATCCGCGAACTCGTCTCCGTGGACCGCGAATGGGTCCCCTCCGGCGACGGCGAAGCCCTCTACCTGCGCCCCTTTATGATCGCCACGGAGGCGTTCCTGGGCGTCCGCGCCGCCCGCGAAGTGTCCTTCCGGGTCATCGCCTCGCCGGCCGGCAACTACTTCGGCGGCGAGCTGAAGCCCGTGTCGATCTGGATTTCCCGCGAATACGCCCGCGCCGGCCGCGGCGGCACCGGCGCCGCGAAGTGCGGCGGCAACTACGCCGCGTCTCTCATTGCCCAGCAGGAGGCCGAGGCCCACGGCTGCAAGCAGGTCCTGTTCCTGGACCAGTTCAATGACAACGCCGTCGAGGAACTCGGCGGCATGAACGTCTTCTTCGTGATGAAGGACGGCTCGCTGGTCACCCCGGCGCTTTCCGGCACCATCCTCGAGGGCGTGACCCGCTCCTCCGTGATTCAGGTGGCCCGGGACATGGGCCGCGAGGTCACCGAGCGCAAGATCACCCTGGATGAGTGGCGCGACGGCGTCGCCTCAGGCCAGATCACCGAGGTGTTCGCCTGCGGCACCGCGGCCGTGATCACCCCGATCGGCGTGCTCAAGGACGAGACCGAGTTCATCGGCTCCGAGGACGCCAAGGCCGGCGAGACCACCATGGCCATCCGTGAACAGCTGCTCGGCATCCAGACCGGCACCGTCGAGGACACCCACGGCTGGCTGACCCGCCTGGCGTAGCCCGCAGGGATAAGTACGACGGCGGTCCGCACCTTCCGGTGCGGGCCGCCGTCGCCGTTTGCGGGACGACGTCAGTGACGGGCCGGAAGTCCCTGTCCCGATGAGGGCTCCGGGGCCACAATCAGCCCATGACCGGGTTGATGCAGAACGGGACCTTGGGGGAGCCAGGCAAATCTGAAGGCGCCCAGGATCTTAGTCGCCGGAGTTTCCTGACCGCGGGTGCCTTCGGTGCCGTGGCGGCCTTCGCTCCTGTAAGCGCCGCCGACGGCGCCACGGGACCGTACTCCTTCACACCCAACTCGAGCCTGGTGGACGCCTTTGTAGCCCGGCGCGGGGGCGCGATCGGGACCGGCGGCAAGGTGGCCATCGCGTTCCGCTGCGACCATCACCTCAAGAAATTCGTCTCCCGGCTTCTGCCCCTGCACCAGAAGTACGGCATTCCGGTCACTATTGCCGCGATGTCGCAGATGTTCAGGCTGGAGACCGGGGCCAACGGCAGCACGGGGCTGTCGTTCCCCCGCCTGCAGGCGCTCGCTCTCGCTAACGGCCTGGAAATCGGCAATCACGGCGCCACCCACACGGACGCTGATTCGCCACAACGCCTGCGGGAGGAAATCGTGCACTCGCGCAATGCGCTGGCGGCCGCTCTGCCGAAGCTGCCGATTGAGCTGTTCATTCCCGCAGGTGTTGGCGGGACCAAGTACCTTGGCTTCGCAGGGGGCAAAACGAAGTCCTCTTTCCAAAAGTATCTTGCCGGCAGATTGATCACCCAGCAGCACGCCTTGTCCACCGGTTACGTCCCCGGCTACTGGCCGATGACCGGGAACCCGCTGGACAGTCTGGGGACCGTGCATGTCGGGATTGAGAACGCCGACTATGCCCGGCGCGGGCCCCAATTTGTCGCTGCGGCCCGAAGGCAGGGCCGCGGGGTGTGTTTTATGTACCACCCGAGCCTCGTGGACGACGCCGACCTGCAGGCGATCGAGGACTTCTTCGCCTGGTGCGCCCGCGAACGAAATGCGGGCCGGCTGGAAATCCTTACGACCACCGGTTTGATGATGTCGAGCTTTTCGCGTACGTCCCGCCACGACCTCATGACCGCCTCTACAAGCTTCGCCGCCGGCTGGAACGGCTGGAACGGATCAGCCGCAAACTGGGCGCGCCGCACGGACTCGGGCGCCAGCTACGCTCGCCGCGGCTCACGGTCTCTGGCCTTCTTCAAAGACGTGCCGGTTGGCGCATACGCTGGCTCGGCCAGACAACTTCGTGTCTCGATGCGCTCCACCACCGGGGTACGGGTCAAGTTGGAGGTCATTGACCCTGCGAACCCGGCATCTTTTAGTGCGGCGAAGACCCTCGTGCTTCCGCCGGCGCCGGGCTTTCACCTGCAGCACCAGTACGTCATCCTGCCGCTCACCGGAACTCCTCGGATCCGGGTACGCATCACGCCGCTCTCCGGCGGGGAACTCCACGTACAGGAACCCCGGTTGCTCGCCGCGTAGCTTTGGGTTGGCGGACCCACCCTTAGGGTCCGGAAGTCCCTGTTGTCCAAGCCCGCCGCGGCCCCACACTGGAGCCATGACTGGACTGATTCAGGTTCTGGGCATCATTTTTGGGATCTTGCTGATCGCCGTCGGCATCCTTGAATCCTTTTTCTTCCGTGACCAGCGGTTTTACCGGCTCTTCCTGATCCAGCCGGAAGACGTCGCGGCGGTGCGGATGTGGACCTTCAACCTCGGCTTCTACAACATGATCTGGGGTGCCGGGGCGATCATCGGTGCGCTTATGCTGACCGGGGCGGAACCGGCGGCCGGCCGTACCCTCCTGTTGTTCACCGCCGTTGGCCACGTCCTGCTGGGCATCATCTTGGTTCTGTCCGAACGCAGGCTCTGGGCCAGCGCGATCGCCGAGGCCCTGCTGCCCGCGGTGATTGTCATCCTGCTGCTCCTTTGACCGCCCCCGGTGGGAAGATGGAAGGGTGATTCCCGATGACGCCCGCGCCCTGATCCGCAGCACCGAGCTGACGCGGTTCCGCCTCGCCCCGAATCCGGGCCCGATGAGCCTTCACGGCACGAATTCCTACGTGGTGTCCGCGCCTGGCTCGGCCGGCGTCGTGGTCGTGGATCCCGGACCCCTCGATGAGGAGCATCTGCGCGAGCTCACCCAGTACGGCGCCGTCGAACTGATCCTCATTACGCACCGCCACGCGGACCACACCGCGGCCGCGGCACGGTTCGCCGAACTCACCGGCGCCCCCGTCCGGGCCGCCGACCCCGAGCATTGCCACGGGGGAGAGCCGCTCCGGGAGGGCGAGGTGCTGCACGCCGCCGGGGTGGAGATCCGAGTGCTGGCGACCCCGGGTCACACCTCCGACTCGCTCTGCTTCCATCTCCCCGGCGACGGCGCGCACGGCGCCGTGCTCACCGGCGACACCATCCTGGGCGTCGGCACCACCGTCCTGGACTACCCTGACGGCAAGCTGGGGGATTACCTCGATTCCCTGGACCGGCTCGAAACGCTGGGCCCGGCCACCGTCCTGCCCGCCCACGGCCCCATGCTGCCGGCGCTGGACAGCATCGTCCGCGCCTACCGGGACCACCGGCAGGACCGCCTCGCGCAGATCCGCACCGCCCTCGCAAACCTCGGCGCGGAAGCCGGCGTCGCGGAAGTCGCCGACGCCGTCTATGCCGCCGTCGACCCAGCCGTCCGGCCCGCCGCGGAACTCTCCGTCGCCGCACAGCTGGACTATCTGCGCGGCTCAACCACCTAACTCCGCGCCCAACCAGCTGGCAGCAGGGGCCGTTTTGGGGGCTAAAACGGCCCCTGCTGCCGCCCAGTGGGGAGGGCAGCGGCGCGCGCAGCCGGGTCCGCGCCGCGTCCGGAGGCTTGCCGGGTGAGACGGTACGCTAGGAACCATGCGTATCGCCCGGTTTGTAGTCGATTCTGATCCCATGTACGGCATTGTTGAGGGCCAGCCCGGCAGTGAGGAAGTCACCGTCATCAACGGCGACCCCTTCTTCCACGGTGTGGAGCGGACCGCCGTCAAGCACAAGCTCGAGGACGTCCGCCTGCTGGCGCCGATCATCCCGCGCAGCAAGGTCGTCGGCGTCGGCCGCAACTTCGTCGAACACGCCCACGAGCTCGGCAACGAAGTCCCCGCGCAGCCGCTGCTCTTCCTCAAACCCAACACCTCGGTGATCGGGCCCAACGATCCGATCATCCTGCCGGAGTTCTCCGAGGAGGTCTCCTTCGAGGCCGAGCTGTGCGTTGTGATCGGCCGGATCTGCAAGGACGTCCCGGAGGAGCGGGTCGACGACGTCGTCTTCGGCTACACCTGCGGCAACGACCTCACCGCCCGCGACGTCCAGAAGACGGACCTGCAGTGGGCGCGGGCCAAGGGGTTCGACACGTCGGCGCCGCTGGGTCCGTGGATCGAGACCGAACTGGACACCGAGGACCTGCAGATCCAGGGCCGGCTCAACGGCGAACTCCGCCAGGACGGCAGCACCAGCCAGATGATCCGCGGCGTGCGTGAGCTCGTTTCCATCGTTTCCCGGGCCTTCACCCTGCTGCCCGGCGACGTCATCATGACGGGCACCCCGGCCGGCGTCGGCCTGGTCCAGGCCGGCGACCGCTTCGAGGTTGAGATCGAGGGCATCGGCCGCCTCTCAAACCCGGTGGTCCGCCGTTAACCGGAGCAGGAACTGAACATGCACGACGGCGGGTGGCGCGGCGCCCTTTCGGGCTCCCGGCGCCGCCGTTCGTTCCTGCTCTACGCGCTGGGTTCGGTCGGCACGTTCGCCATGGCGGCCCGCGCCGTCAACTGGCTCGACGGGCCGCTATGGCTTTCTCTGGCCTTCCTCGGGGTGGGACTGGCCCTGGCCGGGTATTACCTGGTGAAAATCCTTTCCCGCCCCGGGCCGCCGCGAGGCCGGAGGCGCTAAAGCGGCCGGCGGGCACGCGGTAAAGTTGGTACCACTATGACTACTCCTTCTGCGCCCGACGCCGTCTCCAGCACCGCCACCACGGAAATGACCCGTGAAGTCACCGCCGAAACCCCGGTCCGCGTCCGGTTCTGCCCGTCACCGACCGGCACCCCGCACGTCGGCCTGATCCGCACCGCCCTCTTCAACTGGGCCCACGCGAAGCACACGAAGGGCACCTTCGTGTTCCGCATCGAGGACACGGACGCGGCGCGCGACTCGGAGGAGAGCTACCAGCAACTGCTGGAGGCGCTCAAATGGCTCGGCATCAGCTGGGAAGAAGGCGTGGAAGTGGGCGGCCCGCACGAGCCGTACCGCCAGTCCCAGCGCCTGGACCTCTACAAGGACGTCGTCGCCAAGCTCCTGGAAGCCGGCTACGCCTACGAGTGCTACTCGTCCCCGGAGGAAGTCGAAGCCCGCCACCGGGCCGCCGGCCGCGACCCCAAGCTGGGCTATGACAACTTCGACCGGAACCTGTCCGAGGAACAGCTTGCCGCGTTCAAGGCCGAGGGCCGCAAGCCTGTGCTGCGCGTGCGGATGCCGGACGAGGACGTCACCTTCACCGACATGGTCCGCGGCGAAATCACCTTCAAGGCCGGCAGCATCCCCGACTACGTGATCGTCCGCGCCGACGGCTCGCCGCTCTACACCCTGGTCAACCCGGTTGACGACGCCCTGATGGGCATCACCCACGTGCTGCGCGGCGAGGACCTGCTCTCCTCCACGCCCCGCCAGGTGGTGTTGATCTGCGCGCTGATGGAAATCGGCGTCGCCAGCTACCTGCCGGTCTTCGGCCACCTGCCGTACGTGATGGGGGAGGGCAACAAGAAGCTCTCCAAGCGTGACCCCCAGTCCAACCTCTTCCTGCTCCGGGACCGCGGCTTCATCCCCGAAGGCCTGCTGAACTACCTCTCCCTGCTGGGCTGGAGCCTCTCCGCCGACGAGGACATCTTCACCGTGGAGCAGCTGATCGAGAACTTCGACGTCAACGACGTGCTGGCCAACCCGGCCCGCTTCGACATCAAGAAGGCCGAGGCGATCAACGGCACCCACATCCGCATGCTGGACCCGGAGGACTTCCGCGGCCGCCTGGTGCCCTACCTGCAGTCCGCCGCCCTGGTCGGCGAGCAGCTGAGCGCCCGCGAAGAGGAGATCCTCGCTGAGGCCGCACCGCTGATCCAGGAGCGCATCTCGCTGCTCGGCGAAGCCCCGGAGATGCTGGCCTTCCTGTTCAAGGCCGACGACGCGATCGACGTTGCCGACGACGCCCGCAAGGGCCTGCCGGAGAACCTCACCGAAGTCCTCGACGCCGCCCTGGCGGCGCTGGAGCCGGTGGCTGACTGGACCGCGGAGAACATCCAGGCCGCGCTCAAGGAGGCCCTCGTGGAGGGCCTGGGCGTCAAGCCGCGGCTGGCCTTCGGCCCGGTCCGCACGGCCGTCTCCGGGCGCCGGATCTCCCCGCCGCTGTTCGAGTCCATGGTCATCCTCGGCAAGGATTCGTCCCTGGCCCGCCTGCGCGCGTTCCGCGGCTGATGGACGGCGCTTCCGGCTCCGTCAGCGGGGTCCTCGCCGCCGGGCTGGAGGGCATCCGCGGGGTGCTGTTCGACATCGACGACACGCTCGTGGACCTGGAATTCGCGATGACGACGGCGCTGCGCGGCGTCAGCGAACACCTCCTTCCGGGCCTCGACGAGGCCGGCTGGGAGCGGTTCGGGCGGATCTTCACCCGCGAAACCACGCATTATTACGACCGCTACCTGGCCGGCGAGCTGAGCTTCAACGAGCAGCGGCTGCTGCGCGGCCGGGCGGCGCTGGGGCATTTCGGCGTCGAACTCGAGGAGGGCGAGCAGGCCCACCACTGGGTCAGCTCCTACGCCAGCCTCCAGCACAGCTATATCCGCGCCTTCGACGATGTGGAACCGCTGCTGGACGCGCTCGACGCCGCCGGGGTGCCGTACGGGGCGGTCAGCAACAATGTGCAGGACTACCAGCGGGTGAAGCTCGACGCCGCCGGGCTGGACCGCATCGGGGTGCTCGTGGGCACCGATACGGTCGGCGTGCCCAAACCGGATCCCGCGATCTACCTCGAGGGCGTGCGCCGGCTCGGCACCGGCCCCGGCGAGACGCTGTACGTCGGCGACAACCGCCTCCTCGACGCGGAAGGCTCGACGGCGGCGGGCCTGCTGGGCGTCTGGCTGAACCGCGGCGGGGAGCCCGCGCCGGGCTTCTCCGGCCGCGAGGTTGCATCCTTGCTGGAGCTGCTGGCCTGACCCGCCGGGCTGCCGCCAGCACCAAGGAGCCACCACCAAAGCACCACACAAAAACGGCCCCGCCGGAGGAAGCACTCCTCCGGCGGGGCCGTTTGGGTGACACGGTGTTTGCCTTGCCGGCTACGCGGTTTCCTGAGGCAGGCGCCTCTCCTGCGCCGGGCGCCGGTTCCGCAGGGCCAGGAACGCACCGACCGAGCCCAGGGCGAGCAGGGCCACCAGGCCCAGGGCCACGGCGACGTCCGCCTTAATCAGGTTCGACGGCGAGACTGCTGCGGCGCTGGAGTACAAGGTTCCGGTGCCCTCGGCGATCCGCGCGTTCCCGTCGGCGAGCTTGGCGGCGCCGGTGGACAGCTGGGTGGAGCCCGAGGCCAGCTTGGTGTTGCCGTCGGAAAGCGCCGAGGCGCCGCTGGCGAGGGCCGTGGAGCCTTTGAGCAACCCGGGGTTGGTGGGATCCGTGGGGTCCCCGTCGATGCCGGCGTTCAGCGCCAGCGTGCCGTCGGCCAGCCGCGAGGTTCCGTCGGTCATCCTGGCGGCGGCCTTCAGCAGGCCCGGGTGCTCGGGATCCCCCGGCACCCCGTCCATGCCGACGCGGATCTTGGCGGTACCGGCTGCCAGCAGTTCGGTGCCCATCACGACGCCGGGGCTGTTGGGATCCCGGCTGTTGAGCTTGCCGGCCAGGGTGGCGAACCCGGCGGTGAGCTTGCCGGTACCGGCGTGCAGCTGTCCGGCACCCGTGTTCAGCTCGGCGGCACCGGACTGCAGCCGCCCGGCACCGGACTGGAGCTGGGCCGCTCCGGCCTGCAGCTGCGAGGCGCCGCCATCCAACTTGTGCGCGCCGGCAAGGATCTTGGCAATTTTGTCCTTGACCACGGCCAGCGGGACAAGACCCTGGACGGGATCGTTGGCGGCGGCCTGCAGCAACTCCAGTGCCTGGGCCAGAGCCGCCGTCCCGGTGCCGGACTCCGGGTTGTTGTTCGCCCCGCGGTAGCCCTTCAGCTGGTCGGTGCCCGCCTTCAGCTGGTCGGTACCGGCCTTCAGCTGGTCGGTACCGGCCTGCAGGCGGCCGGTCCCGTCGGCCAGCCGGGCCGCGCCGGCATCCAGCTGCGTGGCGCCGTCGGCCAGGTTGTTCGGGGCGGTGCCGGATGCGGTGGGGGTGAGGGCGGCGGAGAGCTGCACGGCGCCGGCGGCGAGTTTCTGCGCGCCGTCGTCCACCTTGTACACACCCGGTGCCAGCTTGTTGGTGACGTCCGTCTGGATCTTGACGGCCCCTGTGGCCAGCTGGTTGGCCCCCGCCTCCAGCTTGTCCGCGCCGGGGGCGAGTTTGTCCGCGATCCCGGCCTGGATTTTCGCGGCCCCTTCCGAGAGTTTGCCGGCGCCGGCGTCGGCCTGGCCTGCGCCGGTGGCGAGCTTGCCCGCGCCGGTCTTCAGCTGCTGCGCCCCCGCTGAAGCCTGTCCGGCCCCGTCATTGAGCCGTGCGGACCCGTCGGTGATGCGTCCGGTGACCAGGGTGTAGAACCCCAGCAGCGCAATCAGCAGCAGGGCCAGGATGGCGATGGCGATTTGTTGCGCCCTGGTGCGGGGCGGGGCGGTGGCGGCACGACTCTGTGGCACGGATGGTTCCTCTCGACGGTCTCGCCGGCAGCGGCTTTGCTGCCGGCCCCCCGCAACTGTGATGCAGCTAACATCCGGGAAAGGACGGTGATCTGCCCGCAGCTGAGTGGGGGAGGGGGTTGTTACTCGTTGGTAACTTACCGAGCGTAAACTTGTCCGAGCCGGATTGGCAAGGGTTTTTCACGGAAGTGCGTCAAAACTGCGGTGCGCGGAAGGCGCAGATTGACCGTCCGGAGCGGCGGGCGGCCCGATTTGTGCCGGACAAAAGTCTCGGGTAAAGTAATTACTCGTGCTGAGGCGCTGGGAGCGCAGGTTTGGACCTGCGGAACCGGCCCAAAAGTTCCATTGGGATATGGTGTAATTGGCAACACTACGGTTTCTGGTACCGTCATTCTAGGTTCGAGTCCTGGTATCCCAGCTCTGAAGAAACCGCGGATTTCCGCGGCAAATCAGGGGTTCCGAAGTGGCCATGCCGATTTGGAACACGCGCTGAGTCTGTGAAATACTGACTTGGCTTGAACGGTAGAAATGCCGTTTGGAAAGTGCTTGGCCCCATCGTATAGCGGCCTAGTACGCTGCCCTCTCACGGCGGTAACGCGGGTTCGAATCCCGCTGGGGTCACCAATGAAACGGTCCCGGGCAACAGCCCGGGGCCGTTTTTCGTTGTCACCGCGGTGCCGGCGCTACGACTCTCTGCTAAGAACCGCCGGCCGCCGCGGACCCGGTCCCCACTGCGCCGGCCCGGCGAGCTGGCATGATGATGCTGTGAGCTCCAACGAAAGCCCCCGCATCGAAGCACAGAGCCCCGCCGCACGCCAGGGCGCCGCCGTCGAACTGCTCGAAGCGGTCCGGCGGGACCTGTCCGCGGTGTCGCTGCCCCTCGCGCTTCCCGGCGCCGATACCGCGCGGCTGGACATCCGCCAGGCCCTCGCCCAGTTGGATGACTACATCCTGCCGCGCTACCGGAGCCTGGACGCGCCGCTGCTCGCCGTTGTCGGCGGTTCCACCGGCGCCGGCAAGTCCACCCTGGTCAACGGCCTCGTGGGCCACCCGGTGACCCGGGCCGGGGCGATTCGCCCCACCACCCGGCAGCCCATCCTGCTGCACCACCCGGCCGACGCCGAATGGTTCGAGGACCAGCGGGTGCTGCCGAGCCTGAGCCGGATCCGCGGCACTGTCGTCGCGTCGCCCCTGCCCGCGCACCAGGCCGGCCCCACCCCGGACGCCGCCGCCATCACCTCGCTTGTCCTCGCGGCGGATCCTGCCGTACCGCAGGGCGTCGCGCTGCTGGACGCCCCCGACGTCGACTCCATCTCCGATGACAACCGCCGGCTCGCGGGCCAGCTTCTCGCCGCCGCTGACCTGTGGGTGTTCGTCACCACCGCCAACCGCTATGCCGACGCCGTGCCCTGGCGCCTGCTGCTGGACGCGGCCGGCCGCGACATCATGGTGGCCGTGGTGCTGGACCGCGTGCCGCCGGCCGCCGAGGAGGAAGTCAGCGCCGACCTGCAGGCCATGCTCCGCCGCGAGGGCCTGGGTTCCGCCCGGCTCTTCGTCGTGCCCGAGGTGGCGCTGGATGCGATGGGAATGCTGCCCGCCGACGCCGTCGCGCCGTTGCGTGGCTGGCTGCGGGAACTCGCCGCCGACGCCGCCGGCCGCGCCGCGATCGCCCGCCGGACACTCAACGGCACGGTAAAGGCCCTGGGCGGCCGGGTCGACGCCGTTGCCGCCGCCGTCGCCGCCCAGGACAGCGCCGCCGGGCTGCTGGCCGGGGACGCCCGCGGCGCCTACGCGGACGCCGTCAGCCGGATCCTCGACGCCACCCGCGACGGCGCCCTGCTGCGGGGTGAAGTCCTGGCCCGCTGGCAGGATTTCGTGGGGACCGGGGAGTTCTTCCGCGTCATGGAGCAGAACATCGGGCGGCTGCGGGACCGCATGGGCGCCTTCTTCCGCGGCGAACCCACCCCGGCCGTGCGGGTGGAAACCGCCATTGAGACCGGCCTGCAGGCGGTCATCGTCGACGAGGCCGCCAACGCCGCCGAAGACGCCGACCAGCGCTGGCGCTCCGACCCGGCGGGCCGGCAGTTGCTCGGCACGGACGACCTGTCCGGCACCAGCGAGGGCTTCGCCGACGCGGTGGCCGCCGAGATCCGCGCCTGGCAGGGCAGCCTGATGGAACTGATCCGGACCGAGGGCCAAGGCAAGCGCACTCAGGCCCGCTGGCTCTCCTTCGGCATCAACGGCCTTGGCGCGGCGCTGATGATCGTGGTCTTCTCGATGACCGCCGGCCTGACCGGCCTTGAAATCGGCGTCGCCGGCGGCACCGCCGTCGTGGGACAGCGCGTACTGGAAGCCGTCTTCGGCGAGGATGCCGTGCGCCGGCTGGCCAAGACCGCGCGCGAGGACCTGCAGGCCCGCTGCCAGCGCCTGCTGCAGGCGGAGCAGCAGCGTTTCCTGTCCCGGCTTGATATGCCCGACGGGGTGCCACCGGACGTCCTCGCGGAGCAGGCCGCGGCGCTCGGCCGGCTGGCGGCCTCCGCATGACCCGCCACGCGGCCGCGAAGTCGGCTTCGCAACTGCACCGCCGGCTTGAAGCGCTGAACCAGGCCCGGGAACTGGCCGCGGGTGCCCTGCCGGACGAGACCCTGGACGAGGTGCTCGAGGTCTTGGATCGGGCGAGTTCCCGGCGTTCGCTCTCTGCCGATCACACCGTGGTGGGCTTCTTCGGCGCCACCGGCAGCGGCAAATCATCGCTCTTCAACGCCGTCAGCGGCGAGGAAATCGCCACCGCAGCCGCCCGGCGCCCCACCACCTCGGAGCCGCTCGCCGGCATCTGGGGCGCCGAGGGCAGCGACGGGCTGCTCGACTGGCTGGAAGTCCGCAACCGTCACCACGCCGCCGCGGTCCCCGGATTCGCCGACGACACCACCGGGCTGATCCTGCTGGACCTGCCGGACTTCGACTCAACCCGCGCGGAAAACCGCGAGATCGTGCAGCGCATGGTGGGACTTGTGGACGTGCTGGTCTGGGTGCTGGACCCACAAAAGTACGCCGACGCCGCGGTGCACAATGACTTCCTCACCCCGCTCGCCTCGCACGCGGCCGTCACACTGGTGGTGCTCAACCAGGTGGACCGGCTGCCGGAGCACGAGATCCGGCCCGTGCTGGAGTCCCTCAAGGGCATTCTGGCGCGCGACGGGCTGGGCACGGTCCAGGTGCTGGGCGCCTCGGCCGTCGTCGGTACCGGCGTGGACAAGGTCCGGGCGGCCATCCGGCAGGTCGCCCTGCAGCGGCTGGCGCTCTCGCAGCGGCTCGCCGCGGATGTGGACCGGGCCGCGGAGAGGCTGGCCGAGGCATCCGGGACGGGCGAGGCTGCCGGCGTCAAGGGCGGCACCCGGGACCGGCTGGCTGCGGAGCTGGCCGTGGCCGCGAATGTCCCGCTGGTGGTCGACGCCGTGGCCCGCTCCTACCGGCAGGAGGCCACCCGCCGGACCGGCTGGCCGGTGACGCGCTGGCTGGTCCGCTTCCGGCCCGACCCGCTGCGGCGGCTGAACCTGCGCCGAACGGAGGCGCGGCCGGAGTTGAACCGGACTTCGCTGCCGCCGTCGGGGGCACCCGAGCGGGCCCGCACCGACGCCGCTGTGCGGGAGTTTGCGGATGCCGCGTCCGACGGCGCTCCGGGCCCCTGGCGGGCGGTCATCCGCGGCGCCGCCCGCGAGGGCCGGGAACAGTTGCCCGACGCGCTGGACCAGGCCATTGCCGGTACCGACCTCAAGGCCGGGCGCAGCTCCTGGTGGTGGACCGCCTTCAACGTCGTACAGTGGCTGGGCCTGTTGATTGCGCTTGGCGGTTTGGGCTGGCTGGGGGTGCTGGCCGCGCTGGGATACTTCCAGCTGCCCGTCCCGGAGGTTCCCCGGGTGGAAGGCTGGCCGGTGCCAACCGTCTTGGTGGCCGGGGGAGTGCTGCTGGGCATCGTGCTGGCCCTCGCGGCCAGGTTCATTGCGGGTGCCGCGGCGCAATCCCGCGCCCGGGCTGCCCGGAAGCGCCTCGAAGCCGCCGTCGCCGCCGTCGCGGAGGAGCTCGTGGTGGACCCGGTGGAACTGGAGATCAGCCGGCTCAAGTCGTTCAACACCGCCCTTAAGTCCGCCGCAGGCTGAGGGGCCGGAAAGGCCTGCGGCTAGTCGGCGGCTACCTTTTCCGCCGCGTCGCGGACCTTGACCAGGGTGCGCAGGTTCCGAGTGGTGGTGCTGGCCTTGTACTTGGCCTTGGCGGTGAGCTTGCTGAAGGGGCTGTCCAGGGTGCCGCCGGCGGGAGCCAGCCAGGCCACCGCTTCGGGCCCCAGCCGGGTCAGCTCCACGCCCTCCAGTCCGCGGCCGGCGTCGTACAGCTCGGTGAGTATCCCGGTGTCCGAGGACAGCGTGACGTAGCTGTGCGTGGCCGTGTCATCCGCGGGGTAGGGGCAGGCGTCGACGAGGGCGGCAACCCGGTCCGCGTCCAGCACCACCACCCAGGCGTCGTAGCCAAAGGTTTCCCGCAGACAGGCTTCAAATTCGGCCTTCACGCCGGCGGGCGGCAGGTCGCTGGCCAGCACCACGTTGCCGCTGGCCAGGAGGGTCTTCATGGCGGAGAACGGGCGTGACTTCAGGGCCTCTTTGAGCTCGGCCATCTTGATGTTGATCCCGCCCACGTTGACGCCGCGCAGGAAGACCGCATAGCTGTTCATGCGCACAGCCTAACGCTGTTGTGCCGGGGCGCTGTTGTCCCGGGTCAGGGGGGCGGCGCGGCGGGTTCAGTCGTTGGTTTTGCGCAGCGCCTCGGTCAGGACGCGGGCGGCGTTGCAGACCACCTCGGCGTGCAGCCGGCCGGGCTGGCGGGTGAGGCGCTCGATCGGGCCGGAAATGGAGACGGCGGCGATCACCCTGCCGGACGGCCCGCGGACGGGCGCCGAAACGGAGGCGACCCCCGGTTCGCGTTCGCCGAGGCTCTGGGCCCAGCCCCGGCGTCGTACTCCGGCCAGGACGGTGGGCGTGAAGCGGGCGGCCTGGAGGCCTTCCAGCAGCCGGTCGTGGTCTTCCCAAGCGAGCAGCACCTGGGCGGCGGAGCCGGCCTTCATGGACAACTGGGTGCCGACCGGGATGGTGTCCCGGAGGCCGATGGGCCGCTCGGCAGAGGCGACGCAGACGCGCCAGTCACCCTGGCGGCGGAAGATCTGCGCGCTTTCGCCGGTGGCGTCGCGCAGCTGCATCAGCACCGGGCCGGCGGAGGCGATGAGCCGGTCCTCGCCCGCAGCGGAGGCCAGCTCCACGAGGCGGCTGCCCAGCACGAAGCGGCCCTGGATGTCGCGGCTCACCAGGCGGTGGTGGACGAGCGCCAGTGCGAGGCGGTGCACGGTGGGACGGGCCAGCCCGGTGGCCGCCACGAGCTGCGCCAGGGTGGTGGGCCCGGCCTCAAGTGCATCGAGCACATGGGCCGCTTTATCGATGACGCCGACGCCACTAGAATTGTCCATGTAATGATATTGCCGTCTCAATATCTGAGATGCAAATCATTGCGCTGGCGCATTCGGCGGCAGTGCTGGTTCAGTGGAGAACATCAACGCGCCGGTCCTGGACCAGGCGCGGACACACGCAGCGAAAACAGCAGTGAAGGGAGCAGGCCGTGGCAAAGACATTGGCCGAGAAAGTCTGGGACGCACATGTGGTGCGCAAGGGGGACGGCGAAGGCGCCAACGCCCAGCCGGATCTCCTCTTCATTGACCTCCATCTGGTGCACGAGGTGACCTCGCCGCAGGCTTTCGAGGGCCTGCGCCTCGCCGGCCGCAAGCTGCGCCGGCCGGACCTCACCATCGCCACCGAGGACCACAACACTCCCACGCTGGCCATCGACAAGCCAATTGCGGACCTCACCAGCCGGACCCAGATCCAGACCCTGCGCAACAACTGCAAGGAATTCGGCGTCCGCCTGCACTCCCTCGGCGACGCCGAACAGGGCATTGTGCACGTGGTCGGCCCGCAGCTGGGCCTGACCCAGCCCGGCATGACCGTGGTCTGCGGCGACTCGCACACGTCCACGCACGGCGCCTTCGGCGCGCTGGCCATGGGCATCGGCACCTCCGAGGTGGAGCACGTCATGGCCACCCAGACGCTCTCGCTGAAGCCCTTCAAGACCATGGCGGTCAACGTCGAGGGCACGCTGCGTCCCGGCGTGTCGGCCAAGGACATCATCCTGGCCGTGATTGCCAAGATCGGCACCGGCGGCGGCCAGGGCTACGTGCTGGAGTACCGCGGTTCCGCCATCCGCGCGCTGTCCATGGAAGCGCGGATGACCATCTGCAACATGTCCATCGAGGCCGGCGCCCGAGCCGGCCTCGTCGCACCGGACCAGACCACCTACGACTACATGCACGGCCGCCCGCACGCGCCCCAGGGCGCCGACTGGGACGCCGCCGTCGAATACTGGAACACCCTGCGCACCGACGACGACGCGACGTTCGACGCCGAGGTGGACCTCGACGCCGACACTCTGGAACCGTTCGTAACGTGGGGTACCAACCCGGGCCAGGGCGTGTCCCTGTCCGCCAAGGTTCCCTCCCCGGCGGACTTCGGCGACGAAAACGCCAAGGCCGCCGCCGAACGGGCGCTGCAGTACATGGGCCTTGAGGCCGGCACCCCGATGAAGGACATCCGCGTGGACACCGTCTTCCTGGGCTCCTGCACGAACTCCCGGATGGAGGACCTCCGGGCCGCGGCGGACATCATCCGCGGCCGCACCAAGGATCCCAACATCCGGATGCTGGTGGTACCGGGCTCTGCCCGCGTCCGGCTCGAGGCCGAGGCCGAGGGCCTAGACAAGGTCTTCACCGACTTCGGCGCGGAGTGGCGCTTTGCCGGCTGCTCGATGTGCCTGGGCATGAACCCGGACCAGCTGGAGGTGGGGGAGCGCTGCGCTTCCACGTCCAACCGCAACTTCGAGGGACGCCAGGGCAAGGGCGGCCGTACCCACCTTGTCTCGCCCGTCGTGGCGGCGGCGACGGCGGTGCGCGGCACCCTGAGTTCGCCGTCGGACCTGGAACCCGAGACCGTCTCCGCCGGCACTCGCGCCGGCGTGGCGTAACGCCCCCCGCCCGCGCCGGTCCACCGGTCCACCTGCACCGATCCACACAGCCCACGAAGGATCCGCCATGGAAAAGTTCACCACCCACACCGGAATAGGCGTCCCGCTGCGCCAGAGCAACGTAGACACCGACCAGATCATCCCCGCCGTCTACCTCAAGCGGATCACGCGGACGGGCTTCGAGGACGCGCTCTTCTCAGCCTGGCGCAAGGATCCGTCGTTCATCCTGAACCAGGAGCCGTTCAGCGCCGGCTCCGTGCTGGTGGCCGGGCCGGACTTCGGCACCGGGTCCTCGCGCGAGCATGCCGTCTGGGCGCTGAAGGACTACGGCTTCAAGGCCGTGCTGTCCTCCCGCTTCGCGGACATTTTCAGGGGCAACTCGGGCAAGCAGGGCCTGCTGGCGGCCGAACTGGCCCAGGACGACATCGAGCTGATCTGGAAGGTGCTGGAAAACGCCCCCGGCACCGAGGTCAAGGTTGACCTGGTCTCGAAGACGGTCGAGTGCGGCAACGTGGTGGCGCCGTTCGAGATTGACGACTACACCCGCTGGCGCCTGCTGGAGGGTCTGGATGACATTGGCCTGACCCTGCAGCACGAGGAAGACATCACCGCCTACGAAGCGACCCGGCCCGCGTTCAAGCCCACGACGCTCCCGGCCAAGCTGTCCTAGGGGTCGCCTCTAGCTACAAAAGTGCCGCCGTCGAGTTTGAGACTCGACGGCGGCACTTTCTGTTGTTGCTACTCCTGGACGTCTTGAACGGATCGGGACAGCAGGCAGAACTCGTTGCCCTCGGGATCAGCCAGTACCACCCAACTCACATCAGGACCCTGGCCCAAGTCTGTGCGCCGCGCGCCGAGGGCGAGCAGGCGCTCCAGCTCCTCGGCGGTGGAGACGCCGTCTGCCCGGAGGTCGAAGTGCAGCCGGTTCTTGACGGTCTTGCCCTCGGGCACGGCGATGACATCGATGGTTGGCCAGGTCTTGTCTCGGGGCGCGATGCTGATGACCTCGCTGTCCTCCTCGACAACATGCCAGTCGAGGACGGCGCACCAGAAGTCGGCCACCACCTTGGGCTGGAGGGCGTCAATGGCAACGGTAGCTAATTGGCTTGGCATGGCCTCACGATAGCGCAGGACATGCGCCCGCGGTGTCGGGCCGCGGTATGCAGGCCGGCTTCTGGCGAATTGGCGCTCGGTGGCCAGGCCGGTGGTGGTCCCTGCAACGGACGTATCTAGCGGACGTATCATCGGGCATACGGCGGAGCGCCCGCGGCGGTGGAAGCGCCAACCCCGGGCACAAAACCCAAGCCGGAGCCAAAGGAGTAGTTATGAAACTCATGACCGTGGTGTGGACGGCGGCCGCGACAGCCGCGACGGCAGTGGCCGGCGGAGTGGCGACGGACCCCGATGGTGCCTGGTACCGGCGGCTCCGCAAACCTGAGTGGCAACCGCCCGCCATCGCCTTTCCGGTGGTCTGGACGGCGCTGTACGCGGACCTCGCGGTGAGCTCCGCCGTCGCGCTGGACAGCCGCGACGGGGCAGACGGCGCCGCCAGCAGGACGAGGCAGCAGGCATTAGCTGCCTACCGCTCCGCTTTCGCGGCGAACCTGGTGCTCAATGCGGCGTGGAGCTGGCTCTTCTGGCGCGCCCGCCGGCCGTGGGTGGCGGCGGCGGAATGTGCTGTACTGGCCGCGAGCAGCGCCGATCTGGTGCGGCGGACGTACAAACTAAACCGGGGCGCCGGAGTGGCGCTTGCCCCGTACGCGGCGTGGTGCGGCTTTGCCACCGCGTTGTCCACGGCGGTGGCCCGACTCAATCCCGGAGCGACGGCGCACTGACTTTCGGACTGAGCGACGACGTCTCCCTCGACCCGTTGCCGGTCGGCCGCGTGCCCGGCGGCCCGGCTACTCCGCGGATCCCTCCGGGTGGGCGTCCGCGGCGCCGGATCCGATTGCTCCCTGGATAACCCAGCGGTTGCCATCCGGATCGGCGAAGTAGGCAAACTGCACCCCGCCCATGTCCTGGACCTCGCTGATGGCGGCGCCCCGGCCCAGGAGTTCGGCGCGGGCCGTGTCCATGTCGGGAACAACCAGCTGCAGGCCCTCGAGGCTGCCTGGCGCCATGCTGGTCATCCCGGTGCCGATGACGATCGAGGCAGCCGAGCCCGGCGGCGTCAGTTGCACCACCCTCATCCCGGGGATGTACTCGACGTCGTGATCGAGGACAAAGCCCAGCGTGTCCCTATAGAAGGACTTTGACCGGTCGACGTCGGACACCGGCACCTGCACGACTTCCAGACGCATCTCCATGCGGCCCACAGTACCGCGGCCCTGCGGCACGGACGACGGCGTGACCCCCGCTGGCGCGGGCGGCTCACCAAAGTGTGGCGCCGGCCGGCGGCCGGTTCAGGCCGGCCCGGAGCGCGCCGTATTTCAGATCGGTAACGCTAGCTCCTATGCTTAGCTGGAGCCTTTGTAAGGATTTGGGGGCGAGTAGTCGTGAGGAAACTGGTAAATGAGTAGTGTTCTGACAATCCGCGGAGGCGTCCCGCTGACCGGCCGCGTCGTCGTGCGTGGGGCAAAGAATCTTGTCCCCAAGGCGATGGTTGCCGCCCTGCTGGGCAATGAGCCGTCCGTGCTCCGCAACGTCCCTGAGATCAAGGACGTTGAGGTTGTCACCAGCCTGCTCCAGCTCCACGGCGTCACTGTGGACAAGGACCCGGTCACCGGGGACCTCACGCTGGATCCGACCAACGCCAAGACGGCCTCGCACACCGCCATCGACGCGCACGCCGGCGACTCCCGCATCCCGATCCTGCTCTGCGGCCCCTTGATCCACGCCATTGGCGAGGCCTTCATCCCGGACCTTGGCGGCTGCAAAATCGGTGACCGGCCCATCGACTACCACCTCAACGTGCTGCGCCAGTTCGGCGCCGTCGTCGAGAAGCGCCCGGGCGGCATCCACATCTCCGCGCCGAACGGCCTCAAGGGCGCCAAGATCGCCCTGCCCTACCCGTCAGTCGGGGCCACCGAGCAGGTCCTGCTGAGCGCCACCCGCGCCGAGGGCATCACCGAACTCTCCGGCGCGGCCACCGAACCGGAAATCGTGGACCTCATCGCCGTGCTGCAGAAGATGGGCGCGATCATCAGCGTCCAGACCGACCGCACCATCCGGATCGAGGGCGTGCAGGACCTGGGCGGCTACAACCACCGGGCATTGTCCGACCGCAACGAGTCCGCGTCCTGGGCCTCCGCCGCCCTGGTGACCCGCGGCGACATCTTCGTCGAAGGCGCCACCCAGCGCGACATGATGACGTTCCTGAACACCTACCGCAAGGTGGGCGGCGGCATGGACATCGGCGAGGACGGCATCCGCTTCTACCACCCGGGCGGAAAGCTCAACCCGCTGGTGCTGGAAACCGACGTGCACCCCGGCTTCATGACCGACTGGCAGCAGCCGCTGGTGGTGGCGCTGACCCAGGCCGAGGGCGTCTCGATCGTGCATGAGACCGTGTACGAAAACCGCTTTGGGTTCACGGACGCCCTGATCCGGATGGGCGCCAACATCCAGGTCCACCGCGAATGCCTCGGCAGCGTCCCGTGCCGTTTCGGCCAGCGCAACTTCCTGCACTCCGCCGTCATCTCCGGACCCACGCAGCTCAAGGGCGCGGACATCGACGTGCCGGACCTGCGCGGCGGCTTCAGCCACCTCATCGCGGCGCTCGCTGCCACCGGCACCTCCCGCGTCACCGGCATCGACATCATCAACCGCGGCTACGAGCGCTTCACCGAGAAGCTCGCCGGCCTGGGCGCCGATTTCGACATCACCTCGACCCGGTAGCGGGGACTTCGTGAAAGAAACGGCCAAGAGCCACATCACCTTTGTCATCGTGGCCGGGATCGTCCGGCCCGTCATGAACCTGTTGATGAACAAGAAGTGGGAGGGGCTGGAGAAGCTCCCCGCCGGCGGCTTCATTGCCGTGCCCAACCACTGCACCGAGATCGATCCGCTGGTGATCGGGCACATGCTCTATAACCAGAATCGGATGCCGCGCTTCCTCGCCAAGGGCAGCCTGTTCAAGGTCCCGGTGCTGGGTTCGGTGCTGCGGAACACCAAGCAGGTGCCGGTGGAGCGCTCGACGGCGGGTGCCAACCGTTCGCTGCAGGTCGCCAAGGAAGTCGTGGACGAAGGCGGCGCCATCATCATCTACCCGGAGGGCACGCTGACGCGTGACCCGGAGCTGTGGCCGATGCGGGGCCACACCGGCGCCGCCCGGATGGCGCTGGAGAGCGGCATCTCCGTGGTCCCGATGGCGCACTGGGGCGCGCACGAAGTTTTCCCGCGCTACGCCAAGCGGTTCCACGTTTTCCCCCGGAAGACCTCCCGTGTGCTGGTGGGCGACCCGGTGGACCTGAGCGCCTTCGCCGGACGGCCGCTGGACAAGGCGACGCTGACCGAGGCGACGAACATCATCATGGACGCCATCACCGAGCTGCTCGCCACCCTGCGCGGCGGACAGCCGCCGTTGGTCCGCTGGGACCCCTCGGCGCACAACCAGTCCACGCACGGCCGCTTCATCGAGCGCGGCGGCAAGCCCGGCGATGTCACCCCGGAAGCCGGCGCACCGGACAGCGGCAGCACCGCGGACGGTGCCAAGTGACGGTGGAGCTCCCCGCCCTGGACGCCACGAACTCGGCCGCACGTGTCGCCGTCCTTGGCGCCGGATCCTGGGGGACCACGTTCGCGAAGATCCTCGCCGACGCCGCCGCCGCGTCCGGCGTCGAGCGCAGCATCCGCCTCTGGGGACGTCGCGCCGCCGTCGTGGAGCAGATCAACAGCGAGCACCGCAACGAGCAGTACCTCAAAGGCATACCGCTGCCCGCCAGCATCACCGCCTCCACCGACGTCGCCCAGGTCCTCGACGGCGCGGACCTCGTGGTCCTGGCCGTCCCCGCGCAGACGCTCCGCCCGCAGCTGCGCGAGTGGAAGGACCTGATTGGTCCGGACGCCCTCGTCGTGTCGCTGATGAAGGGCCTGGAGCTGCACTCCGATGCGCGGATGAGCGAAGTGATCTGCGAGGAGCTGGCCATCCCGGCCGAGCGGGTGGCCGTGGTTTCCGGCCCCAACCTGGCCATGGAGATTGCCCGGGAGGAGCCGACGGCGTCCGTCGTCGCGTGCGCCGACGCTGCGGCGGCGGGCTGGATGGCCCGCAGCTGCACGGCCCCCTACTTCCGGCCCTACACGACGTCGGACGTGGTCGGCGTCGAAATCGGTGGCATCGTCAAGAACATCATTGCCCTGGCGGTCGGCATCTGCGAAGGCAAGCAGATGGGCGACAACACCAAGGCCTCCGTCATCACCCGGGGCCTCGCCGAGACCTCCCGGCTGACGCTGGCGCTGGGCGGCGAAGCCCGGACCATGGCAGGGCTTGCGGGCCTGGGCGACCTGGTCGCCACCTGCTCTTCCGCACTTTCGAGGAACCACACCGCGGGACGGCTGCTGGGGACCGGGTTGAGCCTGGAGCAGGTCGCCGCGGAAATGACGCAGACCGCCGAGGGCATCAAGTCAGCGCAGGCCGTGCATGAACTGGCCGGCAAGCTGGGCGTCGAGATGCCCATCACCGCCGCCGTCGTCGCCGTGCTGGCCGGAAAACTGTCCGTAGACGAACTGGGGCCGCTGCTGCTGTCCCGGGACCTGAAATCCGAAGGCGATTACTAAGAGTGTCGGAAAAGAATTTGACTACAGAGGCGCCGTCCGGCCGGACCAGGCCGCGGGTGGCGGTGCTGTTCGGCGGGCGCTCCAGCGAACACGCGGTCAGCTGCGTCACCGCGGCCGGGGTCCTCGGCGCGATCGACCAGGCCAAATATGAGGTGATCCCGATCGGGATCGCCAAGACCGGCCAGTGGGTGCTGGCATCCGGGGACACCGCGCAGTGGTCGCTGTCCGCTGCCGCGCTGCCGGAAGTGGCGCCGTCGGACCAGACGGTCACGCTGGCCGAAATCGGCGGGGAACACCAGCTGATCGTTGCCGCGCCCAACCAGGTTCCGCAGGAGCTGGGTTCCGTGGATGTGGTCTTCCCGCTGCTTCACGGCCCCTTCGGCGAGGACGGCACCATCCAGGGGCTCTTGGAGCTGTCCGACACCCGCTACGTCGGTGCCGGTGTCCTGGCGTCGGCCGTCGGCATGGACAAGCACTTCATGAAGGTGGTCTTCGAGTCCGCCGGGCTGCGTGTGGGTCCGTACGTCGCGGTCACGGACCGGCAGTGGCTCACCGACCCGGAGCTGGTGCGCAAGCGCGTGGACCAGCTCGGCTTCCCGGTCTTCGTCAAGCCGGCGCGCGCCGGTTCCTCGATGGGCATCTCCAAGGTGGATTCGCTCGAGGACCTCGACGCCGCGATCGAGGCGGCCCGGGAACACGATCCCAAGCTGGTGATCGAAGCCGGCATCGTGGGACGCGAGATCGAATGCGCGGTGCTGGAGGGCCGGGGGACTGATGCGCCGCGGACGTCCATGCCCGGCGAGATCTCGGTTGCCGGCGGTGGCCACGATTTCTACGACTTCAATGCGAAATACGTCGACGACGCCGCGGCGCTCAGCTGCCCGGCGGACCTCCCCGATGAAGCCATCGCCCGGGTCCGGGAACTGGCGGCGGTCGCTTTCGACGCCGTCGGCGCCGAGGGGCTCAGCCGCGTGGACTTCTTCTACACGCCGGAGGGTGAGCTGATCATCAACGAGATCAACACCATGCCGGGCTTTACGCCGAAGAGCATGTACCCGCAAATGTGGAAAGCCTCCGGGCTGGGCTACGCGGAGCTGATCGACGAGCTGATCTACCTGGCTCTGCACCGCAAGACCGGCCTGCGCTAGTCCGGCGGCCGAGCTGCCTGCCCGCCGGCCTACTTTCCGGTGGGCAGGTTCTGCAGGTCTTCCTGACCCACGCAGTTGCGGGACGCCTTGACTTTGCCGGCGGCGTTGGCGAGCTCGGCCAGCACCGTGGCCGAACTGATCTTGTTGGGATCCATCAGGATCTCCGTGGCCGGCTCACGCCCGAAGGTGGTCAACGTCCAGACGGGGTTGCCCTCCTTGATCACCCAGTCGACGTCGTTGACGCTCACGCAGCGGTCCGTGGTGGGGCCGGGGACGTTGACGCCGCAGCGCAGGACCACGAGGGACGGGTCGCCCCATGCCGCCGTTCCCTGGCTGTTGGTTTTGCGGAGTTTTGCCTCGCCGATGCTGTCCGGCAGCGCCAGCATCATGGGCGCGCAGGCCGCGTTCGCCGCGTCCTTGGCCGGGGCGACGTCGACGACGGGGGAGCAGGCAGTGAGCACCAGCCCCGCTGCCGCTGCGGCGGTCAGAAGTCGGAGCGGACGTGCGGACGCCGGGAAGCGGGTCTGAGGCATAGTTCAAGCCTATCCGGCGGCGGAGGACGCTTCATGCCGGAACATCCGGGACTACATGGCAGAATGGGCCGAGCTATTTCTGTTCGGCAGCACTAGAACATCGTCACAAGAGTTGGGGAAGTACAAATGCCCGTTGACATCGAAAACCAAGCTCCCTTTGAGGGAGCCCAGCGGGCGCGGGCAAAGAAGAAGACTGCCCGCAATGTGCTTCTGACGGTCGTAGCGGTTTTTCTCGTCGTTGCAGTGGGTGCCGGGGTTTACGCCTTCAATCTGGCGAACAGCTTCAACTCCAAGTCGCAAAAGATCGAGCAGGCCTTTCCGGCGGAATCTGCCCGTCCGGCCGAAACGAAAACCGATGCCGTAAACCTGCTGCTCCTCGGCAGCGACAGCCGGGCCGCTACTCTTGGCGACGCGGAGGCCGGCGGTCCCTCGGACCAGCGCTCGGACACCATGATGTGGGTGCATGTCCCCGCGGACCGCAAGAACATCTACATGATGTCCATCATGCGTGACACCTGGGTGCAGATTCCCGGGCACGGGGAGGCCAAGATGAACGCTGCCATGGCTCTGGGCGGCATTCCGTTGGTCGTCCAGACTCTGGAAGGGATGTTCGACACGCGGCTCGACCACGTCGCCGTGGTCGATTTTGAAGGATTCAAGGCAATGACTGATGCCTTGGGCGGCGTCAACGTCAACGTGCCCGCGGCGTTCAACACGAAACAGTTTTCCTTCCCTGCCGGTAAGCAGCATCTCAGCGGCGAAGAGGCTCTTGCTTTTGTCCGTGAGCGCAAAGCGTTCAGCGACGGCGATTACCAGCGCGTCAAGAACCAGCAGCTGTTCCTTAAGGCCCTGATGTCGAAGTTCCTCACAGCGGAAACGCTGACCAACCCCGTGAAAATCAGCAGCCTGGTAGATACCGTCTCACCGTACGTCAGTGTCGATAAGTCACTTGACGCGGCAGGGGTCGGTTCGCTGGCGGTGGGGTTGCGTAACGTCCGGACTGCAGACGTGGTCAGTTTCACCCTGCCGACCTCGGGTATCGGAACCTCTGCGGACGGACAATCCATTGTCATGCGGGACGATGCCGCTATAGCCAAGGTTGCAGAGGCACTGCGCGGGGATACCCTCGCGGAGTTTGTCGCGTCCATTGGTTCCGGCTCATAGCACCGTGGCAATATTCGGTGAAGTGTCTGTGAACCGGTAGTATGCTCTCGGCGCCGTCTCAATATTGCGGCCCCGACGTAAAGTGCGACGAAGAACCTTACGACGTACCGAACGGGATTTTGCTTGGGGGAACAATGAATTCATCACGCTGCGGCGGTCGCCGGGCCGCCCAAAGGACCATGACGGCGGCGCTCGGCGCAGCTGCCGTCCTCGCCCTCAGCCTTGGCGCAGCCCCCGCCTACGCGGAAGATGCGGTCACGCCTGCCCCTGATCCCATCGTGATCGTGGATCCGGCGCCGTCTGATCCCGCCCCGGCCGACCCCGCTCCTGCCCCCGCGCCGGATCCGGCCCCGTCGGATCCGCCGGTAATTCCTGCGCAGCCCAAGCCGGCCCCCGCTGCACCCACACCACCGCCGGCCGGCCCGGCCCCGGCCGCCCCCGTGGTCGTCCCGCCAGCGCCGGTCAACCAGTCACCGGTGCCGGTCGCGCCCGTGGTTCCCGCGGTGGTACCGACCCAGCCCGTCGAGGAAAGCACGCCAACGCCGACGGCGACTCCCTCGGCTAAAGCCTCGGCCGCGCCGGCGTCGGCTGCCCCTTCCAAGACTTCTGCGCCGGAGCGGGCCCAGGAAAACCCCGTGATCCAGTCGTCGCCGGTCATCCAGGCGGCAGTGACGGCGGCTACCGGCAGCCCGTTCGCGGTGCAACTGGCTACCGTCCTGGTCCTCCTGGCGGCAGGCTTCGCCTACTTCCGCGTTCTGGGCGCCAAAGGCCGCGTGACCTCCAAGGGCGGTCGCTAGCGTGGCCCGCGGAGTCCCCGCGAACCAGTCAGAAAATTCCCGCGCAACGGGTCGGCCTATTCGGGTCAGCCTACTGGTGCACTCTTACTGGCCGGAGAGCAGCCCGCCCCAGCGCCGCTGGACCGCCCTGCTCAAGGAATTCTGCGCCAGCGGCTGGGACATTGAGGTAATCACGCCGGTGGCCCACTCCCCGGCCGGACGTCGCGAGCTGCCCGAAGAGCGTGCCGGCCGCCCGTTCCGGCGGCAAGAGGGACAGTTCACGGAGCTGATCCGCCGGGTCCCGTACCTGCCGCACGGAAGTTCGCAGCTGACGCGGTTCATCGATCACTGCTTCTCCGCCATTATGTCCGTTCCGGCCGGACTGTTCACCCGCCGGCCGGACGTCGTGATTGCCACCGCGCCGAGCCTGCCAATCCTGGCCGCCGGGTACCTGCTGGCCCGCCTCCGGCGCGTTCCGCTGATCGTCGAAATGCGCGACGCCTGGCCTGACCTTGCCCGTGACTCGCGCATGGTCAAGGGCCGCGTCAAGAGTGTCGTGGAGGTGGCCGTGGACTTCATCCAGCATCGTGCCGACCTGGTGGTGACCGTCACGGAAGGATTTGCGGAGACCCTGCGCGGACGCGGCATTAGGAACGTCGCCACTGTCAGCAATGGACTGCACGTCGACACAATTCCCGTGCTGGCCCCGCCAGAGCCGGAGCGCGAAGACTTTGAGGCTTTGTACCTTGGCAACCACGGCGCCAGCCAGCGGCTGGAGGTCATTATCCGTGCCAGTGCGCTGGTAGGGGACTCAATGCACCTGCACCTGGTGGGTGACGGTACCCGGAAGCCGGCGCTGCAGAAGCTGGCGCGTGAGCTCAACGCCCCAGTCACCTTCCACCCGTCGCTGCATGGCCAGGCCGTCCTGGAGCGCTACGCCTCGGCAGACACCTGCATCGTCTCGCTGCGGGACGATTGGAAGTCCTTCGAAACAACCGTGCCCTCGAAGACCTATGAGGTCCTGTCCTTGGGCCGTCATGTCACGGCAATCGTCATTGGTGAAGCCGCCCGCATCATCACGGATGCCCAGGCGGGCGACATTGTCGCCAGCGGCCCGGAAGCCGTGGCCGAGCTGTGGCGCGAGCTGGCGGCGGACCGCTCGCGGCTGGTACGGGACGAAACGAGCCGTCAGTGGGTCAAGGAGCACGCGGAGTATTCCCTGCTTGCAGATCAGTACATGGGACTGATCGCAAAGCTGCTGAACCGGGAGCCGGTCTCCTCCCGATGACCCAGCTCTACCGTAATTTTCGGCTGGCCGCGGGGGTGGCTGGCACCCACCTGACCGATGATCCGTTCTTGCTGCTCTTGCAGCTCAGCCGCCGGCTTCCAGCCCGGCTGGTGGGGCCTCTCGTGGCGGCGGTGTCGCGTTTCGCCCCCGGGGACTCGGCTGCAATTCCCGTCCTGCTCGCCTCGCTGGTAAAAGGCAACAACGCCGAGGTTGAGCGACGGCTGCTGCTGGCCTCCGCCGCCACAGGGGAGCCTGCCCGGCGCCTCGCCGACGTGGCCCTCGCCGCCCAGCTGCCTGCCCTGGCCGATGATTTCCTCGGCCGTGCGGAAGGCGCACCGGGTCTGGACGGTGCCCGCGCCCGCCGATTCTGGTACGACGGCGCAGCCACCGAAGCCGTCGCGGTCCTGGCGGGTAGCGGCCGTGCGCGCCGTGGCCAGCGGGCCCGGCTGGCAGCCGAGGTGAGCGTCCTCAACGGCGCGGCACCGGTACTGGACCGAGTGGAATACACCGCCGTCCCGGGCCGCGTGCTGCATCTGCTCACCAACTCGCTGCCGCACACCTCAAGCGGCTATGCGCAGCGTTCCCACTCCATCCTCGCCGCTCAGCAGGCTGCCGGCTGGGACGTCCAGGCGGTGACCAGGTTGGGCTATCCCGTCCAAGTGGGCAAGATCTTCGCCAAGCCGCTCGATAAGGTGGACGGCGTCCGCTACCGGCGGCTCCTTCCGGGAAAGCTGGCGGCAACGGTGGATGCACGGCTGCAGCAACAGGCCGCGGAACTGCTGGACGTCGTACTGGAGTTCCGGCCGTGCGTGTTGCACACCACCACGCACCACGTGAACGCCTTGGTGGTCCGGGCCGTGGCCCAGGCCGTGGGTATTCCGTGGGTGTATGAGGTGCGGGGGCAACTGGCCGACACTTGGGCTTCGACGCGTGGACCGGCCGCCAAGGAAAGCGAACGCTACCGCCTGTTCCAGGAGCGCGAGGCCGAGGTAATGCGGGACGCGGACCTGGTAGTGACGCTGGGGAGCGCCATGAAGGCCAACATTGCCGCCGCCGGCATTCCGGAAAGCAAAGTCCTGATCGCCCCGAACGCCGTGGGCGGTGGTTTTCTTGAGGAACCGCTGGACGCCGCCTCCGCACGCCGTGAGCTTGGGCTCAACGAAGCGGGACAGTACATCGGGACTGTGAGCAGTTTGGTAGCCTATGAAGGCCTCGATGACCTTATCGAGGCATTTGTCCTCCTCGCCCCGCGCCTGCCGGACTTGAAGCTGCTGATTGTGGGAGACGGCGTCTCCCGCCCCGCGCTTGAGGTTCAAGCCCGGCGGTCAGGCTACGGCGACCGCATCATCTTTACCGGGCGGGTACCGCGCGAGCAAGCGGTGCGCTACCACCAGGCTTTGGATGTCTTTGTGGTGCCACGCAAGGATCTGGAAGTGACCCGGTCCGTGACGCCGCTCAAGCCGGTGGAAGCACTGGCCTGTGGCCGTCCGGTGGTGGCGAGCAAGCTGCCGGCCCTGGCGGAAATCGTCGAGGACGGGGTGAACGGACGGTTGCCCACAGCTGACGATCCGGCTGAATTGTCTGAGGTGCTGATGGATTTGCTGTCGAACCCTGAGCTTGCGGAGCAAATGGGGGCGGCGGGCCGGTCCCGGGTATTGCGGGAAAGAACATGGGCTGCCAACGTGGCGGCCTTGGCAGCAGAGCTGGGAAAGCTGGGAGTAAGCATCTGATGAGCATCAAGGAACAGGCTGAGGCTCCCACCGTCTCTGTACCCGTCAACCTGGCCCGGCTGAGCAAGGTGGGTCAGCGGCCCGATTTGCTGGACTACCTGGTGCAGCTTTGGGACCGGCGGAGTTTCATTTATTTCGACGCCCGGTCACGAGTTCAGAGCGGCCACGACAAGACGAATTTGGGCGCTGCCTGGCTGGTGCTGACCCCGCTGCTTAGTGGCCTGAGTTTCTACCTGATTTTCGGATTGCTCCTGGACACCAGCACTGGCATCGATAACTTCATTGGCTACCTGCTCATTGGGACGTTTACGTTTCAGATGACGACGCGGTCGGTCCTAGGCGGGGCAAAATCGCTCACCAGCAACACCTCGATGATCCGGGCTTTTCAATTCCCACGTGCCGCGCTCCCCATTTCCCTGAACGTTCGTGAGCTGTTGTCCAACATTCCCGTGACGATCGTGATGTTGCTGTTGATCATCTTCACGGCCCCGGCTGAGGTGATTTCATGGCGGTGGCTCTTGATAGTTCCTGCTATTTTGCTCCAGTTTTTGTTCAACCTGGGTATCGGCATGTTGCTTGCTCCGCTGATCCTACGGGTTCCAGACCTCGGGATGCTGCTGTCGTTTGTGACGCGTCTGTGGATGTACGCTTCTGCGGTCTTCTTCTCGGAACACCGGTTCGACAACTACCCCGTGCTCCGCACCATCATGGACTTCAATCCGGTGTTCTTGGTTATCAAGATCACCCGCGACTCGGTCCTCTACGACACCACACCGTCCTGGCGCAGTTGGGTGGTGCTGACCGTTTGGGCGCTGGCGTCGGTGGCTTTGGGGCTTATTGTCTTCTGGCGCGGAGAGGAACGTTATGGACGAGTCTGAGATGAGTGAAATAACCGAGGCCGCAATGTTAGAGCCGACAGTGGTGGTAGACGACATCACCGTCGTCTACCGAACCAAGAACCAATCTGGCGGCCGGACCAATGCCCGTACCTCCGTCCTGAGGGCGTGGCGCGGATCTCAGCGAGGCGATGGTCAGGTGCGGACCACGGCGCTGAACAAAGTGTCCTTCGTCGCGAACCAGGGCGATTCCATCGGCGTGATCGGCCGGAACGGCTCCGGCAAGAGCACCCTGATGAAGGTGCTGGCCGGGCTGATCATTCCGGACGAGGGCAGCGTCTACGCCGCGAGCAACCCCATCTTGCTTGGGGTGAACGCAGCGTTGATCAACTCGATTTCGGGGGCACAGAACATCCGGCTCGGTTGTTTGGCGATGGGGATGAGCCACGCCGAGGTGGACGCCAAGTTCGATGACATCGTTGAAATGTCCGGGCTGGAGCACGAGATTTACCATCCGATGAAGTCGTATTCTTCGGGCATGGGTGCCCGCCTTCGTTTTGCGATTGCCGCCGCCGTGGACCCGGAGATCCTCCTGGTGGACGAAGCCCTCAACACCGGTGACGCGCAGTTCAAGGACCGGTCCAAAAAGCGGATGGAGCAAGTGACCAGCCAGGCCGGGACCGTGTTCGTGGTCAGCCACAGCCTCAGCACCATCACGGACATGTGTAACCGCGCCATCTGGATCGACAAGGGCGACTTCATCATGGACGGAACCCCGGATGACGTAGCTAAGCAATACCGTGACTTCATCTGGCGGATGAACGAGGGCAATGCCGACTACGGCCGTAAAATCCGCGCCGAGCTGATGGCAAGCTTGCCTGAGATGCGGACCACGCTGCTCCCCAACGGCTGGAAGCGGTCCAGGTAGACGATGGGTTTTCGAGAAAAAACGGCGTACTGGCGGCGTGCCCTGTGGCATGCCCGCCAAGGCGGCATGGGACAGGTTAAAAGCTACCTCCACCGCAGCGGGACCGAGCGTGACGAGGCCAGCCTGGCCGGCGTCCGGGGCGCGGAGGGAGCGTGGCGCGGGCTGGGACGTGGCCGTCGCCTTGTTTTTAGGGAGGCGTCCATCGGTGTGGGGCAGCCGCGCAACCCCAACTTGCGCGTCGGCATCATCATGGACGACTTTTCCGCGGCGGCGTTCGCCGCAGAGTGGACCGTCGTCGCGCTCAGGCCCGACAGCTGGGAGGTCCAGCTCCGTGACGAGGCACTGGACTTCGTCGTAGTCGAGTCCGCGTGGGCCGGGAACGTCGGGCTGTGGCGGGGCAAAATCACTGGCCCCGCGGGACCCTCGGCCGCTTTCCGGGAACTGGTCGCAGGCTGCCGGGCCGCCGGATTGCCGGCGGTCTTCTGGAACAAGGAGGATCCGCCGCACTACGAGGACTTCCTCCCCGCCGCCAGACTGTTCGATCACGTCTTCACCACCGACGCGAACATGCTCCCGCGCTACCGGTCGGACCTGGGCCACAGCCGGGTATCCGTGCTGCCGTTCGCAGCGCAGCCACGGATCCACAACCCCGCCAGGACCCGGCACGGTTGGCATGCCCGGGAGGTCGCCTTCGCCGGGATGTATTTTGCCCACAAGTATGAGGACCGCCGGCGGCAGATGGACTATCTGCTGGGGGCGGCCGTGGACGCGACGGCGGGTAAGCGCCCGGGGTTCGAGATCTTTTCGCGGCAGCTGGGCGGGGAGCCGCAGTACCAGTTCCCCGGACTTCTCAAGAAGCATGTGGTGGGGTCGCTGTCCTATAAGCAGATGCTCACCGCCTACAAGGCGTACAAAGTGTTCCTTAACGTCAACTCCGTTACGGACTCGCCATCGATGTGCGCCCGGAGGATTTTTGAGATCACGGCGGCCGGGACATGCGTAGTGTCAACCCCCAGCCTGGCCATCACGGAATTCTTCCCTCAGGGAGAGATTCCCACGGCAGAGACCCGCGAGGCCGCCACCCACCTGCTGGAAGCCCTCACCGCCAACCCGGACTATGCGCAACGCCTCGTCCACAAGGCCCAACGCAGGATCTGGGCCGAGCACACGTATAGCCATCGGGCGCAGGCCATCGCGGCGGCTGCACAGCCTGCGTTGGCCTCACCGGCATCCCGGCCCCAGGTATCCGTACTGGTATCGAGTTTCCGGCCGCAACAGCTGGACCATGTCCTTGCCGGTGTTGCCGCCCAACAGGGCGTCGACGTCCAGCTGGTCTACCTCGCCCATGGTTTCCAGCTGGACGACGCCGCGTTCCGGCGACAGTGCCTGGCAGCCGGCCTTGCCGACGTCGTCGTCCTGCAGGAACCGCAGCTGACGACGCTCGGTGAGTGCCTCAATGCCCTGGTGGCGCGCGCGGACGGCCGGTTCGCCACCAAATGGGACGACGACGACGTCTACAGCCCGCTCTACCTGGGCGACCAGGTCCACGCTTTGATGTATTCGGAGGCCGATGTGGTGGGCAAGCGGGCGCACTACATGCACCTTGCCGGTGCCGGGGCGACCATCCTGCGAAATCCGCAGCTGGAGCACCGGTACGTCGAAGCCGTCTCCGGTCCCACGATTTTCGCCACCACGGACACGTTCCGGCGTTTTTCTTTCGAGCCGCTGCAACGCGGAGAAGATTCGCGCTTCCTCAGCGACGTGATTGAGGCGGGCGGCCGGATATATTCGGCGGACCGATTCAACTACTGCCAGATGCGCAGCGCGGACGTGTCCTCGCACACCTGGCCTATTACCAATGAAGAGCTCTTGGCTTCTTCAAAGATTCAGTTCTTCGGTTCGCCCGAAGACCACATTTCTGTTTAGGGGAAACATGGACGAGACGATTTTTGATGTTGCGGTCATCGGACTCGGCTACATCGGCCTGCCCACGGCCGCCAGTTTTGCCGCCAAGGGCAAGCTCGTGGCCGGCATCGACGTGAAGCAGGCGACCGTCGACGCCGTCAACCGCGGCGAAGTGCCCTTTGTGGAGCCCGACATGGCTGTGGTGGTCTCCGGCGCGGTCAACCTAGGGTACTTGGTGGCCATGACCACGGTGCCGGCAGCCGACGCGTACATCATCGCCGTGCCCACCCCGCTGGCCGAGGGCAAAGGCGCTGACCTTTCCTACCTCCGCAGCGCCGTTGAGGCGCTGGCACCGAAGCTGCGGGGCGGCGAGCTGTTGGTCCTGGAATCGACGTCCCCTCCGGGCACCACGGAGCGCTTGGGCGCCTACCTCATGGAACTCCGCCCGGATCTGTCCCTCGACGCAGCCGGCGGCCGCGGGCAGGTGCACGTGGTGCATTCCCCGGAACGCGTGCTGCCCGGACGCATCATGATTGAGATCGTCACGAACGACCGCGTCATTGGCGGCCTCACAGAGGAAGGCGCACAGCTGGCCAAGCGGCTCTACGAAGTCATCTGCCAGGGCCAAATCCTGCTGACGGACGCCACAACCGCCGAAATGACGAAGCTGGTGGAAAACACTTTCCGTGACGTCAACATCGCCTTCGCCAATGAACTGTCAATCATTTGCGACAAGCTTGGCATCGACGTGTGGAAGCTGATCGAGATGGCGAACCACCACCCGCGCGTCAACGTGCTGCGCCCCGGTCCCGGCGTCGGCGGGCACTGTATTGCCGTGGACCCATGGTTCATTGTGGACGCCGTCCCGGAGCACTCCGGCTTGATCCGGACCGCCCGGGAGGTCAATGATTCCAAGCCGTTCCACGTGGTCCGGCAGGCAGTGGAAGCCCTCGCCGATAAACCGGGCGCCACCGTCGCGGTCCTGGGTTTGGCCTTCAAGGCCAATATCGACGACGTCCGCGAGTCGCCGTCGGTGACGATCGTGCAGGAACTCGTGAAGCAGTTGCCGGCGAGCACCATCCTGGTTGTCGACCCCAACGTCGAGGAACTGCCTGCGGCGCTGGCCGGGTCCGGCCTCTCGCGGCTCCACGGCCAGGACGAGGCGATAGCCGAGGCAGACCTGGTGATGCTCCTGGTGGATCACGATGACTTCCTGACCGTTGACCCGGCGTCCCTGGAAGGCAAGCAGATCATCGACACCAAGGGCATCTGGAACCAGCCCGATGTTGCGGAAGCGAGCCTCCAGCACATCCCGGTGGGAGCCGGCGCCGGTGGATAGGGGAGTCCAGAGCCTCTCAGAGCCGATCGAAGAGCAACTGCGCCAGACTGGTTTTGCCCTCAAAACCCTGCACACCCCGCGTCGCGAAACGCCCCTTGTCAAGATCCTGGTCCGGGCCGCAAAGGCGTCGGACCTGGAGATTGCAGGTACTGTCGCATCGCTTTTCGGCTCCGCCAGCCAGGATTTCGCCGTCGACATCCTTGCGGAGGCCGGCACCCGGCCCCAACTGGAGCAATGGCTCGCTACCGACCGGCGTTTTTCCTTCGTCGGCACTGACCGGACCGATCTCGTCGAGGCGGGCTTCACTTTGGTGCTCGGCGCCGGAACGGCGTTGGGCCTGCATTCGCTCGAGGCAATGATTGAGAGCCTGCAGCAGTCGGAGGCGCTGGTCCTTCGTGCACTGGTGGATGGCCAGGCCGGTGCGATCGAATTTTGGGAGACGGGCATCCTCCGGAGGCTCTCGGAGCAAGGCGACCCGGAGAAGGCCGCGCGCAAGGCCGGTGGCGAGCGTTGGGTATCGGGCAACGCGCTGGGCCTGCACGACTTCCGCCGGCCCAAACCCAAACTGCATTTGCGCAAGGGCGCTGCGGCAAGCCTGGACCTCAACATCGTGGTGAGGGACCTTTCGGACAGCGCCACCCGCCAGGATTACGAGGAAAGGATTCGGCAGCTCGAAGCAAGGCTGAGGAAGTCCGAGATGGAGCGCCGCCGCCTGGAGCAGGGGTTTGCACCGAACCGCGGCCTTTCACGGGCACGGGCGATCGCCCGCAAGGGTCCTGCCTACATCCTGGTCCGCCTCAAAGCCCGCACCGGCCGGGCCGGGAGCTAACAGCATGCAGATCAAGAGCGTGGCGGTGGGGTCGGCGGCATACCCTATGGCAAAGCTGGCGTTGGACCTGGGTTTGGACTATGCCCGCACGGACTGGGAGCACCGCGATCCCACGGTAGCTACCGACTGGGAGCACGGCGTTCCGGCGGAACAGTTGTGGTGGGACAGCTATGTTGTGCAGGCGGAATCGCTGGCCGAGGCCCGGGGCCTGCTGCCGTTGTTCCGCAGTGAGGGACGGGCGCAACGCGTTGTGCTGGTCATACGGGGACTCTTCCCGGCGGACGAACTGCCGGCCTGGACTCCGCGGAGCCTCCAGGCCAAGGCAGGCACCTCCGCTCTGACCGTGCCGGGGCTCGGCCTCGCGGTTGTAGTCGAAGGGGGCAAATGGGTGAATGTCCATGCTGCCGGCCTCGCGGCACTGCGCTGTGCGTCGCCCGCCAACCGTCCGCCTGTACTGGGGGGACTGCGTGTGGGCTTCACGGAGCCGGCTGACGTCGCCTGGCTGGCCGGGGACACGCTGGGCAGTTTCATGACCGAGGCGCTGCTGCAGCCCGAGCCGGATGACATCTATCCCGTAGACGTACTCGTGGGGGACGGCAAGCTCAGGCAGCAGCTGGGCGAACACATCGCGGTCCACCCTGGGCGGGTAACTCCGCCGGTCTGGACGCCGACGGGGAGGGTACTGCCTCCCGTTGACACCGCGGTTGTTTCACCGATGGGTTTCCTGCCGTACCCGGAAAAGCCTGCGCGGCCGCTCGAGTCGTTCGAGCTCGCCGGGGGAGTCCTGCACGAATCGGACCTCGCCGCCCTGCGGCCGCATAACTACGTTGAGGTGGACGGCGCCCGCTTCAGCGGCCTGGACGGTGAGCTGGCCCGGCGTCTGAGCCAGCTGGCTGTCGCCGGAGTGCCCCTCCTGGCGCGGAATTTGGCTGCCCAAGTCCGGACCCTGCTCGGTGATCAACTCCTGGAACACCTTGACGCTTTCGACGCCGCCGACCCGCCGGTAGTGAGGGAATCGAAGTCGATCGGGCTTCGGCGCACAGCATTGGATCTTTACAGCCCGAAGGCCGTCTGGAACACCGTGCTGGGCGAGCTGGGCAAGCCACTACTCCCGCTGCCCTCCGTGAGCGTGGTGCTGGCTACCCGCAGGCCCGAGAAGCTGGCGTCCTCCTTGGAACAGCTGGCCCGCCAGAGCTGGAAATCCGTGGAGGTGGTGGTGGTGCTGCACGGCTTCGACGCGGAACATCCGGAGGTCCGGCGTGCCGTCCAGACATATCCCGGCGAGCTGTTGGTGCGCTCCGTCCCGGCCGACATGATTTTTGGCCAGGTCCTGAATGCCGGCGTCAACGCCGCCAGCGGCGATCTGGTCTGCAAGATGGACGACGACGACTGGTACGGCCCGCACCACCTGCGCGACCTCGTTCACGCCAAGGACTACAGCGGTGCCACCCTGGTGGGCTCGCAGGTTGAGTTCGTGTACCTGGAAAGTCTGGATATCACCACCCGCAGGCCTCCCCTCGGTGAGCAGTACTCGGACCACGTGGCCGGCGGCACCATGATGCTGGGCCGGGACGAGCTTCGCCAGCTTGGCGGATGGAGGCCTGTGCACCGCGCCGTGGATCGGTGCCTCCTCCAGGCTGTCCAGGCCGCCGGCGGACTCATCTACCGCTCGCACGGCCAGAACTACATGATGCACCGCCACTCCGGCGCGGATTCTCACGGCGGCCATACCTGGAACCCGGAAGATAGCACTTTCCTGCAGAGTGTTGCAGAGCAATGGGACGGCTTCCGGCCGCCCCCGCAGATTGGTGCCGTCGCAGGAAGCCCAGCGGAAACAAGGCAAGAAGGCATGCGCAGCCATTTCGCCGGAGCCCCAGCGTCCGTCCAAGCACAATTTAGCTCCGCTACCAGTCCGCAAATTTAGGTCGAAATGAATTTTCTCCAAACCCTCCGCAGGTATGCGCGACTTTCGCCGAAAAAGAAGCTGGCAGCCGTTGGCTTTGTTTTCCTTTTGGCGGTGGTGGTTGCTGCGGCCTATGCACGGAATCTTTGGCTTCTTACATCATTTCTAGCCGCTTTTGGTGTGACCGTGCTGTACGCCGTCGTGCGCCTTGACCGTCGACTGAGGGCAGCCCGTCGTGCGGCGCTCCGCGCAGCACGAGTAGGCACCGGGCCCGCCGTCGATGTAAGCGTCCCGCAGATGCGACCTGGTGCGCTCGCATCGTGGGGGAGACGGTCCAGCTTGCCCAGACGCATGCTGGTTCAGCGGCTGACCAAGCTTCGCTCGGTGGAGGGACGGGAAGTCTTGGTCAGTTCGGCGACTTCTGGCGCTTGGGGCTGGGCGGACATGGCATCCGGTTTGGACATGTACCGGTTGGGCGGGAAATCCCGGGAACGGGTCGAGCATGTCCTTGAGGCTGCTGCTCCGTCGGCGTTGGCCCACTTAGCTGATCTTTGTTTCAGGCAGAATATTCTCAAAGACGACATTCTCAACGCTGCGACCTTGTACGCCTACGTCTATGAGAAAGTCGGTGTCAAGCCGTTCCTGCACAAACGCCGGGGTGAGTTCTTCCTGGACGCTCTGGCACGGACCGGGCAGGTTTCTGCAGTGATCCGCTTGCAGGGCCTTTACAACGAGACTTCGGCGAACGGGAACGACCTGCATCTATTCCGGGCCAATGCCGCGAATCCACACAAAGAGTCATCTGCCGACTTCGAGCCGTGGCTGAAGGAGATCAACGCAGTTTACGAGAAAGCTGGACTCGCCCGATTGTCGCTTAGGGAGGGTTCTGAATCCGCCTTCCTCAGGCTCGCAGCCGAAACACCGGAACCTGAAACGCAAGGTCCACTCGTCACGGTGGTCATGCCTGTCTATCGGCCGGATGAATACACCGATCTAGCTATCCAATCTGCAGTCAACCAGAGTCATCGGAACCTCGAAATCATTATTGTCGACGATGGCTCCGGCGGTGACGCTGCTGAGCGGCTCAACAAATGGGCCGAGGTGGACGAACGCATCAGGGTGGTGTTGAACCCGGAGAACTCCGGCGCTTACACATCGCGTAACCTAGGCTATTCGATGGCCTCCGGCGAGTTTCTGACGATTTTCGATGGGGACGATTGGCAGCATCCGCAGAAGATCGAATTACTGGTCCGCGCGGCCGAGCAACAGGCCGACAGGAGGTTGGTCTCCGCACCTTGGACTCGGGTGGATGAAGACTTGTTCTTTCACTACCGGGGATGGAGGGGAGCATTCATTACCCCCGCGCACGTCTCAACGATGTTCCATGTCGACACCATCAGGGAACGGCTGGGTCATTGGGACGCCGTGCGCAAGGCGGCAGACACTGAGTTCATTCTTCGCTACCGCACGCTGGTGCAGGCCGACGAGCCGTTGGAAGTGTGCGAGGCACCCTTGACGCTGTCGCTGGTGAGCTACTCCAATCTCTCGATTGACGACTTCCGCTTGGGCTATCGGGCGCCGGACAGGGTCGCCTACCGCGACTCCTACGAACACTGGCACAGCAGAATTCGCCTCGGCAGGCACAACGGTTATTTGCCCTTTCCTCAGACTGAGCGGGCCTTTCCTGCGCCATACCGGTTCCTCCCGGATCGGCACCAATCCCTGCAGCTCGACAGGTTGTTTGTTGGCGATTTCGGCGATGTTTCGGGCACAGGGCAGCGAATGTTCGAAGATCTACGGGCGGCCACCGAGCAGGGCTTCCGGATAGGGGTCATGCACTTCCCCAGTCTGCTGCACGCCCAAGCCATTGATAAGTCGTTCTCCAGTGCACTTCTGGATGCCTTCGCTGCCGGACAGCTCCACCGGGTGGAGCTGACGGACAACGTCTCTTGTGGCACCGTCAGCATCTACGATCCGACGGCGTTTCAGTACAGTCGGGCGCTCAGCAGCGGCCATCGTGCGGGCCGGGTTATTGTCCACGCGGACCAGCCGCCATACGTGAGCGAATCCGATGAGCACAAGTATGACGTTGAAGCGGTGGAACGTAACGCGGCAGAAGTCTTCAAGGCCCCGGTCACCTGGCTTTCCGACGACCCGTATATTGCTAGAGTCATATCGCGGTCCCGCCAAGTTGAGGTTTCAACCCCGGAGCTGGATGAAGGGGACCTGGCCACAGCTGGCAACGAACCGGCATCGCTGCTCTTGCCAACCGGTTCCAATATCTTCCCCTCAAGTTAGGAAAAACAACTGTGAACTTGCCATCCACAGGGACCGCAGTCGAATGGGACGAACGCAATGCGGTGGAGATCCATCGGTATGCCTCGACCAGCCAGATAGACCATTCAGCGTCCGAGGTTTACGAGTTTGTGGTAACGCCTGCGTCCGGTGGGCACTTGGACATCACTGCCCTGTACGCTCCCAGACAGTCGAAGACGCTCATAGTGAGCTTTCACGGTTCTCTCCAGAGATCCAAGTATCAACTGCCACGTTTCGAGTGGAGAAATTCGCTGGCGCCCTTCGATGCAGCCCAGCTGTTTATCGCCGACTCAACGCTGAACCTCAACGGTGCCATGGCCTTGGCCTGGTACGTTGGCGATTCCGGCCAGGATTTCTCCGCTGATGTGACCAGCCTGGTCCAGGACATCGCTGCGGCCGCTGGGTACGAGAGAGTCCTTCTGGCGGGTTCCAGTGGCGGCGGGTTTGCATCACTGGCAATTTCTCGCAGAATTGCTGGCTCGGTGGCCGTGTGCTTTTCGCCCCAAACCAGGATCGGTGATTACCATGAAGCTGTGGTGGAGAAGTTCCGGGGCGTTGCCTTTGGAGAGGCACCAAGTTATGCGCAGGCCGAGATCGAACACCGGGCGCGTTTCGACCTTCGACACCTCTATGAGACGACGCCCGACGTCAACTATGTGCGGTACGTCCAGAACACCCGGGACCCGGACCACTACGTCAAGCATTACGTGCCCTTCGCGGAGGCCTTGGGGGTTGCCCCAGCTGTTGGTGGCTACGATGCGACTGGGCGCATCGAATTGGTGCCGCAGCGCCTCCAGCCAGGACACCAACCTCCCTCCAGAGGACGATTCAGATCACATATCTTGGCGGCACATTCATCGTTTTTCGGAGTGGAGTTGGCTGTGCAGCCCGACTAACCCGATTTCGGCCCGTCTGAGCGCGCGAAGGTCGGCAAGAGACGGAAGTCGGGCAGGGCGACGACATGGTCAGGACGGGGTAGATGAGAAGAAGCCTCCAGTGTCAGACAACAGATTGTGGCTAGCGCCGGACAGCGGGCACCACGGCAATTTTGAATTATGAGAAGGAACGGCAATAGATGAGTGCCATTAGCCCCACCCCCAAAGTTGGTCCGACCCGCAGTCAACGACTCCTCAATACCGAAATCTTTGACGCCGAGTACTACGCCGCGGAGTGTGGAAAAGATTTCGAGTCGAAGCAAACTGCTGCTCGTCATTTCGTTCAATACGGCATGAAGGATGGCCTAAGCTTCCATCCGCTGTTCGATATCGGTATGTTCCCGGCGCACGTGCGCGATCGTTACAAGGCCGGGGATGTTGAGTTCCTACTGGCCTACCTCAGGAGCCCTGCATCGCGGGAGCACCAATGGTCGTGGCTTTTTGACCCCTCGGGGCTCACGGGAGCAGACGCGGCCGGGTCCGTTTTGCTCTCACGCTACCGCCCCAACAAGGAACGCGTTCTGCCCATTCCCACGAAGCTGCCAGGTTCCGCACCCGCCTGGCCCGCAGTTCGCTCGCTCCTCGTGGCCCACGCTCTGACGGCCAAGTCCTACGAGCTGGGTAAGAAACCGCTACGCCTTTCGACGTGGTCGGAGCCGGAAGAGCAGCAGTGGCTTCAAGACCTTGCGGTGGTCCCCATTGACAGACATCGGCGGGGCACTGTCATCAGCGTCGTAATGCCTGCCTGGAACCGGGAGTCGGCGATTAGAAGTGCCATCGAGTCGGTGCGCCAGCAGAGCTTGCAATCATGGGAACTGATCGTCGTCGACGACGGCAGCACAGACGGAACACGGGACGTCGTGCGATCTTTCGCAAACATGGACAGCCGGATTCGGTTAGTCGAAGCAGACCACTTGGGCGTTTGTGCTGCCCGGAACCGGGGAATCGAGCATTGCCGGGGCGAGTTCGTTGCTTTCCTTGACTCCGATAACACGTGGCGGCCGGACTTTCTCCGCAACATGTATGCGGGGCTTATCGCAAGCGGGGCCAAAGCCGCATATTCCGCCGTTCGGATGCTGAACAGCCGTGATGAGTTCACCGGACAGCCTGTCTCGGCTAGCCAGCTCCTCGTTCGAAACTACATAGATCTCAATGTCCTCGTCGTGCAGACGTCACTAGTTCGAGAATTGGGCGGCTTCGATACTTCCTTGCGCCGTTGGGTCGACTACGACCTGGTACTTCGGCTCACCAAGACGGCCAGTATTGAGTACTTCCCGTTCATTGGTTGCGATTACGTGGACGATCACAACGAGGACAGGATCACGCGACGGGAATCGGCGAATTGGGAGTATGCAGTTCTCGGCAAGAACGTACAAGACCGGTTTGCTCCGGATGCCGTAGCCGAGCGTCCTCGGAAGCCTTCCCTTTCAGTGATCATGCGTGTCACGGACAAGATCGACCTGGCTATTCGAAATATCCGCTGGATTCAAGAAACCGTCGACGCCGGTTCGATGGAGCTTATCGTCCTAGACGAAGTGCCAGGCTTCCGGACATCCGTTCGCCTGAGGTCGGCTCTAACTGGGTTAGCCGATCTGAAGTACATCAAACTCCCGCGACGCTACACGGAAGCAATCGCCTACAATATTGCATCCGCTCACGCAGCCGGACCGAACCTGATGTTCATCAAGGAGAGCGTAGAAGTCCGAGGAGGCGCTATTGAGAGGCTTTTGCAGCGTCTGGACGACGGATCTGTGGCTGCCATCCAACCGCTCGTTGCGGACCCTTCGGGAATCGTGGTCTCTGCCGGCGCGGTAGGACACCGGAACAGTGTGGCAATTCCCCTGTTCCGTGGCCTTAATGTTGCGGACGCCTGCCGCCATGACGGCAGCGCGCTGGACGAACTATCACCAGCAGTCTTCGCAGTTCGGGCGAGATTGTTCGAGCAAATGGGACGCTTCAACCCTATCTTTGAGGGCGAAGCATCAGTTACGGATTTCCTGAGGAGATTCAACGCAGCCGGAGCGGGCGAACTGGTCTGCGACTCTTCAGCGGTGGTAGTTGACCATTCAGCAGATGCTTTCGCGGAGCAACCGTCCCTAGCCGCTACGGACGCGATCTGGCTGGGGGCGGCAAGCAAGCCTGCCAAGTCGATAAGGGAACACTACCGAGACATCGGCCTGGACATCCGCGCGTTCACCGCTCCGCGAAACCCGAAACTTCAGCCTGCTGAGCCATCGGTGGTCAGGCCCCGTGCCGGGGACGATCACGGACCAAGTCTCCGCTGGGCGATCAAGATCGGCGCCGACTTCAGTGCTGGCGGTGATCGTTGGGGTGACGTTCCGTACGCGGCTGATCTTGCAGAGGCACTGACTGCCCGCGGCCAGGAAGTTGTTGTGGACAGGGTTGGCGCTTTTGGGCGTCCTACGAATCACTTGGACGACGTCGTACTAGTGATTCGAGGCCTGCACCCTTGCGATCCTCAGCCAGGGAAGACGAATATTTTGTGGGCTATCAGCCGGCCCGACTTGATTACCCGCGAGGAACTCCTCGGGTTCGACGTTATTTTTGGCGCGTCCCGAGTCTGGTGCGAACACGTTCGCGCTGAGTGGGGTATCGAGGCACACTACCTGCCGCAAGCCACGAACCCGCGCCGATTTCGTCCATCCGGCGAGGTCGCCGAGAAACCTACCTACGACCTGACTTTCGTAGGAGGTCCGCGGAAACCAGTCGGACGCAAGATTGTCGCCGATTGCATCGAGCTTGGCCATCGGGTCAGCGTTTGGGGCCCCCGCTGGGCGCAGTTTATTCCGACGGAAATGGTTGTGGCCGACTTCGTCAAGAACGATGATCTCTCCGAGGTGTACCGTTCTTCGGGAGTCGTCCTCAACGACCACTTCGAAGACATGGCACGCTGGGGATTTGCCAATAATCGCCTGTACGACGCAGTCGCTTCGGGGGCGCGAGTGGTCAGCGACTACGTCGATGGCATTGATGAAATCTTCAAGGGTGCAGTCCGGACCTATACTTCCGCGGAGCAACTTGCCCACATTCTCACCGATCCGAACGGTTTCCCCGATGACGCCGAGATGGCATCGATAAGCCGGATGGTGCGGGAGGAACACAATTTCGATAAGCGCGCCGCAACACTACTTGAGGCGGTTCGACGTAGTTGGCCTGCCCAATAAGCAACCGAACCTGTCAATTGGGAGTCCACATAACTTGTTTGGCACGCGGGGGCGGTGACCCTGACTGAGCTACAGCCACACCTACCGACCGCCCGTCGGGGTACGTGCGGACAAGGATGCTCAGGTGAGTACACTGCTATCGTTCGCAGACCGCAGGGCAAAACCGGCTGGCGACACAGGGATGCCAGGGTGTGGGCTTGCCCTGATCTCCTGCCTTGCTTCGCGGTGACCGAACACTTTGTGGCCTGTGGTTTCCAGAGGTGCAGTTACCCAGGGGGAGTGGGATGCCCAGCCGCAAACACCAGCCGTGGGTCCGGGTGACGCCATTTCGTCCGCTCGATGGGGGCAAAATTTGTGCAACACCGTCCGCTATGATCGATTGGCTGCTGTTCGGACGCAGTTCTGTTCAAAACTAAGGATCGATGTCGCATGGACCAGGTTAAGAAAATCGTGAGTACCGGCTGGAGGGACGGTTCCTCGATTGCCTGCGTGTCGGGCATGCCCGTAGAAGATATGGGCGCCGGCAACTTCAGGCTAAGGCCAGGGAAGTCGATCGACGACGAACAGCGATCCGCGGTTGTAGGGCTTCAAAAGAGTCTTTCTGCGGTGGCTCCTGCCGCTACAGCGTTCATGTTCCATCATGGGCTCGTGCTGGGGAACGGCTTCATTGTCTCAACTGCGGACGGTCTAGTCCGTGAGTCACGCTATCTGGTAAACAACCTCGAACGGCGTATTGAGTTGTCATTGCGCGATGAAACAGTAGTGCTAGATGATTCTATTGCTTGGATCATAGCGGGAAATGCTTCTTCAAAGAGCAACTATTGGCATTGGTTTGCTCAAATCCTTCCGGCAATTTTACATAGCCGGGAGCTCGGAAAGTCACTCGGGCGGACTAGGTTTGGGGTGCTTACTGAGCCCCTCAAGGAGTGGCAGATAGAGAGTCTCCTGGTCTTGGGCATCGATCGAGCCGCTGTAGTTGAAATAAATCAGTTTCAGCATGCAAGTGCGGCAACTGTGCTTTATAGCTCTTTCCTCTCAGGGGTCTCTGTATTTGCAGATAATCTATATCGACGCGAAATTAGACGGATATTCATAAACTGGGCTGGCCAAAATGATACGGCGCCAAGAAAGATAGTTGTCTCCAGAAGAGACACCAATAAGCGACCTTTGGTGAACGAAGATTTGCTACATACCGAGCTAGCGTTTGACGGCTTCAAAGTGATGACCGGCGGGACCATGACCCTGCGCGAACAGATCCAAGCCTTTCAAGGTGCATCCGTGATTATTGCACCCCACGGCGCTGGATCGACGAACGTCTTGTTTGGGCGTAAAGGAGCGCTCTATATTGAACTCGGCCAGCTGAGCTACCCCAACGCTGGACCACTCTCCCTTTGCAAATCTTCGGAAATGCTTGCGTGGATCGATCTATTCGAAGACGACGGAAAAGGGCAATCAACCGCTGGGTGGACGGCCTCAATCGAGGTCGTTCGGGACACGGTCGCAGTCGCCATGCCCGAGCTAGCCTTCAAGGTCTAAGCGGCTACAGACGCTAAGCTTTGCCGTAAGACACGGAGGACTCCGACACGATAGATTTCCCGTGTTCCAGGATGCGGCCGTCTCTTGGACTGCCCCGGATTTCATTGACTCTCGGAGTTTAGTGTTGTCAGGCGGCTTTGAGGCCGCTATTGAGTATCTCAAACTCGACCGGCGTTAGCCGCCCGAGGCGCCGTTGACGGCGTTTCCGATGGTAGGTTGTCTCGATCCAGGTCACGATGGCCAGGCGCAGATCAGCCCGCGTGGACCATCGTTGGCTGTCCAGTACGTTCTTCTGCGGGAGCGAGAAGAACGACTCCATGGCCGCGTTGTCGGCACACGCGCCCACCCGCCCCATCGATCCTTTCAGCCCGTTGCTCTTCAGCGTCCTGACGAAGGCGTTGGAGCGGAATTGGGAACCGCGGTCACTGTGAACAAGGGTCCCTGCCGGATCCCGGAGCCTTATTGCGTTGTGGAGGGCCGAGACGGCCAGGGACGCTTTCATCCGGGAATCGATGGAGTAGCCCACGATCCGGTTGGAGTAGACGTCTTCGATGGCACACAGGTAGAGCTTGCCCTCGTCGGTCCAGTGCTCAGTGATGTCCGTCAGCCACAGCTGATCCGGCGCCGTTGCGGTGAAGTCCCGGCGGACGTGGTCATCCGTGCACGGGCGGGCCGGCCTTGCGCGTCAGACCGCGCTTCTTGGCGAAGACGGACCAAGATCCGCTGGCTGCTGCACAGCCGGGCGACCCGATTCTCTCCGGCGCTGAACCCCTGGTCTTCGAGCTCGTAGGCGATGAACCGGTACCCGAACGCAGGGTCGTCCCGGTGGACGTCCAGGGCTGCGTTGATCAGGTGCGGATCGGTCCAGTCACCCTCCGTGACCGGCGCCTCCATGCGTAGGACGCCTGTTTAGAGAACCCCAGCACCCGGCAGGCCACCGCGACGGGGATCCCGTCCGCGGCAAGGTCAAGGACCAGCGGGAACTTCATTTTTGGGGGTAGCTCCCGGGCGAAGAAAGCCGCAGCACGGCGCAGGATCTCGTTCTCCTGCTCCAGCAGCCGGATCCGCTTTTTAGCATCCCTGAGTTCCGCGGCTTCCTTCTCCGTCACTCCGGGACGGGCGCCGTCCTCGATGTCGGCTTTCTTGAGCCAGTTGTGCAGGGTTGCTTCGGAGATCCCGAAGTCTTTGGCGATCTGCGAGATCGGCGCTTCGTGCTTGCGCGCCACGGCGACCACGTCACGGCGGAGCTCAGCGGGGAAAGGCTTGGGCATGTGAACATCCTTGCTGCAAGGACTGAATCCTCACAAGCCAGGAGTCAAGCAAACCCGGGGCAGTCCCATGACCGCCGAGACGAGGATGTCCCGCAGCCGCCGGGTGGAGCGGGCCCACCTCGGGACCTCGACGGTGGCCTCGTAGAACGTCCCGCGGGGGCATTCGGATTCATCGCAGAAATACCGGTGCTCGGACCAGATGACTTACACCGGTCCGACGACGGGAATGTCGCGGATCCGCTGCAGGTGGCGTGAATGTCGCCGGACACCGATCACACCGCAGTCCGGGCACCCGGACTCGACGGTGCTCTCGACCAGGATTTTCCGCTGGCCGAAGCCCAGAATCTCGGTGACGGCCGGAAAAGAACAAGCTCTACCGCACCGTTTGCCGGCGGTGGAACGAGATCGAGGTCCTCATCGTGACCGGCGTCACCACCGGCAAGGTCGCGGCAGACAATACCGCCGTCAAACACATCAAACACACCGCCCGGGGCTTCCGCAACGCAGGGAACTACAAATCGGTTATCCTCATGAGAGTGCCGCCGGACGGCGGCATGGCACTCATCCGGGAATTGCTTTCCCCACGAACCGTGAAGAGCGCGGTATCCTCGGCAGTTTCGTGTGCAGACCACCGATGAGAGTCCCGTTGAGTTCCGGCTGACCAGCAGGCCGACTTCCCCCGCTGTTACCGAGCTCAGAAGGTCATGCGCGGCCACATGTGGGAGCGGGGTCTCAGATAACGCCCCGATAAGGTTCAAATTCCTTCCCGGTACGTTCTCTGTTCTTAAGAATTTCCCTCTCCATTGCATCCCTAGAAGGAATTCCAGCAGAGGACCAATTGTCTATAAATCCTAAAACACTCAATTGACCGAATAGATCATTGAAATCGAGCGCAGCGCGGGCGTTTGCCGTGGAGCTTGGGGCAGAAGCTGGAACCCAGAGCTCCCTGACACTGCTGGCGCCTGAGATAGTTGCTCCGCCGAATGACTGCACTTGAGCTGAAAATCCGTCATTCACGCGTCGGCGCCAGATGACGAAGACCCGCTGGTCTGGACGTGCCATGAGCGCATACAAATGTAGGGAAGAACCCTCTGAAAAGATTATTTCATGCGCCCCGTTGTAAATCGAAAGCTGCTCGCGGAGGGAAAGTTCCTGAGGATGAATGATCACATATCCAGCCCGGGACAGTTCCTGTTCGATCCGCTCTTCGAACAGGATGGCACCCTCATTGTCGCTGAGGCGCGAACGTGAAACATATACTCTCTTATACGGACCTGCGGGAATGTCCCGTAACTTGTGGAACAGTTTTCTGTTCGGCTCGTATCCCCAGACCCACGCTGATCGCGCCAACTGTGACGGAACCCAAAGCTCCGAAAAAGTAGTGGGGCGGTCGACAAGCGTTATGCCTCCTTCGAACCCCACCAGTTCAAGCAGTTCCCTCGCATATGAGGGCACCACGCCCCCAGGAATTCGGGAATAGAATACCATGGTGTCCGGCTTCTCAACGACCTGCAACGCCCATAGTCGTGCGGTACTTTCAACCATGAAGTGCCCAAAATGACTATTCTGAAGCATTCCCGCAAAGAGATGCCGTCCGGTGGACCCGATCACGGAGTGTTCATGTCCAAGCACAATAGGAACGTTGTTGTAACCCTGTTTCTCTTGGACGCCCTCTGATACAGGCTCAAATTCCGAGTTGTAAACACCGCCATCAAATTGTCCTGGCTGCCCATCCTTGGGAGGGACCAATTTTGACAATGGTGCGACGATTCCGCCGTGCAGAATTCTTATTGAAGCTTGACGCTGCTTCATGCATCTCCTATGGGCAGCTATTCTCAGACGAGGGTCTGTGCTGGCGGGTGGGACCGGTGTTGTCAGACACTGGGGGCTGACATCGTGCCAGACAGAAAGTATTTATTTAATACATCAGCCAGCAAACCCGGGTTGGCCTACTTTAGCTACCCCTAAAGACTTCACAACCGCGGGTTATTGCCATTACCGAACTCCGTAGCCGACACGTCGATGGCCCGGCGGAACACGGGACTCCATGACAACGTCTTGGCGCGAGCCCGTGGACGTATCCCTGACAATTCGTGCTTTATCCAACATCCTTGAACGGGGCCACCTCCTGGAATACTGCACAGTCCCGGGGCTGCGCGGTTGCACCATGGCGCGGATTATGACGCTGGACCAGCAATATGCCTCGACGTCGATCCAAATCCGACGCTGACCGAACGTGACGATCCCGACGGCTTGAGTCCAGTCGGGATGGTTGGCGGTGGCGGATGCAACGGCTTCTAAGAGGTGGTTCGCCGGTTAGCCGATGTCAAATACAATCATCGGCTCTCGGTGACCGTGGTTTTCAGAGTCCACGACCATCGGGTGCCGACGAATCCGGCAGTCTTATGGCAGCCCGCTAGGAAACACGGACGTCGCGAGCAGCCAGACTCTTGAGTTGCTCGGAAGGAGTGACCCCGTTGTCTGCGAGGAAGTCCCGCATCCACGCGGCTCGAGAGATTCGATTGGCGTCGAATTGCCTGCCCTGCTCCGGTTCCCACCGCGCGGCTTCCCTGATCTCGTCCAATGACATGTCGTTGACTGCATTCACCGAGACGGAAGGGATGCCCGTTGTTCTGGCCAACTCCTGCGTACGGTTGTCAATGTGGACGACGAGTCCGGGTATGCCGGCCTGGACTCCCAGAGCTACGCCGTGGTATCGGGCGCCAATAGCGGCATCATAGTGACGGAGGAAGTGCATCCACGTCTGGGTTTCGTGGAAGGAATAAGCGTTCCGGTGGAACCACTTTTCGCAGGCGTTGCCGCTTTCAAATCCCATCGACTCGGCTATCGAAGCCACCTTTTCTTGGTCTTCGGCTTCGGACCCTAGTGCGAGAGCGACCATAACTTCGGGGTGCTGCGTTATGTAGGCTCCCTGGTAACTGTTGCAGAGTTGCACCATCTTGGACTCAATCTTCCGATTCTCCGGATGGAACGGGTTCCCGGATGCGACCGCTATTCGGGAAGCCGGGGCCACTGCGGAGCGCCGAACTATCGACTGGCCCAGTGACATGTCGGGGGAGATGAACAGTGACGGGCAGCCAATGGGCTCCGAATCGATGCCAAAGGTCGAAAGCACCTTTTGTGTGAATTCTCCTCGGACCCCAATATTAGATCCGGAGCCGGGTCGACGCGCTGCTACCGCTCGGAGGAAGCGCTGGGTGCCCTCAGGAACCTCAACCTCCGCTTCGTAGTTGGTGGTCTGAGCCCCCAACCCAACTAGGACGACTGGGAGATCAAAGCGTTCGATGGCGTCGGCCCAGGCTCCGAGGTCAGTATGAGATCCGACTTGGTTGGCGCAGGTGATAACCAGGACGTCCGCTCGATCTCTGACGTTCCCCCGGTCCCAGCCCCACCCAACGCGATTGGGCTCGACATCGATAGCTTTACGTGTTCCGTAGACAAACGCCAGATTGCCTGTGTTCCCTCCCATTGCAGCCATGTAGCGGTCTGGGCTCGCTTCATAGGCTTCCGTCAGAACAAGATTGTCTGGGTTAGCCAGGTTGTCTATCAAGCCAATTTTATTGAATGTCATCTTGTTTCCCATCCGTTGAAAACCTGAAGGTGCAGTTCAGCGCACTGAGCGTGTGTAGCGGGGCGCACGATGCCGTCTCTCAGGGCATCCCACTCCTGCGTGAAGCCACTTAGTTTGATGAGAGCTTCACGCCACGCTAGGGAATTACCTGCTTGGACGTGTACACCCGTGACTCCGTCGCGGACTTTTTCCGCCATGCCGCCGATATCCGAGACTACCAAAGGTCGACCGCACGTCAGTGCTTCCTGAATAACCATCGGCGAGTTCTCCCACCAAGTCGACGGAACTACGACCCAGTCGACGCCTGCCATCCTGGATCGAAGTTCATGTGGCTGATAGGAGCCTGCCCATCTCACCACACCTTCTTCAATCAGGGGCGCTCGGAGGGCTTCGATTCTTTCTCGGAACTCCACCTTCTGCGAATCCAGATTCGCTCCGTGCACTTCTAGAACTAGCCCTGCACGCTCCTCGGGCTGCATGTTGTGGAGCGTGGTAAGCAAAACCTCAAGTCCCTTTTGAGGATTGATCTGTCCAAAATATCCGAAGCGATTTCGCGTTCCGCCATTGGGGAGCGGTCTGGGAGGAAGCATGTCTTCATCCGCTTGACCATTCTCGATTACGACGATCTTCTCTCCCGGAATACCCCATTGAATATAGCGACCCCGAAGGAACTCCGAAGGAGAGACGAACCCATCAATCAAGTCAAAATGGCTCTTAAAGAAGTGTTTACGCAGCCAGAAGTCTTCACTGGAGCGCTCCGGAAAGCAAAGACGACACTCGTCGATAGATTCGCGAGAGCAGAGGCGGCCGTCTGTTTTAATCATTTGGCCGTTATTGGCACAAATAGCGATATATTCATGCAGGGTGAGATAAATCCTGATTGTAGGGTCAATCTGTTTAATAACCCGAAGGAAATCAAAACCAAGATGAACGTAGTGATGCGCGTGCACAATTGTAGGCCGCAGTGCTCGAATTAGGTCGGCAAAACGAGTATGGACCGCATCGCGGTTTGCTGCCTTCATAGTCCAATCTGATACACCCTGCTCCCAGATGTATTCATGATCTCGGCGCTTGCCAATTATGCCGGTTGGGCCGCGACCCCGGTCCACCCGCCCCAGGAACCAGCAGTCTTCCACCAGACCCTCTTGGCGATATGCCTTATACATGTTGTAGGCCGCAATCTCACCACCCCCTAGGCTGAAATCGGGATGTGCGTGCGCCATGACGAGAATACGTTCAGAGACTTTATCCGACACTTACTTGCTCCTTAAAAATACGCTCCCAGCGTATCTGGTGCCGTATTGCGTTATAGACAACGACCCGAAATCTGAAGTCAGACTTGCCGAGTAATGTAAAAGACTGGCGTTCCAAGTGCGTAAGTTGGACGAGGGGTGTGTAGAGAATCTTGAGCCCGCGTTCCCGAAGTTTGAGGCAGAGGTCAGAGTCCTCAAAGTCGCCGATCATGTAGCCGGTATCCCAGCCCCCCACGCCCTCGAAGTCGCGGCGCCGCACGAGTAGGCACGCTCCAGTCACAGCTGGCGCCTCGACTACCATGTCTCCTGCAGGATCTAGAGTGGGGTCGAGCCCCATGTTGGCATGGTGGTTAGTCCAAATTTCCAGATCCTCACGGTATCGGAAGGTCATTCCCGCATGCTGGATGGACCCGTCCGCGAAAACCAGGCGTGGTCCGATGGCGCCGGCGTCGGGTCGCGCGTCCAACGCCATGACCAAGTCTTGCAGCCAGCCTTCGCGCTGGGGGAAAGCATCGCTGTTGAGGAAGAGGAGAAAGTCGCCGGTCGAATGTTGGACACCCAAATTATTGGCGCCAGAATATCCCCGGTTCCGCTCTCCCCACACGTACCTAAAAGGGACCCTATAGGCTTCGTAAAGCTGTGGCGCTAAGGTAATAAATTTGTCCAGAATGTTAGGATCATCTATTACATAAAGAATCTCAGCATTGTTGAGAATCCAATCGTCTTTAGCGAACTCTATTAGCTGATGCTCTACAAAATCGATACGTCCATACAACGGAACTATGATGGAGACAATTGGGGAGGGGGGGAGCGCTCCTTGGGTTCGAACCCGAACGGGCAGGCGTTCCCAGGATTTTCGATCTTGGGCCACTATTACCTCAAGGGCCGGAGATGCTACTGCATTTACGTATTCGCCGAATCTGTGTGCCGATGGCTGGCTCCGGCTGAAGATCTGCTCGGCCGCCCGTGCCGGGTCATCCGGGAGAGTCCCGACCAAAGTCTCTGCCACGTCAACGACACCCTGGTCGAGGAGAATGCGCATACGTAAAGTGTCATTTGGACGTATTCCAGGCAAATGTATAGCAAAACCGGGGGGCTGAAGCGGGGTAGGAAACTCGGAACCGTGTGCATCAATGACATCTTGCCGCTCTCGTCGCACGGCCTGCGTCAGGTCGAATACGGCTTTGCTATTGCTGCTTTGAATCCATACAGCACGGACATCCAATCCCGTCATTGCCCAACCGGACACGACTGCCCCTCCGGCGGTGATAGCCGCGTTCGCAAATTCGAAGTTGGCACGAGCCTTGCCGCGGACCCCTGGAACTGCAGGTAATTCTGAAATTATGGCACCCCAAGCATCGCTGTAGCTCGGCAGGTGGGTACTCAGTTCGAGCCGTTCAGCGGTTGTCAGGGGTAGCGACTTGTTCTTGTCCGCTTCGATTGCCGAAACACTCAGAGTTACGGGCTCGGACTCCTGCCCGTCTACCTCGATGGCCAGCGGAGTGTCAGCTCGGTAGGGTGCCAATAGGATGAAGCCCAAGTTGCTTCCGTCGGCCAATTTGAGTTTTTCAGCTACGTCGCTGCGGCGCTTGTACATCACTTCCGCTAGTACGGGCCTGCCGTCGCTACTTAGTGCCACTTCTACATTGTCGTCACGCCAACCCGAGACGAGGACGTAGCCACCTAGGTCTAGGGCGCGCTCAACTCTCAAGATTACGGGCGATAAGTTTCCCAGGCGGGGTATGGCGACCCGAGACGTTTGAACTTTCCCCATGGTCATTTGCGGTCCCCCTACTATAATTTGGGAACCAGCCGCCTCAATGAGGCGATGTCCCCCAGTGACGCCCTCGAGTATACCTGCGTTCGCAGCTACGGCGTACCGAGTGCGGCAGCCGCTGCCAGCCGTAAGGTTTTGGGAATCGGCCGCCTGATTGAGGGCTCCAAGTAGTGGGCTGGGATGCTAGTCCCTACTTGCACCCTGTGCGGGGGCCATAGGCATCACCCGCTCAGCCGCCTGTTGTCGGTTCCGTTGTTGCGGCGTGAAGTCGGATACTGGGGCCAAAGCTTATATAGTAGACCCGTTTGGGCGCGCAATCTGCTCCCACGCCATGAAATCTACTTGCAGCAGCTACTGGGGGACTAGTGACACTTCGTCTAACCGTGATCGGTACGGGATACCTCGGCGCAACCCATGCGGCATGCATGGCGGAACTGGGCTTCGAAGTCCTGGGCGTCGACGTCGATAAGGAAAAGATCGACAGCCTCAGCAGGGGCGAACTGCCCATCCACGAACCGGGCCTTCCCGAGCTGTTGCGCAAGCACACCGAATCGGGCCGCCTGCGCTTCACCACTTCGTTCGAGGAGGCGGGCGCTTTCGGGGACGTCCACTTCATCGCGGTAGGCACCCCGCAGCGGGCCGGCGAACACGCGGCGGACATGACGTATGTGGACGCCTCGGTGGCGGCGATCGCCCGGGCAGCCACCAAAGATTCCCTCATCGTCGGAAAGTCCACCGTTCCGGTGGGCTCGGCGCGCCGCCTCAAGGGCCTCGTCGCCGAGGAAGCGCGTGACGGTGTAACCGTCAACTTCGCTTGGAACCCGGAGTTCCTGCGCGAGGGGTTCGCGGTAGAAGACACCTTGCGCCCCGACCGCTTGGTTATCGGCGTGGATTCCGATTCCGCTGAAACCACCCTGCGTGAGGTCTACGCGGACGCCCTCAGCCGCGACACCCCGTTCATCACCACCGACTTTGAAACGGCTGAACTCGTCAAGGTGGCGGCCAACGCCTTCCTCGCGACCAAGATCTCCTTCATTAACGCTTTCTCCGAAGTCACCGAGACCGTCGGGGGTAACATCCGGACGCTGGCCGACGCAATCGGCCTCGACGCCCGGATCGGCCGCCGCTTCCTCAACGCTGGCATCGGCTTTGGCGGCGGCTGCCTTCCCAAGGACATCCGGGCGCTTCAGGCGCGCGTCTCCGAACTGGGCCTGGACAGCACCATGCGTTTTCTCAACGAGGTGGATGAAGTGAACCTCCGCCGCCGCGACCGTGCGGTCTACGTTGCCGAAACGCTGCTCGGCGAGGTGGAGGGCAAGCGCGTTGCCGTCCTCGGCGTCGCCTTCAAACCCAATAGCGACGATGTCCGTGATTCGCCGGCGCTGGACGTGGCTGCGAGGTTGTATAACAGCGGTGCTGACGTCAGCGTCTACGATCCCGCCGCCAACGCTAACGCCGCCAAGCGGTACCCTCGGCTGAACTATGTTGGCTCACTGGACACGGCCGTGGCTGATGCCGACCTGGTCATGCTGCTGACGGAATGGTCTGAATTCGTGATCGTTGACCCCGATGAGTTGGGCGCAGCGGTCGCGCACAAGCGGATGTTTGACGGGCGCAACGTCCTGGATCACGAGAAATGGACTGCGGCTGGCTGGGATATCGTCTCCTTGGGCCACAAGAGCGAACTGTTGGAGCTCGCTGCCGCCAGATGAAGTGGCAGCCCGGCCGCTGATGCAGCGGACCCAAGAGAAAGGATCCCACCAGGTTTAGAGCTCTGGTGGGATCCTTTCTGTGTTGGGGGTCGTTTGTCGACAGCGGGGCCCTACAGCGAAGCGTAGAGCCTGCCCGTGCTGGTGAGGCTGCCGTTCGTGTGGAACAGGGCCGAGCATCCCATCTTGATGTCTTTTGCTGAGCGCGTCTTCCACGCAAAGCGCTCCACGAACGGCATCGCGCGCAGTCCCGCTACCGTGGCGCGCATGAAGTCTTCGGTCTGGGCGCGGCTGTACCGGCAGGGGTTGGAGGAGGTGGCGTTCCAATCGGCCACTGCGTACTCCGTCACCCAGATCGGCTTGCCGTATTTTTCGTGGAGCATAGTGATCTTGTTCAGGAAGTCGTCAGCGTTCGGCCACGCGTAGACGTGCGTCGTGACAAAATCGACGCGAAGGCCTTTCTGCTTGGCCTTAGCCATGAAGTCGGCCAGCCAGGGGCTGGCAGGGTTCTTGCATGCGGGAGAACCCAGGCGCAGGCCCGTCGCCTGGAGCTTGGGCCAAAGGCTGATGGCCTGATCCACCGTCATGTTGGCCTGAGCCGTCACGTCGGGTTCGTTGAACCCCAGAAGGTGCTTCGTTTTAGTCTGGGATAGCTGGCGCATCACGTATCCCAAGGCGTCCTGCTCCAGCATTGTCCTGGCGCTCTTAACCATGGGGATGAACGGCGGCGTGGTTGTGACGTTTGGGTGCGAACCCCAAGTGTAATGCCAGTCCAGTTTGAGGCTCTTGATCTGTTGGAGCGCCAGGGCGTCTTTACCCCCGTGGCCGAATCCCTTGAGGGTATTCGCCGGGGTTGTGATCGCAGGGACCGACATGGTGCCAGCGGCTTGGGCCGGAACTGCGTTGGCTGCCAGTAGGGCGCCCGGGGCGGCCATGGCCGCCAATGGCACGGTCAAGAACGTACGGCGTTCCACGGTTACCTTTCGGTTGGATCCAGGCTGCCCGTAGACCAGGCGGCGGCGGAGCTAAGTCGGCCGCACGGCAGTGAGGCTCGAGCAAATTTAGCACGCAAGAACCCAGGAGATCTCAAGCAAAAGCGCAGGAATTGCCAAGGGTTTATCTTCTTCAGCACCAGCTACCGCTGGGACTGTCGTAGCTTCCCCTTGACGTCGTTTAGAGGGACCGATAGAGCTGGCCGGTGCGCGTCAGGGAACCGTCCTTACGGAACAGGGCCGAGGCGCCCATGACCGGGTCCCCTTCTTCCCTCGTCTTCCAAGCAAAACGCTCCACGAAGGGCATCCGGCGCAGTCCGGCGGCCGTCTCGCGCATGAACGCCATGATCTGCCTTTCCGAATAGCGGCTGGGGAACCCCGGCCTCGCCTTCCAGTCCGCGACGGCGTATTCAGTAATCCAGATGGGTTTACGGTAGCGGTCGTGGAGTCTCTGGACATTGTTCAGGAAGGCCCGGGAGTTCGGGGACGAGTAGGAGTGCATGGTGATGAAGTCCACGCGAAGTTTCTTCGAGGCCGCTTGGTCCATGAACTGCTTGAGCCAGACGCCCTGAGGGTGAACTGATGCCGGCGAGCCCAGCCGCATCCCGGAGGCCTGCAATTCGGGCCAGTAGCTGATGGCCTCGGCCACGCTCATGGCCGCTTGCTCGTGATGATCGGGCTCGTTGAAACCGAGCAGTTCCCTTGCCCGGGTGGTGCCACGTTCCGAGACGACTTCGTCGACGTCGCCACGCTCGATGCCTCCGCGCCCCCAGATCATCGGGACGAATCCCGGGGTCATTCGGACGTCGGGATACGTGGCGCCCCACGTGTAAAACCAGTTCACGTTTAAAGCGTCCAGTTGGCTGATGCTGTATTTATCGCCGACGCCGAGACCGATGCCTTTGCGCGCTCCGCGCGGGATGGCCTGGACGGTTTCACGGACCGGGTGGGGAAGCTCCGCGGCTACCCTGCGCTGGTCGATTGGTCCCGGAGGGGCGGCGACGGCGGTTGGCGCACCGGTGGCAATTGCGGCGCTGGCCGACGCGGCCAAGGACAGGCGTAAAAAGTCCCTGCGGTCAATGCTCACTTCGACTCACTTCTCTCGGCTGTGGCCAAGTTGAGCGCTCTCCCCCGGGTGAGATTTATCTTCCCACCATTGGGTGCAGAGGTGAACAGCTTGGAAGTGTTTCAGCGGTGTGAAACCTGCAATGCCCCGTCGAACTCCGCGATCCGGTAGCCGACGCCGAGCAGTTCCTGTATGGCGGCGACGGTGCGGGCGGCGGCTTTGCCATCGCCGTACGGGTTTACCGCGTTGGCCATCGCCTCGAAGTGCGCCGGGTCGTGCAGGAGCCGCGTCACCTCGGCGACGATCTGTTCCTCGTCCGTGCCGATCAGCTTGACGGTGCCCGCCTCGAGAGCCTCGGGCCGCTCGGTGTTGTCCCGCATCACCAGGACGGGTTTACCCAGGCTCGGCGCTTCTTCCTGCACGCCACCCGAGTCGGTCAGGACCACGTGGGCCAGGGAGAGCATCCGGGTGAACTCGCCATAGGGGAGCGGCTCTGTCACCACGACGTTGGACTTGCCCTTCAGCGCCGGAAGGACGGCCTCCCTGACGGCCGGGTTCTTGTGCACCGGCAGGACGATTGTCAGATCAGGTTCGGAATCTGCAAGCCGGGCGAGGGCCCTGCCGACCCTGCGCATGGCGTCGCCCTGGTTCTCCCTCCGGTGGGTGGTCACCAGCAGGATCCGCCGTCCGGAGGTTGCGAGTTCTTCGAGCTGCGGGTCGGTGAAGGGGATTTCCTTGCCGACAGTTGTTAATAAGGCATCGATGACGGAATTCCCGGTGACCACCACGTCGTCGGCGCTGATACCCTCGGCCAGCAGGTTTGCCTTACTTACCGGCGTGGGTGCGAGGTGCAGACTGGCGATCTGGCTGGTGATCTTCCGGTTGGCCTCCTCCGGGAACGGAGAGAAAAGATCACCGCTGCGAAGCCCGGCCTCGACGTGGACCACCGGGATGCCGTGGTAGAAAGCGGCGATCGCGCCCGCCGTCGACGTCGTGGTGTCGCCCTGAACGATCACGGCGTCCGGTTTGTCCGCCGTGAAGAGCCTGTCCAAGCCGTCGATGGTGCGCGTCATGATGGCTGAGAGGGACTGGCGCGGCTGCAGGATGTCGAGGTCATGGTCGGGCACGATGCCGAAAAGCTCGTTGACTTGGTCTAGCATCTCGCGGTGCTGGCCGGTGACGGTGACAACGCAGTCAAAGAGCGGGGATTCCTGCAGCTCGGCGACGATGGGGGCCATCTTGATGGCTTCAGGCCGGGTTCCGAAGATCGGCATGATCTTGAGCATGGAAATTCCCCCAAAGTTATGTGTTGACGTCGGCAACGATGCTACGGGAATGCGCGCAATTCGCGGAATCGGCGGCGCAAATTTCCGTGCTGGATCGCCGCGCCAGGGCTGTTGGGGCTAGCCGGCAAGCAGCAGTGCTGCAATCAGAGCCGGCACAGCCAGGCACACAACAATCACCGCAACGAGGGCGACAAGCCGCTTGCGCTGGTAGGCGGTCCTGCGTGCGGCCGTCGGCTGCCGCCGTGGCTTGGGGCGTGGTGCTGACTCGGGGGCCGACTGGAAAGGATCGGCAGCAGTGACCAGCAGTTGATCAGGGATGTCGGCACGAAAGCGTTTCCGGCGGAGGTGCCTGGGCGCGGCAACCAGCGGCGGAGTTTGCTCGGCGTCATGCTCCAACGTCGGTCCTCCTCGCTCGCTCGGTCGTCGCCTTGGTCGACGACGTCTACCGGGCCATCCTCAATTCTTACATCACCAAGCGTCGGATCTGCATTCGAACCGAATTCCGAATCCTGCGATCTACCTCGCCGCCGCGACGCCAGCAGGCTCTTCGAGCAGGCCCATGAGGTAGGAGCCATAGCCGCTCTTAACCAGCGGCGCAGCGCGCTCGTAGAGTTCGCTATCGGTGAGGAATCCCAGGCGCCAGGCGATTTCTTCCGGAGCACCGATCTTGAGGCCTTGGCGGTGTTCCACCGTGCGGATGAAGTTCGAAGCGTCGTTGAGGGAATCGAACGTGCCGGTATCAAGCCAAGCCGTGCCGCGAGGCAGGATCTCCACGTGGAGTTCGCCCCGGTCCAGGTAGACGCGGTTAACGTCTGTGATTTCGAGCTCACCGCGGGGGGACGGCTTGAGGTTCTTGGCGATTTCTATGACGTTGTTGTCGTAAAAGTACAAGCCGGGAACTGCGTAGTTGCTGCGGGGTTGGAGCGGCTTTTCCTCAAGCGAGATGGCCTTGCCGTTCTCATCGAACTCGACGACGCCGTATGCCCCCGGGTCTGAGACCCAGTAGCCGAACACCGCGCCGCCTTTGATGTTCTCGAAGCGACGGAGCTGGGTGCCCATGCCCTGTCCGTAGAAAATGTTGTCCCCGAGGACCAGCGCCACCGGCTCGTTGCCGATATGCTCCTCGCCCAGGATGAAGGCCTGGGCCAGCCCGTCGGGACTTGGCTGTTGCTTATAGGTGATGTTCACCCCGAACTTACTGCCGTCGCCAAGCAGCCGCTGGAACTGGTCGACGTCGTGCGGGGTGGTGATGATGAGAATGTCGCGGATGCCGGCCAGGATCAGCGTGGAGAGCGGATAATAAATCATCGGCTTGTCATAGACCGGCACCAGCTGCTTGCTTGAGCCAAGAGTGATCGGGTGCAGTCGGGAACCGGTACCGCCGGCCAGGATTATTCCACGCATGGGCTTTATCATTGCCTGCAATTTGTCCGCCAGCAAACCGGATCTTCCCGCGCGTTAGGCTGTACGGATGCAGAAACTCCTTGTCACCGGCGGCGCCGGCTTCATCGGCTCGAACTTCGTCCATTACGTCATGGAAAACACCGACGACCATGTCACGGTCCTGGACAAGCTCAGCTACGCCGGCAACCTGGAATCCCTCAAAGGCCTGCCGATTGAGCGCTTCCGGTTCGTGCAGGGCGACATTTGCGACGCCGCCGCGGTGGACGCCCTGGTCGCGGACGCCGACGTCGTGGTTCATTACGCCGCCGAATCGCACAATGACAACTCGCTGCACGACCCTCGCCCGTTCCTGGACACGAACATCATCGGCACTTACACCCTGATCGAAGCGGCACGCAAGCACAACAAGCGCTTCCACCACATCTCCACCGACGAGGTCTACGGCGACCTGGAACTCGACGACCGCGAGCGGTTTACCGAGGACACCCCGTACAACCCCTCCAGCCCGTATTCCTCCACAAAGGCCGGCTCGGACCTGCTGGTCCGGGCCTGGGTGCGGTCCTTCGGCCTGCGCGCGACCATCAGCAACTGCTCCAACAACTACGGCCCGTACCAGCACGTTGAGAAGTTCATCCCGCGCCAGATCACCAACGTGATCGACGGCATCCGCCCCAAGCTGTACGGCAAAGGCGAAAACGTCCGCGACTGGATCCACGCCAATGACCACTCGTCCGCCGTCCTCGCGATCATCGCCAAGGGCCGCATCGGCGAAACCTACCTGATTGGCGCCGACGGCGAAAAGAACAACAAGGACGTCGTCGAGCTGATCCTCAAGCACATGGGGGAGACCCCGGACGCCTACGACCACGTGGTGGACCGGCCCGGCCACGACCTGCGGTACGCGATCGACTCCGCCAAGCTCCGCGACGAACTCGGCTGGGAGCCGCAGTTCTCCAACTTCGAGGCGGGCATCGAAGACACCATCGCCTGGTACCGGAACAACGAGGACTGGTGGCGTCCGCAGAAAGCCGCCACCGAAGCCAAATACAAGGAACAGGGCCAGTAGGACATGTCGATCGAGTTCTCGAAAAAGCTCACCGCCCACGAAACCCCGATTCCCGGCGTCGTCCTCTACGACCTTCCCGTCCACGGTGACAACCGGGGTTGGTTCAAAGAGAACTGGCAGCGGGAAAAGATGGTGGCGCTGGGCCTGCCGGACTTCCGTCCCGTGCAGAACAACATCTCGTTCAACGAGTCGGCCGGCACCACCCGCGGCATCCACGCCGAACCATGGGACAAGTTCGTTTCCGTGGCCACCGGGCGGATTTTCGGCGCCTGGGTGGATCTGCGCGAGGGACCGACCTTCGGCGCCGTCTTCACCGCCGAGCTGGATCCCAGCCAGGCCATTTTCATTCCCCGGGGAGTGGGAAACGCCTTCCAGACACTGGAAGACAACACCGCCTACGCCTATTTGGTCAACGACCACTGGTCCGCCGACGCTCAGGGCCAGTACACGTTCCTGAACCTTGCCGACGAGACCGCGGCCATCAGCTGGCCGGTCCCGCTGGAGCAGGCCGAGCTCTCGGACAAGGACAAGGCGCATCCCCAGCTGGCGGACGTCACGCCGATGCCGCCAAAGAAGGTCCTGGTCCTCGGCGCCGACGGCCAGCTCGGCAAAGCCCTGCGCAGCGCGTACGACGGCGACGCGTCCCTGGAATTCGCCGGCCGCGCCGAATTTGACCTCGGCAGCGAGGATTCGTTCACCGGACGCAATTGGAAGAACTACTCCGCCATCATCAACGCCGCGGCCTACACGGCGGTGGATGCCGCCGAGTCGGCGGAAGGCCGCGCCGCAGCCTGGGCGGTCAACGTCACCGCCGTCGCCCGGCTGGCCCGCACCGCGGTTGAGTACGACCTCACCCTGGTCCACGTGTCCTCCGACTACGTCTTCGACGGTACCCGCGCCATCCACGATGAGTCGGAGCTTGTCTCCCCGCTGGGCGTTTACGGCCAGACCAAAGCCGCGGGCGACGCCGTCGTCAGCGTGGTGCCCCGGCATTACATTGTGCGTACCAGCTGGGTCATTGGCGACGGCAACAACTTTGTCCGCACCATGGCTTCCCTCGCGGCCCGCGGCATCGAACCCTCGGTGGTCAACGACCAGATTGGGCGCCTGAGCTTCACCCAGGACATCGCCGCGGGGATCCGGCACCTGCTCAAGGCGGGCTCGCCCTACGGCACCTACAACCTCAGCAACGCCGGGGAACCGCAGTCCTGGGCGGACATCGCCGCCGATGTGTTCGAATTGGTGGGCAAGCCGCGGGACGCCGTCACCGGCGTCAGCACCGAAGAGTACTTCCGGGGGAAAACTGTCTCACCGCGGCCGGAGAACAGCGTGCTGGACCTGAGCCGGATCACCGCTGCGGGCTTCCAGCCGGCACCGGCCCAGGAGAGGCTCCGCGAGTACAGCAAGCAGCTGTGAGGACGGCCGCGCCGGCCGAGGCCTAGCCCCGGCCGGCGATCGGTCCAAGCCCGGTCTCAGCCGTTGCTGGAGGGGCATTCGGGCCGGAGTGACACATCGATCAGGCCGCCCGTTTCGATGACAAAGCGCCGCAGCCATTGTCTCGGCGATAAGTCCGGGTGCGAGGGCACCATCTGGACGTCCGCTGTCGTGCACTGCTCCATCAACCGTCCGGCGCGCGCGACGTGGTAACTGGACGTCACCACCGTAATGGACTTCCACCCGTTGCGTTTGACGAGCTTGCCGATTGCCTCCGCCTCGCCGCGGGTGTCGTATTCACCGGGCCGGAAACAGACAAGGCCCGGGGTGGTGTGCTGGGCCGTATTGCACAGGTCGTCCGCCGCCTTGTTCCCGGGCGTGTCCGTATGGGAGAGCACTAGGACCGGCGCGCCGATTTCCTGCTGGACCCGCTGGGCCACCGGGAGGCGTTCGGAACTGGCACCGCCCAGCATGATGACGGCGTCCGTGCGGTGCACGCTCAAGGGGTCCACATTGACGAACAGCTGGACGGCGATGATCAGCCACAGCACGAACGCGCCGGCGGTGAACGCCAGGCCCTGGGCCGCCACAGGCGGCAGCGAGGGCATCAGTCGGGGCATGCCTAAGAGTTTTACACGCGCCCTGCCAACCGCGAAATGCAGCGCCGACCTGCCGTTGAGCGCACCGCCGGGGGCCAGCCGCGGCGGTTCCGCAGCCCCCGTTGTCGCACGCGCGCGATAGCGTAGGGCTGTGTCTGAACCCGTGACCCCTGCAAGCCTGACCCCCGAACCCCTGACCGTGGCCGGACTCTCCGAGTCGGAACTCCTCGCCCGGATCTTCCCGCGGCTGCACGGCGGGAGCAGCCGTTCCCTGCTGCTGGGACCCGGAGACGACGCCGCGATTGTGGCCGCGCCGGACGGCCGCACCGTGGTCAGCATCGACACCCAGGTGGCGGACCAGGACTTCCGGCTGCAGTGGAACAACGGCTACCGCACGTCCGGCTACGACGTCGGCTGGAAGGCCGCCGCGCAGAACCTCAGCGACATCAACGCCATGGGCGCCCGCGCCACCTCCATGGTGGTCAGCCTGACCATGCCCCCGGAAACCCTCGTGTCCTGGGTGGAGGACTTCGCCGACGGGATGAGCGCCGGGATCCGGGGGCTGGGCGCAGAGGACTGCGCCGTGGCCGGCGGGGACCTGGGCCGCGGACGCGAACTCTCCGTCAGCGTCGCCATCCTCGGCACCCTTGACGGGCAGGCCCCGGTGCTGCGCTCCGGCGCCCGGCCGGGGGACACCCTGGCGCTCGCCGGAACCGTGGGACGCGCCGCCGCCGGCCTGGCCCTGCTGGAATCCGGCAACCCCGTCCATACCCTCAACGCCGAACAGCGCTCGCTGATGGACACCCAGTGCCGGCCCCTGCCCCCGCTCGACGCCGGCCCGCTGGCCCGGGACGCCGGCGCCACGGCCCTGATGGACATCTCCGACGGCCTGGTCCGGGACGGCGCGCGGATGGCCGCGGCCAGTCATGCCGTACTGGACCTGGACACGGCAGCGCTCAAGGAACTCGCCGCGCCGCTGCAGCCGGCCGCGGACCTGCTGGGCACGGACCCCATGGAATGGGTGCTGGGCGGCGGCGAGGACCACAGCCTGCTGGCCGCTTTCCCGCCGGGCGTTCAGCTGCCGCACGGGTTCACTGCGATAGGCTCGGTAGAGGCCTCTGCACCAACAAACAGCACAGGCGTCACCATAGCGGGCAGGCCCGCTGACACTGTGGGATGGGATCACTTTGCAGACTAAAATTGCCGCCAACGCGCAAGCGATGAAGCGGTGGTTGGGCAAGGCGGAAACAACGCTGGGGAACCACAGCGACCGCCTGAACGCCATCAACATCTTTCCCGTGGCCGACGGCGACACCGGGACCAACCTCTACCTCACCGTGCGTGCCGCCGCCCGGGCGCTCCAGGACGTCGCCACTGACACCGCCGCCCTGCCGCAGCTGACCGCCGGCACGCAGCTGCACGTGGCGGGCCTGCCGGACCCGGCGCAGAACGACGTCGGAGCGGTCCTGGCCCGGGCCGGGCAGGCCGCGATTGAGCAGGCGCGGGGCAACTCCGGCACCCTTTTCGCCGTGTTCCTGTGCGCCGCCGCCGAACCGTTGGCCGGTCACCCCCGGCTCAGCTCGCCCCTGCTCGCGGCCGCCCTCAACCGCGCCCAGATCCGGGCCTGGTCCGCGCTGAGCGACCCGGTCCCCGGCACCATGCTCTCCGTCATGGAAGCAGCCGCCCGCGCCGCCGCCGCCGTCGACGCCGAGCACGACGGCGACGACAGCAACCACACCCTGGGCCTGGCGCTGGACGCCGCGGTGGAAGCGGCACTGGCTGCCGTGGTGCACACCGAGGACCAGCTCGAGGCCCTTCACACCGCCCACGTGGTGGACGCCGGCGGCGTCGGGATGCTCCTGATCCTGGACTGCCTGCGCTCCGCCGTACTGGGCGAAGAACTCCAAGACCAGCTGCTGGACGGCCTGCACGGCTACGACGTCCAGGACCCGCACATCCACGCGGACATGCCCCGCGACGACGGGGTGGAGGTCATGTGCACCATCACGCTCTCGCCGCTGGACGCGGCCACTATGCGGCAGCGGCTCGATGAAATGGGCGAGTCCGTGATCATGAGCCAGGTGGGCGGCGACGCCGACGCCGACGGCGCCTACCGGTGGCGGGTGCACGTCCACGTGCCCGACCCTGCCCCCGCCGTCGCACTGATCCGCTCGCTCGGCGAGCCCTCCGACATCAGCGTCAGCGATCTTGCCCTTCCGCGCGATCCCGATTCTCTCCCCGGGGAAACAGTTACCGGCGCCCGGCACCGCAGCACGGACCTCGACGGACATGAACGCTGAACTTGACCTGGGCCTGGACCGCCGGATCGGCAAGCGCTCCGCGGCGGTCATTGAAAAGCACCTGGGCATCACCACCGTCGGCGGCCTGCTGAACTACTTCCCGCGCCGCTACCTGAACCGCGGCGAGCTGACCCCCATCAGCGAGGTCCCGCTGGACGAGGAAGTCACCCTGATCGCGCGGGTGGTCTCCAGCAGCACCCGGCCCATGCGCGCCCGCAAGGGTACGCTGACCGACGTCGTGATCACCGACGACGCCGGCACCCTCAAGGTCAGCTTCTTCAACGCCTTCCGTGCCAAGGCCGAGCTGCTGCCGGGCCGGCGCGCCCTGTTCTCCGGCAAGGTGACCCGCTACGGCGGCTCGCTGGGCCTGACCAACCCGCAGTACCAGCTGCTCGACGAAGACCCGGACATCCCCGGCATGGACCCGGAGAAGCTCGCGGCGATGCCCGTTCCGGTGTACCCGGCCACCGCGAAGCTGACCAGCTGGTCCATCCAGAAAGTGGTGGCCACCCTGCTGGAGACCGCCGAGCTGGACGATCTGGAGGACCCGCTGCCCGCCGAAATCGCGTCCCGGGAAAAGTTCCTGCCGGTCGCGGACGCCTACCGGCTGATCCACGTCCCGCACACCCAGCCCGACTGGCAGCGGGCCCGGGACCGGTTCCGCTACCAGGAGGCCCTGGTGCTGCAGTCGGCACTGGCCCGGCGCCGCGCCCAGCTCGCGGCCGAGGAGGCGACCGCACGCCGTCCGGTGCCCAACGCGCTTCTGACCGCGTTCGACCGGCAGCTGCCCTTCACCCTGACCGCCGGCCAGGCCGCCGTCGGGAAAACCCTCGCCGAGGAACTGGCGCTGGACTCGCCGATGAACCGGCTGCTGCAGGGCGAGGTGGGCTCCGGCAAGACGATTGTGGCCCTGCGCGCCATGCTGCAGGTGGTCGACGCCGGGGGACAGGCGGCGCTGCTGGCCCCCACCGAGGTGCTCGCCGCGCAGCACTACGACTCCATCCGCCGCACCCTGGGACCGCTCTCCCGGGACGGGCTGCTGGGCGGCCTCGGCCCGGATTCCGTGCAGGTCACGCTGCTGACCGGTTCCATGCCCACCGCCGCCCGGAAGCAGGCCATGCTGGACGCCGCCTCCGGGACCGCCGGGATCGTGATCGGCACCCACGCCCTGCTCAGCGAAAACGTCTCCTTCTACGACCTCGGCCTGATCGTGGTGGACGAACAGCACCGCTTCGGCGTCGAACAGCGCGACGCGCTGCGGGCCAAGGCCAGTAAACCGCCGCACCTGCTGGTCATGACCGCCACCCCCATCCCGCGGACCGTGGCCATGACCGTGTTCGGCGACCTGGAGACCTCCGTGCTGGACGAACTGCCGGCCGGCCGCGCCCCGATCTCCACGCACGTGGTGGGCCTCGCCGAACACCCGGCCTGGGCCACCCGGATCTGGTCCCGCTCGCGCGAGGAGATCGACGCCGGCCACCAGGTCTACGTCGTCTGCCCCAAGATCGGCACCGACGACGACGGCGACTTCAGCCCCGGGGAGGCCGAACCCACCGACGCCGACCTGGCCGAGACCGGCTCGCGGGAGCTCGCCTCGGTCACCGGCGTCGTCGAACTCCTGCGCGACGAACCGGCGCTGGCCGGTGTCCCCGTGGCGCCGCTGCACGGCCGGCAGGACCCGGTCCTCAAATCCGAGACCATGGCCGCCTTCACCGCCAACCAGACCAAATTGCTGGTCTCCACCACCGTGATCGAGGTCGGCGTGGACGTGCACAACGCCACGCTCATGGTCATTCTGGACGCAGACCGGTTCGGCATCTCCCAGCTGCACCAGCTCCGCGGCCGGGTGGGCCGCGGCGGACTGCCGGGCACCTGCCTGCTGGTCACCACCCTGGAACCCGGGCATCCCAGCCGGCGCCGGCTGGACGCGGTGGCGGCCACCACGGACGGCTTCGAGCTCTCCCAGGAGGACCTCAAGCTGCGCCGCGAAGGCGACATCCTGGGCGCCTCCCAGTCCGGCGGCCGCTCCACCCTGAAGCTGCTGCGCGTCCTGGAACACGAGGGCATCATCGCCCGGGCCCGGCAGGACGCCCAGGCGATCGTCGGCGCAGACCCGGAGCTGGCCCGCCACGCCGGCCTCGCCGCGGCGATTGACGACTACCTCAACCCCGAGAAGGAGGCGTTCCTTGAACGCGGCTAGCCCACCAAGCACAGCGAGCGGCACCACGGCGGCGGACACGGCCGGACGGGAGCGGCAGCGATGAGCCGGATCATCGCCGGCGCCGCCGGCGGCACACCCCTGGTCAGCGTGCCCGGATCCTTGACCCGGCCAACCACTGACCGGGTCAAAGAGGCCTTGTTTTCCCGGCTGGACGCCTTCGAGGTCATCGCCGACGCCCGGGTGCTGGACCTCTACGCCGGCTCCGGGTCACTCGGCGTGGAAAGCGCCAGCCGCGGCGCCCTCACCGTGGACCTGGTCGAATTCGACGGCAAGGCCAGCGAGGTCTGCCAGCGCAACGCGGACCTGGTCAACACCGTGGCCCGGCACAAGGTGGTCTCCGTGCACCGCTCCAAGGTCGAGTCGTTCCTGGACCGCACCGCCGAGGCGACCCGCTGGGACCTGGTCTTCCTCGACCCGCCCTACCCGCTAGACGAGGCGGCGCTGGCCGCCGTGCTGGCCAAGCTGCTCCCGCACCTGGCCGAGGGAGCCGTCGTCGTAGTGGAACGCTCCGCCCGCACCCCGGAGCCGGCCTGGCCGGACGGCCTGGAGCGGTTCGCGGAGAAGAAATACGGCGAGACCCGGCTCTGGTTCGCCGAGCCCGGGGTGGACGACGCGGCGGACGACGCCCCGAACTAACCCTGCGCATAAAGAAGGGACGATGGCGGAACTTCCCGCCGTCGTCCCTTCTCTATCCCCGGGAGCCGCTACTTCAGGATTGTGCCCGACACGTCCGGCGTCGAGGGCACAATGCCGTACTTGGCCATCAGCTCGCCGAGCTTGCCCAGGACGGGTTCGTTCAGCTTGCCGTCGAAGTCCTCCAGGCGCAGCTTTGAGGCCACCGCCTCGGGCATCTTCATGAACTCGGGGAGCAGGGCCCGGACCTTGTCCGGGTTGCTCTGCGCCAGTGCCAGGGTTTCCGTCATGGCCGCCTTGAAGTCGGCAACCACCTGCGGATTCTGCTGTGCATAGCTGCCGCTGGTGAAGGTCACCATGGTGGGCAGGCCCGGCAGCGCTTCCTGGTTGTTGTACGTCACCAGCTTGTTGCCTTCGCCCAGGAGCTTGGAGAGGAACGGCTCGGGAACCCAGACAGCGTCGACGTTGCCCTGGGCCAGCTGTGCTCCCATGTCCTGGAACGGCAGCTCGAGGAACTTGACCGCGTTCGGATCGCCGCCCTGCTTGGACACGACCTCCTTGATGGTCAGGTCTCCCTGCGCGTTGATGGTGTTCACCGCCACCTTCTTGCCGGCAAGGTCCTTGGCCGAGGCAATGCCGGAGTCCGCCTTGGCGACGACGCCATTGATGTCCTTGCCGGTGGCGAGGGAGTTCGAATAGCCCGAGACGATCCGCATGTCCAGGCCCTTGTTCTTGGCCAGGAGCACGGACAGCGGGTTCCCCACGGCGAAGTTCATCGTTCCGGTGGAGACGGCGGGAAGCATCGCCGCCCCGCCCTGGCCGCTCTGCAGCTCCACGTTCAGCTTGTGCTTGGCGAAGACGCCCTCATCAATGCCCAGTTTCACGGCAGCTGACGGGGCAATCGAGATCACACCGATGCTGATGTTGCGCATGCCGTCGCTTCCCGCCGCCGGGGCGGACGAGGTGGATCCGGACGGCGACCCGCTGCCGCAGCCGGTGAGCAGCAGTGCCGCGGCCACGCCGACGGCGGCAAAGGTGAGTCTCTTCATAACAGTCCACTTCCTTGGGGTGAGTTATCAGACGATCGGGGCACCTTGCCGGGCAAACAACCTGACCGCAGCCCCGAAGGTATGTACATGACAACCCATATAGTTGAGATTGTCAATGATAATTTTTTCAACTATTCACCGGGGGCCGGCGGCCGGCGGTATCGTTGAGGCTGTCAAGCGCTCTGCGGAGCCAACCGGAAGCTGCGAGGACCTGTGGCCGAATCAACCCAGCACGTCGGAAACCCCTGGGAAGGCGTCGCCATAGCGGCCGTCCCGGACCGCCTTCTCGCCGGCGACCTGGTGGACGAAATTGAATTCCTGGCGGCGCGGGCCCGGGCCCTGGGCAGCGCCCACGCGAATGCCATGCTGGCCCCGCTGGATCTGAAAGTGCGCTCCTACTCGGTCCTGGCAGTCGTCTGTGGCGGTTCGGAGCCATCCCAGCGCGAGCTCGCGGACTTCCTGCGGCTGGATCCCAGCCAGATCGTGGCCCTGGTTGACGCGCTGGAACAGCGCGGGCTGGTGTCCCGCGCTGCCGATTCCCGGGACCGCCGCTCCAAGGTCATCCGCCCGACGGCAGCCGGAATGGAGCTGTATCAGCGGGCCGCGGCTGCTGTCCGGACGGCCGAAAATCGGTCCCTGGCAGCGCTCGACGGTCCCGAACGGGATCAGCTCCGCGTCCTGCTGCGCAAGATCGCCTTCGGCTGAGGGCCTGATCAGGCCGAGAGCACGTCCAGCTCGACGCCGGAGAACACCTTTGCCGGGTGCGGGCCGCGGGCCGTCAGCGCCGCCGTCCAGGCCTCGGGCCACGGACCCTGTGTGCCGGCCAGGATGATGTTGCCGGGGTGCCGGCCCGCGAACATGCCGGTCTCGGCGAACGCGGCCACATCGGCCATCGCCCGGCGCAGCGCGGCCACCTGGCTGCGCACCAGGGTCAGGCCCGGCTCGTCGCCGACGTTGATGACCAGGACGCCGCGCGGGGTCAGCCGGGCCGCGGCCTCCTGGTAGAACTCGGTGCAGGCAAGATGCTCCGGTGCCTCCGGCCCGGAGAAGATGTCCAGGATCACGACGTCGAAGCGGAGTTCCGCCGGCAGCGCGGCCAGCGATTCGCGGGCGTCGCCGATGACCGTGTGCAGCTGGGTCCCCTCCGGCATCGGCAGCTGCTGCAGCACGAAGTCCAGCAGTTCCCGTTCCAGCTCCACCGCGTACTGCACCGAGCCGGGCCGGGTGGCCTGGATGTAGCGCGCGAGGGTCAGCGCGCCGGCGCCCAGGTGCAGGGCGGTGATGGGTTCGCCCCATGGCGCCGCGAGGTCCACCACGTGGCCGATCCGGCGCAGGTACTCGTAGAAGATGTCATCCGGCTCGGCCAGGTTGACGTGGGATTGTTCGGCCCCGCCGATGCTCAGCACGAACCCGCCCTCGGTGAACGCGTCGGGCTCGATCACGGCGTGCTGGCCGGTGGTCCGCAGGAAGCGGGTGGCCGCCGGGGCGCCGCCCGTGCTCACAGCACGTACCGGAGGGTGGCGAGCCGCTCGGCGGCTTCCTCCAGGACGTGGGTGCGCTTGCAGAATGCGAAGCGGAGCAGGCTGCGGGTCCGCTCGGCGCCCTCCGGGTGGCAGAACACCGGGACCGGGATGGCGGCGACGCCCACCAGTGCCGGCAGCCGGCGGGCCAGGTCCACCGCGTCGGAAATGCCCAGCGGGGCGGTGTCCACGTTCACGAAGTAGGTGCCCTCCGGGGTGTAGACCTCCAGCCCCGCCGCACGCAGCCCTTCGCTGAGGATGTCGCGTTTGAGCCGCAGCGTGTCCGCGATACCGGCGTAGAACTCGTCCGGCAGGCCCAGCCCCACCGCAATGGCGCTCTGGAACGGGGTTCCGGAACTGTAGCTGAGGAACTGCTTGACCGTCCGGGCCGCGGCCACGAGGTGTTGGGGGCCGCTGAGCCAGCCGACCTTCCACCCGGTGAAGGAAAAGGTCTTTCCGGCGGACGAAATGGTCAGCGTGCGCCCGGCCGCTCCGGGCAGCGTCGCGATCGGCAGGTGCCGGGCGCCGAAGGTGAGGTGTTCGTAGACCTCGTCGGTGATGATCACGGCGTCGTGCGCGGTGGCGAGCTCGACGACGCGTTCCAGGACCTCGCGCGGGAACACCGCACCGGTGGGGTTGTGCGGGTTGTTCACCAGCACCACCTTGGTGCGGTCGCTGAACGCCGCTGCCAGCGCGTCGAGGTCGGGCATGAAGTCCGGAGCCAGCAGCGGTGCGGTGACGTGCCGCGCGCCGGAAAGTCCGATGATGGCGCCGTAAGAGTCGTAGAACGGCTCGAAGGTGAGGACCTCGTCCCCGGGACCCACCAGGGCCAGCAGGGCGGCTGCGATGGCCTCGGTGGCGCCGGTGGTGACGATGATTTCGGTCTGTGGATCCGGGGTCAGCCCGTAAAACCGCTCCTGGTGCAGGGAAATGGCCTCCCGCAGCTCCAGGATGCCCTTGCCGGGGGCGTACTGGTTGGCGCCGGCGGCGATGGCGGCCTGGGCGGCGTCCTTGATCTCCGCCGGGCCGTCCTCATCCGGGAAGCCCTGGCCGAGGTTGATGGCGCCGGTGCTGAGCGCCAGCGTGGTCATCTCCTCGAAGATGGTGACGCCCAGGTCCCCGCCGGGGGAGAGCAGGTTGGCCCCGAGGGCCGCCCGCTGCCACGGGGCAAGCGGCTTCCCGCTCACCGGGTCTCCGCCTTGTCGGATTCTTCTGCTGCGGCTCCGCCGCGGCCGGTGAACTTGTCCATGGTGGTGTAGATGCCGAAGATCTTCCCGCCCACGAAGTCCCAGGCCCGGACCGGCAGCAGCCCGCGCAGCACCTTGCCCAGCTGCGCCGTCGCCGGGGCAATCAGCTGCGGCTGGCCGGCTGCCGTGGCGCGCCAGGCGCGGTTGACGGCGTCGTCCGGCGTCATCAGGGGAGTGAAGAGCGGGCCCCGGGCGCCTGCGAACATGCCCGTGGAGATGTAGCTGGGGCAGAACGTGGTGACCTTGAGGTGGCCGTAGCCCTGCTGTTCGAGTTCCAGCCGCAGCGAGTCGCTCCAGCCGATGACCGCCCACTTCGAGGCGGCGTAGACGCTCATCCGCGGGTTGGAGACGGTGCCGGCGGCGGAGGCGATGTTCAGGATCCGGCGCGGCCGCCCGCCGTCGGCCATCATGGCCGGCAGGAAGGCGTGCGTGACGTACATCGGGGCGAGGGCGTTGATGTCCATGGTCAGCGCGATGTCCCGCGCCGGTTCGTGGTCCCAGAACAGGGCGCCGCGCACGATTCCGGCGTTGTTGACCAGCAGGGTGAGCGGGCCCTCGGACGCCGCCTCCTGCGCGGCCTCCGCGATCGCCTCCCGGCTGGCCAGGTCCACTTCGCGGACGACGGCGCGCGCCCCGAGTGCGGTGACCTCGGCGGCCGTCCCGGCCAGGCCGTCGGCGTCGACGTCCCAGAGGATCACGACGGCGGCTCCCTCGCGCGCCGCGCGCAGCGCATACAGCCGGCCCATGCCCATGGCGGCGCCGGTGATAAGGACGGTGCCGCCGGAGACGGTGAACGGCGCGGGCGCTGACTCGGCAGTAGAACTGTTAGATGCTGACATTCCGCCATGCTATCCCGGCGCGCAAGGCCGATGGGGTAGGTTCGGAGCATGAGACGCGCCGTATGCCCTGGCTCCTTTGACCCTATTCACAACGGCCACCTGGAAGTCATTGCCCGGGCGGCCGGGCTCTTCGACGAGGTCATCGTGGCGGTGTCCACCAACTACGCCAAGAAGTACCGCTTCGGGCTCGAGGAACGCCTGGACATGGCCCGGGAAACCCTGGCGTCGCTGCGCGGCATTGTGGTGGAACCCGTGGGCGAAGGCCTGCTCGCCGAGTACTGCCGGCAGCGCGGAGCCAACGCGATCGTGAAGGGCCTGCGCTCCTCCTCGGACTTCGACTACGAGCTGCCGATGGCCACCATGAACCGGCAGCTGACCGGCGTCGAAACGGTGTTCATTCCCGCCGAAGGCCACTACCTGCACCTGTCCTCCACCCTGATCAAGGAAGTCTTCACGCTCGGCGGCGACGTCTCGGACTTTGTGCCGAAGTCCGTGCTGAAACGGCTGGGTTCCGGCGAGCCGGTCCAGGATCCGCCCCGCAGAGGGTAGGATTGATCGGTACTCGGCGGCCTGCTGCCGGTTGCGCGGCCCCTGCCGGGCCGGTGCGCGGTGCTGAACCGTGCGCTGCCGTCCGGTTTGAGTCCGTCCGGAAGTTCAGGCTAAGATGGTACGTCGGTCATATGTTCAACAGGAGTTCTCATTAAACGAGATGCTAGTTCGCCCCTGGCGTTCGACGTCAAGGACCTCGGACGCAGTCCGGGAAGCATGCGGACACTGACGGAACATGTACCCGCGCCAAGTGACCTTGGTGTGGCGCTCATTGGTGTGCAGGAAGGCTCGGATGTTGAGCTGGATCTGCGCCTGGAGGCCGTACACGAAGGAATTCTGGTATCAGGTACCGCGAACGTCGAAGTAACTGGCGAATGCGGTCGATGCCTGGATCCCCTTGCGTATGACCTTGAGGTCAATGTGCAAGAACTTTTCTTCTACGGGGATGCTGAATTCCCGGATGAAGAAGACGAACAAGAGCAACGTCGAGTCGAGCACGATCTAATCGATCTTGAGCCGGTGTTGCGGGACGCAGTTGTCACTATGCTGCCGTTCCAGCCGGTGTGCCGGGAAGACTGCCAGGGCCTTTGCTCCGAATGCGGAGTTCGCCTGGAAGACGAGCCGGGGCACCACCACGAGGTCGTAGATCCTCGCTGGGCTGCCCTAGCTGATCTGGCTAAGCCTGACCGGCAAAACTGATTTGTAAGTGTTGGACTAGAGAGAAATGAGTTAGCCGTGGCTGTCCCGAAGCGGAAAATGTCTCGCTCGAATACCCGCGCCCGCCGCTCCCAGTGGAAGGCAACCGCCCCCCACCTGGTGAAGACCGTGGAAAACGGACAGGTTGTTTACAGCCTGCCGCACCAGGCAAAGGTCGTTACCGACTCGGCTGGCACCGCGCTGTTCCTTGAGTACAAGGGCCGCAAGGTCGCAGACGTCTAATCCGCCAACAGGCTGACCAAGATGTCTTCAACTGAAGAGCTTCTGAAGCGTCTCGGTGTCACTATTGACGCCGGGACGCTTCGTCTTGCTCTGACACACCGTTCCTACGCCTACGAAAACGGCGGCATCCCCACCAACGAGCGGCTCGAGTTCCTGGGCGACTCCATCCTGGGCTTCTCCGTCACCGACGCGCTCTACCGCGACAACCCCGAGCTGCCCGAAGGGGACCTGGCCAAGCGCCGCTCCGCCGTCGTCAGCACCCGGGCGCTGGCCGGCATCGGCCGCAGCATCGGGCTGGGGGAGTACATCTACCTCGGCCAGGGCGAAAAGCTCACCGAGGGCAAGAACAAGGCCTCCATCCTGGCGGACACCATGGAAGCGCTGATCGGCGCGACCTACCTGTCCAACGACCTGGAGACCGCGCGCCGGCTCGTCATGCGCCTGGTCGGACCGCTGCTCCAGGATGCTGCCGCGCTCGGTGCCGGCACCGACTGGAAGACCAGCATCCAGGAGCTCGCCGCCAGCCGCCAGCTCGGCACGATCAACTACGCCGTGGAGGGCTCCGGCCCGGACCACGCGCGGACGTTCGAAGCCGTGCTGCGGATCGGCGGCAACGACTACGGCACCGGCTCGGGCAACTCCAAGAAGGAAGCCGAGCAGGAAGCGGCCGCCGACGCCTGGCGCCGGCTCTCCGCGCCCGCCCCGGCCGCTTCCGGTGACGCTGAGGCACCGGCGGCCGCACCCGCCGCCACTGCCGACGCCGCTGAGGCGCCGGCGGCGGCCGCGCGGCTCAAGACCCAGACCGGCAGCTAGGCGCTTCCTTGCCCGAACTGCCCGAGGTGGAAGTCGTCCGGCGCGGCCTGGTGAACTGGGTGCGCGGCCGGACGATCACCGCCGTGGACGTGCTGGATCGGCGGTCCATCCGCCGGCACGCGCTCGGTGCCGAGGACTTCGCCGGCAACCTCGAAGGCGCCCGGGTCCTCGACGTCGTGCGCCGCGGCAAATTCCTGTGGCTCCCGCTGGCAGACACGCCCGCCGGACCGGGCAGCGCTGCGCCGGCCCCCGCCGTCGCGCTGATGGCGCACCTGGGCATGTCCGGCCAGCTCCTGATGCAGGACGCCGCCGTGGCGGACGAGAAGCACCTGAAGATCCGGCTGCGGCTGAGCCCGGCGGCGGGCATGCCCGAACAGCTGCGGTTCGTGGACCAGCGGATCTTCGGCGGGCTGTTCCTTACCGCGCTGGTCCCCACCCTGGACGGCCATGCCGGCGGCCTCGCGGAAACGCCGCTGCCGCTGATCGCCGAAGAAGCAGCGCACATTGCCCGGGACCCGCTGGACCCGCATTTTTCCTTTGACCTGTTTTACCAGCGGCTCAGGGCGCGGAAAACCGGCCTCAAGCGGGCGCTGCTGGACCAGGCCCTGGTCTCCGGGATCGGGAACATCTATGCCGACGAGGCGCTCTGGCTGGCCAAGCTCCACTACGCCCGGCCCACGGACACGCTCCGCCGGTCCGAGGCGCAGCGGGTGCTCGACGCCGCCCGGCAGGTCATGACGGATGCCCTCGCCGCCGGGGGAACCAGCTTCGATTCCCTCTACGTCAACGTCAACGGCGCGTCCGGCTACTTCGAGCGGTCCCTCAACGCCTATGGCCGCGTGGGCCAGGAGTGCCGGCGTTGCGCCGCGGCGGGCATCGTGAGCGTGATGAAGCGCGAACAGTTCATGAACCGTTCCTCCTACACGTGCCCGGTCTGCCAGCCGCGGCCCCGGAACGGACGCTGGTAACCCGTCGACTGCTCCATAACTGCCGTTTTCAGGTCCGAAAAGGGCGGTTGCGGAGCAATCGACGCGGGTGGGCCGTAGTGCGTGGCCAGCCGTGCCAGGCCCTCGTCCAGCGACACCGCGGGGGTCCAGTCGAGGAGTTCGCGGGTCTCGCGCTGGTCGAACCAGTGCGCGGTGGAAAGCTGCTCGGCGAGGAACCGGGTCATGGGCGGCTCGTCCGCGCGGCCGGCCCTGGACCAGAGCCCCTCCACCACCGCTCCTGCCGCCCGCGCTAGCCTGCCCGGGACACTCCACGACGGTGCGGGGACGCCGCCGGAGGCGCAGATACCCGCCAGCAGCTCGCCGACCGGGCGCGGTTCACCGTTGCTGACCACCAGCGCCCGGCCGTGGATGTGCTCCATGCGGTGCAGCGCGGCGACGATCGCGGACGCGGCGTTGTCCACGTAGGTGGTGTCGATCAGGGCCGCCCCGGCGTCGAGCAGCGGCAGGCGGCGCCGGCCGGCACGGTCCAGCACCCGTTCCACCAGTTGCGTGTCGCCCGGGCCCCAGACGATGTGCGGGCGAATCGCCGCCACCCGGAAGTCCGGCGAATCCTCGGCCAGCGCCAGCACTTCGGCCGCGGCCTTGGTACGGGAGTAGTCCCCGTGCGCGCGGACCGGATCCGCCGGCTCGGCGCCCAGGCCGGCGATCGCGGCCCCGGAGTTGGCCACGGACGGGGAGGAGACGAACACCAGGTCGCGCACGCCGGCCCCGCGGGCGGCCGCCAGCAACCGGCGGGTGCCCTCGACGTTGACCTCGTCGAAGTCCGCGGCGCGGCCGGTGAAGGAGACCTTCGCGGCCAGGTGGATGACGCCCTCGGCGCCGGCCACGGCGCTGCGGACGGCGCCGTCGTCCGTGACGGACCCGGCGACGTCGGCGGCGCCGTCGACGCCGGACGGCCGGCGCTGGAAGGTGGTGACGCTGTGGCCCTGCCGGACCAGCAGCCGGGCGACTTCGCCGCCGAGCAGGCCGCTGGCGCCGGTGACGAGGACCCTCACGGCGTGCCCGGCCGGCCGCCGGCCAGCACCGATGACGCCCACCGCGCCAGGCGGGTCCGGTCGATCTTGGCGTTGTGCCGGATGTCGGTCGGCTGGGAAGGGACGGCGAGCACCGCGGAGATGTTGACGCCGGCCTGGCATGCCGCATCCCGGACGCGTCCGGCGAGCTGCGGCGCCGCAGGGCCCGCCCGGCGCACCGGGGGGACGGTTTCGACGACGGCGACGACCGCCTGCGTCCCGGCCGGGCCGACCCCAACGACGGCGGCCAGTCCGACGTCGTCCAGGCGTTCGATGGCCTGCTCGGCGCCCACGGGCGTCACCGCCGCGCCCGGCGCCGTCACGACGTGTACGAGGCGTCCCTCCACCCAGAGCCGGCCGGCGGCGTCGAAGTGCCCGACGTCGCCGGTGCGGTGCCAGCCGGGGGTCCGGACGCTCTCGCGCTGGGTCAGCCAGAGCCTGTCGTAGGCATCCTTCACGTGCGGGGCGCTGACCAGGATCTCACCGGTCACTCCCGCGTCCGTGACAGGCTCGTTCCCCGGGGCCGTGCCGTCTGCGGCGAGCGGGATGACGGCCGTGCGGGCGCCGTGCACGGGCCGGCCCACGCAGACGCCGTTGCCGGCCCCCGCCACGGTGCCGGCGGCCGCGTCGGCCTCGGCGGCACGGATCTGTTCGAGGCTGATGTCAGTCACCGGCAGCGCCTCCGTCATCCCGTACGGAGTATGCAGCGAGGCCGCCGGCAGTAACCGCTGCACATCAGCGAGGAGGGGCTCGGGGACCGGCGCCCCCGCGGACAGCAGCAGTTCCACGCGGCCCAGGGCCTCATTCCCGGCGCGGCCCAGACCGGCCCGGGTCGCGACGACGTTGCGCAGCGCCGCGGGGGAGGCGAAGACCACCGTGGCGTCGATTGCTGCGGCGGCGTCCGCCAGCGCGCGGGCCGTCAGGCTGCGGGGTACGGTGACGTCCATGGCGGGCGTCACCGAGACCGCGCCGAGCGCCGGACCCAGCAGGGCGAACGGCGCGAAGCCGGCCACCAGGCGTGCGCCCGGACGGATGCCCAGCGTCGCGGCGACGGTGTCCCGCATCGCGGCCAGTTGCCGGTGCGTGTACAGCACGCCCTTGGCGGGGCCGGTGGAGCCGGAGGTGAAGAGCACCGCGGCGGGGGCATCCGGCGCCGGAACCGGGGCAGCGGCAGCCGGGCCGGTGCCTGCCGGGTCCAGGGCGGCACCGCGGCGGGCCAGGGCGGCGAGGGACGTTTCAACGCCGAGGAGGTGGCGTTGTGCGGCCGGGAGATCCCGCACGCTGATGCGCCGCCCCGACCAGCCGAGGGCCGCGGCTGCCGCCAGCGCCTTGTCGATGCCGATCAGGAAATCCGGGGTGGCGCCCTTCACCGCGCGGCTCAGGCCGCGGGTGCCCAGGCCGGCGTCGGCCACGACCACCACCGCACCCAGCCGCAGGCAGGCGTAGAGCACGACGGTGAGGTCCGCGCCCGGCGGCACCATCAGGCTCACCCGGCTGCCGTTCGCCACACCGGCCTCCTGCAGGCCCGCCGCGAGGGCGGCGACGTCCTGTTCCAGCTGCTGCCAGCTGAGCGTGCGGGCCACGTTGCCGTCAGCGGCCATCTCCGCGACGGCGGTGTCCCCGCCGGCTGGTCCGGCGGCGAGTTCGGTCAGGGGCGCCCACAGCGGCGGAACCCCGGCGCCGGGCGCGAGCGGCTGTACGCCTGGTCCGTTGTCCCGGCCCTGCCCGGCAAGCCAGTCGAAGACGGGGGCGGCGATGTCCCGGTCTTCCGCGACCAGGTGGCCGGCACCCTCGAAGCGGTGCACTTTGGCCGCCGGCAGCCGGCTGATGAGGTCCTTGAGGTACCGGTCGGAAAAGATCGGGTCCCGCGGTCCCCAGAGCATCAGCGCCGGAACCGTGAGCCCGCGCAGCCCTTCGGCGACGCGGGTGAGCGCCGGGAAGCTGGGGTGGGACGGGTCGGCGGGAATGTCGGCGACGAAGTTCCCCACGCCGGCGCGGCGGGCGGCGCCGCGGTAGGGGGCCATAAAGGCCCGGCGGACGTCCGCGGCCAGCGGCGGGCGGGCCAGGGCGTGGGTCACCCGCAGGAACGCATCCGACGTCGTGGTTCCCCAGCCGTGCACCGCGGGGTGCAGGGCGAGCCGCAGCGCCGGCGGGATGGGGGAGCCGGCGGGCTGGTGGACGGCGGTGTTGGTGAGCACCACGCCGGCGAGCTGCTGCGGGTGGGCCAGGGCCCAGCCGAGGCTGATCACGCCGCCCCAGTCATGGCCGACGGTGACCACCGGGCCCTCCAGCCCCAGCGCCTTGGTGAGGTCGCCCAAGTCGTTGATCCGGTCCGCTAGGCGCCGGAAGGTGCCGGTGCGCTCGGAGAAGCCCATGTCCAGCTGGTCCACGGCCACCACGCGCCACGGATGGTCGGGGCTGGATCCGGCGGCCAGCAGGCTCCGCCACAGGTAGGACCAGGTGGGGTTGCCGTGCACGCACAGCAGCGTGCCCGCGGGCGTCAGCCCCCGGCGGGCGAGCTGGGCCCCGTTGTCGAGCAGGTGCCAGCGGCGCACGGTGCCGGGCGCGTCCGCGGCGGAGGTGGACCCGACGTCGACCTCGCGCGGCCACTCGGGATCGACGCCCGGCCAGCCGGCGGCTACCAAACGATTTCCATCATGGCGGTGTTCAGGCCGGAACCGACGCCCATGCACAGCACGCGGTCCCCGGCTTCGAGGGTCTGCGCCTCGGCGGCCAGGGTCATGGGCAGGGACGCCGGGCCCACATTGCCCCAGTGCGGGAACGTGATCGGCACCTTGTCCGGATCCAGGTCAATCGCGTCGATGATGGCCCGGGTGTAGGCATTACTGACCTGGTGCGTGACGTAGCGGTCCATCGAGGCCCAGTCCCACTCCGGCTGCGCCTCCTGCCAGGCGTCCACCACAAGCTGCAGGCCGCCGTCGAGCAGGCCCTTGGTGTCGGTGGCCATGCCGTCGACGCCGCCCACGCACAGCTCGTGGTGCTCGGTGCCGGCACGCATCACGCCCCCCAGGATCCGGTGCGCCCCCGGGTGCTGGTCCGCCGGGCCCAGGACGGCTGCTGCGGCTCCGGAGCCGAGGGTCAGCGTGGCGAACTCGCGGTTGAAGTCCTCACGGGTGGTCTCCGGCCGCTGCAGCCGGGCCAGGGTGGCCTCCTGCGTAGCCTGCGCGTCCTCGCCGTTGACGATCATGGCGTACCGGATCTGGCCGGAGTCGATCATGTTGGCGGCCAGGGTCATGCCGTTGACGAAGCCGAGGCAGGCGTTGGCCAGGTCAAAGTTCATGGCCGAGGACGGCAGGTCCAGCCCGTGGTGGATCTTCACCGCGACCGACGGCTCGAGGTTGCGCCGCGTGACGGAGGTGTTAATCAGCAGGCCGACGTCGGACGCTTCGATGCCGGACTCGGCCAGCGCCTTTGCGCCCGCCTCGATGGCGGCGTCGTCGAACGAGGTCCCGGGCGCCCACCAGCGGCGGTGCGTGATACCGGCCACCCGTTCGAGCAGTTTCGGCGGAACCCTCAGCCGCCGCAGGGTCGATGCCAGCCGGCGGTCGAACTCCGTGGAACTGACCACGGTCGGAGCTTCGACGCTGCTCACCGACAGCAAGGCGGTGTTGCGGTGCCTGAATGTTGCGTTCCCTACCAAGATCAAGCCCCTGTTCGTGTCCGTCCCGCGCTCCGGGACGTTAACCGCATCGCTGGGCACAAGCCCAAGAGCTTAACTATGCCCCGAGCGGTTCCATTCCCGCACACGGAGCCCGTCGCCGCCGGCGGCTCCTGCGGCGGCCCCGCCGGGGTTCTGCAGGGGTTCTGCGCGGAATGGGCACGGAATTGACGGCGCTCCGCAGTAGATTGTTAGTACCGGCGCCGCCCCCACCACCCGCGTCCGTGCGAAACGCGCCCTTCCGGCAGCGCGCCTTCGTCCGCATCGAGCAGGAGACCCGAAACACCTTGCACCTCAAAAGCCTGACCGTCCGCGGATTCAAGTCGTTCGCCTCCGCGACGACGTTCGAATTCGAACCCGGCGTCACCGCCGTGGTGGGCCCCAACGGCTCGGGCAAATCCAACGTGGTGGACGCGCTGTCCTGGGTGATGGGCGAACAGGGCGCCAAGACCCTGCGCGGCGGCAAGATGGAAGACGTCATTTTCGCCGGAACCTCCGGCCGGCCGCCGCTGGGCCGCGCCCACGTCTCGCTGACCATCGACAACAGCGACGGCGCACTCCCGATCGACTACAGCGAAGTGACCATCTCCCGCACGCTGTTCCGCACCGGCGGCTCCGAATACGCCATCAACGGCGCCAGCTGCCGGCTGCTGGACATCCAGGAACTGCTCTCCGACTCCGGCCTGGGCCGCGAAATGCACGTGATCGTCGGCCAGGGACAGCTGGACAAGGTGCTGCACGCCACCCCGGAGGACCGGCGCGGCTTCATCGAGGAGGCCGCCGGCATCCTCAAACACCGCCGCCGCAAGGAAAAGACGGTCCGCAAACTCGAAGCCATGCAGGCCAACCTCGCCCGGCTCAGCGACCTGACCGGGGAAATCCGGCGCCAGCTCACCCCGCTGGGCAAGCAGGCCGAGGTGGCCCGCCGCGCCCAGACCGTCCAGTTCGAGGTCCGCGACGCGCGCTGCCGCCTGCTGGCCGACGACCTCGTCCAGCTGCAGTCTGTGCTGGAACAGGACGTCGCCGACGAGACCGCGCTGAAGGCGCGCCGCACCGTCGTCGAACGCGACCTTGAAACCGGCCGCCGGCGCCAGGCCGCCCTGGAACAGCTCGCCGCCGAGGCCACCCCGAAGCTCAACGCCGCCCGGGACAACTGGTACCAGCTCTCCGCCGCGCGGGAACGGCTGCGCTCGCTGGGCTCGCTCGCCGAAGAACGCCGCCGCCTGCTCGGCGCCGCCGAAGCGGCCCCGGACGCCGGCCGGGACCCCGAGCAGCTCGAAAAGCAAGCAGCCCGTGTCCGCGCGGAACAGTCCGGGCTCGAAGCCCAGATCCTCGAGCGGCGCACCGCCCTGGACGCCGCCACCGCCGCCAAACAGGACGCCGAGAGCGCCGCGGCCGCCGAGGACAAACGCCTCGCGGCCCTGCTTCGGGCCGCCGCGGACCGCCGTGAAGGCCTCGCCCGGCTCGCCGGCCAGGTTGGCGCAGCGCGGTCCCGGGTCGAATCCGGCCAGGCCGAACTGGGCCGGCTCAGGGAGTCGCAGAAGGCCGGCGAGGAACGGCGCCGACTCGCGCAGAGCGAGTTCACCGCCCTCGAGTCGCAGGTGGCCGGCGTCGAGGACGGCGAGGAAACCCTCGACGCCGAATACGAGGCCGCGAGCGAGGCCCTCGACGCGATCGTGGCGGACATCGATGCCCTCACGGCGGCCGAACGCGACGCTGAGCGGGAACGCGACGCCCTCGTGGCCCGCCGCGATGCCCTGCAGCTGGGCCTGAACCGCAAGGACGGCTCGGAGTACGTGCTGGCCGCGGAGCTGCCCGGCGTGCTCGGCCCCCTCGCCGGCATGCTGAGCGTCGAAACCGGCTACGAAGCCGCCATCGCCGCCGCCCTCGGCAACAGCTCCGACGCCGTCGTCGTCCGTGACGCCGCCTCCGCTGCCGCCGCGGTGCAGCTCCTGAAGGACGACGACGCCGGCCGCGCCTCGCTGCTGCTGGCCGGCACACCCGGGACGGCCGCCCACGGCCAGGACGGCGGGCTTCCCGCGGGCGCCCGCTGGGCCGCCGACCTCGTCACCCCGGCCGGAGACAAGTTCGGCGGAGACAAAGCCCGCGCTAGTGTGCCGCTGGATCGGCTGCTGGCCGGCACCGCCGTCGTCGAGGACCTCGACGCCGCAGCCACGCTCATCGCCGCCCGCCCGGAGCTGACTGCCGTGACCCGGGCCGGGGACGTGTTCACCGCGCTCACCGTCACTGGCGGGTCGTCCACGGCGCCCTCGCTGCTGGAAGTCCAGGCCGCCGTGGACGATGCCGCCGCCCGGCTGGCCGCCGTCGGCGCGGAGCTGGAGCGCAACCGCTTCGCCCGGTCCGCCGCGGAATCCCGCCGCGCCGCCGCCCAGGAACGGGCCGACGCCGCCCTCGACAAGCTGCACGACTCGGACGCCCGGCTGGCCGCCGTGGCCGAACGGCTGGGCCACCTGAACTCGGTGCTGCGCAGCGCCGTCGGGGAAAGCGAACGCCTCGCCGCGTCGCTGGCCCGCGCGGAAGCGAACATCCAGGCGGACCAGGAGGCGCTGGAGGCAGTCGCTGCCCGGCTGGCTGCGGCCCAGGAGGCGCCCGCCGAGGAAGAACCCTCGCCCGAGCACCGCGACGCCCTCGCCCTCGCGGCGTCGGCAGCACGTTCGGCCGAGATGGAGGCCCGGCTCTCGCTCCGCAGCGCCGAGGAGCAGCTGACCGCCATCCGCAACCGGGCCTCGTCGCTGGAACGGGCCGCCGCAACTGAACGCCGGGCCCGGGAAGAAGCCGCCGAACGGGCCCGCCGCCGCCGGCTGCAGGCGCGCCGGGCCGCCGCCGTGTCCGCCGCCGTCGAACAGGTCATCGGCTTCATTGACGTGTCCGTGGAACTGGCCCGCCGCGAACGCGACCTCGCGGAGGAGCGCCGCGAGCAGATGGAGCGCGAGCTGGCCGGGGTGCGCACCGGCAACGACGCCCTTGCCCGCGAACTGGCCGAGCTGACCGACTCCGTGCACCGGGACGAGCTGGCCCGGGCGCAGCAGCGCCTCCGGATCGAAGCCCTCGAGCTGCGCAGCGTCGAGGAGCTCGGCCTCACCGCCGACCAGCTCGTCGCCGACTTCGGCCCCGACCAGCCGGTACCCGTGACGGCGGGCGAAACCGGCGACAAATGGGCGGCCCTCCGCGCCCCGGTCGACGAGGACGGCCGCGAGATTGTGGCAGGCAAACCCTTCGTCCGCGAAGAGCAGGAGAAGCGGCTGAAGAAGGCCGAGCGGGACCTGTCCGCCCTGGGCCGGGTCAACCCACTCGCGCTGGAGGAGTTCGCGGCCCTCGAGGAGCGCCACCAATTCCTGAGCACCCAGCTGGAAGACCTCAAGTCCAGCCGCAAGGACCTGCTGGACATCATCAAGGAAGTCGACGAGCGGGTGCAGAAGGTCTTCGCCGAGGCCTTCGAGGACACCGCGGCGCAGTTCGTCCGGGTCTTCGCCCGGCTGTTCCCGGGCGGCGAGGGCCGGCTGGTCCTGACCGACCCCTCGGACATGCTCACCACCGGCATTGAGGTGGAGGCCCGGCCCGCCGGGAAAAAGATCAAGCGGCTGTCCCTGCTCTCCGGCGGGGAGCGGTCGCTGACGGCAGTGGCGCTGCTGGTGGCGATCTTCAAAGCCCGGCCCTCGCCGTTCTACGTCATGGACGAGGTGGAGGCCGCCCTGGACGACACCAACCTGGGCCGGCTCATCACGATCTTCGAGGAACTGCGCGAGTCCAGCCAGCTGATCGTCATTACGCACCAGAAACGCACCATGGAGGTCGCGGACGCGCTCTACGGAGTCACGATGCGCGGCGACGGCGTCTCCACCGTGATCAGCCAGCGGCTGGGCGCCGACGTCTGAGTTCAGGGGTGCGTGGCGTCCCCGGGCACCCACGGTGCCGCCCGCGGCGCGTTTAAGGATTATGAGAAGCTAGGGGAGTGAACGACATCCTCCCCATTATCCTGCCCATCCTCGTTGCCCTCGTGGTCCTCGGTGCGCTGATTCCGGTGCTTATGAAGACCCGGAAGAACATCACCAACTACCCGTCGCAGCGCGACGCGAATGACCCCGTGCAGGGCTCCGGCGGTGGCACGCTGCTGGAGGACCGCCCGGCCCCGCCGCGCGGGACCGCGGCGACGGACGCCGTCGACCTTGAAGGCCTCGAAACCGTAGAGGTGCCGGACAATGTCGCGGGCCTCGAGACCGTGCCGGTCGAGACGCCGCTGCCGGTGGCCGGCCGGCTGACCCGGCTGCGCGAACGCCTGGTCAAGTCCAACAACATCCTCGGCAAGGGCCTGCTCGCCCTGCTCTCCGCCGACAAGATCGACGAGAACGTCTGGGACGAAGTCGAAGAAACCCTGCTCCTCGCGGACCTGGGCACCGAACCGACCATGCAGCTGGTGGACGCCCTCCGCGAACGGGTCAAGGTGCTGGGGACCCGTTCGCCCGAGCAGGTCAAGGCCCTGCTGCGCGAGGAACTCATCAAGCTCGTGGACCCCACCATGGACCGCAGCCTGAACGTCGAACGCCACGCGGACAAGCCCGCGGTGATGATGGTGGTCGGCGTCAACGGCGTCGGCAAGACCACCACGGTGGGCAAACTGGCCCGCGTCCTGGTCGCCGAGGACAAGGACGTGCTGCTCGGCGCCGCGGACACCTTCCGCGCCGCCGCGGCCGAGCAGCTCGCCACCTGGGGCCAGCGCGTCGGCGTTCCCACGGTCAAGTCCGACATTGACGGGGCGGACCCGGCGTCGGTCGCGTACGAGGCCGTCAAGGCCGGCATCGACCAGGAAGTCGACGTCGTGATGATCGACACCGCGGGACGGCTGCAGAACAAGGTCGGCCTGATGGACGAGCTTGGCAAGGTCAAGCGCGTGATCGAAAAGCTCGCCGAGGTGGACGAGGTGCTCCTGGTCCTGGATGCGACCACCGGCCAGAACGGCCTGAACCAGGCCCGGGTCTTCGCCGAGGTCGTGAACATCACCGGCATTGTGCTGACCAAGCTGGACGGCACCGCCAAGGGCGGCATCGTCGTCGCGATCCAGAAGTCCCTCGGCGTTCCGGTCAAACTGGTTGGGCTCGGCGAGGGCGCGGACGACCTGGCGCCCTTCGACGCCGAAACCTTCGTGGACGCGCTGCTGAACTAACGCCGCCCGCCCCCAACAAACCAGCCCGCACGGGTTGTCGTTTTCAGCCCTCGAAACGACAACAGGTGCGGGCTGGTTTGGGTTAAACCGGGGCCGTCCGGTCAGTAGCTGAAGTTCAGCACCGTCACGGTGCCGGCCGTCAGCTTGAACTTCTGCGTGTGAGATCCGTAGGAGAAGCCCGGCACGGTGGGACGCTTGGCGGCCGGGACCGGCGCGTCCTTGGCCCCGTCGATCACCGTGCTGTCCTGTGCGTCCAGGCGCGGGCCGCTGAGCTGTGTCATGGTTCCGCGCCGGGCGCGGCCGGGCAGCTTCAGCGAAACTTCGGTTTGGGCGTACTTCTCGGGGTCGTTTTCGTTGACGATGACCACCGTGGTGCTGCCGTCGGCGTTCCGCAGTGCGTAGCTGTTGGACAACCCTCCGCCCTTGCTGCTGAGCTCCAGGAACCTCCCGGGCGCCAGGTCAGCGACCATCGCCATGCCGAAGTAGTTCGCACGGGGCACCATCTCGCCGTTCGGCTTGAGGTAGGCCCCGCCGCTGCAGATTACGGACATCGGAGGCCCACCTTTGCAGGTCATCATGGAACTGTGGAAGCCCAGCCGGGTGATGCCGAGGCGGGCGGCATTGAGCGCGTAGTCCGCTGCCCACAGGGCCGCCGCATGCGTCTCGGTGGTCTGGTTGGACCCTGGACAGGCTGACATGCCCGTCTCCGCGAGCCAGGTCTCCAAGCGGGCGGCCTTGGCCACTTTAAGGGCACTCTGCTGGTAAGTTGCGGCGCGCTGGCGGTTGAGTGGTCCCAGCAGGTTGGAGATTGTGGGGAAGTTCGGGGACTTCGTGTCCTTGCAGCTGGAGAGCCGGTAGTTGTGGAAAGACAGGACTTTCTTCTGCGGCAGCTTGGCGTCGACGAAAGGCTTCCACCATGTCTGGTCGTAAACGCCGGGACCCGAAATCGTGACGCGGGGGGCGACCGCATATATTGCCTTTGCATAGGCTGTGAGCTCCGCAACGTACTTGCCGATGCCGTAGTTGGCCGGCCGCAGTTTCGTGGGGGCAAACCCGTTCGGTTCGTTCCCGACGGTAAAGCTCAGCAGCCGGGGGCCGAAGATCTTGGAGGCGTATCTGATCATGTCCGCTGCCCGCGCCGGGTCGTAGTGTCCGAGGTCCACCGTGAGGCTGATCCTGGCATTGGTCGCATTAAGGAGAGTGGCAACGCGCCCCAAATCCGCCGGTGTGACTACTTTGGCCGGGTGGGATTTGTCTCCCTTGTACTTCTTTGGCAGTGCTTCGCCGGACGAGGTCCAAAAGAACCGACGGTCGACGGAGTTACCCCCAAACCGCAGGACAGTGTTGTCCGAGTCCTTGAGAAGCTTTACCACCGAGGCATTCTCCGCACTGAGCGCGGGGTCCGCCAGGTCGGTCGCTTCCAGCGAGAATCCAACGGTGCCCTTGTTAAGCGCCGTTCCGACCGGCGCGGCCTTGACTGTCAGCTCCAGCGGAGCCGCTGTCACCAGCGGGGAGCCCGGCGGAGGCGGGACCTGCTTGTAGAAAGCAGCACCCTGGCTCGTGGCCTTCGGAACAGGCTGCGTCCGGCTGTCCGGCGGGGTGGCTTCTGCTTTCCCTGGCGTCGGGTGAGGGTTCCAAGCCACGCTGAGCAGGGCGGCAACGAACGCGACGACGGCAAGGCCGGCAATTGTTGCGATGATGCGGAGTCGGATGACTTTGCGGGAGGGGCGGGCTCCGGCGGAGACGGGTCCCACATTGTTTGGCTGGTGGTCAGTACGGGGCATATCAATTTCTCCAGCCGTGGCGCTTGGTTAGCCCCAGCCTAGTGCGGTCTAGTTGGGTTGGCGCTGGAACGTTTCCCGGGCCAGCAGCCAGCCCACCGCCGCCGCGAGGAGCACCCCGCCGGTCACGCCGAAGGCCCAGCCGTAGCCCAGCCGGTCGGCCAGCACTCCGGCGATGACCGGCCCCACGATCGCGCCGCTGTCCGCGGTCATCTGGAACACGGCCAGCACCCGCCCGCCGGAGCGTTCGTTGCCGACGACGTCGGCGATCGCCGCCTGCTGCGCCGGCCCCAGCAGCCCGGACCCGATGCCCGCGATGGTGGAGGCCAGCAGGAACCAGGGCAGCTCGTGGGTAAAGCCGATGGCGGCGGTGGCGAGGCCGGTGACTGCCAGTCCGGCCAGCATCAGCGGCTTCCGGCCCAGGTTGTCCGCGAGCCGCCCGGAGAAGGTCAACGCCGCGGCATTGCCCCCCGCGAACACCGCCAGCGCCCAGCCCGCGGACGACGGGCCCGCGCCGAGCGCCGCGACGGCGAAGAGCGGCACCGTCGCCATCCGGACGCCGAACGTGGCCCAGCCGTTGGCGAAGCTGGAGGCCAGCCCGGCCCGGTAGGCACTGTCGCGCAGCGCGTCCCGCAACTGCATCGCCGGCGCCGCCGCGCCTGCCTCACGGGACCCAGCGGGGACGTGGCTGAGCTGGGTCTGCACGACGGCGGCGGCCAGCACCAGCGCGGCCGCGTAGGCAAGGAACGGCACCCGCAGGCCGAAGCTGGCCAGCAGCCCGCCCACGATCGGCCCGCACACGTTGCCGATCAGGAAGGCCGAGGCGTAGGCCCCGGAGACCCGGCCGCGGCTTTCCGGCGGGGCGAGCCTCACCACCAGGGCCATTGAGGCCACGGTGAACATCACGGAGCCGGCCCCGCCCAGGCCGCGGAAGACCAGCAGTTGCCAGTAGTCCTGGGCGAACGCGCAGGCTGCGGTGGATGCAGCGACGATCAGCAGCCCGGCAACGTAGACGGGCCGTTCGCCCAGCTTCACGATCAGCGCCCCGCCCGCCGGGGCGAAGATGAGCCGCATGAACGCGAAGATGCTGACAATCACCGCCGCCGCGGTGGCGCCGACGTCGAAGGTCGTGGCGAACTGGGGGAGCACCGGCGCGACGAGGCCGAACCCCAGCGCGATCAGGAAGGCAGCGACCAGCATCACCTTGATGTCCCGGGGCAGGCGGGGGCCGCCGGGGCGGCGGAGGCCGGCCAGCGGGCGGGATCCGTTGGCGGAACGGGTTGCTTTGCTCATGGTGCTGCTTTCGGTGCTGCTTCTGGTGCCCGGGGGAAGGCTGGGGCGTGATTGAACGCGTGAAACATAACCGTAACAAGTGCGAGACGCACCATTTACTTCCGGGAGGTTCTTGTAACAACCCGGCAATGTAAATCCTCTGCCGGTGAAACACTGCGCCAGCAGAATCTTCTTAGAACGCAAAACGCGTTGGACCGGCGGACAAGTCCGCACCTAAGAGCAAGAGAGGACGCAGACCATGGAACTCACCGCAGGTCTCGTTTGGCTCCTGGTCGCGTCAGCCCTTGTGCTGTTCATGACCCCGGGCCTGGCATTCTTCTACGGCGGCATGACCCGCGCCAAGTCGGCCTTGAACATGATGATGATGAGCTTCGTCGCCATTGGAACCGTAGGCATCATGTGGGTCCTCTGGGGCGCTTCGATGGCTACCAGCAACGAAGACAACTTCTTCCAGATCTTCGCGAACCCCACCAGCCACTTCGGGCTGCACAACTTCACCGAACCGGCTGACCTGCTCAAGGTAGGGTACGCAGCCACCTTCGCCATCATCACCGTCGCCTTGATCTCCGGCGCCGTCGCAGACCGCGCCAAGTTCTCCGCCTGGGTCATCTTCACGCCCATCTGGGCCACCCTGGTCTACGCGCCGCTGGCCTACATGGTCTGGGGCGGAGGCCTCTTCTCCGCAGACGGCTGGTTCGGCCAGGCCTTCGCTCCGGTCATCGACTTCGCCGGCGGAACCGTGGTCCACATCAACGCCGGCGTCGCCGGCCTCATCCTGGTGCTGATCATCGGCAACCGCCGCGGCTTCGGCAAGGACCCCAACCACCGCCCGCACAACGTCCCGTTCGTCATGGTGGGCGCAGCCATCCTCTGGTTCGGCTGGTTCGGCTTCAACGCCGGCGCCGCCGCCACGGTCGAGCAGGCCGGCCTGATCTGGATCAATACGCTCGCCGCTCCGGCCGCCGCCATGCTCGGCTGGCTGGCCGTCGAACGCTTCCGCGACGGGCACCCGACGTCCCTCGGCGCCGCATCCGGCGTCGTGGCAGGGCTCGTCGCCATCACCCCGGCCTGCGCCAACGTCTCACCGCTCGGGGCGATCGCCCTCGGCGTCGTGGCTGGTGTGGCGTCCGCGCTCGCCGTCGGCCTCAAGTTCAAGTTCGGCTACGATGACTCGCTCGACGTCGTCGGCGTGCACCTTGTCTCCGGCGTTGTCGGCACCGTGGCGATCGGTTTCCTCGCCACCCCGGCCCAGGGCACCGCGGGCCTGTTCTACGGCGGCGGCACCACGCAGCTTGTCGCCCAGGTCCTGGCAGCCCTGATCGCCATGGCGTTCACGGCGATCATGACGTTCATCATCGCCTTCCCGATCCACAAGCTGATGGGCTTCCGGGTCTCCCAGGAACAGGAAGTTGTGGGTGTGGACCTGAGCCTGCACGCCGAGACGGCCTACGAGTTCGGCGTCAGCGGCCGCGGCGGAAGCTTCCAGCCGCTGCACGAACTCATCACCGGCAGGCAGCTGGATGAGGGCGCGGAAGTACCGGCCACCGAGTCCGTGGACGTCACGTCGAACGGCAAGAAGACCGCCGCAGGCAAGGAAAGTGTGGAAGCATGAAACTGATCACCGCAATCGTCCGTCCGGAAAAGCTCGACACAATCAGGGAAGGCCTGGAAGCCTACGGCGTGCAGGGCCTGACGGTCAGCGCGGCCAGCGGCTACGGCCGGCAGCGCGGCTACACCGAGGTGTACCGCGGCGCCGAGTACAACGTGGACCTGCTGCCGAAGATCCGGGTCGAGGTGCTGGCCACCGACGAACAGGCGGACGACATCCTGGACGTCATCATCGCCAGCTCCAACACCGGCCGGGCCGGCGACGGGAAGGTCTGGACGATGGATGTGTTCGAGGCGGTACGCGTCCGCACCGGGGAGCGCGGCGCAGCAGCCATCTAGGGCCGCGGCCCTCCAGCCGCAGCCGCGCACGCGGACCGCGATCGGGGGCTGCGACAGCGGGCCGGATACCTGAAAATGTGTCCGGCCCGCTTTTGTTGCGCGCGGTGGGGCGGCTCCCGCGGGCAGGAGCGCCCCGACGTCGGGAGCGCCCCTTACGTGGTGCGGCTACGTCGGCCAGCCCTCCGGGCCGGCGGACCCGGCGGCGTATTCCTCCAGCGGCACACTGTCCCGGGCCCAGGCCTTGAGCACGGGTTCGAGGATGCGCCAGCAGTCTTCCGCGGTGTCGCCGCGCACGGACAGCAGCGGGTCCCCGTTCAGCACCCCTTCCAGGACTTCGCCGTAGGGGAGCAGCTCGGAGGCGCTGAGTTCGGCCTTCAGGGTGGCCCGGTCCAGGCTGAGCACGTTGCCGGGGCCGTTCACGTCGACGTCGAACTGCAGCGTGTCCGGGCCGAAGCCGATCCGCAGCTGGTTGGGGGCGTCCACCCCGGTGAAGCCCCGGGGCAGGTGCGGCACCGGCCGGAAAGTGACCACGGCCTCCTTGCGCATGGAGCCCAGTGCCTTGCCCGAGCGGAGGACGAACGGCACCCCCTGCCAGCGCCAGTTGTCGATGTCCACCTGCACCTCTGCGAGGGTTTCGGTGTTCCGGGAGGCATCCACGCCCTCTTCCTTGGCGTAGTCCGGCACCTTCCGGCCGTCGATTGACCCCGCCGTGTAGTGTGCCCGGCGGGTGTTCTTGGCATACGGGGCCTTGATGCTGCTGGCCCGCAGGAGCGTGGCGACGGCGTCGCGCAGGTCCCGCTCGTCCACTGAGGCGGGCGGTTCGATCGCCATCAGGGCCATGATTTGCAGCAGGTGGCTCTGGATCATGTCGCGCAGGGCGCCGGCGCCGTCGTAGTAGCGGGCACGGCCTTCGAGCGCGAGGTCCTCATCGAAGATGATCTCCACTTTCTCGACGTAGTCCCGGTTCCACACCGGCTCCAGGAAGGTGTTTGCGAAGCGCAAGCCCAGGATGTTCAGCACCGTCGCCTTGCCCAGGAAATGGTCCACCCGGTGGATGTGGTCCTCCGGGACCAGGGCCGCCAGGGTCCGGTTGAGGTCCCGGGCGGACTCCTCGCTGGACCCGAACGGTTTCTCCATCACCAGCCGGGTCCCGGCGGGCACCTGCTCCGGGGCGAGGGCCTCGCAGGCCAGCTGGCTGATCTTCGGCGGCAGCGCGAAGTACACGGCCACGGGTCCGTCCAGCGTGGCCAGCAGCCCGGACAGCTGCCCCTCGGCGGTGACGTCCAGCCGGTGGTAGCTGGTGCTTTCGCGGATCCGGTTCAGCTCCCGCTTGCCGCCGGTGTCGGCCTGCGAGTTGGCGTCGGCGAAGGAGGTCTCAAGGCGCTCCAGCCACTGTTCCGGGGCCCAGTCGTCCGAGCCCGCACCCACCAGGGTGAGGCCCGGCGCGTGGCCCTTCGCCACCAGCCGGGCCAGGCCCGGCAGCAGCAGCCGGCCGGTCAGATCGCCCGAGGCGCCGAGGATGAGCAGGGTTTTTACAGTTGGTTGGCTGGTCACCTAAGCCAGCATGCCATCTTGAAGGCGCGTCTTGGTACCCTAGATAGTCGAGTCCCGTTGTCGAGGCAGTTCGTTCCGGCGAAACAGTCACGACTCTGGCGTGCCGCACTGGCCGCCAGCTGTAGATCCACTGAAAGAAGTGCACGGCGCGTGTTCAATTCACTCTCTGACCGGTTGACAGCAACCTTCAAGAACCTCCGTGGCAAGGGCCGCCTCACCGAGGCGGATGTTGACGCCACGGTCCGCGAAATCCGGCGTGCCCTGCTGGACGCCGACGTTGCCGTGCCGGTGGTCCGGGAGTTCACGGGCCGCGTGCGTGAGCGGGCCCTCGGCGTCGAGGTCTCCGGTGCGCTGAACCCGAGCCAGCAGATCGTGAAGATTGTCAACGAGGAACTCGTCGAGATCCTCGGCGGCGAGACCCGCCGCATCCGGCTGGCCAAGACCGGTCCCACCATCATCATGCTCGCCGGCCTCCAGGGCGCCGGTAAGACCACGCTCGCCGGCAAGCTCTCCAAGTTCCTCAAGGCGCAGGGCCACAGCCCCATGCTGGTGGCCTGCGACCTGCAGCGCCCCAACGCAGTGACCCAGCTGCAGGTGGTCGGCCAGCGCGCCGGCGTTCCCGTCTTCGCCCCGCACCCGGGTGCCACCTCCACCGAGCTGGACCACCCCGCCGGTGACCCGGTCGCCGTCGCGCGTGCCGGCGTCGAGGAAGCGAAGCGGACCCTGCACGACGTCGTGATCGTGGATACCGCCGGCCGGCTCGGCGTCGACGCCGAAATGATGGAACAGGCCCGCCAGATCCGCCGCGCCATCGTCCCCAACGAAGTCCTCTTCGTGATCGACTCGATGATCGGCCAGGACGCCGTCAACACGGCCATGGCCTTCGATGAAGGCGTCAACTTCACCGGCATCGTGCTTTCCAAGCTCGACGGCGACGCCCGCGGCGGTGCCGCGCTGTCCGTCGCGTCGGTCACCGGCAAGCCGGTCATGTTCGCGTCCACCGGCGAAGGCCTGGACGACTTCGAGCTCTTCCACCCGGACCGGATGGCCTCGCGCATCCTCGACATGGGCGACGTGCTGACCCTGATCGAACAGGCCGAAAAGTCCTGGGACAAGGACGAAGCGGCCCGGATGGCGAAGAAGTTCGCCGACCAGGAGGACTTCACCCTCGAGGACTTCCTCGCCCAGATGCAGCAGATCCGCAACATGGGCTCGATGAAGAAGATGCTCATGATGATGCCCGGTGCGCAGAACATCCGGCAGCAGCTGGAGCAGTTCGACGAGCGCGAAATCGACCGGGTCGAGGCGATCGTCCGGTCAATGACCCCGCACGAGCGGGTGGCCCCCAAGATCATCAACGGCTCCCGCCGCGCCCGCATCGCCCGCGGTTCCGGCGTGCATGTCTCCGAGGTCAACGGCCTGCTGGAGCGCTTTGCCCAGGCGCAGAAGATGATGAAGAAGATGGCAGCCGGCGGCGGCATGCCCGGTATGCCGGGAATGCCCGGGATGGGCGGCGGCGGTGCCCGCAAGGGAGCCAAGAGCGCGCCGAAGAAGAAGGCCCGCTCCGGCAATCCGGCCAAGGCTGCGCAGGAGCTCAAGGACGCGGAGGCACGGCGCGCCGCCGGCCCCAAGACCGTACCCACCGGGGCAGCCTTCGGCCAGCAGGGCGGCGAGTTCGACCCGTCCCAGCTGAACCTGCCCAAGGGCTTCGACAAGTTCCTCGGCGGCGGCAAGTAGCTGAAGCCGGACGGACAGCCAGTATGTCGTCGGCCCCGTTGACGGGGCGGTGCCATAGGCTTAGGGCATGTTCAAGCAGCGCGTAGTTTTCGTCCACGGGGCCGGCAGTTTTGGTGCCGCGGCGTGGCCGAAACAGCACGGCATGGCTCTCAGTTACGACGCGCTGTTCCTGCGGCGGCACGGGTTCGACCCGATCGCCGAACCGCGGGAAACGGACTTCGCCGCCGATGCCGGCATCGTGCTGCGGGCCTTGGCGGACGATGGCCGGGGCGAGGCCGGCGGCCATGTCGTGGCGCACTCGCAGGGCGCAATCGCCGCGATGATGGCCGCCGTCGAACGCCCTGATCTGGTGCAGTCCCTCACGCTGGTGGAACCGGCCTGCCTCTCGCTCACGGCCGAACTGCCGGCGACCGCCGCGCACCGTGCCCTCATGCAGCCGCTCTTTGACGTCCGGCACAACCTTGGCGACGACGATTTCCACCGCGAGTTTGTGCGCCGTGTGTTCGCCGCCCATGCCCCGGTTCGAGGCAGTGTGGGCGAGCCCGCGGTGGAGGACGGACGCGCCGCGCGCCGGCTCCGCCTGCAGGCGCCGCCCTGGGAGGCCCCGCTGCAGATCGTTCCGGGAGTGCCGACGCTGGTCCTGACCGGCGGCTGGGAACCGCTCTACGAGGAGATTGCCGGCTATCTGCGGGAGACGGGCGCCCTGCACCGCACCGCCCCGGGCGGGCACCGGCCGCAGGATTCGAAGGAAGGCGACCGGGTCATCCGCTCCTTCATAGCCGACGTCAACCGCAGCCGGCACGCCCACGCCTCCTGACGCGCCGGTGCCGCGCAGGCGGGTGCCCGAATCCCCGGCTAGGACGGTGCGCCGATGGAGGGCTCGGGCAGGTAGACCTTGCCGCCGGCCGCTACGAATTCGTCGCTTTTCGCGCGCATTCCGGCTGCCATCTGTGCCAACGCTGCCTGGGAATCCGCTGACCCGTATTCGTCCCGGATGTCCTGGCTGATCCGCATAGAGCAGAACTTCGGCCCGCACATGGAGCAGAAGTGGGCTGTCTTGGCCGGTTCGGCCGGCAGGGTCTCGTCGTGGAAGGCTTCCGCGGTCGCCGGGTCCAGGGAAAGTGCGAACTGGTCGCGCCAGCGGAATTCAAACCGGGCCTTGGACAGGGCATCGTCGCGTTCGTGCGCACCGGGATGCCCCTTGGCCAAGTCGGCGGCGTGGGCGGCGATCTTGTAGGTGATGACGCCGGTCTTCACGTCGTCCTTGTTGGGCAGGCCCAGGTGCTCCTTTGGCGTGACGTAGCACAGCATGGCCGTGCCGTAGCGGGCGATCTCGGTGGCGCCGATCGCCGAGGTGATGTGGTCATAGCCCGGTGCGATGTCTGTGACCAAGGGCCCCAGCGTGTAGAAGGGCGCACCCTTGCAGAGTTCCTGCTGGCGCTCCACGTTTTCCCGGACGAGGTGGAACGGGACGTGGCCCGGGCCTTCCACCATGACCTGGACATCGAAGTCCCAGGCCCGCTGCGTGAGCTCGGCCAGGGTATCCAGTTCGGCGAACTGGGCGGCGTCGTTGGCGTCCGCCGTCGACCCGGGCCGCAGCCCGTCGCCGAGTGAGAAGGCGACGTCGTAGCGGGCGAAAATTTCGCACAGCTCGTCGAAGTGGGTGTAGAGGAAGTTCTCCTGGTGGTGCGCAAGGCACCACCCGGCCATGATGGAACCGCCGCGGGACACGATGCCGGTGACCCGGTCGGCGGTCAACGGGACGTACCGCAGCAGCACTCCGGCGTGGATGGTCATGTAGTCGACGCCCTGCTCGCACTGTTCGATCACCGTGTCACGGAAGATCTCCCAGGTCAGGGCGTTTGCTTCGCCGTTGACCTTTTCCAGGGCCTGGTAGATCGGGACGGTGCCGATCGGGACGGGGGAGTTGCGGATAATCCATTCGCGGGTGGTGTGGATGTCGTCGCCGGTCGACAGGTCCATCACCGTGTCAGCGCCCCATTGCGTGGCCCACTGGAGCTTGTCGACCTCTTCGGCAATGGAGCTGGTGACCGCGGAGTTGCCGATGTTCGCGTTGATCTTGACCAGGAACGCCTTTCCGATGATCATCGGCTCGGACTCCGGGTGGTTGATGTTGCTGGGGATGATGGCCCGGCCGGCGGCGACTTCGCTGCGGACGAGCTCGACGTCGCAGTTCTCCCGCAGTGCGACGAAGCGCATCTCCGGTGTCACGAGGCCCTGTCGTGCGTAATGCATCTGGGTGACCGTTCGGCCTTCGACGGCGCGGCGGGGCTCCGGCGGCGCGCCCCGCCATTCCGCCGAGGCGGCGCCGCGCCGGACCGCGGACTTGCCGTCGTCGAGCAGGTTGCGTTCCCGGCCGCTGTAGGGTTCCGTGTCCCCGCGTCCGGCGATCCATTCACTGCGGACGGCGGCGAGCCCTACTACCGGGTCGCTGCCCGGTCCCGCGGTGCGGTACGCCCGGAACGGGGGATTTCCGACGCCGCCCGGGGAAGGTTCCAGGGCAATCTCCGTCACCGGGACGCGGATCCCGCCGTCTTCGACATATGCGAGGGTATGGGACTTCAAGGACTGCGTCACGGGTGTTGCACCGGTGACGGGAGGCTCCGTTGGCGCCGCGTTGTTCCCGTTCCGGGCAGGGCTGTGCTGTGGATTTGTTGCGCTCAAAGAACTGCTCACTTCCTTCGCCGGCATTACCCGGACAGGTTCAACGGTCGCAGGCTGCACCAGCCTGATCTCAGCCCCTGCAGGGGCACCCGTGTGGTCGTAAACGAAGCTACCACAGGGCGCCGGGAAGCCGTCGGGACGCCCGGATCGGCCCCGTGCTAGCGTGGCATCGTGATTCAGCGCAGGGTCTTGCCCCGCATCAGGGCCGCGACACCTGAAGACCTCGCGGGCCTGCCGGCGCTGGAGGCCGCGGCCGACCGCCTGCTCGAAGCGGTGCTGGGGTGCCGGCCGTTCCCGGCTCCGGAGCAGGCGAGGCTGGATGCCTTTCTATTTCTCCTGGTCGCCGGAAGCCCGCCGGTCGGATTCGCCCGGATCGATGAAGTCGGCGGCCAGGCCCATCTTGAACAACTTTCGGTGCATCCCGATTTTGCCGGGCGCGGGATCGGCAGGTCCCTGGTGCAGGCAGCCCTCGCCGAGGCCCGCCGTCGTGGTTATCAGTCGATGACGCTGTGCACCTTTGCTGGCGTTCCGTTCAATGAACCGTTTTACGCGAGCTGCGGCTTCGAGGTGGTCGCCGGGCCTTCGGGCGCCCTGGCCGCCTTGCGGGAACACGAGGCGCAATCGGGGCTGGACGAGCTGGGCCGGCGGATCGCGATGCGGATTAAGCTTTAGGCCATGAGCAGCATCATCGAATTCAGCGGCCCCGTCCTCACGGCAGCCGACCAGGAGCGGCGCGGACTGTGGGCCGTCGACGGCAGGCTGACCTTCACCCGGCCCGCGGCCGCGCCGGACCTGGTCCTGGACGGCTGGGTCATCCCGGGCCTGGTCGACGCGCACTGCCACATCGGGCTCGGCCCCGGCGGCGATGTACCGGACGAGGTAGCGGAGCGGCAGGCCCTGACCGACCGCGACGCCGGAACCCTGCTGGTCCGCGATGCCGGCGCGGTCCATGACACCCGATGGATCCAGCAGCGGACCGACCTGCCGCGCATCATCCGCTCCGGCCGGCACATCGCGAGGACGCGCCGGTACCTGCGGGGCTTCGCCATTGAAGTTGAGCCCGCGGACCTGGTGGAGGCCGTCCGCAAGCAGGCCCGCGCGGGCGACGGCTGGGTCAAACTGGTGGGGGACTGGATCGACCGCGACGCCGGCGACCTGGCCGCAAGTTTCCCGGCCGGGACCGTCAAGGACGCGGTGCGGGCTGCCCACGACGAGGGCGCCCGCGTTACGGCGCACTGCTTCGCGGAGGACACCCTCGATGACATGCTCGACGCCGGCATTGACTGCATCGAACACGGAACGGGCTTGCTGCCCCGGCACCTGCCCCGCTTCGTCGAACAGGGCGTCCCGATCGTGCCCACCCTGATCAACATCGCCACCTTCCCGGACATCGCCGCCCAGGCCGAAGGCAAGTTCCCGCGCTACGCGGCGCACATGCGCTCGCTCTGGGAGCGCCGCGCCGAGCGCATCCTGGAGGCGTACGAAGCCGGGGTGGCCATCTACGCCGGGACCGACGCGGGCAGCGTCATCAAGCATGGCCGGATCACCGATGAACTCGAGGCCCTGCGCGCCGCCGGACTTCCGGCCACGGCGGCCCTCGACGCCGGAACCTGGGCTGCCCGCGGCTGGCTCGGCGCCGAATCGATCGCCGAAGGCGCCAGCGCGGACGTGCTCGTCTGCGCCGCGGATCCCCGCCGGGACCTCGCAACCCTGCGCGAGCCCCGGAGCATCGTGCTCCGCGGGGAAATGGTCGGTCAAGGACCTGTCCCGCATTAGGAATAAATTGAAGCTTCAAGTAATTTAAGTCTATGTAAAGGTCACCGAAGGTCGGTGGCCACAGGACCACCGGAGCGTTTCGATGACCGCAGAAGCCAGCACCCAGGATCTCCTTCCCGCCGAACTCACCATGGGCACCGTGATGCTCAAGGTCGGCGACATGAAGCTGATGACCGATTACTACCAGCGCGCCCTCGGCCTCGACATCGTGGCCGAGCAGGACGGCGGGCTCTACCTCGGACGCAAGCGCAAGCCCCTGGTCCACCTGGCCCCCGCCCCCGGACTGAACCTGCCCTCCCGCGGCGAGGCCGGCCTCTTCCACACCGCCCTGCTGTTCGAGGACCAGCCCTCGCTGGCCGCCACCGTAGCCTCCGCCGCGCAGTACGAGCCGCAGTTCTTCACCGGCAGCGCCGACCACCTCGTCAGCGAAGCCTTCTACTTCAACGACCCGGAGGGCAACGGCATCGAGCTGTACTGGGACCGGCCCCGCGACGCCTGGTCCTGGGACGGCAAGAACGTCGTGATGGACAGCCTCGCCCTGCCGCCGCAGCGCTACCTCGAGCAGCACCTCACCGAAGCGTCGCTGGCCGGACAGCGCGAGGCGGACGCCGGCGTCGGGCACGTCCACCTGCAGGTTGGCGACGTGCAGTCCGCCCACGACTTCTACGTCGGCACGCTCGGCTTCGAGAAGACGGCGGGCTGGCACGGGCAGGCGCTTTTCGTCTCGGCCGGCGGCTACCACCACCACATGGCCATGAACGTCTGGAACAGCCGCGGCGCCGGGCCCCGCCACGACACCCTGGGCCTGGGCGAAGTGCTCATCGAAGTTCCCTCCGGAGACGACGTCGGCGCCCTCGCCGACCGGCTCAAGACCGCCGGCGTCGAGTCCCACCACACCGGGGCCGAGCTGCGCTTCGATGATCCGTGGCGCAACCGGATCCGCGTCGCCGTTCGCTAAGGTCCGCTGCCCGAGGGGCCGGGGAGCGGGTCGGGTGCGGGCCGGGTCCGATCGCTCACGGCCCGCGGGACATGCCCATCCTTGGCGTCCCGGGACCGCGGGACATGCTCATCCTTCGCTGCAAGGAGTGGGCGTAGCGGCATTCTGCCCGTTGCTCGTGGCTAAGGGAGGGCATGTCCATCGGTGGCACCGGACGACACAGTGCGCGGCCAACGTAGAGCGAGGGGAATGCTCATCCTTCGCGGCAAGGAGTGGGCATAGCGGCATTCTGCCCATTGCTCGTGGCTTAGGGAGGGCATGTCCGCTGGGGCCGCAGCCCCGTCTGGGCTAGGCTGAAACCGGATGGCCGCCGCAGCTTCCTGCCTGCAGTGCGGCCGCCGGCACCACGCCAGACCTACCCCTGATGAGGAGCACTTCCTTGGGATTTACTGAAATCTTCGTCGCCACCCATGACGCCGCCCTGAAGCGCGCGTCGGCCCTCGACGGCGGAGCCGCGGCTGCCCCGGGCGCTGTCCGGATTCCCGACATCAGCGACTTCGAGGTCGAGCGTCTGGGTGACCTGGCCGGCACCGCCGTGCATGCCGCGGGCGCCGACTACGAGCTGGCGATGGTGGACGTTGCCAGCGACTCGCTGCTGGGCGTCCCGGCCGCGATGGTCCGGGCCCTCGCGGACCTGCTCAGCTACGAGACGGAAGGCGAGGGCGATGTCCTGGCCGATGTCGCGGAGAGCTGGGCGGCTGAGGAGGACATGCCCTTCGGTGCCGAGCAGGCCGCCCGCTATGTCCGGCAGCTCGCCGAGCTGGCGGCCGGCGTCGACCCTGCCACGAAGGCCGGACTGTACGTCTGGACCTCCTGACGCGACGCCCGCCCCGGCCGAAAAAGTGCCCGAAGATGCCCGCCGCGGGTGTCAAGTCGAAATCCGCGCGGTGATCTGGCACAATAAACAGGTACTCGATCTGCGTGGCCCCTCTCTCCGCGTCCGGATCCTGTCCTTTAGAACCCCCTAGTACGGCCCGCCCCACGGGTGCAGAACGCCGGGCTCGACCCCGTTTCAGAAACAGGAGTGACCACAAAAGTGGCCGTAAAGATTCGCCTTAAGCGCTTCGGCAAGATGCGCGCACCGTACTACCGCATCGTCGTCATGGACGCACGCTCCAAGCGTGACGGCCGTGCCATCGAAGAGATCGGCAAGTACCACCCGACCGAAGAGCCCTCGTACATCGAGGTCGACACGGACCGTGCCCAGTACTGGCTCGGCGTCGGCGCACAGCCGTCCGAGCAGGTCGCCGCGATCCTGAAGATCACCGGTGACTGGCAGAAGTTCAAGGGTCTCCCGGGCCAGGAGGGCACCTTGAAGACCAAGGCTCCCAAGGAAGCCTTCGTCACCCCGGAAAAGGGTTCCGTGATCATCCCGGAAGCCATCACCAAGAAGGCCAAGAAGGACGACGCAGCCGAGGCTCCCGCCGACGCCGAAGCAGAGACCACCGAGGCTGAGTAAATTGCTGTCAGAAGCGCTCGAACACCTGGTCCGCGGGATTGTTGACAGTCCCGAGGACGTCAAGGTCAGTGCGAAGAACAACCGCCGCGGGGACACCCTCGAGGTGCGCGTTCATCAGGACGACCTCGGACGGGTGATCGGACGCCAGGGCCGCACCGCACGCGCTTTGCGCACTGTGGTGGCGGCGCTGGCGGACGGCGAGCCGGTCAGGGTCGACGTCGTCGACACCGACCGCCGCCGGTAGCGCGACCAGCAGTACTTGTCTTTAGTCCGGCCCCTCCACCAGCTTATGGTGGAGGGGCCGGACTGTTTTGCGCAGTAAACACCCCCAAATTCCAGACTTACAAAGAAACCCGAACAGAGGAACAGATGCAGCTTCAGGTGGCACGAATCGGCAAGCCCCACGGCATCCGCGGCGAAGTGACCGTCCAGGTGCTGACGGACGCGCCCGGTGACCGCTTTGTTCCGGGCACACAGTTCGTGGTGGAACCGGCGTCGGCCGGGCCGCTGACCGTGGAAAGCGCCCGCTGGAACAAGGACATCCTGTTGCTGGCCTTCGAGGAAGTGGAGACCCGCAACGACGCGGAAGCCCTCCGCGGCGCGAAGCTCTACATCGAAACCGAGGAACTGGACGAGGACGACGACGAGGGCTGGTACGAGCACGAGCTCGTAGGCCTGGACGTCCGCGTCGGCGACCAGGTGGTCGGCAAGGTGTCCGGGCTGCACACCATGCCGGTCCAGGACCTGCTGGTGGTGACCGACCAGGACGGCAAGGAAGTCCTGATCCCGTTCGTGGAGCAGATCGTGCCCGAGGTCAACGTCGGCGAAAAGTACGTCCTCGTCACCCCGCCGGCCGGCCTTTTCGAGGTCAACACCGAGACGGGCGCTAGCCCCGACGACGGCGACTCCGACGCCGACACTGACGCCGACGGGAAAGCCGAACGCGGCGCAGGGGACAACGCCTAGGATGCGGATCGATGTCGTCAGTATCTTTCCGGAGTACCTCGCACCGCTGGAACTGTCCCTGATCGGGAAGGCGCGGCAGGACGGCCTGCTGGAGCTGAACGTCCACGACCTCCGCGACTTCACCACGGACCGGCACCGCACCGTGGATGACACCCCGTACGGCGGAGGCGCCGGCATGGTGATGAAGCCCGAGCCCTGGGCCCAGGCCCTGACAGCAGTGGCCCGCGCCATGCCGGGGTCCGGGGCGGCGGAGAGGCCGGACTCGGATCCGGAAGCGTCCGCCATTGAGGGCGCCCGCAAGCCCGTGCTGATCGTCCCGTCACCGGCGGGGGAGCGCTTCAGCCAGGCGATTGCGCACGAACTCGCGGAAGAGGACCAGCTGGTCTTCGCCTGCGGACGCTACGAGGGCATCGACGAACGCGTGCTGGAATGGGCTGCCGAGCACTTCACCGTCCGGCCCATGAGCCTCGGTGACTACGTGCTGAACGGCGGCGAGGTGGCGGTGCTGGCCATGGTCGAGGCCGTCGGGAGGCTGCTGCCCGGCGTCGTCGGGAACCCCGAATCGCTCGTGGAGGAATCCCACTCGGACGGCCTGCTCGAATACCCGGTGTACACCAAGCCCTCCAGCTGGCGGGAACGCGAGGTTCCGGCCGTGCTGCTGAGCGGCAACCACGGCAAGATCGCGCAGTGGCGGCGCCACGAACAGTACCGGCGCACCGCCGAGCGCCGCCCGGACCTGCTGGAGGCGTTCGACGCCGGCAAACTGCCCCGCGCGGACCGTACGGCTTTTGGGGAGCTGGGCTACGACGTCGTCGACGGCCGCCTACAGCGCCGACCCGACGCCTAAGCCCGGCGGATCCTGCTCGGCCAATTCACCAAAACACGGCGGAATGTGGCAAAATTAGTCCTTGTGCCTGCTGGGTGCGAACCTGCCACAGGGGGAGCGTCACCAACAGCGCGGCACCCCGGCCCCGTCAATTCCTGACGGAGCCGGAACGACAAAACTTTCGGCGGGAATTTCCGGTGCGCAAGCACCCGGGCTTGGCCGCCGTGACCCAACGTGAATGACCTGTGGCGTTCACCAGGAGTGGATCAATGCATATCCTCGATTCCGTAGACGCAGCCTCGCTGCGCAGCGATGTTCCCGAGTTCCGCGCGGGTGACACCATCAAGGTGCACGTGAACATCATCGAAGGCAAGAACTCCCGTGTCCAGGTCTTCCAGGGCTTCGTCCTGGGCCGCCAGGGCGACGGCGTCCGCGAAACCTTCACCGTCCGCAAGGTCTCCTTCGGCGTCGGCGTGGAGCGTACCTTCCCGGTACACTCCCCGATCATCGACAAGATCGAACTCGTCTCCAAGGGTGACGTGCGCCGCGCCAAGCTTTACTACATGCGTGCACTGCGCGGTAAGGCTGCGAAGATCAAGGAAAAGCGCGACTTCCAGACCGCCAAGTAAGTCCTCCGGACTTACCAGCGGATCCACGGACGGTCCGGTCAACTCCCGGGCCCGTCCGCCACTGCGCCGTTCAACTAAGAAAAGCGTCAGAGGACACGGATCATGGAACAAACAAAACGCCGGCCCAGGAAACTGGGCTGGCGTTTTGTGCTTCTGGGCCTGGTCCTGGCTGTGGCCATCAGCGGCCTGGTCCGCTCGCTGTGGCTGGACGTCTACTTCATCCCCTCCGCGTCGATGGAGCCGCTGCTCCGCGACGGGGACAGGATCGTGGTTTCCCGGACCGGCTTCGCCTTCGACCCGGTCCGCCGCGGCGACATGGTGGTCTTTGACGGCCGCGGCTCCTTCGCCCCGCTGGGCAGCGGTCAGGGCCCGGCGGCCGACGTCCTCGCCGGCGTGGGCCACTGGCTGGGCCTCACCGGCAGCGACACCACCTACGTGAAACGTGTCATCGGGATGCCCGGCGACCACGTGGTCTGTTGTGGCACCGACGGCCGGCTCACAGTCAACGGCCAGAAACTTGAGGAACCCTATTTGTATGCGGGCGATGCCCCCAGCGAGCTGAAGTTCAGCGTGGTTGTCCCGGACGGACGGCTCTGGCTGATGGGTGACCACCGCTCCAAGTCGGCCGATTCGCGCAGCCTGCTGGGCGCGCCGGGCGGCGGGATGGTGCCGCTGGAACGGGTGATCGGCCGGCCGGTCCAGATCATCTGGCCGCTTGATAGATTTGCAGCAATACCGCGGCCCGTCGAGGCCGCCACGACGATAAAGAACGGACAGTAGATGCCCGAGACCGGACCCCGGACTCCTGATCCGCGGGGGCATGACGAGCCCCGAGTGACCTCCTCGCCCATCCCGGGCAGCGCCCACCCAACCACGCAGCCCGAGCGCGCCGAGGGCACCCCGCACGACGGTCCCTCGCACGCCGGACCGTCGTCGGCGCGCGCCCGCAAGGCGAAGGCCCGGGAGGGCCGCAGCCCCGTGCTCCTCTGGCTCAAGGAGATCGCGACGGTGGTGGCCATCGCCGTCGTGCTGTCCTTCCTGATCAAAACCTTCCTGTTCCGCGCGTTCTACATCCCGTCCGAATCGATGATGAACACCCTGGACGTCAACGACCGCATCTTCGTCAACCTGCTGGTGCCGGAACCGATCGCCCTGCAGCACGGCGACGTCGTCGTATTCCGGGACACCAAGGGCTGGTTGGTGCCCACCCCGGAGAAGCCGGCCGGACCGCTCACCGGCGTCCAGGACGCGCTGACGTTCGTCGGCCTGCTCCCGGACAACTCCGAACAGCACCTGGTCAAGCGCGTCATCGGCCTGCCGGGCGACCACGTCATCTGCTGCGACGGCAGCGGCCGGCTCACCGTCAACGGCGCGCCGCTCGACGAGGCGTACGTCAACAGCGCCGAGGTCCCGCAGGTGCGCGACTTCGACGTCGTGGTGCCCGCCGGAAAGGTCTGGGTCATGGGCGACAACCGGAACCACTCGGCCGACTCCCGCGCGCACCGGGAAAGCAACGGGGGCTTCATCGACCTGGCCGACATCGAAGGCAAGGCGGCCGTGATCGCGTGGCCGCTGAACCGGATCACCACCCTGGACAACTACCCGGACGTCTTCCGCGCCGTCCCCGCCCCGGCAGGGAAGTAGGACAGCAACCGTGTCCGAAGCACCCACCCTCGACTACGAGCGCCGCTTCCGTGGCTCCGGCGCCCGGCTCCTCGCCGGGATCGATGAAGTGGGCCGCGGCGCCCTGGCCGGCCCCGTCAGCGTCGGCATCGCCGTCGTGGACCTGCACAAACAGCGGCTGCTCGCGGACGTGCGGGACAGCAAGCTGCTCAAAGTCACGGAGCGGGAACGGCTGGAACCGCTGGTGCGCAGCTGGAGCGTCGCGTCCGCCGTGGGGCACGCGTCCGCGGCCGAAATCGACGCGCTCGGCATCATCGCCGCGCTCCGGCTCGCCGGCAACCGGGCCTGGTTCTCGGTGCTGGCGTCCGGGGTGACGCCGGATGTGGTGCTGCTGGACGGCAGCCACAACTGGCTCTCACCGGCGGCGCAGGCCTCGCTCTTCGACGAGGTCCCGGAGGAGCCCGGCTGCGACGCGCCGGTCCACACCCTGGTCAAAGCCGACATGCAGTGCCTCAGCGTCGCCGCCGCGTCCGTGCTAGCCAAGGTCGAACGCGACCGCCAGATGGCCGCCCTGCACACCGAATACCCGGACTTCGGCTGGAACGAGAACAAGGGCTACGGCACGGCGGCGCACAAGGATGCGCTCCGCGCGAAGGGCCCCACCCCGTACCACCGCGTCAGCTGGCAGCTGCTCGGCGACTGAGCCGTGGCGCGCGCCCGGCGGCCGGCCGGCGGCCGCCCGGTGCCCGGCCGGCGGGCAGGTGGCGCACACCCGTCTCCCGATGGTGCAAGATGGAAGCATGAGTGCCGAGGACCTTGAAAACTATGAAACCGACATGGAGCTGCAGCTCTACCGCGAATACCGCGACGTCGTCGGGCTGTTCAGCTACGTGGTCGAGACCGAGCGGCGATTCTACCTTGCCAACCACGTTGACCTGCAGGCCCGCAGCGCCGACGGCGAGGTCTACTTCGACCTGACGCTGCAGGACGCCTGGGTGTGGGACGTCTACCGCTCCGCCCGGTTCGTCAAGAGCGTCCGCGTTATCACCTTCAAGGACGTCAACGTCGAGGAGCTGCCGCGCAGCGAGGAGCTCGCCCTGCCCAAGGTGGAGGGCCTGGGGAACTGACCCCGGGCGGATCAGGATTCGATGGGGCCGTTCATGACCGACTGGGTAAGTTGAACATCCAAGGCGCGCATGTTACCGATTGAGGTGCCCGCCGCGGCCATCTCAACGGCCCAGTCCAGCGCGTTTTGGTCCAGCATCCACGAATCGGGTTCGTGGAGGAAGCTCGAAATGTATGCTGCCGCGTTCGAGGCGAAGGTCCTGCCGTTTTCGGACCGCGAGATGTAGACGCTATTGGCAATGTAGCGTCGCCACGGCGCGAGCAAATCAATACCGGAGGAGGCCGCCACGACGGCGTCGAACCCGGTCATAAGCGTGTGAGCTTGGGAAATCGGCGCAGTCGGGTAGAGATCGACGTCCTGGATCCATACGTCGGTTCCGAACTTGTCCATGACAGCCTCTGCGACCAAATACCGCGCACATGCGAAATAAGTAATCGGGTTGCCCACGCCTGCCGGCACTTCCGAAGACGACCAAGAGAGTTTCGGCGGCGTGGACGGTCGTCCGCTAAACGTGTGAATCGTGCTCAAGAGTTCTTCGGCTTCGCCGATGAACGCCAGTGCTTCATTTTCCGACGCTACGAGGTGGAAATGCAGATGGAGTTCGGGCTCTGCAATGGCATAGAAAAGAATTCTGGCCAAGAACCGACGGAGAAAGTCTGTATTGGCCGAGTAGAGAATGGTGGCCGTGCTTTCCGGCGAGTACTCGGCTCCGTGCCAGGTGATCGACGCACCTTGAGCGACGACGCTTTCCGGCGACCCGTAAGTAAAGCTACCCATGTCGAGATACAGGGACTTGACGAGGTCGCGGTTGGACGCAAGAGCCGACTGGAACTCTCGTCGCGCTGCGTTCCTGCCTTCGAGGACGCTGAGAAGCTGGCCGCGGAGCAGGCTGGAGGTTGTGCTCGAACCGTTGAAGGCGGACGAAGTGGCCAGGAGATGACGCAAGTCGGATTTTACCGAGTCGGAGGCGGCGCTGTCTGTTGGCGACGTGACGTGGAAAATGTCTCTCCGGACCGGGGCTACGTGTCTTTCCAAGAGCCCGTGCAATGCGGTCATGCCGGTGAGGCTCGCCATCACGTTGCCGGTCACCGAATCGGAAAAGTCGCCATGTGCAGAGTAGAGGTCGCAAAGGACCGCCAGTCGGCTGTTGGCTGGAAGACGTCGTATCCGTCGGAGTTTTCGTAGGACGTCCTTTGCGATGCGCATGACCCTGCTTTCCCACTCCGAATCACCGAAGTACTTCCACGCCACGAGAGTCTGCAGCATCTTTTCTGCTTCTTCGTGCGTCGTGGTCTTTGCCGGCTGGCGAAGCCACACTTCCAAGTGCGCAACGTGCTTCAAACCATCGGCTCTTACTCGTGGTGTCAAGGGGCTGGTTTCCCCGTCACTGGTGACCTCATCAACCCAAGCCACAGTCTGGTTCATGGGGCCGGGCAGGGCATCACTGGATACTTCGAGCCGCTTTCCGGCCACCACCCCCAGGGCCTGACCGGCGTGGGAAACCCGATCCCTGAGCCGCAGTATGTAGCGGCTGTCCGGAGAAGGGGGTACGTGTGTCAAGTCCACTGTCAGCACTGTTGCTGCTTTCTGTCGGCCAAGGGAGGTTCCTGGGGCATCATTTACGTTGCACGCTTTGACGGTGGCCCGCTCTGGGGCCAGTGGCTCAGGCTTTGCCGCCCTGGCGATCGTCAAAAGGTCGCTTGTCTGCTGCAAGCCTAGGGACAGAGGAGTGGGGCGACAAATTCTTGGGTTCTCGAATACATGCGGGGCGGCCGTCGTGCTTTTGCGGGGGCAAGAAGCGGCTTTCCAATTGGCGACGCTGGCCAGGCGAGTTAGCCGGACTTTTTCCACATGAGAACCGTGGGGCCTGTGCTGCGACGCCGCGGCATCCCAGGCTGGAGGCATGAGAGCTAAGGACTTGCTGGGCCGGCGCGGTGAAGAACTCGCCGCCGGCTTCCTCGAGGCCCAGGGGATGCGGGTTGTGGACCGCAACTGGCGCTGCCCCGAGGGTGAAATCGATATTGTGGCGCTCGACGGCGACGCGCTGGTCATCGCCGAGGTCAAAACCCGCACATCACTCGCCTACGGGCACCCCTTCGAAGCCGTCGGTGTGGACAAGCTTGCCCGGCTGCACCGGCTGGCCTCCGCGTGGTGCCGCGACCATGAGCTGCGGATGCCGCTGCGCCGTGTGGACGTTATCGCCGTGCTCGACGACGGCACCGGCGCCCCGGCCATCGAACACCTCAAAGGGGTGGGGTAGGTGGCGCTGGGCCGGACCTATTCCGTTGCGCTGGTGGGGCTGAACGGCTACATCGTCGAAGTCGAGGCCGACATCGGGCAGACGCTGCCCGCCTTCGTGATCCTCGGCCTGCCGGACGCCTCGCTCAACGAGGCGAAGGAACGGATCCGCTCCGCCGCGCAGAACTCCGGCATCCCGCTCAGCCGCCGGAAAATCACCGCGAACCTTATCCCGGCATCCCTGCCCAAGCGCGGCTCCGGATTCGACCTTTCCATCGCCATGGCGGTCCTGATCGCCGCCAACGACGTGCGCCCCACTGGGCGGACCGTCTTTATCGCGGAGCTTGGCCTGGACGGGCGGCTGCGCGCCGTCCGGGGCATCCTCCCGGCTGTGATGGCCGCGGTCCAGGCCGGGTACCCGGACGTGGTCGTCGCGCAGGCCAACGCCGCCGAGGCCGAGCTGGTGCCCGGGGCCAGGGTCCGCGGTTACCGGACCCTGGCCCGGCTGGCGTTCGACTTCGGCGCCGACCCGCAGGACCTGGCACTTGATTTCGAGCCGGTGGAAGAGGAACCGGACGACGCCGGCGGGACCGCTTCGGCCGGCCTGGCCCCGGACATGTGCGATGTCTCCGGCCAGGCCGAGGGCCGCCGCGCCTTGGAGGTGGCGGCCGCCGGGGCGCACCACGTGCTGCTGACCGGTCCGCCCGGGGCCGGCAAGACCATGCTGGCCGAGCGCCTGCCGGGCCTGCTCCCGGACCTCGGCGACAGGGAAGCCATGGAAGTGACAGCCATCCATTCGCTCAGCTCGCTCACGTCCGCGTCCGTCACCCTGCTCCGCCGGCCGCCCTACGAGAACCCGCACCACACCGCCACCGCCGTCGCCATCATCGGCGGCGGATCCGGGCTGCCGCGGCCCGGCTCGGCTTCCCGGGCGCACCGCGGGGTGCTCTTCCTGGATGAGGCTCCGGAATACGAACGACGCGTGCTTGACGCCCTTCGGCAGCCGCTGGAGAGCGGCGAACTGGTCATCCACAGGGCAGCAGGAACAGCAGCCTACCCGGCCCGGTTCCAGCTGGTCCTCGCCGCCAACCCCTGCCCCTGCGGCAAGGCGTCCGGCAAAGGCGTGGACTGCACCTGCACCCCTACGATGCGGCGCCGCTATTTGGCCCGCTTGTCCGGCCCGTTGCTGGACCGGGTCGATATCCAGCTGGAGGTCGAACGCGTGGCACTGGCCGACTTCGGCCAACCTCGCGCCGAAGAAGGTACAGCAGAGATCGCGGCACGGGTGTGTGCCGCCCGGGAACGCCAACTCGACAGGCTCCGGCCGCTCGGCCTGGAAACCAACGCGCAGGTACCCGGGCGGGTGCTCCGCGGACCGCTGCGGCTGCCCGGACCTGCCACCCGCATCCTTGACCACGCGCTGGAACGCGGCGCCCTGACCGCCCGTGGCTACGACCGTGTGCTGCGCCTGGCCTGGACGCTGGCGGATCTCGATGTGCGTGAGGCCCCCGGCGCGGATGACATTGGCCAGGCGCTCAGCCTTCGGCAGACCACCGCGGCAGCCGCCTGACGGGGCCGACGGTTCCATTCCGTGAAGAGACCTACAGCATGAGGAGACCAGCAGGACCATGACAGAGAACGAAAGGACCGCCCGCGCCGCGCTGTCCAGGCTCCTGGAACCGCAGGACGCCGCCGGCCTGGCCCTCGTCCGGGCCGTTGGCGGCGAGGACGCGCTACGGATCGCGACCGGGCAACTGGCGGCCGGCGCCGGGCTGGAACAGGAACTCTCACAGCTGCTGGAGGAACACGGCGCAGGAGGCGGCTGGAGCGGCCTGGGCATGGCCCTCAAGCGCTGGGCGCCGCGGGTCCCCGACCTGGCCCCGGAACGAGACCTGGCGACCATCCAACGCCTGGGCGGCCGCATGCTCATCCCCGCGGAGGAGCTGTGGCCCCGCCAACTCGCGGACCTGGGACTGCAGGAGCCGCTGTGCCTCTGGTGGCGCGGTGTGGAACAGGAGCTGCCGCCGGCGAACAAAGCAATCGCCCTGGTGGGCTCCCGGGACAGCACCTCCTACGGCTCGGCGGTGACGGGAGACCTCGCCTATTCCCTAGCCCAGCGGGGATTCACGATCATCTCCGGCGGAGCGTACGGCATCGACGCCCACGCCCATCGGGCCGCCCTGGCCGGCGCCGCCGGGGGCCTGCCCACCATCGCCGTCATGGCCGGGGGAGTCGACCGCTTCTACCCCGCCGGCAACGAGGACCTGCTCCGTGCGGTCGCCAACCAGGGTGCCGTGCTGGCCGAGGTCCCGCCGGGCTCGGCGCCCACACGCTACCGGTTCCTGCAACGGAACAGGCTGATCGCGGCGCTGGCCTCCGTGACGGTAGTGGTCGAGGCGCGGTGGAGGTCCGGGGCGCTCAATACCGCCCACCACGCCGAAACCCTGGGCCGGGCCGTCGGCGCGGTTCCCGGGTCGGTGCACAGTGCCAACTCGGCCGGTTGCCACCGGCTGCTCCGCGAAGGCGGTGCGGTGTGCGTCACGGACGCCGGCGAGATCGCGGAACTGGCCTCGCCGAGCGGCGATTCGCTGCCCGAGGCCAAATCCGGCCGGGCGGAGGCCCACGACGGGCTCACCCTCGAGGACCTGATCCTGCTGGACGCCCTTCCGCTGCGGATCACCAGCACCGTCGAGAAGCTCGCCGCGGTCGCCGGCCTGAGTCCGGAATCCGTCAGGGCAGGACTCGGACGGCTCGGACTGATGGGCCTGGCTGAGTCCCACCGCGGCGGCTGGAAACGCTCCGCGACGGCGGGCTGAGCGATGCACCGGCACGGCCCCGCGGCCCGCCGAGCTGTGGCACCCCGCCACACCGCCCTCCGGTCGCCGGTATGGCGGTGCGAACTCGGGCGGTGACGGCGCACCGTGGGGCTGCGCCGCTGACGGTCCCAATGCTGGGACACTGGGACGGTGTCAACACAGCAACTGCCCGGAGCGCTCGCCGAGGCCGCCCACCGCTTCGGACGCTACCTGGAGGCCGAACGGGGGCGCTCCGCCCACACCGTGCGCGCCTACCTCTCCGATGTCAGGAGCCTGCTGGAGCATGCTGCCACCGAAAGCGCCGGGGAGCTTGCCGACCTGGAACTGGGCACCCTGCGCCGCTGGCTCGGAGCCCAGAGCGAAGCAGGGATGTCCCGCGCGACGTTGGCCCGCCGCGCCGCCACCGCGCGGGCCTTCACCGCCTGGGCAGTCCGCGAGGAACTCATCGCCGTCGACCCCGCCCTCAGGCTGAAGGCTCCCAAACGGGAAAAGTCCCTGCCCGGCGTGCTGCACCAGGGGCAGGTGCAGCGGCTGGTGGCCGGAGCCGAGTCGGCCGCCGCTGAAGGAGAACCGCTGGCCCTGCGCAACCGCGCCATGTTTGAGCTGCTCTACGCCACCGGCGTCCGCGTCGGCGAGCTGTCCGGCCTCGACATCGACGACCTCGACCCGGACCGAAGGACCCTGCGGGTGCTCGGCAAAGGTAACAAGGAACGGACAGTGCCCTACGGCCTCCCGGCGGCCATCGCCGTGGACGACTGGCTGCGCCGCGGTCGCCCGGCCCTGGTAGCGGAAGGCTCGGGCCCGGCCCTTTTCCTCGGCGCGCGCGGCAAACGCGTGGACCAGCGCCAGGTCCGTAGCGTTGTGAAGGACCTGTTGGACGGACTGGGGGACACCTCGGCGACCGGCCCGCACGCCCTGCGGCATTCGGCGGCGACCCACCTGCTCGACGGCGGTGCGGACCTGCGGGCTGTGCAGGAAATCCTCGGGCACAGCAGCCTGGCCACCACCCAGATCTACACCCATGTCTCGGTCGACCGGCTGCGGAAAAGTTACCAGCAGGCGCATCCGCGCGCCTGACCGGTCCCCGCCCGGCACTCCGCCGACGCGGGCCTGGCACAGTGCCACGGCGCGCCCGGCACCGGATCCACCCACCGCCCGGCACAGTGCCAATGAGGCCCGCCATAGGCGTCCTTCCAGCGCCCCATCGCGGGGACCCGGCCGGCCGGAAGCCGCCACGACTCGCCGGGAGCGACGCGCCGAATTGCACTGGCGTAATTAGTCGGGGTACGGCACAATGAGACTCACGCCCGGCAACTTTCAAGTGGTGCTTGAACCGATAAAGCATGGTTTACCACCTGAGGTCCGGACCTATTTTTTGCATACTGTAGTTTTGAAGAAACTGAATAGTCTGGCAGGGGCAACCGCCCCGCACGCGGATTGACGCAGCAGACAGGCATCCAGGCAGAGGTCGTTGGGGAAGACGTACCTATAGCTATGGAGGATGGAATGTCTGTTGCACTAACCCGCGGTGTCCTGTTCGTACACTCGGCCCCGACCGCCCTGTGCCCCCACGTTGAGTGGGCCATTGGGTCTGTCGTGGACAAGCGCACGGACCTTGAGTGGACTGCCCAGCCTGCTGCGCCCGGGATGTTCCGGGCCGAGCTGTCGTGGACCGGAACGCCGGGCACGGGGGCTCAATTGGCGTCTGCGCTCCGCGGCTGGGCGCACCTGCGCTACGAGGTCACCGAGGAGCCCAGCCAGGGCGTCGACGGCGGCCGCTGGTCGCACACCCCCGAATTGGGTATCTTCCACGCCGTCACGGACGTGCACGGCAACATCATGGTCTCCGAGGACCGGATCCGCTACGCCTACGAATCCGGCGCCGGCGACCCCTCCGCGGTCTACCACGAACTCTCCCTGGCCCTCGGCGAGGCCTGGGACGAGGAACTCGAACCCTTCCGGCACGCCGCCGAAGGCGCCCCCGTGCGCTGGCTGCACCAGGTCGGCTAAGCACCCGCTGGCCCCGGCGCGGGAGCCTGGGCCCACCGCAACACTCACTCCATAGCAACGCCAAATGACAGATGGCGGCAATGTTCACGAGAAACATTGCCGCCATCTGTCGTTTCGGCGTAGTCCGGGACTGAGCCCAGGCGGGTTAGACGCTGCGGACGGCGATGACGGCGTTGTGCCCGCCGAAGCCGAACGAGTTGCTCAGCGCCACGATGCTGCCGCCGGTCAGGGCGCGCTCGGAGGTGACGACGTCGAGCGGGATCTCCGGATCCTGGTTCTCGAGGTTGATCGTGACGGGTGCCTTGCGGTCGTACACGGCCATGACGGTCAGTACGGCTTCCACGGCGCCGGAGGCGCCCAGCAGGTGGCCCATCTGCGACTTGGTGGCGGAGACGGCCACGTCGTCCACGTGCTTGCCGAGGGCGGCCTTGAGGGCGGCGTACTCGGGCTTGTCGCCCACCGGGGTGGAGGTGGCGTGCGCGTTGACGTGCACCACGTCCTCGGCCTGGATCCGGCCGTCGAACATGGCCGCCTTCAGCGCGCGGGTGGCGCCGAGGCCCTCCGGGTCCGGGGCGGTGATGTGGTAGGCGTCGGCGGTCACCGAGGTGCCGGCGAGTTCGGCGTAGATCCGGGCGCCGCGGGCGAGGGCGTGCTCCTCGGCCTCGAGGACCAGGGCGCCGGCGCCTTCACCCATGACGAAGCCGTCACGGTCGCGGTCGTACGGGCGCGAGGCGTGCTCGGGATCGTCGTTGCGGCGGGACAGCGCCTGCATCGACGCGAACGCGGCGATCGGCATCGGGTGGATGGCGGCTTCCGCGCCGCCGCAGACGACGACGTCGGCCTTGCCGGAGCGGATCAGGTCCAGGCCCATGTGCACGGCTTCGGTGCCGGACGCGCAGGCGGAGACCGGGGTGTGGGCGCCGGCGCGGGCGCCGAGGTCCAGGCTGACCGCCGCGGCCGGGCCGTTGGGCATCAGCATCGGCACGGTCATGGGCAGGACGCGGCGGGGGCCCTTTTCGCGCAGGGTGTCCCAGGCGTCCAGGAGGGTCCAGACGCCGCCGATGCCGGTGGCGAAGGCCACGGCGAGGCGGTCGTGGTCGATGTCGGTGATGCCGGCGTCGGCCCAGGCCTCGCGGGAGGCGACCACGGCGAACTGCGTGGACGGGTCCATGCGCTTGGCCTCAACCCGGCTGAGGACCTCGGTGGCGGGGTTGGTGGCGCGGGCCGCGAAGTGCACCGGCAGCTCGTACTTGGCCACCCAGTCGTCCTCGAGCGTGTGCGCGCCGGAGACGCCCTTGAGCGCGTTCTTCCACATCGTGGGGACATCGCCGCCGATGGGTGTGGTGGCACCCAGACCGGTAATGACTACTTTGCGTGCCATGGGATCACTCTCTGTCGGTGCGCCTGCCGTATCCGGAACCTGGTGAAGGCGGCCGGGGCCTGCGTAGGGAAAACTCGGTGGTCATGAAAACTTGGGGGTCCAGCGGTGGTGTTCCGGTCCGGGACGCCGATGAAGCGTCCCGGACCGGACACCGGGGCGGCCGTTGCCGGCCGGGCCAGGTGCAGGCGGAAGATTAGGCCTGCGCGTTGGCGATGAAGCTGACGGCGTCGCCGACGGTCTTGAGGTTCTTGACCTCTTCGTCCGGGATGCGTACGCCGAACTTTTCCTCGGCGTTGACCACGATGGTCATCATGGAGATGGAGTCGATGTCCAGGTCCTCGGTGAAGGACTTGTCCAGCTCGACAGCCTCGGGGGCCAGGCCGGTCTCTTCGTTGACGATTTCAGCCAGGCCGGCCAGGATCTCTTCGTTGCTAGCCATTGATGGCTCCTTTTCTTGTTATTGCCGTCGGCGTCCGGGGGTTGTTCCGGGAACTTCTGGCGAAATGATTCAAACCGAGGGTTCGGCTTGGTGTGGGATTCAGTGCTGTTGGGGATACCAACGGCTCAGGAAGTGCGGTGGCCGCCTACGGAAGCACAATCACCTGGGCGCCGAAGACAAGTCCGGCCCCGAACCCGATCTGCAGGGCCAGTCCGCCGCTCAGTTCAGGATTTTCCTGCAGCAAGCGGTGGGTGGCGAGGGGGATGGAGGCTGCCGAGGTGTTGCCTGCTTCGGCGATATCCCGGGCGACCTTGACGGTCTCCGGAAGCTTGAGCTTCTTGGCCATCTCGTCGATGATCCGCATGTTGGCCTGGTGCGGGATGAACGCCGCGAGGTCCTCGGCGCGAATACCCGCGGCATCGAGGGCCTGCTGGGCCACCTTGGCCATTTCCCAGACCGCCCAGCGGAAGACCGTCTGGCCGTCCTGGCGCAGCGTGGGCCACAGGGCCGCTTCCGTCACCGCGGCCTCGCCCTCGCTGAGGGCGGTGCCGCGCTTGCCGGCGGCTTCGAAGTCCCGGACGTCCAGCATCGAGTGGGTCATGCCGATGGCGTCCCACTTGCTGCCGTCCGATCCCCACACCGACGGGCCGATGCCCGGAGTGTCGGAAGGTCCGACGACGACGGCGCCCGCGCCATCGCCGAGCAGGAAGGAGATGGTGCGCTCGGTGTTGTCGATGACGTCGGAGAGCTTCTCCGCGCCGACGACGAGCACGTACTTGGCCGCGCCAGAGCGGACCAGGGCGTCGGCCTGGGCGATTCCGTAGCAGTAGCCGGCGCAGGCGGCGGAGATGTCGAACGCCGGCGCCGGGGTGGCGCCGAGGCGGTCGGCCAGGCTTGCCGCGGCGGAGGGCGTCGCGTAGGGGTGGGTTACGGTGGAGACGATCACGGCGCCCAGTTCGGAGGCGTCAATGCCGGCCTTCTGCAGGGCCTCGCGGGACGCACCCTCGGCCATGTCGATGACGCTGACGTCGGCCGGGGCCCGGTGCCGCGTGATGATGCCGGTGCGCTGGCGGATCCACTCATCCGAGGAATCGATCCACTGGCAGACATCCTCATTGGTGACGATGACGCTGGGCCGGTACGCGCCGACGCCCATCACGCGGGTGTTTTCCTGCAGGGGAGCCTGCTTCAGAGTAGGAGCGCTCATTCCCCTCCCTCCAGTTCTGCGAATAGGGCCAAGGCGGCGGAAAGGTCATCCGGGGTCTTGACGGTGACGGTCTTCACGCCGGGCATGCCGCGTTTGGCCAGGCCGGCCAGCGTCCCGGCCGGGGCCAGTTCGATCACGCCGGTCACACCGCGCTTCACCATGGTCTCCATGCACAGATCCCAGCGGACCGGGCGGGAGACCTGGGCGATCAGGCTGTCGACGGCGGCCGCGCCGTCGGTGACCTCGGCGCCGTCGAAGTTGGAGAGCAGCGGAACCTGCGGGTTGCGCGGGTGCAGCGAGGGCCTGAGGGCCTGCAGCGCGGCGACGGCGGGGGACATGTGCGAGGTGTGGAACGCGCCGGCGACCTTCAGCGGGATCACGCGGGCCTTGGCCGGCGGATTGTCGGCGAGGGCCTTGAGCTGTTCCAGGGTGCCCGCGGCCACGGTCTGGCCGGCGCCGTTGACGTTGGCCGGGGTGAGTCCGCAGGCCTCGATCGCGGCCAGGACCTCCGCGGGTTCCCCGCCCACGACGGCGCTCATGCCGGTGGGGGTGGCCGCGGCGGCGGCGGCCATGCCGTTGGCGCGTTCGCGCACGAAGGTCATGGCTTCGGTCTCGGTCAGGACGCCGGCCAGAGCCGAGGCGGTGATTTCGCCGACCGAGTGTCCGGCGAGGATGACCGGGAGGGTGCCCAGTTCGACGTCGAACAGGGACTTCGCGGCCACGAGTCCGGCGGCGACAATCAGGGGCTGCGCGACAGCGGTGTCCTTGATGGTCTCCTCATCGGAGGTGGTTCCGTGGGCGGTGAGGTCGATACCTGCTATTTCGCTAAGGGAGGCCAGGTGGCCTGCGACGGGTGGCAGTTCCAGCCAGGGGGCCAGAAAACCAGGGGTCTGGGAGCCCTGTCCAGGGCAAACGATTGCAAGCACGTATCCAGCTTTCCAAATTGCCGCGTGATTCATCGGTACTTTCATGCACCAAGCTCACTGGGTCAGATTGTAGGAAGTCTACAACGGGTCAGGAGTTGTTACGCGACGGCTGGCGTTCCGGGGCGGGCCTGGGCGGGGCCGAAAGCCGGCCCACCACGAGCGCTGCCTGGAGCACAAACGCCTCGCGGGGGATCAGCGGATCCCAGCCCGTGACGTCGCAGACGCGCTTGAGCCGGTACCGGACGGTGTTGGCGTGGACGAAGAGCTCGCGGGCCGTCGCCTCAAGCGAATGGCCAAGTTCCAGGTAGGTCCCGAGCGTCTCAACCAGGCCGTTGGACGCCGCGACCAGGGGCCGGTAGATGTTCTTAACCAGCGAGCGGCGGGCCGCGTCGTCACCGGAGATCACCCGTTCGGGCAGCAGGTCGTCGGCCGCCACGGGACGCGGCGCGGAGGGCCAGGCCCGGGCGGCGGTCAGGCCGGCGAACGCGGACTGGGCGGAGCTGCTGGCCTCCAGCAGCGAGCCGGCCTCGGCGCCGTAGACCACCGGGCCGGGGGCGAAAAGTTCACTGAGCTTCTGGCAGGCCGTTTCGCGGTCCTGGACGCCGCCCAGGATCAGGATCAGCCGGTCGCCCTGGATGCCCACGAGCGCGTCCTCGGCGAAGCGCCCGGCGGTGCGGCGCAGCTCGCTGACGTAGCTGGCGCTGGGTTCGGACGGGGAATTTCCCACCATCACGGTGAAGCGTTCCTGTGCTTTCCAGCCCAGCGCGGCGATCCGGGAGCGCAGCGCGTCGGTGTTCTCGCCGCGCAGGATCGCGTCGACAATGAGCGCCTCCAGCCGGGTGTCCCAGGACCCGCGGGTCTCTGCGGCGCGCGCGTAGACGTCGGCCGCGGCGAAGGCCACCTCGCGGGAGTAGCGCAGCACGGCCTCGCGCAGGGCGGACTGATCCGCTTCGGGCGCGATGATCGGCACCTGGTCTTCGACCACCTCGACCACGATCCGGATCAGCTGCAGCGCTTTCTGCAGGCTGATCGAGCGGGTGAGTTCGGTCGGGGCGGTGCCGAAGACATCGGAGAGGATCCACGAGGGCGAGCTGGGCCGCTCGAACCAGGTGACGAAGGCGGCGATGCCGTTCTGCGCCACCATGCCCAGGGCGGAGCGCTCGTCGGAGTTCAGCCGGCTGTACCAGGGCAGCGACTTTTCCAGCTGGCGCAGCGTGGTGGTGGAGAGCTGGCCCACGCTGGCGCGGAGCTTCTTCAGCGTCTCCGCCTTCTCCGGGGTGAGCGCCCGCACGGACGGTTTGCGTTTTGCGGGAGTGGTGGTGGGCTCTGCCATGCATCGAGCATACGGTGCGCGTCGTCCAAGCTCCATTTGTGCAAAGGCTACAAGTCGCTTTGGGCTGCATCACAGCCGCGGCGGGCGCGCCGGGCCCCGTGCGGAGCCGGGCCGCGGGGTTAAACGCCCGACGGCGGCCCCCACCCAGGTGGGAACCGCCGTCGGGCGCTGCTGTGCGCTGCTGTTACCGGCGCTCGGTCAGGACTCGCCGCCCGCGTTGCCGGTGGTGCCGGCGTTGACGTTGAGCAGGCGGTACTTCTCGATAGCCTGGGCCGGGGCCTGGGCGTCGACCTCGCCGCGGCGGGCCAGCATCTGCAGCGAACGGACCACGATCGAGTGGATGTCGTTCTTGAAGAAGCGGCGCGCGGCGGCGCGGGTGTCCGAGAAGCCGAAACCGTCAGCACCGAGCGAGGCGAACTCGTTCGGGACGAACTGCCGGATCTGGTCCGGAACGGCCTTCATGTAGTCCGAGACCGCCACGATCGGTCCGGTGGCGCCTGCGAGCTGTTCGGTGACGAACGGGACGCGGGCGGGCTGGCCCGGGTTGAGGAAGGCGTCTTCCTCGGCGGCCATGGCGTCGCGGCGCAGCTCGGTCCAGGAGGTCACGGACCAGACATCGGCGGAAACACCCCAGTCCTCGGCGAGGATCCGCTGGGCCTCAAGGGCCCAGGGGACGGACACGCCGGAGGCCAGGATCTGCGTGCGAGGGCCGTCGATCTTGGCCGGTGCCAGCAGGTAGATGCCCTTGATGATGCCCTCGGTGTCGAGCTCGGCCGGTGCCGGGGGCTGGACGATCGGCTCGTTGTACACCGTGATGTAGTACATCAGGTTCCGCGACGGATCGTTGTCCGCGGGGCCGGGACCGTACATCCGGTTCAGGCCGTCGCGCATGATGACGCCGATCTCGTAACCGTAGGCCGGGTCGTAGGTGACGACGGCCGGGTTGGTCGAGGCGAGGATCGGGGAGTGGCCGTCAGCGTGCTGCAGCCCTTCGCCGGTCAGCGTGGTCCGTCCGGCGGTGGCGCCGATGATGAACCCGCGGGTCATCTGGTCCGCGGCGGCCCAGAAGGAGTCCCCGGTGCGCTGGAAGCCGAACATCGAGTAGAAGACGTAGATCGGGATCAGCGGTTCGCCGTGCGTGGCGTAGGAGGTGCCCGCGGCGGTGAAGGCGGCGACCGAACCGGCCTCGTTGATGCCCGCGTGCACGATCTGGCCGGCAATGGATTCCTTGTAGGCCAGGACGAGGTCGCGGTCCACGGACAGGTAGTTCTGGCCGTTCGGGTTGTAGATCTTGGCCGTCGGGAAGAACGCGTCCATACCGAAGGTGCGTGCCTCATCGGGGATGATCGGCACGATCCGGGAGCCGAAGTCCTTGTCCCGCATCAGGTCCTTGAGCAGGCGGACGAACGCCATGGTGGTGGCGGCCTGCTGCTTGCCGGAGCCCCGGTTGGCGACCTCGTACGCCTTGTCGCCCGGGAGGGTGACGTCGGTGTGCTTGGAGCGGCGTTCGGGGACGAACCCGCCGAGGGCGCGGCGGCGCTCCATCAGGTACTGGATCTCCGGGGCGTCGGCGCCGGGGTGGTAGTACGGCGGCTGGTACGGGTCCGCTTCGAGCTGCTCGTCCGTGATCGGGATGCGCAGGTGGTCGCGGAAGGCCTTCAGGTCGGCAAGCGTGAGCTTCTTCATCTGGTGGGTGGCGTTGCGGCCCTCGAAGTGGGTGCCCAGGCCGTAGCCCTTGACCGTGTGGGCCAGGATGACCGTCGGCTTGCCCTTGAACTCGGTGGCGGCCTTGTACGCGGCGTAGACCTTGTTGTAGTCGTGGCCGCCGCGCTTGAGGTTCCAGATCTCCTGGTCCGTCATGTCCGCGACCATGTCCTTGGTCTGCGGGGTCTTGCCGAAGAAGTGCTCGCGGACGAATCCGCCGGATTCGGCCTTGTAGGTCTGGTAGTCGCCGTCGACGGTCTCGTTCATGATCTTCACGAGCGAGCCGTCTTCGTCCTTGGCGAGCAGGTTGTCCCACTCGCGGCCCCAGACCACCTTGATGACGTTCCAGCCGGCGCCGCGGAAGAACGCTTCGAGCTCCTGCATGATCTTGCCGTTGCCGCGGACCGGGCCGTCGAGGCGCTGCAGGTTGCAGTTGATGACGAAGTTGAGGTTATCCAGCTTGTCGTTCGCGGCGAGCTGGAGCAGGCCGCGGGATTCCGGCTCGTCCATTTCGCCGTCGCCCAGGAACGCCCAGACCTGCTGGTCGGAGGTGTCCTTGATGCCGCGGTTGTGCAGGTAGCGGTTCGACTGCGCCTGGTAGATGGCGTTCATCGGGCCGATGCCCATCGACACGGTGGGGAACTCCCAGAACTCCGGCATCAGCCGCGGGTGCGGGTAGCTGGAGAGGGCGTGGCCCTCCTTGGACTTCTCCTGGCGGAAGCCGTCCAGGTCCTCCTCGGTCAGCCGGCCTTCCATGAAGGCGCGGGCGTACATGCCGGGGGAGGCGTGGCCCTGGAAGAAGACCTGGTCGCCGCCGCCGGGGTGGTCCTTGCCGCGGAAGAAGTGGTTGAAGCCGACCTCGTAGAGGGTCGCCGCGCCGGCGTAGGTGGAGATGTGCCCGCCGACGCCGATTTCGGGCCGCTGGGAGCGGTGCACCATCACGGCAGCGTTCCAGCGCAGCCATGCGCGGTACTTGCGTTCGATCTCCTCATCGCCGGGGAACGGCGCTTCCTGGTCCACCGGGATGGTGTTGACGTAGTCCGTGGTGGTCACCATCGGTACGCCCACGCTCTGTGCGCCGGCCCGCTGGAGCAAGCTGCGCATGATGTACTGGGCACGCTCGGTGCCCTGTTCCTGAATCAGTGTGTCCAGGGACTCCAGCCATTCGGCGGTCTCTTCCGGATCACGATCAGGCAGCTGGTTAGTCAACCCGCTGAGGATATGGGAGGTATCTTCTCCTGCAGCCACGTCCAACCTCTCTTTGAGCGCATTCATCGGCACCCTCAGCTCCGGCAGGGTAACTGCCTGGCGTGAACGCGACGTGTGCGACATATCGGTAACAGCAGCCCGGTCCTGTACGCCGGGCTAGGTCCAATCACAACCATGCCCGCCTGTATCAGCGGGCGGATGTCCGCGCAGGCATGGTCGTCATCAGCCACTCTAGCCGTGTGAGTCCGCGGATGCGTAGCCGCCGCATGGGGCCGCCGCCGTATTTCACGGGCATACTGGTTCTGTGACGCGGGACCCCTCCGGGATCCCCGGAACGGCCGGTGTGACGCAGAATATGGCGGATCGCGGGGTCCGCAGCTTGAAGCAAAGGCTCAAAGGGTGTTGGCTTGTAGTAATGGAAATCACTAGCACCACCAGGCAGTACACCGGCAGATGCAAACAGCAGACGCACCAACAGCATAGGAGTAACACGTGAGCGAGGCCGACGCCGCCACTTCGGTAAATGTGGCGGAAAAATTGGGTTTCAAAAATGGAGATCTGATTCAGGAATTCGGTTATGACGACGACGTCGACTTCGACTTGCGTGACGACATCGAGGACCTCACCGGCTCGGAACTCTTCGATGAGGACGACCACGAGGTAGTAGACGCCGCCATTCTCTGGTGGCGCGACGGCGACGGAGACCTCGTGGACACCCTCGTCGACTCGCTCACCTCCTTGACTGAGGGCGGGGTGGTCTGGGTACTGACCCCGAAGAACGGCCGGGACGGTTACGTGTCCCCGTCGGATATCCAGGACGCCGCCCCCACCGCCGGGCTGCACTGCACCACGTCCGCGGGTGTTTCCCGCGACTGGAGCGCCACCCGGCTGGTCACGCGGAAGAACAAATGACCCCAACCGGCGTGGAAACGCTGACGCTGCCGGCCGCCGTGCCCGCCATCGGCGAGGCCGCCCCCGACTTTGAGCTCGCCAACCAGTTTGGCGAGCCGGTCCGGCTTTCGGAACTGCGCGGACGCAATGTGGTCCTCGTGTTCTTCCCGTTCGCGTTCTCCGGGATTTGCACCGGTGAGCTCTGCGAAATCCGCGACAACCTTGCGCTCTTCGAGGACGCCGACGCCGCCGTGCTGGGGATCTCGGTGGACAGCAAGTTCGCGCAGCGCGCCTACGCGGAAAAGGAAGGCTACTCCTTCGACCTCCTCGCGGACTTCTGGCCGCACGGAGCCGTGGCCCAGCGGTACGGCGTTTTTGATCCCGACAGCGGCATGGCCAAGCGCGGCACCTTCATCATCGACGCGCACGGAACGGTACGCTACGTCGTCGTGAACCCCCGCGGCCAGGCCCGGGATTTTACCGAGTACCGCGCCGCGCTGGCGGGCCTCGCAGGGAACTGACAGGGGAGACAGCGTGAGGCAGCGGCGGCCCGGGGTAGGCATGACTGGTTTTGCCAGTCTGCCGCCGGTCTCTGCCGCCGAACCGGCGCGGAGCGACCTCGAGGTCCTGCAGGACATCCACGGCGTGCTCGCGGGGGAGCCGTTTGCGCTGCTCACCGGCGCGGGGCTCAGCACGGACTCGGGCATCCCGGACTACCGCGGCCCCGGAGCGGCCCCCCGAGCGCCGATGACCTACCAGGAATTCATCGGCGAACCCGAAAACCGCCGGCGCTACTGGGCCCGGAACCACATCGGCTGGTCGCATCTGCGCCGGGCCGACCCCAATGACGGCCACGCGGCCGCCGCCCGCCTGGAGCACCGCGGGCTCCTCACCGGCCTGATCACGCAGAACGTCGACCGCCTGCACGAGGACGCCGGAAGCGTCAACGTGGTGGACCTGCACGGCCGGTTCGACCAGGTGGTCTGCCTGGCCTGCCAGCGCCGCTACAGCCGTTCGCTGCTGGCCGGTGTGCTGGAGGAGCTCAACCCCGACTTCCTGACGGAAGCACTCGCGGCCGGCGTGGTGGAAATGGCGCCCGACGCCGACGCGACCGTGGAGGATTCGGACCTGATCGCAGGCTTCGTCGTCGCGAACTGTCCCGCCTGCGGCGGCACACTGAAACCGGACTTCGTCTATTTCGGCGAAAACGTCCCCAAAGACCGGGTGGAACGCTCCTACGCCATGGTGGACGCCGCCGCGGCCCTGCTGGTGGTGGGGTCCTCCCTGACCGTGATGAGCGGACTGCGGTTTGTCCGGCACGCGGCCAAGCAGGGCAAGCCCGTGGTCATCATCAACCGGGGACAGACCCGCGGCGACGACCTGGCGACGATCAAGCTGGAGGCGGGCGTCAGCGAATCGCTGACCTGGCTCGCCGCGGAACTCCCGGGCCTCTGAAGGCCGCAGGCGGGAGCGGCGGACGATTGGCGTTTCCGCCGCCGTTTCCGGTAGAGTCATTGTTCGTTGGTTGACGCACTGAAGTGCGGAAACAACACCTTGGGTCTTTAGCTCAGCTGGTAGAGCGCCACGTTTACACCGTGGATGTCATCGGTTCGATCCCGGTAGGACCCACCAAAGAGAACCCCGTCGCGGCAGGCCTAAACGCCAGCCGCGGCGGGGTTTTTTGCTGCGCCTTTTTCTACGGCCCTCACGGCCGCCCAGGATGTCGGTGGCCGCCCGTACAGTTCCGGGCATGGAACATGTGATGGTGAAGACCGGCCCGGACGGGCACCCGCTGGCGGTGGTCCGCAGCGGCCGCGAATGGGTGGTTGGCGCGGAGCCGGTGCGCTGGTTTGAGCGGGTGAGCTGGTGGGAGGCCGAGCGCCGGATGCCCAGGGGCCTGAGCCGGGTCGACGTCGAGGTGTGGCAGGTCCAGGCCCGGCTGGGCAAAAACCCCGGATCGGCCCTGACCACAATGGAAATCATCCGGGACGGCCTGGGCGGGGGCTGGCGGCTCCGGGAAGCCGTGGCGGACGCCGCGTGAAGACCACATGGAAAAGCCTGCTGGCAATGGAAAAGCCTTCCACCGCGACTATTGGGGGATGCCGCGGTGGAAGGCTTGTAAGAAATATACCGTGAATGCGTCCAAATGTGAAACGCCTAGCGGTTGAATTTGGCCATCGTCGGGACTAATTCGGGGTCCGCCGGCGCGGCAGCCCTAGCGGCGCTGGACCGGGACGAAGACGCGGGGCTGGTCTTTCCAGCTGGGCTCCATGTCGGCGATCGTCTCGCGCATGATCTTGCTGGAGGCCTCGCGGGCGGCCGCGCCGTTGCCGGCCGCAATCGCCTCCGCCACGTCCACGTGCCACTGCAGCGCGGAGGCCCTCGGATGGTCCGGCATCAGGCCGTGCACCGTGCGGCCGGTCAGGGTCTCGGCAACCTGGCCCACCATGTTGGCGAACATCTCGTTGCCCGAGCCGGCCAGCAGCAGCGAATGGAAGCGGATGTCCAGGTCCAGGAACCGCGGCACGTCGCCGGCCACGCCGGCCTCCCGCATGGCGTGCGAGACTTCCACCAGTTCGCTGCGGAGGTCGTCCGGGGCGTTGCCGGCCGCCAGTTCCGCCGCCACCGGCTCCACCGCGGTGCGTAGCTCGGCCAGGGAGCGCAGCTGGGCGCCGCGGCCTTCGCCGGCCAGGCGCCAGCGGATCACGAGCGGATCGAAGGGGTTCCACCGGCTGGCCGGGAGCACCCGGATGCCGACGCGTTTGATCGTCTCCACCAGCCCCAGCGACTGCAGGACGCGGACCGCCTCGCGGACCACCGAGCGGGAGACTTTCAGCTCGTCCTCGAGGTGCTCGGCCAGCATGACGTGGCCGGCGGGGAGGTCGCCGGCGACGATGCGGGCGCCCAGATGCTCGATGGCGCGGTGATGGAGGCTGGTCGACATAGTCGTAAGCATAATGGCGCCAACCGCGATCCCCGCGGCTGCGGGCACGGTGGCCGCGGAAAATCATAGACTGTTTGTGACGCGTCGTATTCCGCCACGTGGGCGCTGCTTTCCGGCAGGCCGCGGAAATACATATGGTTTATTGACAGCCACTGATCCCAAGAAGCGTGTTCCGCAGTAAGTGCGGGACGAATTGCACTCGATGCACAGAATGAATTGGAGTTTTGATGTCAGCACACATCGGTGTCACCGGCCTTGCGGTGATGGGGGCCAACCTGGCCCGGAACCTGGCCCGTAACGGCTTCACCGTTGCTTTGCACAACCGGTCGGTGGAGAAAACCGACGCGCTCCTCGAAAAGCACGGCCAGGACGGCGACTTCGTCCGTACCGAGACGCTGCAGGAACTCGTTGACTCACTGGAGAAGCCGCGCCGCGTGCTGATCATGGTCAAGGCCGGCAAGCCGGTGGACTCCGTGATTGAGCAGCTCGAACCGCTGCTGGAGCCCGGCGACATCATCATCGACGCCGGCAACTCGCACTACGAGGACACCCGCCGCCGCGAAGCCGCCCTCGCCGAAAAGGACCTGCACTTCGTCGGCATCGGCGTCTCCGGCGGCGAAGAAGGGGCCCTCAACGGCCCCTCGATCATGCCCGGCGGTTCCAAGGAGTCCTACAAGGCGCTCGGCCCGCTGCTGGAAAAGATCGCCGCGCACGTCGACGGCCAGCCCTGCTGCGCCTGGATCGGCACCGACGGCGCCGGCCACTTCGTCAAGATGGTGCACAACGGCATCGAATACGCCGACATGCAGGTCATCGGCGAGGCCTTCGACCTGCTCCGCTCCGGCGCCGGCATCGAGCCGGCCGAACAGTCCAAAATCTTCGCCGAATGGAACAAGGGCGAGCTGGCCTCCTTCCTGATCGAGATCTCCGCCGAGGTCCTCGGCCACGTTGACGCCAAGACCGGCAAACCGTTTGTCGACATCGTCGTGGACGCCGCCGGCCAGAAGGGCACCGGCCGCTGGACGGTCATCTCCGCCCTCGAACTCGGTTCCCCGACCTCGGGCATCGCCGAATCCGTGTTCGCCCGGGCGCTGTCCTCCCAGGCGGAGCAGCGCAAGCTGGCCCAGGAGCTGCTCGCCGGCGGCGAGGCCGCCGTCGAGGTCCCCGAAACCTTCGTCGAGGACGTCCGGCAGGCGCTGTACGCGTCCAAGCTGGTTTCCTACGCGCAGGGCCTGGACATGCTCACCTCCGCCGCCAAGGAATACGGCTGGGACCTCAAGCTGGACGAGATCGCTTCGCTGTGGCGCGGCGGGTGCATCATCCGCGCCGAGCTGCTCAAGGAAATCACCAAGGCCTACGCCGCGGCGGAGAAGCCCGCGAACCTGCTGTTCGCCCCGGCCTTCACCAAGGCGATCGCCGACGTCCTGCCGGCGTGGCGCCGCGTGGTGGCCACCGCCGTGCAGCTCGGCATCCCGGTGCCGGTGTTCTCCTCCTCGCTCGCCTACTATGACGGCCTGCGCCGCAAGCGCCTGCCGGCCGCCGTGATCCAGGGCCAGCGTGACCTCTTCGGTGCGCACACCTACGGCCGCATCGACACCGAGGGCACCTTCCACACCCTCTGGGGCGAGGACAAGTCCGAAATCGCCGCGGTGGACACGCACTAGTCCGGACCGGTATCGGTTAAGCGACAGCGGCCGGCGCCCCCGCTTTGGGGGCGCCGGCCGCTGTCTTATAACTGCGTGCCTTAGATCCGGTATTCGATCAGGTACTCGGCCGGGTCGACGGCGGGCTTGGTCTCGCGCTGGGCGTCGCGGTGCCGCCAGGTGGCCGGCACGCCGGTCAGGATCGACTCGGCCGGCGCGTCCTTGACCACGACGGCGTTGGCGCCGATGGCGCTGTCCCGGCCGATGGTGATGGGGCCCAGGACCTTGGCGCCGGCGCCGATGACCACACGGTCCTCGATGGTGGGGTGCCGCTTGATCTTGGCGAGCGAACGGCCGCCCAGCGTGACGCCGTGGTAGATCATGACGTCCTCGCCGATCTCGGCGGTCTCGCCGATCACTACGCCCATGCCGTGGTCAATGAAGAAGCGGCGGCCGATCGTGGCGCCGGGGTGGATCTCGATGCCGGTCAGGAAACGGGCCAGCTGGGAGATCAGCCGCGCCGGAAAGCGCAGCGACGGGTTCTGCCACAGCCGGTGCGTCAGGCGGTGCGCCCAGATCGCGTGCAGGCCGGAGTAGGCAAAGAAGTTTTCGAAAGAACCCCGCGCCGCCGGATCGTGGGACCTGGCGGCGTCGAGGTCTTCCTTCAGCCTTGCGAAGAAGCTCACAAAGACCTTTCTACGAAATTGTGGCGGGCCGGAATCAGCCGCGGATGTCGTCGTACAGCACGGTGGAGATGTAGCGCTCCCCGAAGTCGCAGACGATGGCAACAATCAGCTTACCGGCGTTCTCCGGCCGCTTGGCGAGCTCCAGGGCCGCCCAGACGATCGCGCCGGAAGAGATGCCGCCGAGGATGCCTTCCTTCACGCCGAGGTCGCGTGCCACGCGCACGGAGTCCTCCAGGGTGGCGTCGAGGACCTCGTCGTAGACGTTGGTGTCCAGGATGTCCGGCACGAAGTTCGCGCCGAGGCCCTGGATCTTGTGCGGGCCGGCGTTGCCGCCGTTGAGGATGGGGGAGTCCTTGGGCTCGACGGCGACGATCTGCACGTCGGGCTTGCGCTCCTTGAGCACCTGGCCGACGCCGGTGACGGTTCCGCCGGTGCCGACGCCGGCGACGAAGATGTCCACCTTGCCGTCGGTGTCGGTCCAGATTTCCTCGGCCGTGGTCCGGCGGTGCACCTCGGGGTTGGCCTCGTTGGCGAACTGCTGGGCCCAGATGGAGTTCTCCGTGTTGGCGACGATCTCCTGGGCCTTCTCCACGGCGCCGCGCATGCCTTCGGAACCGGGGGTCAGCACAATTTCGGCACCGTAGGCGCGGAGCATCACGCGGCGTTCCGTGGACATGGTCTCCGGCATGGTGAGGATGACCTTGTAACCGCGGGCGGCGCCGACCATGGCCAGGGCGATGCCGGTGTTGCCGGAGGTTCCCTCGACGATGGTGCCGCCGGGCTTAAGGGCACCGGACTTCTCCGCGGCATCGATGATGGCGACGCCGATCCGGTCCTTGACGCTGTTGGCCGGGTTGTAGAACTCCAGCTTGACCGCCACCGTGGCGTCCAGGCCTTCGCTCAGCCGGTTGAGGCGGACCAGCGGCGTGCCGCCGACCAGCTGGGTAACATCGTCATAGATCCGTGCCATGGGTATATGTGCCTATCTGTGAAGAGGGAATTCTAAGGTCAGCCTAACGATGGCGCTCAGGCCCTAGCTAAGCATTAAGCCATGCAGAGTAATATTTCCTGGCCTTCGCCAGCTTCGGGTTGATGATCACTTGGCAGTAGCCCTGCTCGGGGTATTTCGCGTAGTAGTCCTGGTGGAAATCCTCCGCCACGTGGAAGACCGGCAGCCGGCTCACCTCGGTGACGATCGGCTGCGCCCACAACCCCTGGTTCCGGTCGATCGCTTCCTCGAAGAGGATCTTTTCTTCGGTGGTCTCGTAGAACATCGACGAGCGGTACTGGGTGCCGACGTCGTAGCCCTGGCGGTTCAGCGTGGTGGGATCGTGCAGGGCGAAGAACATGTCCAGGATGACGTCGGCCGGGATCACCTCCTCGTCGAACGTCACCGCCACCACCTCGGCGTGCCCGGTGGTTCCGGAGCACACGGAGTAGTAGTCGGGGTTGCGGTCATGGCCGCCGGTGTAGCCCGAAACGACGGAGCTGACACCCTTGGTCTTCTGGTAGACGGCGTCGAGGCACCAAAAGCAGCCCCCGCCGAGGACGAAAGTTCTCATGTCCTGTTCAATGGACGAACGCCCCGGATCATTCCCGAAGCCGGCATTCAACGCGCATCCGGGACTCCCGGCACGGTGGCCGGGGCCGCGGATAGGGTAAAAATAAGGGTATGGAAGCTGCGAACACCGACGTTTCAGAACAGCCCGCCGAAGCCGACGTCCCCGGCGAAGCCGCCACGCTGGGCATGATCCTGCTGGCCGTCGAGGAGCTCTGGCCCGAATCGCTGGCGGAGGGGTGGGACGAGGTGGGCCTCGTGGCGGGGCACCCGTCCGCCGAGGTGCACAGGATCCTCTTCGCCGTCGACCCCACCCTCGAGGTCATCGAGGAAGCCGTCGCCTGGGGCGCCGAACTGCTGATCACCCACCACCCCCTGCTGCTCAAGGGCGTCACCTCCGTCGCGGCCAACACGCCCAAGGGCAAGGCCGTGCACCGTCTGATCGAGTCCGGGACCGCCCTGCTGACGGTGCACACCAACGGTGATTCCGCCGTCGGCGGCGTTTCCGATGTGCTGGCCGACGCGCTAGGCCTGCAGGACGTGGTGCCGTTGACGCCGGCCGCGAACGGCCTTCCGGAGGAGGGCATCGGCCGGGTCGGCGACCTCGCCGACGTCCAGACGCTGGGTGACTTCGCCGCGCGGGTGTTCGGCATCCTGCCGTCCGTGGCCGGCGGTGTCCGGGTGTCCGGCGACCGGGACGGCCTGGTGCGCCGGGTGGCGCTGTGCGGCGGCGCCGGCGATTCACTCTTCAACGAGGTCCGCGCGAGCAACGCCGACGTCTACCTCACCGCGGACCTGCGCCACCATCCGGCGTCGGAGGCGCGCGAGGCCGCCGTCAATGACCGGCCCTACCTGATCGACGTCTCGCACTTCGCCAGCGAGTGGCTGTGGCTGCCGGCGGCCGCCGAGGCCCTGGGAAATGTGCTGACCGACCAAGGGCACGACATCGAGATCCGGGTCAGCAGTACCAACAGCGACCCCTGGGACTTCATTCTGACTCCGGGCTAAGCCCGGCGTGCGGGGAGGGGCTCCGGGTGGGCGTAGCGAGGCCGGGGAGCACGCTAGGCGCTAGAGTCTAGGGAGCGCCGGTACGGTGCCCGGCCTAAGCCGGTAAGTGAACAAAGCGGAGGAAATAGTGGCCAAGGCAGCACCGGCGGAACAGTTGAAGTTGCTCGAATTGCAGGGACTCGATGCCAGGCTCAAGTCCCTGTCCAACCGCCGCCGCGGCCTTGAAAGCGACTCCCGGATCACCGACCTGGAGGCTGCCCTCAGCGTCGCCAACGGCGAACTCGGGGCCGCGAAGGTGGCGGTGCACGACGCCGAGCTCGAACTCAAACGCGCCGAGGCCGACGTCGAGCAGGTCGCCTCCCGGATCGAACGCGACGAGGCCAAGCTCAACAGCGGCACCGGTCTGTCCAAGGACCTCGTGGCCCTGCAGCGTGACATCGCGTCCCTGAACAAGCGCCGCTCGGACCTGGAAGACGTGGAGCTTGAGGTCCTGGAACGGCTGGACTCGCTGCGCCTGCGCCAGGCCACGCAGCAGCAGATCGTTGACGACATCCAGGGCTCCTTCGGCACCATCCGCGCCGAACTGGACGAACAGCTGGCCGAAGTGGCCGCCGAGATGACCGTAGTGCGCGGCCAGCGTGCCGAGTTCGCCGAGGGACTGGACGCGGGCATGCTCGCCGTCTACGAGAAGACGCTTGCCAAGCGCGGCGTCGGCGCGGCCCGGCTCTTCCACGGCACCTCCGAGGGTTCCGGCATGCAGCTGAGCCCCGGCGACCTCGCCGAGATCAAGGCCGCCGCCGAGGACGACATCGTCTTTTGCCCCGACTCCGGCTGCATCCTGGTCCGCTCCGCCGAGTGGGCCTAGCCACCCTCCTCCCAGCTAGTTGGGCAGGAGGAGGTTGAGGGTGTGCGGCTTCCGCGCCGTGCCCTCCACCAGCTCTGCGGCCCACTTCTCCGCGGCGGCCTGCCGTAGCTGCGCCGGGGTCTGCGGGGCCTTGCCGCGCCGGGTCAGCAGGTGCCGGGCCAGCTCGCCGCGGGTGTGCTTGGCGAAGTGGCTCACCACCTTGCGTACCCCGTTGACCTCGGTGAAGACATTCACCGCCACGGTCTGTTCCGGCGGCGGAGCCCAGGCCGCGGCGTAGGTGCTGGAGCGGCAATCAACCAGCAGCTCGCCCGCCGTTTCGGCGGCCAGGGCAGCGGTCAGTTGCGGTTTCCAGAAGGAGGCCAGCCGTCCGACGTCGGGCAGGGCCGTGCCCATCGACAGCCGGTACGCGGGTACCCGGTCCGCGAACCGGATGGCACCCCAGAGGGCGGAGATCACCAGCACAGACGCGTCGGCCTTCTTCCGCTGCGCCGGATTCAGCGAACGGTAGCCCAGGGCGTCGTACAGCACACCGGAATACACCTGGTTGGCGGGCGCGGCAGGCTCGGCGTGCAGGCGCGTGTTGCGCTCCACGTCGGCCTTCAGCGAGGCGCCGACGCCGAGCAGCGCCAGGGCGTCCTCGTGGGCGCTGACGGTGCCGAGCGCTTCGAGCACCTTTGCGCGGTAGGTGTTGAGGCCTGGAAAGCTGAGCGATGCCGGGTCGACGGCGTCGCCGCCGGTCGCGGGGGTCTTGCCTTCGGATGGCGGCAGCAGAATCAGCACCGTACGATCCTACCGGCGGGCCGGCGGCTCCTGCCGCGCGGCGCCGGACGCCGGGCTGGCGCCGGTGCCCGGACTAAGCCGCCTGAATGGATGAGGGTGCCACGGGTGCCGGAACGGCGGGCTGCGGCTGGGCCGCTACCGCTTGGGATGTTGCCGCCGCGGCCTGGGTCTCCCGGGCCAGGAACGCGGACAGCTCCCCAATGGTGCTCATCAGCGGCGCCGGGAAGACCACGGTCGAATTCTTGTCCACCGCAATCTCGACGAGGGACTGCAGGTTCCGCAGCTGCAGGGCCAGCGGGTGCGCCATCATGATGTCAGAAGCCTCACCGAGCGCAGCCGCTGCGATCGACTCGCCCTCGGCGGCGATGATCTTGGCCCGCTTCTCCCGCTCGGCCTCGGCCTGCCGGGCCATGGCACGCTTCATGCTGTCGGGCAGCTGGATGTCCTTGAGCTCCACGAGCGTAACCTCGACGCCCCACTCCAATGTGAGGGCGTCGAGGATTTCGCGGATATCGCTGTTGATGCGTTCCGTCTCGGACAGGGTCTGGTCCAGGCTGTGCCGGCCGACCACTTTCCGCAGCGTGGTCTGCGCGATCTGGTTGATCGCGGCGGCCACGTTTTCGATCGCCACGACCGACTTCACGGCGTCGACCACCCGGTAGTAGGCCACCGCTGAGATATCCACGCTGACGTTGTCCTGGGTGATGATGCCCTGCGACTGGATCGGCATGGTCACGATCCGCAGGCTGACCAGCTGCAGCCGGTCGATCACGGGGATGATGAAGCGCAGGCCGGGCATCCGGACGCCGATCACCCGGCCCAGCCGGAACAGCACGCCCTGCTCATACTGGCGCACAATCCGGATCGACATCCGGGCCACAATGAGGAGCAGGGCCGCGATGAGCAGCCAAATGACGACGGCGGTGAAATCCATCCGAATCGCTTCCTTGCGTGGCGGGGTTGCTGGTTTCATTCTCCCACCGTCGGGCCAAAAAGGCGCCGGTGCCCCGGCTGCCGGGGGAGACCGTAGAATGGTCAGCGGATGGGTTGACCAGGCGGCCGCGCGTCACGCAAGTGGCTCGAGGAACGTCCGGGCTCCGCAGGGCAGGGTGGTGGGTAACGCCCACTCGGGGTAACCCGCAGGCCAGTGCCACAGAGAATAGACCGCCTGCCTCAGGGACGTGCTTGCACGTTCAGGGGAGCAGGTAAGGGTGAAACGGCGGTGTAAGAGACCACCAGCTTCCCGGGTGACCGGGGAGGCTAGGTAAACCCCACCCGGAGCAAGGCCAGACAGGACACGTTTGAGGGCTGCCCGCCCGAGTGTCCGGGTAGGCCGCTGCAGGGCGTCGGCAACGGCGTCCGTAGATGGATGGCCGCTACTCCCGCGCCGGCAACAGCGCGGGAACACAGAACCCGGCGTATCGGTCAACCCATCCACTCACACAAAAGGGGCCGGCACCGTGTGGTGCCAGCCCCCGCGTTTAAGACGTAGGTTTCGGATCAGGCCTTGGCCTTCCGCTTCACCCAGCCCCATGCCGCCGTCGCGACAAACAGGACCAGGCCGATGACGGCCAGCCACAGCAGGCCCTTCACGACGAAGCCGAGGATCGAAAGAATGAGCCAGATGACAAGTAGTGCAACGATGAGTCCCATCCGGACATCCTACGACATCGGGCGCCCTGGCCGCGTGTGAGTGATTTCACGCCGTCCCGGACCCCCGGGGACCGGCCCGCCGCTTTAGACTGGATAGCGAACGTAGATGTTCTGCCACCGGGTCTGCGTTCGCAGCCGGTGGCTTTTTCTTTGCGCTCCATGCAGGCGCCCGGGGTGGACCGAATCCCCGCCGCGTCCAGGTTCCGGAGATCCGCCGGGAACCGACTTCCGCATACGAGGACGTATGTGGTGGATTTTAGGAAGGTAGTTCTGTGAGCCAGACGTCAGATTCTTGTCTTGATACGTGGATGGGCCGGGAGGCGCTCGCCGAGGCCATGATCCCGGTGATCGGCCGGCTGTACCGCGAAAACAATGTGGTGACGTCAATCCACGGCCGGAGCCTGATCAACAAGTCCACCATGAACATCCTCAAGGCGCACCGCTTCGCCCGCCGGATGAGCAAGGAAGAGCTGCGCCTCGAAGAGACCGCACCCCTGCTGGACGCGCTCACCAAGCTGGATCTCGGCGCGGCGGCCATCGACATTGCCCGGCTGACAGAGAAGTACCGTGCAGAAGGCGAGGGCCTCAGCCTGGATGACTTCCTGCGCGAAGAACTGGCCGAAGTTGTCGGCAAGCGCGGCGGCGACGACCGCACCAGCACCGACGTCGTCCTCTACGGCTTCGGCCGCATCGGCCGGCTCCTGGCCCGCCTCCTGATCGAGAAGGCCGGCGGCGGCCACGGCCTGCGGCTGCGCGCGATCGTGGTGCGCCGCGGCTCGGACAACGACCTCACCAAACGCGCCAGCCTGCTGCGCCGCGACTCGGTGCACGGCTCCTTCGAAGGCACCATCAAGGTGGACCTCGAGAACGACACCATCACCGCCAACGGCGTCCAGATCCAGGTCATCTACTCGGACAACCCGGCCACGGTGGACTACACCGCCTACGGCATCCACGACGCCCTGGTCGTGGACAACACCGGCCGCTGGCGCGACGCCGAAGGCCTCTCCCAGCACCTGCAGAGCAAGGGTGTCTCCCGCGTGCTCCTGACCGCCCCGGGCAAGGGCGAGCTGAAGAACATCGTGCACGGCATCAACCACGCAAGCATCACGGACTCGGACAAGATCGTCTCCGCGGCATCCTGCACCACCAACGCCATCACGCCGGTCCTGAAGGCCATCAACGACCGCTACGGAGTCGTGCACGGCCACGTCGAGACGGTGCACTCCTTCACCAACGACCAGAACCTGATCGACAACTTCCACAAGGGTGACCGCCGCGGCCGCTCCGCCGCGTTGAACATGGTCATCACCGAAACCGGAGCCGCCAAGGCCGTCGCCAAGGCGCTGCCCGAGCTCCTCGGTAAACTGACCGGCAGCTCCATCCGCGTCCCCACCCCGGACGTGTCCCTGGCCATCCTGAACCTGAGCCTGGAAAACGGCACCACCAAGGACGAGGTCAACGATTACCTGCGGGAGATGTCGCTGCACTCGGAACTGCGCAAGCAGGTGGACTACATCGATTCGCCCGAGGTTGTCTCCACCGACTTCGTGGGTTCGCGCCGCGCAGGCATTGTCGACGGACTGGCCACCATCAGCAACGACAAAAACCTTGTCCTCTATGTCTGGTACGACAACGAATTCGGTTACAGCTGCCAGGTGGTCCGCGTGATGGAGGAAATGGCCGGCGTGAACCCGCCGTCGTTCCCGGCCAAGGACGCTGCCGCGACCCTCGAGGCTGCCGGGCTGCCGGTCGAGGTCGGGTAGCCCTTCACTGGCGACCTTTCCCGGCCGGGTCTCTGGAATCGGCCGGGAAAGGGCACCACAATGGAGCCATGGAACAGAACTCGGCTGTGGAGCACGAAACCACCCTGGAACATGCCCTCGACGTCGCCCGGCGGAACGCCAAGGAAGCCAAGCGCCTCCTCGACGACGCCCGCGCCAAACGCGAGGCCGGCGAGATCGACGACGCGCGGGTCAGCCAGCTGGAAGCGCTGCTGAATCTCGCCGAGGAGGACCTCCGTCGGGTCACCAAGGAGCAGTAACTGCACGACGCTGAGTGCACTTCACTCCAGCTGAATGCACGTCGCTGATCCGCCGGCAGCCGCGGACCCGGGTGCTTGACTTGTCCTGCACACTGTGGACAACCGCCCCGACGTCCGTGGGGCCGCCTAGGCTGGCGGGGTGCAGCAACCCCACCCATCCCCGGCGCTTCCGTGAGCATCACCTGGAGCGACTTCAGGCGGGCCCGACGCCGGTCCCGCCAAGCGTGGGCCCTGCTGGCCGCCGCGCTGCTTGCCCTCGCCGGCGGTCTGGCCTGGTTCTTCACCGTGGGCCAGTTCGCCCTGGCCGAACCGCAGGCCAACGGGCCCCGCGAGGCTCCCGTGTTCGCGGCCGGCTGGATGAAACCCGTCAACCCGGTGTACGCCGTCCCGCCGGGAACCGCCGCGGACGCCCTGGAGGCGCTGCCGGTCAAAGGCCGGGCAGCCGGCAGTAACTACAACCGCGGCGCCTTTGGCCAGGCCTGGCTCGACGTTGACCGCAACGGCTGCGACACCCGCAACGACATCCTCCGCCGTGACCTCGCCGGCGCCCGGTTCACCGAAGGCTCCCGCTGCCGGATCGGAGCCGGAACCTTCCAGGAGCCCTACACCGGGCAGACCATCGCTTTCCAGCGTGGCGCAGAGTCCAGCAAAGCGGTGCAAATCGACCACGTCGTGGCGCTGGGCGATGCTTGGCAGAAGGGGGCCCAGCAGCTGACCGCCGTGCAGCGCCAGCACCTCGCCAACGATCCGCTGAACCTGATCGCCGTCGACGGTCAAGCCAACCAGGACAAGAGCGCCTCCGACGCCGCCACCTGGCTGCCGCCGAACAAGGCGTTCCGCTGCCACTACGTCGCCCGGCAAATTTCGGTCAAAGCCGCCTACGGGCTCTGGGTGACGCCGGCCGAGAAGGATGCGATGAAGCGGGTCCTCGGCGCCTGTCCGGGGCAGCAGACCATCGTGCCGCGCTGACAAGGGCCGCGCTGACGGGGGCACACTGACGCGGGCCGGAGCCGAACCAGTCAGAAGAGCACCGAGACCAGGCACCAGCCGGCAAGGAGCAACACGAGAACCAGCAGGGGGAAGTTCCACTCGGAGACGACCGCGCCGCCGGGGGCCTTGACGGCCGCGCCGCGGGCGTCCCCCTTCGCCGTCCTGGCATCCTGCCAGGCCCTGACAATCGCATCCCGTCCGCCCGGCGTCGGCGACTGGGCCATGCGCTCATTGGACGGAAGGACCCCTAAGGGGCGTTGTTTCCAGTCCCGGGCGTGCTCGAACCCGGCGCCAAAAGCGCTGGGCGGCGTCGGGGCGCCCCAGCTGACATACCTCTTCCCGGCAGCCTTCACCGTCACGGAGTGCCGGACCTCGACGTCGTCCACCGCGGCGAACGGGATCCGGTGCCGGCGCAGGCCGTTGACCAGCTCAAAGCCGTCGGCTCCCACGATCAGCCGCGGCTGCCACTGCGTCAGGTAGACCAGCAACGACGCTGCAGCCAGCCACGGCGCGGCCGCTGCGGCGGCGCCGCCCCTGCCCGTGAGCAGCAGCCAGCCGACGGCGGTGGCGCCGCCGGCCCAGACCAGCAGCGACACCACCCTGCTGGATGCCTCCTTGAAAGTACGCGGCTTCGGTTGCGAGCGTGTTCTGGTTTCCCCCATGCGGCCCATCATGCCAGCGGTGTGCAGGTTTCGGGCTAAGCCCCGACCGCCTGTCCGGCGAGTTCAGCTTCCAACCGTTCGACGTCGACCCGGTGGCACAGTTCGGTGGCGTGCGTCGTGACGGTGGCGCTTCCGGCAGCGACGGCCGAGCGGAACGCGTCGGCCAGCGTGCGCCCCTGCGCCAGCCGGAGCACGAAGGCTGCCAGGAAGCTGTCGCCCGCACCCACGGTGCTTTGCACCTGAACCTGCGGCACGGCCAGGCGGAGCGTGCCGTCCTTGGAAGCGAGGACAGCTCCTTGCCCGCCAAGGGTCAGGGCCACATGTTCGGCCGATCCGTCGGACACCAGGGCCATGGCGGCGTCGAGCTCGCTTCGTTCGCTGTCCAGCGTGGTGCCGAAGTGCAGCCCGAGTTCCCGCCGGCTGGGTTTGACCAGGAACACGCCCTCGGACAGGGCAGCGGCCAGGGCCGGCCCGGAAGCATCCACCACGCAGCGCGCATTCTGCTCCCGGGCCAGCCGGGCCACCTCCGCGTAAAAGTTCTCCGGTACCCCGGGAGGGAGGCTGCCGCTGGCCACCACGTAGCCGCCCGGCTGGATGGAGTCGGCCACGAGGGCCAGGCACAGCCGCCATTCGGGCTCACTCAATTCGGGCCCCTGGAGCACAAAGCGGAACTGCTTCCCGGTGGACGTCTCATCGACCGTAAAGTCCTGCCGCGTGCTGCCCTGGATCGGGACCACCAGGGTGGGCAGCCGCTCTGCCTCGATCAGCCGCCGGTAAGCCTCGCCCGTGGGGCCGCCCGCGGTGTAGACGGCCAGCGGACGGCCGCCGAGCCGCTGGATGACCCGGGCCACGTTCACGCCGCCGCCGCCCGGATCCAGCCGGCTGGGGCCGCAGCGCAGTTTGTGGCCGCTGGTCACCAGCTCGGTTGTGGTGCTGACATCCAGGGCGGGGTTCACGGTGACGGTGAGGATGGGCTGCGCCGGCGCCGGCAGGGTGGCTTCCATGAGCCCAAGCATAGGAGCGCCGGGATGCCGGTGTCCCCGGGCCGACGTCCCCTTGTGGGCCATCAGGCGCTCGGCAAGAATGGGCGCGGCAGGACAGAGCGCCCGCACGGGCGGCGGCCCGTCCGTCGCGACGACTGAAGCGGGAACCATGGCACATGGCAAGAGCGGGACCGGCAAGGGAGACGCCGGCAAAGGAGGCGCTGGCAAGGCCTTGGCGCGCCGGAAGGCGTCAGGGGGCCAGGCCGTGGGGCGGTTGCCGCTCGGCGTCTATGAAGCCGAACTCGCCCGGCTGCAGGCGGAGCTGGTCGCGTTGCAGGAATGGGTCCGCAGCACCGGTGCGCGCGTCCTGGTGATCTTCGAGGGGCGCGACGCCGCCGGCAAGGGCAGCGCCATCAAGCGCGTCACCGAGTACCTGAATCCGCGCGTCGCCCGCATCGTCGCGTTGCCGGCCCCGACCGAACGGGAACGCGGCGAATGGTACTTCCAGCGCTACGTGGAACACCTCCCGGCGGCCGGGGAGATCGTCCTGATGGACCGCTCCTGGTACAACCGTGCCGGCGTCGAACGGGTCATGGGGTTCTGCACGCCCGCAGAACACAAACGCTTTATGGCCCAGTGCCCGGTCTTTGAGCGCCTGCTGATCCAGGACGGCATCCTGCTGTTCAAGTACTGGTTCTCGATCAGCCACGCGGAACAGGAACGGCGTTTCAAGTCCCGGCTGGAGGACCCGCTGCGGCAGTGGAAACTCTCACCGATGGACCGGGAGGCGATCCTGCGCTGGGAGGACTACTCGCGGGCCAAAGACGACATGTTCATGCAGACCGATACCGCCGAGTCGCCCTGGTTTGTCGTCGAGGCGGAAGACAAACGCCGGGCCCGGATCAACATGATCGCCCACCTGCTTTCGAGCATCGACTACACCGAAGTCCGGACGGAGCCGGTGACCCTGCCGGAACGGCCGCGCGCCGTCAATTACACGCGGCCGCCGCGGGACCTGTTCCGCTACGTCCCGGACCACGCCGCGCTGCTGCAGAAGCCGGCGGAGGATTAGGGGCAGGTGGTGGAGCCGGTGCTCGAACTGTAGGGTACCGGCATGGACATCATCCTTGTACCCGGATTCTGGTTGGATGCCTCGTCGTGGGAGGGTGTCACCCCGCCGCTCACCGCGGCCGGACACAGGGTGTATCCGTTGACGCTTCCGGGCCTCGAATCGGCCGAGGCTCCGCGCGCCGGCATTGGCCTGCGCACCCACATCGACGCCGTCGTCGCAATGGTCGATTCCTTCGATGCACCGGTGGTGCTGGTGGGCCACTCCGGCGGCGGAGCCATCATCCACGGCGTCGTCGATGCCCGGCCGGACCGGGTGGCCCGGGCCGTCTATGTGGACAGCGGACCTCTCGCCGACGGTGGTGTCATCAACGATGAACTCCCGGCGGACGGCGACGACGTGCCGTTGCCGCCATGGGAGCTCTTCGAAGACGCGGACCTCACCGACATGACCGACGAGCTGCGCGCCATGTTCCGCTCCCGCGCCTTCCCGCAGCCCCGAGGCGTGGCCCAGGACCCGCAGCAGCTCAAGGACGAACGCCGTTTCGAGGTCCCGGCCACCGTGATCGCCTGCGAATTCCCGTCCTCGATGCTGCGGGAAATGATTGCCGGCGGCCACCCGTACGTGGCGGAGCTGGCACGGATCCGCGACGTGGACTACGTGGACCTGCCCACCGGCCACTGGCCCCAGTTCACCAAACCGGCCGAGCTGGGCGCCGCCATCCTGGCCGCCGTCGACCGGGTCTAACTCCGCGGCGGGTCCTCAGTGGCCGAACGGGTCCGGGTCAACGCCCGGCATCCAGGTCAGCCCGGGGACGCCCCAGCCGTTCTTCCTGGCCTGCTTCATCGCCTTGCGGGCATAGCGGTCGATCAGCCGGTTGACGTACAGCTTGCCGTCCAGGTGGTCGTATTCGTGCTGGATCACCCGGGCGAACCAGCCCGTCGCCTCAAATTCAACGGGCTTACCGTCCCCGTCGAAGCCCTGCACGCGGGCCCACTCGGCGCGCTTGAGCGGGTACTGGCCGCCCGGAAAGGACAGGCAGCCTTCCTCTTCCTCGTCCGGGTCAGGCAGCGCGCCGGAGACCTTCGAGAGGGTCAGCACCGGGTTGACGACGACGCCGGCCGGCGGGGCGCCGTCGTCGTTTACGTATTTGTACACAAAGAGCCGCTTGCCCACACCGACCTGGGGCGCGGCGAGTCCGACGCCGTTGGCGGCGTCGTTGGTCTCGAACATGTCCGCGATCAGGGTGCGGAGTTCGTCGTCGAAGACTTCGACCTCGGCGGCCCGGCGGTGCAGCACGGGTTCGCCCCAGATCGTGATGGGCAGGACTGTCATGTCGGCGGGTTCCTTTGGTACTGAGGGTTGTTGCGGCGAGGCTCAGCCGGCGATGCTGCGGCCGACGACGTCGCGCATGATTTCGTTCGTGCCGCCGAAGATGGTCAGCAGCCGGGCGGCGAGGTACGCCTGCGCCACCGGGTACTCCAAAATGTAGCCGTAGCCGCCGTGCAGCTGCAGGCAGCGGTCGGTGACGGACTTGGCGCGCTCGGAGGCCCACAGCTTGGCCCGGGCCGCCGCGGCGGCGTCGAGCTCGCCCGCGTTGAACGCCTGGATGGCCCGGTCAACGTAGGTTTCGGTGACCTCGACCTCGGTGAGGATGTCGGCCAATTCGAAGCGGCTGTGCTGGAAATCGATGATCCGCTCGCCGAACGCGTTGCGGTCCTTCGTGTAGGCCACGGTCGCCTCGTAGACGGCGCGGACGACGGCGGAGCTCGCCACGGCGATCGCGAGCCGGCCCTGGGGGAGCTGCTCGGCGGCGTACTGCAGGCCCTTGCCTTCCTCGCCGACGAGGTCAGCGTGCGGCACCCGGACGTTGTCGAAGAACAGCTCGGCGGTGTCCGAGGCTTTCAGCCCCATCTTGTCCAGCTGATTGCCGGTGTTGTAGCCCTCGGACTTGCGCACCATAAAGAGGGAGAAGGAGTCGCGGCCGCCGCGGCCGGCGCTGCCGTCGGTGCGGGCCAGGACCAGGGATGCGTCGCCGGAGATGCCGTTGCCGATGAAGGTCTTCTGACCGGTGATCAGCCAGTCGTCGCCGTCGCGGACGGCCTTGGTGCGGATACCGCGCAGGTCCGAACCGGCTCCCGGTTCGGTCCAGGCGACCGATGTGACCGTCTCGCCGGAGACCATACCGGGCAGCCAGCGCGCTTTGAGGTCCTCGGAGCCGTAAGCCAGCAGGTGGGGGAGGACCATGTCATCGTGCAGGTGGAAGGCCAGGCCCACGGCCAGGTGGTTGCTTTTGGCGAATTCCTCGTCCAGCACGGCCCGGAAGCGGTAGTCGCCCATTCCCATGCCGCCGAACTCTTCGGGCACCGCGAGCCCCAGCAGACCCTGCTCGCCGGCCGCGGTCCAGAGCGAGCGGGGCATCATGTGGTCCTGGTCCCACTGGCCGTAGTGCGGAGCCACCGCCCGCGCGTTGAACTCCGCAGCCATCTCACGGAACATCTCGTGGTCTTCTTCAAAGAGCTGGCGCTTCATCGCGGTTCCTTCCACGCACGGACAAGACTGGACAGGCAACAACTGGACAGACAACAAAGGCCGCACCGGATATCCGGTGCGGCCTTTGGAAAAGGTCGGACAATTCTGCCGTCCTTTGTGAGGGTGAGCGACGGGGGTTGAACCCGCGACCTCCTGGACCACAACCAGGCGCTCTGCCAACTGAGCTACGCCCACCATGTGCCCCGCCATGCCTTCCGGCGAACCGGCTGGCTGAAAAGGCAACGACAAATAGCTTACCTGCTGTTCGGGGGTGGTTTTGCCACTTTCGTCGAATTCGACGAAATTTTCCCTAAACGTGGTGGAGATTACTCCGCGGGTGCTTCTGCCGGAGCGTCGGCGGGGGCCATGATCGACTTCGCGATCCGCTGCGCCGTGGCGCTGTCCGGACCGGGTGCGGGCACAAAGACCGCCTCCCGGTAGTAGCGGAGCTCGTCGATCGAATCCTTGATGTCGCCCAGGGCGCGGTGGCCGCCCAGCTTGGCCGGCGACTGGAAGTACGCCCGGGCGTACCAGCGCCGCGAGAGTTCCTTGATGGTGCTGACATCGATCACGCGGTAGTGCAGGTGTTCCACCAGCTCCGGCATGTCACGGACCAGGAACACGCGGTCGGTGCCGACCGAGTTGCCGCCCAGCGGCGCCTTCTTCGGATCCGGGACCCACTTCTTGATGTACTCCAGCACGACGTCCTGGGCTTCGGCCATGGTCTTGCCGTGGGGGAGTTCGGCCAGCAGCCCGGACCGGGTGTGCATGTCGCGGACGAAGTCGTTCATTTGGGCCAGCGCGGCGTCGTCCGGTTTGATGACGACGTCGACGCCGTCGCCGAGGATGTTCAGTTCCGAGTCCGTCACCAGGGCCGCCACCTCGATGAGGGCGTCATTCTTGGAGTCCAGGCCGGTCATTTCGCAGTCGATCCACACGATGCGTTCATTAGATATAGGCACCCGCCCAGCCTACCGTTCCGCCGCCGCTGAGCGGTCCGGTGCTAGGATTTTGGTACGCGGCCGTCGAAGATTTTCGTCATCGCGGCGTGCCCCCATGGCCGGCTGACCGGCCCGTTGCGGGCCGAACCAGCCCCACAACAGATAGGACGATCCTGAGATGACGGCCCCTGTACCTGCGGCGGGGGAAACGGCTGCCGGTACGTCCCGCCCCGCCCCCAAGGCGGTTGTTGCGGATGTGGACAACGCGAGGTCGCCGATTCTTGCCGGGTTCGTCGGTTCCATGTTCATGGCGGTCGGTTCGCTCGGCGTCGGCTGGCTCGCCCCGGTCTCCGAACTGCGGCGCCTGCCCCTGTTCATCTGGATGCGGACCGAAGCCGTCGGGGTCGGGCTGAGCATAGTGCTCCTGGCCGTCGGCGGAATGCTGCTGGTCCGCGCCTGGCTCCGGCTGGGGCAGCGGGTGCGCACCTGGGGCGCCGGTGCCCGCAAGGCGACCCTGCTGGCGGTGGCGGCGTGGGGGCTGCCGATGATGTTCTCCGTGCCCCTTTTCAGCCGCGACGTCTACGCCTACATCGGCCAGGGTCGCCTGATGGTGGAGGGTTTCAACCCGTACGAGAACGGCATCTCGGCGCTGTCGAACTACTTCCAGCTGGGCGCGGACAAAATGTGGACCGAGGCCCCGGTACCGTACGGGCAGCTGTTCCTCTGGATCGAGCAGTTCGTGGTCTGGTCCACGAACGTGCACCCGGAAGCGAGCATCATGCTGTTCCGGCTCGCCGCCCTCGTCGGCATCGTGCTCTGCGTGATCTATGTGCCCAAACTGGCCGAGCTCCACGGCGTCAATCCGCACCGCGCCCTCTGGCTCACCGCGGCCAATCCGTTGTTCCTGACCAACTTCATCGCCAGCGTGCACAACGACGCGCTGATGCTTGGCCTGGCCCTCGCCGGCCTCTACTACTGCGCCACCAGGCGGGTGCTGCTTGGCCTGGTGCTGGTCACACTTTCCATCTCGGTCAAACCCATCACGATCGTGTTCCTGCCGTTCATCGGCCTGCTGTGGGCCGGCAAGAACGCCGGCTGGCCGCGCAAATTCGTCTTCTGGGCGCTCACCGCCGGCATCAGCCTGGCCTTGCTCTACGCCATGAGCCTGGTCAACGGATTCGGTTTCGGCTGGATCAACGGGCTCTCCGCCCCGGGCAGCATCTGGATCTGGTACGCGCCTGTGGGCCTGCTGGGGCTGATCGTCGCCTCTATCTTCAACGCGTTCAGCCTGGACGGCTGGGGGATGGCCAAATGGGTGTACGACGCCGGGAAACTGCTGGCGCTCGGCATCGTCGGCTGGCAGATCTTCCGCGGCGACTACGACCGTCTGATGCGCCGGCTCACGCTGGCCTTCGCCGCCGTCGTCTTCCTGGCGCCGATGATCCAGTCCTGGTACGTCGTCTGGCTGATCCCGCTGTTTGCCGTCACCGGCATCCGGGACGACTGGCAGGTCAAGGCGGTGTACTTCATGGTGTCCTTCTTTATGGTCTACGCCATTTCGGACCAGCTCGAGGTCTTCCCCTACCTGCAGACCGAGGACCTTGGCCTCGCCCTCGCGCTGGCCCGCAACGCCGCCGCCATCATCGCGCTGCTGTTCGCCCTGTACCTGATCTTCCTCGATCCGAAAACCAAGCAGTTGTTCAGCAAACCGACGGAACCGGTTACCACCCGGCCGGTCATCTAAGCGTCCGCAGCCACCCGCCCCTGCGCCGGAAGGAAGCCCCCGTGTCCATGATCAAGAGCCCCGAAGAGATCGCCCTGATGCGCGAGGCCGGGCGGGTGGTCGCGAACGCGCTGGCGCGGGTGCGCGAGGTTGCCGCCGTCGGCGTCTCCCTCAGGGAGCTCGACGCCGAGGCAGCGAAGGTGATTGCCGACGCGGGCGCCACCCCGGCGTTCCTTGACTACCGTCCCCGGTGGGCCTCGGTGCCCTTCCCCGGCGTGATCTGCACGTCCGTCAACGACGCGGTGGTGCACGGCATCCCGAACGACTACCGCCTGGCCGACGGCGACCTGCTGAGCGTGGACTGCGGCGCTTTCCTGGCCGGCTGGTGCGGGGACGCCGCGGTCAGCTTCATCGTGGGGACCGCGGACCCGGTGGACCAGGCGCTGATCGCCGCCACCGACGATGCCCTGGCCCGCGGCATTGAGGCGGCACGGATCGGCAACAAGATGGGCGACGTCGCGTACGCAATCGGCGGGGCCGCCCGCCGCGCCGGCTACGGGCTGCTCGCCGACCACGGCGGCCACGGCATCGGCCGGACCATGCACGCCGAGCCGCATGTGCCCAACGACGGCCGGCCGGGCCGGGGCATCAAGCTGACCGAAGGACTCGTCATCGCGATCGAACCCATGCTGATCCTCGGCGGCAAGGACGACTACTACCACGACGCGGACGAGTGGACCCTCCGCTCGGCCAACGGGCGCCGGGCGGCCCACAGCGAGCACACGGTGGCGATCACCGCGGACGGGCCGGTCATCCTCACGCTGCCCTAGGGCAGCCCGCCGGCGCCGGCACCGCCCTGTCAACCGGGCAGCGTCGGCGTCGGCCGGCGTCGTTCGTCCTAGCGCGTGCGTGCCGGCTGGCCGGCGAGCCGGGCGCGCTGGCGGTGCGCGGCGAGGCGCAACTGGATGATGCGTGCCGCTCCGGCGATGGCCACCAGAATGCCGCCGCCGACCGCGGCGATGAAGAGCGCGACGCCGAGCGGGACCGAGCCTTCAAGGCCGAAGTACTTCACTTGGACGTAGACCTGGTTCTGCAGGATAAAGACAATGAGCAGGACCAGCACCACCAGGGCGCTGGCGACGGCCGCCCACACCATCCCCGCGCGGGTGACCTGGCGGGGTTCCGCAGCAGGCTCGGGCGCGGACGTTCCGGGGGCCGCGGTGCCGGAGGTTTCCGCGCCCGGGGTCGCGACGGCGTCCGCCGGAGCCCCGGTAGCCAGGCCGGTGCCGCTCGCCGGCCCGCTGGCGGGGTAGCCCTCCTCGACGGGCTCGGAGGAGGCACCCGCCGTCGGGTACTGCGCGGGCAGGGCGTCGTTGGGATCCTGGGGATCGAATCCGCGTGGTGTCTGGGTCATGGCTGCCGTGCCTTTCGTTTGCGGGCGGGCCGTGCAGGCTTTCCCTGGCGCCCCGTCTGTCATCTTCATAGTAAGCGTGCTTAGGGCGGACGGAAGCGCCGGTTGATGGCGCGTTGTGGCCTCATTCGCAGCTGCGGACACCGGAGCGGGCGGGCCGTTGGCAGCGGGCGGGGGACGGTATAGCGTCACAGTCAAAGGGCGCCTGCAGAGGGCGGTTCAGCCGAGGAGGCACAGCCGTGACAATCGTCGACAACGCAGTGTATGTGGACGGGTACCGGACCGCGGACCCTGAGGACCTGGACGAGACCTACTTCGTGCTGCGGCAACGGCAGGGCATGGCGTGGATCGGGCTCTACCGTCCGGACGCAGCGGAACTGCGCTCGGTGGCCGAGGAGTTCGACCTGAACCATCTGGCGGTGGAGGACGCCCTCGCAGGCCATCAGCGCGCCAAACTCGAACACTACGGCGACACCCACTTCCTGGTGCTGCGTCCGGCCCGGTACCTGGACGAAGCGGAGAAGGTCCAGTTCGGCGAGATCCACATCTTCACCGGCCCCGATTTCGTGGTCACCGTCCGGCATGCCGAATCCCCGGACCTGGCGCGGGTGCGGCGGCGGATGGAGTCCCAGCCCGGGTTCCTCGCCCTTGGGCCGGACGCCGTGCTGTACGCCATCCTGGACCAGGTGGTGGACGAGTATGAGCCCGTGGCCGCCGGCCTGGAGAACGACGTCGACGAGATCGAGGACGAGCTTTTCGCCGCCGACCCGGGCGTCTCCCGCCGGATCTACGAGCTCTCCCGCCAGGTGATCATGTTCCAGCGGGCGACGGCGCCGCTGACGGGCATCCTCCAGACGCTCCGGGCCGGCCGGCCCAACCACGTGCCCGGCCCCGAACTGCAGGACCATTTCCGCGACGTCCTGGACCATGTCCTGCGCCTAAGTGAACGGATCGCCGCCTTCCGCGCCCTGCTGCAAAACGCGCTCGCCGTCAACGCCGCCCTCGTGGCCCAGCGGCAGAACGACGAAATGCGGCTCCTCACGGAATCCAGCATCGCCCAGAACGAACAGACCAAACGGATTTCGTCCTGGGCCGCCATCCTCTTCGCACCAACCCTGATCGCGTCGATCTACGGCATGAACTTCCGCCTGATACCGGAACTCGACTGGATCTTCGGCTATCCCATGGCCCTGGGGCTGATGCTGGTGATGGGGGCGGCCCTCTACCTGACCTTCCGGCACAACAAATGGATCTGAAGGGGCCCGATGCACAGGTTCAGCCAGCACCGAGGCGGTAGGGGTGCGGCCTGGACGGCGGATGACCCGCGATTGTCCGGAAGGTCGGCGGGTACCGGCGCCGGAGGGGCCGCCGCCGCCTTCGAATCGGCGGGGGAGAGCTTCGTGAGGATGTTGGAGAACACCGTGGCCTGCTGCCGGCCTCCGCCATGACCGCGTTGAACTTGACCTCAACGTTGATGTTCACGGAACCGTCATCGTCGACTTCACGATCAAGGACCCGGAACTGCATGAGGTTCAGGACGCCCTTTTTGCCCTGAATGATGTTGTCCAGCTCGTCCAGGCGGTCAGCCGTACGGGCAGCCCCCAGCACCAGTCCATTCCGAGGGACATCAGTGGTGGCCATCGCCAGCCACAGCGCAGAGCCGCGCTCGCAGAGACCCGGGGGAACGTCCACGGCGGGCCTCCTACAGGGTGAGCTTGTTTCCCGTCACCGCGCTGTAGCGGCCGGCCGTGTATCGTTCGATATTCCTGCCGTCACGGATCTTCCGGCCTGGAGCTTCCGGTGCCTCGATGAAGAGGTGAACACCTTCCCCGGACTCGGACACCTCGGCGAAGACCACCGGTTAAGTCACCGACCGGATGTACTCCGAAGCCCAGCCGACCAGAACCCGGCCGTCGAAGCAATGGTCAAGGTCGATGCAGCCGATACCGTCACCCAGAACAAAGCCGAGACCTACGCCGGCGGACGATGCCTGGCCGCCTCGGACTGAGGTCAGGAGATGGTAACCACCGGTTCCTTGATATAGACGCGCTGCTCGTACGTCGGCTGGAGCGTGCTGCTACCCGAGCCGCGGTAGAGCCCGCTGTGCCAGACGACCCACTGGGAATCCCACGCTTCGGCGTCGTGACACCACGTCTGCTTGCCGATCTCAACGCCCGCGGGGTCGAGGCTGACGCACGCAAGGGACTGCACTGCGCCAGCATGGTACGTCACCATCGCGTACGTTGCGTAGCCGTCCACGTACGGCATGAGTGGAATGCTCCATGCGTTGACATTGGAGCCGTCGTCGCCCCACAGGCGCCAGTATCCGTTCTCCACGCGGAGCGCGACCTGGGCGTAGCGCCAACCACCATCCTCGTCGGGACCGTGCAGCTGGACCAGGGAGTGCCATGACCTCCCGTCGTTCTTCGCAGGGCCAAGGACCGGCTTGAGCCAGCCCTTCCACTGCGTCTTCTTCCCGGGCGCAGACAGCGTCGCAGCCGCCTGCGACGCTCCGACCTTGATCTCACTGCGGCGCCTGAGGTCAGGCGTCGCGTCAGCGGGTGCGCCGGTGATCCACCAGTCGGTCGTCCCGTGCTGCGCGGGCTTCATTCCGTTCCACTCCGAGGCGGTGTACCATGCGGGCTGACCCACACGGTTGGGTGCGGTCATGGGCCCGTAGGTCGTTCTGCCAGCCGCTGATGCGGTGACCGTGGACGCGAGCATGAGAGCAACCGCCAACATACCCACTATGCTGCGTCGAATGATGATCACAGTCCAGCCTCCTAATACTGCAAGACTGAGACCGTTGTCAAGGTTACTTATTGTCTGTCCGCGCCATGAGCATCGTCAAGAGCTCCTGCTTGAGCACTTTCTGGCCCTGCCGGACCTTGGCGGTGACCTGCTCGGGGGGTGGGGCTGCGTGCCACGATTCGTAAGTCTCCTCCTGTGTCCATTCTCGGACACGAAACTCACACAAACACTGGACTCCTACATGGGACCCAACCAGCCCGTTTCCGTGAAGGCGCACTGCGCCCCGAAATGAAGAGGCACGCCGGCTTTTACGACTTCCCGCGAGGCTCCTGTACGTGGGCTTCGTTCGCCCTCGGTCATCTGCTGGCTGAACAGGAGCCTGAAGCTGACTGGCACATCATGAATGGTCCGGGCCTTCATCCACCCAAGGGCACGACTGGCTGGAGGGTGATGGGCTAGCAGTAGATGTGACCGCGGACCAGTTCCCGGATTCACGCCCTATGTCGGCGCGCTCCCAATCCCGCTTCCGCCTGAGTACCGGCCCAAGAAGCGTATCGAATTTGCAGAGTTGGATCCTGCCCAATCGGATGTCTTGCGTGCCGTGAGGAAACTCATGTGGTCGGAGGGCCATAGCAAAGCGGTGAATAAGCGGTGGATCGAACGAAATTGAGGCTAAACCGAGAGAGGCTCTGACCCGCGTTAATGCAGGTCAGAGCCTCCTTTTCTTGTGCCCCAGGAGGGAATCGAACCCCCGACCGGCGGATTAGAAGGCCGCTGCTCTATCCCCTGAGCTACTGGGGCACGTTAGGCGTGCCCGGCTGCTGCCGGCGACGCCTCAAGAAGTTTACAGTGCCAGGCGCGCCCTGCTGCTCAGGGCGACGCGGCCCGGGCGCTTTAGCGGTCCCGCCCGGCTGGCTGCCCCGGTTTTTCCACATAGCGGATTCGCCCACTGCCGGCCGGGCGGCCCTGGCCGGAAGCTGGAACTGCCTGCTAGGGCACGACCAACGAGACAGGACAGACTAATGAACGACAGCATCACGGTCCGCGGCTTTGTCGCCACGGAGATCAGGAGCTCGACGACGCCGGGCGGCGTCGCGACCGCGTCCTTCCGGATGGGCTCCAACCAGCGGCGCTTTGACCGCTCCGCGAACGCCTGGGTGGATGGAAACACCAACTGGTTCACGGTGCAGGGTTACCGCCAGCTGGCCGGAAACATGGGCTGCAGCATCAAGAAAGGCCAGCGGGTCATCGTGGTCGGCCGGCTCAAGATGCGCAGCTGGGAAAAGGACGGCCGCATCTATCACTCGGCGGAGATCGATGCGGAATCCGTCGGCCACGACTTGATGTGGGGGTCCGCGAATTTCACGCGCACGTCAGGGGGCGGCCCGGTGCCCGGCCAGGACACCGCTGCGCAACGTACGGACGGAGGCCACGATGGTCCCGACGACGGCGGCCATCACTCGGGTCCGGACACGGACGACACGGACGACGCGGACGACGCGGGCGCCGACGACGGGCTGGACTTCGACGAGGAGACCGGCGAACTGAAGGAGGCGGCCGCCTGAGGCCGGGGACGGACGTCCGCGTGGAAGAATTGCCGGGTGAGGCGGACCCGGACTGGCAAGGAACATCGGGCGGCCCTTCCTGTCCTTGGCGGGCTGGCGCTGCTGCTGGCAGTAACGTCGGCGGGTTCGGCCGCCGGCGGCAATGGGGGAGGGGCTCCGGTGGGCCCTGCTTCCGCCTTGCCCGCGTCAGCAAGCGTTGACACGGCCAAGGCCGCGGCGCGCCTGCAGGCGGCCCTGGCGCAAGCGGCCGCCCGGGAGGCCAAACCGGGCACCGGCCGCATCCGGCAGGCCCTCGCCGAAGCAGGTTTCCCGCCGGGAGCGGTCGACGTCACGGCGAGCCGGACCCCCACCGGGCTGGAGGCCGACGCCGTGGAAGCCGCGGTCCGGCAAGGCCGGGACTGCGTCGTTGGCCAAGTGCGGGGTGGTGCCGTGGCGGTGGTTGTGCTGCCGGTCCTGGCGGACGGGCGCTGCTTGGCGGGCTCGCCCGCCTAGCGGCCATCAAGGGGAGGCCGTCCACGCCGGCCCCTCGCGGCAGTGCGGCCCGCGCTAAGCTGGTCCGTCTCCCCGGATTACGCCGCCTGGACCCCGGCTGGCAGCGCCCCGGAATGTGAGTTATCCGCGCCAAGCCACTAGATTTGTAGGCATGGCGGAATTTATCTACACAATGACCAAGGCCCGTAAGGCCGTTGGCGAAAAACTTATCCTCGACGACGTGAGCATGTCCTTCTTCCCGGGGGCCAAGATTGGTGTTGTTGGTCCGAATGGTGCCGGTAAGTCCACCATTCTCAAGATCATGGCCGGCCTGGACACCCCCTCCAACGGCGAGGCCCGGCTGAGCCCTGGCTACACCGTCGGCATCCTGCTGCAGGAGCCGCCGTTGAACGAGGACAAGACCGTTCTGGGCAACGTCCAGGAAGGCGTCGGCGAGATCTACGGCAAGATCCAGCGCTTCAACGAGATCTCCGAAGAAATGGCCAACCCGGACGCTGATTACGACGCCCTCCTCGAGGAGATGGGACAGTTGCAGGAAGCCATCGACGCTGCCGACGCCTGGGATCTGGATTCCCAGCTCGAGCAGGCCATGGATGCCCTGCGCTGCCCGCCCGCCGATGCCGACGTGACACTGCTCTCCGGTGGTGAGCGCCGCCGCGTGGCCCTCTGCAAGCTCCTGCTGCAGAAGCCGGACCTGCTGCTCCTTGACGAGCCCACGAACCACCTCGACGCCGAGAGCGTGCTGTGGCTTGAACAGCACCTCTCCTCCTACCCGGGCGCCGTCCTCGCCGTCACCCACGACCGGTACTTCCTGGACCACGTGGCCGAATGGATCGCCGAGGTGGACCGCGGCCACCTGTACCCGTACGAGGGCAACTACTCCACGTACCTCGAGAAGAAGCGTGCCCGCCTGGAGGTCCAGGGCAAGAAGGACGCAAAGCAGGCCAAGCGCCTCTCCGAGGAACTCGAGTGGGTCCGCTCTAACGCCAAGGGCCGCCAGACCAAGTCCAAGGCCCGCCTGGCACGCTACGAGGAAATGGCCGCCGAGGCGGACCGAACCCGCAAACTCGACTTCGAAGAGATCCAGATCCCGCCGGGACCGCGCCTGGGCGGGCTGGTCCTGGAGGCCAAGAACCTCCAGAAGGGCTTCGAAGACCGCACCCTGATCGACGGGCTGTCCTTCACGCTGCCGCGCAACGGCATCGTCGGCGTCATCGGCCCGAACGGCGTCGGCAAGACCACCCTGTTCAAGACCATCGTGGGGCTGGAGCCCCTCGACGGCGGCGAGCTGAAGATCGGCGATTCCGTCAAGATCTCCTACGCGGACCAGAGCCGCGGCGGCATCGACCCGAACAAGACCTTGTGGGAAGTCGTTTCCGACGGCCTCGACTTCATCCAGGTCGGCCAGGTCGAGATGCCGTCCCGCGCCTATGTCGCCGCCTTCGGCTTCAAGGGCCCGGACCAGCAGAAGAAGGCCGGGGTGCTCTCCGGTGGTGAGCGCAACCGCCTGAACCTGGCGCTGACCCTCAAGCAGGGCGGCAACCTGCTCCTCCTTGACGAACCGACCAACGACCTGGATGTCGAGACGCTCAGCAGCCTCGAAAACGCCCTGCTCGAATTCCCGGGCTGCGCCGTCGTCGTCTCGCACGACCGTTGGTTCCTGGACCGGGTGGCGACCCACATCCTGGCCTACGAAGGCGACGAGGAGAACCCCTCGAAGTGGTACTGGTTCGAGGGCAACTTCGAATCCTACGAGGAGAACAAGATCGAGCGCCTGGGCCCCGACGCGGCCAAGCCGCACCGCGTGACGCACCGCCGCCTCACCCGCGACTAGGTTTCGCGCAGCAGCCCGCCAAGCGCGCATGAAGGAGGCCGGTTCCCCCGCGGGGGAACCGGCCTCTCCGTGTCCTGGCCGGCGTCGGTCCGGCTTGGTCAGCCGCGGTCGGCCTTGCGCATCTGGTGCTGCAGGACCTTGGTCTGGACGGCGCCCTTGACCTTGTTTTTCAGGTCGGTCGGCACCCGGATCATGCCCTCCTGGGCCACCGTGGCCACATGCCGGCCGTCCCGGCTGAAGATCTTTCCCGTCGCCAGGCCCCGGGCGCCCTGAGCGCTGGGGGATTCCTGGACGTAGAGCAGCCACTCATCCACCCGGACGGGCCGGTGCCACCACATGGCGTGGTCCAGGCTCGCGACGGACATTCCCGGGGTGATCCAGCTCATCCCGTGCCGGCGCAGCACGGACTCCAGCAGCGTGTAGTCGCTCGCGTAGGCCAGCGCCGCGCGGTGCATCTGCGGGTCGTCCGGCATCGGCCCGAAAGTGCGCATCCAGACGGCGTTCCGGGCCTCCTTCGGACCTTTGGCGGAGACATAAAGGGCCGGATCCACGTGGCGGATGTCGAAGGGCCGCTCGTAGGCCCAGTGCCGGGCCACCGGGTGGTCGTACTTGCCCAGCAGGTCGGCCGTGCTCGGCAGCGACTCCGGATCCGGTATGCCCGCCGGCATTTCGGTCTGGTGCTCAATCCCTTCGTCTTCGTCCTGGAAGGACGCGATCATCGACAGGATGGGCATGCCCTCCTGGTACGCGTGGACCCGCCGAGCGGAGAAGGACCGGCCGTCGCGGAGCCGCTGCACGCCGAAGGTGATGGGCTTGTTGGCGTCACCCGGGCGGAGGAAATACCCGTGCATGGAGTGGACGCCGCGGCCCTCCGGGACCGTGCGGCTGCCGGCCACCAACGACTGGGCCAGCACCTGGCCGCCAAAGACACGCTGCCGCGGCTGCTTCTGCGAAGGACCCATAAAGATGTCCTCATCCGTCCGGGCTCCCTCCAGCTCGCCAAGGTTCAGGAGTTGGATGAGCGAGGAGGTGGGATCCTCGGTGGGCATCGCCTGCAATCCGGCTTCAGCTTCAGTCATGGTTTGACTCTAGACGTCACCCCGGCACGGCTCAAAAGAGGCACAGCCGGTAGAGTCAGGATTGTGCCTGACGTCCTAACCCAGCCCCTGCAGTTCACCGATCCCCGCGACCTCGCCGACCTGCGCACCTTCGCCACCCGGGCCCGGACCATTGACGACGGCGCGATCCGGCTGAGCGCCGCCGGACCCGTCCTGGCCGCCTATGTCTGCGTGCTCCGGCCCCGGCTGCTCGGGGAGTCGACCCCGACGATCCTCGGCCTCCGGACCGTGGCGCTGGCCGCGCCCGCGGAACTCGACGTGACCGTCCCGCTGTCCGCGGTACTGGACCGGCTGGCACGCGCCGGCGCCGACGACGTCGAACTTCCGGTACCACCGATGACCGTCACCGAGTCGTGGGCCGGCGTCGGCGCCCCCCGCAGCGGCTGGGAGCCGCTCGGGGCGCTCCCCGACGCGGTCCTGCGACAAGCCGCGGAGGCCGGCATCACGGAGATCGCCGCCATCATCCCCGACAAGCCCGGCGCGCTGATCGTCAACAATGCCCGGGCCACGGTCTGGGGACGTCTGCTGCCGGACGCCGGCGGGCTGCCCGCGGGGGCGGCCTTCGCCGCGTTGACGCTGGGCTTCCTCGCTGACGGGGAACAAAGCCTCTTCCGGGCCGGCCGGTGGTTCCGGCTCAGCGGCCCCCGCGGCCACGTCCTGGTCCGCTCCGGCTCAGGACTCTAGGCACCCCGGTCCACGGCGGTTTCGTCACGGATTATCAGCATGGACTCACCCTACCGACCGTGACGACGGTCTCGTCTTAAAACACTTGTCGCCCGGAAACCCGGCTAGGTATTATTGAGGCAGAAAGACCCCGGAGACATTCCCCCAAGTGCCTCCGGGGTCTTTCCATATCGTCCTAGGCCCCGGACGGGCTGTTGACCATCGAGAGCGCGGCCCGTTCCATGTAGTCCCAAAGCGTTCCTTCGTAGAGCGGCGGCAGCTCCAGGGCGTCGACGGCGGTGCGCATGTGGTGCAGCCAGGCGTCCTTCGCCTCCGGGGTGACGCGGAACGGCTGGTGCCGCATCCGGAGCCGCGGGTGGCCGCGCTCCTCGCCGTAGGTGGTGGGCCCGCCCCAGTACTGCTCCAGGAACATCAGGAAGCGCCGCTTGGCCGGGCCGAGGTCTTCCTCCGGGTACATCGGGCGCAGCAGCGGATCCGTCGCGACGCCGTCGTAAAACACGTCGATCAGCTTCACGAACGTTTCGTGGCCGCCCACGGCGTCATAGAAGTTGTCCGTGTAGCCGGGCCGGCTGAAGGGATCGTTCTGCATCAGCAGCTTGGGCTGGCGGGGCTCGCCGGCGCTGGGGATCGTCATATTATTCTCCGGCCTGTTGCTGGGTTGCGGGGGCGTCGTCCGCCGTCGAATCGCCCGGCGCCACATAGCTGCCCTGCGAGCGGTTGCCTACCCGCAGGATCTCGCCGTTGCGCAGATACCAGACGGTGCCGTCCTCGGCCCGGACCCGGGTGATACGCAGGCCCATGGACTCCACCGTGCCCACTACTTCGGACGTTTCGATGATGTCCCCGATCCCGTACTGGTCCTCGATGGTGATGAAGATGCCGGCCAGGAAGTCGCGGATCAGCTGCTGGGCGCCGAAACCGATGGCGACGCCGAGGATGCCCACGCTGGTCAGCAGCGGGGCGATGTTGACGTTGAGGTTCTGCAGGACGTACATCACCGTGATAACCACGACCAGCACGCTCACCACACTGTTGAGCAGGGACCCGATCGTGTTGGCCCGCTGCTCGCGCCGCTGGTGGTCCAGGGCCCGCAACGCAGGGGCCACCCAGCGGAAATGCGGCTTTTTGAAGAACGTGGTGCCGGCGGCGACGCGCTTGGTGATACCTGCGATCACAAACGACGCCACCAGCCACGTGGCGACGCCGACGCCGATGCTGATCAGGACGCCCGGCAGGTTGACTGCCGAGATGTCCGGCGGCGTGATGGGCTCAGCGGTGATGAGGCGGTACATCGGCGGGGTTTGCTCCTTCGGGGCGCCCGCGTTCGCCGGGCGCATAACACTCTGTTCAGTTTCAACATTAGCGCCGTAGCGTTGCGCCATGCGCATCCTGGTCCTTGGCGGCACCGCCTTCCTGTCCGCAGAAATCGCCCGACAGGCGGTCGCCGCCGGGCACGAGGTCATGTGCCTGGCCCGCGGGACCCGTTGGACCCCGCCGGAGGGTGCCACCTGGCTGCAGGCGGACCGGTCGCAGGGCCCCGCCGCCTACGCCGGCGCCGCCAGTGCGGGGGAGTGGGACGCCGTCGTCGACGTCGCCCGGCATCCGGGGCAGGCGCGGGAGGCGCTGGAAGCCCTGGCCGGAACTGCCCGGCACTGGACCTTCGTCTCAAGCTGTTCGGTCTACGCGGACCATTCCGTTCCCGGCGCGGCCGAGGACGCCGCGGTGCTGGCCCCGCTGGCGGCAGACCTGGAGCCGACCCCGGAGAACTACGGTGAGGCGAAGTCGGCCATTGAACGCTCGACGGCGGAACTCGCCGGGGACAAGGCACACCTGTGCCGCGCCGGGCTGATCAGCGGGCCGGGCGACGAATCGGACCGCTACGGATACTGGCTGGCCCGCTTCGCCCGGGACCCGGGTCCGGCACTGGCCCCGGACATCCCGGCGGACCGCACCCAGGTCATCGATGTGCGGGACCTGGCCGCGTGGGTGCTGCGGGCGGCGGAAACCGGGGTCACCGGGGCGCTGAACGCGGTGGGCGACCCGGTGCCGTTCGCCGCGTACCTCGACGCCGCGCGGCAGGCCGCCGGGGGAAGCGCCGAGGTGGTGGCGGCCCCGGCCGACTGGCTCGCCGCCCGCGGGGTGAACTACTGGGCGGGTCCGGACTCGCTGCCGCTCTGGCTGCCGACCGGCCATGACGGCTTCGCGGCCCGCAGCAACGCGGCGGCGCGGGCCGCCGGGATGACGCTGCGGCCCTGGACGCAGACGGTGGCGGACACCCTGGCCGACGAACACCGCCGCGGACTCGGCCGGGACCGGAAGGCAGGCCTCAGCTCGGACACCGAACGCCGGCTGCTGCGTGAATTCCGGGCCGGCGTTCAGCCCGACTGAGCGTCCGCGCCCGGAACGCCGGCGGCGGGGTCCACGACCGCCGAGGGCTCGTGCCGCACCGGAAAGTTGACGCTCCGGGCAATGAAGCAGACCGCGTTCGCCCTGCGGTGCAGCTCCGCCAGCAACTCTTCGGCCACCGGAGCCGCCGTCGTGACCCGGGGCTTGAGGGTGACCGATTCGAACTGGCCGCTGCCGTCCCGGTTGGTCCGCATCACGCCCTCGGCGCGGTCCTCGTAGCCGGTCACCACCACGCCGTGCTTCACGGCCACGTGCAGGAAGGACAGCATGTGGCACTGCGAGAGCGCCGCCAGCAGCAGCTGCTCCGGGTTGTACCGCTCCCGGTCGCCGTGGAACGTGGGGTCAGCGGAGCCTTTCAGGACCGGCAGCCCGGGGATCTCGACGTCGTGGTCACGCGAGTAGCCGCGGTACGAGGACGTTCCGGCCCCGAGGTTCCCGGTCCAGCGCACGGTCAACGCGTAGTGGTGCTCGTCGAGGCTCATGCCGCCAGTCTAGCGGCGCCAAAACGCCAGGACCCCGGCGCCGCCATGCGGTGCCGGGGTCCTGGGTCGAGGGGGTCTAGAACAACGACGCGCGCCTAGACGTCCGCCGCGCGGGCACGCAGGGCGCGGGCGACGCCGTCGCGGTTTTCCAGCATCATCCGGCGCAGCGCCGCGCTGTCTTCCGGCAGCGACGCCAGGAACTCGTCCGTGCGGTCCACCGTGGCCTGCGTGGTCAGCTGCGCCGGGTAGAGCCCGACGACGATCTGCTGGGCCAGCGCGTGCGTGCGGTCCTTGACGATGCCCGGGACGGCCGCGAAGTACTGCTCGGCGTAGGGCTCCAGCAAGGACGTGTCCAGCACCCGGGTGAAGCCGGCAACCGCCGAACCCTGCAGGGCGTTGGACAGCTCGCCCTTGACCACGATCGACTCCCAGGCCGCGGCCTTGGCCTCGGCGGTGGGGATGGCTGCCTTGGCCAGGGCCGCCGCGTTCTGTCCGGTGGCGGTGTTGTCGTGCTCCAGCTCGGCGTCGATCTGCTCCTGCCCGGCGCGGCCGCCGACGACGAGGGACGCGATCAGCTCCCAGCGCAGGTCCTGGTCCACGGTGAGGCCGGCCAGCTCCTGCGAGCCGTCCAGCAGGGCCGCCACGGTGTCCAGCTGCCCGGCGCTGCGGGCCAGCAGCGCGTAGGACTTCACGAACTGCAGCTGCGCGTCGGAGCCGGCCGGGACGCGGGAGGCGAGCTCCCAGAGCCGGTCGGCGGCGGCGGTCGCGGTGGCGTCCTTGTGCTCCGCCGCAACGTAGAAGTTCAGCGTGGTGGCGAGCTGGCGGAGCTGGACCAGGATCACGGAGGAGTCGGATTCCTCGGCGATGTTGGCCAGGATCAGTTCCACGTAGCCGCGGGCCGGGGTTTCGCCGTCGCGGGCCGCGTCCCAGGCCGAGCCCCAGACCAGGGTGCGGGGCAGGCTCTGGCCGAAGTCCTTCAGGTGCGCCGTGGCGGTGGCGAGCGACTTCGGGTCCAGCCGGACCTTGGCGTAGGCGAGGTCGTCGTCGTTGAGCAGGATCAGGTCCGGCTGCGCCAGGCCCGCCAGGGCCGGAACCTCGGTGCGCTCGCCGTCGACGTCGAGCTCCTCGCGGTGCACGCGCTCCAGCTTCCCGGCGCCGTCCAGGTTGTAGAAGCCGACGGCGAGCCGGTGCGGGCGGATGGTCGGCTGGGCCTCGGTGGCGGACTGCAGGATGGCGAAGGAGGAAATGTTCCCGTCCTCACCGACGGACAGTTCGGGCTTGAGCGTGTTCACACCGGCGGTCTCGAGCCAGAGCCGGCCCCAATGGTCCAGGTCGCGGCCGCTGGCCTTTTCCAGCTCGACCATCAGATCGCTGAGCTCGGTGTTCTGCCAGGAGTGCTTGCGGAAGTATTCGCGGACGCCGGCCATGAATTCTTCCGGACCCACCCAGGCCACCAGCTGCCGCAGCACCGAGGCGCCCTTGGCGTAGGTGATGCCGTCGAAGTTCACCTCGACGTCCTGCAGGTCGTTGATCTCGGCGAAGATCGGGTGCGTGGTGGGCAGCTGGTCCTGGCGGTAGGCCCAGGACTTCTCCACCGAGGCGAAGGTGGTCCAGGCATGGTCAAACTTGGTGTTCTCGACGGCGGCGAGGTGGGACATGTACTCGGCGAAGGACTCGTTGAGCCAGAGGTCGTTCCACCAGCGCATGGTCACAAGGTCGCCGAACCACATGTGGGCCAGCTCGTGCAGCACGGTGATGGCGCGGCGTTCCACCTGGGCGTCGGTGACCTTGCTGCGGAAGACGTAGCCCTCCAGGATGGTGACGGCGCCGGCGTTCTCCATGGCCCCGGCGTTGAACTCCGGCACGAAGAGCTGGTCGTACTTCTCGAACGGGTACGGGCAGCCGAACTGTGCCTCGAAGAACTCGAAGCCCTGACGGGTGAGGTCGAATATGTTGTCCGCGTCGAGATACTGCATCAGCGACTTGCGGGCAAAGACGCCCAGCGGGGTGACTTTACCGTCCGCGGACTTCACCTCGCTGCGGACCGACTGGTACGGCCCGGCGATCAGCGCGGTGACGTAGGAGGAGAGCCGCGGGGTGGGGGCGAATTCCCAGACGGAGCGGGCGCCGCCGTCCTCGCCGGGAATGGTTTCCACCGGCACCGGGGTGGGGGAGTTGGAGACGACGTCCCAGTGCGAGGGCGCGGTGACCGTGAAGCTGAAGCTGGCCTTGAGGTCGGGCTGCTCGAAGACGGCGAACATGCGCCGGGAATCGGGAACCTCGAACTGGGAGTACAGGTAGACCTCGTTGTCCACCGGGTCCACGAAGCGGTGCAGGCCCTCGCCGGTGTTCATGTAGGGCGCGTCCGCGACCACCAGCAGTTCGTTCTCCGCGGCCAGGTCCGGCAGCTGGATCCGGATGCCATCGGAGACCTCCGCGGGATCCAGCTCGCGGCCATTGAGCGTGACGCTGTGCACCGCGTGGGTGACGGCATCGATGAAGGTCGAGGACCCGGGCTTGGCCGTGAACTTCACAGCGGTGGTGGAGCCGAAGACCTTCTCGCCCCGGGTCAGGTCGAGGCTGACTTCGTAGGAGTCGACGGCGATCAGTTCGGCGCGCTCGCGGGCTTCGGCGCGGGTGAGGTTCATACCGGGCAAGAGGTGCCTCCAGGAGTGGTGGGAACGATGGAAACGATACTGTGAAATTATTCTTTCACGTTGCGGCGGCTTGGCAAGTTGTCCACGTCACAGCGGACCCGCTCCGGGCGGCTCCGGCAGGGGTAGCGTTGGAGCTATGGGAAAGATCCGGGATTCCGTTGACGCCAGGGCCCTGCGCTTCGCCGTAGGCTTCCCGCTGATGCTGGCCGCCGCCTTCGTGGTTTGCGCGCTGCTGATCCGCGCCGACCTGCCCGAGCCGCTGGCCGTGCGCTGGACCGATGCCGGCGCCGCTGACTTTGCGCCCTTCGGGGCCGTGGTGGGGGTTGGCGGGACCCTGATCGTGCTGGTCGGCTGGGCGGTCCTGCTCCAGGCGGCGCCGCTGTCGCGGCCGGCCATGATGCGCCGGTTCATGATGGGCGCCGGGCTGGCCGTGAGCCTTTTCGTCACCACCGTCCTCGCCGCTGTGCTGGTGGGCCAGCTCGGCCTGGCCGACGCCCGGGAGTCCCGCGTGGACGTGGCCGTCCTGGCCATGGGCAGCGGGGCGGCGCTGGGGCTCGGGGTGGTGATGGGATTCGTGTTCAAGGCGGACGAGCGGTGGTCCACAGACGACGAGCGGGCCGTGCAGGCGGCGCTCGAACGGGAGCTGGACCCCGAACTGGCCGGCGATTCGGTCAGCCTCTGGGTCCACGCCCGCAGCTCGGTCTTTGTCATGTTGGGGATTGCCACGCTGTTTCCCGCGGCCCTGCTCACCGTCGCCGTGCCGTGGCTGGCCGCGCTGCTGGTGGCGGTCGCGCTGCTGGCGGCCGTGTTCCTCTTCGCCCGCATCCGGGTGGACCGGAGCGGCCTGCGGGTGTTCGCGGCCGGGTTCGTCCGGGTCATGGATGTTCCCGCGGCGGCCATCGACTCGGCGACGCCGAAAGACGTCAGGGCCGCCGACTACGGCGGCTGGGGCTACCGCAGCCATGGCAGCACGACGGCGATGCTGGTCAGCAGCGGTCCTGCCGTCGTCGTCGACCGTTCCGACGGCCGCCGGCTGGCGGTAAGCGGCGGCAGCGCCACGACGGCGGACAATGTGGCGCAGGTGCTCTCCCGCGTGGCGGCCCGGGCGCGCCGCAACGGCGGGGCGCCGGCGGCCTAGCCCTAGTAGGCTGGGGAGAGCCCTGATCAGCAGCGCCGAGAGTCCGCCGGCGCCCCAAAGAACGGATACGCCGTGACCACTGCCCCGGATTTCCCGCGCGTTCACATCGCCACCGACCACGCCGGCATGGAGCTCAGCGCCCACCTGGTGGGCCACCTCAGCGCGAAGGGCTACGACGTCGTGGACCATGGTCCCAAGGTCTACGACGCGCTGGATGACTACCCCTCCTTCTGCATCAACGCGGCCCGCGCCGTCGTGGCCGACCAGGAGGCCGGCACCCCCGCGCTGGGCATCGTCCTGGGCGGCTCCGGCAACGGCGAGCAGATCGCGGCCAACAAGGTCAAGGGGGTGCGTGCCGCCCTGGCCTGGAACCTGTCCACCGCCAAACTGGCCCGGGAGCACAACGACGCCAACGTGGTGGCGGTCGGCGGCCGCCAGCACAGCGTCGATGAGGCCACCGCGATCATCGAGGCCTTCCTCACCGAGCCCTTCAGCAACGACGAGCGGCACATCCGCCGGATCGGCAAGATCGCCACCTACGAGGCCACCGGCGAGGTCGTCGAGTAGTGCCGGAAGGGCATTCGGTCCACCGGCTGGCCCGCCAGTTTGCCGACGTCTTCGCGGGGGAGCGGCTCGCCGTGTCCAGCCCGCAGGGACGCTTCGAACCGGGGGCGGCGCTGCTGGACGGCCACGTCCTCACCGGGTCCGTGGCGCACGGGAAGCACCTGTTCCTCGGCTTCGAGCATGGACTGGTCCTGCATGTGCACCTGGGGCTGTACGGTGCGTGGGACTTCGGCGGGGACGCAGACTTCCGCGGGGCCTCCAGCATCGGCGCGCCCCGGAAGATCGGGGAGCGGGAAGTCCACAGCGACGGCCCGGACCCCGTGTACGCGGGTCCGCCCGCCCCGGTCGGTGCCGTCCGGGTGCGGCTGGCCAGCGGCCACGGCTGGGCCGACCTGCGCGGGGCCACCACCTGCGAGACGCTGACCGGCGTCGAGGTCGACGCGGTAATGGCCCGGCTGGGCCCGGACCCGCTGCGCAACCTCCCCGGCGACCGGGACGCCTTCATCGCCGGGCTGGCGAAAAAGCGCACCCCGCTGGCCACGCTGCTGATGGACCAGAAGGTGATTGCCGGCGTCGGGAATGTCTACCGGGCCGAACTGCTGTTCCGGCAACGGCTGGACCCGTGGCTGCCCGGAACGGCACTGCCGGCGGAAGCCGCCGGGCAGCTCTGGGACGACACCGTCGCGATGATGTCCGACGGCGTCCGCGACGGCCGGATCATCACCACGCCGCCGCGCTACTGGACCGGGCCCGGTGACGGGACGGGGCACGGTGACGGAGAACTCGGGCGCAGGGGCGGGGCGGGGCACAGCGGCAGGTTGCCGGCCCCGGAGGAGGCGCAATTCGTTTACCGGCGGCAGGGCCTGGACTGCCGCGACTGCGGCGCGGCGGTGGCACTGACCGAGCACGCGGCCCGCAAGCTCTACTGGTGCCCGGCCTGCCAGGCCTCCTGAGCGGACCGATGCGCCGGGTCCCGGTGTCGATTGCTCCATAACCGCCCTTTTGACCTGCCATAAGGGCAGTTACGGAGCAGCCGATGGGGGGTGGGCACGAAAAAAGCCCCTCCGGAGAGGGGCTCGTCTTCGTCATATTTCGGAGGGGACGACGGGAATCGAACCCGCGTAATCAGTTTGGAAGACTGAGGCTTTACCATTAAGCTACGTCCCCGGGAATTTGCTGGAACTTCGGCAAAACTTCCGGGCGGCTGTTGAAGCCGGATACAACTAAACCCAATTCAGGCCCCCAGTGTCAAATGTGCAAATCAGCACAGTATGACCGTAGACTGTTCTGTGCACTTACGGGGTGTAGCTCAGCTTGGCTAGAGCGCCTGCTTTGGGAGCAGGAAGTCGCAGGTTCAAATCCTGTCACCCCGACTCTGCAGCAACTGCCAGATAAGTGGCGTTGCAGAACCCCATCCCCCAAAACCAGGAGTACTTAGACTGTGAAGAGCGCTGTCGAGAACCTCACCCCCACGCGGGTAAAGCTCAATGTTGAGGTCCCCTTTGAGGAATTGAAGCCCAGCATCGCAGAGGCATACAAGACTGTTGCTTCGCAGATCCAGGTTCCCGGGTTCCGCAAGGGCAAAGTCCCCTCCAAGCTCATTGACCAGCGCGTCGGCCGCGGCTACGTCCTGGAAACGGCCATCAACGAAGGCCTCAACGGCTGGTACCAGGCGGCCGTGCAGGAAACCGGCATCCGCCCGCTGAGCCGTCCCGAGGTTGAAATCACCGAGGTGCCGGACCCGTCCGCCACCGACGGTGAACTGAAGTTCCACGCCGAGGTCGACATCCGCCCCGAGATCGAGCTCCCGGACTACTCCGGTATCAAGGTTGAGGTTGCCGCTGCCGAGTCCTCGGACGCCGACGTCGACAAGGCCCTCGACGAGCTGCGCGGCCGCTTCGGCACGCTCAAGTCCGTGGACCGCCCCGCCGCCGACGGTGATTTCCTCACCATCGACATCACCGCCACGATCGACGGCGCCGAGGTTGATTCCGCGTCCGGCCTGTCCTACCAGGTAGGCGCCGGCACCATGCTCGAAGGCCTGGACGAAGCCGTCACCGGCCTCAGCGCCGATGAGGACGCCATCTTCGACACCACCCTCGTGGGCGGCGACCACGCCGGCGAGTCCGCGCAGGTCAAGGTCGTTGTCAAGGCCGTCAAGGAGCGCGAGCTCCCCGAGGCCAACGACGACTTCGCCCAGCTGGCCTCCGAGTTCGACACCCTGGCCGAGCTCCGTGAGGACCTGGCCAAGCAGGCCGCCGACTCCAAGACCGTCGAGCAGGGTGTCGAGGCCCGCGACAAGGTCCTGGACAAGCTCGTCGAGCTCGTTGAGGTTCCGGTTCCCGAATCCGTCGTCGAAGAGCAGCTTGAGCAGCACTTCAGCGCCGAGAACTCCCACGGTGAAGGCGAGCACGACACCGAGGAGCACCGCGCCGAGGTCAAGGCCAACACCGAACGGGCCTTCCAGAACGAGGTCATCCTTGACGCGATCGCCGAAAAGGAAGAAGTCAACGTCACTCAGAACGAGCTGATCGACTACATCGTGACCACCGCCAGCCAGTACGGCATGGACCCGAACCAGTTCGCCCAGATCATCGATCAGAGCGGCCAGGTCCCCATGATGGTTTCCGAGGTCCGCCGCCGCAAGGCACTCGCCGTGGTCCTGGGCCAGGCCGAGGTCACCGACACCGAGGGCAACAAGATTGACCTCAGCGACTTCGTCCGCCCCGGCGGCGAAGAGGCCTCCTTCGAAGCCGAGTCCGCCGAGGCATCCGAGGAAGCAGCCGAGTCCTCCGATGACGCTGCAGCCACCGAAGCGCCGAAGAATGACGACCCCGCGGCCGTGAAGTTCTAGCACCCGCGGTCCCCGCAGTTCCTGCCCGCACCCCCGGATCACCGATCCGGGGGTGCGGCTTTTTAAGCCTGCGATGAACGCTCCCGGGCAAACGTGCGCCGTCAGCGAACAGCCCTGTGCCTGAGCACAAAGGAGGCGGGAAAACCGTTAGTGTCCATGTAGGAAAGTTCAGTGATGCCGTCCAGTGGCGTCACCGTCGCCAGCGAGAGGTAAGTACACATGTCACAGCAAGCAGGGGCACCCCGGATGGCTACCGTCGATCCGGCAGCCCAGGATAACTACATTTACAACCGCCTGCTGAAAGAGCGCATCATCTGGCTCGGCTCCGAGGTCCGTGACGAGAACGCCAACGCGATCTGCTCGCAGCTGCTGCTGCTCTCGGCCGAGAACCCCGAGAAGGACATCTACCTGTACATCAACTCGCCTGGCGGCTCCGTCACCGCCGGCATGGCCATCTACGACACGATGCAGTTCATCCCGAACGACGTCGTCACCGTGGCCACCGGGCTGGCTGCCTCGATGGGCCAGTTCCTGCTCTCCTCTGGCACCAAGGGCAAGCGCTACGCCACCCCGAACGCCCGCATCCTGATGCACCAGCCCTCCGGCGGCATCGGCGGCACCGCCTCGGACATCAAGATCCAGGCCGAGCTGATCCTGCACATGAAGAAGGTCATGGCCGAACTGACGGCAGACCAGACCGGACAGACCGTGGAGACCATCCTCAAGGACAACGACCGCGACAAGTGGTTCACGGCGCCCGAAGCCCTGGAATACGGCTTCTTCGACAAGATCGCGGCGCACGCCGGGTCCGTGGCAGGCGGCGGCGGGACCAACGCCGACGCCGGCACCGAAAACTAACCGGCACGCAGACAGAACCGACTTCAGGAGCAAAGAACATGAACTACAACTTCGGATCGACTGCCGGTAACCTGCCGAGCAGCCGCTACGTGCTGCCGCAGTTTGAAGAGCGCACCCCCTACGGCTTCAAGCGCCAGGACCCTTACACCAAACTGTTCGAGGACCGCATCATCTTCCTGGGCGTCCAGGTCGACGACGCCTCCGCCGATGACGTGATGGCCCAGCTGCTGGTGCTCGAGTCCACCGACCCGGACCGGGACATCACGCTCTACATCAACTCTCCGGGCGGCTCTTTCACCGCCATGACGGCGATCTACGACACGATGCAGTACATCCGCCCGGAGATCCAGACGGTCTGCCTCGGCCAGGCCGCCAGCGCAGCCGCCGTGCTGCTTGCCGCCGGCACCCCGGGCAAGCGCCTGGCCCTGCCGAACGCACGCGTCCTGATCCACCAGCCCGCCCTCTCCGGCGGCCAGGGCGGCCAGGCCTCCGACCTGGAGATCCAGGCCGCAGAGGTCATGCGGATGCGCTCCTGGCTTGAGGACACGCTGGCCAAGCACTCCGGCCGTACCTCGGAGCAGGTCAACAACGACATCGAACGCGACAAGATCCTCACCGCCGCCGAGGCCATGAGCTACGGCCTGATCGACCAGGTGCTTGACTCCCGCAAGATCAAGCCGCAGGCGATCACGAAGTAACGACCGGGCAGCGTGATCCACGGTTAAAACACGACGCCGGTGCGGCTCAGCGGAAATGGGCCGCACCGGCGTCTTCTTTCCACCCATCAGGCCGAAAGTGACCTAGAGTGGAAGTTGTCACGGCTCACCTCCCGCGAGGACCGTCCGTGATTCCAGTAACGGGTGCAGCGCTGCACAGGAGCACGACCCAGCCGGCAGCAAGATAATAAGGGGTTCACATATGGCTCGGATTGGCGAGAGCACCGATCTGCTGAAGTGTTCTTTCTGCGGAAAGAGCCAGAAGCAGGTCCGCAAGCTCATTGCCGGGCCCGGCGTCTACATTTGCGACGAGTGCATTGAACTCTGCAACGAGATCATTGAAGAAGAACTCGCCGAAGTAGCTGACCTGGGCAGCTTCGAGCTGCCCAAGCCCCGCGAAATCTTCGACTTCCTGCAGGAATACGTGATCGGCCAGGAGCCCGCCAAGCGGTCCCTCGCCGTCGCCGTCTACAACCACTACAAGCGGATCCAGGCCGGCCACGCCCCCAAGAGCGGCACGCTGGCCGAGGGCGGCCACCACGACGACGTCGAGATCGCCAAGTCCAACATCCTGCTGATCGGCCCCACCGGCTGCGGCAAGACCTACCTGGCACAGACCCTCGCCCGGCGCCTCAACGTCCCGTTCGCCGTCGCGGACGCCACCGCCCTGACCGAAGCCGGCTACGTCGGCGAGGACGTCGAGAACATCCTGCTCAAGCTGATCCAGGCCGCGGACTACGACGTCAAGAAGGCCGAACAGGGCATCATCTACATCGACGAGATCGACAAGATTTCGCGCAAGAGCGAGAACCCCTCCATCACCCGGGACGTGTCGGGCGAAGGCGTGCAGCAGGCACTGCTGAAGATCCTCGAAGGCACCGTCGCCTCGGTCCCGCCGCAGGGCGGACGCAAGCACCCGCATCAGGAATTCATCCAGATCGACACCACCAACGTGCTCTTTATTGTGGCCGGCGCCTTCGCCGGCCTCGAGGAGATCATCGGGTCACGCTCCGGCCGCAAGGGCATCGGCTTTGGCGCCCCGCTGAATGAGGTCAAGAACAACGCGGATTCCTACGGCGAGGTCATGCCCGAGGACCTGCTGAAGTTCGGCCTCATCCCCGAATTCATCGGCCGGCTCCCGGTCATCACCACCGTCTCCAACCTTGACCGGCCGGCGCTGATCCAGATCCTGTCCACGCCCAAGAACGCGCTGGTAAAGCAGTACCAGAAGATGTTCCAGCTCGACGGCGTCGAGCTGGTCTTTGAGGACGAGGCCCTGGATCTGATCGCTGACCAGGCCCTCGAACGCGGCACCGGCGCCCGCGGCCTCCGCGCCATTATGGAGGAAGTCCTGCTGCCGGTGATGTTCGACCTGCCGAGCCGGGACGACGTTGCCAGCGTGGTCATCACCGAGGACGTCGTCGCCAAGAAGGCGGCGCCCACCATGATCGCCCACGACGTGAAACGGCGTAAATCCGCCTGATTCGGGCCGCTGCCCGCGCGAAACAGCCGGAATAAATCCGCCGGGCGCGTCGCTGTGCGTAAATGATGCCCCATGGCTCCGGTGGCCACAGCCGCCGGGAAGCCGCGGGGAAACTCCCCGAACACGCCTTAAGGAGAACCCTGTGCCCGAAACGACGACGAACAAAGCAGACTTCTGGTTCGACCCCATGTGCCCCTTCGCCTGGGTGACCTCGCGCTGGATCTCCGAGGTGGAAGACGTCCGGGACATTAAGACCGAGTGGCACGTGATGAGCCTGGCTGTCCTGAACGAGGGCCGCGACGAGCTTCCGGCCGACTACAAGGATTTCCTGGTCAAGGCCTGGGCACCCGTACGGGTGATCGTGGCCGCCGCCGAGAAGCACGGCGCCGAGTACATCAAGCCCCTCTACGACGCCATGGGCACCAAGATCCACAACGAAGGCAACAAGGACATCGACGAGGTCATTGCGAAGTCGCTGGCCGAGGTGGGCCTGCCGGCAGAGCTCGCAGCCGCCGGCCAGAGCGATGAGTTCGACGCCCAGCTGCGCTCCAGCCACGACGCCGGCATCTCGCTGGTCGGCCAAGACGTCGGAACCCCGGTGGTCGCCTTCAACGGCACCGCCTTCTTCGGCCCCGTCCTCACCCGCATCCCCCGCGGCGAAGACGCCGGGAAGCTGTGGGACGCCAGCGTCGCCCTGGCCTCCTTCCCGTACTTCTTCGAACTCAAGCGCAGCCGCACCGAGAGCCCCGTTTTCAGCTAGGCCCCGGTCCCGGCCGGACGCGCCAAGGGCCCAGGCTGGGCCCCGCTATGGGCCCCGGATGAACTACTGCCGTGTAGTTCAGCCGGGGCCCTTGTGCATCCGGAACAGCGGGAGAACAATGGAACTTACCCACTTCGAAAGAAGCGGGACGCAGGAACCAAAGATTCAGTGACACTCATCCGACGCAGCCTTCGGCAAAGTCAGATGATGGCTACCAGTGACGAGGTAGGAAGACCTGAAATTCCAAGGATCCCGCCAGATTACCCAAGACGTCACGCGGTAATCGAAAAGTCGAAGCCCCACCAACCGCAAAAAGCTGATGGGGCTTCCCCTTTGCCCAAAAACTATGCAACCCAAGAACTTTGCAGCCCAAAAACTATGCAGCCCCACAAGGCTGCAGGCCAGAAATCGCTCCAGGGTGGTGAGCCGTGAGCACCGAACCCATCGCGGACTACGCGCTGCTCTCCGACTGCTGCTCCGCCGCGCTGGTCAGCGCCGCAGGGTCCGTTGACTGGCTCTGTTTCCCCCGCTTCGATAGCCCATCGGTTTTCGGCCGGCTGCTGGGCGAGGACGCCGGGTTCTGGTCTATCCGGCCCGCGGACCCACACTCGACCACCCGGCGGTACGTGGGCCCGTCCATGGTCCTGGAGTCGCTGCACAGCACCACCCACGGACAGCTCACCGTCAGCGACGCCCTCGCCCTCGGCTCCGGGCGCCGTGGCCACGACCTCGGCGAGGTGTCACCCGGCACGTTGCTGCGCCAGCTCGCCTGCACCGCGGGGACCGTGGAGGTCGAGGTACGTTTCGCGCCGCGGCCCGGCTACGGCCTTATCTGCCCGACTCTGCAAAACGTCGACGGCGGCGTCCTGGTCCGCGCCGGAGCAGAGGACCTCGCCTTGTCCACCCCGGTGCCCTTCGAACTCGACGGCGGCACCGCCCGCGCCGTCCTGCGCCTGGCCGCCGGGGACGTTGTCGGTTTCGCCCTGCACCGCCAGCGCGGCGCCGGTCAGGAGCCGGTGTTGTGGAGCCAGCAGGAGACGGCGCGCCGGCTCGCCGACACCATCGAGGGCTGGAGGAGCTGGTCCGGCATCCACCAGAACTACCGCGGCCGCTGGCAGGAGCTGGTGGCCGGCAGCGGCCGGGTCCTGCAGGCCCTCAGCTACTATCCTTCCGGCGCCATCGTGGCTGCTCCGACCACCTCGCTGCCCGAAGTTCCCGGCGGCACCCGCAACTGGGACTACCGCTACACCTGGGTGCGGGACGCCAGCATGACGCTGCAGGCGCTCTGGGTGGCGGCCTGTCCCGACGAGGCGGGGAAGTTCTTCCAGTTCCTCGCCACCGCGGCAGCCCGCCAGCTGGCCGGCGGCGAGGAACTGCAGATCATGTACGGGATCGGCGGTGAACGGGACTTGCCTGAACGGGTGCTGGAACATCTCCCCGGGTGGCGGGCCAGTTCGCCGGTGCGGGTCGGCAACGGCGCCTGGAACCAGCGGCAGCTCGATGTTTACGGCGAACTGCTGGACGCGGCTGCGACCATGCCGGAATTCCTGGCGGAGCTGGCGCCGGAAACCCTGCAGTTCCTGGCCGACGCGGCCGACGCCGCCGTGGCCCGCTGGCGGAACCCCGACCAAGGGATCTGGGAGGTCCGCGGTGAACCACGGCACTACCTGTATTCCAAACTGATGTGCTGGGTGGCGGTGGACCGCGCCATTACCCTTGCCGGGGTGCTGCGGGCCAAGGACCGGGTGCCCGGCTGGGCGGACGCCCGGGAGCAGATCGCCGACTCCATCCGCGCCAGCGGCTGGAATGAAGCGGCCGGGGCCTATACCCAGGCGTACGGAGCCGAACAACTCGACGCCTCCGCCCTGATGCTGGCGATTGTGGGGTTCCTGCCGGCCGGCGATCCGCGGTTCCTCGCCACGATCGAGGCGATCGAGCAGCGGCTTACCGACAGCCGCGGACTGGTCTACCGCTATCACGGTCATGACGGTCTGCCGGGGGAGGAAGGCGCGTTCCTGCTCTGCACCTTCTGGCTCGCGCACGCCCTCGCCCTGGCCGGACTGACGGAACGGGCCACGGCCGTCTTCGAGCGGGCCGCCGGATTCGCCACCAGCCTGGGGCTGATGGCAGAGGAAGTAGCGCCGGACAGCCGGGAACTGCTGGGCAACTTCCCGCAGGCTTTCAGCCACATCGGCCTGGTCAACGCGGCCTGGGCCATCAGCGAAGCTGAAGGGCGGTCGCGCGGCTCCGCTACGTAACAATGGCAGGGGACGGAGCGGCGTCGAAGGAACAAGTCCGGAAGCGCCGCTGTTGCTTCCAGTGAGCAACCCGACCACCCGCGAACATTGGAGCGCCATGCCTGTTACAGCCCATCTCGACCTGACCCTCAAAACCGACGCCCTGCCCACGGCGCCGGCCGTGCTCCGCGATATTCTCTCCGACACGCGGGCGTTCGATGGCTGCCTCGGTGTCGACGTCCTGGTCGACAAGAACGATCCGGCGCACCTCGTGGTGGTGGAGCAATGGGCGTCGCTGGAGCACGACTCGGCCTACCGCGCGTGGCGGGCAGGCGGCGGAGCGAGCGGGCTGGGGGAGCTCCTGGCCGCACCGCCGGTCCTGACGCACTTTGAGACGTCCTTCGGGATCTAAGCCGGAGGACACAAAACGGAAGAGGGCCCTCCGTCCGGCCTGGGCCGGGCGGAGGGCCCTCTTCATGGTTCCCGCTTTGCCGGGGGAGTTACGCCTGGGCGGGCTCCTCAGCAGGGGCGAGGACGACGTCGCTCACGGTCAGCTCGCCTTCGCCGGCCACCAGCGCCAGTTCACGCGCGTTGGCCGCGGCCTTGAGGTCGCCCAGGCCGGCCTTCAGCTGCGTTGTCAGCGACTCCGAGGCCGTGATGGTCGCGGAGAGCACCTCGGTGCGCTGCTTGACCTTGGCTTCGGACTTGGCCTTGCGGATACCGCCCAGCGCCGCGCCCACGGTGGCGAGCAGGGTGGTGTCGCCGTCGATCTCGACGGCGGCGGGCCACTGTGCGCGGTGCACCGAGCCGGTCCGCCACCAGCCCCAGACTTCCTCCGTGGCGAACGGCAGGAACGGGGCGAAGAGCCGCAGCAGGGTGTCCAGGCTGGTCGCCAGCGCGGCCAGCACAGACGCCTGCTGGGCTTCGCCGGCGGCACCGTAAGCGCGGTCCTTGATCAGTTCCACGTAGTCGTCGGTGAAGTGCCAGAAGAAGCTCTCGGTGATCTGCAGCGCCCGGGCGTAGTCGTAGTTTTCGAACGCCTTGGTGGCCTGCTTGACGACGTCGGAGAGCTGCGCGAGCACGGCGCGGTCCAAGGGATTGCTGAGCACGGAGAGATCGGAGGAGACCACCGAGTCCTCGGTGGCGCCCAGGTTCAGCACGAACTTGGAGGCGTTCAGCAGCTTGATCGCCAGGCGGCGGCCGATCTTCATCTGCGCGATCTCGTAGGCGGTGTCCGCGCCGAGCTTGGCCGAGGCCGCCCAGTAACGGACCGCGTCCGAGCCGTATTCGTTGAGCACGTCGGTCGGGACGATCACATTGCCCTTGGACTTGGACATCTTCTTGCGGTCCGGGTCCAGGATCCAGCCGGAGATGGCAGCGTGCTTCCACGGTGCGACGTCCTGCAGGGCGTCGGCGCGGACGGCGGTGGAGAACAACCAGGTCCGGATGATGTCGTGGGCCTGGGGGCGCACGTCGAACGGGAAGACCTTGGCGAACAGCGCCTCGTCGGTGCTCCAGCCGCCCACGATCTGCGGGGTCAGCGACGAAGTGGCCCAGGTGTCCAGGACGTCAGCGTCGCCGGTGAAGCCGCCCGGCACGTCGCGCTGGGCTTCCTCGTAGCCGGGGGCCGCGTCCGCGGCAGGATCCACCGGAAGCTGTTCGTCGCCGGGCAGGATGGGCGCGTCGTAGTCCGGGTTGCCGTCGGCATCGAGCGGGTACCAGACCGGCACCGGCACGCCGAAGAACCGCTGGCGGGAGACCAGCCAGTCGCCGTTCAGGCCGGTGATCCAGTTCTCGTAGCGGGACCGCATAAAGGACGGGTGGAACTCGATCTCGTTGCCGCGGCCGATCAGGCGTTCGCGGCGTTCCTCGTCGCGGCCGCCGTTGCGGATGTACCACTGGCGGGACGTGACGACTTCGAGGGGCTTGTCGCCCTTTTCGAAGAAGTTGACCGGGTGCATGATCTTTTTCGGTTCGCCGTCGAGCAACTCCGCGGCGGCGAGCAGTTCCACCACACCTTCCTTGGCGCTGAACACGGTCTTGCCCGCGATCGCCTCGAACGCCGCGCGGCCTTCCTCGGTGGTGATCCACTCCGGGGTTTCGCCGATGATGCGGCCGTCACGGCCCACGATCGCGCGGGTGGGCAGCTGCAGCTCGCGCCACCAGGTCACGTCGGTCAGGTCGCCAAAGGTACAGACCATGGCGATGCCGGAGCCCTTGTCCGCCTTGGCGAGCGGGTGGGCCTTGACCTCCACCTCGACGCCGAACAGCGGAGAGGTGACCTTCTTGCCGAACAGCGGCTGGTAGCGCTCATCGTCGGGGTTCGCCACGAGGGCGGCGCAGGCGGCCAGCAGTTCCGGGCGGGTGGTCTCGATGAAGATTTTTTCGCCGTCCTCGGTGAAGAACGGGTAGCGGTAGTAGGCGCCGGCGACCTCGCGGTCCTCCAACTCGGCCTGGGCCACCGCGGTGCGGAAGGTGACGTCCCACAGTGTGGGGGCCTCCGCCATGTAGGCGTCGCCGGCGTTCAGGTTGGCCAGGAAGGCCCGCTGTGAGATGGCCCGGGACTTGTCGTCGATGGTCCGGTAGGTCAGGTCCCAGTCGACGGACAGGCCGAGGGTCTGGAAGAGGTTCTCGAAGACCTTTTCGTCCTCGACGGCGAGTTCCTCGCAGAGTTCGATGAAGTTGCGGCGCGAGACGACGTCGAAATCGCGCTGGTTCTTGGCGGGCTCCGCCGGCGGCCGGTACGCGGCATCGTAGGGGATGGCCGGATCGCAGCGCACGCCGTAGTAGTTCTGCACCCGCCGCTCGGTGGGCAGGCCGTTGTCGTCCCAGCCCATCGGGTAGAAGACGTTCTTGCCGGTCATCCGCTGGTAGCGGGCCAGGACGTCGGTCTGGGTGTAGGAGAACATGTGCCCCACGTGCAGCGACCCCGACGCGGTGGGCGGGGGAGTATCGATCGAGTAGACCTGTTCCCGGGTGGTCTCCCGGTTGAACTTGTAGGTCCCTTCGTCAAGCCAGCGCCGGGTGAGGGCGGCTTCCAGCCCCTCCAGGGCGGGCTTGTCCGGAACGTTGATGGGGGCGGTGGTGGGCGTGTCTGTACCCTGCGTGTGTTCAGCCATGGGCTAATTCTTCCACTCTTTTTCACCGTGTTTCGCAACCAGGCCCTGCAGTAGCATGCAGCAGATGGAGGAAAGTACCGGAAGGTTCGCGCTCAAGCGCATTTACGACGAGCCCGCCGACGACGACGGCTGCCGGGTTCTGGTGGACCGGCTCTGGCCGCGCGGGGTCAGCAAGGTACGCGCGCAGCTTCAGCTGTGGCTCAAGGAAGTGGCGCCCTCGCCGCCGCTGCGCACCGAATTTGCGCACATGCAGGAGCGGTTCGCGGACTTCCGCGCCGCCTACGAGGCGGAGCTGGAATCCAACCCCGCCGTGGGCACCTTGCGGGAACTGGTGGCCGAGCACGGGAAGGTGACCCTGCTATACAGCGCCAAAGACCCGGAGACCAACCACGCCCGGGTGCTGCTGGAGTTCCTGGCGCACGGCAGGAAATGAACCGTTGATTCCCATAGGGTGGTGCCATGACTGAGGGAATCGATAACGCAGGAACTGCAAACACAGCAAAGGCGGCGGTCGTCACCGGCGCCAGCACCGGAATCGGCGAAGCCACCGTGCGCGCGCTCCGGCAGGAGGGCTGGACCGTCTTCGCCGTCGCCCGCCGCGCCGAACGGCTAGAGGCGCTCGCCGCGGAGACCGGCGCCGTCGCCCTCCCCGCCGACGTGACGGTCGACGCCGACGTCGACCGGCTGGTGGAGGAGGTGACGCGCGCCGGCGGCATCGACACCCTGATCAACATCGCCGGCGGTGCCCGCGGCGCGGACAAGGTGGCCGAGGCCAAAACGGAGGACTGGGCCTGGATGTACGAGGTCAACGTCCTCGGCACCATGAAGCTCACCCGTGCGTTCCTGCCGATGCTGCGCGCCTGCGGCGAGGGAACCGTCCTGAACCTGACCTCGACGGCGGGCCTGACCGCCTATGAGGGCGGCGGCGGGTACAACGCCGCGAAGTTCGCCCAGCATGCCCTCACCGGCGCCCTGCGGCTGGAAGAGGCAGAGCACAACCTGCGCGTGATCGAGGTGGCCCCGGGCATGGTGCAGACCGAGGAGTTCTCGCTGAACCGGCTCGGTGACGCGGGCGCCGCGGAGAAGGTCTACGCCGGGGTCGAGAAGCCCCTCACGGCCGACGACGTCGCCGACGTCGTCCGCTACGCCGTCGCCGCGCCGCACCACGTGAACCTGGACCAGATCGTGATCCGCCCGGTCGCGCAGGCCTCCAACTTCAAAGTGATCCGGAAGGGCTAGGCGCCCCGCCTGCAGGGGAGCGCCAACGGCGGGGCCTGCCAACCGCTGCGGCGCGGTCCGGGTGTTGTGCCGGCAGCCCCGTATATTCACCGCCGCGTTGCCAGGGAGCCGGGAAGGGGTGGCCGGGCGTTGGCCACGGGAGGGCACGGTGGCTGGTGCAACTGCACACCACCAGAGTGGAGATCCTTTCCCCATGCGCAACACGACCAAGCTAGGCGCTGCCGTACTCGGCGCAGCCCTGCTCCTCGCCTCCTCCGTCCCGGCCCAGGCAGCCGGCACCAACGCCGGCGGAAGCTCCGCGGCCGGCGGCGACAACCACTTCGACCTCCAGGCGCACCGCGGAGGCATCGGACTTACCGTCGAATCGACGTTGGCATCTTTCGCCAAGGGCATCGAGACCGGCGTCTCCACCCTCGAACTGGACCTCCAGATCACCAAGGACGGCCGTGAGGTCATTACCCATGACCGCAAGATCAACGCGCAGAAGTGTGCCGACACGGCACCGGTCACGCCCAACGACCCCCAGTTCCCGTACGTGGGCAAGTACATCAAGGACCTCACCTTCGCGCAGGTCCGCAGCCTGGACTGCGGCTCGCTCACCCAGCCGCAGTTCCCCGGCCAGCAGGCCTCGCCGGGAGCGAAGATGCCCACCCTCGCCGAGGTCTTCGCCATGACGGACGCCCACCGCGCCAGCCAGGTTCGGTTCAATATCGAGACCAAGGTCGAGGCGGGCGCCCCCGAGCAGACCGCACCCCGCGAACAGTTCGTGGACGTGGCACTGCGCGAAATCACCAAAGCGCACATGGAGCAGCGCGTCTCCATCCAGAGCTTCGACTGGGGATCCCTGCGCTTGGTGCAGCAGCGCGCGCCGCAGATCCCCACGGTGGCCCTGACCAACAAAGACTTCCTGCAGGCCGGCCAGCCGGGCGCCTCGCCCTGGCTCGGCGGAATCGACGCCGACGACTTCGGTGGCGATCTGGTTGCCTCCGCCGCGTCGCTCGGTTTCGACGCGATCTCGCCGGTGCACGGGACACCCCAGAACGGCGCCGTCACGGACCCGGACTACGTCCCCTACGTCACCGCGGACATGGTGCAGCGTGCCCACGCTGCGGGCATGAAAGTCATCCCGTGGACCGTCGATGACAAGCCCACCATGCGCGCCCTGATCGGAACCGGCGTCGACGGGCTCATCACCGACTACCCGGACCGGCTCCGCGACGTCATGGCGGAGTCCGGCCTGAAGCTGCCCAAGCCCGCGCCGTCCGTCCGGTAGCTTCGGGTAGTTTCCGGTAACATCGACGTATCAGCTTTGACCCGGCCATCACCGGTGAGCTTCCGGAAGAACGCCCCGGCGCGGCAACACGTTGCGCCGGGGCCGGTAGAACCGGACGGGTAAGCCCGTCACAGCAGTCAACGAGCGGCCGACGCCGGTGCAGCGCCTTTTTCGAAAGGGGCGGGACCGGTGCCGGTAAGTGAGGTGGTACCGCGGTGCCGGTGTTGTTCCGACAACACAGGAGCCGTCCTCGCATCCTGAATGAATCCCGTTGTTCACCAGCTCAACCCAGGATGTCGAGATGACCCATTACCCCAAGGCCTCAGCCGCACCGTCAGGCGCCAACAACTCTGCTTCCAACGCCGCTGCTTCCAACACCTCTGGTGTATCGGCCTCCGTGAAGTTCCCGGAGATCGAAGAGCGCATCCTCAAGTACTGGGACCAGGACGGCACCTTCCAGGCCAGCATCGACCAGCGGGACTCTGACCTTCCCGGGGGACAGCGCGGCAGCAACGAATTCGTCTTCTACGACGGCCCGCCCTTCGCCAACGGCCTGCCGCACTACGGCCACCTGCTGACCGGCTACGCCAAGGACCTCGTGGGCCGCTACCAGACCCAGCGCGGCCGCCGCGTCGAACGCCGCTTCGGCTGGGACACGCACGGCCTGCCCGCCGAACTGGAAGCCATGAAGCAGCTCGGCATGACGGACAAGACCCAGATCGAAGCCATGGGCATCGACAAGTTCAACGACGCCTGCCGCGCCTCGGTGATGAAGTACGCCGACGAGTGGAAGAGCTACGTCACCCGCCAGGCGCGCTGGGTGGACTTCGAGAACGACTACAAGACGCTCAACGTCGAGTACATGGAGTCCGTGCTCTGGGCCTTCAAGCAGCTGCACGAAAAGGGCCTGACCTACAACGGCTACCGCGTGCTGCCGTACTGCTGGAAGGACGAGACACCGCTGTCCAACCACGAGCTGCGGATGGACGACGACGTTTACAAGAACCGCCAGGACCAGACCGTCACGGTCACCTTCCCCATCACCGCGGGGGAGTCGGAGCTCTCCAAGCAACTCGCCGGTGTGCAGGCGCTCGCCTGGACCACCACGCCCTGGACGCTGCCCACCAACCTGGCGCTCGCCGTCGGGCCCGCCATCACGTACGTTGTGCTGCCGGCCGGCCCCCACGGGATCAAGGCGGCCGCGGCCGAGGCGCCTGTCACGGGCAGCTTCCTGCTCGCCGCTGACCTGCTGGGCGCCTACGCGAAGGACCTTGGCTACGGCGACGGCGCCGAGGGCGCCGCCGCGGCCGAGGCCGCCGTCACCTCCCGCCACACCGGCGCCGAGCTGGAAGGCCTAACGTACGAACCGCTCTGGGACTACTTCCACGATGCCGAGAAGTGGGGAACCGAGAACGCCTGGCGCTTCCTTGTGGCCGACTACGTCACCACCACCGACGGCACCGGCATTGTCCACCAGGCCCCGGCCTATGGTGAAGACGACCAGAAGGTCTGCGAAGAGGCCGGCATCCCGGTGGTCCTCTCGGTCGATGAGGGCGCGAAGTTCCTGCCGCTGTTCGGCCACGGCGACCTCGCCGAGATCGCCGGGCTCCAGGTCTTCGAGGCCAACAAGCCCATCACCCAGGTGCTCCGCGCCCAGGGACGCCTGGTCCGCCAGGCCAGCTACGAGCACTCCTACCCGCACTGCTGGCGCTGCCGCAACCCGCTGATCTACCGCGCGGTGTCCTCCTGGTACGTCGAGGTCACCAAGTTCAAGGACCGCATGTCCGAGCTGAACCAGGAGATCAACTGGATCCCGGGCAACGTCAAGGACGGCCAGTTCGGCAAGTGGCTCGCCAACGCCCGCGACTGGTCCATCAGCCGCAACCGCTACTGGGGCAGCCCCATCCCGGTCTGGCAGTCCAGCGACCCGGACTACCCGCGCACCGATGTCTACGGCTCCCTGGCCGAGATCGAAGCCGACTTCGGCCGGCTGCCGCTGAACAAGGCCGGCCAGGTGGACCTGCACCGGCCGTTCATCGACGAACTCACCCGCCCGAACCCGGACGACCCCCGCACCCCGGAAGAGGGCCAGTCCGTGATGCGCCGCGTCGAGGACGTGCTGGACGTCTGGTTCGACTCCGGCTCCATGCCGTACGGGCAAGTGCACTACCCGTTCCAGAACGAGGAATGGTTCGACACGCACAACCCGGCGGACTTCATCGTCGAGTACATCGGCCAGACCCGCGGCTGGTTCTACATGCTGCACATCCTCTCCACCGCGCTGTTCGACAGGCCGGCGTTCCGCAATGTCATCAGCCACGGCATCGTGCTGGGCTCCGACGGGCAGAAGATGTCCAAGAGCCTGCGCAACTACCCGGACGTCTCCGAGGTCCTGGACCGCGATGGCTCCGACGCGATGCGCTGGTTCCTGATGTCCAGCCCGATCCTGCGCGGCGGCAACCTCGTGGTCACCGAGCAGGGCATCCGTGACGGCGTCCGCCAAGTCATCCTGCCGCTGTGGAACGTGTACAGCTTCTTCACGCTGTACACCAACGCCGCGGACGGCGGTAGGGGCTATGACGCGAAGCTGCGCTACGACGGCTACGCCGACACCCTGGACCAGTACCTGATGGCCAACACCGGGGACTTGGTCCGGAACATGACCGAGCAGCTGGACAGCTATGACATCTCCGGGGCCTGCGACGAGCTGCGCGGCTATCTGGACATGCTCACCAACTGGTACGTCCGGCGCAGCCGCCAGCGCTTCTTCGACGAGAACGTCGACGCCTTCGACGCGCTCTACACCGCGCTGGAGACGGTCTGCCGGGCCGCGGCGTCGCTGCTGCCGCTGATCTCGGAGGAGATCTGGCGCGGCCTTACCGGCGGGCGCTCGGTGCACCTGGCCGACTGGCCGGACGCCGGACTGTTCCCGGCCAACGCGGACCTCGTCGAAGCCATGGACCGGGTCCAGCAGATCTGCTCCACCGGCTCCTCGCTTCGCAAGGCCGCCAATCTCCGGGTGCGCCTGCCGCTGCAGGAACTCACGGTCGTGGCACCCGGCGCGGACGCGCTGGAAGGCTTCGCCGCCGTCGTCGCCGACGAACTGAACCTGCGCTCCGTGCGCCTGCTCGACGCCGAGAGCGCCTCCCCGGAGGAGTTCGGCATCGAGCAGAAGCTCGTGGTCAACGCCCGGGCCGCCGGCCCGCGGCTGGGCAAGAACGTCCAGCAGGCCATCAAGGGCTCCAAGTCCGGCGACTGGTCGGTGGACGACGCCGGCGTAGTCACCGCTGGCGGCCTCGCCCTCGAGCCGCAGGAGTACACCCTGGAAACCGTCGTGGCCGAGGCCGCCGAAGGCGAGGGCTCACGCGCAGCCGCGGTCCTGCCCGGCGGCGGCTTCGTGGTCCTCAACACCGAGGTCACCCCGGAGCTGGAAGCCGAAGGCACCGCCCGCGACCTGGTCCGCGCCATCCAGCAGGCCCGCAAGGACGCCGGGCTGAACGTCAGCGACCGGATCCGCACCACCGTCACCGCGGCGCAGGACACCGTCGAGGCGCTGCTGGCCCACGCGGAACTGGTCAAGACCGAGACCCTGACGCTGCAGCTGGACACCGTTCCGGCCGAGGTCAAGGAACCTCAGGTCAGCGTCGAAAAAGTAACCGTTGAAGTAGGGGCATAATCCATGACCGACGAATTTTCCGTAGAGAGCGTCTACGCCGAGCTGCTGGGCCGGGCGCCGGAAAACAAGATGGAGCCGCGGCTAGCCCCGCTGCACCGGGCCATGGACATCCTGGGGGAGCCGAACAAGGCGTTCCCGATCATCCACATCACCGGCACCAACGGCAAGACCTCAACGGCCCGGATGATCGAGGCCGGCCTGCGCGCCCACGGGCTGAGCACCGGCCGGTACACGAGCCCGCACTTGTCCAAGGTCACCGAGCGGATCAGCATCGACGGCGAACCCGTCCCGGATGAGACCTTCGTCCGGATCTGGGACGAGATCCGCCCGTACCTGGAAATCGTGGACAGCGAGCTCGTCGCCGAGGGCCAGCCCCGGCTGACCTACTTCGAGTGCCTGACAATCCTGGGCTTCGCGATCTTCGCGGACCAGCCGGTCAACGTTGCCGTGATCGAGGTCGGCCTCGGCGGCATCACCGATGCCACCAACGTCGGCGACGGTCAGGTCGCCGTGATCACCCCGATTTCGCTGGACCACACGGAGCTGCTCGGCGAAACCACCGAGGACATTGCCTACGAAAAGGCCGGCATCATCAAGCCCGGCGGTTTCCTGATCAGCGCCGCGCAGCCCGTCGACGCGGCCCAGGTGCTGCTGGAAAAGGCCAAGGAAGCGAACGTGCCGTTCCGCTTCGAAGGCGTGGAGTTCGGCGTCGAATCCCGCACCGTCGCCGTCGGCGGCCAAATGGTGAACATCCAGGGCATCGCGGGACGCTACGAGGATCTGCTGGTGCCGCTGCACGGCGCGCACCAGGCGGAGAACGCCGCCGTCGCGATCGCGGCCCTGGAAGCCTTCTTCGGCGCCGAAAAGCCGCTCGACGCCGATGTGCTGCAGGAAGCCTTCGCGTCGGTCACCTCGCCGGGGCGGCTGGAAGTGCTCCGGACCGCGCCGACCATCATCGTGGACGCCGCACACAACCCGGAGGGCGTCCGGGTCTCCGCCGAGGCCATCCACGAGGCGTTCAGCTTCAGCAAGCTGGTGGTGGTGGTGGGTGTCCTGAAGGAAAAGGACGCCGAGGAAATCCTCCGCCAGCTCAAGGAGTCCCTGGGCGACCTCGCCTCGGACTACTGCTTCACCCAGTCCAACTCGCCCCGCGCCGTCCCGGCCGAGGACCTGGCCGAACTCGCCCTGGACCTGGGCTTCGGCGAGGACAACATCCACGTCGCCGAGAAGCTCGACGACGCCCTCGAGTGGGCCGTGGAGCGTGCCGAGTCCAACGACGACCTGGCCGGCGGGATCCTCGTCACCGGGTCCATCACGCTCGTGGCCGAGGCCCGGATCCTGCTCGGAAAGACCGAGGCGTAACCCATGGCAAAACTCACCAAGGCCCAGCGCGAGTGGCGCCCGGGCATGCCCAAAAAACGCCGTTCCACCAAGGTTATGTTCGCCTCCACGGTGTTGCTGCTGGAGGCCTTCGTGGCACTCTTCGGCACCCTGGCGGTCTTCGGCCTGCGCCGCGGCGAGCTGCCGCCGCTGCTGGTCTTCGGCGTCGGCATCGGCCTGAGCGTGGTGCTGGTGCTGACCTGCGCGGTCCTCTCCAAGCCGTGGGGCGTGGCCCTGGGCTGGATCCTGCAGCTGCTGCTGATCCTCACCGGCTTTGTGGAACCCACGATGTTCGTGGTGGGCGGCCTGTTCGCAATCACCTGGTGGTACGGCATCCGGACCGGCATCCGGATCGACCGGGAGTCGGCCCAGCGCGAACGCGAGCAGGCGGCCTGGGAAGCCGCGAACCCCGACGGTCAGAGCAACTAGACTTGTCCCGAACCCCAACCAACAAATTGGAGCACTTGTGAGCACTGAGCGCACCCTAGTCCTGATCAAGCCCGACGGCGTCGCCCGCAACCTGACCGGCAGCATCATCGCCCGGATCGAAGCCAAGGGCTACGCCCTGGCCGAGCTGAAGAAGGTCAACGCCAGCCGCGAGCTCCTCGAACAGCACTACGAAGAGCACGTCGGCAAGCCGTTCTACGAGCCGCTGGTCGAGTTCATGCTCAGCGGTCCGGTCGTCGCGGCGATCTTCGAAGGCCACCGCGTCATCGAGGGCTTCCGCTCGCTCGCCGGCACCACCGACCCGACGACGGCGGCCCCCGGCACCATCCGCGGCGACTTCGGCCGCGACTGGGGCGTCAAGGTCCAGCAGAACCTGGTCCACGGCTCCGACTCGGCCGAGTCCGCCGAACGCGAGATCAGCATCTGGTTCTAACCCGCCCGGCGCACCTCACCGAGGTGACAGTTAAGGCCAATGTTCGCGACGAACATTGGCCTTAACTGTCACCTCGCGGCGGTTAACCGGGCTCTGCCGGATTAGTAGCCGGAGGTTCCGATGAAGACCTGGATGAAGGCGAAGAAGATGGTGGCGACCACGGCGACGTAGAGCAGCGCGGTCAGGATCCAGCCGGAGTCGGCCAGGATCCGGGTGGCTGCGGCGGGCATCCGGATGACGCCGTGGCTGACGTTGCGGACGGTCACCCAGACGAACAGCGGGATCATGGCGGCCCAGACGATCATGCAGAACGGGCAGAGGATGTGGATCGAGTACAGCGCCTGGGACCAGAGCCACACCACGAACGCGAAGCCCAACGTCACGCCGGCCTGCAGCCCGAGCCAGTACCAGCGGGCAAAGCTGGCCCCGGCAAGGATGCCCATCGCCGTAGTGATGACGACGGCGAACGCGACGATCCCGATGAACATGTTGGGGAATCCAAAAACCGAACTCTGCCAGGTCTGCATCACCTGCCCGCAGGAAATCCACGGGTTCACATCGCAGACCGTGACGTGGCTGGGATCCTTCAGGACCTCCAGCTTCTCCAGCACCAGCGTGCCGGACGCGAGCCAACCGACCACGCCGGTGATCAGCAGGAGCCAGGCAAACGGCCGGTCACGCGTCATCAGGGGCAGCGGGCGCTCCGCAGCGGCCGCACCGGCGCCGCGCTCGTGGGCGGTCACGTCGTCGGGGGCGTGGGAGATGCTGGGCATGGAATTTCAGTCCTTTGCGTCGGGTGCTCTTGGCCCGATTGTATCGCCGGAGGCTGGATGTACCCGGGTCGCCGTCGTGCCGTCAGCAGTGATTCGGTCCACGACGCGGACCGGATGACCCGCTTACCTATGCTTTCGCGGCTCCTGTGAGACAATGAACCTGGCTGGGACGCGATCCACATTCGGGTTTCAGTCCGGCGACTTTGTTTGCAAGACCGCCAATGATGAGCAGGGCATACTTCGGGTCCCTCGATCCGGCCTATCCCGCAATGCCATTGGACGGCACCTGGTTGTGACACATGGGATCAACGGGTTCAGAACAAGCTCGCCGGCCTTCCAGGGCTGCCGCACCCCACTGCCGGTGCGAACCTGAAGGTATCCAATTGACTTCTGTCAATGCCCGCGGGTGTTGACAAATATTTGCCCCCACGGGTGCCGAATGTGGCGGTACATCAGGGGCAGGAGTGTCGCCACATATGGATAATGACCAGCTAGTAGCCGGTAACAACGAAGCACTCGTTACCGAAGAAGCACCGGAAACCGCCGCCGCAACGGAGGCTCCCAAGAAGGCCACCAGGACCCGCCGCAAGGCGGCCCCGAAGCCGGAAGCCGCAGAGACGGCAGCCGCGTCCGACGTCGTCGCTGACGCCGGCGCCCTCCCGGACGGCACCGACGCCGCCCCGGAAGCCAAGGCCCCGGCCCGCCGGAGCCGGTCGCGCAGGAAGACCGACGCCGACGTCCCTGCCGCAAGCGACGACGCCGCCGCCGCAACGGACATTGCGGCTACCGCGGCTGCAGCCGTTGAGGCGCCCGCGGAGCCGGCAACAGCGGAAGCCGCACCGGAGAAGCCGGTCCGCCGCCGCGCCTCCCGCGCCAAGGCCGCCCCGGCCGCCGTGGAGGCCGAAGCAGTGCAGAACGAAGTAGCCGCTGTGACCGATGCCGCCGCCCCCGCCGAAGCAGCCGCAGCCGCGCCGGCCGCCGCCGAAACTCCGGCAGCAGAGTCCGATGAAACCGCGGCCGAGGCCGGCGCGGAAGCCCCCGCGCTGTTCCTCGCACCCGGCGCTGTCACCTCGATGATCTTCCAGGCCCCGGACCTGAGCACCGTCGTGCGCCCGGCCCCGGTGGTGGCAGAGGAAACCGAAGAAGAAGACGAAGAAGAAGAGGTCGAGGGCGACGACGCCGGCAGCCGCCGTCGGCGCCGCAGCCGCGGACGCCGCGGCCGCACCCGCGCCGCCGGCGAAGCCGACACCGATACCGAAGGCGCTGACGAGAGCACCGAGGAAACCGGCGAGGATTCCGAAGGCACCCTCGAAGAGGGCGTGACCTCGCGCCGCCGCCGCCGTCGCCGCCGCGGCGAACAGGACCTTGAACTGACCGGCGGCGGGGACGACGATCCGCCCAACACGGTGACCCGTGTCCGGGCGCCGCGCGCGGTCAGCGAGGCCCCGGTCAACAACCGCGTCACCTCCGTCAAGGGCTCCACCCGCCTGGAGGCCAAGAAGCAGCGCCGCCGCGAGTCCCGCGACACGGGCCGCCGCCGCACCGTTATCACCGAGGCCGAGTTCCTGGCCCGCCGCGAATCCGTGGACCGCCAGATGATCGTCCGGCAGCGCGACGACAGAATCCAAATCGGTGTCCTGGAAGACGGTGTGCTGGCCGAGCACTTCGTCTCCAAGACCCAGCAGGATTCCCTGATTGGCAACGTCTACCTGGGCAAGGTCCAGAACGTGCTGCCGTCCATGGAAGCCGCCTTTGTCGACATCGGACGCGGCCGCAACGCCGTGCTGTACGCCGGCGAAGTCAACTGGGACGCCGTGAACCTCGAAGGCAAGCAGCGCCGGATCGAAAACGCGCTCAAGTCCGGCGACTCCGTGCTCGTCCAGGTCACCAAGGACCCGGTCGGCCACAAGGGTGCCCGGCTGACCAGCCAGATCTCGCTGCCCGGCCGCTACCTCGTGTACGTGCCCGGCGGTTCCATGACCGGCATCTCCCGCAAGCTGCCCGACGTTGAGCGCAACCGGCTCAAGCGGATCCTCAAGGACCGCCTGCCGGAGGACGCCGGCGTAATCGTCCGCACCGCGGCCGAGGGCGCCTCGGAGGAAGAGCTGACGCATGACATCAACCGTCTGCGCGCGCAGTGGGAAGGCATCGAGAGCCAGTCCACGTCCACCAAGATCCTCGCCCCGGAGCTGCTCTACGGCGAACCGGACCTGACCATCAAGGTGGTCCGCGACGTCTTCAACGAGGACTTCTCCAAGCTGATCGTTTCCGGCGAGGAAGCCTGGGACACCATTGAGGCCTACGTCACCTACGTGGCTCCGGACCTGGTGGGCCGGCTTGAGAAGTGGACCAAGGACACGGACATCTTCGCTGCGTGGCGCATCGATGAGCAGATCCACAAGGCCCTGGACCGCAAGGTCTTCCTGCCCTCCGGCGGCTCCCTGGTGATCGACCGCACCGAAGCCATGACCGTGGTGGACGTCAACACCGGCAAGTTCACCGGCAGCGGCGGCAACCTCGAGGAAACCGTCACCAAGAACAACCTGGAAGCGGCCGAGGAAGTCGTCCGGCAGCTGCGGCTGCGCGACATCGGCGGCATCATCGTGATCGACTTCATCGACATGGTGCTGGAATCCAACCGCGACCTCGTGCTGCGCCGCATGGTGGAGTGCCTCGGCCGGGACCGGACCAAGCACCAGGTCGCCGAGGTGACCTCGCTGGGGCTCGTGCAGATGACCCGCAAGCGGATGGGCACCGGGCTGCTGGAGGTCTTCGGCGAACAGTGCGAGGCCTGCGCCGGCCGCGGCATCGTCACCCACGACGAACCGGTCGAACACCGCCGCGCCAACACCGTCGCCGCGGAACACCACGTCCCGCGGACCGAGCACCAGCCCGCCGCCCGCACGGAGCGCAAGCGCCGCCGCGGCAAGAGCGGCCAGGGAGCCGGCGAGTCCATGCCGGCCGCCCCCGCCGCGGCGCACGCCGAGCCCACCGAGGCTGAGCGCCACGCCAAGGCAGAAGCGACCCGCGCCGCGTTGGCCAACATCGCCGCCGCCGCGCACGCCGCCCACTTGCACGACGGCGAAGCGACAGCAGCGCCCGACGCCGAAACCCGGCAGGCCGCCCTCGATGCGGCCGTGGAGCTGGCTTCGACGGAGGAGGCAGCCGGGCGTCCCGCCGCTGTGCTGACCTTCGGCGGCGAGCAGGTGGCCCTGCCGTTCGTCGAGCACGCGGAGGAGACCCCGCAGCCCGCGCTGACCCTGGACCTGCTCACCGAGGCATTCGCCAACCTGGGCGACGCCGAGGCCGCCAAGCCTGCCGCAGCGGCCCCGGCCGCGGCGGAAACTGTAGCGCCGGAACCGGCTGCACGGGCCGCGGAGCTCCCCGCGGCGGAACCCGCGGCGCCGGTTGCAGCGGCACCGTCCCGCGCCACCCGCGGCCGTGGCCGTGCCCAGACAGCACGGATCCAGCCGCCGAGTGTCCGGAACCGGGAGGCCCAGGCCACCCCCCGGCAGGAAGCGCCCAAGGCACCCGCGGCTCAGGCCCAGGCGCCCGCAACACAGGCACCCGTCCGCCGGGAACCTGCCAAGGCACCCGCGGCGCAGGCGCCCGCAGCACCGGCAACGCAGGCGCCGGCCCGCCAGGCTGCGGCAGCGGAGAGCTCCGCACCCCGCCGGGTGCGCCGGAACCGAAGCGCCAGCCGGGCCCAGGGAGCCGCCAACGAGACGTCTGTGCAGCAGCGCGCGGCCACTCCGTCGGCTGCCGCCGGATCGGTCCATGAGGCCAAGGCGCCGGAGCCGGTGAAGGAGGCCGCGAAGCCCGCGGCCAACGAGCCGATCATCCTCGGCGTCGGCGTACCGGCGTCGGAGCTGTAGGACTCAGCAGACACCACGGCCCGCGGGTATCGTGCGGAATCGACGTAACATCGGTCGGTCCGGGCGGTACCCGCGAGCCCGTTAAGGGGCGTCCGCCAGGGGGCGCCGTCACGGAGGGTGCGGACGGGGGAGTTGCCGGCGGGGAACGCTAGGCTGGGGAACTGACACGGGGTGCCGCGCATCGAGCCGGCTGAGATCCAGACCCGTTGAACCTGTCCGGTTAGCACCGGCGAAGGGATGTCTCTTGTCTTCATCGACCCAGCCGCAACCAACCCGGCCAGCCGCAACCCGCCCGGCATCCATCCTGCAGTCCGCCTTCCCGGACCAGGAGCCCGCGGAAGCCGCCGCAGCCACACTGCCGCGGATTCCGCGGGTGCTGGCGATCGCCGGTTCGGACCCTTCCGGCGGCGCCGGCATCCAGGCGGACCTGAAGAGCATCGCCGCGAACGGCGGCTACGGGATGGCCGTCATCACGGCGCTGACGGCCCAGAACACCCGGGGCGTCCGCTCCGTCCACGTGCCGCCGGCGTCCTTCCTGACGGCCCAGCTGGAGGCAGTAAGCGACGACATCACCATCGATGCGGTCAAAATCGGCATGCTCGGCGACGCCGCAGTGATCGACGCCGTCCGGGCCTGGCTTCAGAAGGTCCGGCCCGCCGTCGTGGTCGTGGACCCGGTAATGGTGGCCACCAGCGGCGACCGGCTGCTGCAGGAATCCGCCGAAGCGGCCCTGCGCTCCCTGCTCCCGCTGGCCGACCTCATCACCCCGAACCTGGCCGAACTGGCCATGCTGCTGGACGAACCGCCCGCCGCGGACTGGGCCGGGGCGCTGGAACAGGGCAAGCGGCTCGCCGCCCAGGCCGGCACCACGGTGCTGGTCAAGGGCGGCCACCTCGCCGACGGCCAGGAAAGCGAAGAAGGCGGCCGCGACGACGGCGGCGGCTGCCCGGACGCACTGGTGAACACCGGAGGACTGCTCGGCCAGGAAACGGTGGTCGTGCCGGGCGAGCGGATCGCCACCCGCAACAGCCACGGCACCGGCTGCTCGCTGTCTTCGGCACTGGCCACGGTGCAGGCGCGGGCGGGGGACTGGGAGGCGGCTCTGCGCGAGGTCAAGCCCTGGCTGCTGGGTGCGCTGCGGGAATCCGGTCGCCTCGGCGTCGGATCCGGCAACGGCCCCGTGCACCATTTCCACCACCTTCAGCCAGCCGCACCGGCCCTGACACAGCTGCCCGCCAAGGGTGGCTTCGCAGCGGCCCTCGCCGGGCACGCGGCGGCAGGACTGGACGCGATCTACAGCCTGGACTTCATCCGCGGGCTCGCCGACGGAAGCTTGCCGGAGCAGGAGTTCGCTTACTACCTCAGCCAGGACGCCCTGTACCTGAACGGCTACTCCCGGGTGCTGTCCCGCGCCGCCGCCCTCGCGCCGTCGGAAGCCGAACAGCTCTTCTGGTCCCGTTCGGCGCAGCAGTGCCTCGAAGTCGAATCCGAACTGCACCGGAACTGGCTGGCCGGCCGCGCGGCGGAAACGCGGCCGGGACCGGTCACCAAGGCCTACGTGGACCACCTCCACGCGGCATCGCTCGCCGGCAGCTACGGCGTGCTGGCCGCGGCGGCGCTGCCGTGTTTCTGGCTCTACGCCGAGGTCGGCGCCACGCTGCATCGCGAGTTCCTCGCTGCGGGCGCCCCGGCGGCGCACCCCTACGCGGAGTGGCTGAGCACCTACGCGGACGAGGCCTTCGCGGAGGCGACCCGGCAAGCGATCAGGTACACCGACGCCGCGGGCCGCGGGGGCTCCGAGGCGGAGCGACGCGCCATGGCAGAAGCCTTCGAGCACTCCTGCCGGTATGAGGTGGAATTCTTCGACGCGCCGAGGCTGCACGCCTGAGCCGGCCCGGGCGATGCAGCCGGTAAGATAATGGGGCGCGGTTCCGGAAGGTCGCTGCGGCACCACAGCTTGGGCCCCCTGGGCACATGGTGTGGCGCCTGTCACGCACTACTCGCCGGGACCAGCCTCGTTTGCGGCCGAAGGCAAAATTAGCGTAGTCTAGATCTTCGGTGCTTACGCCAACACTTGGGTTATGACCCTGAGGAACAGTTCACCCGCCCTGCGGGCAGGACTTTCCACGGGATAGCTCATGGGTTCCCCCGGGGAATCCACCGGCGTTGAGGCACAGCGTGAGCCGGTCCGAACACTTCGGCCCCAGGTTCCGCACGCAAATCTAGTAATAAACGTCGAGAGAAGTGAGTTCCCCAGTGGTGTACGCGATTGTCCGCGCAGGCGGCCGCCAAGAGAAGGTTTCCGTTGGAGACTTCGTTACCCTGAACCGCGTCCCCGGTGGAGCCGGCAGCACCTTTGAGTTGCCCGCACTGCTCCTGGTGGACGGTGACAAGGTCACGACTGCAGCCAAGGACCTGGCCAAGGTAACGGTTACGGCTGAGATCCTGGAAGACCTCCGTGGTCCCAAGATCGTCATCCAGAAGTTCAAGAACAAGACCGGTTACAAGAAGCGCCAGGGTCACCGTCAGGAACTGACCAAGGTCAAGATCACCGGTATCAAGTAACTCTTCGTTACTGATCTGGTTCCAACAGTTTCCCCAGAATTTTTGAAAGCAGGCATTTCAAATGGCACATAAAAAAGGCGCGAGCTCCACTCGCAACGGTCGTGACTCCAACGCCCAGTACCTTGGCGTCAAGCGCTTCGGCGGCCAGGTAGTTTCCGCAGGCGAGATCATCGTCCGCCAGCGTGGCACCCACTTCCACCCGGGCGCCGGCGTTGGCCGCGGCGGCGACGACACCCTGTTCGCCCTGACCCCCGGTGCTGTCGAGTTCGGCACCCGCCGTGGTCGTCGCGTTGTGAACATCGTGGCTGCTGCAGCTGCAGAGTAACAACAAGTTCTAAATCGGTGGGGCGGGCCAATAGGTCCGCTCCACCGGTGTTTTAACCGCATTACAATCATCTTGGGCCCCTGCGGACCTGAGGAACAGCACTGAGGAGATCCACGTGGCGAGCTTTGTAGACCGGGTAGTACTGCACGTATCCGGCGGTACCGGCGGCCACGGCTGTGTCTCCGTCCACCGCGAGAAGTTCAAGCCCCTCGGCGGCCCCGACGGCGGCAACGGCGGCAACGGCGGCGACGTCATCCTGCGCGTGGATCCGCAGACCACCACCCTGCTCGACTACCACCACGCCCCGCACCGGCACGCCACCAACGGCGGCCCCGGCATGGGCGACTGGCGCGGCGGCAAGAACGGCGAAACCCTCGTCCTCCCGGTCCCCGAGGGTACGGTCGTCAAGAGCAAGGACGGCACCGTCCTCGCCGACATGGTCGGCGAAGGCACTGAGTTCATCGCCGCGGCCGGCGGCATCGGCGGCCTCGGCAACGCCGCCCTGTCCTCGCAGAAGCGCCGCGCCCCCGGCTTCGCGCTCCTCGGCATCGAAGGCGAATCCAGCGACATCGTCCTGGAGCTGAAGTCCATCGCGGACATCGCCCTGGTCGGCTTCCCGTCCGCGGGTAAGTCCAGCCTGATCGCGGCGATGTCGGCCGCGCGGCCGAAGATCGCCGACTACCCCTTCACCACCCTGATCCCCAACCTCGGCGTCGTGCAGGCCGGCGACGTCCGGTTCACCATCGCCGACGTCCCGGGCCTGATCGAAGGTGCCAGCGAGGGCAAGGGCCTGGGGCACCACTTCCTGCGCCACGTCGAGCGCTGCGCCGCGCTGGTGCACGTGCTGGACTGCGGCACGCTGGAGTCGGACCGCGACCCGCTCTCGGACCTCGCCGTGATCGAAGCCGAGCTTGAAAAGTACGCCGTGGACATGAGCTACGCCGGCTCCGACGGTGAAGTCGTGCCGCTGAACCACCGTCCCCGCCTCATCGCCCTGAACAAGGTCGATCTGCCGGACGGCAAGGACATGGCCGAATTCGTCCGCCCGGAACTGGAAAAGCGCGGCTACAAGGTCTTCGAAATTTCCGCGACCAGCCACGAGGGACTCCGCCAGCTCGGCTTCGCCATGGCCGAGATCGTCAAGGCCGCCCGCGACGCGGTGGCCGCGGCGCCGCCCAAGGTCCAGGCCCCCGTGCTGCGTCCGCGCGCCGTCAATGAGAGCGGCTTCACGATCCGCCGCGAAGAGAAGAACCTGGAACCGCTGTTCCGCGTGCTGGGCGACAAGCCCGTGCGCTGGGTCAAGCAGACCGACTTCACCAACGAGGAAGCCATCGGCTACCTCGCCGACCGCCTGGCCAAGCTGGGCGTCGAGAACGAACTGTTCAAGCAGGGCGCCAAGCCCGGCGACACGGTCGTCATCGGCGAGGACGACGGCGTCGTCTTCGACTGGGAGCCGACCATGATGGCCGGCGCCGAGCTGCTGGCTTCCCCGCGCGGCACTGACGTGCGCTTCGCCGACATCGGCGACCGCCCCACGCGCGGCCAGAAGCGCGAGGACCAGCAGGAACGCCGCGACGCCAAGGCCGCGGCCCGTGCCGAGCTGGAGGCCGAGCGCAAGGCCGGTATCTGGACCGAATCGGTCAGTGCCCGCCGCGCGCCGCAGCCGCTCAAGGAGAGTGGACTCGGCGAAGCCGATGACGAGTAACGCCGTCGTCGACCCCGGAGCTGCAGCCGCGCCCAGCCGCGCGCTGCTCTCCGGCGCCCGCCGGATCGTGGTCAAGGTGGGGTCCTCCTCGCTGACGTCCATCAAGGGCGGCATCGCCGAGGAAGCCCTCACCGACCTCGCCGACGCCCTGGCGCACAAGCGCAACGCGGGCACCGAGATCATCCTGGTCTCCTCCGGGGCGATCGCCGCCGGGCTGGCGCCGCTGGGACTGGAAAAACGCCCCCGCGACCTCGCCACCCAGCAGGCCGCCGCGAGCGTCGGCCAGGGCCTGCTGATGGCCCGCTATACCCACGCGTTCGGCGCACACGGCGTCACAGTAAGCCAGGTGCTGCTGACCGCGGACGACTTCATGCGCCGCAGCCAGCACACCAACGCCTTCCGCGCGCTGGATCGGCTGCTGAACCTTGGCGTGGTCCCGGTGGTCAATGAGAACGACACCGTCGCGACCCACGAGATCCGCTTCGGCGACAACGACCGGCTCGCGGCCCTGGTGGCGCACCTGGTCCGCGCCGACGCCCTGGTGCTGCTTTCCGACGTCGATTCGCTCTACGACGGGCCGCCCTCGCACGGAGCCAAGCGGATCCCGCACGTCGCCGGTCCGCAGGACCTTGACGGTGTCTCGATCGGCAGCACCGGCAAGGCAGGGGTCGGCACCGGCGGCATGGTCACCAAGGTCGAAGCCGCCTCCATCGCCGCCGGATCCGGGATCCACGCCCTCGTCACCTCCACCGCGAACGCCGCCGCCGCGCTGGCGGGGGAGGACGTGGGAACCTGGTTCTCCGTCAACGGCTCCCGCAAGCCGATCCGGCTGCTCTGGCTCGCCCACCTGGCGTCCGTCCAGGGGACGCTGGTGCTCGACGACGGCGCCGTCCGCGCCGTGCGGGACCGCCACACCTCGCTGCTGCCCGCCGGGATTTCCGCCGTGCACGGCGACTTCGAAGCCGGCGACGCCGTCGAGATGGTCGGCGCCGACGGGACCGTGATTGCCCGCGGCCTGGTGAACTACGGCGCCGCCGAACTGCCGCAGATGCTGGGCCGCTCCACCCGCGAACTCGGCAAGGCGCTGGGTCGCGGCTATGACCGTGAAGTTGTTCATGTTGACGACCTGGTGCTGGTCTAAGCCCTCCGCTCGCCTAAACTTGGAGCATGACTGAGGCTCTGATTTCGCACCCCGACCTGCCGGTTTCCGACGCCCCCTCCGCGGGCCTGCCGCCGGCCGCGACGGACATCGAAGCCGCCGTGCACGCCATCGCCGACCGGTCCCGGACCGCGTCCCGCCGGATGGCCCGCGCCAACCGGGCCTGGAAGGACCGCGGCCTGCGCGCCGTCGGCGCCGCGCTGCTGGAGCAGCAGGGCCGGATCCTGGCCGCCAACGCTAAGGACGTCGACGCCGGCCGCGCCAACGGCACCTCGGCGGCGCTGCTGGACCGCCTCACCCTCACCGAAGCCCGCGTGCAGGCCCTGGCCGCCGCGCTGGAAAACCTGGCCAACCTGCCGGACCCGGTAGGCAATGTGGTCCGCGGCCAGACCCTGCCGAACGGGCTGCGGCTACGCCAGGTCAACGTGCCCATGGGTGTGGTCGCGGCGATCTACGAGGCGCGCCCCAACGTCACCGTGGACATCGCCGGACTGGCCCTCAAGAGCGGCAACGCCGTGATCCTGCGCGGCGGAAGCGCCGCCGCCGCCACCAACGAGGCACTTGTCGGCATCCTGCGCGACGCCCTCGACTCCGTCGGCCTGCCCGCCGACGCCGTGCAGAGCGTGGACCAGTACGGCCGTGACGGCGCGAACGTCCTGATGCGCGCCCGGGGCCGCGTCGACGTGCTGATTCCGCGCGGCGGACGGGAGCTGATCCAGACCGTGGTCACGAACTCCTCGGTGCCGGTCATTGAGACCGGGGAGGGCAACGTGCACATCTTCCTCGACGCCTCGGCGGACGAAGAGATGGCTGTCGAGATCCTGCTCAACGCCAAGACCCAGCGCCCCAGCGTCTGCAACACCGTGGAGACGCTGCTGGTCCATTCCGGGTCCACCGTGCTGCCTGCCGTCGCCGCCGCCCTGCGCGCCGCCGGCGTCACGCTGCACACGGACGACCGGATCCGCGCTGCGCTGCCGGCCGCCGTGGACTCGGTGCCCGCCACCGAGGCGGACTGGGCCACCGAATACATGGACCTGGACCTGGCGGTCGCCATGGTGGACAGCCTGGACGAGGCAGTGCAGCACATCCGCACCTGGTCCACCGGGCACACCGAGGCCATCCTGACCAACGACCTGGCCAACGCCGAGCGTTTCATCGCGGAGGTGGATTCGGCCGCCGTGATCGTGAACGCCTCCACGCGCTTCACCGACGGCGGGGAGCTGGGCCTCGGCGCCGAGGTGGGGATTTCGACGCAGAAGCTGCACGCCCGCGGCCCGATGGGGCTGACCGAGCTCACCACCACGAAGTGGATCGTGCAGGGCGAAGGCCAGGTCCGGGCCTAGCAACGCGGTAACATGGAACAGAAGCCAGGAACGGCGGGGCCTCCGTCGTCGCAAAACCGCAATTAATTTGTGAACTCACTAGGGGAGAACATGCTGTTTCAGCAGATCGCCACATCCATTGCCGCAGCCGGCGAACACGAGGAACTCGCGCCGCTCATTGCGCCGCCGTTCGTTATTGGCGGCTCCATGTTCGTGATCCTGCTGGTCCTGATGTTCATCACGCTCTCCTACGGCAACCTCGGCAAGCGCCACGAGGCCGTCGAGGAGCACGCGGACCCGCACCGCCAGCACCCGAACAAGCACGACCACGGCCAAGGCCACTAATATTTCCGCCACAGTGAAGCAGCACGGCGCGAAGCGCCGCCTGCGGCTGGGTGTGATGGGCGGCACCTTTGATCCGATCCATCACGGCCACCTCGTCGCGGCCAGTGAGGTCGCGGCGAAGTTCGGCCTTGACGAAGTGGTGTTCGTTCCCACCGGCCAGCCCTGGCAGAAGAGCAGCCGGAAGGTCAGCGAGGCCGAGCACCGCTACCTCATGACCGTCATCGCCACCGCGTCGAATCCGCGCTTCACCGTGAGCCGGGTCGACGTCGACCGTCCCGGCCCCACCTACACCATCGACACCCTCCGGGACCTGCGCACGCTACGGCCGGACGCCGACCTGTTCTTCATCACCGGCGCCGACGCACTCGCGCAGATCCTGTCCTGGAAGGACATCGACGAGCTATGGTCGCTGGCGCATTTTGTCGGCGTGACCCGTCCCGGGCATGTGCTGGACGGCATGGGCCGGGATGACGTGAGCCTGCTTGAGGTCCCCGCCATGGCCATCTCGTCCACCGATTGCCGGGCCCGCGTCGCCGCCGGAAACCCCGTCTGGTACCTCGTGCCCGACGGCGTGGTCCAGTACATCGCCAAGTACGACCTGTATGACGACCAGCCCGATCCTGAGGGGGACCTCCAGGAGCCACGGGCCGCCCTCGAGACAAACCAAACCGCCAGCACCGAATGAGCCTTCAATGAGTCAGGAACAGTCTCCCATCCGCAGCCGCCGCGAATTGCGTCAGGCCAGGGATGAGCGCCAGCAAGTGACGCCGGGCGCCGGCACCACGGGTGCCGGCGCAGGTCAGGCTGCCCGCGCCCGGGACGGCTCAGGACCCGGGTCCCGGCCGGCCGGCGCGAATCCCGCCACGTCCGGGCGTCCGGAGGAACCGACCGAGGCCGAGACCACCGGCCGCCGCCGCATCCCGGGCCCGGTTGACTCGGTCCGGACCACGTCCGCCGCCGAACGGTCCTCGCAGATCCGGGCCCGCGACCGCGCCGCCTTGCGCACCATCAAAGACCTCGCGGAAAAAGAAGGCCAGCTTTCACCCGGCGGCGCCCCCACGCGCCGCCAGCTCCGGCTCCAGCAGCTGGCCGAAGAGACCGCCCCCGCCACCTCGGCCAATCCGATCGTGCCGATGCCGTCGCCGCGGACCCGCTCGCACCCGGTGGTAGGGACAGCTGCCAAGCCGCCGGCCGGCCAGGACAGCCCGGCCGGGACGGCCGCCACCGCGCCGGAGGCTGAGGAAGCGCCGCCGCAGGGCGCCGGCGCGCCCGGCCCGGGCGGCAAGCTGCCGGAGGGGATGAGCGTCGAGCAGGCCCTCGCCGCGCGTGAGCTCCTCGCCGAGCAGGCCCGCAACCAGGTCGCGAAGATGGAACACATCGCCGCCACGGATCCGGACGCCGTCAACCCGGAAATACTGGCTGAGCAGATTGCCCTGGCCGAACGCGCCGCCGTGCTGAACCGGCGGGCGGCCGCGAAGCAAAAGCTGGCAGCGCAGAACAGCCAGCCGTCCCAGCCCCGCAGCGAACCCCAGAAGAACGCCCCCTCGACAGCCAGCAACCTGGCCATGGTCACCCCGCTGGAATTTGTCGAGGTCCCCGGCGTGGAGCGGCCGGTCATGAAGCGCCCTGCCACGTCGTACGTCCCGCTGGTCACCAACTCCAGCCCCAAGGTCCAGACACCGCGCACCCCGCGCCGGCCCGGCCCGTCCCGGAAGCGGGACGCCGGTCCGGAGAACAGCCGTGCCGGTGTGCTGGCCCGAGCCGAGGCGGCCGCGCAGGCCGCAACGGTCCGCCGCCCGGCCGCGGCAGCCGCCCCGGACAACTCCGGGGCTGCTGTGGCGGAGGAGGACTTCGCCGCCCGTCCGCCGGTCGCTGCCAACTCCGCCTACGGGCTGGACCCGCTGGACGCCGCCACCGCGGGCCTCGGCCGGGCACGGCGCCTGCGCGCCCTCCAGCTCGGTGTCCTGGCCCTCGGAGTCCTGGCGCTCATTGCCGGCATCATCCTGATCATCACCGGGTTGGCCCACTAGCCCCTGCGCTGCAGCCGCCAGCAGGCCGCCCCGGCCGCCGGGTTCGCGTCCCGGCGGAACAGCCCTCCCGACCACACAGCTTTTCCAGATCAACAGCTTTTATTTTCAACAGTTTTCACTTTCAACAAGGAGTCCCGTGACTGCAACCGATTCATCCATCGCCACAGCCCGCCACGCAGCCCGCGCTGCCGCGGAAAAACTGGCCGACGACATTGTCGCCCTCGACGTTAGCGAGCGGCTTGCCCTGGCGGACGTCTTCCTGATCGCCTCCGCGCCGTCCGAACGCCAGGTCAACGCCATCGTCGACGGCATCGAGGATGAACTGTCCAAGTTCGACCTCAAGCCCGTGCGCCGCGAAGGCCGCTCCGGCGGACGCTGGGTGCTCCTGGATTACGCCGACGTCGTCATCCACGTCCAGCACGAGGAAGACCGCGTGTTCTACGCCCTGGAGCGCCTTTGGAAGGACTGCCCCGTGGTGGACCTGCAGCTCGGCGACGACGCCTCGGCCAAGGCAACCGCCGCCACCGACGCCGAGTAGGAGGCACGGTACCAGCCGGCGCAAAACCCTGAATATGCCCGATTTGGAATTTTCAGAAGTGCTGATCTAAGATATTTGAGTTGCTTCGGAGAGAACGAGTTCGGAGCAGCGAAAATTCGGGGCTGTGGCGCAGCTGGTAGCGCACCTGCATGGCATGCAGGGGGTCAGGGGTTCGAGTCCCCTCAGCTCCACCGGATTATCCGCCGGAATCGCAAGATTCCGGCGGATTTTTTTATTCCTCCGCGGCAGTGCGCCGCCGCTGAAGCGCTGGAGCGACACACCGCGCGCCGATTCGCGTCGGCGGCAAATGTAGATTAAGATAATCAGGTTGCTTGATCGAACCGGCTTCTTGAGGGTTGGGTCAACGACACGTTTGGGGCTGTGGCGCAGCTGGTAGCGCACCTGCATGGCATGCAGGGGGTCAGGGGTTCGAGTCCCCTCAGCTCCACCGGACGAGGTCCCGCTCACTGAGCGGGGCCTCGCTTTGTTTCCGCTGAATGAGGATGGGCGCCGTGAACGACACCTTGCGTGCACCGCTGCGGTTCGCCGATGTCGTGGTCATCGGCGCCGGACAGGCCGGACTTTCCGCCGCCTACCATCTGCAGCGCCGCGGGTTCGTCCCCGCCGGTCCGGCCAGTGGCACGGCCAGTACCGGCCCGGACAGCGCTGCCGTGGCCGGCGCCGGCGCTCCGCTGACCTATGTGGTGCTCGACGCCGAGGACGGCCCCGGAGGTGCCTGGCGGCACCGCTGGAAAAGCCTGCTGATGGCCACCGTCAACGGCATCAGCGACCTGCCGGGCATCCCGCAGCCTGAGGTCGATCCGGAGGAAGCCAGCTCGAGCTTCCTGAGCCGGTATTTTGCCGGCTACGAGGCCCGGCTGGGCCTGGCCGTCGAACGGCCGGTGAAAGTCCGCTCCGTCAGCCGGGAGGACAACAACCCGGCCGGTCGCCTCCGCGTCGCCACCTCCCGCGGCGACTGCTCCGCCCGGGCCGTGATCAACGCCACCGGCACCTGGACGCGCCCGTTCTGGCCCATCTACCCGGGGCAGACCAGCTTCCGCGGCCGGCAACTGCACGTGGCGGACTACGCCTCCGCGGAGGAATTCCGCGGGCAGCACGTGATCGTGGTGGGCGGCGGCATCTCCGCCGTGGGCCTGCTGGACGAGATCTCCGCGGTCACCAGCACCACCTGGTTCACCCGGCGGGAACCGCTCTGGCGCGACGCCCCCTTCGACCGGCAGGCCGGCCACGACGCCGTCGCCCTCGTCGAGGAACGGGTGCGGCAGGGGCTGCCGCCGCAAAGCGTCGTCGCCGTGACGGGACTCATCTGGACGCCGGCCCTGCGCGCTGCCGCCGCACGCGGCGTGCTCCAGCGCCACCCGATGTTCACCGGCATTGAACCCGGGGGAGTGCGGCTGGCGGACGGCAGTTTCCTGGCCGCCGACGTCATCCTCTGGGCCACCGGCTTCCGGGCGGAGCTGGAGCACCTCGCGCCGCTGCATCTCCGCAGCCCAGGCGGCGGCATCGCCATGGACGGCACCCGCGTCGCCGCGGAGCCGCGGGTCCACCTCGTGGGCTATGGCCCGTCGTCGTCCACTATCGGGGCGAACCGGGCGGGCCGGGCCGCCGTCGCCGGGATCGTCAAGCTGCTGGCCGGTCCGGGATAACGTAAAGCGGTGCACCATCCCCGTCCCATCACTGACGGCCCGACAAGAACCCGACCAGAAAGGGCGGCAACCCGCGCGTGGCGGACAACAAGCTCGACTCCCTCTTTTCCCGGCTCCGCAGATTCCCCGACGTCGAGGCGGCCAACCTGCAGGCCTGGGACGCCACCGACCGGTTGCTGCTGGACACCGCTGCCGAACTGCGCTCCGCCGGCCGGCTGGCACCCGCCGGCCGGACCGCCGTCGTGGGAGACCGCTACGGCGCCCTGACCCTCGGCATGCTCGCCCTCGACTGGCAGGGCGCCGCCGCCGATACCCGCCCGGTGCGGGTGCATGAGGACCTGATCACCGGCGAACGCGCGCTCCGCAACAACGCCGAGGCCTCCGGGCTCAACGCCGGGTTCGAACAGCTTCCGCTGGCCGAAGCCCTCGACGGCGCGCCCCTCGTCCTGCTCCAGCTGCCCCGGTCACTCGCCGAGCTGGAGGAGATCGCCGACGCCGTCGCCCGGCACGCCGCGCCGGACGTCGTGCTGCTGGCCGGCGGCCGGGTCAAGCACATGAGCCTGGGGATGAACGCCGTGCTGGAGCGGTACTTCGGCGAGGTGCAACCCCAGCTGGCCCGGCAAAAGTCACGCATCCTGCTGGCCCGGGCCGCGAAACCGGCGGCCGGCGCCCCGCCGTTCCCGGTCACGGAGTGGAACGCCGGGCTGGGGCTGACGGTCTGCGCGCGGGGAGCCGTGTTTGCCGGCACCGGGCTGGACATCGGAACCCGGTTCCTGCTGGACTTCCTGCCGGAGATGCCCAGCGTCGGGCACGCCGTGGACCTCGGGTGCGGCACCGGGATCCTGGCCGCCCTGTACGCCCGCAGCCACCCGCACGCGCGGGTCACGGCCACGGACAGGTCGGCGGCCGCCGTCGAGTCCGCCGCGGCCACGGCCCGCGCCAACGGCCTGGACCGGCAGATCGAGGTCCTGCACGACGACGCCATGAGCACCCTGCCGGACGCCAGCGCCGAACTGGTCCTGCTCAACCCGCCGTTCCACCTGGGCGCCGCGGTGCACGCCGGGGCCGGAATCAAACTGATCGAAGCAGCGGCCAGGGTCCTGGTTCCGGGCGGCGAACTCTGGACGGTATTCAACAGCCACCTGCAGTACCGGCCCGCACTGGAACGGCTGGTCGGCCCCACCCGTGAGGTGGGCCGCAACCCGAAATTCACCGTCACGGCGAGCGTCCGCCAGCCGCGGCGCTCAGCCCCGCACGGCTAGACAGGGGCCACGCCGGAGCCAGTCAGGGGCCACGCGGGCCCGGCTGCGGGCCACCCGGGCGAAATCTGTCCGACTGTGAAGGCGGAGGGTGGGTGCTAGCGGCCGCGCGTAACGTACCATTTCTGACATCAGCAGTGCTTAGCCGAAGACGTTTAGAGGTATCAGTGACTGAGATCCGCACACCCTCGCCGCGGCGCGGCACAAACCTCCCACGGATGGGGGATTTCAACCTCACGGTCATCCTGGACGCGATCCGGCGCGCCCCGGGCGGGCTCAGCCGGGTGGAACTCGCGCAGCTCGTCGGGCTCTCGCCGCAAACCATCTCCAATATTTCCCGCCGGCTGCTGGACCAGAACCTGATCGTCGAGGCGGGCAAAGAGGGCAGCGGACCCGGTAAGCCGCGCACCATGCTCCGGCTCAACCCGGCCGGGATGTACGCCGTCGGCGTCCACCTCGATCCCGCCGTCCTGACGTTCGTCCTGCTGGACCTCGTCGGCGCCGTCGTCAAGCACTCACGGCTCAAGACGCCCTCGGGCACGGACCCGGGATCCATCATCGACACGATCGCCGCGGAGATCAAGCAACTGATCGAGGACTCCGGGGTGGACAGTGCCAAGGTCGCCGGGCTGGGCATTGCCTCGCCGGGGCCGATCGACCTGGAGGAAGGTGCCGTGGTGGACCCGCCGCTGCTACCGGGCTGGGAACGCGTTCCGCTGCGTGACGCCCTCGCCGCGGCGACCGGGCTGTCGACGCTCCTGGACAAGGACGTGACGGCCGCCGCCGTCGCCGAAACCTGGGCCGGCGGCCCCAGCGGCGCGGGCAGCTTTGTCTTTATGTACATGGGCACCGGGATCGGCTGCGGGGTGGTCCTCAACGACGAGGTGGTCCGCGGCACCTCCGGCAATGCCGGGGAAATCGGGCACATCATCGTGGACCCCGACGGGCCGCCCTGCGACTGCGGCCAGCGCGGCTGCGTGAAGTCCGCCGCGATCCCGAAGGTCCTCGTCGCGCAGGCCGAGGCTGCCGGCGTGCTGGACGGCTCCCGCACGGACCGGAGCGCCGCCGCGGTGCAGGAGAGCTTCGCGGAACTCTGCGCGCTGGCGTACGGCGGCAGCGAGGGGGCGCTGGATATCCTCCGGAAGTCCGCCGTGCTGGTGAGCCGGGCCATCTCCGCGGTCACCAACGTGCTGGATGTGGACCGCGTTGTGTTTGGCGGCCCGTTCTGGACGTGCCTCGCGCCGGCCTACCTCGAACAGATCCCCGGCCTGGTCCGGGACAACAGCGCCACCCGGAAAATCCACGGCATCGAAGTAGTGGGCACCGGCGTGGGCGAGGACGTCGGCGCCGTCGGCGCGGCCTGCCTGGTCCTGGAGCACACGCTGGCGCCCCGCTCGCAGCGCCTCCTGCTGGAGGGCTAGCGAAGGACCGGACCCCGTCCCTTGGCCGGGAGGCGCCGGTCCCGGCAGCTGCCGTCAGTCAATGTCCTCGATGACGGTCCCGAACGGGATGGTGTCGTCCAGATGGGCCTGGTGGTCGTGCGGGTGGACCACCACGCGCACCCCGTGCAGTTTGTCCGCGGCCGACTGCATCAGGATGGGCCGGACGGTGTTGATGAGGCTCTCGCTCTTGCCGGCGAGGTACTCCTGGTAACTGGCTGGAAGCTGGATCATGCCCTCAGGATAGACCTGCGGCACTGACAAAGGGGAGGCCTCGCTTTGTCGAATAATCTTCTGCAACCGGGCTTCCTGCGGCGTAAAGGCGCGTCTTAATTCGACAGAAAACTTGAACGCCGCACCAGGGGCCCCTAGAGTCGTAGACAAGTTACCCCGGTAACGTGTCAGCGATCCTCCGCTGCAGGCCGGCCAAAGGAATCATTTCAGCCGAAATATTTCCCTGGCGGCCAAGGAGGGTGTGGGTGCCCCCATGTGGGCCTGACATTTGCTCACGGACAGCTTCGAAGCAGGCGTAACAGTCGCGACTGCGTCCTGCTGAAGTTCCCTCCGTGTTCCCAAACTCAACTCATTGGCGGCAGCGCCGGCCGGTCTCCGGCCCGCTGGCGGCAATGGCTCACAGCCAAGGACGCAAATGTCTCCACCAAGCCTTATTGACGCACATCCAAATCTCGCCGGCGCGGCCCCCATCGCCCTGTCCTACGAGCTTTTCCCGCCGCGCTCGCCCGCAGCCGCGGAGTCGCTCTGGACCACGATCGGGGAGCTGGAAGCCACCAGCCCGGACTACGTCTCCGTGACGTACGGTGCGAGCGGCTCCAACCGCAGCACCGCCGTCGAACTCATCAACCGCCTCGTGCAGGAAACCCAGCTGCGCCCCCTGGCGCACCTGACCTGCGTCGGCAACTCCCCGCAGGAACTCGCCGAGGTCATCGGCGAACTGCTCGACGTCGGCGTCCGCGGCATCCTGGCCCTGCGCGGCGACCAGCCCAGGGACGGGGGCGTCCCGGCGGAAGGTTCCCTGCGCTACGCGCAGGACCTGATCGAACTCATCCGCCGCGTTGAACAGCGCCGCTCGGCGCTGCTGTGCGCCGGCAAAGTCGCCGTCGGCGTCGCCGCCTACCCCACCCGGCACCCCGAATCGCCGAGTGAGGCGCACGACATCGAGGTGCTGCTGGCCAAACAGCGCTCCGGTGCCGACTTTGCCATCACCCAGGTCTTCTTCCACACCGAGCAGTACGCGCGGCTGTTGACCCAGGCGCGCCGGGCGGGCGTCACCATCCCGATCATCCCGGGGGTCATGCCGCTCACCAGCGTCCGCCGGCTCACCCGGCTGGGCGAACTGACCGGCGTCGAACCGGCCCCTGAACTGCTGGAACGGCTCGCCGCCGCGGACACCGACGCCGAACGCAACCGGATCGGGGTCAGGGCCACCGTGGACCTGGCCAACGCGGCCCTGGACGCCGGCGCCCCGGGCCTGCACCTGTACACCTTCAACGAACACGCCAGTGCCCTGGACGTGCTGGACAAGCTCGCCCTGCCGCGGCCGCGAAGCGGCAACCGGCACGCGAGCTACCAGCGCCCGGCCGCCCGCCGGCAGCTTGCCAGCTGACCGGCACCGACGCGACTTTCCTGCACCCTGCACCACCAACTCTTAGGACTTCCCATGACTGATCAGAACACCGCTGTGCCCACCCCGTTCCCGGCCGCCTCGATCCTCGGCTACCCGCGCATCGGCCGCCGCCGCGAACTCAAGAAGGCCGTCGAGGCCTACTGGGCCGGCACAATCGACGCCGACGCCCTGGACGCCGCCGCCAAGGACATCCAGCTCGGCACGGCCCGGCGGCTCCAAAGTCTCGGCCTGACCGAAGCCGCCGCCGTTCCGGGCAGCTTCTCCTACTACGACCAGGTGCTCGACGCCGCCGCGCACCTCGGCGCCGTACCGGCCCGCTTCGGCAACCTCCTCACCGAAGGCGGCCGGCTCGACATCGACGGATACTTCACCCTGGCCCGCGGCACCACGGACCAGCAGCCGCTGGAAATGACCAAGTGGTTCGACACCAACTACCACTACCTCGTCCCGGAAATCGGCCCGGAGACCAACTTCGCGCTGACGTCCACCCGGATCGTCGAGGAATTCGAGTACGCCCTGGCCAACGGTGTTGAGACCCGCCCGTACCTGGTTGGTCCGGTGACGTTCCTGCTGCTGAGCAAAGCCTCCGACGAGGCCCCGGCCGGCTTCAGCCCGCTGTCCCGCCTCGAGGACATCCTGCCCGTCTACACCGCACTGCTGCAGCGGCTTGCCGCCGCCGGCGCCAGCTGGGTCCAGCTCGACGAGCCGGCCCTGGTGGTGGACCAGGACACCCCGGCCGAAGAGATCCAGGCCGCCGTCGCCCGCGCCTACGGGGAGCTCTCCGCCGCCGCGGACCGCCCGCAGCTGTTCGTGTCCACCCCCTATGGCGCGCTGGACGGCCAGCTCGGCACCCTCGCCGCCACCGGCATCGACGCCCTGCACCTGGACGTCTTCAAGGGCGAGGTCCCGTCCGCCGTGGCGCTCGCCGCGCTGGGCAACAAGACCCTGGTTGCCGGCGTCGTGGACGGCCACAACATCTGGCGCAACGACCTGGCCGACTCGGCGGCAAAGATCGCCAAGCTGAAGGAGTCGGTGGGAAAGCTCGCCATCAGCACCTCCACCACCACCGCGCACGTCCCGCACGACGCCGAGGAGGAAGTCCAGCTCCCGGCCCAGCTGCGCAGCTGGCTCGCCTTCGCCGACCAGAAGGCCGCCGAGGTTGTCACCCTCGCCGGGCTGCTGACCGACCCGGCAGCCGTCCAGCCGGCCATCGATGAGGCCACCCGCGTCATTGCCTCCCGCGCCGGGGCCGACGGCGTCCGCCGCGCCGAGGTCCGCGCCCGCACCGCCGCCCTGACCGACGCGGACTTCAACCGCTCCGCCTACGCGGTCCGCGAGGCCGCGCAGGCCGGGGCGCTGCAGCTGCCGCCGCTGCCCACCACCACCATCGGCTCCTTCCCGCAGACCGCGGAGATCCGCACCGCCCGGGCCCGCGCCAACAAGGGCGAGCTCAGCACTGAACAGTACGAACAGCTGATGAAGGACGAGATCAAGCGCGTCGTGGAGCTGCAGGAGGAGCTCGGCTTCGACGTGCTGGTCCACGGCGAGCCCGAGCGCAACGACATGGTGCAGTACTTCGCCGAAAACCTGGAAGGCTTCGACGTCACCGTGCACGGCTGGGTCCAGTCCTACGGCTCGCGCTGCACCCGGCCCTCCATCCTGTGGGGCGACGTCACGCGCAGCGCCCCGATCACGGTGGAATGGGCCAAGTACGCGCAGTCGCTGACCAGCAAGCCGATGAAGGGCATGCTCACCGGGCCGGTCACGATCCTGGCGTGGTCCTTCGTCCGCGACGACCAGCCCCTCGGCGAGACCGCCAACCAGGTGGCCCTGGCACTCCGCGACGAAATCGCGGACCTGGAAGCCGCCGGCATCAAGATCATCCAGGTCGACGAGCCCGCCCTGCGCGAACTGCTGCCGCTGCGCCGGGCAGACCAGGCCGCCTACCTGGACTGGTCCGTGAAGTCCTTCCGGCTCGCCACCGCCGGCGCCGCCGACTCCACCCAGGTCCATACCCACCTGTGCTACTCGGAGTTCGGCGCGATCATCGACGCGATCGACGGCCTCGACGCCGACGTGACCTCGATCGAGGCAGCCCGCTCCCGGATGGAAGTGGTACACGACCTCGAGTCCCACGGCTTCGGCCGCGGCGTGGGCCCGGGCGTCTACGACATCCACTCGCCGCGCGTCCCGGGCGAGCAGGAAGTCACCGAACTGCTCAGCACTGCGGTCAAGCACGTCCCGTCCCGCCAGCTCTGGGTCAACCCGGACTGCGGCCTGAAGACCCGCGGCTACGCCGAGACCGAGGAGTCCCTGCGCAACCTGGTCACAGCCACCAGGACGGTCCGCGCCGGACTGCTCGAAGCGGCCCGGTAGCCGCCCGGTCGGATTCCTGCGGCCCGGGCCGACATCAGCCGGACCAAGCACCGGCTGAACAAGCTCCGGATGAACAAACGACGCCGGCCGGCCACCTCGCAAGGTGACCGGCCGGCGTCGTACGTTTTCAATGATCGATTGCTGAGCAGCCGCCGTTTTGAGCGCTCAAAAGGGCGTCCTCGGAGCAGTCGATCAGGATTCCCACAGAATTTCGTCGTCGACGACGCCGTCCTCGTCCGCGGAGGCCACCAGGACCTCGTCGGTGAAGTGCGCGCCCAGGGTGAAGTCGAGCACGAAGTAGCGCTCCGGCTGGCCCGGGTAAATGCCCACGTGGCCGAGCTTGAGCGCCTTGAGGAAGACCTGGTGGGTCAGCTGGGCTTTGTCCGTGACGCCGAAGACCTGCTGCAGGTGCTCGGGCTTGATGGCGTTGCAGTGGAAGCGGAGGTACTCCTGCGGGCTGGTGCCGTCCTGCTCCAGTTCCTCGGCGATCATCTCGCGGACCTGGTCGACGAGTTCGGGCAGGAAGCGCAGCCGGTAGTCAACCTTGTGCATGGCCGCTTCGTCAAAGTGGTCATGCGCGTTGACGTTCAGGTCAAGCTCCAGGGGCTGGCCGGCCAGTTCATGCTTGGCGGCGAAATTATGGTCACGCCCGTGGTTGAGCTCGATCTCTCCAAAGTGCTGGCTCGCTACCTTGCTCATGTCTTCAACATAGTCCTGAAAAGTGGTCCGTTCCAGCATCGACGGGCATTTATCCGATACCGGCCCCTGAGCGGAGCGGGGGACCGGTACATTGATCGGATGCAAACAGTTGCCGCCACCGTTGCCCGTGCCCGTGAAGTTTTTGACAGCGGAACCACCCGGCCGCTGGCGTGGCGGCTGGAGCAACTGCGCAGCCTGCGGCGGATGCTGATCGAGCGCCGGCGGGAGTTCGCCCGGGCGCTGACGGACGATCTTGGCAAACACGAGACCGAGGCGCAGCTGACGGAAATCGGTTTTGTCACGGCCGAAGCGGCGCACCTGGAGAAGCACCTCGAAGCCTGGCTGCGGCCGCGCCCGGTGTCCGTACCGGTGGCGGTCCAGCCGGCCAAGGCCTGGACCGAGCTCACCCCGCTGGGAGTGGTGCTGGTGATCGGGCCCTGGAACTACCCGCTGCAGCTGCTGCTCGCACCGCTGGCCGGCGCGCTCGCCGCCGGCAACACCGTGGTGCTCAAGCCCAGCGAACATGCCCCGGCCACCTCCGCCGCCCTGGCCCGCTGGATTCCGGAGTACCTGCCCGGCGCGGCCGAGGTTGTTGAAGGCGGGATCCCCGAGACCACGGCGCTGCTGGGCCTGCGCTTCGACCACATCTTCTTCACCGGCGGCGAGGCGGCGGCCAAGGTGGTGCTCCGCGCCGCGGCCGAGCACCTGACGCCGGTGACCCTGGAACTGGGCGGCAAGTCCCCGGCCTACGTGGACTCCTCCACGGACCTGGCCAAGGCCGCCAAACGGATCGCCTGGGGCAGGTTCATGAACGCCGGGCAGACCTGCGTGGCACCGGACTACATCCTCGCCACAGAGGAGGTCCTGGTGCCGCTGGAGACCGAGCTGGTCAAAGCCATCGCGGCGCTGTTCGGAACAGACTCCGCGCAGAGCGCGTCCTACGGCCGGATCGTCAACGACCGGCACTTTGACCGGGTCGCCGCGCTCGCGGACGGCAGTACCGTGGTCCACGGCGGCGAGCGCGACGCCGCCAGCCGGCACTTCGCCCCGACGCTGCTGCGGCCCGCACCGGGGGACACCGTGATGGGGGAGGAGATCTTCGGCCCGCTGCTGCCGCTGGTGCCGGTCAGCGGCAGGGACGAGGCGATCCGGACCATCAACGCCGGAGCCAAGCCGCTGGCGTTGTACGTGTTCAGCAACGACGCCGGGACGCGCCGGGCGTTTTCCGAACAGACCTCCTCGGGGGCGCTGTGCTTCGACGTCCCGGCCGCGCACCTCACCGTCCCCGGCCTGCCGTTCGGCGGGGTCGGTAACAGTGGGATGGGCGCCTATCACGGCGAGCACTCGCTGCGGACCTTCTCGCACGAACGCTCCACCCTGTCCAAGCCGCACTGGCCGGACACCCTGGAACTGATCTACCCGCCCTACACCAAGGCCAAGCACCGGATCATCAGCGCCCTGGTGGCACCGGCCGGGAAGCTCCGGAAAAAGCCCGGCACGTAGGCGGGGACAACGTCCGGCACGTAAGCCGGGACGATGCCCGACGCCATGCCGGCCGGCCCGCGGCCGGAACCAAGGCTCAGTCCGGACGCGTGGCCACGAGCTTGTGCAGCGTGTCCGCCAGCAGCTCCACGAACAGCTGGACCTGCGCCGTCTGTTGTTCCTTGGGCAGCAGGGCGAAGACGTTGCGGGCCAGCCGGATCTCGGGGACATCCAGCACCACCACGCCGGCGGGCCGGTGCAGCAGGGCGAGCTCCGGGACCAGCGCCGCGCCCAGCCCGGCAGCGGCCATCTCCAGGCTGGCATGGAAATCGTCGCTGAAGGCCACCACCCGCGGGTGCAGGTTGCAGCTGGCGAATAGCCGCTCAATCACCGTGGCGTCACTGGTACCGGGGTGGTGCATGATCCATGGCATGTCGGACAGGTGGTCCGCCGCCACCTGGGACCCCGGGCCAATGCCCCAGGCCGCGGGCAGCACCACCCGGAAGTCGTCGTCGCCAATCCACTGCCGGTTCACCGTGTGCGGCCACGCGAGGCCGGACTGGCCCACCTGGTAGACGAGCGCGACGTCAAGCTCGCCGCCGGTGCGCAGGCCCTGGATGGTCTGGCCCGGCTCGGCCACGGAGACCCGCAGTTCGATGCCAAGGTTCTTCCACGCCGGGTTCTGCAGGATCCGGGGGAGGACGTAGGTGGCCAGGCTCGGGAAGATGCCCAGCCGGAGCTCCTGGCTGGCACTGTCGTGGGTCCGGGCCGCCGCCGCCATCAGCGCGTCGATGTCGGTGAGGACCTTGGCTGCGTGCCGGGTCATCACGACGGCGGCTTCCGTGGGATGGACGCTGCGGGCCGACCGCTGGAACAGGTCCACCCCGGTGTCCCGCTCCAGCGCCGACATCTGCTGCGACACCGCCGAGGCCGTGTAGCCCAACCGGGTGGCGGCCGCCGCGAACGAGCCCAGCCGCACCACCTCGACGAGCGTTCGCAGATGCACGGGGTTGATCACAGGGCTGCCCTTCGGTGGTTACGGTGAGGCGGGACCGAAATCCCGCTTCATTCTGGCACATTGGGTTCCAAGCAACGGCTGGGAAATCGCACTCATCCGGTTGCCCCGCGGTTACGAATTGCCCATAAGACGATCCACCAGGACGATTCAGGCGAAGCAACAGGAGCAGACCAGTGCAGCAAGCAGCAAGCATCCCGGACGGGCGACGCGTCGCCGTGATCGGCAGCGGGGTGGCCGGCCTGACCGCCGCCTACGTCCTGAACCAGCGGGACCAGGTGACTGTCTTCGAGGCGGATGATCGGCTCGGCGGGCACGCCCACACGCACGACGTCCGCCAGGCCGACGGCTCCACGCTGGGCATCGACACCGGCTTCATCGTCCACAACACCCGCACCTACCCCACCTTGCTGCGGCTCTTCAACGAACTGGGCGTGCAGACCCAGGACTCGGAAATGAGCATGTCCATCCGCTGTGACGGCTGCGGACTCGAGTACGCGGGCGCCAGGGCCGGCGCGCGGGGCATCATCCCGCGGCCCTCCACCCTGCTGCGCGGCCGCTACCTGCTGATGCTGCTGGAGGTCACCCGCTTTTACCGCCGGGCCCGCGCCCTGCTCGCCGAGACGGAAGCGGCCGGCGCCGGCAACGGTGCCGGCAAAGGTGCTGTTGCGGCCGAGCTGACTCTGGGCGAGTTCCTGGACCGGGAGAAGTTCAGCAGCTACTTCATCGTGCACTTCATGACCCCGGTGGTCAGCGCCGTCTGGTCCTGCGACCCGACCACCGCGCTGGCCTACCCGGCCCGCTACCTCTTCACCTTCCTCGGCCACCACGGGCTCCTCGGCGTCAAGGGCTCCCCGCAGTGGCGCACCGTCACTGGCGGCTCCCGCAGCTACGTGGACAAGCTCGCCGCGACGCTGCCGGACATCCGCCTGTCCAGCCCCGTCACCCGGGTCCGCCGCCACGCCGGCGGGGTGGAAGTCAGCACCGGGGAGCGCACCGAGCAGTTCGACGCCGTCGTAATCGCCACCCACCCGGCGCAGGCGCTGCAGATGCTCCAGGACGCCTCACCCGTCGAACGGGAGGCCCTGGCCGGCATGCCGTACTCGGTCAACCACACGGTCTTCCACCGCGACGACGCCGTGCTCCCGGCCAGCGACAACGCCAAGGCCTCCTGGAACTACCGGCTGCCCTCCTGCGACGCCCGCCCGGACCGGGTCCTGGTCAGCTATGACATGACCCGGCTGCAGCGGCTGGAACCGGCGGACGGCAAGCGCTACATTGTCAGCCTCGGCGAATCCGATCTGATTGGGGACGGGACGGTGCTGGAACAGATGGTGTACGAACACCCGCAGTACACCCCGGATTCGCTGCGCGCCCAGCAGCAGATCCTGGGCCTTGGCGACGGCAGCCTCGCCTTCGCCGGCGCCTACCACGGCTGGGGCTTCCATGAGGACGGCGCCCTGTCCGGCGTCCGCGCCGCGGCCCGGCTGGGACGCGAATGGGAACCGGCCAGTGCCCCGCGGCAGCAGGCGCCGGAACTGCAGACGTCCCTGGAGGGCGCATGAGCAGCCGCGCAGCCATCTACCGCACCTCGATAGCCCACGTGCGGCGCACCCCGCTGCACAACGCCTTCACCTACCGCAGCTACAGCTGGTACGTCGACGTCGATGCCCTGCCGCAGCTGCCGCGCTGGCTTGCCCCGCTGGCAGGCTTCTCCGCGGCTGACCACCTGGGCGAACCGGACGGAACGCTGCGCGGCAACGTCGAGCGCTACCTCGCCACCCAGGGCATCGCGCTCGACGGCGGCCGGATCACCATGCTCGCCAGCGCCCGCGTCCTGGGCCACGTCTTCAACCCGCTCAGCCTGTTCTGGTGCCACGACGCCGCCGGCGGGCTGCGCTGCGTCGTCGCCGAGGTCCACAACACCTACGGGGAACGGCACTGCTACCTGCTGGAGACCGACGACGCCGGCCGGGCCACCGTGCCCAAGGCCTTCTACGTCTCGCCGTTCAACGACGTCGACGGCCAGTACCGGATGAAACTCCCCGAACCCGCCGACCGGCTCGCCGTCTCGATCGTCCTGGAGCGGGAGGGGCAGAAGCCCTTCATCGCCACCATGGACGGCGTCCGCCGCGAAGCCACCGTGCCGAACATCACGGCCGCGGCGCTCGCCGTCCCGCTGGCGCCGCTGCGGGTCGCCGCACAGATCCGCTGGCAGGGCATCAAACTCTGGGCACGCCGTTTGCCCGTCATCAAAAGACCACACCACCCCTCACAGGAGGCAGTCCAGTGACCATGACCGAAGCCACCGGATCACAGGCTGCGCAGGCGAACACCGCGCAGGCAACCCCGGCACCCGCAAACCCGGCACCCACGCATCCGGCCGTACCGTACACGGTTCCGCAGCCTCCCGCAGTCATCGATGCTGCGGTGTGGCCCAGCATCGCCACCGTGCCCTCAAGCCTCAAGGCCAGGCTCGCGGGGAAGGCCGCGGACGCCATCTTCCGCGCCGCCGTGCGCCGCCTCCCGCTGGAGGTCCGCTACCCCGACGGGACCGTGCTGGGGAAGGCCGCGTCCGGCCAGGCCGAGCCCGGCCAGGTGTTCCCGGTGATGACGATGAACCGTCCGGAAGCCTTCGCCGCCCGGCTCGGCGACGGCGGCCTGATCGGCCTGGGGGAGTCCTACATGGCCGGGGACTGGGACGCGGACGACCTGACTGCGGTCATGGAGGTCTTCGCGGCCCGGGTGGGGACGCTGGTGCCGGAGCCGCTGCAGAAACTGCGCGGGCTGTACCTGCCCCGCACACCGCGCACCGAACGGAACACGGAGCAGAACACCCGCTCCAACATCTCGCGGCACTACGACCTGTCCAACGAGCTCTTCGCGACCTTCCTGGACAGCACCATGACCTACTCCAGCGCGCTCTTCCCGGAGAGCGGCGACGCCCTGCGCCATGTCGCCTGGGACGGGCTGGCAGCAGCCCAACAGGCCAAAATCGACCGGCTGCTGGACAAGGCCGGCGTCACGGCGGGAACCCGCGTGCTGGAAATCGGCACCGGCTGGGGGGAACTTGCCCTCCGTGCCGCGGCCCGCGGCGCCACCGTCTACTCGGTGACCCTGTCCAGCGAGCAGCAGGAACTGGCCCGGCAGCGGGTGGCCGAGGCAGGCTACGCGGACGCCGTGACCATCGAGCTGAAGGACTACCGGGCCGTGGAGGGCGAGTTCGACGCCGTCGTCTCGGTCGAGATGATCGAGGCGGTCGGCTACGAGTACTGGGCCACGTACTTCCAGACGATCGAGCGGGTCCTGGCCCCCGGCGGGAAGGTCGCCATCCAGGCGATCACGATCGGCCACGACCGGCTGATCGCCACCCGGACCAGCTACACCTGGGTGCACAAATACATCTTCCCCGGCGGCGTCATCCCCTCGGTCCGGGCGATCGAGGAGATCACCGAGAAACAGACCGGACTGCGCGTCCGCGAACGCCTCGCCATGGGCGAGCACTACGCCCAGACCCTGCGGCTCTGGGAGGAGCGCTTTATGGCCCGCGCGGCGGACGTGCGCGGCCTCGGGTTCGACGAGGTCTTCCAGCGGATGTGGCTGTTCTACCTGTGCTACTCCCGGGCAGGCTTCGAGACCGGCTATCTGGACGTGCAGCAGATCGTGCTGGACAAGGCAGCCACGAAGGCGTCCAGCCAGGCAGCGGCCAAGGCTTCCAGCGGGCGGAGCGCAGCATGACGGCGGGACTGGCAGCCACCGTCGCGGAGGTCCTGCGACCGGTGGTTGGCGGGGAACTCCCTGTCCGGCTGGTCGTCTGGGACGGCAGTGAAGCCGGTCCGGCCGGCGCCCCCGTGGTGCGGCTCAACTCGCCGGACGCCATCCGCCGGCTGCTCTGGGCGCCGGGGGAGCTGGGCGCCGCGCAGGCCTATGTCACCGGTGAGCTGGACGTCGACGGCGACCTCAACTCCGCGCTGGAGCACCTGTGGAAGGTGGTCCGGGACCGCGGGCTGTCCGGCATCCGCCCCACCCCGGGCTTGCTGGCCGGCGCCGCCCGGATCGCCAAGGCCGCCGGGGCCCTGGGCGCGCCGCCCGAGCCCCCCGCCAGCCAGGCCCGGGTCAAGGGACGGCTGCACAGCCTGGTCCGCGACCGCGCCGCCATCAGCCACCACTACGACCTCAGCAACGATTTCTACGCACTGATCCTCGACCCGCAGATGGCGTATTCCAGCGGCTACTGGACGGATCAGGCAGGGAACGGCGGCGCCACCGAGGGCTACGGCCTCGAGGACGCCCAGCGGGACAAACTGGACCTCGTCTGCCGCAAGATCGGGCTGAAGCCCGGGATGCGGCTCCTCGACGTCGGCTGCGGCTGGGGCTCGCTGAGCGTGCACGCGGCCCAGTATTACGGCGTCGACGTCGTCGGCGTCACCCTCTCCGTCGAACAGAAAGCGTTCATCGACGCCCGGATCAAGGAGCGCGGCCTCGAGGGGCGGGTCGATATCCGGGTCCAGGACTACCGCGAAATCCCGGACGGGCCGTTCGACGCCGTGGCCTCCCTCGAAATGGGCGAGCACGTGGGACAGCGCAACTACCCCGTCTACGCCGCCGCCCTGTTCCACAACGTGGTCCCCGGCGGGCGCGTCCTGGTCCAGCAAATGTCCCGCCGCGGCAAGCATCCCGGGGGAGGGCCGTTCATCGAGTCGTTCATCGCCCCGGACATGCACATGCGTCCGGTGGGGGAGACGCTGGGGTTCCTGGAGGAAGCGGGCCTGGAAGTCGAGGCCGTTGAGGCGATGCGGCGGCATTACGTCCGCACCCTTGAGGCCTGGTACGCCCGGTTCGAGCAGAACCACGACGCCGCCGTCGGGATGATGGGCGGAGAAATCGCCCGCGTCTGGCGGCTGTACCTGGTCGGTGCCCTGCGCAGTTTCGCCGAGGGCCGGATGGGAGTGGAACAAATCCTCTGCAGCCGCCCCGGGTAGCGGGTCAGCCGGTGAAGGACTTGCCGAGCACCTTCGCGAACATCCCGCGCTGCTGCGTCACGCCGCTGCAGCCGCTGGATGCGCTGCTGCCGGGCTCCGGCCGGCTGGACGGGCCGCAGGGCCTGTCCCGGTTCAGCGACCACATGGACATCCGTCCGATGCCCTGCTGCAGGGCGAAGCTGTTCAGGCCTTCCGCGTCCTCGATGGTGAAGACCTGGCCTTTCACATCGTTGACCCCGATCATGGGGGTCAGTCCGATCCGGTTCCACGCGGCCGCCTCGTCGAGGGGCTTGCCGGCCTTCCCGTACAGCGCACGCAGCGTCTGGTGGGTGGCCTCGGCCGCGCTCTTGGCTGCGGTGAGCATGGTTTGGCCCGGGCCCAGCGGTTCGAAGTCCATCACCATGATGTTGACGCCGGCGAGGTCGACTCCGCCGTCGAGCATGGCCGTCACCGCCGCTTCGCCGTCCGGCGTCAGCCCCTGCATCGACACCGGCAGGGTCAGCCACACCTTCAACGGGTTGCCGGCGGGACGCGCCGCCTGAAGCCGCGCGACGGCGGCGGCACGCCGCTGCGCGGCTGAGCGGTCCGCGAGGCCCTCGCCCTCGACGTCGTAGTCCACAATGTCCAGGCCGTACCTGGTGATCACCGAGGTGTAGGCCTTCGCCAGCGCTGCAGCGTCGGTGCAGACCCCGGCCAGCTCCTTGCCCAGCTGTCCTCCGAAGGAAACGGCGACGTCGTTGCCGGCCTTGCGGTAGGAGCCGATCTGCCCGTCCACCCCCAGCCTGGCGCCGGCCTGGTCAAGGGTGTGGACGCCGTCCCAGGACGGTTCGCACGGTTGTTTCGGGTGGGCGCCGATGAAGGACAGCATGGTGGTGACGGTGCCGTGCGGCGGCAGGTCCTGGAGCCGCACGGCCGGGGTCAGCGTGACATCGAGGTATCCGCCGAACCACGGCGGGTTGGGGACGGTCTTGCTCATCCCTTCCTCCTGGCCGTAGTCGCCCGGCGGCGGGGCGGTGCAGGAGGCCACGGCCATAACGACGGCGGAGGCCGCCAGGAACCTTGCCCAGTGTCGGGCCGCGCGCAGCTGCAGATGTCGAGGTCGCATAAATGCTTATTATGTCCGCCGGTCGGGAGGGCCGCCATGGCTTGGGCGGTTCCTCCTGGCCGCGAGGCCGCCGGTCACGACGACGCCAAGTGATCCGCTGTCGCCGGGGCGAGGGCGGGGGCCAGGTGCGGGCGGCCCGCCGGCAGCAGGACACTGTTGGTGCGTTCGGGCCGGTACCAGCCGACGGCGGTGCCGCGCAGGGCGAGGATCGCGGACCCGAACACGACGTACGCGCGCAGCGGCTCGTAGATGAGCCGGTAGATGGGGACCATCAACAGGTGCATGGGGCTCTCCCGGACCATCACGATCGCCACAATCGAGATGATCATGTGGGTCCCGGCGACGAAGGCCGAGAACAGTGCCACCGCCTGCCATTCCCCGTGGGCCAGGCTGTTGACGGCGACGATCACCGTCAGGGGCATAAAGACCAGCGGGACAACGACCGAGATCAGGGCGTACGGCATGGTGAGCAGGCCGAGGGCTCCGTACCGGGGGTTGAAGAGCATGGACCGGTGCTTGTAGAGCGTCTGGATGTTGCCGTAAGTCCAGCGGAGCCGCTGCTTGAACAAGCCCCGGAGGGTCATGGGCGCTTCGGTCCAGGCGACGGCGGAATTCTCCTGGACGATGCTGTAGCCGAGCTTTTGCAGCGACAGCGTCAGGTCCGCGTCCTCAGCGAGGGTGTCGTGGGAGTAGCCGCCGGCCTCCAGGAGTGCTTCCCGCCGCCACGCCGCGCAGGCGCCGGGGACGATCGAGATGGCCCCCATCAGGCCCTCCGCCATCCGGGTGACACAGATGCCGGAGAGGTACTCCAGGCTTTGCCAGGCGGTCAGCAGGTTGCGGCGGTTCCCGACTTTCACGTGCCCGGCAACCGCGCCGACGATCTTGCCGTGCCGTGGTGCCAGGAAATGGCGGGCAAACATCTTGATCGTTTGCGGTTCGAAGAGCGTGTCGCCGTCCAGGGTGACCACGATTTCGCCGCGCGACTGGGCGATTCCATGGTTACTGGCGGCCGACTTTCCGCCGTTGGGTTGGTCGATGACGCGCAGGTCCGGCCAGGTCTTGGCGCATTCGTTAAGGACCGCGAGGGTGCCGTCGGTGGAGCCGTCGTTGACGGCGACGACTTCCAGGCGCGGATAGTCGCTGGCCCTGAGTGCGTCCAATGTTTTGGCCACAACAAGTTCCTCGTTGAAGACCGGCAGGACGACGCTGACGAAGGGCCAGTCCTCTTCCTTGACGTCGGCCCAGAGGCGTTTCTTCTGGCGGTTGTTGTTGATCACTGCCAGCACCACATACAGGAACGTCAGGATGGTCAGCGAGCCGATGCCGAACCAGAACAACCACGTGAGTACCACGTTTGGTGTGACCAGATAGGTGGTCATGGCGGCCAGGGTCGCTTCGTCTTCGACGGCGTCCTTGACATTGTTCTGCGGGATGTATTCCGGCGGCAGCAAGGGCTGGACCGTGGTGAAGGTGTAGCCCTGCGCTTTTGCCATCGGGATGAAGGTCTTCAGCATTTCAATGGTGGCGCTGCGGTCACCGCCGCCGTCGTGGACCAGGACAATGTGACCCTGGCCGTCCAGTTTCTGCGCCTTGATCGGAACGCCGGGGGCGTAGGACCAGTCCCGGGTATCAAAGTCCATATTGATGTGCAGGAATCCCAGCTGCTGGGACTGCAGCAGTGCCAGGGAGTTGTTCCCGGGGTCTCCGGTGGGGATCCGGAACAACCGGGTCGCGTAATTGTCCGAAGCGCGCATCACCCGGTCTGCGCCGATGATCTGCTGGCGGTTAAACGAGTTGTCGTGGGCCCAGAAATCAATGTGCGACATGGTGTGGTTCCCGACCATGTGACCTTCTTTGGTCATGCGGCGGAAAATATCCGGGTATTTGACGATGTTGTCGCCGACGGTGAAGAACGTCGCCGGCACGCCTTCCTTGGACAGCAGGTCCAGAATCTGCGGCGTATTGCGCGGATCGGGCCCGTCATCAAAGGTCAGCATCAGCGTATGGTCAGCCGGTTTCCCAAATGTTTCCATGGCGTACGGGCTGTTGCCGATCAGCTCGATTTCCTCCGGAGTTGCTTCCCTCCAGATGGTGCTGCTGAAGGGATCCTTGAGCAGGACTTTGCCGTTCCGCCGCTCAATGACGGCGATGCGGTCGAAGGCAAAGCCCCCCTCAGGTCCGATCCTGGGAATGTTCCGCAGGTCCTGGGAGGACAACAACTTGCGCGGGTAATCGACGGCCTGGTTTTCCTGGGCTTTCCACACCGGGGCGCTGGCCGCCGGCAGGATCCAAACGACCGACAGGACAATTAACAGGACGGCCGCCACAATGGCTACGAGTATTCTGCGCCAACGTTTTCCACTTGGGTCAAAAAAGACCGGTGCAGTGCCGGAAAGAGGGGATGATTTAGTCATGGATTGCCTCGCCAGGGAATCTTGTATCTGAAGTCCTGACCGGAGTCAGGGCGAGAGCGCCAACGCTGATTTCCGGGGCTCAAAGCCGGAACTGGCGGTCGATTCGGAGGAGGAGAAACCGGCGCTCATCTGATCCCGCCCCCTGAAGCCGCACGAGCCGCCGATCTCCGGCGTACCCCTTATGTCTTTCGAGGTTAGGAGCGGCGGATGGGGCGCACACGCGTAGAAAACACCCGCGTTTTTGGGGTGGTTCTACTTGCTTTGCAGGGTCAAATACCACGTCCAACAGCCGCCGGTGCGAGTACGGCCGGTAAGGCCGGGGGCCGATTTTGCTACCGCGGACCGCTTTGCCCGGCGGGAATCTGAAACACGTTCAACGTGCCGCTATCGCGCCAGCGGGGGCCAAGGGTAGCGTTCAGGTACAGGGGCCGAATCAGCGGAGGCAGATAGAGAATGCGCAGACAACTCGGAGTAGCCGCCGGCCTGCTGTCGGTCCTCCTGGCTGCCGCCGCCTGCGAAGGTACGCCGCCCGCGCCAGATCCGTTGCCCACGGAGCGGGCAGCCGCCCCGGACACGTACATCACTGCCTACACGTGGTACGACAACACACCTGAGGGCTCGCCGGACATCAGCCACCCGGTGCTGCACAAGCGTGCCGGCGGGGCCGGAACCTATGCCGATCCGGTGACGATCGCCGTAGGGCATTCCTTGGAGACAGGCAAAGACGTCCTTGATTTCCCGGCCGGCACCCGGATCTACCTGCCCGACGTCCGGCGCTACTTCATCGTGGAGGACACCTGCGGGGACGGTCCCGCCCCGGAGGAGGGGCCGTGCCATGCGCAGGCGGCCAGGCACGGCGGTGCATCCACCTGGCTGGACATCTGGATCGGCGGGGAAGGGGAGGACGAATCGTTCGCCCGGCGCTGCGCGGAGCAGGTAACAGGAGTGCGGGCGGCCATTTTCCACCCGGCCGAGAACTACGTCGTCGCCTCCGGCTACGGCGTGATCCACGACGGCAAGTGTGACAGCGGTTACGGCAACCAACTCCAGACCGCCCCGCCCACCCCCTAGCAGCCGCCGGGGCCGCGCCGCGGGGCGGATTCTCCAGCGTCTTGAATTCGCGCGGACAACGGCGACGCGCCGGTAATTGGCCTCTTGTAATACTGCGAGGTAACGTTTAGGTCACCGGTTGGCGCACACGCCCAAATGGAGCGTTCCAAACGTTCTTGTGTGTGGTAAGTCCCCAGGCCGGAGCGCCTCGCGTTCCGCATACCGTGACCAACTCCGGGCAGGACACGTCCCCACGGGACTGCCCGTTTCCGCACTCCCACGAATAGGCTTTATTTTCCATGCGCAGAAACAGTCTGCTGGCCGCCGGCATGCTCTCGGTCGTCCTCGCCACGTCGGCGTGTGGCGCCGGTACCGGCGCCACTAACTCATCCGCACAGTCTTCAGGCGCTGCCGGCGTCGGCGTTGAAGCTAGCACCGGGCTCGACACGTCTGCCGAGATCGGCACCTCGCAGCGGGCCGCGGCTGAGAAGGCCAAGGCCGCCGCGGTGGCCGCCAAGAAGGCGAAGGTCGACGCGAAGGCGAAGGCCGCCGCGAAGGCCAAAGCCGCAGCAGCAGCGGCCAAGAGGGCCGCTGCCGCCAAGGCGCCGGCAGCTCCGCAGGTGCCGGTGGCTGTCCCCGCACCCGCGGCGCCGACGAAGGCTCCCGCGCTTCCCGCGGCCCCGAAGCCGGCCCCGGCGCCGGTGGTGCCGGCGTCGTCCTCCGAGCGGATTGTCCACACCGTCTACACGACGGCCTACACCTGGTATGACAACACCCCGGCCGGCTCAACCACCATCAGCCACCCGGTGCTGCACAAGACTGCCGGCGGAACCGGTACCTACAATGACCCGATCACCATCGCGGTGGGCCATTCCCTCGCCACCGGTAAGGACGTGTTGGACTTCCCGGCCGGCACGCGGATCTACCTTCCGGATGTGCGCCGCTACTTTATCGTCGAGGACAGCTGCGGCGACGGCGATGATCCCCAGGGCGGCCCCTGCCACCAGGGCACCAATGTGAACGGCACCAACTCCACTGTCTGGATCGACATGTGGATCGGCGGGCAGAGCACCACCGCTGACGGTGCCGACAATTGCGCCAGCAAGGTGACCAGCATGCGCACCGCAGTCTTCAACCCGGCCAGCAACTACGCTGTGGCACCGGGCGCCGGCGTCATCCATGACGGCAAGTGCGACGCCGGCTACGGCAACACGCTCCTGAAGAACTAGGGAACGCGGGACCGGCTTCCGGCTGCAAGCGGAAGCCCTGCGGGGGCTGGCGGAACGACGCCGGCCCCCGTTTTCCGTCCCCGGGCGCCGGCCCCCGTCCCGCGCCGGAGGCCCAAAGACCCTGTTCTTCGGGCAGGGACGAAGCAGAATTGGACGGAGTAGTTGCACCAAAAGGGGAGGGCGCCATGCGTCGCTCAGGACCATCCGTCAGGGCAGTCTCGGCAGGGTTTTGTATCGCCATTGCGCTGGCGGCCTGCACGGCGCCAAGCAACCCCGCCGCCAGTTCCGGGACGGCCGGGCCCACGTCCTCGCCGGCCGCCTCGGCCGTCAAATCAACGGCGGGCTTGAAACCCGCGGCCCAGGCTTCGCCCAGGCCGCCCGCGCAGGCGGACTGGAAGACCTACACAACGCCGGATGGCATGTTCATGTTCGACTACCCGCCGGACTGGACGGTCAAGGACCGGGCCCGTGAGGCAGCGCCCGGGGGAGTCTTCGTTGAAGTCCTCACCGGCGCCGGAAAGTCGATCGCAACCCTGCGGACCAACATTGTGACCAAGGCGAACTGCACCCAGAAGTTTCCGTATTCCCTGATGGACTCGCAGGAGCTGCCGGCTCTTGCCCGGAACGGGGTGAAACCGCGGTTTGTTTTTGAGGGCCGGGACGACCATGAGTCCTACCCCTCCAGGCCGGCCCCGCTGTCCTACGGCATCACCTCGGCGCCCCAGCCCACCGGACCCAGCGCCTGCCCCATCTTCCAGTTCTTCAACTGGCCGCCGGGCGTGGCGTCGTTCAGCGGCGTGCACACTCCGCTGGTCACAGCACCCGGTGACACGCCCGACGTCGACACCCCGGAGTCCTATTCGGGAACCGAAGAGTACGAGGAGATTCGGCAGACCATCACCTCGCTCCGCCCGGCGGACTGACTGTTCCCGGGGGTCGGATGCCCTGGGCGCCTGGCCCATCCTCACTCTGGGCCCCGCCCGAGCCCGCCGGATGCCGCCTGAGCCCGCCCGAGCCCGCCTGCAACTTTGCCGCCTGGCCGCCGCGGTGCCGCCGCCCACTACATGTAGTGCGTCGCGCCACCCCGGGACCCCCGGGGAAGGAACCGCGACACGCCGTCCAGAACGCGACACGCGGGGCGGTTAATTGTGGCTAACTACTCCACAGGGTGTGGATTTCGTCCGCGAAAACGGCTGAAATCCGGACATTTTGAAGGCCCCCGGCTGTGGATTAAAGGTGGGTTAAATGACATACTTGTAATACATCATCTTGGGGTCCGCCCGGGACTCTTGCACTACATGTAGTATCGACATACAGTTCGAGCGGAGCGGTTACAGACCGCAGGGCGAGGCCAGTAACGGATAAGGATTCCTGTTCCGCGTAGGCCCCACCGGACACGAACCACAGACTTCAACAAAGGGGACTCAGGACATGACCGTTACGGTTTACACGAAGCCGGCTTGCGTGCAGTGCAACGCCACCTACCGCGCTCTCGACAAGAAGGGCATCGCCTACCAGAGCGTCGACATCTCCCAGGATGCCGAGGCCCTTGAGCGCCTCAAGTCCCTGGGCTACATGCAGGCCCCGGTCGTCGTCACCGACCAGGACCACTGGTCCGGCTTCCGCCCGGACAAGATCGAAGAACTGGCACAGGCCGCCGCCGTCGCGGTCGCCTGAAAAGCCCCACAAGGCACCACCACGTCGGATGAGGTGACTCCCATGGCACTGGCAACCGCCAGCCCGCCGCCGGCAGCAGAGGCCGGGAACCGGGATGACCGGGCGGCAGACGCCGTCCGGACCACGGCCAGCCACCTCATCTACTTCTCCTCCACCTCCGAGAACACCAAACGCTTCGTCGCGAAGCTGGGTGTCGACGCCGCCCGCATCCCCCTCCACCAGAGGGAACCGGCGCTGCTGGCGACCGAGCCCTACGTGCTGGTGCTTCCCACCTACGGCGGGACCGGGGGAGAGGGATCCGTTCCGAAGCAGGTCATCCGCTTTCTGAACGATCCGAGGAACCGGCAACAGCTCCGTGGAGTGATCGGGGCGGGCAACACGAACTTTGGGGACAACTACTGCATGGCCGGCGACATCGTCGCCGCCAAATGCCAGGTCCCGCACCTATATCGTTTCGAACTCATGGGGACGCCGGAAGACGTCAGCCGAGTACAACAAGGATTGGAAGAATTTTGGACACGACTGTCGCAGACACTGAAGTGACCGGGGCGGGCTCAGCCGCCGCCGGGACCGCCGCCGGGAACACCGCCGTCGAGAAGCACACGGTCCCCGGCGAGAAGCCGGCCATGCCGGCCGCCTACCAGGGCCTGGGCTACCACGAGCTCAACGCCATGCTGAACCTCTACGGCCCCAACGGCGAGATCCAGTTCGAGGCGGACCGCGAAGCTGCCCACCAGTACTTCCTGCAGCACGTGAACAACAACACCGTTTTCTTCCACGACCTCGAGGAAAAGCTCGACTACCTCGTCAAGAATGAGTACTACGAGCGCGAAACCCTCGACCAGTACACGATGAACTTCATCCGCGAGCTCTTCAACCGCGCGTACAAGAAGAAGTTCCGCTTCGAGACCTTCCTTGGCGCGTTCAAGTTCTACACCTCCTACACGCTCAAGACGTTCGACGGAAAGCGCTTCCTGGAACGTTATGAGGACCGCGTCTGCATGGTGGCACTGCACCTGGCCCGCGGCGACGAGCAGCTCGCCACCGCAATGGTGGACGAGATCATCGAAGGCCGCTTCCAGCCGGCCACCCCGACGTTCCTGAACGCCGGCAAGAAGCAGCGCGGCGAGCTGGTCTCCTGCTTCCTGCTCCGCATCGAAGACAACATGGAGTCGATCGGCCGGTCCATCAACTCCGCCCTGCAGCTGTCCAAGCGCGGCGGCGGCGTCGCGTTCGCGCTGACCAACATCCGCGAAGTCGGTGCGCCGATCAAGCAGATCGAAAACCAGTCCTCCGGCGTCATCCCCGTGATGAAGCTCCTCGAGGACAGCTTCTCCTACGCCAACCAGCTCGGTGCCCGCCAGGGTGCGGGAGCTGTGTACCTGCACGCGCACCACCCGGACATCTACCGCTTCCTGGACACCAAGCGGGAGAATGCGGACGAGAAGATCCGCATCAAGACCCTCTCGCTGGGCGTCGTGATTCCGGACATCACCTTCGAGCTGGCCAAGAAGGACGAGGACATGTACCTGTTCTCGCCGTACGACGTCGAAAAGGTCTACGGCATGCCGTTCTCCGACGTCTCGGTCACCGAGAAGTACTACGAGATGGTGGACGATTCCCGGATCAAGAAGACCAAGATCAAGGCACGCGAGTTCTTCCAGACTCTCGCCGAGATCCAGTTCGAATCCGGCTACCCGTACATCATGTTCGAGGACACCGTAAACCGGGAAAACCCGATCGACGGCAAGATCATCATGTCCAACCTGTGCTCCGAGATCCTCCAGGTCTCCCAGCCCACGACGTACCACGATGACCTGTCCTACGACACCACCGGCAAGGACATCTCCTGCAACCTGGGCTCGCTGAACATCGCGAAGGCCATGGACTCGCCGGACTTCGGCCTGACCATCGAGACGGCCATCCGCTCGCTCTCGGCCGTGTCGGACATGTCCAACATCACCTCGGTTCCCTCGATCGCCCGCGGCAACGACCAGAGCCACGCGATCGGCCTGGGCCAGATGAACCTGCACGGCTACCTGGCCCGCGAACGGGTCCACTACGGTTCCGAAGAGGGCATCGACTTCACCAACATCTACTTCTACACGGTGGTGTTCCACGCGGTCCGGGCTTCCAACAAGCTGGCCATCCAGACCGGCCAGACCTTCGGCGGCTTCGAGAAGTCCAAGTACGCGTCCGGCGAGTTCTTCGACAAGTACACGAACCAGGAATGGGTGCCGCAGACGGCCAAGGTGGCCGAGCTGTTCAAGAACATCCATATCCCCACCCAGGATGACTGGCGTGAGCTGAAGGCCTCCGTCATGGAGCACGGCATCTACAACCAGAACCTGCAGGCCGTCCCGCCGACCGGCTCGATCTCCTACATCAACAACTCCACCTCCTCGATCCACCCGGTGGCGTCCAAGATTGAGATCCGCAAGGAAGGCAAGCTGGGCCGCGTGTACTACCCGGCGCCGTACCTGACCAACGACAACCTGGAGTACTACCAGGACGCGTACGAGATCGGCTACGAGAAGATCATCGACACCTACGCCGCTGCCACGCAGCACGTGGACCAGGGCCTGTCCCTGACGCTGTTCTTCAAGGACACCGCCACCACGCGTGACATCAACAAGGCCCAGATCTACGCCTGGCGCAAGGGCATCAAGACCATCTACTACATCCGTCTCCGCCAGCTAGCGCTGGAAGGGACCGAGGTGGACAACTGCGTCAGCTGCATGCTTTAGTCAACCTTTATCGGTTGATAAATGCTTAGGTACGACGGCGGGCTTCCGCCCGCCGTCGTACGCTTTAACTTAGAGAACTACCCAACATTGAGGGGATGACATGACCGAAAAGGTCAAGCTGCTGAGCCACGTCGAGGCGATCAACTGGAACCGGATCCAGGACGAGAAGGATGTTGACGTTTGGAACCGCCTGGTCAACAACTTCTGGCTGCCGGAGAAGGTGCCGCTGTCCAACGACGTGCAGTCGTGGGCGACGCTGACCCCCGACGAGCAGCAGCTCACCATGCGTGTGTTCACCGGCCTGACCCTGCTGGACACCATCCAGGGCACCGTCGGAGCCGTCTCGCTGATCCCGGACGCGCTCACCCCGCACGAAGAGGCTGTCTACACGAACATCGCGTTCATGGAGTCGGTGCACGCCAAGAGCTACTCCTCCATCTTCTCCACGCTGGCCTCCACCAAGGAGATCGACGAGGCGTTCCGCTGGTCCACCGAGAACGAGAACCTTCAGAAGAAGGCCCAGATCGTCATGGACTACTACCAGGGCGACGACCCGCTGAAGCGCAAGGTGGCCTCGACGCTGCTGGAGAGCTTCCTGTTCTACTCGGGCTTCTACCTGCCGATGTACTGGTCCTCGCGGGCCAAGCTGACGAACACGGCCGACCTGATCCGCCTGATCATCCGGGACGAGGCCGTGCACGGCTACTACATCGGTTACAAGTTCCAAAAGGGCCTGGAGAAGGTCTCCGAGGAGCGCCGGCAGGAAATCAAGGACTACACCTTCGAGCTGCTCTTCGAGCTGTACGAAAACGAGGTCCAGTATACGCACGACCTGTACGACTCCGTCGGCCTGGCCGAGGACGTCAAGAAGTTCCTGCACTACAACGCCAACAAGGCGCTGATGAACCTGGGCTACGAGGCCATGTTCCCGGCCTCCGTCACCGACGTGAACCCGGCAATCCTCTCGGCTCTGTCGCCGAACGCGGACGAGAACCACGACTTCTTCTCGGGGTCGGGTTCGTCGTATGTGATTGGCAAGGCTGTCAATACTGAAGATGACGACTGGGACTTCTAGTCCCTGCGCCAGCCCACCGACCTGGTCTAGGGCTGTTAACGAGGAAGGCCCCGTGCGTTGAATTCGACGCACGGGGCCTTCCTTCCTTAAGAACGTCGGACCGTGAGGGGGACATTTGTCCCTCTGGCACCCAGCCAGTAGGGCGGCTGTGCGCGAGCTACGCGCGAGCCCCGCCCGCAGCGGCGCCTCCCTTGAGCGTTAGCACGGCCAGCCCGAGCATCTCGAGTCCGGTCCAGACAAGCGTCCCGCCCCAAATCCCGGGGGAGAAGCTGAGCGCTCCGTCGTGCATCGCCACGCCGACGAAGTACGGCGCCCAGAACACGACGGGAGAGAGCGCCGCCGCGGCCATCAGTCTTCCGTGGCGGTTGGGAGCCGGGCGCACCACAGCCCACACCACGCCCACAAGCACGGACCCGACGAGGGCGGCCGGTACCAGCCAGGCGTCCCGCATCGCGACCATGAGCTGCATCGCAACGGAGGGGACCAAGACCAGAGCCGTGGGCACAGCGGCGTGCAGGTGCCAGCGCAGCGAGAGCAGCAGGACGGGCACGAAGAGCACCACCGTTGAGATAAAGAACGACCCCAGGGCGATCATGATGCTCGAGGACGTGGGAACCGTGACCGTGGCCTGGGCTGCGGAGCCGGTGTAGGTCTGGACGAGCCCATGGCGCGCGAAGACGGCGAACTCCTGCAGGATGAACGCCGCAACCATGCCGGAGAGCATGGCGCTCACGAAGGCCGGCACCAGCTGCAGCCACGACCTCCCGGGCGAATGCCATGCGGCGGAAAACGGCGCGCTGAGGATGAGGAATCCGCCCGTAGCGAGCCCCAGGTGGGACGGGCTAAACAGTGCCTTGAGGTTCTGCTCAATGCCGAACAACGTATGCCAGGCGAAGTCGGCCGCCCCGGAGGCCAGAAAGAGAACGACCCCGGCAGCCGCGGCTCCGTAGCCGACCGGGACCGCTTCCGTCCACCGCACGCCCGGTTCGTGGCGACGCCACACAAGGGCGGCGATCCAGACGGCGCAAGCCGCAAAGCCCGAGTAGAGGACCGCGTGCCACGGAGTGAAGAAGGTCTCGAGGTCATGCAGGTTATTGTGCGCCCAGCCGTCCACGTAGGTTCCGACGAGGAGCCAGACCCCGGCCACGAGGGTGATGGCGTCTTCAGCGACCGTGGCGGGACGGTGAACCGCTACCGGCGGAATGGCGAATGCGTTAACTGCTGCGGCATCCATGGTTCCACAGTAGGTCCCGCCGCCCTTCGGGGGGAGAGGCCAAGCGCCCCGGGTTAACGCACCACGGCGCGGTGGCCGGCGTCCAGGCGCCGGGTCCAGCCGCGTGAGTCCAGATATTCAAGCAGCGGAACCGCGACCCGCCGCGTTGTGCCGAGTGCCTGGCGTGCCTGGCTCGTGGTGAAGGGCTGCTCCAACCGGGCCAGTTCGCGCATTGCAAAGGCCGGCGCCGTGGGCAGCAGCACCACCCCATCGCGCAACCGCAGCAGCCGCCCGGTGCGCTCGGCGGCGGCGAGCTCGCGGGCGCCCAGGCCCAGCGCAGCCAACTCGTCGGCTTCCGGGGCACGGAATGCGGCTGCGCTAAGCCTGCGCTCCAGCTCGTCCACCGCCGGCCCGACGGCGCCAAGGTCGCCCTGCGTGCCTGGCAGCCGGACGTGGCCGCCCTCCTGCTCCAGCCCTGCTTCGCGGACTACCGGGTCAAGAAGCTTGTCGTCGGGCAGTTCGAGCAGGTCCCGCGCCGCGCCCCGGGAAAGGCCCGGTGCCAGGGGATCGCGCTCGTGCAGTCCTTGGAGTGCCGTGCGCAACCGGTCCTGCCATGCCTCGAGGCGGGGAACGTGCACCCACCATTCGCCGAGAACCCGGACACCGGGGGGCGCAGCCGCCTCCTGCGTGGACACCAGCCCGAGCCGGCGCAGGTGTTGTTCCTGCACGGCTCCGCGGCGTGCCACTTCCCCCAGCACGTCTCCGGTGGCGTCCATGTCTGCAAGCCGCTCTGCCCAGTGGACGCCGTCCCCGCGCCGCCGCAAGGCCGGCGGATCGGCGTCGAGGACCTGCGCACCGCCTAACACCGCGCGGCTCCCGGGGTCCCGCAGCACCAGACGGTCACCGAGAACGAGCGGCAGGCGCCGGTCCAGGACAAGCCGGGCGTGGTCGGCCCCGAAGGGACGCAGCCTGGCCGGCACCGCAGCAGTGCCGGCATGCACCATGAGCTGCTCCGGTACGTCCGTATAGGCAACGCCGGTAGTGCGCTGGATGCCGAGGACACTTGTGACGGGCCACCCGTCGGGGGTAAGCAGCGCGTCTCCGCGGCGGACTTCGGCGGCGGAAACATCACGCAGGTTCAGCGCCACCCGGTTGACGGGCCCCAGCGAGGGGTATGAGGTGTCGCGGCTCTGCAGGCCGCGGACCACCACGGGCCGCGATCCATCGTGTCCCAGCAGCTGCAGCGGGTCACCTTGAGCCAGCGTTCCCGCTGCCAATGTCCCGGTCACCACCGTTCCGGCACCCTTGATGGTGAAGGAGCGGTCCACCCACACCCGGACCCGGCCCGTGGTGACGGGGGCGGGCACCCCGGCCAGAACGACGTCGAGCGTGGCGCGCAGTTCGGCCAGGCCGGTGCCTTCGACGGCGGACACAGCCACCGCGGGCGCGTTCGCCAGACCCGTCCCAGCCAGCTCTCTGCGGGCCCGGGCAAGCACCTCACCGACCTGCCCGGGCGCCCGGTCGGTCCGGCTGATGACCACGACGCCGTACTGAATGCCCAGCGCCGCAACGGCGTCCCGGTGGTCGCTTGACTGTGCCTGCCAGCCTTCATCGGCGGCAACGACGAAGCAGACCACGGGAGCCGGTCCAATTCCGGCGAGCATGTTGCCGAGAAAGCGTTCGTGGCCCGGTACGTCCACAAAGGCTATCTCCTGCCCGGACGGCAACGTGGTCCAGGCATAGCCCAGGTCAATGGTGAGCCCACGGCGCCGCTCTTCCTCCCAGCGGTCCGGTTCCATGCCGGTGAGCGCCCGCACCAGAGTGCTTTTGCCGCAATCAACATGTCCGGCGGTGGCAACGACATGCACTGCTTAGCCCGCCCTGCCTGCATCTGCGCCGTCGAGAGTTGCCAGCGCCTGGCGCACCGCCTCGAGTATCCGGTCATCGTCCTCTTCGGGCACGCACCGCAGATCGAGTAGGCAGGAACGGTCGTGGACGCGCGGGAGCACGGCCGGGTCGCCGGTGCGCAAGAAACCCGCGGCCGCTTCGGGGAGCCGGAGCGCCCAGCCCGGCAGGGCGACACCGGGTGCTCCGCCGCCACCCACCCGGCCTTCGTGGGCGACGACAGGCACCCCGAGGGCCCTCGCGAGCCGGTCGGTCCGGCTCCGCAACCGCTCCGGGTCCGCGTGCAGCGCCCGGACGACCGGCGGCGCTTCGCCCGCAACCGTCGCCTCCAGCGCCGCTAGGGCAAGTTTGTCGGCCCGCACCGCACGGGCAAGCGGGTGGCGTGCCAGCCGGGCGATTATCTCCGTGCGGCCGAGCAGCAAACCGGCCTGCGGTCCGCCCAGCAGTTTGTCGCCGCTGGCGATGACGACGTCGGCCCCGCTGGCCAGCGCGGTGGCGGCATCCGGTTCTTCGGGCAGGTGCGGATCCGGTGCCAGCAGTCCACTGCCGAGATCAGCGACGAGCGGAACCCCGTGCGCCGTCGTCAGCGAGCTCAGCTCGGCCAATGGAACAGCGGAGGTGAATCCGTCCACCCGGAAGTTGCTGGGATGGACCTTGAGTACGCAGCCGGTGTCCGGTCCGAGGGCGGCGGCGTAGTCCTGCGGGTGCGTCCGGTTGGTCGTGCCCACCTCGCGCAGCGTTGCGCCCGTTGATTCGATCAGGTCCGGCAGCCGGAAACCGGCGCCGATCTCAACCAGCTCACCCCGGCTTACCACGACCTCCCGTCCGGCGGCGAGGGCTGTGGTGGCCAACACCAGCGCGGCAGCCCCGTTGTTGACCACCAGTGCGTCCTCGGCCGCGGGACAGGCGGCGAGCAAGGCAGCCCGGGCCCCGGCGCCGCGGCGGGAGCGGCTGCCGGTTGCCAGATCGAGCTCGACGTCGACGTAGCCGCTGGCTGCGATGAGCGCTTCGACCGCGCCGGCGGAAAGCGGGGCGCGGCCGAGGTTGGTATGGACGACTACGCCTGTCGCATTGAGCACCGGGCGCAGGGTTGTCGCAGTGCGTGCAGCCACGGCGGCGAGCAGGGCCGGTTCCACTTGGCTGGGAGCGAGCTCACCGCGTCGCGCCTGCTCCTGGGTTTGCCCGACGAGTTCGCGGATGAGGGCGGCACTCAGGCGGTTGCGGGCGCCGCGGACGGCCGGCAGTGCCAGCAGGTCATCGGTGCGCGGAATCAGGCGGCGGGGATCGACCTGCTCCACAGTCCCTCCTCCTTCCGCGGCATTGCGTGCCGGTGGTTGGCGGAGGCGGACGGGAATCGAACCCGCCAGGCCGAGATACTCAGCCTCACCGGTTTTGAAGACCGGGGGGCCCACCAGGACCCGGACGCCACCGCGTTCAATGTAGCAGATTGACCACGGGGGTAGCCTAGGGGAGTGAAGGTGACCCAGACGTCCATTCCGCAACTACACGACGACGCCGTCGGTGCGATCCGGCTCACCGGCTACGCCCACGGCGGTGGCTGCGCCTGCAAGATTCCGCCCGGCGAACTCGAAGAAGCGGTGCGGGGCCTCACCGGCCAGCCCGGCGCGGACGTGCTGGTCGGTCTCGACAGCGGCGACGACGCAGCAGCCGTCCTGGTGCGCGGCGACCTGGCGGTACTGTCCACTGCCGACTTCTTCACTCCCGTCGTCGACGACGCCTTTGACTGGGGCGGGATTGCGGCCGCCAACGCGCTTTCGGACATCTATGCGATGGGCGGCAGCCCCATCATGGCGATCAACCTTATTGGCTGGCCCCGCGGCGTGCTGCCGCTGGAGTTGATGACCGAGGTGCTCCGCGGCGGCCTGAGCGTCGCCTCCGAGGCGGCGTGCCCGGTGCTCGGGGGGCACTCGATTGACGATCCGGAGCCGAAGTACGGCATGGCGGTAACCGGCGTCGCCCATCCCGACCGGTTGCTACGCAACGACGCCGCCAAGCCCGGGCTGCCGCTCACGCTCACCAAGCCGATCGGCGTCGGGCTGCTCAATAACCGGCACAAGCAGACCGGCGAAGTATTCCCCGAAGCGGTTGCGACAATGACGCGCCTCAATCGCGACGCCGCCGAGGGTGCGGCGGCGGCCCGTGTAAGTGCTGCCACGGACGTGACGGGATTCGGCCTGCTGGGACATCTGTACAAGATGTGCCGCGCCTCCGGGGTTGGGGCAGTGATCGACCTGAAGGCGGTTCCACTCGTTGGCGGCGCCCGGGAGGCGCTGCGGGATGGCTTTGTCTCCGGCGGGACGCGGCGCAACCTCGATTGGGTGCGCCCGCATGTGCGGGCCGCAGCGGGGGTCGCCGAAGACGATCTGCTCCTGCTGGCCGATGCCCAGACCTCCGGCGGTCTGCTCGTCGTCGGCGAGGTGCCCGGCTATCCCGTCATCGGGCATACCGTGGCGGGCCAGGGCATCGAGGTACGCTGAACCCCCGCTATCCCCAAAAACAGCAGGCAGGTCAGCCGGCTGTGGTGATTGAGTCCCCTGTGATGCCAGCGGCGCGGCGGGCGGCGAGACGCTTCTTTTGCGGTTCAATCGTGTAGCGCGGATCCCTGGCCGAGGAAATGCCCGCCTCGAACACGCCGAACCGGGTCAGGGCAGAGGCGGCCAGCAAGGCAGCTCCCGACGCTGCGGCCACCGCCCGGTTACGCCCGCCCAGCAGCGTCCCAAGGCCACCGGCCACCGCCAACCGCTCGCTCCATTTCAGCATGACGCCTGCCTTGCCCTGGTGTAGGGGCTCGGCCGCCACAGGGTCCATCCGGTGCTCCATTACCCGCATGGCAGTCACGTCACCCACCACGCCGAGAACGGCAAGTTTTCGCGCCGGACCCGCCTCGTGCACCGAAGTGGTGATCATGGCGAGCCCGGCAGAGGCGAGCGCCGCAGAACTCACGAAGACAAAAGGCAAGTCCTCGTGCGCTGCGTTCCAGGTGGGTGTGGCCGTGTCGCCGAGCAGGACCGCCGTGTATGCCGCGAGCGGCCCGGCGAACAGCGCTGCCTCAAAGCCGGCCGGTCCCTCGACCGTTTGCAGCACGGTCCGCAGCGGACCCAGCGGCAAGCGCGTCCCGCTCATCCGGTCGATCTCCGCTGCCGCCGAGACCGCCGAGCCCACGCTGAACGCGCTGAGAATCCACGAACCCACACTCATTGGCGAAGTCACCTTGAGGGTTCGCAACATGTTCAAAAAGCGCTCCGGCCTGCCCAGATCCTTCACCAGAGCAACAGCACCAAAGCTCACTGCCGTCAAGGCACTCAACCGGGCATTCCGGCGCAACGTCGGCCGCCCGGTCAGCTGGCCGCCGAGGCCCAGCAGCGCGGAACCGGCTGCGACACCGCCAAGGAACAGGTAGGCGGCAACGTCTTCAGTCCAGGGTGCCGGCTTGACCACCGGACGGCCGTAGTACGAGGTGAACTCCGGCTCCGGGACCATAGGCATTTCGCGGGAACCGTCACCGCTGTCGCGGCGGCCGGCGCCACGCTTGCCGCCAGCCCGACGACGGCGGGCAGGCTCGGGCGGACGAAAGCTATCGAAATCAGAGTGAGTCACGCGCGCCCTCCCAGGAAAGCCAACGCCGCGGCGGCGGCCATGCCGGCGACGGCCATACCGGCCCGCCGGTACATCTGCGGCAGATCGGCTGTGGGCACTCGTGGATCCGGCGGGAGTCCGTACACTTCCGGTTCGTCGAGCAGGAGGAAGACCGCCCCGGTTCCGCCGACGCCGTCGAGTTCGTTCGCACCATAGAGCCTGGCTTCCATGAGTCCCTGCTCGTGCAGGGAGAGCACCCGTTCCCGGGCCGTCGCTACCATGTCGTCGTGGTCGCCGAACTTGATCGACGTCGTCGGGCAGGCCTTGGCGCAGGCGGGCGTCTCATCGGCGACCAGGCGGTCGTAGCACAGCGTGCACTTCTGGGCGATGCCGGCGTTGGGGACGGCGGGATGTTTGGCGTGCTGCTCCTCCCGCTGCGCGGCCACCGCCACCATGCCGTCGCTGCGGCGCTCGATCACGCCGAAGGGACATCCGGCCACGCAGGTTCCGCAGCCGTTGCATACATCGTCCTGGACCACCACGGTGCCGAACTCGGTCCGGAAAAGTGCCCCGGTCGGACAGACATCCAGGCACCCGGCGTGCGTGCAGTGCTTGCAGACATCGGAGGACATCAGCCAACGGAAGTCTGCCGTGTCCGGCGGCGTCGTATCCACCCCGGCCAGATCCAGCCCGGTGGGCGTCGCCGCCGCCGGCGGGGGAGGGCCGATGCGGGGCATGCCCAGGTTGACCAGCGCGCGCCCTGATTCCCGCGCCTCGGCAATGCGTTCCTGGCCCTGTTCGATGAAGGCGACATGCCGCCAGGTGCTGGCGCCGAGCGCTCCGGTGTTGTCGTAGGAGGATTCGAGGAGCTCGAGGTTTCCGTCCTGCGGGTTGTGGTTCCACTCCTTGCAGGCCACCTCGCAGGCCTTGCAGCCGATGCAGATGGAGGTGTCTGTGAAGAACCCCTTGCGCGGCTGCTGGTGCTCCCACCGGGCATCGGCGGCGGGGTCGGTCGGTCCGGACAGCTGGCCCATCTAGTCCTCCAACGTCGAGTCGGTATCCGGAACGCTATCAGAACGGACCGGGTGGGTGACCAGGCTATTCCCGGTCTCGATCGTCGCTCCCGCCCGGGCCTGGTACTCAGCAACCAGGGCAAGCAGCTCCGCGCCGCGTGGCCGGCGGCCCGGACGGATGTCACAGGACGCGACCTTGGATTCCTGGATCTGGACGTTGGGGTCAAGCGTCACGCCCAACAGGTCATTGGCTGCGTCACCGCTGACGACCGCATCCGTCCCGACGCCCCAATGGTAGGGCAACCCGATCTGGTGCACGGTGTGGCCGCCAACGGCCAGAGGCTTCATCCGTTCGGTGACAAGCACCTTCGCTTCGATGGCGGAGCGGGCCGAAATGATCGTGGCCCACCCGTAGGGCTCGAGTCCGCGCTCGGCGGCCAGCTCGGGAGAGACCTCGCAGAACATCTCCGGTTGCAGCTCCGAGAGGTATGGCAACCAGCGGCTCATTCCGCCTGCCGTGTGGTGTTCGGTGAGCCGGTACGTGGTGAAGACGTAGGGATAGACGTCCGCTCCACTGGTACCGGCGCTTGGTGCACTGAGGTTATCCGAGCGGGGGAACACCAGCCGGGCCGGATTCTGCTGTTGCGGGTAAAGCCCGTTGGCCACCGGCGATTCCTGCGGTTCATAGTGCGTGGGAAGGGGTCCGTCGACGATCCCCGACGGCGCGAACAACCAGCCCTTGCCGTCGGACTGCATGATGAAGGGATCGTCTCCGGTGAGCGCGTCCGGGCCACCGACAGCCGGGTCGGGTTGGCTGCCCGGCGCACGGTCAACCGGGAAGTCGGGCACGTCGTCGCCGACCCATCGCTCCTGCTCCTGGTCCCACCAGATGTATTTCTTCCGCTCGCTCCACGGCTTACCGGAGGGGTCGGCCGACGCCCGGTTGTAGAGGATCCGGCGGTTCGCCGGCCACGCCCAGCCCCATTCTGAAGCCGCGGGTCCCTGCTCCTGGCCCGGCTTCCGGTTGGCGGCAAGGTTGATGCCGTCGGCGTACACGCCGGTGTAGATCCAGCAGCCTCCCGACGTGGAACCGTCAGCGCGCATCTCGGTATACGCGGAGAGTGGTTTGCCCGCATCCGGGCCGCTGAGATGACGACCGTTGATTTCGGCAAGCACGGCTTCGGGGTCCGGGTCGCCGTCTTGGTCGAGGGGGTAATCCCAGGTCAGGTCGAGCAGCGGACGGTCGCGTTCGTCGTCCGATCCAGCCAGCTTCTCCCGGATCCGCTGGCCCAGCTCGAAGAAGAACTGCAACTCACTTTGGCACTCCCCGGGCGGCGCGACCGCCTTGTGCCGCCACTGCAACAGCCGTTGGGTCTGGGTGAACGAGCCGGCTTTCTCCACGTGCGTTGCTGCAGGCAGGAAGAACACCTCGGTCTCGATGTCCTCGGTGCGTAGTTCCCTGGATTCGATCTCCGGGCCGTCCTTCCACCAGGTCGCCGACTCGATGAGGTTCAAGTCGCGCACCACCAGCCACTTCAAGTGGGACATGCCCAGGCGCTGCATCCGGCCGTTGGACGAGCCCACTGCAGGGTTCTGTCCGAGCAGGAAGTAGCCCTCCACCTTGTCCTCAAGCATGTCCATCACCGTCTGGTAGGTGCCGTGCGCTCCGGTCAGCCGGGGAAGGTAGTCGTAGGCCCAGTCGTTCTCCGCGTTCGCGGCGTCACCCCACCAGGCCTTCAGCAGGCTGATGGTGTAGGCATCTGCATTCGCCCAGAAGCCCTTCTGCTTCTTCGACGCAATGGCTTCCAAATATTCGCTGAGCGTGTCATGACGGCCGGCGCTGGGCATGGGCAGGTACCCGGGCAGCAGGTTGAACAGGGTGGGAATGTCCGTGGAACCCTGGATGCTTGCATGGCCGCGCAGGGCCATGATTCCGCTGCCCGGGCGGCCGACATTTCCGAGCAGAAGCTGCAGGATGGCGGCGGCCCGGATGAACTGCGCTCCCAGCGAGTGCTGGGTCCAGCCGACGGCGTAGGCAAAGCACGTTGTCCGCTCCCGCCCCGAATTTTCCGTAATGGCACGGGCCAGATACTCGAAGTCCGAGACGTCGATGCCGCACATGTCCCGTACCATCTCGGGGGTATACCGGGCGTAGTGCCGCTTCAGGATCTGGAAAACGGTCCGGGGGTCCTGCAGCGTGTCGTCACGCTGCACCTCGGCGTGCTCCAGGGATGGACCGCCGCTGCCAAACTGGTCGCCGGCGGCACGAGCCGCAGCCTGGGAACCGTGTTCCGCGCCGCCCCCAGGCTCGTTGATGGTGCCGCCGGCCTGTTCCGCGTACGACCATGACGCCGTGTCGTACGCTCCCGTTTCCGGATCGAAGCCGGAGAACAGTCCGCCGAGATCCTCGGCGTCGCGGTAATCGGCGTGAACCAGCGTAGCCGCGTTGGTGTAGGCGCTCACGTAGTTTTTGAACCACAGGTCGTTCGTGATGACGTAGTTGATCAGCGCGCCGAGGAGCACAACGTCAGAGCCGGCCCGGATGGGAATGTGCTTGTCCGCGACCGCCGAGGTGCGCGTGAACCGGGGGTCGACGTGGATGACCTTTGCTCCGCGGGCCTTGGCCTCCGCGACCCACTGATATCCCACAGGATGGCATTCGGCCATATTGGAACCCTGGATGATGATGCAGTCGGCGTTGGCCATGTCTTGCAGTGATTGCGTCGCACCACCGCGTCCAAACGAGGCTCCCAAACTGGGAACCGTGGAGGAGTGTCAAATGCGGGCTTGGTTCTCGATCTGCACTGCTCCGGCAGCCGTGAAGAGTTTCTTGATCAGGTAGTTCTCTTCGTTGTCCAGGGTTGCCCCGCCCAGCGAGGCTATGCCCATCGTGCGGCGTAGCAGCCGGCCTTGTTCGTCTTCCTGCTGCCATGTCCTGCGGCGGGTCTCGATGAAGCGGTCCGCCACCATGTCGATGGCGGTTTCGAGATCCAGATGCTCCCACTGGGTGGAGTGTGGCGCACGGTAGAGCACTCCGGTCTGCCGGCCCGGCGAGTTGACCAACTGCTCGCTAGCGGAGCCCTTGGGGCACAACCGGCCGCGGGAGATGGGCGAATCGGGATCGCCTTCGATCTGAACGACCTTTTCGTCCTTGACGTAGACCCGCTGTCCACAGCCCACAGCACAATACGGACACACGCTCTGCACGACGCGGTCTGCGGTGGCCGTCCGCGGGGTTATTTCCCTCGTCTGCGGGGAGGTGACTGCCGGACCGCGGCCCAGCAGGTCGCCCGTACTGAACTGCCGGACGACCGGCCACTGAAGGAAACTGCGCCGTGCCATGGCAGGAGCCTACCCAATCCGAGGCGCCTGCGACAGAGAGCCGATGAAATGCTGGCCACTCTGACCGTGGTTTATTCGCTTAACCGCGGAGGGCGCGACGGCGGGTGAACCCTGATCGGCCCGGTTGGCCGGGTGGGCTATGGCGGAGGAGGATACCTCGTCCAGAACCGGAAAACTCAACCCACCCGGATGCGATATGGACCTGAACACTTCTTCCATGGTCGGGCGTGGGTCCTCGCACCCGTCTGGTGTCTACGGCCGGGCAGTGTCTTCAGCGACGCGCCCCGTACCGGGTGGTAGCTTTTTCCTGCCCCGACAGGCGGCTAGGCTCGAAAGCGGGGGAGGGGCTCGGCCAAGGGGACAGGTCGAATGGAACAAGAACAGACGTGGGTTGATCGGCTGGTGCAGCCGGCACGGCGCACCATTGCAGACGTCCAAGAGACGGGCGCCGAGCTGCTCCAACAGCTGGACGACGGTGCTGTTTCTCTGACCAGCGCCCAGAAGCAGTCGCTACGGGAGGTGCTTGCCGGCCTGGGATCTCCTGAGATTCGCACGATCACCGGAATCACCTCCGGGTGGCACGTGCCGGCCACTGATTTACCGCACCGGAACTTCAACAGGACTTTCGTCCCTACCGGAGTCCCGGCTGTACACGTGAACTGGGTAGGCCGGGGAGAAAGGGATCCATGAACCAGCTTCCGGAACCACTCATGAAACCCGTGTGCGGGCAATACCCGCGCCGCCCACGGCACGGACGGACAACATTGGCAGGCGCCGTTACTGCCGTCGCCTTCGCGCTGCTGGCCGGTGCCGCCCCGGCCCAGGCCAGCGCAGGAGAAGCGCTGCAAATCAATGGCGGCAAGCTCCTCGGCGATGGCACCGATGTCCGGGTGCGCGTTAGCTACCAGTGCGAGGTGGGTCAGACGGCGGGGCTGGGAATCTTCCTCACCCAGACTGATAACCAGGGACCGGACGTCTATGGCGGCGCCGGCTCCGGCCAGCTGCCCTGCACAGGCGAGACTGAGAACGTCACCTTGACCATCCCAGCCGGGAGCGGCCGTTTCCACCTTGGCTGCGCCGACGCAACCGTGTCCCTCTTCACCAGGGCTCCCGGGACCGCGGACAACATCGAACAGTTCACAGACGAAGTCTGGCTGGAGCGCCGGTAGCTAGCGATCGCGCGGGCTGCCAGCGGCCTCCTGCCAGGTGCGCGACGGCGTCACCAGCCGCCGCGCGTCGGCGTGTGACCCTGTCGGGCGTCGTCTGGCATTGCCATTTCGGCCCGGAGGCCTAGGAGCCGGATGGGCCGGCCCGCTTCGATTCCAGCTGCGAGGTCCAAGGCCCGCGCGAGAATTTCATCCGCGTCCAAGGTCTCGGGAATCTTCCTCGCGTGGGTCTTAGTCAAGAACGGCGCGTACCGAACCTTCAGGGTCAACCCAATGACGGGTCGTCCTTCGGCCGCAACATCCTCGAGGACACGCGTTGTCAGCTCCCTGACGGCGTCGTCCACCTGGGCCGGCTCGGTCAGGTCGCGCTGGAAGGTGGTCTCCCGGCTGTGCCCGCGGGCAACCCACGGAGTGGAGTCCACGACGCTGGCGCCGTCCCCGCGTCCCAGCGCCGCGTACCAAGGCCCCATTCTGGGGCCGAACTCGGGGACCAGCTCCTGCGGGTCGGAGGCCGCTAGCTCGGCGACCGTTTTGACGCCGAGTTTGGCCAGCCGGGCCGACACTTTGGTTCCGATGCCCCACAGCTCCTTGGTAGGCCGGTTGCCCATGACCTCGAGCCAGTTCGCGGCCGTGAGACGGAAGACACCAGTCGGCTTGCCGAAACCCGTGGCCACCTTGGCCCGGACCAGGGTGTCGCCGATGCCGACGCTGCAGTGCAGTTGCGTTCGCTCCAGGACAGCGGCCTGCACCCGCCGTGCGTAGGTTTCCGGGTCCTCTGACTCAATGCCAACAAAGGCTTCATCCCAACCCAACACCTGTACGGTGGCGCCGGGCAGCGCGTGCAGGGTAGCCATCACCGTTTCAGACGCCGCGAGGTACGCCTCCTGATCGACGGGCAGGATCACGGCGTCGGGCACCTTCCGGGCTGCGGCGCGTAAGGGCATTCCGGAACCCACGCCGAACGCCCTGGCCTCATATGATGCAGTGGACACCACAGCCCGTTCCATGGGGTCGCCCCGACCGCCGACAATGATCGGTCTGCCCGCAAGTTCCGGCCGCCGAAGAACTTCGACCGCCGCGATGAACTGGTCGAGATCGACGTGCAGCACCCACCGGATTCCGTCCACGCCACCAGTCTGCCCTAAACCTCCCGGACAGGCATCGGCTCTCTACCGGTAGCGGCCGCCGGCGAGGCAGCGTTTTCCCTGTCATTGCGCTCCCGGCGGGCGTAGCATCGGCCTGTGTCGGCCCTGTCCGCGGGACCCGTCCGCCCGGCTGGCCACCGCAACTCGAGGAGTCCGCCATGTCTGTCCTGGTCAATAACCGCGTTACCGGCCTGACCCGGGAACAATACGCAGGAATCGCTGCCGCACTCATCGACAGGCTTAAGGCCGCCCCTGGATTCATCGCCCATTACGCCTGGGAGAACGAGGGCGGGATGACCGTTGTGGAGATCTGGGAGAGTGCCCCGCAGCACGATGACTGGTTCGACAACAACGTCAGGCCGAATCTGCCGGTGGAGGTGACCCCGGAGAAGCATGAACTGGTGAACAAGGTGACGGTGTAGGGGGACGACGGCGGGTTAGCATGGGTCCCACTACGTCCTACCAGGGAGGGTGAATGCCGTACGTCGTTGACTTCGAGAACGTTTCCACTGCCGGTTTGGAATCCTCGCCCGTCGCCGAGGCGCTCGCCGGGTTGCGGGCGAATGAAGCCCGCTATTACCGGAACAAGTACGGCCACGTCTTCACGGTTAGCCCGGCGAGCGAGTCCCAGGACGTCGTCGACCGGGTGAGCCGCATCCTCCGGGAGGAGCGTGACATCGATATTGACTCCCGCCCCCTGGAAGCGACGGCCTTTGAGGTGGACGATCTGCAGATGGCCTATGTGTTTTATGAATCCGGGCTGGCCGTCAACGTCATGTATGGCCCCCAAGGCGGGAAGCGGGCCGTCGGTTTCAAGCTTTCCGAAGGCATGGAAGTTCCCGAGGAACTCGCGGAGCGCTTCAAGTTCGCGCGCCAAAAATCCAAGCTGGCGGGCGTTATTCGGGGGTCCTTCTTCGTGATTAAGGGAGAGTACTAAGGGCGGGGCCCATCGGCCCTATCCCACCCCTCCATCAGTCCCTAGCGTGGATCCCGCCGCTACCGCCGTCGAGGCGGGCCGCCGGCGCTTTCGGAGAGCTGGGGAAACATGTGCGCTGAACGGATCCGTGCCCCTCGAAGGAGCCTTGCGCTTTGCGCAGCGCTTGCCCTTCTGCTCGGCGGCTGCGCGCCGGGGGGTGCGTCTCCGTCAGACCAGTCGTCGTCGCTGGCGCCGGGGTCGGGCAATCCGGCCTGTGATCTCATCACGCTGGAGATAGCGGCCAAGGTGGATCCGAGTTTTGTCGGCACGGGCCAGAACCAGGCAGGCAAGCCGCCGGGGAGCCCTGCTTACCTGTGCGGTTACGTGAGCAAGTCGGACAAGGGGCTGAACGCCTTGTCCGTGGCGCTGACCTCGCCCGCCTCGGCTGCCGACCTCGCCGCGACGAAGAACTCCCCGGACTGCTCGCCAGCTGCGGGCATTGGCGATTTCGCGTGCTTCCAGTGGACCGGGTGGTTCCGCGGCGCGCCTGGCGGAGAGTCGGCCAACACGGTCCTCAAGGCGGTCCGCGGCAACGAGTCCCTCGACCTGCGCATTGTGGCCACGCCGCCGATGTCTCCCGGAATCCCCGTCCCGGACGGCAACGCCGCGGCCCGCGCGCTCGCCCAGGCGGCCGTCGACGCCGGGTGGGGCAATGGGAGCCCGCTCACCGTTCCGTCCGCGCCGCGCGTCGGCCCCCAGACCACCACCAACAACCCGGCCTGCGACCTGGTCAGCGCCGAAGAGGTCAGGCAGGCGTTCGGCGCGAGGACCGAGGCGAAGGTCCTCCCGGGGGAGGACAACTGCCGGTACACCTTCGGCACCTTGGGCACGCCCGGACCGGACTCGCTGATCTTCTCCACCGAACTGCATCCGGGCGGCGCGTCATCGATGTCCGGGCTGCCGGGCGGCGAGGAGATCCAGGGCGTCGGGGACAAAGCGGTCTTCATCGTCCGGTCGGAGCCTGCCGGACCGAAGTCCCTCCGGCCCGCCGGGGATGTACCGATCACGATCATGTCCCTCATGGTGGCCCGTGGCCACAACATGGCCATCTTCACCGCGCAGATCCTGTTGTCTCCGACCGGTACCACAGCCGGGCAGACCAAGGACAAATTCATTGCCCTCGTCAAGCAGGCAGAGTTCTAACCCTGCCGTCCCGCGACCTGCGGTCCGCGACCCGCGATCCCGCAGACCCGCGGCCCGCCCAGTCACCCAGCACGGCTGGCCCACGGGCCCCCCGAAAAGTAGCCCTCAGCGAACCGCCGTCCGCGGCCCCGCCGGGACCCGGGACAGGAAGCCCCCAACCACCTCGGCGAACTCGTCGGGGCGTTCGATCTGCGGCATGTGCCCCGTCTTCGCAAAGACATGCGCCTGGGCATGCGGCAACGCCGCCGTTGCCGCCGCCAGATGGCTGTGCGGAAGGATGTGGTCGTGGTCGCCCCACACCACCAGCGTGGGGATGCCCAACTGCCCCACGGACCCGAGGAGGTTGCTGCGCCATTCGGCCCTGACCCCGGAAATGGTTCCCAGGTCGCGGGCGACGTCAACGAGCGTTTGCCGGTGGGCGGCCCGTTGCGACAGGGCAAAAGCATGGCCGATGCGCGCGTCGGTCACCAGTGTTTTGTCGTAGAAGAGCGACTGGACGGTGCGGCGGGATGCCGTCGGATCGGGGCGCAGGAGCAGTGCCGCGAGCGGCCTGACCGCAAGCAGGCGCAGCACCATCGCAACCTCTTTGCCGAACCCCGCACTGTTGGCCAGAACCAGCGCGGAAACGCGGTGCGGGTGGTCGGCGGCCAGCTTCATGGCGACGGCGCCGCCGAGCGAGTTGCCCATCACGGGCAGCGGCCCGTGCACACCCACGGCGTCGAGGAAGGCGGGCAGCGACCCCGCCAGTGTGGCCAGGGTTGTCGGCCCGGTGAGCCGGTCGGAGTACGCGAAGCCGGGCAGGTCCACGCTAATGACGGTGTGCCGCGCTGCGAGCCGCTCGTGCTGCTCGTTCCAGTCCTCGAGGCTCTGGCCGATGCCGTGCAGGAGCAGCACCGGCTCCCCGCTGCCGGTCTTCCGGTAGCGCAGGCGGGTGCCGCCGACGTCGACGTGCCCGGAGCCGGGAAGCGAGAGGGGGTCCGGAGCCGCCAACGTCGTGCCCCGTCCTGACGCCCGCACCCGCTGCCCGCGCCGCCCGAACCGGACGTGGTCGGTGAGCCGGCCGGCCCTGAGCAGGGCGAAGTCGCGCAGGTAGTTCTGGTGCAGCCGCCAGGGCGAGCCGGCGCCCTGCCGGGGCAGCCGGTCGGCGTCGCGCAGGATGTAGCCGGCCTTCAGGTCGATCAGGGACGTCAGCGCGGCATCGGCGACGCCGGCGGGAGCCGCCGGCGCTACCCACTGCAGGTTCCGGCGGTCCAGGTGCTTCAGCAGCCGGCAGATGTAGCCTGCCACCAGATCCGCCTTCAGGGTCCAGGAAGCGTTGGTGTAGCCAATCGTGAGCGCAAAGTTGGGCACGCCGTCGAGCATCATTCCTTTGTATGTAAGGGTCTTGCCGACGTCCACGGGCTCGCCGTCCACGGTGAGGCTCATTCCGCCGATCACGAGCAGGTTCAGTCCGGTTGCCGTGACGATCACGTCGGCCGGGATCGATGTGCCCGAGGCCAGGTCAATGCCGTGCGGGGTGATCCGCGAGATGGTGTCGGTCACGATGTCGGCAGTGCCTGCGCTGATGGCGCGGTAAAGATCCCCGTTGGGGATCGCGCAGAGCCGCTGGTCCCAGGGCTCATAGGACGGTGCCAGGTGGGTGTCCACCGCGAAGCCCGCCGGCAGTTTGGCGACGGCTGACTTGCGGAGGATGGCCTTCATGGTTTCCGGCCGGCGCCGGCTGAGCTGGTAGGTAAACATCGAGAAGAGAATGTTCTTGGCCCGCACGACGTCGTATGCCAGTTGGGCGGGCAGCTTGCCGCGGAGCCGGTCGGCCAGGTGGTCCCGGGACGGCACCGGCGCGATGTAGGTGGGGGAGCGCTGGAGCATGGTGACCTTGGCCGCCGACGTCGCCATGGACGGCACGAGGGTCACCGCAGTGGCCCCGCTGCCGACGACGACCACCTGTTTCCCCTCGTAATCGAGGTCGGCGGGCCAGTGCTGCGGGTGGACGATCGTTCCCGCGAAGCTGTCGGCCCCTTCGATGGCCGGGGTGAACCCCTCGTCGTAGCGGTAGTAGCCGGAGCACACGGACAGGAACGAGCAGGTGAAGGTCACCGTCGCATCCGGATCGGATACCGCAGCGTCCTGCCGGTATTCGCCGTCGGCGGTGGTGACGGCCGTAACCGTCCACAGCGCGGTGTCGCTGGACCAGTCGGCCGAGATGACCCGGTGGTGCAGCCGGATCCGCGGCGCGAGGCCCTCGTCCGCGACGGTCGCCTCGACGTATTCGCGGATCGAATCGCCGTCGGCGATGGCCTTGGCTCCGGCCCAGGGCCGGAACGAGTAGCCGAGCGTGTACATGTCGCTGTCGGAGCGGATGCCCGGGTACCGGAAGAGATCCCAGGTGCCTCCGACCGCCCCGCGGGACTCCAGGATCTTGAAACTTTTTCCGGGGAGTTCGCGCTGCAGCCGGGCCGCAAAACCGACGCCGCTCAGCCCTGCTCCGACAATCAACACATCCACGTGTTCGCTCATGTGGCCAAACTATCGACTTAGGGTTGAGAGAGTCAACACGGTGTTGAGAAAGCGGGTTAGGATGGGGCGCATGGCTCAAAGGGGACGACGCACCGCACGGGTTTCGGGGGATGAACGCCAGGACGCGATCCTCATTACCACCGGGGCCCTCCTGGGCGAGCGCGCCTTCGACGAGATCTCCATTGAGGAGCTGGCCCGGGGCGCCGGCATCTCGCGCCCCACCTTCTACTTCTACTTCTCCTCCAAGGACGACGTGCTGCTGGCCCTGCTGGACCGTGTGATCACGGAGGTGGAGCACCGGGTCGGTGAGCTGCCGCGGGATTTCGAAAGTGACCCCGCGGGGGCCTGGACCCGGTCGATCGGAGTGTTCGTCGAAGTGTTCGTGGCCCACCGCGGCGTCGCCACCGCCGCCATCGCAGCAAGGGCCCGCAACAATGAGGTGCGCGCGCTCTGGTCCAAGTCGATGGAGTCATGGGTCGACTTCTCCAGCGACGTGATCCGCGCCGAACAGGCCCGGGGGGCCGCCCCGGAAGGGATCGACGCCCACGACCTGGCGGTGAGCCTCAACCTGATGAACGAGCGGGTGATCACCGCGGTCCTGAACCAGGAGAGCCCCGCCATCGCGGAATCCCGCGCCCTGGACGTGTTGTCAACCATCTGGATCCGCAGCATCTACGGGTCCGTCAACCCCGGCCGCGGGTAACGCCCGCGCCCAAAGGAAGGACTCCCATGCCCGCAATCAAGACGGTGACCGTGCTCGGCACCGGAGTGCTTGGCTCGCAGATCGCCTACCAGGCCGCCTTCCACGGCTTCGCTGTCACCGCTTATGACCTCGACGACGACGCCCTCAAGCAGGCGCGGGCACGCTTCGCCCGGCTCGCCGGCATCTACCGGGCGGCGAACATTGCCGGCGCCCCGGAGGGCACGGCCGAGTCAGCCCTCGGCAACCTCCGCCTCACCGCCGACCTCGCGGACGCCGTCGCCGACGCCGACCTGGTGATCGAGGCCGTTCCCGAACTGCTCGAGCTCAAGCGCGACGTCTACCGCAAGCTCGCGGAGCTGGCCCCGGCCAGGACCATCTTCGCCACGAACTCCTCCACCCTGCTGCCAAGCGACCTCAAGGAGTCCACCGGACGACCCGACCGCTTCCTCGCCATCCATTACGCCAACAACATCTGGGCGCAGAACATCGCCGAGGTAATGGGCACCGGCGACACCGACGCGGCCGTGTTCGACGCCGTCGTCGAATTCGCGCGAAACAGCGGGCTGGAACCGATCGAAATCAAGAAGGAAAAGTCCGGCTACGTCCTGAACTCCCTGCTGGTCCCGCTGCTGAACGCGGCGGCCGGGCTCCTGCTGCAGGGCGTCGCCAGCCCGGAAACGATCGACAAGACGTGGCGCATCGCCACCGGAGCGCCCAGCGGTCCGTTCCAAATCTTCGACGTCGTTGGCCTGGCCACCGCTTACAACATCGCCGCGTCCTCGCCGGACGCCGGGTCGCAGGCGTTCGCCCGGTACCTGAAGGAGCACTACATCGACAAGGGCAAGCTCGGCGTCGCCGCGGGCGAGGGCTTCTACACGTACTGAGTCAGCCCGGTCGACTCGCGGTTTGTACGGCGCTTAGGCCCCCGGTGCGGCACGCGGCGGCTTGGTTCTGAGGCGAGGGGGCCCTGGTCTGGTTTGGTCAGGACTTGGGCTGCTTCGTCATGGTCTTGGGCGGCGGCGGAAACGGTGCGGCGGGGTAGAGCCGGGCCACCTGCTGCATGTACTTCGCCCACTGCGGGCCGGCCAGCATGTAACCGTCGATGTTCCGATAGAACTTGCCGTTAATGGTGACGTTCTGGCCTGGCCGCTTCTGGCCGCCGAGGGTGTCGCCGAAGAAGGAGGCGGTGGCAAGGCCGGTGGTGTAGCCGACCACCCAGGTCGCCCCGTTGTTATTGGAGGTGCCCGTCTTGGCCGCAACCGGCACCCGGTCCTGGACCTTGGGTTCGATGTAAATTCCGGAGCCGCGTTTCAGCACGTCCTGGAGCACAGCGTTCACGCCCCGGGCGACCTGCGGCTTGACCGCGCTGCGGCAGTTGCCGGCCTGGGCCGGCAACTCCCGTCCGGCCGCATCGGTCACGGCCGTGATGGCAATGGGGGCGCAATACTTGCCGTCCGCGGCGAAGGTGGCAAACGCGTTGGCCAGGTGGAGTGGGGCCACGCCGATGGCACCGAGCAGGTTGCCCAGCTGGTGCATGTTCACCCGGGCGTTGTCCACGCCGCTGTGGAGGCCCACGGCGTCCACCATTTTCTGGATCCCGCAGAAGTCCAGCTGGGCGGCCTCAGCGAAAGTCGCCGTGTTGATGGAGTTGTAGAGCCCGTAGTTGACCGGCATTTTGCGGTAGTAACCCAGGTCGTTGTTCTGCAGATCGTCAGCGGCGCCCAGGGCCCTCTCCGCCGAGTTGTAGGCCCCAAGGACCTTGCCGCAGCTGGACTTCCACGGGAAGTCCAGCGGGTATTTCCGCCTGGAAGCGTCCACCTCGGCGACCATGGACTTGCCCTCATTGAGCCACTCCGCGAAAGTGAACGGTTTCATCGTGGACCCTGGCTGGAACCCACCGGCGCCGTTCAGGTCCTTGCCGTTGGCGTCCTTGGCGTCGACGTTGAAGTTCAGCTGGGTGTCGAACTTCCCGCGGGCGGGAAGGAACACGGTGTTTTGCGCCATGGCGAGGATCTTGCCCGAGCCCGGCCTGATGGTCACCAGCGACGCACCCCACTTGTCCGGGTTGGCACCCGCCGTGGCGTCGACCTGTGCCTGCGCGACCGCCTGCAGCCTGCTGTCCAGTGTGGTGGTGATGGTCAGGCCGCCGCGGTACAACCTCTTTTCCCGGTCCGTGGCGTCGGCGCCGTACGCCGCGTTGTTGAGGATCAGGTGGGAGACGTAGTCGCAGAAGTACGGCGCCATCTCCGCCACGGAGCAGCCCTGCTTTGCAGTCGCGATCTTGAGCTTGACGCCGCTGGCGACGGCGGCGTCGTGGGCAGCTTTGGTGATCTTTTTCTCGCTGAGCATCTTGTCCAGGACCTGGTTGCGCCGCGTGATGGAGTTGTCCGGGTGGACGGCGGGGTCGTAGAAGCTGGGGCTGTTGACCAGCCCGGCGAGCAGGGCGGCCTGCGGCAGGGTGAGGTTTTTGGCGGTGGTGCTGAAGAAGTGCCGGGCCGCGGCCTCAATGCCGTAGGCGTCCCGGTTGAAGAACACGATGTTGAGATAGCCCTCGAGGATTTGGTCCTTGGTGTACTTCTTCTCCAGCTCGAGGGCGAGCTTCATCTCGCGAACCTTGTCGCCGATGCTCTTCTGCCCGCTGAGGATGACCTGGTTGCTCCGGTCCGCCGACAACAGGGACTCATTGATTACGTTCGTGACGTACTGCTGGGTCAGGGTGGAGGCGCCTTGCCTGCCGCCGCCGGTCAGGTTGGAGGTGAGAGCCCGGAGAATTCCTTGCGGGTCGACGCCGGCATGCCCGTAAAAGCGGCTGTCCTCGATGGCGATGATCGCGTCCTTGATGTACGGGGACATCTGGTCCAGCCGGACCCTGACCCGGTTTTCCGCGAAGAAGGTGGCGATCAGTTTCCCGTCGGCGCTCAGCACTTTTGTTGACTGCGACGGCGGGCTGACGGTCAGTTCGCCCGGGAGGTTGTTGAAGAAGGTGATGGATCTGCTGACGGCGACGCCCGCGGCCGCGACGCCGGGGACCAGCAGACTGGCAGCCAGAACACCGCAGAAGGCGCTCACTGCCAAGAACCCGAGGACCCTCCGCAGGGCCGCGGCCAGCCGGGATCCGGTTCTTCTTTTCGGCGCCATTTTCTATCCAGCTATCAGGCTTAAAAACTGAGCCCAGAATACGCCGGGACTCCGCCGAGGGACCAGTGCCGGAGTGCCTTGCTGCCGGGTCCAGGTGCGGGTCCCCGCTGCGGGGTTCTGAGGCGCGGCCTTGGCCGGCGAGGCTCCCAGGGAGGTGCGCCCTGGCCGGCGAGGCTCCGGCCAGCTTCCGGCAGACTGCTCCCTGTGAGAGTGTGAGTTCTGATGAAACGGATCGGCTTTCTCTCCTTCGGCCACTGGGGTGACGTCCCCGGCTCCCGCGTGCGCACCGCACGGGAGGCCCTCCTGCAGGCGATTGACCTGGCCGTGGCCGCGGAGGAAGTCGGCGTCGACGGAGCTTTCTTCCGCGTCCACCACTTCGCCGAGCAGCAGGCCTCGCCGTTCCCGCTGCTCGCCGCCATTGCCGCCCGCACCTCCCGCATCGAGCTTGGCACCGGGGTCATCGACATGCGCTACGAAAACCCGCTCTATATGGCTGAGGAGGCGGCCGCCGTCGACCTCATCAGCGGCGGCAGGCTGCAGTTGGGGATCAGCCGTGGGTCGCCCGAAGCGGTGCTGGCCGGGTACGAGGCTTTCGGCTATCGTCCGGCCCAGGGCGAGTCCGACGCTGACCTGGCTCGGCGGCACACGGAGCGCTTCCGGAACGCCATCTCCGGCGCCGGCCTTGCCGGCCCCAATCCGCAGTTTGGCGGGAACGCCGAACCGGTCCCGATCCAGCCGCGCTCGGCAACGCTCCCGGAGCGGATCTGGTGGGGTGCCGGCAGCCGGGCCACCGCGCGGTGGACAGGACAGCAGGGCATGAACCTGATGTCCTCCACCCTGTTGACGGAGGACACCGGAATTCCCTTCGACCAGCTGCAGGCGGAGCAGATTGCCGGCTTCCGGGAGGCGTTGAGGGCGGCCGGTCACGCGCACACCCCGCGGGTGTCCGTTTCGCGCAGCATCATTCCCTTGACCGACGACGAATCGCGGCGCTACTTCGGGCTGCGTGCCCAGGCGGATGCCCGGGACCAGGTGGGATACCTCGACGGCGGGTTGGCCCGGTTCGGGCGCAGCTACATCGGCGAACCCGGACAGCTGGTGCGGGAGCTCGCCCGGGACGCTGCCGTGGCCGCGGCGGACACCCTGCTCGTCACCGTCCCGAACCAGCTTGGCGTGGACTTCAATGTCCGGCTGCTCGAGGCGATTTCCTGTGAGCTGCGCCCCGCCCTGGGCTGGGACTGACGCGTACCTCCGGCTGACATGGGCATTTATCCGTGCAAGGATCGGCTATGCCCCAGCGACTGATGCTGCTTGATACCGCGTCGTTGTATTTCCGTGCTTTTTACGGCGTCCCGGACACGATCCGTCGCGCCGACGGCACACCGGTGAACGCCGTTCGCGGCCTGCTCGACATGATCGCGCGGCTCACCACCGACTATCACGCGACGCATCTCATCGCGTGCTGGGACGATGATTGGCGTCCGCAGTGGCGGGTCGAGCGGCTCCCGGGCTATAAGTTGCATCGGGTCGCCGAGGCAGTATCGGGCGGTCCCGACGTCGAGGTAGTGCCGGATGCGCTGACCGCACAGATCCCCATGATCCGCAGGGTGCTCGGTCTGGCGGGCATCGCCGTCGTCGGAGCTGCCGAACACGAGGCCGACGACGTCGTCGGCACGTACGCCAGCCACGCCAGCCACGCCGGGCACCCGGTGGACGTGGTGACGGGGGACCGCGACCTCTTCCAGGTCGTCGACGACGCCCGGCAGGTGCGGGTGATCTACACCGCGCGGGGCATGAGGAACCTCGAAGTGGTGACCGACGCGGTCATCGTCGGTAAGTACCGGGTGCTGCCCGAACAGTACGCCGATTACGCGACGCTTCGCGGTGACAGCTCCGACGGGCTGCCCGGAGTGGCCGGCATCGGTGACAAGACCGCCGCCTCGCTGCTTGCCGAATACGGCACGCTTGGCGGCCTGCTCACCGCAGCGGCCGACGCGGGCAGCGGGCTGTCATCGTCCGTCCGCGCCAAACTTGAGGCAGCCACGGACTATCTCTCGGTCGCGCCCGACGTCGTCAAGGTCGTGCGGGACCTCAAATTGCCGACGCTCCAAGAGGCGGGTGCGCAACTGCAGCCCGTCGCTGGCGATGCCCGGGCCGAGCTTGAGGCTCTTGCCGCCGAGTGGAACCTGGGCGGCTCGGTCAAACGACTCCTCGAAGCGTTCGAGCTGTACCGTTGACTTTTCCTCACCGGAACGTGGCTCAGTGGCACCCAGCGTCCCGGCCGCTGTCCGCGAGAGCAGCTTGACCGCCCCGTGGCGAGGTTGGCTGTCCCAGATGGCGACGGCCGGGAAGCCTCCGCAGCCCGGGTGGCCGCCGCCGCGATTACTCTGCCGCGGGTTACGCTGCCGCGACCAAGTTCCAGTCCGGAAAGGCGTCTTCGGCTGGTTCGTCCCGGGCGGTGAAGTGGTACCAGTCCGGGAACGGGTCCGGGGGCAGGTCCGGGTCGGGATGGCCGCCGGCGTCCGGGAACGGGTCCGGGGGCAGGTCCGGGTCGGGATGGCCGCCGGCGTCCGGGAACGGGTCCGGGGGCAGGTCCGGGTCGGGGTAGCCGCCGGCGTCCGGGGGCATGGCTTGGTTCAGCTCCGCTGGGGTCGTGGTGTTGCCCGGGGGCGGGGTGTTGTCGGTGAGGGGGAAGTTGTTGGGCCAGTGGGGTGGTTCCCAGTCTTGTTGTTCGCTGGCGTAGGTGCGGCCTGTCGGGGACACCCATCCGGGCGGGCTGGTGGTGGTGGCGGGGGTGGGGGTCCATGCGGTGGTGTGTTTGAGGCCGTGGTGTTTTCGGCAGGGCTGGCCCAGGTTGGTGATCCCGGTGGTTCCGCCGTCGGCCCAGGCCAGGAGGTGGTCCGCGTCGTTGTCCAGGGACGGGTTGTTGCAGCCCGGGAACGGGCACTTCCCGTCCCTCAGCCGGAGTCATTGCCGCATCGTTTTGGGGAGCCGGTAGCTGGTCCGGCCGATTTCCAACGGCGCCCCGTCGCGCGGGTCGGTCAGGACCCGGTAGAACGACCCGGCCCCCTCGGCGACCAGGCGGCGGGCCATCGAGGGCGGGATCGGACCGTACCCGTCCAGCATCGCCGCCTCCCCGGTCACGCCGAGCAGGGACAGGACCGGGACGGTGACGAGGACCTGCGCCCGCGGCACCGGCACACACCCGGACAAGCCAACACCCACGCTGGTTGCCCCGTCGCCGGTGCCGGTGACGGTGGCGCTGCCGGTGCCAGCGCCCGTGCCGGGCGCCGCGCCGGTGCCGTCCCCGCCGGCGCCGGGGCCCGTGCTGGCGGCGGGGAGGTTGTTGGTCAGGAGCAGGCCCGCGGCGACGTCGGCGCGGAGCTGGGTCAGGGTCCGGGCCTCGGCCGGGCCCTGCAGCGCCCGGGCCGCCGTCGTGGCCCGTTCCCAGATCCCCGCAGCCGTGTGCGCGGGCAGGTACGCGTGCAACCAGGCCATGCCGTCCCGGTCCGGGTTGAACTCGACCCGCCGGTCCGCCGCGCTCTTCACGTGGCGTGTTTCGAGGCTGACCGGGTGGTGGCGTTCGCGCCAGGTGCGTGCTTTCGCCCGGAACCGGCCCGGCACGAGCTCCCCGGCCGGGCAGCCGCGGGCGGGGTCGGGTGCGTCCGGGTCCAGGAAATGGGCTTCCAGGGCGGCGGCGCCGGCCGGGTCCAGGTTCGCGGCCTCGTCAACCATGATCCGGGCGTGCTGCCACGACAGCTCACCGGCCTGGAGCGCCGTCAGGGTCAGCGGCAGCACCTCCGTCAGGGCCAGGGAATCGGAGATCAGCGCCCCGGCGCTGCGTTCGCTGACCGTCAACACACACGCGATTTCCGCGACCGTTGACCTCTCCTGGACCGTAGCGTCCTGCAGGTTCGCCGCCGGCCCCGCCAGGGCCTCGGAGGAGCGCACATACCCGGCGGTCAGCAAACCCTTCACCGCCGCGAGCCGGGACTCAGCCCGGGCCACCTCCGCCAACCCGTCCAGGCACGCGTCCGCCACCTCACGCAACGGATCAGCCGAATCACCGGCACCGACGCCCTCCAGCAGGGCAGCCAGCGCGGCAGAAGACGCCGCGACGGCCGCCGCCGCCGCACCGATCCCCGCACTCAAAGCCACCCCGCTTTTCATACCCACAGCCTAAACGCGGCCACCGACAAAAAACCGAACCAACGTCGGCGGTCCCGGGCGCACCCACAAGCACCGCAAACACCGTAATCACTGCAAACAATGCGCAACAAACAAGCAGGCGCAGCACCGGCGCGGGCAAGAAGAGCCAGTGGAGCACCGGGCGCAGCGCCGGGCACGGCAACGGCAACGCCGTCGGCCGCCACCGCCGCCGCACCGGTCCCCGCACTTAATGCCGCCCCGCTTTTCATACCCCAAGACTAGAAGCGGCCACCGACATTTATTGAGGTGCTGGAACCCAGCAGACAAGCCTGTCCGGGGCCATGGGTATTCCGCCCGCAAGTAAGGCCGGTTCCAACAACTACCACGGCCTTGAAACCAGTCGGCCCATTCATATACTCACGACTGCGTCCCATGGATCTTCCGTGCTCGGGGCACAACTGGTAAGCCGTAATTCACATCGGGACCGATTCGAACCTTCCGGGAGCCCCTCATGGCCGAGACGTGCATTGCCACCGAACGCGGGAAAATGCCTGTTTACATCGCTATACCGGCCGGTGCCGGGCCCTGGCCGGGCGTCGTCGTCATCCATGACGCGCTTGGCTTGAGCCGGGACACCCGGGGGCAGGCCGACTGGCTGGCCGGCGAAGGGTTCCTCGCGGTGGCGCCGAATCTGTTCTACTGGGGCAGCAGAGCAGCCTGCCTGTGGTCGCTCATCCGGGGCTGGCGGCCGCTGGGCGACCTGGATCTCACCCGGGCATGGCTCGCGGCACGCGGCGACTGCACGGGCCGCGTCGGAGTGATCGGCTTCTGCATGGGCGGGGGCTTCGCCCTTATGCTCGCCCCGGATCATGACTTCGCTGCGGCCAGCGTGAACTACGGCGGACTCGACGACGCCACAGCGCGCGCGATACCGCGTGCGTGTCCGATCGTAGCGAGCTATGGCGCTGAGGACCGCTGGCCGGGAGTGCGCAACGTGCCGGCACGTCTGGAACCGCTGCTGACGGCCGCCGGCATAGCCCACGACATCAAGGTGTACCCGGGCGCCGGACACGGATTCCTGAACCAGCACCGTGAATCGGATCTGACCTTCGGGGATAAGCTGCTCGCGAAATTGGCCGCGGCCGGCTATCACGAGCCCTCGGCCGAGGACGCCCGCAGTCGGATCCTTGCGTTCTTTCGGAAGCACCTCAGCCCTGAAGGGGAGAACCAACGATGAAGAAGACCAAAGCGGGGCGACGCGCCATGGCTGGAGGGGCTGCCGCCGGCATCGCCGCCTACCTGGCATTTGCGCGGCCGCGCCTGCTGCGTGCCGGCGCCGCGGACGACGAAGTTCAGGGACCTTACCCGGGAGCCGGAATCGTTCCGGACGGCGTCCGTAGCGCGACCATGGCTGTGACGATTGATGCACCCCGCTCACGGGTGTGGCCCTGGCTGGTACAGATGGGGACTGACCGGGCCGGCTGGTACAGCTGGGATCGTCTGGATAACTTCGGGCACCGCAGCGCCAGGACAATTCATCCGGAATGGCAGGACATCGCCGTGGGGGACCGGCTGGCGGCGAAACCGGACGGCAGCCAGTGGTGGGAGGTCGCGGCGCTGGATACCGAGCGGTTTCTGGGTCTACGCATGTCACTTGATCTGCGCGGACGTCCGTTCGACCCGGCGGGGCAAAGGCCGCGGCACTTCACCGACTCGCTCTGGGGTTTCGAGCTGAAAGGCACCGCTGACGGGCGCACCCGGGTCGTCGTCAGCGGGTACTGGTCGTTCCGGCCGCAATGGCTTCAGCCCCTGCTGAGTGCGCTCCTGCTGGAGCCCTCGCACTGGGTCATGCAGACCCGCCAGTTCTCAAACCTGAAACACCTCGCCGGATCAGAAAGCGACTGAGCCGCCACCGCCGACCGGCCCGACGCCCCCGAAGCCGCCACCGCCGGCCGGCCCGGCGCCCCCGGAGCCGCTACCGCCGGCCGGCCCGACGCCCCCGAAGTCTCCGCCAACCGGTCCTCCGCCCCCGAGGCTGCCCCCAGCGCCGCCACCGCCGGAGCCGAAACCACCGCCGGAGCCGAAGCCAGCGCCGCCCCCGCCGCTGCCGAGCAAACTGCGCGTAAGCGCCTCGCCGTCGGCCATCAGGTCCTCCACGGCAGCCAAAAGGTGGCCGTCCGCGACCTGCACGCCCTCCAGGGCGGCGGCGACGACGGCGCGCCGGACCAGTTCGCGGGCGAACGAAGCGGTGGTGCCCTGGGTGCGGCCCGCTGCCTCCTCAAGTGCGGCCGTACCGAAGGGAATCCCGCGTGAATACAGTTTGAGCAGCGCCACCCGCTCCGGCTGGGCGGGCAGCGGAATCTCCACCGCCAGGTCAACCCGCCCGGGGCGCTGCGCGAGGGCGCGCTCCAGCATGTCCACCCGGTTGGTGGTGAGGACGAACGCGACGTCCGCATCACTGGCCAGGCCGTCCATCGCGTCGAGCACCTCGAAGAGCAGCGGCTGCGGTCCGTGCCCGAAGCTCCGGTCCTCGGCAATGAGATCACAGTCCTCCAGCACGACGATGGACGGCTGTAGCGCCCTCGCCATGGTGGCCGCCTCGGAGATCCGGGCAAGCGATCCGCCGGACAACAGGATGGCGGTGGCACCTTCGCTGCGGCTCAGCAGATAACGCACGGTGTGGGTTTTTCCGGTGCCGGGCCGCCCGTACAGGAGGATCCCGCGTTTGAGGTGCTGCCCATACCGGTTGAGGGTGTCCCGGTGCTCCGCAATGCCCAGGGCGTGGTCCGACACCTTCTGCAGCAGGCCGTCCGGCAGGATGACCTCGGACGCGGCCAGCGCCGGCCGGGCGTGGAAGGTCACGCCCGCCGCGCTGGGGCCGTACTCGCCCATGACCAGGGAGATCACCTGCCCCTTCAGGATGCTGTGGTGCTGCATCCGGCGTCGGAACTCGGCGAGGAAGCTGGCGGCAGCCTCGGTGTCGCCGGCCAGGACTTCAAGGGACGCTGTTTGCCGGCCGTAGCGGGGGTTGGCGTCACGCTGCAGCACCGCGATCGGACGGCCGCCGTGGTGGAACAGCCACAACCCCAGCGCCACGGCCTGCCGCAGCTCGTCCGGGCCCACCGCCAGGTTGGCGTAGTCGGGCTGGGCCAGCGGGAACTGCGGAAAGACCTGCGCCTGCTGCAGCATGTCACTCAGGGAATGATGGTGGCGCTGGTCGCCGCCGCCGATGCCCACCAGCCGGTGCTCCGGGTCCTCGCCCGCCAGCCCCGCCATCTGGATGTCGGCATCCACGAACCGGTGCGGCGGGATCTGCTCCACCACTACGGCCACCGTCCCGGCCGGCACGCCCAGGTGTTCATTCAGCGTCGTCAGCAGCTGCGTCCCGGCCGGCACCCGGTGCTGCCCTGCCTGGGCCAGCTGCACCAGCTGCGCGAAATCGTCGATGAACTTCCCCAAATTCTCATCCATGCGCAGACCCTACCAGCCTGTCGGAACCGCGCCGCCGGCTACCGGCCGTTGCGGTCGATCGCTTGGCCCAGAATGCGTGCCCCCTCCGGGAAGGATCCCGGGTTGGGCCCGGCGTAATTGAGCCGGATGAAGGGGCCCGCGGGTTCGGCCGGAAACCATTCCGTACCGGCGGCAATCAGCAACCCTGCGCGCTCGCAGTCGGCGCTGAGCTGGTCGACGTCGGTCCCGTCGGGCAGGCGGGCCCAAAGATTCAGCCCGCCCTTCGGCACCAGGGTCAGGTGGGCCTGCGGGGCGTGCTCGCGCAGGCCCGTGATCAGCAGGTCGCGGCGCGACTGGAGCTGGTGCCGGACGCTGCGCAGGTGCGTCTGCCAGGCGGGCTGGGTGACGACATCAAGGGCTGCGGCCTGCAGCAGGCCGCTGACGTACATCGACTCCGCCCCGCGGTCCGCGAGGATGCGTTCCCTCGCCGGACCGCGCGCGATTACCGCGGCAACCCGGATGGCCGGCGACACGCTCTTCGTCAGGGTCCGCAGGTACACCACGTGGCCGGAGTCGTCCCGGGCGGCGACGGGGGAGGGGTCCGAGGTGATGCCGAAGTCATGGGCCCAGTCATCCTCCACGAGGAACGCACCGTGCCGGCGCACAATCTCCAGGACTTCTGCGCCGCGCCGGAGCGTCCACTGCGCCCCGGTGGGGTTGGCATAGTTGGCCTGCGCGTAGAACAGCCGCGCCCCGGTTTCCTCGAAGGCGCGGTCCAACTCGTCCGGGTCCGGGCCGTCCGGGCCGCTCGGAACGGGGACGACGCGCACGCCGGCCTGGGCGGCGGCGAGAATGGCGCCCCAGTAGCTGGGGGACTCCATCAGCAGCGGCTGACCGCTGCCCACCAGCGCCCGGAAGATCGAGCTGAGCCCGCTTTGGCTTCCCGGCAGTACGACGACGTCGCTCGCCGCCGGCGGGGTGACGCCGGCCGCCGTCGAGGTGCCCAGCTCGTGCGCGAACCAGGATTGCAGCTCCGGGAGCCCTGCTCCCGGAGCGCGGGACAGCGCCGCCTCGCCCCTCGCTGCCCTGGTCAGCGCCGCCCGGACCAGCCGCTCGGGCAACAGCTCGCGGGACGGGTAGCCGGAGTGCAGGGCGATCACGTCGTTCGACGCGTTGCGCATGGCGGTCGACGCCGAACGCAGCGGTGCGTGCGGCGTCCGCAGGGCCGCCGTCTGCCAGCCGTAGTCCGAGGGCCGCGCCGTCGGAACCGCCCGCACGAAGGTCCCGACGCCGGGCCGGCTCTCGATGAGGCCCTGCGTGGTGAGAGCCTGCAGGGCTTTTTGCACCGTGACGGGACTGGCTTGGTGCTCAGCCACCAGCGACCGCGTGGACGGCAGCTGCGATCCGGGCGCGGCCCGTGCAATCCAGTCCCGCAACTGGTCGACGATCCGGGAACTGCTATCGTAGTTCATGAGACCCAATAGTAGCGCTACTGTCAGTTTCCGCCCGGTGATACCGCCCCTCCTCGCCGGGGGCAGGCCCGGCGGCCATTCCGGCCGGCCGGGCGGCGGCCTCTGGTGGGGCCTCCTCGGTGTGGCTGCTTTCTCCTTCACCGTTCCCTTTACCCGGGTCGCCGTAGCCGGGCTGTCGCCGCTGTTCATCGGCTCCGGCCGGGCGGTCCTGGCCGCAGTCCTCGCGGCCCTCGCCCTCACGCTCACCCGGCAGCGCTTCCCGGTGGGGCCGCAATGGGCCCGGCTTGCCGTGGTCGGCGGCGGCATCGTCGTTGGCTTTCCGCTGCTCACCTCCTTCGCCCTCACCAGCGCCCCGGCCAGCCACGGCGCCGTTGTGATCGCCCTGCTCCCGGCGGCCACCGCAACCGCCGCCGTTCTGCGCGGCCATGAGCGTCCGCCCAGGGCTTTTTGGCTCGCCGCGGCTGCCGGCGCAGCCGCGGCCATCGGGTTTGCCTTCGCGCGGCCGGGCGGCTTCGGGCAGCCGCAGTGGGCGGACCTGCTGCTTCTCGGCGCCGTCGCCGCCGCAGCCGTCGGCTATGCCGAGGGCGGGCTGCTTGCCCGCGAGCTCGGCGCCTGGCAGACCGTGTCTTGGGCGCTGGTTATCGCGGCGCCGCTGATGTGCGTCCTGGCCGGAGTAGCGGTGGCCCAGCAGCCGCCGTCGGGCACGCCGGCGCAATGGGCCGCCTTCGCCTATCTCGGCGTCGTCAGCATGTTCCTCGGATTCTTCGCCTGGTACCGCGGCCTCGCGATCGGCCCCATGACCCGGGTCAGCCAGATCCAGCTCATCCAGCCCGTGCTGAGCATCGCCTGGGCGGCGCTGCTCCTCGGCGAACCGATGACGCAGACCACCCTGCTGGGCGGCGCCGCGGTTATCGCCTGCGCCGGCCTCGCGGTCCGCGCCCGGCTGAAGCCGGCACCCGAACAGCCCTGACGCTTCCAGTTCCCTGCTTCCCGCACCTCACCTCAACCCTACGCAAAGGACCCCCATGTACATCCCAGCGCACTTCGCGGCCGGCCCCGGCGCCGTCCAGGACCTCCTTGCCGCCCCGGCGGCCGCGAACCTTGTCACGACGACCGCAAACGGCATGCTCGCGTCCCTGCTGCCGCTGCTCTACGACCCTTCCGGTGGCGAGCACGGCACGCTGCAGGGCCACCTGGCGCGGAACAACACGCAGTGGTCCGAACCCGCGATCGGCGAGGCGCTGGCCATCATGCAGAGTGCCGATGCGTATATTTCCCCGTCCTGGTACGCCTCCAAGGCCGAACACGGACGCGTCGTCCCTACCTGGAACTACTCCACGGCGCATGTCTACGGCACGCTGGTGATCCACGACGACCGGGCCTGGCTTGCCGGCCATGTCAGGCGGCTGACGGAGCTCAACGAACGCCGTTCGGAGCAGCCCTGGTCCGTCGATGACGCGCCGGAGCGCTACATCGCCGGCCAGATGCGCGCCATCGTCGGCGTCGAGCTGCGGATCAGCAGGATCGAAGCGAAAACCAAACTCAGCCAAAACCGCCCGGACCGGGACATCGACGGCGTCGTGGCCGGGCTCGAGGCGAGTGGGAAGCAAGCCAGTGCGGACGACGTCGAACGCGCCCGCCCGGAGAGGTGCCCGGCCACGGGACAGTAGGCCGGGCCAGTAGGCGGCAGCCGGCGGTCCCATGCCGATCCCGCTAGCGGGCGTCGCTGGGGTAGCTGAGCCCGATCTGGCTTCGGACCGCGTCCAGCGCCGCCATGACCTGCACGCTCTCGCGCGGGGACAGGATGTCGTTGGCGACGGCACCGGCGGCAATGAGCCGCTCGGTTTCCCACGCCTGGTACTGCATGCCGCGGCCGGTGACCGGCTCGTCGAACCGCTCAAGGACGTTGCCGCCGTCGTCGTAGCGGGTGAAGCCGGTGGGCGTGTACCAAACCGGGTCGATTTCGATGCTGCCTTCGGTCCCGATCACCGCGGCGCGGTTGGGCCCGGCGGTGTCCAGGGCGCAGTGCAGCACTGCCTGCCCGCCGTCCCCGTATTCGAAGATCATGGCGGTCTGGCGGTCGACGCCGGTGGCCGTCATGCTGGCAGCGGCCTGGATCCGCACCGGCGCCCCGAACACGTCAAAGGCGAAAGACACGGGGTAGATCCCCAGGTCCAGGAGAGCGCCGCCGCCCAGCGCGGGGTCGTTAAGCCGGTGTTCCGGGTCTTTGGGCAGGTTCTGGTTGTGGTCCGCGATCACGGTCCGGACCTCGCCCAGGGCGCCCGCAGCGATCAGTTCCCGGATCCGGACCATGTGCGGCAGGTAGCGGGTCCACATCGCCTCGAGGGCCACCAGGCCCTTGGACGCGGCGAGGTCCACGATCTCCTGCGCCTGCCACGCGTTCATGGCGAACGGCTTTTCCACCAGCACGTGTTTGCCGGCGTTCAGGGCCAGCAGCGCGTTCTCATAGTGGAAGGGGTGCGGCGAGGAGATGTAGACAACGTCGACGTTGGGGTCGGCCACCAGCGCTTCGTAGCTTCCGTGCGCCGCGGGCAGTTGGAATTTGCCGGCAAAGTCGCGGGCCGTGTCCGGGTTGCGGGAGCCCACCGCCTGGACCGTGAAGCCGTGCTCCAGCAGGTCCGAGGTCTGCAGTGCGGCAATAAAGCCGGTGCCGAGGATTCCCCAGCGGATGCCGCTTCCCGGGCCTTCGGGGCGATCGGGGGAGGCGGTGGTGGGGGTGTCTGACATCGTGGGGTCCCTTCGGCCAAGCGCAGATGGTGTGTGCCGGCGGCAGCGGCGCTGGTCCCAGCGACATCGCAGGTTACTGCCGGCGTGTTGTTGACCGTACCGTATGGGCGCCGGTTTGGTGCAGAGCGTCACCGCCGGAGTAACCGCCTCTGCGGGCTGGCGGGAAAAGCGGCCGGCATGTGGGGCAGGAACCGGCGCCCACGGGGGCGCCGTCGTCGGGAGCCAGGGCTGCCCGTTCAAGATCCAGGCGCAAGCGCAGCGCCCAGCCCAGCAAGGCCAGGAACGCCAGTGAGACGGCCGGCTGGATCACGGCATCCAGCACTGCAGGGGCCGCCCAGCTGAACAGATAGGCGAGGAGGCTGTCCGGACCGGGGGAGGTGCCCAGCGCCAGCCCGGCGAGTCCGAGTACCGGCCACCGGGTGTCGCACAGCGTGGCCTCTGCGCCGATCGGGGCCCGGACATAGCTGCCGACGATGAGGCCGGCCAGCAGCGACCCCGCGGCGATCGCCGGGACGGACCACCACGCGGCCCAGGCGGCACCGGTCCAGGCCGCGGCTGCCCCGGTGAGGCCGTTCGCCGCGACAAGGGCCGCCGCGGCGGCAACGGCGGTGATCCCGGCAGCCACCATCCGTGGGCGCTGCCAGCCGCGCAGCGAACGCCAGTCCCGGCGCAGCCACGCCAGCCTGGCCGAATGTCCCAACCCGCCGTCGCCGGCCGGCTGGTGCTCAGCCCTGGTGTGCCGCGGCATGTTGGTCCGCCTTTCCCCAGGTCCGGACGGCGGTCCAGCCGATGACGACGGCAACCAGCACGATGGCCAGGAAGCCGAGCCCGGAATAGCCGGCCGCGGCAAGGACCGGACCGGCAAGGGCTCCGCCGAGGGCCCCGGCGGCGTTCATGCCCAGGTCGGACACGCCCTGGATGGCCGGCCGGTCCTGCCCGGAGACGGACTCGGCCACCATGGCGGAGCCGGCGACCACCGAGGCGGACCAGCCCAGGCCCAGCAGGATGAGGCTGACCGTCACGGCCGTGCGGGAATCCGCGGCGAAACCAGCGATCAGGAGGGAGGCCAGCAGCATCGCCTGGCCCAGCAGCACCACGGGCAGCCGTCCGGCCTTGTCGGCAAGCCAGCCGAAGACGGGGGAGAGTGCGTACATTCCGGCGATGTGCAGGCTGATGGTGAAGCCCACGATCGTCAGGCTTGCGCCGTGCTCGCGCAGATGGATCGGGGTCATGGACATCAGCGCCACCATCGTGGCGTGGCTGAGTGCCACCACGACGACGGCGTACCGGGCCCGGGCGTTGAGGCGAAGGATCGTCAGTCCGGACTGCGGCGGGGCGGTTTCCCCTGGCCGGTCTCCGGTTTTCAGCGCCTCCAGCAACGGGTCCGGCCGGAGTCCGGCCAGGTACACGGCGGCTGCGGCGAGCTGGGCGGCGACTGAAAAAGCAAAAGCCCCGGTCATGGGCGGCAGGCCGAGGGCTGCGCCGACGGTTTCCCCGGGACCGAAGAGATTGGGGCCCAGCACGGCCCCGATGGTGGTGGACCAGACGACCACGGAGAGGTCGCGGGCACGGGAACCGGGCAGGGCAAGGTCGGTGGCGGCAAAGCGGGCCTGCAGGTTCACGGCGGATCCCGAGCCCAGCATCATCAGCCCCAGCAGGAGCAACGGGAAGACCGCGAGCGCTGCGGAGCTGATCGCGATGACCGCGCCGGCACCGGCGATGAGGGCTCCGGTGGACAGCGACACCCGGCGTCCCCGGGCGAGCGCGAGCCGGGCCAAAGGTATCGCGGCGAGAGCCGCGCCGAGGGTACTCATGGTCGCGGCCGTGCCGGCCCAGGCCGGCGAGCCGGACAGCTGGGCCGCCAGCAGTGAACCGAGGGACAGGGTTGCGCCCATGCCGATGCCGCCCAGTATCTGGCCGCCGACCAGCACGGAGAGCACCTTCCGCTGCGAAGCGCGGCTAGGAAGGTGCTCCCGTACGGGCGCGGGCCGGAGCGGCATCATCGCCCGGCGGGGCGCAGGCACTGCGGCACCCCGGCCGGTCGAGGAGGGATCACTTGCAGGTGCAGCGCTGTTCGGCGGGCACGTTGGCCATGACGGACTCGACGTGCTCGCCGCAGCCGGCCCAGGTGATCTTTCCACAGCTATTGCAACGAACGGAACTGCACATTGTTTTCTCCTTTGGTGGGTACTGCTGGTCGGGTACTGCTGGTACTGCCGGGGTGGTCTCTGACGGTCAGGACGCGGGGGCGGCGGCCATCTTGGCCCGCACGTCTTCCATGTCCAGGCCCTTGACGGCGGTGATGAGTTCATCGAGTCCGCTGGCGTTCATGGCGCCGGGCTGGGAGAAGACGAGGATACCCTCGCGGAAAGCCATCAGGGTAGGGATCGAGGTGATGCGTGCCGCCGCGGAGAGCCCGGGCTCGGCTTCCGTATCCACCTTCGCGAAGACTACGTCGGGGTGGGCCTCGGATGCCTTGCTGAACGTGGGGGCAAACATGCGGCAGGGACCGCACCAGGCTGCCCAGAAGTCCACCAGCACGATGTCGTTACCGGAAATGGTGTCGTTGAAGGTCTTTTCAGAAACGTCGATGGTTGCCATGCATTGAATGTATACCCCCGGGGGTATTTCGTGCAAGCGTGCGCCGCCGGGCGTGCCGGCGTGGGACCGGGCTTGCGAAATACCCCCGGGGGTATCATGATGGAAGGGTCAAGTTCCCGCCCGGGTTCCCGGCAGCCTGAAAGGAAAGCAGTATGAAAAGCATTTCTGTTGACGACCTGGCGTCACTCGTGCCCGGCGTTCCCATCATCGACGTGCGGGAAGCCGAGGAGTATGCCGAGGCCAGCGTTCCCGGCACGAAGAACCTCCCGCTCTCGGCGCTGCCGCAGACCCTTGGCGATGTTCCGATCGGCCGCACCGTTTACGTCATGTGCGCCTCCGGCGGACGCAGCGTCCGGGCCGCCGCCTTCCTGGCGGAGCAGGGCTACGACGCCGTCAACGTCATGGGCGGCATCACGGAGTGGTACCGCAACGGCCTTCCGGTCACCTACAGCGGCGGGGGCAACTGAGCATGTCGTCAACCATCAGCCTGCCCGGGGTCAAGCCGGGCCCCGACGCCGCGATGCGCCGCACCATCAACCGGCTCAAGCGCGCCCAGGGCCAACTCGGCGCGCTGATCGCCGCCGTCGAATCCGGATCCGACTGCCGGAGTGTCGTCACGCAGCTTTCGGCTGTCCGCGGCGCCTTGGATAAGGCCGGTTTCGAGCTGATCTCCTCCGCCATGCGCGAGTGCATCGCCGAGGTTCCGGAGGGCATGGAAGGTGCGGCTGCCGATGACGCCGCCGGACAGAAGCTCACCCTGGAAGAAATCCGGGGCCTCTTCCTGCGCCTGACCTGACGGCCCGTGGCCTGCGCGGCGCCCCGGGCCGCTGGACGCTCCGGGGCGTCCCCGGCACATCACTGCCGATTTTGAACCCTAATACCCCTGGGGGTATATTAGTAGTGGCTGGATCGGCCACATGGCCCTACCGAACGCCTCCCGAAAGGTGCACACCCATGGACATTACCGCCCAGCAGCTCAACGAACAGCTCAAGAACGGCAGCAACGCCCAGCTCGTGGACGTTCGCGAATCCGCCGAGGTCGCCGACGGCATGATCGCGGGCGCGCGGCACATCCCGCTGGGCGAACTGCCCGCACGGTTGGACGAACTGGACAAGACCCGTCCCGTCGTCGCCATCTGCCGCAGCGGCCGCCGCAGCGCGGCCGCCGCCGACCAGCTCGCCGCCGCCGGCTTCACCTCCTACACGATGACCGGCGGAATGCTCGACTGGTCCGCCGCCGGGCTTCCCGCCGGCTGACACTCCCATAAACTGCCCGGGCGGCGCCTCCCCCCACTGTGCCGCCCGGGCCTCCACCTGTCCTGATTGCGCCCTGACGGGCTCCGGGCCGGTGGACGGCGGCCTCCCGCATCCGCGTGCTGCCGCCAGATCTGCCCAAGCTATACCGAAAGAGACTATGACTACCTCAAACAAGACCACTACGGTCGAGTCCGCACCCCAGTCCATTGATGCCTCCACCCTGAAAGCCTGGGAGGACAACCACGATGACCTGATGGTGATTGACGTACGCAGCGGTGCCGAGTTTGATTCAATGCACATCAAGGGCTCGTACCACGTCCCGCTCTCTATGTTGAGCGAGCACACCGAGGAATTTGCCGCCAAGATGGGCACCCGCGTTGTCCTGGTGTGCCAGTCCGGGAACCGGGCCGAGCAGGCCCGGAAGCACCTGGACGCAGTCGGCCTGGGCAGCGCGAGCGTGCTGGCCGGCGGCGTTCCCGCCTATGCCGCCGCCGGCGGCAACGTGGTGAAGGGCCGCAACACCTGGGCCCTGGAACGCCAGGTCCGCATGACGGCCGGATCCCTGGTGCTGGCCGGCGTCGTCGGAAGCAAGCTGCTCTCGCCGAAACTGGGTCTGCTTGCCGGCGGCATCGGAGCCGGCCTGACCTTCTCCGCCGCGACGAACAGCTGCGCCATGGGCCAGATGCTCTCCAAGATGCCGTGGAACCGTTCCGCCAACGAGCCCACCGCCCACCAGGCGCTGCAGAACCTGGGCTCCAAGGCATGATCCTCACCGCGGCGGCGTTCGGGCTGATCGTCGGCGGCCTGCTGGGCCTGGTTGGAGGCGGCGGGTCCATTCTCGCCGTCCCCGCCCTCGTCTATGGGGTGGGGCTCCCGCTGGCTGCGGCGATCCCGACGTCGCTGGTCGTTGTCGGTGCCTCGTCCGCCGTCGCGGTGCTGCCCCGCCTGCGGGGTGGAGTGAACTGGCGGCTGGCCCTCATCATCGGCGCCGCCGGCACGGCAACCGCCTACCTGGGCGCGTACGTGAACCGGCTGCTCGACCCGAAGGTGCTGCTGCTGGCGTTTGCCGCCATTATGGTCTTCGCAGGCATCCGGATGATGCTTCCGTCCAAGGCATCCGGCGGGTCCTGCGCCCTGCCCGGCGGCGGCGTCAACTGGCACAGCTGCCTGCCCAAGGCCATTGCGACCGGCGCCGTCGTGGGCTTCCTGACCGGACTCCTCGGCGTCGGCGGCGGCTTCCTGATCGTCCCGGCCCTGACCCTGGTCCTGGGCCTGCCGATGGCGGTGACCGTCGGTACCTCGCTGGTCATCATCGTGATCAACTCGATTGCCGGCTTCGCAGCGCACCTCGGTGACCTGCAGATCGACTGGGCCGTGACGGCAGCGTTCGCGGGAGCAGCCATGGTTGCCTCCCTGATCGCGGGGCGGCTTGGAACCAGGATCCCGGACAAGGTGCTCAAACGCGGTTTCGGCGTCCTGGTCCTGCTGGTCGCCGCCTATGTGACGGTGCAGGCACTGCTCTCCTAAGCAGAGGGCGGCCGGAGTGGAAAAGCACGGACTAAAGCGCCGGAGGACATGTCCTCCGGCGCTTTTCCGTGGCCCCGGTCCGGTCGCATCGGCCGGGGAGGGTATCTTGGGGACCAAGGGGGAGAGCATGGAAGAGATCCTGATCGCAGGCGGGAAAGGGCGGCTCGGACTGTACGGGCCCTACTTTCACCTGGCCTGGACACCGGGGGCGCAGGTGGACGCCGGAGATGCTGCCGCGTCCATTGAAGCGATGCGGGCCCTCAGCGGCGGCACAGAGCTGCCGCTGCTGGTGGACATCGCCGGCGTGACCATGAGCGCGGCGGCGAGGGGTGCGTACGAACGCGCCGAAGCCGTGTCCGCGGTGGCCCTGCTGGGCTCCAGTGTGGTGGACACCGTCGTAGCGGCGGCGCTGGGACGCCACGACTTTTGTCCGCACGCGTATTTCACCTCACGCACAGAGGCCCTGGCGTGGCTGGAGGGCTTCCAGGCTCCGGAGTTGGCCGTGGGGGAGGAGCCGGGCGTGCGCCACGCGTAACCCGGCTACGCAGGGCGCCATAGCTTCGGCCACGGTACAAGGACCCTTGATTGCCTCGGTCGCCGGGAGGATGGTGGGGCTTGCGGCACGACGTTGTGCCCGGAAGACCCAGGTACGGAGGCGCGGTGGCAGCCGCAGCAACGTTTCGAATCGTCGTCGGAGTGGACGGGTCGGACTCCTCGATCGCAGCCCTTGACTGGGCCCTTGAGGAGGCGCGCCTACGGTCCGGCCAGGTCCACATTGTGAGCGCCTGGCATTATCCGGTCATCGGTGACGCAGCCGGCCGGGGGCCGGACCGCGACGCCTTCGGCGAGCACGCGCGGCAGGCACACACAGCCGCGCTGCGGCACGCGGCCGGTTCCGGCGTCGACGCCACCGGCGAGGTGACTGAAGGCCATCCTGCGGACGTGCTGCTCCGGGCCGCCGCCGGTGCCAATCTCCTTGTGGTTGGATCGCGCGGGCATGGCGGCTTCACCGGAATGCTGCTTGGCTCGGTATCAAACCATGCCGTCCACCACGCCCCGTGCCCGGTGCTGGTCGTCCGCACGGATGCGGGTCCGGCCCAAGGCTGAAAAACGTGGCCGGTCCACAGAGGCTGACCACCGTGCAGGCTGTTTTTGGACACAGCTGTGGCGGCGGGCCGGGAGTGTTTCCCGGCCCGCCGCCACGTGTTGATGCTGCGGTTAGTGCGTTAGTGCGGTTATTGCGTTGTGTCCGCGGCTGTTGGTGTTAGCTGGCCGGGACGGTTTCCTTGGCCTGCTGGGCGGTCTGCTGCTGTGCGGTCCAGGCGGCGTAGCTGCCGTCGAGTTCGACGACGTCGTAGCCGGCGCGGCGCAGGGCGCTGGCCGCGACGGAGTTCCGGACGCCGCTTTGGCAGTAGGACACGATGGTGCCTTCGGCGGGGAGTTCGTCCAGGTGCCACATGACGCGACCGCCGCTGAGCTGGTAGGAACCGGGGATGTGGCCGGCGGAGTGCTCGGTGCGGTTGCGGACGTCCAGGACCATCGCGGCGTCGAAGCCGTCGAGTTCCTCGGGCTGGATCAGCTTCGGCACGGAGACCGGCAGGCCTTCCAGGCCGGTGACGTAGCCGGCGACCTTGTCGATGCCGACGCGGACGAGGTGGTCCCACATTTCCTGCGCGGCGGCCTGGTCCGGGGCCAGGAGCACCAGCGGGTTGGTGTCGGTTTCCGGGTTCACGACCCAGGCGCCGAAGCTCGCGGTGGATTTGCCGGCCGGGACGTTCACCGAGCCGGCGACGGTGCCTTCGTGGACCTCGTTGTTCGGGCGGGTGTCCACGAAGATGACCTTGTCCGCGGCGAGGTCGGCGGCGACGTCGGCGCTGGCGAGTTCGGCCAGCGGGGCGCGTTCGCCCATCACGGCCGGGCCTTCCCGGTTTTCACGCTTCATCCGGGCGAAGTAGGCGTGCGCGTCGGGCTGGCCGTCGAGGAGTTCATCGATGAAGCCCTGCTCGTCGTTCGCGGCCAGGTACGGGCCCCACCAGGCGTAGAGGCGTTCGTAGCCGACCGTGGAGGACGGGATCGCGCCCAGGGCCTTGCCGCAGGCGCTCCCGGCGCCGTGGCCGGGGTGGACCTGGACGTGGTCCGGCAGGGTCAGGAACTTATCGCGCAGGCTCGCGAAGAGCTGCTTCGCGCCGGCGAAACGGGTATCAACCCCGCCGGCGGCCTCGTCCAGCAGGTCCGGCCGGCCCAGGTCGCCGGAGAAGACGAAGTCGCCCGAGAGCAGGTAGCCCGGGGCGTCGGCGAACGCGCCGTCGGTGATCAAGAAGGACAGGTGTTCCGGGGTGTGCCCGGGGGTGTGGAGGGCCTTGACCGTGATGTTGCCCAGGGTGATCTCATCGTTGTCGTTCAGCCGCCCGGCGTCGAACCCGTACTGCCAGTCCGCTCCGCCCTCGCCCGAGACATACGCGGCAGCGCCGGTCGCGGCGGCCAGTTCCCGGGTCCCGGACAGGAAGTCCGCGTGGATGTGCGTCTCGGTCACCGCGACGATCTTCATCCCGTTCGCGGCAGCAAGATCCCGGTACACGGCAATATCACGCCGGGGATCAACCACCAGGGCCTCACCCTTGGCCTGGCAACCAATGAAATAGCTCGCCTGGGCAAGGTCTTCGTCGTAAATGCGCTCAATAAGCATTCGGGGAACTCCTTCTTGCGGTGGACGGGGAAGGGATTCCTTCCTCCTCTGCACTCAACAATAATACCCCCGGGGGTATCTTGCAACCGGTGTCGGGCGCAGTCCAGGCCGGACGCAAAGGGTGCGGAACCTTGGATTGCCCGGCCCCGCGGGAGCGCGATGCGACGGCCGGGCTGCTCCGGCCAAGCAAGTAGTCATCCTGCCCGGCCCAAGTAGCACCCAAGTAGAACCGCGGAGAAAGCGGGCACCCCCGCCCAAAAGTCGGGTAGGCCCCACTCGCGCGCTGGTCCTGAAGCGCTTCTAGGCTCCTCAGTACTGGGGCGGGAACGTCAGCTTTAAGGTCAGAAATGGGTCTCAACCATGCGCGAAAAAGCAGAAACTCGGGTTTTGTCCGGCCATTTTCCGCGGCGTCGCCATGGGCTGACAGCAGGGTCGCCGTACCGCCGGCCAAATCGGGCGGCAGGAAGCGCCGGCGCTGACTCCCGGCGGGGCCCGTGGGTTCAACGCGCGGGCGCTGCCGTGCTCTCGACGGCGCTCACCTTCGCCGGCCTGTCCCTGGGCGGTGTCGCCGGAGCCGACGTCGGGACGATCGCCCACGATGTGTTCCGGACCGGGTGGGACAACAATGAGACTGCTCTTACGCCGTCCTCGGTCGCATCGTCGAATTTCGGCAAACTCTTCGCCACCGCGGTCGACGGGCAGGTCTACGCCCAGCCGCTCGTGGTGGGCGGCACCGTGATCGCCGCGACGGAGAACAACAATGTGTACGGGTTGAACGGCTCCACCGGCGCGGTGAATTGGCGGCGCAACCTCGGACCGGCCTGGCCGGCGTCGACGGTCAGCTGCGGTGACCTCACGCCCAACATCGGCATCACCTCCACACCGGTCTTCGACCCGGCAACCAACAGCGTCTTCCTGCTCGCGAAGAAAAACGACGGAACGAGCGCCCGGCTGCCGCATTGGTACATGCACTCACTGGACCGGGTCACGGGCGCCGAACGGCCCGGATTCCCCGTCATGATCAGCGGGGCACCGACGAACGATCCGACGCGCCCCTTCAACGCGATGACCGCCATGCAGCGCCCGGGGCTGCTGCTGATGAACGGCGTCGTGTACGCGGGCTTCGCCAGCCATTGCGACTGGGCCCCCTTCGTCGGCTACGTCGTCGGCGTGTCCACCGCGGGCCGGCAGACCACCATGTGGGCCACTGAATCCGGTAACAGCAGCGCCGAGGGCGGGATCTGGCAGTCCGGCGGAGGCCTGGTCTCGGACGGGCCCGGGCAAATCCTGTTTGCCACCGGGAACGGGATCTCGCCCAAACCCGGACCGGGCAAGACCCCGCCTGCCACCCTCGCCGAGTCGGTGGTTCGGGTCACGGTCGGAGCCGACGGAAACCTCAAGGCCACTGACTTCTTCAGCCCCGCCAACAACGCCAAGCTGGACCAGAATGACGCCGACCTGGGTTCCGGCGCACCCATCGCCATCCCCAACGGCTACGGGACGACGGCGCATCCGCGCCTGCTGGTCCAGGCCGGCAAGGACGGGCGGGTGTACCTGATGGACCGGGACAACCTCGGCGGCATGGGGCAGGGACCCGGCGGCGGGGACGCCGTCCTGGACGAAGCCGGCCCGTACAGCGGAGTCTGGGGGAGGCCCGCGTTCCTGGGGACCACCAACGGCGGGTACATCTACACCGTCGAGAACAAGGGCTACCTCCGCGCACACAAGCTGCTGCCCACCAGCACCGGAGGCGTGCAGCTCGCTTCCGTGGGGACGTCCGTCGGCACCTTCGGGTACACCTCCGGTGCTCCCTCGGTGACCTCCAACGGCACGAACGCGTCCTCGGCGCTTGTCTGGGTGGTGTATTCCACCGGGCCCACCGGTGTCGGCGCTGAGCTGCGTGCCTACCGGGCAATTCCGGACAGCAGCGGGAAGCTCCAGCAGGTGTTCACCGCGCCGCTGGGTACCGCGTCCAAGTTCTCGTCGGTGGCCACTGATAACGGCCGGGTCTACGTGGGAACCAGGGACGGGCACGTGCTCGGCTTCGGCGCGCCGACCACCTCCGCCGTCGGGGCGACGAACACCGACCTGGGCACAGCCGCGGTCGGCGCGACGGGCAAGGGCACCGTGACGATCATCGCGACCAGGGCCGTGACCATCAGCGCCGTCACCAGCGCTGCACCGTTCGGGATCGGAACGCTCACCCTGCCGCGTTCGCTGGCCAAAGGTGCAAGCATGAGCGTGCCCGTGACCTTTTCGCCCACCGCGCCGGGCCAGATCGACGGTGCGCTGACCGTGAAGACAGCCGACGGCGAGACGGACCTCCTCGGCATCCACGGCGTGGGCACCAAGGACGGCTTGGGAGCGACGCCGGCCACGATCGTCTTCACCGACGTCCCCACCCAGACCAGCAGCCGCCAGACGGTCAACGTCGTCAACACCGGCACAACCGTCGTCACGGTCACCGGCGTCACGCTGCCGGCAAACGCGTCGCTCAAGGCCGACCCGACGACGGTGCCGGCCGTGGGACAGAAGATCCAGCCCCTCACCTCGGTACCGGTGTCCCTTACCTTCAGCCCGACGACGGCGAGCCCGGTCACCGATAAACTGCTCGTCTCCAGTGACCGCGGGTCCCTGACCGTGCCGGTCACGGCGACGGCAGTTTCGGGCGCGGCGCACCTGCAGCTGCCCCCATCGCTGGACTTTGGCGACGTCGCGGTGGGCGCGGCGGCCACGTGGGACTTCACGATCACGAACACGGGCAACATCCCCATGACGATTACCAAGGCCAAGGCGCCGCAGGGCGTGTTCTCAACCACCGCCCCAATCTCGGAAGGACTGGTGATCCCGCCAGGCGAATCCGCGCATCAGAGCGTGACATTCAAGCCGACGGCGGCCGGACAGGCCGGAACCGCGGACACCTACTATTTGCTCACCGCGGACGACGGCCAAGGCGCACAGAAAGTGATGCTCACCGGAAAGGGCGTCGACGATCCCATCGCCCTCAAGGCTTACCAGACCAATGCGGGCGACCCGCGGTCGGTCCTTGGCAGGTCGCTCACTCTGGAGTACCCGGTGGGGGGAGGGAAGTGTCAGGACTACACCAAAGGTGTGATCTGCTGGTCGCCGTCCACCGGGGCCCATTGGGTCGCAGGTGCCATCTACGCCCGCTACAAAGCCGCCGGCGGCGCTGCCGGTGTTTTGGGGTTCCCCACCACGGATCAGTTGACCACCCCGGACAAGGTGGGACGATACGGCCACTTCGCCGGATCCGGCGGGGCATCGATTTACTGGTCGCCGACGACCGGTGCGCACTTCGTTATGGGTGCGATCCGGGCCAAGTGGTCGTCCCTGGGCAGGGAGAGGGGGGTGCTGGGGTACCCCGTTGCCGACGATTTGAGTACCCCGGATGGGGTGGGGCGGTACAACCACTTCTCCGCTTCCGGCGGGGCGTCGATTTATTGGTCGCCGAAGACCGGCGCGCACTTTGTTATGGGTGCGATCCGGGCCAAGTGGTCGTCCCTGGGCAGGGAGAGAGGGGTGCTGGGGTACCCCATTGCCGACGATTTGAGTACCCCTGATGGCGTGGGGCGGTACAACCACTTCTCCGCTTCCGGCGGGGCGTCGATTTATTGGTCGCCGAAGACCGGCGCGCACTTTGTTATGGGTGCGATCCGGGCCAAGTGGTCGTCCCTGGGCAGGGAGAGAGGGGTGCTGGGGTACCCCATTGCCGACGATTTGAGTACCCCTGATGGCGTGGGGCGGTACAACCACTTCTCCGCTTCCGGCGGGGCGTCGATTTATTGGTCGCCGAAGACCGGCGCCCACTTCGTTCGGGGAGCGATCCGGGCCAAGTGGTCGTCCCTGGGCAGGGAGAGGGGACGGCTGGGCTATCCGGTTACGGACGAATACTCAGTTGCCGTGGGCCGGGCCTCGAACTTCCAACGCGGGAAGTTGACCTGGATATCTGCCACGCGGCTGGTGACCGGCTAACGGCGGCCCAGAGGGGACGGGGCGTGGTGCGGGACGCCGGATGCCTGGCAGGAGGTCCCCGGCTCGGCGCGAGCGGCTGGCGCAGGTCAAAATGGAGCAATGAGCGAGGCCTGTGACTTCATCGACGCGGCGCTGCAGCGTGAAAGTTCCTGGCAGCGGGCCGACGAGGCCCAGGCCCGTTGCGGTCCGGAGCTGGGGAGCTACGGCGCCTCCGTCGGTGCGGTCCGCGGCACCGTCCGGGATGCGCTCCGCCGCTACCGGCACCTGGGCCGCGACGGTATCACCGCGCTGAGCTCGGAATTGTGGGCGGTGCCCGTCTTCGAGCGCCGGCTCGCCGCCGTCGTCCTGCTGCAGTCGTCCCTGGCACTGCTGGACAACTCGGACCTGACCCGCGTCGAGGGCTTCCTGCGCACGGCGCGCCTGCGCGAGCTGGCCGATCCGCTGGCGATCGACGTCGTGGGGCCGCTTGTTGCGCGGCTGGACGGTCAACCCCGTGACCGCGCAGAGGCCGTGATGCGCCGCTGGCTCCAGGATCCGGACGAATGGCTGCGGCGGGCTGCTGTGCTGGCCCCGTTGCGGGGGCTGCGGGCCGGAGACGGCGACTGGGACCGCTTTGTCCGGCTCGCCGGGACTTCCCTGGCGCACCGTTCCGGCGGCGCGAAGGGCAGCTCCGGCAGCAGCCCGGACGGCGACAGCGGACTGGTCCGGGAAGCGTTGTCACGCTTGCTCGCCGAGGCGGGCCCCGACGTCGTCAACCAAGTGCCGGGCAGCCTTCCCTAAGGCTCCGACCTGCGTTCCACCACGGCGTACGCCTTGCCATCGAGGAACTGCCAGTCGGTCACCACCATAAAACCGAGCGCGTCCACCCGGTCGTTTAGGACGTGGATGTCGAAACCGCCGTCGCGCGGTTCGGCGTCCCACGTCGCCACGTGGATTTCCTTCCCCTCGAGAACCAGCAGCTCCGTGTTGACATCGAAATCCTCCTGCGGCTGATCGCTCAACTGGCAGATGGCGACACAGTGGCTGTTCATGGTGGGGCCTCCGGTGGGATCGCTGGATGCCTTCATCCTATGCGTGGCGGCCAGCAGGACCCTAGGGATTTTTCGCCGCCGACAGCAGGCCCCCGTTATCTGAATGTGACATTCCTGCCGGCTGCCGTTACGGTGGATAGGTGCCTGTTTGTATCCGATACGGGCGCTCCCGAGCCGATTTGCCTAACTCTGCCGCGGCCCGGGATCCGAATGCAACCATCTGGCAGAGACGGGGAAACCACATTTGACCTGCACTTTCCGCAGGTCTTGGGGTGAAGCCGCGCAGCGCCCGCTTTGACGGGCCCGCGGCCGGGTGCCTCCCATCCGAATCCGACAGCTCACCTCGCAGGCATTGGGAGAGGCTACAACCATGACTTCAAGCATTACTTCTGCGCGCCATCGGTCCGACGCAACCGCCGGACGGAGCTCAGCATTTTCGGTCAAGTCGAGCACCATCGGCCGCCAGGCCGCGGTTCTTTTTGCCGCCTCCGGCCTGGTCCTCACGAGCGGCATGGCAGCCAACGCCGCCGTTGCACCGGTCGAGCGCGACTCCGCTCCGGCGTCGTCGGTCGACGTTGGCAGCAAGGTATCGACGCCCGTCACCGCTGATTCCGCCGTTCAGATCAGCTTTGACCGCCCGGCAGTCGCCACCACCCCGGCGCCCGTGATCGAGCAGCCCAAGCCCGTCGCCGCACCGGCAGTTGCCGCCGCGCCGGCCGTCGCCGCGGCGCCCGCCGCAGCGCAGCCCGTCGTTGCACAGGCTCCGGCAGCCCCCACCATCACCGTCCAGGCGAAGTCGGCCGCGGCGCCTGCCCCGGCAGCCGGCGGAGTCAACGCAGCGATGCTTTCGGCCGCCTACAGCCAGATCGGCATCACGCAGGACTGCACCGCAATGGTCGAAAAGGCCCTCGGCGCTGCCGGCATCCGCGTGGGCGACCTCGGTCCCCAGCAGTTCATGAACTACGGCAAGGTTGTGGGCACCCCGCAGCCCGGCGACATGGTCGTCCAGTCCGGCCACGTTGCCATCTACGCGGGCGGTGGCCAGGTCATCAGCGGCGGCATGAACGGCAGCAACCAGACGATCAAGCACCCGCTGTCCTGGCTGACGGCCACCGGCGGCGTGACCTTCGTCCGCGCCGGCGCCTAACACCCGCCTCAGCGCCTCTTCCGAAAGCCGGCGACCGGCTGCCACCGTGGCAGCCGGCCGCCGGCTTTTGCATGCCTGCGATGCACCCCGGCCGCTGCACCCTGGCCGGTGTTACGAAGCCGCACCTCAGTGGGTGTAACGCAGCAGGACCACGCCGTTGCCGAACGCCCGGGTTCCCGCGAGCGTGAGCCGGGTCCTGTCATCCGCAGCCTTGAACAGCGGCTTGCCGTGTCCGATCAGGACGGGGTGGATGTAGATCCAGTACTCGTCGATCAGCCCGAGCCGGCGGAAGGCGTCGGCCAGGTCGGCCCCGCCCAGTGCCAGGTCGCCGCCGGGCTGCGCCTTCAGGGCCAGTACTTCCTCAGCGACGACGTCGTGTACCACCGTAGTGTTCCAGTCGGCCCGCTCCAGTGTCCTGGAATAGACGACTTTCGGCATGTCCCGCCAGATTTTGGCAAATTCCACCATGGCCGGCGTGCTGGACGGATCCTGGTCTGCCGTCGGCCAGAAGCCGGCCATAAGTTCGTAGGTGACACGGCCGTCCAGGAAGGCCCCCATGGAGGCCAGTTGCTCGTTGAAGTGGCTGTGCAGTTCTTCGTCCACCCGGTGCCAGTCAATCTCCCCGTCCGGGCCCTCGATGAAGCCGTCGAGGGAAACCTGCAGGGCCAGGATGATCTTCCGCATGGCCAGAGCGTTCGCCGGGCGGTCTGCCGCGGATAGGCCTCCCGTGGCCCGAGGGGGTAGGGCGCAGGGCGTCACCGGCAACATCCTGCCGTTCAGGCCTAATATGTCGGCAGCTGTGCTTTGAATGGGCGCCTCTCGGCAGGATCTTGCCGAATCATGGCCAGTGTTGCATCATTGGGGGAGCCCGCAGCCGAACCGGCAACATGATGCCGGGTGCTGGAGTGGCGAAAGCCGAAAGGAGCGAAGATGGGCGACGTGGCGGCGATCGCGGAGGGAATCCGCCGGGCCCGGAAAGACGCCGGACTGACCCAGGAGCAACTGGCGCAACTGGCCGGCACGTCCGAGCGCACCGTCCGCGCCCTCGAAACCGGAACCGGCAACCCCTCGCTGCAGTCCGTCGTGGCGGTAGCGAACGTGCTGGGCCTGAAACTCGCGGTCGGCTGATGCCCGCCGAACTCCAGGACCTGAGGTTCGTCCGCGCGGCCGACGTCTACAAGAACGGTCACCTGGCCGGCCACCTCGAACGGACCGGCGCCGGGGGAGTGCGGTTCTCCTACCGGCCCGACTATCTCGCCGGCGGGCACCCCGCCGTCGCCATTTCCCTGCCGCCGTCGGACGCGGCAGTGGAAGCGTCCGCCGGGGCACTGCCCGCCTTCTTCGCCGGCCTCCTTCCCGAAGGCCACCGGCTCACCGTGCTGAAGAGTGCCACCAAAACCAGTTTCGACGACGAACTTACCCTGCTCCTGGCCGTCGGAGCCGACGTCCCCGGGGACGTCCAGGTTGTTCCGGCCGGCCAGCCCCCGGCCGAACCCGCGGCCCTGGCGGACACCTCACGGCCCGAGGAACTGGACTTCTCACTCCTCGCCAACACCGTCGACCTGCACGGCATCCCGGGGGTCCAGCGGAAAACCAGCGCCTCGATGCTGACCACGCCGCTGGCCTTGCGCGGGCACCGCTACCTGCTCAAGCTTGATCCACCGGAACATCCGCACCTGGTGGAAAACGAGGCTGCCCACCTGAAAGGTGCGAAGGCGTTGAAGATCCCCGTCGCGAAGAGCTCCGTCATCGCCGACCGGAACGGCCTGCCCGGACTCCTGGTCGAACGCTTCGACCGGGTCAAAACGCCCGACGGCGCCTGGCGCCGGCTGCCGCTCGAAGACGGCACGCAGGTGCTGGGCCTTCCGCCGGCCTCCAAGTACGGGGTGGGCTCCGAGGAGGTGGCTGCTGCCCTGGCCGGGATGTGCAAGGCTCCCGTGGTCGCCAGCCGCAACCTGTACCTGCAGTTCGTGTTCGCGTGGCTGACCGGAAACGGCGACCTCCACGCCAAGAACCTCGCCATCCTCGGCGGTCCTGCCGGATTCGTGATGGCCCCGGTCTATGACGTTCCGTGCACCCTGCTCTACGGCGACGCGACTCTGGCCCTGCCCGTCGCCGGCAAGACCAGGAACCTCAAGGCCCGGCACTGGGCGGAGTTCGCGGACACCCTCGGGCTGCCGGAGCGGGCCGCGGAAAGCGCGAACCGGACCGCGCTGGCGGCGGCCGCGGCGATCGACCTCGAAAAGCTGCCGTTCGCAGGCTCGCCGCTGCGCGGGGCACAACGGGAATTGCGGTTCAGGCGCCAGGAACTGGGCGCCTGAACGTCGCCGTCTCCTTGCATTTACGCCCTGGCGGCCGGCTATTCCGGGGCCTTGGCGAAGGAAGCCGCACTAAGGAATTCGACCCCGACGAAAGGCTCTCCGCCTTCCACCCAGGCGTCGTGGCCCGGCGGGATGGTGTACGAATCGCCGGCGGCAATATCGATGCGGCCGCCGTCGGTGGTTTCCACGGTCAGCTTGCCGGACACGCAGAATCCGACGTGGTTGTTCTGGCACGAATCCGTCTGCACCACGGGTTTGATGCAGTCGGACCAGCGCCACCCCGGTTCGAAGCTGAACCGGCCGATTGTGTAGTCGCCGACGGACACGATGTCGATCTCGCTCTTGTCCGGACGGCGCTTCTCATCCGGTGTGTTGTGGGACTTCACCTGCAGCTGGGTAACAAGGTTGGTGGCCATTGCACTCCCTCTTTTCGATCAGGGAATTTAACTGCTTACGCGGATAAGACTCCTCGCATGGTGCGCGGTTGTCGATACACATTTCCTAGAAGCTGGACGAGCTGCCGGAGCCGGAAAAGCTGCCGCCGCTGCCGCCGTATCCCGTCGTGCTACCGCCCCGGGCGGTGCTGACGCTTCCGACGCCGCTGGTGAAACCGGTGTTGAACGTGGGGACGGAGAAAAAGTAGTAGGAGGGATAAACCGTGCCGAGGATGCTGGGTTCGTAGCTGCGCCGCTGCTTCTTTCCTGCCCCTGCCTGGGCGTCCTCCATCCCCTTGCGCATGAGCTTGGCTTCGCGCTCGTTGCGGGCGTAGCCGGCGATCACAGTGTCCGCGTGGCTCTTGAGCAGCTCGGAGAGTTCGGTCCGGGCGTCGCGCAGCCGGTCCAGGGCGGTTTCCGGGCTGATGCTGCCCTCGGACAGTTCAGCAGTCCAGCGTTCGATGTCCCGCTGGCTGCGGTCCCGGAAGGCCCGCAGCGACGCCGCTGTCGCGGAACCGCCTTCGCCGTGGCTCTTTCCGAGCATGCCTTCGATGCCGGCCAGGTCGTTGCGGAAGGGCGCGAGCTGCCGGTCCCAGGCCGTTGCCCAAATGGACCCGCGGTTCAGCAGCGCATTCGTGTCCGAGATGACATCGTCGAGGGCATCGAGCTCGGCGGCGGCGTCGGCGTACTGCCGGGCCAGCGCCAGGCTGGCCCGGCGGCCCAGCTGGCGCCGCGTCAAGGCATGCACCTGGTTTGAGAGCTCCGTCGCGGCGTTGTAGCGGCTTAGGAAAGTCCGGTGCTTTTCCAATACCGTGCTGCCGTAGCGCGAGGACTCCGGGATGGTGCCGGCATTGAGTTCGGTCACCTGCAGGTCCATGCTCACGTTGGCGTAGTTTGCGTCCCCGCGGGCGATCTCCCGGCGGGCGCCGACCCGGGTCCGCCAGCGCACGAGCAGCCAGGCGCCCACACCGGCCACAGCGGCCCCTGCGGCGCTCCAGGCCGTGACGAGGAACGCGGTGGAGCGGTACCACGGCTGGTTGATCAGCTCGGCGCCGCGCCGGATGCCGGCAATCGTCCCGTCCGTCCACTGGGCGTCGCGCAGCAGTTCCTTGGCGGCGTCCTGGATGTCGGCGCGCTGTTCGAGGGACACCTTCCGGTCCTCGCCCATGTACGTTCCGACGTGCCGGCCTAGCGGGTCCAGCGCAAAGATGAAGAGGCCGTCCGCCCACTTCTGCCCGTCCTGGCTGATCCAGTCCGGGTGCTCCGCCCGGGCGAAGCGCAGTACCTCTTCATTGAGGTTGTCGGCCGCGCTGCCGTTATACGTATAGACCGCCACCCTGGTGGGCTGGTAGAAATCGATTTTTTCGACGGCGGGCAGCAGGGTATTGCGGTCCAGGACCCCGGCCCGGTCCTCCACGACGACGGCGGCAGGCGGGACGGCGAGCGCGGCCGGCGCGCCGGCCAGCAGGATGCCTGCCAGGCCGAGCAACAGCAGCAGGGTGCCCGCCAGTTTCCGGCCGATGATTGTGCGCATGATGCCTATCGTCTGAGAGTAACGTTTGCTGCCAGCGTGCAAGACGCACGGAACCGCTGAAAGGGCCTAAAGACACCATGACGGCCCGGTGGGCCCCGTCCATACTGACGGCATGAGCCAACCGCCGAACGACCCCGGACCGCCGGCAGCGGCACACGACGGCCCGGCGGCTGGCCAGGGGGCAGAACCTGCCCTGGCGGCAGAGCCGGGCCCCGGACGGCGGCGGCCGGACCGGGTCCTGCTGGGCATCGTGGCGGCGATCGCGGTGCTGGTGGTCGTGGCGCTGGGCGTGGTGTTCCTCCGCGGCGAACCGCAACCCCTGGATGAGTCCTCCCCGGCCGGAGTGGTGCAGCGCTACAGCAGGGCCTTCATCGACTCGGACACCGCCGCGGCGGAGGCCTACCTCGCCGAAAACGCCCGCTCCCGGTGCGCCAACTACTACGGCAACCCCGAGGCCAGCCGGGTGGTTCTGATCTCCACGACCGAGCGGGACGATACCGCCACGGTGCGGATCTCCATAGTGCACGCTGCTCCGGACGGACCGTTCGGACCCGCCGAATACAGTGAAGAGGCCGTCATCGGGCTCGTGAAGAGCGACGGCAGATGGCTGATCAACGAGCTGCCGTACAACCTGCAGACGTGCAGCGGCGGGGTGTTGAAAAAGTGAGCGATACCGCAGTGCACGCCGGCCCGGTGACGGGGTCCGCCCAGGCGAAGGTCCGGCGCCTGGTTGTCTTCGTCTTGCTTTTCGCGCTGGTGATGATCGCCGCCAACGGCCTCAGCGGGCTGGTGGAGCGGCTTTTGCGCGCCGGTCAAGTGCTCGCCGGCGAGGGCATCGCGGGACTGGCACTGTCGTTGGCGTTCACCCTGATCGGCGGCCCGCTCGCGGCACTGCTCTGGTGGCTTGTCTGGCGCCGGCTGGACGAGCCCGCCGAACGCGCGGCCCCGTCCTGGGGCCTTTACGTCGCTGCGGTCTATACGTATTCCCTCGTCATGGCCGTTACTGCCCTGCTGGCCGTTGCCGCCTCGTTCGTCGGCCGGGGAGATCCGGCGGAATGGCGGTCGCCGCTGGCCGTCGGGCTGGTCTGGGCGCTGGTCTGGATCTGGCACCGCTGGATGTGGCGCCACCCGGTGCGGGGCCCGCTCGAGCTCGCGAACGTTCCGGCCGTGATCGGCACCTACTTCGGGCTGGGCCTTGGCGTGGGCGCCGCGGTCACGGCGCTGGGGGGCCTGCTCGACATCGCCATCCGCGGTTCCCAGGAGCTCACCTCGGCCCTCGATCCGTGGTGGCAGTCAACAGTGCGGGACCTGATTTGGGCCGCCGGGGGAGCCCTGGTCTGGTGGTGGCACTGGTTCCACGGCGGTGCCAGCAGGCTGCGGGGCGGGTTCGCAGACGTGGGGTTGATCGTCGTCGGGGTGCTGGCGGCCGGCTTGCTGGCCCTGGGCGGGGCCGGCACGGTCCTGTTTGTGCTGCTAAGGCTGGCTTTTGACCGGCAGGACCCGTTGACCGAACTGCTCGCACCGCTGGGTGCCGCCGTGGCCGCAGCCGCCGTCGGCTCGCTGGTCTGGCGCTACTACCGCACGGCCGCGGTGGGCCGTTCCGAACGGACCCGGCAGGCAGGCGTGCTGGTGACGTCGGGCGTGGCGCTGGCAGCGGCCGCCAGCGGCGTCGGCGTGATCCTGAATGCGGCGCTGTCCATAGCGGTGTCGCCGCTGGCCGGCGGGAACGCCCGGACCCTGCTGCTCGGCGGCATCAGTTCCCTCGCCGTGGGCGGCTGCGTCTGGTGGCTGGCGTGGCGGCCGGCACGGCAGCACCGGCAGGAGGCCGCAGTCCCGGCGGGGCGGCGCGTCTACCTCATCGCGGTCTTTGGCCTCAGCGCCGTGGTGGCCCTGTTGGCGCTGCTGGTGATCGGCTACCGGTTGTTCGAGTTCTTCCTGGGCGACGTGACGGGGGGCAGCCTGGTGGACCGGATCCGCGCGCCGCTCGGCCTGCTGGTGGCCACGGGCCTGGCCGCCGGGTACCACTTTGCCGTCTGGCGGCAGGACCGGTCCCGGCAACCTGCCGTCATCGGCCGTAAACGCACGATCGGGCACGTGATCCTGGTGGCCGGCTCCGACCCGGAACCGCTGCGCCGGAGAATCGAGGATCTTACCGGCGCCGGGGTCACCGTCTGGAGCCGGGCCGACGTCGGCCTGCCCGTGTCGGTAGGCAGCGTGCCCGCTGCCGCTGCCGCTGCCGGTGCCGCTGCCGGTGTCGTGCCCGCCGGTACCGGCGCCGGGGTGTCCGGGCTGGATCCTGCGGGCCGCTTGGCCGATGCCCTGTCCGGCGTGGCCGGCAAACGCGTCCTCGTCATCACCGGACCGGGCGACAGCGTGGAGGTCATTCCACTCCGCGGCTGAGCCTTCCCCTAACTCCGTGGCCTCCGTTCTCGAACGTGGCGAGCCCACCGTCATTGCCAACGCAAGGGGTGGCCGCACCACGCCATCGAGATGACAGCTCGCGCCGGTGTTTCCAGCAAACATTGGCGCGAACTGTCATCTCGGCACACACTTTAGTCAGGGCAGGCCGAACTCCCTGCGGTAGGAGCGCACGGCGTTGTGCACGGTGGGAAAGAAGTGGTCCGGGCCGAACCGGCTACTGACGCCGAAGCGGATCAGCCGGTCCTTGATGGGCCCCTTCATCTCGGCGAAGACCAGGCTGATGCCTTCCCGGGAGAGCTCGTCATCGAGTTCCACGAGGTCATCGAGGGCCGTGGTGTCGAGGTCGGTAATGGCCTCCGAGGCCACCACCACCCAGCGCACCGGGACGGGGGCCCGCGCCACAAGCGTGCGGATGTGCTCGGCAAACACCGCTCCGTTGGCGAAGAACAGCGGGGCGTCGAAACGGGCAATGACGAGGCCCGGCACCCGGTGGCCTTCCGGGTGACGGTTGAGGTCGTGGTACCCGGGCATGTCGTCGACGCTGGCCAGTTCCGTGCGGTACGGATCCCAGGCGCGCAGGACGAAGGCGATCAGGGACAGGGCGATCGCGACCACCACGCCCTCCAGGACGCCGACGAAGGCGACGCCGAGAAACGTTGCGAGGAGCAACGCGGCTTCGGTCCGGCTCATTCGGATGAGCCGGAGGAGCGTGCGGACGTCAACGATCGAGACCGCGGCAACAATGACGACGGCCGCCAGGGTGCTGGAGGGCAGGAACGCCGTGACCCCGGGCGCGACGAGCATGAACAGCACCACCATGGCAGCCGCGATCACGCCGCTGAGGGGGCTCCGCGCCCCGGCTTCGAGTGCGATCGGGGTGCGGGAAGTGCTGCCGGATACCGGAAAACCGCCGAACAGTCCGCAGGCCGCGTTGGCGAAGCCGAGCGCACCCATTTCCTGGTCTCCCGCGACGTGGGCGCCGCGCCGGCGCGCGAGGCTGGTCGAGAGCACCGAGGTGTCCGCGAAGGCGATCAACGCGATGCCGGCCGCCGGGCCCAGCAGGGCCAGGATTTCCTCCGGCCGGACGCTGCCCAGGGCGGCCGCCGGGGGTCCGGCCGGGAGCGCGCCCACCACCGGAACGGCCGCGCTCAGCCCGGCCGCCGCGGTGGCGGCCATGGACGCCAGCACGGCCAGCAGCACGCCGGGCACTTTCCACGGCAGGGCCCGGCAGCCGAGAATGACCGCGATGGTGCCGGCGCCGAACAGCAGTGCCGCCGGATTCGCGGTGCCCTGGAGCAGTGACTGCACTGCTCCGGCGAGGCTGCCGGCGAGGGATCCGGCGTCGGCCGGAATGCCAAGCAGCTTGGGCAACTGGCTGGCGATCACCACCAGGGCGATGCCGTTCAGATAGCCGACCCGGATGGGCTTGGACAGCAGGCCGGTGACAAAACCGAGTTTGAGGAACCGGCCAACAATCAACATCGCGCCCATGAGCAGGGACAGCACCCCGGCCAGGGCCATGGCGTGCCCGGGATTCCCGGCAGCCAGGGGCACGATCGCCGCCGCGATCATCGGCGCCAGGGACGAGTCCGGGCCGACGATCAACACCCGTGACGGGCCGAAGACGGCGTACACCAGCAGGGGGATGACCGAAGCGTACAGGCCGGTGACGGCCGGCAGCCCGGAGGCTTCGGCGTAGGCCATGCCGGCCGGGATCAGGGCGGCGCTCAGGGCAGCCCCCGCAGCCAGGTCGGACTTCAGCCAGGAACGCCGGTAGCCAAGGACAATCTTGATCCCGGGCGGGATGCTTCCGATCCATCGGCGGCGCACGGGGCCCCGCTCAGTTCCGGGTTGCCGACGGGCTGGCGGGTTCCATGCTCGATTCTACGTCTGCCGACCGGGCGGACTCCCGCCTAGAGGCAAGCGGGCTGGTAGGCAGGATCCGCCGGCTGGCCGGCGGGTCGCCCCAGCGCATTGGAGACCAGACGCTGAACCACCGGGTCGTTGGGCGCCTGGTCGTGTTCGATCAAGTCGGCGGGACACTTATCCTGGACGGTGATGTTGGTGACCTGCTGCGCAGGCCCTGCCAGGAACTGGCTCTGGTACGGCGTCACCACCTCGTCGTGCGTGGTTGAGATGACCGTGTAGGCCGGGCCGGGCACGGTGTCGCCGATGGAGTTGAGCGTGGCCAGGAAGGCCGAGCCCGCCTGCTGGTCCGTACAGGCCTGGCAGTTGGAGCCGCCCAGGGAGGTGGCCGGCGGCACGGAGTCCGGCGCGGGGGTGATCAGCCCCTGCGTGCCGTGGTTGGACGGGGCGATGCCGACCAGATGGTTGACTTTGTCCGCGCCGTCCAGGAATCCCAGGTAGTACCGCGGCATCATGCCGCCCTGGCTGTGTCCCACCAGGTCTGCTTTGGGCGCGCCGGTCGAGGCCAGCACGGCGTCGACGAAGGGGGCGAGCTCCGCGGCGGAATCGGCGACCGGGCCGGTAGCGTCGATGCCGTTCGTGGAACCGTAGTTGAGCGCATAGACGCAGTAGCCCTCACTCTTGAGGGCGGGAGCCAGGCTCGCCCAGTTCTTTGCCATGTTCTCGAAGGTCCCCGGGACCAGAATCACCGGGAAGGGGTGCGCCGTCGTGGGCTTGCACGACCAGTCGTTCGCTCCGGGAGGGGACACGTCGACGGTATCGGCATTGGCCGCGGGCGAAGCCGCCAGGGATCCGCAAAGGAGGGCAATGGCGCCCACCGCCGCGGAGGCGGCGCGCTTGGCTCGGGCTGATCTGCTGGACTGGGACACGGAAGTACCTCTTCGGTCGGGCCCCTCGGCACTGAGGGGTCGGTGTGGACGAACCGGAGTAAGGAATCTGCCCCTGCCTGTGATCCGGCTCACGTTGTTCCTTTCACGCTAGGGAAGTTTTCCTGCGGCGCGGAGAGTTCTGCACGTTTGTGCAGGGGTTTCTGGCCGCGCGGGGTTACTTTCCGGTAACCGGCCGGGTGAAGCTGCACGGATTCGCGTTTCCGGGGCGCCCGCCAGGCGGGTTCAGCGTTTGGCGTTGCCGGCTTCGGGGGGTCGGGCGAAGGTCTTGGCGGCCCGCGATCCAGCGACCGCACTTGCGGCCATGGTGACCAGCGCCCCCAGGAGCAGGGCGGCGTCTTCTCCCGGCAGCAGCACGTGGAGTTGCGTGCCGATGCTGGCAGCTGCCACCGGCACGCCCAGCTGGGCGGCCGAGAAGACACCCAGCGGCAGGGGGAGGCCCACCGCCCGCAGTCCTGCATGGAGCAGGATTGCCCCGATCCCCAGCGACAGCCCCAGCGCCACCATGTCCGGGTGGCCGGCGAGGTCGCGCAGGTTCAGGGACGCGCCCAGCCAGACAAAAAAGATCGGGCCGAGGAAGCCGTCGCTGACGGCGAAGAGCTGACGGGCCAGGCGTCTCGGTTCGCCGACGGCGGCCACCACCAGGCCGAACGAGAAACCGGCCAGCATGACCGAAACGTGGCCAAAATTGGCCAATGCGGCCAGCGCGAAGAGTAGGGCCAGCTGGATCCGTAGCTCGAGGGCGAATTTCCGTTCCTCGGAGAGGCGGTGCATGCGCTGGCGGGTGCCGCTGCGTTCCAGCGAGCGCAGCGCGAAGAAGAGCGCGACGGCAGCTGTCCCGACCGCGAGCGCCCCGACGGCGGCGCGGCCGGCGTTTGGCGGGTCCACGGCCAGTGGCACCGCAACGATGCAGGCGATGTCGGCGATGGCCACCTGTGCCGTCATGGCGATCACCTGGGGTCCGCCCAGGCGCAGCGAGTCGACAATCGGAAGGACCAGTGCAGCGGAGGAGGAGGCCAGCAGCACCACGTAGAGCGGGGCATGGCCGGTGCCGAAGGCCAGACCCATGCCGGTTCCGGCCACCACAGCCGCGCCGGCCGCCAGCGCTGCCCGGGTCAGGCCCTTCCCCAGGGCGGTCCGGATCAGCGGATCCCTCACCGGCACATGCGTCCCGGCGACGAACATCATCAGCGCGAAGCCGATGTTCGCCAGCAGGGTGAAGGTGTGGTCATCCGGATCGACCAGCGCGAACCCCGTCCGCCCGATCACCACGCCCGCCAGCAACTCGCCCAGGACCACCGGCAAGCGCCAGCGCACCGGCAGGGCGAGCAGGGGTCCGGCCAAGGCGACGACGGCGATCAGTGCCAGGGACAGGAAGCTCACCGCGCGCCGGTCCCGGCCGCGGGCAGGATGATCCGCATGAGCGTTCCTTCGGCGCCGGTCCGGGCAACCTCGACGGTACCGCCCGCGGCCATGGCGATCTCGCGCACCAGGGACAGCCCGATTCCGAAGCTCCGCTCACCCCGGGCCCCGTCCTGGCTGGCGGTCCTGACGAACCGGTCGAAGACCCGGTCCTGGTCCACGCCGGTGATCCCGGGACCGGTATCCGCGACGCTGATCACGGCCTGGTGCTCCTGCGCGGCGGTGGATATTGTGACGCGGCCGCCGGGCGGCGTGTGGGCCAGCGCGTTGTCCGCCAGCGCCAGCACCGCCCGGCGCAGGGCGTTCGGCTCAATCCTGGCCCGCGGCCGGGCCGTGGCGGCGAAGTCCAGCACGACGTCGTTAGTGGACGCCAGTTGCTGCAGGCTCTCAGCGGCGGAAGCTGCGATGTCGGCCAGCTCCACTGGCTCGGTCCCGGGATCCGGGCCGGCCGCGGTCGCGGCCAGCAACAGTTCGTTGACAATTCCGGTCAGCGTGGCCGCGTCCTCGCGGATCCTGGCCAGGTTCCGCCCCGGGGCGGAGTCCGGGACGACGTCGCGCTGCGCAAGCTGGATCCGGGTGTCCAGGATGGCCAGCGGTGTGCGCAGCTCATGGCTCGCATCCTGGACGAACCGGCGCTGCCGGGCCAGCGCCTCTCCCAGCGGGCGGATGGCGCTGCGGGCACTGAGCCAGCCGACGAGGCCGGCCAACGCGATGCCCGCCGCTCCGGCAATGAGCATTGCCTCCAGCAGATCCTTGGAATCCAGGTAGGCGTAGGTCCCGGAGGCTGCGGGGGGCGGCAACTCCGGCTGGGACAGTTTGTTCATTAGATAGCCGGCGGCGACGGCGAGCAGGCAGAGCACCATCACCGCGCAGGCGGCGGTGACGCGCACCGCCACCTTCAGCGAGGCCTTGCGGAGGGTGGACTGATCCGGCGTGCCGCCCGGCAGCGATTCCTTAGTCATGGGCTCCCTTAGTCACGCGCGTCGCCAATCTGGTAGCCGACGCCGTGGACGGTGCGGATCACCGACCTGGAGATTTTCCGGCGCAGGTGGTGGACGTAAGTATCGATCACGCCGGGCTGGTCTGTCGGGTGGAAGAAGCCGGCGAGCAGTTCGTCGCGGGTGAAGACCCTGCCGGGGTCCGCGGCGAGGGCAGCAAGCAGCTCGGCCTCTTTCGCCGTCAGGGATACTATGCCGCCGTAAACGGAGCGGATCGAACGCGACGCCGGGTCCAGCTCCCAGTCGCCGAGACTCACGGTCGCGGCGGGCGCGGTGTAGGTGCGGGTCAGGGCGCGCAACCGCGCGGCCAGTTCGCCGGCGTCGAACGGCTTGGTCACATAGTCATTGGCGCCCGCGTCCAGTCCGCGTACTTTTTCGTCCGGGGCGCCGAGCGCCGTCAGGACCAGGATCGGGGTGGAGATGCCCCTGGACCGCAGGGCGGTGATCACGGCAATCCCGTCCAGCACGGGCAGGCCGCGGTCGATCACCATCACGTCCCAGGCCTCGGTCAGCCCCAGATGGAGCCCGTCCTGCCCGTTGGCGACCAGCCGGACCCGGTAGTCCCGCTCCAGCAGTTCGGCGATGAGCGGGCCCAGGCTGGGGTCGTCTTCGACGAGCAGCAGGGACGGCCGGTCAGCGAGTGTCATGCCGCCTATTCTTCCGCGGCTGGTTCCCCGGTCGGCACGCGGTGGGCCGTGTCGTGGCCTGTTCCGCCGGCCCCGGCGGCCTTGCCGGCCCCGGCGTCGTCGCCGCGGTTGCTGCGCCGGCGCCTGAGGAACTGGATCACCCCGGGCACGACGGAGACGAGGACCATCACCACGGCGATGACGTCAATGTTCCTGGCGATGATCTCGTAGTGTCCCAGCCAGGTCCCGAGCAGGACGACCGACGTCGCCCAGGCCAGGGCGCCGACGATGTTCCAGAGGGTGAACAACCGGTACCCGTAGCGGCCGATGCCGGCGGTCAGTGGCGCGAACGTCCGGACCATCGGCACGAACCGGGCCAGCACAACGGCGGCGCCGCCGTGGCGGCGGAAGAAGTCCTCCGTGGTGGCCAGGTGGGCAGTCTTTAGCACCCTGGCATCGTCTTTGAACCAGCGCCGCCCGAACGTGCGCCCCAGCGTGTAGCCAACCTGGTCCCCGGCGATAGCGGCCGCGGTGACGACGCCGATCAGTACCGGCAGCGTCAGCTCCAGCTGCTGGTGCAGGAGTCCGGCCGTAAAGAGCAACGAATCGCCCGGCAGGAACGGGAACAGGACCCCGGATTCGACGAACACCATGGCGGCGATGACGCCCAGCGCGGCCGGGCCGAGGCCCGCGAGCAGGCTGGCCGGGTCCAGCAGGGAGGGGGAGCCGGCCGCGGCCGCCAGGGCCGGGACCAGGGCCGGGAGATGGATGCTGCGCACGGTCCTCCTCAGGGTCGGTTCGAACGTAGGAGTGCGCCGGAAGGCAGGCGTTCCACCAGCCGGGGCACGAAACGGTTCCACACTCCGGCGAGCAGGACCACCGCGGCGCCCGCGGCCAGGAAGCTGGCCGCGACGTCGGTAGGGTAGTGGACCCCGACATAGAGCCTCGACCAGGCCACGACCAGCGCCATGGCTGCCCCGACGACGGCGGCTGCCTTTGACCAGCGGGTTCCCCGGGCCAGGAAATACAGCGCGAAGGCGAGGGCCACGGCGAAGGAGACGTGGCCCGAGGGAAAGCTGTTGGAGCCGGTCTCCGGGGCGAGCGGATCGAAGAGCAGTTTCGGGTCGGGCCGTTGCCGGTGGATCAGGAGCTTGAAGGCTTCACTGGCCACCCAGCCGGAGCAGGCCGCCAAACCGAAAGCCACGGCCCTGACCAGGTCGCGGCGGACCAGCCAGAGGTACAGGGCGACGGCGCCGACCAGCACCAGCCCGGCGACCGGGCCAAAGAGTACGTTGATACCCATCGCCACGGCGGTCAGCGCCGCGGCGTGCTGCCGGCTCAGGCTCTGGTCCACGCCCAGCTCGACTGCGGTATCGCCGGGGACCAGCTGCACCGTCAGGCCCAGCGCGATGACGGCAGCGCAGAGCAGGGAGCCGGCCAGCAGCCAGTGCCTCGGCTGGGGGAGGGCCCGGAGGCGTGGCCGGGCGGCAGGGCGCGCCCCGGCACGGCGGGGTGGTGCACTGCGGTGGTCAGGGGCAGGTCCAGCCAATGGAATCCTCCGGCGTCAGGTGGCGACGCGGAAACGCGTCGCCACCCACTCTTCCCTGGGCCCGTTAAGAAACGCTTAAGAACCGGCCCAGCCAGGCGGCCGTCAGGCCGGCGCGGCCTCGTCCGGCATCCCCGGCGCGTTCTGGCCGTACTCCGCAGAGATGAGGATGGGCAGGTGGTCGGAGGCGCCGCGCGGCAGGGTTTCGACGCTTTCGATCATCAGGCCCTGGGAGGTGGCGAAGTCGAAGTGGCCCTTGAAGACCTTGTACCGGGTGTAGGTCCGCCGGTCGCTGAGCGAGAGCTCGTAGCCGGCGTCCTTCATCTGCTCGGTGAGGTACTTGGTGAAGAACGGGTAATTGAAGTCGCCCACCATCAGCGTCATCAGCCCGCCGCCCATGCTCAGCAGTTCCGCGTGCGCGGCGTGGATCTGGTTACGGCGCAGCGAGTTCGACGCCGTCAGGGGCGCCGCGTGGAAGGACGCGATGACCAGGTCGTGGTCCGTCTCGTTGTCGACCACGCGGGTGCCGATGAGGCGCTCGTGGGCCGGCGCCAGTACCCGGTCGTGCAGGGACTTCTTCAGCGCGAAGGTCTTGGTCTCGTACGCGGTGAAACGGTCCTTGCGGTAGTAGATGGCCAGGCCCAGGCGGTTGCCCCGCGTGGCGTCGGCAAGGTGAAGGTCGCCGATGCTCTCGGGCAGGTCTTCCGTGTCGCACTCTTGGAGGCAGAGGGCATCAATCTCGTAGCCGCTGGCCAGGGCCTCCAGTTCGCCGCTGGCCTTGTGTTTGCGGAGGTTGTAGCTGATTACGCGGATCAGGGGGAGCACCTCTTCGCAGAATAGTGGGGGTAAAGCTGATCCCGAGTCTACCCAGTCCGGCGGAACACATGGGAACAATGCGGGCCAGCTGGTGCCCGTGCCGCCCCCGGCAGCCCCCGCCGCAACCGCACGCTGAAGCGGCGGTGGCCGCAGGCGATAGGGTAAGTGGGATTCTCTGAACGATGCGGCGAAAGGGTCGACGTTGACTGCTGAACTACCGGTGCTGGCCGAAGGTGATTTCTACTATCAGGTGCTGGGGGAGGGGCGGTTCCGCTCCACCATCCACGCCCAGGGCGCCTGGAACGCGCACGAGCAGCACATGGCGCCGGCGTCGGGCATCATGGCTGACTGCCTGGCCCGGCACGAGCTGCGGGAAGACATGCGGATGGCGCGGATCAGTTACGAGATCCTCGGTCTCATCCCGGGCGGCGAGTTCGAAGTCACCACCACTACGCTGCGCCCCGGACGGACCATCGAACTGCTGCAGGCCGAACTCGTCGCCGGCGGCCGCGTGGCGATCCGGGCTACGGCCTGGCGGATGATCACCTCCGACACCTCCGCCGTTGCCGCCTTCGAAGACCCCCGGATCCCCGCGCCGGAGGACTGCGAACCCTACGACGCCGCCACCGTCTGGCCGGGCGGGTATATCGCCTCGCTCACAATGCGGATCGCCGAGGGACACCGCGCCGGCTCCGGGACCGTCTGGCTGCGCACCGACCACCCCCTCACGGACCGGGCGGACAGCAGTGAACTGGCTCGGCTGATCGGCCTGGTGGACACGGCCAACGGGATTGCCGCGCGGGTTCCGCCGGGCAAGGACAGCTACGCCTTCCCCAACCTGGACCTGCAGATCCACATGTACCGGCGGCCGGAGGGCGAATGGCTGGGCCTGGACAACGAGGTCTCGTTCGGCACGGACGGCATCGGCCTGACCTCCACGGTGCTGCACGACCTGCAGGGTCCCTTCGGGCGGGCCGAGCAGATCCTGACGCTGCGCAAAAGCTAAGAGCGAGTCGGCGCAGGGGCCGGCCGGTCCGGCGGGTCAGTGGAAGACGAGCCAGCCGACGGTCGTGGCCAGCCCGGTCAGGAATGCGCCCCACGCGATGTCCGCCACGACGATCGCCAGCGGCCAGTTCTTCAGCGTGGCGGCGTTGGTGAGGTCGTAAGTGGCGTAGGCGAACCCGCCAAGTGCGGCGCCGTACCCCAGTGCGGTGAGCCAGCTGCCGCCGTCGAGCGCCGGGCGGAGCGCAAAAAAGACAATCCCGGCGATGTACAGCACGTAGAACACCACGGCGTACCCTAGATGGGGCTTGTCCGCCATCAGGTGGCCCAGGTGCCGGCGGTAGAACTTATTCATCGACTTGAGCCAGACGGCGTCGATGGCGGCGAACGCGGCGGCTACCACCAGGAATTGCAGAATTAGCATAAGGGAGCATAACAACATGCAGCAGGGCGTGGCCGGACCCCGGACCTTGACGGTGTTCCGGCAGGAGCACTCGCTCGGCGCCGCGGCAGACCTGGACCTCGCCCTGGAGCTGCTGCAGCGGGTGAAGACCGGAGCGCTGGGGCCCATGCTGCGGCTCTACCGGCCCGCGCCGACCGTGGCGTTCGGCCAGCGCGACACGCACCTGCCCGGTTTCGACGCCGCGGCGCAGGCCTGCCGGGCGCTGGGCTTCGAGCCGTTGGTCCGGAAGGCCGGCGGCCGGGCCGCCGCCTACCACGAGGGGACCTTGGTGATCGACCACCTGGAACCGCACGCGGACGCGATCGCGGGGGCGAAGGGGCGGTTCTCCTTCTTCGGCGAACTGCTGGCACAGGCACTGCGCGACGCCGGCGTGGACGCGGCCGTCGGGGAGATCCCCGGCGAATACTGCCCGGGGGAGTTCAGCGTCCACGGCCAGGATCCGCGGGAACCGCAGCACCGGATTAAACTCATCGGCACTGCCCAGCGGGTGGTCTCCGGTGGCTGGCTGTTCAGCTCCGTGATTATCGTGGAGAACTCGGCGCCGATCAGGGCCGTGCTCGAGGCCGGCTACGCGGCCCTGGGACTGGACTGGGACCCGGCGACGGCGGGCGCCGCTGATGACCTGGTGCCGGGAATTGACGTGGCGGCCGTCGAGGCGGCCGTACTGGGTGCCTACGGCCGCTACGCCTCTCTCCGCGACGGCGACTTCGCAGCCCTGCCGGCCTAGCCAGGGACTCAGCCGGCGGTGCGCGCCGCGAGGAGCTGCTCGCGCAGGATGTCGGCGTGCCCGCAGTGCTGGGCGAGTTCCCGCAGCAGGTGCAGATAGACCCATCTCAGAGGCAGCGGTCCGCGCCGGTTGCCGGTCACCGGGTCGTCCAGTCCCAGCGGCGCGGTCCGGCCGCGTGACTCCGCACAGGCCAGCCGGTACGCGGCCTGGACGCTTGCGATGGTGTCCCCGTCGTCCAGGACAAAGGATTCGTCCGGGGTCGCCGGTATGCCGATCTCTTGCCGGCTCCGGCCCGTGACGGCTTCGTCGAACCAGACCTTTTCCACGAACGTGGCGTGCTTGACCAGCCCCAGCAGCGTCGTGCGCGAGGGGACCAGGGAGGCCCGGGCCTCGCGCTCGCTCAGCCCGTCAAGGCAGTCGTGCAGGGCGGCCCGGTGCTCGTCGAGGAAGGCCTCGAATTGCTCCTTCAGGTCAGCCGCGAAGATGCCCGGATCCATGCTGGGGAAAGTGTTCATGGGCCCACAGCCTAATACGAGGTGGCCGGAAGGCTGCCGTTCGCAGGCCGGGCAGGCAGGCCCACCGGCGGCTGGCCCCCTCCGTAACTCCGGACGGGGCCAGCAACAGGGCTTGGAGGGCCGGGCCGCCGCGGGGCTAGTGTCCCCGCGTGATCCATTCCGCAAGCTGCGGCGCTTCGGCGCCGATCGTCGTCGAATCACCGTGGCCGGTGCGCACCACCGTGTCCGCGGGCAGTGTCAGCAGCCGGGACTTGATGGATTCGATGATGGTCGGGAAATCGCTGAAGGACCGGCCGGTGGCGCCGGGGCCGCCCTGGAACAGCGTGTCGCCGGTGAAGACGGTGCCCTCGCTCTCCAGCTGGAAGCTGACGGAGCCGGGGGAGTGGCCCGGCGTGTGGAGGGCCACCAGGCGTGCGCCGGCGACGTGGAACGTATCGCCGTCGGCGAGGTCGTGGTCCGGCTCGGTGCCCGGAAAGACCCGCTCCCACAGCATCCAGTCCTCCCGGTTCAGGTAGACCGGGGCTTTGACCAGACCGCGGAATTCGCCCACCGCGGCGATGTGGTCGTCATGGCCGTGGGTGAGCAGGATCGCGGTGACTTTCCGGCCGGCGACGGCAGTCGCGATGGCGGCGGCGTCATGGGCCGGATCGATCACCACGCATTCCCGGTCGTCGCCGACGATCCAGACGTTGTTGTCCACGTCCCAGGTGCCGCCGTCCAGCGAGAACGTGCCCGAGGTGACCAACTGCTCAACCCGCAGGCCCGTGCCGGAAACGCCGCTCACAGCTCGACCACCGAGCGGAGCACGGCACCGGAGTGCATCTTCCCGAACGCTTCCTCGATCTGCTCGATCGTGATCCGCTCCGTGACGAAGGCGTCCAGGTCCAGCCGGCCCTGCCGGTAGAGGTCGATCAGCATGGGGAAGTCGCGGGACGGCAGGCAGTCGCCGTACCAGGAGGACTTCAGCGAGCCGCCGCGGCCGAACACGTCCAGCAGCGGCAATTCCAGGGTCATCTCCGGGCTGGGGACGCCCACCAGGACCACGGTGCCGGCAAGGTCGCGGGCGTAGAACGCCTGCTTGTACGTCTCCGGCCGGCCCACGGCGTCGATCACGACGTCGGCGCCGAAGCCGCCGGTCAGCTCGCGGATCGCCTCCACCGGGTCGACTGCGGAGGAGTCCACCGTGTGCGTGGCGCCGAGTTCCTTGGCACGTTCGAGCTTCTTCGGGTCGATGTCCACCGCGATCACGGTGGTGGCGCCGGCGAGCGCCGCGCCGGCAACGGCCGCCACGCCCACGCCGCCGCAGCCGATCACGGCGACGGAGTCGCCGCGCTGGACGTCACCGGTGTTGATCGCGGCGCCGAGTCCCGCCATAACGCCGCAGCCGAGCAGGCCGATTGCGGCTGGGTCGGCGTCGGGGTCGACTTTGGTGCACTGGCCGGCAGCGACGAGGGTCTTTTCGGCGAACGCGCCGATGCCGAGCGCGGCGGTGAGCTCGGTGCCGTCCGCCAGCGTCATCTTCTGCTTGGCGTTGTGCGTGTTGAAGCAGTACTGCGGCTCGCCGCGGCGGCAGGCCCGGCACTCGCCGCAGACGGCGCGCCAGTTCAGCACCACCCGGTCCCCGGGGGCCACCTCGGTGACGTCGGGGCCGACGGCGCTGACCACACCGGTGGCCTCGTGGCCCAGCAGGAACGGGAAATCGTCGTTGATGGCGCCCTGCTTGTAGTGCAGGTCGGTGTGGCAGACGCCGCAGGTAAGGATATCCACCAGGGCCTCGCCGGGTCCGGGATCCGGGACCAGGATGGTTTCCAGGGTGACGGGTGCGTCCTTGGAACGGACTACTGCGGCTTTGACTTCGTGGACCATGGGGCTGGCTCCTTTCATCACCGCTGCCTGGCGGAAGCGGCACGGCGCGGGCTCCTGGGGTTAGCCGGGAGTCCGCGCCGCAAGTGGTGTGGGGGTGTCCTGAAAAGGTGGCTTAGGCCGCGAGCCGGCTCTTGACCTCGGCCGCGGAAGGGTTGGTGGCGGCGGTGCCGTCCGGGAAGAGCACGGTGGGGACCGTGCGGTTGCCTCCGTTGAGCTGCTCCACGAGTTCGGCGGTGCCCTCGACTTCCTCGATGTTGATCTCGGTGTACCCGATGCCCTGGGCGTCCAGCTGCTTCTTCAGCCGGTTGCAGTAGCCGCACCAGGTGGTCGAGAACATGGTGATGGTGCCGGAATCGGGGGTGAAATCCACGAAGGTCTCCTCAAAGCTGGTTGACGGCGCTGGTTGACGGTGATGAGTGGCAGCGCCGGTTGCCGATATAAGTCGTACGTCACTGTCAATAACCGTAACCCGAAGCCCGCTATTCCCGAAGGCGCTGGGGGCGGCCTGACCTCGGGGTCCTGTTTACCGGACGTGTTCCCCGCCGTAATACCCGGCACTATTCCCGGTGGCCGTCCGGATGACACAGATTCGGCACGGTGGCATGCTGGTGCCATGTGTGGACGCTACGTGATGGCCCGGGCCGTCGGGGACCTGCTGGCCGAGTTCGACGCCGAACTGGAAGAAGAGATCGTGATTCCGCCGTCCTGGAACGTCGCGCCGACCGCCGACGTGCCGATCCTGCTGGAGCGGCTGGTGGACGGCGCGCCCGTGCGTCAGCTGCACCTTGCCCGCTGGGGACTCGTGCCGTCCTGGGCCAAGGACCCCGGCATCGGCTCGAAAATGATCAACGCGCGCAGCGAGAGCGTGCTGGAGAAGCCGGCCTTCCGGAAGGCCACCCGCGCCCGGCGCTGCGCCGTTCCGGCGGACGGCTACTACGAGTGGAAGGGCGAAGGCCGCGGCAAGCAGCCGTACTACGTGCACCCGAAGGACGGCAGCCCGGTGGTGTTCGCCGGGCTCTACGAATGGTGGAAGGACCCGTCCAAGGCCGAGGGGGACCCCGAGCGGTGGTTGCTCTCGACGTCGATCCTCACCACCGACTCGCCGCCGGAAGGCTACGCGGACGGCATGCTGGCGGAACTGACGGCCCTGCACGACCGCGTCCCGCTGCCGATGGACCGTACGACGATGGAAACCTGGCTGGACCCGCAGGCCGGGGACGCCGCCGCCCTCGTGGGCCTGGTCCGGGCCGGCGCGCACGACGTCGCCGAGGGCTGGCGGATCGACGCCGTCGGCACCGCCGTCGGGAATGTCAGGAACGATTCCCCGGAGCTGATCGAGCCGGTCGGCAGCCTGTTCTAGGGGACGCGCGCCCCGGACGTTGCTACCTTCCACGCCGCGTGCGGGTTTGCAGGCCGGGACGAAGGTACATTTGTCCCGATGAGAGTCTGGGTCAACCAAGGGGGCAATGGTGACAATTTTTGGTCGTGAGTCGGCTACCGCGGTCTATCGAATCCGGCGAAGGGCCAGTGGGCTGCGGTGGATCATCCTCAGCACTGCACTTGCTGTGATTGGCCTTCTCGGGGTCTGGATTACCATCCCGGAATGGATCAACATGCTCCTGGCGGCAGTCTCATTTGCGTTGCTGTACATGGAGGTGAGAGCCCACCGGCGCTCAGTTGCGTCGACGGTGTTCGAGCCGCGCGTGAGCGATTCCTTCGACAGCGTGGCGCAGGCGACAAGCAACCACGGTCGGTTCACTTATCGGAAGTTTCCACACGGATCGTTCCTCTCGGATGCACTGGTGAGCGCGGCCATACGGCACGGACTGGAGGCGAGGCTGGATTCCGAACCCTTCACGGTGCCCCCGGCACTCAGCGCCCTCGGCCAACGCTTTCTCGACGAAAAGATCAAGCTTAGGCATGTCTTTGACGGGCCCATCCTTGGCTGGAACTCCAACGTCGGTGTCGGGACGGCCGCGTCTGAGCTGCCTCGCTGGATAGATTTTCAGCCCGCAACCTACTTTCAGCACATCGCAACGGACCAACTTGCACTCCACGACGTAAGCCAAGCTGGTCGTTTCACCGCAGACCACGGGCGAAGACTATTCATTAACCGGCGCGGGGCGCTCAGGGACTTCCACGACTCATGGCTTGTGAACGTGGTTGGCACCTCTGTCATGGCATTCACCAGCGATGGCAAGCTGCTCATAGTGGATCAGGGAATTCATAATCTCAATAGCGGCGGACAGTTGGCTCCGAGCGGCTCGGGTGCGCTGGAGCCCCGAGATTTTCAGGGTCGCGCTTCGCTTTCGCTGGCGGAATTGGCGGCTAACGGGGCCAACCGTGAGCTGCAGGAAGAAGCCGGAGTCCTTGCCAGCGAGATACGGGCGAGCTACTTTCTAGGCTTCGGACGCTGGCTCGAAAAAGCGGCGCGTCCCGAACTGATGACACTGAGTCTGCTCTCCGTGGACTCGCACGTTCTGGAACAACGAATGACCGGGAAACTTGAGAAACCGTTTGTTCGTGGACGCACATTCACCAGGCTTGTGGGTGAACCGGATGAATGGGGATCGTCGCCGGATACAATGCTCGAGCCCCAGTACCGGGGAAGGCTCTCCCTGCCGCTTTCAGTGGGGCTGGCGCTATTGAGTGAATTCGTCGCAGCGGGCGGCCCATCGGCAGAAGTGTTTTCAACCCACGTTATCGCCGGCGACTAGGGCGCCTAGACCGTGACCTTTCCGCCGGCGTCGACCGTCCAGGTGGGGTTGAAGGCGACCTCCCAGCGGAAGCCGTCCGGATCGGCGAAGTAGCCGGTGTACCCGCCCCAGGGCTGGGTCGTGGGCGCCGCCACGACGGCGGCCCCGGCAGCCTCCGCCTGCCGCATTATTGTGTCCACCGCGTCGGCGCTGCCCACGTTGTGGCTGAGCGTAATGCAGGGAACGCCGGCGGGGGCGTCAGTGGCCGCCTCGGCCTGCATCTGCCCGGCGTCCCAGAGCGAGAGTATGAGGCCGTGGTTGGCCTGCAGGAAGATGACCTCGCCGGGAACCTCGCGATGGACCGGCCAGCCGAGGCCCTGAACGTAGAAGCGGCGCGAGGCGTCAACGCTGCGGACACCCAATGAGATGAAGTCGACTCGTGGTTGCATCTTTCGATACTGTCATGGACATGTCCACACATCACCGTGACGCCAAAGACGCCCAGGCCGACAAGGAACAACTCGCCGCCGTGCGGGTGGCCGTCGACGAGGTGGACGAGCAGATTGTCGCGCTGATCGGGCGCCGTGAACGGCTGATCCGGATCGCCGGTACCCTCAAGGCGGACAGCGCCGAGGTCCGTGCCCCCGGCCGGGTGGAGCGGGTCCTGGAACACGTCAAGTCCACGGCGGAGCAGAAGGACATCGACACCGAAATCGTTGAACAGACCTACAAGGCCATGATCGACGCCTTCATCAGGCTCGAGCTGGATGTGTACAAAGCCACCAGCTAGGGCTGGGCTCTTCTAGAGCGACTCCTCGACGGGCACGTTGGCCTGGTAGTCCCTGCCCTCGCAGTCGCTGTACGCCGTCATCAGATGGCCCTTGGTCAGCCCCATCACCGTGCTGAGCGGAAAGTTCCCCGTGATGGTGTTGCCGGAGTGCTCCACACCCTTGAGGTCAAAGTTCTCCTCCGTGCCGTCATGGCTGAAGCAGAAAAAGGACACGGCCTCGCCGTTCATGAACTCGATTTCCATCCGGCGCTGGTGCGAGTGGTCCGGAGTGGCCGCCACGAGGCCCACCACGTAGGCGCCGGAACTCGGAATGTTCCCGTCTATATCGAACTTCGCCACCAAGGTTGAATCCTTGGCGGCGATGCTTACGTGCTTCAGGAGTGCGCTGTGGGAGCTCATAGCTCAATCCTGCTACCTGTGCCTTCGTCCGTCCACCCCCATCTAGGTTTTGTCCCGGGCCCGGCGTAGACTTGAATTGTTCGAAGATATATTCGAATAACTGCCAGGATCTTTTCTTCATGAAGCACAGGGTCCTTGGTGCAATTCAGCGCGTATGGGAGGCAGCATGGGGATGTTCAGCGAGTCGGTGGACGTCGCCTGCGCCCCGGAGGGCCAGCCGCTGTCCCTGGAATGGGCCGGGCAGCACTACGTCGTCTGCGCCGAACCGCTCCGCTGGTTTGAACGGCGCCAGTGGTGGGCCGAGGAACAGCGGGCGCCGCTGGGCGGCGGCGCCGGGCTGGTGGACCACGAGATCTGGCGGGTCCAGGTCCGGGAGGAACGCAACCCGGAGCGGACACTCACCCTTGACCTGAGCCGGCATCTGGGCAGCGGCCGCTGGCGGCTGTTGCGGATCCACGACGCCCTGCACACCCTCCGGAAGCCTGAATCGGCATGAGCTTTACCCACCTGCACGTATCCACCGCGTTCAGCGCCCACTACGGGGTGTCCTGGCCGGAGGAACTGGCCGCTGCCGCCGCCGCGGACGGGGCCACGGCGCTCGCCTGCACGGACCGCGACGGACTCTACGGCACGGTCAAACACCTGAAGGCCTGCATGGCGGCCGGGCTGGACCCCGTCGTGGGGGTCGACCTGGCAGTCTTTGACGACGACGGCGACCACCGCACCCAGCTCGGCGGGCGCGTCGTCGTGCTGGCTCACGGGCAGAACCGCGGCGCCGGCTACCGGGCGCTCTGCCGGCTGGTCTCCGATGCCCACGCCCGCACCACGGGCAAGGCCGGGGGAACGGTGCCCGTCGCCGTGACCAGGGCGGAACTGGCCTCCCGCGCCCTCGATCCGCAAACCCTGGAACCGGTCCTGACCGTGCTGATCGGCCCGGACTCCGACGTCGGCCGGTCCATGGGGGGCCGGCGGTACCTCCGCCCCCGCACGCTCTTCAAACGCTGGCTGGACGCCATGCCGGCCGGAACCCTCGCCGCCGAGGTGGTCTCCCAGCTCAGCCCGCCCGGCGAACCGCTGAGCACGGCCCACGCGGTGCGGATGATCAAACTCGCCGCGGAACACGCCGTCCCCGCGGTGCTGAGCAACGCGGTGCGGTATTGCGCCGAGGACGGGGCCGCGACGGCCGACGTGCTGGACTCCGCCCGGACGCTGAAATCCCTGCCTGAGCTCTCCGCCGCGCCGCTGCTGCAACCCAACGGGCAGGGCTGGCTGAAATCCGCCGCGCAGATGCAGCGGCTGGGCCAGGAAATCATGCACGCCGCCGGCTACGGCGCAGCGGACCTCAAGAGCCTGCTGGCGCACACCGAGGCGCTCGCGGACCGCTGCCGGATGAATCCGGTCACGGACATGGGCTGGAAGCAGCCGGTGGTGCCGGAAGCCGCGGTGATCGGGATCGCGGGGGACCCGCTGGTGGAGCTCACCCAACGCTGCGAGGCGGGCATCAACCGGCGCTTCCCCGGGATCACCGGGAAGCCTGCCGAAGAGCTGCGCGCCCGGCTGGAGCACGAACTGCGGATCATCGACGGCCTGGGTTTCGCCTCCTATTTCCTCACCGTCGCCGAGGTGTCCCGGATGATCCTGGACATGGGTGTCCGGGCCGCCGCCCGCGGCTCGGGCGCCTCCAGCCTGGTGAATTACCTGATTGACGTCAGCCAAGTCAATCCCTTGCAGCACGACCTCATCTTCGAACGCTTCCTCTCCCGGGACCGGGCCACCCTGCCGGACATCGACATCGACGTCGAAAGCGCCGAACGGCACAACGTGTACCGGAAGATTTTTGAGCGCTTCGGCTCCGAGCGCGTCACGCTGATGAGCATGCAGAACGGCTACCGCGCCCGCGGTGCGGTCCGCGACGCCGGCCTGGCCCTGGGCATGGACGGCGGCGACATCGACGAGATCGCCAAGCAGCTGTGGCGGTTTTCGGCCCGGAACTTCCGCGAGGCGCTGGTGGAGAAACCGGAGCTGAAGGAATTCGCCGGCCGGGTGGAGCAGCGGGACTTCGCCGAAAACCAGCAGCTGGACCTGCTGGTGGACCTGACCGAACGGCTGGACCGGTTGCCGCGCCACATCTCGATGCACCCTTGCGGGGTCATCCTGGGCGACGCGACCCTGCTGGACCGCACCCCCGTGCAGCCCAGCGGCCTGGGCCTGCCGATGAGCCAGTTCGACAAGCACGACATGGATCCGATGGGCATGCTCAAACTCGACGTCCTGGGCGTCCGCATGCAGAGCGCCATGGCCTTCGCCGTCCGGGAGGTGATCCGGCTGCATCCGTCCAAGGCCGAGGTGGTGGCGGCCGGCCAACACCCTTCGGGGCCGGACGGCGCCGGCCCGGACTACATCGCCGCGGACGGCCGGATTGACCTTAATGCCGTCCCGCTCGACGACGAACCCACCTATGAGCTGATCCGCAGCACCCACACCCTGGGTTGCTTCCAGATCGAGTCCCCAGGCCAGCGGGAACTGATTGGCAAGCTGGCGCCCAGGGAATTCAACGACCTCATCATCGACATCTCGCTGTTCCGGCCCGGACCGATGAAGTCGGACATGGTCCGGCCCTTCCTGGAACACCGGCACGGATTCGCGCCGGAGGTGTACCCGCACCCGGACCTCAAGCCGGTACTCCAGGAGACCCATGGCGTCACCGTCTTCCATGAGCAGATCCTCAAGACCTTCGATGTAATGACCGGTTGCGGGCTTGCCCGGGCCGACGAATTCCGGCGTGCCCTCGGCAACGAGGTACTGGAAGGCAAAGTGGAGGAATTCTTCCGTCGCGAGGCCAAAGCCCGGGACTACACGCCCGAGGTGGTGGACAAGGTCTGGGGGACCCTGAAGGCCTTCGGCAGCTTCGGCTTCTGCAAGGCCCATGGCGCCGCCTTCGCCGTGCCCACGTACCAGTCGGCCTGGCTCAAGACCCACCACCCCGAGGCGTTTCTGGCCGGCCTCTGGGAGCACGACCCCGGCATGTACCCCAAGCGGCTGCTGGTGGCCGAGGCCCGGCGGCTGGGGATCCCCATCCTGCCGCTGGACATCAACCGCAGCCAGGCCGAGTACCGGGTGGAACGCGTGGAGACCGGCCCGGACCGGGGCAAGCTGGGCATTCGGCTGAGCATCAACGGGATCTTCGGGCTCTCCGGGGCCGAGCTGAAACGGATCGTCGCCGGCCAGCCCTACGACTCGCTCGCGGACGTGCGGGCCCGCGCCCGGCTCAGCAAGCCGAGTATCCAGCGGCTCGCCCAGCTGGGCGCCTTCGACTCGCTGCACCGGGCCTCCGGGGGAACCGCCAACCGGGCCGACCTGGTCCAGCACCTGCAGCGGTTGCAGGCCCGGCCGCAGCGCAAGGGCGCCGAGGTGATCGAGGGGCAGCTCGCCTTGCCGCTGGGCGACGTCGAGCTGAAAAACCTCAAGGGCGGGCTGCCGGCCCCCACCCTGGTGGAAACCGTCCGCGCTGAACTGAACCTGATGGCGCTGGATGTCAGCGGGCACCTGATGGCCAGCCACCGGCCCCTGCTGGAGCGGCTGGGCGTCACGACGGCGGACAAGCTGCTGGGATTGCGCAACGGCACCGAAGTGCTGGTCGCCGGGGTGCGGGTGGCCACCCAGACGCCGCCGATGCGCGGCGGCCGCCGGGTGGTGTTCATCAGCATCGATGACGGCACCGGCTGCGTGGACTCGGTCTTCTTCCATGAGGCCCAGGAACAGTCCGGGCCGCTGCTGTTCGGTACCCGGCTGCTGCTGATCCGCGGCACCACCCGGCGGACCGGGCCACGGGGGATCAGCATCAGCGCTTCGATGGCCTGGGACCTCAGCCGCACCGATACTTTGCCCTTCCCGGCCCCCGCCGGGACGGCTGCAGCTGCCGGGGCTGCCGGGACTGTTGCCGGAGATGCCGCCGGCGACGGTGCAGCCCCCGCCACGGCCGGCGCGGAGCTCCCGGTCCCGGGTCCGCTGGACGGGATCCGCCGGACCCTGGCCATCACCGGATTCTCCGGCTGAACGCTGGCTGACCGGCGGCTAAACGGCGGCCGACCGGCGGCGGGGTGCGTTGGTTGGCCTCTCCTGAACCCGATAGCATGGATGAGGCTGGCTGTGGTCCCCGTACGCCACAAGCTACGAAGCCTTAACTTTGAATAGGAGACACCCGTGTCAGATGCCCAGCAGATCACCCTTCTCGTCGACGGCGAAGAGACCAAGGTGACTACCGGGACCACCGGCGCGGAACTCTTTTTTGAGCGCCGCGACGTCGTTGTGGCCCGCGTCAACGGCGAGCTGAAAGACCTGGACCAGCCGCTGCCCGAGGGCGCCACGATTGAAGGCGTCACCATCGACTCCCCGGACGGCCTCAACGTGCTGCGCCACTCCACCGCCCACGTGATGGCCCAGGCCGTGCAGCAACTGCGCCCCGACGCCAAGCTCGGCATTGGCCCGTACATCACCGACGGTTTCTACTTCGACTTCGACGTCGAGGAGCCGTTCACCCCGGAAGACCTGCGCCAGCTGGAAAAGATGATGCAAAAGATCATCAACCAGAACCAGAAGTTCGTCCGCCGGGTGGTCTCCGAGGACGAGGCACGCGAGGCCATGAAGGACGAGCCGTACAAGCTGGAACTGATCGGGCTCAAGGGCGCCGGTTCCGACGCGGACGGCTCCAGCGTGGAGGTGGGCGGCGGCGAGCTGAGCATCTACGACAACGTGGAGCGCAAAGAAGGCACCGTCGTCTGGTGCGACCTGTGCCGCGGCCCTCACCTGCCCAACACCAAGCTCATCTCCAACGCCTTCGCCCTGACCCGCTCCTCCGCGGCCTACTGGCGCGGCAGCGAAAAGAACAAGCAGCTGCAGCGCATCTACGGTACCGCCTGGCCCACCAAGGAAGCCCTCAAGGCCTACCAGGAGCGGATTGCCGAGGCCGAGCGCCGCGACCACCGCAAGCTCGGGGCCGAGCTGGACCTCTTCTCCTTCCCGGACGAGCTGGGCTCAGGCCTGCCGGTGTTCCACCCCAAGGGCGGCATCATCCGCAAGGCCATGGAGGACTACTCCCGCCAGCGCCACGTCGACGCGGGCTACGAATTCGTCTACACCCCGCACATCACCAAGGGCCACCTCTACGAGGTTTCCGGGCACCTGGACTGGTACCGCGACGGCATGTTCCCGCCAATGCACATCGACGCGGAGCTGAACGAGGACGGCACCGTGCGCAAGCCCGGCCAGGACTACTACCTGAAGCCGATGAACTGCCCGATGCACAACCTGATCTTCCGCTCCCGCGGGCGCTCCTACCGGGAACTGCCGCTGCGGCTCTTCGAATTCGGCTCGGTGTACCGCTACGAGAAGTCCGGCGTGGTGCACGGCCTCACCCGCGTCCGGGGCATGACCCAGGACGACGCCCACATCTACTGCACGCGCGAGCAGATGAAGGACGAGCTGACCAAGACCCTCAACTTCGTCCTCGGACTTCTCAAGGACTACGGGCTGGAGGACTTCTACCTGGAACTGTCCACCAAGGACCCGGAGAAGTTTGTGGGTTCGGACGAGGTCTGGGAGGAAGCCACCCAGACCCTCGCCGAGGTCGCCCAGGAATCCGGCCTGGAGCTGGTCCCGGACCCGGGCGGAGCCGCGTTCTACGGCCCCAAGATCTCGGTGCAGGCCCGCGACGCCATCGGCCGGACCTGGCAGATGTCCACGATCCAGCTGGACTTCAACCTGCCGGAGCGCTTCGAGCTTGAGTTCCAGGCTGCGGACGGCACCCGCCAGCGCCCCGTCATGATCCACCGGGCGCTCTTCGGCTCGATCGAACGCTTTATGGGCGTCCTGACCGAGCACTACGCCGGGGCCTTCCCGGCCTGGCTCGCCCCGGTCCAGGTGGTCGGCATCCCCGTGGCCGAGGCATTCAACGACTACATGTTCGACGTCGTCGACCAGCTCAAGGCCGCCGGGATCCGCGCGGAGGTGGACATCTCCTCGGACCGCTTCCCGAAGAAGATCCGCACCGCCAGCAAGGACAAGATCCCGTTCGTGCTGATCGCCGGCGGGGACGACGCCGAGGCCGGCGCCGTGTCCTTCCGTTTCCGCGACGGCAGCCAGGACAACGGCGTGCCCGTTGCCGAGGCCGTCCGGCGGATCGTCGACGCCGTCCGCAACCGGGCCAGCTAGGGGAGCAGCACGTGCAGGAGACCACAGGCGCTGTCCCGGAATACCCGGGCGATGACGGCGTAACCGACGACTTTGGCCTGGCCGGGGTGCCGGACGCCTTCCAGCGCCTGTGGACTCCGCACCGCATGGCCTACATCAAGGGCGGCCAGCACCAGTTCAAAAACCCGGACGACTGCCCGTTCTGCGTCGCCCCCGAACGTGAGGACGACGATTCGCTGATCGTCTACCGCGGCCGGTTCTGCTACGTCGTGCTCAACCTCTTCCCCTACAACCCGGGCCACCTCCTGGTCTGCCCCTACCGGCACATCCCGGACTACACGGACCTGACCGTCGAGGAGACCGCGGAGTTCGCCGAGCTGACCCAGACGGCCATGCGCGTGCTGCGCAAGGTCGCCAACCCCACCGGCTTCAACTTGGGCATGAACCAGGGCGTCACCGGCGGGGCCGGCATCGCGGGCCACCTGCACCAGCATGTGGTGCCGCGCTGGGGCGGGGACGGTAACTTCTTCCCGATCATCGCGCAGACCAAGGCGATCACCCAGACCCTCGGCGAGGTCCGCCAGCAGGTCGCCGAGGCGTGGCCCCAGGGCGAAGGCCAGGGGGAAGGCCCGGGCGATGGCGCGGCGGACACCACGGGAACGACGGCGTCCGGGGCAGCCGATGCTGAATAAGCACGCCCGCGGCTTCTTCACCGCCCTGTTCTCGCCGCTGGCCCGCTGGTTGCTGCGGGTAGGTGTCTCGCCGGACGCCGTCACCATCATCGGCACCGCCGGCGTGGTGGTCGGCGCCCTCGTGTTCTACCCCCTCGGCCAGCTCTGGTGGGGAACGCTGTTCATCACCGCGTTCATCTTCTCCGACGTCATCGACGGCATCATGGCCCGGATGCAGGAACGCGGCGGGCGCTGGGGCAACTTCCTGGACTCCACCCTGGACCGGGTCGCCGACGGCGCCCTGTTCGCCGGCGTCGCCATCTGGTTCTTCACCGGCGGCGCCGATACCCCCATCGCGATCGCCGCCGTCGTCTGCCTGGTGCTGGGCATGGTGGTGTCCTACGCGCGGGCCAAGGCGGAGGCGCTCGGCTACCACGCGAACGTGGGCATCGCCGAGCGCGCCGAACGGCTGGTGTCCGTCCTGGTGGTCACCGGCTTCACCGGGCTCGGACTGCCCACCGTGGTGCTGTTCGCGACCCTCTGCCTGCTCGCCCTGGCCAGCTTCGTGACGGTGGTGCAGCGCATCGCCTCAGTGCACCGCCAGTCCCTGGAGGAGACCGCGGGGAGTCCCGCCGAGCCGGCTGCCTGAGCGGTGTAACCGGAATACAAACAGGCCGCGGCGGGGGACTAGTATTAGCTTTACCGGCCAATGGTTCCCGGTAATCCGGTGTGCGCGGGCCGCTGCATGCGAGATTGTCATCTGCGTGCCGTCCGCGCCCCGGCGAGGTCATCTATCTACCCATAGGGGTTTTTGTGTCTACACCTGATGTAAGCAGCGAAGCCGGCGCGTCCGCCAAGAACGTAACGGGCAGCAGCCGCGTCAAGCGCGGCATGGCGGAGATGCTCAAGGGCGGCGTCATCATGGACGTCGTCAACGTCGAGCAGGCCCGCATCGCCGAGGATGCCGGTGCCGTGGCCGTGATGGCGCTGGAACGCGTCCCCGCCGACATCCGCGCCCAGGGCGGCGTGTCCCGGATGAGCGACCCGGACATGATCGACAAGATCATCGACGCTGTCTCCGTGCCGGTCATGGCGAAGGCCCGGATCGGCCACTTCGTCGAGGCCCAGGTCCTGCAGTCCCTCGGCGTTGACTACATCGACGAGTCCGAGGTCCTGACCCCGGCCGACTACACCAACCACATCGACAAGTGGAACTTCACGGTTCCCTTCGTCTGCGGTGCCACCAACCTCGGCGAAGCGCTGCGCCGCATCAACGAGGGCGCGGCCATGATCCGCTCCAAGGGCGAGGCCGGCACCGGCGACGTCTCCAACGCCACCACCCACATGCGCCAGATCCGCGCCGAGATCCTGAAGCTCGCCTCACTGCCCGAGGACGAGCTCTACGTCGCCGCCAAGGAACTGCAGGCCCCGTACGAACTGGTCAAGGAAGTTGCCTCCACCGGCAAGCTTCCGGTGGTGCTGTTCACCGCCGGCGGCATCGCCACCCCGGCTGACGCCGCGATGATGATGCAGCTCGGCGCCGACGGCGTCTTCGTCGGCTCCGGCATCTTCAAGTCCGGCAACCCGGCCCAGCGCGCCGCCGCCGTCGTGAAGGCCACCACCTTCTTCGACGACCCGGACGTCATCGCCAAGGCCTCCCGCGGCCTGGGCGAAGCCATGGTGGGCATCAACGTGGACGAGATCCCGCAGCCGCACCGCCTCGCGGAGCGCGGCTGGTAATACGCGCTTAGCGGCGCCGGGCGGCGCTGATCCTCTGCCGTTCGGGCGCTTCTCAATGGCCGGGGCGCAGGGCGCCCCGGCCATTGAGCCTCTGCGCCCTCTCTTATTAAGCCGAGCGAGTTAGGCGCGCTTCGCACCAAGCCCGTACCACGACGGCGGCCGGTCACGTTTTCGGGTGACCGGCCGCCGTTGTTTGGTTTTCCCGTCGATTGCTCCGTAGGTGCCCTTTAGAGGGTTCTAACCGGCGCCTACGGAGCAATCGATGAAGGGTCAGTCGAGGCCGCGGCGCTTGAGCAGCGGCTCGAGTTCGGCGTCGCGGCCGCGGAAGGCGCGGAAGGACGCGAGCGGGTCGCGGCTGTTGCCTCGGGAGAGCAGCTCGGCCCGGAAGAAGTCGCCGTTGGCCCGGGTCAGGCCGCCGTTTTCCTTGAACCATTCCACCGTTTCGGCGTCGAGCACTTCGCTCCAGATGTAGGAGTAGTAGCCCGCGGCATACCAGCCTCCGGCGAAGATGTGCTGGAAGTAGCCGGTGCGGTAGCGCGGCGGGATCAGGTTGTGAGCCACCCCCGCCGCGGCCAGGGCCTTGGCCTCGAACTCCAGCGCGTCCTCGGGGATGTCCGATCCGTCCAGGACATGCCAGGCGAGGTCCAGCAGTGCCGCGCCAAGGTATTCGGTGGTGCCGAAACCCTCGCCCCAGAGCGCCGCTGCGTTGAGCTTGTCCACGGCCTCCTGCGGCAGCGGCTCGCCAGTGGCGTGGTGCTTGGCGTAGTTCGCCAGCACTTCCGGCCACATGATCCACATCTCGTTGACCTGCGAGGGGTACTCGACGAAGTCGCGGGGCACGGAGGTGCCGGCGAACCGCGGGTAGGTAACCGAGGAGAAGAGGCCGTGCAGGGCGTGGCCGAATTCATGGAAGGTGGTCCGCAGCTCGTCCAGGGTCAGCAGCGTGGGCTCACCGGTGGGCGGCTTGGAGATGTTGAGGTTGTTGATCACCACAGGCCGGGTGTTCAGCAGCCCGGACTGCTCCACGAGGGAGTTCATCCACGCCCCGCCGCGCTTAGAGTCCCGGGTGTAGTAGTCGCCCAGGAACAGCCCCAGATCGGTGCCGTCGGAGTTTTTGACCTCCCAGACCCGGACGTCCGCGTGGTAGCCGGCCAGGTCGGTGCGCTCATGGAACGTGATCCCGTACAGGGCGGTGGCGGCGAAGAAGACGCCGTCCCGGAGCACCCGGTCCAGCTCGAAGTAGGGCCGCAGCGCCTGCTCGTCCACGGAGTACCGCTCACGCTTCACCTTGGCCGAATAGTAGGCCCAGTCCCAGGCCTCCAGCGGGTGGCCGGCCACCTCCGCCAGCGCCTCGGCCTCGGCGTCGGCATTCCGGACGGCCGCCGGGGCGAGGCGGTTCATCATGGCCTGCACGGCTTCGAAATCGGGAGCGGTCTGCTGGTCCACGCTGAGCTCGGCGAAGTTGGCGAAGCCGAGCAGGCCGGCCTTCTCGGCGCGGAGCCGGACCATGTCCTTGACCAGGTCCAGCACGTCGAGGCTGCCGCCGCCGCTGCCGCGGCCGATTGAGGCCTCGTAGAGCCGGCGCCGCACCTCCCGGTTCTCCAGCGCGGCCATGGCGGGCTGGTTGCTGGGCTGGATCAGGGTCAGCAGGTACTTTCCGTCGTGCCCGGCGGTGCGTGCGGCTTCGGCGGCGCTGGCGACGTCGTCCGCGGGCAGGCCTGCGAGCTCGGCGGCGTCGTCCAGCAGCAGTGAGGCGGACTTCATGCCCTCCTTGACGCGCTGGCCAAACTCGGTGCCCAGCGTGGAGAGTTCGGCGTTGATGGCCTTGAGCCGCTCCTGGCCGGCCTCGTCGAGCTGGATGCCGGACTGGCGGAACTCCTTGAGGTATTCCTCCACCAGCCGGGCGGATTCTGCGTCGAGCCGGTCGGTGTTGATCGCGGCGAAGCGCTCGAACAACCCCCGGTTCAGGTACACGGCATCCTGGTGGGCCGAGAAAGCGGGGGAGAGCCGGGTCTCCAGCTCACGGATGGCGTCAGAGGCGTCCGCGGAAACCAGCGTGAAGAACGACGCCGCGGCCCGCTGCAGCAGTTGACCGGAGCGTTCCATCGCCAGCGCAGTGTTTTCGAAGGTCGCCGGCTCCGGGTCCGCCACGATCGCCTGAATCTCGGCGAGGTGCTCGGCGAGGCCGGCCTCGACGGCTTCGGAGTAGTGCTGGACTTCGATGTCCGCGAACGGCGGCAGTCCGTACGGCAGGGTGCTGGGGCTCAAAAGGGGATTGGTCATGAAACAACTCTTTCATGCAAGGGGCCGGTTCTCAATGAACTGCTAAGCGTGTTGTGACCCGGGCCACCGTACGATTACGGCATGCGAACCTTCAATCCCACGCTGGGCGGTCGGCTGCTCGCCGGGTCGGCCGCGGTTTTCCTCGCCGTTTCCCTGGTCTCCTGCGGCACCGGCGCCGGCCCGGACAGCAATGCGGGGGCTTCCGCGGCGTCGGCGGGCGTTTCTGCCGGGCCCACTGCCGGCGGCGGCGGGTCCACGGCGGGGACCCCGGGGTCCACTCCGGACGCGTCGCCCTCGGCCACCCCGACGCCGACGCCGACGCCGGGGAAGGGCCCCGCCTGCAAGGAGGTCCGCTGCACCTCGGTGCTGGTCACCGGGGACATGCTGGTCCACGCCCAGCTTTGGGAGCAGGCCCGCGCCGACGCTCTCGCCACCGGCGCCAAGGGGCTGGACTTCGAGCCCCTGCTGGCGGGCCAGCGCAAATACATCGAAAAGAGCGACCTTGCGGTCTGCCACCAGGAAACGCCGGTATCCGGACCGACCGGACCCTTCTCCGCCTATCCGTCGTTCAACGTGCCGCCGCAGATCATCACCGCTGCCCAGCAGGTCGGCTACCAGGCGTGCACCACCGCCAGTAACCACACCATCGACCAGGGCACCGCCGGGCTGGTCCGCACCCTGGACGCCCTCGACGCGGCCGGACTGCAGCACACCGGCTCCTACCGCAGCGAAGCCGACTCCCGCGGCGTCATGATCCTGAATACCGCCGCCGCGAAGGTCGCCGTGATCGAGGGAGCCTACGGTTTGAACGGGCAGGCCCCGGAACACGCCTGGCAGGTGGACATGCTCGATCCTGCCGCGATGATCGCCAAGGCCCGCAGGGCGAGGGCGCTCGGGGCGGACATCGTGCTGGGCGTGATGCATGCCGGCGACGAGTACGCCAGCGCGCCGAACGAGCAGCAGCGCAGCGTGGCGCATGCGCTGGTGGACAGCGGCCAGTTCACCATGATCTATGGCCACCACACCCACTCGGTACTCCCGATTGAACGCTACAAGGGGACCTGGATCGTGTACGGGCTGGGCAACGGCGTCACCGAACTCTCGCCCTGGTACGTGGTGAACAACGAGGGGCTGCTGGTCCGGGCGCAGTTCAGCCAGGACGCCGCGGGCAAGTGGTCCGCCTCGGACCTGGCCTGGGCCCCCTCCGTCATTGTGCGCGACCCCTACCGGTGGTGCTCGGTCGCCTCGGACGCGCCGCAGGGACCCTGCGCCGGAGCCGCCGCGGACGCGGCCACCCGGCTGCGGACCCGGACCGTGGTGGAATCGATGGGCGCCGCCGCGGCGGGCGCCCACGAACTGCTGATCACGAAGGAGCGGTAGCCCTGGATACGTTGAGCGAACGACGGCGGAGCGTCGCCGCGCGCGGCGCCGAACTGGCCGTCTTTGAATACGGCCGGCAGCCCGGCCCGGACGTGCCGACGCTGCTGCTGGTGCACGGTTATCCCGACGACCACCGGGTGTTCCTGCCCGTCATCCGGGAACTGGCGGCAACGCATCACCTGGTCGCCTACGACACGCGGAACGCGGGCGCGTCCGCCGTCGTCGGAAGTCCCGGCGACTTCACCCTGGCAACGCTGGTGGACGACCTCTTTGCGGTGCTGGCGGCGGCCGGAACCGCCGCGGTGCATCTGGTCGGCCACGACTGGGGGTCAATCCAGGGCTGGGCCGCCGTGCAGGACCCACGCGCCGCGGGACTGATCCGCCGCTACACGAGCGTCTCCGGGCTGGACCTGGGGCATTTCTCGCGCTGGGTGCGCTCACGGCTCCGCAACCCCCGGTCCTGGCGGCAACTGGCCGGGCAGCTGCTGCGCAGCTGGTACATCGCAGCGTTCCTGGTCCCGGTGCTGCCCGAGGCTGCCTGGCGGCTGTTCCTGACCCGGCGTTACGAACGGGGCGCAAGGCGCAGCGTCGGCAACGACCCCATCCGCGGGCTGGCCCTCTACCGCAGCAACTTCCGCGGCCGACGGGACCGGGCCGCACCGCGAGCAGCACGGCCGCGGATCAACATGCCCGTGCAGGTGGTGGTCCCGGTGCGGGACCCCTTCCTGTCCCCGCACCTGGTGGACGGGCTTGAGACGTGGGTGGATGAGCTGAGCGTGGTGCGGGTGGACGGCGGCCACTGGTGGCCGGCGACGCGCCCGGCGGAGTTCGCCAAGCTGCTCCGGAACAGCGACGCCGACGCATGACGACGGCGTCGCCCACCGTCCACCTGCTGTGCGGCCTCAACGGCGCCGGCAAGACCACGCTGGCCAGGGAACTCGAAGTCTCCCTGCCGGCAGTGCGGTTCAGCCTGGACGACTGGATGCTGCGGCTGTACCCCGGCTTGCACTACGCCTCCGGGGAGTACGGCCGCCGCGCGGAGACCTGCAAACTGTTGATCTGGGATATGGCCCGGCAGGTCCTGCAGGCCGGGACGGACGTCGTCCTCGATTGGAACCAGTGGAGCCGCGCGCGGCGGGCGCTGTGGCACGGTAAGGCCGCCGCCTCCGGGTTTGGCGTCCTGCTGCACCATGTCCGGACGCCCCTGGACTCGGCCATCGAGCGCACCCGGCTGCGGACCCTGGCCGGGGAACCGGGTTCCCATGCGTTGGAGGAAGCCGGCGTGCGGCACTTGGCGCGGATCTTTGAGGAGCCGGCGGCGTCGGAGGGGCTGCGGATCGTCACGGTTTCCAGCTGACTGACGACGGCGGTCGCCCGCAGGTTCTCAGTCCGGCGGGCCGTCCGAAAGGCTGCGGGCCATGAACACGCTGTTGGGATCCGGCTGGTAGCCGGCAAAAGGCGGGCACAGGACGAATCCGTGCCGGGCGTAGAGGCGCCGCGCTGGGGCAAAAAACTCCTGCGACCCGGTTTCCAGGCACACGCGTCCGTAGCCGCGGTGCCGGGCCACCTCCAGGATTCCGGCCAGCAGGAGCGCCGCGACGCCCCGGCCCCGGGCGTGCCGCGCGGTGCGCATCGACTTGATCTCGCCTTCCCCCGCACCCAGGTCCTTCAACGCCCCGCAGCCCAGCAGCACCCCGCCGCCGTCGCGCGCGGTCCAAAAGGTGATCTCCGGTCCGGCCAGCTCGTCCGGGTCCAGGGCGTGCACGCTCTCGGCCGGGGAGGTCGCGAACATGTCCAAGAGGTGTTCGTCCAGCAGGCGCCGGACATCCGGGCGGGCCGGGTTGTCGCGGGCAGTGACGATCACGGAATCATCCGAGAGCACGTGGCGGCGGGTCAGCGCGGGCGGCGGGCCGCGTGCTCGCGGGCCAGGACGGCGTACGAGTCATCCGGGGTGCCGGGCGAGAAGCTGCCGTACTTGCGCTCGACGGCGGTCTTGATCAGGAAATCCGCCAGCGCCGGGTTCTTCGGCAGCAGCGAGCCGTGCAGGTAGCTGGCCACGATGTTGCGATAGCGGGCGCCCTCCTGGCCGTCGGTGCTGTTGTTGCCGGTGCCCTTCGCCGTCGCACCCAGCGGTGCGACGCCGGGGCCCAGGGTGGTCTGGCCGCTGTGGTTTTCGTAACCGAGCACCGTGCCGAACTCGGGGGAGGACACCGAGACGTTGCCGATCAGCCGTTCGTCGGTGCCGTGCGTCTCCACGTCCAGGATGCCGATGCCCGGGATGACGGAGCCGGTCCGGGTCTTGAAGAATTTGCCGAACAGCTGGTACAGCCCGCAGATCACCAGCATCGGCGTGCCGTCCTCGGCGAGGTCCTTGAGGACAGTTTCGCGGGAGAGCAGGTCGTCCTGGATCACCAGCTGGCCGCTGTCCTGGCCGCCGCCGCCCACGAGCAGGTCGACGTCGGCGGGGAACTCGTCGCCGACGTTGTATTCGAGCAGTTCGGGGGTGTAGCCGTGCCAGCGCAGGCGCTGGGCCAGGACCAGGGCGTTGCCCCAGTCGCCGTAGATGTTCATATCCCGCGGGTAGAGCTGGACCACGCGGATGGTGCCCTTGCCGGGGTCGGCGAACCCGTCGGGCGGCAGTTCGTGCCCGAAGGAGAGCCCGTGCGGGGTTTCGGGGGATGCCGGGGTCATGAGACCACCTCCACTGTGGTGATTTTGGACAGCTCGCGGCGAATGGCCAGCATGGCCGTGTAGGTGCAGAAGATCCGCTTCGGCTTGTCCTTGGCCCCGCGGATGAAGGCGGCCAGGGCCGGGGCGATGTCCGTGTCGACGGCGCCGATTGCGACGTCGTCGTACTGCAGCCGCAGTGCCATGTCGTAGGCGCGGGAACCGGAGAGCTGGTCCACGCCGCCGTCGCGGAGGGTGTCGAATTCGACGTCCCAGAGCCAGGACATGTCCCGGCCGTCGGCGTAGTTGTCGTTGATGGCGATCATCGTGGCGTAGCCGGCGGCCGGGAAGGACTTCAGGCCCAGGCGGAAGCCGCTGGGGTTTTTGACCAGGACCAGTTCCAGCGGCAGCCCGTCGACCACAAGGCTCTCGCCGCGGCCGAACGCCGGCGCCACATTCGCCAGGGCCTTGAGCAGGCCGGCGTGGTCAGTGCCCGTGCCGCGGGCGCCCGTGATGGCCCGGGCCAGGGTCAGCGCCGCCGCCGCGTTGAAGATGTTGTAGACGCCGCGGAGCTTCATCCCGGTGCCCACCGTGGCGCCGTCGTACTCAAAGTCGGCGTCGTCCGCGCCCACCCGGCGCAGGACGACGTCGGCCGCCGGTTTGGCGGGGGCCGGAGGCACCGGGCTGCCCGGCGCGGCGCGCATCTCGTCGTCGTTGGGGAAGGTGCTGAGCAGTGAATCGTCGAGGCCGAAGTAGCGGACCTCGGGTCCGCCGGCCGCGGCCGTTTCGAGTGTGTCCGCGATGCGGGCGACGCGCGGGTCCTCGCGGTTCAGGACGACGGTCCCGGTGGTCTTAGCGGCGATGTGCTGCAGCAGTTCGGCGGTCTTGTCGATTTCGCCGAAGCGGTCCAGCTGGTCGCGCAGCACGTTCAGCAGCAGGCAGTAGCGCGGCGGGACCTTGTTGACGAAGTGCACGGCGTGCGCCTCGTCCAGTTCCAGGACGGCGACGTCGGCATCGAGCCGGCCGCGCCAGTCCACCTCGCCGAGCAGCGCGGCGGCCACGCCCCGGGTGAAGTTGCTGCCGGTGCGGTTGGTGAAGACCTTCAGGCCCTGGCTTTCCAGCAGCTCGACCACCATCTTGGTGGTGGTGGTCTTGCCGTTCGTGCCGCTGACGACGGCGACGCCCAGCGGCAGCGTGGACAGCGTCCGTTGCATAAAGCCGGGGTCTATTTTTTCGACCACCAGGCCGGGGAGCGCAGAGCCTCCGCCCCGGAGCCGGGAGACCCGGCGGACGAACTTGCCGAGCGGAACGCTGAAGTAGAGCATGCTTTGTAATATATCCCAGCGGCGGCATGGAACCCGGCCCGGCGGCACGCCCCGGTGCGGCCCCCGGCAGCCCGGCGCATTATGCTGGCTGGATGACCACCCCCCTTTCTTTGCCTGGCTCCCGCGTGGGATCCGGCCTGCGGATCGGCGTCCTGGCACTCCAGGGCGACTTCCGTGAACACCTGCACGCAGTGGAGGCCGCCGGCGCTGCCGGCATCGGCGTCCGCCGCCCCGCCGAGCTGGACGGCCTGGACGGGCTCATCATCCCGGGCGGGGAGTCGACGACGATCGACAAGCTCGCGAGGATCTTCGAGCTCCGCGACCCGCTGCGCGAGAGCATCCGGGCCGGGCTGCCCGTCTATGGTTCCTGCGCCGGCATGATCCTGCTGGCCAACGAGATCGCCGACCCCGCCACCGACCTGGCCGGCAACCCGCAGCAGACCTTCGGCGGCCTCGACATCACGGTCCGCCGCAACGCCTTCGGCCGGCAGCGCGAATCGTTCGAAACCGACCTTGAGTTCAAGGGCCTGGAGTTCAGCGCCGGCGAGTCCGGCGTCGACCCGGTCCACGCCGTGTTCATCCGCGGACCGTGGGTGGAACGCGTCGGCGCGGGCGTCGAGGTCCTGGCAAAGGTGGAACCATCCAGGGCCGGCCACCCGGAATCCCTGGACGGGACGGCTAGAATTGTTGCTGTGCGTTCCGGCAAGCTGCTGGCCACCTCCTTCCACCCGGAAGTGACGGGGGAGAAGCGCGTGCATGAACTGTTTATTCGAATGATCAGAGGAGAAGCGTAAAGCATGTCAGGCCACTCCAAATGGGCGACGACCAAGCATAAAAAGGCCATCCTGGACAGCCGCCGGGCAAGGTCGTTCGCCAAGCTGATCAAGAACATCGAAGTTGCCGCGCGCATGGGCGGACCCGACCTCGCCGGCAACCCGAGCCTCGAACTCGCCGTCACCAAGGCCAAAAAGACCTCGGTCCCCGCCGACAACATCGACCGCGCCATCAAGCGCGGCGCCGGCCTCACCGGCGAAGTCGTGGACTACACCGAGATCATGTACGAGTGCCGCGGTCCGCAGGGCTCGGCCCTGCTGATCGAGTGCCTCACGGACAACAAGAACCGCGCCGCCTCCGAGGTCCGGCTCGCCATCTCCCGCAACGGCGGCACCATCGCCGATCCCGGTTCGGTCAGCTACCTCTTCTCCCGCAAGGGCGTCGTCTCGCTGCCGAAGAATGGCCTGACCGAGGACGATGTGCTGATGGCAGTCCTCGACGCCGGTGCCGAGGAAGTCAAGGACAACGGCGAGAGCTTCGAGATCCACTCCGAACCGACCGACCTGCAGGCCATCCGCGATGCGCTCAAGGAAGCCGGCATCGACTACGACACCGACGAGGCCGAGTTCGTCCCCTCGATGCAGGTGCCGCTCGACCTCGACGCCGCCAAGAAGTTCATGAAGCTGGTGGACGCCCTGGAAGAGCTCGACGACGTGCAGAACGTCTACAGCAACGCCGACCTCAGCGACGAAGTGCAGGCCGCACTGGAAGCCGAGTGACCCTTCGCGTCCTCGGCGTCGATCCGGGCCTCACCCGCTGCGGGATCGGCGTCGTGGACGTCGAGAAGAACCGGCGCGCCACCATGGTGGCCTTCGGCGTCGTCGGTACCTCGCCGGAGGAGAGCCTGGACCAGCGGCTGCTCGTCATTGCCACCTCGATCGATGACTGGCTGGACCAGTACGAGCCGCACGTCCTCGCCGTAGAACGGGTCTTCTCCCAGCTCAACGTCAGCACGGTCATGGGGGTGGCCCAGGCCTCTGGCGTGGTGATCGCCGCGGCCGCGCGGCGCGGCATCCCGGTGGCGCTGCACACGCCGTCGGAGGTCAAAGCCGCCGTGACCGGCAGCGGCACGTCCAACAAGGACGCCGTCACCAAGCTCGTCACCAAGATCCTGCGGCTGGACGCACCGCCGCGGCCCGCCGACGCCGCCGACGCGCTGGCCCTGGCCATTACGCACGCGTGGCGGGCCGGCAGTGGCGCCGCGGTGGCCACCACAGGGCCGGGCAGCCAATCCCTCACGCCGGCCCAGCGCGCCTGGGCCGACGCGGAGGCCAAAGCGCGCCGCGCGCGCTGAATGTCCGGGGCGCTTGCTAGGGTATTCGTAGATATGTTCGGATAGTCGGCTGCAAACCCAGCCGTAAACCCAGCCGTAAACCCAGGAGCCAGGCCTTGATCAGTTTTCTCCGCGGAACCGTAGCGCACGTTGGCCTGTCTTCGGCAGTGATCGACCTCAACGGCGCCGGCATGAGCGTCAACGCCACGCCGCAGACCCTCTCCAGGCTCCGCGTCGGGGACGAGGGCAAGCTGTTCACCTCGCTGATCGTGCGCGAGGATTCCCTGACCCTCTTCGGCTTCTCCAGCGACGACGAACGCGAAGTCTTCGACGTGCTGCTCAGCGTCAGCGGCGTCGGCCCGCGCCTGGCGCTGGCGGTCCTGGCCGTCCACGAACCCGAAGCGATCCGCGTCGCCGCGCATTCCGGCGACGGCAAGGCCTTCACCAAGGTGCCCGGCATCGGACCCAAGGTGGCCGGCCGGATCGTGCTGGAACTGGCCGGAAAGCTGGTCCCGCACGGCACCCCCGGGAGCCCCGATGGTGCCGCCGTTGCCCTGTCCGCCGAAGCCGTATGGAAGCCGCAGGTGGTTGCCGCCATGACCAGCCTGGGCTGGTCGGAGAAGGACGCCACCGCCAGCATCGACAAGTCGCTGGCCGATTCGCCCGAACTGGCCGAGCAGGGCAACGTCGCGGAAATCCTCCGCGCCACGCTCCGCTGGCTGGGCCAGGACGGTGCCCGCGCTGGAAACCGGGTAGGCGCCCGTGGCTGAGCCGTCCCTGGTGGCCGGGGGAGAGGAACCCGAGGAGCGGGCCATCGAGGCCGCCCTCCGGCCGAAGAACCTGCACGATTTCGTGGGCCAGCACCGGGTCCGCAAGCAGCTCTCGCTGGTGCTGGAGGCGTCCCGGATGCGCGGCCGCAGCGCCGACCACGTGCTCCTGTCCGGCCCGCCCGGCCTGGGCAAGACCACGCTGTCCATGATTATCGCCGCCGAAATGAACGCCCCGCTGCGGATCAGCAGCGGCCCGGCGATCCAGCACGCGGGGGACCTGGCCGCCATCCTGTCCTCTCTGTCCGAGGGCGAGGTCCTCTTCCTCGACGAGATCCACCGGATGTCGAGGCCGGCCGAGGAAATGCTTTACATGGCGATGGAGGACTTCCGCGTCGACATCGTCGTCGGCAAGGGCGCCGGGGCCACCGCGATCCCGTTGGAGCTGCCCCCGTTCACCCTGGTCGGCGCCACCACCCGCGCCGGGCTGCTGCCCGGGCCGCTGCGGGACAGGTTCGGCTTCACCGGGCACCTCGAGTTCTACTCCGTCGAGGAGCTCGAGCTGGTGCTGCGCCGCTCGGCGGGTCTGCTGGACCTGAAGGTCAACTCGGCCGGGTTCAGCGAGATTGCCGGCCGGTCCCGGGGCACGCCCCGCATCGCCAACCGCCTGTTGCGCCGCGTCCGGGACTGGGCGCTGGTGCACGGCGTGGAACAGATCGACGCGCGGGCGGCGTCGGCGGCGCTCGACATGTACGAGGTGGACAAGCGCGGCCTGGACCGCCTGGACCGCGCCGTCCTAGAGGCGTTGATCACCAAGTTCGGCGGCGGACCGGTGGGCCTGTCCACCCTGGCGATCGCTGTCGGCGAGGAAACCGAAACGGTGGAAACCGTCGCCGAACCCTACCTGGTCCGGGAGGGCCTGCTGGGCCGGACGCCCCGCGGCCGGATCGCCCTCGCCCCGGCCTGGACGCATCTGGGCTTTGCGGTCCCTGCCGGGGTATTCGGCCAGGATCCGCTGGAGCTGTTCCAGGCCGGCGCTGCCGACGGCGGACCGGCCGGCTTCGGTGCGGAGGCCGAGGACGAAGTAGATCCGGAATGGATCCGTAATAGTCAATAGCACTCGCTAGTGACCTTTTCCCTTTAGACTGGTATGACGCTCGGCACGTTCGGGCCTTTGTTTCCGTGTGCGGCTACCGCTAGCCGCTGCTGGCCGGGCATGATTTTCTGCCAGGTTTACTGCCGGGGTCCACACCAGGCGGCCCCGGAACGGAACGGACGTTGCTGTGAAACCAGCTAGCAAGTACAGAACGGAACTTTCCCCTTGGATCCAATGACTATTCTCCTGTTCGTCATGCTCGGCGTGTTCGTCTTCATGATGTTCCGCCGCAACAAGAAGACGCAGCAGCAGCAGGCGGAGCTCCAGTCGAAGTTCGGCACCGGCGTTGACGTTATGACCAGCTTTGGCCTCTTCGGCCGCATCGTTGAGATCGACGAGGCCGAGAACAAGGTTGTCCTGGAGCTCTCCCCGGGCAACACCGCCACCGTGCACCGCCAGGCCGTCACCAAGATCGTCGAACCGGTTGTTGCTGCCGAGGAGCCCACCGTGGTTCCCGACGACGCCTCCTCGCTGACCCTCGGCAAGGGCGATGCCACCGCCGACGGCGTCGACCGCGCCGCCGCCGGTGACGTGCAGCGCAACGAAACGCCGGACGAAACCCTGCGCCGCCTGAACGACGAGGGCAAGAAAGACAGCTAGTCTGCCTCCTGAGCTATCCCGCGAAGCTACGGTGCGCGGGCATCCGCCGGTGCAGGCCTGACAGGCCGCACCGGCGGTTCCTCCGTAAACAATAGAAAGATCGACAATGGCACGAACTGGCCCCAAAAACTCAGCCCTCAGGGTGCTGGTCTGGCTTGGCGTTATTCTCGCCGTCCTGACGGCCGTCCTGGCGGGCGGCACGATGGCCGGGCAGGCGAGCTGGGCTCCGAAGCTTGCCCTGGACCTTGAAGGCGGCACCCAGATGATCCTGGCGCCCAAGGTGGCGGGCGGTTCGGACATTAACGAAGAACAGCTCAACCAGGCCGTGGCGATCATCCGCCAGCGCGTGGACGGCTCCGGCGTCGCGGAAGCCGAGATCAGCACGCAGTCCGGCCGCAACGTCGTCGTCAGCCTTCCGGGAACTCCGTCCAAGGAGACCCGCAAGCTGATCCAGGCGTCCGCCGACATGAACTTCCGCCCGGTCATCCAGGCCGGCGCCGGCGCGGCTGTTCCGGTCGCGTCCCGGACCCCTGAGGCGAAGCTGCCCAAGCCGACCGCCGCGCCGAAGAACAGCAGCGACGAGAACTGGGTTACCGCGGACGTCTACAAGAAGTTCGAGGCGCTGGACTGCGACAACCCGTCCCAGGACAAGCAGGAACGCTCCGACCCGGCCAAGCCGCTGGTCACCTGCGAGCCTGCCGCCGACGGCCGGCCCGCGATCAAGTACATCCTCGGCCCGGTGGAGGTCAAGGGTTCCAACATCAAGAACTCCTCCTTCCAGCTGCAGCGTGGCGCGCAGGGTGCGGTGACCAACGAGTGGGCCGTTGACATCCAGTTCGACGACGAGGGAACCGCCAAGTTCAAAACGATCACCGAACGGCTGAACAAGTTCTACGTCGACGCCGGCGGCGAGACCGGCTCGGACCCGAAGGCGCAGTTCGCCATTGTCCTGGACGACCAGGTCATTTCCGCGCCGCGGTCCCAGGCCGTCATCACCGATGGCCGTCCGCAGATCACCGGCGGCTTCACCGAGCAGTCCGCGAAGGCGCTCTCCGACCAGTTGCGCTTCGGTGCGCTGCCGATCAGCTTCGACATCCAGAGCGAACAGCAGATCTCGGCCACCCTCGGCGGCGAGCAGCTCCGGATGGGCATGCTGGCCGGCCTGATCGGCCTGCTGCTGGTGGTGGTTTACTCGCTGTTCCAGTACCGCGCCCTCGGTTTCGTCACCGTCGCCTCGCTCGTCGTCGCCGGCGCGCTGACCTACCTGGCCATCGCCATCCTGGGCTGGACGGAAAACTACCGTCTCTCGCTGGCCGGCGTGGCCGGCATCATCGTGGCCATCGGCCAGACGGCGGACTCGTTCATCGTCTACTTCGAACGCATCCGTGACGAGCTCCGGGAGGGCCGCGGCCTGGTCTCGGCCGTGGAGAACGGCTGGAAGCGCGCCAAGCGGACCGTCCTAGCCTCCAAGGCCGTCAACCTGCTGGCCGCCCTCGTGCTGTACTTCGTGGCGGTGGGCAACGTCCGCGGCTTCGCGTTCACCCTGGGCCTGACAGCGATTGCCGACTTGATTGTCGTCTTTATGTTCACCCATCCGACCCTGCAGCTGCTGGCCCGCACCAAGTTCTTCGGTGAAGGCCACAAGTTCTCGGGCCTGGACCCGAAGCGACTCGGGGCCGTGCCCCTGTACCGGGGTGCCGGACGGATCCGCACGCCGGAGGACAAACCGGTCGTCGCGCCGCGCGCCAAGAATACCGGCGCCGCGGCCGAGGCCGAACGCCGGATGACCATTGCAGAACGACGCCTCGCGGAAAGGCAGGAACAGCTTGCCGGTTCCTCCAAGAGCACGTCCAAGGAGGGCAAATAAATGGCCAGCTTCGCTACGTTCGGTAACGAGCTTTACACGGGCAAGCGCTCATACGACTTCGTCGGATCCAAGAAGATCTGGTTCCTGATCGCCGCCGTCGCTGTCGCGCTGTCCATCCTGCTGCCGGTCGTCAAGGGCGGCTTCAACCTGGGCATCGAGTTCCGCGGCGGTTCCGAGTTCACGGTGTCCAACGTCAAGGACCGCGACGCCGCCCTCGGTGAAAAAGCGGTCGATAATGTCGTCCCCGGCAGCCTGCCGCGCGTCGCCAACGTCGCCGGCAACACCATGCGCATCCAGACGGACAAGCTCAGCGACGACGAGACGCTCCGGATCAAGGAAGGCCTCACCAAGGCCTACGGCGTGACCGACAACGAGGTCACGTCCACCTTCGTGGGCCCGACCTGGGGCGCGGACGTGACCAAGCAGGCGCTGCTCGGCCTGGCGATCTTCGTCGGCCTTGCCGCAGTGCTGATGGCGCTGTACTTCCGGACCTGGAAGATGTCGCTGTCCGCCCTCGCCGGCATGGTGGTGACGATGTTCATCACCGCCGGGGTGTACTCGCTGAGTGACTTCGAGGTGACCCCCTCGGCCATCATCGGCTTCCTCACGGTGCTCAGCTACTCGCTGTACGACACCGTGGTGGTCTTCGACAAGATCCGGGAAAACACCGCGGACCTGCAGGCGTCCACGAGGCGCACCTTCGCCGAGGAGGTCAACCTCGCCGTCAACCAGACCCTGGTGCGGTCCATCAACACCATGATGGTCGCCATCCTGCCGGTCGGGGCCATCCTCTTCATCGGGGCCGGCCTGCTCGGCGCGGGAACGCTGCGGGACCTCTCGCTGGCGTTGTTCGTGGGCATCCTGATCGGTACCGCCGCGACCATCTTCGTGGCGGCCCCGCTCTATGCCTGGTTGCGCCAGGGTGAGCCGGACTTGATCAAGCAGGCCAAGCGCGTGCAGCAGCGCCGCTCGGAGAATACCGCCAAGGCGGCACCCGCCACGGCGTAGCCGAAAGGCACCGCCGCAGCCGCCCGACGGGCCGGCGAACGTCCCTGCGACGTTCGCCGGCCCGTCGGACGTTGGCCGCCGGTTATCGAAGTATCCGGCTCCGGGAATAGACTTGAATAATTAACGGGTTTGAGAGGTGCTTCATTGGAAGAACGTTCGACGCCGGTGCCTGCAGCCCCGGTGGATAAGGCTGCCGCCCAGGGGTCACAGACTGGTGTGGTGGCTGCCGGACGCCCGGACGCCGCAGTGCCCGTCGATAACTCCGGAACCCGGCCCACCTTCCCGGGACGCCGCGAACGCACCCGCTCCCGGCTCGCGCGCCTGACCGGCCGTGGAACGCCGGCCTATTCGCCCATCCTGGAGCCGCTGTTGCGCACCGTGCGCGCCAACAACCCCAAGGATGACTTCGAACTGATCCAGCGGGCGTTTGTCGTCGCCGAGCGCTGCCACCGCGGACAAAAACGCAAGAGCGGCGACCCCTACATCACGCACCCCGTGGCCGTGGCCACCATCCTGGCCGAGCTGGGATTGAGCGGGACGACCCTGGCGGCCGCGCTGCTGCACGACACCGTCGAGGACACCTCGTACACCCTGGAGGACCTCAAGGGCGAGTTCGGACCCGAAGTTGCCATGCTGGTCGACGGCGTGACCAAGCTGGACAAGGTCAGCTTTGGCGAGGCCGCCCAGTCCGAGACCGTGCGCAAAATGGTCGTCGCCATGGCCAAGGACATCCGCGTGCTGATGATCAAGCTCGCCGACCGGCTGCACAACGCCCGCACCTGGCGTTTCGTCTCGGCCGAGTCCTCGGCCCGCAAGGCCCGGGAAACCCTGGAGATCTTCGCGCCGCTGGCCCACCGGCTCGGCATGAACACGATCAAGTGGGAACTCGAGGACCTCTCCTTCGCGGCGCTGTATCCCAAGGTTTACGAGGAAATCGTCCGCATGGTGGGGGACCGCACCCCCGAGCGGGAGAAGAACCTCGCCGTTATCCGCAACCAGATCACCGAAGATCTGCGCGCTGCCAAGATCAAGGCCACCATCACCGGCCGGCCCAAGCACTACTACTCCATTTACCAGAAGATGATCGTCCGGGATAAGGACTTCGACGACATCAACGACCTGATGGGTGTCCGGGTCCTCGTCGACTCAGTGCGGGACTGTTACGCCGCCCTCGGTGCCATGCACTCGCGCTGGAACCCGCTTCCGGGCCGGTTCAAGGACTACATCGCGATGCCCAAGTTCAACATGTACCAGTCGCTGCACACCACGGTGATCGGCCCGGGCGGCAAGCCGGTGGAGATCCAGATCAGGACCCACGAGATGCACCGGCGCGCCGAATACGGCGTCGCGGCGCACTGGAAGTACAAGGACCAGCCCAACCGCACCGCAGCCGGGCCGGGCAGCCCGCGCGACGGCGACATGGGCTGGCTCCGCTCCCTCGTGGACTGGCAGCAGGAAACCTCCGATCCCGGTGAGTTCCTCGACTCCCTGCGCTTCGAGATCAATGCCCGCGAGGTGTTCGTGTTCACGCCCAAGGGCGAGGTCATGGCCTTGCCGGCAGGTTCGACGCCCGTGGACTTCGCCTACGCGGTGCACACCGAGGTGGGCCACCGGACCATCGGTGCGCGCGTCAACGGCAAACTGGTCCCGCTCAACAGTGAACTGAACCACGGCGACTGGGTGGAGATTTTCACTTCCAAGGCCGAAGGCGCCGGCCCCAGCCAGGACTGGCAGCACTTCGTTAAGAGCGCCCGGGCGCGCAACAAGATCCGGCAGTGGTTCAGCAAGGAACGCCGCGAAGAGGCGATCGACCGCGGCAAGGAGCTGCTGACCAAGGCGATGCGCAAGCAGAACCTTCCGCTGCAGCGCCTGATGACCCACGACGCCCTCGCCGCGATCGCCGAGGACTTTAAGTACACGGACATCTCCGGGCTCTACGCGGGCGTGGGCGACGGCCACACCTCGGCACAGTCCGTGATGGAGCGGCTGGTCGAGAGCCTCGGCGGCAACGACACCCCCGAGGATGACCTCACCGAGGTTTCGATTCCGGCCCAGGTCAGCAAAACCCGGTACTCCGACTCGGGTGTTGTGGTCCGCGGCGTCGACGACGTCTGGGTGAAGCTGGCTCGCTGCTGCACCCCGGTGCCGCCGGATCCCATCCTGGGCTTCGTTACCCGAGGCTCCGGCGTCTCGGTGCACCGGACCGACTGCACCAACGTGTCCGGCCTGATGGACCAGCCGGACCGGATCGTCGACGTCGAGTGGGCGCCGACCCAGTCCAGCGTGTTCCTGGTCGAAATCCAGGTCGAGGCGCTGGACCGGAAGTCGCTGCTCTCCGACGTCACCCGTGTCCTGTCCGAGAACCACGTCAACATCCTGGCCGCCAGCGTGCACACCTCCACCGACCGGGTGGCGATCTCCAAGTTCGCCTTCGAGATGGGCGATCCGAAGTACCTGAGCCACGTGCTCAGCGCCGTCCGTCGGATTGACGGCGTCTTCGACGTATACCGCACCACCGGGAACCGCCGCCGCAGCTAGCCATCCGGCCCAGCCTGCCCTGCCGTTCGCCGCCGGCATTCGTGCCCCGCGCCGGCTCCCGGCCCGTCCAGCAGGGCAGCCAGTTTGGCGAGGGCTGACCTCTTGTGCGGCATCCGCGGCGTCGCGTTGACCGCCCGGATGAGCAGCCGCAGCCGGACGTCCAGTTCCGGTGCCGCCAGGAGAGCTGCCAGCGCCGGCAGGGCACGGTCGGGCTCCACATGGAGCGCAATGTCGACCGCTGTCCGCAGCGGACTGGAAACCATCAGCCCGCCGAGGCTGACGACGTCGAACGGGCCCAGCCGCACCTCGTGGAAACTGCAGCCGCGGACGGCGCGGAGGCTCGAAATTCGCCGGCTGGTGTCCACGAGCAGGGCCATCCGGTCCGGCTCGCCGGCGCAGCCGTAGATCCAGGCGGCTGTCATCCGTCCCGCCACCACGCGTTGCCGGATCGGCGCCGGAATGGTGCACGCCGCCGCCCGCGCCCGCAGCTGCGGCGTGGACGTGGCGCCGGGAGGCAGGTACCCGCGCTGCGAGAGCTGCGTCAGCACGCCGTCGGACGCCATGGCCTGCAGCTCCGGCCAGGAGAAGAGCGACCCAGGGGAGTACAGCAGGGGCGCGCCGCCGTGCCCGCCGGCGGGCGGGGACCCAGCGCTCGGGGGACTGGCAGGGGGGTGGCCGGGCATGAGGGTCATTCAGCCATCGTGCCGCCCGGCCCCGGACACGGAACAGGCCCCGCCCCGGTCATGTGGATAACCGGGGCGGAGCCTGTTCTGCGTTGCGGCGGCTAGGAGAGTTCGCTGGCGGAACGCTCCAGCTGCTCCAGCCATGCCTGGCGGGCCTCCAGGGCTTCCTGGGCCGCCTTGATCTTGCGCTCGTCGCCGGCTTTCTCCGCCTTGGCGAGGTCGTCCTTGAGGCCGGCGATGGCCGCTTCCAGCTGCGTCAGGGCGCTGTTGGTGCGTGCCTTCGTTTCCGGGTTGGAGCGCTTCCAGTTTTCGTCCTCGGCGTGGCGGACGGCGTCCTCCACCTTCCGCAGGCCGGCTTCGATCCGCCCCATGTCCGCCCGGGGAACCTTGCCGGCTTCTTCCCAGCGGTCCCGGATGGACTGCAGCGCCTTCTTGGCCGCTGCGAGGTCCTTGATCGGAAGCAGCTCGTTGGCCTCCACCAGCAGCGACTCCTTGACCTTGAGGTTGGCGCCGTACTCCTGGTCGATCTCCTCATTGGCCGCCTGGCGGTTCGTGAAGAAGACGTCCTGCGCGGCCCGGAAACGTGCCCACAGGGCGTCGTCATCCTTGCGGCTGGCACGCGGCGAGGCTTTCCACTGGTCCATCAGGCGGCGGTACTCGCCAGCGGCGAAGCCCCAGTCGGTCGACGAGGACAGTGCCTCCGCCTCAGTGATCAGCTTCTCCTTGGCCGCCTTGGCTGCCGAGTTGTTGCTGTCCAGCTGGGAGAAGTAGGCCCGGCGGTGGCGGTCAAAGACGGTGCGGGCGGCGCGGAACCGCTTCCACAGCGCGTCCTCGTTGCTCCGGCCAAGCCGGACGCCGCTCTTCTGCGCGGTCTTCCAGCTCTCGAAGAGCTCGTTCATCCGGGCGCTGGAGGTCTTCCACTGGATCTGCGCCGGGTCGTGGCCGGCGATTTCCTCGGCCTCGGCCACGATCGCTTCGCGGGCGGCGAGCTCGGCGGCGCGGACGGCCTCGTGCTCTGCCTTCTCCGTCTTCTCCAGTTCGGTGATCTGGCCGGACAGCGTGTCCAGGCGTCCCTCGGCGGCACGGAGGTCGCCCACCATGTTCCGCTCGGCCAGCACTTCGCGCAGGTGGGTCACGGTCTTCTGCATGTCCGTGGCCGGAGCCTTGGAAGCGACGCGCTGCTCGAGCAGCACGATCTGGGCGACGACGTCGTCGTACTTGCGGGCGAAGTAGCCCAACGCCTCGTCGTCGCTGACACCGGGGTACTGGCCGACGGGGTGTTCCCCGCCGTCGATGGTCAGGAACACGTGGCCGTCGCCCTCGACGCGGCCCCAGCGTGCGGCCTCGGCGAGCGAGGTTGCGCTGGATGCTGTGACGGCGGCCGGCGCGGCAACGGACGGTGACGCCTTGGGGCGTGCGGCGAAGGCGGCGGGCGACGGGGCAGGCCGCGGTGCGGGTGCAGCAGCCGGCGCCGGGCCGGCAGCAGGGGTGGCAGGCTCGGCGGCCGCCTCGGGCTGGGTCTCAACCTCAGTCTCAACCTCAGCCGGGGCGGCGGCCGGATCGGCCTCCGGAGCGTTTGCCGGTTCGGCAGCCGGGGCGGACTTAACTGCCGCGGACCCGGGCGCCTCCACCGCCTCGGGGCCGGCGGGCTCAGCGGCGGGCACTTCGGCCGCGCCGTTCACCGCAACCTCGGCTTCGGTCTCGTTGGCAGCTGCTGCCACTGTTTCGTCGGATTTCTGACTGTCTGTCACCGCTAGAAGTCTTTCGCTTGGAGGGAAATACCGGCACCGCGGCCGCGAGGGCCCCGGCTGGTTACTTCAGAGAGAACGAGTCTATCGTGACTGGTTCCACAGGCGCGCCGTCGGTGGCGCTGGCGCCGGGCTTGACACCGGCCGCTGCGATCTTGCTGACCACATCCAGCCCGGACGTGACCTTGCCTACCACCGTGTAGCCGCCGGCGGTGTCCGCCGGGATCACGGTGTCCTTATAGACGATGAAGAACTGTGTCCCGTTGCCGTAGGCGTTTTCGCCGGTCCGTGCCACGGCGATGGTGCCCGCCGGGTACTTGTTGTCGGCCGGGGTGTTCTCCAGCGGGCCCCAGGTGTACGCGGGATCGCCGTTGCCATCCCCGGACTTGGAGCCGCACTGCAGCACGCCGAAGGACTCGGCGGTGGTGAGGCGGTGGCAGGTGAGGCCCTTGTAGAAGTTCTGGTCCGCGAGCGATTTGAAGACGGCGGCCGCCTGCGGGGCCTTGGTGCCGTCGAGTTCGACCCCGAGGCTGCCGCGGTTCAGGGCCAGCGTGCCCTTGAAGGTCTTGCCGGCCGCGGTTTCAGGCTTGGGGATGTTCGCCCCGTTGGTTGCGGCGGGGGATGGCGTGGCGGAAGCCGACGGGCTCTGCAGCCCGGCCTCCGCGGCCTTGAATTCGTCCTCGCTCGGGTTGCTGGAGAACACCGTCAGTTGCAGTACAACGGCGAGAACCAGGGCAGCGGCACCGCCGGCGGTCGCGAGGATATTGTCGCGCTTGCGGCGTTTGTCCTGCTCCCGGCGGAGCTCACGCTTTGCCTCCATTTGCTGGACGCGCCGCTTGGCTTCGCGGGCGCTCCGTGAACTGGCCGCCAAAAGTCCTCCTGGTTGTAGGGCCGCAGACCGGACCGCGGCAACGCCGCCGGACCGGGTGCAACACGCAAGCTGCCGACAGCTCCGCCCGCCGCGCGCATTACAGATGCACGCGGCAAAAAGCATAAACTGGCTGCCGCACACAGTTTATGCACGACTGGCCGGTCTGCGCGCGACGCCGCGGCCGTTGTGCCGCCGTCGTTATCAGAGGAGAAAATTCCACCATGGCACGCACCGCCTCCCTGTCCGGATTCCCCGAGTGGCTTCCCGAGGAGCGGCTGGTGGAGCTGCATGTGCTGGACACGCTGCGGCGCACCTTTGAACTGCACGGTTTCTCCTCGATCGAAACCCGTGCCGTGGAGACCGTGGGCCAACTGCTCCGCAAGGGCGAAATCGACAAAGAGGTCTACGGCCTCAGGCGGCTGCAGGACGACGACGATACCGGCGCGGCCGCGACTAACGCCGCGACTAACACTGCCGCCTCGCACAAGGCCGATCCGCACGCCCTGGCCCTGCACTTCGACCTCACCGTGCCCTTTGCGCGTTATGTGGTGGAGAACGCCGGCTACCTGGCGTTCCCGTTCCGCCGCTACCAGATCCAGAAGGTCTGGCGCGGGGAGCGTCCGCAGGAAGGCCGGGCCCGCGAATTCACCCAGGCTGACATCGACATCGTCGGCGACGGCGAACTGCCGTTCCGCTACGACGTCGAAATCGCGCTGGTGATCGCCGAGGCGCTGGGCGCCCTGCCGATTCCTGACTTCCTGCTCCGGGTCAACAACCGCAAGCTGGCCGAGGGTTTCTACAACGGCATCGGCCTGACCGACACCGCCGGAGTGCTGCGCAGCATCGACAAGCTGGAAAAGATCGGCCCGGCCAGGGTGGCCGAGCTGCTCAAGTCCGAGCTGGGCGCCACCGAGGAACAGGCCCAGGCCGCCCTCAAGCTGGCGGGAATCCGCACGGGGGATACCTCGTTTGTGCAGCAGGTCCGGGCGCTGGGGGTGAGCAACGAGCTGCTGGAGGAAGGCTTGAACGAGCTGGAGCAGGTCATCGCTGCCGCCGTCCAGCGCGCCCCGGGCAAGGTGGTTGCGGACCTCAGCATCGCCCGCGGCCTGGACTACTACACCGGGACCGTTGTTGAAACCGTCTTGGTGGGCCACGAGCAGCTTGGTTCGATCTGCTCCGGCGGCCGCTACGACGCGCTGGCCAGCAAGGGCAACCGGAAGTTCCCCGGCGTCGGGCTCTCGATCGGCGTTACCCGGCTGGTGTCCCGGATCCTCAGCCAGGAGCTGGCCAAGGCATCCCGGGCGGTGCCGACCGCGGTGCTGGTGGCGCTGACCAACGACGAAAGCTGGGGCGCGGCGCAGGACGTCGCCGCGCAGTTGCGCTCCCGCGGGATCGCCACCGAGGTGGCGGCGAAGGCCGAGAAGTTCGGCAAGCAGATCAAGTTCGCGGACCGCCGCGGCATCCCGTTCGTCTGGTTCACCGACGACGACGGCAAGCACCAGGTCAAGGACATCCGCACCGGCGAACAGGCCGACGCCGATCCGGCCAGCTGGTCGCCGGACGAAGAGGACCTGCACGTGCGGGTCACCCGGGCCTGACCGAGCTCTGCTTCAGCCCCCGGCCCGGACCTTGTTACGCCGGCGTCGCTACGCCGGCGTGTGACGGGATTTCCGGCGCTGCAGCACCAGGAAGCGCCCGGCGATCCCGGCCGCGAGCACAGCCGCCATGCCCAGCGCTGAGGCGGGCGGCAGCGTGAGGGCCAGGACCACGCAGCCGGCGAAGCCGAGGGCATTGAGCCAGCGCGGCGCCAGCCGGCGGCGGCCGGTGAGGGTGAAGGCGGCGGCATTCGCCACGGCGTAGTAGACCAGCACGCCGAAGCTGGAGAAGCCCACCACCGTCAGCACGTTCGTGGTCAGCAGCAGCACGATCACAGCGGCCGCCACTGTCAGCTCGGCCACGTACGGGACGGTGTGCACCCCGCCGACCCGGGCCAGTGGGGCGGGCAGGTCGCGCTCCCGCGCCATCGCCATGGTGGTCCGGCCCACGCCGGTGATCAGCGCCAGCAGCGCGCCGAGGCAGGCGGCGGCCGATCCCGCCTGCACCACCGGGCTGCCGGCCTGCAGCGCCGAGTTCGTCACGGCGTCCAGCAGCGGCGCGGAGGAACCAGCCAGCAGGCCGGCCGGCAGGTGCCACTGAAGGAGCGCTGCAAGTCCGAGGTAGATCACGAAAGCTCCGCCGAGAGCGGCCAGGATGGCCCGCGGGATGGTGGTGGCCGGGTCCTTGACCTCCTCGCCCAAGGTGGCGATCCGGGCGTAGCCGGCGAAGGCAAAGAACATCAGCCCGGCCGCAGGCAACACGCCCCAAGCGTTTCCGGTGCCACCCGGAATCGCTCCGAACGCCCCGCCCAGAGCCGCGGGGGCGCCCTCCGGGTGCGGGCCGATGAGCGCGGCTGCCGCTACAAAGGCGAGGGTGGCGAGCACCACGGCGAGAAGGATCCTGGTCAGCAGGGCCGTCCGGGTGATGCCGAGCAGGTTCACGCCGGTCAACACTACGACGGCGGCCACCGCCACGGGGGTGGCGAAGCCCGGCGCGGCGTAGTGCCCGAAGGTCAGTGCCATCGCCGCGCAGGAGGCGGTCTTGCCGGTCACGAACCCCCAGCCGGCGATAAAGCCCGGCCATTCGCCCAGTTGCCGGCGGCCGTACACGTAGGTGCCGCCGCTGGAGGGATACCGGGCAGCCAGCTGCGCCGACGCCACGGCATTGCAGTAGGCCACCAGGCCGGCCAAGGCCACGGCGACGGTCAGCAGCGGCCCGGCGAGGGCCGCGGCGGGGGAGAAGACCACGAACACGCCCGCACCCAGCATCGAGCCCAGGCCGATCGCGGTGGAATCAAGGACGCCCAGGCGGCGCTGCAGCTGCTTGGGGGTCGGCGGAGGGCTAACCATGGCGGGTGGGGCCTTTCCAACGGGTAAACTCGAACGGGACCGTTCCCGTAGCGGTCCTATTTAACACCACCCTGTTTTCCTTCTGAAAGGCGAGCTGTGCTGCGCACACACGACCTCGGATCCCTTCGCTCCGAGCACATTGGACAAACCGTAACCCTCGCCGGCTGGGTCGGCCGGCGTCGTGACCACGGTGGTGTCGCATTCGTGGACCTGCGCGACGCTTCGGGCGTCGCCCAGGTGGTCGTCCGCGAAGAAGAGGTCTTCCACGGCCTGCGCAACGAGTTCGTGCTGCAGGTGATCGGCACCGTCTCCAAGCGGCCCGAGGGCAACGAGAACCCGGCACTGGCCACCGGCGAGATCGAGGTCATGGCCGAGAAGGTCATCATCCTCAACACCTCCGATCCGCTGCCGTTCCAGATCGACGAGCACGTTGAAGTGGGCGAGGAAGCCCGCCTCAAGCACCGCTACCTGGACCTGCGCCGCCCCGGCCCCGCCCGCAACCTGCGCCTGCGCTCCGAGGCCAACCGGGTGGCGCGCGAACTGCTGCACCAGGACGGCTACGTCGAGATCGAAACGCCGACGCTGACCCGTTCGACGCCGGAAGGCGCCCGCGACTTCGTCGTCCCCGCCCGCCTGGCGCCGGGTTCCTGGTATGCGCTGCCGCAGTCACCGCAGCTGTTCAAGCAGCTCCTGCAGGTCGGCGGCTTCGAGAAGTACTACCAGATCGCCCGCTGCTACCGTGACGAGGACTTCCGCGCGGACCGCCAGCCGGAGTTCACCCAGCTCGACATCGAAGCCAGCTTCGTGGAGCAGGACGACATCATCGGCCTCGGCGAAAGCATCGTGAAGGCGCTGTGGAAGCTGATCGACGTCGAGATCCCCACCCCGATCCAGCGGATCACCTACAACGACGCGATGGCCCGCTACGGCTCGGACAAGCCGGACCTGCGCTTCGGCCTGGAGCTGACCGAACTCACCGAGTTCTTCAAGGACACCAACTTCGGTGTCTTCAAGGCCCCCTACGTCGGCGCCGTGGTGATGCCGGGCGGCGCCTCGCAGGCCCGCCGGGCCCTCGATGCCTGGCAGGAGTGGGCGAAGCAGCGCGGCGCCAAGGGCCTGGCCTACGTCCTGTTCAAGGAGGACGGCGAACTTGCCGGCCCCGTGGCCAAGAACCTGACCGAGACCGAACGCGCCGGCCTCGCCGACGCCGTCGGCGCCAAGCCGGGCGACTGCATTTTCTTCGCCGCCGGCGAGAAGACCCCGTCCCGCGCCCTGCTCGGCGCCGCCCGGGTTGAGATTGGCCACCGCACCGGCCTGATCAACCCCAGTGACTGGGCGTTCTGCTGGGTCGTTGACGCGCCGATGTTCGAACCGGCGGCAGCGGCCGTCGCGTCCGGCGACGTCGCCGTCGGCGGCGGCAAATGGACCGCCGTGCACCACGCCTTCACCTCGCCCAAGCCGGAATTCATGGACAGCTTCGACACGGACCCGGAAACCGCGCTGGCGTACGCCTACGACATTGTCTGCAACGGCAACGAAATCGGCGGCGGCTCCATCCGTATCCACCAGGGCGACGTCCAGGAGCGTGTCTTCAAGGTCATGGGCCTCTCGCACGAGGATGCCCAGGAGAAGTTCGGCTTCCTGCTGGAGGGCTTCAAGTTCGGCGCGCCCCCGCACGGCGGCATCGCGTTCGGCTGGGACCGTGTGGTCTCGCTGCTCGCCGGCGTCGACTCGATCCGCGACGTCATCGCGTTCCCGAAGTCCGGCGGCGGTTACGACCCGCTGACCCAGGCGCCCGCGCCCATCACCGCGCAGCAGCGCAAGGAAGCCGGCGTCGACTTCAAGCCGGAAGCCAAGAAGGACGACGGCGCCAAGTAGCCCGAGGTGATCAGCAGCAGCGGCTCTCCGGGAAACCGGGGGGCCGTTGCCGTTGGTACGTCCGCGGTCCCGGAGGCAGGGGAGTGCGGGACGGTTGGCGGCAGGAGGGGGACCATGGGACAGGAATTGCCGGCCGGGCTGGAAGCGCAGATGGATGCCGCCTGGCCCGCCGCCGAACAGGAGGAATCCGGCGGCTGGGTGCTCCGCGCCGCCTCGGGCGTCACGCAGCGCGCCAACTCGGTGTGGCCCCGGGAGCCCGGAGTTGACGCCCACGCACAGCTCGCGGCGCTCCGGCACGCCCGGCTCTGGTACCGGGCCCGGCGCCTGCCGCTGATCTTCCAGGTCTTCGACGACCCGCGCTCTGCGCCGCTGAACGCAGTGCTCGACGCCGAGGGGTTCACCCGCCAGTCGGAAACCCTGGTCCTGGTCCGGGACGGCGTGGGTGCAGCACCGTTGGACCTCGGCGTCGCGATCTCCGCGGAGCCGTCCCCGGAGTGGCTGCGGCTCTGGTGGAGCGTGGACGGCCGCGGCGATGAGACCGCCCTGGACGTTGCCCGCGGCATCCTGACGGGCTGCCCCTCGCTCTACGCCCTCGTGCGCGACGACGACGGCGCCCCCGCCGCCGTCGGGCGCCTTGCGCTGCCCTTCGCGGACCTGGGCGGCCCCCGGTGGGGCGGCCTGTACTGCATGGCGACCCGTCCGGATGCCCGCCGGCGCGGCTACGCCAGCCAGGTGCTGCACGCGCTGCTGGACGAGGGGACGCGCCGGGGCCTTGCCGGGTACTGGCTGCTCGTCACGGCGGCCAACACCGGGGCGCAGGAACTCTACGCCCGCGCCGGCTTCGACGAGTCCGGCCGCTACCTGTACCGGCAGGAGCGGCCGAAGCGGCACCTGACCGGCTGCTGACCAGTTCCTGAGCAGCGCCATTTCGACGGTTCCCTGCGCACAAGGCGTTTCGCAGCATCTGGCGGGCACGGAACCGTCGAAGCGGCCGGTGGGAGCGGCCGGGGCGGGAGAAGCGGGGGGCCGGGGTCGGAGGCCCTGACTATCTACGCCGGCGGGTCCGTGACCACGATCCGCACCGCGCATAGGTCCGCCGCGGCCTTCTTGAGCACTGCCGCGCGCGGGTCGGGGACGTCCAGGAACGGCAGCCGGACCAGGGGCGCGTAGCGCTTGAGGACCGGCTCGGCCAGCACCTGCCCGGCCAGCGTGCGGTCCCCGCCCGGGACGAGATATTCAACGCCTTGGTCCTCGAAGATGCGGGCGGCATGGTCGGCCACGGCCTCCACCAATGCGTCGGCCTGGTTGGCGCGGCGCCGGGCAAAACGCTGCTGCGACCAGCCGCCGGCCGCCGTCCGGGACTGCACGTGCCGGGTGCCGGTCTTGGAAGCCAGGACCCGTCCCTCGGACACCACCGCCACCGAGTACCCGCCGCGTCGCACCAGGACCAGGCCGAGCCGACGAGGCTGCGAAGCCAGCGAGGCCAGCCGGGCCACGGAATCATCGCCGCGGCCCGGGCGTCCGCCGTCCGGCCACGGTGGCTGCAGCAGGGCGGTGGCGCCGTCGGCCGCCAGCAGCCGCAGGCCGTCGTCGTCCGCTCCTTCGCGCAACTCGCCGTGGCTCGCCCGGAACCGCTCCACCCAGCCCGGCAGGCGGTCGCCGGAGACAAACGCCACACGGGTGTCGGGGCTGGCCATGGCAGAGATCTCCGTTGTGAGGTTCAGGGGAGCGCCGCCGTGTCAGGACGGGCAGGAACTAGAAGTAGCCTATCTATGTGGATGATCTCTTTGGCGCAGGGCAGGACAACGCGTCCGCAAACAACGACGTCGACGCCGAAGAGTCCGGCGGCGGCAGTTCCCTGGGCGGCGCCCCGGCCCGCTCCGCGCCGCGCAGTCCGCTGGCCGTCCGGATGCGGCCGCGCAGCCTGGACGACGTGGTGGGCCAGCAGCACCTCCTGGGCCACGGCTCGCCGCTGCGGCAACTCGCGGCCGGCAGCGACGCCACCGGACCGGCCGGACCAAGCTCCCTGATTCTCTGGGGACCCCCCGGCACCGGCAAGACCACCCTCGCGCACGTCATCGCCAAGGGCCCGGGCCGCAAGTTCGTTGAGCTCTCCGCCATCACCGCCGGTGTGAAGGACGTCCGGCGCGTCATGGACGAGGCCCTCACCGCGCGTGACCTCTATAAGACCACCACCGTGCTGTTCCTGGACGAGATCCACCGTTTCAACAAGGCGCAGCAGGATGCCCTCCTGCCGGGCGTCGAGAACCGTTGGGTGGTCCTGGTCGCGGCCACCACGGAAAACCCCTCGTTCTCAGTGGTGTCGCCGCTGCTGTCCCGCTCGCTGCTGCTGACGCTCAAGCCGCTCACCGACGCCGACGTCGAAGGGCTGCTGCGGCGGGCCACCGAAGACGCCCGCGGCCTGGGCGGCAAGGTGGAGCTCGACGAGGAAGCACTCGCCCACCTGGTCCGGCTTTCCGGCGGGGACGCGCGCCGGGCACTGACCGCGCTGGAAGCCGCGGCCGGCGTCGCGTTCGGGGACGCGGACGACGCCGACGGACTCGCCGGCGCCGCGGCGGAAACCCCCGTCACAATCGAACTGAAGCACACCGAACGGGCCCTCGACGTCGCCTCGGTACGCTACGACCGCGCCGGCGACCAGCACTACGACGTCGCCAGCGCCTTCATCAAGTCCATCCGCGGCTCCGACGTCGACGCCGCGCTGCACTATCTGGCCCGGATGCTGGAGGCGGGGGAGGACCCCCGGTTCGTAGCACGGCGGATCGTTATCTCCGCCGCCGAGGACGTCGGCATGGCCGACCCGACCGCACTGCAGACCGCGGTGGCCGCCGCCCAGGCGGTGCAGCTGATCGGCATGCCCGAGGGCCGCATCATCCTGGCCGAGGCTGTAGTCCACCTCGCCACCGCACCGAAGTCCAACGCGGCGTATATGGGGATCAACCAGGCGATCGCCGACGTCCGCGCCGGCCTCGGCAACGGCATCCCGGCGCACCTGCGGGACGCGCACTACCCCGGGTCCAAGCAGCTGGGCCACGGCAAGGGCTACAAGTACGCGCACGACGCGCCCCATGCGGTGGCCACCCAGCAGTACCCGCCGGACGACCTCGTCGGCCGGAACTACTACGAACCCACCGGCAACGGCGCCGAACGCGACATCTCCACCCGGCTGGAACGGCTGCGGAAGATCATCCGGGGCAAGTGATCCTCTGGTAGGATGGATCGTTGTCTGGCAAGGCACGGACGCACAATCCACCAGTTCCCGGCGGTTCACGCTGATTTGATGGGTTCGCACTGTGCCCAGTAGCAAAAGGCAGCGGTTGGCCGATGCTCTCCATCGTGGAGGCCAGTAACACTGACACACCGCAGATATTGGAAGGACACAAGTGGCTAACAACACTCGTGCTCGCCGTACCGCACGCCTCTCGCGTGCACTCGGCATCGCTCTGACCCCCAAGGCCGCCAAGTACATGGAGCGCCGCCCGTACGGCCCCGGTGAGCATGGCCGTGCCCGCAAGAAGCAGGACTCCGACTACGCCGTACGTCTGCGCGAAAAGCAGCGTCTGCGCGCCCAGTACGGCATCCGCGAAGCCCAGATGACCCGTGCCTTCGAAGAAGCACGCCGCACCAAGGGCCTGACCGGTGAAAACCTGATCGAACTGCTCGAAATGCGTCTCGACGCCCTCGTGCTGCGTGCCGGCTTCGCCCGCACCATCGCCCAGGCCCGCCAGCTGGTTGTGCACCGCCACATCCTGGTTGACGGCATCCGCGTTGACCGCCCGTCTTTCCGCGTCGGTGAGGGCCAGCTGGTCCACGTCCACAGCCGCAGCGAGACCATGCCTCCGTTCCAGGTGGCAGCAGCCGGCGCGCACCGCGACGTGCTGCCGATGGTTCCGGCCTACCTGGACGTCAAGCTCGACGCCCTGCAGGCCCGCCTGGTCCGTCGCCCCAAGCGCTCCGAGATCCCCGTGACCTGCGAAGAGCAGCTCGTCGTGGAATTCTACGCACGCTAGATCCAGCGCGACACCTTACAAAGAAGCCCGTGGCAAGCGCCGCGGGCTTCTTTGTATGTAAGGTACTTGGGGGAGTTCTCCGCTTGCCGCGTGTGCGGCCGGAGGACCATGCAGGAATCCACGTAGTTTCAAGGAGATGAACGTCTATGTCTGGTGGCGATATTGCCGGCCTGATCGCGGCCGGAGTGTTTGCACTCCTGGTCCTGCTGCTCGCCGTACCGATCCTCAAGCTCGGCGGTGTTTTCGACGAGGTCCGCAGCACCATCCGCTCGATCAGCGACGGCGCCACCCCGCTCATGGATGAGGTCACCGCCACCGTCTCCACCACCAACCAGCAGTTGAAGAAGGTCGACGGGATCGCCTCCAACGTCTCCGACGCCTCCGCCAACATCTCGGCGCTGTCCTCGCTGGTTGCCGCCACCGTCGGCTCCCCGCTGATCAAGGTCGCCGCGTTCAGCTACGGTGTGCGGTCCGCCTTCTCGGCCCGCAAAAAGCCCGCCACCGGCCGCCGCAGCCGCTGAACCAACTGAGCACGCTGACAGGAGCTGACATGAACAGAATCATCTGGATGGGCATCGGCGTCGCGATCGGCGTCATCGCCTTCCGCAAACTCACCGAGGCGCAGTCAAACCTGGGCCCCGAGGGCCTGAACCGTGCCGTCGGCCGGCTCGCCGACGGCGTCTACGACTTCGCCGACGCCGTCCGCGTGGGCATGCACGAGCGGGAATCCGAACTCCGCTCTGCCCTCGGGGTGGACGCCGGCGTCGAGACGGGCGTCGCCGGCCGGGGTGTAGTCCGGCGCTAGCCGGGAGAGAATGAGTAGATGGCGGTGCCCATGACGGCCCGCCGGCACGGCCGCAGGCCGGAACCAGACCGTTCCGCGGACCAGACGCGCGAACCACACACGCAGTGAATATTGAAGGGTAAGAAACCAGGTTATGAAGTCGCAGGAGATCACCAAGCGCTGGATCGACTTTTTCGTCAGCAAGGGCCACACGGCGGTTCCGTCCGCCTCCCTGGTCTCCAGCGACCCGTCCCTGCTGTTCACGGTGGCCGGCATGGTGCCCTTCATCCCGTACCTGACTGCGCGCGAGGAAGCCCCCTACTCCCGGGCCACCAGCGTGCAGAAGTGCATCCGTACCGGAGACATCGAGGAAGTCGGCAAGACCGCCCGGCACGGCACCTTCTTCCAGATGTGCGGCAACTTCTCCTTCGGCGACTACTTCAAGGAAGACGCCATCAAGTTCGCGTGGGAGCTGCTCACCACCGGCGTCGACGACGGCGGCTACGGCCTGCCGCCCGAACGGCTCTGGGTCACCGTCTATGAAGAGGACGACGAGGCCAAGGAACTCTGGCTGAAGAACACCGGCGTCCCGGCCGAGCGGATCCAGCGAATGGGCAAGGCGGACAACTACTGGTCCACCGGGCAGCCCGGCCCCGCCGGCCCCTGCTCCGAGATCTACTACGACCGCGGCCCGGCCTACGGCATTGAAGGCGGCCCGCTGGCCGACGAGACCCGGTACATCGAAATCTGGAACCTCGTGTTCATGCAGTACCAGATCGACAACGTCCGCTCCAAGGTGGACTTCGACATCACCGGCGAGCTGCCGAAGAAGAACATCGACACCGGCCTCGGCATGGAGCGCCTCGCGATGATCCTGCAGGGCGTCGAAAACATGTACGAGACGGACCAGGTCCGCCCGGTGATCGACAAGGCCGCCGCGCTTTCCGGCAAGGAATACACCTCCGCGGAGACCCCGGAGGACCCGCACCACACGGACGACGTCCGGATGCGCGTGGTGGCCGACCACATCCGTTCGGCCCTGATGCTGATCGCCGACGGCGTGACCCCCTCCAACGAAGGCCGCGGCTACGTGCTGCGCCGCCTGATCCGCCGGGCCGTGCGCTCGATGCGCCTGCTCGGCGTCGAGAAAGCCTGCCTGCCCGAACTGCTGCCCGCCTCCCGCGACGCCATGAAGGGTGTCTACCCGGTCGTGGAGACCGACTTCGACCGGATCAGCCGGATCGCCTACGCCGAAGAAAAGGCCTTCCTGCGCACCATCGCCTCCGGCACCGCACGGCTCGAGGACGCCGTGAAGGAATCCAAGGCCGCAGGCCAGCCGCTCTCCGGCGCGGACGCCTTCGCCCTGCACGACACCTACGGCTTCCCGATCGACCTCACCCTGGAAATGGCCGAGGAAGCCGGACTGAAGGTCGACGAGCCCGAATTCCGCAAGCTCATGCTGGAACAGCGCCAGCGCGCCCAGGCCGACGCCAAGGGCAAAAAGGGCGCCCACGCGGACCTCTCCGCCTTCCAGGAACTGCTGGCCGCGGGGGAGACCGTCTTCACCGGCTACACCGAGCTTGCCGGCGAGTCCAAGGTGCGCGGCATCCTCGCCGGCGGCCGGAAGGTTTCCCAGGCGTCCACCGGCGAGGAAATCGAACTCGTGCTGGCAGAGACGCCGTTCTACGCCGAAGCAGGCGGCCAGGCAGCGGACACCGGGCTCATCACCGGTGATGGCTTCGTCGTCGAAGTCCTGGACGTGCAGCGCCCGATCAAGGGCCTGAGCGTGCACAAGGCAATCGTCCGCGAAGGCGAAATCGGCGCCGACTCCCTCGTCCAGGCAGCCGTGGACAGGGAACGCCGCCACGCCGCCGAGCAGGCGCACACCGGCACGCACATTGTGCACGCCGCGCTGCACCAGATCCTTGGGCCGGAGGCGCTGCAGCGCGGCTCCTTCAACAAGGCCGGCTACCTCCGCTTCGACTTCGCCTGGGGCGAAGGCCTCAGCGCCGCGACGCGCTCCGAAATCGAGGAAGTTTCCAACATCGCGATCCGGAACAACTTCCAGGTCGAGACCAAGGTCATGGGCCTCGCCGAAGCCAAGGCCCTCGGGGCGATGGCCCTGTTCGGCGAGAACTACGGCAACGAGGTGCGCGTCGTCGAGATCGACGGCGCCTGGTCCCGCGAGCTCTGCGGCGGCACCCACGTGTCCAACACCTCGCTGATCGGCAGCCTGTCCCTGCTGGGCGAGCAGTCCGTGGGTTCGGGAAACCGCCGCGTGGAGGCCTTCGTCGGCATGGACGCGTTCCGCCACCTTGCCGCCGAGCGCGCCCTGGTGACCGAACTCACCGAGATGCTGAAGGTCCCCTCCGGCCTGCTGACCGAGCGGATCGCCAGCACGCTGAACAAGCTGAAGACGGCCGAGAAGGAACTGGAGCGGCTGCGCAAGGAGCAGCTCACGGCTGCCGCCGCTCAGCTGGTGGGCACCGCCAAGGACGCCGCCGGCGTCAAGGTCATCGCCCACGACGCCGGCATGGTCAGCGGCGCCGACGACCTCCGCGGCCTCGCCCTGGACCTGCGGACCCGCCTCGGCTCCGAGCCGGCCGCCGTCGCGGTCGCCGGGGTGAGCAACGACCGCCCGGTCATCCTGATCGCCACCAACGACGCCGCCCGCGCGGCCGGCGTCAAAGCCGGGGCACTGGTCCGGCTCGCGGCCGGTATCCTCGGCGGCGGCGGCGGCGGCAAGGACGACGTTGCCCAGGGCGGCGGCACGGACGCCGCCAAGGTCGGCGCGGCGCTCTCAGCCGTCGTGGACGCCATTACGAGGCGTTAGACCGGAACCACGGATGACTGAATCGGCCGTGCCCGGCGTCTACCCCCGGGGCGTAAAACTCGGGGTAGACGTCGGCACCGTCCGGGTGGGCGTCGCTATCTGTGACCGTGACGGCATCCTGGCCACGCCGCTGCGGACGCTGGACCGGAGCGTGAAGAAAAACACCGACGTCCGCGTCCTCGCGAAACTCGCGGCCGAACTCGACGTGGTGGAAATTTTTGTCGGCCTGCCGCGCACCATGAAAGGCGAGGAGCACGCTTCCGCTCGAATGGCCACTGAGTATGCAAAGCTACTGGTCAGTACACTATTGGAGGCCGGATCCGGCATTCCGGTCAGGTTGGTTGACGAGCGGCTGAGCACGGTGACCGCCCACCGCAACCTGCATCAGGCTGGCATGAGCAGCAGGGACCACCGTAAAGTAGTGGATCAGGTTGCGGCCGCAGGTATCCTGCAGCACGCGATCGACATGCAAAAGGCCAGGGGAACGGATGTAGGAAGCCGCGTCAGCGCGGACCTCCCTCCGGGGCCACCCGGCAACGGCGTTCAGGCCGTTCCGGAAGTACACACGCATTCTGCACAACGCATTCTGCCCAAAATGGAAGGCTACAGTGAGCCCGGTCAACAATGACGACTCCTCTGGTGTTGCCAATAGCGGCGCTGGCCGACCGCTGACGCGCAAAGAGATCCGGGCCCAGGAAAAGTTCCTGGCCACCCAGGGTCACGACATCATCCCGCCGCAGGCCTTCGAGACCGGCCAGGAGGTCCCGGCCGCGCCGGAGGCACCCCGCGAGCCCGTTGACGCCGCGCCGGAGGCACCCCGCGAACCCGCTGACTCCGCGCCGGCGCAGCCGCGGACCGCGCCGACTGTGCATGAAGATCCCGTTCACGCAGCACCTGTCCACGCAGACCCCGTTCGCCCGGCGGCGCAGCACGAGGAACCGGTGGTTGAACACCCGGTCCACGAGGAGCCGGTTCATCAGGAACCCGCCCAGGAAGAGCCGGTCCACGGACACGACCTGCACGACGAGCCGGTCCACGAGTACGCCGGCGGGATGTCCCGCGAGGAGACCCTGCGGCGCGCCGACGAGCTGCAGTATGGCCGGCGCCTTCAGGACGGGGCGGATTTCCACCCTGGCTACGCATCCCACCCCGACGATGAGGCCCACCATGTCTACGACGACGAGCCCGGGCGCGACCTGATCGCCGGAGCCGCCGCCCTCCCCACCGTCAAGGGCCCGTCCAAGAAGGTCCGCCGGCGCCGCCGTTTCCTCGCCCTCGTTTTGACGCTGGCCGTTTTTGTGGTCGCCATCGTCGTTGGCGCCCAGGTCATTAAGCCGCTGCTCGGCGGCGACAAGATGGCCGATTACCCCGGGCCGGGAACCGGGTCCGTGACCATCACCGTTCCGCCCGGCGCGGGTCCCCGGTCCGTTGCCGCCGACATGGAGGCCCAGAAAGTCATTGCGAACGCCGACTCGTTCGTCAAGCAGTTCGCCGCCTCGGGCGGATCCCTGAACCCGGGAACCTTTACGTTGCGCAAGGAAATGAATAACGCGGATGCCGTGGCAGTGCTGTTGAACAAGGACCAGGACAAGGTCATGTACTTCGCCCTGAGCGCAGGTTTGAGGATCGGTGAATCGCTGCAGGCCATTTCCGAGGGCACCGGGATCCCGGTGGCCGACCTGAAGAAGCTCAGCGACGCCCCGAAGCAGTTCGGCGTGCCGGCCAAGGCCAAGAACCTCGAAGGGTTCCTGTTCCCGGGCGAATACCGCTTCCCGCTCGGGACGTCCGGCAAGGACATCCTCGCGAAACTCGTCGGCACCACGCTGGAGGAACTCAAGGCGCAGGGCGTCACCGATCCCGGTAAGCAGTACGACGCCCTCACGGTCGCCAGCATCGTCCAGGCCGAAGGCGGCCAGGCCGAATACGGAGACGTGGCCGGCGCCATCTACAACCGGCTCAAGCCCAACAACACCGAGACCAACGGACTGATCCAGTCCGACGCCACGGTGACCTACGGGCTTGGCATCCGCAGCTTCCACATTGACGAGGACCAAAAAGCGGACAAGTCGAACCGGTACAACACCTACGCCAACCCCGGACTGCCGGCCGGACCCATCGGGTCCCCGGGCAAACGGGCCATCGACGCCGCCGCCAAGCCGAAGAAAAATGACTACCTGTACTGGGTCACCATCAACCTGGACACCAAGGAGACGAAGTTCTCCAAGACCCTGGCGGAGCACAACGGCTACGTGGCCAAGTACAACGCCTGGTGTGAGGCCAACCCCGGACGTTGCGTGTGACGCTGCGGGCCGCCGTGCTCGGGCATCCCATCAGCCACTCGAAGTCCCCGGCACTGCACCGCGCCGCCTACGCGCAGCTCGGCGTCGACCTGACCTATGACGCCGTTGACGTGACCGAGGCCGCGCTGCCGGCGTTCATGGCCGGGGTGCGCCGCGACACCAGCTGGCGCGGCCTGTCCGTGACGATGCCGCTCAAGGCCGCCATGGCCGCCGAGGTGGACGAGGTCCGCGGCGTCGCCCGACAGTTGGGTGTCATCAACACCGTGGCCTTCGAACGCCCGGGCGACCCTGCCGGTGCGCCGGTCCGCCTGGTCGGCTACAACACCGACGTCGCCGGGATCGTCAACGCACTCCGGTACGCCGGAGCCGCCTCCGAACCGTCCGCCGTCATCCTCGGCGGCGGCGGGACCGCCGCGGCCGCTGTTGCCGCGCTCAAGGAACTCGGCGCCCCGGAGGCTGCCGTTTACGTACGGGACGTCGGCCGCGCCGCCGAAGCCCGGGCGGCGGCCGCCGCCGTCGGCCTTTCCCTGCAGGTCCTGCCGCTGGCGGCTGCAGCGCCTGCGGTGACCGCCGCCGACGTCGTGATCTCCACCCTGCCGCCGCGCGCTGCCGACCCTCTGGCGGAGGAACTCGCTGCAGCATTGGTGCCGAACGGCGGCAGAGTCGCCGGGGTGCTCCTCGATGTTGCCTACGATCCCTGGCCGAGCCGGATCGCCGCCGTGTGGACGGACGCGGGTGGACGGGTGGTGCCAGGCCTCGAGATGCTGCTCTACCAGGCGGTCGAGCAGGTACGCCATTTCACCGGACTCGAAGGCTCCGTGCCGGCGGAGGTCATAGATGTGATGTGTGACGCAGTCGGGGCGCCCCGACGGGTGTTCTAAGGGCCTTGCATGGCAGGATGGATTTTATGTTGCGTTGGTTGACTGCCGGAGAATCCCATGGTCCGGCCCTGGTCGGAATTATCGAAGGCGTCCCCGCCGGTGTTGAGCTCACCAGCGACCGGATCGTCGAGGCACTGGCACGCCGGCGGCTCGGCTATGGCCGCGGTGCCCGGATGAAGTTCGAACAGGACGCGGTAACGGTCCTGGGCGGCGTCCGCCACGGACTGACCCAGGGCGGCCCCGTCGCCATCCAGGTCGGGAACACCGAATGGCCCAAGTGGGAGCAGATCATGTCCGCTGACCCGGTGGCCCCTGAAGTACTGGCCGACCAGGCCCGCAACGCGCCCCTCACCCGGCCGCGGCCGGGCCACGCCGACTTCACCGGCATGCAGAAGTACGGCTTCGACGAGGCCCGCCCGGTCCTGGAGCGCGCCAGCGCCCGCGAGACCGCCACCCGGGTGGCTCTGGGCGCCGTCGCCGCCGCATTCCTGAAGCAGCTCGGCATCGAACTGGTCTCGCACACCGTCTCGATCGCCAGCGTTTCCGTCCCGGAAGGCCGGCCGCTGCCGGTGCCGGAGAACGTGCTGGCCCTCGACGCCGATCCGCTGCGCTGCTTCGACCGCGAAACCTCCGACGCGATGGTCGCCGAGGTGGACGCCGCGCACAAGGAAGGCGAAACCCTCGGCGGTGTCGTCGAAGTCCTCGCCTACGGCCTGCCGCCGGGACTGGGCAGCTACGTGCACTGGGACCGGCGCCTCGACTCGCGCCTCGCCGCCGCCCTGATGGGCATCCAGGCAATCAAGGGTGTTGAGGTCGGCGACGGCTTCCTGACCGCCGCGCGCCGCGGTTCGGCAGCCCACGACGAAATCGTCAAGGACGCGGACGGCCGGATCATCCGCACATCCAACCGCGCCGGCGGCATCGAAGGCGGCATGAGCATCGGCGACGTCCTCCGGGTCCGGGCCGCAATGAAGCCCATCGCGACCGTGCCGCGCGCGCTCAAGACCGTCGACGTCAGCACCGGCGAGGCCGCGAAAGCCCACCACCAGCGCTCGGACGTCTGTGCGGTTCCGGCCGCTGGCGTCGTGGCCGAGGCGATGGTGGCCCTGGTGCTCGCCGAGGCGGTCACGGAAAAGTTCGGCGGCGACTCGGTTGAGGAAACCGCCCGCAACATCAAGGGTTACCTGGACAACATTCCGGCGTCCCTGGACTCGATCGGCCACTAGTGCCGGCCCCTACTCCACCGCGTAAGGAAGCGCGCCCATCTTTGCGGAAAACACTGCGTAAAACACCGCGCGGGACACCCAGCCGGCCGGTTGCGCTGATCGGCCCGATGGCCGTCGGCAAGTCCGCAATCGGGCAGCAGCTCGCCCAGCAGCTGGGCGCCCGCTTCGTCGACACCGACGTCGAAGTGGTCGCCCAGCACGGCACCATCGCGGAGATCTTCGCGGGCCGGGGAGAGTGCGCATTCCGCGAACTCGAAGCGCGCGCCGTCGCGCAGGCCATCGAAGAGGCAGCAGGCAGCACCGCCGCAGGGACTACCACCGTCATCTCCCTCGGCGGCGGTGCCGTGCTGGACTCCGGAACCCAGCAACTGCTGGCCGAGTGCACCGTGGTCTACCTTGAATGCGACGCCAGCACCGTGGCCGAGCGTATCGCCAGGAACTCCGGGCGCCCGCTCCTGGCCGGTGACGCCATGGAACGCTGGCGGACCCTGTTCGCCACCCGGCAGCCGGTCTATGAACGGCTCGCCGACGTGGTCCTCGACGTCCGGAGCGGTTCCGTCCCGGAACTCGCGCGCCGGCTTGAAGATGCGCTGGAGCAGCTCGCCGCCACCCAACCCGCGGCCACCCCCGCCCCCAGCAGCGACAAGGAAAGTTGAAAAGTGAGCACCGAATCAACCGTCATTAAAGTCACCGGCAAGGCTCCGGGGGACAACTACGACGTCGTCGTCGGCCGCGGACTGCTGGCCAACCTGCCGGGCCTGCTGGGGGAGCGCGTCAAGCGCGTCCTCGTCATCCACCCGCGCGCCCTGCGCCTCACCGGTGACGCCGTCCGGGAGGAGCTGGCCACCGCCGGCTTCACCGCGCTGACGGCCGAGATCCCGGACGCCGAGGAAGGCAAGCACATTGAGGTGGCCTCGTTCTGCTGGCAGGTGCTGGGCCAGAACGACTTCACCCGCTCGGACGCGATCGTCGCCGTCGGCGGGGGAGCGGTGACCGACCTCGCCGGCTTCGTCGCTGCCACCTGGCTGCGTGGTGTCAAGGTCATCCACATGCCGACCAGCCTGCTGGGCATGGTGGACGCGGCCGTCGGCGGCAAGACCGGCATCAACACCGCCGAAGGCAAGAACCTGGTGGGCGTGTTCCACCCGCCGGCCGGCGTCCTCGCGGACCTGGACACGCTGGACACGCTGCCGAAGAACGAGATGATCTCCGGTATGGCCGAGGTCATCAAATGCGGCTTCATCGCCGACCCGGCCATCCTTGACCTGATCGAAAAGGACCCCGCCGCCGTGTCCGACCCGCGCTCCGGGACGGTGCGCGAACTGATCGAACGCGCCATCGCGGTGAAGGCCCGGGTGGTCTCCGAGGACCTCAAGGAAACCGGGCAGCGCGAGATCCTCAACTACGGCCACACCCTGGGCCACGCGATTGAACTCGCCGAACGCTACTCCTGGCGGCACGGCGCCGCGGTCTCGGTGGGCATGATGTTCGCCGCGGAACTGGCCCGCAGCGTCGGACGGCTCAGCGACGCCGACGCCGACCGGCACCGGACCATCCTCGAAAGCCTCGGCCTGCCCATCACCTACCGGCGCGACCGCTGGCAGGCCCTGCTGGACGGCATGCGGCGGGACAAGAAATCCCGCGGCGACCTGCTGCGCTTCGTGGTGCTCGACGGCGTCGGACGCCCCGGCATCCTGGACGTCCCGGACACCTCGCTGCTCTTCGCGGCGTACCAGGAAATCGCGTCCTGATGATCAGCGACAGCGGCGGCACCAGCGAGTGGCCGGACGCCGGGTTCCCCGGCATCCGCATCAACCCGCAAACCCTCATGCCGCAGGTGGTCAACGGGGAAGCGTGCGCCGAGGCGCTGGCCGCCTCGACGGACCCCACCGACCTGATCTTTGTCCGCCTCGTGGAAGGCCACCCGGGCGAGGCCGCCGAACTGCTCGCCGACGCCCGATACAAGGATCCGGACTCGTTCCGGCTGCGGATGTTCGAGGCCGAGGTGCTGCGGGTCTCGCACCGCTTCGACCGCGCCGTGGAACTCTACCGCCAGCTCCTCGCCGACGCGCAGGGCACCCCGGAGGAGGCCGAGGTCCGGCAGCACCTGGGCCGGTCCCACTTCGCCGCCGGCAACATCGCCGCCGCCGTCGAATCCTTCGCCAAGGCCCTGGACCTGCGCGTAGCCGGCTCCGCGGACGCGGCGCTGATCTACTCATCGACAGTGGCGCTGCAGCGTGCGCGGGACGTGCTGGACCTGGCCAGCTAAGGGGCCGTCCGGCAGCGGGCCGGCAAAACCGGTAGAATGGTTTTTGGATTTTTGATAAATACGCGCTGGCGGGCCGGATCGGCATGCCTGCCTGGCATAAGCGGCTGGTAGCTAGAACCAGTCAACTTGAGAAACCTGAGGATATTGTGGCAACCACTAACGACATCAAGAACGGAACCGTGCTGAAGCTTGAGGGCCAGCTTTGGAACATCATCGAGTTCCAGCACGTCAAGCCCGGCAAGGGCGGCGCGTTCGTCCGCACCAAGATGCGCAACGTGATGTCCGGCAAGGTCGTCGACAAGACCTTCAACGCCGGACTCAAGATCGAGACCGCCACGGTTGACCGCCGCGACTACCAGTACCTGTACCAGGACGGCGCCGACTTCGTGTTCATGGACACCTCGGACTTCGACCAGCTCACCGTGCCCGCCGCCACCGTCGGCGACGCCACCAACTTCATGCTCGAAAACCAGATGGTGAACATCGCCATCCACGAAGGCAACCCGCTCTACATCGAACTGCCCCCGAGCGTCGTGCTGGAAATCACCTACACCGAGCCGGGCCTGCAGGGCGACCGCTCCTCCGCGGGTACCAAGCCGGCCACCCTCGAGACCGGCTACGAAATCCAGGTGCCGCTGTTCGTCGAGAACAACACCAAGGTCAAGGTCGACACCCGCGACGGCAGCTACCTTGGCCGGGTCAACGACTAGTGAGCGCACGCGGTAAGGCCCGTAGCCGGGCCCTGGATGTTCTCTTCGAGGCGGAGCAGCGCTCCACCTCCGCATTCGATGTGCTGCGTTCCCGTCGTGAACAGACGGATCAGATCATCAACCCGTACACCCTGGAAATCGTGGAAGGGGTCGTCTCCCACCAGGCCGCGATCGACGAATTCCTCGAAACCTACTCGCAGGGCTGGTCGCTGGAGCGGATGCCCTCGGTGGACCGCATCATCCTGCGGATCGGCACCTGGGAACTGCTCTACAACGACGACGTCCCCGACGGCGTCGCCGTGAGCGAGGCCGTCGCCCTGGCCAAGACGCTCTCCACGGACGAGTCGCCGTCGTTCATCAACGGCCTGCTGGGCCGCCTGCAGCAGCTGAAGCCGTCGCTGCTGGCCTGATAACCAGGCGAGTCAGGACAACAACTACAAGGGCCGGTGCCCGCCGCGAGGCGGACACCGGCCCTTTGTTGTCGCTGCCGTCCGGGTCAGCGCAGCACGGCTTCGCGCAGCGCAACGATCTCAGCGAGCTGCCGCTGCTCATCGAGCTGATGCGCCGGCACGTCCCGGCCGCTGAGGATCCGCTGCCGGATGAAGGCCAGCCGGGTGGCAGCGTGCAGGAACGCCCGCATCTGCGGACCCCGGCCGATCGACCTGGCCCAGCGCAGGGCCGAGCGGCGCCCGGCGGGGGTTGCCAGCATGCCCACCTCCTGGCCGGTGAACCAGCCGGCCGCCGCGTACTCCTGCAGCCGCTGCCGGGTCAGCCGGCGTTCCGCGACGCGCAGGAGCACCACCACGAGGACGGCGAGCAGGAAGATCGGGACCTGGACCAGAATGTACTGCGCCAGGAAATCCTGGCCCATCGAGTTCCAGCCGCTGTGCAGGGCCATGGCGGGGACCAGGCCCACCGGGAAGGCCAGGAGCGTCAGGCCGGAGTGCCAGCGCCGCGCCGCGAAACCCAGGATGAGGCCGGTTGTCCCGGTGAAAATGGCGTGCGCGAACGGGGACATCACCCCGCGCAGGAAGAACACCACGGCCAGGTCCGTGCCCGGGGTGCTGGACTCGGCGATGGCCCGGCCGAAATACAGGATGTTCTCGGTGAAAGCGAAACCGCCGGCAATCGTGAACGCGAAAACGACGCCGTCGACCGGACCATCGAACTGCCTGCGCGCGAAAAGCAGCAGCAGCAACAGGCCCAGCGACTTGGCGAATTCCTCCACCACCGGCGCCTGGACCGTGACCGCGAACGTCCGGTAGTCCAGCCCCGACGCCGGACCCGCGGCGAGCGAGAAGAACGGCTGGATGAGCATCGTCACGGAAATCGACACCAGCGCGCCCCAGGCGAACGCGAAGAGCAGCAGCCGCTTCGGTTCGGGCTCCCAGCGGTCGATGAAGCGGACCGCCAGCAGGACCGAGCCAAGCGGCAGCAGCGAGGCGACGAAGCCCACGACGAAGCCGCCCGGCCCGGTATTTTCCAGCACGAACGGCAGCACCAGGAACAAACTCACAAAGGCGAGCACCCCGCCGCCCAGCACCAGCGCCGTCATGCCCGCTGAGGTCCGCGGCGGCGGCACCGCCGTGTACCCGGCCCGGTCCGCCCCGCCGTGTCCCGTCCCGCCAGCTGCCGGCAGCAGCTGCTGTGCCGGTGCGGGCCCGCCCGGTGCTGTCCCGTAGCCCGGAGCCGGCCGGTAGTCCTGCGGCCGGACCTGCCCCATCCAGCTGGGGTTGGCCTGCTGCGGTGGCTGTCCGGCCAGCGGCCGCCGGTCCGGTGTGCGGGGGTCCGGCGGAGGATCAAAGCTCGTCATGCCACGAGCCTAAGCCGCGCGGCGCCGGGCAGCCGAATATGGACCACGGAGCACTACCGGGGTGTGACGCACACCGCCCTTCCCGGGGCGGGGCGGGGGCGGCCCGTGTGGTAGTTTGAAAAGGCAAATGATCCTTTTTTAATTCCGTCCCGTGAGGCGGGGAAAGGGGAGACGAGCGTTGACTTCTGTTCCAGAAGCACCGGTTCCGGCCAAGGTCCAACTCAGCAGGGTTGTCCTCAACCAGGCTGACATCGACCGTGCACTCACTCGTATCGCCCATGAGATTCTCGAGTCCAACAAGGGCTCCCAGGACCTGGTCCTGCTGGGCATCCCGCGGCGGGGCTACCCGCTCGCCGTCCGGCTCGCCGCGAAGATCGCCGCCGCCGACCCCAGTGTGGACCCTGCCGCGATTGTCGGCCAGCTGGACGTGACCATGTTCCGCGACGACCTCTCGCACCAGCCGACCAGGCCGCCGTACCCCACCCAGTTGCCCCACACCGGGATCGACAACAAGGTTGTGGTGCTGATCGACGACGTCCTGTACTCGGGCCGCACCATCCGCGCCGCGCTGGACGCCATCATCGACCTGGGCCGCCCCCGGATTGTCCGGCTGGCCGTCCTGATCGACCGGGGCCACCGCGAGCTGCCCATCCGCGCGGACCATGTCGGCAAGAACCTCCCCACCTCCTCCGCGGAGAAAGTCCGCGTCCGGCTCGAGGAAACCGACTCCGCCGGCGGCGAAGCCGTGAACGAAGTCGTCATCGAGGCCACCGCATGAAGCACCTGCTCTCCACCGAAGACCTGAGCTACGCCAACGCCATCCGCATCCTCGACACCGCCGAAGAGATGGCCGCGGTGGGGGAGCGCGAGGTCAAGAAGCTCCCGGCACTGCGCGGCCGCACCGTCGTCAACCTCTTCTTCGAGGACTCCACCCGCACCCGCATCTCTTTCGAAGCAGCCGCCAAGCGGCTCTCCGCGGACGTCATCAACTTTGCAGCGAAGGGTTCCTCCGTCTCCAAGGGCGAATCCCTCAAAGACACCGCCCAGACGCTCGCCGCCATGGGCGCCGACGCCGTCGTCATCCGGCACTGGGCCTCCGGCGCCCCGCACCGGCTGGCTGCGACCGACTGGATCGACGCCGCCGTCATCAACGCCGGCGACGGCACCCACGAACACCCCACCCAGGCGCTGCTGGACGCGTTCACGATGCGCCGGCACTGGTCACAGCTCGCCGGCACCCCGTCCGCCGGAGCGGACCTGCGGGGCATGCGCGTCGCGATCGCCGGCGACGTGCTGCACTCCCGGGTGGCCCGTTCCAACGTCTGGCTGCTGCGCACCCTCGGGGCGGAAGTCACCCTCGTGGCGCCGCCCACGCTGCTGCCGATCGGCGTCGAGGCCTGGCCCTGCACGGTCAGCTACGACCTCGACGAGACCCTGGCCCGGGGCGTGGACGCGATGATGATGCTCCGCGTGCAGGGCGAACGGATGAACGCCTCGTTCTTCCCGACCACCCGCGAGTACTCACGGCGCTGGGGCTTCGACGACAACCGGCTCCGCGCGCTCGACAGCCTGGGCCTGAAGGACACCATCATCATGCACCCGGGCCCGATGAACCGCGGGCTGGAAATTTCCTCGGCCGCCGCCGACTCGCCCCGCTCCACCGTGCTCGCACAGGTGCGCAACGGCGTGTCCATCCGGATGGCCGCCCTCTACCTGCTGCTCTCCGGGGACACCCGCGAACCAGCACCCTCCACCGCCGCCTACTCCAAGGAGAGCCACTGATGGCATCACAACAACAGGACACAGGCAGCGCCGGCGCCTACCTCATCCGGGGGGCCGCGATCCTTGGCGGACCCGCTGAAGACCTGCTGATCCGCGACGGTGTCATCGCCGAACGCGGCCAGGACCTCGACGCCGGGGACGCAACGGTCATCGAGGCGGCCGGCCTGGTCGCCCTGCCCGGCATGGTCGACATCCACACCCACCTGCGCGAACCCGGCCGCGAAGACGCCGAAACCGTCGAGACCGGCACCCGCGCCGCGGCCCTGGGCGGCTACACCGCCGTGCACGCGATGGCCAACAGCACCCCCGTCGCGGACACCGCCGGCGTCGTCGAACAGGTCTTCAGCCTGGGCCGCACCGCCGGCTGGGTGGACGTGCGTCCGGTCGGCGCCGTCACCGTCGGCCTGGCCGGGGAGCAGCTCGCCGAACTCGGCGCCATGGCGGACTCCCGCGCCCGGGTCCGGGTCTTCTCCGACGACGGCGTCTGCGTCAGCGACCCCGTGCTGATGCGCCGCGCGCTGGAATACGTCAAGGCGTTCGACGGCGTTGTCGCCCAGCACGCGCAGGAACCCCGGCTCACCGCCGGCGCGCAGATGAACGAGGGGGAGGTCTCCGCCGTGCTCGGCCTCGCCGGCTGGCCGGCCGTCGCGGAGGAAAGCATCATTGCCCGCGACGTGCTGCTCGCCCAGCACGTCGGATCCCGGCTGCACGTCTGCCACGTGTCCACCGCGGGCTCCGTGGAGATCGTGCGCTGGGCCAAGTCGCGCGGCATCAACGTCACCGCCGAGGTCACGCCGCACCACCTCTGGCTGACCGACGAACTGGTCCGCAGCTACGACCCGGTCTACAAGGTCAACCCGCCGCTGCGCACCGACGCGGACGTCCAGGCCCTGCGCGCCGCGCTGGCGGACGGCACGATCGACGTCGTCGGCACCGACCACGCCCCGCACCCCAGCGAACACAAGGAATGCGAGTGGGCGCAGGCGGCCATGGGCATGACCGGGCTGGAAACGGCCCTGTCGGTGGTGCAGCACACCATGATCGAAACCGGCCTGATGGACTGGGCCGACTTCGCCCGAGTCACCTCCACCACGCCCGCCGCGATCGGCCGGTTGGCGGACCAGGGCCGGCCGCTCGAGGCCGGCGAACCCGCCAACGTCACACTCGTGGACCCGGCTGCACGCTGGACCGTGGACCCTTCTAAGATGGCAACCATGGGCCGTAACTCTCCGTTTGCCGGCCGGGAACTCCCGGGCAAGGTGGTGGCCACCTTCTTCAAGGGTCACCCGACCGTCCTGAACGGGGAACTCAACACCCCGTACCGGTGGCTTCCCGATGCCCCCGATACGGCTGCGGTGGTCCGGCCCTGATGGTCAAGGAACTTTCCCTGCTGTTGACGCTGGCCCTGATCGGCGTCGCGCTGGTCCTGATCTGGATCGGCTGGCGCAACCGGCTGCGCCGCCAGGCCGACGTCGAGCCGCTGCCGGCCGTCCCCGCGGAACTCGGGGGTCCGCTGGCCGCCGCAGACGGCCAGTACGTCGCCTCCACCACCGCCGGGGACTGGCTGGACCGGATCGCCGTCCACCAGCTGGGCCTGCGCACCAACGCCGGACTCAGCGTCCACCCCGAAGGCGTGCTGTTTGAACGCTCCGGCGCCGTCCCCGTTTTCATCCCGGCCGGCAGCCTCACCGGCGTCCGGCAGGAGAGCGGCATGGCCGGGAAGTTCGTCGAAAAGGACGGACTCCTGGTGCTCAGCTGGATGCTCGGCGCCAAGGAGCTGGACACCGGCTTCCGCACCCGCCGGGCCGGGGACAAGGCCCTGCTCCTGTCCACCCTCAACGATTTAATCTCCGCAGCCCCTCAGGCAGAAGCCGATAGTGGAAAGTAACAACGTGACTGACCCCCAACTGACAGCCTCCACCCCCGCCGTGCTCGTGCTCGAGGACGGCCGGATCTTCCGCGGCCGCAGCTACGGCGCCACCGGTACCGCCCTCGGCGAAGCAGTCTTCGCGACCGGCATGACCGGCTACCAGGAAACCATCACCGACCCGTCCTACGCCCGGCAGCTCGTGGTGCAGACCGCGCCGCACATCGGCAACACCGGCGTGAACAAGGACGACGCCGAATCCCGCCGGATCTGGGTGGCCGGCTACATCGTCCGCGACGCCGCCCGCCGCGCGTCCAACTGGCGCTCGGAACGGAGCCTGGACGAGGAACTGACCGACCAGGGCATCGTCGGCATCCAGGGCGTCGACACCCGCGCCATCACCCGGCACTTGCGCGAGCACAAGACCATGCGCGCCGGGATCTTCTCCGGCGATGCCGCCGGCGCCACGGACAAGGAACTCGTTGACGCCGTGCTGGCCAGCGCGCCGATGGAGGGCTCCCGGCTCGCTGAGGAAGTCAGCGTCGAGACGGCGTACACGGTCGAGCCCGCCGACTGGGGCTGGGACGGCGAGCCGCGGTTCAGCATCGCCGCGATCGACCTCGGCATCAAGCGGATGACGCCGATCCGCTTCGCCGAACGCGGTGTCCGGGTCCACGTGCTGCCGGCCACCGCCACCCTCGAGGACATCAAGGCCGTCAACCCGGACGGCGTGTTCATGTCCAACGGCCCCGGCGACCCCGCCACCGCCGACAGCCAGGTGAACCTGCTGCGCTCCGTGCTGGACGCCAAGCTGCCCTACTTCGGCATCTGCTTCGGCAACCAGATCCTGGGCCGCGCGCTCGGCTTCGGCACCTACAAGCTCCGCTACGGCCACCGCGGCATCAACCAGCCCGTGATGGACCGCCGCACCGGCAAGGTCGAAATCACCTCGCAAAACCACGGCTTCGCCGTCGACGCGCCGCTCGAAGGGGCCACCCAGGCCCCGGAAGAGCGCTTCGGCCGCGTCGAGGTCAGCCACATCAGCCTCAACGACGACGTCGTCGAGGGCCTGTCCTGCCTGGACATTCCCGCCTTCTCGGTGCAGTACCACCCCGAGGCGGCTTCCGGCCCGCACGACGCCGCGTACCTCTTCGACCGCTTCATCGAGCTGATGGCGGACACCAGGAACGCTGACACCAAGACTGCCACCGACTCCAAGACTGAGGACAAGAAGTAATGCCCAAGAGAACTGACCTTAAGAGCGTCCTGGTCATCGGTTCCGGCCCGATCGTGATCGGCCAGGCGGCCGAATTCGACTACTCCGGCACCCAGGCACTGCGCGTCCTCAAGGACGAAGGCCTGCGCGTCATCCTCGTCAACTCCAACCCGGCCACCATCATGACCGACCCGGAGTTTGCCGACGCCACCTACATCGAACCGATCACCCCCGAGGTCGTCGAGAAGATCATCGCCAAGGAACGCCCCGACGCGATCCTGCCCACCCTGGGCGGCCAGACGGCGCTGAACACCGCCATCGCGCTGGACAAGAACGGTGTGCTGGAGAAGTACAACGTGGAACTGATCGGCGCCAACATCGCCGCGATCGAGCTCGGCGAGGACCGCGAGAAGTTCAAGGGCGTCGTGGAGCGCTGCGGCGCCGAATCCGCGCGCAGCCACATCATCCACACCATGGACGAGGCCCTCACCGCCGCCCAGGACCTGGGCTACCCGATGGTGGTCCGGCCCTCCTTCACGATGGGCGGCCTCGGCTCCGGCCTGGCCTACAACGAGAATGACCTGCGCCGGATCGTTGGCCAGGGCCTGCAGTACAGCCCCACGTCCGAGGTGCTGCTCGAAGAGAGCATCCTCGGCTGGAAAGAATACGAACTCGAAATGATGCGGGACAAAAACGACAACGTCGTGGTGGTCTGCTCGATCGAGAACTTCGACCCGGTGGGCGTCCACACGGGCGACTCCATCACCGTCGCCCCGGCGCTGACCCTGACGGACCGCGAGTACCAGCGGCTGCGCGACATCTCCATCGCCGTCATCCGCGAAGTCGGCGTCGACACCGGCGGCTGCAACATCCAGTTCGCCGTCGAGCCGGACACCGGCCGCGTCGTGGTGATCGAGATGAACCCCCGCGTCTCCCGCTCCTCGGCCCTGGCGTCCAAGGCCACCGGCTTCGCGATCGCCAAGATCGCCACCAAGCTCTCGCTCGGCTACACCCTGGACGAGATCCCGAACGACATCACGCAGAAAACGCCGGCCTCCTTCGAGCCGACCCTGGACTACGTCGTCGTCAAGGTCCCGCGCTTCGCCTTCGAGAAGTTCCCGGCAGCGGACTCCACCCTGACCACCACCATGAAGTCGGTGGGCGAGGCCATGGCCATGGGCCGGAACTTCACCGAGGCGCTGCAGAAGGCGCTGCGGTCCCTGGAACAGAAGGGTTCCCAGCTGGACTTCGGTCCGGTGCCGGAATGGGAAGTCCCGGAACTGATCGAGAAGTCCAAGCGCCCCAGCACCGAACGCCTGCACCAGGTCCAGCGCGCGCTGCTCGGCGGCGCCACCGTGGAGCAGCTGTTCGAAGCCACCAAGATCGACCCCTGGTACCTGGACCAGCTCCAGCTGCTGAACGAGATCTCGCAGGAAATCCGCCACTCCACCGCCCTGACCCAGGAGATGCTGCAGCGGGCCAAGCGGCACGGCTTCTCGGACGCGCAGATCGGCGCGCTGACGCACAACTCCGAGGACGTCGTCCGCGGCGTCCGGCAGGCCCTCGGCATCCGCCCGGTCTACAAAACGGTGGACACCTGCGCCGCCGAATTCGCCGCGTACACGCCGTACCACTACTCCTCCTATGACGAGGAGGACGAGGTGGCGCTGCACGCCAAGCCGTCCATCATCATCCTCGGCTCCGGGCCGAACCGGATCGGCCAGGGCATCGAGTTCGACTACTCCTGCGTGCACGCCTCGATGGCGCTGCGCAAGGCCGGCTATGAGACCGTGATGGTCAACTGCAACCCGGAGACCGTCTCCACCGACTACGACGTTTCCACCCGGCTCTACTTCGAACCGCTCACCCTCGAGGACGTCCTCGAGGTCATCGCGGCCGAAGAGCGCACGGGCGGGGTAATGGGCGTGTTCGTCCAGCTCGGCGGCCAGACCCCGCTCAAGCTCGCCCAGCAGCTCGCCGACGCCGGCGTGCCGATCCTTGGCACCTCCCCGGAGGCCATCGACCTGGCCGAGCACCGCGGCGCCTTCTCCCGGGTGCTCGACGAGGCCGGGCTGATCTCCCCGAAGAACGGCACCGCCGTCTCCTTCGAGGACGCCAAGAAGATCGCCGACGAGATCGGCTACCCGGTCCTGGTCCGCCCCTCCTACGTGCTCGGCGGCCGCGGCATGGAAATCGTCTACGACGAGCCGAACCTCTCCCGCTACATCGCCAACGCCACCGAAATCACCCCGGACCACCCGGTGCTGATCGACCGCTTCCTCGAGGACGCCGTCGAGATCGACGTCGACGCCCTCTACGACGGCAAGGACATGTACCTCGGCGGCATCATGGAGCACATCGAGGAAGCCGGCATCCACTCCGGCGACTCCGCCTGCGTGCTGCCGCCCATCACCCTGGGCAACAACGTGATCGACCGGGTCCGGACCGCCACCCGTGCCATCGCCGAAGGCGTCGGCGTCCGCGGCCTGATCAACATCCAGTTCGCCCTCGCCTCCGACGTGCTCTACGTGCTCGAAGCCAACCCCCGCGCCTCCCGCACCGTGCCGTTCGTCTCCAAGGCCACCGGCGTGCAGATGGCCAAGGCCGCGGCCCTGATCGGCACCGGCGTCACCATCAACCAGCTGCGTACCGCCTACAAGATGCTGCCGGAGTCCGGGGACGGTTCCACGCTGCCGCTGGATGCCCCGGTGGCGGTCAAGGAAGCGGTGCTGCCGTTCAGCCGCTTCCGCACCCTGGAGGGCAAGGTCGTCGACTCCCTGCTGGGCCCGGAAATGCGCTCCACCGGCGAGGTGATGGGCATCGACAAGCACTTCGACACCGCGTTCGCCAAGAGCCAGGCCGCGGCCAACAACGCGCTGCCTACCGAGGGCAAGGTGTTTGTCTCCGTCGCCAACCGGGACAAGCGCGCGGTCATCATGGCCGTCAAGCGCCTCTCGGACCTCGGCTTCGAGATCGTCTCCACCGGCGGCACCGCCGACGTGCTGCGCCGCAACGGGCTGCAGGCCACCACGGTCCGCAAGGTCGCCGAGGGCTCCAGCGCCGAGGGCGAAGGCACCATTGCGGACCTGATCGTCGCCGGCGAAATCGACATGGTGTTCAACACCCCGTCCGGCGGGGAGGCCCGCGGTGACGGCTACGAGATCCGCGCCGCCGCCACGTCGATCGGCATTCCGTGCATCACCACGGTGGCCGAGTTCAACGCCGCCGTCCAGGCCATCGAGGCGATGCGGACCTACGAGTGGTCCGTCACCAGCCTGCAGGAGCACGCCGCGGCCCTCGCGGAGTCGCAGCAGCGCGTCGCCCAGGAGCGCGCCACGCAGGCTGCCGCCGCGAGTGCGGTGTCCCAGCATGCCTAAGGCTGCCGCCGCTGATACGCCCGGCCGGGAGGCGTTCGGCTCCCGGCTGGGCCGCGCCATGGCGGAGCGCGGCCCGCTCTGCGTCGGCATCGACCCGCACCCGTCGCTGCTGCAGCGCTGGGGCCTGGACGACGACGTCGCCGGGCTGGAGCGCTTCTCGCTCACCGTGTTGGAGGCCGTGGCGTCGCTCGCTGCCGCGGTGAAGCCGCAGGTGGCGCTCTACGAGCGCCACGGCTCGGCCGGCATGGCCGTGCTGGAACGCACCCTCGCCGCATCCGCGGAGGCCGGCGTGCTCAGCATCGCCGACGCCAAACGCGGCGACATCGGCTCCACCATGGCCGCCTACGCCGACGCCTGGCTGCGCGACGGCTCGGCGCTGGCCGCGGACTCGGTCACACTGAGCCCGTACCTCGGCTTCGAGTCGCTCCGGCCGGCCCTGGACCTCGCGGCGCAGTCCGGCCGCGGCGTCTTCGTACTGGCCCTCACCTCCAACCCCGAGGGAGCCTCCGTGCAGCACGTTGGCGGGGCCGACTCCGTCGCCCGGCGGATTGTCCGGGCCGCCGCCGCGGAGAACGCACGGTATGCCGGGGACCTCGGCTCCGTCGGCCTCGTCGTCGGCGCCACCGTCGGTACCGCGCTGACCGACCTGGATCTGGACCTCGCGGCGGTCCGCGGCCCGATCCTCGCACCGGGCCTCGGCGCACAGGGAGCGACGGCAGCGGACCTGCGGCGTACCTTCGGCGGCGCTTACGGCCAGGTGCTGGGAACCTCGAGCCGGGACATCCTGGCAGCCGGTCCGCAGCCGACCGCCCTGCGCGCCGCCGTCCGGCGCACGCTGGACGAACTCCGCGCGGCGTAGGTGATCCGGCCTTGGCCATCCGCCTCGGCGGAAAGGCGCTTGTGGGCCGGCATTGCGGGTTTGCTGCGTCTTTTGGTCAGAGAAGGCCGCTACGGACCGGGCATTCCGGCCACCTGTGGCAAACGGATGGCGCCGGCTGTCCCGGCAGGCCGCGCTGGGGAACGTCCGCGGCCCCAGCTGCGCTGATTCGTCGCAGATGGCCGCTAAGGACTCGATATTGCGGCCATCTCTGGCGAACGGTTGGCGCCACACCGCCAATCCGCCCCGCTGAGACAGGGGGCTGGAGCCGGCCCGCCCTCTGGGAAGCGCCGATTGGTCGCAGAAGGCCGCTATAGACCTGGCATTCCGGCCATTTGTGGCAAACGGCCGGCGCCACACCGCCAATCCGCCCCGCAGCCACACGGCAGCCACCCCGGCGCCGCCCCGCAGCTCCACGTCCACCGCTTGGCCAAAAAGGCGTCAGCATTAGGTTTCGCGCCGGAAGCGATCCATTGCTTTCCGTTGACTTCAGACTGTAAGTTCAGGACAAGTCCGCGGTACCAGCCGGGGTGCTGTGTGCGGCCCGTCTCACGGTCACGTCTGACCAGGCCGTTTGCGTGGTCTCGGCTGACAATGCAGGGAGGACCTCAGTGAGCTTGCGACCCCTCACGCCGCAGGAGCGTGCCGACGCCCTGCACAAGGCCGCCGCGGCCCGGGTGGCCAGGGCGGGGGCCAAGGAGAAGCTGAAGTCGGGGCAGCTGACCATCGCGGAGCTGCTCAGCGCTGGGGAGAGGGACGAGGCGATCGCCCGGATGCGGGTGGTCGAGCTGCTGGAGGCGCTGCCGGGGATCGGGCACGTGCGGGCCGCGGCCATCATGGAGCGGCTTGGTATTGCCGCGTCCCGGCGGGTGCGGGGGCTGGGAATCCACCAGCGCCGGGCGCTGGTAGATTTTATAGACAAGAAATAGCTTGGCCCGCCGAGCTTCCACCACCGCCCAAAGGAATACGTGAGCAAGAAACCCGGACTGACAGTCCTCGCCGGTCCGACGGCTGTCGGCAAAGGCACCGTGTCCACCTATATTCGGGACAACTATCCCGAAGTCTGGCTTTCAGTCTCGGCAACCACCCGCCCGCCGCGGCCTGGTGAGATCGATGGGGTGCACTACTACTTCAAATCCAAGGAAGAGTTCGAGGCCCTCATCGCAGCGGGGGAACTGTTGGAATGGGCCGTGGTGCACGGGCAGAATACGTACGGCACCCTCAAGAGCACAGTAGATGCGGCCATTGCGGAGGGCCGTTCGGTGCTTTTGGAAATTGACCTGCAGGGCGCCCGCCAGGTGAAACAGGCCGTTCCGGACGCGCAGTTCGTCTTCCTCGCCCCGCCAAGCTGGGAAGAATTGGTGCGCCGCCTGGTGGGCCGCGGCACGGAATCCGCAGAGGAACAGCAGCGACGGCTGGAAACCGGTAAAGTAGAACTAGCCGCTGAACCGGAGTTCGATCACACAGTCATCAATGATGACGTACGTCGGGCAGCGGATGAGCTTGTTTCACTCATGGGGCTAACGCCGCACCCGCACTAACCGCAGGGTCGGATTGGCCCGTTAGAATTTGGAGAATTCGTGTCCACGAACCTTGAAGGCATCATCAACCCGCCGATCGACGAGCTGCTGAAGGCTGCCGACTCGAAGTACGGACTGGTGATTTTCGGTGCCAAGCGCGCCCGGCAGATCAACGCTTACTACGCCCAGCTGCACGAGGGCCTGTTCGAGTACGTCGGTCCGCTGGTCGACACCAAGCTGAACGAAAAGTCGCTTTCCATCGCCCTGCGCGAAATCAACGAAGGCAAGCTCGTTTCCACGCCGATCGAAGCCGCCGCAGAGTAATAGCTCTGCTGCCTGACGGAGGTCACGTGCGCATAGTCCTCGGAGTCGGGGGAGGGATTGCCGCCTACAAGGTGGCATCACTCCTCCGGCTTTTTACTGAAGCCGGCCATGACGTCACCGTCATTCCCACCGAGGCCGCCACCCGGTTCGTCGGCGTGGCCACCTGGGAGGCCCTCTCCGGGCATCCGGTCAGCAACAGCGTTTTCGATGAGGTGCACACTGTCAACCACGTCCGGCTCGGCCACGAGGCGGAACTGATCGTGGTGGCCCCGGCCACGGCGGACCTGCTGGCCCGCGCCGCCACCGGCCAGGCCAACGACCTGTTGACCAACACGCTCCTGATGGCCGGCGGCCCGGTGCTGATGGCCCCGGCGATGCACACGGAAATGTGGCGTCACCCGGCAACCCAGGCCAACGTGGAAACGCTGCGCAGCCGTGGCGTCACCGTGCTCGAACCCGCCACCGGCCGGTTGACCGGCGCGGACTCCGGTCCGGGCCGGCTGCCCGAACCCGAGGCGATCTTCGCCGCCGCGTTGGCCCTGGCCGGCGCTCCCGCGGTCCCCAACACCCCCGACCTGCCGGCGTCGGACGCGGAACGTCCGGCGGCGGCTGCTCACCGGCCGCTGGCCGGCCTGACCGTGACCATCAGCGCCGGCGGCACCCGCGAACCCCTGGACCCGGTCCGTTTCCTGGGCAACCGGTCCTCCGGCAAGCAGGGCGTGGCCCTGGCCGTCGCGGCCCGCGAGGCCGGCGCCAGGGTCCGGCTGCTGGCAGCGCACATGGACGTTCCGGCGCCCGTCGGCGTCGAGGTGGTCCAGGTTGAGACTGCGCTGGAACTGCGCAAGGCCGCGCTGCACGCCGCAGCCGATTCCGACGTCGTCATCATGGCCGCCGCCGTGGCCGACTTCCGTCCGGCCGACGTGTCCGGGACCAAGATCAAAAAACGCGACGACGTCGCCGACCCGGTGATTTCCCTGGTCCGCAATCCCGACATCCTGCGCGAACTCGTCGAGATCCGTGACGCCGCCTCCCGGAACCAGCTGATTGTCGGCTTCGCGGCCGAGACCGGTGACGCCGACGGTGACGTCCTGGAATACGCCGCGGCCAAGCTGCGGCGGAAGGCCTGCGACCTGCTGGTGGTCAACCAGGTGGGGCAGGACCAGGTCTTTGGCCAGGACAGCAACTCCGTAGTCATCCTTGCGCGGTCCGGCTCCGAACCCCAAGAGGCGTCGGGTTCCAAATCCGACGTCGCGGCTGCCGTCATTGACCGCATCAGCGCCGAGTTGAGCCGGGTTGTCCCGCCGGCTTGAGCGCTGGCGTAATAAAGGTCTCCTTCGCAGGGGACACACGCCGCAGGACGCCCGTTTCCCAACCAGTAAGGTAGTTGAGTGACTTTACCGCTGCACATCCCAGACTTCCACGGGTCCACGCCCGCCTCGCTCCGGCTCTTCACGTCCGAGTCGGTGACCGAAGGACACCCCGACAAGATTTGTGACCAGATCAGCGATGCGATCCTTGACGCCCTGCTCACCAAGGACCCGGAGTCCCGCGTCGCCGTCGAGACCCTGGCCACCACCGGCCTGGTCCACGTGGCCGGCGAAGTCACCACAGACGCCTACGTCGAAATCCCGCAGATTGTCCGCGAGACCATCCTCGGGATCGGCTACGACTCGTCCGCGAACGGTTTCGACGGCGCCCGCTGCGGCGTCTCCGTCTCCATCGGCCAGCAGTCCAACGACATCGCCGGGGGCGTCTTCAACTCCCTCGAAGCGCGCGAAGGCCGCCAGGAAGACGACTACGATCTCCAGGGCGCCGGCGACCAGGGCATTATGTTCGGCTACGCCAGCGACGAAACCCCCTCCTACATGCCGGTCCCGATCTGGCTGGCGCACCGGCTCTCGGAGCGTCTGACCGAGGTCCGCAAGTCCGGCCAGCTCGGCTACCTGCGCCCCGACGGCAAGACGCAGGTCACCGTCGGCTACGACGGCGACCGCCCGGTGTCGGTCGAGACCGTGGTGATCTCCAGCCAGCACGCCGAAGGCGCCAGCCTCGACCAGCTCCGCGCCGACCTCGCCGAGCACGTCGTGAACCCGGTGATGGCACTGTCCAACCTGGACACCTCCCGGTCCCGCAACATCCTCAACCCGGCCGGCGCCTTCGTGATCGGCGGCCCGGTGGGTGACGCCGGCCTGACCGGCCGGAAGATCATTGTCGACACCTACGGCGGGATGGCCCGGCACGGCGGCGGCGCCTTCTCCGGCAAGGATCCGTCCAAGGTGGACCGTTCGGCCGCCTACGCGATGCGCTGGGTCGCGAAGAACGTGGTGGCCGCAGGCCTCGCGAAGCGCGCCGAAATCCAGATCGCCTACGCGATCGGCCAGGCCCGTCCGGTGGGAACCTACGTGGAAACGTTCGGCACCGAGACCGTGGACCCGGCCCGGATCAGTGACGCGATCGCTGAGATCTTTGACCTGCGCCCGCGTGCCATCATCGACGCTCTTGACCTCAAGCGCCCGATCTACGCCAAGACCGCCGCGCACGGCCACTTTGGCCGCGAGGAGCCGGACTTCACCTGGGAGCGCCTGGACCGGGTGGACGAGCTGAAGGCCTTCTTCAACGCGTAGGAACCGGCCCCGCCGCTGAAGGTCCTAGCTGCTGATAGTCACAGCGCTTGAATGTCCTAGCTCTGAATGTCACAGCCCTGTGATGTGCTGTAGCCAGGCCGCCGAACGGCGGCCTGGCTACAGTCTTTAAGGCGATTGCTTCAGGCGGCTGCTTCAAAGCGTCTGCCGGCCGAATTGCCGTTGTTTTGTTTGATCCGACCAGCCGCTGAAGGAGGCGATCGCCGTGAGCCCAGTCCGTAACGGTGCCGCCATGCCGGACGAGCCGCTCCAGCTCTCGCTGCTGCAGGGTTTCCCCGCTTCTGCGGCTGCCGCCGGGCCGGCCCTTGCCGCGGAGTTGCCGGTGGCGCGGGTGCTGCTGGAGTCGTCCCTCCCGCACCTGGACCGGCCGTTCGACTACAGCGTTCCGGCGGACCTCGATGCTGCGGCCCGTCCCGGCGTGCGGGTCAAGGTGAAATTCAGTGGCCAGGAACTCGGCGGATTCCTGCTCGAACGCACGGCCGGGTCCGACGCAGGCCATCCGCTGGTTCCGTTGTTCAAAGTCGTGTCGCCGGTTCCGGTGCTCACCCCCGAGGTGGCCGAACTCGCCGGACGGGTCGCGGCGCGCTACGCCGGGACCGTCAGCGACGTCCTGCGCGTCGCCGTCCCGCCACGCATGGCCAAAATGGAAAAGGAGTTCGCGCCGGCCGGCCGGCTTGACGCTGCCCTGTTCGCCACCGACGGCGGCGCCCCGGCAGAGCTGCCTGCTGCCCCTCCGTCCGGCTGGGCGGAATATCATAACGGCCCGGCTTTCCTGCAGCACCTGGGCGCGGGCGAATCGCCGCGCGCCGTGCTGAGCGCTTTGCAGGGTTTCGGTCCCGGCAGCTGGCCCCGGATGATCGCCGAGGCCGTAGCCGCCGTCCGGCGCTCAGGCCGCGGCGCCGTCGTCGTCGTTCCGGACTACCGCGACCTGGACCGGGTAGAGGCGGCGCTGCTGGAATTCCTCCCGGCCGGGGACGTGGCCAGGCTCACTGCGGATGATGGCCCGACCCCGCGGTACCGCAGCTTCCTGCGTGTGCTCAGCGGTGCGGCCGGGGTCGCCGTGGGCACCCGCTCGGCAGCTTACGCGCCGGTGCAGAAGCTGGGGCTGGTGGTGTGCTGGGACGACGGCGACGATCTGCACATTGAGCAGCGTTCGCCGTACGCCCACACCCGTGAGGTTCTGCTGCTGCGGGCTGCGCACGAGGGGGCTGCCTGCCTGCTCGCCGGACACAGCCGCAGCACTGAGACGCAGCGGCTGGTGGAGTCCGGCTGGGCCCGGCCGGTCGAAGCGCAGCGCCCCGCCATGCGACGTACTGTCCCGCGCGTGCTCAACACCGCAGACAGCTACGAGCAGGAGCGCGACCCGCTGGCCCGGATCGCACGGCTTCCCGGCGCCGCGTGGCGGGCGGCGAAGGAAGGCCTCGAGCGGGGCCCGGTACTGGTCCAGGTGGCGCGCGCCGGGTACGCGCCGTCGCTGGCCTGCGAACGCTGCCGCGAACCGGCGCGCTGCACGGCCTGCAACGGTCCGTTGGCGATCACGGGGCCCGCCGGCAGCGCGGCGGTGCCGGTCTGCCGGTGGTGCTCCGCGGCCGCTCCGGAGTGGCGCTGTGTGCACTGCAACGGGGTCCGGCTCCGGCGGGGTGCGACCGGGGCGCTGCGGACCGCCGAGGAACTGGGCCGGGCGTTTCCGGGCAAGCCGGTGATCACTTCCTCCGGTGACCGGGTCCTGGCCACGGTGCCGGATTCCAAAGCCCTCGTCGTGGCGACCGTCGGCGCCGAGCCGGTGGCAGCGGACGGGTACGCTGCGGCGCTGCTGCTCGACGGCGACTCCCTGCTGCGCCGCGAAAACCTTCGGGCCGGGGAGGACGCCGTGCGGCGCTGGTTCAATGCAGCCGCCCTGGTCCGTCCCGCGGCCGGGGGCGGCCTGGTGGTCATCACCGCGGAGGACACGTCCGGCGTCGGCGCACTGCTGCGGTGGGACCCCGCCGGGTACGCCGGCCGCGAGCTGGCCCTGCGGCAGGAGCTGTCGCTGCCGCCGGCCGTCCGGATCGCGTCCGTCACAGGCGGCAGGACCGCCGTCGGGCACTTTACCCAGGCAGTCGAGCAGGCACTGGCGAAACAAGGCATTGTGCTGCGGTCGGCGGGACCCTCGCCGTTGCCGGGCGCCGGCGGGGCCGGGGCCGTGTCGTCGCCGACGTCGGCGGCGTCTGTTGCGGTCGCGGAGCGGCGCGGCGGCGAGGACGTCCGGACCCTGCTGTTCATTCCGTACGCCCAGGCCACCGAGGCCACCAAAGCGATGCGGGCGGTCAAGGCCGCGGCCGCCGCGAAGCGCACCGATGATCCGGTGCAGTTGCGGCTCGACGGCGTCGACGTGCTCTAGCAGGGTTGGCGCTGGCCTCCCGCAGACAGGCGCCGCTCGACGGTTCCCTGCGCACAAGGCATCCGCTCACATCGAGTGGGCGCGGAACCATCGAAACGGCGGAGGTTACCGGCTCTTCCGGGCGCGCAGGGCCACGGCTTCCTCGGCGGCCGCCAGCAACCTGCGCGCGGAGGCATCCCAGCTGAACTCGGCGGCGCGCTGGACGGAACGGCTGGAGCGGTCCTTCCAGAGTTCCGGCTCTTCAAGGGCGCGTACCGCGGCGGCAAACGCGGACGGGGAGTCCGGATCAACATAGCTGACCGCGTGCCCGCCCACCTCGCGGAAAATCGGAATGTCGCTGGCGATCACCGGCGTGCCGTGCGACATCGCCTCGACCAGGGGCAGGCCGTAGCCCTCCGCCCTGGAAAGGCTGACCAGGGCGGTGGTGCGGGCCAGCAACTCCTCGTACTCGGCGTCCGTCACGCCGTTGTGGAACACGATGCTGGCGCCCGCCGGGGCAAGCGCCTCCAGCTCGGCCCTGCGTTCGGGCGTGATCCGGCTCAGCAGGTGCAGGGTCATCTCGGGTAGCTCAGCCATGCCCCTGACCATCGTCTCGACATTCTTGTAGGGCATGAAGGAGCCCATATAGAGCAACGTCTTGTCCGCGCCGGCACCCGGGTCTCGCGGCGTGAGCCCGGGCTGCGGGGCGTTCCCGACAATCCGGACCGGTCGCTTCGTCAGGCGGTATTTCGCCATCAGGGCCTCGGTGGTGGAGCTGATGGTCGCGACGACGTCCGCCCGGTTCAGCAGCACCCGCTGCGGCCAGAACGCCTTGTGGTAGAGCCGCCAGAGGACCCGGACCGGGGCCGGGAGGAAGCCGGGAGGTGCGGGGTGCTCGTAGTAGATCAGGTCGTGCAGGGTCAGCACCAGGGCGTACTTCCGGCCCCAGCTGCCCATCGTCTGCATCGGGCACACCACAACGTCGGCCCCCAGCGGGTTGACCTTGGCCGCCACGAACAACTCGGCCGGTGAGAGCGGGCTGTTGATCAGGGTGTAGGGCACGTCCGGCAGCAGGGCGAGCTGGCGGGTGTCGCTGATCAGCATCGAGACGTCCGCGATCTTGGCGGTGGCGGCGATGAGGCTGGCGCCGTAGCGGCTGATGCCGTCGTGGTGGTCAAGCCTGGTGAAGCGGGCGTCAATGAGGATTTTCACGCGGCGTGGTCCTTCAGGAAGCGTCGGATGAAGCCCGCGGCGGGTTCCGGGGTTTCGTAATGGATGAGGTGCCCGACGCCGGGAATGACTTCGAGGGTGCCGTCCGGCAGCAGCGGGAGCAGTTTGTGCTGGTCGGGGAGGGTGGCGATCTCGTCTTTCTCGCCGGCGACGAGCAATACCGGCAGGGCAAGCCGCGGAGCCACCTCCGCGACGTTGCTGCTGACCGAGGCCTTGAAGGCTTCGAGGAGGCTGTCCCGGTCGGCGAAAGCGGAGAAGTAGGCGCTGTGCTGGGCGTGGACGAACCGCCGCAGCTCCTTGTCCCGGGTCTTGGCCATGGTCTCACTCATCACCCGGACAATCAGCTGGTTGCGCAGCAGCGCGTTCCCGAGTCCGCGGGGGAGCCGGGCGGCCGCCTCGTAGTACAGCACGGCCGCTTTGGTCATGAGCCCTTTGGGCCCCTCCAGCGCCGGCGCGGCGATGGGGTTGATCAGGACCAGTTCGGCCACGGCGCCGGGGTGGTCTGCCACGAAATGGCTGGCGATGATTGATCCGAAGGAGTGGCCCAGCAGGACGGTGTCCGGGCCCAGTCCGAGGGCAGCCATGAAGTCGCTGATGAAGTGGCCGTAGCTGCCGACGCTGTGCCCGCCGGCGGGGAACGCGCTGGAAACGCCGAATCCCGGGAGGTCCGGCATGATGAGGCGCATTTCGGGCAGTTGGTCCACCACCCGGAGCAGGCCGTGGTGGTCGCCGCGGAAGCCGTGGATCACGAGGATCGTCCGGGTCGCAGCGGTCTCACGGACCGGTTCGTAGCTCCAGTAGGCGACCCGGGTGCCGTTCAGGTCCACCGCGGAAGCGCTGCTGCGGGTGTCGAGTTCGGCGCTGAGCAGCGGAGAGGGGGGAGAGGGCTCGGTGGCCACGTGTTCCATTCGTTAAGGGTCCTAGTTGACGTCGTCGGGGTTGGAGCCGGTGCGGACCCCCCGGTCCAGGCCGGCGAGGGCATCCAGGTCCGCGGGGCTGAGGCTGAACCCGAAGATGTCGTGGTTTTCGCGGATCCGGGCGTAGGAGCTGGCCTTGGGAATCACCACGTTGCCCAGTTCCAGGTGCCAGCGCAGGATCACCTGCGCGGCGGTACGGCGGTGAGCCGCGGCGAGCTCCAGCACCACCGGGTCCTGCAGCACCTGGCCCCGCCCCAGCGGGCTCCAGGCCTCGGTGGTGATGCCCAGTGACGCATGCAGGGAACGCAGCTCGGCCTGCTGCAGCCAGGGATGCAGCTCGATCTGGTTGACCGCGGGCACTACCTCCGCGGTCTGGAGCAGACGGTCCAGGTGGGCGGGCTGGAAGTTGGACACCCCGATGGCGCGGACCTTTCCCTCCCGGTACAGCGTCTCGAGGGCACGGTAGCTCTCCGCGAAGAGCCCGCGCCGGGCGCACGGCCAATGGATCAGGTAGAGATCCACGTACTCCAGGCCCAGCTTGGCGATCGAGGTGTCGAAGGCCCGCAGCGTCGCGTCGTAGCCCTGGTCGTCATTCCAGAGCTTGGTGGTCACGAAGATGTCCTCCCGGGCAAGGGCGGGGTGCAGTTCACCGGAGCCGCCGGCGGAGCCGTCGAAGGCGGACAGCGCCCCGATCGCCCGTCCCACGCCCGTCTCGTTCCCGTACATCGCCGCAGTGTCGAAGTGCCGGTAACCGGCCTCCAGCGCCATCGTCACGAGCCCGGCGGCGTTGGCGGGCGGCACCTTATAGAGCCCGAACCCGAGACGGTCCATCATCACACCGTTGTTCAGGGTCAACCGGGGGGAAAGTCTCATAGCAACGACTCTACCCATTCCGGCGTTCCGGGCGGTGGCACCGGGCCGTCAGGACAGGCCCTCGGCACTGACCAGCCGCCGGGCGCTGGCCTCATCGAGGATGAGGTCGGTGGCCAGGCCCGCGGCCAGCGCGCCGCGAAGCCCGTTGATCTTGGACGCGCCGGAGACCACGCAGATCCGGCGCCGGACCTGTCGGAGCTGTGCCAGGTCCGGTCCGGTGGAACGTTCATTGAGCGTGATGCCATCGGATGATCCGTCGGCGCGGAAGAACACCGTCGCCACGTCGCCGACGACGTCGGACTCCGCCAGCACAGTCAGGTCGTCCTCGTCCAGATAGCCGCCCGCGTAGACGTGGCTGGGGTAGTCGGCGTCGACCGATCCCACCCCAAAAATGGCGATGCTCATCCGGGACTGCAGCTGCAGGATGCGTTGAACACTGCGTTCATTCCACATGGCCTTCTTGGTCGCGGCGTGGTCGAAGAACGCCGGCACCGGGAACTGTTCCACCCGGGCGCCGTAGGCGCTGCCGAACCGGCGCATGATGTCCGAGGCGTAGGTAATGCCCGTGGTCTGCATGTTTCCGGCGCCGTTGAGCTGGACGATGATGCTGTCGTGCGTGATCTTCCGGGTCAGGTGCCGGCTGACCGCGCTCAGCGTGGAACCCCACGCCACCCCGATGATGGCGTTCGAGTCCACCAGGGGGCCGATGGTGCGCGCCGCCTGCATCGCCACCCGGTCCAGCGTCTCCGCCTCATTGAGGGTGTCCACGACCGGGACGACGTGAACGTCGACCTTGTATTGGGCGCGGATCATGCTGGCGAGTTCGGGGCCGGTGTCCAGCGGGCTGCGGATCTGGATCTGCACCAGGCCGGATTCGCGGGCAGCCGAGAGGAGCCGGGAGACGGTCGAGCGGGAGGTGCGGAGCTCCCGTGCGATGGCGTCCATCGTCAGGTCCTGCAGGTAATACAACTGAGCGGCGCGGAGGGCGTCGGACGGGCGGGTTGGCGACATTCCAGATCCGTTCTGCACGTTTGTGCATAGTGCTTGACTCCATTTTCCATTAGTCCAAAGAATAGTGTTGAACGGCGGCGGGCCCGGTGGGCGCGCCGCACAGCACCAAGCCCCAAGGAGCAGTTTTGGGAAACAAGGCAACACCGGGCAACCCGGCGTCCGGCACTCAGCGCACTTCCGTGCAGCAGCTGCGGAACAGGCCCCACGCGCAGGTGCTTATTATCGGCGGCGGTATCAACGGAGTCGGAACCTTCCGCGACCTTGCCTTGCAGGGCGTCGACGTCGCCCTCGTCGAACGCGGCGACTACTGCCAGGGCGCCAGCGGCGCCTCCTCGCACATGATCCACGGCGGCATCCGGTACCTGGAAAACGGCGAATTCCGCCTGGTCCAGGAGTCCGTCGTCGAGCGCAACAGGCTTCTGCGCATCGCCCCGCACTACGTGAAGCCGTTGCAGACCACCATCCCCATCTTCAGCACGTTCTCCGGCATCCTCGCCGCGCCGCTGCGGTTCCTGACCCACAAGCAGGGCAAGCACACTGAACGCGGCGCCTTCCTGATCAAGCTCGGCCTGGGCATGTACGACTTCTTCTCCCGCGACGGCGGCACCGTGCCGCGCCACCAGTTCCGCGGCCGCAAGCGCGCGCTGGCCGAACTGCCCCGGCTGCACCCGGGCATCAAGTACGCCGCGACCTACTTCGACGCCTCGGTACACAACCCGGAACGGCTCACCCTGGACGTGCTCCAGGACGGTGAGAAAGCCGGCGAAGCGGGCGGCAACGGTGCCCGTGCGTCCAACTACCTCTCCCTGGTGTCGATGGACGGCGGGGCTGCCGGGGGCGGGAAGTCCGGTACGGTCCAGCTCCGCGACGAACTCACCGGCGACGTCTTCGACTTCAGCGCCGACGTCGTCGTCAACACCACCGGTGCCTGGGTGGACCTGACCAACCAGGCCATGGGCGCCGAGTCGGCGTTCATGGGCGGGACGAAGGGCTCCCACATTGTGTTGGACCACCCCGGCCTGCTTGAGGCCTGCCAGGGCCGGGAGATCTTCTTCGAGCACACCGACGGCAGGATCGTGCTGATCTACCCCATGGGCGACCGTGTGCTGGTCGGCACCACCGACGTCGACGCCGACCTGTCCGAGGACACCGTCTGCACCGACGCAGAGATCGATTACTTCTTCGACCTCATCGGACACGTCTTCCCGGACGTCGCGGTGGACCGCGAGCAGATCGTCTACACCTTCTCCGGTGTCCGTCCTCTGCCCAGGCACGACGCCACCCAGCCCGGATTCGTCAGCCGCGACTACCGGATCGAACGCCGCGGCCCCGCCCGCGGCCGCGGCCAGGGGGATGCCGGCGCAACCGGGCAGCGGGGCGCCGTCGTGCTCAGCCTGGTGGGCGGCAAGTGGACCACCTTCCGGGCCCTCGCCGAACACCTCAGCAACGACGTCCTCGCCGAACTCGGCCTCGAACGCAAAGTCTCGACGGCAAAGCTCGCCATTGGCGGCGGCGCCGGCTTCCCGGAAACCGAGGACGGCGTACAGCGCTGGATCAAGGCCCACATGGGGTCCGGGCGCGACGCGGACCGCACCGCGGGGCTGCTGACCCGCTACGGCACCCGCGCGGTGGACGTGATGGCCTACCTCGACGCCGGGCCCGACCGGCTGCTGCACTCCACCCGGGAACTGAGCGTGCGCGAGCTGGAATTCATGGCAGCCAACGAGCAGCTCGGACACCTGGTGGACGTGCTGATCCGCCGCACCTCGCTCGCGTTCCGCGGACTCGTGACCGGTGAACTGCTGAACGAGGTTGCCGAGGTCCTGTCCGGGCCGCTGGGCTGGGACGCTGCGACCCGGACGGCCGAGATCAACCACGCCCAGGAGGTGCTCCACCGGTTCCACGGCGTCCAGGTGCACAGCCTGGTCGCCTAACAACTTGCGTGTCCGGAGGCTGGTCCTCCCGGACACAAGGGCTGCGGGGTTCCTCCCAGGGGAACCCCGCAGTGGCCGGCCGGCAGCGCGAACACGCTGCCGGCCCAACGGCCCTTCAAAACTCGCGAAGGGCTGACAACAGAAAATAGAGGAGTCAAAGATGTCTCTTGGAATAGTTTTCCTGTCCGAAGTATTCGGTACCGCAATGCTGACCCTGCTGGGTTGCGGCGTTGTGGCCAACGTCGCGCTGAAAGGCACGAAGGGCAACAACGGCGGGTTCCTGATGGTCACCTGGGGATGGGGCATTGCCGTCTTCGCCGGTGTCTTCGTTGCAGCCAAGTCCGGGGCGCACCTGAACCCGGCCGTCACCTTCGGCCTGCTGCTCAATGGCAAGAAGGAGTACGCCCCCGGTGTCGCGGTCGACTTCGGCTCCACCCTGACCTACTTCGGCGGTGAACTGCTGGGCGCCTTCCTCGGGGCCGTCGTGATGTGGCTGGCCCACAAGCAGCACTTCGATGTCGAACCCGAGCCCGCCAGCAAGCTGGGCGTGTTCTCCACCGGACCCGCCATCCGCTCAACCCCGTGGAACCTGATCACGGAAATCATCGGCACCTTCGTGCTCGTCTTTGTCATCCTGACCTTCGGCGGCACGCCCTCGGGCCTCGGCCCGCTGGCTGTGGCGCTGCTGGTTGTCGGCATCGGCGTTTCCCTCGGCGGCCCCACCGGCTACGCCATCAACCCCGCCCGTGACCTTGGCCCGCGCATCGCCCACGCCCTGCTGCCCATCAAGGGCAAAGGGTCCTCGGACTGGAGCTACTCGTGGATCCCGGTCGTCGGACCGCTGGTCGGCGGCGGACTCGCCGGCATCGTAGCGGCCGTGGTGCCGATCATCGCCACCGCCGCAGCCTGATCCTGCAGCAGAGAACCCCTGAACACCACCCGTTCGAACGCATCACTTCAACCGCCAGGCCCAACAGACAAGGACGTCAACGTGAACCAGTATGTAATCGCCATTGACCAGGGAACCACCAGCACCCGCGCCATCGTGTTCGACCACAGCGGCAACATCGTTTCATCCGGCCAGATGGAACACGAGCAGATCTTCCCGCAGGCAGGCTGGGTGGAGCACGACCCCGCCGAGATCTGGAACAACACCCGCGAGGTCATCGCCTCGGCGCTGTCCAAGGCCAACCTGACCCGCCACGACATCGCCGCCGTCGGCATCACCAACCAGCGTGAAACCGCCGTGGTCTGGGACAAGACCACGGGCAAGGCCGTCTACAACGCGATTGTCTGGCAGGACACCCGCACCCAGCCGATCGTCGACGAACTGGCCAAAGACGGCGGCCTGGAGCGTTTCAAGCAGAAGGTCGGCCTGCCGCTGGCCACCTACTTCTCCGGCACCAAGATCAAGTGGATCCTGGACAATGTCGAGGGCGCCCGGGCCAAGGCAGAAGCCGGCGACCTGGTCTTCGGCAACACCGACAGCTGGGTGCTGTGGAACCTTACCGGCGGCACCGACGGCGGTGTCCACGTCACCGACGTGACCAACGCGTCCCGGACCATGTTCATGGACCTCGAGACGCTGTCCTGGGACCAGGAAATCCTCGACGCGTTCGGCGTTCCGGCCTCCATGATGCCCGCCATCAAGTCCTCCTCCGAGGTCTACGGCACAGTCCACACCTCGCAGCTGCTGCGTGAAGTGCCGGTCGCCGGCATCCTCGGCGACCAGCAGGCGGCAACGTTCGGCCAGGCCGCGTTCGACACCGGCGAGGCCAAGAACACCTACGGCACGGGCTGCTTCCTCATCTTCAACACCGGCGAGGAAATCGTCCACTCCAAGAACGGGCTGCTGACCACCGTCGGTTACAAGCTCGGCGACGCCAAACCGCACTACGCCCTGGAAGGCTCCATCGCCGTGACCGGCTCGCTCATCCAGTGGCTGCGTGACAACCTGGGCATGATCGGCAGCGCCCCGGAAGTTGAAACGCTGGCAGCCGCGGTCAAAGACAACGGCGGCGTGTACATCGTGCCGGCGTTCTCCGGCCTGTTCGCGCCGTACTGGCGCTCCGACGCCCGCGGCGCGATCGTCGGCCTAACCAGGTTCGTGAACAAGAACCACATCGCCCGCGCTGCGCTGGAGGCCACCGCATTCCAGACCCGTGAAGTGCTCGACGCCGTCAACGCCGACTCGGGCGTACCGCTGACGGAACTCAAGGTCGACGGCGGCATGGTTGCCAACGACGCGCTGATGCAGTTCCAGGCCGACATCCTGGGTGTCCCGGTGATCCGGCCGAAGGTCGTCGAGACCACCTCGCTCGGTGCCGCCTACGCCGCCGGGCTCGCCGTCGGCTTCTGGAAGGACCTGGGCGAATGCTCCGCCAACTGGTCCGAGGACAAGCGCTGGGAGCCGCAGATGGACCAGGCCGAACGGGAGCGCCAGATGCGCCTCTGGAAGAAGGCCGTCACCAAGTCCATGGACTGGGTCGACGAGGACGTGAAGTAAGTCCCACCCCTGTCGAGGGAGGCCGCACCCGCCCTGCCCGCTTCGCGGTGCCCACCACACCCTGGCGGGGTGCGGCCTCCCTCTTCGCTGCGTCCGTACTTCAGCCGCTCGTGGCGACTAGCGTGTGTTAGATAGAGGGTGCGCTAAAGTAGTCGTATGCGTGCGATCCTCCTGCTTAGCTAGCCGCCCGGCATCCCGGCGAAAACCCGGATTGCCGAGCGGCAGCCCCTCCGTGTCGAGGGGCTTTTGTGTGTCCGGGACAGTTACCGGAACTCAGCAGGGGACCAAGGGATCAGGCGGGACAGTCCTGATCCGACAAGATCGAAAGAACAGAAGAGGCCAGCAGTGAGCGTTCAGCCGGAGACAGAAACCGGAACAGCAGCAGCCGTCGCGAGCGAAGGCCCCGAGGAGGGCGCCTACAGCTTCGCCGCCATGGAGGCCAAATGGCCGCAGGTCTGGGAGGACCTCAAGGTCTTCACGCCCCTGGATGACGGTTCGAAGGAACGCCGCTACGTGCTGGACATGTTCCCGTACCCGTCCGGCGACCTGCACATGGGCCACGCCGAAGCGTTCGCGATGGGCGACGTCGTCGCCCGCTACCTGCGCCAGCAGGGCTACGATGTGCTGCACCCGATCGGCTGGGACTCCTTTGGGCTGCCGGCGGAAAACGCGGCCATCAAGCGCAACGCGCACCCCAGCGAGTGGACCTACGCCAACATCGACACCCAGGCGGCGTCCTTCAAGCGCTATGCCATCTCCGCGGACTGGTCCCGCCGGCTGCACACCTCCGATCCGGAGTACTACCGCTGGACCCAGTGGCTGTTCAAGCGCTTCTACGAGCGCGGACTGGCCTACCGCAAGAATTCGCCGGTGAACTGGTGCCCCAAGGACCAGACCGTGCTGGCCAATGAGCAGGTCGTCAACGGCGCCTGCGAACGCTGCGGCACCGCCGTGACGAAGAAGTCGCTGAACCAGTGGTACTTCAAGATCACCGACTACGCCGACCGGCTGCTGGACGACATGGACGAGCTGCGCGGGCACTGGCCCGAGCGGGTCCTGGCCATGCAGAAAAACTGGATCGGCCGGTCCGAAGGCGCCCACGTCACCTTTGTGGTCGAGGCCGACGGCGGCAAGCCCGCCAAGGACGTTACCGTCTTCACCACCCGCCCGGACACCCTGTACGGCGCGACGTTCTTCGTGGTCGCCGCCGACGCGCCGATCGCCGTCGAACTGGTCACCGACGAACACGCCGCCGCCCTGGACGCGTACCGCGAGCAGGTCAAGGCGCTGTCCGAGATTGAGCGCCAGTCCACCGAACGGGAGAAGACCGGTGTCTTCACCGGCCGCTACGCCATCAACCCGCTGAACGGGGAGAAGCTGCCGGTCTGGGCCGCCGACTACGTTCTGGCCGACTACGGCACCGGCGCCATTATGGCTGTGCCGGCCCACGACCAGCGTGACCTGGACTTCGCCAAAACCTTCGACCTGCCCGTCCGGGCAGTGCTGGACACCGGCGAGGAAGACCCTGCCGTGTCCGGCACGGCGACCACCGGCGAGGGCACCCTGATCAACTCCGGCGCCCTGGACGGACTGCCCAAGGCGGAGGCCATCCCGGCCGCCATCACGATCCTGGAGCAGCAGGGCACGGGGGAGAAGTTCGTGAACTTCCGCCTGCGTGACTGGCTGCTGAGCCGCCAGCGGTTCTGGGGCACCCCCATCCCGATCATCCACTGCCCGGCCTGCGGCGAAGTCCCGGTCCCGGACGACCAGCTGCCGGTGACGCTGCCGGAGAACCTGCGCGGCGAGGACCTGTCCCCGAAGGGCACCTCCCCGCTGGCCGCCGCGGAAGCCTGGGTCAACGTCGATTGCCCCAGCTGCCACGGCCCGGCCAAGCGCGACACGGACACCATGGACACCTTCGTGGACTCGTCCTGGTACTTCCTGCGCTTCGTCTCCCCGCAGTACACCGACGGCCCGTTCGATCCGGCCAAGATCAACGACTGGATGCCGGTGGGCCAGTACGTCGGCGGCGTCGAGCACGCCATCCTGCACCTGCTGTACGCCCGCTTCTTCACCAAGGTCATCCACGACCTGGGCCTGATCGAGGCCGACGAACCGTTCCGGGCGCTGCTGAACCAGGGCCAGGTGCTCAACGGCGGCAAGGCGATGAGCAAGTCCCTCGGCAACGGTGTGGACCTCGGCGAGCAGCTGGACAAGTACGGCGTCGACGCCGTGCGGCTGACCATGATCTTTGCCTCCCCGCCGGAGGACGACGTCGACTGGGCGGACGTGTCGCCGTCGGGCTCCGCGAAGTTCCTGGCCCGCGCCTGGCGGCTCGGCCAGGACGTCAGCAGCGAACCCGGCGTCGACTTCGCCACCGGCGACCGTGCCCTGCGCACCGTCACCCACCGCACCATCGCCGACGCGCAGGCCCTGCTGGACCACAACAAGTTCAACGTGGTGGTGGCAAAGCTGATGGAGCTGGTCAACGCGACCCGGAAGACCATCGACTCAGCCGCCGGTGCCGGCGGCGCGGACCCGGCAGTCCGTGAGGCCGTGGAGGCCGTAGCGGTCATCCTGAGCCTGTTCGCGCCGTACACCGCCGAAGACCTGTGGAACGTGCTGGGACACCCTGCGTCGGTGGCCAACGCCGGCTGGCCCGCGCACGACGAGGCCCTGCTGGTGCAGGACACGGTCACCGCCGTCGTCCAGGTCCAGGGCAAGGTGCGCGACCGGCTCGAGGTGTCCCCGGGCATCTCCGAGGACGAGCTGCGCGAACTGGCGCTGGCGTCGGAGAACGTCCAGCGTGCGCTGGACGGCCGGGGGATCCGCACCGTGATCGTGCGGGCCCCTAAACTGGTCAACATCGTCCCGGCGTAGCCGGGCAGGCCGTTTGTGAACCGGCCGCCGGCAGTTGCCGGCGGCCGGAACTCTTTCCAGGAGGTGCTTCGTGCCGGACCGTGAGCCCCCGGGCTGGCTGTGGCTGCGCGAGCGCCTCATCCGGCTCCGCCAGGCCGCCCGGCCCGGCGCAGCGCCCGAACCGGTACCCGCCGTCGCCGTCCGCACAGCGGTGGTCACGGACTCCGCTGCGGCGCTGCCGGCGGCGTGGGTGCGCGACTTCAGCGCCGACGGCCGCGTGACCGTGGTTCCGATGCCCGTGATGGTGGGCGACGAAATCTACGGCGAGGGCGAGGACGACATCGCGGACACCATTGCCGTGGCGCTGGCCAGCGGCCTCCCGGTCCGGACATCCAGGCCCTCACCCGGCCAGTTCGAACAGGCCTACCTCGCGGCGGCGGCACGCGGCTTCGAATCCGTGGTCTCCCTGCACATTTCGGGGGAGCTCTCCGGCACCGCGGACTCCGCCCGGCTCGCCGCGGCCAGAGTGGGAATCCCGGTGGTGGTCATGGATTCCCGCACGGTCGGGATGGCGCAGGGCATGGGCGTGCAAAGCGCCGTTGTGGCGGCCGCCGATGGCCGGGGCGCGGACGAGGTCAGGGCCTTCGCCGAAAAACGGCTGGCCCGCACCAAAGTTTTCTTTTATGTGCCAAGCCTGGAGCAGTTGCGCCGCGGAGGCCGGATCGGCGCGGCCGCCTCGCTCTGGGGCACCATGTTCTCGATCAAACCGATCCTGGCGGTCGACGGCGGCAAGGTGGTGCCGCTGGAGAAAGTCCGGTCTGCGCCGCGCGCCATCGCCCGGCTGGAGGAAATCGCCGCCGCTGATGCGCTGTCCCGGCCGCCCGGCGAGGCGCGGATCGCCGTGCACCACTTCGGCAACCGGGCCGAGGCGGAGCAACTGGCGTCCCGGCTGGCCGGGCTGCTGCCCGAGTGCCCGCCGGCGCAGATTAGTTCGCTGCCGGCCGTGCTGGCTGCCCACGCGGGGCTGGGGGTGCTGGCGGTGATTGTGGGGGAGAGCAGCACCCCGATGCCAGGGACTGCCGGAGCTTCGGGGACTGCCGGGGCACCCGGCGCACTTTCCACATAGCGGTTCCGCCGCCTGCCGGCCGGCACGGTCCGGTGCCTAGGCTGGCTGCATGTCGCGCCGATATCCGGGAGCCGGTGCCCGTAGCGGACCCCGCGAGGGGCCGGGCCTGGCCCGGCACCGGTGGGCCGCCAGCCTTGGCCCGGTGCCGGAAGAGGCGCTGCTCGACCTGCCGGCGGCCGACCCTCCCAGCGCCGAAACACCGGGTCCCGGCGCTCCGGCGGTCCCGGTATTCCGGTGGCGCACCGGGCGGCGCGCCGCGGCGCTGATCGCGGTGGTCTCCGTGTTGCTGGGCGGCTGGTTCTGGTGGCAGCCGGCCGACGGCGCGCCACGGGTGCAACCTCTGGGCGAAGCCCAGGGGTGGGACGCCGCGGGCGGCTCCGGTTCTGCGGGTGCTCCGGCCGAGGAGGCGAGTTCCGCCGGGGCAGCTGACGCTGGCGCCCCCGCCGACGGAGACGTCCCCGGCCCGACGGCGTCGGCCACCATAGTTGTCCACGTCGCCGGCGCCGTCGCCAGAGCCGGTGTGGTGGAACTGCCGCGCGGAAGCCGGGTCCACGAAGCCATCCAAGCAGCCGGCGGGAGCACCCCCGCGGCAGACCTCGACCGGCTTAACCTGGCCGCCGTCATCGAGGACGGCCAAAAGATCCTCGTCCCGGAGCGCGGCAGCCCGGACCCGGCCGAGCCTGTCCCCGGCCCCGCCGGCAGCGGCGGCCCTTCCACCAGTGGCACGGCAACGCCCGGCGGGACGCCACCCCCGGCCGGGAAAATCAACCTGAACTCCGCTGGGCTCGAGGAGCTGGCCACGCTGCCGCATGTCGGGCCGGTCCTGGCCCAGCGCATCGTGGACTGGCGGAAGCAGCACGGCAGCTTCGGTAGCGTGCAGGAACTCGATGCTGTTGACGGAATCGGCCCCAAGCTGCTCGAAGCCCTGCGGCCGCTGGTGAAGGTCTGACGTGAGTACCGGGCGGCAGCCGCGCTGGCAGGCATTCCGGGACGCCGCAGCCGCCGCCATCGACCGGAGCCACGATCCGCCCGCTCCGCGCGCAGCTTCGGCCCCCCGGATGGGTGGACCGGCACGGACCGCCCTGGACCACCGTGTCCGGGAGGCTCTGCACCGCCACAGGGCCGGTGGGCGGCTGGACTTCGACTCGTCCGGCCCGCAGGGGCGGCGTCGCCGGTACGACGTCCGGCTCGTGCCTGCCGCGTTGCTGGTGTGGGCGACTGCGGTGGCCGGCGCCTGGCTGGCCCCTGCCGCGCTTGGCGTCCTGTGCGCCGGACTTACGGCGGCGGCGGCCGCCCTGTTGCTGGGGCCGCGTGGCCGGCGCCGGACACCTGCGCCCCGAAGTTTCCGGGCCACCGCAGCCCTCGCGCTGCTGCTGTCGTGCGCCGCCGGAGCACACTCCGCGGTCGCGTCCGCACAGCGGAACGACGGCGCGGTGGCGCGGGCCGTCGCCAACCGTGCCTCCGTGGTGGCGGAGCTGGAGGTGGCCGGGGACCCGCGGCGGCTCGCCGCCCCGGGCCGCTCGGGGCTTTCCGACCGTTGGGCGGTGCCCGCGACCCTGCGCGTTCTCGTCTTTGACGGCATCCGGGTGGACGCCGGCTCCAAGATACTCGTGCTGGGCGGGGACGACCTGGAGCACGCCGAGCCGCGCCAGCGGATGCGCATCACGGGCCGGCTGCAACCGGCCAAAGCAGGCGAAGCAGAAGCCGGCATACTCTCGGCTTCCTCCGCCATGCTCCGGCTGGGATCCGCCGGCGGCTGGGAACGCGGTCCGGCAGGCCTGCGCCAAGGGTTTCGGACGGCCGCAGCCGGCCTGTCCGGTGACGCGCGCGGCCTCCTGCCCGGAATGGTGACCGGCGACACCGGGGCGCTGGACCCCGAGCTTGCCGTTGCCATGAAGACCGTCGGGATGACCCACCTGACGGCCGTGAGCGGAGCCAACTGCAGCCTGGTCCTCGGGGCCCTGTTGCTGGCGGCCCGCGGCCTGAGGTTCCCCCGCCCGGTGGCTGCTTCGTTCGCCTTCGCCGGGCTGGGCCTGTTCGTGCTGATGGTCGGACCCGATGCCAGCGTGCTTCGGGCCGCGCTGATGGGAACGGTGGGGTTATGGGCGCTTGCCTTTGGCCGTGCGGGCCGCGGACTCAGCCTGCTGTGCGTGGCCTCGACCGGGCTGTTGCTGGCTGACCCCGCGCTGGCCACCGACTTCGGGTTTGTGCTCTCCGTCCTCGCCACGCTCGGTATCGTTGTGGCAGGCAGGCCGGTGATGGGCTGGCTGCCCGCGCTTGTGCCCCGCTGGGCGGCGGCCGGCGTCGCTGTTCCGCTGTCCGCCCAACTGTTCTGCGGTCCCGTGATCGTGCTGCTCCAGCCGCAGTTCTCCAGCTACGCGCTGCCCGCCAACCTGGCTGCCGCCGCGCTGGTGCCCCCGGTGACCCTGGCCGGCACGGCAGCCGTCCCGCTCGTGCCCGTGGTCCCTGACCTCGCGGCACTGCCCATGACCATTGCCGGTATCTTCGCCGCCGGCGTGGCTGGAGTCGCCCGCTACTTCGCGGGGCTCCCGGGGGCGGCGCTGCCCTGGCCGGAGGGCGCCTTCGGCTCGGGCACCATGGCCCTGCTGTCTGCACTGTCCCTGGCGGGCGTCTGGCTCGCTACCCACCCCGCCGCGGCCGGCTGGCTGGTGCGGAAAATGCAGGAACGGACCATGCTGTTCCTCACAGAAATCCTCGACCGTAAAGCCCTCGCGCCCGGCGGCGGCCGTGCCGGGAACCGGCCCGGTCGCCGTGGCTTGGTGGACCGACCCCGCCGTGGCAGTCTTAGAGTCTGCAAACCAACTTCCCGGAGGAACCACGAGTGGCTGCTGCCCAGACCCAACGCACCAGGACCACGGCGACGAAGACCGCCACCTGGCGCGACGTGACGCCGGCGCCGGTGGTGTTGGTCGGCGGGCCGGAGGACTACCTTGGGTCCCGGGCCATGGACCGGATCCGCTCACAGGTCCGCACCGCGGCTCCCGACGTCGAAGTCACCCGGCTCAACGCCGGTGGCTACGAACCCGGCACGCTGGCCATGAACGTGAGCCCATCCCTCTTCGGCGAGCAGAAGCTGATCGAGGTGGAGGGCCTTGAAGCGATGAATGACGCTTTCCTCGCCGACGCCCTGAAATACCTGGCCCAACCCGAGCCGGACGCGGTGCTCGTGCTGCGCCATGGCGGGGGAGTGCGAGGCAAGAAGCTCCTCGATGCCATCAAGGCCGGCGGTTGGCCAGTCGTCGACTGCCAGCCGCTGAAGAAGGACGCGGACAAGGTGGCCTTTGTCACGACGGAATTCAAGGCCGCTTCCCGGCGGATTGAGCCCGACGCCGTTCACGCCCTGGTCAACGCGGTCGGTGCCAACCTGGCCGAACTGGCGGCCGCCTGCAGCCAGTTGATCGCCGACGCCACCACGGGTGTGGATTCGGAAATGGTCGACCGCTACTACGGCGGAAGGGTGGAGGCCACGGCCTTCAAGGTCGCCGATGCGGCCATGGCCGGCAACGCGCCGCTGGCCCTCTCCACCCTCCGTCACGCCCTGGATACCGGCGCCGACCCGGTACCCATCGTGGCGGCCCTCGCCGCGAAGCTGCGCTCCCTGGCCAAGGTGGCGGGGGCGCAGGGCTCGTCCGCGCAGATCGCCAAGCAACTGGGCATGCAGCCGTGGCTCGTGGAACAGGCCCAGCGTGACGTCCGGCGCTGGACACCGGAAGGCTTGGTCCGGTCCATCCAGGTCACGGCCGAGGCCGACGCCCAGGTCAAGGGGCTTTCCCGCGACCCGGTCTACGCCGTCGAGCACGCCGTCACTGTGATTGCGGGCGCGGTCCGCCGCTGACGGCCCGCGCGCGGCCGGTGCCCGACCACGCGGGCCGGGCCGCGGCTTGCCGCGCCGCCCGGGCACGTTGCCGGCATCCGAACCGGCGTCGTGGTTACCGGCGTCCGGACCGGCATCTTAACTGGCTGTGGCCGGCACCCAGGGGGTGCCGGCCACAATCATCAGTTCAGTTGAACTGGAAAACCTTAGAGTGCGTTGACCTTCTTGGAGATCGCGGACTTGCGGTTTGCAGCGTTGTTCTTGTGAAGAACACCCTTGCTGACAGCCTTGTCGAGCTTCCGGCTGGCAGTAACCAGTGCAGCAGCAGCGGCATCCTTGTCGGTGGACTCAACGGCGGTGTTGACGGCGCGGATGGCCGTCTTCAGCTCGGACTTGACTGCGTTGTTGCGCAGGCGAGCCTTTTCGTTGGTCAGGATGCGCTTCTTCTGGGACTTGATATTAGCCACGTGTGAACTCTCTTTTTCAATGCGGAAAATGGTCTAGAGGGCTTTCAGATTGGCCATTGACTGAGCGGCGTGGGGATACCTATGGCGACCAACCATCTGTGGCCGTCGACCTGCACGGACACACAGCTGTCAATAGTAGCAGAGACGCGCAGCCGGTGGTGATTTCCTTCAGTTCAGGACCAGCCGTGGCGGGCGCGCAGCGCCGAGGAGATGTCCCCGAAGCGGCCCGCGTCGAGAATCGCGCCCTCGCGCCGGACGTCCCCGGGCTTGATCTGCAGGATCCGGTCCAGCCGGGCCTCGCTGGGGCGCCACTGCCGGTCCCAGGGCCCGGTGCCGATGTCGACGTAATCGTCCGAGCGGCGTTCGTCGCCGTCGTGGTCCTTGCTGGTGAGCATCAGGCCCAGCAGGTAGCGGCCGTGGCTCCCCACCAACAGCACCGGGCGGTCCTTGCCCCGGGTGTTGTCTTCTTCGAACGGCACCCAGGTCCAGACGATCTCACCCGGTTCCGGCCGGCCGTTGGGGCTGGGGCTGTACTGCACTTTGGCGGTTCCCCGGAAGTCGCCCGGGTACGTGCCGGTAAGGCCGCCGGGGACGCGGGCCGGCTGCCGGGCAGGAGCCTTGCCGCGGGCTTTGCCGGGCGCCTGGCCCGGAGCCTTGCCGGCAGGGCGGCGGGCAGCGGGCGGTGCGCCGCCGCCAAGCCGGTCCAGGAAGCGCAGGGTGCCGCGGAGGGCGTTGCCGAGGGAACGAAGATTCAGGGCCATGGGGAAACCCTACCGGCCGCCCGGCGCCGTCGAACGCTGCCGGGCAGTGTCCCGGGCCGGTGGCGTGCCGGTGACAGCGAAGGGCAGTGTCCCGGGCGGAGGCCGCGGCCGTTCCTGCGCTGATGCAGTGCCACGCGCCGGGACGTGGGAGACTATAAGGAACGAGAAAAGCGGCGTGCCGCAGCGAGGCTGAACGCCGGCTGTGCCCGGCCGTAGAACAGCCCAGCTGTACGGCCCGCCAGTACAGTCCCCAAGTATTGCCAAGAGTAAGGACCCTGCGTGTCTCCCATGGCCCGCACCGCCCCGGTGCCTGCCGCAACAGATCCGGCCCTCATCCGGAACTTCTGCATCATTGCGCATATTGACCACGGCAAGTCCACGCTGGCCGACCGGATGCTCCAGTACACCGGAGTCGTCCAGTCCCGCGATATGAAGGCCCAGTACCTGGACCGGATGGACATTGAGCGCGAACGCGGCATCACCATCAAGTCCCAGGCGGTCCGGATGCCGTGGGAGCTCGACGGCACCAGCTACGCGCTGAACATGATCGACACCCCCGGCCACGTTGACTTCACCTATGAGGTCTCCCGGTCCCTCGCCGCCTGTGAAGGCGCCGTGCTGCTGGTGGATGCGGCCCAGGGCATCGAGGCCCAGACCCTCGCCAACCTCTACCTGGCGATGGAGAACAACCTCACCATCATCCCGGTCCTGAACAAGATCGACCTCCCGGCGGCCCAGCCGGAGAAGTACGCCGAGGAACTGGCCAACCTGATCGGCGGCGACCCGGACGAGGTGCTGCGCGTCTCCGGCAAGACCGGCGCCGGGGTCGAAGTCCTGCTGGACAAGATCGTCCGTGACCTCCCCGCCCCGGTCGGCGACGCGGACGCCCCCGCCCGGGCCATGATCTTCGACTCGGTCTACGACACCTACCGCGGCGTCGTCACCTACGTCCGCGTCGTCGACGGCATGCTGCACCCGCGCGAACGCATCCAGATGATGTCCACCCGCGCCACCCACGAACTGCTCGAAATCGGTGTCAGCTCCCCGGAACCCACCCCGTCCAAGGGCCTGGGCGTCGGCGAGGTCGGCTACCTGATCACCGGCGTGAAAGACGTCCGCCAGTCCAAGGTCGGCGACACCGTCACCAATCTGGCCAAGCCCGCCACCGACTCCCTGCCCGGCTACGCCGACGCCAAGCCGATGGTCTTCTCCGGCCTGTATCCGCTGGACGGCACCGATTACCCGGTGTTGCGCGATGCGCTGGAGAAGCTGATGCTCAACGACGCCGCGCTGGTCTACGAGCCGGAAACGTCGGCCGCGCTGGGCTTCGGCTTCCGCGTCGGTTTCCTGGGCCTGCTGCACCTGGAAATCACCCGTGAGCGGCTCGAACGTGAGTACAACCTGGACCTGATCTCCACCGCCCCGAACGTTGAGTACGAGGTGACCCTCGAGGACAAGAAGGTCGTCCACGTCACCAACCCCAGCGAATACCCCACCGGCAAGGTCGCGGAGGTGCGCGAACCGATGGTCTCCGCCACCATCCTGGCCCCCAACGAGTTCGTCGGCGCCATCATGGAGCTGTGCCAGAGCCGCCGCGGCGTCATGGGCGGCATGGACTACCTCTCCGAGGACCGGGTGGAAATCCGGTACCGGCTGCCGCTGGCGGAAATCGTCTTCGACTTCTTCGACATCCTCAAGTCCAGGACCCGCGGCTACGGTTCGCTGGACTGGAAGGCCGACGGCGACCAGGTCGCCGACCTCGTCAAGGTCGACATCATGCTCCAGGGCGAACAGGTGGACGCGTTCAGCGCCATCACCCACCGCGACAAGGCCTACGCCTACGGCGTGATGATGACCGGCAAGTTGCGCGAACTCATCCCGCGCCAGCAGTTCGAGGTGCCGATCCAGGCCGCCATCGGATCCCGGATCATCGCACGCGAAAGCATCCGCGCGATCCGCAAGGACGTCCTCGCCAAGTGCTACGGCGGTGACATCACCCGTAAGCGCAAGCTGCTGGAAAAGCAGAAAGAAGGCAAGAAGCGCATGAAGATGGTGGGCCGGGTCGAGGTCCCGCAGGAAGCCTTCATCGCCGCCCTCACCACGGAAGAGTCCAAGGACAAGGCCAAGAAGTAACCATGCCCAGCGTGCTTCCCCTCGGTGACCCGGCGCCGTCGGACGGGCTCCTGCCCGGCCAGGCGCGGGAGGGCGCCGCGGACCGGGCCTTCGGGCTCTACGTCCACATCCCGTTCTGCGCCGTGCGGTGCGGTTACTGCGACTTCAACACCTATACGGCCACGGAACTCGGCGGCGGCGCCTCGCAGGACGCGTACGCCGGCACCGCCGTCGCGGAAGTCCATTTCGCCGGGCAGGTGCTGAGGGCCTCGGGCCTGCCGGAGCGCCGTCTGAGCACGGTGTTCTTCGGCGGCGGGACGCCCACGCTCCTCCCGGCCGGCGACCTGGCCAGCATCCTGAGCGCCGCGATCGGGACCTGGGGCCTGGAGCCCGGCGCCGAGGTCACCACGGAAGCCAACCCGGACTCGGTCACGCCCGAATCCCTGCAGCTGCTGGCCGACGCCGGGTTCACCCGCGTCTCTTTCGGTATGCAGTCGGCCGTCCCGCACGTGCTCAAGGTCCTGGACCGCACCCACACGCCCAGCCGGGTGCCGCAGGCGGTGCAATGGGCGCGCGAGGCAGGCCTGGCCGTCAGCCTCGACCTGATCTACGGCACCCCGGGGGAATCGATGGAGGACTGGCGGTTCTCGCTGGAGACCGCCTTGTCCTACGGCCCGGACCACATCAGCGCCTACGCGCTGATCGTCGAGGACGGCACCAAGCTCGCCGCCCAGATCCGGCGCGGCGAAGTCCCGGGGATCGACGACGACGACCATGCCGCCAAGTACGAACTGGCCGACGAACTGATCTCCGCGGCGGGCCTGGGCTGGTACGAGGTCAGCAACTGGGCCCGGACGCCGGAGCAGGCCTGCCGGCACAACCTCGCCTACTGGCGCGGGGACGACTGGTGGGGGATAGGCCCCGGCGCGCATTCACACGTCGGCGGGGTCCGGTGGTGGAACGTCAAGCATCCGACCGCCTATGCGGGGCGCTTGGGATCGGGCGCCTCGCCCGCCGCCGGCCGGGAGACGCTCGACGCCGATACCCGCAACGTCGAGCGCGTCATGCTGGAGGCCCGGCTTGCCACCGGCCTGTCGATTGCCAGCCTGGGCGGCCTCGGTGACACCGGCCGCCATGCGGTGGCCGGGCTGATTGCGGACGGGCTCGTGGACCCGGCGGCAGCATTCAAGGGCCAGCTGGTGCTCACGCTCAAGGGCCGGCTGCTTGCCGACGCGGTCGTCCGACGGATCCTGCCGGACTAAGCGCGCGGGCCTTAGGTGTCGGTTCGCGCTACTTGATCCAGCGGAGGTTGTACTCGTAGCGGTGCGGCTGGCCGCGGTTGACGTGGATGCCGGCGGCCACCGAGAAGCACGCGAGGGCAATCCAGATGGCGGTGGCCAGCACGGCGAACAGGTTGCCTACCACCGGGACAAAGACCAGCAGGTTCGCCACGACGGCGGCAATGGTGGGCGGCAGCGTGAAGTTCAGGGCTTCCTTCGATTCCTGCGCGGTGAACGGGCCGCGGTCCTTGAAAATCAGGTAGATCAGCAGGGACGGAATGCAGCCCAGGATGCCGCCGAAATGGGCCAACGTGGCCCACTGCCGGTCCTCGCTCGCCGTCAGCGGCAGAGCATTTGCCGGAACGCCATGGTACTGGGGCTGGTTATGGCCGGCCTGGTGGTCCGTGTGTTCGCGTGCGTCTTCTGCCACGTTTCGTCCTTTGGATTGCGGTGGAGCGTTGGTACCTGTACGAGCCGCGGCCGCAACAATAAGCAGCGGCCGCCGTTTCAAGAATACTTGCTCGGACCGCGAAACGTGGCAGGGAGAACGGCTACGGCGCCGTGAGGAAGTCGATGACTTCTTCGACCCGGCCCAGCAGGGAGGGCTCCAGGTCCGCGTAGCTGCGGACCGCACCGAGGAGTTTCTGCCAGCCCAGGCCGATGTCCTCCTTGGTGCTGTGCGGCCAGCCGAAGGCCGTCAGGATGCCGGTTTTCCAGTCCACGCCGCGCGGAATCACCGGCCACCGCTCAATGCCCAGTACGGCCGGTCGGATCGCCTGCCAGACGTCGACGTAGGGGTGACCGACGATCAGCACGTTGCCGGCCGCGCCGGGAGAGGCCATCACGGCGTCGGCGATCCGGGATTCCTTCGAGTCGGGAACCAGGTGGTCCACCAGCAAGCCGAGCCGGCGGCCGGGGCCGGGACGGAAGTCCCTGACGGCGCCGGCGAGGTCGTCGATGCCGTGCAGGGGTTCGACGACGATGCCCACCACACGGAGGTCGTCACCCCAGACCTTCTCGACGAGCTCGGCGTCGTGCTTGCCTTCCACCCAGATCCGGCTGGCTTTAGCTACCTGGGCCCGCTGTCCGGCGACCCGGACCGAACCGGACGCGGTACGGGTGCCGGCTGCGCTGCCCGCGGCGGCTGCCCGCGGGGCGGGCGGCATGAGCTTGATCGGCCGGCCTTCGAGCAGGAACCCGAAGCCGAGGCGGAAGGAGCGTGACTTGCCGCGCCGGTCCTCGAGGGCCACGACGTGCATGCCGCCGGACTTCTCCACCCGGGTCACGGCGCCGACCCAGCCGGACTGCACATCCTCGAGCACCATGCCCCGTTCCACCGCGATTTCGGGCAGCTGGGCCTTGGCGGGGGCGGAGAGATCCTGCGGGCCCCAATTCTGGTACGACATCTGCTACACACTGCTTTGCACTCGGGAATTTGGGCGAAAGAACGGCGGTGCGGCCCGTGGTGTGCCCGGAAACACCCGTCCCGGGGGTCACGCCCGCAGCGAATCCAATGCTAACAACGGCGCGACTCATATTAGACTGGTTAGCACTTAGGCATGTCGAGTGCTAACCGCGGGTTCCCCGGGCGGGTCTTTCCGCGCGGCCGGCGCCGGCAATCCGATACGGGTCGATTGGAGGTGGAGCGTGAGCGAGCCACGCAAACTCGAAGTGCTGCGCGCCATCGTGGAGGACTACGTCCATTCCCGCGAGCCCGTGGGATCCAAGGCGCTCGTGGAGCGGCACCACCTGGGTGTGTCCAGCGCCACGATCCGCAATGACATGGCCGCGCTGGAAGACGAGGGCCTGATCACGGCGCCGCACACGAGTGCCGGCCGGATTCCCACGGACAAAGGCTACCGCCTGTTCGTGGACCAGATTTCTGCGGTCAAGCCGTTGTCCCCGGCCGAGCGCCGCGCCATCCAGGCGCTGCTGGAGGGTTCCGAGGATCTCGACGACGTCCTGGACCGGACCGTCCGGCTGCTGTCGCAGCTGACCAACCAGGTCGCCGTCGTGCAGTACCCGCTCCTGAGCCGGGCCCGCGTCCGGCACATCGAATTCGTGCTCCTGGCGCCCCGCAAGGTGCTCACGGTGCTGATTGCGGACACCGGCAAGGTGGAGCAGCGGGTGATCGACGTCGGCCAGGACCTCGGCGACGACGCCCTCGCGGAGCTCCGGACCCTGTTCCTGGCCAGGCTCTCCGGCACCCCGCTGGGGCTGCTGCCCCAGTCGCTGCAGGCCGTGGTGGACAACTGCCCGCCGGTGCGGCGCGGCGCCGCCCAGGCCCTGTCCCGGGGACTGGAGTCGCTGGCCGCGAGCAGCCGCGAGGAGCGGATGGTCATGGCCGGCACCGCCAACCTGGCCCGCTCCAACGTCGATTTCCCGCTGAGCATCGGCCCCGTGCTGGAGGCGCTCGAAGAGCAGGTGGTGATGCTGCGCCTGCTCAGCGACATGGCGCAGGACCCGCGCGGCGTCACCGTCAGCATCGGCCGGGAGAACCCCTACGACGGGCTTTCCGAAGCCTCCGTGGTGGCCACCGGCTACGGCCCGGACGCCACGGCCAAGGTCGGCGTCCTGGGGCCCACCCGGATGGACTATCCGACCACCATGGCCGCCGTCCGTGCGGTCGCCCGCTACCTTTCGCGGATCCTTGGGCCCTGACGGGCCGGATCCGGCACCGGACTTCTTGCCCACTACAGGCAGTGCCCCACTGGCAGTACAAAAAGGAAGAGATACACACTTTGAGCAGCCACTATGACGTTCTTGGAGTCTCCCGTGAAGCGACGGGGGAAGAGATCAAGAAGGCCTACCGCAAGCTTGCGCGGACCCTGCACCCGGACGTGAACCCCGGGGACGACGCCTCCGAGCGCTTCAAGGCGGTCACGCACGCCTACGAGGTCCTGTCGGACCCGCAGAAACGCAGGGTCTACGACACCACGGGCAACGAGAACGGGACCGACAACGGTTTCGGCGGCGGCTACGCCGGCCAGGGCTTCGCCTTCCAGGACATCTTCGAGACCTTCTTCGGCGGGGCCGGCGGCCAGGGCGGCCCCGCCTCCCGGGTACGCCGCGGCCAGGACGCGCTGATCAGCGTCCGGATCGACCTCCGCGACGCCGTCTTCGGCGTGAACAAGAAGCTTGAAGTGGACACCGCCGTCACCTGCCCCACCTGCGAGGGCTCCTGCTGCCGCCCCGGCAGCCACCCCGAACGCTGCGATATCTGCGGCGGCAGCGGGCAGGTCCAGCGGGCCGTGCGTTCCATCCTCGGCCAGGTCATGACCACGGCCCCCTGCGGAAGCTGCGAGGGCTTCGGCACCGTCATCAAGGACCCGTGCAACGAGTGCGCCGGCCAGGGCCGGATCCGCAGCCGCCGCACGCTCACCGTGAAGGTTCCGGCCGGGGTCGCCACCGGCACCCGGATCCAGCTGTCCGGCCAGGGCGAGGCCGGACCGGCCGGCGGACCCTCCGGTGACCTCTACGTCGAGATCCGGGTCAACAACGACGCCACCTATGTGCGTGAGGGCGACGACCTGCACGCGAGCCTGAACATTCCGATGACCGCCGCCGCGCTGGGCACGGAACTGACCCTGGACACCTTCGACGGGCAGCAGGAGATCGACGTCAAGGCCGGCACCCAGTCCGGGGAGGTCATCACGCTCCGCGGCCTGGGCGTGACGCACCTGCGCGGCTATGGCCGCGGGGACCTCAAGGTCCATCTGCAGGTGGACACCCCGGCCAAGCTCGACGCCGCCCAGGAGGACCTGCTCCGGCAGCTCGCCAAACTCCGCGGCGAGCAGTTCACTGAGGGGAAGCTTGCCGCCAGCGGTGGCGTCTTCGCCAAGCTGCGGGACCGGCTCGGTAACCTGTAGCGGTGAGTAACCCGGTCTTCTTCACCCCTGCAGGCTCCCTGGACCAGCAGGTCCCCGGCGCGACGTTCGTCCTCGACGGCGCCGAGGCGCGCCACGCGGTGACGGTCAAGCGCCTGGCCGTGGGGGAGGCCGTCGACATCACCGACGGCGCCGGCAGGCGCATCACCGGCACGGTGACCGCCGCCGCGCCCCAGCAGCTGACCGTGGAGTGCATTGAGGTCAGCACCGAGCCGCGGCCCGACGTACGGCTGGTGCTGGTGCAGGCGCTGGCGAAGGGGGACCGGGACGAACTGGCCGCCGAAACCGCGACGGAACTGGGGATCGACGCCGTCGTCCCCTGGCAGGCGGAACGGTCGATTGTCCGCTGGAAACCTGAGCGCGCCGCGAAGGCGCACGCCAAATGGCAGTCTGTGGTGACGGCGGCCGCGAAGCAGGCGCGCCGGGCCTGGATTCCGGAAGTCCGCCCCGCCGTCGACGGCAACGGACTGCAGGCGGCCGTGGCCGCCGCGGACCTTGCCGTGATCCTGCACGAGGACGCGGTGCGGCCGCTGCGGCAGGTGCTGGAAGCCTGGCAGCAGCAGGCGGCCGACGGCGGCGTCCCCCGGGAGGTGCTGTTGATCGTGGGACCCGAAGGCGGGATCAGCCCGCGCGAGGTGACCCGGCTCTGCGATGCCGGCGCCGTCACCGCCCTGCTGGGCCGCCACGTGCTGCGCTCGTCCACCGCCGGGCCCGCCGCCACGGTGCTGGCCAGCGACATTCTGGGACGCTGGTAACCCGCTGGCCGGACGCTGATCAGGCCCGGCAGGCGCCCGCGGGCGCCGAAGGTCAACGGCCGTAAAGCCGGTGCCGGTCTTAGCGGACGGTGAACCCGCGGGTATCGACGTTCAGGTCCTTGACCTTGCCGGCCGGGTCCACCTGGGAGACCCGCACCTCGTAGTTGCCCGGACCGAGGTTGAGGGCGAGGTTGAACAATCCGGACTTGTCGGCGTCGGCGGAGGCGGTGATGTCGCCGTTCAAATACGGCGTCTTGCTGGTCCCGTCGACTCGCAGGAGCTCCCAATGAAGTTTTCCGCCCGGGACCGTGCTGCGGCCCGAAATCTTGACCGCACCGTCCGCCACCTCGGTGCCTTCCTGCGGATCGATGATCCATACTGGCGCCACCATCCCGGCGCTGCGGGACGTTGGCGAACCGAGCCGGACCCGGTTGAAGGCGACGTAGTCGGTGTGCCCGTCGACGAGGACCACCACCTGGATCTGCTGGCCGGTATCGGTCAACCCGGCGCTGGCGCCTGCGGCCGTGGCGGTGTAGACAAGCTGCTGGATGGCGCGTTCGGCCATGTCCGCGTCGACGTTGCTGTTGAACGCGTCCGCCGACACATCCACCGTGATGACGTTCTTGCCCGAAATCGAGGTGGCGAGCATCTTGGGGTTCTGCCAGGGCGTGAAGAAGTCCGGATCCAGCGGCTTTTGCGACATCATCACCCGCAGGGCGCGCGTAATCGGGTTGTCCTCCTCGGGCACGTCACGGAACTCGCGGTAAAGGAAAACGTTGTCGTTGCTCCGGCCGATCCAGTAGACCGGGGCCTTGTTGGAGGCCTGCGTGGATTCCAGCGGTGCGCTGGTGGTGGCCACCCCGGCGGCCGGACCGGGGACCGTGTGCGAGGGCGTATCAGCATTGGTGATTCCCGGCTGGGGCGTGGCGACGCAGCCGGACAAGGCGAGGGCAGCGGGCAGCACAAGGAACAGCACGCTGCGGCGCATGCGCCGGCCCGGTGCTGTCTTGTTCACTCCACGCTGGCTGATTGCCCCTGTCCCTTCGCTGTGTTTCCCGCTCGCCGGGCCCGGCAGGGCCGAATCCAGCATTACACAGGCCGACCGCGCTCCGGCCGGGATTCCGGGCTGTCCGCCGAACTGCAACGGGAACGATATGAGGACGATATGAAGTTGATACCTAATGTCGCGGCGGACGCGCAGGCCGCGCCGCCGCCGGGCCGCGCTGGCGTAAGATGGAAGGACCCGCTGCAACCCGGCGCGGACGGCCCGGAACGCCGTCGGCCCGTGCCGGGAGCGGCGAGACCATTTCCGAACTGGAGGGGACCAGAGGCCCACGGGCCAACACCATGACTGAAGCAGCCAACGGCAAGGCCCGGATCAGCGCGGCCGACCGCACCGCAGGGGACTTCCCCCACTCCCTCCCAGGCCTGCGGACGGAGGTGGTCCTGTTCGACAATTCCGACCAGATGGTGCAGTCCCTGGGCAGCCATGATGAAGCCTTGCGCTTCATCGAAACGCAGTTCCCCGACGTGGACTTCCATGTCCGCGGCAATGAGCTTTCCATCAACGGTCCGGCCGCGGACGTCCCCAGGATCATGCGGCTGCTCAATGAGGTCCGTGGCCTGGTAGCGCGCGGCACGGTCATCACCCCCGCGGTGCTGCAGCAGCTCGTCTCGCTGCTGCGCAGCCAGTCGCTGCAGAACCCGGTCGACGTCCTGACCCACAACATCCTTTCCAGCCGAGGCAAGACCATCAGGCCCAAGACCCTGAACCAGAAGAACTACGTGGACGCGATCGACGCGAACACGGTGATCTTCGGGATCGGACCGGCCGGCACCGGCAAGACCTACCTGGCCATGGCCAAGGCGGTCCAGGCGCTGCAGCAAAAGGAAGTCAGCCGGATTATCCTGACCCGGCCGGCCGTCGAGGCGGGGGAGCGGCTCGGGTTCCTGCCCGGCACCCTCAGCGACAAGATCGATCCGTACCTGCGCCCGCTCTACGACGCCCTGCACGACATGATGGACCCGGAGTCGATCCCGCGGCTGATGGCCGCCGGCACCATCGAGGTGGCCCCGCTGGCCTACATGCGCGGCCGCACGCTGAACGATGCGTTTATCATCCTGGACGAGGCCCAGAACACGACGCCCGAGCAGATGAAGATGTTCCTCACCCGGCTGGGCTTCGGCTCGAAGATGGTCGTCACCGGCGACGTCACCCAGGTGGACCTGCCGTTCGGCACCCGCTCCGGGCTGCGGATCGTCGAGGACATCCTGCAGGGGATCGAGGACGTTAACTTTTCCGTGCTGGACGCGTCCGACGTCGTCCGGCACCGGCTGGTGGGCGACATCGTCAACGCCTACAGCGTCTGGGACGAGGTACAAAGGAACCGGGTCAAGCACTCCGTCGCCCGGGAGAACCGGGGAGAACACGCATGAGCATCGAGGTCAACAACGAGTCCGGCGTCACCGTGGACGAAGCGGAACTGGTGGCCCTGGCCCGGTTCGTCTTCGAACGGCTCTTCATCCACCCGCAGGCGGAGCTGTCCATCCTGCTGGTCGATGAACCCGCCATGGAGAAGCTGCACATCGAACTGATGGACGAGCCCGGATCCACCGACGTGCTGTCCGTGCCGATGGACGAACTCACCCCCGGCACCCCGGACAAGCCCACCCCGCAGGGGATGCTCGGCGACATCGCGATCTGCCCCCAGGTGGCTGAGGTCCAGGCTAAGAATGCCGGGCACTCCACCCAGGACGAGATGCTGCTGCTGACCACGCACGGCATTCTGCACCTGCTGGGGTTCGACCACGCGGAACCGGAGGAGAAGGAAGAGATGTTCGGGCTGCAGCGCGAGCTGCTCTCCGGCTTCACCGGCAAGGACGCCCCGGCAGAGACGATTCAGTGACCCCACTGATCCTGGCCGGCATGGCGCTGGTCTTCCTCAGTTTTGCTGCCGTGCTCACCGCGGCGGAGGCCGCCTTCAACTACCTTCCCCGGCACGACGCCGAACATGCGATCCTGCAGAGCCGCGGCGGGGCGCTGAAGCGGATCATGGCCCAGCCCGTGGCCCACATGCGCGCCCTGCGGTTCTGGCGGATCTGGTTCGAGATGGCCTCCGCGGTGGCCGTGACCGTGCTGCTGCACAGCCTGCTCGACAACGTCTGGCTCGCCGGGCTTGCCGCCACCGGCATCATGGCCCTGGTGGGCTTCGTGATCGTCGGCGTGTCCCCGCGCCAGCTGGGCCGCGTGCACTCCGCCGGCATGGTCCGCTTCTCCGCCCCGCTGATCCGCTGGCTCTGCTGGGTGCTCGGCCCGATTCCGGGCTGGCTGGTCACCCTGGGCAGCGCCGTGGCCCCCGGTGCCCCCGCCGACAACGAGGCCTTCTTCAGCGAAGAGGAGTTCCGCGAACTGGTCGAACGTGCCAGCGAATCGGACGTGATCGAGGACAACGAAGCCGAGCTGATCCAGTCCGTCTTCGACTTCGGCGACACGCTGGTCCGCTCCGTGATGGTGCCCCGGACCGACATCCTCTGCATCGACTCCGGTTCCAGCCTGCACCGCGCCATGTCGCTGTTCCTCCGTTCCGGATACTCCCGGATCCCGGTCATCGGCGAGAACACCGACCAGATCCTCGGCATCGTCTACCTCAAGGACGTCGCCGCCGTGGTCCACAACCTGGGCCCCGGCGAGGAGCCGCCCGTCGTCGACGAGCTGGCCCGCGAGGTCCGCTACGTGCCCGACTCCAAACCGGTGAGCGAGCTGCTGCGCGAACTCCAGAAGGAATCCACGCACGTGGCGATCGTGATCGACGAGTACGGCGGAACCGCCGGGCTGGTCACGCTCGAAGACCTGATCGAGGAAATCGTCGGCGAAATCGTGGACGAATACGACACCGAGGCCGCCGAAGCCGTGGAGCTGGGCGACGGCAGCTACCGGGTCAGCGCCCGGATGAGCATCGACGACCTCGGCGAACTCTTCGACCTGGAGCTCGACGACGACGAAGTGGACACCGTGGGCGGCCTGCTCGCCAAAGCCCTCGGCCGGGTGCCGATCGTTGGCAGCACGGTCAGCGTCGACGGCGTCAGCCTCCGGGCCGACCGGCTGGAAGGCCGCCGGAACCGCGTCAGCCATATCATTGCGGCCGCGGTTCCAAAGGAAGAAACTGACCTTGAAGACCTACTCGACGAGGCCGAATCAACGCAACAGGGAGTTCCACGTGAGCAAGCAGAATAAGTCCGACGGCGAAGCGCCTTTCGGCGGGTACCGGGCCGGGTTCGCGGTGCTGGTGGGACGGCCCAACGCGGGAAAATCCACCCTCACCAACGCCCTGGTCGGCCAGAAGGTCGCCATTACCTCGGCCAAGCCGCAGACCACCCGCCACACCATCCGGGGCATCGTGCACCGTGACGACGCGCAGCTGATCATGGTCGACACCCCGGGGCTGCACCGGCCGCGGACCCTGCTGGGCAAGCGCCTCAACGAACTCGTCGCGGACACCCTCGCGGAGGTCGACGCCATCGGCTTCTGCCTGCCCGCCAACGAAAAGATCGGCCCCGGCGACAAGTTCATTGCCGCCCAGCTCGCCGCCATCGGGAACAAGCCGGTCATCGCGGTCGTGACCAAGGCCGACACGGTGGACCGGCAGGCACTGACCGAGCAGCTGCTCGCCGTCGCCGCGCTGGGCCGCGAAGTGCTGGGGGAGGACGGCTGGAAAGACATCGTCCCCGTCTCGGCCACGGACGGGTTTCAGGTTGGCACAGTCGCCGACGTGCTGATCAGCCACATGCCGCCGTCGCCTCCGCTGTACCCGGACGGCCACCTGACCGACGAGCCCGAAGCAGTGATGATCGCCGAACTCATCCGCGAGGCCGCCCTCGAAGGCGTCCGCGATGAGCTACCGCACTCACTGGCCGTGGTGGTCGACGAGATCGTCCCGCGCGAGGGCCGGCCCGAGGACCGTCCGTTCCTGGACGTCCGGGTCAACCTCTACGTCGAACGGCCTTCACAGAAAGCCATCATCATCGGCAAGGGCGGAGCGCGGCTCCGCGAGGTCGGCACCACGGCGCGGAAGGCCATCGAGGCGCTCCTTGGCGCCCGCATCTACCTGGACCTGCACGTCAAGGTCGCGAAAGACTGGCAGCGGGACCCGAAGCAGCTGGTGAAACTCGGCTTCTAGGCCTGACATAACCGGCCGCGGCAACCGCCGCGCCGGGCCCCGCAAGTAAGCCGGGGCCCGGCCCGGGCATGCCCATCGGGGTTTTCCCAGTTTCGGCCTCTAAAATAGGGAATTCCCGCTCGCAAAGGAAGGCGCCACCCGTGGTTCGACCCCGTGACAACCGTGCAGACGGGACCGGCCCCCCGGTTCGGTCAAACGCGGCATCCCGGCACGCGGACGACGCGTCCGTCGGCCCGGCCCGCCACCTGGGCACTGCCCGGCGGATCCCCGGGTGGCTGAAGGCAACCACGATCATTCTCTCGGTCCTGCTCGTGGGGGTTATCGCCTTCGGCGCCTACTGGGTCTTCCGGCTGCAGGGAAACATCGCCACGCAGGCCCTCGGCGCGGGCAACAGCCGGACCGAGAGCGCCCCGGACGACGCCACCGGGCGGATGCAGATCCTGATCCTGGGCACCGACACCCGCGACGGTAAGAACTCGCAGTACGGCAGCAAGGATGACGCGTCCGGCTACGGCCACTCCGACGTCATGATGCTGATGGACATCTCCGCGGACAACAAACGCGTCAGCGTGATCAGCTTCCCGCGCGACCTGCTGGTCGACCTTCCCAAGTGCAAGGATCCGAAAACCAACAAGCAGTATCCGGCGCAGGACGGCGTGATGATCAACGCCGCGATGACCGAGGCGGGCATCGGCTGCGCCGTGGACACCGTCAACAAGCTCACCGGCCTGGAGATCGACCATTTCATGATGGCGGACTTCAATGCCGTCAAGGAACTCTCCAACGCCGTCGGCGGCGTGGACGTCTGCATCAGCGACGCAGTCTTCGACCCGGACTCCGGCCTGCGGCTGCCCAAGGGCACCTCGAAGGTCCAGGGCGAGCAGGCACTCTCCTTTGTCCGCACGCGGCATGCCTTCGGCGACGGCAGCGACCTGGGCCGGATCAAGGCCCAGCAGGGGTTCCTCTCGTCGCTGGTCCGCAAAATCAAGGACGACGGCACCCTCTCCAACCCGGCGCGGATGCTGACCATCGCGGACGCCATCACCAAGAACCTGACCATTGACGACGGCCTGGCCTCGGTGCCGACGCTGCTGACGGTCGGGAACCGGTTGAAGAACATCGACGTCGGCAAGGTGGCGTTCGTGGCCGCGCCGACCGAACCTGCTGTGTCCGACGAGAACCGCCTGCAGCTGGCCGAACCCGCAGCCTCCCAGCTGTTCGCGGCGCTGCGCAAGGACATCGACCTGACCGACCCGACCGCAAAACCGTCGGCCACCCCGGCTGCGACCGCCGGCGAGTCGGCCAGTGCCACGCCGACTGCCAGCACCGCGCCGCCCGCCCCGGCGTACGACAAGGCGCTGCAGCCCGTTGCCGTGGCCAACGGCTCGGGCAACCCCGCGCGGTCCCAGGAAGTCCTGACAGCACTCAAGGCCGGCGGCTTCACCGAGACCAGCGCGTTCGATGCCGCGGCGGTGGCGTCCACGGCTGTCTACTATGGCGCGGATTCCGCCGACGTCGCGGCGGACGTCGCCGCGCTGCTGGGCATCCCGGCGAAGCAGGTCCTCCCGGCCGCGGGCGTCACCGGCGTGCAGGTGTACGTGGGGAGCGACTATAAGTCCGGCACCCAGCAGGCCGACGCCCCGGTGTCGCTGCCGCCGGACATCGTCAACCAGACTGCCGGCGACACCGTCTGCCAGCAGGCGAACCCGGCGCTGGTGGTGCCCTAGGACGACCGGGGCAGACACGAGGGGCCGGCCGGAAGGCGGGCCCCTCGCGTCGTTTTAGCCCCTGCCGCGTGGAGTTGTCTTATACCCCCGGGGGTATTATTGTTGGAGGTAGGCGAGGGAGGATGACCTCCCGGCGCACCACGCCCGTCCAACGAAAGAGAGCCCCATGCTTATTGAGCGCATTTACGACGAAGACCTTGCCCAGGCGAGCTATTTCATTGGTTGCCAGGCCAAGGGTGAGGCCCTGGTGGTTGATCCCCGGCGTGATATTGCCGTGTACCGGGATCTTGCTGCCGCGAACGGGATGAAGATCGTCGCGGTGACCGAGACGCACATCCACGCGGACTTCCTGTCCGGGACCCGGGAACTGGCCGCCGCGACCGGCGCTGCCGCGTATGTTTCGGGCGAGGGCGGGGCGGACTGGCAGTACGGGTTCGACGCCGGGCGGCTGAACGACAACGATGAGATCACCCTGGGCAACATCACGGTCAAGGCCCTCCACACCCCCGGGCACACCCCGGAGCACCTGTCCTTCTTGATCACCGACGGCGCGTTCGCCGACGCCCCCGGGTACCTGCTCTCGGGCGACTTCGTCTTCTCCGGCGATCTGGGCCGGCCGGACCTGCTGGACGAGGCCGCCGGCGGGGTTGATACCCGTTTCGCCGGCGCGAAGCAGCTCTTCGCGAGCCTGCGCGATAAGTTCCTGACCCTGCCGGACCACGTTCAGGTCCACCCCGGCCACGGCGCCGGGAGCGCCTGCGGCAAGGCCCTGGGCGCGATCCCGTCCTCCACGGTCGGCTACGAACGCCTCTACGCCTGGTGGGGCCCGTACCTGGCCGCGAACGACGAGCAGGGCTTCATCGATGAACTCCTCGACGGCCAGCCCGACGCGCACGCCTACTTCGCCCGGATGAAGCGTGAAAACCGGGAAGGCCCGGCCGTGATGGGCGAACGCGCCCCGCTGGCCGAACTCGCCAGCGCCGACGTCGCCGCCGACCTCGCCGCGGACAAGGTCATCTTCGTCGACACCCGCCCGAACAACGAGGTCCACGAAGGCACCGTCACCGGCTCGGTGAACGTCCCGGCCGGCAAATCCACCGCGAGCTTCGGCGCCTGGGTCGTGAACCCGGAAACCGACACCAACCCGCTGGTGCTCCTGGCCCCGGACCAGGCCGCCGCGCAGGAAATGTGGGACCACCTGGTCCGCGTCGGCATCGACAAGGTCGCCGGCTACGTCACCGGCCTCGAAGGCCTGCCGGTCTCCGTGCCGAAGCTGATCCAGCCCGAGGAACTCGACGGTTTCGACGCCGCGATGGTCCTGGACGTCCGCAACCGCACCGAGCACTCCGCCGGCCACATCCCCGGTTCCTACCAGCTCAGCGGCGGCCGCGTCATGTGGCACCTGGACGAACTCCCCGCCGAGGGCACCATCGTGTCCTACTGCCAAAGCGGCGTCCGGAACTCCGTCGCGGCCAGCGCCCTGCGCCGCGCCGGCTACGACGTCGTCGAACTCGACGGCAGCTACGCCGCCTGGAACGCACGCCAGCAGCAGGCCAAGGAAACCGTCCCGGCCAGCTAACACCATTAGCCGCGGACACAACAGCGGCGGGCCGGGGGAAACCCCGGCCCGCCGCTGTTGTGTTTGGTCTCTGTTGCCGCCGGTGTGTCGTCGGCGGCAGGCGCGCGCCCGCTACCAGATGCTGACGCGTTCTTCCGGCGCCAGCCACATCCCGTCCTGCTCTCCGGTGGCGAAGGCCGCGTGGAAGGCGTCGAGGTTCTTGGCGATGGTGTTGGTCCGGAACTCGTTGGGGGAGTGCGGATCCGTGGCGAGCCGGCGGATGGCCTCCTCGCTGCGGATGACCTGCCGCCAGCTCGCGGCCCAGGAGGCGAAGAAGCGCTGGGCGCCGGTGAGTCCGTCCAGGACCGGCGGCTCCTGCCCGCCGAGGCTGATCAGGTAGGCCTTGTAGGCAATGGTCAGGCCGCCGAGGTCGCCGATGTTCTCGCCAAGCGTCAGCTTGCCGTTGACGTGGTGGCCGGCGGCTTCGGCCGGGGAGAGGACATCGAACTGGGCCACCAGCTTTGAGGTCAGGGCCTCGAAAGCGGTCCGGTCGGCCTCGGTCCACCAGTTCCGCAGCAGGCCGCTTCCGTCGTACTGCGAGCCCTGGTCGTCGAAGCCGTGGCCGATCTCGTGGCCGATCACGGCGCCGATGCCGCCGTAGTTCACCGCGTCGTCGGCGTCGGCGGTGAAGAACGGCGGCTGCAGGATGGCGGCCGGGAAAACAATCTCGTTCAGCAGCGGGTGGTAGTAGGCGTTCACGGTCTGCGGCGTCATCAGCCACTTCTCCCGGTCCACGGGCTTCCCCACCTCGTCCAGGTGCCGGTCGACGTCGGCGCTGTGCGCGCGCTCCACGTTCCCCAGCAGGTCCGCCTCGTCGACCACCACCGCGGAGTAGTCGATCCACTTGTCCGGGTAGCCGATCTTGGCCCGGAAGGAATCCAGCTTCTTCAAGGCCTCCAGCTTGGTCTCTTCACCCATCCAGGCCAGTCCGGTGATTGAGTCGCGGTATGCCTCGATCAGGTTGCCGACCAGCGAACGCATGTGCTCCTTGTGGCTTTCCGGGAAGTGCCGGGCCACGTAGATCTGCCCCACCGCCTCGCCGAGGGCGGCCTCGACGACGGCGACGCCGCGCTTCCAGCGGTCCCGGTTGCGGGGCGTGCCGCTCAGGGTGGTGCCGTAGAAGGCGAAATTGGCGTCCACGAACGCGGCCGACAGGTACGGGGCGGCCGCGCTGACCACCCGCATGGCGAGCCATTCCTGCCAGGTGGCCAGCGGCACTGTCTCCAGCAGCGCCGCGGCTCCGGCGAAGAAGTCCGGCGTGCTGACGACCAGTTCGGCGCGCTTCTCCGGCGCGATGGCGGCGGCATCGAACCAGGCGGACAGCAGCGGGAACAGCTCCGAGACTTCCTCGGCCGATTTCAGGTTGTACGTTTTCTGCGGATTGCGCAGCGTGACCTTGTCCCAGTGGTGGGAGGCAAGCGACGTCTCCAGCTCCACCACGCGGCCCGCCGCTGCTTCCGCATCGGCGACGCCGGCCAGGCCGAACATGGTGCGGACGTGCTCCCGGTAGGCCTGGACCATCGGCGCGAACTTCCCGTCGCGGTAGTAGGACTCATCCGGCAGGCCCAGGCCGCCCTGGCCGGTATAGAGCAGGACCCGGTCCGGGTTGCCCGCATCCGGGGCCGGGTAAATATAGAACAGTCCGGAGACGTCGGCGCGGAACAGCCGCCCGGCCAGCCGGACCAGCTCGGCCACGGACCCGGTGGCGAACACCTCGGCCAGCCGCTCCCGGATCGGCTCCGCGCCCTCGGCCTCCACGGCCGCCTCGTCCATGAAGCTGTTGTACAGGTCGCCGATCTTGCGTTCGATGCCGGTGGCGGCCTCGCCGCGGCCGGCCGCCTCCAGAATGATCTCCTGGACCGCGAGTTCCGAACCGTCGCGCAGCGCCGTGAACGTGCCCTCCAGCGGCCGGTCGTCCGGGATGGCGGTGCTCTTGAGCCAGCTGCCGTTGAAGTGCCGGTACAGGTCGTCCTGGGGGCGGACGCCGTCGTCGATGGTGGACTTGTCGATCCCGGAAAGCGGCACTGATGCTCCTTCGAGTGGGGAGACTGAACCGGGCCTGTTGCCGGTCCAGCGTCTGCATGGTGGACGTTACGGAGGTATGGCTCCTTCATCTTACGCACCCGTGTTACTGTGAAAATGTGCGCGCAGAACTGCTTCTTCTTAGCTGCCGCGGCGGGGCCTCAGACGCGATCTAGCGCAAGGCCAAACCTCGCTGCGGAGTTTGTGTTGCCCGGCCACCCTTTCACCAGGAATCACAGAAAAGGCCCCGATAGTAATGCGAAACGCACAGCAGCCCTCAGGAATGCCCGTCCACCGCTACGTCCCGTTCCAGGACCTGATCACGGTCGAACTGCCGGACCGCACCTGGCCGGACAAGGTCATCACCAAGGCGCCGCGCTGGTGCGCGGTTGACCTGCGTGACGGCAACCAGGCCCTGATCGACCCGATGAGCCCGGCCCGCAAGATGAAGATGTTCGATCTGCTGGTCCGGATGGGCTACAAGGAGATCGAGGTCGGCTTCCCCTCCGCCTCGCAGACCGACTTCGATTTCGTCCGCCAGCTGATCGAGGGCAACCACATTCCGGACGACGTCACGATCCAGGTCCTGACCCAGGCCCGGGAGCACCTGATCGAGCGGACCTACGAGTCCCTGGTCGGCGCCAGGCAGGCCATCGTGCACCTGTACAACTCGACGTCGGTCCTGCAGCGCCGCGTAGTGTTCAACCAGGACGAGGACGGAATCCTCGACATCGCCCTGCAGGGCGCCCGGCTGTGCAAGAAGTACGAGGAAACCCTCGAGGACACGCACATCACGTATGAGTACTCGCCGGAGTCCTTCACCGGCACCGAACTCGCCTACGCCGTGCGCGTCTGCAACGCCGTCGCCGACGTCTTCGAGGCCTCCGCCGACCGCCAGGTGATCATCAACCTGCCGGCCACGGTCGAGATGGCCACCCCCAATGTGTACGCCGATTCCATCGAGTGGATGAGCCGGCACCTGCACCCGCGGGAGGGCATCATCCTCTCGCTGCACCCGCACAACGACCGCGGCACCGGCGTGGCGGCCGCCGAATTGGGTTACCTGGCCGGGGCGGACCGGATCGAAGGCTGCCTGTTCGGCAACGGCGAGCGGACCGGCAACGTCGACCTGGTCACCCTTGGCCTGAACATGTTCGTGCAGGGCATCGATCCGATGATCGACTTTTCCGACATCGACGACGTCCGCCGCACGGTCGAGTATTGCAACCAGTTGCCCGTCGCCGAACGCTCACCCTACGGCGGCGACCTCGTCTTCACGGCCTTCTCCGGCTCGCACCAGGACGCCATCAAGAAGGGCCTGGAAGCCCTGGAAAAGGACGCCGCGGCCGCCGGCAAGGACGTGGCCGACTACGCCTGGCAGGTCCCCTACCTGCCGGTCGATCCCAAGGACCTCGGCCGCAGCTACGAAGCCGTCATCCGGGTCAACTCGCAGTCCGGCAAGGGCGGCGTTGCGTACCTGCTCAAGAACGAGCACAACCTGGACCTGCCGCGCCGCGCGCAGATCGAGTTCTCCGGCGTCATCCAGCGCCGCACGGACATGGTGGGCGGCGAAGTCAGCGGCGCCCAGCTGTGGCAGCTGTTCCAGGACGAGTACCTGCCCTCCGCCGCCGCCGAAGCGCAGTGGGGACGCTACGCCCTCGGGGCGGTCAGCACCGAATCGGACGAGGACGGGACCATGACGCTGACCGCGGCGCTCAAGGTGGACGGCAAGCCGCTGCGCCGCACCGGTACCGGCAACGGCCCCATCGCGGCCCTGCTGAGCATCCTGCGGGAGGACGGCGTCGACGTCCGCGTGCTGGACTACAGCGAGCACGCCCTGTCCGAGGGCGGCAGCGCCCAGGCCGCGGCCTACGTCGAATGCGCCGTGGGGGAGCGGGTGCTGTGGGGCGTCGGGATCGATGCCAACACGTCCATGGCGTCGCTGAAGGCCGTCATTTCCGCCGTCAACCGCGCCATCCGGGATGCCCGCGCCTAAGCGGCGCCCACGACAGACGCCGCGCCGCCGGGAGTTTCCGGCGGCGCGGCGCTGTCCACCGCCGGTGCCGGTTTTCCCAATGGCGGCTATTGCCCGAAGTCAGTGCGAAGATTAACTGTGGCCCAACCCTCCTCCTTTGCTGCGCGTGCGTACCGCGACGACGCCGTGGTCCTGCGCACCCATAAGCTGGGCGAAGCGGACCGCATCATCACCTTGCTGACCAAGCACCACGGCCAGGTCCGGGCCGTCGCCAAGGGCGTCCGCCGCACGTCCAGCCGGTTCGGTGCGCGGCTCGAGCCGTTTATGGTCGCGGACCTGCAGCTCATCTCGGGACGCACCCTGGACGTGGTGACCCAGGCTGTCGCGAAGGGCGCCTACGGCTCCAGCATCGCCGCCGACTACGGCCGCTACACCGTCGCCGCCGCGATGACCGAAACCGCCGAGAAGCTCACCGACGTCGACGGCGAGGCGGGAACCGCCCAGTACAACCTGCTGGTCGGGGCGCTGGCCTCACTGAGCCGCGGCGACCACGCCCCCGAACTCATCCTGGATTCCTACCTGCTCCGTGCGCTGTCCACCGGCGGCTGGGCTCCCAGCTTCACCGACTGCGCCCGCTGCGGCGCGCCCGGTCCGCACACCGCGTTTTCCGCCCCGCTGGGCGGCATGGTCTGCGGGCAGTGCCGGCCGCCGGGTTCGCCGGCCCCGGCCGGGGAGACCGTGTTGCTGTTGGGGGCGCTGCTGACCGGGGACTGGGGGGCGGCGGACGCCTCCGCCCCGGTCCACCGCCGGGAGGCCGCGGGCCTGGTGGCCAGCTACCTGCAGTGGCATCTGGAACGTGTCCTGAAATCCCTCAAACATGTGGAGCGAACCTGACCGTGGCCCTAGGCAAAAAGACCCCAGCCAAGAATCCGGTGCGGCGGCGCAGCGCCGACGTTGTGGCGCCCTACCCGCACCCCTCCGGGGCGGTGCCGCCTGCGATCCCGGCGGAGTTCATTCCCCGGCACGTCGCGATCGTGATGGACGGCAACGGCCGCTGGGCCAACCAGCGGGGCCTGCCGCGGATCGAGGGCCACAAGGCGGGGGAGCCGGCGCTGCTGGATGTCATGGCCGGGGCCATTGAACTCGGTATCGAGCACGTGAGCGTCTACGCCTTCTCCACCGAGAACTGGCGCCGCTCGCCCGAGGAAGTCCGCTTCCTGATGGGATTTAACAAGGATGTGCTGCGCCGGCAGCGGAACCAGCTGGACGAGTGGGGCGTCAGGATCCGCTGGTCCGGGCGGCGGCCCAAACTCTGGGGCTCGGTGATCCGGGAACTCGAAGAGGCCGAGGAATTCACCCGCGGCAACAGCACCTGCACTTTGAACATGTGTGTTAACTACGGCGGCCGGGCGGAAATCACCGACGCCGTCTCGGCCATCGCCGAGGAAGTGGCCGCGGGCCGGCTCAAGCCCGGTGCCATCACCGAACGCACCATCCAGAAGTACCTGGACGAGCCGGACCTGCCCGACGTCGACCTGTTCCTGCGCAGCTCCGGGGAACAGCGGTTGTCCAACTTCATGCTCTGGCAGTCCGCCTACGCCGAGTTTGTCTTCCTCGACACGCTGTGGCCCGACGTGGACCGGCGCACCCTGTGGGACGCCGTTGAGATCTACGCGCAGCGGGACCGCCGCTACGGTGGTGCGGTGGACGCCGCGGCCCCCGCCGGCGGCGCCTGACACCGCACGCCCGGCACGGCGGCCGGCGCCAGCGAAGTCAGCCGGGGTAAAGGCTCAACCAGAGCAGGAGGTCGCGGTAGGCCTCCTGCCGCACCGCGCGCCGGGAGAGGAAAACGTCGTGGATGGCCCCCGGGTAGCGGAAGACGGCAGCCCGGCGGCCCAGCCCCAGTGCCCGCCGCGCAGTTTCCTCGACGTCGATCACGGCGTCGACGTCCATCAGCGCCTCCGAGAATTCGGCCTGGATGTGGGTGCGGCCGGACAGCATCACCAGCACCGGCGAGGTAATGTCCAGCCGACGCTGCACGGCCGCGTGGCCGGCCAGCACCGCCTTCGTCCAGCCCGGCCGGATCGGGAACGACGCCCGGGGCCGCCATTCGGGATCCATGTCCCATTCGCCGTGCGCCGAGCCGCTCACACTGTCCCAGTAGCCGGGCATGCTGGGCAGCAGCAACGGCCGCCGCGGGTCGGTGCGGGCCAGCGGTTCCACCAACTGCATGGCGATGTTCCGGATCAGGCTGCTGCCCTGCAGTTCCAGCCACGGGGCGTTCAGGACCAGCGTGCCCAGAGCTCCCGGATTCCGGTCCGCCCACAGGGCAGCGACGAGGCCGCCGAGCGAGTGCGCGAGCAGGTGGACCGTGGGCATCGTTGGGCTGCCCGTCCGGAACGCGACATCGGCGGTGATGGCGGCAAGCGCGGCGGCGAGGTCTTCGTCATAGACCGCCAGGTCGGTGGTGTAGCCGGGGGTCTGCCAACTGCGCAGGCTGCGCCCGAATTTCCGCAGGTCCAGGGCGTAGAAATGGAAGCCGGCGGCCACAATCTGCTCGGCGAGTTCGGCCTGCAGGAAATAATCGGCCCAGCCATGCAGGTAGAGGACCGCTTTCTCCGCTGCCCGGGGCCCGGAGGTGTCCGGGACGTCGGCAGCGGCACCGGCCACCGGACCGGCCACCGGACCGGCCGCCGCGGCGTGCCGGACCAGGGTGGCGACGACGGGTCCTTCATCATCCGGCTGCAGCGGCAGCTCCAGGGACTCGAAGCGGCGTCCCAGCACATCCCGGCGCCACCGCGGCGGCTCCGCCGGAACCCTCACGCGGAGCCGCCGTCGTCCAGGACGTAGGCCCGGATCCAGCGGGCCAGCCGGGCATAGGCGTCCGCGCGGACCCGCGGCGCGGAGAGGAAAACGTCGTGCAGGGCGCCGTCGATCCGTTCCAGGGTCACCGTGCGGCCCAGGCTCAGGGCTCGCAACGCAATCGTGTTCACATCCAGGACCGCGTCGGTGCGCCGCATGGACTCCTTCCAGAACATGCCGTTGGCGCTGGCACCGGAAATCATCACCAGGATGGGCGCGTCGATGTTGAGCCCCCGGGCCACCCGGGACTGGCCGGCGAGCACGGCGCTGAGCCAGCCCGCCCGCACCGGGAAGGCCCGCGGCGGCCGGTAGTTGTCGTCCAGGACCCATTCGCCCTCGGCGGCGCTGCTGATGCTGCGCCAGTAGAAGGCACGTTCCGGCAGCCGGATCACGGACTCGGGCCGGAAGCGGGCCAGGGGCTCCACCATGGTCCGCGCGGCCCGGCGGACCGCCGGGCTGCCGTGCATCTCCAGCCAGGGGCTGTCGAGGACCAGCGAGGCGGCGGCCCCCGGGTGCCGGCTTGCCCACAGGGCCGCGATGAGCCCGCCGGTGGAATGTCCCATCAGCGTCACCGGCGGGGGAGGGGACCCCTGGGGGCCCAGGGACTCGATGATGCCGATCGCAGCGGTGATCTCGGCGTCGTAGTCGGCCAGGTCCGCCACGTAGCCGCCGTGCGTGCCGGACCGCAGGCTCCTGCCGTGGTTGTGCATGTCCAGGGCGAAGAACCCGAAGCCCTGGCCGGTCCAGAACTCCGCGAGCTCCTCGTTGAAGAAGTAGTCGCTCCAGCCGTGCAGGAATAGCACCGACCGCCGCGGAGCCCGGCCGGCGCCGGCCGAGGGGAGATGCCGGACCAGGGTGGCGGTCCGCTCCACTCCGTCCGGGCCGGCGGCCTGGAATGCGCAGGCCGCGAAGTCCTCGCCCAGGATGTCGGTCTGCCAGTCCATCTGGTCCCTCTCGTTCTGCCGGTTCATCTGCCGGTTGGCCTGCCGGTTCATTTGCTGGTCGGCCTGCCGGTTAGAGGGCCGAGGCCGCGGCGCGGCCGGCCGTGCGGCCCGAGAACAGGCACCCGCCCAGAAAGGTGCCTTCAAGGGCGCGGTACCCGTGGATGCCGCCGCCGCCGAATCCGGCTGCCTCGCCGGCGGCGTACAGCCCGGACACCGGAGCGCCGGAGCCGTCCAGCACCCGGGAGTGCAGGTCGGTCTGGATCCCGCCGAGGCTCTTGCGGGTCAGCACGGAGAGCCGCACCGCCAGCAGCGGCCCGTGCCGGGGGTCCAGCATCCGGTGCGGCGGGGCCACCCGCATGATCTTGTCCGTGGTGAAGCGGCGGGCGGCGCGGATCGCCGCGAGCTGCGGATCCTTGCCCAGCCCGCTCGCGAACTGGCGGTCCCGGGACCGGATCAGCCGGTCCAGTTCGGCGGCGTCGATCAGCGGCGCGCCGGCGAGGGCGTTCATCTTCGCGGCCAGCTCCGTGGGGCTGCCGGCCTGCAGGAAGTCCACGCCCCGGTCCAGGAAGCGCTGCAGCGGGCTGTCCCCGGACGGTTTTAGGCGGCCGGCGAGCAGGCGGACGTCCTTGCCGGTCAGGTCGGGGTTCTGCTCGGAGCCGGAGAGCGCGAACTCCTTGAGCGCGATGGCCTTGTTCAGCACAAACCAGGAGTGGGTGTGGCCGGTCCCGAGGATGTGCCGCAGCGCGCCGAGCGAGTCGAAGCCGGGGAACAACGGTGCCGGGAGCATCCTGCCGGTGGCGTCGAGCCAAAGCGCCGAGGGCCCGGGCAGGATCCGGATCCCGTGCTGCGGCCAGACCGGGTCGTAGTTGTGGATGCCTTCCGGGTAATCCCACATCCGGTCGCCGTTGATCAGCCGGCCGCCGGCGCGGTCCACCGCGGCCAGGAATTCCCCGTCCACGGAGGCAGGCACGCCGCTCAGCATGGCCGCGGGGGCGCCGCCGCCGGGCCACTGCCGCCGGACGGCGCCGTGGTTGCCGCCGATCCCGCCGCTGGTGACCACCACGGACCCCGCGACCGCTTCAAAGGAGCCGGTGACCGTCCGGGATGACTGCTCGCCGCGGCCGGCGCCACTGGGTTGCAGGATCTCTCCGTGCACGCCGCTGAGCCGGCCCGCCGTCGTCGCCAGTTCGGTCGCGCGGTGCCGGAAGTGGAAGGAAACCCGCCCGGCGGCCACACCCTCGCGCAGCTTCGCGAGGAACGGAGCGACGAGTGCCGGGCCGGTGCCCCAGGCGACGTGGAAGCGCGGCACCGTGTTGCCGTGGCCGTCCGGGCCGTAGCCGCCTCGCTCGGCCCATTGCACGAGCGGAAAGAGGCCGACGCCGAGCGAGGCGAGCCAGGCGCGTTTCTCGCCGGCCGCGAAGTCCACGTAGGCCTCGGCCCACCGGCGGGCGAGGGCGTCCTCCGGGCGGTCGAAGGCGGCGGAGGACAGCCAGTCGGCGAGGGCCAGGTCCGCGCTGTCGCGGACGCCCAGCCGGCGCTGCTCCGGGGTGTTGACCAGGAACAGGCCTCCGAAGGACCAGTGCGCCTGGCCGCCGGCCGAAGCCTCCGGCTCCTGGTCCAGCAATGCCACCCGCCGGCCCGCCGCGTAGGCCTCCGCCGCGGCCACGAGCCCGGCGAGTCCGGCGCCGACCACAACGACGTCGGCCTCGATCCGGGAGCCGGGCGCCGCGCTGGAGCCCGCGCCGGGCACGCTGCTGTGGACTGCATCCTCGCTGGTCATGGCTTCATGCTAGCGCCCGCCGGGGTGCGGTTTTGTCCGGTGCGGTTCCCCTGTTTTGGTTTGCGCGGCCGGAACCGGAAAACTAGGGTCATGCGCGTATATCCCACCTTCTTCCGGCTCGCCTTCTCCTGGATGGACGCCGAGCGCGCCCACAAGATCGGTTTCCTGGGCATCCGGCTGGCCAACCGCTGCGGCGCCGGGCGGGTCCTGCAGCGCTTCACCGCCCCGGCTGCGTCGCTGCGGACCGAGGCCTTCGGCCTGACCTTCCCCTCACCGTTCGGGCTCGCCGCGGGCTTTGACAAGGAAGGCCACGGCATCGAAGCGCTGACCGACCTCGGCTTCGGCCACGTGGAGGTGGGCACCATCACCGGCCGGGCCCAGCCCGGCAACCCGGCACCGCGGCTGTTCCGCCTGATCGAGGACCGCGCCGTGATCAACCGGATGGGCTTCAACAACGACGGCGCCGCCGCGGTGGCGCCGCGGCTCCGCTCCGCGCGGGCGGCGCTGCAGCGCCGCTACCCCGGGGTCCGCCCGGTGATCGGCGTCAATATCGGCAAGAGCAAGGTCGTGGAGCTCGAGGACGCGGTGGCGGACTACCTGGTCAGCGCCCGGAGCCTGGCCCCCGCCGCGGACTATCTGGTGGTGAACGTGAGTTCCCCGAACACGCCGGGGCTGCGCCTGCTGCAGGACGTTGACACGCTGCGGCCGCTGCTGGCCGCGGTGGGGGAGGCGGCGGACAGCGCCGCCGGGCGGCACGTGCCGCTGCTGGTCAAGATCGCCCCGGACCTCAGCGACGAGGACATCGACGACGTCGCCCGGCTGGCCCTGGACCTCAAGCTGGACGGCATCATCGCCACCAACACCACCATTGCCCGCACCGGCCTGGTCTCCAGTCCGGAACAGGTCGAAGCGTGCGGCGCCGGCGGACTCTCCGGCGCACCGCTGAAGCAACGGTCGCTGGAAGTGCTGGCCCGGCTCAAGGCCGCCACGGGCGGGGCGATCACGCTGGTCTCGGTGGGCGGCGTCGAATCCGGCCAGGACGTCCGGGACCGGCTCCAAGCCGGCGCCACCCTGGTGCAGGGCTACACCGCGTTCCTCTACGAGGGCCCCTTCTGGGCGGCTCGGATCAACCGCGAGCTGGCGAAGCGGCCCGTCCGCCCCTGACCGGGATCTCCGCGCGGGGCGGACCGGCAGGTCCGGACGGCGCGCACAGGTCCCGGACGCGCAAAAGCCCCCGCCAGTCCATGAACTGCCGGGGGCTTTTTGCTGGCCGGATTCAGGCGGGGAACTCGCCGCGCTTGACCTGCGGCTTAGGCAGGCGGAGGCGGCGGAATTGCAGGGAGCGCATCGAGCCATACCAGACCGTGCCACGCTCGACCTCGCCGAACTTCTCCGCCAGGCGCTTCTTGAGCTTCCGGGACAGGATAAAGACGTCCACGAAGACGGCCAGGAACATCACCCAAAAACCACCCAGGACATAGATCATCTGTTCGCTGCTGGCCGGGACCAGCAGGGAGATGACGACGAAGACAAGGGCGCCGAACATCAGGTATTCGCCGAGGCTGAAGCGGGCGTCAACATAGTCGCGGGCGAAGCGCTTCTGCGGTCCCTTGTCCCGCAGCGGCAGGAACTTCTCGTCACCGGTATCCATGGCCTGGCGCATCTTGAGGCGCTGGTCCGCGATCGCGGTGCGCTCGGCTGCCTTGGAGGCCTTGCGGTCCTCCGGCACCAGGGGCCGCTTGCGGGCCGCCACCTGCGCGCTGCGCTTGGGCGTGGGCGCGCCCTTGCCGGTTGCGGCGTCCCGGGCTGCTGCCTCGGCCACCTGCTGGTCAACTACGTCCTGCGCCGAGGGCGCTTCCTTTTTACGTCCAAACACCCCTACAGAATACCTTGCGGCAGGTGGCCCGAGACCCAGCCCACACCGGGACCCACAGGCAGCTGTGGCGCTGTTTGTAGTGATGCCGGACACGGGTAGTGTTTTGGCCATGACTTCATCACCCGCGGGGATCCCGCAGCCCTCCGCCGTCGGCTCCATCGATGCCGACGCCCTCCGCCAGGCCGTTACCGACTCCTTCGACGCCACCGTCCAGCAGTTGAAGGAGCTCGTGGCGATCCCGGGCATCGCCTGGCCCAGCTTCGATCCGGCTCCGCTGAACGCCAGCGCCGACGCCGTCGCCGAACTGGTCCGCGCCAGCGGCTTCGACGACGTCCGGATCCTGCGCTGCGACAAGGAAGACGGCACCCCCGGCGGCCCGGCCGTCGTCGCGCGCCGCCCCGCCGCAGCCGGCAAGCCCACCATCCTGCTCTACGCCCACCACGACGTCCAGCCGACCGGCGACCTCGCGCTCTGGGAGACCGAGCCGTTCACCGCCGTCGAACGCGACGGCCGCCTCTACGGCCGCGGCGCCGCAGACGACAAGGCCGGGATCCTGGCCCACATCGCCGCCTACTCCGCCGTGTCCCGCGTGCTGGGGGAGGAGCTGGGCCTGGGCGTGACCTTCTTCTTCGAAGGTGAGGAGGAAGCCGGTTCACCCACCTTCCGGTCCTTCCTGGAGACCCACCAGGAACTGCTGCGCTCGGACGTGATCGTCGTCGCCGACTCCTCCAACTGGAAGGTCGGCATCCCGGCCCTCACCACCAGCCTGCGCGGGCTCGTGGACGGCACCATCGAGGTCAAGGTCCTGGACCACGCCGTCCACTCCGGCATGTTCGGCGGTCCTGTGCTGGACGCCCCGACCCTGCTGGCGCGGCTGATCGCCACCCTGCACGACGACGAGGGCAGCGTCGCGATTGAGGGCCTCGTCAGCCGCGACGACGCCGCCGTCGACCTCACCGAAGAGGAATACCGCAACGACGCCTCGGTGCTCGACGGCGTGAAGCTCGCCGGCAACGGGTCCATCGCCTCGCGTATGTGGACGAAGCCCGCCCTGTCCATCATCGGCTTCGACGCGCCCGCCGTGGACGTCGCCTCCAACACCCTGCTGCCGCGGGCCCGTGCCAAGTTCAGCCTGCGGCTCGCCCCCGGCCAGGACCCGGCCGACGCCATGGAGGCAGTCCGCCGGCACGTCGAATCGCACGCGCCCTTCGGCGCCGAGGTGGTCTTCACCCCGGGGGAGAGCGGCAACGCCTTCCTGACGGACACCTCCTCGCCGGCCGCCCGCCTGGCGATGTGGGCGCTCGGCGAGGCCTGGGGCGTGCCGGCCGTCGAAACCGGCATCGGCGGTTCCATCCCGTTCATCGCCGACCTCACCGAGCTGTACCCGGACGTGCAGATCCTGGTCACGGGCGTGGAGGATCCCGATTCCCGCGCCCACAGCGCCAACGAGTCGCTGCACCTGGAGGACTTCAGGAACGCGATCGTGGCAGAGGCGTTGCTGCTGGCCCGGCTGAACGCCGACGGTCTCGCCTGAGGCCCTGACTTTTCGGCGTTCCCGGGGAACATCCAGCCGGTGCTGACGGTTACGCCAGGAGTTAGAGCTAGAGGGCTGATCGACGTAGCATGTAGCTATAGCCCATACCGTTTAAGTAGGGGCGGGCACCGCGCAGGCGGAGCCGCCACCACCGTCGTAAGAAGGTAGGCCATGAGCACTACAACCAATGAAAACAGCGCCGACACCACCGTCCAGGCGGACCAGGAGCTGGCCAGCCACGAGGTCCAGCTGACCGACGTCGCTGCCGGCAAGGTCCGCAGCCTGCTGGAACAGGAAGGCCGCACTGATCTTCGGCTCCGCGTTGCCGTGCAGCCGGGCGGTTGTTCCGGACTGATCTACCAGCTCTACTTCGACGAGCGCCTCCTTGAGGGCGACGCCGTCCGCGATTACGACGGCGTCGAAGTCGTCGTCGACAAGATGAGCGTCCCCTACCTGAGCGGGGCCAGCATCGACTTCGAAGACACCATCTCGAAGCAGGGCTTCACCATTGATAACCCGAATGCGGGCGGATCCTGCGCCTGCGGAGACTCCTTCCACTAAGGCCTGAGGCCGGGCAACCAGCCCGGCCTTAGTGCCGTCCTGGGGGCGGTTGCCGGAAGCGTCGAAAACTCCACCGACGCACGGCGCGGACATGTGGGCGAAAACTCGCGGGGAGCGGTAAGCTCTACATCGAGTAGTAAAACTTTTAGTGTGCCCGGAACGCCATCGGCGGCCGGGCGACAGCAACAAGTAGGAAGGGCCGTCTGTGAGTTCGCAGAACCGAACCGGCAGCCGACGCAAACAGATCACTACGATCACTGGCTTGGCACTAGCCGGCGCGTTGGCTTTGACTGGATGTTCACCAGAGGTACAGAAAGGGTGGCTGCCCACTGAGCGTGGCACCACCAACCACACTGACCGCATCATGGACCTCTGGGTCAACTCATGGATTGCCGCGCTGGTCGTCGGCATCATTACCTGGGGCTTGATGATCTGGGTCATCGTCGCGTACCGGCGGCGGAAGGGCACCGTCGGTTTCCCGCGCCAGAACAGCTTTAACCTGCCCCTCGAGGTCTTCTACCTTACGATCCCGCTGTTTATGGTCCTGGTGTTCTTCTACTTCACCGACCGCGACCAGCAGGCGATTGACAACCGCTCCCAGCCGGCCGATGTCGTCGTCGATGTCCGCGGCAAGCAGTGGGCCTGGGACTTCAACTACAAGAAGGGCGACGTCATCACCGACGACGTCCACGAGGCAGGCGTCCAGGCGCACCTCACCGGCAACAACGTGGACAAGGAAAAGCTGCCCACCCTGTACCTGCCGGTCAACAAGTCGGTTGACCTCGAGCTCAACGCCCGCGACGTCATCCACTCCTTCTGGGTTCCCGCCTTCCTGCAGAAGCGCGACATGATCCCGGGCAAGACCAACTACATCCGGTTCACCCCCACTAAAGAGGGAACCTACGACGGCAAGTGCGCCGAACTCTGTGGCGAGTACCACTCCGAAATGCTGTTCCGCGTAAAGGTTGTCTCCGAGTCGGAGTTCAAGTCCCACCTGGACCAGCTCCGCCAGGACGGCAACACCGGGCTGCTCGGCGAAGAGTACGACCGCCTCCCGGCCAAGACCGAGAACAAGTAAGGGGAGCGCGAAGTGGCAACGACCTACTCTCAGCCCTCCGGGATCCTTGAGGCTCCCGTAGTACCCAAATCCAAGGGACGCATCGTCGTCAACTGGATCACCTCCACCGACCACAAGACCATCGGGTACATGTACCTGATCGCGTCCTTTGTGTTCTTCTGCTTCGGCGGCGTAATGGCGCTGCTGATCCGCGCCGAACTGTTCGAACCGGGCATGCAGATCCTGCAGACCAAAGAGCAGTACAACCAGCTCTTCACCATGCACGGCACCGTGATGCTGCTGATGTTCGCGACCCCGCTGTTCGCCGGCTTCGCCAACGTCATCATGCCGCTGCAAATCGGCGCCCCCGACGTCGCCTTCCCGCGGCTGAACGCGCTGGCCTTCTGGTTCTTCCTGTTCGGTTCCACGATCGCCGTCTCCGGCTTCATCACCCCGCAGGGTGCCGCCTCCTTTGGCTGGTTCGCGTACGCGCCGCTGTCCAACACGACCTTCAGCCCCGGCGTGGGCGGTGACCTCTGGGTCTTCGGCCTGGCACTCTCCGGCTTCGGCACCATCCTCGGCGCGGTCAACTTCATCACCACGATCATCTGCATGCGCGCCCCGGGCATGACCATGTGGCGGATGCCGATCTTCACCTGGAACACCCTGGTGACCGCGATCCTGGTGCTCATGGCGTTCCCGCCGCTGGCCGCCGCCCTGTTCGCCCTCGGCGCGGACCGCCGCTTCGGTGCCCACATCTTCGATCCGGAAAACGGCGGCGCCGTTCTCTGGCAGCACCTGTTCTGGTTCTTTGGCCACCCCGAGGTTTACATCATCGCGCTGCCGTTCTTCGGCATTGTCTCGGAGATCTTCCCGGTCTTCAGCCGCAAGCCGATCTTCGGCTACAAGGGCCTGGTCTACGCCACGATCTCGATCGCCGCACTGTCCGTGACCGTGTGGGCGCACCACATGTACGTCACCGGCTCGGTACTGCTGCCGTTCTTCTCCTTCATGACGATGCTGATCGCGGTTCCCACCGGCGTGAAGTTCTTCAACTGGATCGGCACCATGTGGCGGGGCTCCATCACCTTCGAAACCCCCATGCTCTGGAGCATCGGCTTCCTGGCCACGTTCCTCTTCGGGGGCCTGACCGGCATTATCCTGGCCTCCCCGCCGCTGGACTTCCACGTCTCCGACTCCTACTTCGTGGTGGCGCACTTCCACTACGTGGTGTTCGGCACCGTGGTGTTCGCGATGTTCGCAGGCTTCTACTTCTGGTGGCCGAAGTGGACCGGCAAGATGCTCAACGAGCGTCTCGGCAAGATCCACTTCTGGATGCTCTTCCTGGGCTTCCACGGCACCTTCCTCATCCAGCACTGGCTCGGCGTCGAGGGTATGCCGCGCCGCTACGCGGACTACATGCCGCAGGACAACTTCACCTGGATGAACCAGTTCTCCACGTACTCGTCCTTCCTCCTCGGCGCCTCGCTGATCCCGTTCTTCTGGAACGTCTACATCACGTGGCGCAGCAACGAGAAGGTCACGGTCGATGACCCCTGGGGCTTCGGCGCCTCGCTCGAATGGGCGACGTCCTGCCCGCCGCCGCGTCACAACTTCACCTCGCTGCCGCGGATCCGCTCGGAGCGTCCTGCCCTGGACCTGCACCACCCCGAGCTTTCCCAGAACTACACCGTCGACTCTCCTGCCCCGGCAGCAGCGGCGCTCGGTAACGCCGACCAGAAGGACACCGCCCAGTGAAGATCGAATCAAGGATTTTTGGACTCGGAGTCTTCTTCTTCGTCCCGGTCTCGATGATTTACGGCTTCCTGACCGGCTGGTCGGAGTGGGTCGGCATCCTCGGTATCCTGCTGCTTGGCGGGCTGGCCGGCATGATCGGCGCCTACCTGGGCTTCACCGGCAAGCGGGTCGGGATGCGTCCCGAGGACCGCAGCGATGCTGAGATCCACGAAGGTGCCGGTGAGCAGGGCCACTTCAGCCCCTGGAGCTGGTGGCCGCTGGTCCTCGGCCTGTCCTGCGCCGGCGGTTTCCTCGGCTTGGCCGTGGGCTTCTGGATCACGTTCATCGCCGGCGGCCTTGCCGTGGTGGCGCTCGTGGGCTGGGTCTACGAGTACAGCCGCGGTGACCACGCGCACTAGCGCCTGGCACTGATCAACAACGACGGCGGGCCCCACCATAATGGTGGGGCCCGCCGTCGTCTGCTTATGGCTGGTGTCGTAGGCGGGTGACCGGCCTCGCTTGCCGCGCCGTCAGCCGGCCTGCGACTCCAGCAGGGCGCACAGCTCGGCGAGGGCGTCTTCGGCGTCGGTGAGGCTTGACTCCGCCGGGACCGCGTCGGCCCGGACCTCCAGCTCCACCTCACAGCCGCAGGGGAAGTCCTCGGTCATGACTTCCAGGAGCGAACGGGCATCCACCCCGGGCCTGCCGTCCCGGCTGATCGTGACGGCGAACCCGGTCTGCGTTACGGCGCGGACGAACGTTGCCGCCGGGCGGGCATGTAGCCCTATGGAGGCGTGGACGACCGCCTTGCGTGCTGGCAATGGAGCTCCTTCAACGTGCTGGTGCCCGGCGGCACCTGCCGGGCTGCGGGAGCCCGGCACAGCGGATCAGGCACTGCCGCCGGGCATATCCAGCGTAGCCGGGGGAGAAGCCCCGGGCGAACCGGGACCGGCAGTGGTCTAGACCTGCCGGCGACGTGCCCTACCCTTGAAGTATGAACGATTCCAGCAGGCCCCGCCGTGGGCTCTAACGCGGCCCGGATGGCCGGCGAGATTGACCGGAACAGCGGCACCCCCATCTACGTCCAGCTCCGCGAGATCCTCCGCGCCCACATCATCAGTTCCTGCCCGCCGGGATCGGCGCTACCCTCCGAACGGGACCTATCGGAACGGTTCGGCCTGGCCAGGATGACCGTACGCCAGGCCATCGACGCGCTGGTGGGTGAAGAGGTGATCGAACGCGTCGTTGGGCTCGGCACCTTCGTCCGCAAGCCCAAGCTGGACCTCCAGGTGAAACTAACCTCGTACAGCGAGGAGATGCAGCGCCGCGGTATGGTTCCGGCGGCGAAGGTGCTCAGCTTCGAGCAGATCAACGCCAGCGCCTTCCTGGCCCGGGAGCTCCAGCTGGAGGAGGGGACGCCGCTGGTCCGGTTCCGGCGGCTCCTGCTGGCCGACAGTGAGCCCATGAGCGTGGACGAGAACTTCATCCCGGCGCACCGTGTGCCGGGACTGCTCGACGGCGAGCCGCCGACGTCGCTCTACAACGTGCTGAGCGAGCGCTACGGCCTGGTGATGGAGTGGGGCGAGGACATGATCGAGGCGACCGCCGCGTCTCCGTCCACGGCGCGCCTGCTCAATGTGGAGGTCGGTACGCCGCTGCTGAAAATCCAGCGGCACGCCTTCGTTGCGCGGGCCATGGTCGACTACTCCGTCTCCTACTACCGGGCGGACCGGTACAAGCTCTGGGTGCCGCTGCAGCGGCCCGGCGTCCGGCCCACCCGCAACTATGCCTCCGGCTACCGCCCCTGACCTGCAACGCGGGGTCACTCAGCGCCCATCCGGAGTACGTTTATGGGCGCGACGTGACCCCGCGTTGCTGTCGGTTCCAGGGATGCAGAAAGGCCCGGTCCAAGTGGACCGGGCCTTTCTGTTAGCTGGTGCCGTGCCTTAGTGGCTGAGGCTCTTCTGCTCAGCAGCCGTTTCGACCGACTCGTGGGCACCGTGGTGGCCGTGGGCCGCAGCGAGCTCTGCCGGGGTGGCCGGGGCTACCCGGTCCTCGAAGAACCACTTGGAGAGCAGCGCACGCCGCTTTTCCTTCCGGTCCACGACGCCGTGGCTGTTCGGCTGTGCCGGGAGCGGCGACGGGGACTCGAAGCCGACCAGCTTGTAGCGCTTGTACTCATCCAGCGGGGCGTGGACCTCGATGAACTCACCGTGCGGCAGCCGCACGATACGGCCGGTCTCACGGCCGTGGAGGGCGATTTCGCGGTCCTTGCGCTGCAGGGCCAGGGCGACGCGCTTCGTGACGATGAAGGCGAGGACCGGGCCGATGAAGAACAGGGCCCGCAGCCAGTAGGTGACGTCGTTCAGGGCCACGTGGAAGTGCGTGGCGATGAGGTCGGAGCCGGCGGCTGCCCACATCACGCAGTACCAGACGAAGCCGGCCATGCCGATGGCCGTACGGGTCGGGGCATTGCGGGGACGGTCCAGGACGTGGTGCTCGCGGTCGTCCTTGGTGATCCACCGTTCGATCCACGGGTAGGCGAACATCACGGTGAACAGGATGCCCGCGGGGACCAGTGCCGGCAGCAGCACGTTGAACGTGAAGACGTGGCCGAACCAGACCTGCTCGACGTGCCAGTCGCCGAAGGTGCCCGGCATCAGGCGCAGTGCGCCGTCAACAAAACCGATGTACCAGTCAGGCTGTGTTCCGGCGGACACGGGGGAGGGGTCGTACGGGCCGTAGTTCCAGATCGGGTTGATGGTGAAGAACCCTGCCATCAGGGCGACGACGCCGAACACGATGAAGAAGAAGCCGCCGGCCTTCGCCGCGTAGACCGGGCCGAGGGGGTAGCCGACGACGTTGCCGTCGTTGCGTCCCGGGCCAGGGTACTGGGTGTGCTTGTGCACGACCACCATAAAGAGGTGCACGGCGATCATCAGGAGGATGAGGGCGGGCACCAGCAGGATGTGGAGCATGTACAGGCGGCCGATGATGGCGGTGCCGGGGAATTCTCCGCCGAAGAGGAAGAACGAGATGTAGGTGCCGATCACCGGGATGGACTTGATTACGCCGTCGATGATGCGCAGGCCGTTGCCGGAAAGCAGGTCATCGGGGAGGGAGTAGCCGGTGAAGCCTGCGGCCATGGCCAGGATGAGCAGGACGCTGCCCACCACCCAGTTCATTTCGCGCGGCTTGCGGAAGGCGCCGGTGAAGAAGACGCGGAGCATGTGCACGGAGACCGAGGCTACGAACAGCAGTGCGGACCAGTGGTGGACCTGGCGCATGAACAGACCGCCACGGACATCGAAGGAGATGTTCAGCGAGGAGTTGTAGGCCACGGACATTTCAACGTTCTTCAGCGGCAGGTAGGAACCCTGGTAGTGGGTTTCCGCCATCGACGGGTCGAAGAAGAAGGTCAGGAAGGTGCCAGAAAGCAGCAGGATAACGAAGGAGTACAGGGCCACTTCGCCGAACATAAAGGACCAGTGGTCCGGGAAGACCTTGCGGCCGAATTCCCGGAGCATTCCGGAACCGCCCACGCGCTGGTCGACAAAATCGGTAATGCGGCCGCCCTTGGTCTTGGCGACGAAGGTGGGGGTGTCAGCTGTTGATGTTGCGCTCATGCTCATCACGCTCCCAGTAGCTAGGTCCAACAGGTTCTTTGAAGTCGCTCGTAGCGTAGAGGTAACCCTCGTCGTCTACGGCGATGGGCAGCTGCGGGAGCGGCCGGCTGGCCGGGCCAAAGATAACCTTGCATTCCTGGGTCAGGTCGAAGGTGGACTGGTGGCACGGGCACAGCAGGTGGTGGGTCTGCTGCTCGTACAGTGCAACAGGGCAACCAACGTGGGTGCAGATCTTGGAGTATGCAACGATGCCGTTGTAGCTCCAGTCCTCGCGGCCCGGGGAGGGCTTGAGGGATTCCGGGTTCAGGCGCATGAGCAGGACGACGGCCTTGGCCTTTTCGTTCAGCTTGCCTTCGTGGAGCTCGTTCAAGCCTTCCGGGATGACGTGGAAGGCGGAGCCGATGGTGACGTCCGCAGCCTTGATGGGGGTGCCATCGGGGTCGCGGGTGAGGCGCTTGGTCTTGCCGTCAACCGGGGCCCACATGGTGTGGGCCAGCTTGTTGTCCGGACGCGGACCCAGGTCGCCGAAGATGGCCAGGGCCGGCAGCGGAGCGAGCGCGACGGCGCCGAGCAGGGTGTTGCGGATCAGCGGGCGGCGCTTGATGCCGGTTTCCTCGACGATGTCGTCGACGATCCGGACGGCGGCCTGCCGGTCCTCCTCGGTGCGGATGGCGTGGCGCTCTTCCGACACTTCGTGGTCCGGCATCAGGGCCTTGGCCCAGTGCACGATACCGGTGCCGATGCCCAGCATGGCAAAGGCGGTGCCGATGCCCAGCAGGGTGTTCTGCAACCGGATGGTGGCGATCGAGGAGTCAGCTCCAAGATCGATGGCGAAGTACGCCACCAGGAATATCAGGGTGCCCACGACCGAGGCGCCGAACAGAATGGCCACCTGCCGTTCCGCTCGCTTGGCGGCCCTCGGGTCCGTGTCAGCCAGGCGCAAACGATGCGGGGGAATTCCAGGATCCTGGAACTTCTCCACCTCATTCTGACCAGCCGTAGCTACGGTGCCCGAGTGGTTCGGACTGCCGTCACTATGGTTGCCCATAATTCGCCTCATCCTTCTCTCGTCTCGACCTATGTCGAGTTAGTTTTCAATTCAAACTGCTGACGGATCAGCAGAAAATTCTTACAGGTGCCGCGGGGCGCCTAGGACGTCCGCGAAGTCAGCCAGATGGTAAAGGCGATGATGACGCCCAGGCCGGCAATCCAGACAAACAGGCCCTCGGATACCGGACCCAGCGCGCCCAGGTCGTTGCCGCCGGGGGAGCCGTTGGCCTCGATCTGCTTCAGGAAGGTGATGATGTCACGCTTGCCCTCGGGGGAGACGTTGGCGTCGCTGAATACCGGCATGTTCTGCGGGCCGGTGACCATGGCTTCGTAGATGTGCTTGCCGGAGACGTCGGCGAGGGCCGGGGCGAACTTGCCCCGGGTCAGGGCGCCGCCTGCGGCAGCAGCGTTGTGGCACATGGCGCAGTTGGTGCGGAACAGTTCGCCACCCTTGGCCGCGTCGCCCTTTTCGTCGAGGACACCTGCCTCCGGGATGGACGGGCCGGGGCCGAGCGAAGCAACGTAAGCCGCAAGCTGGTGGGTCTGCTCTTCGTTGAACTGGGCGGGCTTCTTGTAAGCCTGCGGGCCGTTCATCTGCATGGGCATACGGCCGGTGCCAACCTGGAAGTCAACGGCGGCGGCGCCGACGCCAACAAGCGACGGTCCGGCCTGCGAGCCGCTGGCACCCATGCCGTGGCAGGTGGCGCAGTTGGCGGCGAACAGCTTGCCGCCTTCTTCTGCGTCGCTTGCACTGAAGCTCGTGGTGTCGGCCTTGGCCTGGTTGACGGTGGTGGCAACGGCGTACAGCCCACCAGTGATGAGGAGGCCCATCAGCAACAGTGCAACTGCTGCCAGTGGGTGACGTCGCTTCTGCGAGAGTGCCTTCACGTGGTGGTTCCTTTATTCGATGCTGCGTTGGCTCCGTGAGCCGCTTCTTGAAATTCTGCCTCTTGTAGAAAAAGAGTCAAGTCGTGGCTACTTGAGGACGTAGATGACCAGGAAGAGGCCGATCCACACGACGTCAACGAAGTGCCAGTAGTACGAGGTGACGATCGCGGACGTTGCCTCGAAGTGTCCGAACTTCTTCGCCGCGAACGAGCGTCCGATGATGAGCAGGAAGGCAACCAGGCCGCCGATAACGTGCAGGCCGTGGAACCCGGTGGTCATATAGAACGCTGAACCGTAGGCGTTGGAAGAGAGCGAGACGTGCTCGGAGACGAGCATGGCGTACTCGGTCGCCTGGCCGGCCACGAAGAACGCACCCATGATGAACGTGAGCGTGAACCACTCATTCATTCCCCAGCGGGTGAAGCTCAGGGGCCCGCCGAGCCTGCGCGGCTGGAGCCGTTCGGCGGCGAAGACGCCCATCTGGCAAGTGAAGGAACTGGCCACGAGGACGATGGTGTTTACGAGCGCAAAGGGGAAGTTGAGCTTGGCTGTCTCTTCGGCCCACATCTGTCCGGACGTCGAACGGAGTGTGAAGTACATGGCAAAGAGACCGGCGAAGAACATCAACTCACTGGACAGCCAGACGACGGTTCCAACGGAAACCATGTTCGGGCGATTCAGCGTCGGGTGCGCCGGGGTACTGGGGGCATGGGTCGCAGATGTCACATAGACATTATGTCTGTAAAAGTCCGTCCTGCCCAACGCAAACCGCGTTTCGGGAGGACTTTTTCTACAAAGACGCGAAATCGCGCGGAAAAGTTCCGGGGCCCCTTCGCATTGGGCATTGCACCCCCCGGCTCGATAGCATCAGATCGTGACTTCTCAGGCATCTGCACAGGCGGTAGGCAAGACTTGGCCGCGCCTCATTGGCGCCCTCATCAACGGCACCCACCTCACCGCCGGCGACACTGAGTGGGCTATGACTTCCATCATGTCCGGCGAGGCGACACCGGCCCAGGTGGCCGGCTTCCTGGTGGCGCTGCGCGCCAAGGGCGAGACGGTGGAAGAACTCACCGGCCTCGTCGAGGCGATGATCGACTCCGCCAACCCGATCGAGATCGCGGGTGAAAAGCTGGACATCGTCGGTACCGGCGGAGACCAGCTGAACACTGTCAACATCTCCACCATGGCCGCCCTTGTTTCGGCAGGGGCGGGCGCCAAGGTGGTCAAGCACGGCGGGCGGGCTTCCTCGTCGACGTCGGGTTCGGCCGACGTGCTTGAGGCCCTGGGGGTCCGGCTGGACCTGCCCATCCCGCGGGTGGCCCGGAACGCCGAGGAAGCCGGCATCACCTTCTGCTTCGCCCAGGTTTTCCACCCCTCGATGCGGCATGCCGCCGTCGCGCGCCGCGAACTGGGCGTCCCCACAGCTTTCAATTTCCTCGGGCCGATGACCAACCCCGCGCACGTGCAGGCGTCCGCCGTCGGCGTCGCGAATGAGCGGATGGCGCCCCTGGTGGCGGGCGTGCTCGCCAAGCGCGGCAGCCGCGGCCTGGTGTTCCGGGGCGACGACGGGCTGGACGAACTGACCACCACGGGTCCGTCCCGGATCTGGGAAATCCGCGACGGCGCAGTGGCTGAGGAAGTCTTCGACCCGCGCGACCTGGGTATCCGCCAGGCAACTGTTGAGGAGCTGCGCGGGGGCGACGCCGCCGCCAATGCCGCCGTCGTCCGTTCCGTGCTGGCCGGAAAGCCTGGCCCGGCACGGGACGCCACACTGCTTAATGCCGCGGCCGGCCTGGTGTCCTTCGACCTGGATGCTTCGGGCCCGCTGGCCGAACGGATGTCCGCCGCGATGAAGCGGGCCGAGGAATCCGTCGAGTCCGGCGCGGCCGCCGCGGTGCTGGACCGCTGGGTCGCCCTGTCCCGCGGCTGAGGCCGCCCCTATAGGTAGGTCGGATTACTGTTCGAACCCCAACGCGAACGCTGCATCCAGGTCGTGCTGGGAGTAGGCACGGAACGCGATGTGGGTGGTGGTGTGCACCACGGCGGGCACCTTGGAGAGCTTGTCCGCAATGACATCCGCGAGATCCTCGTGCTTGGCGACGCGTGCGATCGCGATCAGGTCCCATTCACCGGTCACCGAGTAGACCTCGCTGATGCCGGGAATCGCGGAGATTTTTTCAGCCGTCTCCGGGATGGCGGAAGCGTCTGTCTTGATCAGGACGAAAGCGGTGATCACGTGGGGACCTTTCGGATCTGGTGCGCCGTTGCTGGCTCGTTGAATGGCCCCAAGGAGGCCGTGCCATCTGCTTGCAAGCCTAGTGCATCAGGCCCGCCGGCGCCGTGCCTTCAAACGCCGTGCACCCGCGGCCAGGAGGCGGTAGCCGAGCAGGAAAACGGCCAGGCTGAGCAACGCCACGATCACGAACGGCAACACCACAACTTGCCCGGTGAGGGCCCGGAGCAGCATGCCGACCGCCACCGTGCCGAGCCAGACGGCGACGCCGGCCGGCCAGACCGCCAGGGGAGCCCGCCACAGACGCAGGGCGAGCCATGCCACGGCCGCACCGGCGAGGAAGGGCCAGGCCGTCGCCAGCACCCCGGTGATGATCTCGCCGCGCTGGTGGGCGTCCCGTCCGATCGCCGCGAAGAGCAGGATCAGGACCGCGTCGGCGGCGGCCGCCAGTACTGCGGTGCGCGCGGTCGACGGCGGGTGGGGCAGCGGGGGAGTGTTGGCTGGCATGCTTCCAGCCTAGCCGCGCCGGAACGCTGTATTGCATGTCGGCGGCGCGGCCTAGCATGGTGCAGAGGAGGCCGGAGATTCGAGCAGGGGAGATGGTTATGACAACGCTGTCCGGTAGGCCCCACGCCGCGCTGATGGTGATCGACGTGCAAAAGGGCGTGGTCGAGGGCATCTATCAGCGCGACGCCGTAATCGCGAATATCGCAGCACTCGTGGATAAGGCCCGCGGCGCGGCGGTCCCGATCGTCTGGGTTCAGCATTCCGACGCCCAGCTGGAGCGGGGGAGTGAGGCCTGGCAGTCCGTCCCCGAGCTCTCGCGGCGGGATGAGGAACCGCTGGTGCATAAGTCCTACGGCGACTCGTTCGAGGGAACTGATCTGGAAGAGATCCTCGCCGCCGCCAGCGTGGGGCAGCTGCTGGTAGCCGGGGCGCAGACGGACGAATGCATCAGGTCCACCATCCACGGCGCGTTTGTCCGCGGTTACGACGTCACCCTCGTGGCCGACGCCCACAGTACCGAGGACCTCACTGCCTGGGGAGCACCCCCGCCGGAGCTGGTGATTGCGCACACGAACCTCTACTGGCAGAACCAATCGGCTCCGGGCCGCGCTGCGGGTGTCGCGCAGACTGCCGACGTGACTTTTGAGGTGAAGGGCGCGGCGCCGCACTAAGATTCTTGGCCGGGCTGTAAGACCTGACGGTGTCCGGGAAACCTTATGTGTAGCGGGACGTTCAACCCGCCTTCACACATATTGGGGGTTACACACCATGATTTCGAACCGCACCGGATTTCTCACGACCGTCACAACGGCCGGACTTGCCGCCAGCCTTTTACTTGCCGGCTGCGGCCCACAGCCCCAGACCGCTCCCGCCGCCGGCTCGAACATCCCCGTGAGCACCACGGCCGACCGCACGGCAACACTAACCGTCCCGCCGGCATCCACTCCCGCGCCGGCTGCTCCCGCACCGTCGCGGAAGCCGGCGTCACGCGGGCTGAAGACCTTCACCTTCCCGGACGGGCATATTTCCTTCGCCTACCCGGCGACGTGGACGGTGCGGACCGTGGCTCCGCCCGCCGGACTTCCCGGAATCGAAGCGATTGTCGCGGACGCTGCGGGCAATGACCTGGTGTCTCTGTCCAATGGGGTCACCGCGGGCTGTGCCGGCGGTCCCGTGTCGCGCCGAGTGTTCGATCAGGCGGCCGTCCCGGGAATGACCGCTCCGGACGGCACGGAGCCCGTCTTCGGGTTCGCGGTGGAATCCTACGGAGCTGGCGATGCCTACTACGCGGGCCTGGTCGATCCCCGGTCCCTGAAGCCAGGCGATGGCGTCCCGTCATGGTGCAATCTCGTGTCGACCGCCAACGGCGGGCTGTTCACGCGTGTCATTTTCGACCCCGCGTTCCCGAATAGGGGAGCAGCCAGAGCCTGGATGGCAACCGACCAATACGCCCAGCTCAAAGCGCTACTGGTAAGCCTGGACTACAGCTGATACCACTGGTGCTTGACAGCTAATCAGCAGGACGGACGGCGTCGACATCGGCTTACGGGGACGCCGATAATTGCGCAGGAAAGCCCGCCGGAGGAGGACCGGCCGGCATTCCTAATTGCACACGCTGTGGCAGGACCGGCGGCGGTTTCTATCGCGACTCCATGCGTGCCGGCCTGTCGCCGGCGGCGTACAACAGGGCCTTCTCGTAGTCCCCGGCAAAGGAAATCTGGGTTATGTCCTTCAACGGGATCTTGGTCACGAAGCTCTCCCAATTCGCTTCAGGGTCAATCGTGAGCAGCCACACGGATTTCTTGCCCCAATCTGTCGGGGCGCCGATCAGGCATGTGCCCGGCCGCTTGGCTTCTCGGAACAGGGTGACGATTGTGCCCGTCTTTGCTGCCGTTTCGATGATGGAGCGCGGACTTGCCAGGTTCAGCGAGGGCATGGGAGACGCCGGCGGCCACTCGGCTCCGTGACGGAGAAACTCTTCGAATGCTGTTGCCGGCTCTACCCTTCGCAGATCCGCCAGCTTGAAGACCCGATAGCCGTCAAGGAACCCGCGGTCGCGGATCGAAGCAATCAGGACCCAATCGTCATTTAGATCCAGTACGACGCCGTCCATGACTTCGTGTCGTTCCACCTTGCGGCGGATGCGGACGGGATGGGCAGCATTCAAGGAATCGATGAGCAGAGAGCGGACTTGTTGCTGTGGCTGGGATTTCTTGGGCACTGGCTCATCCTCACACGCGCGGGCCAGGAATAACACCGGCCCGGGGCCAGAGGCGACGGCAATCGATAGGCAGGCTGGTGCCAACTTCGTCGTCGACAGAACCAAGGCACGTCCGTGCGGCCGGCCGATGACGCTCAAAGAATGCTAACCAGGTGAGGATAAGGACGACTATTGCGTGGGGTGAGTCGGTGACGCGCTTAGTTCGGTGGGGACGGGCATATTTCGCCTTCCAGGCTTTTGCCGGTGCGTGCTGGTGGGCCGCGGTTTTCGCATCGCCGACGGCGTGTGAGGCGACCCTCGGCAATCTAGCCCCCTGTCGCCGTCGGTGTCTTCGACATTCGCTTCTTCGTCGTAGCCTCGGCCTTGGCGGCCTTGGCGGCCTTGGCGGCCTTGGTGTCCGGGCCGCAGCAGTCGTGAGTGCCGGCTGGACCGGCGTTATCGCCGTCGTGCTGGGGGTATATGCCAGCATTACAGCCGAAGCGGGGTCCGAGCCCGGGGGAGAGGGCTCCGGGAACGCCCGGCGTAGGCTGAGCCCATGAATCCCATGCTCCGGCGCCGCCTGGAGGCAGGCCTGTGGGCCGTGGTGATCCTTGCCTCGATTGGACTCACTGTGTGGGGACTCTGGCTGATGGCCTTCCTGTTCGGATACCCGGAAGCGTTCGAACGGGAGGTATCCGGCCAGACCTTGATTTTCCTGGGCGCGGTCTTTGCTGGCTGACAACTCTGGCAGTCGGCGCGCCGGCGCTGCTGGTTGGTTGGCCCGACCTCGCGGTGCCGGACAGCCTGCTGCCACACCTTGGCGGTCTCATTGCGGTTCCTGCGGCAATTGCCGGGTGGATTGCTGGCCCGCCGATCGTGAACCCGGGGAGGGATTATCAGGAGCCTCTCTCGTAGTGCCTTTTCGCTCTACTTTACATAATGTAGATTATCGGCGTTACGTTGACGTGCTGGAAGGGGCTGCCCGGGCGCCGGGTTGCTGCTGCTTCAGGCGCCGTCGGTTTGTTCAACTCAAGCGCGAGGCGCTGGCGCACATCTGTCGCTTGGCGGCAGCCGGGGCGTCGCGGTCGGTACTCGGTCTGGAGTTGAGCCAGCGCGCGCCACGGAAATCTGCTCTGGATGGCTTTGGGGTGTGCCGGCTACAAATGGCACAATTCTTGAAGTCGCCAGCCAGGAATTGGCTAAATCGTGTCAGTTTATGCGGCATGGGGCTTTGGGTGGATTCCAGGCTAATATTGCGGCCCGGAGAGCAATCGTTGGATTTCAGCCGTGTGCAGACGATTCCTCCGGAGCCTGCGCCTGCGGCCTGGCCCGGATCCTGCCTTTCCTTTGCCTTCAGCTGCCGGGCTCGCCTGGGCCGCGGGCATGCCCACGCGGGCCGGTCAAGCTGCCGGCAATCAGCAGAGCCCGGCCTGCTGCGACCACTCCCCTGCGTAATCTTTCGAAAATTCGAATTCAATACATTAAATCAATACTGCTTGTCAACGAATACAATATATCGCTTTTAGCCCCACTAAAAGCCACCATACTGCGGGCTTCCCATAAATCATGCTAAAAACCAACCAGGAAACCTGCTTCAGTCCCCCGCTCACTTGATGGCCCGAGCAGCCCCTGGTCTCAATGACCGACGTACGCAGCCAGATGCTGCCCGGTCAGCGTGGACCGTCCAGCAACCAGCTCGGCGGGCGTGCCCTCAAAAACAATGCGGCCGCCGTCGTGGCCGGCGCCGGGACCTAAGTCGATGAGCCAGTCGGCGTGCGCCATGACGGCCTGGTGGTGCTCGATGACGATCACGGACTTGCCTGAATCGACCAGCCGGTCCAGCAGTCCGAGCAGGTTCCGGACGTCGGCCAGGTGCAGGCCCGTGGTCGGTTCGTCGAGGACGTAGACGTTCCCCTTCTCCGCCATCTGGGTGGCTAGTTTGAGCCGCTGCCGTTCGCCGCCGGAGAGTGTGGTGAGCGGCTGCCCCAGGCTGAGGTAGCCGAGGCCGACATCCACGAGCCGGTCGAGAATCTTGTGCGCCGCCGGCGTGCGGCCCTCCCCGTCGCCGAAGAACAGCTTGGCCTCGGTCATTGACATCGCCAGGACTTCGGCGATGTTGCGGCCGGCCAGCTTGTATTCCAGCACTGACGCCAGGAACCTGCGGCCCTCGCAGTCCTCGCAGGTGGACTCGACCGTGGCCATCACGCCGAGCTCGGTGAAGATGACACCGGCGCCGTTGCAGGTGGGGCAAGCGCCCTCGGAGTTGGAGCTGAACAGCGCCGGTTTGACGCCGTTGGCCTTCGCGAACGCCTTACGGATCGGCTCAAGCAGGCCCGTGTACGTCGCAGGGTTGCTGCGCCGGGAACCCTTGATGGCGCCCTGGTCGATCAGCACCACGCCGTCCCGGCCGGCCACCGAGCCCTGGACCAGCGAACTCTTTCCGGACCCGGCGACGCCGGTGAGTACACAAAGCACCCCGAGCGGGATATCGACGTCGATGTCCCAGAGGTTGTTTGTCGACGCGCCGCGCACCTGAAGCGAGCCCGACGGCGTACGCGCCGTTTCCTTGACTGCCGCCCGGTCGTCGAGGTGGTGGCCGGTGATGGTGTTACTGCCCCGCAGCCCCTCCACACTTCCCTCGAAGCAGACACTGCCGCCCCCGGTGCCCGCGCCGGGGCCAAGGTCAACAACGTGGTCAGCGATCGCGATGGTCTCGGGTTTGTGCTCGACGACGAGCACGGTGTTGCCCTTGTCCCGGAGCTGCAGCAGCAGCTGGTTCATCCGCTCGATGTCATGCGGGTGCAGGCCGATCGTCGGCTCGTCGAAGACGTAGGTGATGTCGGTCAGGGACGACCCGAGATGCCGGATCATCTTGGTCCGCTGCGCCTCTCCCCCGGACAGCGTCCCCGCCGGCCGGTCCAGCGAAAGGTAGCCCAGCCCGATGTCGGCAAACGAATCGAGCAGGTGCCGCAGGCCTTTCAGGAGCGGCTCGACCGAGGGTTCGTCGAGTTCACGGATCCAAAGGGCCAGGTCACTGATCTGCATCCCGCACAGTTCGGCGATGTTCTTCCCCCGGATCTTCGCGGACAGCGCCTTCTTGCTGAGCCGGGTGCCGTTGCACTCGGGGCAGGCCTGGAAGGTAATGGCCCGGTCGACGAAGGCCCGGATGTGGGGCTGCATCGCCTCAACATCCTTGGAAAGCATCGATTTCTGGATCTTCGGGATCACGCCCTCATAGGTGAGGTTGATGCCCTCGACTTTGATCTTCGTCGGCTCCTTGTAGAGCAGGTCGTTCATTTCCTTTTTGCTGTAGTCTGCGATCGGCTTGTCCATGTCGAAGCCGGCGCCGCTGAAGATGCGGCCGTACCAGCCGTCCATGCTGTAACCGGGGACCGTCAGGGCGCCTTCGGCGAGGGACTTGCTGTCGTCATAAAGCGCCGTGAGGTCAAAGTCGGAGACCGAGCCCATCCCCTCGCACCGCGGGCACATGCCGCCCAGATAGACGGCGCCGTGCACCACACTCTTCTCAACCCGGCCCCCGGCTTTTTCGGTGCTCATCACCCCGCTGGCCTTCCGGGTCGGGACGTTGAAGGAGAACGCCGTGGGCGGCCCCACATGCGGTGTCCCGAGCCGGCTGAAGAGGATGCGGAGCATGGCGTTGGCGTCGGTGGCGGTGCCGACGGTGGACCGCGGGTTCGCACCCATCCGTTCCTGGTCCACGATGATCGCCGTCGTGAGCCCCTCCAGGAGGTCGACGTCGGGCCGCGCCAGGTTGGGCATGAAGCCCTGCACAAAGGCGCTGTAGGTTTCGTTGATCATCCGCTGCGACTCGGCGGCGATCGTGGCGAACACCAGCGAGCTCTTGCCCGAGCCGGAGACGCCGGTAAACACCGTCAACCGGCGCTTCGGGATCTCAACGCTGATGTCCTTGAGGTTGTTCTCCCGCGCGCCCTGCACGCGGATCAGGTCGTGGGTGTCGGCAACGTGCGGCGAGGCGTGCTGGGTGTCCGTCTGCGTCCGCGTCCCGGTGGGTGCGTTCATCGTGTCTCCCTCTGCCAGGCGGGCCGCCCCGGCGGTGTCCAACGGCGTCGCCGGGGCCCCATGGGACCAGCTTAGAACAGTCGGTGGTCTTGTCCTCTGCCGGGCTGCCCGGCAGGCGGACCGGCGTCGACAATCCATTGTCATATCCGCGGGCCTCACTGAGAATGAACCATGACGGTCTACCTGAGGTCCCTGGAAACTGCTGTCCCCCCCACCGTGTTGATCCAATCCGAAGCCCGTGACGTGTTCGCCGCGCAGCCGGGACTTAGCCGGCTTGGCTCCCGGCTTGTGAGCACCTGCTTTGACTCCGCCGCCATCGACACCCGCTACACCGCCCTGGCCGAGCTGACCACGCGCAGCCGGGCGGAGAACCCGCAATTTTTCGACCCCGCCACCGGCCTGCTGCTCAGCCCCAGCACCAAAGTCAGGAACGACATCTTCGCCACCGAAGCCACCAAACTGTTCATCGAGGCGGCCGAAAAGGCCGTGGCCGCCGCGGCCGGCGTCGGCCGCAGTGACATCACCCACCTCGTCACGGTCTCCTGCACCGGCTTCTTCAACCCCGGTCCCGACTACAAGATCGTCCGGGCGCTCGGGCTGAATCCCGCGGTCCAGCGCTACCATCTCGGTTTTATGGGCTGCTATGCCGCCTTCCCGGCCCTACGGGCCGCAAAATCGTTTTGCGACGCGGACCCGGAAGCCGTGGTGCTGGTGGTCTGCGCAGAACTCTGCTCCCTGCACGTCCGGACCTCCAACGACCCGGACACCATCATGGGATCGGCCTTGTTCGCCGACGGCGCGGCGGCCGCCGTCATCAGCGCCCGCGACATCCCGGACCAGCCGGCGCTGCTGACCCTGGACAGTTTTGAAACGGTCCTGACCCCGGTGGGCGAGGAAGCCATGGCCTGGAACATCGGCGACGAGGGCTTTGAGATGGTCCTCGGCAGCTATGTCCCGCACATCATCGACGACCACATCATCGGCGCGCTCGAACCGCTCCTGTCCGGGGACGGGTCGCTCCTGGGCCGCCCGTACCGGGACATCAGGCACTGGGCCATCCACCCCGGCGGCCGCAGCATCCTGGACAAGGTGCAGTCCAGGCTGGAGCTCAGCGACGAGCAGCTGGTTCCGGCCCGAGAGACATTGCGCAACTACGGCAACATGAGCAGCGCCACGGTGTTGTTCGTGATCCGGCACATCCTCGACCTCCCCGCAGGCAGGGAAGACACGGGTGCCGCGGCGGCCGGCGACGGCGAACGGATCTGCTCGATGGCATTCGGCCCGGGCCTGACAGTGGAAACCGCGCTCTTCACCAAAATCACCGCGCCACAGGCCGACGGGACCGCCGCCGCCGACCCGGAACAGCGCGGTGCACCCCGGCCGGCAGCCGCGCTGGCCTGAGCGCCGGGCACCATGGCACCGCTGCGCACCCGCGCCCTGGACGCCGTCGAGGAAATGGACCGGCCTGACTGCGACCCGTCCCGGCTGGACCGGACCTATGCCCAGTTCGCCCTCGTCAACCGCGCCGTGTCCGGCTGGAGGGGCATATACCGGCAGCAGCTGCGGCCGTTGCTCTCCGCAGCGCCCGCCACCACGTTGCTGGACATCGGCTGCGGCGGCGGCGACGTACCGGTCCTGCTGTCCCGCTGGGCGGCGCACGACGGGCTGCGCCTGGAGATCACCGCAATCGACCCCGACCGGCGGGCGGCCGAGTTCGCCGCGCGCCACAGGACCCGCACCGGCGTCACGTTCCGGCGGCAGGCCGCCGCGGAACTGCTCGACGAAGGTGCGCGCTTCGACGTCGTCGTGTCCAACCACGTGCTGCACCACCTGGACGCCGGCGAGCTGGCCGGGTTCCTCGCGGAATCGGCCGCGCTGAGCACCGGCCTGGTCATCCACAACGACCTCCGCCGCAGCCCGGCCGCGTACGCGCTGTTCTCCGCCGGGGCCCTGGTCTTCCCGGGCTCCTACATCCGGCAGGACGGTCTGACCTCGATCCGGCGCAGCTATACCACGGCGGAGCTGCGCGGCGCCGCTCCCCCGGGCTGGACCGTGCTGCCCCGCTCCCCCTTCCGCAACCTGCTGATCCTGGATCAGGCACCAGCCCTCAGCGCCGGCGGCGGCCCATGACCGACGTCATCATCGTCGGCGGCGGCCCGGTGGGGCTGTTCATGGCCGCCCTGCTGCTGCAGCAGGGGCTCAGGGTGACGGTCCTCGAACAACGGACAGCGCCGGAACCGCACTCCCGGGCCATCGGCATCCATCCGCCGGCGCTCGACGCGCTCGGGCAGATCGGCGTGGACCAGGAACTCCTCCGCCGCGGTGTCCCGATCCGGCGCGGCCTGGCCCTCAACGGAGGCAGGACGCTGGCCGAAATGTCCTTCGCCCGGGTGTCCGCACGGTTCCCGTTCGTGCTGTCCCTGCCGCAGGGTTGCACCGAAGCCGTGCTGGAGCAGCGGCTGCGGGAACTCGACCCGGCGGCACTGCACCGCGGCGTGCGGGTGACCGGGCTGCGGGACGAGGGCCGGCAGGTCCAGGTGCAGGCGTGCGACGGCGGGCGTCCGGCCAGCTTCGCGGCGCCGCTCCTGATCGCCGCGGACGGGGTCCGGTCCGCCGCCCGGGCCGCCCTCGGCGTGCCGGTGCGGCACCGGGATTACCCCGACCGCTACCTGATGGGCGACTTTGCCGACGGCACCCGCTTCGGCGCGGATGCGGCCCTGTTCCTTGCCGGCGACGGCATCGTCGAGTCGTTCCCGCTGCCGGGGAAACTGCGCCGCTGGGTGGTCCGCCTGGGCCCGGACGGGGCCGCTGCCGGGGCGCCGGACACCAGCCCGGGCAACAGCCCCGACGCCGGCTGGCTGGCCCGGGAGGTCCGGCGGCGGACCGGCATCGACGTCGACGCCGGCAGCAACAGTATGCTCAGCGGCTTCGGCGTGCGCTACCGCCTGGCCCACCGGATGGCCGCCGGCCGGGGCCTCCTGATCGGCGACGCCGCCCACGAGATCAGTCCGATCGGAGGCCAGGGCATGAGCCTGGGCTGGCTCGACGCACTGGCGCTGGCACCGCTGGTGCCGGCACTCCTGGCGGGCAGCCGCGCCGGACTGGCGGAATTCGAACAGAACCGGATGCGCGAGGCGGTGCGCGCGGCTCGGCAGTCCGAGATCAACATGGCGCTGGGCCGGCCCCTGCGCAGAGGGCTGCTGTCCGTCCGCAACGGGGCCATTGCCGCCGTGGCCGCGGTTCCCGCCGCAAACAGGCTCGTGGCCCGCCGCTTCACCATGCAGTAGCCGCACCAGGCGGAGGCGCCAAACCCGTCAGCGCGGCGGGTAGTAGCAGTCGTAGCTGTGCTGGCTGACGATCCGGCCGTCACGAACCTCAAACACCGAGGCGGTCCGGGCCCGGATCGTGTCGCTCTTGTCCCAGAACGGCAGGTCCATCTGCACGGTCGCGGACCATTCGGCCTCCACGACCACCCGGCCGCCCTCGCTGGTGGTGCGCTGCACCTCGAAGCGCTGGCCGGAAACGATCTCGCCGCTGTGCTCTGCACCGGCCAGGACCTGGTCCCGGGTGCGGGTGGAGCCCTCCGGTCCGAGCAGATGCGGCGCCTCGGTCAGGACGTAGTCCTCGGCCAGGAACGGGCGCAGCGCCTGGGCTCCGCCGCCGGCTTCGAGGGCCCGGAGCAGGCCCAGCACGCTGTCAAGGGGTGTCGCAGGAGTCATGGACCTCAGGCTAGCCGAAGTTTCCGGCAGCCCCCCACCCCCGCCGTGATGTACGGCGTCGCATGCTGACCGTCGCCGGCCGCCGGCCAGCGGCCTAAACTGACCGCATGGGCCGCCTTTCCCCGATGCGCCGCCGCTCCGCCGCGGCCTTGGTCCTGCTCGCGGCCGTCGCCTGCAGCCCGGACACGGGCCCAGCCGTAACCGGCAGCGGTTCGTCGCCGCCGACCGCCGCGCCCGGGCCGCTGACCGCGGAGCTCAGCCAGTTCCGCGACAACTACAGCAGGCAGATCATCGAGATCCAGCTGACCAACACCACCGGCGCCGCGGTCACGGTGCTCGCGGCCAGGCTGCAGAGCCCGCTCTTTGCTTCCAGCATCAGCTGGACGGCCGCGGGGGCCGGAACCGAGCTGCCGCCGGGCCAGGCGAAGAGCCTGCCGGCCCGGCTGCCGGCCGCCTCCTGTCCCGGCCCGGCGGAACACTCCGGCCCAGCCCCGGAACCGTCCGCCGTCGTGGAGGTTCGGGTCGCGGAGGGGGCCGGGGCTCCCGCTCGGACGTTTACGGTCCCGGCGGATGATCCCTTCGGCGTCCTGGTCCGGAACAGCGCCGAGATGTGCGTGGCCCGGGCCGCCGACGCGGTGGCCGGCTTCCGGCTGAGTCCCGACCTTCGGCTGTCCGCGGACGCCCGGAGCGCCGTGGTGCGCCTGGTCATCGCCCCGCGAAACGCGGCCGGCGCCGGCGCTGGTGCCGGGACGCTGACCATCAACAGCATCGGCGGGACCACCTTGCTGGAGGAGGACCGGAGCGCTCCGTGGCCGCGCGGGCTACGGGTGGACGCGGCCGGGCCGGTGCGCGAACTGCCTCTGGGTATCCGGCCGGCACGGTGCGATCCCCATGCCGTGGCGGAGGACAAGGTGGGCACGCTGATCCCGCTCCGGGTCACGGTCGTGGGCCGGGAAGGAGTGTTGAAGATCGACGCCGGCGCACTCCTGCGCGGACGCATTTACGATTTCGTCACTTCAGCATGCGGACGCCAGTAGTCTGTTGCCATGTGTTCAGACACGAGGAATGCCGCAAACTCCGACGTCCCCCACTCGCAGGCCAGTGATGAGAGCATCCGGGAAGCCGTGGACGAGGTCCTGAACACGGGGGTGCTGCCGCCCATCGTCCAGGTGGGCCACCCGGTGCTCCGGCAGCAGGCCGTGCCCTTCACCGGCCAGCTCGACGAAGCGGAGCTGGGCCGGCTGATCGACCTGATGCGCCGGGTCATGCACAAGGCCCCGGGAGTCGGCCTTGCCGCGCCGCAGCTCGGAATCCCCCTGCAGCTTGCCGTCCTGGAGGACCGGTTCGAGGTCGACCCGGACGTCGCCGCGGCCCGGGGCCGGGAGCCGCTGCCGTTCTTCGCCATGTTGAACCCCCGCTACGAGCCGATCGGCACAGCCGGGAAGGCCTTCTACGAGGGCTGCCTGTCGTTGAACGGGCTGCAGGCCGCCGTGCTGCGGCCGGAATCGGTGCGGTTGGAGTTCACGGCGCCGGACGGCACGCCGCAGCAGCGCGACTTCACAGGCTGGCAGGCCCGCATCGTCCAGCACGAGACCGACCATCTGCACGGAATCCTCTACCTGGACCGGGCCGAGCTGCGCTCGCTCAGCAGCAACGCCGAATACTCCGCCCGCTGGGCCCAGCCGGACATCGACCACGCCCGGCAGGAACTGGGGTTCCTGCCGGGCGGGGCCGCCGCTCAGCCCGGCGTTTAGCCCGGCGTTTTAGCCTGCCAGTTGCGCCGCTGCCTGGCCGTCCGGGGCGGGGTTGGCCGCCGTCGGAAGGTGCCGTGACCACCACCGCAGGATCTGGTCGAAGCGCTGCCGGCGGTGGTGCGGGGTTCCGGACCGCGACAGTTCGTGGTTCTCGCCCGGGAAGACCAGGAAGGCAGCCTCGACGCCCAGTTGCTTGAGGGCGGTGAAGTAGCGCTGGCCCTGCTCCACGGGGCAGCGCAGGTCCTCCTCGCTGTGGATGACCAGGGTGGGCGTCCGCACCTGCTCCAGCCGCGCCATCGGGCTCTGCGCTGCCATCTGCTCCGGGGTGCGGCCGGTGTATTCGCCGCCGAAGAACCAGCCGATGTCCGAGGAGCCGGTGAAGCTCACCGGATCCAGGAAGCCGCGCTCCACGATCGAGGCCTTGAAGCGGTGGTCATGGCTGATGGTCCAGGCCGTCAGGTAGCCGCCGTAGGATCCGCCCATGATGCCCAGGGCGTCGGCGTCGAGCTCTTCAAACTTCGCCAGCGCCCCGTCAAGGAAGGCCAGGACGTCCTGCATGTCCACCGTTCCCATGCGTTCCTTGATGGAGCGGCCGTGGCCCTGGCCGTAACCGGCAGAGCCGCGCGGGTTGCACATAAGTACCGCGTAGCCGGCCGCCGCGTAAACCTGGGCCTCGTCGAAGAGCGCGCCGGTAAACTGGGCGAACGGGCCGCCGTGGATGTTCAGCAGTACCGGGTGCGGTCCGTCCCCGGCGGGCCTGACCAGCCAGCCGTGCACCGGATAACCGTCCCCGGACGCGAAGGTGAGTTCCTGCGGGGTGATGATCCCCGCTTCGGCCCGCAGCGGGGCCGAGAAGTCACTGAGGACCCGGAGTCGGCCGCCCTCGAGGACCGCGACGTCCCCGGCGGTCTCCGCATCGCCGAAGCTCAGCAGCAGCGCGCCACCGGCCTCGGCGGCGCCGGTGACCACGTGCCCGCCGTCGAGCAGCACGTTGCGTTGGCCCTCGGGGCCGAATTCCAGAAGTTGAACTGTGCCGCGGGAGTTGTTCAGCACCAGGACGCCGTCCGTACCGCGCAGCTCCAGGGTGCCGCCAAGGTCCATGGTCTCCGCGTCGCTCAGTGCGACAGCGTCCCCGCCGCCCGCAGGCATGACGTACAGCGCCGTGTTGCGGGCCACGAAGTCCTTACCCTCGGCGCCCAGGTCCTGAGCCGCAAAGTAGAGCCGTTCGCCGTCCCGGCTCTGCCGGACGGCCGCGACGGACAGCCCGCCGGTGTCGCCGGTGTTGGCGTGGACCACGGCCTCGGGGCCGTCGCCTGCCGCCCCGGCAGCAACCGGAACCCGGTAGATTCCGCTGACCAGGTCGTTGTCGCTGTCCTTGTGCAGGGCGGCGGTGAAGTACACGGCGCTGCCGTCGGCGCTGTAGCTGGCACCGTTGTGGTCGGTCGCCGCCGTGGTCAGCTGGCGCGCCTCCGGCAGGCTCCGGTCGCCCTTGCCGCCGTCGGCTGCGTCGGCGGCCGTGGCGGCCTTGGCTGCCTTGAGCGCCCGGCCGGCGGGAGGTACCGGTGGTTCCTCGTCCAGGTCGGGGACCGCGACGACGAAGAGCTGCAGCGGTTTGTCCGCGGTGTAGCCGACACCGTTCATCCGGTATTGATAATCAGTAATCAGGCGGGCATCCTCGGCTCCGGCGGAGACACCGTCAACCGTGCCGTAGCGGCCTTCCTCGGGAGTCCTGGCGCTGAAGACGATGCTGCGCGAATCCGGGGACCAGGCAAAGGCACTGACACCCAGCGGCGCATCCGTCAGCGGCACCGGTTCCCCGCCGGAGGCCTCGACCACATGCAGCTGCGGTTTGCCGCCGGCGGCGGCGCGGAGGAATCCGAGCACCCGGCCGTCCGGGGAAAACCCCGGTGCGGTGTCGCGGAAGCCGCGGGTCAGCCGGCGCGGCCGCAGCGCCGGATCCACCGGCACGCTCCACAACTGGCCAACATAGGCATCGGCGTCGAAATCGGGGCGGACCACGGACACGACGGCCCGGGAGCCGTCCGGGTGCACGGCGGGCGCTGAAACGGACTTGAGCAGGGGTAAATGTTCGGATTTCACGATTGCGAGCCTAGCCCTTGCCGCCACCGAGGTGAAATACCTCACACCGGCACGGCGCGGCCCGCGGATCACGGTGCCCGGGAAAACGTCCCGGCCCTACGATGGACTCTATGCCCGCTGCTCCGCTCGCCGCCCTCGTGTGCCCCGTCTGCCGGAGCCCGTTCGCGGCAGGCAGGGGCGGCCGCTCGCTGGTCTGCCCCGCCGGGCACAGCTTCGACGCCGCCAGGCAGGGCTACTTCAACCTCCTAACCGGCAAAGGCACCGTCTTCGAAGCGGATGCCGCGGACATGGTCGCGGCGCGCTTCGATTTCCTGTCCGCCGGGCATTACCGGGAGCTGGCAGAGGCTGTCGCCGACCTTGCCGCGCCGTTCCTCACCTTGGACGACGCCGCAGTCCTGGATGCCGGCACCGGCACCGGGCACTACCTGCGCGCCGTGCTGGACCGCGTCCCGGCCGCGGCCGTCGGCGTGGACATCTCCAAGTTCGCGTTGCGCCGGGCGGCCCGGCTGAACCCGGAGGCGGTCAACCTCGTCGCCGATGTGTGGCAGCCGCTTCCGCTGGCGGACGGGTCAGTGGACGTTGTCACCGTGGTCTTCGCGCCGCGCAATGCCGCCGAGTTCGCCCGTGTGCTCCGCCCGGGCGGGCGGCTGATCGTCGTCACGCCCAGGCCCGGGCACCTGGCCGAGATTGCCGGACAAACCGGAATGCTGGGCATCGAACCGGCCAAGGAAGAACGCCTCGCCGCGTCGCTGGCCGGGCACTTCGTGACCAGCGGGGTCCGGGAGCTGGATCTGATGTTGGCCCTGGCACCTGCCGACGTCGCCAGCCTCGCCCTGATGGGGCCTGCCGGGCACCACCTCGACCGCGAAGCCCTCGCGGCCACGGTGAGCGGCCTCCCGGCCCAGACCGCCGTCTCCGCCCGGTTCCGGATCAGCCTTTTCGAACCGCGTCCCGTTGGGGCCGGATCCGCATAACGAGTTGGCCACGTTAGGCCGCTGATGCCGGCGGCCTGTCCCCCTCCCGGCCGTCCGGCTTAGGATGGAACCAGCTTACGGAGGGTCTGCGCTCGCAGCTCCCGGGCGGAGCCAAGGGGGAACGATGTTCGAATGGCTGGCTGAAAACTGGTGGGCACTGTGGCTCACGGTCTTCCTGGTGTTTGCCGTGGTGGAAATGCTCACCCTGGACCTCTTCTTCATCATGCTCGGCGGCGGCGCCCTGGCCGGGCTGGTCGCCGCCTTCGCCGGCGCCGACTTCTGGCTGCAGATTGTCGTCTTCAGCGTCGTCTCCCTGCTGATGATCGGTTTCGTGCGGCCCGTGGCTCTCAAGCACCTGCGCAGCAGCCCGGCGGACCAGCGCAGCAACGTCGAACGCCTGATCGGTGAATCCGCCCTCGTTGTGGAGCCCGTGAGCGCCACCGGCGGCCTGGTCAAGATTGGCGGCGATGTCTGGAGCGCCCGCTACGAATCGGGTGTCCTCGCCCCCGGGCAGCACGCCGTCGTCAGCGCCATCGACGGCGCCACCGCCGTCGTCATTCCGCAGCCGGACCAGGCCGGGCAGGAACAACCCGGACCGTTGTGAGCCTGCCCGTCCGGGACACAGTCTTCCTGCAGCCGCCACCGGCCGCAGGACCAGCGGCAGCCAGGCTGCCGCCCAACAAAGCAGAACCACATAACTGGGGAAAAGGTGATGTATGGATATCGCAGTCGCAATTGTGCTGCTGGTACTCGTTGCGTTCGTAATAATCGTGCTGGTGCGCTCGGTGCGGATCGTGCCGCAGGCGCGTGCCGGCGTCGTGGAGCGCCTGGGTAAGTACCAGCGGACGCTGAACCCGGGCCTGACCATCCTGATTCCCTTCGTTGACCGGCTGTTGCCCCTGCTCGACCTGCGCGAGCAGGTGGTCTCCTTCCCGCCGCAGCCGGTGATCACCGAGGACAACCTTGTGGTGTCCATCGACACTGTCGTTTACTTCCAGGTCACCGATGCGCGGGCAGCCACCTACGAGATCGCCAACTACATCCAGGCCGTCGAACAGCTCACCACCACCACGCTGCGCAACGTGGTGGGCGGGCTGAACCTAGAGGAGGCGCTGACCTCCCGCGACCAGATCAACGGACAGCTGCGTGGCGTGCTGGACGAGGCGACCGGACGCTGGGGTATCCGCGTCTCCCGGGTGGAGCTCAAGGCCATTGATCCGCCCCACTCCATCCAGGACTCGATGGAGAAGCAGATGCGCGCCGAGCGGGACCGCCGCGCAGCGATCCTGACCGCCGAGGGCACCAAGCAGTCCGCGATCCTCACTGCCGAAGGCCAGCGGCAGTCCTCCATCCTGAAGGCCGAAGGTGACGCCCAGGCGGCGATCCTGCGGGCTGACGGCGAGGCCCAGGCCATCCAGAAGGTCTTCGACGCCATCCACAAGGGCAACCCGGACCAGAAGCTCCTGGCCTACCAGTACCTGCAGACACTGCCGAAGCTGGCCGAAGGTACCTCCAACAAGCTGTGGATCATTCCCAGCGAGGTCGGCGAGGCGCTCAAGGGCATCGGGAGCGTCCTGGGCGGCACCAACCCCGACCTGCTTTCGGAGGCTCCGGCCGGAAGGTCCGGCGCGCCGTCGCCGGCAGCCGGGGCCTCCACACCGGAGCCCTAAGCGGCCCGGCCGGCGGTGCCGCCGCAGTGGACTACCAGGGAGGCACCCGCTGGGCGGGTGCCTCCCTGCGCGGTCCGGCTTTACCCGCGGCGGCACTCCCGCGTATAGTGGGTTATTTGTCCGGACGGTTCAGCCTGCCGGAACAATTACGCTTCGCCGCGCGTTATATCTACTGAAGATTTCTGCAGTGGTGAACGCCACGCAAAACGCATGCAAAAGTAGTCCGGCGTGGTCCTGGTGGCCCCCGGCTAGCGCAGGGCTTGGCCCTGCGAACCGATCATAAGGGAGAAAAGATGAGCGATCGCAGCCTGCGGGGTATGCGCCTTGGCGCACAGAGCATGGAGACCGAATCCGGCGTCGAACCGGCTCCGCGCCAGCGCGTAGAGTACCGCTGCGAGGACGGCGAGCAGGTGTTCGTGACCTTCTCCTCCGAAGCGGAGATTCCCCCGGTCTGGGTTTCGAAGACCGGCAAGGAGGCCCTGCTGGTCGACGGCGAACGCCCCGTCAACAGCAACGAGAAGGCCGTGCGCACGCACTGGGACATGCTGCTGGAACGGCGCTCCCTGCCGGAGCTTGAGCAGATCCTGGAAGACCGGCTCACCATCCTGCGCGAACGCCGCGGCGAACGGCGTTCCGCCTAGGAAACCGGCCCCACGTCAAAAGGCCGGGCCGGCACCTCAACGAGGTGCCGGCCCGGCCTTTTTTGGTGCCGGCTGGTCCTGGTGCGGTCCTACTTGCGGCCGAGCTTGCGGCCCAGCGTGTTCCAGCGGGCAGTGAGGCCCCATTTGGTGACGTTGATCATGGCCTCGACCACGATGTTGCCGCTCATCTTCGAGGCTCCCAGCTCGCGCTCCACAAACGTAATGGGCCGTTCCACGATGTTCAGGCCCAACTTGGCCACCCGCCAGGCCAGATCCACCTGGAAGCCGTAGCCGACCGAGTCCACTGAATCCAGGTTGAGCTTTTCCAGGGTGGTCCGGCGGAACGCGCGGAAACCGCCCGTGACGTCCTTGATTTTCACGCCCAGCATGATCCGCGCGTAGGTGCTGCCGACCCGGGAGATGGCCTGCCGGTACAACGGCCAGTTCACGACGCTGCCGCCCGGGACCCAGCGCGAACCCATGGCGAGGTCCGCGCCCTGCTCCACGGCCTCGATCAGCTGGGGCAGCTGCTCGGGCTTGTGCGATCCGTCGGCGTCCATCTCCACGAGGATGTCGTAGCCGGCGTCCAGGCCCCATTTGAAGCCGGCGATGTACGCCGCCCCGAGGCCGGCCTTGCCTCCACGGTGCAGGACGTGGACCTGGCTGTCCTCGGCCGCGATGCGGTCCGCCAACTGGCCCGTGCCGTCGGGACTGTTGTCGTCAACGACCAGGACGTCGGAGGCCGGCACGGCAGTGCGGAGACGCCCAAGGGTCTTGGGCAACGATTCCAGCTCGTTGTAGGTCGGGATGATCGTGAGGACGCGCACAGCGGGGCCTTTCCTTGAAGGGAGCGGTCGGTGGGCCGGAACGGCCGGTTATTAGCCGACGACGGGCACAGCTTCCCATTATAGACAGCCGGCGGGCGGCTGCCCGTGTTCGGCCCGGGTGGCGCGGGGCACACCCGGCGGGCGGCTCAGCGCCCGAGCGAGCCGTTGGTGAAGAGCTCGACGCCGTCCCGCACGGTCTGCAGGCAGACCGGATCGGTGCCGGTGTCCAGTGCGGGCAGCAGCGGTGTCCGGGCGCGCGGGTCCGTGCTCCAGGACTGGACCCGGCCGTCGGCCACCTGCACCATCAGCTCTTCGACTTCCCAAACCGCGAAGCTGGCCGGGGCGCCGGGGACGAGCTGGCCGGCCATCGGGTTCCGGTACCGGGCTGCCCGCCAGCCGGCCCGGGTGTGGCCCAGGAAGGCCGCGCGGGCCGAGATCCGCTCGTCGGAGTTGTGATGTTCCAGGCAGGCGCGCACGCTTGACCAGGGCCGCAGCGCGGTGACGGGACTGTCACTGCCGAAGCAGACCGGAACCCCGGCGGAGTAGAAGGAGCCGAAGGGGTTCATGGCCGTGTGGCGGGAGCCCAGCCGCTGGGCGTAGAGGCTCTCCTCCCCGCCCCAGAGGGCGTCGAAGCCGGGCTGCGCGCTCACGGTCACCGAGTACTTGGCCAGCCGCGCGATGGCGGCCGGGTCGGCGATTTCGACGTGCTCCAGCCGGTGGCCGGCGGCGCGGACGCGCTGTTCGCCGACTTCGGCTGCCGCCTGGTCCAGGGCATCGAGAGCGGCGTCGAGTCCGGCGTCGCCGATCACGTGGAAACCCGCCTGGATCCCCAGGACCGAGCACGCGGCCAGATGCGCCGCCGCTTCGTCGACGGACAGGTAGCGGGTACCCCGCTCCCCCGTCGCGTCGCTGTAGTCGCTGCGCAGCGCGGCGGTGCGGGAACCGATCGAGCCGTCCATGTTCAGGTCCCCGGCCAGGCCAAGGACCGGCACGCCCAGGCTGTCGAGGATGGACCGGGCCTCTTCCACCGAACCGGCCAGCTGGCCCCAGTATGGCAGGACCTCGGGGACAGCGCCGCCGGTCCGTTCCGCGGCATTCCAGCCGGCCGCAAGCTGCAGGTCCTCCACGCTGCCGATGTGCGGCGCCGCCATCTCGGCCAGCGCGACATACCCGTTGGCGGCCGCCTCGGCCAGGGCGGCCTGCTGGTAGCCTCGCAGGGCGTCGGCCGGGAGTTGCCGGGCGGCGAGCCGCGCGGCCGTGTGGGCGGCGCGTTTGACCTGCCCGTCGGCGGCGTAACCGTCCAGGCGCTCCAGGCCGGACGCGGACGCCAGTGAGCTCGAGACCAGGGCCGAGTGCACATCGACCCGTGAGAGGTACACCTGCCGGCCGCCGCCGGCGCGTTCGAGTTCTTCCCGGCTGGGCAGGGTGGGATCGTCCCAGCGCGTTTCGTCCCAGCCGTGCCCCAGCACCGTGCCGCCCTTACTCGCAGCGGAGACACAGAAGCCGGCGACGGCGTCGAGCAGCTGGGCCGCGGAGCGGACGCCGCCCAGCTGCAGCGAGTCCAACGCGATGCCGGTCTCGGTCAGGTGGACGTGCGAGTCCACGAAGCCCGGGGCCAGGAGGGCACCCTGGAGGTCAATGACCTCCATCGAGGCGTCGGCGATGGACGTGGCAGCTTGTTCCGAGCCGACCCAGGCGACGGTGTCGCCGTCGACCAGCATGGCCGTGGCGAAGGGATCCGCGGCGGTGTAGACGGAACCGTTGCGGTACAGCGTCACCTTGCGCGGTGCCTGACTAGCCTCGGACGGTGAAGCGGTCATGGTGTGGAACTCCTTGTAGCTGGGGCCGATGTGCCGGGCCGGTGGCAACGGGCAGGGTGAAGGGAAGGCTGCGGCGGCCGTCAGGGGCCGGTCAGGCGACGGCCGAATAGGCCACGACGCCGCGTTTGACCAGGGTGATCGCATCACCGCAGAGCCGCGCGACGCGCGGTTCCAGGCCGGGGATCTTGGCCAGCTGGTCCAGCAGGTCGATGACCTGTTTGACCCAGCGGACGAAGTCGCCGGCGGCCAGGTCGGTGCCGCTGAGCACCTCCTGGAGGTGCCGGCCCTTGGCCCACTTGAAGATCGGCCAGACGAGGCCGAGTTCCGGCTCGCCGGTCAGCGGCAGCTTGCTGGCTTCCTCCACGTCCTCTAGGGCCGACCACTCGCGGACCACGATGTCGACGGCGGACTCCAGCGAGACGCTCGGCATCTTGGGCCGGAGGCCGCGGTCCTCGCGCTTGGCCTGGTACACGAGGACGCTGGCAAGGGCCGCGATTTCAGCGGCGTCGAGGTCACTGAAGGCGCCCAGCCGGAGAGCCTGCGAAATCAGCAGGTCTTTCTCCCCGTAGATCCGGCGTAGCCGGTGGCCGTCCGGGCTGATCGAGAGCACGCCGGCGTCCGAGGTTTCCAGGTAGCCATAGCTGGACAGGACCCCGCAGACCCGGTCGAAGGTTTTGGCGATGGTGTTGGTGCGGCCCTGGATCTGCCGGATCAGGCCGTCGGTTTCCTGGCGGAGCTTCCACCAGCGCTCGGACCAGCGGGCATGGTCCTCGCGTTCGCTGCAACCGTGGCAGGGGTGCGCTCTCAGCTCGCGGCGCAGTTCCGCGATCTTTTTCTCCATGTTCGGCAGGGCGGCGGCGCGGCCGAAGTCCTCGTTCCGGTTCGGCGGCGCAGGCGGCCGGCTCTCGCGGATGGCGTTGCGGACCGAGGACGCCAGGTCGCGCCGGGACTTCGGCACCTTGGCGTTGAAGGACTTGGGGATCCTGACCCGGGTGATCGGGGCCAGCGGGCCCTCGACGTCGTGCAGTCCGATCCGGCGCAGCTGGTTGTCCAGGGTCATCACCGCCGGCCGCGGCTCGCGGGAGTGATGGTCCGAGCTGAGCACGACGGCGAGGCCGGGCGCGCGGCCCGACGGCACGTCCACGACGTCGCCGGGCAGCAGCCGGCTCAGGGAGTCCTCGGTGAGCGACTTGCGGGCCCGCGAGGTGCCCTTCGCGGCGGTGTTCTCCGCGTCCGAGAGTGCCCGGCGCAGCCGTGAGTATTCGGTGAAGTCGCCCAGGTGGCAGGTCATCGCCTTGCTGAACCCGGCGAGGGATTCCTCCCGGCTGCGGACCTGCTTTGCGAGCCCGACGACGGAACGGTCCGCCTGGAACTGGGCGAAGGAGGACTCGAGGATTTCCCGGGCGCGGGGGCGGCCAAACTGGGCCACAAGGTTGATGGACATGTTGTAGGTGGGCCGGAAGCTGGAGTTCAGCGGGTAGGTCCGCCGGGAGGCGAGGCCCGCTACCGCTGCCGGATCGGTGCCCGGCTGCCACAGCACGACGGCGTGGCCCTCGACGTCGATGCCGCGGCGGCCCGCCCGTCCGGTCAGCTGGGTGTACTCCCCCGCCGTGATGTTGACGTGCGCCTCGCCGTTGAACTTGTCGAGCTTCTCCAACACCACGCAGCGCGCGGGCATGTTGACGCCCAGCGCGAGGGTCTCGGTGGCGAACACGGCCTTGACCAGGCCGTCCACAAACAGCTTCTCCACGACTTCCTTGAAGGTGGGCAGCATGCCGGCGTGGTGTGCGGCCAGGCCGCGGAGCAGCCCGTCGCGCCAGCTCCAGAAGCCCAGGACGTCCAGGTCGTCGGCGGGGATGTCCTGGGCAGCCTCGTCAACCCGCCGGGCAATGATGAGCTGTTCCTGCTCCGTGGTCAGCCAGAGCCCGGCGGAGACACACTGCGCCACGGCGGCGTCGCAGCCGGCGCGCGAAAAGATGAACGTGATGGCCGGCAGCAGGTCCATCCGGTCCAGGCTGGCGATGACCTGCGGGCGGCTGGCCTTCCGGACAGGGCTGCGCGGGCCGTCCTGCGGCGGCTCGTCCCGCTGGCCACGCCGGTTGCGCTGGTTGCGCCCGCCGTGGCCGAAGCGGCCACGGAAGTTCATCTGGCTCTCGGCACGGGCCATCGAGAGCAGTTCAGGGTTGACCTCGTAGCCGGCGCGCTCGGTGATGGCTGTGCCGGTGCCTATAGCTGCGGGCTCCGCGGTGGCGGCGACGTTATCCTCGCCCGCGGGCGCGATCTCATCGAAGCTGGTGTCGCCGGCAAACAGGTCAACGATCTTGCGGCCCACCATGACGTGCTGCCACAGCGGGACGGGGCGGTGTTCGGAGACGATCACGTCGGTCTGGCCGCGGACGGTGTCCAGCCAGGCGCCGAATTCCTCGGCGTTGGAGACCGTGGCGCTGAGCGAGGCGACCTGGACCTCGCTGGGCAGGTGGATGATGACTTCCTCCCACACGGCCCCGCGGAACCGGTCGGCGAGGTAATGCACTTCATCCATCACCACGTAGCCGAGGTCATCCAGCGTGTCCGAGTCGGCGTAGAGCATGTTGCGGAGCACTTCGGTGGTCATGACCACCACCGGCGCTTCGCCGTTGATGCTGGTGTCGCCGGTCAGCAGGCCCACCTGCGCCGCGCCGTACTTATCCGCCAGCTCGGTGTACTTCTGGTTGCTCAGCGCCTTGATCGGCGTCGTATAAAACGCCTTCAGGCCCCGCTGGAGTGCCAGGTAGATCGCGAACTCGCCCACGATCGTTTTTCCGGCACCGGTGGGTGCTGCCACCAGCACCCCGCGGCCCGCCTGCAGGGACAGGCACGCCTCACGCTGGAAGGGATCAAGGTCGAACGCGAGCGAACGGGTGAATCCGCCCAGGTAGGTTTTGGCTTCTGCGGCCCGCTCGGCGCTGGCACGGTAGCGCTCGGACGGGGACTCCGGCCCGGGTAGTGAGGACATGCATCCAGCCTAGTCTGCGGAGCGCTACAGATTCTCCAGCTCGGAGCTGGGAGTCGCCTGGTCCGCAGTGGCTTCGGTCTCGGCGGCAACCTTGGCGGCGCGCTTCTCCCGCCGGCGGTCGTTGAGCAGGCAGAGACCGATCGCGGTGAAGAACAGGATCAGCATGGGCACGGCAAGGTAGAACATGCTCATCGCGTCGGCGCCCGGGGCGGCCATGGCCGCGAAGAGGCAGACCAGGAACACGGTGATCCGCCAGCTCCGGAGCAGCTGCCGGCCTTTGATCAGCCCGGCCAGGTTCAGCCCGAACAGGACCACCGGCAGCAGGAAGGCGATTCCGAAGGCGAGCAGCAGGCGCAGGACAAAGGACAGGTAGACCTGGGCGCTGATGAAGTTGGAGCCGCCCGAGGGGGTGAACTCGGTCAGCACCCGCACCGCGTTGGGCAGCACCAGCCAGGCCAGCAGCACGCCGCCGACAAACAGGGGCACCGCCGCGGCCACGAACGACAGCGCCAGCCGCCGTTCCTTCTTGTGCAGCCCGGGCACGATGAAGGCCCAAAGCTGGTAGAGCCAGATGGGGCTGGCGACGATCAGGCCCAGGAACACGGAGACCTGGATCATCAGGTCGAACGAGCTCGCGACGCCGTCGAAGTTCAGTGAGGCCTGCCGGCCCTCATGCTCGTTCAGGTCGCGGATCGGCTTGATCAGCGCCGCGAGCATCGGCTGGTAAACGAGGAAGCCGACGACGGTCCCCAGCACGACGGCGATCGCCGATTTGAAGAGCCGGTTCCGCAGCTCTTTGAGGTGATCGAGAAGGGCCATCCGGCCCTCGGGGTTCGATCGGCGGCTCATGGTTACTGCCATGTGGTTCTAGGCGCGGTTCGGCGGCGGAACGTCGGTTCCCTCGCCCGGGCGGCTTTCGGTGCCGGTGGACCGGGGGTGGTTCACGACTTTGCCTTCGACGGCGTCGGAGTCGGCCTGCGCCTCGGGCGTGCCGTCCTTCTTCATTTCGCGGACCTCGGATTTGAAGATCCGCATCGACTGGCCCAGGCTGCGGGCCATGCCCGGCAGCTTAGGTGCTGCGAAAAGCACGAGTGCCAGGACGATGATGATGATGAGATGCCAGCCTTCAAGCCTCATGCCGGGTGGTCCTTTCGTTTGAATACATCCTATGTCTAACGGAGATCGATGTCGCGCAGCGCCTGGGGCTGGCCACGTTCCGTTTTACGCCGGATCCGGCGTACCCGCCGGGCTTCCTGCCGGGCAACTTTGGATGCATGGTAATCATGTCGCATCGACGCGGGCGGGGCAAAAACGGCCGACCCCGGAACCGCTGACGGTCCGGATACTTCCCCTGCGTCGTCGCCGTCCGAGCCTACGGCGCCGACATGAACAGCGGCTGAACCGGAGGTAAGCGGCGGGGACCCGAGGCTCGAGAAGCGCTCCCCCGCCTCGCCGAGTTCCTTGACCGTGGCCATGAACTGCCGGTACAGCCGCACGCCGAGCACGCCGAAGAACAACAGGGACAGCGCAACGAGCGCTATCCAGATTACGATCCAGGACCACCAAGGCATGCTGATCAGTCTAGCTGGCGCGCCGGGTGGTCCTCGTACCGGGCCAAGGCAGCGTCAAGCCAGTCCCTGGCGGCGGCGGCAAGCTCGGGCGGCTGCAGGATGCGGACGGCCCCGCCGTGCTGGGCGACGAACATCGGCAGCCAGCCGGCACTGCCAAAGCGGATTTCCGCGAGGACGTGGCCGTCGGGAAGCGCCGCTGTCCGCTCGGCGTAGTAGTCGTCCGCGAGTCCGGCGCCCTGCCTGGTCAGCTCGACGACCACCACGGTGTCGTCGTCGTTGGGGGTGAAAAGCTTGACCGGGAAACCGTCGGCAGGGTTGGCGGTCGAGGACACCGGGTGCCCGTTGGGCTGCAGGCTCTGGATCCGGTCCAGCCGGAAATTGCGCAGGCCCTGCGCGGAGTGGCAGTACGCCTCGAGGTACCAGGTGCTGTCCAGCGAGTAGAGCCGTTGCGGGTCGATGTCGCGTTCGGTGACGGCGTCCCGCTGCGGGGACAGGTAGCTCAGCCGCAACTGCGCACCGGCGCGGATCGCCTGGCGTGCGGTCTCGAGCGTGCCGGAGTCCTCCGGCGCCACCTCCGGGCCGGACACGGCCGCGGCCTTGAGGCCTTCCTCACCGGCGGCGGCCATGAGCTTCAGGGTAACGGACTCTAGGGTGCCGCCCTCGGCGAGCCCGGGCAGGCCGTTGAGGGCCTCCAGCCCGGTGAGCAGGGCGCACGCCTCGTCGACGCTGAACCGGACCGGGCGTTTCAGGTCCAGGTCCTCGAAGATGTAGACGTGGTCGTCGTCCCACCGGATGTCCAGCAGATCGTCCGGGTAGCCCTCGGGCAGGCCGGAGCAGATCAGGATGCGCAGGTCGTCTTCGAGTTCCTTGCGGGTGATGCCGAACCGCGCAGCGACCTCGCTGATGTGCAGGCCCTGGTTGTGCACCAGGAACGGGACCAGCTGCAGCATCCGCTTGAGCTGGTCTTCGGAGGTGCGTTTCCGCGGACGCTTGGCCGGCCCGGCGCTGGGAAACTCGACCGGCGGCACCGGTGCCGCGGCGAAGGCGGCTGCGGCGGCCAGCCGCCTCCGGACGGCGGTGTGCAGCCCGGAGGGCGCGACGACGACGGCTTTCGCGCCGTAGGAGGCCAGCTCCTCCGCGAGGGTCTCCGCGTCGCGGTATGGCACGCTGAGCCGGTCGAAGCCGGCGCGCCCCGGTGCTGCGGTGCCCGCTGCGGCGTCCGCTGGAGTACCCGTCCCGCCGAAGCCCCCGTCGCCGTCGTCCGCGGTGTAGGGCTCGGCACGCTTCCGCAGGCCCAGCAGCGCACCGTGGGCGACGTCGATGACCGCGTGCCGGACCGGCAGTTCGGGCAGCGCGGCGAGCTGTTCGCGGACGTTGAAGGACGACGGCGGGTTGAAAGTCTCCTGGTCCAGCACGGTGACGGCCGAGGTAAACCGGGACAGCCGGAAGAACCGCTTGTCACTGCGGGCGCGGTCGTGGCCGACGAGGTACCACTGCCCGAAGCGGCTGCCCAGCCCCCAGGGCTCGACCGTCCGCGTCTGCTCCTGGCCGGTGCTGCCGGCCAGGTAGCCGAAGCTGACCGGGTGTTGGGCGTGGATGGCGGAGACGAGATCCTCGAAAGCCTGGCCGGCCGGCCGGATGCGCGGCTGGACGCCCGCCGGGAGCTCCGCGTCCTGCAGGCCGCCGGCGGCCTGCAGCTTGCGCACGGCGTCACGGGCGGCGGACCCGAGGGCGGCCCGTTCCCAGAGCTGCGCAGCGAGGATCAGGACGGTGCACTCGGCCGGGGTGAGGCTGACGTCCGGGAGCCGGTTGGATTCCTTGCCGATCCGGTACCTGGTGGTGGCCGGATCGTCGGAGCCCCAGCCTTTGTCTGTGACGGTCTCCACGTCGAAGCCGAAGTGGCGGAGCTCGCCCTTGTCCCGCTCGAACATGCGGCCGAAGGCGGCCTCCGAGCTGGTGGTGTCGTGGTAGACCTTTTGCCGCAGTTCGCTGCGGTGCAGACCGTATTTGGTGTTGAGCAGCGCGATCAGCAGGTTCAGGAGTCGTTCAGTACGTGAGGCGGACACTCCGCAAGGGTACTAAAGTCCCCGCCCCCAAAACGGAGAAAGCGCGGTAACAGCCGGAAGAACTTTCCGATTGTTACCACGCTCTCCCGCGCGGCCGGGCCGAGGGGGTCCGAGCTGTGGGTCGCCCCTAGCGGACGGCGACCAGGTCGACGACGAAGATCAGGGCCTCGTTGGGGCCGATCGCTCCGCCGGCGCCGCGCGAGCCGTAGGCCATTTCGGAGGGGATCTCCAGCCGGCGGCGGCCGCCGACCTTCATGCCCAGCAGTCCCTGGTCCCAGCCCTGGATGACCTGGCCGACGCCGACCCGGAAGTCCAGGGGTGCGCCCCGGCCCCAGGAGGCGTCGAACTCTTCGCCGGTGGACCAGGCCACGCCGACGTAGTGGGTGGAGACGGTGTCGCCGGCCTTGGCCTCGGCGCCGTCGCCCTCGATCAGGTCGGTGATGACGAGTTCGGTGGGTACGTCGCCCTCGGGGAAGTCAATTTCCGGCTTCTGGCGGTCGAGGTTGCGCTGTCCAAATGACATGGTTGCTCCTTCTTGGGTGGCTTGCTGAAACTGCAGGTCGTTACTTGACGCCGAGGATGTCGACGACGAAGACGAGGTCGCCCTTGGCATCGCCCTGGCCCTTGTCGCCGTAGGCGAGGTCCTTGGGGATGACCAGGAGGACGCGGGAGCCGACGGTCTTGCCGGCGAGGCCCTGGGTCCAGCCCTTGATCACGCCGTTGAGCGGGAACGTGGCCTTCTTGCCGCTGTCGAAGCTGGAATCGAAGACCTTGCCGCCCGCCAGCGTGACGCCGACGTAGTTGACGGTGACGGTGTCGGATTCCTTGACCGCCTGGCCCTTGCCCTTGATCAGCTCCTGGGAGATGAGTGCCTTGGGTGCCGCAACGCCCTTGACCGAGATGACCGGGACGCCCTTGTCGTTTTCGGTCACGGTGGGCAGGCCGGCCGGCGGCGTCACGGCGTCGCCTTCGGGCTTGTCGAGGACCTTGGGGGCGTCCTTGGCGGCGAGGATCTTGATGACCAGCAGCTGTGAGGGCTGGGCGGCGCCGCCCTCGGCGCTGGCGGCCTTGCCGGGGACGGCCAGGGCCAGTTGGGAACCCACCTTGGCGCCGACGAAGGCGTTGTAGATGACGGCGCTTCCGGTCTTGAGCTCATCGTTCAGCTCAAGCTTCTCGGGGTCCTTCGCGAAGGTGTCTTCGAGGGTGGAGCCGTCCTTGCCGTTGAAGGCGACGATGGAGATGTCCGCGACCTGGTTGGCCTTGACGCGGTCGCCCTCGCCTTCCTTGACCACCTTGATGGTGGGGTCCTTGACCTCGAGCGGCTTGGTGAACTCAACGCCGGGCGCCTTCTTGTCGCCGTTCTCGGTCAGTTTCAGGGAGTCCAGCTTCGCGGTCTCACCGGCGGACTGGCTGGTGGGCTCCGGGGCGGCAGGCTCGCCGCCACCACAAGCGGTGAGCAGCAGCAGTCCGGGGAGGAGAATTGCTAATAGTCGGCGCACGTAAGAACTTTCGTCGGGGCAGGATGGACGCTTCGCCGGACGGTTGCCAGCGGCAAAGCAGGCGGTCGCCGTGAAACGGCACCTCCCCCAGAATAACGCGGAAAGCTGGGTATCAGCCCATAGAGTCCAGCAGGGCGTCCACGCGGTCGTCCACGCTGCGGAAGGGATCCTTGCACAGTATGGTCTGGTGCGCGCGGTCATTGAGCTTCAAATGCACCCAGTCAACGGTGTAGTCCCGGCCCAGTTCCTGGGCCCGCCGGACGAAGTCGCCGCGCAGTTTGGCCCGGGTGGTCTGCGGCGGGGCGTCGACGGCGTCCTTGACGGCGGTATCGTCGACGACGCGCCGGGCCGCACCGCGGGACTGCAGCAGGTAGAACAGCCCGCGGCTGCGTGAAATGTCGTGGTACGTGAGGTCCAGCTGGGCGATCCGCGGGGCGTCCAGTTCCAGGCCGTGCCGCTCACGGTAGTTGTCCATCAGCTTCTTCTTGATGGCCCAGTCCACCTCGGTGTCGATGGTGGCGGTGTTGCCGCTTTCAATCGCATCCAGGGTGCGCTCCCAGAGGTCCAGGATAAGCGGCACGTGAGCGTTGTGGGCTCCGCGGGCCGCCACGAATTCCGTGACCTTGGTCAGGTATTCGCGCTGGATCTCCAGGGCGGTGAGCTGCCGGCCGTTGGCGAGGCGCACCAGCGCGCGGCCGCTGAGGTCGTGGGAGATTTCGCGGATGCTGCGGATCGGGTTTTCCATCCGCATGTCCCGCATGATCACACCGGCCTCGATCATCCGCAGGATCAGGTCCACCGTCCCGACTTTGAGCAGCGCCGTGGTCTCGGACATGTTCGAGTCCCCGACGATCACGTGCAGGCGCCGGTAGAACTCGGCGTCGGCATGCGGCTCGTCGCGGGTGTTGATGATGGGCCGGGACCGGGTCGTGGCGGAGGAGACTCCCTCCCAGATGTGGTCCGCGCGCTGCGAGAACGCGAAGGTGGCGCCGTGCGGGGTCTTCAGGATCTTTCCCGCACCGGCGATCAACTGGCGGGTCACCAGGAACGGGATCAGGATTTCAGCGAGCCGGGAGAACTCCCCGCGGCGGGGTATCAGGTAGTTTTCGTGGCTGCCGTAGGAGTTGCCGGCTGAGTCGGTGTTGTTCTTGAACAGGTATACGGTGCCGTTGAATCCCTCGGCCGCCAGGCGCTCCTGGGCCTCGTCCACGAGGTCGTCCAGGATCAGTTCGCCGGCCCGGTCATGGGCGATCAGCTGCGCGAGGTCGTCGCACTCGGCGGTGGCGTATTCGGGGTGCGAACCGACGTCCAGGTAAAGCCGGGAGCCGTTGGTGAGGAACACGTTGGAGGACCTCCCCCAGCTGACCACCTTGCGGAAGAGGTAGCGGGCAACCTCCTCCGGCGCCAGCGGGCGGGATTCCGGGCTGGAATAGGAAATTCCGAACTCGGTTTCGATTCCGAAAATGCGCTTGTCCATTTCAGTTCTCCTCAGCCAGCAATGCCTCGACGTCGGCGTCGTCGAGGCGGCGGAAGGCGCGGCGGGTGCCGCGGCTGCTTTCGGAGCCGCGGTCGAGCACGGCGACCTCCACGGCCGACGCCGGCAGCGCGTCGGCTTCCTTGTCCGCTATCAGTCCGGCCAGGGCCAGCCGGATGGCCCCGGCGAAGTCGAGTTCGCCGCGCCAGCCTGCCGCAACCGCTTCGGAAACCTTGTCCGCCTGGCCGCCCATCACAACGAAGCCGTGTTCATCGGCGATGGACCCGTCGAAGGTCAGCCGGTACAGGTGGTCCGATTCCTGGCCGGGCCCCACTTCGGCCACCGCCAGCTCCACTTCGAAGGGTTTCTGCTCCGCTGTGAACACCGCACCGAGACTTTGCGCGTAGACGCTGGCCAGCCCGCGGGCCGTGACGTCCTCGCGGTCGTAGGAGTAGCCGCGGACGTCCGCATACCGCACCCCGGCCTGGCGCAGGCTCTCGAACTCGTTGTATTTGCCGACAGCGGCGAACGCGATCTTGTCGTAAATCTCGCCGATCTTGTGCAGCGACGGCGACGGGTTCTCCGCCACCAGCGCAATCCCGTCCCGGCAGCTGATGACCACCACGGAACGCCCCCGCGCGATGCCTTTCCGGGCGAAGTCGGCCCGGTCCTTCATCAGCTGTTCCGGGGAGACATAGAACTGCTGCGTCATCTCAGGCCTCCCGCTGGGCCACGGCCCGTGACTCGATGATGGCGCCGGCAACCGCGGCGAGTTCGCGCTCCGGGACCCGGACGGCACCGGAGCGGCTTACCGTGTAGACCACCGGCCACAGCTGCCGGACCGGGTCCGGGCCGCCCGTGGCGGAGTCGTCGTCGGCCGCGTCATAGAGCGCCTCCACGGCCACCTGGACGGCGTCCGCCTCGGACAGGTTGGGCCGCCAGAGCTTTTTCAGCGCGCCGCGGGCAAACATGGACCCCGAACCCACGGTGTGGTGTTCCTGCTCCTCGTAGCGGCCGCCGGTGACATCGTAGGAGAACAGCCGTCCGACGCCGGCGGGCCGGTCGAATCCGGCGAACAGCGGGATGACCGCGAGGCCCTGCATAGCCATCGGCAGGTTTCCGCGGATCATGGCGCCGAGCCGGTTGGCCTTGCCGTCCAGGCTCAGCTGGGTGCCTTCGATTTTTTCGTAGTGCTCGAGTTCCACCTGGAACAGCCGGGTGATGTCCAGCGCGATGCCGGCGGTTCCGGCAATGCCGAGGACGGAGTACTGGTCAGCGGGAAACACCTTCTCGATGTGCCGGCTGGCGATCACGTTGCCCATGGTCGCGCGGCGGTCCCCCGCCATCAGCACTCCCCCGGCGTAGGTCATGGCGACGATGGTGGTCGCGTGCGGGGTCTGGAGCGGCGCGGCGGCCGGGCCGGAGGGCGAGCCGGGCGGGAGGGCGTTGTACGGCAGCAGTTCGGGCCGTGAACGCTGCAGGTGCTCGGTGAATGAGGACGTCGCGTTCGCTGCTACCTGGTTGGCTGATGTTTCCTGCACTGGTGCACTCCCTCAACGTAGTGGATCAACGACTTCCGGCGTTCAGCCCTGTGTATGCGCAGCTCCGGTCCTCCTTCGCTGGCGGCCGCGGCCCGGGCGGGCTACTGGCCGCCCTTCTGGACGAAAGCCCGGACGAACTCCTCGGCGTTGGACTCCAGCACGCCGTCAATCTCATCGAGCAGGTCGTCCACGCCCTGGGTCGCGGCCGAGGCCTGCGCTTCGGGTGCCGCGGGAGGCGCGGGGATGTCTTCCTCGACCTCGGTGTCGCGGGACTGCGGCTGCTGCTGCTCCTGGCCTGCCATCGTTTTTCTCCTTCTATCCCACTGGTTAATCCCACTGGCTGTCCCCTCCTGCACAGGACATCCTGTAAGCCATATTGCCACGCCCGGACCCCGTGCGGGGGGTCTTTGGGCCTATGAACCGGGTGGCAGCCCCAGGAGCTCCGCCAGGAACGGCCCGGCCTCCCGGTGCCGGGCGAACAGGCCCCCGGTCAGGGCCTCGGTGCCGCGCAGCGGTTCGCGGGTCGGCACCCGCTGCAGCTTGCCGCGGCCGGGCAGGTCAAAGATGACCGAGTCCCAGCTCGCCCCCACAAGGTCGGTGCCGAAGCGGCTGACGCAGCGGCCGCGGAAGAACGCCCTGGTGTCCGACGGCGGTTCGGTGACCGCCCGGGCGATCGCTTCGTCGTCGACGATCCGCTGCATCCGGTCGCGGGCCAGCAGCCGGTGATAGAGGCCCTTTTCGGGGCGGATGTCGGCCCATTGCAGGTCCACCAGCCCCAGCCGCGCATCGGACCATTCCAGTCCGTCGCGCTGGCGGTAGCCCTCGAGCAGGGAGAGCTTGGCCAGCCACTCCACGGTCGACGCCGCGGCCGCCCGGTCGCTGTCCAGTTCGGTCAGGGTAGCGGACCAGCGCTCCAGCACGCCATGGGTATGCCCGTCGCCGTCGACGGCGTCCGCCACGCCGGTGTCCTGCGCGAGCTTGGCGGCGGCCTCGAAGTACATCCACTGCAGGTCCAGAGCAGTGACGCGGCGCCCGTCGACCAGGCGCAGCGTCGCGGTAAGGGAGGTGTCGTGGCTGACCGCCTGCAGGGCGGCCACGGGCTCGGGGACCTCGACGCGGGGCGCAAGGCCCGCCTCGATCAGGCTCAGGACTATGGCGGTGCTGCCGAACTTCAGGAAGTTCGCGCCCTGGCTGAGGTTCGCGTCGCCGATGATGACGTGCAGTCGGCGGTACTTGTCAGCCGTCGCGTGCGGTTCGTCCCGGGTGTTGATGATGGGGCGCCGGATGGTGGTTTCGAGCCCGACCTCCGTTTCGAAGAAGTCGGCCCGCTGGCTGATCTGGTAGCCGGGCCGGGAACTGTCCTGGCCCAGGCCGACGCGTCCGGCGCCGCACATAATCTGGCGCGTGACGAAAAACGGTGTCAGCCCCCGGACGATCTCACCGAACGGGACCGAGCGGGGCATCAAGTAGTTCTCGTGCGAGCCGTAGGAGACCGACTTGTTGTCCGTGTTGTTCTTGTACAGGTTGATCGGCGGGAGGTCCGGGTCAGCGGCCAGCCGGCGGACCGCGGCCAGCGCCACGAGGTCCCCCGCCGCGTCCCAGGTGACGGCGTCGCGCGGGTTGGTCACTTCAGGGCTGGAATACTCCGGGTGCGCGTGGTCCACATAGAGCCGGGCGCCGTTGCCCAGCACCATGTTCATCAGCAGCGAGCCGGACTCGTCTTCGCCGTCGTGGTCCAGTTCGGCACGGCCGTAGGCAAGGGCGATTGCCTCCGCGTCCAGCACCGGCGGGCGGTCAGTGAGCTGTTCCGGTTCGGCAGCGCTCCGCTCCAGGGTCCAGCCGCGGGCGTCGTGCAGCGGCTCTTCGTCGGTGTAGTCCCAGCGGGTCTCGGCACCGCCGGCGGCGCGCTGCCGCGTCACCTGGGCGTACGCCTGGATCACTCGGGCCGACATCATGGTGGCGTTCGCGCCCGGTGCGGAGGGCGCGTGGATTCCGTATTCGGTCTCCGAGCCCATCACCCGCATGGCGCCGCCGGGGGGCAGGCCTCCGGACACCGCTGCGGGGGACGCGGTCACAGGTACTGGCCCGTGCTGGGCATCGTCTCGATGGACTTTCCGGGCTCCTGGCCGGCCTTGCCTTGGACGATGGTGCGGATGTACGTGATGCGTTCGCCCTTTTTGCCCGAAATCCGGGCCCAGTCGTCCGGGTTGGTGGTGTTGGGCATGTCCTCGTGCTCCCGGAACTCGTCGATCACGGCGCGGAGCAGATGGTCGATGCGCAGGCCTTTCTGCCCGGTGGTGAGCAGGTCCTTGATGGCGGACTTTTTGGCGCGGTCCACCACGTTCTGCACCACGGCGCCGGAGTTGAAGTCCTTGAAGTACAGCATCTCGGTGTCGCCGTTGGCGTAGGTGACCTCAAGGTACTCGTTGGACTTCTCGGTGGAGTACATGGCCTCCACGGTGCGCTGGATCATGGCGTCCACCGTCTCCTGGATGTCGCCGTTGTGCTCGGCCAGGTCCTGCTCGTGGAAGGGCAGGTCCGTGGTGATGTACTTGTTGAAGATGTCCGCCGCGGCCTCGGCGTCGGGCCGCTGGATTTTGACCTTCACGTCCAGCCGGCCCGGCCGCAGGATGGCCGGGTCGATCATGTCTTCCCGGTTGGACGCGCCGATCACGATCACGTTGTCCAGCCGCTCCACGCCGTCGATTTCGCTGAGCAGCTGCGGCACGATGGTGGTCTCGACGTCGGAGGAGATGCCGGTGCCGCGGGTGCGGAACAGCGAGTCCATCTCGTCGAAGAACACCACCACCGGGCTGCCCTCGGATGCCTTTTCGCGGGCCCGGGAAAAGATCAGCCGGATGTGCCGCTCGGTCTCCCCGACGTATTTGTCCAGGAGCTCGGGGCCCTTGATGTTCAGGAAGTAGCTCTTCATGTCCGTCTTGCCGGCCCGCTCGGCGGCGCGGGCGGCCAGCGAGTTGGCCACGGCCTTGGCGATCAGGGTCTTGCCGCAGCCCGGCGGGCCGTAGAGCAGGATGCCCTTGGGCGCCTTGAGGCCGTGCTCCCGGTACAGGTCCGGGTGCAGGAACGGCAGTTCGACGGCATCGCGGATCTGCTCGATCTGCGGTCCCAGGCCGCCGATGTCCTGGTAGGTGATGTCCGGGACTTCTTCGAGCACAAGGTTCTCGACTTCGGAGCGCGGGATCTTCTCCAGCGCGTAGCCCGTGCGGCTGTCGATCGAGAGCGCGTCCCCCACCCGCAGTTTCTGCGCCAGCAGTGCGCCGGAGAGCCGGATGACCCGCTCCTCATCCGCGCGGCCCACCACCAGGGCACGGTCGGATCCCAGCATTTCCTTGAGCGTGACCAGGTCGCCGGCCCGTTCGTAACCGAGCCCGGCCACCACCAGCAGGGCCTCGTTGAGCAGGACCTCCTGCCCGACCGCGAGCTGGTTGAGGTTCACCAGCGGGCTGATGCCCACCCGCATTTTGCGTCCGGCATTGAAGATGTCCACGGACTCTTCGGTGGCGGCCTGGCCGCTGCTGCCTGGTTCCGGCTGGCGCTTCGGGTTCAGCTGCAAGATGGTGCCGAAGCTGTACGGCGGCTGACCTTCCTGGTCCAGGGCATTTTTCAGCCGCAGGATCTCGGCCTTGGCCGTTTCCAGCATGCCGACCAGCTTGGAGTTGTTCTGCGTGGCCGCGGCCAGCTGGCGGTCGATGTGGCGGAGCTTGTCGCGCAGGATATTCACCTGGCGTTCGGCGACGGACAGCTCATTGGCGGCGTAGCCGTCGGCCGCCCCCGCGCGTTCCGCCCGTCCGGCGGCGGCAGCCGCCTGGGCCTCGTCCTCCGCCGGCGTCCGGCCGTGGTCGGTGTTCGGAGTCTCCATCATGCATCAGCCCCTTCAGTACTTCTATTAAGACCATAGCCCCAAGTCGGCGGGTGCTGCCGAAGACTTCCGAAATACGGACTAGTTCGTAACCTCGGGGGTGTCCTTGACGTTGGTGCCGGCGATCGCGTCGCGGGCGGCCCGCCGCAGCTTCTTGTCCGAGACCGCCCGTTCGCCAACGGCGCCGGGGGTCCAGGCGTTGACGTCTTCGGCGTCGAATTCCGTCTTGGACGGCCGGCGCTTCACGGAGATGCCGGTGACGCCGTCGGCCAGCCGCCGGGTGACCAGCAGGAATCCGGTGTGCGCGACCATCCGGTGGTCTGGGCGGACGGCGAGTCCCTCTAGGTGCCAGCCGCGGACCATGGATTCCCAGGCGTCCGGCTCGGTGAAGCGGCCGTCGGCGCGGATGGCCTCGGCGGTCCGGGACAGCTGGGTGACGGTCGCGACGTAGTTGATCCACACGCCGCCCGGGGCCAGGACAGTGGCGACGGCGTCGAGGCATTCCCAGGGCGCGAGCATGTCCAGGACCACCCGGTCCACGGAGCCGGGGGCCTCGGTGCGTACGACTTCGTCCTGGAAGTCGCCCAGGCTGATCTGCCACGCCGGGTGGGGGCCGCCGAAGATCGTTTCGACGTTGCCGCGGGCGATGTCGGCGAATTCCTCCCGCCGTTCGAACGAGTGCAGGTACCCGTTGTCCCCCACCGCGCGCAGCAGCGAGATGGACAGCGCACCGGAACCGACACCGGCTTCGACCACCCGGGCGCCCGGGAAGATGTCCGCCATGGTGACGATCTGGCCGGCGTCCTTGGGGTAGACGACCGCCGCGCCGCGCGGCATCGAGAGCACGAAGTCCGAAAGCAGCGGGCGCAGGGTCTGGTACTGCTGGCCGACGTTGTTGACCACGACGGAGCCGTCCGGCTTGCCGATGATTTCGTCGTGGTTGAGGAAACCGCGGTGCGTGTGGAACGCCCCGCCGGCCTCAAGGCTGATGGTGTTCATCCGGCCGCGTTCGTCCGTGAGCTGCACCCGCTCGCCTTCGCGGAACGGCCCGCGGCGCCGGTTCGCGCCGGTTGGCGCGTTCGCTGGCGCAGCGCCGGCTGCCGGGCCTGTGGCAGTGGCTGGCGCCGGGGTGCTGTTTGCGGCTGTGCTCGCCGCGGCTGTGCTGGCCCCGTTGGGGGTGCCGCTGGCGGCAGTGTCGCTGCTCATGAGATGTTTCCTCGCTCCTGTAAAGCCTTGGTGGCCGCGGATGTGGCGGCTGGCACCGGCCCGCGTCGTTGGGCCGGGTAATTCACGACCGGCAGGTAACTCTACCGGTTCTGGTCCTGATCACGGCCCTCGCCGCCGGCCTGTGAACCGGCGGCCTGTGAACCGGCGGCACTTGGCGGCTGCTTGCCGGTCAGGGCGTTGAGCACGGTCAGCTGGCGCAGCAGGCCGGTGACGGTTCCGCCGTCGTTGACCACCGCGTAGTCCGATCCTTCGAGCTGGGCGAGGTAGGCCAGCAGTTCCGCGCCGCGGTCGGCTTCCTTGACGTAGGCGCCCGCGGCCAGCGGGTAGGACACGGCGGTCGCCGGGGTTGCGGCGGCCAGTGCGGCGGGAACGTCCGCCGCGGCGGCTTCGTCGACGACGGCGGACGGCCGTTGGTCCGGGCCGTAGAGCACGACGGCGGGAACCCCGCGCGGCGAGTGCCGCAGCACGTCCAGGACGGTGGCGGTGTCCGGCAGGCCCACCGCCGGCTCGGCGAGGGCGGCGGCGTCGACCAGGTGCAGCCGGCTCCGGTAGCGGGCTTGTTGGATCGAGGCGCTGGCACCCATCCAGAGGAAACTGCCCACCAGGAGGGTGATCAGCATCAGCGAGGTGTCCGGCCGGTTGCCGCTGAGCAGGGGCAGGACCACGAACCAGACGGCGAGGGCGATCACGATGATCCTGCCGGCCCAGCCTGCCGCGATGGTGCCCTTCTCGTGACTGCCGGTGGCCTTCCAGACCGCGGATTCCACCAGCCGGCCGCCGTCCAGCGGCAGCCCGGGCAGCACGTTGAAGATGCCGATCAGCAGGTTGGCCCAGACGAAGATGTTGGCCAGGGTGTCCGCCACGCCCTCCAGCTGCCCGCCGGAGACCAGCAGCCAGCCGCCGGCCGCGAGGATCAGGTTGGCGGCGGGACCGGCCATGGCAACCAGCACGGACCGGCCGGGCGAGGCGGTGAATTCTTCGAACTGGGTGTGGCCGCCCCACAGGTTGAGGACGATCTTTTGGGTGGGCCAGTGGTAGAGCCGGGCGGTGAGCGCGTGCGCAAGCTCATGGACCAGGACGGAGATCAGTAGCAGCACCGAATAAGCGAACGCCACGAGGTAGGCGGTGGCGCCCAGCCGGGGGTCATTGTGGGCCAGCACCGGGCCGTAGGCAATGACGGTGAACGCCGCGATGGCGAACCATGAATAGGCCAGCACGACGGGGATGCCGCCGATCCGGCCCAGCGGAATCCCGCCGCGGAGCGAAAAGGGACGTTCTTCCGGTTGCTGCTTCGGCCGCGGCGCCGACGGTTCAGTCAAGGCCCCGCCCTCCGGTGCCGGTGGCTTCGTGCCGGAGCACGATGAGTTCTTCAAGGTCCGCGACGGTGCGTCCGGCCAGGGTCTCCCAGGTCGCGCGCCGCGGATCATCCGGCAGCGGCACGATGTGCGGGATGGCGACGGTGAGGACGCCGGAGGCCACGGCCGCGGCAACGCCGGGGGCAGAGTCTTCCAGTGCCACACAGTGCCGGTGGTCAAGTTCAGGGTCCTGCTGTTGCAGGAGTTCGACGGCCTTCAGATAGGCCTCGGGGTGCGGCTTGCCCTGCGTGACCGTGTCCCCGGTCACCAGGAACTCGAAATAGGGTTTGGGCAGGCTGGCGACAATTTCGCGGGCCAGGGGCGCCTCGGACATGGTGACCAGGGCGCAGCGCACGCCTGCGGTGTGCAGCTCGTCCAAGAGTTCGCGTGCGCCGGGGCGCCACGGCACGGACTCCCGCACCAGGCTGACGACATGCCCGGTAAGGGTGTCGATGATTTCGCGTACCTCCAGCGCCACGCCGGCGTCCTGCAGGATGCCGGCCGAGTAGACCAGCGACTGGCCCACGAGCTGCATGGCCTTCTCATGCGACCACTGACCGCCGTGCGCGGCCACGAGGGCGTGTTCGGCTTCGATCCAGTACCGTTCGGTGTCCACGATCGTGCCGTCCATGTCCCATAACGCGGCTTTGAGCAGGGGCTGGGAGGCTGTGGATCGCATGTCTCTCAGTCTACGGTGCGGGCCGGGCGGGGCATCCAACGCTACGCCGATGGCGAATTTCAGGGTATTCGGGGCGGGTGCCTTCCTGCGCGCGCCCGTGACTTGGACGTAGGGTGAACACATGAATAGCTTCGAGCCAGAGACCACGGAAACGGGCGTCACGCCTGAGCCGGAGCGGCTGCTGCAGCCTGTGCCCGAGGGCCAGCGCATCACCGTGATGCTTGCCGCCTTCGAAGGCTGGAACGACGCCGGCGAAGCCGCGAGCGATGCGTTGCGCTACCTGAACAAGCTTTGGGGCGGCAAGAAGGTCGGCTCGATTGACGCTGACGAGTACTACGACTTTCAGTTCACCCGCCCCACGATCCGCCGCACCGCATCCGGTGAACGGAAGATCAAGTGGCCCTCCACCCGGATTTTCAAGGCCAGCGTGCCGGGCTCCAACGTGGATGTCATCTTCGTCCAGGGCACCGAGCCGTCCTACAAGTGGCGCGCTTACACGGCCGAGCTGCTGGTGCACGCGGAAGCGTTGAAGGTGGACTACGTGATCCTGGTCGGGGCGTTGCTGGCGGATGTGCCGCACAGCCGCCCCATCCCGGTCAGCGCCTCGACCGACGACGCCGCGCTGCGGGAGCGGATGGCCCTGGAGGCATCCCAGTACGAGGGTCCCGTGGGGATTGTCGGGGTTCTCGCCGAGGTGGCCCTGCTGGCCGGGCTGCCCACGGTCTCGCTTTGGGCCGCCGTCCCGCACTACGTGGCGCAGGCGCCCTCGCCCAAGGCCCAGTTGGCCCTGCTGAACCGAATCGAAGAGCTCCTGCAGGTTCCGTTGGACACGCAGGAACTGGTGGAGGACGCGGACGCGTGGGAACGCGGTGTGGACGAACTCGCCACCGAGGACCCGGAGATCGCCGCCTACGTCCGCCAGCTCGAGGAAGCCAAGGACACCGCGGACCTGCCCGAGGCCAGCGGCGAGTCGATCGCCCGCGAGTTTGAGCGCTACCTTAAGCGCCGCGGCAAGGACAAGCCCTAAGGGCTGCCGGCCGGGGAGGCGCCAGCTAGAGTTCGACGCCGAGCAACGCGTCGACGGCGTCGCTCAGCAGTGCCGCGTCGGCGGCCGAAGCAGCACCGTCAGCTGCTCCGTCGGCCAGGGCTGCCGCGGCCCAGGCGTCCACGGCTGCGAGGGCGCGCGGGGCGTTGAGGTCGTCCGAGAGCGCGGCCCGCAGTTCTGCGACGAGCGGTCCGGCCGAGCCTGCCGGGGCGGCCTGGAGGGCGGCACGCCAGGTGCGGAGCCGGGCTTTGGCCTCGGCGAAGCCCTCCTCGGTCCAGGACCAGTCGCTGCGGTAGTGGTGGGCCAGGATGGCCAGCCGGATCGCGCCGGGTTCTTCGCCGGCGGCACGGAGCTTGGAGACGAGGACGAGGTTGCCCTTGGACTTACTCATCTTTTCGCCCTCGAGCCCCACCATGCCGGCGTGCGCGAAATGCTTGGCCAGCGGCACGCCGGTCAGCGAGTACGCGTGCCCGGCGCCCATCTCGTGGTGCGGGAAGACCAGGTCCGACCCGCCGCCCTGCACGGTAAACGGTGCGGGCAGGTATTTTTGCGCGATCACGGTGCATTCGATGTGCCAGCCGGGGCGCCCCTCCCCCAGTTCCCCACCGGGCCAGCTGGGCTCGCCCTCACGGGCCACCCGCCAGAGCAGCGGGTCCAGGGCCTGGCGCTTCCCGGCCCGCCCCGGGTCACCGCCCCGCTCGGCGAACAGTTCCAGCATCTCGGCATCCGAAAGCCCGGAGATGGATCCCAGCGTCCAGGCGTCCCGCGCCTCGGCGGAATGCTTTCCGGCCGCCTCGACGTCGTAGTAGACATCGCCGTCGGGTTCGCCGGCGGTGCCGGACACCCGGTAGGCCAGTCCCCGCTTCAGGAGGGATTCGATCGCCGGCACGATCAGCGGCACGGCCTCGACGGCGCCCACGTAGTTGTCCGGGGCCAGCACGTTGAGCGCTTCCATGTCGGTCTGGAACAGTTCGATCTGGCTCGCTGCCAGCTCACGCCAGTCCACGCCGGTCGCCGTCGCGCGCTCCAGCAGGGGATCATCGACGTCGGTCACGTTCTGCACGTAGGCGACCCGCTGGCGCCCGTCGCGCCAGGCCCGGTTGAGCAGGTCGAAGGCGACGTAGCTGGCCGCGTGGCCCATGTGCGTGGCGTCGTACGGGGTGATGCCGCATACGTACATGGACTGCTCCCCCGTCGCCTCGAGGGTCACCAGGCCGCCCTTGGTGGTATCAAAAAGGCGAAGCGCGGGCATGCTGCCCGGGAGCTGGGGAACGGGGCGGGAGGTCCAGGATTTCACAACCCAAGCCTAGTGCTAGGCGCTGATGACATTGAAACCGAGCAGCAGGTACAGCGCCAGGCCCAGGAAGATGCGGTACCAGACGAAGAGCCGGTAGCTGCGGGTGGAGACGTACTTGAGGAACCAGCCGATGATGAGGTAGCCCACCACGAAGGCAATGGCGGTGGCCAGGCCGGTCTCGGGCAGGCCGTAGGGTCCGGTGATTCCGTCCTTGGAGACCACCTTGTAGAGCTGGTACAGGCCGCTGCCGAACACGGCAGGGATCGCGAGCAGGAACGAGTAGCGGGCGGCGGCCTCGCGGGTGTATCCCATCAGCAGGCCGGCAGTGATGGTGCCGCCGGAGCGGGACACCCCGGGGATAAGGGCCATCGCCTGGGCGAGCCCGTAGAGGATGCCGTGCTTGTAGCTGAGTTTGGTCAGGTCACGTTCCTGGCGGCCGACGGCGTCGGCGACGGCGAGGATCATGCCGAAGACGATCAGCGTGGTGGCGACGATCCACAGGCTGCGGAGGACCGATTCGATCTGGTCCTGGAAGAGCAGGCCAAGGACGATGATGGGCAGGCTGCCCAGGATCACCAGCCAGCCCATCCGGGCGTCCGGGTCCTGCCGGGACACCTTGCCGGTGAGTGAGCCGAACCAGGCCCGGACAATCCGGACGATGTCGCGCCAGAAGTAGACAATCACCGCAGTTTCCGTACCCAGTTGGGTGATGGCGGTGAAGGCGGCCCCGGGGTCGGCGGCGTTCGGCAGGAACGCCCCCACGATCCGCAGATGGGCGCTAGAGGAAATCGGGAGGAATTCTGTCAGTCCCTGCACAAGGCCCAGAAAGGCCGCTTCTAACCAGTTCACGTTTATAGACCCTACGTTATGGAGGTTCCGAAGCATCGTAAGCTTGCAGGCATGCAGCAGCGTTATGTCGGCAACAGTGGGTTGCGTGTCTCGTCCCTTTCCCTTGGCACCATGTCGTGGGCCGGTGAGACCGATGAACAGGATGCCGCCGGGCTGCTCCGGGCTTTTGTCGACGGGGGCGGCACGCTGATTGATACCGCGGCGTCCTATGCCGGCGGCGGGGCCGAGGTCGTGCTCGGTGGAATGCTGGGCGACGTCGTCGCCCGCTCCGAAGTGGTGATCTCCACCAAAGCCGGCCTGACGGCGTCGGGCGGGCGGCGCAGCGTCGACACCTCCCGCAACGGAATGCTCTCCGGCCTGGATGCCAGCCTGGCCCGGCTCGGCACCGATTACGTGGACCTCTGGTTCGCCCAGGCCTGGGATCCGAACGTGCCGCTGGAGGAAACACTCTCCGCCCTGGAGTTCGCTGTCCGCTCCGGCCGGGCACGCTACGCCGGAGTCTCCAACTTCAACGGCTGGCAGACCGCCAAGGCCGCCGCCGTGGCGGGCTTCCCGCTGGTGGCCTGCCAGGCCGAGTACTCCCTGCTGCAGCGCAAGGCCGAGGACGAGCTGATCCCGGCCATCGAAGATGCGGGGCTGGGGCTGATGGCGTGGGGCCCGCTGGGACGCGGCGTCCTGACCGGCAAGTACCGCGGCCATATTCCCGCCGATTCACGGGCCGCCCAGCAAAAACTGGCCGGCTACGTGGAGCCCTATCTCGAAGGGGCCGCCTCCAGCGTCGTGGAAGCGGTGGCGATGGCGGCCAAGGGACTGGGCCGGACCGCCCTGGACGTTTCCCTGAGCTGGTTGCTGTCCCAGCACGGAGTCGCCACGGCCGTGGTGGGTGCCCGGACGCCGGTCCAGCTGAAGGAAATCATGGACGCGGTGCTGACGCCGTTGCCGCCGGAGATTGCCGCGGCGCTTGAGGATGTCTCCAGCCCGGCCTGATCCGGGTAGCCTTTCGGTTGTTTCCGGGCGTATTCCCGGTTTTGGGCCTTAGTCTTGGGCCATGAACTTGCAGAACCTCGCGATCACTACCGGCGTCGTGCCTGTGGTTCTCTACATCCTGGCCGCGGCGGCCTTGGCCTGGCTTGTTTGGGGTCGGCGGAGCCATCTGTCCCGCTGGGTTCCGGCCGCAGGGGTAGTCGCGCTGATCCTGAGCGTCCTGGTGTGGCTGTTATCTGAGCGCGTGTGGAACCTCTGGGGTTCCCCGTTGCCCAAACGTGTCTATGCCTTCGCAGGGCTCGGCATCCTTGCCCTGCTCCTCGTGGTGCCCAAGATCCGGGACCTGCGCCGGCTGCCGGCGCGCATCGCCGTGCTGCCCGCGGCGCTGGTCGTTGTCCTGGCTTCGGGGTCGCTGATCAACCAGAATTTCGAGTACTACCCGACCCTGGGCTCCGTCTTCGGGGACACGGGCGTCAAGATGGAAACCCTGGACCAGTTCAAGAGCCAGGAACGGGGCGATCCCGTGCCGCAAGCAAAACCGAGTGAGCCGCCCACCACCCTGGCGAACTGGACCCCGCCGGAGGGCATGCCGGAGCAGGGAGCGGTGGTCCGGGCGTTCATCCCGGCGCCCATCTCCCATGAGGTGTCCTCAACGGCCTTTGTGTACCTCCCCCCGGCCTACCTCGGCACCCCCCGGGCCGATCTTCCGGTTCTGGTCCTCATCCACGGCGTCCCCGGCGAACCCGTGGACTGGTTGCGCAACGGCCGGATCGCCGAGTTCATGGACGACTACGCGGCCGCGCACAAGGGGCTGGCACCGATCCTTGTGATGCCCGACGCCGGGGCAAAGTGGGCCAACTACCCGCCGCTCTGCATGAACACCAAGCAGGGCCAGGCTGGCACCTACCTTAGCCAGGACGTGCCGAACTGGATCAAGGACACCTTTGGGGCCGGAAGGCACTCCAACCGGCAGTGGGCGATCGGAGGTTTCTCCTACGGCGGGACCTGCGCCATGCAGCTGGCCATGAACTACCCAGAGGTCTATCCCACCTTCATCGACAGCTCGGGCGAAAACCAGCCGACCATCAGGCAGGGGCACCAGGTCCTCCTGCAGCAGTATTTCGGCGGCAGCGCAGCCGAGTTCAAGAAGCAGAACGCGCTCGATGTCATCAAGACCCGCAAATATCCGGACACCGCCGGCATCGTCACCGTCGGCGCCGGCGATCCGTTCTTCCGGGCCCAGGGAGTCCAGGTCTACCAAGGGATGAAGAAGGCCGGCATCGATGTCCAGTTCCAGGAGGCCCCCGGCGGACACGCCTGGACAGCCTGGAAGTACGGCGTCGAAAACAACATGGACTGGCTCATGACCCGCCTCGGCGTGACGGGCTGAGCCCTCTGCAGGGCGGCGGGATCCGGCTACCGGCTGAGCCGGCGTGCTGTCTGCGGACCGCCCGTGACGTCGTGCAGCAGCCGCGCCGTGTGGCGCAAGGACCAGTCAGGCAGATAGGCCTCGGCGAGGGCGCGGCCGATCAGCGGCAGCGCCAACGGATCCTGGTACAGGATGAAGAGGGTCCGGTGCTGGGGCTGGAAGCGTTGCTTGAAGGCCGCCAACGACCGGAATCCGTAAACCGGCTCAAGCACGTCGCCGAGCCAGCGCAGAAAACGGGCGGCCGGGACACCACGGTCCCGTGCGGTGGCTGTTGAATCTGCGGACCCGTTGCCGCTGCCGGGAGCGGCGACGGTGATCTCCCCCGTCGCACCGTCTCGCCCGCGGGCTACCAGTGCCGTCGTTGGGACCAGCGGGGACCCGGAAAGGGAAATCTCGGCCATGCTGTCCTTAAAGTGGAGCACCGCCGACGCGATCAGGAACTCCATGACACCGTTGAAACAATCGTCGCGGCGGCGCATGAAATCCAGGGTGCGGCTGACCACTTCCCCGGTGCGGAAGACCGGCAGCCAGCTGGTGACACCGAGGACCGAGCCCTCAGGATCTACGGCGAGGCAGAGCAGCACATGGTCGTCCTTGAGTTGCTCCACTCCCCCGAGCGTGAAACCCATTTCCGGGAGTGCACGGGAGAAGGCCCACCGCTCGGAAATATCGTGGACCTGGCTCCGCAGTCTGTCCGGGAGCCCGCTGTAGACGCCCCAGTGGGCCGTGATTCCGAGCCTTCGGGCTTTGTTCATGGCGGTGCGGACGCTTTGCCACTCCTTGCCGTGGAAATTGATTCCAGTCAAGGGAAGCACCGTCTCCTGGGCTACCTCCATGCCCCTGAAGCCCAGCGACCTGAGTTCTGCCCAGCGCGCGTCGGCGACGGAGTACCAACACGGCGTCAGGGACTGCTCGGCGCAGTACCCGGTGAATTCGCGCGCGGCGTCGGCGAAGTCGCGTTCCCTCCCGAACGGGCCTCCTGCCGTCAGGGCGATGCCGTGGTGCAGTTGGTAGGCGATTCCCACCGTTTCCGCGCGGTTAAACCAGTAGCGGTTGTTGGGCCACAACGCCATCCAAGACAGCGAGCCGCCGCCCTGTAACACCAGTCGCCGGGCCACGGAGCGGTTATCTTCGACCCGGTGGTCCCAGAGGCGCCGCTTGGTGAAAATGACCAGGACGGCGACCAGGCAGATCAGCCAAAAAGCTGCTCCGCCGTAACTGAAAATCAACGATGACCAATAGCCGCGAGGGTGTACCGAGACGGAATACTTGAAGGAAAAGGGATACGGCAGGAACATCCGAGGCAGGGTGGTTCCCAACGACAGGAGGCCGGCGCGGTGCCGGTTGTTTCCCTCTGCGAACCACGCGAGGACGTAGAGGGCGACAAATGCGGCAAAGATGCCGGGCACCAAGACCAGCGCGCGGCGTCCGAGCGCGGGATCCGTGTCCACGGCAAAGTGGCGCCGGTTGAAAAACAGCGCGGCGGCGATCAGCAGTGGCACCAGCACCACCGGCAGGATCTCCACGATGCCCGAATCGACAGGAATCCTGCGGCTCCCGTTCCTGACGTACACGCCAAAGTGGGCAAACAGCTGGAGGTAGACAGCAGAGAGCACGCCGACGGCGAGATGGGCAACCGTGGCTATCCACAGCGCTACCCGGCTCCCCCGGCGCAGCCCCTCCGCACATGCCAGGAGCAGGAGCAAGGGAACCACGGAGAGAGCAGCCCCGCCGGGGCCGTGCAAGCCGGGGCTGTGGATGATCTGGGGGCAGCCGGCGTTTACTGCCGCGGCGCAGTCGCTCTGGAGCTCGCTCAGGGTGGGCACCGGATTGACAATCAGATTCCGGAGAGCGGCAAGGGGGCCGATAGGCGACTGGGACAGCCCGGCCAGCACCGGCCCGGCGGCGAACACTGCCACGGTCATGGCGAGCGTCGAGCGAACGTCCCGGCCCGTCCATACCGCGCCGCGCGGGTACACAACGCTCGCGCCCGGAGCGGCGCCGTCCACCGCACGCCGGGAGGCGGCTTTAGCTGCGGCCCTGGACGAGGCTGTGGCTGCGGCCCAGCCGCTTCCCAGGCCGCAGAGCACCCCCAAAAATGCGAGCACGTTCTGGGGGTGACCCACGTACAGCAGGAGCATGATGGTCACGGCCAGGCCCAGTGACCTCAGGCGGCGACGCCACAAGGGGCTGATTCCGGGACTCGCAGCCATTATGGCAGCCAGGGAGCCGGCGAACGGACCCGCCAGGGCCGGGTGCTGCATGGAGCTTAGCCAGCTGCTGCCGAGCTCGTCGCCGGCCGCCACGCTCCCTACGAACAGGAAGACGGCTGCAAGGTGGCCGGCCACCACGGCGGCCAACGCCCGACCGCTTCCCAGCGTGGTTTCGGCAAACCCTACGCACAGGAGAAGTACCACGGTGGCCAGGACATACGACGCAACCCCGCCGGGAAACAGCAGGCTGGCAAGAGCGGGGCCCCATTCACCCCGTGTCAGGGTATCGGGGCCGATCGCAACGAACGGACCGAGGGCCTGCGGGGGGCCGGAAACCAGGGATCCCGTGGCGGCTCCGGCGGACCACAAGAGAACGATCAGCAGCCAGGTCAGCGGGATTCGACGCAAGCCGTAACGCGGCAGCGGCTGGGCCCGATGTGCTCCTGCCTGCCGCTTCACACGTCCGTCGGGGCGGACCGGTGTGCTGCTCGTAGGCTTCATGTCACCTGTCACTTCCAGTGCGGCAGCGCAACCCGGCTCAGTGGCAGGGCTACGGCACGCCTGAAGCATATTCCCCTTCGGGCGGCAGTTCGGGAGTGGGCAATACTCGCATTTTGGTGCGGAAGTACAGGGCGCCACTCAGGTGCTACGTGGATGCTTCGCTCCGTCGGCTGCTTAGGTGGCGGCGCTCATCCGATGACGCCGCGCAGTAGCCTGGCCGTGTGCCGGATGGACATGGTGGGCATGTAGGCCTCGGTCAGCGCGCGTCCAATAACCGGCAACGCCAAAGGATCGTGATACATCATGTACAGCGTCCGGTGCCGCGGGTGGAAGCGCTGTTTGAAGGCAGCGAGCGACCGGAAACCGTATGCCGGTTCCAGGGCGCCGCCCAGCCAGTCCAGGAAGCGGCCGATCGCGGCGCCGTCGGACGGCTCGCGCGCCGCATCACCATGTGGTACCGGTGCCAGCGGCGACCCGGACAGGGAAATTTCCTCCATCGTTCCGTCAAAATGCAGTACGGCCGAGGCAATCAGGAATTCCATCACGCCCTTGAAGCCGTCCGGGCTCCGCCGCATGAAATCGAGCGTCCGGCCGGTGACGACGCCAGCTGTGAACACCGGGAGCCAGCTGGTCACGCCGTGGACCTTGCCGCCGTCATCCACGGCCAGGCACAGCAGTACGTTTTCGTCCTTGAGTTCCTCAATGCCGCCCAGCGTGAATCCCATTTCCGGCAACGTCTTCTCGGAGACCCACTCTTCCGAGATTTCGTGGACTTGGGTCCGCAGTGATCCCGACAGCTCGCCGTAGGTACTCCACCGGGCCTCGACGGAGAGCCTCCGGGCTTTGTTGAGGGCGGTGCGGACCCCCTGCCATTCCTTGCCCTTGAACTCGATGTTGCCCAGCGGCAGCAGGGTCTCCTCGGCCACCCGCACGCGGCTGAATCCGAGCCCGCGCAACAGATTCCAGTGTTCGTCGGTGACGGAATACCAGCACGGGGAGAGCGACTGCTCGGCGCAAAAGGCGGTAAACCCCTCGACGGCCCTCTCGAAGTCGGCGGATTCGCCGAAGGGTCCGCCAACCGTCAAGGCCACGTTGTAATGGAGCTGGTAGGCGACGCCGACGGTCTCCGCCTCGTTGAACCAGTACCGGTTGTTGGGCCAGAGTGCCATCCAGGACAGCGATCCGCCGCCCTGGCGCACCAGCCGCCGAGCCAGCGAGATCCCGCTGTCTGCGCGGAGGTCCCGGAGCTTTCGGCTGACGAACATGGCGAGGATACTCATCAGGCAGACCAGCCAGAACACGGCGCCGCCGTAGCTGAAGATCAGGGGCGACCAAACGCCATGCGGGTATACGGACACCGAATACCGGAAGGAAAAAGGGTACGGCAGGAACATCCTCGGCAGGGTGGCCAGAAGGGCCAGTAGGCCGGCCCGGTGGTAGTAGTTGTCTTCGGCGAACCATGCCACCACATAGCCCGTGACAAAAACGGCAAAGACACCGGCCAAAAGGATAAGTGACCGACGGCCCAGAACCGGATCGGCGTCGACGTTGAAGTGCCGCCGCGCCGCAAATAGCGCGGCGGCTATGAGCAGAGGCACCAGCACCACCGAGAGGACTTCCGCGACCCCCGAGTCCACCGACAGCACCCGCGAACCGCTCCGCACGGATGTTCCGAACTGGGCAAAGAGCTGCAGCTAGATGGCCGAAAGGACGCCGATCACCAGATGGACGGAAATTGCCACCCAGAGGGCTGCCCGGTTTCCACGGCGCAGCCCTTCCGCGCAAACCAGCAGCAGCACGAGGGGTACCAGGGACAGGGCCTCCCCGCCGGGGCCGCGCAACCCGGGGCTATGGATGATCTGGAGGCAGGAAAGGTCGACGGCGGCCGAGCAGCTCGCCTGGAGATCGTTGATGGTGGGAATCGGGTTGACAACCAGGTTCCTGAGCACGGCGAGCGGCCCCGAGGGTGCCTTCGCCAGGCTGGCAAGGAGCGGGCCCGCCGCGAAGACGGCCACGACCATTGACAGCAGTGCCCTGACTTCGCGGCTTGTGGAGTGGATGTAGTGGGCGGAGCCGTGCCGGCCGCCAATCACGGCGCCGATCCCGAGTCCGCATGCCACACCGAGCACGCTGTCCAGGTTTTGCGGATGCCCAATATATAGCAGGAGCATTACGGTTACGGCGATGCTGACGGACCGGATCCTCCGGCGCCAGAGGGCGCTGATCCGCGGACTCGCAGCCAGGACGGCGGCCAGGGACCCGGCAAACGGCCCCATCGGGCCCGGATGACGGAGTGTGGACAGCCATTCGCTGCCCATGGCCGTGCCGAGCCCGACCACGGCAAAGTACAACAGCAGGGCGCCGAGGTGCCCGACGACGAACGCCACGGCAGTCCGGCCAACGCCCATGGTGACTTCGGCCAGCCCGACGCACCCCAGGACGACGGCGGTCGCCAGTACGTAGGAAGCTAGGGGGCCAGGGAAGAACACGGAGGTGAACACGGACCACCACTGGCCGCCCATCAGTTGATCCGGACCTGCAGAGACGGCCGCCCCCAGCGCTGCCGGCGGCCCTGACAACACTGAGCCGGTGACGAGGCCGACCGTCCACAACAGCAAAGCCATGGCCAGCGCCAAGGGGATTCTGATGATGCTCCGGCCGAGCCGCCTTAACAACCGGACCGGGAGGCTCCGCCGGACGGTCACCCAGTGCGCAGGCGAACTGGCCGCGTCGTCTGCGGCAGCGCGGTGGGCTTCCGAGGGGACTTCGTCAACGCCGGCCTCCGACAGGCCGACGCTGCGCCGTGGTGCAGGCAACAACAACCTCCGACATCGGGCCAACCCGGGACACAGAACGTCTTAGGGCGTTCCGAAGCCTAAGCGAACTCAAACAGCGTCCCGTAGGCAACTTTGTCCACAGACTACGCCCGTAAGCTGGGGAGATCCGGGGAGACGCTGCTCAGGGGATGCTTCGTCTCCGCGTGGCCGCCAGGGAGCGGGAGGGAGTGCCGGCGTCGTCCCGAACGTGGTTTGGGGCTAGTTGTCCTGGAGCAGTTCGAGGTCTTCCTCGTCGTCGACGTCTTCGCTTTCGTCGTCATCTTCTTCGTCGATGACTTCAAGCGGGGTCACCTCGCCATACGCTTCATAAAGCGAGTCGTCGTAGACTTCAAAGGCATCGGCGACGGCGAAAAAGGCCGCTTCGACCGCGGGATCCCCGTCCCCGCGCCGCGCCGCAGCGGCAGCCAGATGTTCTTCCAGGGCGGCGGTTAGGGACTGAAGCGCGACACGCGGATCGATGCTCATGACTTCACGTTAGCCCGAAAAAGACGAAAATGGAGAGCAATGAAGGAACAATTTCTGAGCAGCTCGGTCCGTCGGGAACGGGACTACGCACGTCAGTACGAGTACCTGGTGCTGACGGTCAGCCCTGAGGATTCGCTGCCCGAGGCGCGCCGTCTCCTCGCCGCGCACTCCGAGTACGGCAAGTGGGAACTCGAACGCAGCGTCCTCTACGTCGGCGGCGGACGGCGCTTCTGGCTGCGTCGGAAAGTCATCCAGGTCCAGCGGACGGTCTAGGAGTCCAGCGGGCCGAGCCAGGCGTTGGCCACCGTGTTGTGCGCCGATTCGTCGTCGGAGGGATGGAACATTCCGGCCAGCACATCCCGGTACAGACGTTCGAGTTCGGAACCGCGGAAATAGCTGGACCCGCCGGAGACCCGGATCGCCAGGTCCACTACCCTGCGCGCCGTTTCAGTGGCGCTCACCTTCACGCCGACCAGCTTAGGAAACCACTGGCTGCCATGGTCCGCGCGGGCATCGACGTCGGACGCCACGGCGGCGAGCTGCGGGTAGAGCGCGTCCATCGCCATGGCCGCTTCTGCGACTTTCCAGCGGATGTCCGGGTCCTGCGCATAGCTGCGTCCGCCGTTCTTGACCGAGGTACGGCGCTTGACCGCGTCGACGCCGAGCTGCAGCGCCCGTTCTCCGAGCCCCGTGTATACCGCGGCCAGCAGTGTCTCGAAGCAGGCGAAGATGGCGAAAATCAGCGGGTCGGCGTTCGGGCCGACGGGAAGTTTGCGGAAGATCCGTTCCGGCGGCACCACGGCCCCTTCCAGGACCGTGGTGTTCGACTGGCTGGCCCGCATGCCCAGGGTGTCCCAGTCGGACAGGATTTCGTAGCCCGGGGTCTCGCGGTCGATGAAGCCGTGCACCAGTTCGCCGTCGCCGTCCCTGGCCGCGGCGTCCTTGCCGAAGATGCCCAGCCGGGTCCAGGCCGGCGAGAGGCTGGTGAAGATCTTCCGGCCGGTGAAGCCGTAGCTTCCGTCCGGCAGGGGTGTCGCCTCGGTCCGCGAGTCGAAGAGCACGGAATCGTTGCCCGCCTCGGAGTTACCAAACGCGAAGATCTCGCCCTGCGCCGCCTCCGTCAGGACGAAGTCCAGGGAGGAGTCGCCCCGGGCGGCGAGGACGTGTGCGACGCCGGTCCAGACCAGGTGCATGTTGATCGCCAGCGCGGTGGCCGGTGCCGCCGTCGCCAGCCGCCGCTGCAACTGCGCGGCGCCGGCGAGTCCCAGGCCCAGGCCGCCGTCGGACGCCGGGACGAAGATCTTCAGGTAGCCGGCGGCGGTGAGGTCGCGGAGGTCCTCGGTGAAGAAGGCGTTGTCTTGGTCGTAGCCGGCTGCGCGGCTGCGGATCCGCTCCAGCAGGGTGTCGGGAAGGATGTCTTCGGGCGTCATGTCGTTAGGGGCCATTCCTCGTAGGTGCGGCTCAGTAGTTGCTCAGCAGGGTGTTCAGCACACGGGCGCCGAACTTCAGCGAGTCGGCCGGCACCCGTTCGTCGACGCCGTGGAACATGCCGGTGAAGTCCAGCTCGTCCGGGAGCATCAGCGGGGCGAAACCGTAGCCGGTGATGCCGAGCCGGCTCAGGGCTTTGTTGTCCGTGCCGCCGGAGAGCGTGTAGGGCAGGACTTTCGCGCCGGGATCCTCGGAGTGGAGCGCGTCGATCATGGAGTCCACCAGGTTGCCGGCGAACGGGACTTCCAGCGACACGTCCTGGTGGACGTAGCTGACGTCCACGCCGGTGCCGGCCAGTTCACGGACGATCTCGAGGACCTGCTCCTGCTGGCCGGGCAGCGTCCGGCAGTCGACCAGGGCTTCGGCCGATTCCGGGATCACGTTGTGCTTGTAGCCGCCCTTGAGCAGGGTGGGGTTCGTGGTGTTTTGCAGGGTGGCGCCGACGAAGCGGGCCACGGTGCCGAGTTCCTTCAGGATTTTGTCCGGGTCGTCCGGATCGAATTCCACCCCGGTGAGTTCGGTGACGCCGTCCAGGAACTGCCGGGTGGTGGGCGTCAGCTCCACCGGCCACCGGTATTCGCCGATCCGCGAGACGGCGCTGGCGAGCCGGGTCACCGCGTTGTCGGTGTTGATCTGGGAGCCGTGGCCTGCGCGGCCGTGGGCCACCAGCCGGAGCCAGGACAGCCCCTTCTCGGCCGTTTGCAGGAGGTAGGTGCGCTGGCCGCCGATGGTGGCAGAGAATCCGCCGACCTCGGAGATCGCCTCGGTGGCGCCATCGAAGAGTTCGCGACGGTGTTCGACGGCGTACCCGGCGCCGTACTTGCCGCCGGCTTCCTCGTCGGCGAAGAAGGCGAAGATCAGGTCACGCTTGGGTTTGCGGCCCGTGCGCGCGAAGTCCCGCAGGACCGAGAGGATCATGGCGTCCATGTCCTTCATGTCCACGGCACCGCGGCCCCAGATCAGGCCGTCCTTGAGTTCGGCCCCGAAGGGGTCCACGGACCACTGCTCGCGCAGCGCAGGGACGACGTCGAGGTGGCCATGGACCACGAGGGCGCTGGCCGATGGGTCTTCGCCGGCGAGCCGGGTGACAACATTCGCGCGGCCCGGCGCCGACTCGAAGATCTCGGCGTCCAGCCCGACCTCCGTGATCAGGCCGGCGGTGTATTCGGCGGCCGCGCGCTCCCCCGGGCCGGAACCGTCACCGTAGTTGGACGTGTCGATCCGGATCAGTTCCTGGCAGATCCGGACAACCTCATCTTCGGGCCGAACGTCAGTCATATCGCTCCTCGTGGCAGTGGCTCAGTGCTGGCTTCAGCCTACCCATTGGCCCCGATTATTTGTTTCCGGAATCTTCGTGCTAGAGTCTTTCTCGCTGCTTCCGAGAAAAGCAAAACGCTGAAAGGCGAATTTGTTCCCGGAAATACCACCTGCGCGGGTGGCGGAATGGCAGACGCGCTAGCTTGAGGTGCTAGTCCTCGAAAGGGGGTGGGGGTTCAAGTCCCCCTCCGCGCACAACAGGAAATGCCCCGGAATCCTTCATGGATTCCGGGGCATTTTTGTGTTCCGGCCGCCGCTGACCCCGGGTTAGCGCCCGCACCCTGTATCCGGTTCTAAGCCGGGGGCTATAGCCGGCACCCCGGGCTGTGTACGATACGATCATCGCCCGAGCCGTGGCAGAGTTCCGATAACTTAGCAGGCCCCGGCGAAGGTGGCGATTATCGAGGGAGACTAAACATGTCCGAACCGGGTCAGGCCCCGAGATTCAGGTTGCGCACCATCGGCATAGTATTCGCCGCCGTCGTGCTGGCCGCCTTGCTGGTTCTGCTGATTGTCACGCAATCCTCCCCCAGCGCGGGCCGGGCCGACGCCCAGGGTAGTTCTTCGCAGTCTGCCGCGCCATCGGCCGCAAAGCCCTCGGCCGGCGCGTCGGCAAGCGCTACCCCCGCCGTCGTTGTTCCGGTCCCTGTCGCGGCTTCGGCGGCCAAGAACGCCACTGCTTACGTGGGCACAACGGCCGCGCTGCTTGCCAAGGTGACTCCGCCGTCCAAGAACGAACTCTCCGCACTGGCCACCGGCTCCGCCTACGACTCCCTGATGGCAAGAACCACCGAGTTCAAGGCCAACGGCTGGCACCTGGCCGGCAAACCGAAAGTGGTGTCAACTAAGGTGGTCCGCTACGAGCCGAGCGTAAAGCCGCCCACCGTCACCCTTAATGTTTGCATCGATTCGTCGGCCGTTTCCGTGCTGACGACTACCGGAGCGACGGTCCAGAAAGGCAGCGTCAAGGACCGGTCCTTGAATGTCATGACGCTGGTGCAGTCCCCGACGCGGGCCTGGCTTGTCAGCCAAGTGACCTTCCCGGACAACCCGGCCTGCTGATTCCCTGAGCCACCCGACGGCGGGTCACCCCTGCCCTGCGACAGCGCGGCGGCAGCCCAGGCCGGCCGACAGCAGGTTCAACCAGCCGGGTCGTCGTTGCGCGGTGGGTCCGACAGCCCAGGCTGACCAGCAGCAGGCTCAACCCGTTGGGCATCCGGATGGCGACAGCCCAGGCTCACCAGACAGAGAAGGACCCGCCGGTCGCTGGTACAGCTGCCGACGGGTCCATCTGATGCTCATGGCGGCGGGGGTGATGCCCGCCGCGGCTCAGGGTTGCTTAGTCATCGTGGCCTTGAGATCGAAGCTGACGTCGGGCGTCGCGCGGTAGTTCAGATGAGTCTCCACCGCGATGGTGTTGATGCCTTCCACCAGCACGGACAGCGGCACGTTGATGGACAGCGGAGATGCGTTGGCGTTCGCTGTCCTGACGGCGGTCAACGCGTACGTTGAAAACGTCACCGCCCCCGCGGGCATATTCTGCCGGGCGACCTCTGTTCCGTTGACGTACACCACCACCCCGTCGTCGGCCACGGTGTTCAGCGTCAGCTTCGAGACCTTGGCGAGGTTGTCCACATTGAACTGATTGAGGAAGTACGCTGCCAGCGGCCGGCTGCTGGTCGGCGGGGGAACATCGATGTTCGTTCCCAGGCCCGTTGTGCCGAACCCGAGCACCGCCGTGCCGATCTTCCAGGACGAAGCATCAAACCCGTTGTTCTTCCACCCTGCATCGGGCGCCGTTGACGCGTAGCGCCAGCTCCACGGAGACTTCGCCGGCACCACGGCCACATCCACCGGTGCCGTCACCGAGGTGACTGTCACCGGAGCCGTTGCCACGCCGGTCGCACCCTTGTTGTCCGTAGCTGTGAGCGTCACCGTGTACGTTCCAGCGGCGGCGTAGGTGTGCGTTGCCGTGACACCGGTCCCGGTGGTGTTGTCACCATAGTCCCAGGCATACGATGCCATCGTCCCGTCAGGATCCGCCGACGTGGATCCGTCCAGCGCCACTCCCAGTCCCGACACCGTCGAGGTGAATTTGGCGACCGGGGCCTGGTTTGGCACCGTCCCGCCGACGGTTGCAGTGGCATTCAGGTCGAAGCTGACGTCGGCCGTGGCGCGGTAGTTCAGATGTGTCTCGACGGCGATGGTGTTGGCCCCGTTCCGCAGCAGAAACACCGGCACGTCCATCGTCACCGGGCTGGCCGCGGCCACCGAGGTGCGGATTGCACTCGATGCGTAGGTATTGAACGTCACATTTCCGGCAGGCATATTGCTCCTGCCCACCTCGGTTCCATTGACGTACACAACCACGCCGTCGTCGGCGACGGTTTTGAGCGTCAGCTTCGAAACGCTGGCCGCGCTATCCACCGTGAATGTCTTGATGAAATAGGCAGCGAGCGGGCGCGTGCTGGTTCCCGTGCTGACATCCACATTCGTGCCCAGTCCGGTGGAGCCGAAGCCCAGGACGCCGTTGCCGGTCTTCCAGGACGAGGCGTCGAAGCCGGATTCCTTCCAGGCCGCCGGGGGCGCGGTTGCTTCGTAGCGCCAGCTCCAGCTGGATTTCGCCGGAACAGCCACCACATCCACCGGTGCCGGTGCCGTCACAGCCACCTGGTCGGTCTTTTCATCCGTCGCGCCCTGGTTATCCGTCACGGTGAGCTTCACCGTGTAGGTTCCCGCAGCCGCATAGGTGTGAGTCGCAGTCGCACCCTGACCGAGGGACCCGTCACCGAAGTCCCAGGCGTAGGAATCAACCGTGCCATCCGAATCCGAAGAGCCCGACCCATCCACCGTGATCCCCAGATCCTTCACCGTCGACGTGAATGATGCCACCGGCACCTTATTCACCGGTGCCGGCGCCGTCACGGCCACCTGGTCGGTCTTTTCATCCGTCGCGCTCTGGTTATCCGTCACGGTGAGCTTCACCGTGTAGGTTCCCGCAGCCGCATAGGTGTGAGTCGCAGTCGCACCCTGACCGACGGACCCGTCTCCGAAGTCCCAGGCGTAGGAATCAACCGTGCCATCCGAATCCGAAGAGCCCGACCCATCCACAGTGATCCCCCGATCCTTCACCGTCGACGTGAATGATGCCACCGGCACCTTATTCACCGGCTGCACGGTAGTGCCGAGCTGGTAGTGCGAGGCCACCTGAGCCGCCGTCAGTGCCGAGGCGTAGACGGCGGCCTCGTCGAGGGTGCCGGCGAAGAACGAGCTGCTGGAGCCCCACGTGGTATCGCCGCCGATCCGCCAGTAGCCCGTGTAATCCTGGGCCGCCGTCTGCGGATTGGTGCCTACCTCGGCACCGTCCACGTAGAGGACCATGCCGTTCGAAGACTGCGTCGCCACCACCGAGTGCCACATCCCGTCGTTGTAGGCATTGGGTGTGGTGATCGTGTTCATTTGGCCGGTCCAGGTTCCGAATACCAGATGGCCGTCATCCTGCATGTACACATGCCGGTCATAATTGCCGGAGGTTCCGGTTGCGCTGCTTCCGAACCCAATCAGCTTCCCGCCCCGGGTGGTAGTGGTGTTGAACCACACCTCCAGGGAGTAGGTGGTCGGGTTGGAGAACGAGTTGCGGCTGGCGACCAGGCCGGAGTTTCCGTCAAAGGTGCCCGCGGTGCTCGTCCCTCCCGGCAGCGCCCCGGCAGCGCCCAACGTGACGCCGCCTGAGTAGTCTCCGGCGCTGCCGGCCGGGCTGGAGTCGTTCGCGGTGGTACCGTCGCTTTCACCCAGCCGGTAGTACAGGGCGGGGTCATCGCCGTAGATGGCGGCCCCGTAGGCATCCGCCGGTGCGGGCCGGGTGATGGCTACCGGGTGGGTGACCGAGGACGTCAATCCAAGGTCGTCGGTCAGGGTCAGCGTGACCTGGTACGTGCCGGCAGAGCCAAAGGCATGGGTGGTGGTTACGCCCGTTCCTGTGGTGCCGTCGCCGAAGTCCCACGCGTAGCTGGCGATGCTGCCGTCGTCGGTGGAGTCTGAGGCGTCCAGAGCGGCCGAACCGTCGCTGACCGTGGAGCTGAATGCCGCTGCCGGGGCCAGGTTGCCGCCGCCGAGGTGATAGTGCTGGGCCACCTTTGCCGCTGTCAGTGCCGTCGGATAGACGGCTGCCTCGTCGATAGATCCGGCGAAGAACGGGCTGCTGGAGCCCCAGGTGGTGTCGCCGCCGATCCGCCAGTACCCGGAGTAGGGCTGGGCCTGGGTTTGCGGATTCGTCCCCACTTTGGCGCCGTCCACATAAAGGACCATGCCGTCGGAGGACTGCGTCGCCACCATCAGGTGCCACTTGCCGTCGTTGTAGGCGACGGAGCTGGTAATCGTGTTTGCCTGCCCTGTCCAGGTGCCGAACAACAACCGGCCATCGTCCTGCATGTATACGTGCCGGTCGTAGTTATTCGATGTCCCGGTTGGCTGGTCCCCGAAACCGATTAGCTTTCCGCCCCGGGTGGTGGTCGTGTTGAACCACAGCTCCAGGGAGTACGTGCCGGGGTTGTCGTAGCTCTTCTTGCTGGCCACCAGGCCGGAGCTGCCGTCAAAGGTGGCCGCGGTGTCGGGCGCGCTCGGCATCTCCCCGGGGGAGCCGAGGGTCACGCCGCCCGAATAGGTTCCCGGGCTGTTGGAGGTGCTCGAATCCGCGGCGGTGTCGCCGCTGCTCTCGCCCAACCGGTAGTAGAGTGTGGGATTCTCACCGTAAACCGCAGCCCCGTAGGAATCCTTCGGCGCAGGCTGCATAATGGTCAGCGTTTTGGTCAGGCCCGCGCGTTCACCGCCGTTGTCGGTGACGACGAGCCGGACCTGGTAGATGCCGGCTGCGGCGTAGGTGTGGCTGGCCTTGGCACCGGATCCGGTGCTGCCGTCACCGAAGTCCCAGGCGTAGCCGGCGATACTCCCGTTGTCGGTTGATCCCGAGGCGTCGAAGGTTTCAGTCCAGCCGTCGTTCGTGGAGGTGAAGGCGGCGACAGGTGCGGGATTACCACCGCTGGTGGGAACTGCCGGCGAGCTGGCCGAAAGGTTGCCGGCGGCGTCGACGGCACGCACGAAGAAGCGGTTCTCCCCGCCCTTCGGGACGGTGATGCTCGTTCCGGTGGTGATGGCCACCACCCGGTCGTTACGCAGGATCTGATAGGAAACGCTGCCGCTGTTGTCGGTGGAGGCACCCCACGTCAGCTTCACCGTCGTCGTTCCGTCCGACGACGGTGTCACGTTGCCCGGGGTGCTAGGGGCGGTCGCGTCCGTCTGCGGGAAGCGGGCGAAGCCTCCCGCCCACCTGGACACCGACGTCCGCGTTGCAGCGGTGGCTATGTCTCCTCCTGCCCACAAGGTGCCATTGCTATCTACCACGGAGGCCCACACACCTTCGGCCTTCGTGGCACAGGTGATGGTCGGGCTGAAGGTGGGGACAATCTGGCCGGTCGCCGCGTCCCACGCGCCGATATAGCTGAAGGCGTCAGCTTGGGTCCAGCCCGTTCCCACGTCCGGCCAGGTGAAGGCGTTGGAATAGTTCCAGTCGTGGCCGTGCGAGCCGGCGTAGAGGATGCCGGTCTGACTGGACGTCATCGTCTGGAAGTCTCCGTGGTTCTTGCCAATGTTGCCGGAGAGCCGGTCGAACGTTGAGGGGGAAAAGCTGAAGAGCCCGTGCTCGGAGCCGCCGACCCAGACGCGGTCACCGATGGCCCCCACGGTCTGCTGGTAGTCCTTGGTGTTGCTCCAGACCGGATTCCAGGCCGGGGTGGCCAACGGGGCACCGGCAACGGTCTCCACGGCGGCAGCCCTGCGGGCAGTCATTCCGTTGGCGTTAGAGAAGAAACCTGCGGCGTACACCCGTCCCCCGTCCGCGGAGGGCGAGATCCCCATGACTGTCCCGTCCATGTTGGGGTTCCAGTTCGGATCCGGTGTGCCGTCGGCCAGCGACACGCGGCCCAGGGCCCGCGCATAGATGCCCGCATTCGGCGTGCTGCCTCCGCTGAGGTGGGTAAAGGCGCCCCCGAGATAGAGCCAGTTCCCGTTGACGGCCAGATCCGTCACCCTCGAAACGTCTCCGGTAAGGCGGTTCTCCACTGCCGCTGACCAGTTTGTTGCCGTGGCGCCCGTTGTCGGGTTGAGAGTCACGAGCGAGGGTGACGGCGCGCCGTTTACGCTGGTGAACATGCCGCCCGCCACAACGTTGCCATTCGGCAGGACTGCGAGGGACATCACCGAGCCGTCCAATTTCGGGGCGAACCCTGGAAGCAGCTGGCCGGTATTGACGTCAAAGGCCGCCAGGAATGCTTGCGATACCTTGTCAGCCCCGGTGGAATTAGCAGCGCGCTGGACGGCGGTGAAGTTACCGCCCACGTACATCGTGTTGCCGCTCTGGACGAACGCCTGTGAGAGCACATCCCCTTCCCGTTTCGGAGCCGCCGGATCGGCCAGACCCCAGGGGCTGTCCAGCGCCAAGGATGCAGCGACCGGCACATTCGTTTTCGCGGCGCTGCCGCTGTCTCCGATACGGGTGAAGCCGGCGTCCAGGGAGGTGACCCGGGGGCGGAGATACATTTCCGTGTAGGGACGGGCCGAGCCCAGACCGTCCGCGGCTGACCACAGGTAACTGGTACTGCTGCTGGTGCCGGTGACAGTTGTGCCGTAGGAGAATCCCTGGGTGTAACCCTGTGCCTTGTCTGCGAGCGTATTGGTGCTAATCCGCTGGTAGGCATCGTCCGCCCCAAAGTTGGAGGTCAGCCCTCCCCCGCCACGAACGCCGTCGAAGGTGTACCAGGCCACCTGGTGCTCTGCGCTGAAAGTCCAGACCCAGCGGTCCTCCTTGTTCGTGTTGAAGCGGGCTTCCTGCCACTGCGTGCCGTCCGCATTCATCGCACGCTTGAGCCGGATGCCGTCTGCCAGAGCGTCCGGGCGTCCGCCATTGAGCAAACCTTGCACCACGGTGGCCGAGTACTGCGTCGTCGCTGACGACATGGGGCTCAGTCCGGCAGTGCGCAGCGCCGACGGCGAGCCTTTCCCATTGTTGTTGACGACCCAGCCTTCCCGGCCCTTGCCGATCAGGACCCAGCCGCCGCCGTCGGTGGTCATATCGCAGTAGAACTGCGCGGGGGCATCCATGGCCGGCGTCAGCAGCCAATAGGTGCCGTTGGCGGCCGCAGGGGTGTCCTGCTTGATTTCCCAGCAGGAGGCAGCGGCCGTCGCTGACGACGAGCCGTTCCGCACCACCACCGGTGCCGCCGTGGCCGGCGACGGATTGGCCACCAGTGCCGATAACACGATTGAAGCGATGGCCAGCGGGCCAACTATTTTTGAAACTTTGCGCGCCCTCGACACAGGGAGCCCCCTTAAAAAGAGACCGGAATGCGCCGGGAAGAGGCGCATTCTTGAATTCCGGACCCTCCCCAGAGCCGGAGAGTGAAGCAAGAGTATGACGGCGGGCCCGGTAAAAGTAGGGTGGAGCAGGGCATCCGGCTACCTGAATCCCGTCCTTCGCTACCCGTCTAATCTGCTGCACTACTTACCCCCAGTGCGGCGCCACCTGAACGCGGCTAACGGAGCAGCAGGAAGTCTCCGGCCGCTGTCCGGGCCGCCACGAACGCGGTTCCAGCGGGTCTACTTCAGCAACCCTGGACCCCCATCCGTAGATGGGACTACCTATAGACCCGTAAGCGAGCTGGTGCTAGTTGTTGAGCCAACAAAGCCGCTGCACCAGCGAACTGAGGGAATGGAAACCAGATGAGGCCGCACCGCAGTACCTCCGCCCGAACCAGCCGCAGGCACCCGGGCAGGTTATCGCCGCCGGCCCCAGCAGTTGCCGGCAGGGCGCTCACCGGACGGGCCGGCAGGGCCCTTGCGGGCGTGGCTGCGGTGGCCCTGGCATCCCTTCTGTCGGGGTGCAGCAGCCAGTTGGCCGGGGCCGAACCGGGAGCGGGCGCCGCCCCCGGGGCCGTGTCGGCAGCGACCAAGCCGGCTCACGTATTTGTCATTAATCTGGAAAACACCAGCTACAACCGGGCCTGGGGCGCGACATCACTGGCGCCATACTTGTCCCAGACGCTGCGGCAGCAGGGCGTTCTCCTGACGTCCTACTATGCCGTGGCGCCCAGCTCGCTGCCGAACTACATAGCGCAGATCTCCGGACAGGGCCCCAACCCGAAGACCATGAATGACTGTGCTGTCTACCACGAGTTCACACAAACCGGCACGGCGTCCTACGGGCAGCTTGCCGGCTTCGGCTGCCTCTACCCAGACAGTGTGCCCACCGTTGCAGGGCAGCTGAGCTCAGCGGGGCTGACGTGGAAGGGCTACATGGAGGATATGGGCACCGCTTGCCGGCACCCAAAGCTGAACGCCGCAGACACCACCAAGGTGCCCAGGATCGGCGACCAGTATGCCACCCGGCATAATCCGTTCGTGTACTTTGCCTCGATCACCGACTCGCCCGACTGTTCCAAGAACGTCGTGGACCTGTCCGGTCTGACCGCTGATCTGAAAGCTGCGGGCACTACCCCCAATCTTTCCTACATCACTCCCAATACGTGCAACGACGGACACGATTCCCCCTGCGTCGATGGGACGGCAGGCGGTCTGCCCACGGCGGATGCGTGGTTGAAGAAGTGGGTTCCGGCGATCACCTCCTCCCCTGCCTTCGTGGCGGACGGGATGCTGGTCATCACCTTCGATGAGGGCGACAAGGAGGTAGGTGAGAACATCGATCGGGGGGCGCCGCTGCAGGCGGTGTTCGGCCCGGGAGGGGGGAAGGTGGGCGCCCTGGTGATTTCGCCTTTCGTGCGTCCCAATACCTCGTCGGACACTCTCTACAACCACTACAGCCTGCTTGCCAGTATCGAGGACACGTTCTCCTTGCCGCATCTGGGCATGGCGGGGGTTTCCGGATTGAACCACTTCGGTTCCGACGTATATAACGCCACCCGGTAGCCCCGGGGTGCGGTCGGCCGCTCATACGGAGTTCGTGTCCGCCGAAACATCCAGCGGCGGACGCAGCACCGACGGGTTCCCTATCGCCATGTACCCCGGCGGTACATCCTTGGTCACCAGGGCGCCGGCGGCAATGCGGGCTCCTTTGCCGATTCGGATGCCGCCGACGATGATCGCCCCGGCGCCGATCTCGACGTCGTCTTCGATCACGGGGCATGGCCCTGCGGCACCCTTGTTGCCGATGGTGACGTTCTGCCGGATGCCGACGTTGTTGCCGATGACGGTCCGGTCATTGATGACCACGCCGACACCATGGTAGACGCGCACGCCGGAACCGAGCCTGGTGCGCCAGGGAATCTCGACGCCCAGCACCCACTCCACCAGCAGCCTGTACGCTGCTCCGACGACGACGGCATGCGGCCGGGGGCGCCTGTCCAATGGCTTGCGGCTTGCGTGCGCAATCCGGTACAGAACCATGACGAACTGGCCCTTGGATTGGCCGCGGTTTGCCTTGATATCGTTGCGGAGCTCGCTTAGAAGTTCGATGGGAACACCCCTTTGCCCGGCGGCCGCAGCCCCCGTTTCAGTGCGGCTGCCTTCTGCAGGCCGATTGACCCTGCGATCAGCATAAGCGCCAGGCCCGACGCGAGCATGCCGTAGTAGAACACTTCCACTATCGACACCAGCAGGACGGTGTTACAGGCCAGGCCCACCGGATCCGAGAGCCGCAATGTATAGAAGAACATGACGACGAACGTGAGTAAGAAGAAGGCTGCCGCAAGGAAGCCGTGGGAATAGAGCACCATCCAGATCTGACCTTGAGTTCCCACCGACGGTGCGCCAATGGTGACGGATGGCCGGGGCGCACCGAAACCAAAAATGGGTGACTTAAGCGTTGCGTTCAGGGCTTCGACATAGAGGGACTCGCGGTCCTGGGTGGTACTGCTGACCCCGAGCCGGTTCTGCAGGCGTTCGGTGACGGGAAGGACCTGGACGATGATCGCTACCAGAATGCCCATGCCCAGCAGCGCGCCAAGGCCCTTCCGGTTTCCGGCCAGGGCCATCCGCATGGCGGCGTAGAGGAGCGCGATGCCAAGGCCCAGGAACATACCGCGGTTAAGGGTCAGGAACGCCGGTATGAAGGAGACCGGTATGGCCGCGAGCACCAGCCAAAAGCGGCGGCTCCTGCGGACGTGCCAAAGGTAGCCCACCACCAGCGGCAGGAGCAGAGAGTAAGCGGCGCCCCAGTTGTTCGTGTAAAGGAAAGGCGCGCTGGGCCGCGGGTCGATGTAGTTCCACGCGGTGGGGTTAAATTGCGTCAGCCGCCGGATGGCCATTTGGTTGACCAGCTCGTTCCGCATCAGGGATTGCGGCAAAACGTAGCTCAGCGGGGTGTGGATCACCACGGAGGGAAAAAGAAGTCCCAGATAGCCACCCAGCACCACGACCGCCCAGAACACCGTCAGGCAGCCCAGGATATATTGCACCTTCAGGTGCGCTTTGGCGTTGTAGACGTAGACGAAGATGACAGTCAGCGCCAGATAAAGCAGCAGCCGGTAAACAAAGCCGAGCATGCGCTCCGGTGAGTCGATAGCGATCGACGAACACGTCATCCAGAGCAGGAAAAGCACCCACACCGAAAATCCTTTCGGCACCCGCACCGAACGGAACCGCACCAGGTACAGGAACATGATTCCGCCGACGCCGATCCAAATGAGATCGCTAAGGCCGGCGAGCCACCACATGGGGTAGCCCAGGAAGATCAGCGCGAACGGCCAGCGCGGTAACTCAGCGGTGGCCCCGAGTCGTTCCCGATCCGCGCGCTGAACAGAAGTTCGGCGCGGTCCCGCGACGCCGACTGTTCCGGCCGGGAGGTCCGTGTTCATGCCTGGCGTCCTTTTAAGAAGTTATCGGGCTGCTTGCCTGTCGGCGTTCAGTATGACAACCGGCACATTGATGGGCAACGAGTAGTTCCTAGGTAATACCTGCGCACAAGTACCTATATGCCCCCGGCCAACCGGGCTATATCGTCGAGCCATCAGCCCCGGCCCGGCGCTGAGTCAGGTCTCCCGTTTTGGGCGTATTGCCGGCGATCTGTCGGCAGATTGAGGAACAAATGGACGAGAATTCTTCCGTCGGACTCGGTCACTACGCAGTAGTTTTGCGACGGCAATGGAAAACGATTGCACTGGTCACCGTTCTGGGGATCGGCGCCGCCGCGGTCTACCTGGGCTTGACGCCGACCTCCGTGACGGCTTCCACCGTCGTTAACCTCAACGTCATCACCACTGATCCCTTTAACCCCGCCAAAGCGAGCTCGGCGCTGCTGGACGCCTCCACAGAGCAGCAGCTGGCGAGCTCCTATGTGGTGGCGCAGTCCGCCGCGGCCAACCTGGCCCACGGCGACTCGGTGGCAGCGCTCCGGGCCGGGGTGAATGTCACGACGTTGGCCAACGGTACGACAATGGCAATTTCCTACACCTCGAGCACTGCACAGAACGCCAAGGCGGGCGCGGATGCGCTCGCCAACTCGTACCTCTCCTACCGCCAAGGACAGGCTGAGGAACGGAAGTCCAAGCTCCAGGGCCAACTTCAGCAGCAGCTCTCGGGCCTGCAGAAAGCGCTTCCGCGCGCCGGCGGCAGTGCACCCTCAATCCTCACCCAGATCGGGAGTGTCCAGTCCCAGCTGAACCAGCTGTCCCTGATCGACACGAGCGGCGGGACGGTGCTGAATCCGGCAGCACAGAACGAAGTGAGCTATCAGCCCCAGCCAGTGACGGTGATGCTCACCGGCTCGCTGGCCGCCTTCGTGGTGGGCCTGGTGTTTGCGTTCGCCGTCAATATGCTGGACCGGCGCGTCCGGGACTGGTTTGACGTGCGCGGGGCGGGCGCGGGCCCCCTCCTGGTCCGGTTTGGCGCCTCCCGTGCAACGATTCCTGCCGCGGGGACGGACCTGGACCAATTTCGGGTGGTGCGCGAACGGCTGCTGGCCAGCTCGAACAACCGGCTGCGCACCCTGACCGTTATCGATGAGACCAAGCAGTCGCAGCCCTCGGATGTGGCTGCCAACCTGGCCGTCGTGCTGGCTGAAGCCGGAACCCGCGTCGAGTTGATCGTGATGGGGGCTTCGGATGAACAAATGAGGGTCTTGACGGCTGGACTGCAGCTGGACAGCCATGCTGCCGGGGCCGATGGCCGCATATTCAGGTCCGCCCTCGTCCAGTCCCTTACGGTGTTCCAGCCACACCGCGGAAGGACCATCTTCGACGCCGATGATTTCGTGACTGAAGCGGTACGCCGGGAACTCATAGGACGCGAGTCGGGCCAAGTGATCATCCTGGCTCTGCCGCCGTCAGCACCGCACGCGAGCCGCCTGGCAGCCGGCCGTCTCTCCGACTTCGTTCTGCTCGTCGGGGAATGCCTGCGGACCCGGATCGACGCGTTGGCTCTGAACGCCGCCGAAATGAGTGATATCGAGGCCCAGCTCGCGGGAACCGTACTGGTCCCCTCCGGGCGCAGGGTCCTTGACCCGGAAGGCCCCACCAAGGAGGGCCGGCACCGGGACGTCGAAAGGCTGGCCAAAGCGGCCACTCCCGGGTCAGTCCCCAAGGTGCTCCTTGCGGGGACAGCTTCCAAGGCGTCCTTTTCCGATTCACATTCCAAAGCCGGAAGCCGCAAGTCATCGTGAGCGCTGCCGGGGTGGAGCAGGCAATTGTTCGGGGGACGTCCCCCCACAGCGCCGAACGCCAGCAGGCCGCACGCGGCGGCATCATCGGAATCCTGGGAGCGGCGATCGGCTCCCTCATGGGCTTTGCGCTGACGTTCATCCTGGCCCGGGCACTGGGCGAGGCGGGCTCCGGCGTCGTGCTGCAGACCATCGCCATCTTCACCATCGTGCTGGGCCTGGCAAAAGCCGGCATGGACACTGCCGCCGTCTGGATACTCCCCCGCCTGGAGATCTCGGACCGGTCCAAGCTTCGGGGCGCCACGACGGCCCTGCTCCTTCCCACCGCCGTCATCGGGAGCGTGTCGGCACTGCTGATGGCCGTACTGGCTCCCTGGCTCGGCGCAGGGGGTGACGCCGACAGCCTCCAACTGGTGCAGGCGCTGCAGGGCGCAAGCTGGTTCCTGCCCGCGGCTGCCGTCACGGTGGTTGCGCTGGCCGCAACCCGCGGACTCGGAAACATTGTGCCGTTTGTGGCCATCGGCAATATCGGCCTGCCGATCGCCCGGCCATTGTTGGTGCTGGGGGCCTTCGGACTCGCCGGTCTCGGTCTGGGCTCGCTTCCGGTGCTGGCATCCGTCGCGTGGGCTGCGCCGGCGGCGATCGCGATGCTGGCTGCCCTGACGATTCTGTGGCGGCGCGTCGACGCGCACGGACGGGGTGCCGGCGGGCACGGGACGTTGTGGCCGGGCCGTGAGCTGAATGTCCAGATATGGAAGTTCGCGCTGCCCCGCTGGTTCTCCTCGGGCGTGGAGCAGTCGATCATCTGGTTCGATGTGGTGCTGGTGGGCCTGATCGCCGGGGCCGGTGCGGCCGGCGTCTACGGAGCCGCCAGCCGCTTCGTCAGCGCAGGGCTCATCGTAGCCACCGCCATGAGGATGGTGATATCGCCGCGGTTCAGTGCCCTGCTCAGCGAGAACAAGACGCGCCAGGTTCAGGATCTCTACTCCACCACGGTCAGCTGGATAGTGCTGCTGGGGGCACCGATCTACGCGCTGTTCATGTTTTTCGCCCCGACCGTCCTTGGCTGGCTCGGCCCCGGTTTCGAGAGCGGAAGCACGGCACTGATCGTGCTCAGCGTAGGCGCCATAGCGTTCCTGATGGCCGGGAACGTGGACGCCTTGCTCATGATGAGCGGCAGAAGCGGATGGATCGCCGCGAACAAGGTCATTGTGCTGGCTCTGAACGTGATCGGGAACTTGTGGTTGGTTCCGCTTTGGGGCATTACGGGCGCGGCGGCGTCCTGGGCCTTCAGCCTACTGCTGGACTCCGTCCTGGCCTCTGTGGAGAGCCGCATCTTCCTGGGCATCAGGTTCGGCGCCCGGCGGGTCTTCTACGCTCTGTTTGTCTCCGGCGTCTGTGTTGTTCCGATCAGCGTTCTGACCAAGGTGCTGATGGGCCAGTCGACGGCGGCCGTTTTTGTCGCCGGCGGCTCCAGCATGGCCGCTCTTGCCACGTGGTGCTGGTTGGACAGAAAACGGCTTCACCTGGACGATCTTGCCCTCCTGTCCCGCACCCCGCGCAGTAAAGCACTGGCCGCCGCCTAGCCGCCCCTCCGCAGAACCCGTTCCTGCCCAAATCATTTCCTGGACCAATGAGGAGTCTGCAATGGTTGGACTTAGCGACATCAAAGACGCAGCACCCAGATGGATGAAAGATGCCGGGGACCTGGTAACCCGGTCCTACGCCAAGGGGACCGTGGGCGCGAGGCCAACGCCGGATTTCCTGATCGTCGGCACCAAGCGCGGCGGCACCACTTCCCTGTACAAGTACCTTTTGATGCACCCGGGTGTCCTGGGGCTCTTTCCGCAGGTGCGCGGCAAGAAGAGTACGGATTACTTCTTCAAGGAGCGCAACCGAGGCGAACTCTGGTACCGCTCGCACTTCCACACGGAGTCGTACCGCAATCTGCTGTCCCGGAAACTGGGCTACCGTCCGATTAGCGGTGAGGCGTCACCGTACTACCTCTGGGACCCCCGGATCGCGATGCAGGCCCGCGCGGTCTCCCATGACATCAAGGCGATCGCGCTGCTGAGAGATCCAGTAGAGCGCGCCTATTCCCATTACCAGGAGAGGGTCCAGAACGGCGTCGAGCCGCTGAGCTTCGAAGCGGCGCTGGCTGCCGAGGACACGAGGCTGGCGGGCGAGCTCGGGAAAATGGCTGCCGAGTCCGGGTATTACAGCGCCGCCCATGACTTTTACTCCTACCGGGCCCGGGGGGTGTATCTGCCACAGGTGCAGAACTGGCATCGGGCGTTTCCGGAGGGTCAGTTGTTGATCCTGCGCAGCGAGGATATGTACGACGACGTCCAAGGTGCCTTCAACCGCGTGTGCGATTTCCTTGGCATACCCCAATACGACCTGCCAACGACCAGAACGTTTAACGCCAGCGCCCGGTCCAGCATGCCCGAGGCCGCCAGGGCAGAGCTCACATCCTATTACGCCCCGCACAACAAGGAACTTGCGGATTATCTCCAGCGGGAGCCGCTCTGGGGCTAAGCGGATCCTTCGGCCGGCGGTGTCGTTGACGCTGCCAGGTCGGCAGTTGACGCCTCGGCCGGGCCCCGTCCCTCCGGATCCTCAAGGAGTTCACGGGCGGCGCCGAGCATGCCAACCAGCTCCCGCTCGGAGACCCAGGAGGAGGCCCAGCCCCCATTGCGGACAGCCAACGTCCATGCCCGTTCGGCTACCACCATCGCGTAGACGCCCGCCAGCACGGGCCAGGCGTGCCGGGCGACACCCGCTGCCTCGAAAAACGGTCCGGCGTCAGCCACGGCACGGAGCAGATTGGCTGCCATCGGGCCCTCGCCGCGTTCGCGCCTGACACTGAACATCCAGTGCACCGCGTCGAGGCCTGCGACCGCATCGGGCTCGCACGACTCCCAGTCCCAGCACCACAGGCGCCCATTGGAATCCCGTGCGGTGTTCCAGGGAACAAGGTCACCGTGCCAGCGTTCAGCCACCGGCACCAACGGATCCCGGGTACGCAACAGCTCTGCCAGGCCGGCCAGGGCCTGGGCCAACTGCGGTTCGGACGCAGGGTCAAGGGCAGCCAGACGGCGGCCCAGAGCCTGGAAATGGTCGGTGGAGGACAGCGCATCCACCCTGCAGACGGGGCACAGGGCAAAGAGCTCCTGGGGGGTGGGGCCTTTGACACGGCCCCGCACCGCGCGGACGTCCAGGGGCAGGGGCTCAGTCACCAGATAGGGAAACGTGCCGCGGGTTCCAACGGCCAGCAGTGCGGGGGCCCGCACCGGTCCGGCCAGCGCGGCGACGGCGCTCAGGGCGCCGATTTCCGTCCGGACAAATTCGCTGCTGCTCTCGTTCCAAGCCAGTTTGGCATACCCCGCCGGCTTCCCCGCGCCGTCCACCAGCTGCAGCGTCGGCTTGCGGTTATCGCCTTCCCTGATGCCGATTGACGCGAACAGCTGGCGCCCGCCAGCGCCGGAGTGCGGGCCGTCCTTGCCCGCCGTCGTGCCGCTGTCGCTCAGCTTGGCCGCCACGGCGGCAAGCGGCAGCGCTTCCTGAGCTCCCGGCACCGGCCCCACGCGTTCCTGAACGGACAACCTGTTCAGGACCGGCCGTACACCCAACCGCGCCAACGATCCCAGCAGGATCCGCGCCATATTGACTTTGCCGCGACGCAGCGACCGGTACTGGAGCAGACTCGCCGCCGTGACTCGCGGCGTCGCCAGCGGGATCAGCAGCCGCGCCTGTGAAGCGTTGGGAAGCACCCAATACGATTCCACCTCGCGCCACTCATCACCGGGAGCGGGGTTGAGGACAACACGGATCTGCCCGGCAGCGACGGGCAGACGCCAGAGCTGCTCCACCAGAGTGTCCAACGGCGACGTGCCCGTGCCGTCCACAACGCGTTGCACTCGCCACGGCCTGCGCATAATCGGTCCCTCCGCCGGTTCCCCCACACTGCCGCTGCGGCACGTGGTCCCATTGTGCACGAAATTGCCTCCGTGATACACGGGTAATTTGAGGCGCCGCCCGCGTAGCACCTGTGGGAATCCGTGACGAAGGGTTGTACAGTCTCTTCACATCAACACGGCCGCCCTGACCTGATTCGAAAGTCCTGATCGCAGCCGGGTCTCACTATGCGTCGTGACCAACGCCCTCGGGCGCAGGAGCAAGCCTATGAACCGCTCAAGAGACATCGGGGACACCCCGGGGACCGGTGCCGTCTTGCCCCTGGCCCGGGCAGCCTCCGCGCACCGGAGCCGCCGCCGGCGGTTGGTTGCCGGCAGCTGCACGGCCCTGGCCGTTGTCCTGGGCCTTGCCGAGGCCGGCTCTGCTCCGGTTGTGGCGGGTCCGGCAGAGCAGGTGGTTAACGGCGGTTTCGAAGCTGGCATCTCTGGCTGGCGGACCAATGACAGCAGCACCCAGGAGCTGGCCGTGGTGAGCGGGGGCCACAGTGGCGGGCACGCCGTCGAGCTCACAACGAAACGCAAGCAGACAGCCGTCCTGAACGACGGACTCAATACCGTCAGGGCCACCAAAGCCGGAACGCGCTACACCGTAAGCGCCTGGGTCCGTACCGACACCCCCGGCATATCGGGTCAGGTGCGGGTCCGCGAGGAGCAGGGCGACGTCCCGCTCACCGGGTCACCCTTTCACCTGACGACCGAAAGCTGGACGAAGATCGCCTTCGATGTCACGGCCGCCTATGACTGTTCGTCCATGGACCTGAACATCCTGGCGTGGGGCTTGGCACCGGGCCAGTCTCTTCAGGTGGATGATGTCTCCATGCACGAGGTACCTGCCGGTGCGCCGGCTCCCGACCCTGTGCCGCCGTCGGGAACCGTTTTCGGCTCCAGCTTGGGACAGTCGAGCTCCGGCGGGACGCGTGAAGAAGCGCTGGCACGGGAGGAATGCCGGTTCGGTTCGCTGGGGACCGTCCGGCTCTTCGACGATGCGCTTCCGTCCAGCTGGTCATCGCTGGAAACGTTCAAGGGAAAGTCCCTGGTGATCTCCTTCCGCCCGCCGCCGGAGGACGTGCTGGCGGGCACCTTCGATGAAGCCCTGCTGGCCTGGTTCAAGGCGGCCCCGCGGGACCAGGAAACGTACTGGTCCTACGTCCACGAACCCGAGGCCGAAATCGCCCGCGGTAAATTCACTGCGGCCGCCTACCGGGCGGCCTGGCAGCACATTGCGCGGCTGGAGGACCAGGCGAACAACGAGCACCTGCACTCCACCCTGATCCTGATGGGGTGGACCGTGAACCCTGCTTCAAAGCTGAACTGGAAGGATTACTACCCGGGTGAGGGCTACATCGACGTCCTGGCTTGGGACCCTTATAACGACGCCGGGAGCGTTGCCGGTCCCTCGACCTACCCGGACCCGGCCAAGGTCTTCGAAGACGTCGTTGCGGTGTCCAAGGCCGCGGGGAAGCCGTTCGGCATTGCCGAGACCGGAAGCCGGCTTATTCCCTCGGACCCCGGCGGGGAGGGGCGAGCCGCGTGGCTTACCAAGGTCGGCGCATACCTGAAGGACCACAAGGCCCTCTTTGTGGCGTACTGGGATTCCGCGGTCGGTGTCGGCGACTATCGGCTGACGGACGCGCCTTCGGCCGCGGCCTGGCGGAAGCTGGTCAGCGGCTGAGCGGCAACCCCGCCGCTAGATGCCGCGGCCCCGTTTGTGGAGTGCCTCCATGACGCGCGCCGGAGTCACAATCCCGCACGCGACGGCGGCGGCCAGCGGCACGCGCGGTTCCAGGGGATTGCGCTTGGCAGCCGATGCTGCCCAGCGCAAGGCCGTTCGCCGCTCACCCATGGCCGCGTGGGCGAACGCCAACTGGCCCCTGATCCGGGCGGAACCCGCGGGCACCGTGTCGAACTCGGGGTATTTGTCCAGAATCCATGACAGACCGTCACACATCGTTTGCCAGCGGCGGAAGAAAAAGGACTGGCTCCCCCACCTCACTGTTGCCGACAGCCGGCGGACATGGGCAATCGGCCCCCGGCGGGAAACCCTTAGGAGAAATTCGTAGTCTTCGCCGAACCCTCCCGGGACCTCTTCGTCCACCAGACCGAAGCCGTCCAAGACGGCGGACCGCCACATCAGGAACGTTGAGGGATGGAGTTCTGTGTGCCGGTCGCGGAGCAGATCGGCGAAACTGACCCAGGACTTCCCAAGCGGGCGGTCGTAGGACTGCCCGTCGTAGGCGACCGAAATATCGCAGGTCACGAACTCAGTGCCGGGGTTGTCCGCCAGCGCCTGCACTTGCGCCTCGACCTTGTGCCGCAGCCAGAGATCGTCGTCGTCACAAAACGCGATGAACTCCCCCGTGGCTGCCTCGATGCCGCTGTTGCGGGCACCGGCCAGCCCCGGCTTCCGCCCGTTAGTCAGAACACGCACGCTTCGGGTCGCTGATTCCTCCGCTAGTGAATAATCAGGGTCCGATTGGTCGAAGACCACCAGGACCTCGATGAATCCGGCGTAGGTCTGCGCCATCACGGCGCTGATCGCCTGGCGCAGCATCTCCGGGCGGTCCCTCGTGGCAATTATCGCCGTGACCCGTTCCATGGCGGTCACCCCGCCCTTCTCGCCGTGCCGGCACCGGTGCTGGATCCTACGGCCCCGCTGGTCCCGGCAGCAGGGCCGGGCGCGGCGCTGCTGCCGGCGGCAAGGGCGTGGCATGCAGCCATGGCGTGAAGCGGACCCGTGGCCCGGCCGGCCGGGCCGGCGGCACCATCACCGCCGTCGTCGGCACTGTCGCCGGGCAGTCCTAACTCGGTCCAGGCCCATGCAACGGCCGGCTTATCGCCGGCGGCTGACGGCGGCAGACTGGCCCGGGGGATGTGGTGGCGGCTCAGCGCCCGTGCCACCCGTGCTGCGCTCAGCCAGGACGGCTTATCCTGCGTCGCTGCGGTCCGCGCCGTGGACCAGAATGAGGCAGTGGTGGCGACCTCGAGGAACCGCAGGTCAATCTCGCGATTGTGGCTCAGCGCGTAGGCCAGCATGGGGTCCTGGCCGGAGTCGACCAGGACGTCCGCCCCGGAGATATCCCTGGCCGCGGCATAGACCGCCTGGTAATACCCGCTGTACCGGGCTAGCACCTGCCGCCGTTCCCGCCGGCCGGTCGGCGCCGCCGGCCCGAACGTCCGCGCCGGCACGGCGGCATCGGCAAGTCCGCGGAGACCGCGGACATCGACTTGGCCCCAACCGCCGAACGCGGACGTGCCGACGGCCTGCCAGAACCCGCACTCATGGAAGGGCGCGCCACAGCTGCAATCCTCATTGTCGACGATGCCGCGCTGCCAGAGGTTGCGCGTATCGCCCAGGACAGCCACTGAAGCGCGGCCTCCGACGGATTCCAGCAGAGCGTCCACGGAGTCCGCCGGAGCAGCAACATACAGCACCACGGGCGCTCCGACTGAGGCGCGGTTCGTCGAGGTTCGGCGCTTGTGCAGCAGTGCGGCCAGCTGCTGTGCGGCCTCCTCGGCGCCGGAGTTCTCGGCGTGTATCAGGAGGCGGGTTCCCGCTTCGTTTTCCGCCGACGCGGCCACGTGGGCGTCCAACTCCTGCGGCGACTCCACGCAAACGGCCAGCCCCCTTTTAGCGGACCAGCGCGTAAACCGTTGCTGATGGTCGTCGACGTGTTCCCCGTACTGCGGATCCCGGGGAACCACCAAGGGAAGGTGCCCGGCCTTTCGCGCCTCTGAAATCGTGGCAGGGCCGCCGTGAAGAATGACGATTTCACTAGTCTCCAGGAGGGTCGCCAGCTCCTTCGGCGAGACGAAGTCTTGACCGGCAGCGATGCGCGGCGGTGCGCTGTGGCCGTACTGAACGATCACCCGGTCCGACGGATTCGCCTGCGCCCATTTGTCGGCCCAGTCGATGATCCTCGTGAACGGATGGCAGTCGGTTCCCACCAGTACCGTTATTGTTCTGGAGGCCCTGCTCATCACAGGAGCCTTCCCAGGAGCTGTGCATTCGGGTACAGGCCGAGTTGGTCCCGCCACTGGACAAGCATGAGATCCGAGAAGGGGCGGCAGAGCCGGCCGGTCAGGGTGGGGCTCTCAACCCTGTCGAAGACCTCGATGTACACAGTCGCGATGCCTAAAGCCCGGGCCGCGACGAAGAAGGGGAAAGCGCTCCCGGCGCCGGTGGAGACGACAACGGTGGGGTGAAAGCGGCGAATCACGTGAAAAGCAAGCCGGGCGTTCCGGAGCAGATTGGGAATGTTGCGTGTGGTGGGCGAGTACGCCCATGAGACGTCGGTTTCCGCCTCGAGGTTCGACTTCGCATCCTCGGTGGGAAAGGTGACCCACGCCCGCTCATGCGCAGACCACCAGGACCGCAGCGACATCAGCTGCGCCAGATGACCGCCGCTGGAACCCACCAGCAGAATCCGCTCCCGGCCCGGTGCTGCAGCCCGCCGACCGTCCGGAAAAACTCTCTTTGATCTCATTGCTTTCGATCCTCCCCAAGAAGTGACGCGTGGTGGCACCGGCCGTTCAGATGATCATTCCCGCGCCGACGGTGCTGTGGGTGTGTTCGTCAATCAGGACAAATCCGCCGGTTTCACGGTTCCGCCGGTACTCGTCGGTCAGCAGCGGCGTCGTCGTCCGCAGCCGGACCCGGCCGATGGAGTTCAGCGCAAGTTCGGGGGCGGCTTCGTCCCGGTGCAAGGTATTGACGTCGAGTTCGTACTGCACAGACTGCACCAGGGCCCTGGTGTTGCGGGTGGTGTGCTTGAGGGACAGCTTCTGCCCGGGCCGGAGAGGCTCCTCGCTCATCCACGCGACCATGGCGTCGATATCCTGCGTCACACTCGGCTGGTTGTGCGGCCGGCAGATCATGTCCCCCCGCGAAATGTCGATGTCGTCCTCCAGCCGCACGGTCACGGACATCGGCGCAAACGCTTCGTCCACCGGACCATCGGCGGTTTCAATGGACGCGATGCGGCTGGGCAGCCCGCTGGGCAATACGACGACGTCGTCCCCGGTCCGCATGACTCCGCCGGCGATCTTGCCCGCATAGCCGCGGTAGTCGTGGTGCTCGCTGGTGTGCGGCCGGATAACGTACTGCACTGGGAACCGCCCGTCCACCAGGTTCCTGTCGCTGGCGATGTACACGTTCTCCAGGTGGTTGAGCAGAGAACCGCCCTCGTACCAGGGCATGTTCTGCGAGCGGTCCACGACGTTGTCCCCGTGCAGGGCGGAAACGGGGATAACCGTCAGGTCAGCGATCCGCAGCTTTGCAGCAAACTCCGTAAATTCCCGCCGGATGTCCTCATAGACCTGGCGTGAGTAACCCACAAGGTCCATCTTGTTGACGGCCAGCACAAGGTGGGGAACCTGGAGCAGGGAAACCAGAAAGGCGTGGCGGCGGCTCTGCTCAACGAGGCCCTTCCTTGCGTCCACCAGCACAATCGCCAGGTCCGCGGTGGAGGCGCCGGTCACCATGTTCCGGGTGTACTGGATGTGGCCGGGGGTGTCGGCAATGATGAATTTCCGCGACGGGGTTGCGAAATACCGATACGCGACGTCGATGGTTATGCCCTGTTCCCGCTCCGCCCGCAGCCCATCCGTCAGCAGCGACAGCTCTGTGTATTCCGAGCCCATTTCGCGGCTGGTCCGCTCGACTCCTTCCAGCTGGTCGCTGAAAATGGACTTGGAATCGTACAGCAGGCGCCCGATCAGGGTGCTCTTGCCGTCGTCGACCGATCCGGCAGTGGCAAATCGCAGCAGGTCCATCAGAAGTAGCCTTCTTTCTTTCGGTCTTCCATCGCCGCTTCGCTGACCCGGTCGTCGCCGCGGGTTGCCCCGCGTTCGGTAATCCGGGAGGATGCGACTTCTTCGAGGACCAGCTCTACGGTGTCGGCATGGGAGCGGACTGCGGCGGTCAGGGTGGCATCCCCCACCGTGCGGTAGCGGACCGACTCCAGGAACGTCGGTTCGTGGGCGGTGGGTTGGCAGAGCTCGTTAGCCGCGAACAGCATGCCGTTGCGTTCGAAGACCTCGCGCTGGTGGGCGTAGTAGATGGAGGGCACCTCGATGCCTTCGGCAGCGATGTACTCCCAGATATCAAGCTCGGTCCAGTTGGACAGCGGAAACACCCGGATGCTTTCACCCGGATGGACTCTGGCATTGAACAGGTTCCACAGCTCGGGACGCTGCTTCTTGGGGTCCCATTGGCCGAACTCGTCCCGGAAGGAGAAGATGCGCTCCTTGGCCCTGGCTTTTTCCTCATCCCTGCGGGCGCCGCCCAGCAGGGCGGTAAAGCCGTTCTTTTCCGCCGTTTCCAGCAGCACCGGGGTCTGTATCCGGTTCCGGGAGCCGTTCGGCTCCTCGCGGACCACCCCCCGGTCAATCGCGTCCTGGACGGATCCGATCACCAGGTTCAATCCATACCGGGCCACCATGCGGTCCCGGAGTTCGAGTACTTCCGGGAAGTTGTGGCCGGTGTCGATATGAAGCACCGGAAACGGGACACGGGCAGGAGCGAACGCCTTACCCGCGAGGTGCAGCATAACGATCGAGTCTTTCCCGCCGGAAAACATCATGGCCGGGTGCTCGATCTCCGCGACCACTTCCCGGAGGATGTAGATGGCCTCCGACTCAAGAACCTCAAGCTGGGAAAGTATGCGTCTGGGGCTTTCGGTCACGTCATTCACCGGTGTGTCCTTCCGTCTGGGGCAATTGCCGCCTTGCATTGCTGATTGCTGCCAGCACCACCCCGCTGAGTTCCGGGCGGCACACCAGCAGGTCCGGGAGGTAGGGGTTTTCCTGGTTGTACCGCGGTGCCGAGCCGTCAAGGCGGCTCACATGCAGCCCGGCGGCACGGGCGACGACGACGGGCGCGGCGGAATCCCACTCGTACTGGCCGCCGTCGTGCAGGTAGATGTCGACTTCACCGCTGGCGACGGCGCACGTTTTGAACCCGGCCGAGCCCATCGGAATCAAGGCGGCGCCGATTTCGGCGGCTACGGGGCCGGCGATTTCCGGGGCTCTGCTCCGGGACACGGCCATTCTTAGGCCGGTATGCCGGCCGGCGGATTCGCCGGCGTCCTCACCCGTCAGGACCATGTCCAGACGGGGCAGGGCGACCGCGCCGGCCGTGAGCTCGCCTTCCTGCCACAGTGCGACGTGCACTGCCCAGTCGCGGCGGCCCTCGGAAAATTCACGGGTCCCGTCCAACGGGTCAATGATCCAGACCCGTTCGGCCCGCAGGCGCGAGAGCTGGTCCGGCGCCTCCTCGGAGAGGACCTGGTCCTTGGGCCGGCTGCGGAGCAGCATTTTCTTCAGGAAATCCTGGGAACGCCTGTCCCCCTCCGCGCCCAGCGAACCAGGGGTCATATCGGTGGCCTGGCCCTGCAGGGTCCTGAGGATGTCTCCGGCCCCTTCAGCCAGCGCCGCGGCCAGCTCTGCATCCGACAGTTTGGCGCTGATGGCACCAATACGTTTCAGCAATACCATGATTCCCCCGTTGTAGTCGTCGCCCACTGGGTCCTTCATCAGCCCGGCTGTGCGCCCCAGGATGATGATGCCGCCGGCGCAAGACCAGTTTTCTACGTAGTACAACTCGAGGCGGACGCTGTCCTGCCAGTTGAGTTCCGCCCGGCCGCTGATCCGGAAAAACTCGTCACGGAGGCGATAGTCGAAGAGCACATTGTTGAGACCTACTTAGTACCCGGAGTTGTTTGCTGACCGGATGTATCAAACCTAGGAGGGCACCGGTCCGTGCAGGCGAGTAAGCAGTACGCGTCTTTTCAGGCCGTCTCACTGCATCGTTCGCCCCGGACTACTGGGCAGGCCGTCAGCGGGCGGGTGCGGACCACTCGGAAAGGCTCGGACCTACTTGGTCGTCGGCCACCGGCCGCCCGGCAGACCGGTCAGTCCGCAGCGCGATGCCCCGGATCCCCGGGGTTTAGCTGTGCGGATTCACCGTGTGCGTGTGCTGGACAACTGGATGCCCCGCTTGTAGCCTTCCGGTACCCGAGACGGTCTGGAGCGGCTAGCGGCACGCGGATCTGTGGCCCCCGAACAGTGACTGCGGCAGAAACGGTCTCCAGGATCAACCGTCTTTATGCGAGGAGATAACCGTGAAGCTCAAGCTTGTTTCGGCTCTGGCCGCCGCCGCACTGTCCCTGACCTTCACCGCCGCGGCCGCGGAAACGGTCGCGGCCGCCACCCCCTTCAGCTTCGCCGTCATCGGGGACACTCCCTACGGCTCGACACAGCTTAGTGTTTTCCCGCAGCGGATCGGGCAGATCAATGCCGACTCCCAAGTGCAGCTGGTGACCCACCTCGGCGACATCGGCGGGCCGCCGAATTGCTCTGACTCGTACTACGCGACCGTCAAAGGGCATTTCGACACTTTTGCCGATCCGTTGGTGTATACGCCCGGCGACAACGAGTGGGCCGACTGTTCCGGTGCTTCCGTGGGGGCCGCCAATCCGCTGGACCGGCTGGCCGCCGTGCGACGGGTCTTCTTCCCGGCTCCGGGGACCACGCTCGGACGGAACGCGGCCAGCGTCACGGCGCAGACCGGCTATCCGGAGAATGTGCTCTACGACCGGGAAGGCCTCACGTTCGCCGCGGTGCACATCGTGGGCTCGGCCAACGATCTGGCAACCTGGAGCGGATATTCAGCGCCGACGACTGCCCAGACAGCCGAAGTGAGTGCACGGACCGACGCCGACATCGCCCTCATTCACGCTGCCTTCGAACGTGCCACAGCGAACGCCAGCCGTGCCGTGGTCTTCACGACCCAGGCGGATATGTTCAAGGGAACCCCCAGCCGCACCGCCTACGAGCCGCTCGTGAGGGCCTTCGCCTCCGGATCCCTCAGCTATAAGCTTCCGGTTTTCCTCTTCAACGGCGACAGTCACAGCTTTGCCAGCGACCGCCCGCTGACCTCCTCGACGTGGCTGTCCTACTACGGCCTCACCACCCCGGTCCCCAACCTTTCCAGGATCACGGTGGAGGGCGGGTCCACGATGGATGAATGGCTGAAGGTGACAGTCGTCGACACTTCGGCTGTGCTTGCGGTGCAGCGTGTTCCCTTCACGGCGAATGCTGCGCCGGTGGCGTCTTTCACCGCCTCGACGTCCGGCCTGACCGCGGCCTTCGATGCCGGCGGCTCCACCGACGACGCCGGCATCACCGGCTACGGATGGACCTTCGGAGACGGCAGCACCGGAACCGGGGTATCCCCCTCACACAGCTACGCCGCCGCGGGCACCTACAACGTGACCCTGACCGTCACCGACACCCAGGGAGCCACCGGCACCAAAACCTCCCCGGTCACCGTCTCCACCTCCTCCGGCTCCGTCACCGCCGTCGTCGTGCCCGCCAAATCGACGTGGAAATTCCGGTACAGCAACACCGCACCGGACCCGGCCTGGAAGAACCCCGCCTACAACTCCTCCGCCTGGAACACCGGACCCGGCGCCCTGGGCTACGGCTCAACCCCGCTGGGGACCAACCTCAACCCCTCCGCCACCACCAGCGCCCGCCCGCTGGCGGCCTACTTCCTGCGCAGCTTCTCCATCACCAACACCTCCGCCGTCACCGCACTCAAACTCACCACCGTCGCCGACGACGGCGTCGTCATCTACGTCAACGGCACCGAAGTCGGCCGCAGCCGCATGCCCGCCGGCACAGTCACCATCAACACCTACGCCACCGCGGCAATCCCCACCTCCAGCGCCACCGCCGCCCCGGTCACCTTCAACGTCCCACTGTCCCTGCTGGTCAACGGCACCAACACCATCGCCGCCGAAACCCACCTGAACTACCACGCCACCAAAGACATCAGCTTCGACCTCACCGCAACCACCACCACCAACGGCGGCGCCACGGCGAATGCTGCGCCGGTGGCGTCTTTCACCGCCTCGACGTCCGGCCTGACCGCGGCCTTCGATGCCAGCGGCTCCACCGACGACGCCGGCATCACCGGCTACGGATGGACCTTCGGAGACGGCAGCACCGGAACCGGGGTATCCCCCTCACACAGCTACGCCGCCGCGGGCACCTACAACGTGACCCTGACCGTCACCGACACCCAGGGAGCCACCGGCACCAAAACCTCCCCGGTCACCGTCTCCACCTCCTCCGGCTCCGTCACCGCCGTCGTCGTGCCCGCCAAATCGACGTGGAAATTCCGGTACAGCAACACCGCACCGGACCCGGCCTGGAAGAACCCCGCCTACAACTCCTCCGCCTGGAACACCGGACCCGGCGCCCTGGGCTACGGCTCAACCCCGCTGGGGACCAACCTCAACCCCTCCGCCACCACCAGCGCCCGCCCGCTGGCGGCCTACTTCCTGCGCAGCTTCTCCATCACCAACACCTCCGCCGTCACCGCACTCAAACTCACCACCGTCGCCGACGACGGCGTCGTCATCTACGTCAACGGCACCGAAGTCGGCCGCAGCCGCATGCCCGCCGGCACAGTCACCATCAACACCTACGCCACCGCGGCAATCCCCACCTCCAGCGCCACCGCCGCCCCGGTCACCTTCAACGTCCCACTGTCCCTGCTGGTCAACGGCACCAACACCATCGCCGCCGAAACCCACCTGAACTACCACGCCACCAAAGACATCAGCTTCGACCTCACCGCAACCACCACCACCAACGGCTAGCACGCTCCGGCGGGGCCCTGCCCCGGAGACTACTCTTGGCCGCGCCGAACTACGTGTTTGTTCGACGTTGCCTCGGTGGCAGGATCTGTCTATGGACCTGACCTTGGTGTTGACAGCCTTCGGCGTAGCCGTCGTCGTCGGACTCACGGGGATGGGCGGCGGCGCACTGATGACGCCGGCGTTGGTGTTGTTTTTTGGCGTCCCCCCGCTCGCCGCGGTCTCCAGCGACCTCGTGGCCAGCGCCGTCATGAAGCCGGTGGGCTCTGCGGTACACCTGCGCCGCCGGACAGTGAATCTGGACGTGGTCAAGTGGCTGGCGGTGGGTTCGGTGCCCTCGGCCTTCTGCGGCGTGCTGATCCTCAAATGGCTGGGCCCCGGCGAGGACGTTCAACAGAGCGTCAAACTGGCCCTTGGCTGTGCCCTGCTCTTGAGCGCCATCCTGCTGGTGGTGCGGGCCTACGTCCGGCTGGCCGAGCGCGCACGCAGCGCGGACGGGCGTGGAGCGGAGCTGCCCACGGAGCGGCCTGCCGTGGCGGTCCGGATTCTGCCCACCGTCCTTTTGGGCATCGTGGGCGGCATAGTGGTGGGCATGACCTCCGTCGGAAGCGGGTCCTTGATCATCATCGGGCTCATGCTCATCTACCCAGGGCTCAAGGCAAACCAGCTGGTAGGCACCGACCTCCTGCAAGCCGTTCCCCTGGTCATCGCGGCCGCCGCGGGTCACACTCTTTTCGGCGATCTGGACCTCGGACTAACCCTGCCTCTGGTGCTGGGAAGCATCCCCGGTGTCTATCTGGGGGCCATGCTGTCCTCCCGCCTCTCGGGCGGTTTCGTGCGCCGGGCGTTGGCTTTTGTGCTGCTGGCCTCGGCACTGAAGATGCTCTCCATTCCGGACCCGGTGACCGCAGGGATTCTGGTGGTTGCCTTGCTGGGGGCACCGCTGGCCTGGATGGTTCTGCGCCGCCGGAAGGGTTTCCCGGCGCTGGCCAGCGTGGAGAGCCGGCGGCGGCGCGAGGCAGCCGCCCTGCTGAACTCAACCGGCGGAATCAGGGGGACACTGTGAGCTTGCACTTCGGGTCGGAACCATCACACGTTTTGACCGGCGCCCGGCTCGACGAGCTGGAACTCCTCCTGGGCGGCCTGTACAGTCCCGCAGACGGCTACGCTCTGCCCGCCAACGTTCCGTCGGAATGGCCCTGGCCGTTTACGCTCTCAGTGCCCGGCACCGTGGGCCAACTGGCCGTGCACTGCGGCGCCCTGGCGATCACGGACCCAGACGGCACACCCTTGGCCAGATTGACCGTTTCCGCCAGCCAGGAATCGGGGGACGGCACCATCCATCTTGCCGGCCGGCTGGAAGCCCTCCAGCCAGCGGAGCACCCGCCCGCCCGCCGGCTGCGTCTTACGCGCCCCCTCGCCCGACCGGGACGGGACGTGCCGGGACAGGGCACGGTTCCGAGCCTGGTGGCAGCGTTTGATCGGCTGCCGGAGCCTGCCCAGCTTGCCGAAGCGATGGGCATGGCAATCCGCCATCACGCCCAGTTGTGGCTCGTGGCGGTTGCCGGCTGCCAAGAGCACGGAAACTATACGGTCCTGGAACTCCTTTCGGTCCTTGAGCGCTGCGCGGAGCAGCTGACTGGAGCCCGGACCGGGCTGCTGGTCCTGCCCGCGTTCGAGGGTGCGTCCGTCGCCCAGGACCGGACCCTGCGCGAGCACGTGCTGCTCCGGCTGGGCGCATCCATCCTGCTCAACTACACGTCCGAAGCGGGGCCCCCGGCCCGTGCCCTGCCGAGACGGCGCGCCGCCGCCGGGCCCGAACCGCTGGCAGGAGGCACCCCGGCGCCGGGTGCAGTCGTTTTCCTCACGGGCCTGTCCGGCTCCGGGAAATCGACCATCGCCCGCGCCCTGGCGGAACGGCTGCAGTTGACGGACTCGCGGCCTGTGACGCTGCTGGATGGCGACGACGTGCGCAGACTCCTGTCGTCGGGTCTCGGCTTCAGCAGGCAGGACCGGGAGCTCAACGTCCGCCGGCTCGGGTGGGTGGCCGCCGTGGTCTCCAAGTCCGGCGGAGTTGCCGTTTGCGCTCCGATCGCACCGTTTGAGTCAACCCGTCGGGAAGTCCGGGCGATGGCCGAGACTGTGGGCTCGTTTGTGCTGGTGCACGTGGCCACGTCGCTGGAGGTATGCGAGGCACGGGACCGGAAGGGATTGTACGCCCGGGCCCGGGCCGGCGACGTAACGGACTTCACCGGGATCGATTCTCCGTACGAACCGCCGATCGAGGCCGATCTGGTGCTCGATACCGGCACGGTCTCGGTCGACGACGCAGTCGATTCGATTCTGGCAGCCATGGGCCTGAAGACCGGCGAACTGGTGGAACTCAGCCAGTGAACCCGGCGCGTTGCCCTTCAGTGAGGTCATCTGACCGATGCCAACACATTCCTGTTCGCCTGGTCCCTGAAACGGGCCAGCAACGCCGTACTACCGCTCAGTTCCCGTCCGTTCTCAGCGGGCGCTGAGCTCGCCGCTTCGCACAGCCGTGAGGTCACCACTCGTCAGGTCTTCGCGACGGTTGATGCCGAGCTTGCTGAAGACGCGGTAGAGGTGTCCCTCAACGGTGCGGATCGACAGTGACGAGAGCTGGGCGATTTCACGGTTGCTGTTGCCGTTGACCACCATAGTGACAATTTCGCGTTCCCTGGGTGTCAGGGAGGTGGCATCCTCGGCGCCGAACAAGGACAGGGTGCTGATTCCCGCCAACTCCCTGCGCCTGAGTTGGAGCAGGTGGGCCACGGCGCGAGCGCGTTTGCGGGTCCCGCTGCCGTTCAGGAAGGAGACGGCCTTGGCCAGGCATTCCGCCGCGACCAGGTGGTAACGCAGTTCCTGCGCTCTCTCGCTGGCCGCGATCAGCTGCTCAGCGTCACGCCGGAGGACGCCCCTCGCGTAGGCATTGAGGCACTCGGCTTCAGGGCCCTCGCCCTGATCCGTCAGTTCCACCAGCCTCGGCAACTGGCCGTTGTCGCCCAGCCGGAGCGCCAGTTCACGGGCATCCCGCTCCGCCGCGAGGAGTCCCAGGCCTTGGGCGCGATCAGCGCACACGGCCAGCTCCCGAAGTGCGTTTGCTGCGCCCAGACGGCCGGCGCTCGCTGCCGCGATGTGCGCCTGACCCATCAGCTGGAAGTGCGCGGATCCCTGATAGGGGACGCGGTTGAAGGCCTCGCAGTAGCGGTCCACCACGTCGTTACGTCCGAGCAGGGAAGCGGCATAGGCCGCCAAACCTAAGGCGTACGGCAGGAGGTAGTCGAAGTCGGATTCGAAGAAAGCCTCGATGGTGACCGAGAGCCTGCCCAGCGCGGTCACCGCGTCCCCCTGTCTTAGTGCCGACAGTCCTTCCACCAAGGACTGTCCCCCGCTAAAGTGCAACCCGCTGCGAAATCCGTGCCAGGGCGCCTCCGTAAGGGGCTTAGCGACGAGGTTCCATCGCCCGAGGCGAACAAGTGCCAGCGAATGCTTGAAGCGCGCCAGTTCATATGCCCGGAACTGCGCAGTGGAACTACCCCCGAGGATCTGCAGGATTTCACCGTTCGCCCGGGAGGCGCTTTCCGGCCGTCCGGTGGCGGCCAGCAATTCAGCCCAGAGGTAGAGAACCCTGGCACGGGTGATGGGGTCTTCTCCGGCGTCGGCCACCCGTGCGGCCAGCTCATCCTCAATCTCGGCGTAGCGTCCCTCCAAGTGAAGTGCGTGCAGAATCAGCAGCCTGCTACCGTCCGGGCCGGCCGGCTCTGAAGAAGGGTCCACTGCCCCTAGACGCTGCTCCGACGCACGCCAGGAGGCGGCGATCTTCGTCAGTCCCAGGGCGTGCCCGCCCATCCCCAAATGCACACGGGCGGCGAGGACGGAAGCTGCCCCCGCCGTCGCGTGGTCCGTGGCGGAGGCGACGCAGTCCTGCAGTAGCGCCGCTGCGCGGGGAAGATTACCTAGATGCAAATGGGCGCCGGCCATTTGGACTTTCGCTGCCGCCCGAAACACTTCGCCCTCGATCGCTCCGGCCGTTTGCAGCGCTACCATCGGTTCGAAATACCGGTTCGCGCTGGCGGCCGCACCCAACAGCTGCTCGTCGGGGACGACGGCTCCGCAGTCCAGCGACCAGCAGATCAGCCGGGTGTGCGTTTCCTCCGGTATCGTACCGTCCACGACAGCGAGGACGCGGGAGCGGATCATCATGCTGCGGGCCGGGGGAACAAGGAACCGCACCACTTTCCCCAGCAGCGGGGAAGCCGACCGCACCAGCCTTTGCGGCCCCCGGGCAATGGTGATGAGCCGGTCCGCTTCCAAGGTCTCCACTTCCGTCTCACTGGCGAGCCGGTGCAGCCAGGCCAGCGGCAGAGGCTCCGCGAGCGCGACCGTCTCAAGGATTTCCATCTCGGCCGCAGACCTGCAAGCGAGCTGTTCCCGGACTAGATCCCTTAATTGCTGACCGATCCGCAGATGGAAGTCTTTCAGCATCCAGACGTGATTACGCAGCACCAATTCGCCGGAGCGCTGGGCCTGACGGATCAGCGCCAGCAAAAACAAGGGGTTTCCGCCTGTAATCCTGAACAATGCGGTACTGGCGCTGCTGACGATCTCACCGCCCAGCACCTGGCTGCAGAGTTCGCGCGCCTGCGCATCGGTGAGCGGGGACAGGTCAAAGCGTTGCAGCATCCCTTCGTTGCAAAGGGAACCAAAAGCTGCCGGCGGTCCCGGCTTTGGCCTGGCGAGCACCAGCAGCTTCGCCGAGCCCGTCATGGCCAGCTGCGCCAGCACGCTGGAACTGTCCGCATCCAGGTTCCCGGCGTCTTCTACGATCACAAGTGCCTTGGCATTGCCGGCTTCGAGCCGCCGGCTCAGCATTTTCTCCATGCGGCGCGGCGCTGACAGCCGCGATCCGGCTTTCGGCAGGGGGAAGGAGTCCAGATAAGGGGCCAGCGCGCCGAAAGGAAGGTCCGCCATCGCCGCCGCGGGAAAAACCCAGAAAGGTTCGACTGTGGGTCCGAGCTGCCGCAGCACCGCCCGGGCCAGGGCACTCTTACCCAGGCCGGGATCCCCCGCCAGCAGGACTCCGGCCCGGTCAGAATCCTGCAGCGTGGCCACGATGGAAGTTACCAGGTCGGAGCAGCCCACCAAGACGCAGGGATCACCGTAGTTGTCCATGTCTGCCGATCCCCTACGCAAAGGACATCTTCAAGTCAGCACGGTTGGTGAGCTGGAGCTTTCCGTAAATCTGGTAGAGGTGCCCTTCCACGGTTCGCACGGAAATGCACATTTCCGCAGCGATGGCTTTGTTGCTCTCACCCGCGGCCGCACGCAGGGCGACCTCTTGTTCACGCGCCGTGAGCGTCGGGCCATCCTCCTCCGACGGCAAGACGCCCAGTTTCTGGACACTGCTGCTGATTCGGTGCCGGGCCGCGCGGGCAACAACCCGGTCCCCCGCCGCGCCGGCAAGCTTCCGGGCCTCCCGGGCAGCGTCCCTGGCGAACAGGTCATCACCCATGGCGGCGGCGGCTTCCGCGGCCTTCAACAGTACGGCGCTGTCCTGTTCCACGATGCCCGTTCCGAACAATCGGCTGACGTCCGCGAACCGTCCCTGGACGCCGGCTGAGGCCGCGACCAGCTTGGGGGCGGCGCTCCGACAGCCTTGGCGCACAGCAGCGCAAAGGAGGACCAGTTCAGGGAGTTTCGCACCTCGCCGGCGTTCCTCCTCGGCGAGTCCCAGCAGTCGCACGCCGGCTTTTTCTTTGGACGCCAGCTCGGCAGAGGCGAGCACCTGAAAGAATGAACGCACGCTCAAGGAGAGCCGCGACGGGCAACAGCCGTCCACTTCCGCGGACCGCAGATACTGCAGGGCCTTGTCGTTTTCCCTGAGCAGGGCGTAGCTGTAAGCGATTGCGGCACTGGCCAAAGCCTGCGCCCCGGACGTATCCAGCTGCCCGAGCTGACCGTGTGCTGGCAACAGCCGCTCCAGCGCACGCTCCGCCCGGCCGCAGTAAGCGTCCAAGGCCCCCTTTGCGAGTTCGCTCAATGCAAAAGCGGCGACGGCGATCCCGTCGCCGAACGGCCCTGCATCGCGGCCACGGCGAAGTTGGGGGTCCGGGGCCGTCCCGAGGAAGACGCCTAACAGTGCTTGCTCGGTGGGCCGGGCGTTGACCGCCGCCAGCTCCTCCGCGGTGAAGCGCATCTGCATGTCATGGAGAAGGGCCCGGGCGTCCGTATGACGCCCCACAATCGTCCAGGCCTGCCATAACAGCGTGGCAGCATGCACCCTCTTCTCTTTGGTCGTGCATGCAGGATAGAACCGGCTCAGCGCATCCGTCGCCCGCCGGTACCTGCCCTCGCTGAGGTCCAGTTCGGCCGTGGCCAGGGCGAGGTCCTCCCGCAGCGCGGCGGTGCCGGCAGCGTCCTGGCGAGAGGCGGCAACAGGTCCGTTCAGCCGGCCTTCCACCCTGTCCAACGCAGCCCGCGCCTCCGGGGCGCGGCCCGGACAGGAAGCGAGGACGTAGCTGCGCTCCAGCATCGCCTCGACCCAACAACTCAGCGGAAGGTCCATGGCGTCGATGGCATCCGGGGATAAGAGCTGTTCGGCCTGTGCGGCTTCCCCCAAGTTTGTGTACGCCCGGGCCTGCAGGGCCAATCCCGTTCCCCGTTCCTGCGGGGCCAATAGCTCCAAGAACCTCAGGGCCTGCTGCGGCTGACCGGCGAGATTGGCCAAGCGGGCAGCTTCCCTGGCCTCCTGGGGGGACAAAGAATCCCCACAGTCGAGAGCCCACCGGGCCAAATCCAGAGTTTCCACGGCCGACCTGTCAGTTTCTCGCTGGGTCTGCGCAGCGAGCCGGCGCAGTTCCCGGCTCCGGCCTTTGGGGACCCGTTGGCGGATAGCGCGCTCCGCCAACGGGTTCGAGAGTCGGACCAGGTGCCGGCGGTCACTTGCCACGTCGAGGCGGCCCCTCCCGGTGAGGGAATCGACGGCTTCGGCACTGCACAGCCGCAGGAGCGTGTTCAACGACATTCCGCCGCTCAGTGCCAGTAGCTCCAGGACCTGTCGCTCCGCCCCGGACTCCGGGTTGATCCAGGCGCTGACGGCGTCTCTGGAGTTGGCGCCGTACACGAATGTGCTGCTGGTCAGCACCCAGATGCCGTTGTCCTCGATGAAGGTGCCGGCGTCAATCTGATCGCGCATGATCAGTTCGAGCACCCTCGGATTTCCGCGGCTGGCACCCCAGAAAGCCGCCGCCGCCGCGGGTGAGACGTCGGCTGCACAATGGTGGCGGAGCCACTGGCCTGCCTCGGCCAGGCTGTAGGCGCCGACGTCTGTCCGGCTAACCAACCCGTCCTTCCACAGCGAGACCAGATCGCCCGGCGCGGCCAGCAGATCCTCTCCGGTGGCCAGCAGGCGAACGGTTCCATGGACCGTCAGCCGGTTGATGACGAGCGCGGCCAGCTCGTCCAGGCTTTCGGTATTGTCCACAAACAGGACGACGTTGCGTCCGTTTGCCCGGTCCCGCAGCAACTGAGCAAGGCCGGCAACCACCTTAAGCGGATGTTCGACGCATCCTTCTTCGAGGTCGTTCACCAGCGACCGCAGGGCGCCGTAAGGCGTCGTCGCCGAGCGGGAACTGCCTTTTACCTGCACCACCAGGTAACCGTCGTCCAGCCGCTCCAGCGCTTCGCGGGCCAGAAAGGATTTGCCCACTCCCGGCGCCCCAACTACCACCGCGCCGCACGAGCCGCCGGGCGAGCCCTGGCCGGTCAGGGAGCCCAGAATATCCTCGACCAAGTCCTGGCGGTACCACGCGGGGCGGGAAATTCCCTTGGCCCCCTTAGGGAAAACGGATTCACGATGATTGGCGTTGCCTGCGGCAACAGAGATTGAGACAAGAGCGTTTGAGGTGAACATGATGCGAGACCTTCGTATTCAGTTGGAGACCCAGTAGCCCAAACCTAAGAACTGCCCTGCGCAGGTACACGAGTAACGTGTACTCGATTTACCTGCCTCGCTCCTGTTGGAGGGCCTCAACGGTACTCAACCTCGGGGATCTACCACCTAGACGGCGAGCAGCCCGGCTGGCCTCTGCCCGGACAACGAGGCCAGCGCGCGGGGCCGCAGGTCAGGCCACTCCTCGGTCAGCAGCGACAGGATGACGAAGTCGCGCCAGAGACCGTCGATGTTCCGGGAGGACCGGCGCCGGGTTCCTTCGGCCGTAAAGCCGAAGCGCACCAGCGAGGACAGCGACCGCTCGTTGCGCGCATCCACATCGCATTCGATCCGGCCGGCCCCGCAGGAGAACAACCAGTCGAGCAGGGTGATTTTCACCTCATGGTTCACCTTCGCTCCCCAGAAGTCCGGGTCCAGCACGGTGCGGCCGATCTTCACCCGCTCGGTCCCGCCGTCGTGTTCGGTGATGCCGGTGGTACCGACGAAGCGGGACTGCCCCAGCGGGAGTTTCTGATACACCGAGAAGACCTGCAGCCCTGCAAATCGCCGGTCCACGAACGCAGTCAGCTCCGCCTCGCCGGCGGGCCGGGCCTCGCTGTCGCTGAAGCCCTGGGACCAGATTTCGTCGCGGCCCAGCAGCCGGGCCAGCGGCTCGACGTCGAGCGGTGTGAATGGTGCCAGGACAAACCTGCCGGTGACCGTTTGAAGGGTCGGCAAAGTGTCGGGAAGGAGCAGCGCCATTGCGGCCTTTCTGGTGCGCGGGGATGCGTCGGAGCGGGGTAATCCGGGAGCCGTGATTGTCCGCAAATTTGCGGCGGCAACAGAAATTATCACCCCGGTGCCTCGGCCCGCAACGACACGCTGGAAGCGGTTTTCCGGGAGCTGCCTGGCAGCCTATTCCGCCTGCTGCGAAGGGCCGGTCCGGGCACTGCGGTGGAGGGCCTGCCGGACGGTGCCGAGGAGGGAACTGAACCTCGCGTCGTCGGCCAGTTCCTCGATCAGGACGACGCCGTCCGGCCCGGCCAGCGATATGCACCAGTTGGGGTATTCGGTGCTGGTGCCCGGCTGGTTTTGGGTGCGGGTCTCCCCCACGGCGTCCACCAGCGCCACCCCCAGCAGCGACGACGGCGTCAGGGCCGTGAACGCGTACAGCGCCTCCACCGTGGCCTGCTCCCCTCCGGCTCCCGACGCCGGCAGCAGCCCGCGCTCCCGCACCAGCGCCAGCACCGCCTCCTGGTCTGCGGCGTCGGCGGCCCGTTCCTCCGCCACCGGACGCCGCAGCAGCCCGAGGGACTCCCGGAGGGTTACATGCGCACCGGCCAGGTAGCCCGCGGTGGGCGGCAGATCATGGGTGTTGACGCTGGTCAGGCACTGCTGCCGGTAGCGTTCCGGCGCCAGCGGGCCGTCGCCGTCGTGCTCGAACCACAGGATCGAGGTGCCGAAGATCCCGCGCTCCGCCAGGTAGTCCCGGACCCAGGGCTCGAAGACGCCGAGGTCCTCGCCGATGACGATGGCACCGGCGCGCTGGGCTTCGAGGGCCAGGATGCCGACCAGCGCTTCGTGGTCGTAGTACACGTACGTGCCCTCGCCCGGACCGGCACCCTCCGGAATCCACCACAGGCGGAACAGGCCCAGGACGTGGTCCACCCGGATCCCGCCGGCATGGCGCAGCACGGTCCGCAGCATGTCCCGGTACGCGGCGTAGCCGGACTCGGCCAGCTTCGCCGGGTGCCACGGCGGCTGCGTCCAGTTCTGGCCCTGCTGGTTGAACATGTCCGGCGGCGCTCCGACCGTGACGCCGTGCGCGAGGACGCCGGACAGGGTCCACGCGTCGGCGCCGCCGGGCTTGACCCCGACCGCGAGGTCGTGCACGACGCCGATGTTCATACCGGCCCGCCGCGCGGTGTCCTGCGCCGATTCGAGTTGCTGGTCGCAGATCCATTGCAGCCAGCGGTGGAACTCGATCCGGTCCGCGAGCGCCGCCCGTTGCGCCGTGCAAAAAGCAGTCTCCGGGGACGACGCGGCGTCGGCCCATTCGGGAGCCGCCGGGTCAAGGGTCTCGGCCAGGGCGCACCAGAGCGCGAAGTCGTCCAGCCCCTGGCCCTGGTCCCGGCAGAAGTCGCTGAAGCGGCGTGAGCGCGCCGGACCCCGCCGGACCCGGAAGACCTGCTCCAGGGTGGCCAGCTTGGCTTCGTAACTGGCGTTGCGGTCCAGCAGTGCCGCGTCCCGGTTGGCGGCCCTTAGGCTTTCTGCCAGCTGCCCGGTGCGGGCGAGCGCCGCGGCGTCCAGGTAGGCGTATTCCGGGATTTCCTCCACCCGGATGTACAGCGGGTGGAAGAAGCGCCGGGTGGTGGGCAGGTAGGGTGAATCCTCCACCGGCGGCCGCGGCTCGGCGGCGTGCAGCGGGTTGACCAGCACGAACCCCGCACCCTCCGCGCCCGCAACCGCAGCCAGGTCGGCCAGGTCCGTGAAATCGCCGATCCCCCAGGACCGCCCGGACCTGACGGAGTAGAGCTGGGCCGTGAGTCCCCAGGTGCGGCGTCCAGCCAGGGCTCCGGTGGTGGCCAGCCTTCCCGGTGTCACCAGGAGCGGGCATTCCGCCGCCGTGCCGTCTGCGTCCACCAGGGCGGTGTGCCAGCCGACCTCCAGCCCGTCGGGGACGGCGAAGCTCGCTCGGCCGGTCAGGGACCCGTCGACCTCTACCGGCCCTTCCCAGTTCTCCAGCTGCCGCGCCTGGTGCCGGGCGCCGTCTTCGGTGACGATCCAGGCGCTGACCGGGCTTCCGTGCGGCACATGGACATCGAAGGATGCCGCCGTACCCTCCCGGGCCACCACGATGGGCGGCAGCAGCCGGCGCCAGGGGGCCAGCCGGGCCAGCTCCAGCGAATGCCGGATCTGCCCGGGGCTGTCCGACGCGACGCCCAGGGCGGTGAGTACCTGGCGCAGCGTGCCGGCGGCGACCGCGCGTTCCACCCCGTCCCAGCCCCAGTAGGAGGTCCCCACCCGGTGCGCCGCCGCCAGTTCACGCAGCAGCGCCTCGGTGTCGTCCGCCGGTTCCGGTCCGGCGTCGCGCAGGGCCGTGCTGTCCGCCATGGGCGCGTCAGCCGTTGACCGGCGGCGCTGCCGGTGCGGCGCTGTGCTGGGCCGCGTGGAGGGCTGCCTCACCCACCAGCTCATGCAGGCCGGCGACTGAGTCGGCCAGGCTGAGCCCGGGCGACGCCGCGATGAAGGGCATCAGCAGCCGGTTCTCCTTGTCCAGGTGCAGGGCAAAGATGTACCCGATCGCGCCGGCAGCGACGGCGGCATCAACACCCCGGGAGGCGCGCAGCCGCTCCACGAGCCCTACGATCACCTGGTGTTCAGCGAGCATTCCCGCTACCAGCAGCCGGCCCTCCGGGGCGGCACCGGCGCCGCCGTACAGCGGCCCCTCCTCGGCGAGCGCGTGCGGGACGAGCTCGGTCTCGCACCATTCGACCAGCACCTCATGGGCGTCGTGCTCCGCCACGGCATCATGGGCCTGCACCGCATGGGTGAGGGCGGTGACCAGCGCATCGAGCCGTTTGAGCATCCCCGTATGGTGGGTCTGAACGGCAGCGAGCGCCCGGGCTTCGTCCTCGGCGTTCTTGGGAACCGGTGTCTGCATGGCATCTCCCTGGCTGGGCGGGATTCTGGTCCCACTGTACGTCCGGTCCGGTTCCGGGCAACAGGCCTTTCGGCCCGGCACTCCCGCCCCGGGTCGTGGCCGCAATGGCCGGCAGCGAGGGTCGGTTTCGACGGCGCACAGCGGGGCGCGCTAGCCTTGCACCCTATGGTCGACGTCGAACGGTTCCGGATTCTCCTTGCCCAGGAGCGCGAGCGGAAGCTTGCCCTGCTGCCGGCCCTCCGCAGGGACATCACGTCGGTGAATGCCGCCCGGCAGGACTCCAATGTCGACGACGAACACGACCCGGAGGGTGCGACGATCGCCTTCGAACTCTCCCAGGCGTCCGCGTTGCTGGAACAGAGCCGGGCGTCTCTCGCGCAGATCGAAGCGGCCCTGGCCAGGATCGACGCCGGCAGCTATGGCATCTGCCGGGTGTGCGGCGGCCCGATCGCCGAGGGCCGGCTCGAGGCCAGGCCGTGGACTCCCTACTGCATCCGGCACAGTGCCGGTAAGGCATAACAGTCCCCTATGAGCATGGAATCAACAACCCTCGCCACCGATGACCTGGCCGGCACGTGGTGGCAGCGGATGGTGGCCGGGTTCAGCCACGCCCCCGCACCGGTGGTAACCGGTACCGAGCTCCTGCTGGTCGTTGCCGTCGCCGTTGCGCTGTCCCTGCCGCGCGCCAGCTGGCGGTACTTTGGCCTGCTCGCCACCGTGACCCATGAGCTCGGCCATGCCTTCGCCGCCCTCATGACGGGCCAGCGGCTTGGCGGCATCCGGCTGAGCCTGGACCATTCGGGCGCGACCACGAGCTACAGCCGCCGTCCGCTGGCCGCGGTCTGGTCGACGTTCTGGGGCTACCCGGTCCCCGCAGTGGTCGGGGCCGCGATGGTCTGGTCCGGCTTCAATGGCTGGGGCCCGGCGGCGATGTCGGTTGGCACCGTCCTGCTGCTGCTGTCCTTTTTCTTTCTTCGTAACGGCGCCGGCGTACTGATCACGGCCGCGGCGGTGCTGGTGGCAGTACTCCTGGTGCTGTTCGTCCCGGCGGTGTTCATTGGCCACGTGATGATCGGCCTGGGCATCGCGCTGCTGGTGGCCGCCGTCCGGGACCTGGGGAAGCTGGCGGCGGTGCACACACGGCACCGGAACCGGCTCTCGACGTCGGACGCGTACCTGCTGGCCCGGTCCACACCGCTGCCGGCGTTTGTCTGGATTGGACTGTTCGCCCTGGTGGTGGCAGCGGCCTGGTGGGCCGCGTGGCAGCCGATGGCACCGGTCCTCGCCGGCCTGCTGCACTAGGCACGCGTTCGGCATGCACTCGGCATGCGCTGCACATAGGCTGGGGGCATGAGTGAGACAACCACGAACACGGAATTCAGCACCAGGGGCGCCTACGTCACCGGCGGTGCGGAATTCAACCGGGACACCAACTACATCGAGGACCGGATCACCCGCGACGGCGCCCCGGGCGCCAACGGCGAGCCCGGCTGGCCCGTCGAGGCCGGCCGCTACCGGCTGGTCGCGGCGCGCGCCTGCCCCTGGGCGAACCGCACGGTGATCGTGCGGCGGCTCCTGGGCCTGGAAGGCGTGATCTCACTCGGCCAGCCCGGCCCCACCCACGATGCCCGCTCCTGGACCTTCGACCTTGACCCCGGCGGCAAGGACCCCGTCCTCGGCATCGAGCGGATCCAGGAGGCCTACTTCCGCCGCTTCCCGGACTACCCGCGCGGCATCACGGTCCCGGCCATCGTTGATGTGCGCAGCGGCGAAGTGGTCACCAACAACTTCCCGCAGATCACCCTGGACTTCTCCACCGAGTGGACCGACTTCCACCGCGAAGGCGCCCCGGACCTCTACCCCGAGGCCCTCCGGGAGGAGATCGACGCCGTCAACAAACGTGTCTTCACCGAGGTCAACAACGGCGTCTACCGCTGCGGCTTTGCCGGCTCCCAGGACGCGTACGACGCCGCCTATGACCGGCTTTGGACGGCGCTGGACTGGCTCGAGGAACGGCTCACCCGGCAGCGCTACCTGGTGGGCGACACGATTACCGAGGCGGACGTCCGGCTGTTCACCACGCTGGCACGCTTCGACGCCGTCTACCACGGGCACTTCAAGTGCAACCGCCAGAAGCTCAGCGAGATGCCGGCGCTGTGGGCCTACGCCCGGGACCTGTTCCAGACCCCCGGCTTCGGCGACACGACTGACTTCGTGCAGATCAAGCAGCACTATTACATCGTCCACGAGGACATCAACCCCACCGGGATCGTCCCGAAGGGTCCGGAGCTGGGCAGCTGGCTCTCGGAGCACGGCCGGGAGGCCCTCGGCGGACGTCCCTTCGGCAACGGCACGCCGCCCGGTCCCGTCCGGGCCGGGGAAGAAGTCACCGCCGGACACGGCGCCGGCTGACCACCCGACGCGGCGGGCGGCGGATGCGGCGGCGCTAGGGTGGGGCCATGGAACTCTCCCCCACCCCTGGCGCGCAGCGGCCGGCCCCGGCACACTCGGTCGGAAGCGCCGCCCCGGAATTTGCGGCCGTCCGTGAACTCTTTGACACGTTCCTTGCCCGTGACCCTGAGTACAGTGCGCAGCTGGCGGTGTACCGCGGCGGCACCAAGGTCATCGACCTCAGCGGCGGCCCTGGACTGGGCCCGGGCGACATCACCGGAACCTACTCCTGCTCCAAGGGCGCCGCGGCCTTCGTCATCGCCCTGCTGGTACAGGACGGGCTGCTGGACTTGGACGCCGCCGTGGCGTCCTACTGGCCCGAATTCGGTGCCCGCGGCAAGGACGCGCTCACCGTCCGGCAGGCCCTCTCCCACCAGGCGGGCCTGCCGGGTATCCCGGGCGGCTTCTCCCTCGAGGAGTTCACGACGCCGGAGGCCGCCCGCCGTCTGGCCGCCGCGGCGCCGCTGTGGCGTCCGGGGCACACCTTCGGCTACCACGCGCTGACGATCGGCATCCTCATGGAGGAACTCTGCAGGAGGGTCGCTGGCGCCCCGCTGCAGGAACTCTACGATGAGCGGCTCCGCCGTCCGTTCGTAATCGATTTCTTTCTGGGTCTGCCCGAGGAGGAGGACGCGCGCTTCCGGGAGGTGCTTTACCCAGAGGACCCGGCCGCGGAGTGGCTGGACCCGCTCAGCCATGCCGGCCTGAACAGCAACGCTCCGGTCAGCAGCATCATGGAACTGCCCAACCACCGCGTCATTCGTGCCGGCGGGATGAGCGCCGCCGGAGGGGTTGGTTCCGCGGAGGGCCTCGCCCGGCTGTACGCTGCGGCCACCACCGGAGTCGACGGTCGCCCCGGTTTCCTGGCGCCGGCGACCGTCGTGCAGATGGCCGAGGAGCAGGTCTGGGGCCTTGACCGTTCCTCGGGGCTGGACAATGCGTTCGCCGTGGTCTTTATGAAGCCCCAGCCCGGCCGGGATTTCGGCAGCCACCTCGCCTTCGGCCATGAGGGCGCCAACGCGGCCTTGGGCTTCGCCGATCCGGGCTACGGCATCGGTTTCGGCTACGTTCCCAGGCGCAGTGAGGAAGGTCGCACGAACGGCAGGGCTCAACGGCTCTCCGCGGCGGTCCGCAAGGCCTGCCACGCCTCCGCCTGAAGTCCACGAAACCCGCCATGGCTCCCCCACAGGGTTCGTCCAGTTGTAGCAGCAACGCTGCGGCCCTAGGGTGAGCCGGGATGGCACACGAAAAAGAAAACGACGGCGGCACCCACCCCTCCTGGGTGCGCGGTCTTGCACGCACCGTGGCCGGGAGTGTGTCCGCTGCACTGCTGTGGCCCCGGCTGCAGCTGGCCACCAAGGCGGCCATCGCGGCGGGCGTCGCGTTCTACATCGCCCCGTTTATGCCCGGCTCCGCGGCGGACTACCCGTACTACGCTCCCCTCGGCGCGCTGGTCGCCATGTACGAGAACGTCTCCGGTTCCATGCGCCAGGGCGTCCAGACGCTCGTCGGCCTGGCCATCGGCGTCGGGCTTGCCTTCATGCTTTTCAGCCTCGGGGACCCGTCGCCGCTGACGGTGGCAATCGTGATGGGGCTCGGCGTCATCCTCGCCGGCCTGCCGCGGATCGGCTCGGGCAGCGACTGGATCCCGACGGCGGCCCTGCTGGTGCTGCTGGTCGGCGGCCACAACCCGGACAAGTTCTCGTTCGGCTATCTCTTCCAGATGGGCGTCGGCGTCAGCGTCGGCATCGTGGTGAACCTGCTCGTCTTCCCGCCGCTGCACTTCAAGGCCGCGGCCCTCAGCCTGGCCGAACTGCGGCTTGCCCTGGCCCAACAGCTCTGGGACATGGGCAAGGCGCTCCGTGAGAATTGGCCGCCGGAGCACGAGGACTGGTCCCGCCGCTCCGAGGCGCTCGCGGGCCGCGCCCGGTCGGTGCGCGCCGCGGTGCAGAAGGCCGACGCGAGCCGGCAAGCCAATCCTCGGCGCCGGCTGCATCCGCGGGACGTGGAGGAGGACTACCGCAACCTGCGGGACCTGGAGCGGCTGACCTTCCACATCCAGGACGTGACCCAGGTGCTATCGGACGTCATCTGGGCCGAAGACACCCCGTTCGTGATCCCGGACGGGCACGCCGAGCCGCTCGCCGAAGCCATGACCCTGGTGGGCGACGTGCTGCGCGCCGCGGAGGAGGAGGAACCGCAACGACAGGCCGAACTCGTCGAGGAGGCCGACGCCGCGGTCAAGGCCTTCACCGCGCGGGTCGCGGCCGAGGACCAGTCCGTGGGCGCCCCGAGCGCCGTCGAATCAATCCTGCTGAGCCTGCACCGGATGCTGCGCGTCGCCAAATCAGGCGCCGTGAAATCGGGCGGCGCGAAGCCCGGCGACGGAAAGCGGGAACCGGACGCCTCCGCCGCCGGCACCAGCTAACCGAACGGCACAGCCGCTTCAAGGTTGCACAACGACGGCGGCCGCCCCGCAATAGTCGGGGTCGGCCGCCGTCGTCGGTTTGGGCGCCTATTTCAGCGACGCCACCGCTCCGCTGAAGTGCTTGCGCCCCGAATGCGGGCTCCACGCCACGTACTCGGAGCGCAGCCACGCTCCGTCGTCCGACTGCACGGTACTGATGTCCAGCGCCACCCTGGCCGGCAGGAACACCGGCGCCTCGAACGCCACGTCCCAGCTGAACGCGTCGCCCTTGGCGGCGCCGACGTCGGCCAACGCTCTCGAGGCGAGGTACATGCCGTGCGCGATGGAGCGCCGCATGCCCAGGGCCTTGGCGCTGAGGACACTGAGGTGGATCGGGTTGAAGTCACCGGAAACGGCGGCGTACGCCCGGCCGGTGTCCACGCCGAGCTGCCACAACGCCGTCGGATCCGGCACGCGGAACCCCCCGGGCGCGGCGGCCGCGGACGGCTTGTCGATCCCCGGCAGGAACACACCCTTCGCAAGGTAGGTGGAGACGCCGCGCCAGCGGACGAAGTCCTCCCCGGCCCCGCGCACCTCCGCCACCACGTCCAGCTGGGTGCCGGACCGGTGCCCGCGCAGGTTTTCCGCCCAGGCCCGGATGTCCAGCGCTTCGGTAAACAGCACCGGAGCTGACTGGACCACTTTGTTGGTGAGGTGGATCATCCCCAGCAGCGGCAACGGGAAGTCATCCCGGTTCATCACGGACATGGACAGCGGGAACGTCAGGGCGTGGATGAATCCGGCCGGCAGCACATCGCTGGCGGTTTCGCCGATCAGGTGCTGGTAGGCCGTCAGGTTCGTGACCGCGGCTTTGACGCCGCGGACCTCGTGGCTGACGCCGGGAAGCTGCGTGCCGGCGTGCTCCCCCAGGAGCCGGCGGCGCGCAGCGGTGGCGGCGGCGTTGACGTACAGCTTGGAGAGCGACGGCATCTCGCCCAGGATCACGGGCTGCCCACCGGTCATGCGCCCACCAGGTTCTGCCCGCAGACGCGCAGCACCTCGCCGGAGATCCCGGCGGCCGCGTCGCTGGCCAGGAACGCGATGGCCTCCGCCACGTCCCCGGGCTGCCCGCCCTGCTGCAGCGAATTGAGCCGCCGGGCCACCTCGCGGGTGGCGAACGGGATCCGGGCCGTCATCTCGGTCTCGATGAAACCGGGCGCGACGGCGTTGATGGAGCCGCCGTGCGGGGCGAGCAACGGCGCCGTGGCACGGACCATGCCCATCACGCCGCCTTTGGACGCGGCGTAGTTGGTCTGTCCGCGGTTCCCGGCGATGCCGCTGGTGGAGGCAACGGAGACAATCCGCGGCGAATTCCGAAAATGCTCCGAGGCCAGCAGCGCCTCGTTGATCCGCAGCTGGGCGGCGATGTTCACGGCAATCACCGAGCTCCAGCGGGACTGGTCCATGTTGGCGAGCAGTTTGTCCCGGGTGATGCCGGCGTTGTGGATCACGATGTCCAGCCCGCCGTGGCGCTCCACGGCGTGCTCGATGATGCGCTGTCCCGCGTCGTCCCGGCTGATGTCCAGCTGCAGGGCGGTCCCGTGCACCTCGTTGGCGACCTTGGCGAGGTGATCCCCGGCGGCCGGGATGTCGACGGCGACGACGGTGGCACCGTCGCGGTACAGCGTGCGGGCAATCGCCGCGCCGATTCCGCGGGCGGCTCCGGTCACCACCGCGACCTTGCCCGCCAGCGGCCTCTCGGCGTCGGCCGGCAGCTGACCCGCTTCCGAGGAGACGGTGAGGAACTGGCCGTCCACGAAAGCGGAGCGCCCGGAGAGGAAGAACCGGAGCGCGCCCAGGGCGCTGGGGCTTGTGGTCCGCGCGCCGTCGGCCAGCAGGATGCCGTTGCCGGTGGTGCCGGCGCGCAGTTCCTTGGCCAGGGAGCGCAGCAGCCCGTCGATGCCCTGCCGGGCCGCCGCGGCGGCCGGATCAGCAGTGCCCGCGGCGGCGCGGGAGACGGTCACCACGCGGGCGTTCGCGGCGAGGTCCCGGAGCGAGGCCGCGGCGCTGAGCACGGGTTTTTCCAGGTCGTCGGGCCGGGCCGCCTCGTCCAGCACCAGGATGATCGCGCCGAGCTTCTCGCGCGGCACGGCGTGGCGGCGGACGTCGAGGTCCCAGGACAGCAGCGCGGCGGCGAGTTCATCGGCGCCACTGCCGGTGCCCTGCACCAGGACGGGTCCCTGGACCAGCGGCTGGCCCGGCCGGTGCCGCCGAAGCGCCACGGGCTGCGGGAGGCCGAGCCTCCTGGCGATGTCCTTGCCGAGGCCCTTGCTCACGAACTGGGTGTATTTGTCAGTCATCGGGTTCCCCTAGTGTGCTTCGAGAATAGCGACGACGCCCTGGCCGCCGGCGGCGCAGATGGAGATCAGTCCGCGTGCCGGCCGGCCGCCGACCTGCCCCTTGGCGTGCAGCATCTTCGCCAGCGAGGCGACGATCCGGCCGCCGGTGGCGGCGAACGGGTGGCCCGCGGCGAGAGAGGAGCCGTTGACGTTGAGCTTGGCGCGGTCGATGCTGCCCAGGGCGCCCTCCAGGCCGAGCCGGGTGCGGCAGAATTCCTCGTCCTCCCACGCGGCCAGGGTGCTCAGCACGGTGCCGGCGAAGGCCTCATGGATTTCGAAGAAGTCGATGTCCCCGAAGCCCAGGCCGTGGCGGGCCAGCAGGCGCGGGACGGCGAACGCCGGCGCCATCAGCAACCCGTCCTTGCCGTGGACGAAGTCGACGGCGGCGGCCTCGCCGTCGAGGACGGTGGCCAGTTTCGGCAGGTCGTGCGCGTCGGCCCATTCCTCGGTGGCGAGCAGCACGGTGGAGGCGCCGTCGGTGAGCGGGGTGGAGTTGCCGGCCGTCATGGTGGCTTCAGCTCCGAGGTTCTTGCCGAAGACCGGTTTCAGGCCCGCGAGCTTCTCGAGCGTGGTGTCGGGGCGCAGGTTGGAGTCCTTGCTGAGCCCGCGGTACGGGGTGAGGAGGTCATCGAAGAAACCGGCGTCGTAGGCCGCGGCCAGGTTGCGGTGGCTGTTGTAGGCCAATTCGTCCTGGGCCTCCCGGGTGATCTTCCACTGGGCGGTGGTGAGCGCCTGGTGCTCCCCCATGGACAGTCCGGTCCGGGGCTCGCCGGTGTTCGGGGCGTCCGGTGCCAGGTCCTTGGGCCGGAGCCGGCTGAGCACCTGCAGCCGCTGCGGCAGGGTCTTGGCGCGGCTCAGGTCCAGCAGGACTTCGCGCAGCCCCTCGCTGACGGCAATCGGGGCGTCCGAGGCGGAGTCGACGCCGCCGGCAATGGCGGATTCGATCTGGCCCAGTTTGATCTTGTTGGCCAGGCCCAGCAGGGTCTCAAGGCCGGTGGCGCAGGCCTGCTGCAGGTCGTACGCGGGGGTCTCGGCGGACAGCGCCGAGCCGAGCACAGCCTCGCGGGTGAGGTTGAAGTCGCGGGAATGCTTCAGGACGGCGCCGGCGGCAACCTCACCGATCCGCTCATCCTGCAGCCCGAACCGGGCAATGAGGCCGTCCAGGGCAGCGGTGAGCATGTCCTGGTTGGAGGACTTGGTGTAGGCGCCGCCGGTCCGGGCAAAGGGGATGCGGTTGCCGCCGACCACCACGGCCTTGCGGAGCTGCGGGGCCGCGGCTGCTGCTGCGGCGGCCGGCGCCGTGCTGTCCTTCGGTCCGGTTGTGGACGTTCCGTTTTCAGGCATGTGCTGTCTCCTTTGATCAAAGCGGATTACTGATACCCAGCGTACCTGATACGCTGGGTATCGTGAACATCCTCCAGGCTGAACCCCCCACTTCGGGCGGCCCCGTCGACGGCCGCGCCTCCCGCTGGCAGTCCCACCGCGAGGAGCGGCGCCGCGAACTGATCAAGTCCGCGCGCAAGGCGGTGCACGCGCTGGGAAGCGAAGCCTCGATGGAGGACATCGCCGCGGCGGCCGGGACGTCCAAGTCCGTCTTCTACCGCTACTTCGGCGACAAGGCCGGCCTCCAGCAGGCCGTGGGCGAGGTGGTGCTGAACCAGATGCAGCGGCGCATCCAGGAAGCCGCCCAGGCCGCCCAGACCCCTCGCGAAGGGCTGTACGCCATGGTGTCGGCCTACCTGCAGATGGCCGAGACCAGCCCGAACGTCTACACCTTTGTCACCCGTTACGCACCCGGCGACGCCGAGAGCCACTCCGGTTCCCTCGCCGCGGCCGGCGCGCTGGGCCATTTCTTCGCTGCGATCAGCGAGATGATCGCCCTGCCCATGCGGAACCAGCTGCGCGCCGTTCCGGGCAAGCAAGCCGTGATCGGCTACTGGCCCAACGCCGCGATCGGCCTGGTCCGGAACGCGGGCGAACAGTGGCTGGCCAGCCCGGCCTCCCCGGCCAAGCCGGGCCAGGAAGCAATGGCCCGCCAGATCACCGACTGGCTCTGTTTCGGCATCGCGCCCGAACTGCAGGACCCGCCGGTCCCCGCACCGGACACCGGGCCCTAGGCCACCAACTGACTAAACCTCTTACTGCTAACCACCAATCGCCAGAGCGGCAAATTGCCAGCACCGCAAGTTGCCGGAAACCGCAATGTCAGTGCCAACGAAGGAATCGACATGACTGAACTAGCCGACCGCGCCGCGGGCCGCCCCACTCCCCCGGCCACCGCACCCAGGACCTCGCCGGCCGCCTCCGCCGCCGGAACCCATGCAGCCGGAACCCCCGCCATCGACGTCGACGCGCTCGGCGAGCAGCTGCTGGGCAAGTGGGCCGCGGTCCGCCGGCAGGCCCGGGAGCTGGCCGGCCGGCCGGAACTGCACAAAACCGAAGGGCTGACCCACACCGAACACCGGCAGCGGGTCTTCGGCCAACTGAAGATCCTGGTGGACAACGGTGCCGTGCACCGCGCCTTCCCGGCGGAAGTCGGCGGCGCGGACGAGCACGGCGGCAACGTGGCCGGCTTCCAGGAACTCGTCATCGCCGACCCCTCGCTGCAGATCAAGGCGGGCGTGCAGTGGGGCCTCTTCGGCTCCGCCGTGAACCACCTCGGCACCGAGGAACACCACACGAAGTGGCTGCCGGGCATCATGAGCCTGGACATCCCCGGCTGCTTCGCGATGACCGAGACCGGCCACGGCTCGGACGTCGCCAGCATCGCCACCACCGCCACCTATGACCCGGCCACCGGCGAATTCGTGGTGCACACGCCGTTCCGCGCAGCCTGGAAGGACTACATCGGCAACGCGGCCACCGACGGCCTCGCCGCCGTCGTCTTTGCCCAGCTGGTGACCAACGGCGTCAACCACGGCGTGCACGCCTTCTACATGGACCTGCGCGACCCGGAGACCAAGGAATTCCTCCCCGGCATCGGCGGCGAGGACGACGGCGTCAAGGGCGGCCTGAACGGCATCGACAACGGCCGGCTGCACTTCACCCAGGTGCGCATCCCGCGGACGAACCTGCTCAACCGCTACGGCAACGTCGACGCCGACGGCACCTACAGCTCACCGATCGCCAGCCCGGGCCGGCGCTTCTTCACCATGCTGGGCACCCTGGTCCAGGGCCGGGTGTCGCTGGACGGCGCCGCCGTGACCGCGTCGAAACTGGCCCTCAAGACCGCCATCCAGTACGCCTCCGAACGCCGCCAGTTCAACGCCTCCTCCGCCACGGACGAGGAGGTGCTGCTGGACTACCAGCGGCACCAGCGCCGGCTGTTCACCCGGCTTGCCACCACCTATGCGGCGAGCTTCGCCAGCGAGCAGCTGCTGCAGAAGTTCGACGACGTGTTCTCCGGCCGGAACGACACCGACGAGGACCGCCAGGACCTCGAAACCCTGGCCGCCGCGCTGAAACCCCTCAGCACCTGGCACGCCCTGGACACCCTGCAGGAGTGCCGTGAAGCCTGCGGCGGCGCGGGCTTCCTGATCGAGAACCGGTTCGCCTCACTGCGCGCCGACCTGGACGTCTACGCCACCTTCGAAGGCGACAACACCGTGCTGCTGCAGCTGGTCGCGAAGCGCCTGCTGGCCGACTACGCCAAGGAATTCCGGAACGTCGACTTTGGCGTGTTGGCCCGCTACGTCGTAGGCCAGGCCACCGGCGCGGCCATCCACCGGACCGGGCTGCGCGGCGTCGCCCAGTTTATGGCGGACTCCGGTTCGGTCCAGAAAGCCGCCAGCGCCATCAAGGACGAGGCGGGCCAGCGGGCCCTGCTGACCGAGCGGGTCCAGGCCATGGTCGCCGAGGTCGGTTCCGCGCTTAAGGGCGCGAACAAGCTTCCGCAGCAGCAGGCCGCGGCGCTGTTCAACAGCCACCAGAACGAGCTCATCGAGGCGGCCCAGGCACACGCCGAGCTGCTGCAGTGGGAGGCCTTCACCGAGGCGCTGGGCAACGTCGCGGATCCCGGCACCAAGGCTGTCCTGACCTGGCTGCGCGACCTGTTCGGCCTGTCCCTGATCGAGAAGAACCTGTCCTGGTACCTGATGAACGGCCGGCTCTCGATGCAGCGTGCCCGCACCGTGGGCGAGTACATCAACCGGCTGCTCGTCAAGCTCCGCCCGCATGCCCTGGACCTGGTGGACGCCTTCGGCTTCGGCCCGGATCACCTCCGCGCCGCGATCGCCACCGGGGCGGAAAGGACCCGCCAGGACGAGGCCCGGGAATTCTTCCGGCAGCAGCGCGCCAGCGGCCAGGCGCCGCTGGATGAGAAGATCCTGCTGGCCCGCACTGCGCGGGAGGGCAAGGCCCAGGCCGGAAAGTCCGGTTCAGGCAAGGCGCAGCGCTCTAAATAGCAGCGCGGCTAACCAACAGCACCGCACGACGACGGCACCGCCCCTTGGCCGGGGCGGCGCCGTCGTCGTTGCTGCGGTCTTTCAGTGCAGGCGCTGCTACTGCGGGAGGACCGAGCGGTAGACCTCAAGGGTGGTTTCAGTGATGGACTCCCAGGAGAAGTGCTCCTCGGCCCGGCGGCGGCCGGCCTGGCCCATCGCGCGGGCGCGGGCCGGATCGGAGACCACCTCGGTCAGGGCCGCCGCGAACTCGGTGACGAACTTCTCCGGATCCAGCGGGGTGCCGGTGCCGTCGGTGACCTGCTCAAGCTGCACGAGCAGGCCGGTCTCGCCGTGCTGGACTACCTCGGGGATGCCGCCGGTGGCGCTGGCCACCACCGCGGCGCCGCAGGCCATGGCCTCCAGGTTCACGATCCCGAGCGGCTCATAGATGGACGGGCAGGCGAACGCGGTGGCATGGCTGAGCACCTGGACGAGTTCGTTGCGCGGCAGCATCCGCTCCACAAGGATCACGCCGCTGCGCTGGCCCTGCAGTTCCTCGATCAGCCGGGCCGTCTCCGCGGCGAGTTCCGGCGTGTCCGCGGCGCCCAGGCACAGCACCAGCTGGACCTCGGCGGGCAGCTTAGCAGCGGCCCGCAGCAGGTACGGGACGCCCTTCTGCCGGGTGTTGCGGCCCACGAAGACGACGCTGGGCCGCTCCGGATCAATGCCCAGGGCGTGGATCACGTCGTCGTTCTCGTCACGGTTCCAGAGGCTGACGTCGATGCCGTTGTGGACCACGCGGACCTTGGCCGGGTCCACCTCGGGGTAGCTGCGCAGGATGTCCTGCCGCATGCCTTCGGACACGGCGATGATTGCGGCGGCGGACTCATAGGCGGTCTTCTCCACCCAGGAGGAGAGGGCGTAGCCGCCGCCGAGCTGCTCCGCTTTCCAGGGCCGCAGCGGCTCCAGGCTGTGCGCGCTGAGCACGTGCGGGATGCCGTGCAGCAGCGAGGCAATATGCCCGGCCATGTTGGCGTACCAGGTGTGCGAGTGCACGAGGTCCGCGCCGGCGATGTCCGGAACGATCCGCAGGTCCACGCCGAGGGTCTGCACCGCCGCGTTGGCGCCGGCCAGATCCCCCGGCACGGCGTAGGACGTTACGGTTGCCCCGTGGTACTCCGGAGGCCGCGGCGCCCCGAAGGCCCGCACCTGCAGATCCACCCTCCGGGCCAGCACCCGGCTGAGTTCGGCCACGTGGACGCCGGCGCCCCCATAGATTTCGGGCGGGAATTCCTTGGTCACAATGTCTATACGCACAAACCCCAAGGTAGTCCTTCCGGCTGATCTGTTCTAGTGTGAAGAGGTCCGGGCACACCGGACGGTTTTGGGGAGCAACGAAGGCGTTCAGGAGCGATCACATGCCGCAGCAGAAGAAAGTCTTGGCCATTGTCCTCGCAGGTGGCGAGGGAAATCGGCTAATGCCGTTGACGGCCGACCGGGCCAAACCGGCCGTTCCGTTTGCCGGAAGTTACCGGCTCATTGATTTTGCACTTTCGAACCTGGTGAATTCCCGGTATTTGCAGATTGTCGTCCTGACGCAATACAAATCCCACAGCCTCGACCGGCACATTTCCGAAACCTGGCGCATGTCCACGCAGCTCGGCAATTACATCGCCTCCGTGCCTGCCCAGCAGCGTGTCGGCAAGAGCTGGTTCCTGGGCAGCGCCAACGCCATCTACCAGTCCCTGAACCTGATCCACGACGCCAACCCGGACATCGTCGTTGTGGTCGGCGCGGACCACGTGTACCGCATGGATTTCGCGCAGATGGTCGCCCAGCATGTCGCCAGCGGCGCCAAGGCAACGGTCGCCGCCGTGCGCCAGCCCCTGCACATGGCCGACCAGTTCGGTGTGATCGAGGTGGACCAGGAGAATCCGGAAAAGATCGCGGCCTTCGTGGAGAAGCCCTCCTCGACGCCGGGACTCGCCGCGGACCCCAGCCAGTTCCTGGCGTCCATGGGCAACTACGTCTTCAACGCCGACGCCCTCGTGGAGGCGCTGCACGTCGACGCCGAGCGGCTCGACACCAAGCACGACATGGGCGGGGACATCATTCCCTACTTCGTCGACCAGGGCGAGGCCGGGGTCTACGACTTCACCCTCAACGACATCCCCGGCTCCACCGAACGCGACCGCACCTACTGGCGCGACGTCGGCACCATCGATTCGTTCTACGACGCCCACATGGACCTGATCTCCCCCGTGCCGGTGTTCAACCTGTACAACTCGGAATGGCCGATCTACACCCGCCAGAGCATCTCCCCGCCGGCGAAGTTCGTCCGCGGCGAGGGCGGCACCGTGGGCACCGCGCTGGATTCGATCGTGGCCAGCGGCGTCGTGATCTCCGGCGGCATCGTCGAGGGCTCCGTACTCTCCAACGACGTCTACGTCGGCACGGCTAGCCGCGTCCTCGACTCGGTGCTGATGGACAAGGTCCAGGTTGGCGCGGGCGCCGTGATCAAGCGCGCCATCGTGGACAAGAACGTCCGGATCCCCGCGGGCGCCGCGATCGGCCTGGACCCCGAACTGGACCGGGCCCGCGGCTTCAAGGTCACCGACTCCGGCATCACTGTCCTGTCCAAGGGCCAGGAGGTGCCCGAACCCGGCGACGCCGAACGCTCCCTGTCCGCGGCCAACCTGTACCTGGTGCCGGATGCCGTGAAGACGGCCACCGAAAACTGGCCGGCCGGGCGCGAGTCCGTGGAAAAGGTCGGCGAGGTGCACGCCGCCGCCGTCGGCGTCGAGCCTCCGGGGAAGTCCTCGACGAAGGCGTACTGAGCAGGCGCACTGGGCAGGCCTCCGGGGCCGGGTGCCGCCAGGCGGTACCCGGCCCCGGCCCCTGCCGCGGCTGATGTCCGGCCGGACCCCGGCCGGGCTGTAAAATTAGGCCAATGAGCTCCTCCGATCTGCCCCCCGTACCGGCCGGTGATGAGTCGGCGGCCGCTGCACCGACGGCCGCTGACCCCGTCCAGGCCCAAGCGACGCAGGCTAACCTGACCCCCGCCGAGATCGCGGCCTGCCTCAAGGTGCTCAACAGCATCCACGTCTACGACGAGGAGCACCCGGACTACGTCTCGATCCGCCGTGCGACCGGGAAAATGTTCAAGGCGGTCAAGCGGCACCGCCGGACCACGAAGCGGGACCTCATCGCCGAGGCGGACCGCGCCGTGATCGCCCAGACCGCGACGGCGGCCCCGGACCGGATCGACGACGAGACGCGCGGGAACAAGCTGGCGCCCTCGGCCACCGGCGAGGTCGCCGGGCACCTGATCCGGTCGCGGCCCTGCTACATCTGCAAGCAGCACTACACCCAGGTGGACGCCTTCTACCACCAGCTCTGCCCCGAATGCGCCCTCTTCAGCCACAGCAAGCGCGATGCGCGGACCGACCTGAGCGGCCGGCGCGCCCTGCTGACCGGCGGCCGGGCCAAGATCGGCATGTACATCGCCCTGCGGCTGCTCCGCGACGGCGCCCACACCACCATCACCACCCGCTTCCCGAAGGACGCCGCCCGGCGCTTCGCCGCGATGGAGGACAGCGCCGACTGGCTGCACCGGCTGCGGATCGTGGGCATCGACCTGCGCGATCCCTCGCAGGTGATGGCGCTGACGGACTCCCTCGACGCCGCCGGTCCGCTGGACATCATCATCAACAACGCGGCCCAGACGGTCCGGCGCTCGGGCAACGCCTACAAGCCGCTCGTCGACGCCGAGGACGAGCCGCTGCCGGCGGAGCTGCAGGCGGCCAACGGCGGCCCCGAACTGGTCACCTTCGGCCACGCCCACGACAAGCACCCGCTCGCCCTGGCCAGCACGGTCCTTGAGCACCCGGTACTGGCCGGCGACGCCATCACCTCGCTGGCGCTCTCCACCGGCTCCGCCTCACTGGAACGGATCGCCGCCGGCACCGCGATCGACGCCGGCGGCCTGGTCCCGGACCTCGCCAGCATCAACAGCTGGACCCAGGTGGTGGATGAGGTGGATCCGCTGGAGATGCTCGAAGTACAGCTCTGCAACGTCACCGCGCCCTTCCTGCTGGTCAGCCGGCTGCGCGGGGCGATGAAGCGCTCCACGGCACGGCGTAAGTACATCGTGAACGTCAGCGCCATGGAGGGCCAGTTCTCCCGCGCCTACAAAGGCCCCGGGCACCCGCACACCAACATGGCCAAGGCCGCGCTGAACATGATGACGCGTACGTCCGCCAAGGAAATGCTGGACTCCGACGGCATCCTGATGACCGCCGTCGACACCGGCTGGATCACCGACGAACGTCCGCACTACACAAAGGTGAGGCTGATGGAGGAAGGCTTCCACGCCCCGCTGGACCTTGTCGACGGCGCGGCGCGGGTCTACGACCCGATCGTTATGGGCGAGTCGGGCGAGGACCAGTACGGCGTGTTCCTCAAGGATTACAAGCCCAGCCCCTGGTAGACCCGGGCCGCCGCGCCGGGCGGTGGCCTAGCAGCGCCGCCGCGGCGGCGCCACGGGCCTTATGGCCCTAATCGGCCCCAAGGGCTGTCCGTAACGTGGAGCTGTGAATACGACGACGCCACCGCCAAATTTCCAGCTGTCCATCGACCAGTGCTGGGTCCTGCTCGACAGCGAAGTGGTCGGGCGGATTGCCCTGATCGTGGACGGTCATCCGGAGGTCTTCCCGGTGAATTTTGTCCTGCAGCGCCGCTCGATCGTCTTCCGCACCGCCGGCGGGACAAAGCTCTGGGGCGCCATCACGGCCAAGCCGGTGGCGTTTGAAATCGACGGGTACGACACCCACGAGCAGACGGCCTGGAGCGTCGTCGCCCGCGGCGAGGCCGAGCTGATCGAAGACCAGGCGGACAAGGACGCGGTGGACGAACTGCTCCTGGAGCCGTGGCAGCCCGGTGAAAAGAACTACTACGTGCGGCTGGCGCCGAAGGCCCTCACCGGGCGCCGTTTCAAGGTCAACAACCCGGATGTGTGGCACACGCGGCTCGCGGACCCGCGCCGGGCTTCTTTTGAGTAGTCCCGGACTTTGAGCGGTGCCGGGGCTCATCGGCCCCGGTGCCCGGCCCGGCTAACGCTTTTCCGGCGCGTGGACCACCAGGACGGGGCAGTGCGCGTGGGCCACCAGGGCGGAGCTCACCGAGCCGAGCAGCAAGCCGCCGAAACCGCCATGCCCGCGCCGGCCCAGCACCAGCAGGTCCGCGTTGCGGCTCTCCTCCAGCAGCATCCGGCGCGGATGACCCTGGACCAGCCGGATTTCCACGTTGGCAGGAAGGGTGTCACCGAAGGCCTTCACCACGGTTTCCTGCAGGATCTCGCCGGCGCGGACGTCAAAGTCATTGATCCCCATGGCCACGTAGCCGTCGTACACCGGCGGCACGTCCCAGCAGGCCAGCGCCACGATGTTGGCGGACAACGGAAGCGCCAGGCCCTGGGCCTGGCGCAGGGCCTCCACCGAGGCGTCCGATCCGTCGACGCCGACCAGGATGGTCCGGATGCCCGTAGCCTCGCTCATGACTGGTCCCTTCGTCGCGCCCCCGCGGCGCGTAGCTCCAAGGATTCCGCCGCCCCCGCAGCCGGGCTAGGGCCGAAAGTCACGGCCCCGAGGGGGCGCGCGGGCCGCCGTGGGCCGAACGGCCCTTGCCCCGGACCGGCGGCCGGCCGGAGACTGGCTGTGCGGGCCGAAGAAATAATCGGGCCCCGCGACCATTGAGGGCCTCTGGAGGTCACAATGGAAGGTACGACTCCACCACAATTCAGGAACCAGCGGCCAGGGTTCCGCACAAGATGGACGGGCGAAGTCTGTTGCGTACCTGCGACGCGAGCTGGGGAGCTCCGCGGGAAGTGCGGCAGCAACGGCGCCCTGACGGGAGAAACATGATTGCCTGGGCAGATGCCGGTCTCACTGCAGCCGAGGGACACCCGGCTGTGATCCGTGTGTTCATCCTCGACGACCACGAGCTGGTCCGCCGCGGCCTGCAGGAGCTGCTGGAGGGCGAGGGCTTCCTCGTCGTCGGCAGCTCCGGATCTGCGGTGGAGGCGACCCGCCGGATCCCGGCGCTGCACCCGGATGTCTGTGTCCTGGACGCCCGGCTGCCCGACGGCACCGGAATCGAGGTCTGCCGGGACGTGCGCTCCATCGATCCCTCACTGAACTGCATCATCCTCACCAGTTTCGACGACGAGCAGGCCCTGCGCGGTGCCGTCCTCGCCGGCGCCTCCGGTTACGTCCTGAAGGAGATCGGCGGCACCGACCTGATCGGTGCGCTGCGCCGCGCCGCGGCCGGCGAGTCCCTCTTCGAGGACGGCGTCGCTGCCGGGATCGTTGAGAGCCTGGTGGAAACCGAGGAGGTTGATCCGCGCACCGCGGCCCTCACGCCGCAGGAGCGCAGGGTGCTGGAGCTGGTCGGCGGCGGGCTGACGAACCGCCAGATCGCGGCCGAGATGTTCCTGGCCGAAAAGACCGTCAAAAACTACGTCTCGTCCCTGCTGGCCAAACTGGGCTTTGAACGCCGGACCCAGGCGGCGGTCTTCATCGCCAGCCCGGCCGGCGCCCCGGCGGGTACGCCGGACGCTGCCCGGCAGCACAGCGTGCGCTGACGGCTCCGGCGGACAGCCCCGGCTAGAGCGGGACGGACCATTCAACGCTGGTGCCGGCGTCCGGCGCCGTCGTGATGGTGCACTGGCCGTCCAGCATCCGTGCCCGGTCTTCCAGGTTGGCCAGGCCGTTGCGTTCCTGGCTGTCGTTGAACCCGGAGCCGTTGTCCGTGATGACCACCGTGACCTGGCCCTTGATGACGGCGACGGAGACCGAGATGGCATCCGCGCCGGAATGCCGGATGGCGTTGCTCAGCCCTTCCGAGACCACCGCCACCACGTTGTCCGCCTTGTCCGGCGTGACCGCGTCCACCGGCCCGGTCAGCGTGAGCCGGGGCGTGAAGGGCATGGATTTGGCCGAACTGCGGGTCACGCGCCGGATCCTGCCGCTGAGCAGTTCGGTCTCCCCGCTGCTGCTCTTGAGCGAGTAGATGGTGTCCCGCAGGCTGCGGATCGCCTCGTCCAGTTCGCCGGTGACGTTGCGGATACGCTCCGTTGCGAGTTCGTCCTTGGTGAACCGGGTCAGGCTCTGGACGCTCAGCCCGGCGGCAAACAAGCGCTGGATGACCAAGTCGTGCAGGTCCCGGGCGATCCGGTCGCGGTCCGTGAAGACCAGCAGTTCCTCGCGGAGCCGGTGCACCCGGGCTAGTTCCAGAGCCAGGGCCACATGCGAGCCGAAGACGGCCCCCATCTCGACGTCGGTACGGGCGTAGCGCAGCGATTCCTGTTTGCGGGCCAGCAGCAGCAGCCCGTGGTGCGCGCCCTGGGTGCTGAGGGCGACCGCCAGCAGCGGGCCCAGGCAGCCGCCGTCGGTGCCCTCCAGCATCCCGTCTGTGTGCTCGAAAATGACCGGTTCGCCGCCGTTAAGCACGTCCTGCAGCTCGGGTGCGTCAAGGGTCAGGGATTTGCCGGCGAAGTTCTTCGCCCGCTCCCCCGCGGCACCGGCCACGATGTAACCGGGGCCGGACACATCCGGGGCCACAATCAGGGCCAACTGGGAGTCGGACTCCTGCAGCGCCCGGGCCGCGATGGGATCGAGGCCGCCCGAGGTGTAGTCCCGGTCGCTGCCGAGCATCAGCCCGGACACGTCCATGCACGCTTCCAGCCAACGGGCACGGCGCCGGGAGTCGTCGTAAAGTTTCGCGTTCTCGATCGCGACGCCGGCGGCGGCGGCCAGCGCCACCGCAAGCGCCTCATCTTCCGCGGTGAAGTCCCCGCCGCCTTCCTTCTCGGTCAGGTAAAGGTTGCCGAACACGGTGTCCCGGACCCGGACCGGGACGCCGAGGAAGGACTGCATGGGCGGATGGTGCTCCGGGAAACCGTAGGCCTCCGGATGTTTGCGCAGGTCGTGGAGCCGAAGCGGCCTGGGATCGCTGATCAGCAGGCCCAGCACCCCGTGCCCGGTGGGCAGCGGGCCGATCTGCCGGGCGAGTTTGCCGTCGATTCCGACGGTGATGAAGTGGCTGAGCGCATGGTCGTCGCCGATCACGCCGAGGGCGCCGTAGCGGGCATGCAAGAGTCGGCACGCGGACTGCACCACACGTTCCAGCACGGCGTCCAAACTGAGGTCCTCGGCCACGGCGACGACCGCTTCGAGCAGGCCGGCCATGCGCTCCTGGGACTGGAGCAGCTCTCCGGCGCGGGAGACAAAGTCCTTGAGCAGGTCCTCGATCCGGGGGTTGCCGGAGGAGACGATGTCCGGGCTGTTACCAGGTGAATGCATCTTCATTGGCCCCAATTCTCACGACGTACATCCGCGCCGATGACGTGTTGCCAGAATACCCCCATCCGCAGCGCGGGGACCTAAAACGGGCTGAGGTTTGTTACGCCGCCGGGCCGTTATGCCCTAGCCCCACCGCCGCGGGCTGACGTAGGCTCGGCGCCATGAGCACTGATCCGAAAGCTGCCGCCGGCCAGCCCCACGACGTCGAAAACCTGGAGAACCACGAGTGCTGGAGGCTGTTGCGCAGCGTCACGGTGGGCCGGATGGCCGTCTGGGTGGACGACCACCCAGACATCTTCCCGATCAACTACAAGGTGGACCACGGAACCCTCGTGTTCCGCACCGCGGAAGGCACCAAGCTGCAGGCCGCCACCGGAGACACCCCGGTGGCCGTCGAGGCCGACGGCGTGGACGCGGACAGCGGCATCGCCTGGAGCGTGGTCATCAAAGGCCAGGCCGCCGCGGTGAAGAATCAGGAGGAGGTCCTGGACACCGTGGGCCTGCTGCTGTTCCCCTGGCAGGCGGGCAAGAAGGAGCACTTCGTCCGGATCACGCCGGACTCCGTCACCGGTCGGCGTTTCAAGATTGTGCCCCCGCTGACCTGGTGGACGCCGCTGGATGACGCGACCCGCTCCGGTTTCGAATAACCCCCCAGCCCGAACAACCCCCAGCCACGTCGGATGCGGCTGGGGGCGGATTTCAGGCCAGCCGGGTGATCTCCACCGTCACGGCCAGCGCGGAGCCTCCGCCGCCGGACAGGATGCCCTTCAGCGGCGGTACGTCGCGGTAGTCCCGGCCGCGAGCCACGGTCACGTGGAAGTCCCCGGCCGGCTTGTGGTTGGTCGGATCCCAGCTGCGCCACTCGCCGTCCCACCACTCCAGCCACGCATGGGACTGCCCGGCGACCGTCTCGCCGAGCTCCGCCGTCGAACGCGGGTGCAGGTAGCCGGAGACGTACCGGGCCGGGATTCCGCAGCTGCGCAGCGCCCCGATGGCCAGGTGCGCGAGGTCCTGGCAGACGCCCTGGCGCTGGTTCCACGCCTCTTCGGCGTTCGTGGTGACGCCGGTGGAGCCTTTCATGTAGCTCATCTCGCCGCGCATCCATTCGAAGACGGCCATGGCCGCCTCATGCGGGTTGCGTCCCTCGACGACGCCGGGGACGATCGCGAGGACCTCGGCGCCCGGGCCGGTCAGCTGCGACTGCGGGATCCAGTCGCTGAACTGGTTTAGCGTCTCCGGCGCGGCGAGTACGTCCCAGCCCACAATGTCCGCCTCGGCCGGGATCCGCTCCACGCGGTGGACCTCCACCGTGGTGGTGGAGAGGACCTCGAGGTGGTCGTGCGGCATCTGCATGTCGAACGCCGTCACGCGGGTGCCCCAGTAGTCGCGGTAGCTGCTGAGCGCCGCCTGCGACGGCGAGACCTTCATCGAGGACTCCAGCACCACCTGCTGCGGGTCCGTCAGCGGCGTCATCCGTGCCTCGTTGTACGAGAGCGTGACCCGCTTGTTGTACTTGTACGCGGTCTTGTGGGTGATGCTGAGCCGGGTCATGAAACTTCTCCCACCCAGGCCAGTTCGTCTGCCTGATTGAAGTACTTACGGGAAATGGCGTCCGAGGCCTGCGACACGGCCTTCTGCACACGCTCCATGTGTTCGGGCAGTTCGGACATCAGGTCATCGGTGCGGTGGAACTCCAGGAACGTCCGGGCCTGGCCCACGATCCGGCGGGCGTCGTTGATGAACCCGACCCGCTGGGCCGACGGGTCCAGTTTGGCGAGGCAGTCGTCGGCGTCGCGCAGCGCGTAGACGATGGACCGCGGGAACAGCCGGTCCAGCAGCAGGAACTCGGCCGCGTGCTGGTCGCCGAAGGCGGCGCGCCGGGTCCGCAGGAACGACTCATACGCACCGGCGCAGCGGAGCATGTTCACCCAGGACATGCCAGCCGAGAGCACGTCCCGGGTGGAGAGCATCCGCGCGGTCATGTCGGCGCGCTCCAGCGAACGGCCCAGCACCAGGAACAGCCAGCTTTCGTCGTGGCTGACCGTGGTGTCCGCGAGGCCGCTGACCATGGCGGTGCGTTCCAGTACCCAGTTGCAGAAGCGGTACGTGCCCACCACGTCCTTGCGGTGCTGGTTCAGCCCGTAATAGGTGGTGTTCAGGCTTTCCCAGAGCCCGGAGGACACGGTTTCTCTGGCGCGCCGGGCGTTCTCCCGCGCGGCGCCGAGGGACCCGGCGATCGAGGTGGCGCTGTGCTTGTCGTAGGCCAGGGCGTGCAGCAGCTCATCAAGGCCGAAGTCCTCGGACTGCGGCCGGGCGCCCATCACGGCGAGGAGCTCCTGCGCGACGCTGCGCTGTTCCTCTATCGGCAGGTGGTTGAGCCGTTCCAGGTGGACGTCCAGGATGCGGGCGGTGCCGTCGGCGCGTTCCACATAACGGCCGATCCAAAACAGTGACTCGGCGATACGGCTAAGCATTCGCGGCTACCTCCTGCGCGTCGGACTGCTGCTGTTGCTGTTCCTTCTGGCTGTCGCGCCAGTTGCTCTCCACCGGCCAGACCGACACCCGCTCGCGGACCGCGATGGCCGGCCGCGGGATGACCTCGACCGGGACCTGCGGGGAATCCGCCAGCACCCAGGTGTCCTTGGAGCCGCCGCCCTGGCTGGAGTTCACGATCAGGGACCCCTCTTTGAGCGCCACCCGGGTGAGGCCGCCGGGCAGGACCCAGACGTCGTCGCCGTCGTTCACCGCGAAGGGCCGCAGGTCCACGTGCCGCGGGCCGAACTTGTCGCCGCTGAGGGTGGGCACGGTGGAGAGCTGCAGCACCGGCTGCGCGATCCAGCCGCGGGGGTCGGCGATGATGCGTTTGCGCAGGGCCTCGAGCTCGTCCTTGGACGCGTCGGGGCCGATCACGAGGCCCTTGCCGCCGGAGCCGTCCACCGGCTTGACCACCAGCTCGTCGAGCCGGTCCAGCACATGCTCGCGGGCTTCCTTCTCTTCGAGCCGGAAGGTGTCCACGTTGGCGATCACGGGTTCCTCGCTGAGGTAATACCGGATCAGGTCCGGCACGTAGCTGTAGACCAGCTTGTCGTCCGCGACGCCGTTGCCCACCGCGTTGGCGATCGTGACGCCGCCGGCGCGGGCCGCGTTGACCAGCCCCGGGCAGCCCAGCATGGAGTCGGAACGGAACTGCAGCGGGTCCAGGAACTCGTCATCGATCCGCTTGTAGATCACGTCCACACGCTGTTCACCGGCGGTGGTGCGCATGTAGACCCGGTTGCCGCGGCAGATCAGGTCGCGGCCCTCGACCAGTTCGACGCCCATCAGGCCGGCCAGCAGGGTGTGCTCGAAATAGGCGCTGTTGAACACGCCGGGGGTCAGGACCACCACGGTGGGATCGTCGACGCCGGACGGCGCCGTTTTGCGCAGCGCCGACAGCAGCCGGCGCGGGTATTCCTCCACCGGGCGGATGAGCTGCTGGCCGAACGCCTCCGGCAGGCCCTTGGCCATGGCGCGGCGGTTCTCCAGGACGTAACTGACACCGGAGGGGACCCGGACGTTGTCTTCGAGCACCCGGAACGTTCCCGCCGCGTCGCGGACCACGTCGATGCCGGAAATGTGGACACGGACGCCGCCGGCCGGTTCGAAGCCGTGGACCTGGCGGTGGAAGTGCGCGCTGGTGGTCACCAGCTGCCGCGGAATGACGCCGTCGGAGACCACCGTCATCTTGTCGTATACGTCGTTGAGGAACGCTTCGAGGGCACGGACACGCTGGGCTACGCCGCGTTCCAGGACGGTCCACTCATCGGCCGGGATCACCCGGGGCACGATGTCCAGCGGGAAGGGCCGCTCCTCCCCCGCGAAGTCGAAGGTCACGCCGCGGTCCAGGAAGGTCCGGGCCATGGAGTCGGCGCGGGCGGTGACGTCGGCCAGCGAGAGCTCCTGCAGCGCCCCTGCCACCTGCCCGTAGGAGCGCCGGGCCTGCTGGTCCGGGGTGAACATCTCGTCGTAGGCGCCGCTGCGGCCGGCGGCCTCGGAGTAATCCTGGAAAAGGTCAGACATGCCCACTAGCCAACCACCTTTTCGTTACGAAATCATTTCCGCGTATGCCGCGGGGCGTGTTGCGGCTCACGCAGCGATATTTGCCCGGCGGTTGCGGCAAGGTGGGGTGCGTGCCTTTGATCCGCCCCTCCTTCCCGCTCCCCCGCCCGGGCCGCCTGCAGCCGCTGGCGCCCGGCCTGCTCGCCTGCGCTGCCGCCGTCGCCGCCGCCCTCGCCGTCCACCTGCTGCTGCCCGCGCTGCCGGCCATGACCGTGGCCGTGCTGCTGGGGCTGCTTGCCGCGAACCTGCCCGGCGTGTCCGGCTGGAGCGCCGGGGCAGGCCGGGCCGGACTGGACTTCGCCGGCAAGCACCTGATGCGCAGCGGGATCGTGGTGCTGGGGCTCAAGGTCAGTGTGGTGGATGTGCTGGGCCTGGGCGTGCCCGCGCTGTTAGTGATCACCGGGGTGGTGCTGGCGGCGTTCGCCGGCACCTACGGCATCGGCCGGCTGTTCCGGTTGCCGCCGGCGGTGTCCCTGCTGCTCGCGACCGGCTTCGCCATCTGCGGCGCCTCCGCGATCGGTGCGATGGCCGCAGTGCGCCGCATCCGGCAGCAGGACACCGTGCTGCCGATCGCGCTGGTCACGCTCTGCGGCACACTCGCGATCGGCGTCCTGCCGCTGCTGATAGGGCCGCTGGGGCTGGGCCCGGAGGCTTTCGGGGCCTGGGCGGGCGCGTCGGTGCACGACGTCGGGCAGGTCGTCGCCACCGCGCAGACCGCCGGCGCCTCGGCGCTCGCGGTCGCCGTCATCGTCAAGCTCACCCGGGTGCTGCTGCTCGCCCCCATGGTCGCCGCGGCGGGGATCCACCACCGGATCGGGTCCGCCGACGGCGGGAAGCTTCCCCCGGTCGTGCCGCTCTTCGTGGTGGGGTTCATCGCGATGGCTGCCCTGCGGTCCGCCGGCTGGCTTTCCCCCGGGGTGCTCGGGGCGGCCGCGGTGCTGCAGGACGTGCTGCTGGGCATGGCGCTGTTCGGCCTCGGGTCGGCCGTCCGGGTCGGGCACCTGCTGCGGACCGGGACCCCCGCCCTGCTGGCCGCGCTGGCGTCCTGGCTGCTGATCGCCGCGCTGGGACTGGCCGCCGCCGTCGTCCTCATCCCCGGCCGCTGACCGCCCGCCCCGCTGACTTCCGGCCCTGCGGCACCGCCCGTGATTAGATAGCGGAGTGTCGAACCAGAACCTGAGCCGTGACGAAGCGGCAACCCGCTCAGCCCTGATCACCATCCACAGCTACGACGTCTCCCTGGACGTCCGCCAGGCGGCGGATCCCGCGGTTGCCGGCTACACCAGCCGCAGTGTCATCACCTTCTCCGCCGGCGAACCCGGAGCCTCCACCTTCCTGGACTTCATCAGCAGCTCGGTGCACAGCGTTCTCCTCAACGGCAAGGCCCTGCCCGTGGCCGACGTCGTGGACGGCTCCCGGATCCGCCTGGACAACCTGCAGGCCGAAAACCAGGTCACGGTCACCGGCACCGCCCTGTTCAGCACCTCCGGCGAGGGCATGCACCGCTTCTTCGACCCCGCCGACGGCCAGTGCTACCTCTACACCCAGTACGAACCGGCGGACGCCCGGCGCGTGTTCGCGAACTTCGAACAACCCGACCTCAAAGCCGAGTTCACTTTCCACGTGATGGCGCCGTCCGAGTGGCAGGTGTCCTCCAACGGCGCCGAAACCCTCCGTACCCGGCTGACCAGCGACCCGGCAACAAGCCGCTGGGACTTCGCCCCCACCAGGCCGATGTCCACCTACATCACCACCGTGCTCGCCGGCCCTTACTTCAAGGCCGAAGACACCTGGCACGGGGCCCTCGCGGACGGAACCGTGCTGGACGTGCCGCTGGCGCTCTACTGCCGCGCCTCCATGGCACCGTCCTTCGACGCGGCGGAACTGTTCCGGCTCACCAAAAACGGCCTGGGCTTCTTCAACGGCCTCTTCGACTACCCGTACCCCTGGGGCAAGTACGAGCAGGCCTTCGTGCCCGAGTACAACCTCGGCGCCATGGAGAACCCGGGCCTGGTCACGTTCACCGAAAGCTACGTCTTCACCTCCCGGGCCGCCGACTCGCAGTACCAGGGCCGTGCCAACACCCTGCTGCACGAGATGGCGCACATGTGGTTCGGCGACCTCGTCACGATGCGGTGGTGGGACGATCTGTGGCTCAAGGAGTCCTTCGCCGACTACATGGGCACCCTCGGGGTGGACCGCACCACGGACTGGGCGACCGCGTGGGTTAACTTCGCCAACAACCGCAAGGCCTGGGCCTACGTCCAGGACCAGCTGCCCACCACCCACCCGATCGTCGCGGACATCCCGGACCTGGAGGCCGCCAAGCAGAACTTCGACGGCATCACCTACGCCAAGGGTGCCTCGGTGCTCAAGCAGCTGGTGGCTTACGTGGGTTTCGACGCGTTCATCGCCGGCTCGCGCCAGTACTTCCGCGACCACGCCTACGGCAACACCACCTTGGCGGACCTGCTGGCCGCGCTCGGCGCCGCCTCCGGCCGGGACCTCGCCACCTGGGCCCGGCAATGGCTGCAGACCTCGGGCATCTCGACCCTCAGCACCGAGATCGAGGAGCACGACGGCGTCCTGGGCGCCGTGTCCCTGCACCAGCACGCCGACGACCCGATCACCGGCCGCAAGGAGCCGCGCCCGCACCGGCTGCGGATCGGCCTGTACAACCCCGACGCCGCCGGCGCCCTGGTCCGCACCGACAGTGTGGAGACCGACGTCGACGGCGAACGCACCCTGGTGGGCCAGCTCGCCGGCAAGGCCCGCCCGGCGCTGCTGCTCGTCAACGACGAGGACCTCAGCTACGCCAAAGTCCGGCTGGATCCGCATTCCGAGGCCACCGTGCGCGGTTCCCTGGGCTCGATCAGCGACCCGATGGCCCGGGCCCTGTGCTGGACGGCCCTGTGGGACTCCGCCCGGGACGCCGTCACGCCCGCGGCCCGCTACGTCGAGGCCGTGCAGCGCTTCGGCCCCGCCGAGACCGGCATCGGTGTGCTCCTGACTGTCCTGGGCAACGCCGGAACGGCGATCGAACGCTACGTCCCCGCGGCCGCGCGGGGCGCGGTCCGCAGCGGCTTCCTCGGCACAGCGGCCGCGGAACTGGGGAAGACGGCCCCCGGTTCCGACCAGCAGCTGGCCTGGGCGCGCACCGTGGCGGCCACGAGCCGGTACGACGCCGGTCGGCTGGACCTGGTCAGGGGCCTGCTGGACGGCAGCACCGTCATCGAGGGTCTCTCCGTCGACGCGGAGCTCCGCTGGAACCTCTGGCACGCCCTCGCGGCCAACGGGCAGGCGGACTCTGCGCAGCTGGACGCCGAGCTTGACCGGGACAACACGGCCTCGGGCAAGTCCGGGCACGCCACGGCCCTCGCGGCCCGGCCAGACCCTGCGGTCAAGGATGCCGCCTGGGACGCCGCGGTGCACGGCACGGCGCTATCCAACCAGCTGCTCAGCGCCACCATCGCGGGCTTCAACACGGCGCCGGCCGCCCTGCTGGACAACTACGTGGAACCCTACTTCGAGTGCCTCGAACGGGTCTGGGCGGACCGTAGCATCGAGATCGCCAGCCGGATCGTCCGCGGCCTCTACCCGGCTGGCCAGGACCTCGCCCGAGACGGTGGCACCCCCGCGGAACACCCGGTGATCACCCGGACGGACCAGTGGCTGGCCGAACATCCGGACGCGCCGCGGGCCCTGCGCCGGATCATCATCGAACAGCGCAGCCAGTTGCTGCGGGCGCTCACCGCACAGGCGGCCGGCTAGGAACCTCCATCATCCACTGCTGAGAAGCCGCCCTTTTCAGGGGTCAAAACGGCCGCTACGGAGCAGCCGATGGCCAAGATGGCGGCTACGGGACCCGGTGCAGCCACTCCGTGGTGCCGAACTTGGTCGCCACCCGTCGGCGGGCGGCGTCGAGTTCGGCCTCGGTGAGTTCCGCCGGCGTCGCCCCGTACCGTTCGGTGAAGACCTCGATCATGGCCGCGACGATCTCTGCGCGGGCCAACCCGGTCTGGCGCCGCAGCGGATCGACGCGTTTCTTGGCACTGGTGGTGCCCTTGTCGGAGAGCTTCTCCTTGCCGATCCGCAGCACGTCGACCATTTTGTCGGCGTCGATGTCGTAGCTCATGGTGACGTGGTGCAGCATCCCGCCGTTGGCAAGGCGCTTCTGCGCGGCGCCGCCGATCTTCCCTTGGTCGGTGGCGATGTCGTTCAGCGGCACGTAGAAAGCGCTGATGCCCACCTTTTCCAGCGCGGCCATCACCCAGGCGTCCAGGAAAGCGTAGGAGTCGGCGAAGCTGATGCCGTCCACAAGGGTTTGCGGCAGGTAGAGCGAGTAGGTGATGCAATTGCCGGCCTCCATGAACATGGCTCCGCCGCCGCTGATCCGGCGGACCACGCTGATGCCGTGCCGGCTGACGCCGTCGGGGTGGACCTCGTTGCGGACGGACTGGAAACTGCCGATCACCACGGACGGTTCCTCCCAGTCCCAGAACCGCAGCGTCGGGTTGCGGCGCCCGGCACCGACCTCCTCGGTGAGGACCTCGTCCAGGGCCACGTTCACGTGCGTCGGCAGCACGGACGGGCCGATGATGTTCCAATGGTGGTCGCCCCAGCCGGTGGCCTTGGCCAGCGCCCGGCGGACCGCGATGGCGACCGCCTCGGCGGAGAAGCCGAAGAGCACGGCGTCCTCCGGCAGGGCCGCGGTCACGGCCGCGGCCAGGTCCGCCGCGCCGGCGTCCACCGGCAGGCCGGTGAGGCTGCGGTTGATGTCCAGGAGCGCTTCGTCGGGCTCGAGGAAGAAGTCCCCGCTGATCGAGACGTGGGCCAGCACGCCGTCGACGACGTCGAGATCGGCCACCACCAGCTTGCCGCCGGGAACCTTGTACTCTCCGTGGCGCCGCCCCCCGTCGTCCTCGGGGCTGGACGCTGCGGGGGAAGGGAAGGAAGTCATACCCTCAATCCTGCCGCACTGGGCGGCCGAAACAGAACCCGGCCGCAAACCGCAGCGGCCCCAGGCCGATGCCGGCCGGGACGCAAAAAGCCCGCACCGTTACCGGTGCGGGCTTTTCCAAAAGACCTTGGGGAGAAGAAGTTACTTCTTGCCGCCGAAGCCCTTGAAGCGAGCGTTGAAGCGCTCGACGCGGCCTGCAGAGTCCATGATGCGCTGCTTGCCCGTGTAGAACGGGTGGGACTCGGAGGAGATTTCGACGTCGATGACCGGGTAGGTGTTTCCGTCTTCCCACTCGATGGTCTTCGAGGAAGACACGGTGGACTTGGTCAGGAACTTGACGCCGGAAGCCAGGTCGTTGAAAACAACAGCTTCGTACTTCGGGTGGATATCAGACTGCATAATTGGACCTTTGTTCGCGCAACTGGATTTTGCCAGCTGCCAGGTATGAGTGGGAGTGGCCGCCCGGCGCCGAAAGGCGCAGCACGGCCAGCTATCAATAATAGCCCAGATCCTCCGACTGGACGAACCGGCCCGCGGGCGGACTCCCGGGATCCTGCCGACGGCAGCGGCGGCCCGGATGGGGCGTCAGTCGCGGGGCCGCAGTTCCCAGAACGCGACGGCGGACGCGGCCGCGACGTTGAGCGAATCGACGCCGGCGCGCATCGGGATCTTCACGGCCAGGTCGACGGCGGCGAGGGTCGCGTCGCTCATCCCGGCACCCTCGGTGCCGAGTACCAGGGCCAGCCGGTCGGGGTTCCGGGCCGCGAGCACGTCGACATCCACGGCGTCCGGTGTCAGTTCCATGGCGGCGACGAGGAAGCCGTGTTCCTTTAGCACCGCCAGCTCCCCCGGCCAGTCTTCGAGCCGGGCCCACGGGACCTGGAACACGGTGCCCATGCTCACGCGCACGCTGCGCCGGTAGAGCGGGTCCCCGCAGCGCGGGGAGACCAGTACGGCGTCGAGCCCCAGGGCGGCTGCGGACCGGAAGATCGCGCCGACGTTCGTGTGGTCCACGATGTCCTCCAGGACCGCGATCCGGCGGGCGCCGGCGAGCAGCTCGGGCAGCGGCACGGGAGCGGGGCGGTGCATGGCTGCCATTGCGCCGCGGTGCAGGTGGAAGCCGGTAATCTCCTCCAGCAGCGCGGCCGAGCCGATGTACACCGGCACGTCCGGGTACGCCTCAAAGACGTCGGCGAGGTCCTGCAGCCATTTCTCGGCAAGGAAGAACGAGCGGGGCCGGTGCCCGGCGGCGAGGGCGCGGCGCAGGACCCGGGAGGACTCCGCGATGTACATGCCTTCAGCGGGTTCGCGGAGCTTGCGCAGGTGCACGTCGGTCAACTGGGTGTAGTCCGCGACTCGGGGGTCGTCGGCGGATTCGAGGTAGTGGAAGCTCATGGTCCGGTCAATTCACCAGCTTGGCGATCATAAAGCCCAGGGCCACGGTTCCCAGGATGAAGATGACACCGCGCAGCACGGGCGGCGACAGGCGGCGGCCCACCTTGGAACCGACCAGGCCGCCGATCAACGAACTGACGGCGATCAGCCCGACGGCGGGCCAGCTGATCCGGTCGAAGGCGAACAGCAGGTAGGACGCTGCGGCGACGAGGTTCACGCCGAGGACCAGGATGTTCTTCATGGCGTTGGCGTTCTGCATGGTGCCGGCCATAAATACCCCGAGGATGCCGACCAGCAGGATGCCCTGCGCCGCGACAAAGTAGCCGCCGTAGACGCCCGCGAGGTACACCAGGACCACCAGCAGGATCCCGTGCCGTTTGTCCCGGATGGCGTGCTCCGGGTTCTCTTCGCGGTTCTGCACCCAGCGTTGCAGCCTGGGCTGGAACACCACCATCAGCAGGGCCACCACGATCAGGGCGGGCGCAGCGTAGTGGAAAACCTGCTCCGGCAGGTGCAGCAGCAGGTAGGCGCCGGTGATGCCGCCCAGCAGCGAGGCCGGCAGCAGCTTCAGGAGCTGGTTCCGCCGCCCGGCGAGCTCCTTGCGGTACCCCCAGGCCCCGGCCGCGCTGCCGGCCACCAGGCCCATGGCGTTGCTGATCGAGGCGGTCACCGGGGCGAAGCCGAGGGCAATCAGCACCGGGAACGTCACCAGGGTGCCGGAGCCGACCACGCTGTTGATGGTGCCGGCCCAGAGGCCGGCGAAGAAAATGAAGACGCTACTGAGGAACTCCACGCGCTGTCAGCGGGCCCTTCAGCGGCGGGCGGTGGCGGTGTACCGGCCGCCGGACACACTGACGTCGAGGTCGACGCCGAAGGTCTTGCTGAGGTTTTCCGCGGTCAGCACGTCTGCCAGCGGGCCGGAGGCGACCACGCCGCCGTCGCGCATCAGCAGGGCGTGCGTGAATCCCGGGGGGACTTCTTCGAGGTGGTGCGTGACCAGCACGATCGCGGGGGCCGCCTCGTCCCGGGCGAGCTCGCTGAGCCGGTGGACGAGGTCCTCGCGACCGCCCAGGTCCAGGCCGGCGGCGGGCTCGTCGAGCAGGAGCAGTTCCGGGTCCGTCATGAGGGCGCGGGCGATCTGCACGCGCTTGCGTTCGCCCTCGGAGAGCGACGCGAAGGGGCGGTTGAGCAGCGGGCCCATCCCCCATTCGTTGAGCAGGGCGAAGGCGCGGCGTTCGTCGTCCTTTTCGTAGCCCTCGCGCCAGCGGCCGGTGACGCCGTAGGCGGCGGTCACGACGACGTTGAGGACCTTTTCGTGCTCGGGGATCTGGTTGGCGAGGGCGGCGGAGGACAGGCCGATCCGCGGGCGGAGTTCGAAGACGTCCACGGCGCCGAGGATTTCTTCGAGGATCCCCGCCATGCCGCTGGTCGGGTGGAGGCGGGCGGCGGCCACCTGCAGCAGAGTGGTCTTGCCGGCGCCGTTGGGACCCAGGATCACCCAACGCTCGCCTTCCTTGACCTGCCAGTCAACCTTGTCCAGGAGCGTTTTTGCCCCACGTACAACGCTGACGGCGGCCATTTCAAGAACATCACTCATAGGAGTAGACACTAGGACAAAAAAGCGGACGACTGATAACCGGGCGGGCGGCCCCGCGGCGGTGTCCCCCGGGCGCGTCACCGGCGCGAAACGAATTCAGGGCGGCTGCGGCCCGCTCGCTAGGATTGAGGCCATGAGTTCGAACGTGACCGCGGTCAGCTACGGCGTCAATTTGTCCCTTCCCGAAGTAGAGCAGCTGCGCCGGTCGCTGGCCGGGGCGGGACTGTCCGTCGGCGCCGAAAGCACCGCCGGCGACGGCCGTTTCTCGGTGTACTCAGCCGAGTGCACGATGCCGGACGCCCCCACGGCGGCCGGGCTGGCCGGGCTCCGCCGGAGCATCGCCGCGGCAGGGATTGACGGCGTCGACACGGCGATTGTCCCCGCCGCCCTGCGGGAGGCCCCGCGGAAGTTCCTGATCATGGACGTGGACTCCACGCTGATCCGGCAGGAAGTCATTGAGCTTCTGGCGGCTTACGCCGGCAAGCGCGAGGAAGTGACGGCCGTGACCGAGGCGGCCATGCGCGGGGAACTGGACTTCGCGCAGAGCCTGCACGCCCGCGTGGCGGTGCTCGCCGGGCTGCCGGCCGACGTCGTCGAGTCCGTCCGCGCGGAGGTGACCCTGAGCGACGGGGCCGCCGAGCTGGTGGCGGCCTTCAAAGCGGCCGGGCACGCCGTCGCCGTCGTCTCGGGCGGCTTCAACCAGATCCTGCGGCCGATTGCCGAGGAGCTGGGGATGGACTACTGGATCGCCAACGAACTGGAAATTGTGGACGGTGCGCTGACCGGGAAAGTGCTCGGCGACGTCGTGGACCGCGCCGCCAAGGAAAAGTACCTGCGGGAGTGGGCCGCGGCCGAGGGTATCCCGATGGAGCACACCATCGCGGTGGGCGACGGGGCCAATGACCTGGACATGTTGGGCGCGGCCGGCATCGGGGTCGCGTTCAACGCCAAGCCGGCCGTCCGCGCGGTGGCGGACGCGGCCGTGAACATGCCGTACCTCGACGCCGTCCGGCACATCGCCGGCGTCTAGGCCCCGGCGGGGCCCGGCGTTAACGCGAGGTCGGCCTCCGCGTGGCCGGCGTTAACGCCAGATGACACTCGGCGGCAGTGTTCTTGAAAAACACTGCCGCCAAGTGCCATCTCGGCGGTTGCTAGTTGCTGCCCGCGCCGCTCGACTTGTCGAAGTAGTCGGCGCCGCCGACGTATTCGGTGTGGCCGGTCTCGACGTCGGCGGTGGCCATCTTGGCGACCTCGGCGGCAAATTCCTTGACCGAGTACAGCTTGCCGGCCTCGGCGCGGCGGGCCTCGATGGCGCCCGGGTTGGAGCGGTCCAGGAGCGTCGCGGTGACGGTGCCTTCGATCATGTCGCCGGAGACCACCACCAGGGAGATGCCCTTGTCGGCGAGGCTCGGAACGAGCTCCCGGAGCGCGTCCTCGCCGGCGCGCTTGCTGCGGGCGACGGGCTCGTACTCGGGCATGGTGGGCACGGTTTCGATGAAGTGGGCCTGGTGGCTGGTCACAAAGACCACCCGCGAGCCTTCCGACATCAGCGGCACGGCGGCGTTGAGCATGTTCACCTGGGCGTCGCGGTTGAGCTTCAGCGCGTAGCCTTCTTCCATGCCGGACTCCATGCCGCCGGAGGCGTTGAGCACCAGCAGATCCAGCGAGCCGAAGTTTTCCATCGCCGCGCTGGCCAGGGCCTGGACGCCTTCCTGCGTGGTGAGGTCAGCGCCCACGGCTGCGGCCCGGCCGCCCGCTGCCTCAATTTCCGCGACCACCTTGTTGGCGCGCGGCGCCTTCTGGCGGTAGTTCACGACGACGGCGGCACCCTCGGCGGCGAGGAACTTCGCCACCTCTGCGCCAATGCCGCGCGACGAACCGGTAACGATCGCGGTCTTGTTGTCCAGCAGTCCCATTCGAGCTCCTTTGTTCCAAACGTCCAAATACTGTGGGGTCTGCTGTCCATCATGCCAGCGGTCCGCAGCAATTCGGTTGTCCAGGGTCCACAAAGAAGCCGCGCAGGCCTAGTTCGGGTGGTTGCGGGATCCGGGTCCCGGCGGTCGCTCCGCGGGGCATGCCCTCCGGGTGCGTCCGGCATTGGACATAGTGCCCATATGCCCACCCGCCGCGACGAAGACTGGGCTTGTCCCCCGAGCCGCAGATTCCTCGGGTCGGGGCATGCCCTCCGGGTGCGTCAGGCACTGGACGTAACACCCGCGCCTGTTGCGGCGGCGTGCGGCGGCGTAGGCTCGCGGCCATGGGGAGCCAAGGCACCGCATCCACGCCGGAGGACGTCTTTTACGGGTCGCCCCGGGGCCTAGCCCTGTACCGCGTCGTGGAGCGGATGCTTACCGGACCCGCGCCGCTCGCAGCAGGTCGGCTCTCAGCTGGTCCGCCTGCAGTCGGCCCGGACGCCGTCGATCCGCCTGAAATCAGGGCAACCAAAAGCCAGGTCGCCTTCCGCGGGCGGCGCCGCGGCTTCGCCTATGTCTGGTGGCCCGGGCGCTACGTCCGCTCCGACGTGCCGGCCGTGCTCTCGATTGCCGCGGGCAGCCGGATCGACTCGCCCCGGTTCAAATCGGTGGTGCACCCGTCACCCGGACTGTGGATGCACCATCTGGAGCTTCGTTCCGCGGAGGACCTCGACGCCGAAGTGGCGGGCTGGCTGAAGCAGGCACGGGACGAGGCTGACTAAAGTCGCCCGTACGGCGCCTGTCCGCAAGCCAACCGAGAGCCAACCGGCCGGCTCCCCCAAGGACCTGCGGGAACCTGCGAAGGCCCGCGGTGAGGTGCCGGCCGGCGGTGAGGCGGACCTGCGTCAGCCCCGGTCGACCTTGATCTTTTTGGTCGTCTCGCCCGGCGCCGTAACGGGGGCCGGCGCGCGCACTTCCAGGACGCCGTCCTTGTAGCTGGCGGTGATGTCTTCTTCCTTGGCCCCGGCCGGCAGGGCGATGCTGCGCAGGAAAGAGCCGTAGCGGAACTCCGAACGGTAGCCCGTCTTGCTCTTGTGCTCGGTCTTTTCCTCGCGTTCGGCCCTGATATGCAGCATGCCTTCGCTGACCGACACGTCGACGTCCTTGTCGGGATCGATGCCGGGAACCTCCGCCCGCACCACCAGGGTGTTTCCGTCCTGGAACTGCTCCACCTTGATGGTCGAGGCCATCGTCAGGTCGCCGTCGAGGAAACGGCGGACGGGCTCCAACATGTCCGAAGGCGCCCACTTGCTGAGATCAGCCATGATAATCCTCCTGGGTCCACGCCCCTGCCTTGGCGCGGTCAGGGGCTGTAAGACCATTACACGCCCCAGGCCGCGGCGCCGCCTAGGGCCAAAGGCCCGGCCCCGGGCGGAACCCGCCGGGGCAGTCGGACGCTGCAGCCGCCGTCGTCCGCGGAACCGACAAACGTAGCCCGGCCCGGCCCAGGCCTAGTGGCCCATGCCGAGGCCGCCGTCGACCGGGATAACCGCGCCGGAGACGTAGGCCGCCTCATCGCTGGCGATCCAGCGGACGACGTCGGCGACTTCCGATGCCTCCGCAAACCGGCCCGCGGGAACCTTGGACAGGTAGTCCTTCTGCGTGGCTTCGGGCAGTTCGGCGGTCATGTCCGTGTTGATGAAGCCGGGCGCCACCACGTTGGCGGTGATGCCGCGTGCGCCAAGTTCGCGGGTGAGGGAGCGGGCGATGCCGACGAGGCCGGCCTTGGACGCGGAGTAGTTGATCTGGCCGGGGGCGCCGTAGAGGCCGGACACGGAGGAAATCAGCACCACGCGGCCCTTGCGGGCCCGGATCATGCCCTTGGAGGCGCGCTTGATGACGCGGAAGGCGCCGGTGAGGTTCGTGTCGATCACCGAGGTGAAGTCGTCCTCGCTCATCCGCATCAGGAGGGTGTCCTTGGTGATGCCGGCGTTGGCGACGAGGACCTCCACGGGCCCGTGCGCCGCCTCGACTTCGGCAAACGCGGCGTCCACGGAGGCCTCGTCCGTGACGTCGGCCTTGACCCCGAGGATGCCGGCCGGGAGCGTCGTCTCGCTGCGGTAGGTCACAGCGACCTTGTCGCCGTTGGCCAGGAAGGATTCGGCGATGGCGAGGCCGATGCCCCGGTTGCCGCCGGTGATGAGGACGCTGCGGCCGGTGGAGGTTGCTTCAGACATATTGGGCTCCGGGATTCTGCGGCTCACTGGCACCGCGTTGGGTGGGCTGGATTTTCCTGCCTCCGATCTTAGCCTCCGGCGCGAACGTCCCCGGCCCGGCGCCGGCCGGCTGTTTGGGTGCCCCCGCCGATGGTGAGAGAATTAAGGGAAGCCTATGGAGCGTGATCTGACAGCCGTGACAAACAAGAACCGACCCGGTGAGCGGTCGTCCGGGGAGTATTCCGGTGACACCGAGGTCCATAGCATTACCGACGCCGCCGCCGCCCACTCGGAAGAGATGCGCCAGCGGATGATCAAGTATGCCGTGGCCATGGGCATCCGCATGGTCTGCCTGATTCTTGTGTTCGTGGTGGATGGCTGGTTCAAGGTGCTTCCTATCATCGGAGCCGTCTTCCTGCCCTGGTTTGCAGTGGTCATCGCCAACGGCAGCGACCGCGCCGAAGTCCACAGCGAGTCTCTGATCGACTACGTCCCGATGGCCGAACTGGACGCGCCCCGCCCGGAGGAAACTCCCGGCCAGGGCCCGCCGGCGGCGGACAACGCCCCCATCACGCTGCTCCAGGGTGAGCTGATTGACGACGACGACGAGGACCACAGGCGGGCTGCTTCATGAACATTTTTGACCTGGCCGGCACTGCTGCCGCGCCTGCAACAGCGATGTGCTCGCGCAAGGCCTGCCGCGCCGACGCCGAGTGGCAGCTGCTCTGGAACAATCCGAAGATCCACACCCCGGAGCGCCGCAAAACCTGGCTCGCCTGCCCGGAACACCGCGCCTGGCTGGAGGATTACCTGCAGACGCGCGGGCTCTGGAAGGCCACGGTCCCGCTGGACGCCGCTGCCGGCAACGGCGCGAAGTCCCCCATTGTTCCGGGCAGGGCCAGCTGAATGTACCGCTTCCTTTTCTCCAGCAAGTGGCTGGGTTACCTGCTGCTGGCCGCCATTTTTGCCACCGCGTGCGTGTTCCTGGGCCGCTGGCAGATGGACCGCCGCGCCGAGACCCTCGCCGAGATCAACCGCGTCGTCTCGAATTACTCAGCCGCCCCGATTCCCTTCGCGGACGCCCGGGACCAGTTCATCAAGCTCGACGCCGACCGGGAGTGGACGCAGGTGGCACTGCGCGGCCGCTACGACGAAGCCGGACAGCGGATTGTCCGCAACCGCCCGCTCAACGGACAACCCGGCTATGAGGTGGTGGTCCCGTTCAAGCTGGAGTCCGGTGAAACGGTCGTGATCGACCGCGGCTGGCTTCCGATTGGCAACAAGACTCCCGGAAGCCCGGACTCGGTCCCGGCTCCGCCGTCCGGCAACGTCACTGTGGTGGCCCGGCTCAAGCCTGCCGAGCCGGAGCTGCAGCGCGGCGCCCCGGATGGACAGCTCGCGTCGATCGACCTGGCCGCCTACTCGTCCCAGCTCGGATATCCGCTGCTCACCGGCGCCTACGGACAACTGGCTTCGGAAACACCGCCGGTAACGGACATGCCCGTCGGCTTCCCCAAGCCCTCCACCGAGGAAGGCACCCACCTGTCCTATTCACTGCAGTGGTTTGCCTTCGGCGTCCTCATGTTCGTCGGCTTCGGTTACGCGGCGCGCCAGCAGGCCCGGAACGCCGCGATCGATGCGGAGGACGCTGAGGGCCAGGACGCCGGGGACGGATACCTGCACGCGAGCAATCCGGCCCCCCGCCGCCGGCCAGTTCCCCGCAAACGCAAGACTGCCACGGCCGAGGAAGAGGAAGACGCGATCCTGGACGCCCAGGGATTCTGAAGGAGCACCGCATGGACCCCGACGCCGTCGCCAACGTCCGGCGCGCGCTCCTCGCGGCGGGCGCCGCGGATACCGTATCAATCTTTGAGTCCCCGGTGCCGACGGCGACGGCCGCTGCCGACGCCTTGGCCTGCGACGTCGCGGCGATCACCAACAGCCTCATCTTTGACCTGGACGGTGCTCCCCTGCTGATCCTTGCCAGCGGCGCAGCCAAGGTCGACGTCCGCAAGGTTGAAGCCCGCCTCGGCTCCGGGAAGATCCGCCGCGCCTCCCCCGACTTCGTCCTGCACCACACGGGCCAGCGCGTAGGCGGAGTGGCCCCGCTCGGCCACCCAACGAAGATCAGGACCCTACTGGACGAGTCCCTCTCAGCCCACCCGATCCTCTGGGCCGGCGCCGGAGACCACAACGCCATGTTCTCCATCACCTACCAAGAACTCCACCGCATCACCGGCGCGGAACAAATGCCCGTCCGCTAACGCGAGAAGGTGAAGGCCCCCGAGCGTGTCGACGCCAACGCACGAGCGCAGCGGCGCGGGTGATTTGTGTAGCTTGCGTCAAAGGCGAGGAACGAGCCAGCAAGCGGCAAATCGCGCGTGCCGAGGCGCGGAGGTGACCAGAAGGGACTGCCCAGAGGGCCTACGCCAGCGTGATCAAATCCAGGTAGTCCTCGTTCCAGAGGTCCTCGACCCCATCAGGCAGCAGCACGACGCGCTCCGGGTTGAGTGCCTCGACGGCCCCCTCGTCGTGGCTCACCAGCACGACGGCGCCCGTGTAGTTGCGCAGCGCGCCCAGGATCTCGGAGCGGCTGGCGGGGTCGAGGTTGTTGGTGGGCTCGTCCAGGAGCAGCACGTTGGCGCTGGACGCCACGATGGTGGCCAGCGCCAGCCGGGTTTTCTCACCGCCGGAGAGCACACCGGCGGGCTTGTCGACGTCGTCGCCGGAGAACAGGAACGAGCCCAGAATGCCGCGGACCTCGGAGTCGTTCATGTCCGGCGCGGCCGAGCGCATGTTCTGCAGCACGGTGCGGTCGACGTCGAGCGTCTCATGCTCCTGCGCGTAGTAGCCCACCTTGAGGCCGTGGCCGGGGATGACTTCGCCGGTGTCGGGCTTGTCGACGCCGGCGAGCATGCGCAGCAGCGTCGTTTTGCCGGCGCCGTTGAGACCCAGGATGACCACCTTGGAGCCGCGGTCGATCGCGAGGTCGACGTCGGTGAAGATCTCCAGCGACCCGTAGGACTTGCTGAGGCCGTCGGCGGTAAGCGGGGTCTTGCCGCACGGCGACGGGTCCGGGAAGCGCAGGGCCGCCACACGGTCATTCTCGCGGACCGCCTCGAGGCCGCCCAGCAGCCGTTCAGCGCGCTTGGCCATGTTCTGTGCGGCGACGGCCTTGGTGGCCTTGGCGCGCATCTTGTTGGCCTGGTCCATGAGGACCTGCGCCTTCTTTTCCGCGTTGGCGCGCTCCCGCTTGCGGGCACGCTCATCGGTTTCGCGCTGGGTCAGGTAACGCTTCCAGTCCATGTTGTAGAAGTCGATCTGCGCGCGGTTGGCGTCCAGCAGGAAGACCTTGTTCACCGTGGCCTCGAGCAGCTCGGTGTCGTGGCTGATCACGATCAGGCCGCCCTGGTGGTTCTTGAGGAACTCGCGCAGCCAGGCGATGGAATCGGCATCGAGGTGGTTGGTGGGCTCATCGAGGAGCATGGTCTCGGCGTCGGAGTACAGGATGCGTGCCAGCTCCACGCGGCGGCGCTGGCCGCCGGAGAGAGTCTTCAGCGGCTGGTTCAGCAGCCGGTCCGGGAGGGCCAGGTTGGAGCAGATTGCGGCGGCTTCGGCCTCGGCGGCGTAGCCGCCCGCGGCCAGGAATTCCGATTCCAGCCGGTCGTAGCGGTTCATGGCCTTGCGCTGGACGTCGGCGTTCTCGCTGGCCATCTCTTCGTGGGCGACCCGGAGCTTGCCGACGGCGATGTCCAGGCCGCGGGCGGAGAGGATGCGGTCCCGGGCCAACTGCTCCATGTCCGGCGTGCGGGGGTCCTGCGGCAGGTAGCCGATCTCGCCGCTGCGGGTCACCTTTCCGGCGGCGGGCAGGCCTTCGCCGGCCAGCACCCGGGTCAGCGTGGTCTTGCCTGCACCGTTACGGCCAACGAGGCCGATCTTGTCTCCCTTGTCGATCCGGAAGCTCACCTGGTCCATAAGCAGACGGGCGCCGGCGCGCAGTTCGAGATCCTGGACGGTAATCAATGCAGCTAAGGCCTTTCACAACAGGGAACGCCGCGGCACAACGGATGAAGTCTGGACGGGGCCGGGGCAGTGTGGCCAAGAGTTCGGCCTCTACCAGTCTACCGGCACCTCCCCTGCCGGGTGACATCGGGGAACGCCGCGGACGACGGCGGCCGGCGCCCGCCGTCGTTGACCGCCGCTTCACCGGATTGGCGGAGTGGTCCAGCGAGCGGGCCCGCGCTTAGTGGAAGGCCTACAAAATGGCGGCGTGGCCACGGCCGTATCGTCGGAAGTAGATCCCCGGACCCACCACGCGACAGGAAACATCATGAGCAACGCTGAGAAAGCCGTCACCGATGCCGGCACCACCAACCCCACCGGTTCCAGTGCCGCGACCCCGCGGGGACCCCGGCGCAACCGCTGGGATGCTACCGACCTGGGACTGATCGCGGTCTTCGCCGCCCTGGTCGCGGCGTCGGCGCTCGTGGCGGCCATCCCGGTGGCCGGCCTGGGTGTGCCGATCACGTTGCAGACCCTCGCCGTAATGCTCACTGGACTCGCACTGGGGGCCGGCCGCGCCTTCGCCGCCGTCGGACTCTACCTGCTCCTGGGCTTCGCCGGACTGCCGATCTTCAGCGGCGGGCGCAGCGGGCTGGGTGTCCTGGCCGGACCATCGGCGGGCTACATCATCGGCTTCCTGCTGGCGGCCACCGCGGTCGGCGCCCTGACCGCCGTCGTGCTGCGCCGCACGGCCGGCCGCTCCGGGAAGCTCCGGGCCGTGCTGCTCTTCTGCGCCGCCATGGTGAGCAGCATCGTCTTTGTCCACGGGCTGGGCATCCTCGGCATGGTGGTCAACGCCAAACTCAGTTTCTCCGCGGCTTTCGTGGCCGACCTCGCGTTCTACCCGGGCGACATCATTAAGAACGTCCTTGCCGTCACGGTCGCCCTCGCCCTGCACAAGGCCTTCCCTGACCTGCTGGTGCGCCGCATCCGGCGCGCAGACGGACGCGCATGAGCATTGTCCTGGACCGCGCGGAGGTGCGGGTCGCCGTTGACGGCTCGGCAGAGCCCAAGACCCTGCTGCACGCCACGTCCCTGGCCCTGACCGAGCGGCGGATCGGCGTGATCGGCGCCAACGGCTCCGGGAAGTCGACGCTGCTGCGGCTGCTGAACGGCCTGATCGCGCCGAGCTCCGGCAGTGTCACGGTCGCCGGCGCGGACACGGTCCGGGAGGTGCGGGCCGTGCGCCGCCGGGTGGGCTTTGTCTTCACCGATCCGCTCTCGCAGCTGGTAATGCCCACGGGCCGGGAGGACGTGGAATTGTCCCTGCGCCGCTCGGAGCGGAACACCCGCCAACGACGTGCCCTGGCCGAAGCGGCGCTGGACCGCTTCGGGCTGCTGGCGCTGGCGGACCAGAGCGTCTACGAGCTCTCCGGCGGCGAACGGCAGCTGGTGGCCCTCGCCGCCGTGCTGGCCGTCAAGCCGGACGTCCTGGTGCTGGACGAGCCGTCCACCCTGCTGGACCTGCGGAACCGCGAACTCCTGCGCCGCACCCTGGCCGGGCTGGAACAGCAGGTCATCCTGTCCACGCACGACCTGGACCTTGCCCTCGATCTGGACCGGGTGCTCGTGGTGGACGCCGGGAAGGTCGTGTTCGACGGCGGGGCGGCGGCCGCCGTCGCGCAGTACCGGCAGCTGTGCGTTACGGATCCCGCCGTCGTGCCGCCCGCCCGCGGGGAGACGGCGGGGCCATGAGGGGGCACGGCTTCCTGCTGGCCAACTACGTGCCGGGGAGTTCCCTGGTGCACCGCGCACCGTTGTGGCTGAAGTTCCTGCTGGTGCTGGCGTGCGGGATGGGGTCGTTCCTGGTGGCGGATTGGGCTGCGGCTGCCGTGGGGCTTGCCGTTTTGTGCGGGGTGTTCCTGCTCAGCGGGGCCGGTGCCCGCAGGCTGCTCCGGGCGGTCCGGCCGGTCCTGCCCGTGCTGGCCATGATCGGCCTGTTCCAGTGGTGGCAGCTCGGCGTTCCCGTTGCGGCGCGGATCGTGCTGAATGTCCTGGTCTGTGTGGTGGCGGCGTCGATCCTCACCGCCACCACCCCGGTCCAGACCCTGTTGGACGGTGTGGCCTCGCTGGCCCGGCCGTTCCGCCGGTTCGGCGCCGATCCCGAGCGGTTCGCGCTGACGATCGCCGTGATGCTGCGCAGCATCCCCTTCATCGCCGGAGCCTATGCCGATGTCCGTGATTCGGCCCGAGCCCGTGGCCTGGAGCGGAACCCCCGCGCCTTGGTGCTGCCGGTGTTCATCACCACGGTGGCCTTTGCCCGGCAGACCGGCGAGGCCCTGGCGGCCCGAGGGTTGGGCGAGGCGGAGGACTGGGACGACTGAGCCCGGCCGCCACCCCGGGACATGCCCTCCCTTGGCCGCGGGGCGTGGACATACGGCCCCTATGTCCAATCCCAGGTTCGAAGAATGAGCATGTCCCCTGGGTTGGCGCACTGGACATGCCCGGTCCCCTGGGGCACCTGAGGAGCATGCCCTCCCCGCGACCCACCTGAGGAGCATGCCCAGCACTGGCCGCGGGGCGTGGACATACCGCCCCTATGTCCAATCCCGGGTTCGAAGAATGAGCATGTCCCCTGGGTTGGCACATTGGACATGTCCCGTCCCTGGGCCACCTGAGGAGCATGCCCAGCACTGGCCGCGGGGCGTGGACATACCGCCACTATGTCCAACCTTGAAGCCGAAGAATGAGCATGTCCCGTGGGAGCTAAAGGAAGGACCTGTACTCGAACAGCGCAGCCGTCCCCATGCCGCCGGCGATGCTGATCATGGCCAGGGCCAGGGTGCCGTGCACCGGATTCCGGCGGGCCTGGGCCAACAGCCGCGTGACAAGCACCGCGCCGGACGCCCCGTAGGCGTGGCCCAGGGCGAGGGCTCCGCCGTCGAGGTTGACGCGGTGCGGCTCGATGCCCAACTGATCGAGGCACGCGAGCGTCTGGGACGCGAACGCCTCGTTGAACTCGATCAGACCGAGGTCCCTGGCCGCGACGGAAGCACCCGCCAGCAGGCGTTCCGCGGCCGCCGCCGCGCCCATCCCCAGCAGCGCCGGCTCCACGCCCGCGGTGTCCGTCCCGAGCACCAGCAGGCCGTCGCGGGCACCGAGGGCGCGGGCACGGGCCAGCGAGGTGACCACCACGGCGGCGGCCCCGTCCGCGTCGAAGCAGGAATTACCGGCGGTCACGCTCCCGCCGGCAACGAACGCGGCTGGGAACCGGGCCAGCACCGCAGGAGTCAGGGATCGGCGCGGCCCGTCGTCGGAGCCGATAGGACCATCGGGCCCGGGCAACGCCACAACCTCGCCGTCGAAGGCGCCGGCCGCGGCCGCGTCGAGGGCCCGCCGGTGGCTGCGCAGCGCGAAGTCGTCCTGCCGCTGCCGCGAAATGCCGAAACGCGCGGCCACGTTTTCCGCGGCCACCCCCATGTCCGGGTCGCCGTAGCCGGCCGGGGCGAACCGGGCCCGGCGGTAGAACTGCGGTTCGCCACCGGCACCGGGACGGGCCCGGAGCGGCGCCGTGCTGATGCTCTCCACCCCGCCGGCAAGGTAGAGCCCGCCGCCGAAACCACCACCGGCGGCGACCAGCCGGGATGCCAGCACAATCGAATCCAGCCCGGAACCGCACTGCCGGTCCACGGTCAGCCCGGGAACGCTCACCGGCAGTCCTGCCTCGAGGGCCGCCAGCCGCGCGACATTGCCGCCGCCGCCCACGGCGTTGCCGACCACCACGTCCGTCACCTGGTCCGGTGCAACACCCGTTTCGGCCAGCAGGCGTCGCAGCACCGGCGCCAGCAACTGCTCGGACTGCAGGGTCTTCAGGGCTCCGTGGGCCCGGCAGACCGGGGTCCGCCGCGCGGCGATGATGACGGGCTGCCGGTCCGCCAACAACGGATCCTCAGCCAAGGCGCCGGATTCGCGGGTCGTTGCGGGCGATCCACTCGAGCAGCAGCGGACGGCTGGGCTTGCCGCGGTCGGTGAGGGGCAGCTCGGCCAGCAGGTAGTAGTCCAGCGGCCGCTTGTTCCGGGCTAGGACGTCCTCGACGCCGGCTCTCAGTTGCGTGCCGGTCAGGCCGCCGTGGGACGGCAGTACCGCGGCCACGACGCGCTGGCCGCGCAGGTCGTCCGGCTGACCGGCGGCCACGGCGGCGGTGACTCCCGGGACCGACGCGAGGGCCAGCTCTACCTCGTGCGGGTACACGTTGGTGCCCGACGTGATAATCATGTCCGAGCGGCGGCCCAGCAGGTGCAGGTTCCCGTCGGACAGGTAGCCCCGGTCCCCCACGGTGTACCAGCCGTCGAAGCACTGCAGTGCCGCGCCGTCGTCGCCCCACAGGTAGCCGTCGCTGACCAGGCCGCTGCGCACGCAGACGTTGCCGTCGTGCCCGTCCGGCACCGGGGCTCCGCCGTCGTCCAGGATCCTGATCTCGACGCCGGGAAACGGCCCGCCGATCCCGGTTCCCAGGCCCGGCCCCCCTGCTGCCGGCGCCTCCCCCGGCCGCAGGCCCTCCCCGGCGACGAAACTGAGCTCCGCCGCTCCGTAGTACTCGAAGATTGTCGCGTTCGGCGCCCAGCGGCGCGCGGCCTCCAGGGTCCGCGCGTCGAGCTTGGAACCGGCGCAGATGATGCTCCGCAGCCCGGAGCCGTCCACACCGCCGGCCAGGCCGCGCTCGCTCAGCAGCCGGAGCATCGTCGGCACCAGCACCAGCCGGGTGATGCCGTCGTGGCTGACCGCGGTGTGCGCATCTCCAACGTCGGAATGGTCGAGGGTGTGGAACGCGGAGCCGGCATACAGGCATTCGGCGAGGGCATAGAGGTTGAGGCTGGCGGCCAGGGGCCCGGGCGCGAGCGTCCTGTCATCCGGGCCAAGGCCGAAGAACTCGACCGACGACTCGAAGGACAGCTGCCAGGACCGCCGCGACCGGCTGAACGCCTTCGGCACCGCCGTCGTCCCGGACGTGAGCCCGATCAGGAACGGCGAATCGGGCGGGCCGTCGGCGAGGCCGCCGCCCATGGCGCCGCCCTCGCCTGTGCCGCCCCCGGCGGACGCGCCCTCGCCGGCCCCGCCCGCGGGGACGGTGTCCGCGATCCGCGCGGTCAGGCTGTCGCGGAGCTGTTGCGGCCAGGTGGGGTCCAGCACGGCGCAGCGGCGGCTACCGGCCACCGCCGCCGCGAAGGCCGCGGCAAAATCCGTGGAGTTCCGCTCGGCCAGCACCGTGACGGCCGGCGTCACCGGGACGAGCGCGGCGGCGGCATCCCGCAGTTCGGAGAAACTCAGGCGGTGTCCGGCCACGACGACGGCGGTGCCGTCGGGCCGCTCGTCGGCCCAGCGCTGGAGTCTGTCGAGAAAAGGCATCGGACCAACTTTACCGGGCAACGGGGCCCGGACTGTAGGGAGAGGATATTGTTTCAGCATGAGTTTCAATGACAACGTGCAGCTGGACCCGTCGCAGGTCCAGAGCCGCGGCGGCATGGGCCGCGGCACCAAAATCGGCGGCGGGATCGGCGGCGGCATTGTGCTGCTCCTGGCCGCGCTGTTCGGCATCAACCCGCAGCTGCTGGAAGGCCTCGCCGGCAGTACCCAGGACCAGCAGTCGCAGGGCCAGAGCACCGCACCGGCGTGCAAGACCGGCGCCGACGCCGACGCCAGCCTCGAGTGCCGGATCGTGGGCACGGTCAACAGCCTGAACGCGTTCTGGCCGGACTACCTGGCGCAGTACAACAGGAAGTACCCGCAACCGGACACAGTCCTGTTCCGCGGGGCAACCAGCACCGGCTGCGGCTCCGCCACCTCAGAGGTCGGCCCGTTCTACTGCTCGGCCGACCAGACGGCGTACTTCGATCCGGGCTTCTTCCAGGAACTCGTGGACCGCTTCGGCTCCTCGGGCGGCCCGCTGGCGCAGGAGTACGTGGTGGCCCACGAGTTCGGCCACCATATCCAGAATGTCCTCGGCACGATCGACCGCGCCCAGCAGGATCCGCAGGGTCCGCAGTCCGGCGCGGTGCGGGTGGAGCTCCAGGCCGACTGCTACGCCGGCCTCTGGGTCCGCTACGCCACGACCACCAAGGACCCCAAGAGCGGCCAGCCGTTCCTGGAACCGCTCAAGACGCAGGACCTGCAGGACGCCCTGTCCGCGGCGTCCTCGGTGGGCGATGACCGGATCCAGAAAGCCGCCACCGGCCGCGTCTCGCCGGAGTCCTGGACCCACGGCTCCAGCGCCCAGCGGCAGAAGTGGTTCTACCAGGGCTACAAGACCGGCGACATCAACCAGTGCGACACCTTTAAGGTCGCCACCCCGTAGCCAGAGGCTGCACCGGCTGCTCCGCAACCGCCGTTATGGGCCTCCAAAAGGGCGGCTGCGGAGCACTCGGTGCCATCAGGGCAGAAACGACGACGGCGGGCCCACCTCCACGAGGTGGGCCCGCCGTCGTCGTAAATTCCGTCTCTCGGCGGAACCGGCGGAATCTAGATGTTGAAGCCCAGGGCGCGCATCTGGTCGCGGCCGTCTTCGGTGATCCGCTCCGGACCCCACGGCGGCATCCATACCCAGTTCAGGCGCCAGTCATCCACAATGCCGTCCAGGGCCTTGCCTACCTGCTCCTCGATCACGTCGGTGAGCGGGCAGGCCGCCGTGGTCAGCGTCATGTCGATCAGCAGGGCACCGTCGTCGTCGGAGTACTTCAGGCCGTAGAGCAGGCCCAGGTCAACGATGTTCACGCCCAGTTCCGGGTCGATCACGTCCTTGAGTGCCTCTTCGACATCCTCGAGGCCCGTGCGGGCCATATTGATTTCGGTCATGGCGTAGTCCTAACTAGGCCTGAGCTGCGGCGTCGGCGGCAGCGATGGTGGCGGCTCCGGCGCCCGGGAGGTAACGGTCGTAGCCTTCTTCTTCGAGGCGGTCGGCCAGCTCCGGGCCGCCCTCTTCGACAACCTTGCCGTCCACGAACACGTGCACGAATTCCGGCTTGATGTAGCGCAGGATCCGGGTGTAGTGGGTGATCAGCAGGGTGCCCATGTTGCCCTCGGCGTGCGCGCGGTTGACGCCCTCGGAGACAACCTTCAGCGCGTCGACGTCCAAGCCGGAGTCGGTCTCGTCGAGGATGGCGAACTTGGGCTTGAAGAGCTCCAGCTGGAGGATCTCCACGCGCTTCTTCTCGCCGCCGGAGAAGCCCTCGTTGACGTTGCGCTGGGTGAAGTCGGCGTCGATGCGCAGCTGCGCCATGGCGGCCTTGACGTCCTTGGTCCAGGTGCGCAGCTTCGGGGCTTCGCCGTCGATCGCGGTCTTGGCGGTGCGCAGGAAGTTGGTCATGCTGACGCCGGGAACCTCGACCGGGTACTGCATGGCCAGGAACAGGCCGGCGCGGGCGCGCTCATCGACGCTCATCGCGAGGACGTCTTCGCCGTCGAGCGTGATGGTACCGCTCGTGACGTTGTAGCGCGGGTGGCCGGCGATCGTGGACGCCAGGGTGGACTTGCCCGAGCCGTTGGGGCCCATGATGGCGTGGGTCTGGCCGGTCTTGATAGTCAGGCTGACGCCCTTAAGGATTTCCTTGGTGCCCTGCTCGGTGTCAATGCTGACGTGCAGGTCCTTGATCTCAAGAGTGGACATGTGTCTTGTTCTCCTCTGCACCGCCACCTCGGCGGCGGTGCGTTTTCTCGTCGATAAGTTTTGGGTGTTGCTGGCTGCCGGCCGGCGGGGGCAAGCGGTGCCTGCCCCCGCGGTCAGCTGAAGTTCGGAGCCTCGGCGCCGTTCAGGATGGTGCTGACGTCCACATAGACGTCGTCATCCTGGATGGTGACGGCAAAGACCGGCACGGGATCGTAGGCGGGCAGCTGGAGCGGCTGGCCGCTACGCAGGTCGAACTGGGAGCCGTGGCCCCAGCACTCGATCTTGCAGCCTTCCACCTCGCCCTCGGAGAGTGAGATGTCCGCGTGCGAGCAGGTGTCACCGATGGCGTGGATCTCCCCCATCGAGTCCTTGACGACCGCTACCGGGTAGTCGTCGATCAGGATCCGCAGCGCCTGCTTGACCTGGATCTCGCTCGCGCTGCAGACCAGCTCGCCTTTTGGCTGTTCCGTCATGTTTTTGCCCCGTACTTCTCTAGTGGTCCGTGGCGGCGAGCTCGCGCTCGACGGCGGCCGTGAGGCGATCCTCGATGACTGGAACCTTGATCTGCTGGATGATCTCGTTCAGGAATCCGCGGACCACCAGGCGGCGGGCCACCTTTTCCGGAATGCCGCGGGCCATCAGGTAGAACAGGTGCTCGTCGTCGAAACGGCCGGTGGCGCTGGCGTGGCCGGCGCCGGCGATCAGGCCGGTCTCGATCTCGAGGTTGGGCACGGAATCCGCGCGGGCGCCGTCGGTGAGGACCAGGTTGCGGTTGGCCTCGTACGTGTCGGTGCCTTCGGCTTCCTTGCGGATCAGGACGTCACCCACCCAGACGGTGTGCGCGTTCCGGCCCTGCAGGGCGCCCTTGTAGAGCACGTTGGATTTGCAGTTGGGAACCGCGTGGTCCACGAACAGGCGCTGCTCGAGGTGCTGTCCGGCGTCGGCGAAGTACAGGCCGAACATTTCCGCTTCGGCGCCGGGGGCGGTGAAGCGGGCCGACGGCGTCACCCGGACCAGGTCGCCGCCGAGGCTGACGACGATGTGCTTGAACTTGGCGTCGCGGCCGAGCTTCGCCTGCTGGGAGGAGGCGTGCACGGCGTCGTCGTTCCATTCCTGCAGCGAGATGACGGTCAGCTGCGCGCCGTCCTCGACCAGGATTTCGATGTTTTCCGAGACGACGGCGGTGCCCTGGTGGTCCAGCACAACAACGGCTTTGGAGAACTTCTCCGCGATGATCACGATGTGCTGCGCGGACGCCGCGTCGCCCTGGCCGGTCAGCACCACGCTGACCTCGCCGACGGCCTGGACTTCGGCGGGCACCGTGATGACGGTGGCCTCGGTGAAGTTCTCCCAGGCGTTGGCCGAAACCCGGTCCTCCGGGATGGCTGCGGAGCCGATGCGGGCATCGTCGCGGCCGACGGTTTCAACCCGGACGCTCTCCGGGCCGGTGACGGCCACGGACGGCGCGGCGCCGTTCAGGACCTCGGTGTGCAGGCCGCGGAGCCGCTTGAGCGGGGTGAACCGCCAGTCTTCCTCCATGCCGGTCAGCGGCTTGAAATCCGCCAGCTTGTAGGAGGTCAGGCGGCCGGCGCGCGAGCTGTCCGGGACGCCGACGCCGCCGCCGTGCGAGTGCGCCTTGACGGCCTCGCCGGCCAGCGGGGCCTTCGACTCGGCGGAGTTCAGCGGCGAGAGGCTTTCGCCTTCCTCGGTGAACCCGTCAATGAACGGCTTCGATGAGGGCGCGCCGATGCGGGCCTTTTCAGTAGTGATGTCAGTCATTAACCGACCGATCCTTCCATCTGCAGTTCAATCAGGCGGTTCAGCTCAAGGGCGTATTCCATCGGCAGTTCACGGGCGATCGGCTCGATGAAGCCGCGCACGATCATCGCCATGGCCTCGTCTTCGCGCATGCCGCGGGACATCAGGTAGAACAGCTGCTCTTCGCTGACGCGCGAGACCGTGGCCTCGTGCCCCATGGTGACGTCGTCCTCGCGGATGTCGATGTACGGGTAGGTGTCCGAGCGGCTGATGGTGTCCACCAGCAGCGCATCACAGCGGACCGTGTTGGCCGAATGCTTGGCGCCTTCGCGGACCTGGACCAGGCCGCGGTAGGCGGCGCGGCCGCCGCCGCGGGCCACGGACTTGGAGATGATCGAGCTCTTCGTGTTCGGCGCGATGTGCACCATCTTCGAACCGGTGTCCTGGTGCTGGCCTTCGCCGGCGAACGCGATCGAAAGAGTCTCGCCCTTCGCGCCCTCACCGACAAGGTAGACGGCCGGGTACTTCATGGTGACCTTGGAGCCGATGTTGCCGTCGATCCACTCCATCGTGGCGCCCTCTTCGCAGATGGCGCGCTTGGTGACCAGGTTGTACACATTGTTGGACCAGTTCTGGATGGTCGTGTAGCGGACGCGGGCGCCCTTCTTCACGATGATCTCCACGACGGCGGAGTGCAGCGAATCCGAAGTGTAGATCGGTGCGGTGCAGCCCTCGATGTAGTGGACGTAGGAGTCCTCGTCCGCAATGATCAGGGTCCGCTCGAACTGGCCCATGTTTTCGGTGTTGATGCGGAAGTAGGCCTGCAGCGGGATGTCCACGTGGACGCCCTTGGGCACGTACACGAAGGAGCCGCCGGACCACACGGCCGTGTTCAGCGAGGCGAACTTGTTGTCGCCAACCGGGATGATGGTGCCGAAGTACTCCTGGAAGATCTCCGGGTGCTCACGCAGCGCGGTGTCCGTGTCCAGGAAGATGACGCCCTGGGCTTCCAGGTCCTCGCGGATCTGGTGGTAGACAACCTCGGACTCGTACTGGGCGGCGACCCCGGAGACGAGGCGGCTGCGCTCGGCTTCCGGGATGCCCAGCTTCTCGTAGGTGTTCCGGATGTCCTCGGGCAGGTCCTCCCAGGTGGCGGCCTGCTTCTCGGTGGACCGCACGAAGTACTTAATGTTGTCGAAGTCGATGCCGGACAGGTCCGCGCCCCAGGTGGGCATGGGCTTCCGGTCGAAGTACTTCAGGCCCTTGAGGCGGAGGTCGAGCATCCATTCCGGCTCGTTCTTCTTGGCCGAGATGTCACGTACGACGTCCTCATTGATACCACGGCGGGCGTTGGCGCCGACGTCGTTCTTGTCGGCCCAGCCGTATTCGTAGGTGCCGATTCCGTGGAGCTCGGGATTCTTTTCCAGAATCTCCGAGATCACAGTGGATTCAGCAACCTTCTTCTCTGATAGTTGGTCCGTCATCACGGCCTTTCTTGCAGATGGTTGGATACTTCGTCCGGGTTGCCCGGGCACGCAGGGCTGGTAGCCCCGACGGCGGCCGGACGGCCCGTAGGTATGTGGGTGGTGCAGACGTGGCCGCCGCGCGCCAGCGTGGAGAGCCGGCGCACGTCGACGCCGACCAGCCGGGAGAACAGTTCGGTCTCCACATCGCAGAAGACGGGGAACTGGGCGGCGAGCTGCTGGATGGGGCAGTGCCCCTGGCACAGCTGGACGCTGGAGAGGGCCGCCGGAAGCGGGGCCTTGGCCTCGATCGACTGTGCCGAGGCGACAAACCCGTCGCGGCTCAGGGCCTCGGACAGCGCCTGGGCTCGTGCGGTGATGTCGGTCCCCGCCTGCTCGATTTCCGGCGCGTAGCGGCGTTCCATCTCGGCGAAGCGCTCGACTGCGAACTCCCGCACGGCGTCGGAGCCGGCCGTTTCGCCGAGCCGCCGCAGGGCGGAACTGGCGATATCGAGGTAGTCGTTCCCGAGCGTGGACTGGCCCTGCGAGCTGAGCACGTAGCGGCGGGCCGGGCGGCCGGCACCGGCCCCCGCGCGGGCCACACGCTTGACCTCGATCACGCCGTGGCGTGACAGGTGGTCCAGGTGGCGGCGGACCGCGGCGGGGGTGAATCCCAGCAGCTCACCGAGTTCGGCGGCGCTGATCGGGCCGTGTTCCAGCACTGCGGCGAGCACGCGGTCCCGGGTGCGTTCCTCGGCGTCCGCGGCGTGTGCCGACGGCGCTGCCGGCGGCACCGCAACAGGCACTGCCGCGGGCCCGGCAGCCTCACGTGACCCCGCGCGCACGGCAGGCACGGCGGAAGTAGTTGGGCTCATGGAATACACAACACAATCATGTCGTAATTTAGTCCCTCGATCCAGTAAGGCATGGCTTTCCTGGAGCCCGCCGAAGATCGGGGCCGGGCCTACTACATCGCGTAGAATGCTGTGGTGCGATCTCCCGAATCCCCCGCCCTGACCATCAGCGGGCTCATCAAGGATGTAGGTCCCCTGCCCAGCCTTGACGGCAAAATGCTGCGGGTGGTCAGCGGGCTCTCCCTCGTGGCCGAGCGTGGCCAGGTCACCGCCCTGCTGGGCGCCAACGGCGCCGGCAAGACCACCACCATCGAATGCGCCCAGGGCCTGCAGAAACGCACCGGCGGCAGTATCAGCCTGCTCGGCCAGGATCCGGACACGGCCGGCGCGGAGCTGCGCTCCCGCGTCGGCGTGATGCTCCAGGACGGCGGGCTGCCGCCGTCGGCCCGTCCCATCCCGCTGCTCAGGCACATCGCCGGCATGTACCAGGACCCGTGGCCGGTGGATGAGCTGGTGGAGCGGTTGGGTATCGACGCGTTCAGCCGCACGTCCGTGCGGCGCCTCTCCGGCGGCCAGAAGCAGCGGCTGGCCCTCGCCGCGGCCCTGGTGGGCCGTCCCGAGGTGCTCTTCCTCGACGAGCCGAGCGCCGGCCTGGACCCGCAGTCCCGCCAGTTGGTCTTCGAGCTGGTCGGCGAGCTGCGGGACCGCGGAATGGGCATTGTCCTCACCACGCACCTGATGGACGACGCGCAGCGCCTGGCCGACTACGTCTACATCATCGACGCCGGCCGGAACGTCGCCGAAGGCACCGTCGCGCAGCTGCTGAACCACGAGCTGGCGACCGAAGGCGAACAGCATATCCGGACGCTGCTCTTCGAGGCGGCGCCCGGGCTGGACCTGGCCGGCGTACTGCCCGCCGACGTCGAGATCCGCGAGACGCGGGCCGGCAGCTACAGCGCCACCGGCGCGCTGACCCCCGCCGACCTCGCCGCCGTCGCGGCCTGGTGGGCCGAACGGGGCATAATGCCCGCGTCCATGAGCCTGGCCGCCCGCAGCCTCGAGGACGTCTTCCTCGACATCTCCGGAAGGGAGATCCGATGAGCTCCACGCCCGCCGGCACAACAGCCCGCACCCCGCTGGGCAGTGCCCCCGCTTCGCTGGTCCGCCGGATCCTGCTCCAGGGCGGGTACGAGACTGTCACCATGCTCCGCAACGGCGAGCAGCTGATCCTCGCGGTCATCCTGCCGCTGCTGGCCCTGGTCGGGCTGACGGTCACACCGCTGTTGGACGGCCTCGGTTCCAGCCGGATCAACGTGGCGGTGCCGGGCATCCTGGCCCTGTGCGCCATGTCCACGGCCTTCACCGGGCAGGGCATCTCCACCGGCTTCGACCGCCGGTATGGGGTACTGCGCTTCCTCTCCACTACCCCGCTGGGCCGGACCGGGCTGATCCTGGGCAAGGTACTGGCGGTACTCGCCGTGCTGCTGCTGCAGGTCCTGGTGGTGACCGCCGTCGCCCTGCCGCTGGGCTGGCAGCCCTCTGCGCCGGGGATCCTCCCCGGACTGGCGCTGCTGGTGCTCGGCGCCGCGGCATTCACCGCCCTCGGCCTGCTGGTCGCGGGCACGGTGCGTCCGGAGGCCACCCTGGCGATCACCAATCTGCTGTGGATCCTGCTCGGCGCGCTCGGCGGCATCGTCATTCCGGCCGAACGCCTCCCCGCCCTTGCCCAGGCGATAGTGCATTTCCTTCCCTCCGGCGCGCTGGGCCAGGCGCTGCGGGATGCTTTCCTGCACGGCAGCGTCAACCTGGCCGCCGTGTTTGTCCTGCTGCTCTGGACGGCGATCGCCGGCGCCGCAGCAACCCGTTGGTTCAAGTGGAATTGAGAAAACTGTGAGTACGGCGTCCCGCCCTTCCCGGATCGTGTCCCGGATTTCCTCCCGGCTGCCCGGCACCGTCGACAAGACGGTCCGCCGGCTGGCCGTGTTGTCGCTGGTCGGCCAGACCGTGCTGGTGGTCACCGGCGGCGCGGTCCGCCTCACCGCTTCCGGCCTGGGCTGCCCCACCTGGCCGCGCTGCACCGACAGTTCGCTCGTGAACACGCCGGAGATGGGCATCCACGGCATCATCGAGTTCGGCAACCGGCTCCTGACCTTCGCGCTGGCCGCCGTCGCGGTGATGATGCTGGTGTACCTGTGGAACCTGCGCCGCGAACGCCGGGACTTGTTCCTGCTGGCGCTGGGCCTGCTGGCCAGCATCCCGGCGCAGGCCGTCATCGGCGGCATCACCGTCCTGACCCGGCTGAACCCGTGGGTAGTGGGGCTGCACTTCCTGGTCTCGATGACCCTCGTGGTCGTCGCGACGTTGCTCGTCAACCGCGCCTATGGGCGGACCGGCGCCTTCCGCACCCGTGACCTTCCCGCACTGCCGGGCGCCGCCCGGCCGGTGCTGGGCGCCGTCGCCGTGTTCTCCGCCGTCGCCGTCTGCCTCGGCGTCGTCGTGACCGGCGCGGGCCCGCACGCCGGCGACGCGAACGCGCCGCGCAACAACCTGGACTGGGACCTCTTCTCGCACATCCACGCCGTCCCGGCGTACCTCGTCACCGCAGGGGCGTTGTTCGGTGTGTTCCTGGTGCTCCGCGGCCGCATCACCGGCTCGTTCCGTACCGCCGTGTTCGCGCTGCTGGGCGTTACCGTGCTGCAGGCTGCGATCGGCTTCACGCAGTACTACAACGGCATCCCGGCGCTGCTCGTCGGCGCGCACATGCTCGGCGCGGCGCTGCTGATGATCGCGTCCACCAACGCCGCGGACATCGCGCGCAGCAGCCCGGTCAAGAACTAGCTCCCCAATCGCAGGCTGCTGACGTTCCTCAGTCGCTGGCTCGGAGGCGCCGCCGTCCGGGGGCACTTTGGCTGCCATTGCCGACGACGATGGGCTGGTTTTACGGCGTGTCCGCGCCAATGTGGCCCCGGACCGCTGGTCGGCGCCGAGCCGGAAGCCATTGTGGACTGGCTCCTCAGCGGAGTGGGCCAAGGTCCCCGGCTGCCGCGTCCCAGTGACTGATGGCTTCGTCCGGGGGCACTTTGGCTGCCATTTCCGACGACGACGGCTGGTTTACGGCGTGTCCGCACCAGATGTGCCCCGGGAATGCACGCGCCCTCGATGGGGCAGGTCAGGGACGGCGCCCGTTAGCCCAGGAGGCTGCCCGGTCGGCCGGCTGCGATGTCGGAGCTGACCAACGGGTCCACGGCGAGGGCGTTCCAGACCGAGCCGACGTCGTTCTTTCCCCCGAGCCACTCGGCTGCGCAAGGTTTTACGCGGAGACACCCGTTGAGAGCGGGAAGTTCGTTGCGAGGGACCTGCAGCAGTAGTTCACTGGCCACACGGTCTGCCGCCGCAACCGCTCCGGCCCGGGCAGTAAGCGTCCGTGCGGGCGCTGCCCCGGGGGCGCTGCTTAGCCGCCGACGATGGCGGACCCGATGAACGGGTCGACGGCCAGCGCGAGGAAGAGCAGGGTGAGGTAGCTGATGGAGCCGTGGAAGACCTTCATGGCGCCCTTGTTGGACACGTCGCCGCCCTGGGCCCGGTTGTAAAGGGCGTGCGATTCGTACAGGAACCAGGCGCCCGCGGCGACTGCGGTGACGGTGTAGACCCAGCCGGCCCCGCCGACCGGGATCAGCAGCAGCGAGCAGGCAACCATGGCCCAGGCGTACAGGACGACCTGCACGGACACGACCTTGGCGCCGGCGATCGCACCGAGCATCGGCACGTTGGCGTTGCGGTAGTCCTCGCCGTAGCGCATGGACAGCGGCCAGTAGTGCGGCGGGGTCCAGAGGAAGATCACCATAAAGAGCACGACGGCGGGCCACTCCACCGTGTTGGTCACCGCGGCCCAGGCAATCAGCACCGGGAAGCAGCCGGCGGCCCCGCCCCAGACGATGTTCTGCGCGGTGCGGCGCTTGAGGATCATGGTGTAGATCACGACGTAGAACACGATGGCGCCGAGCCCCAGCCAGGCCGAAAGCGGGTTGGCGCCAAACCAGAGAATCGCGATGGCAGCGGCGCCGAGGAGCCAGGAAAACACCAGCGCTTCCCGCGGCGTCACCTCGCCCGTGACCAGCGGCCGGTTCTCGGTCCGGTGCATGAGCTTGTCGATGTCCCGGTCGATATAGCAGTTGAAGGAGCCGGCGCTGCCGGCGGCGAAGGCGCCGCCCACGAGTGTTGCCAGGATCAGGCCCAGGGACGGGAAGCCGCGCTCGGCGTAGATCATGGTGGGCAGGGTACTGACCAGCAGGAGCTCGATCACCCGGGGTTTCGTGAGCGCCAGGTAGGCCTTGGCTTTGCGGGCGAAGCCGATCCGGCCTGGGGCCTGTGCGGCATTAAGCGGCGTATCTGTTGTGCTCACGGTGGCAGTCACTCTGTTCTGTCTGGCTGTTCAGTCCGGCTGGTCATCGCAGTGCGTGCTAAAGCGGCCGCACTGCATTCGGAGGGGGTCCACGCGCGGCGCACAGGCATGTCCTCTCCCCCATTGGTAGCCACGCACCATCATACCGTGGCAGCACCGGCGTCCCGGTTCCGCGGCGGGCGCCGCGAATTCCGGCAGGTTAACGCCGCCTCACCGCCGCGGCGGCACGCGGTGATTCATATAAGCCGAAATCCGGTCCAATTCGTGAGATGTACGCTGCCCGGCAGGTGGAATGGGGCTAAGCTGTCTGACAGATCAGCACGCACCGGCGGACGCCCCCAACGGCGCTCCCTGCCCCTGCGCATGCGACTGAATGATAGATCAACGTTTCGATGGTGAACGGCTGGTACGAACCGCAGCGGGCACCGACCTGTGCCCCGGCGGGAAAGCTCCTCGAGGGAATCCGCCCGGAGGGAAGAACGTACCGCCGGCCGTCAGCACAGAGAGGGGCCCGGTTTACGTGCCACATTTGGAAGAGCAAGAACTGTCATGGACTCATCTGGACGATCGTGCCGTGGACACCATCCGGGTACTCGCAGCGGATGCGGTGGAGAAGGTCGGCAACGGCCACCCCGGCACCGCGATGAGCCTCGCGCCGGCCGCGTACCTGCTCTTCCAGAAATTGATGCGGCACGATCCGGCGAACCCGGACTGGCTGGGCCGTGACAAGTTCGTCCTGTCCCCCGGCCACACGTCCCTGACGCTGTACATCCAGCTGTTCCTCTCCGGCTACGGCCTGGAGCTGAAGGACCTTGAGGCGCTGCGGACCTGGGGTTCGCTGACCCCGGGCCACCCGGAGTACAAGCACACCGCCGGTGTGGAGATCACCACCGGCCCGCTCGGCCAGGGCCTGGCATCCGCCGTCGGCTTCGCCTACTCCCAGCGCCGGATGCGCGGACTGTTCGACGCCGACGCCCCCGCCGGCACCAGCCCGTTCGACCACACCGTCTGGGTGATCGCCTCCGACGGCGACCTGCAGGAAGGCGTCACGTCCGAGGCCTCCTCGCTCGCCGGCCACCAGGAGCTGGGCAACCTCGTGGTGATCTACGACGAGAACCACATCAGCATCGAGGACGACACCGACGTCGCGTTCACCGAAGACGTGCTGGCCCGCTACAAGGCCTACGGCTGGCACACCCAGCGGGTCGACTGGACCCGGACCGGCGAGTACAAGGAGGACGTGGCGGAACTCCACGCCGCCCTGCTCGCTGCGAAGGCCGAGACGGGCAAACCCTCGATCATCTCGCTGCGGACCATCATCGGTTGGCCCGCGCCGAAGAAGCAGAACACCGGCAAGATCCACGGCTCGGCCCTGGGCGCGGAGGAAGTCGCCGGCCTGAAGAAGGTCCTGGGCTTCGACCCGGAGCGCACTTTCCAGGTTGACGACGAGATCCTGGCCCACACCCGCCAGGCGCAGGCCCGCGGCGCCGCTGCCCGGAGCGCATGGCAGGAATCCTTCGAGGCGTGGCAATCCGCCAACCCCGAAGCGGCGGCCCTGCTCGAGCGGGTCGAGGCCCGCAAGCTCCCGGCCGACCTCGACGCCGCCCTGCCGGTCTTCGAAGCCGGCAAGGACGTTTCCACCCGCGCCGCCTCCGGCAAGGTCCTTAACGCGATCGGCCCGGTCCTGCCCGAACTGTGGGGCGGCTCCGCGGACCTCGCCGAGTCGAACAACACCACCATCGAAGGCTCGCCCTCGTTCATCCCGGCCTCCCGGCAGACCGAGGCGTGGAAGGGCAACCCCTACGGCCGGGTGCTGCACTTCGGCATCCGCGAACACGCCGCCGCGTCGATCGTGAACGGGATCAGCCTCGCCGGCCCCACCCGCGCGTTCTCCGGCACCTTCCTGATCTTCTCCGACTACCAGCGCCCGGCGATCCGGCTCGGCGCCCTTATGGGCGTCCCGTCGCTGTACGTCTGGACGCACGACTCGATCGGCCTCGGCGAGGACGGCCCGACGCACCAGCCGGTTGAGCAGCTCGCCTCGCTCCGTGCGATCCCGGGCCTGGACGTTGTCCGCCCGGGAGATGCGAACGAGGTCGCGGCGGCCTGGAAGGTCATGCTGGAGAACCACGGCAACCCGGCCGGCATTGTGCTGACCCGGCAAAACATCCCCACCTACGCCCGCGGCACCGGCGACGCCGACGCCGACACGTTCGCCTCGACCGCGGGGGTCGCGAAGGGCGGCTACGTGCTGGCCGAAGCCTCCGCCAACGGCCGGACCACCGGGGCGCAGGTCATCCTGATCGCCACCGGCTCCGAGGTCCAGCTGGCCGTGGAGGCCCGCGAGGCCCTGCAGGCCGACGGCATCCCCACCCGGGTCGTGTCCATGCCCTGCGTGGAATGGTTCAACAAGCAGGACCCCGCCTACCGCGAGGCTGTGCTTCCCGCCTCCGTCAAGGCACGCGTCTCCGTTGAAGCAGGCCTCGCGCTGGGCTGGAAGGAATTTGTCGGCGACGCCGGCCGTTCCATCAGTCTGGAGCACTTCGGCGCCTCCGCCGACTACAAGCGCCTGTTCCAGGAATTCGGCATCACCGCCGAGGCTGTGACCGCCGCCGCGAAGGAATCCCTCGCGGGCCTCACCGCCTGAGCCCAACTTCACGCTTTCCGGGCCGCCGCCGCCCACCCGACGGCGGCGGCCCCAGACTTCAGGAGTTACACATGAACAACACCCCCAGCTCTACCCCCACGCAACAGCTGTCCGACGCCGGCGTTTCCATCTGGCTCGATGACCTCTCCCGCGGCCGCCTCGCCACCGGCACGCTGCGCAAGCTGATCGAAGAGAAGAACGTCGTTGGTGTCACCACCAACCCGAGCATCTTCCACGCCGCGATCACCGCCGGCACCGACTACGACGACAAGATCAAGGAAATGGCAGCCGCCGGCGCCAGCGTCGAGGAGACCATCTTCGCCATCACCACCACCGACGTTGCCGACGCCTGCGACCTGTTCGCCCCCGTCGCCGCCGCGACGAACGGCGTCGACGGCCGCGTCTCGATCGAGGTGGATCCCCGCCTCGCCTGGGACACCGCCGGCACCATCACCGAGGCCAAGGAACTCCACGGCCAGGTCAACAAGGACAACGTCCTGATCAAGATCCCCGCCACGCTGGAAGGCCTCGAGGCCATCACCGCCACGCTGGCCAGCGGCATCAGCGTCAACGTGACCCTGATCTTCTCGCTCGAGCGCTACCGCGCCGTGATCAACGCCTTCCAGAGCGGGCTCGAGCAGGCCAAGGAAAACGGCCACGACCTGTCCAGGATCCACTCCGTGGCGTCGTTCTTCGTCTCCCGCGTGGACACCGAAATCGACAAGCGCCTCGATGCGATCGGCACGCCGGAAGCCAAGGCCCTCAAGGGCAAGGCCGGCCTCGCCAACGCCCGCCTGGCCTACCAGGTTTACGAAGAGCTCTTCTCCACCGAGCGCTGGGCCCTGCTCGCCGAGGCCGGCGCGCGTCCGCAGCGCCCGCTCTGGGCCTCCACCGGGGTCAAGGATCCGGCCTACCCGGACACCCTGTACGTGACCGAACTCGTCGCCCCCGGCGTGGTTAACACCATGCCGGAAAAGACGCTCGACGCCACCTACGACCACGGCGCCATCACCGGTGACACGGTCACCCGCGGCTACGACGACGCGAACGCGACCCTCAACGCGCTCGATGCCCTCGGCATCTCCTACAACGAAGTCGTCGCCGTGCTGGAGTCGGAAGGCCTCGACAAGTTTGTGGCAAGCTGGAAGGAACTGCTGGCCGACGTCGAGGGCGCCCTCGCCGCACGGAAGGACGCGTAGTCCACCATGACCACTCTCAGCTACGACGCCGCGGGCGCTGCCCGCCAGGCCCATGAACAGCACCTGCCCGCTCTGCTGGAGGAACGGGTCGCCACCCGGATCTTCGCCAAGGACGCCACCCTCTGGGGTCCCGACGCCGAGGCCGAGGCCGCGGTCCGGCTCGGCTGGGTGGAGGCCGCCACCGTCTCCCAGCCGCTGGTGGCGGACATCCTGGCACTCCGCGACGCGCTCCGCGCCGAGGGTGTAACCCGGATCGTCCTGTGCGGCATGGGCGGTTCCTCCCTCGCCCCCGAGGTGATCGCCGGAACTGCCGGCGTCGAGCTGACGGTGCTGGACAGCACCGACCCCGAGCAGGTCGCAGCCGCCCTCGCAGACCGGCTGGCGGAGACCGCCATTGTGGTCTCCTCCAAGTCGGGTTCGACCCTGGAGACGGACTCGCAGCGCCGCGTCTTCGAGCACGCCTTCACCGAAGCCGGGCTGGACGCGAAGAGCCGGATCATCATCGTCACGGACCCGGGCTCCCCGCTGGACAAGTCCGCACGCGAAGCCGGCTACCGTGCCGTCTTCAACGCCGACCCGCACGTGGGCGGCCGCTACTCCGCGCTCACCGCCTTCGGGCTGGTGCCTTGCGGGCTGGCCGGCGTGGACATCCAGGCCTTCCTGGACGAGGCCGAGGAAACCGCCGAAATCCTCAACGACGACAGCGAAGAGAACATCGGCCTTGCCCTCGGCGCAGCGCTGGGCGGCACCAACCCGCTGCGGGACAAGATTGTCATCGCCGAGGACGGTTCCGGGATCGTCGGATTCGCCGACTGGGCCGAACAGCTCATCGCCGAGTCCACCGGCAAGCTCGGCACCGGCGTGCTGCCGGTCGTCGCCGGGCCGGACGCGCCCGAAGTGAAGGCAGGCGCCGCGGACGTGCTGGTGGTCCGGCTGGTCGCCGCCGACGCCGACGTCGACCTGGGCGCGAACGAGGCAGCCATCGCCGGCGGCCTCGCCGCGCAGATGATGACCTGGGAGTTTGCCACCGCCGTCGCGGGACGGCTCCTGGGCATCAACCCCTTCGACCAGCCCGACGTCGAGGCCGCCAAGGTGGCCGCCCGCGGGCTGCTGGATGCGCAGCCGGAACCGACGCCGGCCAGCTTCACCGACGGCGCCATCGAGGTCCGCGGCGGCGACTGGCTGGGCCAGGCCGGCACCGCCGCCGAGGCGGTCAGCGCGCTGCTCGGCCAGCTCGGCACGGACGGCTACCTCAGCGTCCAGGCCTACTTCGACCGGCTCAGCTACGCACCGCTCGAGGGTATCCGCGACGAACTGGCAGCCCTGAGCGGCCGGCCCGTCACCTTTGGCTGGGGACCGCGGTTCCTGCACTCCACCGGGCAGTTCCACAAGGGCGGCCCGGCGATCGGTGTGTTCCTGCAGGTCACGGCGGCCGCCGCGACGGACCTCGCCATCCCGGAGCGTCCGTTCAGCTTCGGCGAGCTGATTTCGGCCCAGGCCGCGGGCGATGCGCAGGTCCTTGAACAACACGGCCGGCCCGTGCTCCGGCTACACCTCACGGACCGAGCCGCCGGGGTCCGCCAGCTGCAGCAGCTCGTCTCCTCGCTGGCCGGCACGTCAGTTGCCGGCCGCCCAGCGTCCTCCACCGAAAGCTAAGGCACCACAGCAACCATGCCACTCTCGCAAAACGGCGGCCTGAAGCCCGCGGGCCGGGGGCGCAATCCGCTCCGGGACCCGCGGGACCGCCGCCTGAACCGCATCGCCGGCCCCTCATCCTTGGTGCTCTTCGGCGTCACCGGTGACCTCGCCCGCAAGAAACTCATGCCGGCCGTCTACGACCTCGCCAACCGCGGGCTGCTGCCGCCGAGCTTCGCCCTCGTCGGGTTCGCCCGGCGGCAGTGGGAGAACGAGGACTTCGCCGCCGAGGTGAAGGAAGCAGTCAAGAGCTACGCCCGCACGCCGTTCGACGAGACGGTCTGGAAGCAGCTCTCCGAGGGGATCCGCTTCGTGCAGGGCGAGTTCGACGACGATGACGCTTTTGAACGGCTCAGCGAAACGATCGACGAGCTGGACGAGCAGCGCGGCACCCGCGGCAACCACGCCTTCTACCTGTCCATCCCGCCGAAAGCCTTCGAACTGGTCTGCCGGCAGCTCTCCAAGCACGGGCTCGCCCAGGCCGAGGGGGACAAGTGGCGGCGCGTCGTGATCGAGAAGCCCTTCGGGCACGACCTCGAATCGGCCCGGCAGCTCAACGACATTGTGGAATCCGTCTTCCCGCCGGACGCGGTCTTCCGGATCGACCACTACCTCGGCAAGGAGACGGTGCAGAACATCCTGGCGCTGCGCTTCGCGAACCAGCTGTTCGAGCCCCTGTGGAACGCCAACTACGTGGACCACGTCCAGATCACCATGGCCGAGGACATCGGCACGGGCGGCCGCGCCGGCTACTACGACGGCGTCGGCGCGGCCCGCGACGTGATCCAAAACCATCTGCTGCAACTGCTTGCCCTGACCGCCATGGAAGAGCCGATCTCCTTCAACGCGGACGATCTCCGCGCGGAGAAAGAGAAGGTCCTGGCCGCCGTGCGGCTGCCGGACGACCTCTCCACCCACTCGGCGCGCGGGCAGTTCACCGGCGGCTGGCAGGGCGGCGAGCAGGTCCAGGGCTACCTGGAGGAGGAGGGCATCCCGGCCGATTCCACCACCGAGACCTTCGCCGCGATCCGCGTGGACATCAACACCCGGCGCTGGAGCGGGGTGCCGTTCTACCTGCGGGCCGGCAAGCGGCTGGGCCGGCGCGTGACCGAGATCGCCGTCGTCTTCAAACGTGCGCCCAACCTGTTGTTCCGTGACCACGGCGAGGACGACTTCGGCCAGAACGCCGTGGTGATCCGGGTGCAGCCAGATGAGGGCGCCACGATCCGCTTCGGTTCCAAGGTCCCCGGCACGCAGATGGAAGTCCGCGATGTGACCATGGACTTCGGCTACGGCCACTCGTTCACCGAATCCAGCCCCGAGGCCTACGAACGGCTCATCCTGGACGTGCTGCTCGGGGAACCGCCGCTGTTCCCCCGGCACGCCGAAGTCGAATTGTCCTGGAAGATCCTGGACCCCTTCGAGGACTACTGGGCCAGCCTGAACGAACAGCCGGAACCGTATGCCCCCGGAAGCTGGGGCCCCGCCTCCGCCGACGAACTACTCGCCCGCGACGGACGGACCTGGAGAAGGCCATGATCGTAGATCTTCCCGACACAACGACCTCCAAGATCTCCAAGAAGATCATGGCGCTGCGCGAACAAGGCGGCGTAATCGCCCTGGGCCGGGTGCTGACCCTGGTGGTGGTGACCAAGTCCGGCCTCGAAGAGGAAGCCATCGAGGCCGCCAACGAGGCCAGCCGGGAGCACCCGTGCCGGATCATCGTGCTGGCCGATGCCGGCGCGTCGGCGCCGACCCGGCTGGACGCCCAGATCCGGGTGGGCGGCGACGCCGGCGCTTCCGAGGTCATCCTGCTCCGCGGCTACGGCGAACTGGCGGAGGAAAGCGAATCCCTCGTGGCCGCGCTGTTGCTCCCGGATGCCCCGATCGTGGCCTGGTGGCCGCACGGCGCGCCGCGGAACGCCTGCGAGACGTCGATCGGCCGGATTGCGCACCGGCGCATTACGGATTCCGCGAACGAGTCCGACCCGCTGGCGGCGCTGGACAATCTCCGCACCACCTACAAGGCCGGCGACACCGACCTGGCCTGGACCCGCCTGACCAACTGGCGGATCCAGCTGGCGGCGGTCCTGGACCAGGTGGACTCCTCGCCGGTCACCGCCGTCGCTGTCGAAGGCGCCTCGGACTCCCCCAGCACCATGCTGCTGGCGGCGTGGCTGACGCTGGCGCTGGACGCGCCGGTGACCATCGTCGCCGATCCGGCCGGCACCGGAATCCGGCGGGTGCGGTTGACCCGCACGGGCGGTGACGTGCAGCTGTTCCGGCCCGGGCTCACCGTGGCGGAGCTGACCCAGCCCGGCCAGCCGGCGCAGCGGATCTCGCTGCCGCGCCGCAGCCTCAAGGACTGCCTGGCCGAGGAACTCCGCCGCCTGGACCCGGACGAAGTCTTTGGCGAAGTGATTACTATGGGACTGCCCCGTACCAACCTAAGGAGTGTCCGTCCCAGTGAGCGCTGACCCCAGAGTAAGCATCCATCCTGACTCGACCGTCCTGATGGCCGCGATCGCGGCACGCCTGATCACCAAACTCGTGGACATCCAGGACAAGCACGGCGAGGCGACGGTGGTGCTGACCGGCGGCACGATGGGCATCGGCTCGCTGAAGGCGGTCGCGGAGTCACCGGCCGCCCCGGCTGTGGACTGGTCGAAGGTCAACTTCTGGTGGGGCGACGAACGCTTCGTCGGCGGCGACGACGCCGACCGGAACGCCCGCCAGGCCCACGAAGCCCTGCTCGCGCACATCGAGGTGGACCCGGCGCGCGTCCACGTCCCCGGCTCCACGGACGACTTCGGCACCCCCGAGGAGGCCGCCGCCGACTACGCCCGGCGGCTCGCCGAGGCTGCGGCGGCCGAGCACGCGGCCGACATGTCCGATGACCGCCCGGAGCAGCCGGGCAGCCTGCCGCGGCTGGACATCGTGCTGCTGGGCGTCGGCCCGGACGCCCACGTGGCCTCGCTATTCCCGGAGCAGGCAGGCATCCGGGAGAAGGAACTGACCGTCGTCGGTGTCCGCAGCTCCCCCAAGCCGCCGCCCGCCCGGCTCTCACTTACGCTGCCGACCATCAACACGGCCGACGAGGTGTGGATGGTGGTGGCCGGCGATGACAAGGCCGGCGCGGTGGGACTGGCCCTCGCCGGAGCCAACCCGGTGCAGGTGCCGGCAGCTGGGCCGCGTGGGCGCTACCAGACGCTGTGGCTGATTGACGAGGACGCGGCCTCACGCGTCCCCGAGCAGCTCGTCCGGAAGGGCGCGTCGGGCGCGTAATCTTTCCAGCGCTCCGGCCAGCACGTCTTCGGCGTCCTGGCTGGAGCGCCGCTCTTTAACGTATTCGAGGTGGCTTTTGTAGCCCTCGGCGGCTTCGTCCTCCAGGGCGAAGCGGGCCTCGTCGCGGGTGGCCGCGGCGCCGCAGCGGCGGCAGTCCCAGACGCCGGGGATCTGCTCCTCCGGCAGCTTGGCGAACACCAGCGATGTCTCGTGGCCCTTGGCGCACCGGTAGGTGACGCAGATCCGGGGTTGCCCCGCTCCGCCGTCGAGCGGTTCGTGGCGGGCCGGGGCTCCGGCGATGGCGCCCACGCGGATGCCCCTGAATCCGGAGGCAGAATGCAGCATCGGGAACTCCTGGCTACTCAGCTGGTGGATTGGTGCTTGCCAGCGACAGTGTAGTCCGGGAATTCCCGATGCCGGGAGGGCCGCAAGGCCCCTTATGCAGTTTTGCGAAAGCGGGTACTAGGAGTCCGCGCCGGTGCTGAAGCGCATCAGCAGGCCGAGGGCGATGATCACAACGCCCCAGGTGATTCCGAGGATGACCGTGAAGCGGTTCAGGTTCCGCTCAGCCACGCCGGAAGAGCTGAGGCCGGAGCTCATGCCGCCGCCGAACATGTCGGACAGACCGCCGCCACGTCCCTTGTGCAGCAGGATGAGCAAGGTCAGCAGGAGGCTGGTGATGCCCAGCAGCACCTGCAGAATGACATGAAGAACGTCCACGACGGCCTTTCAGAAGATGGGGATTGCGGGGGCCAACAGCTGTGTCCGGACTAATCCGTCAGCAGGTGACTCTCGAACCTGACAATATTAGCAAACTCGGCGGCGTCCAGGCTGGCACCGCCGACCAGGAGTCCGTCCACGTCGCGTTCCTTCAGGATCGAAGCGGCGTTGTTGGCCTTCACCGAGCCGCCGTAGAGCAAGCGCGTCTTGGCTGCGACCGGGGCGTCGAAGAGGGTGGACAGCTCGGCGCGGATCGCGGCGCACATTTCCTGGGCGTCCTCCGGTCCGGCGACCTCGCCGGTGCCGATGGCCCAGACGGGCTCGTAGGCGACCACGAGTTCGGCGGCCTGCTCGGCGCTCAGGCCTTCGACGCCGGCCCGGAGCTGGGCCAGCGTGTGCTCGACGTGCGTGCCGGCCTGGCGGACCTCGAGGCCCTCGCCGACGCAGAGCACCGGGGTGATGCCGTGCCGGAAGGCCGCCTGGGTCTTGGCGTTGAGGACCTCGTCGGACTCGTGGTGGATGGTGCGGCGTTCGCTGTGGCCCACCAGGACGTAGCGGCAGCCGAGCTTGGCGAGGAACTGCCCGGAGATGTCCCCGGTGTAGGCGCCGGAGTCGAACTGCGACAGGTCCTGGCCGCCGTAGGCGACGTCCAGTTCGTCGCCCTGGACGAGGGTCTGCACGCCGCGGAGGTCAGTGAACGGCGGGAACACGGCGACCTCCACCCGGCTGTAGTCGTGCTTGGCGTCGGACAGGGTCCAGGCCAGCTTCTGCAGGAGGGTGATGCCCTGGACGTGGTCCATGTTCATCTTCCAGTTGCCCGCGATGAAGGGCTTGCGGTCGAACTTGCCGTTGGTTGACGTTGTCACTTGATCTCCAAAAGATTCGTTGCAGTGAAAGAGCCGGCCGGGTCCCCGCTGTGCGGAACGGGGACCCGGCCGGCCGGGAGTTCTAGCGGTCCAGCACGCTCAGGCCGGGAAGTTCCTTGCCTTCAAGGTATTCCAGGCTGGCGCCGCCGCCGGTGGAAATGTGGCCGAACTGGTCATCGGCGAAGCCGAGGGTCCGGACAGCGGCGGCGGAGTCGCCACCGCCCACCACCGTGAACGCGGCCGTCTCCGTCAGCGCCAGGGCGACGGCCCGGGTGCCGGCGGCGAAGGCGGGGAACTCGAAGACGCCCATCGGGCCGTTCCAGAACACCGTCCTGGCGCCCTTGATCCGTTCCGCGAACGCGGCGGCCGAGTCCGGTCCGATGTCCAGGCCGATGCCGGAGGTGCCGAAGCGGCTGGACTCGATGGCGTCGGCGGACACCGTTTCGTGGTCGGCGTCAGCGGCGAACTTGGCGGCCACCACCACGTCGGTGGGGACCACAAATTCGGTGCCGGCGTCCGCGGCGCGTTTGAGGTAGTCCTGCACGACCGGGATTTGGTCCGCTTCGAGCAGGCTGGCCGCGACCTTGTGGCCGGCGGCGGCGAGGAAGGTGAACAGCATGCCGCCGCCCACCAGGATCGTGTCCGCCTTGCCGATCAGGTTGGCGATCACGGCGAGCTTGTCCGACACCTTGGAACCGCCCAGCACGACAACGTAGGGCCGCTCGGTGTCGGTGGTCAGCTTGCGCAGCACCTCGACCTCGGTGCGGACCAGGTCGCCCTGGTAGGACGGCAGCCGGGTGGCGACGTCGTAGACGGAAGCGTGCTTGCGGTGCACGGCACCGAAGGCGTCGTCAACGAAGGCGCCGTTGTCGCCGGTGAGGGCGACCAGCTCGTCGGCGAAGGCGCCGCGTTCGGCGTCGTCCTTGGACGTCTCACGGGCGTCAAAGCGCACATTTTCTAGGACCAGGGCCTCGCCGTCCTGCAGCGCGGCGGCGGCCGCCGTGGCGGCTTCGCCCACGGTGTCACCGGCAAGGGTCACCTTGAAGGACGCGAGCCCGGCCAGGCGCGCCACGGCAGGCTTGAGCGAGTACTTCTCCTCCGGGGCGCCCTTGGGGCGGCCGAGGTGTGCCGTGACCAGCACGCGGGCACCGGCGTCCGTGAGCTTCGACAGCACTGGCAGGGAGGCCTTGATCCGGCCGTCGTCAGTGACTGTAGAGCCGTCGAGCGGCACGTTCAGGTCACTTCTGACCAGAACGTACCGCCCGCGGACACCATCAGCGATCAGTTCGTCGAGGGTGTGGAATGTCATGGGTCTTACCCTAGCCCAGCTTCGACGCGACGAGCTCCGTGAGGTCGACGAGGCGGTTGGAGTAGCCCCACTCGTTGTCATACCAGGAAACAACCTTGACCTGGTTGCCGATGACCTTGGTCAGGCCGGAGTCGAAGATGGACGACGCCGGGTCCCCGACGATGTCCGAGGACACGATCGGCTCGTCGGTGTAGGTCAGCAGGCCCTTGAGTTCTTCGGTCTCGGACGCAGCCTTGAGCGCGGCGTTGACTTCCTCGACGGTGGTCTCGCGGGAGACGGTCACGGTGAGGTCGGTGGCGGAGCCGGTGGGGACCGGGACGCGGATGGCGTAGCCATCCAGCTTGCCCTTGAGTTCCGGCAGGACCAGCCCGATGGCCTTGGCGGCGCCGGTGGAGGTGGGGACCATGTTGATGGCCGCGGCGCGGGCCCGGCGGAGGTCCTTGTGCGGGCCGTCCTGCAGGTTCTGGTCGGCGGTGTAGGCGTGGATGGTGGTCATCAGGCCGCGCTCGATGCCGAACGAGTCGTTGATGACCTTGGCCAGCGGGCCGAGGCAGTTGGTGGTGCAGGAGGCGTTGGAGATGATGTTGTGCGCGGCGTTGTCGTAGAGGCCGTCGTTGACGCCCATCACGATCGTGATGTCCTCGTCCGAGGCGGGGGCGGAGATCAGGACCTTCTTGGCGCCGGCGTCGATGTGCTTCTGCGCATCGGCGGCCTTGGTGAAGAAGCCGGTGGATTCGATCACGATGTCGACCCCCAGCTCGCCCCAGGGGAGCTTGGCCGGGTCGCGCTCGGCGAGGACCTTGACGGTCTTGCCGTCGACGACGATGTTGCCGTCCTTGACCTCGATGGTTTCGGCCAGGCGGCCGCCGACGGAGTCGTACTTGAAGAGGTGTGCGAGGGCTTCCGGGCTGGTGAGGTCGTTGACTGCAACGATCTCGAGGTCCGCTCCCTGCGCCAGGGCGGCGCGGAAGTAGTTGCGGCCGATGCGGCCGAAGCCGTTGATACCAATACGTGTCGTCACGTTTTCAGTCTCCTTGGTGCTCTATCAAGCACGACTAGTTGAGTAGGCGTTCAAGCCAACTAACAGATCCCGCACGCCATTGGGCAGAGATGATTACCAGATCGGAGGGCGACCAGCCACGTTGCTGAAGGCTAACCGCCTTCCGTGATCCATCTTACGTTTAAGTGGGCCCGCCCCCGCAAGTGCGGGGGCGGGCAGTCCACAATTCGGGCCCAGCGGTCCGAAATGTGAACTTTGTTACACCGGTATTTCGGCTGGGCGCCGGTTCCGTCGGACCGCCCCTAGAGGGTGATCAGGCCGGTGGCGTTCTTCCGGGCAGCGTCGAAGCGCTTGGCGACGTCGGCCCAGTTCACGATGTTCCAGAAAGCCTTGACGTAGTCGGCCTTGACGTTGACGTAGTCCAGGTAGAAGGCGTGCTCCCACATGTCCAGCATCAGCAGCGGCGTGGTGCCCAGTGCCACGTTGCCCTGCTGGTCGTAGAGCTGCTCGATGACGAGGTTGCCGCCGATCGGTTCGTAGGCGAGGAAGCCCCAGCCGGAGCCCTGCAGGCCCAGGGCCGCGGCGCTGAACTGGGCGCGGAAGGCGTCGAAGGAGCCGAAGGCGTCATCGATCGCGGCCGCGAGCTCACCCTCGGGCTTGTCGCCGCCGTCCGGGGAGAGGTTCTTCCAGAACACGGAGTGGTTGACGTGCCCGCCGGTGTGGAACGCGAGGTCCTTGGAGAGGCGGTTGATGTTGGCGAAGTCGCCCTTCTCGCGTGCCTCGGCCAGCTGGGCCAGCGCGTTGTTGGCGCCGGCGACGTAGGTGGCGTGGTGCTTGCTGTGGTGCAGCTCCATGATTTTCGCGGAGATGTGGGGCTCCAGCGCGGCGTAATCGTAGTCAAGTTCGGGCAGTACGTACTCGGTCACAAAATCCTCCAATGTCGTGGACGGGTTCGTCCGGTTTTGCTAACTCTCGGATTGTGCATCCGGATGGTTGGACACCCGGAAGTCTATGGATGTGGATCCAGTGGGCATAGCCTCCGCTCCCGCCGAGGTATTCCCGGCTGCTGGATCCGATTCTGGCCCGGGGGCCGGCCGGTGGCTACTCGTCCAGCATTTCCGGGGTCACATTCGCCTCGGTGCCGGGGATCCCCAGGTCCTGTGCCCGTTTGTCGGCCATGGCCAGGAGGCGGCGGATCCGGCCGGCGATGGCGTCCTTGGTCATCACCGGGTCCGCGAGCCGGCCCAGCTCGTCCAGGCTGGCCTGCTTGTGCGCCACGCGGAGTTCGCCGGCGTATTTGAGGTGGTCCGGGACGTCGTCGCCGAGGATCTCCAGGGCCCGGTCGACCCGGGCTCCGGCCGCGACGGCGGCCTGCGCCGAACGGCGCAGGTTGGCGTCGTCGAAATTGGCCAGCCGGTTCGCTGTGGCGCGGACTTCCTTGCGCATCCGCCGTTCCTCCCAGACCATCAGCGCGTCGTGTGCGCCCATCCGGGTCAGCAGCGCGGCGATGGTATCGCCGTCGCGGATCACGACGCGGTCCACTCCCCTGACTTCGCGCGCCTTGGCCTGGATGCCGAGGCGGCGGGCGGCGCCCACGAGGGCCAGGGCGGATTCAGGGCCGGGACAGGTGACTTCCATCGCCGAGGAACGGCCGGGCTCGGTGAGCGAACCGTGGGCCAGGAACGCCCCGCGCCAGACGGCCTCGGCGTCGGCGGCGGAGCCGTTCACCACCACCGAGGGGAGGCCGCGGACAGGGCGGCCGCGGGCATCCAGCAGGCCGGTCTGGCGGGCCAGGGCCTCGCCGTCGCGGACCACCCGGACCACGTAGCGGCTGCCGCGGCGCAGGCCGCCGCCGGAGACGACGATGATCTCGCTCTGGTGCCCGTATACCTCGGCGATCGCGGCACGCAGCCGGCGTGCGGTGGACGCGAGGTCCACTTCGGCCTCGATGACGATCCGGCCGGAGATGATGTGCAGTCCGCCCGCGAAACGGAGCATGGCGGACACTTCAGCCTTGCGGACCGAGGACTTCTTGATGTCCAGCCGGGAAAGTTCTTCCTTGACTGATGCTGTCAGTGCCATGGCACCTTCCCTACCTGTTCCCGAAAATGTCGTGGTACGCCGTTGCCAGACGCAGCGGGTCGTGGATCGGCCGGCGGCTCGACGCCCCTACTTTACCCAAGACCACCTCTGCTCCGAGCATCCCGGCGGCCCTTTCGAAGTCCGGGAGGTCCGGCACCGAGGCGGGGTCGGCCAGCACGACGTCGACGCTGAACTCCGGCGCGTAGTCGTGCAGCACGCGCAGGTGGTCCGCGGCGGTCATCCCGAGGGTCTCCTTGGTGTCGGTGGCGAGGTTCATCGTCAGGCAGCGCCGCGCCTCCGTCTTGCACAGCGCGTCGCGCATTTCGGGAAGCAGCAGGTGCGGCAGGACCGAGGTGTACCAGGAGCCGGGGCCCAGGACCACCCAGTCGGCGAGTTCGATCGCGGTCAGCGCCTCGACGCAGGCCGGCGCGGATTCCGGCAGCAGCCGGACGGCCTCGAGGGAGCCGGCGACGGCGCACTTGGCCTGCCCGCTGACGGTCTGCAGGACCGAACTGCCGTCCGGCCGGGCGACCCGGACCTCGCCTTCGATGGTGAGCGGGGTGGTGGACATCGGCAGGACCTGTCCCCGGGCGCCAAGCAGCGCTCCGGCCCATTGCAGTCCGACGACGGCGTCGCCGAGCAGTTCCCAGAGCGTGACGATCAGCAGGTTGCCCATGGCGTGCTCGTCGAGCGAGCCGCCACGGCCCTTGCCGGGCTTGAACCGGTGCTGCATGACGTCGCGCCAGGTCCGGCCCCAGTCGGTGTCGTCGCAGAGCGCGGACAGCGCCATCCGGAGGTCGCCCGGCGGCAGCACGCCGTACTCGTCGCGCAGCCGCCCGGAGGACCCGCCGTCGTCAGCAACTGTGACGATGGCGGTCAGCTCCGAGGTGAGCAGGCGCAGGGCCGAGAGGGAGGCGGAGAGGCCGTGGCCGCCGCCGAGGGCGACCACGGAGGGGCCTTTGTCCTGCTGGCCGGCGGAGGCCGCGCTGGCGGCCGGAACCAGGGGCAGCGGCCCGGTAAGCAGCGCCATTACTCGCGGCCCAGATCCCGGTGCGTGGTGGTGACGGTGACCCGGGGGTACTGCGCCAGCCGCCGTGAGAGTTCGACGGCGACGGCGACCGAGCGGTGCTTGCCGCCGGTGCAGCCCACGGCGATGGTCGCGTAGTGCTTGTTCTCCCGCCGGTAGCCGTCCAGGACGGGTTCCAGCGCCAGCACGTAGCGTTCCACGAAGTTGCCCACACCCTCGGCGTCGAGCACGTAGTCGCTGACGTCCTTGTCCAGCCCGGTGTGCGGGCGCAGTTGCGGTACCCAATGGGGGTTGGGGATGAAGCGGGCGTCGGCGACGAAGTTGGCATCGACCGGCAGCCCGTATTTGAAGCCGAAGCTCATGACGTTGAGGCGCAGCGCCACGGGGCCCGTTTCGCTGAACAGTTCGGTGATGGCGGTCGCGAGGCCGTGCACGTTCAGCGTCGAGGTATCCAGGACGATGTCCGCCGAGTCGCGCAGCTCCTGCAGCAGTTCGCGTTCCGCGGCGATGCCGTCCAGGATCCTGCCGCCGCCCTGCAGCGGGTGCGGGCGCCGGCCCTGTTCGAAGCGGCGCACCAGGACGTCGTCGCTGGCGTCCAGGAAGAGCACCCGGAAGGTGACGCCGCTGGCCTCGAGGTTGCGCAGCGCGGTGCGGATGTCCGCGAACAGGTCCTTGCTGCGCACGTCGACGACGACGGCGAGTTTGGAGATGGAGCCGGGCGCGTGGGAGACCAGCTCCGCGAGAGTTCCGAGCATCTGCGGCGGAAGGTTGTCCACGACGTACCAGCCGTGGTCCTCGAGGGCATCCGACGCGGTGCTCCGGCCGGCCCCGGACATCCCGGTCACCACGAGCAGCTCGGCCTCAATCGGCTTGACGGGGGTCAAGCCGTCCGCCTCCATGCCGGATCCTGCCGTTGACTCTGCCATCAGTCGTGCCCCATCTCTGCTGTCTGCTCTGCTCTGCCGTGCGCCCGCGGTCCGGGGGCAGTTGCCTGCCGCCCGCGGGCCATACCTCAGCTCCTTACCCTAGCTAAGATTGCCGGTGCTAGCTAAGTTTCGAGGATTTCGCCGGTCGTCATGTTCACGGCCGGGACAACAGGCCCGTCCGCGCCGTCGTCCGCGTTGAAATGCCGCACGATCGCGCCGGCGAGGGCGGGCCCGATCCCCTTGGCGGCCGTCAGCTCCTCGATGCTGGCGGCCTTGATGCTTTTAACCGAGCCGAACTGGTTCAGCAGGGCCTTGCGCTTGGAGTCGCCAAGGCCGGGCACGCCGTCCAGGGCGGAGACCGTCATGGCCTTGCCGCGCTTCTGCCGGTGGAAGGAGATGGCGAAGCGGTGTGCCTCGTCCCGGATCCGCTGCAGCAGGTACAGGCCAGCGGAGGCGCGGGGCAGGATGACCGGGAAGTCGCTGTCCGGCAGCCAGACCTCCTCGAGCCGCTTGGCGAGCCCGACGACGTAGACGTCGTCGATGCCGAGTTCGGCCAGGGCCTTCGCCGCGGCGTTCACCTGGGGCTTGCCGCCGTCGACGACGACGAGGTTGGGCGGGTAGGCGAACTTTGTCCGGGGCGCCGGCGTCGTCGTGTCGGTGAGCGGGGCGTTGGCCACCGCGGCGGCCTGGGCGGCGGCCAGCGGTCCGGAACCTTCGGCCGTCTTGTCGGCTTGTTCCTGCAGGTAGTTCCGGAAGCGGCGCGTCAGGACGTCGTGCATTGCCGCGGTGTCGTCGTTGGCCGCGGCTCCGGTGACCGAGAATTTCCGGTAGTCGGATTTCTTGGGCAGCCCGTCCTCGACCACCACCATGGAGCCAACCACGTTGGTGCCCTGGATGTGCGAGATGTCGAAGCATTCGATCCGCATCAGCGCGACCGGCAGGTCCAAGGCTTCCTGCAGTTCCTGCAGCGCCTGGGAACGCATGGTCAGGTCACCGGCACGCCGGGACTTGTGCAGCTTGAGCGCGTGTTCGGCGTTGTCCCGGACGGTGGAGAGCAGCGTGGCCTTGTCGCCGCGCTGCGGGACGCGGATGTCCACCCGGGCCCCGCGCAGCCCGCTGAGCCATTGGGCCAGTTCGGCGGCGTTGCTGGGCTCGGCCGGGACGAGCACCTCCCGGGGCATCCTGCCCTGGCTTTCGCCTTCCTCGCCGTAGACCTGCTGCAGCAGGTGCTCCACGAGGTCAGGGGTGGTGGAGTCCTCGACCTTTTCCACCACCCAGCCGCGCTGGCCGCGGATCCGGCCGCCCCGGACGTGGAAGACCTGGACCGCGGCCTCAAGCTCGTCCTCGTGCAGCGCGAACACGTCGGCGTCGGTGTCCTCGGCCAGGACCACGGCGTTGCGTTCGAAGACCTTTTTCAGCGCGATGATGTCATCGCGCACCCGGGCGGCCCGTTCGTAATCCAGCTCCGCGACGGCCGCGGCCATGTCCTTCTCCAGCCGCGAGACGAAGCGTTTCGCCTCGCCGCCCATGAAGGCGCAGAAATCCTCCGCCAGGGCGCGGTGGTCCTCGGCCGAGATCCGGCCGACGCAGGGCGCGGCGCACTTGTCGATGTAACCGAGCAGGCAGGGCCGCCCGCTGGCTTCGGCACGTTTCAGGACGCCGGCGCTGCAGCTGCGGACCGGGAAGACCCGCAGCAGGGTGTCCATGGTGTCGCGGATCGCGCCGGCCGTGTAAGGGCCGAAATAGCGGGTTCCCTTGCGCCGTTCGCCGCGCAGCACCTGTACCCGCGGGTACTTCTCCCCCATCGTGACGGCGAGGTACGGATAGGACTTGTCGTCGCGGAACATGACGTTGAACCGCGGCTTGAATTCCTTGATCCAGGTGTACTCCAGCTGCAGGGACTCCAGCTCGCTGCCGACGACGGTCCACTCCACGCTGCTGGCCGTGTGCACCATGGCGTGGGTCTTGGGCATCAGGCCCGCGGGGTTCGCAAAGTAGGAGTTCAGCCGGGAGCGGAGGTTCTTGGCCTTGCCGACGTAGATGACCCGGCCGTGCGGGTCGCGAAAGCGGTAAACGCCCGGGTTGGTCGGGATCTCCCCCGTCTGGGGGCGGTAACTAGCTGGATTTGCCACCAGTCCATTCTACTGAGCCGGCCGGCGCGCAGCCGACCGCGCCCCTCCGCACGAGGTACACCCGCGCTGTGGCGCGGCTAATCGACGCTCTTGCTCTGGTTGTACGTGGTGGCCCGCTGCTGTCCGCTGAGTTCCGCGATCGCGTCCATGATCCGGTCCGTGACCTGGCGCCGCGCCGGCAGGGAGTGGTCCGGGCCGGTTTTGTCGAAATAGAGCGGCTCGCCCACCTTCATGGTGAAGTGCTGCGGGGTGACCTTGTTACTGTCCGCCGGCTGCAGGTTCTCCGTGCCGATCAACCCGACCGGGATCACGGGGGCGCCCGTGGTGAGGGCAAGCCAGCCGACGCCGGTGCGGCCCCGGTAGAGGATGCCGTCGCGGGAGCGGGTACCCTCCGGGTAGATTCCAACGCCCTTGCCGGCGTCGAGGATGTCCAGCAGCGTCTTCAATGCCTGGACACTGGCGGCCTGCTCGCCGCGTTCCACCGGGATGGAGCCGACAGCCTCGAAGAAGGACTTCATCACCTTGCCCTTGACGCCGCCCGTGGTGAAATATTCCGCCTTGGCGAAGAACGCGACGGGGCGGGGCATCAGCGCCTGGACGATCACGCTGTCCAAAAAGGACAGGTGGTTGGGCGCCACGATAAACGGGCCCTCTTTGGGCACGTTCTCGAGTCCGACGACGGTGGGCCGGCACGTGGAGGAAATGAGCCCGCGCGTGGTCCAGCGGATCGCGTCAAACATTGCCAATGGTGTGCACCTCATTCAGGGCTGTGGTCCCCGGACATTCGGAGAGTCTGGTGATCGTAGCGTGAAGCGCCGTGGCGGTGTGCACGACCCCGACGGCGCCGGCCGCGTGCAGTTCGCCGTCGGGCGAGATTACGGGCACTGTTGTAGGCGTCACGGGCCTTAGTTTCTCACGAGTAGGGGAATGCCAGAAACTCGCATACACCTTCAGGAATACTTTCGTGCCGCCCTGCTGGTCGCACGGCGGCGCGGTAATGCCCTGCCGCTGCCGGAATACCGGCAGCGGCAGGGCAATTGCGCGTCATGGCCTTGATGGCGCGTTGTCCGGAATACTTGCCGGGCTCAGCCGAGGATATCGGCGAGGAACGCCGCGGTGTGGCTGTCCTTGGACTTGGCGACCTGCTCCGGCGTACCGGACGCGACCACCCGGCCGCCGCCGGAACCGCCGTCGGGCCCCAGATCGACGATCCAGTCCGCGCTCTTGATGACGTCGAGGTTGTGCTCGATCGTGATCACGGTGTTGCCCTTTTCGACCAGGCCCTGCAACACCATCAGGAGCTTCCGGATGTCCTCGAAGTGCAGCCCGGTGGTGGGCTCGTCGAGCACGTAGATGCTGCGGCCGTTCGAGCGCTTCTGCAGTTCCGCGGCCAGCTTCACGCGCTGCGCCTCGCCGCCGGAGAGCGTCGTGGCGGGCTGGCCAAGCCGTACGTAGCCGAGGCCGACGTCGACCAGTGTCCGCAGGTGCCGGGCGATCGGCGAGAACGCGGCGAAGAACTCGGCGCCCTCCTCGATCGGCATGTTCAGCACGTCCGCGATGGTTTTGCCCTTATAGTGCACCTCAAGCGTCTCGCGGTTGTAGCGGGCGCCGTGGCACACCTCACACGGGACGTAGACGTCCGGCAGGAAGTTCATCTCGATCTTCAGCGTGCCGTCGCCGGAGCAGGCCTCGCAGCGTCCGCCCTTGACGTTGAAGGAGAACCGGCCCGGCTGGTAGCCCCGGACCTTGGCCTCGTTGGTCTCCGCGAAAAGCTTCCGGATGTGGTCGAACACGCCCGTGTAGGTGGCCGGGTTGGACCGCGGGGTGCGGCCGATGGGGCTCTGGTCGACGTGCACCACCTTGTCCAGGTGCTCGAGGCCCTGGATCGTCTTGTGCCGCCCGGCGACCTGCTTGGCGCCGTTGAGCTTGTTCGCGAGCACCTTGTAGAGGATCTCGTTGACCAGGGTGGACTTGCCGGAGCCGCTGACGCCGGTGACGGCGGTGAAGAGGCCCAGCGGGAAGGCCGCGTCCACGTTGAGCAGGTTGTTTTCCTTGGCCCCGACAACCTTGAGCTCACGCTTCTTGTCGTACTTGCGCCGCTTCTTCGGCACTTCGATGGACTTCCGCCCGGACAGGTAGTCGCCGGTCAGGGACTCGGTGTTCTTCAACAGGTCCTGGTAGGAGCCGGAGTGGACGACCATGCCGCCGTGCTCGCCGGCGCCCGGTCCGATGTCCACCACCCAGTCGGCCTCGTGGATGGTGTCCTCGTCGTGCTCGACCACGATCAGGGTGTTGCCCAGGTCCCGGAGCCGGGTGAGCGTTTCGATCAGGCGGCGGTTGTCGCGCTGGTGCAGCCCGATGGACGGCTCGTCGAGGACGTACAGCACCCCGACCAGGCCGGACCCGATCTGGGTGGCAAGGCGGATGCGCTGCGCCTCGCCGCCGGACAGCGTGCCGGAGGGCCGCTCCAGGTTCAGGTACTCAAGGCCGACGTCGAGCAGGAAGGTCAGGCGAGCCTGGATCTCCTTGAGGACCTGGTGGGCGATCTGGGCCTCGCGGCCGCTGAGGACCAGGGTGTCCAGGAAGTGCGCGCACTCACGCATCGGCAGCGCGGCGACCTCGGCGATCGACTTGCCGTTGATCAACACCGAGAGTGACGCCGGGTTCAGCCGGGCACCGTTGCAGGCCGGGCATGGCACTTGGCGCATGTACTCCTCGTAGCGGTCCCGCGCCGAGTCGGAATCCGTTTCCGTGTGCTTGCGGTGCACGTACTGGACCACGCCTTCGAAGCCGGTGCTGTACTTGCGTTCCCGGCCGAAGCGGTTGCGGTACTGCACCACGACCTTGTGGTCCTTGCCGTGCAGCACGGTCTGCCGGGCCTCGGTGGAGAGCTTCTCCCACGGCGTGGTCATCTTGAAGCCGATTTCCTTGGCCAGGCCGCCGAGGAGCCGGTTCCAGTACTCGGTGGTGGCGGTGCCGAGCGACCAGGGCGCGATGGCCCCCTCGGAGAGGGAGAGCTCCGGGTTGGGGATCAGGAGTTCCTCGTCGACCTCCAGCTTGGTGCCGATGCCGCTGCAGGCGGAGCAGGCGCCGAAGGGGTTGTTGAACGAGAACGAGCGCGGTTCGATCTCATCGATGGCGAGGGGGTGCTCGTTAGGGCAGGCGAGGTGCTCGGAGAAGGCGCGGATCCGTTCCGGATCGTCGGCGTCGAGGTCAACGAATTCGGCCAGCACCCGGCCCTCGGCCAGGCCCAGCGCGGTTTCCACCGAGTCGGTGAGTCGCTGGCTGATGCCCTCCTTCACGACCAGGCGGTCCACCACCACTTCAATGGTGTGTTTGAACTGCTTGCCCAGCTTGGGCGGATCGCTAAGCTGGATCAGCTTGTCATCCACCCGGGCCCGGGAGTAGCCCTTCGCGGTGAGCTCCTTGAACAGTTCGACAAACTCGCCCTTGCGGCCGCGGACCACCGGCGCCAGCACCTGGAACCGGGTGCCCTCGGGCAGTTCCAGGAGCTGGTCGACGATCTGCTGCGGGGTCTGCTTGGTGACCGGCTCGCCGCAGACGGGGCAATGCGGGCGCCCCACCCGGGCCCAGAGCAGGCGCATGTAGTCGTAGATCTCGGTGATCGTGCCTACGGTGGAGCGTGGGTTCTTGCTCGTGGACTTCTGGTCGATCGACACCGCCGGGGAGAGGCCTTCGATGAAGTCGACGTCGGGCTTGTCCACCTGGCCCAGGAACTGGCGCGCGTAGGCGGAGAGTGATTCCACGTAGCGCCGCTGGCCCTCGGCGAAAATGGTGTCGAACGCGAGGGAGGACTTGCCGGAGCCGGAGAGGCCGGTGAAGACGATCATCGCGTCGCGCGGCAGGTCGAGGTCGACGTTGCGCAGGTTGTGTTCGCGTGCGCCCTTAACGACGAGGCGGGACAAGTCGGGGCGGGCCAGTTCCGCGCCCGCCGACGCCGGGCTGGACGGCTGCGGGCTGACCGCTTTCCCGGGCTTCACCGGTGCGGCAGCGGACTGGACATCGACGGCGGGTTCTTCAGCTAAGGCTTTAGGCACGCCTCCAATGCTAATCGAAAACTTCTTCGAATATCTATTCGGGCGGAGGTTGTGCTAGTAGAAGATGTGCTAGTGCCGGTCGTACGCGGCCGCCAGCAGCTGGACGGCCTCGGCGAAGCTGGCACCCTGGGCTTTGGCCGCCGCCGCGAACTCCGCCGCGGCGGCCGTGAGCGAACCCCAGGCCTCGTCGCGGGCACAGACAACCGTGCCGTTCCTGCCCTGCGTCGCCACGACGCCGGCGGCCTCAAGTTCCTTATAGGCGCGCGCCACGGTGTGCGGTGCCACGCCAAGTTCGCCCGCCAGGCTGCGCACGGCCGGGAGCCGGGTGCCGGGGGCCAGGGAGCCGTTGTTGGCCTGCTCGATGATGTTCAGCCTGAGCTGCTCGAAGAGCGGCACCGAGCTGCCGGCATTGGGCTTCCAGCTGCCGGGGAAACGGCCGGCTGTCCGCTCGCCGGAACTCACAGTTCCGGCTCCAGGACATCCTCAGCCCGTTCGCTGCCGGCGAACTGGGCGCGGTACAGCGAGCTGTACAGTCCGTCCCGCGCCATCAGGTGCTGGTGGTTCCCCTGTTCAACAATCCGTCCGTGGTCCATGACCAGAATTAGATCAGCGTCCCGGACTGTGGACAAGCGGTGGGCAATCACGAAGCTGGTCCGGCCCTGCCGGAGCCGGGCCATGGCCTGCCGGATCTGCACCTCCGTGCGGCTGTCCACCGAGCTGGTTGCCTCATCGAGGATCAGGATGCTGCGGCCGGACAGCTCCGCCCGGGCAATCGAGATCAGCTGCCGCTGGCCGCGGCTGAGGGAATCGCCGTCGTTGCCGAGCATCGTGGCGTAGCCGGCCGGCAGGGCCCGGACGAACTGGTCCACGTGACTCGCCTGCGCGGCGGCGAGAATCTCCTCGTCGCTGGCGCCGGGCCGGCCGTACTCGATGTTGTCCCGGATGCTGCCGGTGAACAGCCACGCGTCCTGCAGCACGGTGCCGAAGGCGGACCGCAGCACGTCGCGGGGCAGTTCGGCGATGTCCGCGCCGTCAACCGTGATCCGGCCCGAGTCCAGCTCGTAGAACCGCATCAGGAGGTTGACCACCGTGGTCTTGCCGGCCCCGGTGTGCCCCACGATCGCGACGGTCTGGCCCGGCTCGACGGCGAAGGAGAGGTCCTGGACCACCGGGGAACCCGGCGTATAACCGAATGTGACGTTTTCGAAGGTGACCCTCCCGGGGGGCGCGGCGTCCCCGCCGTCGGCGGCGCGCAGGGCGGCGGCCCGGGCGGCGCCGGCGGCCGGCTCAGCCGGGTCCGGGGGTATTTCCGGGGCGTCCAGCAGCGCGAAGACGCGTTCGGCCGAGGCCACGCAGGACTGCATCAGGGTGAGCATGCCGCCGATCTGGCCCATCGGCTGGCTGAAGAGCCGGCTGAACTGGATAAAGGCCTGGATACCGCCGACCGTCATGGTGCCGGCGGCCACCTGCAGCGCTCCGATTACGGCCACCGCGATGTAGTTGAGGTTGGAGACGAAGATCATCAGGGGCTGCACGACGCCGGACAGGTACTGCGCGCTGGAGGCGGACCGGAAGAGCCGGTCATTGCTCTGCCTGAAGGTGACCGCCGCAGCGTCCTGCCGGCCGAAGGCCTTCACGACTTCGTGCCCGGTGAAGAACTCCTCCAGGTGCGCGTGCAGTTCGCCGGTGCTGCCCCACTGTGCGGTGAAGTGCGCTTGCGATTTGCGCGCCACAATGACCGTAATGAGGGTCGAGACGGGGACCGAGGCGAGCGCGATCAACGCCAGCAGCGGCGAGAGCCAGAACATCATGGCCAGGGCCCCGGAGAGCATCAGCACCGACATGATCAGCTGGTTCAGCAGCTGGTTGAGTGACTGCGAGACGTTGTCAACGTCGTTGGTGGCCCGGCTGAGTACGTCGCCGCGGTGCTGGTCGTCAAAATGGCTGGAGGGCAGCAGGTGCAGCTTCTGTTCCACGGATGAACGGAGCCCGTAGCTCAGCCGCTGCACCGCTGTTGCGGTCAAGGCACCCTGGATCCAGCTGAACAGCGAGGCGCCAAGGTACATCAGTGCCACCGCGAGCAGCAGCCGGCCAAGCCGCTGCTCGTCGAAGGCTCCGCCGACCACGCTGCGGACTACGACGTCGGTGGCGTCGCCGAGGTATTTGGGCGCCGCCACGTTCAGTGCCGCGAAGCAACACGTCGCGGCGATGACGCCGGCCATGCGAAGGCGCACCGGCTTCAGCAGCCCCAGCAGCCGGCCGGCGACCCGCCATTTGGCACCGGCCGTTCCGGCCTGCACCGGGAAGCCGGCGCTCACAGGGTTTCCTCGAGGACCAGTTGGGAGGCGGCGATCTCCTGGTAGGTCCGGGAGGACTCCAGCAGCCCGTGATGGGAGCCCTGCGCCACCAGCCGGCCGTCCTCGAGCACAAGGATCAGGTCCGCGTCCTCGATGGTGGACAGCCGTTCGGCCACGATCAGCACGGTGGCCGCCCGCAGCAGCGGCTCCAGCGCCGACCGGAGCCGGACGTCGGTGCCGTAGTCGAGGGCGGAAAAACTGTCGTCGAACAGGTAGACGGGGGCCGGCCGGAGCAATGCCCGGGCAATGCACAGGCGCTGCCGCTGGCCGCCGGAAAAGTTGGTGCCGCCCTGGCTGACCGGGGCGTCGAGGCCGCCGGGTAGGTCCCGGACGAAGTCCGCGGCCTGGGCGGTTTCCAGCGCCTGCCACAGCTGCGCCTCGTCCGCCGCCGGCCCGCCCATCCGCAGGTTCTGCTCCAAGGTCCCGGAGAAGAGGTAGGAGTGCTGCGGCACCAGCGACATCATTTGGCGCAGCGACGCCAGCGGCAGCGAGCGGATCCCACGGCCGCCGATGCTGATGCTGCCAGCCGTCGGGTCAAGGAACCGCGGCAGCAGGTTCAGCAGGGTGCTCTTGCCGCTGCCCGTGGCGCCGACGATCGCCGTCGTCGTCCCGGGGACGGCGGTGAAGCTGACCCCGGCCAGCACCGGCGCTTCGGCCCCGGGGTAGGCGAACACGACCTCGCGGAACTCGACGGTGCCATCGGCCACCGCCGGCCCGGGGCCTGGTTCCGGGCTTGCCGCGAGGCCCGGCGCGGAGCCCGGCGCGGAGCCCGGCGCGGAGCCGGCTGCGGCGTCCGGCCTCTTCTCCGGCGCGGGAGCGCCGATGGACGGCTCGGTGTCGAGGACAGCCTGGATGCGCTCGGCGCAGGCCGCCGCGCGCGGGGCGGTCGTAAAGACGTACATCGCCATCATGATGGCGATCAGGATCTGCAGGATGTAGGCGATGAACGCGGTCAGGGCGCCGAGGCGCATCTGTCCGGCTTCGATCCGGTGGCCGCCGAACCAGACAACCGCGACCGAGGACAGGTTGACCACCACCATGATCACCGGGTTCATGCCGGCCACCAGCAGCGCTGAGCCCAGATTGTTGCGGGTGAGGTCACGGTTGGCGGTGTCGAAGCGGCGGATCTCATGGTCCTGCCGGACGAAGCCGCGGATGACGTTGGCGCCGATGATCTGTTCCCGCAGTACCCGGCTGATCCGGTCGATGAGTTCCTGGCCGTGCCGGTAGAGCGGGATCAGCCTGCGCACGATCAGCAGCATCAGCCCGGCCAGCACCGGGATGACGGCCACCACAATGCCGGAGAGCGCCAGGTCCTGGTGCACTGCGAGGGCGACGCCGCCGATGAAGCTGGCGGGGGCCGCGACGAGCATGGTGAATACGAGGACGGTGACGTTCTGGATCTGCGTGACGTCATTGGTGGCCCGGGTGACGAGGCTGGGGGCACCGAACGCGCCCACCTCCTGCGATGAAAAGGTCTGGACCTTGGCAAACAGTTCCTCACGCAGCCCGCGTCCCACCCGCATGGCCACGACGGCGCCGAGGTAGCCGGCGGCGACGGCGGCACCGACCTGGACGGCTGCGATCCCCGCCATCCATCCGCCCAGCCGGAGGATCACCGGCGTGTCGCCGGCGACGATGCCGTCGTCGATGACGGCGGCGTTCAGTGTGGGAAGCAGGAGGTTAGCGGTCGTCTGCACGAGCTGCAGGCAGATGATGGCCAGGACGGTCCTCCTGTGGGCGGCGAGCAGCCGCCGCATCAGGCTTAGTAGCACCGAACCTCCATCGCTAGAACAGGGCGAGGATACGGACCAGAGGGCGGCCGCCCCCAGACCGCTTTGTCATTGTAAGCCCCATCACATGGCAAGAGTTGTCACACGGCGTGTCATATCCGTAAACGCGGCTCGGTTTGGCCTCGGTTGCCCGGGCGCAGCGGTGTCTCGACGGCGGCCCGGGCAGTTCTCACCGTTTGCGGGCCACCGCGAAGATCCGCCGGAACGGGAACACCGTTCCGTGCGTGCCGGGCGGATAGGCCTCGTTAAGGAGCCGTGCGTAGTCGGCCTCGAAGCGGGCGCCCTCCTCCGCCGTGAGCGCGGCAAGCACCGGGCGGAGCCCGGTTCCCCGGACCCACTCCAGCACCGGGTCGGCCCCCGGCAGGAGCTGGAGGTATGTGGTTTCCCAGGCGTCCGCGTCGCAGCCGGCGTCGAGCATCAGTTCAAGGTATTCGTCCGGTCCGCCCACCACGTCGTCGTGCCGCAGCACGCCGTCAAGGCGTCCGGACCATTCGTCCGACGCGGCAAGCCCGCGCATGAGGGTGTGCGAGGGCGCGTCGAAGTTGCCCGGCACCTGCAGCGCGAACCACGATCCGGGGCGCAGCGCCTCAAGCCAGCGGGGCAGCAGTTCCCGGTGCCCGGGCACCCACTGCAGGGCGGCGTTGCTGACAACGACGTCGGTGTCCGGCGCCGGCATCCACGCGGCGATGTCCCCCTGGCTAAAGGACAGGTTGCCGGCTGCGGCCGCCACGGCGCCGGCCTTGGCAAGCATTTCCGCGGAGGAATCCAGCCCCTCCACCGCGGCGCCGGGCCAGCGGGCCGCCAGTGCCGCCGTCAGGTTTCCCGGCCCGCAGCCAAGGTCGACGACGTGCCGCGGCCCGTCCGCCTGGATGCGCGCGGTCAGGTCGAAAAAGGGCCGGTCCCGGTAGTCCCCGAACTGGACGTACTTGGCTGGATCCCATTTCATGCATTCCTCCGCTTCACCGCTGGTTCTGTCAGCCGAAGCCTAACCCGGCGGGGCGGCCGGGGGCTGGATGGACCGGGGGTTGCGCGCCGCCGGCCGCGCCGCTGGCCACTAAGCTGGAAGGCAATGAAACTCGTTGATCAGCTCCCCGCCCCGGCCGCCCGAGTTCCCGGCAGGACCGGCCTCGATCCGGATGAGCTCTACACCCGGTTCGTGGAATGGACGGAGAGCCGCGGGCTCGCCCTGTACACCGCCCAGGACGAGGCTGTTATGGAGCTCGCCGCCGGGTCCAACGTCATCCTGGCGACCCCCACCGGCTCGGGAAAGTCGCTGGTGGCCATCGCGGCGCATTTCCAGGCGATGGCCCGCGGTGCGCGCAGCTATTACACCGCCCCGATCAAGGCGCTCGTCTCGGAAAAGTTCTTCGCGCTCTGCGAGATTTTCGGCGCCGAGAACGTCGGCATGATCACCGGCGACTCCGGCGTCAACCAGGACGCGCCCATCATCTGCTGCACCGCGGAGATCCTGGCGAACATCGCCCTGCGCGAGGGTTCCGCCGCGGAGCTCGGCGCGGTCATCATGGACGAGTTCCACTTCTACGCGGATCCGCAGCGCGGCTGGGCCTGGCAGGTGCCGCTGCTGGAACTCCCGCAGGCCCAGTTCCTGCTGATGTCCGCCACGCTCGGCGACGTCACCCGTTTCGAAGACGGCATCACCGAGCTGACGGGCCGGCCGACGACCACGGTCAGTTCCGCCGAACGGCCCATCCCCCTGCACTTCTACTACCAGCAGACCCCCGTGCACGAGACCCTCGAGGAGCTGCTCTCCACCAAACAGGTGCCGGTCTACGTCGTGCACTTCAGCCAGCTCGAGGCGATCGACCGGGCCCAGAACCTGATGAGCATCAACGTCTGCACCCGCGAGGAAAAGGACAAGATCGCCGAGCTGATCGCCGGCTTCCGCTTCGCCGCCGGGTTCGGCAAGACGCTGAACCGGCTGGTCCGGCACGGCATCGGCGTGCACCACGCCGGCATGCTGCCCAAGTACCGCCGGCTCGTCGAGCAGCTGGCCCAGGCCGGCCTTCTCAAGGTCATCTGCGGCACCGACACGCTGGGCGTCGGCATCAACGTCCCCATCCGCACCGTGCTCCTGACGGCACTGAGCAAGTACGACGGCACCCGCACCCGCCTGCTGAATTCCCGCGAGTTCCACCAGATCGCCGGCCGGGCGGGACGGGCCGGCTACGACACCGCCGGGACCGTGGTGGTCCAGGCGCCGGAGCACGTGATCGAAAACGTGAAGGCGATGGCCAAGGCCACGGCGAAGTTCGGCGACGACCAGAAGAAGCTGCGCCAGGTGGTGAAGAAGAAGCCGCCGGAGGGCTTTGTGTCCTGGGGCGAGCCCACCTACAAGCGGCTGGTGGAGTCCGTGCCGGACCCGCTGGGCTCCAGCTTCACCGTCACGCACGCGATGCTGATGAACCTGATGGAACGCCCGGGCGATCCGTTCAAGGCAGCGCGCCGGCTGCTGACCGAAAACCACGAGCCGCGCGGGGCGCAGCTCCAACTGATGAAGAAAGCCCTCGGCATTTACCGTGAGCTGCTGGCCGCCGGCGTCGTCGAACGCATCCCGCCCGCGGAGCAGGGCCCGGACGGCCGCAGCGTGCGGCTCACCGTGCACCTGCAGGCGAATTTCGCCCTGAACCAGCCGCTCTCCCCCTTCGCCCTCGCGGCCCTCGAGCTGCTGGACCCGGAGTCGCCGTCGTACGCCCTCGACGTCGTCTCGGTGATCGAGTCGACGCTGGAGAAGCCGCGGCAGATCCTGTCCGCCCAGCAGAAGAAGGCGCGCGGCGAGGCGATCGCCGCGATGAAGGCCGACGGGATCGACTATGACCAGCGGATGGCCATGCTGGAGGAGGTCAGCTACCCGCAGCCGCTCGCGGAGATCCTCGGCGAGGCCTTCGACGTGTACCGGAAGGCCGCGCCGTGGATCGGCGACTTTGAGCTCGCGCCCAAGTCCGTGATCCGGGACATGTACGAACGGGCCATGAACTTCGGCGAATTCGTGCAGTTCTACGGGCTGGCCCGGTCCGAGGGCATTGTGCTGCGGTACCTGGCCGACGGCTTCAAGGCCCTCCGGCAGACCGTGCCGCAGGATGCGCTGCGCGAGGACCTCGAGGACCTCATCGCGTGGCTCGGCGAGCTGGTCCGGCAGGTTGACTCCAGCCTGCTGGACGAATGGGAGGAACTCACCTCCGGCGCCGCCCCGACCCCGCACGACGCCCCGCCGCCCCCGCCGCCGTCGCTGACCTCCAACGTCCGCGCGTTCCGGGTGATGGTCCGCAACGAGATGTTCCGGCGGGTGGAACTGTTCGCCGACGAGGCCGCCACTGCGTTGGGCGAGCTCGACGGCGGCTCCGGCTGGGACGCGGAACGCTGGGAGGACGCGCTGGACGACTACTTCGAGGAGCACGGCGACATCGGGACCGGCCCGGACGCACGCGGGCCCGGCCTGCTGATCATCACCGAGGAGCCCGGCGTCTGGAAGGTGCGGCAGATCTTCGACGACCCGGCCGGCAACCACGACTGGGGCATCTCCGCCGAGGTGGACCTGGCCGCCTCGGACGAGACCGGCACCGCCGTCGTTCGCGTAACCGACGTGAACCGCCTGTAGCCGCTAGTAAACTGGCGGGCATGAGTGTAATCCGCCCGGCCACCGCCCACGACGTCCCCGCCATCCTGCAGATGATCCACGACCTGGCCATCTACGAAAAGGAGCCGGACGCCGTCCGGAACACCCCGGAAATGCTCACGGAGGTGCTGTTCGGCGAGAACCCGCGCGTGTACGCGACCATGGCGGAGAACGAAGCCGGCGACGTCCAGGGCTTCGCGCTGTGGTTCCTGAACTACTCCACCTGGGAAGGTGTGCACGGGATCTACCTCGAGGACCTGTACGTGATGCCCGAGGCCCGCGGCGCCGGCCACGGCAAGGCGCTGCTGCAGCACCTCGCCGCGACCGCCGTCGACCGCGGCTACGCGCGGGTGGAGTGGAGCGTGCTGGACTGGAACGATCCCTCGATCGCGTTCTACAAGAACCTCGGCGCCGCCCCGATGGACGGATGGTCCACCTTCCGGCTCACCGGCGAAGCCCTCGACGCGTTCGCCGGCGCCCGGACGGCCGGCGCGCGTGGCTGACACTGTTTCGACGACCACGGCTACCGTCCCGCACATCGTCAAGGCCCGGCACGCCTACCGCGGCATGCGCACCGCCGAGCACTACTTCGAAATTCCGCTGGACCACTTCGGCGCCGGCGGCGAAACGATCACGGTCTTCGCCCGCGAATACGTCTCAGCCGACCACAGCGAAGAGGCTGCCGCGGAACTGCCATGGCTGCTCTACCTGCAGGGCGGGCCCGGCGGCCGCGGCAACCGGTTCCCCGCGCTGGGCGGCTGGAGCAAGGCCGCGGCGAAGGACTTCCGGATCCTGATGCTGGACCAGCGCGGCACCGGCCTGTCCTCCCCCGTCGACCGCAACACCCTGCCGCTGCGCGGGAACGAACGGGACCAGGCGCACTACCTGGAGCACTTCCGGGCCGACTCGATCGTGGCCGACGCGGAAGCGATCCGCCGGACCCTGGGCGCCGCGCCGTGGACCATCTACGGGCAGAGCTACGGCGGTTTCTGCGCGCTCAGCTACCTGTCCTTCGCCCCGGAGGGGCTCCGCGAGGCGCTGATCACGGGCGGTCTCGCGCCCCTGGCCGGCCCGGCGGACCGGGTCTACCAGGCAACCTTCCGCCGGGTGGCTGCGCGGAACACCGAGTACTTCGGCTGGTACCCGCAGGACAGGGAGCTGGTCAGCCGGCTCGCCCGGCACCTCCGCGAATCCGAGGAGTTCCTGTCCGACGGCAGCCGGCTCACGGTGGAGCGGTTCCAGATGGTGGGCTCCTATCTGGGCGGCAACACCAGGGTGGACGGCCTGCACCACCTGCTCGAGGATGCCTTCGTCAGTACCCCCGACGGCGACCGCCTCTCCGACGGCTTCCTGGAGCAAGTCCGGGGGCTCGTCTCCCGCGCGTCGAACCCGCTGTACGCCCTGATGCACGAGTCCATCTACGGCCAGGGCGAGGCCACCGACTGGGCTGCGCTGCGGGTGCTCCAGGACTTCCCGGAATTCCGCCCCGACGCCGCCGACCCGCTGCTGACCGGCGAAATGGTCTACCCGTGGTACTTCGAGCAGGACCCGGCCCTGCGTCCGCTCCGCACCGTGGCGCAGCTGCTCGCCGAGAAGGACGACTGGAAACCCCTCTACGACCCGGAGCGGCTTGCCCTCAACAACGTACCGGTGGCGGCCGCCGTGTACAGCGATGACATCTACGTGGACCGGGACCTGTCGCTGGAAACCGCCGCGGCCGTGCGCCACCTGCAGGTGTGGGAGACCGACGAGTTCCACCACGACGGCATCGCTGACGACGGCGAGGCCATCTTCAGCCGGCTGCTCGGCATGGCCCGCGCGGGCAGGGCCTAAGCGGTCCCGACGCTGTTCCGGACGCGGTTCCGGCCGGGGCTCATCCCCCGGCCGGAACAGCGGTGCGGCGCGGGCCCGCCGCCACTACCACTGCCAGCACCGCGGCTGCCACAACCGCCGCAACGAGGTTCAGGCCTTGGTAACCGACCCCGCTCATCACAAGCCCGGCGAACCCCGATCCCACGGCTCCCGCGACACCCATCAGGGTGTCCGAGACGCCCTGGACGAGGACCCGGTCGCCGGCCGCGACGCTCTCCGCGAGCAGGGTGGACCCTGCAATGGTTGCCGCGGACCAGCCCAGGCCCAGCAGCACGAGTCCGGTCGTGACCAGGGCCGGCTGCACCTGGCCGAACCCCGCGACGCAGGCGGCGAGCAGGATCAGGCCGTGGCCCAGCAGGATCACCGGCAGCCGGCCGAAGGTGTCGGTGAACCAGCCCATCACCGGTGAGAGGGCGTACATGCCGGCGATGTGCAGCGAGATGGTGAAACCGATCAGGATAAAGACGTCGGTGCCCGCGGCATGCGAATGCCCCGGATCGTGACCGGCCAGCGGCCCTTCGGTGAGCAGCTGCAGATGCAGCGGGGTCATGGACATCACGGCGGCCATGCAGCCGTGCGCGGCGACGACGGCGAGCAGCGCCAGCCGGGCGCGGGGCGAGGACCGGGCGGCGCGCAGCCCGTCCCGCAGGGCATGCCTGCCCCGGCGGCCCACCGTCCCCTTCGCCGGCTCCTCGTCTGCTGTGCGGATCCGGGCGGCCAGCAGCAGCGGGTCCGGGCGCAGCCCGAGGAACAGCAACAGCGCCGCGAGGGCAAGTCCCGCCGTCGAAAATACGAACGGCCCTGAGATGGGCGGCAGGCCGAGCGCCTGCCCCACCACCGCGCCGGGCTGGATCAGGTTCGGCCCGGCCACGGCCCCGATCGTCACCGCCCAGACGACCACCGCGAGCGAGCGTCCCCGGTGCTCCGGCTCGGCGAGGTCGACGGCGGCGAACCGTGCCTGCAGGTTGGCTGCCGTGCCCAGGCCCAGCATGGCGGCGCCCAGCAGCAGTACCGGGAAGAGGCCGGTGACGGTCGCCAGGATCACCAGCAGGGCGCCGGTCATCGCGGAGAGCAACCCGGTCACCAGCGCGGACCGGCGGCCGCGGCGTCCGGCCAGACCGGCGAGCGGCAGGGCGGCCAGCGCGGCCGCCAGGGTCATGGTGGTGGTGACCGAGCCCGCCCAGGCGTTGGAACCGGAGAGCTGAACGGCCAGCAGCGATCCGACGGACAGGCTGGCGCCGCCGCCTACGCCGCTGAGAAGCTGGGCGGCACTAAGCACCACAACGGTACGGCGCTGCACCCGTTGCGGGTGCAGCGCCGTACCGGCCGCTGTCGCGGCGTCAAAGGTTTTCACGCTCCGAGCTTAGCCCGTGGCGGGCCCGCCCGGAGGCGCTACTCGGCGTCGGTGAGGCTCTTGCGGGAGTCCTCTTCGAGCCGGGCGTCCAGCTTGGCCTTCGTGGCCTTGGAGCTGACCAGGCTGGCGACGACCGCGATGATGATGGTGCCGATGATGACCCCGAGCGAAACGTAGGTCGGGATCTCCGGGGCCCATTCGATGTGCTTGCCGCCGTTGATGAACGGCAGTTCGTTGACGTGCATGGCGTGCAGCACCAGCTTGACGCCGATGAAGGCGAGGATGACGGACAGCGCGTGCTTGAGGTAGATCAGTCGGTTCATCAGGCCGCCGAGCAGGAAGTACAGCTGGCGCAGACCCATCAGGGCGAAGATGTTGGCGGTGAAGACGATGAACGCGCTCTGGGTCAGGCCGAAGATGGCCGGGATGGAGTCAACCGCGAAGAGCAGGTCGGTCATGCCGATGGTGACAAAGACGATCAGCATCGGGGTGAAGACCTTCTTGCCGTCGACCTCGGTGCGCAGCTTGCCGCCGTCGAACTTCTCCGACATCGGCAGGATCCGGCGGATCCGGGCGATCAGCGGGTTTTCCTTGTCTTCTTCATCCTCGCCCTCGTCCTGCGCCTGCTTCCAGGCGGTCCAGAGCAGGAATGCGCCGAAGATGTAGAAGACCCAGCTGAACTGTTCGATCACGATCGCGCCGAGCAGGATGAAGATGCCGCGCAGGATCAGGGCGATGATGATGCCCACCATGAGCACTTCCTGCTGGTACTTACGGGGTACCGAGAAGCGCGCCATGATGATGATAAAGACGAACAGGTTGTCGATGCTGAGGCTGTATTCGGTCACCCAGCCGGCGATGAACTGGCCGCCGTACTCCGGGCCGGTGAACAGGAACATGGCTCCCGCGAAGACGAGCGCCAGGGCGATGTAGAAGGAGACCCAGAGGCCCGCTTCCTTCATGGACGGCTCGTGCGGGCGCTTCAGCACCAGGAGCAGGTCGATGGCGAGGATGATGCCGAGAACGACGAAGGAGCCGATCTCGAACCAGACGGGAAGTTCGGGCACAAAGATACCTTTCGCAGGGTACAACTAAGCGGTGTAAGTCTCTCCGGCTAGCTGCCGCACCGGGGCCGTTGCCCTCCGGTGCCGCGTCGCTGCCCGCTACGCCCGGCAGGGCGTCTGTGCCGTGCGTGTTGACGATCGTAGCGCTTGGGATACTCCCCTACGTCTGTTCCACTTTACCCTAGGCGTGCCCGGCCGACTGCATCTGGCGCAACTCCTTCTTGAGCTCCCCGACCTCGTCCCGGAGCCGGGCGGCGAGCTCGAACTGCAGCTCGCCGGCTGCGGCGTGCATCTGCTCGGTCAGCTGTTCGATCAGGCCCACCAGGTCCTCCGCCGGGGCGGCGGCGAGGCCGTCGGCGCGGATCTTGGAGCTGCCCTTGCCCTTGCCGCGGGCCTTGCCCGCGCTGGCCAGCAGCTCGCGGGTGTCCGCGTCCTCCTTGTTGATCTGGTCCGTGATGTCGGCGATCTTCTTCCGCAGCGGTTGCGGGTCGATGCCCTTTTCCGTGTTGTAGGCCACCTGGATGGCGCGGCGCCGGTTCGTTTCGTCGATGGCGTGGGCCATCGAGTCAGTGATTTTGTCCGCATACATGTGCACCTGGCCGGAGACATTGCGGGCGGCACGCCCGATGGTCTGGATCAGCGACGTGGAGGAGCGCAGGAAGCCTTCCTTGTCCGCGTCGAGGATGCTGACCAGCGAGACCTCCGGGAGGTCAAGGCCTTCCCGGAGCAGGTTGATGCCGACCAGGACGTCGAAGACCCCCATCCGTAGTTCGCGGAGCAACTCCACGCGGCGCAGCGTGTCGACGTCGGAGTGCAGGTATTCGACCTTCACACCGTGGCCCAGCAGGTAGTCGGTGAGGTCCTCGGCCATCCGTTTGGTCAGCGTGGTGACGAGGACGCGTTCGTTCTTCGCCGTGCGGATGCGGATTTCGCCCAGCAGGTCGTCGATCTGGCCCTTGGTGGGCTTGACGATGACCTCGGGGTCGATCAGGCCGGTGGGCCGGATGATCTGCTGCACGAAGCCGTCCGCCTTGCCGAGCTCAAACTTGCCCGGCGTCGCGGACAGGTAGACGGTCTGGCCGATGCGGTCCTGGAACTCGTCCCACTTGAGCGGTCGGTTGTCCATCGCCGAGGGCAGCCGGAAACCGAAGTCCACGAGGTTCCGCTTGCGGGACATGTCGCCCTCGTACATGGCGCCGATCTGCGGCACGGTGACGTGGGATTCATCGATCACCAGGAGGAAGTCGTCCGGGAAGTAGTCGAGGAGGCAGTGCGGCGCGGTCCCCGGGGCGCGGCCGTCAATGTGCGAGGAGTAGTTCTCGATGCCGTTGCAGAATCCCATCTGCTGCATCATTTCCAGGTCGTAGGTGGTGCGCATCCGGAGCCGCTGGGCCTCGACCAGCTTGTTCTGGCTCTCGAGGACCTTGAGGCGGTCGGCGAGTTCGTCCTCGATCCGCTTGATCGCGCGGGCCATGCGCTCCGGACCGGCCACGTAGTGCGAAGCCGGGAAGACGTACATCTCGGTCTCGTCCCGGATCACCTCGCCGGTCAGCGGGTGCAGCGTGTAGATGTTCTCGATCTCGTCGCCGAAGAACTCGATCCGGATGGCCAGTTCCTCATACATCGGGATGATTTCCACGGTGTCCCCGCGGACCCGGAACGTGCCGCGGTGGAAGTCCATGTCGTTGCGGGCGTACTGCATGGAGACGAACTTCCGGAGCAGGTCGTCGCGGTTCATCTCGGCGCCCTTGCGGAGCGTCACCATGCCGGCGATGTATTCTTCCGGGGTGCCGAGGCCGTAGATGCAGGACACCGTGGCCACGACGATGACGTCGCGGCGGGTCAGCAACGCGTTGGTGGCCGAGTGCCGGAGCCGCTCGACTTCCTCATTGACGGAGGAGTCCTTCTCGATGAAGGTGTCCGTCTGCGCCACGTAGGCCTCGGGCTGGTAGTAGTCGTAGTAAGAGACGAAGTACTCCACGGCGTTGTTCGGGAGCAGCTCGCGGAATTCGTTCGCGAGCTGCGCGGCGAGGGTCTTGTTCTGCACCATCACCAGGGTGGGCCGCTGGACCTGCTCGATCAGCCACGCCGTCGTCGCGCTCTTACCGGTACCGGTGGCGCCGAGCAGCACCACGTCCTTCTCACCGTTCTTGATGCGCTCGGTCAGTTCGGCGATCGCGGCCGGCTGGTCACCCGCCGGCTGGAACTCGCTGATGACCTCGAAGGGCGCCACGACACGGTTGATCTGCTGCGCAAGACTCATGTACCTAATCTACCGCCGGGCTGCGACAGGAAACCCTGATTCAGCTTTGGGCTGTACCGCCCGGACCGGGGCCGGCGTACGACGGCGGCTGCCAGCCGGTCCGCCGGGCCCAGTCGTCCATCCGCGGGGCGGCGTAGGCCGTGAACCACTCCTCCTTGTCCGCGGCGTAGGCCGCGGTGGACTTGTCCACGCCGTGCCGCCGCGCCGCGCGCCGCTTTTCCGCGAGGTAGCCGGCGCGGGCCGCGGCGTCGTCGCGCAGCCAGTCGCGGAAGCACAACGCGTACCGCCAGCCCGGGGATCCCGCGGCCCGGACGTGCAGGTTCACGGGACGGCCGGGGTCCGCGCTGCCGTGCACCCGCTTGTCCCACTCGGCCGGGTCGGGGTGCGCGGGCTTGGGGTTGTCCGGGCCGATTCCCGGCCAGCGTGGGAACCCCGCCGCGGCCAGCAGCGGTTCCAGGCGGTCCGCCGTCGCCAGGTCCCGGACGGTGAGCTGGAGATCCAGCACGTCTTTCGCGGCGAGGCCCGGGACGGCCGTGGACCCGATGTGGTCCACGGCGAGGATGTCCCGCGGCGCCACGGCCTGCAGCCGGCCGGCCAGGCGGGCGGCCTGGGCAGGCCAGTCGGGATCCGCGGGGCTGAGCACCGGCCCGCCGGTGCGCGGGGCCATCCGCTGCCTGGCCAGGTTCTCCGCAAAGGGCAGCAGCCGGCGCTGCCAGAGGCTGTCCACCGCGTCCCGGAGTTCGTCCTTGGAGCCGGAGTTGTCCAGCACGACGTCGGCCGCGGCCAGCCGGGCTTCCCTCGTTGCCTGGGCCGCCATCCGGGAGCTCGCCTCTTCGACGGTCATTTTGCGGTGCTCCACCATCCGCCGGACCCTGAGGTCCTCCGGGGCGTCCACGACCACCACAAGGTGGAAGTTGGCGCCCTGGCCGGTCTCGACCAGGAGCGGGATGTCCTGGACCACCACGGCTCCCTTCGGGGCGGCCGCGGCGAGAGCGGCGGCGCGTTCCCTGACGAGGGGATGGATGATGCCGTTCAGCACGGCGAGCCGTTCCGGGTTGCCGAAGACGAGGGCGCCGAGGCGGGCGCGGTCCAGGGCGCCGTCAAGGCCCAGGATCGCGGAGCTGAAGGCTTCCACCACCCGCGCCAGTCCGGGCGTACCCGGCTCCACCACCTCGCGGGCCAGCGCGTCGGCGTCGACCAGCACCGCACCGAGCTCGCGCAGCCGCGACGCCACCACTGACTTCCCTGAGGCGATGCCGCCCGTCAAACCAATCTTCAGCACCCCACCAGACTAAACTGAAGCCGTGCCAGTCGACGCGGTTTCTACGGAAAGCAGGGCCACTGCGTACACGACGCTGGCGGCCGGCGGCGGCGTCCGCCACGAGCTGGAGATCAAACGGTCCCGCTTCATCACGGTGCTGCAGCGCACCGCCGACGAGGACACCGCCCGGGCCCTGGTCAACGGGCTGCGCCGGGAATTCCATGACGCGCGGCACCACTGCTCAGCCTTCGTGCTTGGCCCGGACCGCGGCATACAGCGCTCCAGCGACGACGGCGAACCCTCAGGCACGGCAGGCATCCCGATGCTGGACGCACTGCTGAAACGCGAAACCGCACCCGGCGTGGCCGACCTCAGCGACGTGACCGCCGTCGTCGTCCGGTATTTCGGCGGCATCCTGCTCGGTGCCGGCGGACTGGTCCGGGCCTATTCCGAATCCGTCTCTGCCGCGCTGGAACTCGCGCCGCTGGTACGGCGGCAGCGGCTGCGGATCTGCGCCGTGCCGATGCCGCACGCGTCCGCCGGCAGACTCGAAAATGAGCTGCGCTCGGCCGGTTATGTGATGGCCGGTACCAGCTATGATGCGCAGACGACGGTTCTTCGGCTGGCGCTGCCGGACGACCCGGCTGGGCTGGCGCAGGCCGCTGATCGCCTCGCGGCCCTCTCGGCCGGAAGCGCCGTACTGCAGCCCGGAGAAACGGAGTGGATCGATGTTGCCATCAACTGAGCCGGTGCCCGTGGTGTCGCTGGTCGACGTGCTGGAGCGGCTGCTGTCGGTCGCGCTGCACGACGCCGACGCCGAGGAAGTCACCCCGCCGCTGGGGACCGCCGAGGGTTGGAACACCGAACGGATCAGCTGGTTCCGCGATTACCACCACGCCGCCGCGGCAGGGCTGGACGGTCCGGCACGGCAGAAAACCTGGGCCATCACGGCCGACGGCGAGCTGGCCGGTTCCATCCGGCTCCTGCGCGTCCCGGCTGACCGGTCCGCTACGGCCGTGCCGGGCGGCGGGGCCCTGGAGACCGGGCTCTGGCTCGGCCGGAGCTTCCGCGGGCGCGGCATCGGCCGGGAGGCGCTGCGGCTGGTCAAGGCCGAAGCCGCCGCGGCCGGGGCGGACCTGCTGGTGGCCGAAACAACTACGGGCAACGGCGCCGCGCAGGCCCTGCTTCGTTCCGCCGGCGCCGAGCTGGCAACGGACGGTCACCGGGTGGGTGCGCGCCTCAAACTCGGCTAGCCGGCGGTGCCCGGGTGCCGAATCCCAACGGACATGCCCCACCCCCGCCCGGACCGATGAGCACAACACCACTATGCCCAGCGGCTGCGCCCAAGAATGGACATGCTCCTCCCTGCGAGGCCGCAACAGTGGTTGGATGAAGGAAAGGCCCCGGCGAGCGAACCAGGAGAACAGACGTGAACGACCCCTTCAACCTCGCGCGCTTTGCGGAAGCACAGGACGCGACCGGCACCTACCAGCGGGCACTCTCGGAGCTTCGCGCCGGGGCGAAGCAAAGCCACTGGATGTGGTTCGTCTTCCCGCAGATCGCCGGCCTCGGACTCAGCCCGACCTCGCGGAAGTATGCCATTTCCTCCTTGGACGAGGCGCGGGCCTATCTGGAGCATCCGCTTCTGGGCCCCCGTCTCAGGGAGTGCGCCCGGGCGGCCCTCGACGTCGAGAACCGCAGCGCGGACCAAATTTTCGGCGGCGTCGACGCACGCAAGCTGCATTCGTCGTCGACCTTGTTCCTTCGGGCGGCACCCGACGAGCCGATGTTCCGGGAAATCCTGGACAAATACTTCGGCGGCCTCCCCGACGAGGCCACGGACCGGCTTCTGTCCTCATCCGCCTAGTGCCTCCTGCCTCGCCGGCCTAGGGACATGCGCCGCGGCGGCGTCGACCAGTGGACATATACCCACTATGTCCACCCTTGGGCGCGAGGACTGGGCATGTCCCCACGCCCGAGCAACCCCCGCACAGTCCGAGGGCTGCCTGCGGCAAGGGACATGCGCCGCGGCGGCGTCGAAGAGTGGGCATAACACCACTATGTCCACTCTTGGGCGCGAGGACTGGGCATGTCCCCACGCCCACGCAGCACCGCAACCCGGCTTAACGCAAAGCGGGCCCCTGCACGTGGCAGGGACCCGCTTGGCTGGCCCGGAGCAACCCGGGCCGGTGGCAATTAGTTGCCGGTCAGCTTCTCGCGCAGAGCGGCAAGCGCTTCGTCCGATGCAAGCGTGCCTGCACCGGTCTCGGCTGCGGCCGGCTCGGAGGAGTAGCTGGTGGTGCCGGAGTCGCTCTCGCCGGACGTTGCAGCGGCAGCGTCGTCGGCAGCGTGCTGGGCAACCTGCTTCTTGTGGGCTTCCCAGCGGGTCTGGGCGTCAGCGTACTGCTGCTCCCAGGCGGCGCGCTGCGTCTCGTAGCCTTCAAGCCACTCGTTGGACTCCGGATCGAAGCCCTCCGGGTACTTGTAGTTGCCCTCTTCGTCGTACTCAGCGGCCATGCCGTAGAGAGCCGGATCGAATTCGGTGCTGTCGGCGTCGACGCCCTCGTTGGCCTGCTTGAGGGACAGCGAGATGCGGCGGCGTTCGAGGTCGATGTCGATGACCTTGACGAACAGCTCGTCGCCAACGGAGACAACCTGCTCGGCCAGCTCAACGTGGCGCACGGCGAGCTCGGAGATGTGGACCAGGCCTTCGATGCCGTCTTCAACGCGAACGAACGCGCCGAACGGAACCAGCTTGGTGACCTTACCCGGAACAACCTGGCCGAGGGCGTGGGTGCGGGCGAAGGTCTGCCACGGATCTTCCTGCGTAGCCTTGAGCGACAGGGAAACACGCTCGCGGTCCAGGTCGACCTCGAGAACCTCGACGGTGACTTCCTGACCAACTTCGACAACCTCGGACGGGTGGTCGATGTGCTTCCAGGACAGCTCGGAAACGTGAACGAGGCCGTCTACGCCGCCCAGGTCCACGAAGGCACCGAAGTTGACGATCGAGGAAACGACGCCGGGACGAACCTGGCCCTTTTCCAGCTTGTTGAGGAACGTGGAGCGGACCTCGGACTGGGTCTGCTCGAGCCAGGCACGGCGGGACAGCACAACGTTGTTGCGGTTCTTGTCCAGCTCGATGATCTTGGCTTCGATCTGCTGACCGATGTACGGAGCAAGGTCGCGCACACGGCGCATCTCGACGAGGGATGCCGGCAGGAAGCCGCGCAGGCCGATGTCGAGGATAAGACCACCCTTGACAACCTCGATGACGGTACCGGTGACGACGCCGTCTTCTTCCTTGACCTTCTCGATGTCGCCCCAGGCACGCTCGTACTGAGCACGCTTCTTGGAGAGGATCAGACGGCCTTCTTTGTCTTCCTTGGTGAGCACCAGGGCTTCGACCTGATCGCCAACGGAGACGACGTCTCCGGGATCAACGTCGTGCTTGATGGAAAGCTCGCGGGAGGGAATGACACCTTCGGTCTTGTAACCGATGTCGAGCAGGACTTCGTCGCGGTCGACCTTGACGACGGTACCTTCGACGAGGTCTCCGTCGTTGAAGTACTTGATGGTGGCGTCGACTGCTGCGAGGAAGTCCTCAGCGGTACCGATGTCGTTAATTGCGACGACGGGGGTACCGGACTTCTCGGTTGAGGTGATGGTCATGTAGTAGGGGCTCCGTTGTGGATAGTTAGTCGGTCAGGCAAACCGTCCCACCCGCGTCGGCGACACAGGCGAAGAACACGGCAAATCAAAGGCGATCCGCCGGGTCATCCTGATTTTGTGGATTAGGTTGCGTACACGTAGTACACGCCCGTTTAGTCTAGTCGTATACGTCAACGCCGGTCAAAGCGCAACGGAGCCCACCGGCTCCTCCTAGAAGTGCGTCAGGCAGTGCGGTGCGCGTTCGACGGCGAACATCAGCCGCGCCGTCAGCGCCGCCCTGGGAGTGTGTTCGGTAAGCCGGCCGGCCGTCTTCAGGGTCACCGGACAGACGGCGCCCAGGTAGATGGAGCCGAGGTCCGCGACATCCAGCGACAACTCCGGCTCGGCGTCGGGGGCCGGCGTGACTGTCGCCTCTCCCCCGACGACCCGCAAGGCGAACGTCCCGGCCGCGAAGCCGAGGCTGTCGGTGACGCGGAGTACGAGGGATCCGTCGGCGGAGTATCGCCGGGCCGCCAAAACCCGTACCGGATCGAGGACGCGCAGCCACAGCATGTCGCCGTGGTCCGAGGACTCGATGCAGCGGGGATCCTCGAGGGCCCAGGTCAGCGGGTCGTCGACAGGAGCTTCCTTCCAGCTGACCCGCCGAATCAGGTCCATATTGCCGAGGAACTGCCACAGTTCCAGGTAGGCGGAATCGGTCGCGGCCACAAGATCCACGATTTCGACCGTGGCGGGGTCGGTATCCCAGCCGGCGAACTTGTATGAGACGTAGCCATCAACCGTGCCGGCTGCGTCATAGTGCAGGGCGCATTTGATCGCCTCGTCCTCGCTGCCGTCCCGGGACAGCGTTCCTGAGACCCGGAGCCGGTACGCTTCCTGCCGCATGATCGAGCCCGGCGTGACGGTGTGGGCGCGCTCGAACACCGCCGGCGCCAGGTCCAGCAGCGCCTTGCGGTCCGCGATCTCCACCGACCCCTCGGCCTCGTGGCGCAACCGGAAGCGCGGGCCGGTGTCAACCTTGATGCTGCGCTCGAAGGTCGCCACACCGTAGCCGAAGCGGCCGTAGATGGACGCTTCCGAGGCCGTCAGGGCTGCCATGGCGACACCGTCGGCCTTGGCCGCGGCAAGGTCTTCGGTCATCATCCGGCGCAGCAGTCCCTGCCGGCGGTGGGTCCCGCGCACCGTGACGGCGGTGACCAGCTGGGCCGTGAGCTGGCGGCCGTAGCCGATGTTCAGTTCCTTGCGCAGGGTGGCAAACGTGGCCACCGGGACGTCGGCGGGCAGGGAGTGCGGCGCCACCTCGCCCGTCTGGTACACGCCCGTCATTTCGCGGTCGTCCACCCGGTACATCGCCATGACCTTGTCGATGAACTCGTCCTTGTGCCGGTCGTCGTAGAACCCGATGCCGACGCCACGAAGCCAGGAGACAGCCCGGCCGTATTCCGCCGAGCCTTTCTCGACCGCGCGGAAACGCCTGATCTCATACTGCTCTGCCACGTGCTTCTCCCCCTGGAATCACTGCAAACTTGAACGGGCCTAGTGCCCTGCCTCGAACCAGCTGGACCCGACGCCGATCTGGACTTCGAGCGGAACCGACAACTGCGCCGCGGCGCCCATCTGGTCCGTCACGAGCTTCTGGACCGCGTCGCGTTCGCCCTCGGCGACTTCGAGGACCAGTTCATCATGGACCTGCAGCAGCATGCGTGATTTCAAGCCCTGCTCGGCCAGCGCGCCGGAGACGCCCAGCATGGCCCGCTTGATGATGTCGGCCGCGGAGCCCTGGATCGGCGAGTTGAGCGCGATCCGCTCGGCGTTCTCGCGCAGCTGGCGGTCCGTACTGGTCAGGTCCGGGAGGTACCGGCGGCGGCCCTCAATGGTGGCGGTGTACCCGTCGATCCTGGCCTGGTCGACGACGCCGCGCAGGTAGTCGCGGACGGCGCCGAACCGGTCGAAGTAGTCCTTCATGAGGGTCCGTGCCTCGTCGACGGAAATTTCCAGCTGCTTGGACAGGCCGAACGACGTCAGACCGTACGCCAGGCCATAGGACATCGCCTTGACCTTGGATCGCATCGCGCTGGTGACCTGGTCCGTGGGCACATGGAAGATGTTGGACCCCACGAACCGGTGCAGGTCTTCGCCGTCCTTGTACGCCTGGATCAGTCCGGCGTCGCCCGAGAGGTGCGCCATGATGCGCATTTCGATCTGCGAGTAGTCCGCGGAAAGCAGGCACTCATAACCGTCGCTGACCACGAAGATGCCGCGGACGCGGCGGCCCTCCTCGCTCCGGATCGGGATGTTCTGCAGGTTCGGGTTGTTCGAGGAGATCCGGCCGGTGGCGGCGACGTTCTGCGCGTAGGTGGTGTGGATCCGGCCGTCTTCCGTGACGGATTTCTTCAGCGACTCCAGCATCTGGCGCAGCTTCGAGGACTCGCGGTGCGCCATCAGCTGGACCAGGAATTCGTGCCCGGTCTTTTCCAGCAGGTTCTTGAGCGAGGCGGCGTCGGTGGTGTAGCCGGACTTGATTTTCTTGGTCTTCGGCAGGCCCAGCTCGTCGAACAGGACGGTCTGGAGCTGCTTGGGCGAGCCGAGGTTCACCTCGTGGCCGATGGCAGCGAACGCCTGCTCCTGGGCGTTGTCGATCACTTTGGCGAGGTCCGCCAGCTGTTCGTCCATCCGCGGCATGTCAATGGCGATGCCCGCGAGTTCCATGTCCGCGAGGACCCGGCTGACCGGCAGTTCCAGGGTCGTCAGCAGGTCCTGGGCCTTGCGCTCCTTCAGTTCTGCTTCGAAGTAGCGGCTCAGGGCTTGGACGACGGCGGCGACGTGCACCAGCGCCCCGGCGGCGGCGGTGTCACCGTCGAACGCCAGCTCAAGCTGGCCTTCCTTGGCGGCTTCCGGGGAGACCGCGATGTTGAGGTGGTGTTGGGCCAGCTCGGCGAGCTCGTAGCTGCGGCGGTCGGGCTGGATGAGGTAGCCGGAGATGGAGGTGTCATCCACCACGCCCCCAAGTTCCAGGCCGCGGGCGGTCAGGGCCTTCAGGGCGGCCTTGAACCCGTGCATCACCTTGGGCGCCTTCTCCTCGCGCAGCCACGCTGCGAGGACATTTTCGGTGGCGGCGTCCAGACGGGCGAGGTCGAGGTAGGCGGCGGCGTCGTCGCGGACGACCGCCAGCGCGGCGGCGTCCTCGCCGATCCGGCCGGGCACCAGGTCGACCGCCAGGGCCGAGCGCATCCCGGCGCCGGCGGCGAGGAAGGCGTCCAGCTCCGCGGCATCCGAGGGGATCAGGAAGTCCGGGGTTTCGAGGCTCTCCCGCTCGGCCTCGGTCACTTCGCTGCCGTAGAGGGCGAAGAGCCGGGTGCGGATGGTCTTGAATTCGAGGGCGTCGAACAGCTCCTCGAGCGCGGCCTGGTCCGGCCGCGGGTCCGCGAGGTCCTCCAGCGTGACGGGCAGTTCGAGATCGGTGCGGAGCCGGTTGAGCCGCCGGTTGCGCTTGACGTCTTCCACGTTTTCGCGGAGCGCGTCCCCCACCTTCCCGCCGATCGCGTCGAGGTTCTCCAGCACTCCCTCGAGGCCGCCATAGAGGTTGATCCACTTGGCCGCCGTCTTGGGGCCGACGCCGGGGACGCCGGGCAGGTTGTCCGCGCTCTCGCCCACCAGGGCGGCCAGGTCCGAGTACTGGGCCGGGCTGACGAAGTACTTCTCCTGGATGGCGTCCGCGTCCATCCGGGGAATATCGCTGACGCCCTTCTTGGGGTACAGCACAAACACGTTGTCGGTAATGAGCTGGAAGGCGTCGCGGTCGCCGGAGACCAGCAGCACCTCGTAGCCTGCCTTCTCCCCCATCGCGGCGAGCGTGGCCAGGATGTCGTCGGCTTCCCAGCCGGGCATCTTGATGGTCTTGATGCCCCATGCGCCCATGACCTTGTCGATCAGGTCGATCTGGCCGCTCATTTCCCGCGGGGTCTCGTTGCGTCCGCCCTTGTAGCCGTCATACTCGGCCTTGCGGTGGGTGGTGTCATCGGAGACGTCGAAGGCCACGGCCACGTGCGTCGGCTTTTGCGCCTTGATCAGGTTGATCAGCATGGACGTAAAGCCGTGCACGGCGTTGGTGTGCTGCCCGGTGGAGGTGGAGAACTTGTCCGCCGGCAGGGCGAAGAAGGCCCGGAACGCCATCGAGTGCCCGTCCAGCACCAGGAGCCGGGGCTGGTCCGTGATCGGGACGACCGGCGCCTCGGTGGCGGAGACCTCCGGGGTGCTGCGGCGGGGCTTCTTCGCCGGTTCGGCCACGAGCACGGAACCGCCGGCCGCGGCAGCGGCGTCAGTCAGGGTGTCTGTTGTGGTGCCTGCGGCCGCGCCTGCGGCGGCTGTTGTGGTGCCTGCGGCAGAAGGGGAAGGGGCCGGTTTGGTAGTTTCGCTCACAGGTGCCAGCCTAGTTCCCATGATCGACAATTTCACGCCCGCCCCGTTCGCCGCCGAACTGGAAGCCGCCGGCGTTCCCACCGAGCTGCACGGCTGGCTCGGCCGGATGGGGGTGGGCGCCCTGGTGGTCAAGATGGGGATCCACTTCCTGGAAATGAGCCCGGAACGCACGGTGGCGACGATGCCGGTGGAGGGCAACACCCAGGTGGCAGGCATCCTGCACGGCGGCGCGCACGTGGTGCTGGCCGAAACGCTGGGTTCCTTCGCCGCCGGCATGCACGCCGGGCCGGGCCGGCAGGCACTGGGGATCGACGTCGGCGCGACGCACCACCGCGCGGTCTCCTCCGGCACCGTCACCGGGACCTGCACGGCGATCCACCTCGGCCGCACGCTCACGACGCACGAGATTGTGATGACCGATGAGCAGGGCCGCCGGCTTTCCACCGCGCGGATCACGAACCTGCTCCGCGATATCGCCGAATAGGCAACGGCCCGGCCGGGCACCGGGTGAGCCGACGCCTGTCGGTAGCCGGTCCGTAGCGGGCGGGCGTGCGAGCCAGTCAGGCGCCGCCGGCGAGGCGGTAGCGGAGTTCGACGATGCCGCGGCCCATGGTCCGCGAAGAACGCAGTTCCAGCGGCGCTGTCGGGCGGGCCAGCGGAAGCAGCGGTTTCCCGCCGCCCAGCACCACCGGGATGACCGAGAGGATCAGCTCGTCCAGCAGGCCGGCGTCGGCGAATTGGGCGGCGAGCATTCCGCCGCCCACCACCCAGACGTTCCGGCCTGCGGCGGCGTCTTTCAGGTCGGCGGCGAATTCGGTGACGGGTCCGCGGACGAAGGTGATGTCCGTGCCTTTCGGGGCTGCCAGTTCGTGGTGCGTGAAGACCCAGCAGGAGGTGCCGGGGTACGGCCAGTTGTCGGGTTCGTGCTCGCGCAGCCACGCGTAGGTCTCGCCGCCCATCACGATGCACCCGACGTCGGCCATAAACGCGTCGTAGCTTTCCTTGCCGCCGGCGAAGCCGTCGAACTGGAGCAGCCAGTCGAGGTTGTCGTCCGCGGTGGCGATGAAGCCGTCCAGGGAGGCCGCTACGAAGTACTGGAAACCCGGCATGGGCCCAGCGTAGCCATCCGCGGTGGCTTTTCCCAGAGCCCGGACTTTCCCTTGACGTGTGGTCGGCTACTTGCTGAAGTACGGGATGATCAGGTACAGCCCGAAAAGCACGGCGAGGCCGCAGAGGCCGAAGCACACGTAAGAGAGCGGCCGGATCCAGCCGGGCTGGGTGGTCCGCACGTCCCCGGCGATGGCGGTCAGCCGGACGCCCAGCGCGTAGAGGACGGTCACGGTCACGGCGGCAGCGAGGGTGGCCCCCGCTACCTGGACGAGTTCAAGCCACTTCATTTCAGGCCACCCTTGGAGTTATTGCTGCGGCTGACCGCAGCCGCCTTCTTCTTAGCGAAGCGGATGGCCTGGCCGGCCTCTTCGACCTCGACGGCGTTGTGGTGGCCGACGTGGGATTTCCGCGACGCGACGAACATGTAGATCACGGCTGCCGTGCCGGCGACCGCGGCGATGATGAATCCGACCGTTCCGGTGTGCACCAGCATCGCGGTCAGGGCGCCGACGATCCCGGCGGCGGGGAGGGTGAAGAGCCAGCCGACGACGATCTTCCCTGCGGTTCCCCAGCGCACCGTGGTGCCGCGCCGGCCCATCCCCGAGCCGATGACCGAGCCCGAGGCCACGTGCGTGGTGGACAGGGCAAAACCCAGGTGGGAGGAGGCCAGGATGGCGGCGGCGGTGCTGGTTTCGGCGGCGAAGCCCTGGGCGGGTTTGACGTCGGTGAGGCCGGAGCCCATGGTCCGGATGATCCGCCAGCCGCCGGAGTACGTGCCGATAGCGATGGCCAGGGCGCAGGCTGCGATGACCCAGAGCTGCGGGCCGGAGCCGGGGGCCTGGCTGCCGGCCGAAATCAGGACCAGGGTGATGATGCCCATGGTCTTCTGCGCGTCGTTCGTGCCGTGCGCGAGGGCCACCAGGCTGGACGTGAAGATCTGCCCGGTGCGGAACCCGCCGCGCTTCTGCGTGAGCTTGCTGCCGGTCTCGGGATCGTGCCGCGAGGTCAGCGCGTAGGCGAGCCGGGTGCAGACGTAAGCCACGAGGGCCGCGATCACCGGGGCGAAAACAGCGGGCAGGAGGACTTTCTGGAGCACCGAGGCGAAGTTCACCGAGTTCAGCCCGATTCCGGCGATGGCGGCGCCGATCAGGCCGCCGAACAGCGCGTGCGAGGAGCTGGAGGGCAGGCCCTTGAGCCAGGTGATCATGTTCCAGAGAATCGCGCCCATCAGGCCGGCGAAGATGATGTCCGGGGTGATCTGGATGCCGTCGGAGCCTTCCCGGATGATGCCGCCGGACACCGTCTTCGCCACTTCGGTGGACAGGAAGGCGCCCACCAGGTTCAGCACGGCTGCGAGGGCGACGGCGGTCTTGGGCTTGATGGCGCCGGTGGCGATGGGCGTAGCCATCGCGTTGGCAGTGTCGTGAAATCCGTTAGTGAAGTCGAAGAACAGCGCCAGCGTTATGACTAGCGCCACCATTACGGTGATTTCCACCTGTTGCCCAATCTGCAGAGTCGACGGTCAGCAGTTTCATTCCCCGTGGCGGTCTGGTTGGGTCGATGTTCACCGGCTGTTTAGCCGAAGTCACTTGCGCAGTTCACCAAAGCTGTCTTGAAACCTTATAGATCGTACGTGCCAATGGGTGCGGGGCAAAACACGGGCTGTGGGCCGCTCCCGGAGCCGGACCGGCGGCAGGAAGGCCCCCTCCATATGAAGGGGGCCTCGCTGGCAATTGGTCCGTCGGTGGCGTCAGTCCTCGTGCTTGACCTTGTGCACCCGGGTCACCACGGTGGGGCACGGCACGTTCAGCAGCACCGCGTGGGCGGTGGAGCCGAGCACCAGCCGGGAGAAACCGCCGCGGCCGCGGCTGCCGACCACCAGCAGGCGCGCCTCCCGGGCGATGTCAACGAGTGCCTTCGCCGGATCGGTATCGGTTTCGAGGCGTTGGTGGACCACCAGGTCGGGGTATTTGTCCCCGAGGCCGGCCACGGATTCGGCCAGGACCACCCGGTCCTCCTCGACGATGGTCTCGGCGAGTCCGCTTTCGGGCAGCTGGTGCTCAACCCAGCGGGCCGGACTGCGGAAGGCCAGGACGACGGTGAGCTCGTCGCCGCCGCGGTCGGCCTCGGCAGCGGCAAACGCCACGGCCTGGAGGGACTCTTCGGACCCGTCCACGCCGACCACCACACCGCGCTTGCCGGTGCTGCCGGCGCCGGGGATGACGGCCACCGGACTGTCCGACGCGGAAACGATCTGGAGGGCGCGGTCCGTCATGGGCCCGCCATCCATCCAGTGCTTGTCGTGGCATCCAACCACCACCATCGAGGCTTCCTTGGACACCTCCCGCAGTGCCGAGCCGGGGCTGCCGTGCCGGAGCTGGACATCCACGTCCACGTCCGGGGCCTGGTTTTTCGCGTTGGCCTTGGCCTTCTCCAGCAGTTCCATGCCCGACTCGCGGATGAGCTCGTGATACTGGAAGTCCGGCGACATCCAGCGGTCATCCACGGCGTGGACGCACAGGACCTGGAGTTTGTGCTGGGCAGCGCGCTCCAGCGCCCACGCTAGCGCGGCTACGCTGCCCGCCGAACCGTTGATGCCGACGACAATTGGTTTACTCATGCTGAATCCTGCTCTTTTCCATAGCGTGAACGTGTACGCGACCCCTACGGTGGCCCCCGCAGCGCACCGTTCTGTGACCACTGCTGAGACCTCGGCGGAGACCGCTGTTGGCGGCCGCTGCTGTTGGCATGAATCGCCGGCAGCACCGAGGCTCTGCCGACACTTCAGTGTGCCCCGGCACCCGACCGCAGGTTAGGGCCTTAAGCCCCGCACGCGAGGCCTTAGAAGCCGGTCGGTTCGGTCTCGAACTCCGGCTCCCGGGGCGGTCCTTCATGGTGCACCGGACGCAGCCCGGCCGTCTGCTCGAGCCAGATCAAGGCGTCGTAGCGCTCGCCCATCCGGGTCGGCACGTAGTTCCCCTGCTCCCGGTCCGGGTGGTAGACCACCCCGATCGCGCGGTGCCCGAGCCAGCTGGAAAGCCACGGTCCGGTCCGGTCCTCGCCGAAGTCCAGCACCGCCGGCACGCCCAGGGCCTCGTGCAGGAAATCCTCGTGGCTCCCGGGCCGGGCGGCGGGCACGGGCAGGATCCGCTCCGGCGTCCCCCAGGCATCCGCGGCGATGACCGTTCCGCGGTGGGCGGCGAAGCCCACCAGCAGGACCCCCTCCGGGGCGTGCCGCTCGCGCAGCAACTGGCCCACGTTGACCAGGCCGTCCTGCGCCATGTCCGTGGCCCGGGCATCCCCCACATGCGTGTTGTGCTCCCAGATGATGCCCTTGGAGCCGGCCCCCAGGTGCCGGCTCAGCCGGTCGATCGTGTCCGCCATGTGGTGGTCCCGGACGTTCCAGGATTGCCGGTCGCCGCGGACCATGATGCGGTAGTAGTGCTCGGCGTTGGCCGCCACCTCCGCGTTTTGGACGGCGTCGAATGCCTCCTCGTCGTGATCGCCCGGGCTGAACACCCGGCTCCGCACCTCGCTGAGCAGGGCCACGACGTCGGCCTCGCAGGAGTTCGGGACCAGCCGCGTGCTCCACGCATACTGGTGCGGGTCTTCATGGTGCGGCGAGAAGCACTGCCAGGCCCGCATGGCGGCGGGCACGGCGGCGGGCTGGTTCTCCTGGAGCCAGGCGATAATCTCGCGCAGCGAATCCCAGAGCGAGTAGACGTCCAGGCCGTAGAAGCCGACCCGTTCCGGCAGCGGCCGGCGGGAGTTCCAGGTCCGCAGCCAGTCCAGGAACCCGGCGACTTCCTCGTTCGCCCACATCCAGGTGGGCCAGCGTTGGAACCCGGCAAGCAACGCATGGACGCCCTGGTCCTGCCCGGCCTGGCCGCGGACCCACTGGTTGATCCGCCAGCAGTCGGGCCAGTCACCTTCCACGCCGATCCAGGTGTAGCCCTGTTCCTCGATCAGCCGGCGGCTGAGCGTGGCCCGCCAGGTGTAGAACTCGTGGGTGCCGTGCGAGGCTTCCCCGATCGCCGTGAAGCGGCACTCCCCGGCGCGCCGGACCAGCCCGTCGAGGTCCCGGTCGCTGCGGAGCTGCCGCGCGAGGGAATGGATCTCGCCCAGCACGGCGGCCTTGGTGATGCTGCCCGGTTTCACCGCGGGTCCCCGATATCGATCCGTTCCAGGTGTTCCGGGACCCTGGCCCGCCAGCCCAGTTCGCGTTTGATCCGGATCCGCAGCGCGTCCGCGGCGTCCGGCTCGCCGTGCGTAATGTAGGTCATCCTCGGCGCCTGCGGTGCGGCCTTCATCCAGTTGATGATGCCGTCCGAATCGGCGTGCGCGGACAGGTTCTCCAGCTGGATGACTTCGGCCCGGATCAACACGTCCTCGCCGTAAATCCGGACCTCACGCTCCCCCGCGGCGAGGGCGGCGCCGCGGGTGCCGCCGGCCTGGTAGCCGCTGAGGATGACGGCGTTTTTGGGGTCGGTGCCGTACGCGGCGAGGTGGTGCAGGATCCTGCCGCCGGTAAGCATGCCGCTGGCCGAGATGATGATCATCGGTCCGCCGCGCAGGTTCAGCAGCTTGGAGTCGTCCACGCTGCGGGTGAGCTTGGCGATGCTGTACATGTGCTCGTATTCGTCCCGTTTGAGCCGGTGCTCCTCGGGGTGCCGCTGGTACATGTCCGAGGCGTCGATGGCCATCGGGCTGTTGAGGTACACCGGAATGTCCGGGATCGCGTTCTTGCGGCGGAGCCGGGACAGGTACAGCATGAGCGTCTCGGCCCGGCCGACGGCGAAGGCGGCAAACATCACCACCCCGCCGCGTCTGGCGACCCGGGTGATGATCTCCCCGAGCTGCTTCTCGGGATCCAGGGTGGAGTGCTTACGGTTGCCATAGGTGGATTCCGTGACCAGCACGTCGACGGCGCCCAGCGGCCGTGGCGGGAACATGAACGGATCATCGGAGCGGCCCAGGTCGCCGGTGAAGTGCACCGACCGGGAGCCGAACCTGACGTGGACCTGCGCGGCCCCCAGGATGTGACCGGCCGGCACGAAAGTCATTTCCATGCCGCCGCCAAGACCCAGCGGGTCGTCGAAGTCGCGGATCTTGAAGCTGTTCAGCGACTTGACGGCGTCCGCGGCGGTGTACAGCGGCAGCGCCGGGCTGTGGCGGGTGGATCCGCGGTGCGTCGCGTACCGGGCCTCTTCTTCCTGCAGGTACCCGCTGTCCGGCAGGATCAGCTTGCACAGCTCGGTGGTCCCGTCGGTGGCGTAGACCGGCCCGGCGAAGCCGTCCCGGACCAGTGCGGGGACGTAGCCCGTGTGGTCCAGGTGCGCATGGGTGAGGACGACGGCGTCGATCGAGCGGGGCGGCACCGGGAAGGGCATGCGGTTGCGCTCGCGGCTGCGTTTGTAGCCTTGGAACAGCCCGCAGTCGACCAGCACCCGGCGTCCGCCGGCTTCGAGCAAGTAGCGGGAGCCGGTCACAGTGTCCGTTGCACCGAAGAACCGGAGGGTCGGCTGCTCGTGTTTCATGGTGCTTCCGTTCCCGAGTCCGTCAAACCCACCTTCCGCGCAATCCGGGACCCCACCTAGGGCCGAAAGTCACGGGCACACCCCGGCAGCGGGCAGCGCAGGTGCGGGGCCCGGCGTCCGCACCGGTAGGCTTTTTGCGGCAGGCCTTCGGGCAGGCCCGGGCCGGGAGGGAACCCGGTTCCGCTATTCCCAGTGGCAAGGACAACGGCATGAACAAGAGATCTCCCCGCGGCGCCCCGGTTCCCGGCCTTCCCTGGGCGGACCGTCCCTGGACCCGGCACTACAGCCCGGGAGTCCCCGCCGACCTTAAGCTGCCCGCGGGCTCCCTCGTGGACCTGATGGATTCCTCCGTCGGGCGCTTCGGTGCAAAGACGGCGCTGGAATTCTTCGGGGCCCGGACCAGCTACCGGGAACTCGGGACGCTGATCAGCAGGGCGGCTGCCGGGTTGAAGAAACTCGGGGTGAAGCGCGGCGACCGGGTGGCCCTTGTCCTGCCGAACTGCCCGCAGCACGTGGTTGCCTTCCACGCCGCGCTGCGCCTCGGCGCCGTCGTGGTCGAACACAACCCGCTCTACACGGACCGGGAACTGCGCCACCAGTTCGAGGACCACGGCGCCGCCGTCGCCGTCGTCTGGGACAAGGCGGTGGACCGGGTGCTCCAGCTGCCGGCCGACGTCGGGCTGCGCAGCATTGTGTCGGTGGATCTGGTCGCGGCGATGCCGCTGGGCAAACGGCTTGCGCTGCGGCTGCCGCTTCCGGCGGCCCGCAAGGCGCGGGCGGCGCTGGCCGCCGGGAAGCCTGCGCCCCGGGCAGGCGCCGCGGTGCAGCGCACCGTGCTGCCGTGGCGGGACCTCCTCGACACCGGCGAACTGAAGAAACGCCACCCGCGGCCCGCGCCGGAAGACCTGGCGGTGCTGCAGTACACGAGCGGCACCACCGGGGAGCCCAAGGGCGCCATGCTCACGCACGCGAACCTGCAGGCCAACGCCGCCCAGGGCCGGGCCTGGGTTCCCGGGCTCAAGGACGGGCGCGAAACCGTGTACGCGGTGCTGCCCATGTTCCACGCCTACGGCCTGACCCTCTGCATGACCTTCGCGCTGAGCATCGGCGCCAGGCTGGTGCTCTTCCCCAAGTTCGACGTCGACCTGGTGCTCAAGGCGTACCGGAAGTCCCCGGCAACCTTTCTCCCCGCGGTGCCGCCGATCTATGACCGGATCGCGGCCGCAGCGGCGCGGCAGGGCATCAGCCTGAAGGGCATCCGCTTCTCCATCTCGGGGGCCATGAATCTGCCGGCCGCGACCGTGGAGACCTGGGAGAAGGCCACCGGCGGCTACCTGATCGAGGGCTACGGCTTGACCGAAACCTCCCCCATCTCCGTGGGCAATCCGTTTGGCCCCAGCCGCAAACCGGGCACGGTGGGCGTCCCGTTTCCGCTGACCGACATCCGCGTGGTCGACCCGCAGAACGTCCGGATCGACCGCGCCCCGGGCGAAGCGGGCGAGCTGCTGATCCGCGGGCCGCAGGTCTTCGCGGGCTACTGGAACCGGCCGAAGGAGACCGAGGAGGCACTGCTGGAGGGCGGCTGGTTCCGTACCGGCGACATTGTCTCGGTGGACAAGGACTACTTCGTCACGATCCGGGACCGGATCAAGGAATTGATCATCACCGGCGGTTTTAACGTCTCGCCCTCCGAGGTGGAGGACGTCCTGGCCGGATACCCCGGCGTCGCCGACGTCTCGGTGGTGGGGCTCCCCCGGCCCGGCGGCGGGGAGGACGTTGTCGCCGCGGTCGTGGCCGCCCCGGGAAGCACCGTCGACCCGGCGGCCCTGCTGGCTTTTGCGCGCGGGGAGCTGGCGGCCTACAAGGTCCCCCGCCGCGTGGTGGTGATGGATGTGCTGCCGCGCTCGCTGATCGGCAAGGTGCTGCGCCGGGAGATCCGGGACATGCTGGTGGCCGGCGGCCAGGCCGCCGCGACCGGCCACTGACGTGCGCTGACGGTGGCGGGGCCGGCTGCCGGGTCGCTGGGAACCCGGCAGCCGGCGGTCCCATCGCATGCTCCCGGGACGCGGCCCTGGCTGTTGTTCCGCGGCGGGACGTCGGCGGTCCGGTGACGCGCCTCCGCCTAAAGAAGTTGATGGTGGTGCAAGGATGCGGGACGTACCTTGTGAAAATCTGGAACCCGGCCCGCCGTCGACGCCACCCATGGGCTTGCGGCGCTCCGGGCCAGCTGATAGGCCTGTCATAAGAGGACAGGTAGGGTGCCTAGAGGTAGTTGTGCCCGCCGCCGGGCTCCCGGCGGCGACTGCAGAAGGGAAGTTGTCGTGACTCGTAAGACTCCGCGCGTTGAAGAAACGAACGAAAAAGACCTGGAGGTCGGCGACGGGCCGAAGCACTGGGCCGCCGGCGTCCCGGGCGTCTACCACTCCATGAAGCCCGCCATTGAGCATATGGGGCTGAACCGCACGCGCAAGACCGTTATGTCGATGAACCAGAAGGACGGCTTCGACTGCCCCAGTTGCGCCTGGCCGGACCCGCACCACCGCAAAGCCTTCGAGTTCTGCGAGAACGGCGCCAAGGCCGTCACCTGGGAAGCGACGCCGGTGGTCATCGCGTCGGAGTTCTGGGCGGAGCACTCCGTGAGTGAACTCCGCAACCACTCGGATTACTGGCTGGGCATGCAGGGCCGGCTGACCGAGCCGGTCTACAAGCCCGCCGGCGAGGACCACTACAAGCCGGTCAGCTGGGATGACGCGATCCGGATCATCACGGACAAGCTCAAGGGACTCGCCTCCCCCGACGAGGCGTCGTTCTACACCAGCGGGCGCACCTCCAATGAGGCCGCCTTCCTCTACCAGTTGCTGGTCCGCGGTTACGGCACCAACAATCTCCCGGACTGCTCCAACATGTGCCACGAATCCTCCGGCTGGGCCATGGGCCAGACCATCGGCATCGGCAAGGCAACCGTCAATTTCGACGACTACGCGGACGCCGACCTGATCATCATCATGGGCCAGAACCCCGGCACCAACCATCCCCGGATGCTCACCGAACTGGAGAACTGCAAGGAGAACGGCGGCGAAATTGTCGCCGTCAACCCGCTCCCGGAGGCAGGCCTGCACCGGTACAAGAACCCGCAGAAGGTCAAGGGCATCATCGGCCGCGGCACCTCGATCGCCGACCAGTTCCTGCACATCCGGATCGGCGGGGACATGGCGCTGCTGCAGGCCGTGTCCAAGCGCGTGCTCGACGCCGAGGCCAAAAACCCCGGCACCGTGCTGGACCACGCCTTCCTCGCCGAGCACTGCGAAGGCCTCGAGGAGCTCAAGGAGCACCTGGCCCTGCTGGACGAGGCCGCGGTGCTGGAAGCGACCGGGCTGCGCACCGAGGAGATCGACGAACTTGCCGCCCGTTACCTGAAGGCCGACAAGGTCATCATCACCTGGGCGATGGGGATCACGCAGCAGAAAAAGGGCGTGGCAACTATCAAGGAGATCATTAACCTGCTCCTGTTGCGCGGCAACATGGGCAAGCCCGGCGCGGGCGCGTCGCCGATCCGCGGCCACAGCAACGTGCAGGGCGACCGCACCATGGGCATCTGGGAACAAATGCCGCAGTCCTTTATGGAAGCCCTCGGCGAGGAGTTCGACTTCGAACCGCCCCGCGAGCACGGCGTGGACGCGGTCGAGACGATCAACAGGATGCAGGAAGGCGAGATTAAGGTGTTCATGGCCGTCGGAGGCAACTTCGTCGGCGCCATCTCGGACACCAACGCCGCGGAGGCGGCCGTGGCGGGCACCGAAATGTCCATCCAGGTCTCCACCAAACTGAACCGCTCCCACGTGGTCACCGGCGCGGAGGCCCTGATCCTGCCGACCATGGGCCGGTCCGAGATCGACATCCAGGAATCCGGCGAGCAGTTCGTCTCGGTGGAAGACACCGTCTGCGCCGTGCACCCCTCGTGGGGCAGCGTGGAGCCCGTGTCGCACCACCTGCTCTCCGAACCCGCCATCCTGAGCCGCCTGGGCAAAGCCCTCGTGGGCGACAAGATCAGGGCGGACTGGGACGGCTACGAGAAGAACTACGACCTGATCCGGGACCACATCTCACGGGTCGTGGGCGGCTGCGAGAACTACAACGAGCGAATCCGCCAGGAGGGCGGCTTCATCCTCGAAAACGGTCCGCGCGACTCGCGGACGTTCCCGACGCCGACCGGCAAGGCGGTGCTCACCGTGAACGAACTCGAACACGTGGAGCGGCCTGAGGGCACCCTGATCCTGCAGACCATGCGCTCGCACGACCAGTTCAACACCACCATCTATGGCCACAACGACCGCTACCGGGGCATCAAGAAGGGCCGCCACGTCGTGTTCGTCAATCCGGAGGACCTCAGCGAACTGGGCCTCGCGGACGGACTCTTCGTCGACATCCACGGCCAGCACCAGGACGGCGTCGAGCGCGTGCTGCGCAAGTTCCGGGTGGTTTCCTACCCGACGGCGCGCGGCTGCGCGGCCGCGTACTACCCGGAGGCCAACGTGCTGGTGCCGCTGAACCACACGGCCGAGGGCAGCAACACCCCGATCTCCAAGGCCGTCATTGTCCGGCTTGAGCCCAGCCTGGACCAGTCTCCGGACAGCCCGGCCCGGCTCCATGCAGCCCCGGGAGTCACGTTGCCGGCCTAAGCCGCCGCGCCCAACGGGACACAGGAAGGCCGCGCCCCCCAACGGGGACGCGGCCTTCCGGTGTCGGCGGTGGTGCCTTCCGGGTGCTATTGGGCGCGCTTGGCCCAGCCCTTTTCGTCCGGGCCGCCGGCCTCGCCGTGTTCGCAAAGTTCGAGGACCTTGTTCGACGCGGCGTGCACCGCTTCGTCGGTGCTCTTGCGGCCGTTGGTGGACGCCGTTCCGGCGGCGTACCCAACGATGAACGCGCTGATGGCATCGGCGTGCGGTCCGACAGCCTTCAGGGATTCGTCGGCCACCTGGACGATCTTCTCGTGGTCGACTTCCAGGTCCAGGATCTGCAGGGCCTGGATCAAGCGGGCGCTCCAGTGCCGCAGCGAGCTGTCTTCGTCTCGGGCCAAAGTCATGTGCTACTCCTCATCGTCGGGTGCTTCGGTGGATCGGCTATCCCTCAAGGGGTAGCACCGATTCCGGGCAATGTGCAACGCGACACAAGGAACCCGCCAATAACCTGCGGCCACCGGGTCAGCTCCACAGGGCGACGTGGAACTTTGAGCCGCGGCGCTCCAGCCCTCGTGAACCGCCGTGGGCGACCATCGCCGCCGTGGCATCGGCAGTGCTGACGAACCGCTGCAGGGTGTGGGCCATGGTCGTGGTCCTGTGCTGGCCCAGCGTGCTGGCCCACCACAGGCCGGCGACCGGGGTTCCGGCCACGGGCAACCGCACCAGCGCGCCGCTGTGGACCTCGGCCCGGACGATGTGCGCCAGGGCCAGCATGGTCCCCTCCCCTGCCCGCACGGCAGCAAGGGCCTCTGTCTCGCTGCTGAGCCGGATGATTTCCGGCGCCACGCCCAGCGACGCGAGCCAGCGGCCCTCCTCCGAACCCGGCAGGATTCCCGCCGGCCCGGCGAACCACGGCCGGCCCAGCAGGCGCTGGATGGCGAGCGGGCCGTGCAGCCGGCCAAGAGGGTCCGCCGCGGCGGCCACAAAGACCCGCTGGTAGCGCAGGAAAGGGACCGATTCCAGGCCGGATTCGGCGGCCGGGGCACCCGCGGGTGCCGGCGGCCGGGCGCCAAGGGCAATGTCATAGGCGCGCTCCAGCAGGAGCCCGGCCAGGTCCTCGGCGGCTTCGGCGACCACGTCCACCGAAGCGCCAGGGACGCGTTTGGTGAACAGGTCCAGCAGCCGGCCGGCCGCGTGCTCGGCAAACGGCGCGGTGGCAGCGATCTTGAGCCGCCCGGCGTCGTTCTTGGCGTTACCGACCTCCCAGCGGGCCTGGTCCGCGAGCCCGACAATGTCCTGCGCATAGTCCGCGAGGGCCCGGCCGCCGGACGTCAGGGTAATCCCGCCGGCAGCCCGCACAAACAAGGGATCGCCCAGGTCCTGCCGGAGCGCCGCCAAGGCCGCGGACACCGCTGGTTCGCTGACGCCCAGGGCGGCCGCGGCCGCGTGGAGCGAGCCCAGGCGCGCCACCAGCGCAAAGGTCCGCAACTGGCTCAACGTCATCGGCACGGCTTCATAACCTTTCGCTTATGACGATGTTGACACCCCCGCCGGGGCGGGGCAACACTTGCGTTAAATCGGCGCCGGGCGACGTTGCCCGCGCCTTGGAGTGAGGTGGGACTATGCAGATTCCGGCTCCATTCGACTACGTTCGGGCCACCACGGTGGAGAACGCGCTCGAGCTTCTGGCACGCCACGGACCTGAGTCCCGGGTCGTCGCCGGCGGCCACAGCCTGCTTCCGATGATGAAGCTCCGGCTCTCCCGGCCCGAATGGCTGATCGACATCAACGACCTCTTCGAGCTCGACTACATCCTGCGCGACGCCGGGGAGCTGCGCATCGGCGCCCTGACCCGCCACACCACGCTGCTGGAGTCCGAGGAGATTGCCCGGCTGTTCCCGATCGTCCGCGACGCCGAACAGGTGATCGCCGACCCGGTGGTGCGCAACCGCGGGACCATCGGCGGCTCGCTGTGCCAGGCCGACCCGGCCGAGGACCTCTCCACGGTCTGCGACGTCCTCGGTGCCCTGGCCGTGATCCGCGGCCCCGGCGGCGAGCGCACGCTGGCGATGCAGGACTTCCACCGCGGCCCCTACCAGACCGCCGTCGGCCAGGATGAACTCTTGTGCGAGGTCCGCCTGCCGATCCGGCCCCGCTCCTCCAGCGCTTACGAGAAGGTGGAGCGGCGCGTGGGCGACTGGGCCGTGGGGGCCGCTGGCGCGGCGGTGACGCTCGAGGAGGACGGCCGCATTGCCGACGCCGCCGTCGGGCTGACCGCCCTGGGCCTGGACCACACCGTCGCCGAAGCCGCCGCGGCAGTGCGCGGCAAGCACCCCTCCGAGGAACTGTTCGCCGACGCCGGGCGGCTGGCCGCCGCAGCCTGCGACCCTGTAGCGGACCAGCGCGGACCGGTCGACTACAAACGGCACCTCGCCGACGAACTCACCCGGCGGGTCCTGCGGCAGGCCTGCGCCCGCGCCGCCCGGACAGCCGCCCAGACGCAGGAAGGCTGAAGCGCATGCAGATCAGCATGACCGTGAACGGCAACGAAGTCAGCAGCGACATTGAGCCGCGTGTGCTCCTGGTCCACTACCTCCGCGAGGTGCTGGGACTGACCGGTACCCACTGGGGCTGCGACACCAGCAACTGCGGGACCTGCGTCGTCCTGATGGACGGCCAGCCGGTGAAGTCCTGCACCGTCCTCGCGGCGATGGCTGCCGGGCACGACATCCGCACCGTCGAGGGGCTCGCCACCGGGGCCACGCTTGACCCGGTGCAGCAGGGCTTCATGGAGGAACACGGGCTGCAGTGCGGCTTCTGCACCCCGGGCATGATGCTCACCGCCCGCGCCCTGCTGGACAAGAACCCGCACCCGGACGACGGCGAGATCCGGCGGGCCATCTCCGGGCAGATTTGCCGGTGCACCGGCTACGCGACGATTGTCCGCTCGGTGCAGTGGGCCGCCGCCCATCCGGCGCCGACCGCCGGCGGGGGCGAGGGAGCCGAGGAGGTCCTCGACGGGACCGACACCGTGGTGGCGGACGTCGCCACGGAAACCCAGGACGCAGAGGTGAAGGCATGACTGTCATCCACGAGCGGGAGAGCAACCCCGCCGCCGGCGACGCGGACCGGCCGATCGGTTACGGCCGCATCCAGCGCAAGGAGGATCCCCGCTTTGTCCGCGGCAAGGGCCACTACCTCGACGACCTGGTGTTGCCCGGCATGCTGCACGGCGCGATCCTGCGCGCCCCGGTGGCGCACGCGCGGCTGGTGTCGATTGATACCACCAACGCCCTGGCCCACCCCAAGGTCCTCGCCGTCATTACCGGCAAGGACCTGGAGGGCCTCAAGCTGGCCTGGGCGCCTACCCTCTCCGCCGACGTGCAGGCGGTGCTGGTCACGGACAAGGTCCGGTTCCAGGGGCAGGAGGTCGCGTTCGTCGTGGCCGAGGACCGCTACGCCGCCCGCGACGCGCTGGAACTGATCGACGTCGAATACGACGTGCTGCCGCCGCTGGTCGACGCGCGCAGGGCCCTCGACGCCGACGCGCCCCTCATCCGGGACGAAATCGAGGGCCGGACGGACAACAAGATCTTCGACTGGGAAATGGGCAGCGCGGCGGAGACGGATGCCGTGTTCGCGGGCGCCGACGTCGTGGTCAGCCAGGAGATGGTGTACCCGCGGGTGCACCCGGCCCCGATGGAGACCTGCGGCGCCGTCGCCGATTTCGACCCCATAGACGGCAAGCTCACGCTCTACGAGACCACCCAGGCCCCGCACGCGCACCGGACTCTCTTCGCGATCGTGGCCGGCATCCCGGAGCACAAGATCCGGATCGTCTCCCCGGACATCGGCGGCGGCTTCGGTAACAAGGTCGGCATCTACCCGGGCTACATCCTGGCCGTCGTCGGCTCCATCGTCACCGGCAAGCCGGTCAAGTGGATGGAGGACCGCTCCGAGAACCTGATGTCCACCTCCTTCGCCCGCGACTACATCATGAAGGGCGAGATCGCCGCGACGAAGGACGGTAAGATCCTGGCGCTGCGCACCGACGTGCTGGCCGACCATGGCGCGTTCAACGCCACCGCCCAGCCCACCAAGAACCCGGCCGGTTTCTTCTCCATTTTCACCGGCAGCTACGACCTGCAGGCCGCCTACTGCAAGGTGACCGGCGTCTACACCAACAAGGCGCCCGGCGGGGTGGCCTACGCCTGCTCCTTCCGCGTCACCGAGGCCGTGTACCTGGTGGAGCGGATGGTGGACATTCTGGCCCGGAAGCTGGAGATGGACCCCGCGGAGCTGCGGCTGAAGAACTTCATCAAGCCCGAACAGTTCCCCTACGCCAACAAAACCGGCTGGGTCTACGACTCGGGCAACTATGAGGCGGCCATGCGGCTGTCCATGCAGCTGGCCGGCTACGAGGACCTGCGGCGCGAGCAAAAGGAGAAGCGCGCCAGGGGCGAGCTGATGGGCATCGGAATCTCCTTCTTCACCGAAGTCGTCGGCGCCGGGCCCCGCAAGCACTTCGACATCGTCGGCCTGGGCATGGCCGACGGCGCCGAACTGCGGGTGCACCCCACCGGCAAGGCCGTCGTGCGGCTGTCCGTGCAAAGCCAGGGGCAGGGCCACGAAACCACCTTCGCCCAGATCGTCGCGGAGGAACTCGGCATCCCGCCGGAGAACATCGACGTCGTCCACGGCGACACGGACCAGACGCCGTTCGGCCTGGGCACCTACGGGAGCCGCTCGACGCCGGTCAGCGGCGGCGCCGTGGCGCTCGTGGCGCGCAAGGTGCGGGAAAAGGCGAAGCTGATTGCCGCGGCCATGCTGGAGACCCGCCCGGAGGACCTGGAATGGGAAAAAGGCCGCTGGTTCGTCAAGGGCGACCCCAGCGCGGGGAAGACCATCGAGGACATCGCGATGGCAGCCCACGGGACCATGACGCTGCCCGAAGGCGTCGACGGGAACCTCGACGCGGAAGTCACCTACGACCCGCCCAACCTGACCTTCCCCTTCGGCGCCTACATCTGCGTCGTCGACGTCGACCCCGGCACCGGCCACGTCAAGGTGCGGCGCTTCATCGCGGTGGACGACTGCGGGACCCGGATCAACCCGATGATCATCGAGGGCCAGGTCCACGGCGGGCTGACCGACGGCGTCGGGATGGCCCTGATGGAGATCATCGAGTTCGACGCGGACGGCAACAACCTGGGCGGCTCCTTTATGGACTACCTGATCCCCACGGCCATGGAAGTCCCGGACTGGGAGACCGGCTTCACGGTCACGCCCTCCCCGCACCACCCGATCGGCGCCAAAGGGATCGGCGAGTCCGCCACCGTCGGCTCCCCGCCGGCGATCGTGAACGCGGTGGTCGACGCGCTGGCGCCGTTCGGGGTCACGCACATGGACATGCCGTGCACACCGGCCAGGGTCTGGGCGGCCATGCAGGGCCGGGCAAGGCCGCCGATCTGAGATGACCACCGCCGCCGAATCCCTTGCCGCCCGGGCCGGCGAACTCACCGCCCGCCGCGAGCCGTTCGTGCACGCCACGGTGGTCCGCGCCCAGCATCCCACCAGCGCCCGCGCCGGGGACACCGCCCTGGTGCTGCCCGGCGGCGACATCCACGGCTTCGTCGGCGGGAACTGCGTCGAGTCCTCGGTCCGGGAGTACGGGCTGCAGGTGCTCTCCTCCGGGGAACCCCTGCTACTGCGGGTGCTGCCGGGGGAACCGTCCCGCCGCGCCCAGGAGGGCGCCGTCGAGGTGTCCAACCCGTGCCTGAGCGGCGGCGCGATCGAAATCTTCCTGCAGCCGCGACTGCCCGCGCCGCGGGTTGTGGTGGTGGGGACGACACCGGTGGCGCAGGCCCTCGCCGCGCTGGGGTCCGGGGTGGGTTTCGACGTCGAACTCACCGACGGCGGGGCAGCCGAACCCCACCCGGACGACGCCGCCCTGATCGTTGCCTCGCACGGCAAGGCCGAGGAGGGTGCCCTCGAAGCCGCCCTGCGGGCCGGCGTGCCCTACGTCGCGCTGGTCGCCAGCGAATCGCGCGGCGCCGCCGTACTGGACTCGCTCGACGTCGACGAAGCGCTGCGCTCCCGGGTGTACACCCCGGCGGGCCTGCAACTGGGCGCCCGCACCCCTGCTGAAATCGCGCTGTCCATCCTCGCCCAGCTGGTCCAGGAACGGGCCGCGGCACGGGCCGGCGCGCAGACCATCGCTCAGAACAGCGCGCAGGCCGGCGGGGTTCCGGCGCCGTCCGCGCCGCAGCCGGAGACCGCGGTGGACCCCGTGTGCGGGATGTCCGTGCCGGCGATCGAATCCTCGCTGCAGCTTGAACACAACGGCGCCACCGTGTACTTCTGCTCCCCCGGCTGCCGCGCCGCCTTCCGCAAAGATCCGGAGCGCTATGCCCCCAGCATTTGAATCCCCCTCCATGGCCGGCACCGCGGCTGTCATCCTGGCGGCCGGGGCGTCGGCGCGCCTGGGCCGGCCCAAACAGCTGCTGCCCTACGGCGACGGCGTGCTGCTGGACGCCGTACTCGCGACGGCCCGGCGCTGCGGGTTCGCGCAGACCGTGCTGGCGCTGGGCGGATCGGCCCGGGAGGTCCTCGCCGCCGTGGACACCACGGGCTGCGAGGTGGCGTTCAACCCGGACTACGGCCAGGGATGCTCGTCCTCGATCGCCGCGGCGATGGCGGTGCTGCGGCCGGACACCGAAGCGGTGGTGCTGCTGCTGGGTGACCAGCCGGGCATCCGGTCCGAGAGTGTGGCCCCGCTGCTGCGGACGCTGGCCGGGCCGGACGGTCCCGGGGCGGCGGTGTGCCGCTACGACGACGGCCCCGGTCATCCCCTCGCGTTCAATCGGCGGCTGCTCCCGGACTTGGCTTCGCTGCACGGGGACAAAGCCGTGTGGAAGCTGCTGGAGCAGCGGGCGGCGGACGTCGTCGAGGTTCCCACACCGGGCAACGTCCCCCTCGACGTCGACACCGAGGAGGACTACCGGCAGGTGCTGGCCGAGCTGCAGGGGGCAGGGTGAACACGGCGGCGCGGACCGGGGCGGAGGAAGAGGTGCAGCGGCGGATCCCGGACGTGGCCTCGCTGATGGCCGCCCTGGACAAACACGACTACCTGGCCGACACCGGACTCGCCACCGCCCTGTTCCTCGCGGTGCGGCTGCCGCAGCCCATCCTGCTCGAAGGCGAGGCCGGAGTCGGCAAAACCGAGGCCGCCAAGACACTGGCGGAGCTGCTCGACACCCCGCTGTACCGGCTGCAGTGCTACGAGGGGATCGACGCCGGCGAAGCGCTTTACGAGTGGAACCACCAGCGCCAGCTGTTGGGGATCCGGTTGGCCGAGGCGCGCGACGCCGACGTCAGCGAGGCCGAGCTGTTCGGCCCCCAGTACCTGCTGCGCCGGCCGCTGCTGCAGGCCATTGAACACCCGGGGCCGCGGCCGGCTGTGCTGTTGCTGGACGAGATCGACCGGGCCGACGCCGAGTTTGAGGCGTTCACCTTTGAGCTGCTCGCCGAGGCCTCGGTCACCATCCCGGAGCTGGGCACCATCCGCGCCACGCATCCTCCGATCGTCGTGCTGACCTCCAACCGCACCCGGGACCTGCACGACGCGCTGACCCGGCGTTGCCTCTACCACTGGATCGACTATCCCGGGCCAGCCCGGATCGCCGAGATTGTGCGCCGCCGGGTGCCCGCCAGCAGCGGCCCGCTGGCGCTGCAGGCCGCCGCGGTGATCACGCGGCTGAGGACGCTGGATCTGGCGAAGCCGCCGGGGATTTCCGAGGCCATCGACTGGGTGTCCGCGCTCGCGGTGCTGGGCATCGAGCGGATCGACGCCGCGACGGCCGAACAGACCTGGGGTTCGATCGTGAAGAACCGCGACGACCTGGAGCTGGTGGGCTCCCGCGGGGCAGCCTGGCTCGTGGACGGCACCAATGACTGAACCGATCCAGCCCTCGCGGCCCTCTCCCCCGGCTGCCGGGCCGCCGTTCGTCGAGGCTGCAAACCTGGCCGCGGCCTTCATCACGGCCCTGCGCGGCGCGGGCGTCACTTGCTCGCCGGACCGGGCGGCCCGGCTGGCGGTGGCGCTGCGGCTGGTCCCGCCGACGTCCCTGGAACGGCTCTACTGGACTCTGCGGGTGGTGCTGGTCTCCGGCCGTGAGCAATTGCCCGAGTTCGACGCCGTGTTTGGCGCCGTCTTCCGGGGCCGCTTCGATCCCGCCGCCGCGCTGGACCGCCACGCCGGCGAACCCGTACCTGTCCCGGCAGCCCCGCCCCCGGCGGACGGATCCCGCACCCGGGCCGCCGATGACAACGGACGCGCGACCGCGCCAGGCAGCACAGCCCTGCGGCCGCCCGCGCTGACCGCCGGTACCGACGACGCCGGGGACCGGCCCGGTCCCGGGCGGGAGGCCGTCCTTGCGATGGCATCAACGGAAGAACACCTGCACGGGATGAACTTTGCCGACCTCACCGAGGCGGAAGCTGCCGAGATCCGCCGCCTGGCCGGCCGGATCCTGCTGGCAACCCCCGTGCGCCTGAGCCGGCGCACGCGCAAGTCGCCGCACAGCAGCGCACGTTTGGACATCCGGGCTACCGTGCGGGCGGCCCGCCGCTCCGGCTATGACTCCCCCAGGCTCCTGTACGCCCGGCGCCGCGAGCAAAGGCGCAAGCTGGTGCTGCTCTGCGACGTCTCCGGCTCGATGGAACCGTACTCCCGGATCTTCCTGGCGCTGCTGCAGGGCGCCGTCGCGAAGGCCGGGGCGGAGGCCTTTGTCTTCTCCACCAGGCTGACGCGCCTGACCCGGCAGCTGGCCCAACGCGACCCGGACCTGGCACTTGCGCAGGCGGCCGCCACCGCACCCGACTGGGCCAGCGGTACCAGGATCGCCGAGAGCCTCCGGCGATTCGTGGACGAACACGGCCGCCGCGGACTGGCCCGGGGAGCCGTGGTGGTGCTCTTTTCCGACGGCTGGGCACAGGAGGATCCGGCGCAGGTCGCGGCCCAGATGGCCCGGCTGCGCAGGCTCGCGCACCGGGTGGTCTGGGTGAACCCGCGGAAGGCAGCGCCGCACTATCAGCCGCTGGCCGGCGGGATCGCCGCCGCGCTCCCCTACTGCGACGCGTTCGTCAGCGGACACAGCTACACGGCCTTGGCGGAGTTGGCGACGGCAATCCGCGGCGACGGCCCGGCCGAGCCGGGAGGACACACAGTTGGAAGACAAGTGATCGCAAGTCAAGGGAGCAGCTAATGCAGATTGACAGCAGTTTCTCGGTGGTCGCACCGATCGGCAAGGTCTGGGACACGCTGATGGATTTCGAACGGGTGGCAGGCTGCCTCCCGGGCGCCCAGATCCTGAACAAACTCTCCGATGACGCCTACCAGGTGGGCATGACGGTGAAGCTGGGCCCGGTAAACATGCAGTACCGGGGCCTGCTCAATGTCCTGGAGCGGAACGCCGCCGAGCACCGGGCCGTGCTGGGCGGCAAGGCACAGGAAACCCGTGGCCAGGGCACCGCCGAAGCTACGGTGACGCTGGCGCTGACCGAAGAAGGGACCACAACGCACGGGACAGTCAGTGCCGATCTGGCGCTCTCCGGCAAGGCCGCGGCGATGGGCAAGAGCGTGATCGGCAGCGTCACCGAACAGATGATGGGGCTCTTCGCCGGCAACCTGCAGACCATGCTGGCCGAACAGGAGCCAGTAACCGCCGCCGCGGCCCCCACGCCGGCCGAACAGGTGCCGGCCGCGGCTTCCTCGCCGGCCGCCCCCACCGCTCCCACCCCTGCGGGCCCCGGCACGCCGCCCACGCCGACGGCGCCGCCCGCGCCGCCGTCGGGCAGCCTGGACGCCTTTAGCCTCGCCAAGGGCATCGCCGCCGGCCAGCTCTCCAGCCCCGGCAAGGCCCTCGGCCTGCTCGCGGCGGTCGCCTGCCTGGCTTACTGGGCCGGACGCCGGTCGGCGTTCCGGATGCTCAGGCTCTGCGGACGGCTTTAGGAGCACTCCATGCGGGACGTGCTGGCAGCCATGATGCCGGACTGGCGGCAGGGCAGAACCGCGGGACTGGCCACGGTCGTGAACACGTTCAGGTCCGCCCCCCGGCTTCCCGGCGCGTCGATGCTGGTCACCGCCGGCGGCGCCGCCGTCGGATCGGTCTCCGGCGGCTGCGTCGAGGGCGCCGTGTACGAGCTGGCCACCCAGGTCAAGGACGACGGCGTCCCGGTGCTGGTGCGCTACGGGATCAACGACGACGACGCGTTCGCCGTCGGCCTCACCTGCGGCGGCATTATCGACATCTTCGTGGAGCCGGTCTCGCAGCAGCGCTTCGCGGAGCTCGACGGCGTGCGGCAGGATGTCGAGGACGAAAAACGGGTGGGGGTTGCCACTGTGATCGAGCATCCGGACAGTAACTGGCTGGGGCGGCACTTGGTAGTGCGGCCGGGCGGCTTCGAGGGCAACCTGGGCTCCGAGCGTGCCGACCTCGCCGTCGGCGACGACTGCCAGGGTTACCTGGCCGCGGGCCGGACGGGCATCCTGACCTACGGTGCGGACGGTGAGCGGCTGGACAGCGGGATGCGGATCTTTTTCACCAGCTACGCCCCGCCGCCGCGGATGCTCGTTTTCGGGGCAATCGACTTCGCTTCCGCACTCGCGCGGCTCGGGACGTTCCTGGGCTACCGGGTGACGGTCTGCGACGCCCGTGCCGTCTTCGCCACTCCGGCCAGGTTTCCCGAGGCTGCCGAGGTGGTCAACGAATGGCCGCACCGCTACCTGGCCGGGCAGCAGGAGCGGGGGCTGGTCGACGAACGGACCGTCATCTGCGTCCTCACGCACGATCCGAAGTTCGACATTCCGTTGCTGGCGGTGGCCCTGCGCGGCAGCCCGGTGGCGTTTATCGGGGCGATGGGTTCGCGGCGCACCCACGAGGACCGGCTCCGACGGCTGCGCGAGGCGGGCCTGGGCGGGGCCGAACTATCCCGGCTGCACAGCCCCGTGGGCCTGGACCTCGGCGCCCGGACCCCTGAGGAAACCGCGGTATCCATCGCCGCGGAAATCATCGCCACGCAGTGGAGCGGCAGCGGCGAGCCGCTGCGGCAGCTGGACGAACGGATCCACCACGACGAGCAGCATTACGGGCAGCAGCAGGCCTAGCGGCGGGACGCCCGGAGTCGGGCGTAAGCTCGTGCCATGGCGAGATATTTCGATGTGCACCCCGACAACCCGCAGCCGCGATCCATCACGCAGGTGGTGGACATGGTGAAGTCCGGCGGCCTGATCGCCTATCCGACCGATTCCTGTTACGCGCTCGGCGCGCAGCTGGGGAACCGGGACGCGCTGGACCGGATCCGCGCCATCCGGCACCTCGATGACAAGCACCACTTCACGCTGGTCTGCAAGGACTTCGCCCAGCTCGGGCAGTTTGTCCAGATCGACAACGACGTTTTCCGCAGCATCAAAGCTGTGACGCCGGGCAGCTACACGTTCATCCTGCCGGCCACCAAGGAGGTGCCGAAGCGGCTGCTGCACCCCAAGAAGAAGACGGTCGGCGTGCGCATCCCGGACAACAAGGTGGTGCAGGCGCTGCTGGCCGAACTCGGCGAGCCGCTGCTCTCCAGCACGCTGCTGCTTCCGGACGAGGAGGAGCCGCTGACCCAGGGCTGGGAAATCAAGGAACGGCTGGACCATGTGGTGGACGCTGTGATTGATTCCGGCGACTGCGGGGCGGAGCCGACGACGGTCATTGACTTCTCCAGCGGCGTCGCCGAGGTTGTCCGCCACGGCATGGGCGACCCGTCGCGGTTTGAATAGTCCGGCGACCGCCCTTGGGATACGATCCGGTGATGCCTCGCCTCACCGTGCCTGACGTCAGCTTCCACGCCTCCTGGCTGAAAGGTTCCGCCGAATTTGAGGGCGCGCGCCGGGACGGCGGGGGCGCGGAGGACTGGCCTCTGGAAGAACTCCGGGACGCCGGGGCGTTCCGTCGTTTTGTCGATGTCCTCCACAAGGACGCTCTGCCGGACACCGAGCGGAAACCGGGTTACGTGCCCTGCACGTATTTGTGGATCGTGGAGGGTGACACGTTCCTGGGCTCACTTGCCATCAGGCACGAACTCAACGATTTCCTGCTCAATCAGGGCGGGCACATCGGCTACAGCGTGCGACCCTCCGCCAGGCGCCGCGGCCATGCGGCGAAAGCGCTGGCTGACGCCCTGCCGATAGCGCGGGGTCTGGGAATCCCGCGGGTCCTTCTCACCTGCGACGAGGACAACGCCGGTTCCCGGGCGACCATCGAAAAGAACGGCGGCGTCTACGAGGACACCCGCAAGGGCAAGCGGCGCTACTGGATCGATACCGTCTAACCTGAGGTACCCTGACAGCCCGCGAGCTCAGTGGCTGGCGGGAATAGGGATCTCGCGCCGTCAGGCAGCGTGGCACCCCGCGCACCAATTCTCTTTGCAAGGGTTGCGACACGGCGGTCCAGCCGGACCCGGTCGAACCCTCGACGGCGGCTCTCGTGTCCTACGGTAGACCTAAACCAGCGAGAGGGGACTCCCACATGGCCTGTGACGGCTGCAGCACATCTTCAAAACTTGACTTCGATTTCAGCATGGCCTTCCAGCCGATCTATGACGCCGCTGCCGACCGGGTGTGGGGCTACGAGGCGCTGGTCAGGGGTCTGTCGGGCGAGGGTGCTTACGAAGTTTTGTCAAAGGTGTCGCCGGAGCAGAAGTACCGCTTCGACCAGGACTGCCGCGTCAAGGCGATCGAGCTGTCATCGCGGCTGTTTCCGGCGGGTGAGGATTTGATGTTGTCGATCAACTTCATGCCGAACGCAGTCTACGAACCGGCCGCCTGCCTTCGTGCGACGCTGCTCGCAGCCAGGCGATGCAGTTTTCCGACGTCGTCGATCATGTTCGAGTTCACGGAAAATGAGGAGGTCTCGGACACCGCCCACCTTACGAACATCATCACCGAATACCGCAAGCATGGTTTCACCACCGCCATCGACGACTTCGGCGCCGGTCATGCGGGGCTGGGCCTCCTTGTCGATTTCCAGCCCGACCTGATGAAGATTGACATGAAGCTCATCCGCGGGATCGACACCAACCCGGCCCGCCAGGCCGTCGTCGCCGGCATCGTCGATATCGCCAGGGAGCTCGACATCACGGTGCTCGCAGAAGGCATCGAGACTGAGGCGGAGTTCCTGGAGCTGAAGGCAACCGGCATCCGGCTGTTCCAGGGATACTGGCTGGGGAAGCCCGCCTTCGAGAAGCTTCCCCAGATAAATGTGGACGCCAGGTCCGGTCCCGGCGTCACCGCTTTCGCCTAGCCGCAGCGGCGCCAGCCACCGGCCCCGGCAGAGGGCAGCGGCCACATGCAATTGGGCGACCACGGTCAAAAGTCAGTGCCGGGCGCTACACTTGAATTCGAACATATATTCGAAAAAGGGTGTGTTGTGGGCGTAATTATCGGGCCCCGCGTGATAGACGCGGGCTCTTCCCTCCTGTCGGTCCTCATCTCGCCGGTGCCGGTCGCTGCCGGCTATCCGTCGCCGGCGCAGGACTACTTTGACGGCCGGATCGACCTCAACGAGCACTTGATCAAGGACATCACCAGCACCTACGTCGTCCGGGTCTCAGGGGACTCCATGGAAGGCGCCGGCATCAGCGACGGGGATGAGTTGATCGTCAACCGGGCGCTCGAGCCGCGCGACGGGTGCGTCGTCGTCGCCGTCCTCGACGGCGAGCTCACCGTCAAGCGCCTCCGCGTCACCGCCTCCGGGGTGGTCCTGCAGGCAGACAACCCGCGCTATCCGGACATCCGGGTGCCCGCCCTGTCCGACCTCGTCATTTGGGGCGTCGTCACCCGGTGCCTCCACCATGTCTAGGCCCAGGCCCGAGCCGCGGCCCGGCGGCAGTATTGCCCTCGTGGACGTTAACTGCTTTTACGCCAGCGCCGAACGGGCATTCGACCCCTCACTGGAGGGCCGGCCGGTGGTGGTGCTGTCCAACAACGACGGCTGCGCCGTCACCCGCTCGCCGGAAGCGAAGGCCCTGGGCATCCCCCTCGGCGAGCCCTGGTTCAAGCTTGCCCCGCGGGCCAGGGAATGGGGGCTGGTCGCCAGGTCCAGCAACTACGAGCTCTACGGGGACATCAGCGCCCGGGTGATGGAACTCCTGGGCCGGTATTCGGCGTGGCTGGAGGTCTACAGCATCGACGAAGCCTTCCTTGGCGTCCGCGGCAGCCCGGAAGAACTGCTGCGGCGCGGGCAGGCCATGAAGACGTCGGTCCGCCGGAATGTCGGCGTTCCGGTGTGCGTCGGGATCGCCGGCACCAAGACCCTGGCAAAACTGGCGAACAAGTGGGCCAAGCACAACCCTGCGTTCGACGGCGTCTGCCACTGGGACGCCGTTCCCGCCGGGCGCCAGGAGCAACTGATGGCCGGTCTGTCCGTCATCGAGCTCTGGGGCGTCTCCACGCGGCTGACCAAACGCCTGAACGGGCTGGGGATCCGGAGCGTGCTTGACCTGGCCCGGGCGGACCCGGTCACCATCAGGGACCGCTTCTCGGTGGTGCTGATGCGCACGGTCCTGGAACTGCGGGGCACGCCGTGCATCCCGCTCGAAGAGGAACGCGTCGGCCGCGACCAGCTGATTTTCAGCCGGTCCTTCACCACCCCCATCAGCACCGCGGCCGCAATGCGCCAGGTCCTCGGGATCTACGCGCAGCAGGCCAGCGCCCGGCTCGCCCGGCACGGCCTGCAGGCCAAGGTCCTGACGGCTTTCGCCGCCACATCCCACTACAACCCGCGGGACAGCTCGCATCCCTCGGCGTGCGTTTCGCTGCCAATGCCTACCGCGGACCCGCTGCTGCTGGCCAAAGCCGCCTACGCCCTGCTCCCCCGGATCGTCGACGGCGTCAACTATGCGCGGGCCGGCATCATGGTCACCGACCTGCGCCCGACAGCCAACCAGGCTCCGCTGGCCGTGTTTGAAAACCCGCACGAGGAACGGGGCATCGGCCCGCTGCTGGAGGAGGTCAGCCGCAAGTACGGCAAGGGTTCCATCGGCCTGGGGTCCGCAGGCATCCGCGGCGGACCTGACTGGACGATGAAGCGCGACATGCTGTCCCCGCGCTACACCACCCACTGGGACGAACTCCCCGTGGTCAAGGCCGCCTGACCAGTCCCGCAGGATCCGGCAGCCTGCACCGGCACGATACCCAAAAGAGGTCACCATGCTTACTATTGAGGCTCCGGCTGCTGGCACCCGCGGGCCGCTGGAACCGGCCGATCCGAGGAGCGCCAATGCCGCTAAGCAAGGGAACACCCGTCGAATGGAACACGCCCCAGGGCCCCACCCACGGCACGGTTGTGCAGAAAAAGGTCAGTGACTTCGAGCTGGACGGACACACCCACCGGGCCAGTGCGGACGAGCCGATGTACGTCGTGGAGTCAGCCACAACCGGTGCCCGGGCCGCGCACAAAGCCTCCGCCCTGACAGTGAACGAGTAACGCCATGGCCAGCCAGGACCACGATGTCCTCATCATCGGCGGCGGCAATGCCGGAGTTTCCCTCGCCGCGCGCCTGCGTCGCTACGGAATCAAGGACGTGGCCGTGGTGGAGCCCGGCGAGCAGCACTTCTACCAGCCGCTGTTCTCCCACATCGCCGGCGGAAGGGCGAAGGCCGCGGAAGCCGTCCGGACCCAGAGCTCCGTTATGCCACATGGCGTGGAATGGATCCGGGACAGCGCGGTGGACATCGACCCGGCGGGCAACACGGTGACGTTGGCCTCGGGCCGCCGGCTGGGCTTTGGCCACCTGGTGGTCTGCCCGGGCCTGCAGCTGGACTGGGCCGGTATCCCGGGCCTGGCCGAAGCCGTCCGTTCCACCGCGGGTGCGTCCCACTATGATTTCAGCCTGGCCGCGAAGTCCTGGGCGCTGCTGAGTGGCCTCAGGGCCGGCACCGCCGTTTTCACGATGCCCTCGGGCCCCATCAAGTGCGGTGGCGCCGCTCAGAAGCCGATGTACCTGGCCTGCGATTACTGGCGCCGGCAGGGAGTCCTCAAGGACATTCGCGTCGTCATGGTGCAGCCCTACCCCACCGTGTTCGGCGTGCCCGGGGTGGATGATGAGCTGCGTCGCAAGATCGCCGAGTACGGCATTGAACTGCGCCTGGACAGTGAACTGGTTGCAGTGGAGCCGGCAGCCCAAAACGTGGTGATCCGGGACAACACAACCGGATCCACCGAGCAGCTGCACTACGACGTCCTCAACGCCGTACCGCCGCAGTCGGCCCCGGACTGGCTCAAGGCCACTGAACTGCCCGCCCCGGGCGACTCCGGCGGGTTCGTGGACGTGGACCCGCAGACCCTCCGGCACACCCGGTTCCCGAACATCTGGTCCTTGGGGGATGCCGCGGCGACCACCAACTCCAAGTCCGGCGGTGCGTTGCGGAAGCAGACGAAGGTCCTGGCCAAGAACCTCGTCGCGGCCCGTGAGGGAAAGCCGCTGCCGGAGAAGTACGACGGCTACTCGGTGTGCCCCTTCACGGTGTCCCGGTCGACTGTTGTCTTCGCCGAGTTCGACGACCACTACAGGCCCATGCCCTCGGTCCCGAAGGTTCCGACGTGGAAAGAGAGCCGCGCGTCATGGGTCGTGGACCGGGACATCTTCCCGCAGGTGTACTGGAACCTGATCCTCAAGGGCCGCGCCTAGGCTTGCAGAACGGGCGGCCTGGGACCCGTCAAACCGCGGCCCGGACGCGCTGCAGGAAGGAGTCCAGGATCCTTCCGGCGTTCTCCCGGAGCCGGTCATCGGCCGCCGGGCCCGTCGGCCCCGTTGCCTGCAGCCGTTCGCCGAGGAGCAGCAGGGCCGCCAGGACTTCGGAGAGCTCCGTATTTTCTTCAGCGCGCTGCCGCAGCAGCCTCAGATGCGCGGCCTGGAGGGCCGGTCCCGGCGGGCAGGCCAGAGCACGGTCAAAAAGGCGCCGGCAACGGTCATACGCAGACAGGGCCTCCACCGGCAGGCCGGCTTGTTCATACGCCGTCACCAGCACCGTCCAGGCCCGCTCGTTCAGCGGCTCCGACCGGACGGCTGACTGCGCCCAGCGGACCGCTTCGTCGTGCCGCCCGAGGAACATTGCCGCCTCCGCGGCGGCGATCATTGCGGCAACGCGATCGGCGGCGTGGCGGGCGCGGGCCGCCTCCGCCCAGTCGGCGACGAGTTCGAAGCCGAGGAGAGGCTCGGCGGAGAGCTCCAGTGCCTGGACCAGGAGCGCGTACGCCTCGGCCGGCGCGGCACGCCCCGCGGCGCGCAGATGGCCGTGGAAGCGCGTGAGGTCCAGGTCCACCAGCCGGGGCTCCAGGACGTATCCGCTGTTGGCCGTCCTGAGTGGCCCCGTCTTGGTCTCTCCCGGCTGGATCGCCCGCCGGATGCCGCTGACGTAGCTCTCCAGCGTGGCCACGGATCCGTCGCTGGCATGGGGCCCCCAGAGGATTTCGATCAACCGCGTCTTTGACACCGGTGTGCCGAGGTTCAGCAGGAGAAGCTCAAGAATATGCCGTGGCTTGCTCCCGCCCAGATCCGCGGCCGTGAGGGACACGCCATCGCGGCGGATTTCCAGAGGTCCGAAGAGTTGAACCGATATGGATGGTAGTGCTCCAAACGGTTTGTGCACGATGTCCTCCGATTCCCCAGGCAACGAATGCAAATCGCGTTGTTCACAGCGAGTCCTTCTTGCGACACGACGTTCAAGACAGAGGCACGCCGTTCCAAGAGCAGGAACAGAGTCTGGAAGAGGTGCGGAATACGGCGGACCGGCACCGTTTTCCGTTCCTGCCCCCGGAGCCACGGTTACACGCCCCTCCGGGGGCGGCAAGCGCGGGAACTACCCGATCTGGCGCACGGCAAAAGTCGGGTACGGCGACCGGGAACGGCGAGTACGGCGCCGCGAAGAAATACAGGTAGCCGGCGTTATGGCCAAGTAGATCGCAGCGGCAAGCAAGGGGCCGTCACGTAGCGTGGCACCCTCACGCGCAGCGCTTGCCTACCCGCCGGACTTCCCGCGGCCGGAGTTCCCGCGGCGCGGTCCCTGGCTGTCCGGCTTCCTCCTCCGGCGGACACCTCTGGCGATGAACCAGAGCAGCAGGGCCGCGCAGGCCGCGTACACGGCGTAATTGAGATAGTGCGAGTACTGGTCGATCAGTTCATACCTGGCCCCGAGGGCAGCGCCCAGTCCGATCAGGATCCCGTTCCACAGGCCGCTTCCCGCGAGGGTGAAGACGCTGAAGCTGAGCATGTTCATCTTCTGGGCCCCAGCCGGCAGACTGATGAGGCTTCGCACGCCCGGAATCAGCCGGCCAAAAAAGATCGCAGGCCTGCCGTGCCGGTCGAACCAGTCCGCTGCCTTCTCAAAATCCTCCCGGTCCACCAACGGCAGGCGGGACAGCCAGCGGATGGACCGTTCCAAGCCCAGACGGGCGCCCAGCCAGTAGAGCACCAGCGCCCCCAGGTAGGCGCCCAGGGTGCTGGTCAGGAAGACGAGCACCAGGTTCATGGACCCCTGCCGGGTGAGGAATCCGGCCAGGGGCAGGATGACCTCGCTCGGGATGGGCGGGAAGACCGTTTCGGCCAATGTGAAGAGCCCCACGCCCCATTCCCCCAGCGCATCGATGGACCGCGCGGCGAAACCGACAATCCCGGTCAGGTCCTGCGTTGCGGAGGCTACGGGCAGCATGGCTGGCACGGTCATCGGTCGGACTCCTTGGCGGCACGGCGGGACTCGGGCACTCTCCACCCTGCCATACCGTCCCCGGTCCGCGGCGCGAAAACGGCCAGGGCAGCCTGCCGGCGGCGACTCTGCCGGAAGCCCGAACCAGGCCCGGTGCGAGGGCAGCATCAAGTGACCACCGTCAGATTTGCCGGCGCCACGGGAGCGGAACGGGAGCAGAATTGAAGCAGGCCGCTTCACTGTCATTGCAAGATCCAAGTGGGAAGGTAGTCGGCTATGAACACCGGAAACGCGCGTGCCAGGCTGCTGCTGGCGGTGGTCCTGCTGGGTGCCGCGGGATGCGCCCCGGGCGGCGGGACCACGGCTGCGCCGACTGTCACCGCGCCGGCGGCCACCGCTCCCCCGGCCAGCGCGTCCGTGACCGGGAGTACGGAGATGGGCGGCGGCGCGGCCGGCACGCCCTCCGGCGGATCAGCCGCGGCAACTTCCGCAGCAGTGATCACGATTCGGGACTTCGCTTACGGCACGCCGCTGGTGGTGGCCGCCGGTGCGGTCGTGACCGTGACCAACATGGATGGTGCCGAGCACACGGTCACGGCCGACGACGGACCGGCGTTCGACGTCGACGTCAAGGGCAGCGGCGGCACGGCCACCTTTACGGCGCCGTCGACTCCGGGAACGTACGCCTTCCATTGCACCTTTCACCCCGGCATGCACGGGACGCTGACGGTCAAGTGAGCGTGCCGGTCCGCAGGTTCGCACCCGGCCGGGCGGCTTGGTTGTACTCCGGCTGGCCAGGGGCCGGCGCCGCTACCGCGGACGCCTTCAATAGCAGTTCGGCCGGTGCTACGTTGCAGTGATGGACACTCCAACCGAATCAATCCCGGTGCTGGACCTGGCTGAGGCGAGAAGCGGGGACGGGTCCTTCAATCCCGCTTTCGTCGCGGCCCTCCGCGACGCCAGCCACCGGGTGGGCTTCTTCCAGTTGACCGGCTTCGGCGCCACCGCCGCCCAGGTTGCTGAGCTTTTCGCGGTCACCCGACGGTTCTTCGCTTTGCCGGAAGCGGAGCGGCTGGCCCTGGACAACCGCAAGTCGCCGCATTTCCGCGGCTACACGAGGCTTGGCCACGAAGTGACCCAGGGGCGGCCGGACGCCCGGGAGCAACTGGATTTCGGCCCGGACCGGCCCGCCCTGCGCGGCTACCCGGAGGATCAGCCGTACTGGCTGATCCAGGGGCCCAACCTCTGGCCGGACGCGGCCCTCCCGGAGCTGCGCACCGTGGCCATGGCCTGGGCCGAACACATGTGCCGGGTCGGCGCGGAATTGCTGGGCGCGATCGCGGTGTCGCTGGAGCTGCCGGAAGACCACTTCGCCGCCGCCTTCGAGGGGACACCGGCGTGGATGGCGAAGCTCACGCACTACGTCGGCGGCGTGGTTCAGGCCGCGGGGAACCAGGGCGTTGGCGCGCACGCGGATTACGGCTTCGTGACCCTCCTGCTGCAGGACCGGGTGGGCGGGCTGGAGGTCCGGCCGCACGGCAGCGACGTCTGGATTCCTGTGCCGCCGATCGAGGGTGCCCTGGTGGTGAATCTCGGCGAGATGCTTGAAGTGGCGACCCAGGGGTACCTCTCGGCGACGGTCCACCGGGTGCAGGCGCCGCCGCCCGGCGTCGACCGCTACACGGTCCCGTTCTTCTGGTCGCCCCGGCTGGACGCCGTGATCGATCCGGTTCCGCTGCCGCCGGCGCTGGCGGCGCAGTCCCGTGGGCTTTCGGACGATCCGGACAACCCGATGCTCGCCTCCTACGGGGCCAACGTGCTCAAGGGCTGGCTCCGCGCCCACCCCGAAGTCGCCCGGCTGCACCACCCCGAGCTGGTCCAGTAAAACGGGCCGGACCTAGTCCTTGTTCCGGGCCCGGCTGGGCTGCACCCGCGGCGGTTCGCCAGGCATCTTCGGGAAGTCCGGCGGAAAAGGAAGCTCGCCCAGGCCAGCGGCCACGTCCCGCTCCCACCACCCGAGCAGGGCCTCAATGGAGCCGGGGCTGGCATGCATGCCGGCCCAGGGGTCCCCGGTGGCCTTAAGCCGGCCGGGAACGGTCGCGACGGTGAAGTCCTTGGGGTCCGCGCCCTCCAGCTCTTCCCACGCCAGCGGGCAGGACACGGTGGCGGCGGGCAGGGCGCGGGGGCTGTAGGCCCCTGCCATCGTGCGGTCACGGTTGGCCTGGTTGAAGTCGATGAAGACCCTGCTGCCGCGTTCCTCCTTCCACCAGGCGGTGGTGACCTGCTCCGGCATCCGGCGTTCGAGTTCGCGCGCGGCGGCAATGACGGCGTGCCGCACCTCAAGGAACTCATGCGCGGGCTCGATCGGTGCGAAGACGTGGAGTCCGCGGTTGCCGGAGGTCTTGATGAAGGCGGTCAGCCCCGCCTCGGCCAGCACGGTGCGCAGTTCCCGGGCGGCCGGCACGGCGTCCCGGAACCCGGTCCCGGGCTGCGGGTCGAGGTCGATCCGCAGCTGGTCCGGGTTGTCCGGGTTCGCCGCCCGCGACGCCCAGGGGTGGAAGACCACCGTGTTCATCTGCACCGCCCAGACCGCTGCGGCGATCTCGTCGATCACCAGCTGGGGGTGGGACCGGCCGCTGGGATAGACCACGTCCACGGCCCGCACGAAGTCCGGGGCGCCCTTAGGCGGGTTCTTCGAGAAGAACTGTTCGCCGTCGACGTCGCCGGAGAAGCGCTGCAGGGTAATGGGCCGGCTGCCGTTGGCGGCCAGGAACGCGTCCCCGACGGCGACCACGTAGTGGGCGAGGTCCAGCTTGCTCAGGCCCGCTTCGGGCCAGAGCAGCCTGCTGGGACTGGATATCCTGACTTCCCTGCTGCCGTCCGGTCCCTCGACGGAGACCGTGGTTTCTTCCCGAGCCATGAGGACAAGCTACCCCGCGGGCGCGGTCCAGTGAAAGGAGGCAGCGTCAGGGCCGGCGGACGGTCTTGTAGATTTCGAACCAGGCCACTCCGGCGGCCCCGGCGGCGACGGCCAGGCCCCAGTCCCCCGGCGTCAGCGGCCCCAGGTCGAAGGCGCCGCGCAGTCCCGGAACGTTCAGCAGCACTACGAGGAACAGGGCTGCGCCGCCGACCACCCACTTGAGCGTCCGGTTCCGGCGCTCACGGAAGGTTCGCCAGACCGGCAGCCGCCAGGACCGGTTCACGAGGATCAGTGACAGGTTGCCGACCACCAGGGTGGCGAAGGAAAGTGACCGGACGACGTCGTCCGCCTTGCCGCTGCTGATGCTCCAGAGGTAGACGCCGATCACGGCCGCGAGCACGGAGAGCCCCTGGCAGGCGGCGATGGCCAGCACCCGGCGACCGAAGATGCCCTGGCCGGCCCGGCGCGGCGGCTGGTCCATGATCGCCGGGTCGATTTCTTCGGCTTCGAAGACCACCGAGCAGGCCGGGTCGATGATGAGTTCCAGGAACGCGATCTGGACCGGCAGCAGCACCAGCGGCCACCCGCTGACGAAGACCGGCAGCAGGGACATGCCGACGATCGGGACGTGCACGGCGATGGTGTACGCCAGGGCCTTGCGCAGGTTGTCGAAGATGCCGCGGCCCTGCCGGATGCCGCCGGCAATCGAGCTGAAGTCGTCGTCGGTGATGACCAGGTCGGCGGATTCCCGCGCCACGTCGGTGCCGCGCGCGCCCATGGCGATGCCGATATCCGCGGCGCGCAGTGCGGGGGCGTCGTTGACGCCGTCGCCGGTCATGCCGACAACGTCACCGTTGACCTTGAGGGCGCGGATGAGCCGGAGTTTCTGCTCCGGCACCATCCGCGCGAACACGCTGACGGTGCGGATCCGCCGGGCCAGCTCGTCGTCGGTCATGGCCTCCAGCTGCGGACCGGTAATGACGCCGGCGCCGTGGTCCAGCCCGATCTCGCGGGCGATCGCCAGCGCGGTCCCGGGGTAGTCCCCCGTGATCATCACGGTGCGGACCCCTGCCCGGGCGCACGCGGCGACGGAGTCTGCCGCGCCGGGCCGCAGTGGATCGTGCAGGCCGACCAGGCCGAGGTACTCGAAGTCGAAGTCCGCCTGGCGGTCCGGCAGGCTTCCGGTCCGGTCGAAGGAGGCACGCGCCACGGCGAGGACCCGCTGGCCGCCGGCCGTGGCCGTCTCCACGTCCGCCATCAGGACCGCGAGCCGGGCCGGGTCCAGACGGCACAGCCGGGCGATCGCCTCCGGGGCGCCCTTGGCGGCCACCACGTAGTGGCTGCCGTCGGGCGCGCGCCAGACGTGCGAGAGGGCCAGCAGGCTTTCGGAGAGCGGGTATTCGCGGACCAGTTCCCAGTCGGTGTGCAGGTGTCCGGGGTCGCCGAGGTACTTCCCGCCCACCGCTTTGAAGGCATTGTCCATCGGGTCGAAGGGGTCCACCGGGGAGGCCAGCACACCAAACTCGGCGATGGTGTGGAAAGCCTCCGGCAGCGGCCCTTCATCGATGGTGTAATTCTGGTTCCCCACCACCAACTGGCGGACGGTCATGCTGTTCAGGGTCAGGGTGCCGGTCTTGTCCACGCAGATGACTGTCGCCGAGCCAAGGGCTTCGATCACCGGCGCGCGCCGGGTCAGCACGTGCTTTTGCGACATCCGCCAGGCCCCCAGGGCAAGGAACACGGTCAACACCACCGGGAACTCCTCGGGGAGCATCGCCATCGCGGTCGCGATCCCGGCCAGCAGGCCCTCCAGCCAGTTGCCGCGGGTCAGCCCGTACACCACCACGACGACGGCGGCGGCCGCCAGGCCGAAGGCGGCCAGGTACCGGACCAGCCGGTCGATTTCCCGCTGCAGCGGGGTGGGTTCCTGCTCGATGGACCGCAGGGCCGAACCGATCCGGCCCAGCTCCGTGCCGGCCCCGGTCTCCTTGACCAGCGCCAGGCCGTGGCCCCTGACCACCAGGGTGCCGGAGAAGATCCAGGGCGTCGCGTCCCCGCCGGGCCGTCCCATGGCCTCGGCCGCGGTCCCGGCCGGGCCCGGCGCCTTGCGCACCGGCACGGATTCGCCCGTCAGCGCTGATTCGTCGGCCGAAAAGTTGCGGGCCTCCAGCAGGACCGCGTCCGCCGGCACCCGGTCGCCCTCGGCGAGCACGGCGAGGTCGCCGCGTACCACCTCGCGGCCGGGGATCCGGAGCTGGTTCCCGTCCCGGACCACCAGGGCGCGGGGTGAGGACAGGTCCCGGAGCGCCGCGAGGGCGTTCTCGGTCTTGCGCTCCTGGTAGATGGAGATTCCGATCACCACGACGACGAAGGACATCAGCAGCACGCCGTCCAGCAGTTCAGCCAGCAGGAAGTTCACGGTCCCGGCGACCAGCAGCAGGAGCAGCATGGGCTGGCGGATCACGGCCCAGCTCTGTTGCAGGATGTTCCGCGGCTTCGCCGTCGGCAGTTCGTTGGGACCGTCGGCCGCCAGCCGCCGGGCCGCCTCCGCCGAGGCGAGCCCCTCCGCGACGGCGGCGGCCGGTCCGGGTTTCATCAGAGCCAGGCGGTCCGGCGCAGCGGGGGTTCGGCGCCGCCGGCGCGCTGCACCAGGACCTGGTTCACCCCGGTGGTTCCGGCCTCGAATCCCAGCGCACTGGCGGCCATGTAGAGCCGCCACACCTTGGCCCGGCCCGGGCTGCTGGCCCGCACGGCCTCGTCCCAGTGGCGCTCCAAGTTTTGCACCCAGGCCCGCAGGGTCAGTGCGTAGTGTGGGCGCAGCGCCTCGACGTCGAGCACCTCCAGGCCGCCGCCCTCCAGCGCGCCGATCATCTCGGCCAGGCTGAGCATCTCCCCGTCCGGGAAGACGTAGCGCGGAATGAACGAATCGGGATCCGGGTCGGTGGGGCCGGCGTTCCAGGAAATGGCGTGGTTCAGCAGCCGGCCGCCGGGGCGGAGCAGCGCGTGCAGCCGGGAGACGTAGTGGCCGAGCTGTTCGCGGCCCACATGCTCGGACATGCCGATGGAGCTGACCGCGTCGAAGGGCCCGTCGTCCACCTCGCGGTAGTCCTGGATCCGGATCTCGACCCGGTCCGTCAGCCCCGCTTCCGCCACCCGTTTCCGGGCCAGTTCCGCCTGCTCGGCGGACAGGGTGATGCCCACGACGTCGGCCCCGTAGCGTTCGGCGGCGTGGATGGCGAAGCTGCCCCAGCCGCAGCCGACGTCCAGCACCCGCATGCCGGGCCGGAGGCCGAGCTTGCGGCAGACCAGGTCGAGTTTGGCTTCCTGCGCCGCGTCCAGGCCCGTCTCCGGGGTTTCCCAGACAGCGCAGGAGTAGACCAGGGACGGGCCGAGCACGAGGGCGTAGAAGGTGTTGCCGACGTCGTAGTGGTGCGAGATGGCGGCCGCGTCGCGCTTCCTTGAATGCCGCCGGCCCTTGCGCGCCACGCGGGCCTCCTCCGGGGGCGGGGCGGGGTTCGGCCCCAGCGCGCCGAGCCGCACCGCGGCCGCGGCCAGGGTCCCCAGTTCCCGAACCGTGGGCCGCCGGAACGGCCCGGGCTCGGCGAACTTCCCCGCCGAGCTGAGCGCGCCGAAGCTGGCAAAGATGTCGCCGGGGGCCTCAATCTCGCCGGCGACGTAGGCCCGGCTCAGGCCCAGCTGGCCGGGCGAGAAGAGGATCCGCCGCAGCGCCCGGCGCGAGTGGAAGACCAGCAGCGGGGCGCCCTCCGGTCCCGCTTCCGAGCCGTCCCAGGCGCGCAGCCGCAGCGGGATGTCCTCGGTACCGAGCACGATGGCCAGCGCCCCGGCCAGCCGCGACGCGGCTCCAGCAGTGGTCGACATGGTTCTTTCCTCTCAGCCGGTGGCTTGCCCCAGCCCCAATCTATTGGCAGCCGGGGCGCCGGAACAGGGGCCGGACGTCCCGGAAGCGCGCGCTTCGGCGGCGCACGGCGGGCCGCTCTGGTGATCCCCGCAACCGGTGATTAGGGTGGCTGACATGTCTGAGGCCTTTTCCGCTGAACTCCCGCTGACCATCGACGTCGACGGCACTGACGTTTCAGGGGTTTACGCCCGGCCGGCTGACCCCGCCGCGACTCTTGTGGTCGCCCACGGCGCGGGCGCCGGGATGGAGCACCCGTTCCTGCGCGGCTTCACCGCGGCCCTGAACGACGCCGGCATCGCCACCCTGCGCTTCAACTTCCCGTACCGCGAGGCGGGCCGGAAGTTCCCGGACCGGCCCCCGGCGGCCATCGCGGCCTGGCGGGCCGCGATGGATGCGGCCGCTGCCCGCTCCGAGGGCGAACCGCTCTGGGCCGCCGGGAAGTCCTTCGGCGGCCGGATGGCGTCAATGGCGGTGGCGGACGGCATGCCCGCGGCGGGCCTGGTGTACCTCGGCTATCCGCTGCATCCGCCGGGCAAACCGGAGAAGCTGCGCGACGAGCATCTCTACGGGCTCACCGTGCCGATGCTCTTCCTGCAGGGCACCAGGGACACGTTCGCCACCGGCGGGCTGCTGGAGTCAGTGGTGGAGCGCATCGGCCCGGCCGCGACGCTGCAGTGGCGTGAGGGCGGCGACCATTCGTTCGCCGTGGCCGGGATGAAGCGGGCACCGGACGAAATCGGGGCCAGCCTCGCGGCGGCCGTGGCGGAGTTCATCCGGCTTCACAGCGCGGACCGGCCTGCCGACAGCGGCCGCCCGGAGGGCGCCCGGTCGAAGGGTCCCCGGTGACGGGGCCGCGCACCGGCGGGACGGCAGCGCTGGCGGACGGCGACGTCCCGGCCTGGTGGCAGCGGCTGGGGCTGCCGGGACTGGTCGACATCCACACGCATTTCCTCCCCGAGCGGATGTTGCGGCGGGTCTGGGCACATTTCGATGCGGCCGGACCGCTGGTGGGCAGGCCCTGGCCGATCACCTACCGCACGGACCAGGACAGCAGGCTGGCGAGGCTCCGCCAGCTGGGGGTCCGCCGTTTCACCGCGCTCACCTACGCGCACCGGCCCGGGATGGCGGCCGACCTGACCGACTTCGCCCTGGGCCTCGCCGCGGACGAGCCCGACTGCGTCCCCAGCGCCACGTTCTATCCGGAGGACGGCGTGCTGGGGCAGGTCGAGTCGGCCCTCAACCGGGGCGCGCGGGTCTTCAAGATCCACGCCCAGGTGGGCGGCTTCGACCTGCGCGAGCCGGTCCTGGACCCGGTGTGGGGCCTCCTTGCCGACGCGGCCGTTCCGGTGGTGGTGCACGTGGGCAGCGGCCCGGTACCGAGGGCCGGGTTCACCGGCCCGGACAAGCTCGAGGGCGTGCTGCGCCGGCATCCGGGGCTCACCGCCGTCGTCGCGCATCTGGGCACGCCGGAGTACGGCGAGTTCCTGGCCCTGGCCGAAAAGTACCCCCGGGTCCATCTGGACACCACGATGGCGTTCACCGATTTCTTCGAAGACGTCGCCCCGTTCCCCGCCGGATTGTTGCCCAGGCTCGTGGAGTTTGCGGACCGGATTGTGCTCGGCAGCGACTTCCCCAATATCCCGTACCCCTACGCGCACCAGCTTGAGGCGCTGGAGCGCCTCCGCGACAAGGAGCCGCGGCTCGACGACGAGTGGCTGCGCGCGGTCTGCTGGTTCAACGGCGAACGGCTGGTGGGAAGCTGAGCTGGCCGCTCCCATCGCGGGGTGGTTCCCATAACGGCGCCCAGGCTGAAAGATGGTGCCCATGAGCAAACCATACGAAGCATCCCGCCCCGTTGAATCCGACAACCCCGAAGCAGTGGTGACAGCGGTCCGCGAGGCCACCAGCGAACTCCGCGACGAGCTTCAGCGCAACGGGATCGAGGTCAGCTTCCAGGACCTGGCCCTGCTGGGCCATTCGGAATCCTGGGACGGCGAGGGCCAGCGCTGGGTCCATGTTGCCTGGGAGGGCGCGGAGGCCGGGTAGCACCTGCCCCGATGGGTGGCGCCGCCCCGCCGTTGGGCGTCACATCCGGCTTTTGACCTTGGCCGTCGCCGGCGCCGTCCACGGATCCTCCGGCCAGGGATGCTTCGGGTAGCGGCCGCGCATCTCCGCCCGGACCTGCGCGTAGGGGCCCGACCAGAAGGATGCCAGGTCGTCGGTCACGGCGAGCGGCCGCCGGGCCGGGGAGAGCAGGTGGAACAGCACCGGAACCCGGCCTGCCACCAGCCGCGGCGTCTGGTCCCAGCCGAAGCACTCCTGCAGCTTAACCGCGACTACCGGCCGTCCGTCGTCGTCCCCCGCCTCGGGGTAATCGATCCGTACCCGCGAGCCGCTGGGCACCTCCAGCGTCTCCGGTGCCAGCTCCCCGAGCCGGGCCGCGTCCGGCCAGGGCAGCAGCCGCCGGAGCGGTTCGGCCAGGTTGATGCCGCTGGTCGGGGAACCGGCAGCCAAGGCTTCAAGTTCGGGCGCGAGCCACTCGTCCAGGCGGCCCAGCAGGGCGGGCTCGGACATATCCGGCCAGGGCGCACCCAGTTCCCGGTGCAGCAGGGCCAGCCGCCGGCGCAGGGCGTCCGCCGCCGTGGACCAGCCAATCGTCGCCAGCCCGGATTGCGCCAGGGCGCGGGCCACCGCGGCGCGGCCCTCCGCCGGGGCCGGTCGCACCGGCGTCGAGGAGAGAACAATCGCACCGAGGCGGCGTTCCCGGCGCGCGGTGACCCGGCCCTGGCCGAAGGCAGCCTCCACCGTGTCACTGAGCAGCTGCCGCGCGGCGGTCTCCGCGGCGTCCGCCGACAGCGGGGCAGCGGACCGGATGACGGCACCGGTGCCGGCCGCGTCCCGTCCTTCGGCGCGCGATACCTCCGCGACCGCCAGCCACTCGTGGCCGGCCAGGCCGCTGCCGGCCGGGAGCCCGGCCCGGGTTCCGGAGCACAGCAGGTACCGTTCCCCCGGCCCCGGGACCCGGCGCGCCACCCGGTCCGGGAAGGCGAGGGCGACGACGAAGCCGGTGCCTTCCGCCCCGGCTGCGCGTCCCGCCGGGGCTGCGGGCGGCGGCGCTGCGGGCGGGGACGCTGCGGGCGGCGTCGCTGCGAGGGGGCGGGACGCTTCGCTGCCGGTCCGGGCCTGGCGCGCGATCGCCTCCATCCGCCGGACGTCGTCGGCCCAGCGCCGGGACCCGGGATCGGTCCCGGCCCGCAGGGCGTTCAGGAGCCCGGGCAGATCGGCGCCGGGGACCCGCTGTCCGCCGGCGACGACCGCGACGGCCTCCGCGGCGGCGCGGTGCCCGACGGCGGCCGCGCCGTCCAGCAGGGCGCGGGCCAGCCGCGGATCCGCCGGGACCCGGGCCAGCGTCTTGCCCAGGTCCGTCGCGAGGCCACCGGGTCCCACCGCGCCGAGTTCGCGCAGGACTTCGACGGCCTCGTCCATCGCCGCCCGGGGCGGGGCGTCCGGCAGGGCCAGTCCGCGGCCGCCCGGGGAGCCCCAGCAGGCCAGCACCAGGGCCGCGCCGGTGAGGTCGGCGACGGCGATCTCCGGGGTCTGGTGTGCCGGGGCGGCGCCGAAGCTCTGCTGGTCATAGCAGCGCACCACCCGTCCGGGTCCCAGGCGGGCGGCGCGTCCGGCGCGCTGGTCCGCCGAGGCCCGGGAACAGGAGACGGTCACCAGACCGGTCATGCCGCGCCCCGCATCCCGCCGCGGCTCACGGGAGAGGCCGGAATCGATCACCAGGCGGACCCCGGGGACTGTCAGGGAGGACTCGGCGAGCGCCGTGGAGACGATGATCCGTGCGCGTTCGCCCGGGCCGCGGCCGGACACCGCCCGGTCCTGCACGGCGGGGGTGACCTGGCCGTGCAGCTCCAGCACCTCAGCCCCCGTCCGGCCGCGCAACCGGGCCGCAACCTCCGAGACTTCCCGGGCGCCCGGCAGGAAGACCAGGGCGTCGATGTCCTCCCCGGCGGCGAGCGCTGCGGCGTGGGCTTCCGCTGCTGTGTCCGCGACGTGGCCAAGGAAGGCCCGCGTCACGCCCCGCTCGTCCAGGCGCGGCCCCGCCGCCGGGGCCCATTGAACCGCCAGCGGATACAGCGCCGACGGGCAGCCGACGACGGGCGCCGCGCCGCCGCCGTCGTGCGCGGCCCGCCCCGGCGCCTCCCCCGGCGGGGTGTCCCCGAGCAGGGCGGCAAACCGGGGCGCGTCCAGGGTGGCCGACATGGCGACCAGGGTCAGGTCACCGCGGAGCTGGCGGACCTCGGCGAGCATGCCAAGCAGCAGGTCGGTCTCCAGGCCCCGTTCGTGGACTTCATCGAGCACCACCGCGCCGGTGCCCTCCAGCCCGGGATCGGCCAGCAGGCGGCGCAGCAGGATGCCGGGCGTCACGAATTCGACCCAGGTACCGGGCCCGGCCTGGCGGTCGCCGCGGACGGTATAGCCGACGCGTCCGCCCAGCGGGCTGCCGTCCAGGGCGGCCAGGCGCCGGGCCGCGGAACGCGCGGCGACGCGGCGCGGCTGGGTCACCACAATGCGCGGGGCCCGGCCGGCGGCTCCCTGCAGGGCCAGATTGGCCAGCAGCGGCGGCACCAGCGTGGTCTTCCCCGTGCCCGGCGGCGCCTCGACCACCGCGGCACCGGCCGGGTCCTCCGCGCGCAGCGCCGCCGCGAGCCGGTCCAGCGATCCTGCGAAGACCAGGCCGGCTCCCAGGGCGGCCAGATCGAACGGCCTGGATTCCGGGGTCTGTGCGGTCGGCGAAAAAGTCACCCCTCCATTCTCCCCCGCCGCTCCTACGAACGGTCCCGCCCGCCCCGCCATTGATTCCGCGGTCCCGCTGCGTCGCGGAGGGCGCAGAAACTACGGAAGACTGGGACTACCCAATCGCAAAGGTGGAACCCCCTTGATTAACCTGCAGCAGGACGCCGAAGGCTTCATCCGGATGAACCGGCACTTCCCCGCCAGCACGCCCGTCACCATCACCTTCGCCGACGGCTCCACCGAGGAGGTCACCGGCCGGCAGCTGAACGCCGCCTACGACGACGCGCTCGCCGAGTACCGGGCGCAAAACCACCTGGACGCCAAAGGCTTTTCCCGGGCACCCAGGAAGCGGGTCGACCCCGGCAACAAGATCGAATTCGTGCGCGTCCACCCCGGCATGGCCGGCTAGGGGCACTGCCCGGGAGGGAGGCCCTGCCGGTACGTGTACCAGCAGGGTCTCCCTCCCCGCCCCAACAGGCCCTTGAATGGAAGCATGAGCCCGCGCCCCGCCGCTGGAGCACTCCCATCCGGACCTCTGACAAAAAGCTGGACCAGAAAAAAGTCTCCGTTGCGGAACAATCCACCCCGGCAGGGTGTTGGCTCATACTGTGGTCCGGGCGGCGTGCCGTCCGGGCACAGCGCCATCGTGGGCCGACAGGTTCCGGGGCGCCCCCAAGCCCCTGGGCCTACTCCTCTCCCCCACGACCGCGACTTTCGAACCGACTCTTACTGGAGAAGAATGCTTACCGTAAACGCTTACGCTGCCCCGTCCGCCACCGAGGACCTTGTCCCCACCACCATCGAGCGCCGCGACGTTGGCCCGAACGACGTCCTGATCGAGATCAAGTTCGCCGGGATCTGCCACTCGGACATCCACACGGTCCGCGGCGACTGGGGACCCCAGTCCTACCCGCTCGCTCCCGGCCACGAGATCGCCGGCATCGTCACGGAGGTCGGCTCGGCCGTCACCAAGCACGCCGTCGGTGACCGCGTCGGCGTCGGTTGCATGGTGAACTCCTGCGGCGAGTGCGCCAATTGCCAGGCCGGCGAGGAACAGTACTGCCTCAAGGGCAACATCGGCACCTACGGCGCCGTAGACCGCGACGGCACCATCACCCAGGGCGGCTACTCCACCCACGTCGTCGTCACCGAAGACTTCGTGGTGCGGATCCCCGAGGGCATCGAGCTCGACGTCGCCGCGCCCCTGCTCTGCGCCGGTATCACCACCTACTCGCCGCTGCGCCACTGGAACGCCGGCCCCGGCAAGAAGGTCGCCGTCGTCGGACTCGGCGGCCTCGGCCACATGGCCGTCAAGATCGCCCACGCCATGGGCGCCGAGGTCACGGTCCTCTCCCAGTCGCTCAAGAAGCAGGAAGACGGCCTGCGCCTCGGCGCGGACCACTACTTCGCCACGAGCGACGAGAACACCTTCACCGAACTCGCGGGCACGTTCGACCTGATCATCAACACCGTCAGCGCCTCGATCGACATCAGCTCCTACCTGCAGCTGCTGCGCCTCGACGGCACCATGGTCAACGTCGGTGCCCCGGCCGAGCCGCTGCCGGTCAACGCGTTCGCCCTGATCGGCGGGCGGCGGTCCTTCGCCGGCTCGATGATCGGCGGCATCCGCCAGACGCAGGAAATGTTGGACTTCTGCGCCGAACACCACCTCGGCGCCGAAATCGAGGTCATCCCGGCCGAGAAGATCAATGAGGCGTACGAGCGCGTGCTGGCCTCCGACGTCCGCTACCGGTTCGTGATCGACACCGCAACCCTCGTCTAGCCTCCGCGACTGCCGTTGCACGCGGCGGTTCCGGAAGGACGACGCGCAAACGGTCCGGCGCTACGGGAATCCCGGATTCCCGTAGCACCAGGCCGTTTCCGTATCCCGGGACCGAACCCGCCGCGCCACCCTGCTCCCGGCACGACCCGACGACGGCGGAGCGCGCCCCCAGGCTTCGTCACCGCCGTCGTCGGCGGGACATGACCCCCTCCGGAAAGACAGCGTTCACCTTCCGCTGGCCTTCCCGACGTCTGGATATCACCATCCGGAAACGCCGCCGCAACACAGCGGGTGCAAGCTGGAAGGGACGCCCGAAGGTGTCGTCGCTGCAAGAGAGAGCAGGGTTGTTATGAATCCCTTGATCATCCTGACCGCAGTCACCGGCCTCCGCGATGGCGGCCGGCCGGGCACCGCTCTCCGGCCCATCCAGGCCGCTGACGTCCCTGAGCTCTCCGAGATGTACCGCGACTCCTACGCCGACAGCCTGCCGCAGCCTCCGGACCGCTCCTCCGGCTGGATCGACACCCTGCTCGCCGGAGCCCGGGGCCGGCACGTTCCGGAAGCCTCCGCGGTCAAGGCGGCCCCCGACGGGCAGCTGGCGGCAGCCATCATCGTCACGGAACCGGCCCCGGGAGTCAAAGGCGACTGGGACAGCGTGATCGCGGAACTGTTCACCCACCCCGACCACCGCCGGCAGGGGCTGGCCGAAGAACTGCTGGGCCACTGCCTGCACACGCTGCACACCCTGGGCCGGGAACGGGTCGCCGTCACCGTGGACAGCGGAAACTCGGCCGCGCTGGCCCTCTACCTGTCCCGCGATTTCCGCCGGCTGTCCGACGACGACGACGGCGACTAAGGACGCCGGCGCTCCCTTCCCCGGCCCGCGCCGCCGGTGCTAGCTTGTCCGGATGGACGTCCTCGACTGGCTGCTCGACTCCGACCCCGCGATCCGCTGGCAGGTCCTGCGTGACCTCACGGACGCGCCGCCGGAGGAACTGGCCGCCGAACGGGGCCGGGTCGCCGAGCAGGGATGGGGCGCCCGCCTGCTGGCACTGCAGGGCAATGACGGGCAGTGGGACGGCGGCACCTACTTCCCGGCACCGTTCGACGGCTCGGAGCCCGGCCAGCCCTGGACCGCGACGACCTACACCCTGCTGCTGTTGCGCGACTTCGGGCTTGACCCGCACAGCGGTGCCGCACGCAACGCGGTCGAAGGCGTCCGGAACAACAGCCGCTGGGAAGAGGGGGGCCAGCCGTTCTTCGACGGCGAGGTGGAACCCTGCATCAACGGCATGGCCGTCGCGCTCGGGGCGTACTTCGGCGAAAACGTCGACGGCGTCGTGGCGCGGCTGCTCGACGAACAGCTCGACGACGGCGGCTGGAACTGCGACGCCGACCGGGGCTCGACCCGATCCTCCTTCGGCACCACCATCAACGTCCTGGAGGGGCTGCTGGAGTACAGGCAGGCAACCGGCGGCACCCCCGAGGTAGCCGCGGCGCGGCAGCGCGGCGAGGAGTATCTGCTCGAACGCAGCCTCCTGCGCCGCAAGAGTACCGGGGAGGTGATCAACCCGGCCTGGCTCCAGTTTTCCTACCCGGTCCGCTGGCACTACGACGTGCTGCGCGGCCTCGATTATTTCCGGGCCGCCGGTGGCGCGCCGGACGGACGGGTCGGGGAAGCCTTGGCGCTGGTGGAGTCGAAGCGCCGGCCGGACGGCACCTGGCTGTTGGAGAACAGCCATCCGGGCCGGATCCACTTCCCGCTCGACGACGGGGACGGCCGTCCGAGCCGGTGGAACACCCTGCGAGCGCTGCGCGTGGTGCAGTGGTCGGAACGCTCATAGGTATTTGTAACTTCGATGGAAATATGGCTACATTGACCTTTACGCAACGCATCAAGGCTTTTTGGGGGAAACATGAACAAGGCGCAACGACGCGCGCATATGGAGCCGCCGTGCCCGGCGTGCGGCTCACGGGTGGTGCCGACCTGGAAGGACGAGCGCTCCCTTGCGGCACGCCAGCCCGACTGGCAGGTCAGCGCGCGGCAGTGCAGCAGCCAGGCCTGCACCATGAACGACCCGGGGAACTGGTAGCGCCGCCACGCCGCGGGCCGGGTGCCCGTGGATCGGAGTCCGCGTGAGCGTTCGCAGCGCAGGCCTCCTGTTGTACCGGCGGGGAGCGCAGTCGCAGCCGGAATTCTGGATCGCCCACATGGGTGGTCCGTTCTGGGCCCGCAAGGACGCCGCCGCCTGGTCCATCCCGAAGGGCGAGTACACCACGGACGAGGATGCCCTGACAGCCGCGCGGCGCGAGTTTGCCGAGGAAATCGGCACGGCCCCGCCCGACGCCGACTACTTCCCGCTGGGCAGCTTCCGGCAGGCCTCCGGCAAGGTCGTCACAGTCTTTGCCGCCGAAGCCGACTTCCGGCCGGAACGGGTCGTGAGCAACACCTTTGAGCTGGAGTGGCCAAAGGGCTCCGGCGTGATCCGCAGCTATCCGGAGATTGATGACGCCGCCTGGTTCGGGGAGGCGCAGGCGCGGCGCAAACTGGTGCGCGGCCAGCTCCCGGTCCTCGACGCCCTCCTGGCGCACCTCCGCGGCACCGGCTGGCCAGCCCCATCACAAATGTGACAACTATCTTGATTGAAGTGTCACAAGACATCCGGGTAGTGTGACAGGCACTGTCAGAAACATACGGCCCTAGCCCGGGAGCGAGCATATGCAACATGTAGGACGTCGACTGTCCGCCGTCACGGCGGCACTGGCCCTGAGCGTGGCAGGCGGGACCGTTGCCAGCCCCGCATTCGCTGATCCCCGCGCGACCCAAAAGACTCCCACGGCCAGCGGCTACGGCGGCGCCGTGAGCACGGTGGATCCTGAGGCCTCGGCGGCGGCGCTCGAGGTCCTCCGCAAGGGCGGCAACGCCGCGGACGCCGCCGTGGCCGCGGCCGCGACCCTCGGCGTCACCGAACCCTACAGCGCCGGAGTCGGCGGCGGCGGCTACTTCGTCTACTACGACGCTAAATCCGGCCAGGTCGGCACGGTTGACGGCCGCGAAACCGCGCCGGCCGCGATGCCGCACGATGCGTTCATCAACCCGGCAACGGGCCAGCCCTACCGTTTCACCCCCGACCTTGTCACGAGCGGGGTGGCCGTGGGTGTCCCCGGCACCCCGGCCACCTGGCAGCGGGCCCTCGAGCGCTGGGGAAGCCTGAGCCTGGGCGAGGCCCTTCGGCCGGCCATCAAGGTCGCCACCCGCGGCTTCGTGGTCGACAACACGTTCCGCCAGCAGACCCTTGACAACAAGGCCCGCTTCGCGGCGTTCCCCGCGACCAGCAGCCTGTTCCTCCCCGGCGGCGACGCCCCCGCCGTCGGCAGCATTTTCCAGAACCATGACCTGGCCGCCACGTACCGGCTCCTCGCGCAGCAGGGCACGGACGGCTTCTACACCGGCCCGCTCGCGGCCGACATCGCCGCCACGGTACAGGCCCCGCCAAAGGCCGCCGGCGCCGGGCTGCCCGTCCCGGCCGGGTTCATGACCACGGCCGACCTCGCCGCCTACCGCGCGGCGGACCAGGCCCCGACCCACGTGAACTACCGCGGCCTGGACGTCTACGGCATGGCGCCCTCCAGCAGCGGCGGCACCACGGTGGGCGAGGCGTTGAACATCCTGGACCCGGCCAATCTCTCCGGGATGTCCCGGGCCGGGGCCCTGCACCACTACCTGGAGGCCAGTGCCCTGGCGTTCGCCGACCGCGGCAAATATGTGGGCGACCCGGCACAGGTGGACGTGCCGACGGCCGCCCTCACCGACCCGCTCTTCGGCAAGGAACGCGCCTGCCAGATCGACCCGCAGCACGCCGCGGCCAAGCCCGTCGCACCCGGGAACGTAGCCGCGTACGACGGCGTGTGCCCGGCGTCGACCGTGGCGCCCGCCGAGGAGAAGGACACCGAGAACATCTCCACGACCAACCTGACGGTCGCGGACAAGTGGGGCAACGTCGCCGAGTACACGCTCACCATCGAGCAGACCGGCGGCTCCGGCATGGTGGTACCCGGCCGCGGGTTCCTGCTCAACAACGAACTGACCGATTTCTCCACTGTCTACGACCCGAAGGATCCGAACCGGATCGAGCCTAATAAGCGGCCGCGCTCCTCGATGGCGCCGACCATCATCCTGAAGGACGGGGCCCCGTTCGTTGCGCTCGGCTCGCCGGGCGGGTCGACGATCATCACAACGGTCCTGCAGACCATCCTGAACCGGGTGGACCTGGGCATGACCATCTCCGAGGCGATCGCGGCACCCCGCGCCTCGCAGCGGAACACGGCCAAGGTCACGGCGGAGCCGGAGTTCATCAGCGCCTACGGCAGCGAACTTGCCCCGTTCGGCCATCTCCTCAGCCCGTCCGGGGACGCGTTCACGTCGGCGGCGGAGATCGGCGCGGCGACCGCGATCGAGTTTGGTCCGGGCGGCAGGATGGTGGCCGCGGCCGAGCCGGTCCGGCGCGGCGGCGGTTCGGCGGTGGTGCTCAACTCCTCACGGTAGGCTCCGGCCGGGGCGGGCAGCGCCTTAGGCCAACCGACGGGCTAGCCCTGCCGGCTGGCCGGGTCGAGGCCCTTGACGTACGCGGCCTGCCCGACGTGCTGCAGGCAGTCGGCCAGGGTGCTGACCAGCCGCACCCCCAGGGTGACCGGCGGGTTCCACCGGGTGTCGACGACGCGGTCCAGGTCGTCGTCGGCGAGGGAGTCCAGGAACCCGGCGGTCTGCCGGTGCACGGCGTCGTAATAGGCGAGCAGCAGTTCCGGCGCGGCGCGGACGGCGTCGACCTGGCTCCGGGTGTGGCCGTAGCCGGTGTCCCGTTCCGGAAGGGGAAGGCCGAAACGGGCGGCGAAGCCCTGGGAAGTCCAGACCTGCTCCAGTCCGGCCGCGGAGGCAAGCTGGGCATCCTCCACCCGGGCCAGGTGCCAGATCAGCCAGGCCATCGAGTTGCCGCTGCCGGCCGGGCGCCGGGCCAGGGCGTCGGCGTCCGCCCCGTCCAGCGCGGCGGCCACGGTCTCGTGGATCCGGCCAAAGGTGTCAAGCAGCAGTTCGTTGGCTCTCATGACAGTTCCCTCCGGGTGCATTGTCGCGGAGCCCCCATGCTGGCACGGACGGAACCGGTTGCGCTATCACTTCTGGGTTGTTCCGGGCGGGGCAGAGTCCTGCGGTCGCGGCAAAGGGACCATCCGTGATGGAGCTAGCTGCTGGCTCCCGGTGCTCCGAACAGCAACGCGGGGTCACTTAGCGCCCGTCCGAGGTTCCGGAACGGGCGCTAAGTGACCCCGCGTTGGGGTTGGAGGGCCTGGGCGGGGAGCCGGTCCGCCAGGCCCTTTCGCCTGAACAGTTCAGGCGGACGGGCCTGCCGCTTTTCATGCGTGGTTGCCCCCCGTCCAGGGGCACTTTGACGGCGATGTTCGACGCCGGCACCCTGGCCGGCGGCGTGTCCGCGCCGAAGTGCCCCCGGACCGCAGCCTCGCCCCGGTCAGCCCAGGTGGACGACCGGAGCGATCACGACGGCGATGCCAACGAGGTGCTCCCCGCGGTTCCGGGCGGCTTCCGGCGGACTCCGGCCCGGCTTGGGCCGGTTCCGGGCACCTCCCAGCGGCTTCCGGCGCGCTCCCGCCCGGTTTTCCGCGGAAACACCGACGCCGGACCGGAGACACGCCGGACAGTTCCGCGCGTCGGAGCTAATAACCGGGCAGGAGCGCGCGGGGCGTGGTTCCCGGCCCGGATCCGGCACCGGCGGCTGTGCTACATTTCGGCCCATGACCTCGCACCCGCCCAGCCACCATGCCGACGCGCCCGCCGCCGCCGCGATCGGCCTCCTGGCGCGGCAGGGCTTTGACGCAACGTCCGTGGATGACCTGGCGGACGCGGCTGGCATGAGCCGCAGCACTTTCTTTCGGAAGTTCGGCTCCAAGGAGGACGTGGTCTTCGCCGACCACGAGCGGATCCTGCGGCAGGTGACCGACAGCCTGGCGGAAACGATGCAGGAACCGCTGGCCGCGATTGTGGACGCCGCGCTGCTGGTGTTCAACCACCACTTGCGGAACCCGGAGACGTCCCGCGCGCGCTACGAGCTGATGCAGGCCGTGCCGGCGCTCCGCGACCGCGAACTGGTCACCTCCCACCGGTACGAGAGGGCCTTCCTGCAGCACCTGCTGGAAACGCTGCCCGACGTCGAACACCCCGAATACCAGGCCGTGTCCTTCGCCGCGGCGGTGGTCGCCGTCCACAATGCTTTTCTCCGCCGCTGGCTGCGCACGCCGGCCGGTAGCTCCGAGGAAACCGGGGACCGGAGCAGATCCACTGCGCTCGCGGACGAACTGCGCGCCCTCTCCGACATTTTCCGGCCGGCGTTGCTCGGTACTGCCGCGGCGCCGGCGGCCCCGGCCGTGGTGGTGACGGTGCTGACGGCGGGAGCGGACCGGGAGGCCGTGGTCCAGGCCGTCCGCGACGCGCTGCCCTGACGGTCGCCGCGCACACCTGGCACGCGCGGCCCTGACACCGAGTTTCTTGACGTGGGACTAAGTTTCACTGCATCCTTAGTCGATGTGGCCTGAGCCACAGCATGCGGGCGGAGAAACCCGCCGTCGAGACAGAGGACCAAACACATGACGACGACGTCGCCCGGTATTGGGCTTAGCGCCACAGCGGCCGCCGCCCAATTTCCGGCCGGAACGATGGAACCCGACTATGTCCTGACCGAGGCCCTGGGCACCGATCCGGCCTCCGTGTTCGCCGGCATCAGTGACGAGGACCGCGGCTACTGGGACCGCGCCCGGCGCTTCGTCCAGGACGAGGTCCTTCCCGTGATCGACGGCTATTGGGAGCGCGCCGACTACCCCGTGCACCTGCTGCGGCGCCTGGGTGAGCTGGACCTGCTGCGGGACGGCGTCGCGGTGGACGGCTTCGCCCCGATGAGCAGGATGGCGGCCGGCCTGGTGAACATGGAAATCAGCCGCGGGGACGGGTCCGTGGCAACCATGATCGCGGTCCAGGGCGGCCTGGCCCTGCGTTCCATCGCGGAGTGCGGGTCTGCCGCACAGCAGGAACAGTGGCTCCCCGCGGTCGCCGCCGGCAAGGAGTTCGCCGCGTTCGCGTTGACGGAGCCCACGCACGGCTCGGACTCGGTGGCCCTCGAATCCACGGCCACCGGCACGGACGGCGGCTTCCTGCTAAACGGCGAGAAGAAGTGGATCGGCAACGGCTCGGTCGGCGGCGTCAGCGTGGTGTGGGCCCGGGGCGAGGACGGCCAGGTGCACGGTTACCTGGTACCGCAGGACTCCCCCGGCTACGCCGCGACGAAAATTGAAGGCAAGCTGGCCCTGCGCGCCATCTGGCAGGCCCACATCCGGCTCGAAAACGTCTTCGTCCCGCAGCAGAACGTGCTGCCGGGGGCCCGGTCCTTCAAGGACACCGCCCGGGTGCTGCTGGCCACCAGGCTGGGAGTCGCCTGGTCCGCCGTCGGGCATGCCACCGCCTGCTACGAGACCGCGGTCCAGTACGCCAAGCAGCGCCAGCAGTTCGGCCGGCCGCTGGCCGCCTCCCAGATTGTGCAGGAAAGACTGGCCCGGATCCTCAGCGAACTGGCGACCATGCAGCTGATGGTCGTCCAGATGACCCGCCTCGATGAGCAGGGCTCGCTCACCCCGGAACAGGCCTCGCTCGCCAAGTACACCTGCACCCGCACCGCACGCGGCATTGCCTCCAACGCCCGGGATCTCCTCGGCGGCAACGGCATCCTGCTGGCAAACCGCGTCGCCCGGCACCTTGCCGACATCGAGGCCATCCATACCTACGAGGGCACCGAAACGATGCAGGCCCTCATCATCGGGCGCGGGATCACCGGCACCTCCGCTTTCGCCTGACCTGCGCCGAACCTGTCCACCCGAAAGGACTCCCGTGAACCAGAACGCCAACATCCCCGTCATCCTGGGCGGCGCCCGGACCCCCTTCGGCCGCTTCCGCGGCGGCCTGACCCCCTTCTCCTCCAGCGAGCTGGGCGCCCACGCCATCCGGGCCGCCCTGGAACGGTCCGGCGTCGGCCCCGGACAGATCGAAGCCGTCATCGTCGGCCAGGTTATCCAGGCCGGAGCTGGCCAGGGCCCCGCCCGGCAGGCCAGCCTGGCGGCCGGGATCGGGTGGGACGTGCCCACCGTCACGATCAACAAGCTCTGCCTGTCAGGGCTCACGGCCGTGATCGACGCGGCCCGGATGATCCGCGCAGGCGAAGCCGACTTCATCGTCGCGGCCGGCCAGGAATCCATGACCAACGCCCCGCACCTGGTGCCCGGGCTCCGCGCCGGGGTCGTGATCGGGGACGCGCCGATGCTCGACTCGCTGAACCGGGACGGGCTGCAGGACCCGGCCAGCGGCCAGTTGATGGGCGAGGCCACGGACGCGGGCAACGCCGAGCGCCAGATCACCCGGGCCGAGCAGGACGCCGTCGCCGCCCGGTCCCACCAGCGGGCCGAAGCCGCGCGCGCCGCCGGCGTCTACGCCGAGGAAATCGCCCCGATCGAGGTCCCCCAGCGCAAGGGGGCCGCCCTGACGCTCACGGATGACGAGGGGATCCGCCCCGAGACCACCGCCGAATCCCTGGCCCAGCTGCGCCCGGCCTTCTCCAAGGACGCAGCGGCCACCATTACCGCCGGGTCTTCCTCCCCGCTCTCCGACGGCGCGGCAGCCCTCGTGATCGCCAGCAAGGCGGCTGCGGAGGCTGCCGGGCTGGAATGGATCGCCGAAATCTGCGCCCACGGCCAGACCGCGGGTCCGGACGGATCCCTGCATTCCCAACCCGCGCGTGCCGTTGAACTCGCGCTCAAGCGTGAGGGCCTCTCCGTGCAGGACCTCGACCTGGTGGAGATCAACGAAGCCTTCGCCTCCGTGCTCATCCAGTCCGCCAAAGACCTGGGCATCGACCCCGAAGACGTCAACGCCGACGGCGGCGCGATCGCCCTCGGCCACCCGGTGGGCGCCTCGGGCGCACGCCTGGTCCTGCACCAGGCGCTTGCCCTCAAGCGCCGCGGCGGCGGCACCGGCGTCGTCGCCCTGTGCGGCGGCGGCGGCCAGGGCGACGCGCTGATCCTCAAAGCATGACCATCCCAACGAAGAAGCAGGCCATGAACACCACCAATCCCGAAGAAGGCTTCGGCACCATTTCCGTCGCGGCCATCCTGGCCGAATCCGCCCGCAGGACTCCGGACAGCATCGCGCTGATCGTTGGTGCGGACGAAACCAGCTACGGCGAACTCTGGCGCGCGACCCGCGCCTACGCCGGGGCCCTCCGGGCACGCGGCATCGGCCCCGGAGACGCGGTCGCGGTCCTGATTCCCAACGTTCCGGACTTCGCGCGGGTGTACTACGCCATCCTGTCGCTGGGAGCCATTGTGGTTCCGGTGCACGCGCTGCTCAAGGCCCGCGAAATCGAATACGTCCTGCAGGACAGCGGCGCCAGGATGTTGATCTGCGCCGCCGGACTGCTGAAGGAGGGCGCCGCCGGCGCCGCCGCCACCGGCGTCGATGTCCTGACGGTGATGGCGTCCGACGACGGGCTGCCGCGGCTCGAGGCCGAGGCGGCCGCGGCCGAACCCATCCGCAGCTACGTGCCCTGCCGGCCGTCGGACACCGCCACGATCCTGTACACCTCCGGCACCACCGGCAAGCCCAAGGGCGCCCTCGGCACACATTTCGCACTGGTGGAGCAGACGTCCGTGCTGCTGACGAGCGTTATGGACTTCAAACGCGGCGACGTCCTCTTCGGCGGCCTGCCGCTCTTCCACACCTTCGGCCAGACCGTCGTCCTCAACGCCGGACTCCGCGCCGGCGCCACGATCGTGATGATGCCCCGGTTCAGCGGCGAGGGGGCGCTCGAGCTGCTGACCCGGCACAACGTCAACATCTTCGTCGGGGTGCCGACCATGTATGTGGCACTGCTGGAAGCTGCCAAGGCCGGCGCCGCGCTGCCGCCGGCCCTCCGCTACGGGATCTCCGGCGGGGCGTCCCTCCCCCTGGCCGTGATGGACAAATTCCGCGACGTGTTCGGGATCGACATCCACGAAGGCTACGGCCTCACCGAAACATCCCCCGTCGCCGCGTTCAACCACGTCGGCACGCCGCCCCGGCCCGGCACCATCGGCGTCCCGATCTGGGGGGTCGACATCGAAATCGCCCGCGCCGAGACAGTTGAAAGCATCGAACTGCTGCCGGCCGGGGAACTCGGCGAGCTGGTCATCCGCGGACACCTGCTGATGAAGGGTTACCTCAACCGGCCGGAGGCGACCGCCGAAGCGATCGTCGATGGCTGGTTCCGCACCGGGGACCTTGGCACCAAGGACGAGGACGGATACCTGCGGATCGTGGACCGCAAAAAGGACATGATCATCCGCAACGGCTACAACGTCTATCCCCGCGAGGTCGAGGAAATCCTGCTGTCCCACCCGCAGGTGGTCAGCGCCGCCGTCTACGGCATCCCGCACGATGTCCACGGCCAGGAAATCGCGGCCGCGATCGTGCTCGACGCGGGATCCACCGCCACCGAGGCCGAGCTGATCGAGTTCGCGAGCGCCCAGCTTGCCGCGTACAAGTACCCGCGCGTGGTCAGGCTGCTCGCGGAGCTCCCGCTCGGTCCCAGCGGGAAGATCCTCAAACGAAACCTGGCCACCGAGTCCGCAGGGGCACAGTAGGGCCGGGGCCGCGGAGGGGCCACCCGGCGCCGGGCAGCGCCAGGGCGGGGCAGCGCCAAGGCCGGCAGTCCGGGTCGGGGCGGGGCCATCCGGCGACGGCGTTCCACCGCCGGTCTGCCGGGCATTGACCCTCATCGATAAACTGGCGGTGAGTGCCGCACCCACGCGGGCAAGTCCCCGTCCCGGGTCGGCGCGGGCATCAACGAGCCAAGGGAGAACGCCATGCCTGCTGTCCGGGTTTTCCAGTCGCCGAGCCGCCGCGGCTCCACGTATTGCTGCCGGGTTCCGGCGTGAAGTTTCTCCAGGACGCGCCCCGGTTCCTGTTCTTCACCGGCAAGGGCGGCGTGGGAAAGACGTCCATAGCGTGCGCAACCGCGCTTGCCCTGGCGAGGACGGGCAAGAAGATCCTGCTGGTCAGCACCGACCCCGCCTCCAATGTGGGCCAGGTCTTTGGCATCAGCATCGGGAACACCCTGGCGGCCATCGCGGGGGTCCCGGGCCTTTTCGCCCTCGAAATCGACCCGGAGCAGGCCGTCGAGGCCTACCGCGAGCGGATCCTCGCACCCGTCAGGGGAGTCCTGCCGGCGGCTGAACTGGCCGGCATCGCCGAAAGCCTTTCCGGTTCCTGCACCACGGAGATCGCCTCCTTCGACGAGTTCACCAACCTCCTCGCCGACGAAGGCTCCTACGGGGAGTATGAGCACATCGTCTTCGACACCGCCCCGACGGGCCACACGCTGCGCCTGCTGCAGCTGCCCGGCTCCTGGACCGACTTCCTGGCGGCCGGCAAGGGCGACCCGTCCTGCCTGGGCCCGCTGTCGGGGCTCGAAAAGCACAAACAGGTGTATGCCAAGGCAGTCGAGGCCCTCACCGATCCGGCGAGGACCCGGCTCGTCCTGGTCAGCCGCGCGCAGACCTCGGCGCTGGCCGAGATCGAGCGGACCTATTTCGAACTCAACCAGCTCGGCATCGGCGGCGCGTACGTCGTGGTCAACGGCGTCCTGCCGGAAGCTGCCGGCGGGGAGGAGCTGGCGCGTGCGCTGCGCGCCCGGGAGGCCGCTGCCATCGCCGCCATTCCGGCGGCGGTCGCCGGGCTGCCCCGCGATGTCCTGGACCTAAAGCCAGGCAACATGGTCGGCATCCCGGCGCTGGAGACCCTGTTCGCGCGCACGTCCGACGCCGGCGGCGCGGCGGACGCGGGGCTGGTCCCCGCAGCCGACGACGCCGGGATCCAAGACGCTCCGCTGGGCGCGCTGGTGGACGAGATGGAATCCGGCGGCCACGGGCTCCTGCTGTGCATGGGCAAGGGCGGGGTCGGGAAAACCACGGTCGCCGCCGCAATCGCGGTCGCCCTGGCCAAGCGCGGCCACGCGGTTCACCTCACTACGACCGATCCCGCGGCGCACCTTACCGAGACGCTCCACGGTTCCGTGGACGGCCTGACCGTCTCCCGGATCGATCCGGAGGCGGCCATCCAGGAATACCGCAGCCACGTAATGGCGACCAAGGGCCGGAGCCTGGACGAGGAAGGACGCGCGGCGCTGGCCGAGGACCTGCTTTCCCCGTGCACCGACGAGGTGGCCGTGTTCCGGCAGTTCTCCCGGGTGGTGCAGGAGTCCCGCCGGCACTTCGTGGTGATTGACACGGCGCCCACGGGCCACACGCTGCTACTCCTGGATGCCACCGGTTCCTACCACCGCGAGATCGCCCGCCAGGTGGGCGACACCATGGGCTTCGTGACGCCGCTGATGCGGCTCCAGGATCCGGCGCAGACCAAGGTGGTCCTGGTAACGCTGGCTGAACCAACCCCGGTGCTCGAAGCGGAAGAACTACAGGCCGACCTGGAACGGGCCGGGATCCACCCGTGAGCCTGGGTGATCAACAACTCGATCGCCGCCGCGCACCCCCGGACACCGTTCCTGCGGGCCCGCGCCGCGGGCGAACTCGAACAGATCACCAAGGTGCATGCCCTGGCGGACCGGATTGCCCTCATTCCGCTGCTGCCTGAAGAGCCCATCGGCGAAGACAAGCTAACGGCACTGACGGCCCTCAGCTCCCAGCCAGCCTGACGCGGGGCCGGCCCGGCGCGGGTCAACCTGACGCAGTGCCGCCGGGGCGGTGCGTGGTTACCCGCCCAAGCCCTGCGCCAGCAGCGCCTCGAGGTCCCGGGCGGTGGCGTCCAGCCTGGCGATCGTGTCGCGCTGGATCGCCCGCAGGTACTCGGCGTCGGACTCCCCGTCCTGGACCCAGTTCTCATCCCCCGGTGAGTCCATCATCTGACGCGTGTTCGCGGTTGCGGTCCTGACGTTCTCCAGCATCGCCCGCAGCCGGTCTTCAGGGGCAGGGGTTTCGGCATTCATGGTGTCCTCCTTGCGTACGGTGGCAACAGCAGCTCCCTGGGGACTAGCCTTGCCGCCGCTGCACAGAGGGCACAAGACCTAAAGGACCTGTGTACGCCGTTCGATCAGGACGGTGTCCCGCCACTGGCCCGCCGCCGGCCCGTGCGCCATCCGGGCGATTTTTTCCCGGTGTCCCACCACCCTGAAGCCGTGGGCGAGGTGGAGCCTCAGGCTCGGCCTGTTCTCCGGAAAGACACTCGCCTGGATGGTCCAGATGCCGGCCTGTTCGGTCGCGGCAATCAGAGACTGGAGAAGGATAGCCCCGATCCGCCGGCCGCGCGCCGCCTCGGAAACATAAATGGAATGTTCAACGACGCCGGCGTAGACCGGGCGGGCGGAGACGGCGGAGACGGCCGCCCAGCCGAGGATCCCGGCGTCGGGCCCCTCCGCCACCAGGCGGTGCGCCGCCAGCCGCGAAGCGTCGAAACGGCGCCAGTCCGGCGCCTCGACCTCGAACGTGGCCTGCCCGGTGGCGATCCCCTCCTGGTAGATCCGCCGGACCTCGGGCCAGTCGGATTCCTGCATCGGCCGGACGGTGTATTCGGCCGTGAGCCCGGCTGCGGATTCGGCCGCGGCGCCGGCCGGGGTACCCCCGGTCACAGCGACGCCAGGAGCCCGGCCGCCTGCTCGATCGCGCCGGGCACCAGCGAGTAGTAGGCCCAGGTGCCGCGTTTTTCGCGGTGCAGCAGGCCGGCGTCGACCAGGATTTTGAGGTGGTGCGACACGGTGGGCTGGCCCAGGTCCAGCGGCTCGGTCAGATCGCAGACGCAGGCTTCCCCGTCCCCGGCGCCCTTCACGATGGAGAGCAGCCGCAGCCTGTTGGGGTCAGCCAGGGCCTTAAACACCAGGGCCTTGCGCTGGGCATCCTCTGCGCTCAGGACGGCCTGGTCGGACGGTGCACAGCAGGCCTCGTCGACGGCCGGCTCAAGGGTTTGCAGAGAATTCATGTGTCTATTATACACATGGATTGACATTCATCGATATAGTTGGCAATACTTCCTATCGATAACCATCAATCTTTTGCCGAGCTGTCCGCAACGGGCCGCGCCGGCGCAGTACAGGAGTTTCGTGAGCATCCAGACCGACCAGTCGCCCGACGTCGACGGTGAGGCTGCCGTCGCCGGCAAGCTCTCCACCCTGGACCGCTTCCTGCCGGTCTGGATCATCGCCGCCATGGGTCTGGGCCTGCTGCTGGGCAGCTTCGTCCCGGGCCTGAACACCGCCCTCGAAGCCGTCAAGGTCGGCGAGGTCTCCCTGCCGATCGCCGTCGGCCTGCTGGTGATGATGTATCCGGTGCTCGCCAAAGTCCGCTACGACCAGGCACACCGCGTGATCGGCGACCGCAAACTCATGGTCACCTCCCTGGTCCTCAACTGGGTGCTCGCGCCTGCGTTCATGTTTGCGCTGGCCTGGATCTTCATCCCCGACCTGCCCGAGTACCGCACTGGGCTGATCATTGTGGGCCTGGCCCGCTGCATCGCCATGGTGATGATCTGGAACGACCTCGCCTGCGGCGACCGCGAGGCCGCGGCCGTGCTGGTGGCCATCAACTCCGTCTTCCAGGTCATCGCGTTTGGAGCCCTCGGCTGGTTCTACCTGCAGCTGCTGCCGTCCTGGCTGGGCCTGCCCACTACCAGCGCGGACTTCTCCTTCTGGTCCATCACCGCCTCCGTGCTGGTGTTCCTGGGTATCCCGCTGCTGGCCGGCTTCCTCACCCGCACCCTCGGCGAAAAAGCAAAGGGCCGCGACTGGTACGAAGCGAAGTTTCTGCCGAAGCTCGGCCCCTGGGCCCTGTACGGCCTGCTCTTCACCATCACCCTGCTCTTCGCCCTGCAGGGCGGCACCATCACCTCCCGCCCGCTGGACGTGGCCCGGATCGCGCTGCCGCTGCTGGTCTACTTCCTGGTGGTCTTCGGCGCCGGCATGCTGATCGGCAAATGGCTGGACCTCGGCTACGCCAAAACCACCACCCTGGCGTTCACCGCCGCGGGCAACAACTTCGAACTCGCCATCGCCGTGGCGATCGGCACCTTCGGCGTCACCTCCGGGCAGGCCCTGGCCGGCGTCGTCGGCCCCTTGATCGAAGTCCCGGTCCTTGTTGGACTGGTTTACGTGGCCCTCTGGGCCCGCAAACGCTACTTCGCCGCCAGCCCCCTTTCCGCCTAACCCCCAGAAACTTCAGGAGAACACCATGAGCACCGAGACCGCCAAGAAGCCCTCCGTTTTGTTCGTCTGCGTCCACAACGCCGGCCGGTCCCAGATGGCCGCCGCCTTCCTCACCACCCTGGGCAAGGGTGAGATTGAGGTGCGCTCCGCCGGCTCCCAGCCCGCCGAAAAAGTCAACCCGGCCGCCGTCGAGGCCATGGCCGAGCTGGGCATCGACATGTCCGCCGAAATCCCCAAGGTCCTGACCACTGAAGCCGTCAAGGAGTCCGACGTCGTGATCACCATGGGCTGCGGCGACACCTGCCCGATCTTCCCCGGGAAGCGCTACGAGGACTGGGAACTTGAAGACCCGGCCGGCCAGGGCGTCGACGCCGTCCGTCCCATCCGCGACGAGATCAAGTCCCGCATCGAGGACCTCATCGCCTCCCTCACCCCCGCCGCCAAGTAACCAGGACCAGGAGCCTCTCATGAGCACCCAACAACTGATCATCATCGGATCCGGCCCCGCCGGCTACACCGCGGCGATCTACGCCGCCCGGGCCGGGCTGGCACCGCTCGTCATCGCCGGCGCCGTCACCGCCGGAGGCGCCCTGATGAACACCACCGAGGTGGAGAACTTCCCCGGTTTCCCCGCCGGCGTCCAAGGCCCGGAGCTGATGGACGGGCTGCAGCAGCAGGCCGAGACATTCGGCGCCCAGGTGGTGTTCGACGACGTCACCGAGGTCCAGCTCACCGGCCACCTCAAGCGGGTCGTCACCGGAGCCGGCGAGACCCACGAGGCGCCCGCCGTGATCCTCGCCACCGGGTCCGCCTACAAGGAGCTCGGCCTGCCGGAAGAGAAGAAGTTCAGCGGCCACGGCGTCTCCTGGTGCGCCACCTGCGACGGCTTCTTCTTCCGCGACCAGGACATCATCGTGGTCGGCGGCGGCGACTCCGCGATGGAGGAAGCGACCTTCCTGACCCGCTTCGGCAAGACCGTGACCGTGGTCGTGCGCAAGAACGAGCTGCGGGCCTCCCGGATCATGGCACAGCGCGCCAAAGACAACCCCAAGATCCGCTTCGCCTGGAACTCGGCCGTCACCAAGATCCACGGCGAGTCCAAGGTCACCGGCGTCACGCTGACGGACACCATCACCGGGGAAACCCGCGAACAGGCCGCCACGGGCATCTTCGTCGCGATCGGCCACGTGCCGCGCACCGAACTGCTGACCGGCCAGGTGGAGCTTGACGCCGAGGGTTACATCAAGGTCGACTCCCCCACCACCGTCACCAACCTCAGCGGCGTCTTCGCCTGCGGGGACGCCGTGGACCACCGCTACCGGCAGGCCATCACCGCCGCCGGCACCGGTTGCGCCGCCGCCCTCGACGCCGAACGCTACCTCGCCGCCCTCGACGACGCGGACAGCATCGCCACCGCCCTGGTCGAGGACCCCACCCACGCCTGACCGACGCGTCCCCGTCCGGCCGATCCCACGAGGACCGGCCGGGCGGGGCAGCAAATGACCCGCCACCCCATCGGATGAAACAGAGGACACCATGGCTGTACCCAACACCCTTCCCGTTGCTGTCATCGGAGCCGGACCCATCGGCCTCGCCGCGGCAGCACACCTGCTTGAACGCGGCCTGGAGCCGCTGATCCTCGAGGCAGGCCCGGCCCCGGCCGCAGCGATCGAACAGTGGCGCCACATCCGGCTGTTCTCCCCGTGGCAGTACAACACCGACGCCGCCGCCGTCCGCCTGCTCGCCGCGACCGGCTGGGAAGCACCGGAACCGTCGGTGCTGCCCACCGGCGGCGACCTGATTGACCGGTACCTCACCCCGCTGGCGTCGCTGCCCGCGATCGCGTCCCGCCTGCACACCGGCGCCCGCGTCATCGCGGTGACCCGCCTCGGGATGGACAAAACCCACTCGCGGAACCGCGGCACCACCCCCTTCGTGGTCCGGGTAGAACACGCCGACGGCGAGGTCCGCGACTACCAGGCAGCTGCCGTCATCGACGCGTCCGGCACCTGGTCCACCCGTAACCCGCTCGGCACCTCCGGCCTGCCCGCGGTTGGCGAAACCGCCGCGGCGGCCCACGTCTCCTCTCCCCTGCCGGACGTCCTGGGACGCGAGCGTGACGCCTTCGCCGGGCGCACCGCCGTCGTGGTCGGTGCGGGCCACTCCGCCGCCAACACCCTGATCAACCTCGCCGAACTCGCGGCCCAGGTGCCCGGAACGAAGATCATCTGGGCGATCCGCGGCGCCTCGGCGGCCAAGGTCTACGGCGGCGGCGACGCCGACGGCCTCGCCGCCCGCGGCCAGCTCGGCAGCCGGCTCCGTGCCCTCGTGGAGGGCGGCACCGTGGAACTGCACACCGGCTTCGGGATCGCCGGCGTCGCCGCGGAGGGCGGCGCCGTCACGCTCACCGCGACCGACGGCCGCACCCTCGGCGCCGACGTCGTGGTCCCGGCCACCGGGTTCCGCCCGAACCTGGACATGCTCCGTGAACTCCGGCTCGAACTCGACCCCGGTGTCGAGGCGCCCCGCGAACTGGGCCCCCTGATCGACCCCGAGTTCCACTCCTGCGGCACCGTCGAACCGCACGGCGCCCGCATGCTGGCCCACCCGGAGCAGGACTTCTACATTGTCGGCATGAAATCCTACGGCCGGGCCCCCACCTTCCTGCTCGCCACGGGTTACGAACAGGTCCGCTCCGTCACTGCCGCCCTGGCCGGAGACCGCGAAGCAGCCGACACCGTCCAGCTCGAGCTACCGGAGACCGGCGTCTGCTCCTCGGACATTGGCACCAGTTGCGACGTTCCTGCCGCCGTACCTGCAGGTTTCGTGGCGGAGACCTCCGGCGGCTGCTGCGGGGCGCCCGAGCCGGTGCTCGTGGGATTCCCCACCGGACTGGCCCACGGCCGCTCCGGCGGGAACTGACCTCCTTCGCCTGATCCCGTCAACCGACCACTGGAGTGCAGACATGACTGACCACACTGAACACGGCCTGGGCCTGCAGGACAACACCGAAGTCCTGCACCGGATCAGTGCGCGGCTCGCCGACCGGTTTGCCGGCGTCTTCGCCGCCGAGACGGTGGAACGCTACGTCTTCGAGTCCTACGCGGCCCTGGCCCGGACCGCGAAGATCAGCACGTACTTGCCATCCACCACCGAGCATTTCGCGAGCGACAGGCTCAATGCCCTGGCCAAGTCCAAGGGCGCGGTTACCAGCGACGTCCCGGAGGTGCTGTTTGTCTGCGTGCAGAACGCCGGCAGGTCGCAGATGGCCGCCGCCCTGCTCACGGTCGAGGCCAAGGGCAGGATCCGGGTGCGCTCCGCCGGCTCCCAGCCGGCCGCCGAACTGGATCCTGCCGTCGTCGCGGCAATGACCGAGATGGGCCTGGACCTGACGAAGGAGTACCCCAAGCCCCTCACCGACGATGTGGTGCGCGCCTCCGATGTGGTCATCACGATGGGCTGCGGCGACTCCTGCCCGATCTACCCGGGCAAACACTATGAGGACTGGGAGCTCGCTGACCCGGCCGGACTGCCCGTTGCGGCCGTGCGGATCATCCGCGATGAGATCCACGACCGGGTCAAGGCACTGGCAGCAACACTGCTTACCAACCCCGGCACAGGCAAGGAAGAATCAAACCCATGACCCAGACCACGAAAACGCCCGGTGTCCTGTTCGTCTGCAGCAAGAACGGCGGCAAATCCCAGCTCGCCGCCGGGCTGATGAACCAGCTCGCGAACGGAGCCGTCACGGTGTACTCCGCCGGGACCAAACCCGGCAGGTCGCTGAACCCTGAGTCCGTGGAATCCCTGGCCGAACTCGGCATTGATATCACCGGCGAACACCCCAAACCCATCACCGACGCAGTCCTGGAGGCGGTCGACGTCGTCATCGTCCTGGGCAATGAGGCCAAAGTAGACGCCCCCGAGGGCAAGCGGCTTGAGGTCTGGGATACGGACGAGCCCTCCGAGCGCGGCATCGACGGCATGGAACGCATGCGCCTGGTCCGGGACGACATCAAGGCCCGGGTCCAGAAGCTGTATGCGGAGCTCACCGGGAGCTAGGCCGTGCCCGCCCCGGCGCCATCCCGGACTCTGGTCGCGGAGGGTGCACCGCGCGGCGGCCTGGCCGCGCTGTGCATCACCCAGACGACCGGGTGGGGCGTGCTCTATTACGCTCTGATCGCGGCGGTCCGGCCCATCAGCGAGGACACCGGCTGGGATCCGGCCCTCGTGACGGGAGCCTTTTCCGCAGGGCTGCTGCTCTCCGCGGTGGCCGGCATCTTCGTTGGCAGGATCCTCGACCGGACCGGGCCGCGCACACTGATGATCGGCGGGTCCCTGACGGGCGTGGCGGCACTGCTCCTGGTGGCGGCGGCGCCGACCCTGCCCCTGTTCTTCGCGGGGTGGCTGCTGGCCGGCAGTGCGCAGGCCGCAGTGCTGTACCAGCCGGCCTTCACGGTGATCAGCCGCTGGTACGGCCCGGCCCGGCTGCGGCCCCTTACCATCCTGACCCTCGCCGGCGGATTCGCGTCCACCATCTTCGCCCCCGCCACCGCCGCCCTGACTGCCCTGTTCGGCTGGCGGGCCGCCTTTGTCATCCTCGCCGGGATCATGGCACTCATCACGGTTCCGCTGCATGCCCGGTTCCTGAACCGGAACTGGTCCCCGGCCGCCGGCGGCACCGCCGCCGGGGAGCACCGTGCGCTCGCACGGGCCGTACGGCGAAGCCCGGAATTCCTTGGCCTGCAGGCGCTCATGGTCCTCCTTGGCCTGGGCCTCTACACCGTGACGCTGAACATCATTCCGCTGCTGCTCGAGAAGGGCGCCGACTACGCCACGGCCGCGCTGGGGCTTGGCCTGGTGGGTGCCGGGCAGGTGGGCGGCCGGCTGCTGTTCGCCGCCATCCCGTCCGGTGCCCGGCTGCCCGTCATCACCGGCACGGCGGCGGTCGCCCTGCTGATCCTGGCGACCCTACCGGGTCCGGTGCCGGTACTGGTCGCGGCCGGAATGCTCGCCGGCGCGGTCCGTGGGTGCCAGACCCTGCTGCAGGCCACGATTGTGGCCGATCGCTGGGGCGCCCGGAACCTGGGCACGCTGCAGGGGATCTTCTCGGCCCCGCTGACAGCGGTAATCGCCGTAGCCCCGGCCGCGGGCCCTGTGCTGGCGGCCTGGCTGGGAACCTATACGGCCATGACGTACGCCATGGCCGCAGCAGCAGGAACCGCAGCCGTTCTCGCCGCCGTCGCGGGCCTGCGGGCCGCCCGGCCAGAGCCGGTCGGCTGAGCGCCAACCTGGGCACTGGCACCTCCAGCCAGAATCCGGTACCTCCAGCCGCGACCGGCACCTCCAACCGCGATAATGAGGGCATGGACATTCACCTGCTGACCATCGCCGGATGCCCCCACGGCGCCTCGGCCCGGGAACTGTTCGCCAGTGCCCTGGAACTGGAGGGCATCGATCCGGCGCTGCTCACGGTCACGGACATCACCACGGAGAGTGAAGCAGCAGCAGCGTCCTTCCATGGATCGCCGTCCTTCATCATTGACGGGACGGATCTCTTCCCGTCAAGCGCGGACCCGGCCGTCAGCTGCCGGGTGTACCGGGGCCGGGACGGACTATCCGGCCAGCCGGACCTGGAATCCCTGCGCACCGCGATCCGCGGCCGCGGGCCCAACGGATGCCCGGGGACGTGAGCCATGGGACCGCGCCCCGTCGTACCGACGAAGGACGAGATCACCGCCGGATACCGCCGCGCCATCCATGACCTCGCCTCCTGGCTGGAGAACGCCACGCCCGCGGAACTCGGCCGGACCAGTAACGGAACACGCTGGACCAACGAGCAGCTGCTGTTCCACATGGTGTTCGGCTACATGGTCGTCCGCGCCCTGCTGCCCCTGGTCCGGACGGTCAGCCGCCTTCCCACTCGCGCCGGAACCGCGTTCGCCGCCGGATTGAACGCCGGCACCGGCCCCTTCGACGCCGTGAACTACTGGGGCTCGCGCGCCGCCGCCATTGTCTTCAGCAGGCGCAGGATGGCCAGGAAACTGGACAAGACCATCACCGCGCTGACCCGGCAGCTGGAACGCGAGAGCTCCGCTTCGCTGGCCAGGTCCATGCCGTTCCCGGACAGGTGGGACCCGTTCTTCAAGCCGGTCATGACGCTCAACGACGTCTACGCATACCCCACCCTGCACTTTGATTTCCACGCCAGACAGCTGGACTTACCGACCCCGGAGTGACCGGCCGCCGAGTACGCTGATAAAAGGTCTCCCCCCTTGTTCCACGGCGGTTCCCCCGGTGTCTCCGGGAAGGCCGCGGCCTGGGGCAGGAGGAGCAACTTCCGGAAGCAGGAGAATCCATGACCACAGCGAAGCCAGTCATCATCTTCGATGTCAACGAAACTCTTTCCGACATGTCCCCGATGGGTGACCGTTTCAGCGAGGTCGGGGTGCCAGCCGCACTGGCCAAGCTCTGGTTTGCTTCGCTGTTGCGCGATGGGTTTGCGCTCACGGCAAGCCGAGACAACCCATCGTTCGCTGCTATCGGGTCCGAACTGCTCCGGGGCCTGCTGGGCACTGTGGACCTCAACCGCCCGCTTGGCGCTGCGGTCGACCATGTCATGTCAGGAATGAGCGCACTCGGGGTGCACCCGGACGTCCCCGAGGGCATCAGAGGCCTTGCCGATGCCGGGTACCGGCTGATCACGCTCAGCAACGGCTCGGCCGGGATCGCCGCGAAACTGTTCAGCGACGCCGGGATCCGCGACCAGTTCGAGTCACTGCTCTCGGTCGAAGACGCGCCCGCCTGGAAGCCTGCCCCTGCGGCTTACAACTACGCCGCCGCGGCGTCCGGGGCAGAGCCGTCCGGCATGCTGCTGGTCGCCGTCCATCCGTGGGACATCCACGGCGCTGCCCGCGCCGGGCTGCGTACAGCCTGGGTTAACCGGACCGGCGGAAGCTACCCCGGGCACTTCGAGGCACCGGAGCTCACGGTCACCGCACTGACCGGACTCCCCGCAGCGCTGGCAGCCGCCGACTGATCTGATTCCCGGACGAGTCCCTGATCCGGGCACTGGTGGTCCCCCGCTGCTTTTGAAGGATTCCCGGCTTGCCGGGAGCCGGGTTCCCGGAGGCCGGTCGGTGTTACAGGAGGCTGGCGAGGGCCAGGCCGGCGGCCGCGGCGCCGACCGCGGCCGCCGCGGTCCCGATTCCGTTCAGCAGGGCCAGCCCGGTGCGGCCGGACTGGATGAGCCGGACCGTCTCGAAGCTTGCTGTGCTGAAGGTGGTGTAGCCGCCCAGGAAGCCGGTGCCGGCGATCGCCTGCAGCTCGGCGGGGGCTGCGTGGACGATGACCGCTCCGGCAACCAGTCCCAGGAGGAAGGACCCGGTGATGTTGATGGCGATGGTGCCCACCGGCAGGGCGGTCCGGAGTTTGGAACGAACCAGGCCGTCCACCACAAAGCGGGTCCCGGCGCCCAGGCCGCCGGCGAGGCCGAGCAACAGAATAGTCAGGACGTTCACCGCCGGCCCTCCTGCCGGTCACGCCGGGGGGCTGATTCCCGACGCCGGGCCGTGAACCGGGAGTGCCGGGCCGCGGCGGACCGGATCCCGGCGACCGTGGCCACGGCTCCGCCGAGCAGCGTGGCGGCGAGATAAACCACAGCATCGCTGGTCCGGCCCGAGCCGAGCAGGTTGTTGGCCTCCAGGGCCAGGGTGCTGTAAGTGGTGAAAGCACCCATAAACCCGGTGCCGGCAAGCAGGCGGACGATCCTCAGCCGCCCGGCATCGGGGCCGCGGCGGACCAGAGCCTCCAGCAGGACCCCGAGCAGGAACGCTCCGGCCAGATTGATGACCAGGGTGGGCAGCGGCCAGCCTCCGGGGGACGGCAGCACGGTGCTCAGACCGTACCGGGCCAGCGCCCCGACGGTTCCACCGGCAACCACGACCAGCACGAACCCGGGGTGCAGGTGGACCGGGCGGTGGGCGCGGACCTCCCCCAGGGTCCCATCGTCAGCGTCGCCTGGTGGGGCGGTTGTGGTGGTGTCGGGGGTGGCCGGTTCCGTCACTGGCCCTCCTTCGGATGATGTTTGGCCTGCGGGGCGAGCGGGACAACCAGGACGGGCCGGTGCTGGCGGTGGGTGAGATGAACGGCGACGGAACCGACCAGCAACTCCTCGAAGCGGGCTCCGAGCCCGCGCTCGCGGGTGCCGACGACGATCACGGACGCATCCGTTGACTCGGCCAGCCGTCCCAACGCCCGGGCGGGATCCCCGGCCAGCGTCACGAAGGACCAGCCCACCCCGCCCGCGTCCAGCGCTTCCCGGAGGTGGTCCCTGATGCCGGCGCTGATCCCTTCAATGTCGTCGTCGATCCCGTCCGGATCAATCGGCCGCGCTTCGGCCCGTCCGTCCGGTTCTTCGGCGAGGTAGGTCGTCACATCCACGTAGGCGCAGACCAGCTTGACGTCCAGGCTGAACGCCAGTTCAGCGGCCCGGTGCGCGACCGCCAGCGGCTGGCCGGGGACGACCCCCATCAGTACGGGTCCGGTGATCCGGCGCGGGCTATAAGGCACGGGCCCGGCAGCGGGGCGGCTTTCGTTGCCTGGTTCGTTCATGGGCGCTCCTGTCCTGTGGCGTCGACGTCGTTGAGGTGGGTCCCGGCAAGGCCGTAGGGCAGCTCCGGGGATTCATCGGTAATCTCAAGTAGCCGGTTGTATTTGGCAACCCGTTCGCCGCGTGCTGGGGCACCGGATTTCAGTTGACCACAGCCTGACCCTACGGCGAGGTCCGCCACGAACGTATCATCGGTTTCCCCTGACCGGTGCGAGACCATGGCACCGAAGCCTCCCTCGAAGGCAGCCGTGAGGGTGTCGAACGTTTCGCTCACCGTCCCGGCCTGGTTGGGTTTGATGAGTACCGCGCTCGCGGATGCGGTCCGGATGCCGTCCCGGACCCGGTCCGCGGAGGTAACGAAGAGGTCGTCCCCCACCACCTGGACGCGCTCGCCGAGGGCCGCGGTCAGCGCGGGCCACCCCTCGGTGTCTTCTTCGGCCAGCGGGTCCTCCAGGCTCCAGATCGGGTAGTCGGTAATCAGCCGGTCGTAGTAGGAGATGAACTGCTCCGGGGTGTAGGCCCGGCCCGCGACCGTGTAGGTGCCATCCGCGTAGAAGGAGTTGGCCGCCGGATCCAGTGCGATGGCGATCCCGTGCCGGCCCGGGGTGTACCCGGCGTCCTCGATGGCAGCGACGATGAGGTCCAGGGCTTCCTCCGGGCGGCTGATGGCAGGGGCGTAGCCGCCTTCATCTCCCAGGCCGGTCGCCAACCCCTGCTGGTGCAGCCGCCGGGACAGGGCATGGTAGACGTCCGCTCCCCAGCGCAGCCCGTCGGCGTAGGAGGACGCGCCGGCGGGCGCGATCATGAATTCCTGGAATTCCAGTGGGTTCGCCGCGTGCTGGCCCCCGTTGAGGACATTGAAGTGCGGGATCGGCAGCCGCCCTCCCCTGCCCAAGGTCTGGGCTATCCAGGCGTGGAGCGGAGCTCCGGCGGACGCCGCAAAGGCCCGGGCAGCCGCCATGGACACCGCGACGAGCGCATTGGCCCCAAGCCGGGACCTCCCCGGGGTACCGTCCAGGGATACGAGGGCGTGATCTAGATCGGCGAGGTTTGCCCAACTCCGCCGCCTCAGCAGCTCAGTGATTTCACCCCGGACATTGGCAACGGCCCCCTGCACGCCCCGGCCCGAGTACTCCGTGCCGCCGTCGCGCAGTTCGGCTGCTTCGTGCGCGCCGGTGGACGCTCCGGACGGCGCGGAAGCGACCCACACAGTGCCGTCCGCCGCCGTGAGCCAGACTTTCACCGTGGGGAAGCCGCGGGAGTCGAGGATCTGCAGCGCGCGGACCCCGGTGATGTGGAGTTCATTCATGATGGGCATGTGGCACCTACCTTCGGAAGAGCAAAGGTAGGAACCATCAGCAGGGAGGCGGTTCGAACTCACCGCAGCTCGGTGCGGGGCGTTCCGGCGGGATCCATCACCGTGAAAAGAGACTACAGCGACGACGCCGGCCTGCGCCACCCTGCGCCGCTCACTCCTCCGGCCCAGCGGCGTCGCCGGCTGCCATACCGCCCGGCGCCGCCGCCAGATACAGGGGCAGTCCCCAGCCAGCGAAAAAGGCGATCGCTTCGATCCAGGATGCGTTCTCCTCTGCCCCGGCCGCAGCCCCGTAATCGGTCATGGAGTCCGTGAGGTGCCGCATCCGTGCCCGGACCTCCCGCAAACGCGAGGACACCGCGTGCCGCAGATGCTCGGGAAGAGGCCGGCGTGCCGCCAGATGCGCACGACACATCAGCACCGGTTCGCCGGTCATTTCCGGCGTGCAGGGGTCACAGTCCGGACAGACCCTGTTCCGCCAGAGAGGCCGCGTTTCCCGGCACCACGACGTCATGTGCGCGAGCCCGTTCGCTTCACCGGTGAGGGCTTCGGTGTTGGAATTTCCGTATCCCATCCGCAGGCCGGGCAACTCCGGGGAGGCCAGGTCCGCACAAATCCGGCATGGCCCCGCCGGCAGAAGCACGTCGTCCGGGTGACGGTGCAACAGGGTACTTCTTTGATCCAGTCCGGCGGCGACGTGGGCCAGGAGATCCTCGTACAGGACCGTGACGTCGAAAGGCTGGTGCCCACCCCGGGTCCCGGCTCCGGCCTGCCACAGTTCAACCTCCACGACCGCGTAAGCCCAGGTGTGCCGTGAGCACAGACCGAGGGAGGCTCGCAGCAGCCGGCGCATGCTCCCGTCCATAATGTCCCCGTGGATGAACGACCAGAGCTGCCGGACTTCCTCCGCCGACAATACGAACGGGCCCATCGGCACCAACACCCCGGGCAGCCGGCCGCGTTCACCAGGCCCGGGGCCGGAGCTCCCGTTTCGAATCCGCGCCATGGCTCGTCCTGCCCTTCACTCGGAGGCAGGAACCATCAGCCACATCGGCGGTCCGAACCGGCGCATCATCCGGTCCCGGTGGGATCCATCACCGTCATGACAAGGTTAAACCCGCCGGGTGCCTTTCGGCCCAGTCGGTGGGCCGTCCGCCCCGGGTCCTGCCGGCGGTAACGCAGAGCGGACGACGGCGGGACCCTCCGGCCGGTGGAGACGCCGATGACCTCGAAGAGGTTCCTGGCCGGTGCACCGTGTTCGGGTGCGAGATTGAGCATGCCCGCGGTGGCGGCCAGGATTCCCGGCCGGCACCGCGCTTCTGCTTGCGCGGGCCGCTCCCCTACTGACGTGGGAGCGGGCGTCGGCTAAAATCAGGGCCCCAGGGCCAAGCGGCCCGAGGCCCCGGCGATGCGGCCAGGCCGCTGGACCGCCGGGCTGAGCAGAGAGGCCAGTCATGGACTTCGCCCCAGCCAGTGAACATCCGCTCGATCCGTTTCCCTCCTACGAAAGAATGCGGGAGGCCGCACCGGTCTTCCACGACGAGCAATCGGGGAGCTGGCACGTCTTCCGCTATGACGACGTTCAGCGGGTCCTTTCCGAACACGAGAGGTTCTCCTCCCGGATGCACGGCGACGATCCCTCCGAGGCCGGCCATCTGTTCTCGTCCAGCCTGATCACCACAGACCCGCCGCGGCACCGCCAATTACGCTCCCTGGTCACCCAGGCCTTCACGCCCAAAGCGGTGGACGCCCTCGCTCCGCGCATCGCCGAACTCACCGACGAACTGCTGGAGGGGATCGCCGCGCTCGGCACTGCGGACCTGATCGAGGCCCTCGCGTACCCGCTGCCGGTCATCGTGATCTCCGAGCTCATGGGCATCCCGGCCGAAGACCGTGACCGTTTCAAGCAGTGGTCCGACGTGATCGTCAGCCAGACGCGGACCGGCGCACCAACGCAGGAGCACCAGGCCGCGAACCAGGAAATGATGCAGTACTTCCTGAACCTGATCGAACAGCGCCGGAGCCGGCCCGGCGACGACTTGATCAGCAGACTGCTCGCCGCCTAGATCGACGGGCAGAAACTGGGCGTGGGCGAACTTCTGGGTTTCTGCAGTTTGCTGCTGGTCGCCGGCAATGAAACAACCACCAACCTGATAGGCAATGCGGTTCTTTGCTTCACCGAACTGCCCGGCACCATCGAGCGGCTGCGGGACGAACGGGCACTGCTTCCCCAGGCCATCGAAGAGGTGCTCCGCTTCCGCTCCCCGGTCCAGTCCATGTACCGGATCGCGGTTGCCGACACCACCCTGGGCGGCGTCCGGATCCCGGCCGGCGCCCCGCTGGTGGCCTGGATCGGCTCGGCGAACCGCGACGAGCGGCAATTCCAGCGCGCCGCCGAATTCGACATTGACCGGGACCAGCTCCGGCATCTGGCGTTCGGTCACGGCATCCACTTCTGCCTGGGCGCCCCGCTGGCGCGCCTTGAAGCAAGGACAGCGCTGCAGGCAGTCTTGTCCCGGCTTCCGGGCCTGGCCCTGGCCCCGGGGGCGGACCTCCAACGCATGGACAGCACTATCGTTTACGGCCTGAAGTCGCTCCCGGTCAGCTGGCAGGCGGCCTGACTGCCCTGTGCCTGCAGCGTGCCTGCAGGCGGCGCAGCGGCTCTGGCCGGGATGTGGGATCGTTGCTAGCGTGGCGGAATGAACCCGTCGAAGACCCCCGCGGAGATCCTCACGATTGCCGGGCACGAGGTGCGCATCTCGAGCCCGGACAAAATGGTCTTCCCTGAGCCGGGGCTGACCAAGCTCGACGTGGTCCGCTACTACCTCGCCGTGGCCGATGGTGCATTGCGGGGAGCCGGCGGACGGCCCATGGTGCTCAAGCGTTTCCCCAAGGGGATCGACGCCGAGCCGTTCTTCCAGAAGCGGGTGCCGGAAAACCACCCGGACTTCATCGACACGACGACGCTGCACTACGCGTCCGGGACCTCAGCCGAAGAGGCCGTCATCCGGGACGCCGCGGGCCTGGCGTGGGTGGTGAACCTCGGATGCCTGGACCTCAATCCGCACCCGGTGCGCGCCGGGGACCTGGAACACCCCGACGAGCTGAGGGTCGACCTGGACCCCATGCCGGGAGTCGAATGGTCCCAAATCGTCGACGTCGCCTATGTCGCGCGGGAGGTGCTCGACGACGTCGGGCTGGTGGGCTGGCCGAAGACCAGCGGGTCGCGGGGACTCCACATCCTGGTGCGCATCGCGCCCCGGTGGTCGTACCGCGACGTGCGGCTCGCCGCCGAGACCCTCGCCCGCGAGGTCGGGAACCGCGCGCCGGGCCTCGCCACCGCGCGGTGGTGGAAGGAGGAGCGCGGGGAGAGCGTGTTTGTTGACTTCAACCAGAACGCCAAGGACCGCACCGTGGCATCAGCGTACTCCATCCGGCCGGTGCCGGACGCACGGGTCTCGGCTCCGCTGACCTGGGACGAGGTCCGCTCGACCCGGCCCGAACACTTCACGGTACTGACGGTTCCCGAGCGGTTCGCCGACGTCGGAGACCCTCACGAAGGCATCGACGATGCGGTCGGCTCACTCGACGGACTCCTGGCCCTCGCCGCCGAGCTCGGCCCCGCCGAGAAGCCGCCCCGCGGCGTGGACGGCTCCGGCCGCCGGCAGTCGGTGATGCCGCTGATCGAGGTGGCGCGCACCAAAACCAAACCGGAGGCGCTGGCGGCGCTTGATGAATGGAAGACCCGGCACGCGGGCCTCGTCCCGGACCTGCATCCGGCTGACATCTTGGTCGACGGTATGCGCGGTTCGAGTTCGCTCTGGTACCGGGTGCGGGTGAACCTCCAGCACGTCCCTGAAAGCAAACGACCGCCGCAGGAGCTCATCGCGGACTACGACCCCTGGGCGGGCAAAGAGTGGCCGAAGCGGCCCGGGCCCTGAAGCCTCCGGCGCCCGGCAACGGAAACCGGGCTGCCTACCGTGGTGGCGGCGTCGAGCCAAGCTCAAAGCGGTCGCCGTAGACGGACCAGCTGAACGGTGGAACAAGCTCCAGGTTGCCGGCCTCCAGGAGCCCCCTGTGGATGTCCTGGCGCCCGTGCCGCTGGTAGTCGCCCCAGGCCTTGAGGACCTTCACCCGGGCCTCCACCACGGCGGCGAGGTACGTCGACTCGTCCCCGCCCTGGGCCGGGGGTTGGTGTGCCTTCCGGGCCGCCGCCAAGATGCCGCCGAACGATTCGTCGTCGTCCCCTGGCCCGTGATTGACCGACACGTCGTAGTAAATCGCAAGCCCCAGCGGCCCGACCCCGTCCCGGACAGCCTCCTGCAGCGCCGGCCCCCAGTAGACGCGGTCCCGTTCCTCCTGCTGGGCCCGCTGGAAAGCAGGGTCATCCGCCGCCCTCTTCCAGTCCGCCGGAAAGGACGGATCCAGGAGCCGGTGGCTCAGCGCAGGGCGGTCCTTGTAGGGCGCGTCCATGATCTGCTGCAGCTGCGGCAGGTACTGGGCCAACGGGTTTCCCGGGACCGCACGGGTGTAGGCCTGCACGAGTTCGAGCATGTCGCCGGTGCCGCTGCACCAGCCCACGAGGCCGCCGGTGTAGCCCCGTCCGTCATCGATGTCCTCGATGTAGCCGAAGGAGGTGGTCCAGTCAGGCGTGGAGTTCTCGGCGGTGGACGTCAGCTGGAGCGCGATCTCCTTGCACGCCGGGTCGGCGATGTTGGACCGGGCCCGGGTCCGGGCCTGGTTCTCCGGGTCGGCCTGCCCGCCGAGCAGTCCCCGCAGTCGATCCCACATCAGGCCTCCCGAAGTCGTCGTGACCCCGAGACTAACAGCCTGCCAGCCACCGGAACAGGGACCGTCCGGCACTGGTCAGCGCAGTTAAACTAATGGGGTATCCACCTTTTTTGGCTGGCAGGGGACGGGAATATCAATGGCTACTTTTCGGGAACTCCACCACATGACGGAGCCACTCCTGCTGCCCAATGCGTGGGACGTCGGATCCGCCCTGGCCTTTGCGACGGCGGGATTCCCGGCCGTCGGCACCACCAGCTTCGGAATTGCGGCAAGTGCCGGCCTGCCGGACGGAGGCCGGTCCAGCAAGGCGGTCACCGCCGCACTGGCGGCCCAGCTGTGCCGCCTGCCCGTCCACATCACGGCGGACATCGAGGACGGTTACTCCGATGACCCCGCCGAGGTTGCCGACCTCGTCGCCCGGCTGGCCAGTGTGGGCGTTGCCGGGGTCAACCTGGAGGACAGCACGGACGGGCACCTGGTGGACCCGGCAGCCTTCGCCCACAAGGTGGCCGCCGTCAAACGGCGCAGCCCGGCCGTCTTCCTCAACGCCCGGGTGGACAACATCTGGTTCGGCGAAGAGGCCACCGTGGATGCCGTCCTGCACCGTGCCGGTGTGTACGCCGACGCCGGCGCGGACGGGATCTTCGTCCCCGGCCTCGTGGTTCCGGAGGACATCCAGGCCATCACCGCCGGCATCGGGCTGCCGGTCAATGTACTGGCACATCCCACCCTGAGTGTTGCCGAGCTCGGTGGGCTGGGGGTCCGGCGGGTGAGTTCGGGCTCGCTGCCGTACCGCGCAGCCGTTGACGCGGCGGTGAACGTCGTTAGCACCCTGCGCGACGGCAAACAGGCGCCGGCCGCCACCCCCTACTGGGAGATGCAGGCGCGTCTGGTCGCGTTCAGCCAGCGACGCACGGACTAACCATCGGCCCGCGGGCGTGGCTGTCAGCCGTTAGCGTGGCTTTCAGCGGCTGCCGGCTACGGCGCGGATTTCGTCCGCGACGGCCCGGCCCAGCAGTTCGGTGCTGCCGCTGCCGCCCAGGTCGGGGGTGAGGGACTCCCCTCCCCTGGCCAGGACGTTCTCGAAGGCCCGCACTACCGTGGCAGCGGCGGCATCTTCGCCCAGGTGCTGCAGCATCATCGCTGCGCTCCAGATCTGGCCCACGGGATTGGCGATGCCCTTGCCGGCGATGTCCGGGGCTGATCCGTGGACCGGTTCGAAGAGGCTGGGGAACCGGCGTTCGGGATTGATATTGCCGCTGGGTGCGATGCCGATGGTGCCCGTACAGGCGGGGCCCAGGTCGGAGAGGATGTCGCCGAAGAGGTTGCTGGCGACGACGACGTCGAACCGTTCGGGATGCAGGACGAAGTTCGCCGTCAGGATGTCGATGTGGTAGCTGTCGGTCCTGACGTCCCTGAAGTTCTGCGCCATCGCTTCGACCCGCTCGTCCCAGTACGGCATGGTGATCGAGATCCCGTTGCTTTTGGTGGCCGAGGTCAGGTGCTTCTTGGCCCGGCTGTCGGCGAGGGTGAACGCATATTTCAGGATGCGATCCACTCCCGTCCTGGTCATGACAGTTTCCTGGATGACTGTTTCCCTGTCGGTCCCCTCGAACATCCGGCCCCCGATGCTGGAGTATTCACCCTCGGTGTTCTCCCGGACCACGTAGAAGTCGATGTCCCCGGGAACCCGGTCCGCCAGGGGGCTCTTGACGCCGGCCAGCAGCTTCACCGGCCGCAGGTTGACGTACTGATCAAAATGGCGCCGGAACTGGAGCAGACTTCCCCACAGCGATATATGGTCCGGGACCGTTTCCGGGGCGCCGACAGCGCCGAAGAAGATGGCGTCGAAGCCGCTGAGCTGATCGAACCAGTTGTCCGGCAGCATCGTGCCGTGCTTGAGGTAGTAGTCGGCGTTGGCAAAGTCGAAGTCCGTGGTCTGCAACTTAAAGTCGAAGGCCTCCGCCGCCGCTTCCAGGGCCCGGATGCCCTCCGGGACAACCTCCTGCCCAATTCCGTCTCCGGCAATGACGGCAATTTTGTGCGTCCGGGTCATCGGGTTACCTCCCCTTGGGGCATGTCGCCCCGGTCGGGATTGTGCGGGTCCAGGTCCTGCTCAGTGCTGGCGAAGTAGGTGGCGGCCATGTCCTGCTTGGCACGGCCCTGCGCGGCGACCCGCTCCAGACGCGCGGCAGAGGCCTCGGCGCCGTCAAGGCGGAGACCGTGTTCACGGGCGGCGTCGAGGATCAGGCGGGCATCTTTCAGCGAAGTGTCGACCGCGAAGGACGCCGGTTCCAGCCGGTCATCGAGGACCAGGCCCGCCTTGGTCCGCAGGAACGGCAGGTCGAGGCCGCCGCCGTCGATCAGGTCAAAGAACTGGCGGGGGTCCACTCCGAGGGCTTCGGCGAGGGCCAAGATCTCCCCGGCGGCATTCGAGGCCGCGATGACCCAGCTGTTCACGACCAGCTTTAGCCGGGCCGCCGAGCCCGCAGCCGGGTCTTCCCCGGTCCAGAGAGTGCGCGCGCCGATTGCGTCCAGAACCGGCCTCACTCGCTCGCGCACAGCCTCCGGTCCCGCTGCGATCACCACCAGCTGGCCGGCCTCGGCGGGCTCGCGGGTGCCGGAGACAGGCGCCTCGACCAAGTCGAGACCGACCTCCTTCGCCAAGTCCGCAAGGGCCGCTACGTCGGGCACACCGACGGTCGTGGACTGTACCCATGCGGTGCCCGGCCGGATACCCGCGGCTGCCTGCCGAATCACGTCGGTCACGGCGGCAGCATCAAAGAGCATGGTCAGCACCACGTCCGCTCCTGCGACCGCCTGGGCCGGGGACGTTGCTACCTGCGCACCCGCGTCGGCGAGCGGGAGGGCCTTGGCCTGGTCACGGTTCCAGACGTGGACCTCGTGTCCGGCCCGCAGCAGGTTGCGGGCCATCGCGGCCCCCATGATGCCGGTGCCCAGTACTGCCACCTTGCGTTTCGTGTCCATTTTGTCGTCCTCTCGATGTGATCCGGCCTGGATGACCAGGTGCCGGGCTAGGCGAGGTTCAGCTCCTCCGATATGGCCCGGGCGGCCTCCTGCAGGAGGGGAACTGCGCGGTCAGCGAAAGCCTGGTCGACGCGGGAGACGGGGCCGGAGACAGAGATTGCCATCGGCGTGGGCGCGTTGGCCACGGCGGTGGCGAAGCACCGGACGCCGATCTCCTGTTCCTCTTCATCGATCGAGTAGCCCCGCTCGCGGATCATGTCCAGATCCTTGAGGAGCGTGTCGATATCCCCGATGCTCTTGCTGGTCGGCGTCGGCATTCCGGTGCGGGAGACAATCCCGCGCACCGCCGCGTCGTCCAGCTGGGCCAGGATCGCCTTGCCGACGCCGGTGGAGTGCAGGTGCGCGCGCCGCCCCACTTCGGTGAACATGCGCATCGAGTGCCGGGACGGCACCTGGGCGACGTAGATGATCATGTCCCCGTCCAGCACGGCGACATTCGAGGTCTCCCCCAGCCGGTCCACCAGCGATTTGAGCTGGGGCCGGGCCAGGACTCCGAGCTGCTTCGTGGCACTTTCGCCCAGGCGGATCAGCCGGGGCCCCAGCGAGTACCGCCGGTTCGGCAACTGCCGCACATAGCCCAGCGTGACCATGGTCCGGAGGAGCCGGTGGATGGTGGGAAGCGGCAGGGAGGTGGACGACGACAGTTCGCTGAGCATGACCTCGCCCCCGGCGTCGGCAATCAGTTCCAGCAGCTCGAAGACCCGCTCGACTGACTGGACGCCTCCCGGGGCTCGCTCTGCCATGGCACGATCTCCTGAAATCCCTGCCGACAACTAATATCCGCATCGTGAAATATTCTCTGGCTTCCCAACATACAGCACCGCTGCCTGCGGTTTCCGGAGCGCACCGCGGCGCCGAATGGGCGCCGCGGTGCAAGGTCCCGGGCAGCAGCGTCGTCGGCTAGATGCCCTTGCCTGGGTTGAGAATTCCGAGCGGATCGAACACACCCTTGATCGCGTGCTGCAGTTCCAGGGACTCGCTGCCGAGTTCGTCGACCAGCCAGTCCCGCTTGAGGATTCCGACACCGTGTTCGCCGGTGAGGGTGCCGCCCAGGCTGCGGGCCAGTTCGAACATCTGGCCAAGCGCAGCTTTCGCCGGTCCTTCAGTCGACGGCTGGCCTTCATCCAGCACGATCATGGGGTGCAGGTTGCCGTCGGCGGCATGCGCGACCGTGAAGATGCGGACACCGGTGCGGCGGGAGATTTCCTCAATGCCGGTCACCATTTCGGCGAGGCGTCCGCGCGGCACACCGACATCGCCGATGCAGACGTTGCCCAGCAGTTCCAGCGACGGGATCGCCTCGCGGCGCGCCCGCAGCAGTTCGGCGGTGCGCTCGGGGTCCGTGGCCTTCTCATAGGACGTGGCGAGGGGTTCGATTGCCTGAATCAGCACGTCCTGTTCCAGGAAAGCTCCGTACCCGTCCGTCTGGGCGAGCAGGAACGCCCCGCCGCGGCTCCGGTAGTCGGTGCCCAGGGCGGCATCGACGGCAGCCAAAGTGGGTCCGTCCATGAGCTCCAGCACGGACGGCGTGATGCGGGAGGCGATGATGGCGGAGGCGGCCTGGGCGGCGGTGACAATGTCCGGGAAGAACGCCGCCACCGTCGCGGTCGAGACCGGAAGCGGCCGGAGGCGCAGCGTCGCTTCGACCACCACGCCCAGCGTCCCCTCCGAGCCGATGAAGAGGGCGTTCAAGTCGTACCCGGTGACGCCCTTGATGGTTTCGCGGCCGGTCACCAGGACCCGGCCGTCCGGCAGGACCACCTTCAGCGCCAGCACGGACTCGCGGGTGACGCCGTATTTGGCGCACCGCATGCCGCCGGCGTTGGTGGCAATGTTTCCGCCGATGGAGCAGATGGCGGTACTGGCAGGATCCGGGGCGTAAAAGAGGCCGTGCTCACCGGCGGCGGCGTTGACTTCGGCATTGAGCACGCCGGGTTCGACGACGATGAGCTGCTCGAGCGGGTCGACGCGCAGCACCCGGTTCATGCCCGACAGGTCGAGGACGATCTCGCCGGCCTGGGCTGCCGAACCGGCAGCCAGGCCGGTTCCGGCGCCCCTGGCCACGATGGGGATGCGCCCCGCCGTCGCACGGACCATGGTCTCGACGACGTCGTCGATACTGGTCGCATAGACGACGCCGTCCGGCAGCGTCGCGGGCGTGTATCCGGACCGGTCGGTATTGACGTTCATGCGGTCGGTTACGTCGGAGGAACCGTGCCGGGCCGCGGCGACGAGCGCCGCCCCGGCCTGTGTGTTGATCTGGTTAGCGGTAGTGCTCACAAGGTCTGCTCTCTATCGGTGTCTTGAACGTTTTCCGTCCGGCCGTGCCGGACATGTCGGCGCCGGTGCCCTGTGGTACCGGGCCCCGGCCGTTGCCTAGGGGACCATCCAGCCCAGGACTGGTGTGGACTGCAGGACGATCAGGACGGTGATGAAGGCCAGCAGCCCCAGGCTCCAGCCCAGCAGCTTGCGGAACAGGACACTTTCCGCCCCGTCGAGGCCGACGGCGGCGGACGCCACCGCCAGGTTTTGCAGGGAGAGCATCTTGCCCAACACACCCGCCGAGGAGTTCGAAGCCGCCATCAGCGTCGGCGAAAGCCCGGTCTGCTGCGCGGCGGTGACCTGCAGCTGCCCGAAGAGCGAGTTCGACGAGGTGTCCGAGCCGGTGAGCGCCACGCCGATCCAGCCGAGAAGCGGCGACAGGAAGGCGAAGAATCCTCCTGCGGAGGCCAGGGCGATGCCCAGTGAGTTCGTCTGCCCGGAGACGTTCATAACGAACGCCAGCGCCAGGACGGACGTGACCGACACGATGGTCCAGCGGAGCTGGAAAAGGGTGTCGCGGTAGATCCGCACTCCCGCCAGGGGCTTGAGCTTGTACAGCGCCATGGTGATGATTCCCGAGATCAGGAGCAGCGTGCCGGTGGCTTTGAGGTGGTCAAGCTTGAATTTGTGCGCGGCAACCTGGTGTCCGGCGGGATCCACGGCATCTATCCCGGGCCATTCGAAGGTGACGGAGCCGACGGCGGTGAGCCAATTTTTCACGCCCGGGAGCTGGGCAATCGAGAAGACGGCCATGATGATCAGATACGGTGCAACAGCCATCCATACGTCGCGGTTGGGCGGCCTGACCGCGGCGCCGGCGGACCCTGCCGGCACTCCGGTATCCACCGGGGCACCGTTACGGCTGACACCGCCCAGGCCGGAGGACGTTCCGTAGCCGGTGCGGGCCGGAGCGCCAGCGTTGACCAGTTCCGCTTCGGCAGCGTCGCTTCCCCCGACGTCGTGCATCCCGACAATTTCCGCCGGCTGCCAGAACCTGAGCATGAGCAGGACAGCCGCGACCGTTGCGATGGCGGCAATGACATCGGTGAGTTCGACGACGAGGAAGTTGGAGGCCAGGAACTGCGCCACGCCGAAGACGATGCCGGAGACCAGAGCCACCGGCCAGGTCTGCCGCAGGCCGCGCTTGCCGTCGACGATGAAAACGAGGATAAGCGGGATCAGGACGGCCACGAAGGGGGTCTGGCGCCCCGCCATGGAGCTGAGGTCATGCAGCGGGATGTTGGTCACACCGTTCAGGGCAATGATCGGAGCGGCCATCGCTCCGAAGGCGACCGGGGCGGTGTTGGCCAGCAGCGCAACGATGGCTGATTTCAGGGGCTTCATTCCGGCAGCCATGAGCATGGCGCCGGAGATCGCCACCGGTGCGCCGAAGCCCGCCAGCGCCTCGAGCAGCGCGCCGAAACAGAACGCGACCAGGATAGCCAGGATGCGCAGGTCGTTGGAGATGGACCTGATGGTCCGGCCCAGGACCTCGAACCACGGTGTCGCGACCGTGAGTTTGTAGACCCACAAGGCGTTGATGAGGATCCAGAGGATCGGGAAGACGGCGTAGAAGGCGCCTTGCGCGGTGGCGCTGAGGACCTGGACGAACGGCATCCGCCAGCCCACGATGGCCAGGACGATCGAGAGCAGCAGGCTGGCAATGGCTGCCTTGGGTGCCTTGACCCGGAAGACGCCGAGCAGAATGAAAAGAAGCAGCAGCGGGAGCGCGGCAACCACCGCCGAGAGGGCCAGGGACCCGGCGATCGGATCGATAATCTGCTGGAAAGGCTCAAGCCTTGGACTCACAAAAACTCCTTTGTTTTGTCGAGCATTGGTGGGCCAAGAGCCCGCGGCGAGAATTCAGCGGCGCAAAATTCCGCATGGTGAAATTAATCTCTTGTTCAGTGGATAGACCATATGTGCGATCCAGATCACAGTCAACAGCCGCCCGGGCGGGTCGTGCGGGGCCGGGGCCGGCCGTGGAACGCCGTTGACAGCCGCGGCGAGGGTGACTAGTTTTTATAAATCGATATTTTTATTCCGCAATACGAAATTGAACGGAGCGTGACCGGGATGCCGAATCATCTGGAGACGAACGGACTCCACGTCGCGGAGGAGCTCTACGCCTTCGTCCGGGACGAGGCGTTGCCGGGGACCGGACTCGAGGCCGAGCAGTTCTGGGCCGGCGCTGCCGCCCTGGTGGCCGAGTTCTCACCGCGCGTGCGGGACCTGTTGGGCGTCCGCGAGCTAATGCAGCAGCACATCGACGACTACCACCGCTCCCAGGGCACGACGCCCCTGGACCCGGCGGCATACGAGGAGTTCCTCCGGTCGATCGGCTACCTGGTCGAGGAACCCGGCGAGTTTACGATCAGTACGGACCGGGTCGATACCGAGATCGCCACAGTGTCCGGGCCGCAACTGGTGGTCCCGCTGCTGAATGCGCGCTTCGCCGCCAACGCGGCCAACGCCCGGTGGGGCTCGCTGTACGACGCGCTGTACGGCACCGACGCTATCGACGACGCCGACGGGCGCGGGCAGACGGACGGCTACAACCCGGTCCGCGGGGCCGCCGTCGTCGCGTTCGGCCGCCGTTTCCTGGACGAGCACACTCCCCTGGCCGGCGGGTCCCACACCGCCGTTACCGCTTACAGGATCGCGGACGGCACGCTCGTCGCCGAAACACCGGATGGTGAAACCGGACTGGCAGACCCGGCCCAGTTCGCCGGTTACCGGGGAGAAGCCGAACAGCCGGAATCCGTGCTGCTCGTCCACCACGGCCTGCACGTGGAAATCCAGATCGACCGCAACCATTCCATCGGCTCCGGCGACCAGGCAGGGGTCAAGGACATTGTCCTCGAATCCGCCCTGACGACGATCATGGACCTCGAGGACTCGGTCGCCGCCGTCGATGGCGGGGACAAGGTTGAGGGCTACCGGAACTGGCTGCAGCTGATGCAGGGCACCCTGACCGCTGACGTGACGAAGGGCGGACGCACCCACACTCGCCGGCTCAACCCCGACCGCGTCTACACCGCACCGGATGGCTCAGAGCTGACGCTGCCCGGCCGTTCGCTGCTGCTCATTCGCCAGGTGGGCCACCTGATGACCAGCGATGCCGTGCTCGATGCTTCCGGCGCCCCGGTGCCTGAGGAGATCCTCGATGCCTTGTTCACCGGACTGGGCTCAGTCCACGACCTGCGCGGGCCGCATGCCGGCCACAACTCGCGGACCGGGTCGGTCTATGTGGTCAAGCCCAAGATGCACGGACCCGCCGAAGTCGCGGTTGCCTGCGCGCTGCTGGCCGGCGTCGAGGCGGTGCTGGGCCTGGAGCCGCTCACGCTGAAAATCGGAATCATGGACGAGGAACGCCGTACCTCGGCAAACCTGAAGGCCTGCATCCGGGAGGCCCGGGAGCGGGTGGCTTTCATCAACACCGGCTTCCTGGACCGCACCGGCGACGAAATCCACACCTCCATGCAGGCCGGCCCCATGGTCCGCAAAGCCGACATGCGGAACTCGAGCTGGATCAAGGCGTACGAGGATGCCAACGTCGACATCGGGCTCGAATGCGGCTTCAGCGGGCGCGCCCAAATCGGCAAGGGCATGTGGGCTGCTCCGGACAACATGGCGGATATGCTGGCCCAGAAAGGCGGCCATCCGCTCGCCGGCGCTGACTGCGCCTGGGTCCCCTCGCCGACGGCCGCCACCCTCCACGCCATCCACTACCACCAGGTGGACGTCGATGCACGGCAGGCCGAGCTCGCCGGAAAGCGCCGCTCCACCCTGCGGCAGCTGCTCACCATCCCGGTGGGCGACCCCGCGGACTGGTCCGAGGAGGACCGGCGCAACGAGCTCGATAACAACATCCAAAGCACGCTGGGCTACGTGGTGCGCTGGGTGAACGACGGCGTCGGATGCTCCAAGGTGCCCGACATCCACGGCACAGCCCTGATGGAGGACCGTGCCACCTGCCGCATCAGCTCCCAGCACGTCGCGAACTGGGTTCTGCACGGAGTCGTGACCCGGGAGGAAGTGGAGGCATCACTGCGGCGGATGGCCGCCGTCGTCGACGACCAGAATTCCTCGGACCCCGGTTACGCACCGATGTCCCCCGCCTTCGACGGCGAGGCGTTCCTCGCCGCCCGCGAACTAGTCCTCGAGGGCGCCACCCAGCCTTCCGGCTACACCGAGCCCGTCCTGCACCGCCGCCGGGCCGCGCACAAACACACCGACGATCTGGCAAGGAACGCCTCATGAACCTGACCCTTGAGTCCGCCCGGACCATCATCGACGAAGCCCTCGCCGCAGGCCGGCAGCGTGAGTTCAAACCACTTACCGTCGTCGTGCTCGACGCCGGCGGCCACGTCATCGCCGCCGCACGCGAGGACGGCGCCTCAAACAACCGCTTTGAGATCGCCCAGGGCAAGGCCTACGGCGCGCTGGCCCTCGGCATGGGCTCGCGCGCCATCATGGAACGCGCCGAGCAGCAGGCGTATTTCATCTCAGCGGCGACCGCTGCCTTGGGCGGCCGGCTCATCCCGGTTCCCGGCGGTGTACTGGTACGGGACCACGACGGCACCGTCATGGGTGCCGTCGGGATCACCGGCGACAGTTCGGACAATGACGAGACCGCGGCAACGACGGCGGTTAAGGCTGCCGGCCTGACGCCGCAGGCGGACTGACGGTCCGGCACCGATCCGCTGAACACCGTCCGCAAGGACGGAGGGGCCCATGTCGTGACAGGCATGGGCCCCGCCTGTTTCTGGGCGGCATGAAACAGGAGCACGTCTCCCACGCTCCGTCCATCCGGCCATTGGTTTCGCGTATATCGGAATGTATCGTTAAGTATCGTTAGCGATCCATTAAGGAGACCAGCATGCGTAATTCATACCCGGCCGGCGGCTTCGGCACCCCCAATATTGACGGCATGTGGCAGGCGGTTGAAGAGCTGCGGTCAAGATTTGAGAAGCGCGCCGGCAGCCGCGCGGGACGCGGCGAGGTGCGGTCCGCGGTGCTTGCCCTGCTCGCGGAACGGCCGATGCACGGCTACCAGATCATCCGTGAAATCGAGGAGCGCAGCAGCGGCAGCTGGAAGCCGAGCGCCGGTTCCGTTTACCCCACGTTGCAGCTCCTGGCCGATGAGGGGCTGATCCGGGCCGAGGAGTCCAACGGCCGCAAGATCTACTCGCTGACCGAGGCGGGCCGGGAGGTTGTAGCCGGTGCCGACACCTCGGCACCGTGGGAGTCCACAGGCCAGGCAACCGGCCCCGGGTTCGCGGCACTTCCGAAGGCCGGCGTCGAACTGGCGCAGGCCGCGGCGCAGGTGGGTCGCACCGGCTCGCCGGAGCAGGTGAAGCAGGCCGTTACGGTGCTCGATGAGGCACGTCGCCGGCTGTATTCGATCCTCGCCCAGGATTGACGCGGGTGGCGTCGGTTCGTCGGGACCGGACAGCTCCGGTACCCGGCGCCGGGGACACCCGCGCCCGCTACCGCCGCATCCTGCGCTTCGCTGCGTGGCATCTCGCGGTGACCTGGTGGTTCGAGCTGCTCCTCCCCCGCATCGGGCTGGGCGGCATTGCCGGGCGCACCCGGACGAAGCGGATGCGGCGCTTCGCGCAACGCTTCCACGTGCTCGCGGTGGAGCTGGGCGGCCTCATGATCAAGGTGGGCCAGTTCCTGTCCTCCAGGCTGGACGTGCTTCCGCCCGAGATCACCAAGGAGCTCGAGGGACTGCAGGACGAGGTGCCACCGGTCCCGTTCGCCGCCATCCGGGCACTTGCCGAGACGGAACTGGGCATGCCGCTGGACCAGGTTTTCGCCTCCGTCGATCAGACGCCGATCGCCGCCGCGTCGCTCGGGCAGGCCCACCGCGCGCAGCTCCTTCCCGTTAACGCCGCCGAGGCCGGGATGCGCAGCGTGGTGTTGAAGGTGCAGCGGCCGGGCATCGACGCGATCGTCGACGTCGACCTGGCGGCGCTGCGCAAGGTGGGCGGCTGGCTCAGCCGGGTGCGCTTGGTTGCCGACCGGGCGGACATGCCCGCCCTGGTGGAGGAGTTCGCGCAGATCAGCCTTGAGGAGATCGACTACCTGCATGAGGCAGCGAACGCAGAGCGCTTCGCAACCGACTTCGCCGACGACGACCGGGTGGCTGTGCCACGCGTCGCCTGGGAGTGGAGCACCCGCCGGGTACTGACCCTCGAAGACGTTACGGCGATCAAGATCACGGATTCGGAGGCGCTGCTGGCGGCAGGCATCGATCCGGTGCAGGTTGCCCCGGTGTTCGCGTCGGTCATGTTCGAGCAGATGTTCACCAGCGGCTTTTTCCACGCCGATCCCCACCCCGGCAACATCTTTGTCACCCCGGACACCGGATCAACCGCAGCCCGCCCGTGGAAGCTGACGTTCATCGATTTCGGCATGATGGGCGAGGTTCCTCCCACGACCCGCAGCGGCTTGCGGAAACTTCTCATCGCGGCCGCATCGCGTGACGGCAAAGGCCTGGTAAGCGCGGTCAGGGATGTGGGGGTGCTGCTGCCGTCGGCCGACACGGCCGAGCTTGAGCGGGCCATGACGCACCTCTTTGCCCGGTTCGGCGGGATGGGCTTCGCCGAGCTCCGTGAGGTGGACCCGCGGGAATTCCTTGATTTTGCGGTGGAGTTCGGCGACCTGGTCCGCTCGCTGCCCTTCCAGTTGCCGGAGAACTTCCTGCTCATCATCCGGGCGATGTCACTGACCTCGGGGGTGTCCAGCTCGCTCGATGCCCGGTTCAATCTGTGGGACGCGGTGGAACCCTATGCCGCGCAGCTGCTGCGCGACGAACGTGGCAACATCGTCCAGGACGTGGCCCAGCAGGCGCTCGACGCCGCCGGGCTGGCACTGGGTCTGCCGAAGCGCCTGGACCGGCTGCTCACCCGGATCGAGGACGGCTCGCTGTCCGTGGCTAACCCGCGTCTGGAACGGCAGCTGGCCCGGCTGGACCGCACGGCGCAGCGAACGGCATCGGCCCTGGTTTTCGGCGCCCTGCTCATTGCCGGTTCCGTCGTCCGGGCGGACGACGCAGTGCTCGGCAGCGTGCTAATGATCGCGTCGGTGGTTCCGCTGCTGCACGGGCTCTGGACGGGGCGCCGCGGCCTCTAAGTGCCCTCTGCGCCCGGTGGCATCCTGGTGCCGCCGGGCGCAGACTGCTTAGGCCAGGCGGGCCCGGACGATTTCGCTGACGGTCTTGCCGTCGAAGCGGCCGGCGACCTTGGCGGTGACCGGCTTCATCACGGCGCCGATGGAGCGCATGGAGAGCTCCTGGCCGTCGGCCTTCAGCGCGGCGATTGCCTCATCGACGATCGCTTCGACTTCCGCACGGGTCAGGGCCTTCGGCAGGTACGCCTCGATGATTTCCGCCTCCGCGGACTCGGCAGCGGCGCGGTCGGGTTCGCCGGCTTCGGTGTAGATGCGGGCGGTGTCACGGCGCTTGGCGGCTTCCTTCTGCAGCAGCGAAGTCACCTGGGCGTCGTCGAGCTCGACCGGGGTCTTGCCGGACTTTTCACGGGTGCTGATTTCGCCCAGCACATTCCGGACGGTCGTGAGTGCGGTCTTATTGCCGGCCTTCATGTGGGCGATAACGTCGTCTTTCAGTTGGTCCTTGAGCGTCATGGTCTTCCTCTTCTTCATCGGTGGTGCGTGGCAGCCTACTAGCCAGTCTCCCCCAGCCTGGCGCGGATAGCGTCGTCGAGCATGCCTGCCCGCATTCACTCCGGCATCCCCGCGGAAGGTGGCACCATGGGGAGATGACTCCCGCACACGGTTTTTCCGGCTTCGGCCGGCGTCCCCAGCCCATCAAACCCGCAGCCGGCCAGGAATCGGTGTGGGACTACCCGCGGCCGCCCAGGGTGGAGCCGCGATCCGAACGGGTGACTGTGCGGCTCGGCGGCCAGGTGATTGCCGACACCACCGATGCCGTGCGCGTGCTGGAGACGAGTCATCCCCCGGTGTACTACTTGCCGTTCGGCTCATTCCCCGCCGGTGTCCTGGTCCCGGTGCAAGGCACCAGTTTCTGCGAGTTCAAGGGTGAAGCGCATTACTTCGACGTCGTCGCCGGCGGAGTCGTCGTTCCCCGCGGCGCGTGGACCTACCCGGAACCCGCCCGCGGTTTCGAGGCGCTCGCCACCCGGGTGGCGCTCTACCCGGGCCACATGGACTCCTGCGAGGTCGACGGCGAGCGGGTGACCTCCCAGGAAGGCGACTTTTACGGCGGCTGGATCACCAGGAACATCGTGGGTCCGTTCAAGGGTGGCCCGGGCACGTCCGGGTGGTGAGGATCCGGCTCCCGCGCTGAACCGACGGGTCGGTCCTCCCGGCTCACCGGGACCGAGCCGACCGGAAGTGCTTAGTCCTGTGAAGCCGCCGTACTGGGCTCGGCGGTCGCCGGTGCGGTGGTCTTGTTGTCCGTGGCGGGCATCGCGATCACGGCGACCACGGTGAGGATGGCCCCGGCCAGTACAGCCAGGAAGACAGCCCCGGACGCCGAGACGACGGTGTGCGGATCTGTGTGACCGCCCGGAGCGCCTGCGTAGATCGCGTTGGCGACCGCGCCGAACACTGCGACACCGATGGAACTGCCGATCGACCGGGCGAAAAGATTGGTACCGGTGACCACTCCGCGCTCATTCCAGTCGACACTGGACTGGGCGGCGATGAGGCTGGGGGTTGCCACCAGCCCGAGTCCGAGCCCCACGATGAAGCAACTCGCCGCGACCAGGAGGACGTTGGGTGTGGCGGCGGTGAGGGCAAGCACTGCCGTACCGATGACCGTGATCGTGATGCCGATCAGCGCGGTCTTCCGGAACCCCATCCGAAGATAGAACCGGCCCGATTGGGAGGCACTGATCGGCCAGCCGATCGTTAATGCTGCCAGTGCAAGCCCGGCCAGGATCGGGGAGGTCGAGAGGGCTCCTTCAAGAAATGTGGGAACGTAGGAGGTGAGACCCAGCATAACCGCGCCGACGCCAAAGGAGATCAGCGCCGTCGTCGCCAGCAGCCGCCGGGAAATTACCCACGGCGGCAGGACCGGCTCGGCCGCCCTGCGCTCGACGAAAATGAACGCGGCGAACAAGAGCGCTCCGCCGGCGAAGACCGCAACGCTGATGGCCGAGGTCCAGCCCCATGCCTGGCCGCCTTCGAGGGCCCCCAGAATGATCAGGGTCAGCGCGACGGTCAGCAGGCCTGCCCCCAGGTAATCGACCCGGTGCTTGGTACGTTCGACATTCTCGTGGAACGTTCGGAGAAGCATCCACCCCGCCAGGAGGCACAGCGGGATGTTCACGAAGAAGATCCCCCGCCAGAAGCCGAGGGCCGAAAACACGCCGCCGAGCGTCGGGCCAACCACGGAGGACACCGCCCACACGCTCGCAAGGTAGCCTTGCACCTTCGCCCGCTCGGTCAGCGTATAGATATCGCCGGCGATCGTGATCGCCACGGGCTGGACTGCTCCGGCACCCAGGCCCTGCAGCACGCGGAACGCGATGAGGGCAGGCATGCTCCATGCCACGCCGCAGAGGATCGAACCGAGGAGGAACAGCCCGATGCCGATCAGGATGATCGGTTTACGGCCGACGACGTCGGAGAGCTTCGCGTAGACGGGCACGGACACGGCCTGCGCCAGCAGGTAGGCAGAGAAAAGCCACGGAAAAGACGCGAACCCGCCGATGTCCTGCACGATCGACGGCACCGCCGTTGCGACGATGGTCGAATCGATCGCCACCAGCCCCGTCGAGAGCATTAGGGAAATCAGTATGGGGCCGCGCTTCGAGCGGAAGCCGACTCCCTCTGCAGGCGTTGCCGTCACGTCATCTCATTCCGTCGTCATCAAAAGCGCCGGGCGCAGACCCGGGCCGGCCCTTGCTGCATAACTGCTTGATCCAAGGAATTAGTCCCGGTCCCGCCGAGGAATCCACGGCAATTGGCGGCGGCACCTCATGGAGTCACCTGGCTCCGGCACGCACCGCTCCGGGCCGTCAGCGCGCTGGCTCACCCGGCCGTGCCCGCTTTCGCGGCGTAGGCGGTGGCCTGGGCCCGTACTTGGCGAATGTAGGGACCGGACTGGTTGTAGGAGTAGATGGCGTCGGTCCACCCTTGGCCGGTAGAGAGGTCACGGCCGTGGGCGCACAGATACGCCGCTGCGCTGAGGGCGGCGTCATCGATGTTGAACGGGTCCGCCTTTCCGTCCCCGTTGCCGTCCTGCCCGGCAAGCTGCCAGGTGGAGGGAATGAACTGCATGGGCCCGACGGCGTGGTCCCAGCGGGCGTCGCCGTCCAGGGCACCGCCGTCGGTGTCCCCGATGGCGGCGAACCCGTCGCCGTTAAGGCTCGGGCCCACGAGGGGGCCGCTCGCCTGCCCTGCGGCGTTGAGGCTGCCGCCGCCGTAGGTTCCGTGCGCCGATTCGACGGAGCCGACAGCTGCCACCGTGTTCCAGCCGATCCCGCACGCCGGAGCCGCCTCGTTGGCCGTAGCGGCCGCCGCAACGTAGGCGCGGAGCGCGCGGGCAGGGATCCCGGTCTGCGCGGCAGCCCGGACGAGCCACCGGGCATCCGGACTGCGGGTCACGTTCACGGCGGTAGTGATCCCGGCGGAGGACAGGTCCATCTTCGCCCCCGCGCGCGGCGGTGCGGGAAGGACCCCGCCGGCTGCGCCGGGCTGCCGGGTTACCCAGAACGAGAAGGCAGCGATGACGCACACGGCGAACAGGCCGAGAACAAGGAAGCGTCTGAGACGGAGCACTGACTAATCAAACCACGCCCTCAATCGGCTAATTCCGGTCAAGGCTGAGACGGGGAAACAGCGCCTCCGCGTTGCCGCGGTCTATCGCCGCGCGCAGTACGGGGCCCAGCGGATACTTCTCATACTGCATGTTCAGGAAATCAATCGCTGCCGCGGGGGCGAACGGGAAGTCAGTGCCGTAGGTGATGCGGCCCGGGTCAGCTACCTCGAGCAGGCTGGGCAACGCCGCCGGGCTGGCGGATAGGGCCACATCGTAATAAAACCGCCGCAAGATGGACAGCTTCTTATCTCCCAGGGCCGCCAGCGCGCTGAGGGCCTGGTCCTTGTCGTTGAGCATCGTCAGCAGGATCCTGTAGGCGATGAAGGGCACGAATCCGCCCGCGTGCGCCAGGATGAACTTGACGCCCGAGAACTTCTCCATCGCACCGGACAGGACCAGGCTGATCGCGGTGCGGGTGGTGTCGAGCAGGAAATCGGCGGCAAAGGAGGGTACACCGGGCACCGCCGGGGCCGGAAGCTCACCGGGGTGGATGAAGACCACGGCCCGGCGGTGGTGCAGGAACTCCAGCAGAGGCTCAAATCCCGGATCTCCCAGGTAGCGGCCGTCATTGTTGGCCAGCAACACGACCCCGTCCGCCAGGAGGGTGTCCAAGGCGTACCGGGCCTCCGCGAGGGCGCCTTCCACGTCCGGCAGTGTGAGGGTCGCAAAGAACCCGAACCGATCCGGCCGGGCGGCCACTACCTCCGCGCAGAACTCGTTGACCTCCCTCGCCCTCAACCGCGCTTCCATCGCATCCCGGAAGTAGACGCCGGGCGTGGACAGGGAAAGGATGCCGGTCTGCACGTCGTGCCTGTCCATGAACTTCAACGCCGAGCGCTCGGACCACGACGGCAGACCAATCCCACCGGGGTCTATCCCCTTGTCACGCATCCACCGCGCATACCCCGGCGGAACGATGTGCTGGTGCGTGTCGATACGGTACGGCGGGCCCATCCGAATCCCCTGCCAACAGGTTCATTTCAGTCTGGTTGAGCGGGGCAACTGCTCAGGTTCCGCAGAACGTGCGGTACGCGCCGAAGTCATCCGGCGCGCCAAGTGCGTATCGCTCGAGACCGGGGCGTTCGTTGTACGGGTCGGTGACCGCATCCAGAAGCCGGAACAGCGGCCCCAGGTCGCCGCCGGTGGCAGCGGCCAAGGCTTCCTCCACCAGGTGGTTGCGGGGAATGTACGCCGGATTAACCCGGTCCATCATGTCGGCGTCCGGGTTCAAGGCACGCCAGCGCCCAGCCCAGTCATCAAACGCCGTCCCATCCGGAATGAGCTGCCGGGCTGACTCAGGGCGGCCGCGGGCCGCATTGCCGAGGCTGCGGAAGACCGCGGTGTAGTCCACGCGTCCCCGCTGCAGGAGGGTCAACAGCTCCTCGACGAGGGGCGACGTCACCTCATCCCCGAGCCCCGGACGGAATCCAAGCTTCCTGTTCATGCCCGCCGCCCAGGCAGCACTGTACTGCCGGCGGAAATCGTCCAGTGATTCCACCGCAAGCTGGATGGCTGTCTCCTGGTCCTCATGCAGCAGGGGCAGCAGCGACTCGGCGAGACGGGCGAGGTTCCATTCCGCCACCACTGGCTGGTTCCGATAGGCGTAGCGCCCGCTTTCGTCGATCGAACTGTAGACGGCGGCGGGGTCGAACGCGTCCATGAAAGCACACGGGCCGTAATCGATGGTCTCGCCTGAGATCGTCATGTTGTCCGTGTTCATTACCCCGTGGACGAATCCCACCAGCATCCAGTGGGCCACCAGCGACGCCTGCGCAGCAACCACCGCGTGGAAGAGTGCGAGGTAGGGGTTTTCGGCTTGCGCCGTCGCCGGATAGTGCCGGGAGATCGCATAGTCGGCGAGGCGGCGAACGAGACCGGCGTCCCCCGTGGCCGCGGCGTACTGGAAACTGCCCACGCGCACATGACTCATAGCGACGCGGGTGAGCACGGCTCCCGGCAACACAGTGTCACGCTGCACGGGACGCCCCGTTGCCACCACGGCGAGGGACCGTGTGGTGGCAACGCCTAACGCGTGCATGGCTTCACTGACAAGATATTCGCGCAACATCGGCCCGACGACGGCCAGACCGTCTCCCCCGCGGGCGAACGGTGTACGTCCGGAACCCTTGAGATGCATGTCCCGCGGCATGCCGTCGGCGTGCGTGATCTCACCGAGCAAGAGGGCGCGCCCGTCGCCGAGCCGGGGGGCGTACCAGCCAAACTGGTGGCCCGCGTAAGCCTGCGCGACCGGAGTGGCATCAACGGGGAGCCGATGCCCGGTCAGCAGGCCCACCCCTTCGGCACTTCGTAAGAAGTCAACGTCCAGGCCCAATTCGGTTGCCAGCGGGTCGTTGAGCACCAGTAATTGAGGGTCAGCGATGTCCTCTGCCCGCCAAGCAATGGCCATCTCCGGAAAGTCCCGGGCGAAGTGGCCGCTCAACGTGACGGCTGATAGGGACATGGCATCCATGCATCCAGAATAGCCGTCACACGATGAACGGTGACGGCTCGCACCGCGACCATTCCCGCAGACCCGCGCGGCCGTATCGTCCCGCAGCAAACCGGCCTACATGGAGCATCCGCCGGGGACCTGCACTTGTGCGACATCCGAATCATCGGCTGCGCGGTGACGGTATACGTATCACGGCCCAAATGCTCTATCAGCAAGGACCCTTGAGGGCCACGCTGTCGTCAGGGCGAAAGGGCGGACCCGATGAAGATCCTGGGAATTGAAGGCTGGCGCGCGTGGACGTGGCTTTCCTGGCTCGTGGCGGCAATGTTGTCGTTGGCCTTCCTTGACCTGACGGTGTTTGGAATAGCGGTCCCCGCCTCGGCGCTTCTTTTGGCTGCTCTGACCGGTCCGGTGGGCTGGCGGCGCGGGCGCGTTGACAGATTGGATCTGGCGGTGGTGGCAGCACTGTACATTGCCGTCGTGGCGCTGTTCCGCGTAGCCTTCACCGTCTTCACGACCGCCAACGTTCTCGGTCTTTTCCTCTGCTTTGGTGCAGGCTTGGTCCTGGGGGTCGCAGGGCCGGTTTTCTACACGGTTAGGCGGGGGCTTCCGCTGTCCGATCTGGGCCTGGGACTGGACAACTGGAAGCAGGCGACAGTGCTTGGACTCATCCTGTCCCTTATCCAGTTTGCAATCACGCTTCTCGGCTACCGGCTGCCTGCACCTGTTGGCTGGGTTCCGTTGCTCGTTATGTCTTTGACGGTAGGTGCTTTCGAGACCGTGTTTTTCCGTGGCTTCGTCCAGATGCGCCTGAGCGCGAGTTTCGGTCAGGCGCCCGGCATAGCAATCGCGGCTGGCCTGTACGCGGTTTACCACGTCGGTTACGGGATGGGCGGTGATGGAATGGTCTTTCTGTTTGGGCTCGGGGTGCTCTACGCGGTTGCGTTCGCTTTGGTCCGCAACGTCCTTGTGCTGTGGCCGTTGCTCACGCCGCTGGGTTCGTTCTTTAACAACCTCAGCCGCGGTGACATCGAGCTGCCGTGGGAGGCGATCCTGGGATTCGCCGACGTCCTGGTCCTCATGGTCGCTGCAGTCTGGCTGGGCCGCCGCCGGCTACAGCGAAAGAAACGGCCGGCAACGAAGCCTGCTCTAGGAAAAGATCGGTGACGGCGGCCTTAAGCGCCCTCCTCGCTGCCGTTCGCTCAGCCGGACTCCGTGCCGGAGAGGCAACCCTGCCGCAGGCACGGTGCCGCCCACGTCCTAAGTACCAGGGAAGGATCTTAGCCGTGGAAGATAACGCGCTGCGGCGACTCACCGGCTGGGCCGCCATTGGGATGCTGGTGTTCTGGGCGGCCCAGTTTCCGCTGTATCTGGTGCAGGACCCTTCGGTTCGAATATACGACGGCGCCGCCGGCGCGGCGGAGGCATGGCGGATTCGCAACGTCATCTTCACCCGGATCCTGCTCGATTTGGGCCTGTACGTGACAGCGATGATGTTCGCTGCAGGGCTAGGCGATCTTATCCGACGGGCCGACCGGCGATACCGGTGGGCGGGGTCGCTCGTGGTCGCTTCCATGGCCGTGTGGGTCGGAGTGACCCTGGTGGCCAACGGATTGGAGGGTGGCCTGGCGCTGGATGCCATGGCTCCGGAGCCGGACCCGTCAGTGAACCGTGCCCTCACCATGGGGTACATGCTGATCTACAACAGCTCAATCGCTTTCGCCATTACCGGGCTCTTCCTCGGTGCCGCCGGCTGGTCGACCGCCGCCACCGGTGTCCTACCGCGCTGGACCCGGTGGATCGCCTACCTCGGGGTCCTGCTGTGCGCAGCGGCCGTGCCGTCAATGTACGGCGGTCCCTTGGACCCAGCCGGGTTCTACAACGCTGCCGGGTGGGGCCCGGTGGTTGTCGCCAACCTCCCGCCGGCAGTGTGGGTGGTCCTGGCGGCTGTGTTGCTGCTGCGCGGCCCCGGGCCCGCGACCCGCGTGGCGGTGGAACGACGATGAGGGGAAGACAATCAGGGATGAACACGAGGATGCCGCAGCCCATCGATGTCGCCGACGGCGTATACCAGCTGCGCACCGGTCGGGGCCGGCTCGCCTCTCACGTGTACCTCGTGCGCTCCGGCCCGAGTGGGTTCTCGTCGATGCCGGGTGGCCACACGCCGGGCAGCGGATCTTTGCGGTGGCGGAGCTGCTGTTGGGTCCGGGCACCCGGCCGGCGTCGATTGTGTTGACGCACGTCCACCCCGACCACTCCGGATCGGCTCCGGCGTTGTCCCGCCGGTGGGCGGTGCCGGTCTACGTGCATCCTGCCGAGCTGCCACAGGCCCCGGGGAAGCTCCTGGAGGAGTACGCCAATCCCCTGGACCGGTGGGTGCTGGGTCCTCTGCTAAGGCTGCTGCCGCCGGGGACGATCCAGGCGGCGGACCTAACCGACGTCGCGCACCCCTTCGATCCGGCCCAAGGGATGCCCGGACTGCCCGGGTGCCGTTGCATTCCTACCCCGGGGCACACGCCCGGCCACATCGCTCTCTTCCGGGAGGCTGACGGCGTGCTGCTCACCGGCGATGCGGTGACGACGGCGTGCTGCTCACCGGCGATGCGGTGCTGACGGTGGACCTCAACACTGTGCGGGGCCTGCTGGCCCGTGCGCCGAGCGTCAGCGGCCCGCCGTGGATTACGACCTGGGACCGGGTTGCGGCGGAGGCCTCGATCGCCGTGCTCGCCGAACTGCGGCCCCAGGTGCTTGCGAGCGGCCACGGGCGCCCGATCGTCGGGCCTTCGGCGGCCGGGCAACTGGCAGACCTCGCCGCCCGTGGTGCCGCCCCGGAAACCCTCCAGCAGGCGGCGCCCGTTGAGTACAGCGCCGTGGTCGCGACCCGCCCAGGCGGCCCGGAAGTGCTGGCGATCGCACGTCGCGAGCTGAGGGCGCCACGCCGCGGCGAGGTCAGGGTCCGTGTCGAGGCTTGCAGCGTAAGCGCCGTCGACGTGCAGGCCCGCCGCGGGCTGTCGACGTATCCGCCGAAGTTCCCGTTCGTGCCCGGCTACGCTGTCGTCGGCATGGTGGACGCCGTCGGCCGGGCGTCGCCGCAGTCGCTGTCGGGGACCGGGTGGTAGCACTGACCGAGAGGGGCGGGTACGCCGAGTACGTCTTTGTACACCGCTACCCCATGATGCGGATTTCCGCTGGCCTGGACGCGGGCGAGGTGGTGGCCGTGGCGCTGAACTACCTGGTGGCACACCAGGTCCTGTCACGAGCAGCCCGGCTCCGGCGAGGGCAGACGATCCTCGTCACGGGAGCCGCCGGTGGGATCGGCACAGCCCTAGTTCAGCTCGGGCAGCTGCTGGACTTAAGAATTTACGGGGTCGACACTGCCGCGAAACGCGCCTGGCTCACCGCCAACGGGGTGGTGCCCCTCGACGGCAGCGACGAGGATGTGGTCGGTAACTTGCGCCGACTGGAGCCTCAAGGGGTCGACGCGGTGCTAGACGGAATTGGCGGCGAATGGGTCGACCACGGCCTGGCCGTGCTGCGACCCGGGGGCGTCCTCGTTGAGTACGCCAATCCCGGCAGCCCCACCGCGACACTGCGCCTGCTTGGCCGGGCGATCGGGAACAACCTGGTTCCCCGCGGTACGAAGATCCGCCTCTATGGGACGACATCGTGGCGGCTGGACCGCCGCCCGCTAATGGATGCCTGGGCGACTCTCTACGAGATGCTCGAGTCCCGGCGGATCAGTCCGGTGATCGCAGGCCGGCTCCCCATGCTGGAGGCCGGGCAGGCCCACGCGCTGCTGGAGAACGGAGGCGTCGTAGGCACCCTCGCCCTTTGCATGCCAGCAGGACCGCGCTAGTCATCGGAGGCCGGCGGCTCCGCATCAAGTCTCTTGCTGCTGTTCTTGTCGGCCCCATGCTCGATCAGAACGACGCCACGGTACCGGTGGGGGTCCCGTCCCACGCTGCCAGCTAAAACGTTCCACCTTTGTGCGTAAACTCAGCTTTATGGAAAAACCCGGGACGCTCTTCGGATGGGCATTTGGCGACGCCGCCCGCGCAGATGAACGCGGATACCTGGATGAGCTCCGCCGCGAGGCTCTGGAAAACGCAACCCAGGATGCCGATAGGCGGGGATTCAAAGTGGAAGCCGGCGAAGAAACCTATGCGGTCCTGCAAGCCGGAGAAACGCTGGTTGACGTCGAAAACGCCCCGGACCGGCTTGTTGTCCGGTGCACCGTTAAGCTCACCGGTCCGGGGTCGGAAAGCGTTCATGCCGTGGGACCCATGAACGGCTAGAGGCATCAATAATTGGCTGGAAGCCCCACGGCGAGTGGTCCATTCGGAACTGCCCCGGGCGCTACGCGCCGGCACCGAAATCTGACAGACATAGTAGGTAAGCGGGCCCCGGCCCACACTTACGGCCCCCAACAAAAGATGGGCCCGCCGGGGCCCATCATAGAAGCTTTGTCCACACTCAGCCCCGTCCGGACCCCAAAGTGTGGACACTGTCCACACCGCGGTTCTCCTTACGAACTCTGCTACAGCGGTTTTCGCCAACCTCCAACTCTCGTCGGGGTTCGTAAACCGATTTGCTAAGATGTCGCTCGATTGAGCATCCGCTCCTCGATAAAGGCAAACCCGGTGCGAGCCGGGGACGCAAAGCCACGGGGCCCACGAGGTCAGCCGGGCTACCGAACAGCAAAGGTCCCCGGTATGTTCCTGACTCCCGATTTGCCATGCGTCCAGCCCTGCGTGGCGCAGCCACAGAAGCCCAGCCTTAGTAACCGGGGCATTTGATGGCCGGGACTGACAAAGCAGCACCCGGCACGTCAACGGGGATCACCCGCGTTTTGCTGCGGGTTGTTACGGACGACGCTGGCCCCGACGGCGTGGACCGGGTCCTGCGAAGGGCAGGGCTGAGCCACCGGCGGGACCAGCTTCTGAGTGCGGATGGGAGGATTTCCTATCCGGACAAACTGCGGCTTTTCGAAGCTGCCGCTGACGAGCTCGCGAATCCGCGGATCGGACTCCGCCTGGGTGCCGTGTCGTTGCAAGACGACGCAATGGAGCCGTGGCGCCGGCTGGGCCGGGAACAAGGCTCGCCTGCAGCCGCGTTCCGCGGCGTCTCCCCGTTCTCCACGCGCTTTGATTCCGCGACCTTGCTCGTGTGTGATCGGGCTGAAGAGGGATCAGCCTCGCTCACCTGGAAGGTCCTGCCTCCCTACAAACCCAACAGGGTCGACTGCGACGCCCAGATAAGTTTCCTCGCCCAGGTCCCCGTCCTCTTCGGGCTTCCTCGCGCGCGTGTGGCCCACGGCAACGCATGCCAGGTCACAGGCGCCTCAGAGTGCCGCTACGAGGTCACGTGGACCGTACCACCGCTTCAGCGTCTTTGCGGTCTGCTGCGCAAACCCGCAGCGAATAAAAGGGTAACCGACCCCCGCTCAGTGGCCGAGCACAGGCTGCGCACGTTGGAGGGCGCCGCTGCGGACTTGGCGAGCATGGACTCATTGGAAGAAGTCCTGGACCGGATTCTGGACCGCACGGACAGCGCAGTACACGCCCCTGGCCACCTTCTGGCCGTGCGCACACCCGGCGGGGGGCGCCATGTTCGGACCCGCGGCCTTGGGGATGTACTGGCGGCGGCGCTGGATGAGAACGGAACTGCCCTGTCGCCGGACTCGTCGATTTTGGACGGACTACCCGTGATGAGCGCTCCAGTGGAGTCCGCGAGACATTTTTACGGCGTTCTGGCCGCCGTGGCGCATACCGGGCAGGAATTCTTTCCCGACGACGCCGAGGCCCTGGCATCCTATGCACAGCATGCCGCCGTCAGCCTCGATATTGCGGGCGTCGTCGCCGAGGCCCGGGAACACGGAGAAACGGCTCATCTGCTGCTCAACGTCTCCGGTTCGCTGGCTCAGCACTCCACGGTGCTCTCGCTGGCCGGCTCGATTGCCGACGCTGTACCGACCCTCTCCGGCGCCGACCGGTCCGCGATCGCACTTTGGGATCCCGAAGCCGAACGCCTCCGGATCGCAGGGATGAGCGGATGGCACGGTGAGTCGGCAGAACGCCTCGCTTCCTACATCGTCGCCGCCCAAGACAGCCCCGAACTTACCCACCTGCTTGCCAGCCGCGCTCCGCTGCTGGTGGACAGCCGCGGGTCGGACTGGGCCCGTGGCATGCTTGACGAGTTCGATATCTCAGCCCTGGCTGCTGTGCCGATCCTAACCGGGGACCAGCTCGCAGGTATCGTACTGGCGCACTGGACAGGGGCAGCCCCGGCCACCCTGAACGGCGCCCTTACCGATCGTCTCAGCGGCCTGGCCGCCCTGGCCGCCGTGGCTCTGGAGAGAATTCGACTCCTTGAAGATGCCCGCCGGCAGGCTCTGCATGACCCGCTCACCGGCCTGCCCAACAGGGCCTTGTTGGAGGACCGGCTGGAAGCTTGCCTTGCGCGGGCCGCCCGGGATGGAAGCCAGGTCGGCCTCCTCTTCTGCGACGTCAACCGGTTCAAAAGAATCAACGACGGACTCGGCCACGGCGCTGGTGACAGCGTGCTCCGCCACATCGCCGCCCAGCTGCAAGGGGCCGTACGCGATGCGGATACTGTCGCCCGCTACAGCGGTGACGAGTTTGTGGTCCTCCTGCCCGATCTCGACGCCCCTTCTAGGGTCGACCAGGTGGCTGCCATGATCCGTTCAAGCCTGGCGAAACCCGTCGAGATCGGCGGCAGGAAGGTGTTCGTCGACATTTCGATTGGATCCACCGTCGGCGGGGCAAGCCCCGGCGATCAGGCGAGCTCGCATGCAGAAGCGGGCCGGCGTCTCGTAGCGAAAGCGGATTTCGAGATGTACCGGGCAAAAGCCCGGGCCCGGGGCCACACCCCGCCGCGAAACCAGCGCACGGACTACCTGCGGCTCGAGGCTGACCTGCGCGGGGCCGCCGCCCGCGGCGAGCTGCGCGTCCAATTCCAGCCCCAATTCGACATGGCAACGAAGTCCGTAGTCGCTGCCGAAGCACTTGTCCGTTGGGAACATCCCGAACTTGGCCTGCTGGCGCCGGGAGAGTTCATTCCCCTAGCGGAAGACAGCAACCTCATCGCTGAGGTCGGCGCCCATGTCCTCTCCGTGGCCTGCTTTGCCGGCGCTGGCTGGCGGGCGGCGGGTCACTCCATGGAGGTTGCTGTCAACGTGTCGTCAGTCCAGCTCAGCGACGCGGCCTTCCCGGCGCTGGTACGGGAGACCTTGAGCCGCTCGAAATTACCTGCCGCCGCTCTCACCTTGGAAGTCACCGAGTCCCAGGCCATGACCGACTCCTCCGTGAACGATCGCAACCTCCGCGAGCTTCGCGACCTTGGTGTCGGTATTTCCATAGACGATTTCGGAACCGGCTATTCCTCCCTCGCCCAGTTGCACAGGCTGCCGGTCACAGAGGTCAAGATCGACCGGTCTTTCACCACGCGGCTCGGTGAAGAGGGATCCGATGCATTTATCGCCGGGATCGTCGGGCTGGCCCATGGTCTCGGCCTGCTGGTGGTCGCCGAAGGAGTCGAGACATCAGATCAGCTATCCGCCCTAACGAAGATTGGCTGCGGCCGCGCCCAAGGGTTCCATCTGGGCAAACCGATGGATGCCCCAGAGTTCGAGAAACAGCTCGAACGTTCGTGCCCAGCGCTGACCACGCAGCAATCCGCTGTCCCGGTTGCCGGAAGTGTTCTCTGGACCCTCATGTCGGACGCCGGCGAAGCGCGCCAGCTAATTCATCGCGCCGCTGAGAAGGCGGGCTACAGAGTGGAGGGCTCGGAAGGGGCGGAGCTACGAATCCAGGTGCCCCGCTCCATCCGCCGGCGGCGGAGGCCTGCGCGGTTGACCGGCGCAATGTCAGCCACCGGCTGGCGCACCGACGTCGTATGGACATCTGACGACGGCGGAACTGAGCTCGACGACCTGCTGCTCGAGGCCGAGGAAAATCTACCGGAGGGCGCCATGTATACCCACGGCCTCACGGACGCGGCGGCCAGGGCAGGACTCAGTTTCAGCGGCAAGCAAGCAGTCCGGCGGATTGTTGGCCTCTTGGACCCGCACGATGTTGTCCGAGCGGTGGGGAAAGGGCACCTCAACGACGAACCCGGCTTCGTAGTCCTCACGGGCACGCGGCTGATGTTCGTGCCGGAGAGGAGGGAATCATCAGCGGGGGTGACCGCCGTGGTGCAGAGCTCGATCGAGTCGATCCTCCTCGGCAAACGGAGTTCCGGCGAGACCTTAAAAATCAAAATGGCCGGAGGAGTCCTGGACGTCACGCGGCTAGGGCACGGGGAGGGACACGGCATCGTAAAAAGCTTTAGGGAAATCGCTGTCGAGCGGGAACGGATCGACCCAAACGGGAGGGACGTACGCGGCCTTCCCGGCGAAGGGGTCGAATAGGGCCGGAGAGCTGAGTCTTCCGGCCGAAAGCAGCCGTGACAGGGCGACTTCAACATCCACAACACAACCGCCATTACGTCGGGACTAATTGGATTGGGGACGATATGGAGACGAACTCTCTCCACGCGGTGGGGCTATTTCGGCCCTGGATCGAGGATTGCTGTGTCCGGGG